>NZ_JBSWWK010000001.1:0-95000 GCF_056160045.1 Ruegeria sp. ABF4_144
ATGACACAAGAAAAATGGGGACAACTGCGTAACAAATTGCTCAAGGCGGTCGGCAAGAACAACTATACCACCTGGATTGAACCTCTAGAATTCCAAGAGTTGCAGGACGGTGTGGCGGTGTTCTCGGTTCCGACGAATTTCATGGGCAACTATGTGAGCCAAAATTTTGCGGATCTCATTCTGTATGAGATGAACACCGCTGGGGAATCGGTTCAGCGACTGGCCTTCCGCGTCGCCGCCAATTCACCAGTGCGCCCGTCCACGGACTCCGAGCCTGCGGTCTCAGTTGTGCAGGACACGCCGCAGCCCCAATCTTTCTCGCAGCAGTCCGAGTCTGCAAATGACGCGCTGGAATCACTGCAGGCTGCGCCTTTGGACGCCCGTTTCACCTTTGACAGCTTTGTGGTCGGCAAGCCCAACGAACTGGCCCATGCAGCTGCGCGCCGTGTTTCGGAAGGTGGTCCCGTCACCTTCAACCCGTTGGTGCTGTATGGCGGCGTAGGTTTGGGTAAAACCCACCTGATGCACGCCATCGCATGGGAGTTGAAAACTAAGCGCCCCGAACTGAACGTGCTGTACCTGTCCGCAGAGCAGTTCATGTACCGCTTTGTGCGCGCCCTGCGGGAACGCCGGATGATGGATTTCAAACACCTGTTCCGTTCGGTCGATGTGCTGATGGTGGATGACGTGCAGTTCATTGCCGGCAAGGACTCCACCCAGGAAGAGTTCTTTCACACCTTCAATGCGCTGGTAGACCAGAACAAACAGATCATCATCTCGGCTGACCGCGCCCCTGGCGAGATCAAAGATTTGGAAGACCGCGTGAAATCGCGCCTGCAGTGCGGCTTGGTCGTCGACCTGCACCCCACCGACTACGAACTGCGCCTGGGTATCCTGCAGAACAAGGTGCAGCAATACAGCAATACATACCCCGACCTGACCATTGCTGATGGCGTGCTGGAGTTTCTGGCTCATCGCATTTCAACCAACGTCCGCGTTCTTGAAGGTGCCCTGACCCGTCTGTTCGCCTTTGCCTCTCTGGTAGGTCGTGAAATCGACATGGAGTTGACGCAGGATTGTTTGGCCGACGTGCTGCGCGCGTCCGAACGCAAGATCACCGTCGAAGAGATTCAGCGCAAAGTTTCGGACTACTACAACATCCGCCTTTCGGACATCATCGGCCCCAAGCGCCTGCGGTCCTATGCCCGCCCGCGTCAGGTGGCGATGTATCTGTGCAAGCAACTGACCAGCCGCTCGCTTCCTGAGATCGGCCGCCGCTTTGGCGGGCGTGACCACACCACTGTCATGCATGGTGTCAAGCGCATTGAAGAGCTGAAAACCACTGACGGCCAGATCGCCGAAGACGTGGAAATGCTGCGCCGCGCGCTGGAAGCCTGAGACTTACCTCAAGCCTCTCAGGAATTGCCCCGGACCATCGTGCCCGGGGCTTTTTTGTGCGCAATTATCCACGGTTGCTCAGGAACTGTGCCCACGCGGCCACGCGGCCCTTGACGCATTGGGCGTTCCGACCCAGAAAACCGTAAAAAATCCTTGTGCCTCAGGGTGGAACCGCTAACGTGCCAGTCCCGCCCATGTCGGCACGCAAGTCAGAGGAATTGAGGGTATGAAGATCAGCATCGAACGCGGCACCCTTCTCAAGGCCGTTTCCCAGGCCCAATCTGTTGTCGAACGCCGCAACACCATTCCCATACTTGCCAACGTGCTGATCGAGGCCGAAGGCAACGAAGCCATGTTCCGCGCCACTGACCTGGATATCGAAGTGGTCGACAAGGCTCCGGCGCAGGTTGAAAAGGCAGGCGCTACGACGGTTGCAGCAACTACCCTGCATGAGATTGTGCGTAAATTGCCGGACGGTGCATTGGTGACTCTGACCGCCGACAGCGCCGCAGGTCGTCTAACGGTTGAGGCGGGCCGGTCGAACTTCTCGCTGGCGACGCTGCCGAAAGAAGATTTCCCGGTTATGGCATCCTCGGAGTATCAGTCGAATTTCACCGCATCCGCGGCGTTGCTGCGGCGGCTATTCGACAAATCGAAGTTTGCCATCTCGACCGAAGAGACCCGGTATTACCTGAACGGTGTCTACATGCATGTGGCCGACGGATCCGAAGGCGGCAAGGTGCTGCGTTGCGTGGCCACCGATGGCCACCGTCTGGCCCGCATCGATGCGGACCTGCCGGACGGTGCCGCCGACATGCCGGGCGTGATCGTGCCGCGTAAGACTGTGGGCGAACTGCGCAAGCTACTGGACGATGATGAGATGGACATTGCTGTTTCGGTGAGCGAAACCAAAATCCGTTTCGCAACACCCGATATCACACTGACCTCGAAAGTGATCGACGGCACCTTCCCCGACTACACGCGCGTCATTCCGCAAGGCAACACCCGTCAGTTGGAAGTGGACGCGGCCGAATTTGCGCAAGCCGTGGACCGGGTCGCCACCGTTTCGTCGGAGCGCTCGCGCGCGGTCAAGTTGCAACTGGACGCGGATAAGCTGGTTCTTTCGGTCAATGCGCCGGACAGCGGCGCCGCCGAGGAAGAACTGGCCGTGGCTTACGGTGATGAGCGGCTGGAGATCGGCTTCAACGCCAAATACCTGCTGGAGATTGCCTCACAGGTGGACCGTGAAAATGCGGTGTTCCTGTTCAATTCGGCCGGTGACCCGACATTGATGCGCGAAGGCAATGACCAAAGCGCGGTCTATGTTGTCATGCCGATGCGCGTCTGATCGACCCTGCGGGGTGATCCTTAACGGAAGGGAGGGGTCATGACTTTGGCCCTGACCGAGCTTACGGTTTCGCATTTCCGGTCCCACAAACTGGCGCGGCTGTCTCTGGATGGGCGACCAGTGGCGATCCATGGGCCGAACGGGGCCGGGAAGACCAATATCCTTGAAGCAGTGTCGCTGTTCTCACCCGGTCGCGGAATGCGCCGGGCCAGCGCGGCCGAGATGACAAGACGGCCCGAGGCGCTGGGCTGGAAGCTGTCCGGCCTGCTGAACGCACAGGGGCAAAAGTACGAGATCGAAACATGGTCCGAGGGCGGCGCGGCTCGCCAGGTTCGGATTGACGGCAAGGCGGCCAGTCAGATCGATCTGGGCAAGCTGGCGCGGGTGGTCTGGCTGATCCCCTCGATGGATCGTCTGTGGATCGAGGGGGCCGAGGGGCGGCGGCGTTTTTTGGACCGCATTGCGCTGAGCTTTGATCCGACCCATGCCGAGGCGTCTCTGACCTATGAAAAATCGATGCGCGAACGGAACCGCCTGTTGAAAGAGCAGGTGCGAGACGCGCATTGGTATGCCGCGCTTGAGGGGCAGATGTCTGAGACCGGTCACCGCATTCACGCCGCACGCTTGGCGGCGCTGGATCATCTGCGCACGGCGCAGGAACAGGCAGAGACCGCTTTCCCGTCAGCTGATCTTGAACTGATACAGACCGAAGGGACGATGCCTGAAACTGCTGAAGATCTGCGCGAGGCGTTAAACGAAAGCCGATTCCGCGATCTGGCTGCGGGGCGTACGTTGGTCGGGCCGCATCGGTCAGACTTGTACGGGGTGTTCGCCGCCAAAGGGGTTCCGGCCAAGGACTGTTCGACCGGAGAGCAAAAGGCCCTGCTGGTGTCTCTGATCCTGTCCAACGCACGGGCGCTGGCGGGGATAGTAGGCGCACCGCCTATCGTGTTGTTGGATGAGGTGGCCGCGCATCTGGATGCCGGGCGGCGCGCAGCACTGTATGACGAGATATGCGCGCTTGGGGCTCAGGCCTGGATGACGGGCACCGGGCCTGAGTTGTTTGCGGAATTAACTGACCGAGCCCAAACGTTGATCGTGAGTGATGGCTTTGAGGGCTCGGTCGTATCCGCTTAGGCGGGTTCGCTGACTTTGCGCTCCCATAGGAATCCGCGCATAACCTCGTCGACCGGGGTTTTCGCCATGTGGTTGACGTAGTTCGACATGGTTTTCTGCGCCAGGCCCAGAACCACGTCCAGCACCGCGCGGTGCGAATAGCCTGCGTCAAAGAACGCCTGCAGCTGTTCCTCGGTCGGGTTGCCGCGGGTTTCCATCACTTGCAGGGTGAACGTGCGCAACGCCTCAAGCTTGGGCGACGGCAGCGGGGTTTCGTTGCGCAGGGCCTCGGTGATCTCATCCGACACCTTCATCATCTTGGCGATGCCGGTATGGGCGGGCACGCAATAGTGGCATTCGTTTTCCACGTTGATGGTCTGCCAGACGACGGTTTTCTCATCATTGTCAAAGTCGGTCTGCATGAACAGGCCGTGCAGAACCTGATAGCCCTCAAGGTGTTGCGGGCTTTCGGCCATCACTTTGTGCAGGCCGGGCAGGCGGCCAAAGGCGGCCTGAGATTTTTCCAACAGCGGTTTGGACCCTTCGGGCGCGGTTTCGAGGTCATGTGATGGGAAATTAGCCATGTCAAAACTCCTGCTTCTGGCGCGATGAGTCGTATTTAGGGTTTATTGAGTGATCGCTCAAGTATATATTTGAGTGAACGTTCAAGAATTGGTGAAGTTGATGCCCCGCAAACCTTCCTATGACCGCGATGCGCTGATTGCGCAGGCCCGTGACATTTTCTGGCATCACGGCTGGGCCGGGACGTCGCTGAAGGATCTGGAGCGTGAGTTGAAATTGAAGCCTGGCAGCTTTTACGCGGCGTTCGGGTCCAAAGATGCGCTCTATGCTCTGGCGCTGGAGCGGTATGCGCAGGACGGGGTCGCCAACATGATGGCGCTGGCAGAGGAATTAGGCCCGCTCGGTGCGCTCAAGGCTCAGCCGCGCCGTGTAATCGAGTCGTCCGGCCTGCCGAGCAAAGCCTGTATGTTGGCCAAGACATATGCCGAGCTGCAGGCCAGGGATCATGAACTGGCAGGTCAGGCCCGCGCCCATATGGCTGCAATGAAAACCTGCTTTGCGGATCTGTTTCGCCGCGCGCAACAGGCCAAAGAGATTGGGCCGGCTCACGACACTGATCGCCTTGCCGCGCGCTATCAATCCGACCTTCTGGGGCTGCGATTATCCGCCGAACGCGACGATGTGAACGCAACGGAAATCGCCGAGGATATCGCGGCTGATCTTGATCGGCTTTGATCCGCAAATAAACCAGATCAGAACCACAAAATATTGGGGGAGCGCGTGACATTCCCCACCAGAAAACGTATAAGTTACCAAAATAATATAGGTACTAACGGCATGTCCGAAGACGCACAGGCACCACAAGAATACGGCGCTGATTCCATCAAAGTTCTCAAAGGCTTAGAAGCAGTCCGCAAACGTCCGGGTATGTATATCGGGGACACGGACGATGGCTCGGGTCTGCACCATATGGTGTACGAGGTTGTGGACAACGGAATTGACGAAGCTCTGGCCGGTCATGCCGACCATGTGACCGTCAAAATCCACGCCGATTCCAGCGTGTCGGTAAGCGATAACGGGCGTGGGATTCCGGTGGATATTCACCCCGAAGAAGGTGTCTCGGCCGCCGAAGTCATCATGACACAGCTGCACGCGGGCGGTAAGTTCGACAGTAATTCGTACAAGGTGTCCGGCGGCCTACATGGCGTGGGCGTCTCGGTTGTGAACGCGTTGTCGGATTGGCTGGAACTACGCGTCTGGCGTAACGGCAAAGAACACGTGGCGCGCTTTGAGGGCGGTGAGACGGCGGAACACCTGAAGGTGGTCCAAGAATGCGGCGACCGTACCGGAACCGAAGTGCGCTTTCTGGCCTCGACCGATACGTTTTCTAACCTCGAATATTCGTTTGAGACGCTTGAAAAGCGCCTGCGTGAGCTGGCCTTCCTGAACTCGGGCGTACGGATCATCCTGATTGACGAACGCCCGGCGGAGCGTCTTGAGACCGAGCTGTTCTATGAAGGTGGTGTCAAAGAGTTCGTCAAGTACCTCGACCGCTCCAAGACTCCTGCGATGCCGGAGCCGATCTATATCAAGGGTGAGCGCGACGATATCGGCGTTGAAATCGCCATGTGGTGGAATGACAGCTACCACGAGACGGTTTTGCCCTTCACCAACAACATCCCGCAGCGGGATGGTGGGACGCACGTGGCCGGTTTCCGCGGCGCGCTAACCCGGACGATCAACAACTACGCGCAGTCCAGCGGGATCGCGAAGAAGGAAAAGGTCAGTTTCACTGGCGATGACGCGCGCGAGGGTCTGACCTGTGTGTTGTCGGTCAAAGTGCCGGACCCGAAATTCTCGTCGCAGACCAAAGACAAGCTGGTTTCGTCCGAAGTCCGCCCGGCGGTAGAAGGTCTGATGAACGAAAAGTTGGCCGAATGGTTCGAGGAAAACCCGAACGAGGCCAAGGGGATCGTTGGCAAGATCATCGAGGCCGCTTTGGCCCGTGAAGCCGCCCGTAAGGCGCGTGAACTGACCCGCCGCAAGACGGCGATGGATGTGAATTATCTTGCCGGTAAGCTGAAAGACTGTTCCGAAAAAGACCCGTCCAAAACCGAAGTCTTCCTTGTCGAGGGTGACTCTGCGGGCGGCTCGGCGCAAACCGGTCGGGACCGGCTGACGCAAGCCGTACTGCCTCTGCGCGGGAAAATCCTGAACGTCGAACGCGCGCGGTTTGACAGAATGCTGTCGTCGCAGGAGATCGGAAATCTTGTAATGGCGCTGGGCACCGGCATTGGTCGCGATGAGTTCAACATCGAAAAGCTGCGCTACCATAAGATCGTCATTATGACCGATGCGGACGTGGATGGCGCACACATCCGTACCCTGCTGCTGACCTTCTTCTATCGGCAGATGCCAGAGCTGATCGAGGGCGGGTACCTCTATATCGCGCAGCCGCCGTTGTATAAAGTTTCTCGTGGTAAATCAGAGGTTTACCTGAAGGATCAAGCTGCTCTGGATGACTACCTGATCAATCAGGGCGTCGAAGGGGCTGTGCTGAAACTCGGCTCGGGCGAGGAAATCATTGGTCAGGACCTGACCCGCGTGGTCGACGAAGCACGCCAGCTGAAACGTGTGCTGGACGCTTTCCCGACCCATTACCCCCGGCACATTCTGGAACAGGCTGCTGTTGCAGGTGCTTTTGTGCCGGGCGCGGTGGACGCTGACCTGCAAGGGGTTGCCGATAAGGTCGCCGCCCGTTTGGACCTGATCGCGTTGGAATACGAGCGCGGCTGGCAAGGTCGCATCACCCAGGATCATGGCATCCGCCTGGCCCGCATCCTGCGCGGCGTTGAAGAGGTCCGCACGCTGGACGGCCCGATGCTGCGCTCGGGCGAGGCACGCAAAACCGGCAGCTTCACGCAGAGTCTGCAAGAGGTCTACAACACTCCGGCCACATTGGTTCGTCGTGACCGTATGCAAGCGATACACGGCCCGTTGGACCTGCTGCGCGCCATTCTGGAAGAGGGTGAAAAGGGCCTGTCCCTGCAGCGCTACAAAGGTCTGGGCGAGATGAACCCGGATCAGCTATGGGAAACCACGTTGGACCCGGATGCCCGCACGCTGTTGCAGGTCCGGGTGGACGATATGGTCGAAGCGGATGACCTGTTCACCAAGTTGATGGGTGACGTGGTCGAGCCGCGCCGCGAGTTCATTCAGCAAAACGCCCTGAGCGTCGAGAATCTGGATTTCTGATCCGGTGTAGGTGTGCGTATAACACTTCGCACACCTCATAAGTTTGCGTAGTTTGCCCATAGTTTGGCGCTGTGCGATTGTCTGCCTTAGCGATGAATTCAATCAGTTTTTGGCGTTGGTGTTGCTGTTATGGCTCTTTGCGGTGCTCAATCCCGCAAAGGGCCTCCCTAACCCGAATACGATGTATTTAAGGATACAGTGGCTCACGTGATTGAGAGAGAATTCAATGGCTTCCATCCGGGTCATTTGGCGTCTACTTCATCAAGAGAGTGGCTAAACGAACAACAGACAAGACGGCTCTGAAGAAACTCATTCATCTGATTTATGCAGGTTCTGTCGCTGCTGCATCGGAAAATCAGGATGTCCAGCTCGGTGATTTCAGGTTCCAGAAATATGTTGGTGAAGAACTTCTCAGGTTAGAATGGCACTCGTTGGACTGAACTGCAAATGATGGTGCGAAGTTAACGGTTTGGAAGGCTCGGGCGGTGACACATTGGTGCAAGCTGGACCTGCTCGGATCATGCAAAGCTCCGCATGGCCCAAGCGAGTCTTTCTTGGTCAGACCGCAGCACCTTGCGATCTTTCAAAGCGAGTGCGTGCCTGTAAGGTTAGTGATGCGCAGAAAGCTGACTTTGCAAAGTCGAGCGGACGGCCTTAGACATTTGGTCAAAGCGCGGCCTTGTCGAAAATGCGAACGATCCAATCGAGGAAAACCCGAACGCGCGGTGAGAGTTGTCGGTTTTGTGGGTAATACGCAGCCAGCGGGGTTGGGGGTGGCGGCATATCCGGCAAGACTTCCACAAGGCGTCCATCTTCCAAGTCTTCCAGAAAACGATACTTCGGCGCTTGAGCCATTCCGAACCCGCTTCGGATCAAATGATGCACCGTGTCAGCGTCGTTTGCGGTGACCAACGCCGGTAACGAAACTTCCTTAAGCTTGTCTCCGAGCTTAAACTCCAGCGGCATTACTGTGCCTGTTCGCGAAGACAGAAAGCCGACCATCTGATGACCTTTGAGATCTTCTACCGACGTGGGGGTGCCAAACTCGGCCAGATACTCTGGACTGGCACAGGTGATTTCGGGGAGATCGGTCAGGTGCCGTGTGATCATACCACTGTCATCAGGAATACCTGCGCGGATGACGCAATCGACCCCTTCGCGCACCAGGTCCACCAGCCGCTCTGTCTGACCGAGTTGAAGTGAGATCTTGGGGTAAGTCGCGAAAAATTCAGCCAGGTGCGGCAGCAGAAAAACCCGCGTCAGAGTGCCGGGAGCATCGACGCGCAGCAGACCTGACGGTTCGTGCCCGCGCAGTGCTCCCTCAGCTTCTTCCAGATCAGCCAGAATTGACGCGCATCTTTGGTAAAAGGCCTGCCCATCTGGCGTTGGGGCCACGTGGCGGGTTGTGCGATCCAGCAGTCGACTTCCCAAATCACGCTCCAGCCTTTGGATGGCTTCACTTGCGGTAGACCGTGGAATGTTCAGGTCAGCAGCTGCCTTTGTGAAGCTCCCACGTTCCAGGACGCGAATAAATAACCGCATGGTTTCAAGTCTATCGATCATTGTTCGCTTTTATCGAATTAAAAGTCCAAAACAAGGATGATTATCTGGAACGCCTCCTTGTCTATCTTCGCTGCATATAGAAAGGAGATTGACATGGTACACGGTCAACGAACTGCAATTGTAACCGGCGCAAGCAAGGGAATTGGTGCAGCCATCGCACTCCGCCTCGCTCGGGATGGTCATGCAATTATTGCCAATTATTCGAGTGATGAAGCCGGAGCGAACGAGGTTGTAGACGCTATCAAAAAAGCAGGCGGCCAAGCAGTCGCGGTCCAGGGTGATATCTCCGAAGCATTCTGCATGCCGCGATTGTTCGATGCGGCTGAACAAGAATTCGGTTCTGTCGATGTTCTGGTTAACAACGCGGGAATTATGCGCCTGAGCAAGGTTGCTTCTACATCGGATACCGATTTCGAGGCGCACTGCGTCGTCAACATTGGAGGTGTCTTTCGCGGCATGCGCGAGGCCGCCAACCGCATGAACAAAGGTGGCGCGATCATTAGCCTGTCCTCAAGCGTGGTGGGTCTCTATCAGCCGACATACGGAATCTACGCGGCGACAAAAGCCGCAGTGGAAGCAATGACTCATGTGCTGGCCAAAGAATTGGGCTCACGTGGCATCACCGTGAATGCTGTTGCGCCTGGGCCGGTCGGGACGGACCTATTCATAACTGGCAAGCCTGAGGCGGTGATTGAGAACATCAAAATGATGAACCCGTTTGGGCGGCTCGGAACACCCGAAGACATCGCTGCAGCTGTTTCGCTTCTGGCCGGGCCCGATGGCCGTTGGATTAATGGGCAAACACTTCGCGCCAATGGCGGCGTCGTTTGAAGCTCTTAGCCCGAAGCTTCCAGCAGATTTGTCTTTGAGTAACGCGCGGGAGGGCATCCGACATAGCGGGAAAATGCCGTACTGAAGGCACTGGACGACCCATACCCGATCTCGGCAGAGATTTCGGCAATGCTTAGATCGCCGGCTCGAAGCATATGCTTTGCCAGTGTCATCCGCCAGTTCTGCAAATAACTCATTGGGGGCATTCCCATGACCCCTTCAAACCGTGTGAAGAAAGAAGATCGAGATAGCCCGGCTTCTGTTGCAAGAGCTTGAACAGTCCAACCATGCGCCGGGGCAGAGTGCATGGCTCGTAGGCTGGAGCCAATTCTCTTATCTGCTAATCCACGCAAAAGGCCCGTAGCTGGAGCTGTATCCGCGCTGGATCGGAAGGCTTCAATCAGTAATACCTGTAATAGGTTCTCGACGATCACATCCCGCGCTGGTCTGTTTGCACGCGCCTCGTCGCGAACAAGCCCCGTGAGGGCAGCCAACCGTCCTTCACCGCGGACAAAAACAACGTCAGGGAGCAGCGAGATCAGAAGATCGGTGTCCGGGCTGGTAAAGGTGCAATGGCCTACCAATTGCTGGACCTCTGGTTCCCCTTCAATTGACCCAAGCCTGAATACTCCGTCTTCACTCTCCACCGGGTGGTTGGCCAAATCATCAAGCGGCGGAGGATCCACGCTTGAGAAGGTGAAGGATTTGACCGCAGGGATCAGCACAAAGTCACCTGCATATAAAGCCAAAGGTTCTTTCCCTTCGACCTCTAGGCACGCACGTCCCGCAAGTAGAAAACAGTAGAAGGCCTCATTTACATCCTCACGATGCACCCGAAACGGCCCCGACGCATGAACCAGTTTCGAATAAGAGGCCTTCGGCTGAAGGAGTGAGATGAGTTCAGAGAATGGATCAGCCATTTTGGACTTTTGGTAACAAAAGGTGGATTATTGATTATATGTAATACGACTTGCGTCGTCTACGTTCAAGACATCAATGAATAGGAGACAACGTCATGAATACCGTGTTGATCACAGGATGTTCTTCGGGGTTTGGACTGGAGACAGCGCGCTTCTTCCTTAAGCAGGGATGGTCGGTAGTCGCGACCATGCGCAAGCCAGATGAAGCACTATTCCCGGCCTCTGATCGTTTGACGATCCTGCCGTTGGATATCTCGGACAGCGAAAGTATCGCAAAGGCTGTGAAAGCTGCTGGCCCCATCGACGCTTTGGTGAACAATGCAGGCGTGGGCTGGCTTTCCCCTTTTGAAGGCACATCAGAAGATAACCTGCGTCGGATATTTGAGACCAACACGTTTGGTACCATGGAAATGGTCCGTGCCGTGCTGCCGCAAATGCGCGCCAAGGGATCAGGGGTGTTCGTGAACGTCTCTTCCAGCGTCACACTCAAACCACTGCCGTTGGCTTCGGTCTACACGGCCAGCAAAGCAGCGGTGAACGCCTTCACCGAATGTCTTGCCCTTGAACTGGCACCTCTTGGCATTCGCGCCCATATCGTGTTGCCGGGTCAGGCCCCAACAACGAACTTTGGTAAGAACGCAATGGCACTGATGTCAGAAGCCAATGAAACGCCTCAAGACTACAAGCCGTTCGTTGATCAGACCATGGCGGCCTTCATGAATGCCGAAGGGAAAGAATTCACCTTCTCCGAGGATGTCGTTCAGGCAATCTGGAAAGCCGTCACCAACAGTAGGTGCCCACTTCGGATCCCTGCCGGAAAGGATTCGGTCGCTCTGGCGGCGTGATGCCCTCAACAATTAGAAGAAGCTCTCTCGAAAACTATCATGGCCGACCTCAATGGGTCGGCCTTTCTTACATCTGGTATTGCCTCATGCCAGTAGTTTGCTCGAAGTGTCCTGCGGTTGTCGCGCCTTAATTTCAGTAAGCCACTCAACGGCAGCCTTCGTGCCACCAAAGGGATAAAGGTGAATCGCGACATCTTTTAGATTTCGTCGTTGTAATCCTTGTTCGATCAAACGGACCAGACGGGAAAAATCAACGATCCCGTCCACGGTGTCACTCACGTTGTTAAGTCCGCCAGCCGATACCCCAAATGAGCGTGCAAATCTGAGCAGGCGATCTTTTTTAGCCGGTCCAGGTAATCCAATTTGGATGGTCTGGCTAACACCAGCGTTTCGAAGCTGGCTTATCCAGTTGAGAATTCTGCTTGGATCAAAGGCAAGTTGAGTGGTTATGCTCACACTGCATCCATAGGACTCCAAAAGTTTTACCTTTTGCTCCAGTGGGGCTACGTCTGAACGATAACCCGTGGCTGCGTTTCCCTCTGGAAAACCCGGCAATGTGACCCTCTTGATCGCGTATTTTTCTAACCACTCCGTTCGGAGGAGATCCATCGTGTTGTTGAATGGACCCGACGCATCTGATGGGTCGCCGCCAACGACCATGACTTGTTCTTGAGTGCCGGCAAACCGGAGTTTTTCGGTCAGGTCAAACAAGTGCTTTTTTGATTGAAGGCGTCGAGCTGCAAATATCGGCACCGGCAATAGTCCGGCATCGTCGATCCGGCGCACCGTTCGCAGCCTGTCGTAATCATCCTCATCGTTCAGCCAGGCCACATTCACAGCGGTCCTCGCAGGAATAAGTGACGCGGCAGATGTGAGATCTGCAATCGTCTTTCCTGTCGCTTCAAGTGAAAAATAGTCCAAATCCATCAAGGAATCCTTTCTTTGAAAGGGCTGAGAATTCATTGGGAGGGCTGGCTCGCCTGATCGATTACGTTCAGAGTCTGACCGGTAACACTCCAGCTTCAATTGCTGAATTCGTTCAACATGACCTCGAAGCTTGGCAGTAGAAACAAGCCACAGGCGTGTGGCCAGCCTGCAATCGTAGGCTGGCTAAAACCCGTGCATTCGTTTGGCCCATTGGTATCCGACAATCAGGCCCTTCATGACTGGCAGCAGTGCCAAGGCACCTGCAACTGCGATCACAGACATGCTCAAAGCCAAGACCCAGGGTTCTGGTCTCCAGGTAACCCAGGCGATGTGCAACGCGAACCCCATAAGGTGGCCAATGATCAGGATCGTAAGATAGGCCGGACCATCATCGGCGCGCTGATGGTTTAAATCCAAACCGCAATTCGCGCACTCATCGTTCACTTTGATGTAGCTATGCAGCAGTTTGCCTTCCCCGCATTTTGGGCACTTGAGGCGCATCCCATTCATGATCGCGGGCTTGATGGGGCGCTCTTCACTGTCGTCGTGGGCGTCAATCGCAAGTTCGGACATCTTTGATCTCCTTCTGTTGCGCCTCAGATAGTTCAATTCCAAACAAAATGCAATCAATAGCCAATCAATTTGGCAGAGTGTGAGATAAATTGTTGATTATTACTTATAAAAAAAGTAAAAGAGACAGGCACAATCTCCTTTATTGAGTGGAGCAAAGTCTTGAAGTTATGGGCACCGAATCTGCGCGACGACGGAAAGCCACTCTACATCCAGATCGCGGAAGCGATCAGGCATGATGTAGAAACAGGTGTTCTTGATGCAGGTGACAGGCTTCCGCCTCAACGTAGCGTCGCCAAGCTAGTTGGTTTGGATTTCACAACCGTGTCACGCGGATACTCTGAGGCTGCGAAACGAGGGTATATCGACACCTTTGTCGGGCGGGGCTCGTTCATCCGGAAACCAGAAGAAACCTCAGAAAAAGCAGATCCACGCCGTGCTTTGGAAGAAGATCCGAACATGAACATGCCCCCGGAGCCAGACGATCCGGCTCTTGTGGCCCGCATGGAGCAGGGCCTCACGCATGTTGCCGCAAACCTTGTTCCTCTGCTTCGCTATCAGTCCATAATCGGCAGCCGGCAGGACCGGGAAACTGCGGCGCGTTGGATGAACATCAATGGTATCGACGTTACCGCAGATCATTTGGCAATCACTCCTGGCGCACATGCCAGCCTACTGTCGATCCTGACGCTGCTCACCAAGCCTGGGGATACCGTGATATGTGAGCGTGTGACCTATCCCGGTATTCGTGCCATAGGCGCTCAACTTGGCATTCGGCTTGTTGGCGTAAGGTCAGACGGCAGCGGTATTCTCCCTGATGAGCTGGATGCGGCCATTCGAGAATATGCGCCCACTGCTTTGTATCTGAATCCAACGCTGCAAAACCCCCTGACGCTTACAATTCCAATGGAGAGGCGTGAGCAGATCGCGTCCGTTTTGCGAAAGCATGGCGTGCCTTTGATTGAAGACGACGCATGTCGCTTTGTGTCTTCGGATGCGCCGCCAATTATCTCACAGCAGATTCCCGAATTGGGGTGGTACATCGCGGGTCTCTCGAAGTGCCTTGGCGCTGGTTTGAGGCTGGCACTCACGGTGGTTCCGTCAGGCCTGTCGAGAACACACTTCACTCGGGCCTTGCAGGCATCGAATGTCATGGCATCACCGATTACAACAGCTTTGATGGCGCGATGGATCGAGGATGGTACAGCCGCGGCAGTGCAAAAGTTCGTGCGAAAGGAGGCGGACCGCAGACAGAGCTTGGCGGCCAAAATTATGCACAACCAAGACTTTGTGGGTAGCCGGGAGGCATTCAATATATGGCTGACGCTGCCGGAAGGGTCCAGCCGAGCTGATGTGATGAGTCACATGGCCAATCGCCAAATCGGGATCATGCCGAGCAACGCCTTTACGGTGACAGGATCGCCCGATGAAGCAGTCAGGGTATGTCTGGGGGGGCCAATTTCATTCAGTCAACTGACTGAAGATCTTGAAGCATTAAACTATGCGATCACCCACCAAAATTGGGTTCCCTAGGCTGTTAGGCGGTGCCAAAAAACAGCGAAATGACCTTCGTCTCAATTCGTCAAATTTCTATGTGGTTACTGTTTATTCCGATACGCTTAGCACCAGATTGGTGAACCGTTTAATGTCAACTGATCTGACAGGCCGATGCTGAACAATGACGTGCCAGTAAAGCGGTGCGATAAACATATCCAGGATCATTTGCCGATCTGTGTCTATTGTCAGCTCACCACGCTCGATAGCTCTGTCCAGCATGATCATTGCCTGGGCCCGGCGATCCCGCGTCACACTCTCCAGCAAGTCCGCCAATTCATCAGAACGAGCGTGCTCAGCATGCAGATCCGGTAGAATCCGTCTCACAAGCGGATGACGCAGAGTTGCAGCCATCCTGCGCATAAGCTTGGCAACGTCCTTTTCAAAGGAACCTGTGTCCGGAATTGGAGTAATATTCGTGGCCGCTGATTTGACCGCTTGGGTCACCATTTCAAACTTGGATTTGCTCCGCCGATAGAGCGCCGCCTTTCCAACACCTGCGCGAGCCGCAATGCGCTCCATTCGTAGAGCCGAGTAACCCGTTTCCGCCCATTCCTCGAACAAGGCGCGTTGGATTGCTTCCGTCACCGTGTCTTGCAAAACGGCAGCCCCGGCCGGCTTCCGACGCGGCCGATCAAAATTTTTTACGTCGGAACTATTGCGTTCCATCGTGATTCTCCCTTATGTAGAACGAAACGGTACCGTTCCAACGTATTTTGAGGCAAACTCCAAAATACTGCAACCCAATTTTGGCACTTGTGGAAAGGACGAAAAGATGGACCCGAAAATCGCACTTCTGTGGTTTGCGCCTCTGCTTTGCGGGGCCTTGATACCGGTCCATGCCGGAATGAACGCTGAGCTCAGCCGTGCGGCTGGTCATCCGCTCTGGGCAACCCTGTTGTCATTTGGAATTTCATTCGTCTGCCTGATGGTCGGGGTCGCTTGGCTCCGTCCGACAATGCCAAGCTTATCATCACTTTATGCGGCTCCTCCTTGGGCGTGGGTAGGAGGTGTGATCGGTGTCACTTACGTGATGGCGACCATGGTTCTGATCCCACGCCTTGGGGCCGCCGCCTTTATTGCCGCTATTGTTGCCGGACAAATGACGATGGCACTCATCCTGGACCAGAACGGTCTTTTGGGGAACGCTCCTCGACCAGCGGACTTCTATCGTGTCACTGGTGCGGTGCTGTCGATCTCGGGTGTCCTTATCATGCAGTTCGGAAAAGCGACTTAAACCAAGCCACCACTCACAGAACAACCCTCCCGTTAAGGGGACAACAAGAGGTAATGAGATCATGTCTGAAACAAATAACATACCCAGTTTTGGTGCGATGCTGCGCGGTGCCCTCGGAGACGCAATCAACGCAGAAGCAGGCGAGAACTTCCTGGACATGTGTGACGAAGGCATCGTGTTCGAGTTCCCGTTTTCGCCGAAAGGCTCAGTGCGGGAACTTCGCGGCCGAGACGCTATGGCAGCCTATCTGCCTAAAGCCGGAGGCCTCATCAGCTTTGAATCCATGAGCCCGGCGGTCACCCATGTTGTAAAAGACGGTGAAACCTTTGTGTTGGAGTTCTCCTGCAAAGGTGAAGGCAAAGCCGGACGCTACGATCAAAACTATATTTCCGTGATCAAAGTGAAAAATGGCCGCATCGTTCACTACCGGGATTACTGGAATCCACTGGTTCTGCTGAATGCCGTAGGCGGAATTGAAGCACTAAAATTCGAACTCGGGAGCTTTATCGATGCCTAAGTACATTCTCGTCACCGGCGGCACCGGCAAGACTGGCAGCCGCGTCGTTAAACAGCTACGTGCAAAAGGTCTGGCTCCTCGCGTGGGAACACGCAGGCCTCTCAACAAAAATGAATTGCGGTTCGATTGGAGCGATCCGTCTACTTTCACGGATGCGTTCGATGGCGTCAGGGCTGTCTACCTCGTAGCACCCACAGACACCGTCGATTCACTGGGAGCAATGCAGCCCGGTCTTAAGGCGGCACTTGCCGCGGGCGTCCAACGCTTCGTCCTGCTCAGTGCGTCTTCTTTGGAAGAAGGCGGGCCTATGATGGGTGCAGTCCACGCCTGGCTGCGCTCCAATGCTCCAGAATGGGCCGTCCTGCGTCCAACCTGGTTCATGCAGAACTTCTCAGAGCTTCATCACCGTGATCCCATTCGCGATGAGTCCGCCATCTACACAGCGACAGATGACGGCCGAGTTGGCTTTATCGATGCTGGCGATATAGCAGCCTGTGCAACGGCGCTACTGGTCACTCCATCAGTCAAAAACACTGACTACATACTCACTGGCCCGGAAGCGATTTCTTATGATGTGGTTGCTGCGGCGCTAAGCAGTCAATTGGGGCGGCAGATCATCCATCATCCTCTAACTGTAGAGGAGCTAGCGGAGCGTCATCAGAGCCTCGGATTGCCGGAAGAATATGCAAAGACACTGGCTGCTATGGATGGTGCAATCGCTGGCGGATCCGAGGATCGTGTCACCGACGACGTCCTCAAATTGACCGGCTCCTTGCCAACTTCCATTGATCAATTCGTTCAGCAAAATCTGGAAGCTTGGAAGCAGAGCAAAGATAACAAGATGCAAGTGGCTGAGTCAGCGAACACGTGAGATGCGTGTGTCCTTAAGCAGCGATTGAAATCTGGGGCATTCCAGATGAGAAGGTGCGGTGCAGGCGGCGATGTGATCCAGAAGGTCGGCAGAAGCCTCCAATTCTTGCGCTTGTTTACGCAGGTTGGTCGCTTGACTGCGCAACTTTTTGCGACTGAGATCCAGCTTCCCGCCCTGAGGACGTAACAAGTCTGCGATTTCGTCCAAGGAATAGCCAGCCCGCTGACCCAATGCGATCAAGGCAAGTCTGGTTAGTACTCCATCATCATATTGTCGGCGCAATCCTTGCCTGCCATCCGAAGCGATAAGGCCCCGTTTTTCATAGTAACGCAGGGTGGACGGTGGGCACCCGCTGCGCTGTGCGACTTCCGCAATATCAAGAAGAAACATGTTGACCTAATCCTGACTTCAAGTTGCACACAAACTGCGGGATTCGTCAGATGAAGGAAAGCACATGAATTTCGCGGAATTGTTAATTTGGGGCGCGGCCTTAGGTCTGGGCGCGACAGTATTCACCGATTTAGCCGGGATTCTCCGGCAGGGATGGACCGCAACAAATGGGTTTTATTGTTTAGTCGGTCGTTGGGTCGGATCAGTTTCACGCGGTGAATTGGTTCACACCGACATTCGCAATACGCCACGCCTAAAAACTGAGGCGGCGTTGGGTTGGACTGCGCATTTGCTTCTGGGTCTGCTGTTTGGGATAGCGTTTGCTGTTCTGTTTGGGCCAACTGCTCTGCACGAGCCGAAAGCCTGGCAAGGTCTGAGCTTCGGCTTGGCAACAGTTCTTGTACCTTGGCTTGTGTTTCAACCCCTCTTCGGTTGGGGCGTGGCCGTTTCAAAAGCCCCGGAGCCTTGGAAAATGCGCCTTCGTGGCTTGGTTACTCACCTGACTTTTGGACTAGGGCTATGGTTGAGCGCTATGGTTTCTGGCATGATTCTCAATTGAAGTCGCTACTAAGCAACCTGCTGAAAAATCGGGTGTATACCGGCTTTAACGATGTTGCGCGCTCATGAGCGGTGCTCTTGTCCTGATAGCAGTTCTGGTTTTTCCATTGGGAAGGCCAGCCGCGCCAGATATTGTTGGCCGACCTTCGTGTTGGCTTCTAGAGAGTTGGCAGGGTTGCGCATGTCGCAGTTCGCAAAATTCGGCGATGAATGTCCGATTTGGGTTGCGAACGGTCTTGAAAGCGAAGAAGGCGAACGGTTTGCAACTGCTTCTCGTTGTCCATGGCCGCAGGCATTATTGGCTCGGCCGTTGGGTCTTCTGCTAAAGCGTGTGCTTCCTCTGCCTTTGCTGTTCCAGTCGTTCGATCTCGGCATTCAACAGTGCGAACCTCTGCGATGTCTGATGTTCGGCAATCAGATGCAGGAAATTCTTGGTCTTAACCGCCCATGCTTCATGCCAAAGCGCTCGTATACCATCGCATTAAGCACATCCCGTTTCGCCGTCGGAATCCGGAACTGGACGTGCCCACAGTGTTCAGTCTCAGTTCTTGTCATCGGATCCACCTTTTTGAGCTGAGGATCGCGGACTAAAGCCAGTGGTGTTGCCAAAAGCTGCAACTAGGGCGTCGGCATTCAGAAAGACTTAAGGACGTGTTGCCTATCTTGAGCTTCGTTGACTCATACCACGCGAAACGAGCCCGCCCTTCAACTGCCGATGTTGAAGGGCGGGCTTCGGTCTTCGGCGACGGTCCCGGAAGGGCTTCACCCGTGTTGGGAAGTGTCCCACCAATGAGATTGCATGAACTGTGGGATCGCCCTTGTCTTGCCACTCAGTTGCTGTACGGAGCCTTCTGTCAACTCAAGCGCCATCCACGCCTCTGGTGCCGTCATCAGATTCGGGTATGGCGTCTGCTTGTCCGTTGGGACAAACCCGTATCTGGGGTAAAACGTCGGGACGCCCAACACGAACACCGCATCCGTCCTAACGGAACTGAGATGTTCAATGCTCGCCTCCATGATCTCTTTCCCAACGCCATGGCCTTGATACGCTGGTAGCACCCCGCAAGGCGCCAGCAGGTAACAGTTCGCATCTGGGTGATCTATGAAGTTAAACGGAGTAAACAGCACGTTGCCTACGATCTTCCCGTCGCGTTCGGAACTGATAGAAATTGTTTCCGGGTGGCCGAGGAAATCTTTGGCAAGCCGAGCGATGTCCTCTCCTTCTTCATTTCCAAAGGCCAGCCGGTGGACTTCAATAATGGCGTCGGTGTCTGCTTGGGTCATGGTTCTTTCCTATCTTTGGTTCATTTGGGCGCGCACGGATTTGATCCCCAACGCGGAGGCGCGATAGGGGTTGCCGTTTTTTGAGTGGATAAAGCGCTTTTTCAGCAAGCGTTGGAAAACACTCAGGGTGCAGTCGGACAGCACATAGCCGTCACGCGTATAACAAGTGACGTCATGGACTTTTCCGTTTTCCAAGCGCTCAAAGTGGATCGCCCCACCAAGGGCGAGTTCGTGCAAAACACGTTGCTCGTGCTTTGAGATATTCATTGGGATGTCTCGATTTTACGAAAGCACAACAAAAAGGACACTCAGCATCGCGCGTGAGTGTGCCCATCAATGTTGGTGTTCCTGAATTTGGTTCGCCAGGAACGGGCGTTAGGCCCGGGTCTCTTTCATAAAATCTCCGTTGTGTGAGGCGCTCCGCCTCATACGCTTGGCGCTCATAGGCCTTCAGGCGAGACAGGTCAATATCTCTAAAAATCTGAATGCCTCGTTTTGAGTGGTGGTAAGCATCACTTGCCGTACGCGACAGCACCCAATCGATACCATGTTAGAAGTTGTCTGTTGTTCACGGGTTATTTTATTCGATTGATGCGGAGAGGATAAACTTCGGCAAGAAGATCGGTGAACTAACCCCTCGTAGTTGCCCATAAACTGAATCCCTCTGATAGGGATGGAGTATCTTAAGTACCTGTCTGCTGAACCACGTTGGTCAAAAAGCACAAGTCTGATCCAAGAAACCCGCCGAAGCGTATATATCCCGTACCGCTTAACAAGGAGAAAAATATGCTCCCGACCAGCATTCTTGCGGCGACCATCGGATTGTTCGCAGCCACCTCGCTTCAAGCCGGAGTTCAGATTCGATTCATAGAAGGCGCGCCCAAGGACAGTTTTGTACTGACCAATGTCGGAACGTGCGAAGTTGAAGCCTCGACCCTCAAAATTGATTTGTCGCAATCTGCCGGACGTTTGATTTTCGACGTTACCGAAAAAGGTGCGGGCGTGGAGGTATTCCAACCTCTCGAATTCGTTGAGGGTGTTGATGCATTGCGTCAACTTCCTTCGGTCGTGGACGGGCAAAATACAATTGAACTTGAGATCGCCTCCCTCGCAGCCGGGGGCAAACTAGCCTTTACCATTGATGTTGATGACACTATCGGGCAGCGCGAAATCACCGTCACTGGGTCGGAGATCGAAGGCGCCACGGTATCATATACCGACGCGAATGAGGCCACTACCGCGACCTTCTCTTCTGAAGCGCTTGTGAACTTGAAGACCAAGGACTGCTGAAAGCTTTACCACAATGTCGACTTGGCTGATCCGCGTAGCATTTCTTGCGCTCACGTTGGGGGGCGGCATCCTGATCGGTACGCTGACCGCACCCGGCGATTGGTACGCGCAGCTTTCTAAACCAGCTTTCAACCCACCAAACTGGATTTTTGGCCCGGTTTGGACGGTGCTTTATGTGTTGATCGCCGTGACGGGGTGGCGCCAGTTCGAAGCAGATCGAAACTCGGATGTCATGAAGCTGTGGTGGGCACAGATGGGGCTGAACTTTTTGTGGTCCCCCACCTTTTTCGTTCTGCAACTGCCGTGGTTTGCATTGGTGGTCATTGTCGCGTTGCTGATTGTCATCGTCGTGTTCATCGCTAGGGCCAGGAACTCGGATCGGGTCTCCTCACTGGCTTTCCTGCCGTACCTTGCTTGGGTCGCATTTGCCACGGCTCTGAACCTTTCCATTGCAATACTGAACTGAGAAGGAACAATATGCGCGCCAACCTTGTTGGGCTTGTTTCAGGTCTTGTTATCATCGGATCTTCCATGGCACGGGCTGATGAAAATCTTCCTGAGGACTTCTCCAAGTCTCCGGAAACGCGTTGGGACTACGTTGCGGACACTGTCATGGGAGGGGTCTCATCAGGGCAGGTGCAGTTTCGTTCGGATGGTGATGTTGCATTCGCGCGGTTGACCGGATCCGTCAGTACAGAAAACAACGGAGGATTCATCCAGTTCCGACGCAAGTTGCCTGATCGGCCAGATGCGAGTGTATCCGGCGTCAGGCTATTGGTGCGGGGGAATGGCGAGCAATATTTCGTTCACCTCAGGACACGTGGCACGGTACTTCCGTGGCAATATTATCAGGCTGAGTTCGCAACTACTGATGAATGGACCGAAGTCTCTTTACCTCTGTCTGGCTTTAAGGCTTCGGGTGCCATGTTGCGCGCTATTCCTGTTGCCGACGAAATCACCTCAGTTGGAGTTGTTGCCTATGGGCGCGATCATGAGGCCCGCGTAGATGTCAGCGAGATTGGATTCTACTGAAGGTCGCCTAAGCGATGGTCCAAAATACGTCAGGGGGTCTACTTTTTGGTGTGGCCGCATCCCCAAGAAGAGCGACAAGCCTTCAGATTATTTCTCAATAAACCTAAAGCTGTGACCCAATTGGTATAATGCTTAGAAAACCGGCAACTATGTGGTCCCAAGCCGATCCTGTCGGTTCGGATAGGTACTCAAGTACGTCGCCACTATCGTCTCTTGTCGTCCATTTAAGCTGACCAGCTTTCTCGAGCGTCACGTTGTATGTGTATGCAGGCAGCGCGTCGTCCAAGGCGCCCATAGTCTGTGCAGTCAGTGCTGGCGAGTCTATCAGAATTCCCATCTCAGTGTTGATGTTGACAGACCGCGGGTCCCAGTTGAACGAGCCTACGAACAAATAACGGTCATCAACTGCAAATGCCTTGGAGTGCAGGCCTGACCTGGACTGAGCCCAGTTAATACCGCGGCGTTGGACCTGATAGGCGTCGGGTCGCAGCTCATAGAGTTCTACTCCACCGCGCAGAAGTGCTCGACGTTTCTTGGCGTAGTGTGCGTAAACGGGTGCGACGTCGTTAGATGCAAGTGAATTGGTTACGACCTTAACGTCGACCCCACGGTTCTCTAGTTCGATCAACCATTTCACACCGTTGTTGCGCGGCACGAAATAGGCGGACACGATGTTCACCTCACTGCTGGCATTCTCAAAATACGGAAGCAGTTGAGATGCCAATATGGGATCTGAGTTTTCAAGCCCCGCAGCTTTTGAAGGCGGATCAGCGTAAAGTTTCGCAGGCAGCCAATCCAGTGACAGAGCCCCATCTGCGAAGTTCTCTTGTGCTGACCTTCTGAGGGCCGAGCCGTACTGGGTTTGCTTCGCTTCCTCGACAAGTTCATTCAGCCTGCTTCGCGCCTCGCTAAGGTCAAATTCCTGAGGTTCCCCAACGACCACACGCGCCGGAACGGCGAACTCGCTGTTCCAGTAAGAGTCAAAGCTACCAGACACCTCGCGGACAACGGGGCCTGCGGCAAGCACATCCAGATCAGCGTAGTTCATTTCTTCCCGCGCAAGAAAGTACTCGGCACCGATGTTTCTCCCACCTACAATCGTGAACACGTTGTCTGCCGTCATGGACTTGTTGTGCATTCTGCGATTGACGCGTTTGAAATCTGTCAGACCCGCGATCAGAAGGCTCTGATCTCGCCAAAATGGATTGAATAGCCTGATCTCAATGTTTTTGTGATTGTCTAACGCGGCTGTCATCGCGTCATAACTGGACGTATCCATGTCATCCAGCAACAATCGGACACGAACACCCCGATCTGCTGCTTGCAAAAGACTGGCTGCAAAAAGGTGGCCCGTTGGGTCGTCGTGCAGAAGGTAGTATTGCGCGTCTATCGTTCGCTCGGCCGCCGACGCCAACAACAGCCGTGAGACAAGCGCTTCTTCGCCATCACTGATCAGTTTGACGCCCGACCGACCGTCTTTGGGGTCGCCAAGGCGATTGGCTGCCTGACCCAGAGCTGTGCTGGAGTTTGCCGGTAGCGCAGCGGATACAGTCTTTTCATACGTGCGGGTTTTGGGGGAGCAAGCAACAAGAAACAACGCGCAACAAACACAGACCACGAACTTCCATTGCGCCATTGGCTTCCTCCAACCCTATGCCCTAGGTGACTACGCCCGAGCACGCGATTGCAAGTTTGTTCTATGAAGCTTGAGGTTGTTTCGTTTGCTAGTGTTGATTTCGCAAATCCTGCAAACACCCTGTTGTTGGTTCGCGATTTCGACACACCCCAGTTCAAACGTACTTTCGCAGAACCCAGATGCGTCGAACCACACCGTTCGTAACCAGTTTCCGTGTTCTAAGTCTCTGATCAGGTAAAGTGATGCTCTCTGGTTTTGAAAGCTTAGGAGCTCTTTGCATTGACGTGTTACGATTCCGCCCCACAGTTTTGATGCAGATTTTAGGAGCATCCTGAGTGTTTGCGAGGACCATAACCTTACTGATCTGCGCCGTATCTACTCCGGCTACAGCGTTAGAGCTCCGTGAAACCGGGCGCTATGAACTCAATCAACCCGCAAGTCTTGACTACGATCCAACGTTTTGTGGGTTGTGGATCGCAAACGAGGGGCCTGAGGCAATTCTTGTTACATTACAAGGTGATGAGCTGCGCCGCATATCCAGCGATCTCTTCCGGATCAAAGCAATTGCTGTCGAAGGGGATCACTTGTTGTTGGGCGATGGTCTCGGCAGTCTTCAACGTGTCACCAAGGACGGATCAAGCCTTGGGGCGCCTTTTGAACTGGAAGGTGGGTTCGCGGATACGGAAGGGATTGCGATCAACGCCAAAGGACAGATCGTGACCGTAGAGGATGATCCCGAACGGTTGTCGTGGTTCACTTCAGAGGGCGCTTTGACGGCGAGGTTGGATACAATGAAGCTCTCTCCTCCCTTGAGTGAGGCGCAAGGTATCGCGATTGATCCGCGTACCGGCCACATGCTGATCGTCGATGACTGGGAAGGGTCAAACAGCCTTTATGAGTTCACGGCAAATGGCCAACTACTCGCCCAGCAAAGCTTGTTGGAGTTCGGAACCGACCCGGAGGGCATCGCCATTAGGCCGGGATCCAACCAACTGTTCGTGGCATTCGACGGTGGCGCGAAGATTGTGACATTTGACTACACGCCTACCTTGCCCGAAGGGGCACCGCCGCTTCCTCCGGGCGCGGATTGCATGATGTTCTGAGAATTTGGCTGTTTGCTTGAACTGACGCAGGTTTTGCTTAGCCTCGCTCCTTGTCCAAGGATTCGCTTATGAGCTCTATACTCGGCAGCGTATTGTGAAGCGCTTCAGGCACGGGTCCGATAGAAACATTTTTCGACAATTACTTCGGATGCCCTGGAGGTCGAAACCAAGCCGTTAATTTAAGAGATGAAGACCGGGCACGAGAAGATCAGAGGCTGTTAAGTCGATGCTTTTCGAGGATCCCGCAAAGCATAGCCTTGGCTTGCAGCCTGTGTTCTCGATGACGTTCACGGGCGACATCCGGCCGACCTTCACTAATAGCTTGGAAAACGACTCGGTGATCTTCATTTGATTTGACGGGCAGGGGCCTGATGAACAACGTCGTTGCGCGCGCGCGGCGCACCTGGTCGCTCATCATGGAAACAATCGCTTCGACCCGTTTGTTGCCGCCCAACCGAACGAGCTCCTGATGAAACAACTCGTCGGCCTCGGCCCAGGCTTCAAGGTCTTCGGCTTCGATGGCTTGGTCCATCTTTGCAATTGATCCGGCAAGTACTGCCAGTTCATGTTCTGAATAATCCGCTTCGGCAGCGCGCTGTGCTGCGAGACTCTCGAGTTCCGTCAGGATGTCGTAGATTTCGCGCATATCGTCTGATGAAACAGGCAGTATCCGCACGCCTTTGCGGGGCCGCATTTCCAGTAACCCCTTACTTTCCAACATCAGCGCGGCTTCCCGTATCGGAGTGCGAGACATACCAAGGGTCTCGGCGAGTTCCGATTCCAGATGGTCAGTGCCAGCTGCAAGTTCGCCGGACAGGATCATCCGTCGCAAGTCCCTTACGGCGCGTTGTGTATTGGAAAGAGTTTTAGTGTCCTGATCTTTCACGATGTCTCCAGGTTGATCTTTCGTCCCTCCGCAGCCGAAAGATAGATCTTCTCTTCGATTCGGATCACGTCCAGGTACTCCCGGGCCGTGTTTTCCAGTGGTGTGCCCCGTAGAAGGCCTGAAACAACGTGACTTTGCAAGGCGTGGACGCAGTCCCCTCCAAATCCATCATGACTGCTCGGAGGAAGAATCTGCTGTCGCTCCTGTTCTCCAAATGCACGGAGTTCTACTGAACCGTCGCCGTTAAGAACAAGTGAGCCGTCGGTGCCTTCGATAAGCGCCTCGCCCATGGTTTGACGCAAGTTTTCGGCACTGTGGTCAAGGCATCTGTTGCCATCGAACAGAGCTTTCAAACCGTTGGGGTGGTCAAACAAGATGTAACCTGCGTCCTCGCCCGCGATAACAGGGTTAACTTGGCGCAAGTCCGCATAAACCGCGCTGGGCGCATCGAATAGAAACCGGAATGTGTCTACCCAGTGAACCGCTGTTTCATGAACCAGAAAACGCGGCATTTCCTGAAAGTACGGCTGCCGGTCAAGGTAGGCTCGTGGTCCCTGTCCGTCGCCGGGCCGAAGCCGGAAAGTCGCTTGGAGAGGTGTTCCAATTCGACCCTCTGTCATCGCCTCTTTGATTGCGCGATACCAGGGTTGAAAGCGGAAATTTTCGTGCACGACAATAGTTGCACCTACCGCTTCAGCCTCTGAAACGATCTTCTCCGCTTCATTCAGAGACATGCAGAAAGGTTTTTGGCAGATCAGCCATTTTATGCCCGAATGCAGCGCAGTTCGAATAGCGTCGGCTTGCGCCACAGGTGGAAGGATGATGTCCACGAGATCTGGATTTTCCGCCCCCAGCATTTTTGACAGATCATCGTAAGCGGCCAGTCCTGTTTCTTTCGCCTTGCTGATATCACGGTTGCAGGATGCAACCGGAACCGCTCCGGGCATTCGGGACCAGCTTTCGTAGTGGAACTTGCTGAAATACCCCGCACCCACACACGCGACTCTGATGGCTGGTTGGGTATTCAT
Organism: Ruegeria sp. ABF4_144; assembly: GCF_056160045.1. NCBI lineage: Bacteria > Pseudomonadati > Pseudomonadota > Alphaproteobacteria > Rhodobacterales > Roseobacteraceae > Ruegeria > Ruegeria sp. ABF4_144. Next base: position 26,682 of record NZ_JBSWWK010000001.1, read on the forward strand.
GCCCGCAATGCTTCCAATACCGATGAGGCTGCGTCCTGCGTTCCGGCGGTGCCACCCAAGTCTCGCGTCAGGTTCCGACCGTTCGCAGTCACCTTTTCCACGGTTTCGCGCAATCGTACGCCGTCGCTGGACAGGTCTGGATGATCATGGGTCAACCCTAACCATTCCAGCATCATTGCCGCGGACAGGATCATCGCAAAGGGGTTGGCAATGCCTTGCCCGGCAATGTCCGGAGCCGAGCCGTGGCAAGGTTGGAACACAGCGTGATTCAACCCGATATCCGCTGAAGGAGCCAGTCCAAGACCACCCATCAGACCCGCACCAAGGTCGGAGAGGATGTCTCCGAACATGTTCTCAGTGACCAAGACATCAAATTCCCAAGGCTTCTGGACCATCCAGAGGGCAGTAGCATCGACATAGGCATGGTCTGCCTGCAAATCCGGATGGTTGGCCGCCTCAGCGTCAAACATCGATCTGAAGAACGCAAATGCGCGGAATACATTGGCTTTGTCGACACACGTAACCCGTCCTGGCCCGCGTCCTGATGCTTTCCGGTTTTTGGCCAGGTCAAACGCAAACCGGAATAGTTTTTCGGATACATCACGGGTGATCAGAAGAGTTTCGCGCGCCTCATCTTCTAAGACTTCGCCCGTTCCTTGCGTGAAGAATAACCCTTCGGTGCTTTCACGGATCAACACAAAGTCGATCTCTTTTCCGTTGGGGAGCGACAAAGGCGTCGCTTGCCCATTGCTTACCTTTACTGGGCGCACACCAGCAAAAAGTCCCAGCTGCTTTCGCAGATCGATCTGCGGTGAAATCTCAGTTCCGTCAGGGTAGCGAACATCGGGCAAACCCATTGCAGACAGCAGAATCGCGTCAGCGTTGCGTGCGGTTTCGAGTGACCCAGCCGGAAACGATTCTCCAGTTTTGGCATAGTGGCCTGCGCCTGCCGGCGCGTCTGTAAACGCCAGCTCGTAGCTGTGATTGCTGCCAGAGAGCTGGCGCAGAATTTCAAGCGTAGGGGCCATAATTTCCGGGCCGATCCCGTCCCCGTGGAACACTGCAACATCGTAAGTCTTTTTCATTTTGGCCCGCTTCCTTCCCGTTTCGCATTCATAGCGCGATAGCAGCTTCCACTACAGTCCGTTGACAATGCATTCTGTAATGTATACGCAAATAAATGCAACAATAAACGCGAAGTTGTTTTGGGAGGACTTGGAAATGAAAATAAAGCTAGGGCGGTTGGCGGCCGCAGCCGTGATGGCGACCGGGATTGCAGGGGCAGCTGCTGCGCAGGATTACCCCTATCGTGACATCACCACAGCTGTGGTCTGGGGGGCCGGTGGCGGTACGGACACGATCAACCGGATGATCATGGCCGAGATGGAAAAGCACCTTCCGGTTTCGATAAATGTAATCAACCAAACAGGTGGGATCGCGGGCTCCAACGGCATGGTCTACGTCATGAACCAACCAGACGATGGCTATACACTGGTTGGTTTGTCAGAGTCGAACGTCACCGCTGCTGTTCAGGGTGGTTGGGATAAGAAATTCGATTTTTGGTATCCGTTTATTGTTGGCGGATCGCCTGATCTGATCTCGGTTCCAGCGGACAGTCCTTACAATACTCTGGAAGAGCTGGTCGACGCCGCAAAAGCTGCTCCTGGCACTATTCCAGCTGCGGCTTCCGGCGCGGGTTCGATCCACCACTTGAACCTTCTGGCCATCGAAAAAGGATCCGGTTCAGAATTCAAATTTGTTCCATACAAAGGCTCTGCGCCAGGTCAGGAAGCAGCAATAGCGGGTGAGGTCGCGTTGGTTGTGACTTCCCTTGCTGAGCAGGCACCCTTGATCAAGGGTGGCCAACTGAAACCGCTCGCTATGCTCACCCCCGAAGATGCGCAGATCGCAGGGACAACGGTGCCATCTGCCTTTGGTATCTATGACGGTCTTGATCAGTATCTGCCGCTCAAACAAGCAATCGGATTTGCTGTTCACAGCTCGGCTGGGGATGAGGTTAAGGCCGCCCTTGGCGATGCATTCGAACAAGCGATTGCGTCCGACACCGTTGCGGAATGGGCCGCGGCAAACAACTACGATGTCGGTGGTCAACACGGCGAAGAAGCTCAAGAGTTGTTTGCGAACCTTGAGGCCACGTTCGCCTATACCCTGCAGGATCTGGGTGCTGCCACAGTCGATCCTGCTTCGCTGGGTATTGAAAAGCCCTGATCCGATCAATTTTGAAAGGGCGCGTTTGATCGTGCCCTTTCCACAGGAGGCAGGCAATGGATAAACCTGACGAAACACTGATCATGCGCGCGCGCGATTTCTGGGCCTCGATTGTTCTTATCGCAGTGTCCGTCTTTTTCCTTTGGAAGACCTCGGACATCCCTCTTTGGGGCGAAAACCGCGCAGGAGTAAGTGGATCGGATTGGTACAACTCGGCTGCAATTGTACCGTTGTTCATCTTCGGTGGATTACTCGTCTTATCCTTCATTTTGCTGTCCATTTCGATACGCTCAGGTGGCGCCCAAAACGCGCTTGGCGCCTTGGGTATCGGATGGGACAAGTCGGAAGCCTATCGAGCTTCAACAATCGGCCTGATTCTTCTTGCATATGTCGTCGGTCTGGTTCCCAGAGTGGATTTCATTCTGTGTTCTGGGTTGCTGATTACAGCTTTGACTTACGGCTACTACGGGGGGCATGCGCGACGTGCTTTGGTGGCCTGTGTCGCAGTTGTTTCTGCCGGGCTATTTGCGTTTGCTGTATTTCCCGCGCAGGCGGAGTGGAATGCACACGGTGATGATTGGTTTACACTGGCCCTATGGGTCGCTCTAACCCTTTTGGTGCTGACCAAAGCGGATTCCGAACGCGTTTTGCGGTTCGTTCCATTGGTCGCAATACTTGCCCCGTTCATCCTTGTTTGTGCGATGGCTTTTGTCTTTCGCCAAAATGTCCCTGCGCGCGGGGGGCTGATCTTCAAACAAATCGAATACCATTACTACGTGACGCTTCGTCCGTTATGGAAAGACTGACCGGATGGACTTTATTCTTTCGCAACTGGCTGGATTTGGGACTGCCTTTGTAGGCCTGGCAGTGGATCCGCTGACCTATCTGTATTTGATCGTTTCCGTTTTCCTGGGCATCACTTTTGGAGCGTTGCCTGGCCTAACGGCGACGCTGGCCGTGACGATTCTGACTGGCTTCTTCGGCAACAAAATCCCTTTGGACTATTCGCTCATCGCCTTGCTCGGGGCCTATGTAGGCGCGATTTACGGTGGTTCTTACCCGTCAATACTTCTGAATATTCCGGGTACAGCGGCCAGCGCCGCGACGGCCATGGATGGCTACCCCTTGGCAAAAGCAGGTCGAGGGGGCGAAGCATTGGGGCTTACTACAACGGCAAGCTTTATCGGTACAGTTATTGGCACGCTTACGCTTTTGATTTTCGTCTGGGCGCTGCTTTTGGTTTCAAAGAACATCGCAAGCCCGGAGAAAGCCCTGCTGGCCCTGTTCGGCATTCTGCTCTCGGGCACATTGATGAGCGAAGATCTGGTGATTAAGGGATGGATCGCCGGTCTGATCGGGCTTGCGATGTCCATGGTGGGACTCGACCCTTTGTTGTCCGAGCCGCGATACACCTTCGGATGGTCTTACCTGATGAGCGGGTTTCAGGTTGTTCCGGTCTTGATGGGAGCCTTTGCCATTCCGCAAATCATCGATGGCCTGCGGCACGTTGAGGCCGGGAAAGTTCTGGCCCTGAAAGGTCGTATCCTTCCGAATCTACGCTCTATCCGACGCTACCTACCCACCATTGGCCGGTCAGGAGTGATTGGGACCGGGGTAGGAGCACTTCCCGGCGTCGGCGAAGATGTCGCCGGTTGGGTCAGCTACGGTGTCGGCAAGACTGTATCTGCCGAGGGCGACAAGTTTGGAAAAGGGTCATTGGAAGGTCTGCTGTGCTCTGAAACAGCAAACAACGCCTGCATTGGGGGCGCGTTAATCCCGCTTTTGGTTTTGGGCATTCCCGGTTCACCACCCGCCGCGGCTTTGATGGGGGCTTTCAAGATCAACAACGTGATCCCAGGCCCGACGATAGACCCCGAGATTATTCTGCGTGTGGTTGCAATCTTGGTGCTGGCCTCCCTGACAATGTTCTTGATGGGGCTTTTCACCGCTCGGGTCTTTATCAAAATACTCGCCATCCCGCAGACCATCTTCTTGCCCGTTGTTATGGTTCTGACAACAATTGGGTCTTTCAGTGTTGGTGGTGGCATCAATGATCTCTACCTGATGCTCGGAGTAGGCGCCGTTGCCTATTTTATGAACTTGATGAAATACCCAATCGCGCCGTTGGTGATAGGCGTTATTCTGGGCAGCCTGTTTGACGAAACCTTCCGCAGGTCGCTGTTCTTATCGGATGGGGATCTTTCGGTCTTCTTTTCACGACCCGGCGCGGCCATTCTGCTGGTGCTCAACATTGGTCTGATCCTGAGCCAACTGCCGGTTGCGAAGCGCGCTTTCTCACGTCTGAAAGGACTTTCTGTCTGATGTTTGCAGTCACTGTCACCTTCACTCTCAAGCCCGGTACGAGAGACACCTTCTTGCCGCTAATGGTCGAAAACGCTTCAACCTCTTTGCGGGATGAGCCCGGTTGCCGGCAATTCGACGTCTGCCTCGGTGACGATCCCGCAACGGTGTTCCTTTACGAGATTTATGATGACGGCGCGGCGTTTGCTGCCCACCTTGAAAGCGCGCATTTCCAGTCCTTCGATACGGCTGTGGCTGATATGATCGCCACCAAGACAGTTCACCAATACTCCGAGGTCATACGATGAACGATTGGGAAATCCATGCTGTCAAATACGCGGATCGCAATGCCCGCACTCGACGCGATAGCTTCATCTTGGATGACAATCACGACGCGCCGCATGCAATGGACTATTTTGTTTGGGTGCTCAAACGCGGCGACAAAGTCATTCTTGTCGATACCGGCTACGACTCCGATGAGGCAGCTGCCCGTGGTCGTCCCATTGAGATGGACCCGCGCGAGGCTCTGCGCCCCTTGGAAATCACGCCGGAAGCGGTAACAGACATCATCGTGACCCATCTTCACTATGACCATGCGGGGGGGCTGCATATGTTCCCAAACGCGAAGTTGCATATGCAATCGGCGGAAATGGCCTTCGCCACCGGCCCCTGTATGTGCCACGACCATCTGCGTGCGCCTTTCACGGCGGGCCATATTTGCGAGGTCGTAAAGCGCCTCTATTCAGGCAAGGTCGTGTTCTACGACGGAGAAGCCGAGATAGCAGATGGGGTTACCGTGCACTGTATCGGTGGGCATTCTCGTGGGTTGCAATGCGTTCGAGCAAGGACGGCAGCCGGGTGGATGGTGCTCGCCTCTGATGCATCGCATTACTATGAGAATTTCATGGCGCGCAAAGCCTTTCCCATCGTCGTCGACCTGCAAGACATGATGGATGGATTTAAGACGTTAGAGAGGTTGGCCTCGCACCCTAGACTCATTGTGCCTGGCCATGATCCACTTGTGCGTGAGATTTTTCCCGTCGGAGCGGCACCGCATATCCATAGGCTGGATCCCGGGCCAACCAGGGACATCAAACTATGAAGATCGGAGTCATCGCGGACGACTTTACCGGTGCGAGCGATATTGCGAACACCTTGGCAAAGGGCATTGAGCCGGAAGGTGGATTAAGAACCGCGCAGTTTCCAGGTATTCCGGATACCCCAGCCGACGAGGAGATCGAAGCGGGCGTCGTCTCGCTCAAGAGCCGCACTGCAACGGTCGAAGAAGCTGTTGCAGACAGCCTGAGTGCCTTGCGGTGGCTCGCGGACCAAGGATGCGAGCAGTTCATCTTCAAATATTGTTCGACATTCGATTCCACTAAAGAGGGAAACATCGGCCCCGTTGCGGAAGCACTGGCCCAAGAACTGGGCGCACAAAAGGTGGTTTTCTGCCCGGCATTTCCGACAACGGGACGTACTGTCTACTTCGGTCATTTATTTGTGCTCGGTAAGCTGTTGCACGAGTCTGGGATGGAACAACACCCTCTTACTCCGATGACGGATGCCAACATCAGGCGATGGTTGCAGCATCAGACCGAAGAAGCGGTCGGGTTGGTGTCTATTGGCGCCGTGAAGCAAGGATCAGAGGCAATTTCTGCTGCAATGCAGAACGCAGACGAGCGCTTTGTGATTGGAGACGCGATTTCGGATGAAGACTTGTTGGCCTGGGGCGAGGCTCTGAAGGGCGCTAAGCTCATTACAGGGGGATCCGGGATAGCGCTTGGGCTACCACGAAACTTCTTGAAAGAGGCTTCATCCAAAAGTGCTGGCAGTGTGTTCACCGGTATCTCTGGACCTGCCGCGATGCTTGCAGGATCTTGCTCAGGTGCGACCCGTGGGCAGATCGATGTTCATGCGAAATCCCATCCGACCTTCGCCATTGATGTTCCGGGTGTGATGTCCGGGGATGTGACCACGCAAACGCTTCTCGATTTCTTTGAAACCCATTCGGGTCAGGCGCCTCTTGCGTATTCATCGGGAAGCCCGGACGATGTGCGCGCGATCCAAAATCAATTCGGTCAGGAAGCCGTAGCGGAAAAGTTAGACAAGCTCTTTGCAGATACAGCGCAAGAACTTGTCCAAAAGGGTTACAGGCGTTTGGTTGTAGCTGGAGGGGAGACATCCGGCGCTGTCGCCAAGGCCGTCTCCGAAAAAATGGGGTCTCCTGCCATGTCGATAGGGCCAGAGATTGACCCGGGCGTGCCAGTCCTGAGCATTGGAAAAACTGAACCCATCGCGCTGGCTCTAAAGTCTGGAAACTTTGGCGCCCAGGACTTTTTTGCGAAGGCGCTGAAAATGATGGAGACCGGCAAATGAGTTCTGAAGAATTGGTATTACGACAGCAGATGTCAGATCTCTGCGCGTCTTTGTTCGCGCGGGGATTTTCTGTCGGTACGGCGGGCAATGTCTCTGCACGACTACACGACGGGATCCTCATGACGCCAACCAATTCGACTTTGGGTGACATCGACCCTGAGCGCATCGCTAAGATTGATTTGCATGGGAAACACATCTCCGGGGACAAGCCGACAAAGGAAGTCTTTCTGCATCAAGCGTTCTATGAGACGAGGCCTGAAGCAGGGGCGGTGGTGCACCTGCACTCGACCTGGGCCACTGCTCTGTCGTGTCTGGAAGACATCGATCCCGATGACTGTATTCCACCGCTGACGCCGTACGTGGTCATGCGCGTTGGCACGGTCAAACTGCTTCCATACGTTAAGCCCGGCGACCCGAAATCCGGTGACTTAATCCGCGAACTGGGGGGCAAACATAGTGCCGTTCTGTTGGCCAATCACGGTCCCGTCGTCTCGGGAAAAGACCTTTTCGGGGCGGTCTGCGCAGCAGAAGAGTTGGAAGAAACGGCCAAGTTGCTCGTGGCTTTACGGGGTATGCCAGCCCGAATGCTGGATACAGCACAAGTCGCAGAACTCAACGAAACTTTCGGAGGGATTTAGGCGGACACCGAAATGGGGTAAACTTTTGGGCAAATCGTGCAAGAGAAACGGTATCCGCTTTTCCTTAAAATTCGTCGTTGGGACGGACGGTTTTGTCCGATGTGTACAGAAGCAGATCTTCGCTGCACCGTTGCTCGAGGTCCGCAAATGGAGTTAAGCAGACGTTTGAATTTGCTCGAAGTGGGCGTAAGGGGTACGCTAGCGCGATGCCTTTGACAGAAGGTCTTGCTCAATGCGTTTCTAACCCAATCTTTCTGCACGTTTGTTAGTCAAAAGAGATAAGGTGAAGCTTCAAGCGGTTTAGTTGCATTTGGGGAAACGTGTTTTGAGCCTCGTCTACCTATGGGCATTTCTCGCCACACTTGCTCAGATTTCATTGGCTCTCGGCGTCACGGTGCACGCCGTTCTGAGAAAGCGAGATACTCGTGCCGCAATCGGCTGGTCAGCGCTTGCTTGGCTTGCGCCGTTAGTGGGCTCGTTGGCCTATATCGTCCTGGGTGTTAATCGCATCAACCGGGCCGGAACGCGGATGGGTCTATCAGATACTATCCGTCAAATTCCCAGTTTCTCGCTCTCGGAAAGCGAGAGTGTTTTGTTTGAGGAAGCTAATGTCCAACTTCCTCACATTGCCGGATTGGCCCGCGCTGGGGAAGCTCTGAGCGCAAAGCCGCTCCTGCCAGGAAACACGGTCCATTGTCTGCGGGACGGTGATGAGGCCTTTCCTGAAATGATTGCGGCCATTGATGCCGCCAAGTTTTCCGTTGGCTTGCTGAGCTATATTTTTGATAGCGACCGAGCGGGAGAAGAGTTCTTGAATGCTCTTGTTCGGGCCAAGGTCCGCGGCGTGGAGGTGCGTGTTCTTATCGACTGCGTTGGCGCGCGCTACAGCAAGGAGAACATGGTCACTCGATTGAAAGATGTGGGGATTGAGGCAGCGAGCTTCCTTCCCACAAGCGGGTTCTCCTCGCGCCGCTTCTCAAACTTGAGAAACCACAGAAAAATCCTTGTTGTAGATGGCTGCATAGGCTTCACAGGCGGAACCAATATTCGCGAAGCTCATTGCCTGAACCTCAATCCCGAGGGACCAACACAATGCCTGCACTTCAAGTTTGAGGGGCCAGTGGTAAGCCACTTTAAGCAAGTATTCGTTACGGATTGGGCCTTTACCACCGGTGAGCAGTTGAGCGGCCCGGCATGGTTTCCTGAGCTTACCCGCCATGGCACAGTCTGGTCACGCGGGATTTCGCACGGACCAGACGAGGATTTCGAGACGCTCAGTAAACTCATTTTCGCGGCACTGTCGGCCGCGCGGGAACGCGTACGCATTGTTAGCCCTTACTTCTTGCCGGATTCTCGTCTTATAGAAGCCCTTTCAGTGGCGGCCCTCCGTGGCATCAAGGTTGAAATCTACCTCCCTTCCGACAACAACGTGAAGATTGTCGAGTGGGCGGCCATGGGTCAGATCGGGCAAATTATGGAACATGGTTGCCGTCTTTTCTTTACCAAGCCACCGTTCGATCACACGAAACTCATGCTCGTGGACGATGTTTGGGCTCTTGTTGGGAGCACAAATTGGGATCCCAGAAGTCTGCGATTGAATTTTGAGTTCAATGTTGAATGCTATCACCGAGAGCTGTCGGAAGAGCTCCATGCGATCCTGGACTCAAAAGCACTTGGCGCTCGGGAAATTAGCCTTGAAGAGATCAATAGTCTCCCGCTTTGGGCCAAACTGCGCAACGGGCTGGCGCGGTTGCTCTCTCCCTACCTGTAGCAGGCACAACTTGGTTTGCCCCCAGACACATTTCTGGTGGCGCTTGGTTCAAAAGAACACCTACGTTCAACCAAACAGAAATTCGCGAAACGCCGAACTACGATCTTATTCGCTCTGCGTTGTTTCGGGCGCCGCAGGTGCGACACGCGTGGGTCCGTCAGAGCGCGTAAACAAGTAGAACAACAACGCAACGAACACCAAAGCAGCGAAAACGACCACTCCAGACATTCCTAAAACAGGAGCACGATGGCGCGAACCTTTGTTGTCGGGATCAGTGTTATTGGCAGACATTGTAATTCTGACCTCCAATATGATCCCCAACACTACCATTTTAAGTGGTTTCAAACAAATTGACCGTCAAATGAGCCCTCTACTCACCTTTGGGATGTATGGCAGCTTATCCGTCGTAAATGGCATTGTTTATCAGCTTTCGTGTCGTTACATTCTTGGTATGGAATTTATAATTGGAGCCATAGTTACCGTCTTCCTTGTGGTCTGGGGGGCCATGTCGTGGTGGCGGGCTCCGGGCCACAATCGCTAAGAAGACGACGACAAATAGCTTTGTCGTTTTTAATACGGGAACAGGATCGGCGCGATAGTCACGGCTGCTATTCCGGTCAGAATGGTCAGCGGAACACCAAGTTTTAGAAAATCAGAAAAACTGTAACCTCCTGGCGCAACAACCAATGTGACCACGGGTGTTGAAATGGGTGTGGAAAAGGACGCCGAAGCTGCAATCAGAACGCAAAGCGCCACCGGGTAGGGGGAAATTCCAAGCGCCTCAGCCGCAGAGATTGCAATGGGTGCCACGAGCACAGCAGAGGCCGTATTGGAAAGGACCAAACCTAACAAAGCCGTCAAAACGAAGATGGCTGACATTACCGCTCGCGGGCTTGCATCTCCGACAAGGTACAGCAATTTCTCGACGATCAGATCGGAGCCTCCGGTGACTTGCAGAGCATCCGCCAAGGGCAGCATTCCCGCAATCAGTACAAGACTTGGAAGCTTGACGGCGCGATAGGCGTCTTCGGCAGATAGTGTGCGAAACACAACTGCGGCGACTGCGGCTATCAGGACCGCGGCCGAAATCGAAACGAGTTCAAGCAGCGTCGCGGCTATCATTCCGGCCATAATTATTATTGCGGCCCAGAATCCCGAGGCAGCAGGTGGTATGGATTGCCGTTCCTGAGGAAAGGACAGCAGCACGAGCGAGTCGTGCCGTTTGACGGCCCGATCTAACGCGTCCCAACGCCCGGCGATTAACAGTCGGTCCCCGGATTGCATCGTTGCTGCTGTTGTATCCCCAAAGGGTTCGCCGTCTCTGACTAACGCGACGACCTCGACGTCTTTCGCTTCCGCGCCAAGCCCGTTGCTCAATGGTTTGCCAATCAGCGGGGACTCTGGATGAACTAAAACATCGGAAAACCCGATCTCATCAATCCATGCGTCGATCATGTTTTCTGGGTCGATGCGTTCAGAGAAATTAGGTCTTTGCGCGAGCGTTTTCAGTGACCCTTCCGGCCCGCGCACCAAGATGCGATCTCCGCGTAGCAACTCCATCCCAGTGCGGAACATCGCCGGTATGAGCTTGCCTTTTGCACCTGACCTTAGTCGGATCACAATATTGGCATCGTCTCCGATCATCTCAGAGACGTCTTCCGCAGGAACTTTCTTGGCGACCACGAGAATTTCAGACTGAACATGGAGATCAAAAGATCTCCACATCCCTGCAAGTGTTGTCCCAGTTGTCGCTAAATCCTCTTCTTGCGCATCCGTGGCAGCCTGCAATCGATATCGTCCCCAAAACAAGATGAAAACAACCGCAACCAAAAGAACCAGCGCACCGATGAGGAAAAAGGAAAACAGACCCAAAGGCTGATAGCCCTGAGCAACCAGCTCATCGCTTACAACCAGATTTGGAGGTGTGGCGATAAGGGTCAGCATGCCGCTGATCAACGCGGCATAGGACATCGGCATCAGAAGCCGCGCCTTGTCGTTGCCGGTTTGCTGGGAGATACGCAAAATGATCGGAATGAATATTGCGACAACCGCCGTCGAACTCATGACGCTTCCCAAAAGGGCGGTGCTGATCATTATCAGGATCAGAAGATTGGTCTCCCGGCTGCCACCGTAGCGCATGATTGCGTCACCAACTGCGCGCGCCACTCCGGTTCTGTCCAGCATTTCCCCCAGCACCAGAAGGCAAGCCACGAGGATCACTACGCTGTTCCCAAAGCCCGATAGGCTTTCCCCAATCGTCAGCGTGCCGCTCAGGGCAAGCGCAATGACCACTATCAAGGCGACAAAATCGTAGCGAACCCGATTGCTTGCCATCAGTGCGCCAGCGACGGCGATCAATACAAAGACAAAACCGGCCTCATTGGTCATTGCTTTATCCCTTTGAAACAAAAGGCTGGCTATTCAGCCGGGCAAGGTTCAGTTGGTTGCGTCAGCCATATCTACGCCCGCTTCTCGCAGCAGTTCAAATTTCACAGCTGTTGCGCTGACCTGTCGATAAAAGGCAATCAGCTGCCGCGTCGGGCCCTGGAGACGTGTCAAACCTACGGTGGCGGCGACGACTGTGCCAACATCCGTGTTACCTTCCAAGACCTGCCAACCACCCACAACAAGAACCCCCACCGTCCCGGCGCCGTTTATGGCGCTGAGTACAAATTTCGAAGACAGCTTCCAGACGAATATCCGAGAACGGGTATCGTAGATCTCGTCAAATTTAGGTGTGATCTCCGCGGCCGAGCGATCAGGATCAACAAGCCAGTTGGTGGCTTTGCGCAATGTGTGAACCCTGTCTGACACAAGGGAGTTCACGCGCGTCTGGACGAGAAGAACAATAAAAACCTGAGGGATAATCATACCGATTGCAATCAGTCCCAGAGAGGGTTGATTGGCTGCAATGTACCCGACGATCACAACAAGGGTTCCGGCCTGTACGATGGGTTCAGACAAAGCGCTTCCCGAGAACTTTCCCACTTGTTCGGCTTCGGCCGACACCATGGTGGCCTTGGCACCATAGGCAACTTTCTCGGCCCCTGCGGGGGTTTCGCGCGACAGATTGCAAATGCGCTTGCGCAGTTTTCGGATCATGTCTTCGCCCAGAACGCTCGATAGGTAACCCAGCACCCATTTCAGCGCGAGGCTCAGGATGATCACTCCACCCATTGCAACGCCGAGCCACAGCAATCCTGCGGGGCTTATGTTCTTTTCGGTCAGCCCGTTCACGATTTCCTTTTGGTAATTCAGAGGAAACGCCGCCAGGGCGGCAATGGCCAGCGACAGCAAGATGTTAACCATCTGTCGCTGTCCCGTTGTTCTCCAAATTGATCTATAAAATTCAATCACTTCACGTTCCCCCAACTTTCTTGCGGCACCTTTGCTGAACGATGCAGGTGTTATGAACGCACTGTAACACTCAATTCCATTCGCATAAAAAGATGCGTTTCCGGCGAGCAGTTGTAATGAGTTTTGAGCTCGTAAATTCACGAAAAATCAACGGCTTTGAATTGATATTTGTGAATATAGGGACGGTCACTGATCCCCAGTTCTGGCCTCGCGCAGACGTGCCAACTGCTGCGCAAGTTCACCACTCCAACCGTCAAGTTCGGATCCCGGATCGCTCGTCTTACCTACCTGTATATTTGATTTTTTGCATATTTTTTCATACACTGCGTCCTTGGTTTTACTGTTTGGGGGAGCAGTTATGAGAACTCATTTTGAACCCACGATTTTGTTGCATGCTACAACCGCCTTCGCGCTTTCATTGGGAACGCAAGCAGTTGGCTTCGAAGGAGAAGTACCTCCGGATACTGTGGTGCCGCCGCAAACCTATTCTCCGTTTGTTGACCGATCTTATCCCGATCAGGTTCTCTTCGGTGATCTTCATTTCCACACGGAAATCTCGTTCGACGCCGGGCTTGTTGGGACCTCTTTGAACATCCATGACGCCTTCCGCGTGGCGCGAGGGGAGAGAGTAACCTCAAACACCGGGCAGCCTGTTCAGCTCATTAGGCCCCTCGATTTCCTAGCCATCACCGAACACGCAGAAATGTTGGGGCTTGCCACCGCCATTCGTGCATCAGACCCTAGGCTTTTGGCCGACGACTGGGGCCGCTTGACCCATGAAAGGTTCAATTCCGGGCAGGAAGGTCGGATGGAGGCGTTTGCCGATATTATCGAAATCGCATCAATCGAGGGTAGGGACCCCACGGCTGGCTTGGGTTTAGGCGGCGACCTCTGGCAACAGATCGTAGAAACCGTAGACGATTACTACGAACCCGGTGTTTTCACCTCTCTGGCAGGGTACGAATGGACGTCGACACCGCGAGGCGACAACCTCCACCGAGTCGTGATCTTTGGGGATGGCGCCGATAAGACCAGTCGCACACGCCCATTTACCTTCTTTGAAAGCGAAGACCCCGAGCCATTGTGGGATTATTTGGCCGCCTATGAAGAAGAAACCGGCGGAAGCGCCGTTTCCGTTCCGCATAATGGAAATATATCCAACGGAATAATGTTCGCACCCACCAAGTTTGATGGTTCACCTATGGACGCGGAATACGCTGCCAAACGCATTCGTTGGGAGCCGATGCATGAAGTCACCCAGATCAAGGGGGATGAGGAAACGCATCCCTACCTGTCACCTGATGATGAGTTCGCAGATTTTGAAACTTGGGACGTTGCAAACATTTCGGGCACCGTTGCAAAGACCCCTGAAATGCTGCGCTACGAGTATGGACGCTCTGCTTTGAAGGTCGGGCTTGAAGTACAGCGGGAGACAGGCGTTAACCCGTTCAAGTTCGGTTTCTACGGTACAACGGACACGCATACCGCGCTCCCGACCACGCGGGAAGACAACTATTTCGGGAAGTACCAGCACACAGAGCCCTCGGAGAACCGCCACAACTTTGATGTTATACCGGCCGAAGACCCGGCACTGCGCATCATTACGGCTCAGGAGTCTGCAGCGGGCCTCACCGCTGTATGGGCCCGCGAAAACACGCGTGAAGAAGTCCACGGCGCTATCCAACGCAAGGAAGCCTACGCTACGACAGGGCCGAGAATGCGAGTCCGCGTCTTTGGCGGCTGGGATTTCGATGCTGATGATCTTTACGCCTCGGATTTTGTTTCTAACGGGTATCAAAACGGCGTGCCAATGGGCGGAGACCTGAAGAACGCGCCTGATGGCGTGTCCCCCAGCTTCTTGATCCGTGCTCTGCGCGATCCGGATGGCGCGAACCTCGACCGTGTCCAAGTCATCAAAGGCTGGATTGATGAGAGTGGCGAAACTCATGAGCGGATTTTTGACGTGGCCGTCTCCGATGGACGAGAAATTGGAGAGGATGGTCGCGCCCGCGAACCAGTGGGCTCGACGGTAGACATTGAGAATGCGACATACAGCAACTCAATCGGTTCCGTGGAACTCGCCGGCTTTTGGCAAGACCCGGATTTCAATTCAGATAACAACGCATTTTACTACGTGAGAGTGATCGAAATTCCCAAGCCACGTTGGACGACTATCGATGCAGCTTTCTATGACATCCCGTTGCCTGAGGCTGTCCCAGCAGAAATCCAAGACCGTGCTTACACGTCACCGATTTGGTACAGCGCTGAATAGTTGACGTGTTTTGTTTGGCGTAGCCGTTTATGGCTGCCTGGACTTCCGAAAGTGCCGCTGGGAAACAACTCAAACGCTCTCTTGCACGCATGAGCCCGCTGCTTGATTTGGCAGATCAAACAAATGTCCGGTTTGGTGAACGTCGTCTCAATGGGAATGGGCCGTCGCATGGGCGATATCGAAAAGCACGCCTCGACGAAAACCGTTTGCTTAGATCATTATGGGTCCGCAGTCTGTAGAAACAATTGTCGAGGCAAAGAAAAACACGGTCGATGAGGCTCCGGTGTGAACCAGAGATACCTGACCATTTACCGTTCGCGTATCGCCTGTGGCTTCAGTTCGCTCCATCAAGTGCTTTGACGCGCGCCTTCAGTGCCTCACCAACGGTCGCGTATGCGGGCTCAATCCAATCAGAGTTCCAGAACCAAAGCCCAATCCCGCGGTCGATTTCATACTGAGTGACCTTGGTGCCGTCAGGCACTGGCTCCAAGAACCAGCTGTGGTCAAAGGTTAGGATGCCTGGAAAACCGCCCTTCTGTCGGAGCTCTCTTTCAGGTGTCATCGCGACGACCGTAGAGGTCATCTCAAGTGTTTTGCCAGAAGGATCCAACACGTTGTTCGATAGTTTTGCGCCTTCGACATAGGCACCGTCGACTTCGACGAACACCGGGTTCCAGTCCGGATACTCTTCCGTCGCCATCAACACGTTCCAGACCTGTTCCGGCGAGGCCGCGATGAACGTTTCAACATGGAAAGTCTTGCGTGTCAGGACGCCTGCGATCGCCACAATAGCAAGCACAGGCAATCCCCATTTCAGGATGGCCCACAGCATCACATAAACCGATCAAACCATCCCATCAGGTCTTCGGGATGGGTGCCGACATAGTCGTAGGCCGCAAACCGGCTTTTCTCGAGATCAAGCAGTTTCAGCTCTTTCTCGACAGTGAGGGCGTCGCAATAGTCTTCGACCATCCCCATCTTCGTCCAAGGGTCGTTGCTGTTCTGTACCACCAGCGTCGGTACGTTAATCCTGTAAGCCTCATTGACAAAGTTGGGGGCGCTCATGTCGAACCCCAAGCGCTGTTCGCTGACTTTTTCGCCCGCTCGCGTCATGAAGCCGGGCATCCCAAGCGCCTCAACAAAGCAAGCGTAAAGCAGGGGTTGAACGGCAACGATTGCCTTGATGTTTGCCCGTTTGCTTAACCCGTTGTCGCGACCGTAGGCATAGGTGGTTGAAGCGGCGCCCATGCAGATACTCAAAAGTCCGATGGAAGCATCCGGGAAATGCTCAGTTGCAAAGTCCACTGCGGCGATCACATCCTTCGCTTCCTCGGGTCCCCAACTTACCCAGGGGACGGATCCAAGATCGCTTTCGCCATGCCCCCGCATATCATACATCAGCACGGAGTACCCCTTATCCGCCAGGTACTTGGCTTGCCGTAGGAATTGAATGTCTTGCTTCCAGGGCGTGATTGGACCGTGCCCTTTGGGCGTCCAGCCACCTCGGTTGCACTGCACCCCGAAATGGGTTTGCACAATGACTTTGTCGCTGCCGCCCTTGATCAACCAACCGCGCAGAATGACGCTATCCTCGGCTTTGAACTCGACGTTTTCATAGTCCAACCCGTGTGCCTCAGGGCTATCGAACAAAGGTGACTGGCCTGGCTTGACCATCATGTTAGAGATCATGGTTCCAAACATTTTTTCGGTCCTTATTCTGGAATTGGGTCGACTATTTTGGGGTTCAAGCTGATGAAGCGTGCCAGCCCCTCACGGTGGGAAAACCGGCATGTTCCATCGGTGAACTCGAAGGTGGAGCGGTACTCAGCAACGCCTCTGACGCCAAACTCGTGGGTTATATCTTTGCTGATCGGATGGATGATGAACTGCACATAGCTGGTACCCTTTGCAGTTGTGTCCGAAGTTGGGATGATCCTTTGATTGGACAGCATGTGCAAAAACCGGAACGTGTCGCGTCCTTGCTTGTAACGGGCCGCGATTTCTTCATGACCCTTGTGTTCGACTAGCTGCATTTGCATGTTGGCCAGCTTCAGAGTGGCGTCCTCGGTGAACAATTCCGCGAACTTAGCGGCGGTAACGTTCAGATCCTGATCCGGATGGTCGAGATACCACGCATAATCATGAGCAGTCTGCGTGCATGCAGCGACCATGTCCGCCTGAGATGCAGCACCGGATGCGCTTGTCAGTGCCAGCGCGGCGAGGCCAAAAACAACCTGTTTCATGACTTATTCACCCTTTACATGTGTGCGTCGTACCAGGCGATCATTTCCGCCGGGTTTTGGCTGAAGTAGCGATAGCCCTCGTAGCGAACCGGCGTGCCTTCGATCCAAAACAGCTTCTTGTCGCGGTTCGGTAACTTGGCATGAATGACCTCGGCGTCTGACGGCTTGGTTGTCGCGTCGTCTTTCACCTGCACCAGCATCGTCGGACATTTCACTTTGTCGGCGCGGGCAATGGCATTGGAATCTGTGTGGCGGAAGCTTGAGTAAAAGCTGTAGCGCTCGTTGAACCGCTCGACTGCGTTTTCAACCCCATTGTCGATCAGTGCTCGTTCGATGAACGGTGCGGCAGACAGCGGCTGTAATGCGATCATGCAAACGATGTCTTCAAATTCTTCCGGGTGTTTTTCCATCGCCAGGAAGGTGGAATTGCAGCCCATGCACTGGCTATGCAGAGCAATCTTTGCGCCAGGTACCTTCTCCCGAGCGAAGCGGACGGATCCGATTACATCGCGCCACTCGATCGCTCCGACGCCGGTGATATTACCGGCTCCGTCGGCCGAATGCCCGTGCCCGCGCAGGTCATAAGCCAGGACGTTGTAGCCGGCATCGTGCAGCGCCTTGTAGGCGTCAAGGAAGTTCACTTCGAAACCGCCCTGCGAGGTCCACGGCTCCAGATGACCGGGGTATCCATATCGGTTGGCCCCGATGAAGTGGTTCACGATCACCAGTTTGTTGCTGCCCTCGGATGGAATAAACCACCCGTCCAGCATGACACCGTCCATTGCTGGGAAGAAAACATCTTCGTAGGCCATACCGTGGTCCGAAGGCCGCTTCAAAATTGGCGTGCGGAACGAATAGCTGACCCCTTTCGCGATCTGGTCGATCAGCGTGTCTTCTTGAGCCTTGTCCATAGTTTTCCCTTTCAATGTCGCCGCCGAGGTCGTCCAAGGCAGAATGCTTGCGACCACGGCCGTCGCGCTGGTTGTCAGGAATTGCCTTCTCGTCTGGTTCATTGGCAAACCTTGCTTTACAAGTGTATCGTTCTTGTCGAGTTGTATTTTACATCACGACACCTCTTGTCAAGTGGTAAGGTTGGATTTATTTGATCCACATGAACGAGATCACGACCAAACCGTTGTCAGATACCGAAGAAAAAACGATCGCAGCGGCGATCCGCTGCTTTGTCCGCTTCGGTGCACGTAAGGCGTCCATGAATGACATTGCGGCCGAAGCCGGAGTGTCGCGCCAAACGCTGTATGATCTCTTTGGTGGAAAGGATGAGGTGATCCGGGCGTCGATCCGAAGCATCACCGATCAAAACCTGGCGCTTGTCAGGCAGCGGTTGGCGGAATGTGCCACTTTGTCGGAAAAGCTCGACGCCTACTTCGAAGAGACGGTGATCAAGAGTTTTGAGATGCTGCAGAACGCAGGCGATGCAGAAGACCTGATCACTGGTCATAACGCAGCCGGCAAAGACGAAATCGCTCGGTCACATGACCGTCACGAAGCGCTGATCGCAGAAATCCTGGAGCCCTATGCTGACGCAATGGAACAGCATGGACTATCCGTCCCTGAGCAAGCACATTTCTTTGTCACGGTGGTGATGGGGCTTAAACATGGCGCCCGGGACAGGTCGGACCTTGAAAACCTCATAGCTGTTCTAAAAACAAACTGCCTTCTCTCCGTGGAGCACTGAGCAGCGATCAAAAATCCATAAAGGAGCTCCGCTTCCGCGTTGACGCTCTACGGTTTTCAGGAGGCTGGCTGTTCCAGTCGCCAGGTTAGGTTCGCTTTGACGGTTGGCCACTCCGATTGGATGATCGAATAAACCGCCGTATCTCGAACGGTTCCGTTTGCCATGATCATATTGGACCTCAATACACCATCGAGTTTCGCCCCTAGACGTTCAATCGCGCGGCGACTTTGTGTGTTTATGAAATGGGTTCTGAACTCGACGCAGATGCTTTCGAGCTCTTCAATAGCGTGCTGTAGAAGCAACAGCTTGCACTCTGTGTTCAATGGCGTCCTTTGAACCGATTGTCGATACCAAGTCGATCCGATTTCAAGGCGGCGATTTGGTGCGCTGATGTTCATATAGGTGGTCATGCCAACAGCATGACCCGTCGATTTCTGGATGACCGCGAATGGGAACATTGTACCCGCTTCGCGCAAGGTCAGTCGGCGCTCGATCTCTTCCGGTACACCCTCTGGTGTTGGGACCATTGTATACCAGAGACGATGCAGATCCCCATCGGCGGCGGCCCGGGTGAGGTCATCACTGTGCTTTCTTTCAAGCGGTTCAACTGCAACATGTTGCCCATCAAGTGAAAAGGACTCGATCCAAGCGTTCCTATTTGCCTAACCTGTTCGCGACTGGAACCAATTTGAGAAGCGCAAGCGCAGATGCGAAGAGTGAGGATTTTTCATTCTCTATCCGCGAGTGAAAGATGCGACCTATCCAGCATTTCGCTCATTCAGAAACTTCATTGTGTTTTTCAACCCTTGCCGCATGTGATCTTCAAGGTGAGCCAGCATGTCATCCAAACTCTCACCGTTGGCGAGCTCAATGTATTTGTCATGGGATTCCCGAAGTGGCCCGCCCCGCCCATGCGCCTTCTGATGCATCGCAAAGTAAAACTGGAGGTTGGGTTTCAGGCGCTCCCAGCTTTGCAGCAGAAGTGTGTGTCCCGAAAGTTCATAGCACCATGAGTGGAGGTGCATTTCTGCCATGATCGCGCCGTAGGGATCATTATCCGAGATGCAATCGCATAACCTGTTGTTTCGCATTTGCAGGTCGGCGAGGCTAATCAGGTCGCGTTTGTCCCAGCAGAACTGAAACGCCATTTTTTCGAGCCCCGTTCGGAACGAATAGATTTCATCCAGATCAATTGGATCCAGTGTGCGAAGGAAGGTTCCGCGGAACGGGATGTAAACAAGAAGGCCGATCTCGCTCAATTGAACCATCGCTTCGCGCAATGTGGCGCGGCTGACATCCAGCTGAGCAGCAACCTGAGTTTCAAGCAGTTTTGCCCCAGGCTCCAGATCTCCGGTCAAGATAAGCTTCTGGAGTCGCTCCAGCGTTCTGTCTTTCAATGTGTCGCCGGATTTCTCTGATGAGGATGCTTGCTGTGTCATTTCGATCCTGTTGATGGGACTCCCAATTGATGGAAGGCGAGATTACGTCGTTAGGCCAAGATAGCCAGAAAAATGATTGCAGCTAAACTTCCAATTTCGGTTCAGTGATTGATTGCTGCAGACCAGTCTCAAGGTAGTCGGTTACATCGTTATTGTCGACAATATTATAAATTGTCGACAATTTTGAAATCATGCTGTACCGTTGTGGCAAGTGGGGATTCGAAAAGCTCCGAACCTTGGCAGCGATTGCCCACTCCATCGGCAAAAGATGATCACCCGGTTTGCAACCGCGGTGACGCAACAGGTGAAAAGGGAGTTATTCATGTTGTCGAACGACATCCTGAAAAAGAGAATCCAAACCGGGTTCGCAGCATTCAGTGCAGCCGCGCTGTTGGCTGGTGCACCGGCGAAAGCGGAAGAGTTTCTGACTATCGGCACTGGCGGTGTAACCGGTATCTACTACGCCGTCGGCGGTGGCATCTGTCGGCTGGTCAACCAGAAACGCAAGGAACATGGCATTCGATGTTCGGTCGAAAGTACGGGCGGTTCAGTTTACAACCTACGCACCATGCGAGAGGGCGAGCTGGAAATGGGAATTGTTCAGTCCGACTGGCAGTTCCACGCTCTGAACGGGACAAGCCTGTTTGAAGAGGATGGCCCGGATGGTGAACTCCGCAGTCTTTTCTCGCTCCACCCCGATACGGTCATCATCGCCGCACGCAAAGACACCGGCATTGAGTCTCTGGACGACCTGGGTGGTCGGACCATCAATTTGGGTAATCCTGGTTCCGGAACGCGTGGCACAGCTGAAGTCCTCGTAGACGCGATGGGCTGGGACATGGATCACTTTGGTTTGGTGACCGAGCTTAAGTCGGCCGAACAATCAGCAGCGCTATGCGACAACACCATCGAGGCCTTTCTGATGGTTGCTGGCAATCCAGTTGCCAACGTGCTGGAAGCTGCCACAACGTGCGACATCAACATCATTCCTGTCGAAGGTGATGCAGTTCAGGCGTTGGTCGAAAGCAAGCCCTACTACGGCAATGTGACCATCCCGGGCGGTCTGTATCGCGGTGTGGATGGTGACGTTCCATCCTTTGGCCTTCCGTCCACATTCGTGACATCCTCGAACGTACCGGAAGAAACCGTCTATGTGATGGTGAAGGCAGTCTTTGACAACTTTGATGCCTTCAAATCGTTCCACCCGGCCTTTGCCAACCTCAAGAAAGAGGAAATGGTGGTTAACGGATTGTCCGCACCAATGCATCCGGGCGCCGAGCGTTATTTCCGCGAAGCCGGATTGATCAATTAAATGCACAGCAGAGGCGGTGGTCGCCGCCTCTGCGCCTCTTCAACGCAACGCCCACGCAAGAGTCATGACATGAGCGAGCAAACTCTAAGCCATTCCACACATGACGCGCAGGAAGACGCGCGCAATCGAGACATCAAGATCTTTCTTAATGGCAAGATCGTCCCGCGCAGCGAAGCGATGGTGTCTGTCTACGATTCCGGTTTCATGCTGGGCGATGGAATGTGGGAGGGGCTGCGCCTCTACAACGGTACTTGGGCGTTTTTTGACGAACACATGGAGCGGTTCTTCAACAGCTGCAAAGCCGTCTCCATTGACGTCGGCATGACGAAGGAAGAAGTCCTGCAAGCACTGAATGACACGGCCAAAGCCAATGGTATGACGACAGACGCGCATTGCCGATTCATGGTGACTCGCGGACCAAAGGATAAGCCGTTTCAGCACCCGGGATTGTCTCGATCCGGACCCACGGTGGTTGCGATTGTGGAACACTCGAAGCCAGTGGACAGCCTGATGAGCCAAGGTATTCGCCTTGCCACAGTGCCTCAGGTGCGCGGTCTGCCGATGAGTCAGGACGCCAAGTACAACAGTCACTCGAAGCTGAACTGCGTCATCGCATGTTTGCAGGCGGAACAGGCTGGCGCTGACGAAGCCCTGATGCTGGACCCACATGGATTTGTGAACACGACGAATGCGTGCAATTTCTTCATCGTTCGCCGTGGTGAAGTTTGGACCTCTACTGGTGACTACTGCATGAACGGGGTGACCCGTCAGAAGGTCATAGACCTTTGCCGGGCAAACGACATCCCGGTATTCGAGAAGAACTATTCGCTCTATGAAGCCTACGGAGCTGACGAGGCCTTTCTGACCGGCACTTTCGGAGCGCAAACCCCCGTTGCGTCCATAGATGGAAAACAAATCGGAGAGCATGAAGGTGCTGGTCCGATGACCCGCCGATTGCGCGAGCTCTACAAAGAACTTGTGCAACGAAGCACCCTAAAGGTTGCGAGCTGATTGTATGGAACAGGTCGAGGGCCCAGAAGGTCAGAGCCGATTAGAGGTCGGTGATCGTGGCTTGTTGCTATTGGGGTGCGGCAAGATGGGTTCCGCATTGTTGAACGGCTGGCTCAATGCAGGGCTGGACCCCGAACAGATCATCGTCCTGGATCCGCGCCCATCTGACTGGCTGCAGCGCCTTCCACTACGCGGCCTTCGCCTGAACCAACAGCCAGAAGAGCCGCCTAGTGTCGCGGTGATTGCAACGAAGCCTCAGGTCATGACCTCAGCCTTGTCGGACCTGAATTCCCTTGGAGGCGGGCGCACTCTATTCGTAACGGTTGCCGCAGGCACCTTGATTTCGACATATGAGGAATTGTTGGGCTCGCAGGCACCAATTGTGCGCACAATGCCAAATACACCAGCATCGGTTGGTTCCGGCATTACTGCACTTGTCGGTAACGCACGTACCACCGGCAGGCATTTGGATCTTGCAATTCAACTGATGCAGGCAGTTGGAGAGACCGTGGTCCTCGATGATGAGGACATGCTTCATGCAGTAACCGCGATTTCCGGTAGCGGTCCGGCCTATGTGTTCGCGATGACGGAGGCGTTGACAGAAGCGGGAAGAGAGTTGGGTTTGGCCCCAGAAGTTGCAGCAAAACTGGCAAGTGCAATGATCTCGGGGAGTGGCGATCTTCTGCGATCCAGCGTCCTTTCTCCCGCCGACCTTCGAAAGGAGGTTACGTCCCCATATGGGACTACGGAAGCCGGGCTGCAGGAGTTGATGTCCCGTGAGAAAGGGGTGTTTCCGCTCCTCCACAGGACTGCGAAGGCTGCTCATAGTCGCAGTGTTGAGCTGTCCAAAGGAACAGGCGGGAGCTGAACCTCAAAACTTCCCTACCGATATTTTGCGGTAATGTTGCTCGTAAAAAAACCCTTTGCGCGCCTTGCAGTCTTCGACCTTCGGGTTGAGGTGAGTTTTGCGCTTCACATGTGATCGGTTTTCTGAGCACGGCTGATGACGTGCAACAGAATTAATGTCTGCTTAGAAGACGCTGCAATGCGACGGCGCTCATTGCGGCGAATACCTGCAAAGGGTCGCTGAGAACAAGTTGTGGAAAGAAATCAGTGTATTACCTTAGATCTCCGCGCTAACGGTCAGATTGAACTAAGTTGGCTACGACAATTCGCCGATTATCGATTTCAGGTGGCGCATGTCGGTACCGCAGCACCCTCCAAACACTTGAATCGACGGATTCTGCCGCGCAATCGCGGCGATCTGCTTTCCGAGTTCAATTGGATCGCCTTCGTCCAGTTCATCGGCTTCGTCAAGTTCCGTATGTGAGCAACTCGAAGCGTTCGCTACCATGCCTTTAAGTCGGGGGTGATTGCCAATCGCTCCGGCGAAATGGGATGGATGGGCGCAGTTGACCATAAAAAACAGCGCCGCCGAGTCCGTGGCCGCGTCGATTTGGTCTATTCCGTCCGCTAGTTTGGTCCCGTCTGCCAGGCAACCTTCTGTCTCGACAACCAGAGACATGATGATCGGCAGATCAGCGTCTCGGGCGGCGAGGATGCATCCCGCTGCCTCGCTTGGACGGTTGAATGTATAAGCGGTGACCAAATCTACGCTTGTATCTTTCAGGCTTTGCATTTGAGCGGCGTGGTATTGACGTGCATCTTCGACGGGTACTGCCGGGATATCGGCGTAAGGATCATAGCGCGGGCCGATGCAGGCCGAGACCAGTACATCATTGCGAGCGGAAGCTTGGCGCACTTCCTCCATTAGACTGACCGCATCTTTGTTCACTTCAACAAGCCGTTCTGCATCGTACCCCAAGGGTGCTGCCCGGTCGGCGTTAGCCATCCATGTGGGGGCATCAAGGATGCATCCGACACTCATTTCATGGGCGAGATCGACAAGTGCCTGCATTTGACCGGCCAGTATTACCCTGGTGCCAGGTTCTTCCAGCAGCGGAAACGATGCGAAACCGGGTAATTCAACTCCATGATTGAATATCAGGTCAGTGCCAGTACCGGCATAGACCAAAAACGTCTTGCCACTTTCGAGTGGGAGCTTTCGCGCCATTCTGATCCACGCCTATTGCCGCTACGTCTTCACAAGAAATCTACATTGTTGCGGGCCTTCTGTGAACCTTAGGGCGGCGACAGGGTGCCTTCCGTGAGCGTGACATCATCTTCCCGGGCAGCTCTCGACCGCAGCGTCATCAAGCTACAGCCAATCGCTGGTACCGATGGGGTCAATCAGTTTTTGGCGTAGTCGTCGCGGTTATGGACTCTTGCAGCGCCAAATCTGCAATGGGTTACCTTAAGGAACCTTGAGTTCTAAGTGGTCACTTTGTTGAAAATCTCGCGAAGGTCTGCGATGCGCAGAAAGCGGGCTTTGCAAAGTCCTGTTGATCTCCGTCAATCGCCCTTTGATGCAACCACATACTGACAGCGTTCACCCCGCATTAGAAAACGATCCGGGTTCTAAGACCGAACAGAGTAATCTGGTCCTGATTGGGGTTCAAAAGAGGGTCGGAAATGAACTGTACCGATGGTGTGATCTGCAATCCGGGTGAGATTGAAAAACGGTAGAATGCTTCGAGCGTGAACTGGTCACCGTCTATGCCTCTTGCCTCGGCCCAGTTCAGGCCCAGCCCGGCTAGATCGGTATTGCGACCGTAGTAGCCAAGACCGGCAGAAACGGACCGATCATAGAGTGCTGCTGTTCCTTTAGAAGCCCCAGCCCGAAAGAATGGCATCCATTTATTGTTAACAAACCATGCGGCTGAAAACGCTGCGCCATAGTCTTCTGGACGGCTGCCATCATCAGCCGCATCCGCATGCCAGAGGGTTAAATGGATATTGTCGAAATAGATGCGATCAAAGCCGGAAGTGTAACCAAGTTCGAGCGATTTAAAGAGATTGCCATCGCTAAACACATCAAAATTTGGATCAGACGGGTCGGCGTTTGCGTCTGAGACGCTCGCAACAGCGTAGAAGTTTTCGCTCAGCTTTATACCACCGGCAATGCCAAGACCTTGGTTGGGCGTGTTAATTGTCGGGTTGGTATTGAAAGACAGGTTTTGGAAACCACTGTAGGGACTTACCAACCCGTAGATATCCACAAAGTCCGTTACATCAATCTGGCCGATTTGTAGCGTCCACGAGCCGTTCTCTGCCCTTTGGGTCCAGAACAGGTTAGTTAATAGAAACCCGTTATCGTTGAAGGCTGTCCCTGTAATTGAAAGGGCACCACCATCCAGCCCGAGGAATTGCGGAGCAACATCGGTGTAACTGTGCCGATCCTCGATCTTGAATGTCAGAGACCCTCGTTCAGTTGCCTGCCAACTGCCGTAGAAGCGCGCGATTCCACTTGCGGCTTCACCAGTTCCCACATCAGCATTCGTGGATTGGCCCAACGCTAGGTAGTCCACGTTAAATCGAAACCCGCCTTCGGCCAGCCGGTCTTTCCACTGAAACCAGCCCGGTGCGATATTGCGCGGAAAATCGGAACGATATTGCGGATCAGTGAGTCCATCTCCGGGCTCCAGATCAGCTTCGACCGAGGAAGGCCCGGACAGCCCTTGCGCCGAGGCAGCGCAAGCGGATGCAATACTCAGTGCGACAACGAGAAGTCTTATCATTCAGACGCCTTTACCCCGCCGGTCTTGCGATTGCCCGCCGCTCGGATACGATCAACGGCACGCTGCTTCCATTCCAGCCTGTCTGCTTCAGTTTCCAGAGTTTCTACACGTTCCGTCTCTAACTGGAATGTCGCATTCATGGGCATGAGGCCATCCACAACCATCATATTCTGAACAGAAGTATCGATAGTCAGCATACCGGTCAGCCGAACGGGTTCGTGGAAATAGCTGGGCGTCCAGTCCCCATTCAACCGCACACGGATCATTTGGTTGGGCGGAGGTGGAGGCATGTGACTGCACATCCCTCGTTCTGGCACCAAGTAAGCCACAGGTCGACCGTCCGGATCACTCGGAGCAGGAATGGCAAAGCCCGCGAGTGTGATTGTTTGACCGTCGAATTGCGGGTTTCCGTTCGTTCCAGCCTTTCTTCGACGTTCCGTTACGACCTCTCGCTGATCGAGTAGCCAGTCGACATCAATTCCATCAGCCGCCAACGCATCCTCAGTTTCGATCAAAAGCGCTTGCCATTTTTGTCTCTCTTCTTCGCTGCCACTGTCCTGCCGCAGCCTGCTGCGTAGTCGTACGACGTACAGGATATCGTCGAATTGTTCGGGGCTGAGATCACGGTAGGGGTCTTCGAAGACTTGCGCGGATGGGTCTGGAAGGTCTGTCCAGTCCAACGCGGTTTCAGGCGTCGCTAGCGCAGGATGTCCACACCAAACCAACCCTGCAAAGACTACGGAGCGAAACAAATAGTGCATAAATGCTCTCCGGCTATTTTAATGGGTCAATCCAGCGTGTTTTTGTAGATGACGCCGTCCTTCATGATTAGGCGGATCGTATCTGGGCTCTCGGGCCTCGGGTCGGCACCGAACCACTGATCACCTGTGCCGACAACCGAGAAGTCTTCAAGTGGGTTACCGTCGATTAGTAGGATATCCGCATAGGCCCCTTCCTCGATAACGCCTAGTTTTCCGGCGGTGTACGGGTTCATAAAATCACCTGACAAAGCGACGACTTCGCCACCCGTCGATGTCAGGGTGACCATCGACGTATAGGGTCCGAAAAATTCATTATTCAGGTGTTTCTCGTAGGCAATCTGGATATTGCAAGCCTCGACCGAACCAACGCAGTCGGTCTGGAACCCTCGCTTCACCGGGCATTCTTTCATATTGTCGATGTAGCCTGCAAATGTGGCCGAGGCGGACTTTGCTTTAGCAAGACTCGATGGGACGTTCGCCACTGCCGGAATATCGAGCAATCCGGGATCGAAGGCCGTCAAGTTCGTGGTAATGTATGCCCCTTTTTCGTTCATGACCTGAGCAATCTCACAGTCAAACGAAAAGCCATGTTCGATCGACATCACACCTGCGTCGAGAGCACTCAGGATGGCTTCCTTGCGATAGGAATGCGCCATGACATAGCTGCCATATTCATTAGCCACTTGCACCGCTGCCCTGATTTCCTCGGGCGATCCAGCCAGCAATTGCCATGGGTCAAAGGCCGACACCACACCCCCGGATTGCATGAATTTCAACTGTGTCGCGCCCATGCGAAAATTGTTGCGTGCAAACCTGTAAACGTCGTCCACACCACTGACTTCCTGCGCCATGTTCAGCCGGCTCATGTTGGTCTCTGAGCCCGGCGGAGCAGTGAAATTCGCGAAATCAGCGTGACCACCTCGCGTTCCGATAAATGCACCAGATGGAAAGTAGCGCGGGCCTTCAATTTGGCCTGAGTCAATTGCCCGACGCAACCCGCCATTGGCCCCACCCGCATCCCTGACTGTGGTGAAGCCTTGCATCAGATACATCTCGGCCATCCGCGCACCGTGTATGGCAAAATCCTCCCAAGTTGTATTGGCCTCCATCGCGGGCAAGGTCGGCCCCATCAGCATGAGGTGCGCGTGCAGTTCAATAAACCCGGGGGTCAGTGTCCGTCCCTCTCCGTCAATGACTATCGCATTGGGGGCATCAATCGCATCGGTTGATACGGCCTTAATCAGGTTGCCTTCTACCAATACGCTGGCATTCTCGATACGTTGCTCATTAACGCCATCGAATACATGCACGTTGGTAAACAGCGTTTGGGGCTCGTCTTGATCCTGAGCCTGCGCGGACGCTGAAAAACAAAGACCTGCAGTGACAATTGCCGTCGAGCAAAGAGACATTCGTAGACCGGACATAAGCGCTCCCTTCATATTCAAGTTTTGACAACTGTAGTCTGGAAAACTTTGCCCTGGTTGCCACTTTTGAATTAGGATGTTCGAATGTGGTTGTTAAAATGGCCACTGACGACAGCGTTTGATCCTAAAAAGGTGACGAGATTGCCGTTCAACTCCACCTCTCGAGAGCACAGCGAGGGCTTTGTTCGCCTCTCCTTAGCTGCTCCGTTTCTACAATATCTCACCGAGCGAAAGATCAATCCGCAACCAGCATTGGATCAGGTTGGTTTAAAAGTTGAACTATTGTCTGACCCATCTGTCTACGTCCATTCAGAGCTGGTCTACGGCCTGTTGAATGCTTTCTCAGACTTGTCGGGGGATCGATACCTTGGACTGAATGTAGGCGAGACGTTTGACCTGCACGGGTGGCCGCCGTTCGCTCAGGCCTTGCAATCTACAAAAACGCTGTTCGAGTTTTTTACCCGATTTGTCGGGCTTGTACCGCAAGAGTCCAATTCTGTACGGCACTGCCTTGTCATTGAAGCGGATAAAGCGACTTACCGTATCGAGAGGCAACAGGAACCAACTGTCCCACCCATTCAGGTGACCGGTTTTGGTGCCGCAATCTATGTACGCCTGTTGCAGACCGTCGTCGGGGATTCCTGGGACTCTTCGCGTGTGCGATGGGAAAGCAGATACATCAATGGTCTGCCCGTCGACTACAAAGGGATCGAGGTTGGCCTTGGGACTGATCCCGGAATGCAAATTAGTTTTCCTGTGGAATGGTTGTTTTTGCGCCATGTCTCTAAGGGTTCTGCCAAACCCACGGCTTCGCCTCGACAAGATGAAGAAGTCACAGTGGTGGCTGCTTTGCGATCTGTCTTGCGCGACAAATTGGATGAAACCGATCTGGGGCCAGAGGTGGTGGCTGGATTGCTGGGAATACAACCGGACCGGTTTCTGAAGGCGCTTCAGCAACAAGGCACAACGCTACCCCGTGAAATCAAACGGCTGCGCGTCGATGTCGCCAAAGAACACCTCAAAGAAAACAAGATGACAATTGCGGAGATTGGTCTGATGCTCGGCTATTCAGACAAGTCCCATTTCACTCGCTTTTTTCGAGGTCAGACCGGAATGACACCGACCAAGTTCCGAAGCGAATGATAGTGGTCGAGCCAAAGGAGTGCTTTGACAACGAAGCACCCATGGGATCAGTTTGGAGAAGTTGTTGTGCGACCCTAAACTGAATAGCCAACGACTAGAAAGGCTCGGTTGCCACCGTTGACGTTACTTGCCGGGCATTGGAATTGCGAAAGCGATCCTGTTTGTCCGTGAGAATTTGGGCAAGTCAATTTCGGTTGAAGAAACGGCTTGCTGAGCCGCAACGGTGTACCTTTTAGTCGGGCACTACTCAGCCGCCAACGCTTTCTGCCTGCAATAGCAGGATGCCTTGATCGGCACGTCGGCCCGTGCGGCGGCCTTGTCCAACTGCAGCTTGATGTGGGCAGCTTCGACCGTTTCGCCACGTCGGGTAAGGCATTCGTGCAGGCCATGCAGGCTCCAAACGTTGCCGGGATGCTGACAGGCCCGGCTAAGCGTTGCATCCAGGCCAAGGTCTGCGCGGTAAACAGTTTCAGCTTCCTCCATCTGTCCCTGTTCAAGAAGCAGAGCGCCCAGCGCATGGCGGGTGGGTTGCATCCATCCCCAGGGCTCATCGTAGGGTAAGTTGTCGTCGATCTCGACCGACCTTCGCAGATGGTCATAGGCCGTCTCATACTCTCCTGTGTGATAGGCTAGCTCACCCAGCATCATTTGTTCGGCGACCTTCAGAATGTCCTGGCAAGTGTTGTTGAACAGCATGCGGGTCTCGGGAACTTTGGCCAGAGCATCATAGAATTTGGCCTTTTCACTCTCGGCGTCAGCTATCCTGTGCAGGTTGGCCAAGGCGACCGTTCTTGCGTAGCGCATCATGGCCAGTGTCACGCTATAAAGCTCTTCATCCTCTGGCAAATCCTGATCCAGAATATCCTGCCAACGTCCAAACCTGATCAGCACATGTTGCTTCATGGGGATGAAACCTTCAAACCAGTCAGCCATCGGCCTAAGAGTGTCTGACGGCAGGGTGTCGATCAATTCATCTGCTGCTTCGATTGCTGCCGAAGGCTGCCCAAGGAACATCGCTCCGTAGATTTTGAAGTGATAATTGTGGCATCGATAGACGGAGTAAAAGTTGTCAGGCCCTTCGTGCTTAAGAAACTTGCGGTCCGCCAATATGGCTTGGTGATTGCGCAGCACCACGTTCACGTAGTCTCCGCACAACACGTCGATATGGGTTGGCATATGCAGCAAATGACCGGCCTCGGGCACCAGCGTGCTGAGCGCATCGCCGTGACGCAGCGCCCGCTCGGGGTGTGGCGACATTTCCATCAGGTGAATGTACATATGCAAAAGCCCAGCATGTGCCCACGCTCCGGGAAGTGTATCGAACGCGTTTTCAAGCACAGAAATAGCCTCAAGCGTATCAGCCCCTTCGGCGGGCTGTCCGGTCGGCAGGTCCCAAAGCTGCCAGGGTGTCCGGTTCATGATCGACTCGGCTAGAATCGCAGACACGTCCAGATCCTGATCGAATGCGGCGTGAACCTTACGCATCGCATCAGCGAAGGCGTCATTCCAAGGGCTGAAATCTTCAACCTCAGAAGAGTCTGGATAGCGCGCAGGGATTGCTTCGATGAGCGCACGTTCAACTGACGTCAGCTTGTCCTTCAAAGACGTGGCGGCGATAATCGACGCTTTCGCCAAGGCGATACAGTCAGGCTTTTCGTCTTCTTCGAAGGTTTCCCAAGGCTTGTTGTAGTTAGGTCCAATACAATACGCGATGCCCCAGTGCGCCATTGCGCAATCCGGATCAGCAGCCACCGCCTTTTGAAAACACACAATCGCTTCTTCGTGGTTGTACCCGTAGGTCCATGCCAAGCCTCGGTCAAACCAAAGCTGAGCTTCATCCGATGATGTTGTTATTTTCCGGCTGTAAGTCCCGAGGTCATAGTATTCCATAACAGTATCCCCCCAGTTTAAGGCTAGAGGTTACCATATTGGGCCGTTTTTCGATACCGGTGAGGCATCAGGACCTACTTGCTGAAAGAACCTTCTCGAACCACAAGACTTTCATTCGTGATCCCGCTGGGAGGCTCGAACGACTGGCGCAGCCCCGCAACGCGTTTCGGCGGGTGGCCTCTTTGGCTGGTTCCAAGCCAGCGAGCAACGCTTTCCAGTAGGCCTATGTTGACGTCATGCAACTTTGTGCCCGCCACGCTCAGATCATCTCGGGCCAGCCAAAGCAGGGTGTTGCCTGAACTTCTTGGATTGTACCGTTGGAGTTCAGGTAAACACCCGTAAGGCAGAGGCAAGAAAAGTTTAGCTGCCGGGAAGTGACGTCCAATCTTGAACAAGGTATTTCACATTGACCTTGTTCGCTTTCCAACCTTCGTCAGTTCTGGTCACGCCGAACTCGTAATCGATCCAGCGATACCCGCGCAATGTGCCGCCGTCGTCTGCAAACTCGCCGGCAGGGGTGTTTTCAACAACAATGATCCCTTTGCTGAAAACCTCAGCATTGTCGGGGTCTAGGAAATAGACCCGCTCGTTCGATGTTACGTGGTGAATTACCAGCGTATCCGCGGATTCGTAAAAACCCCTCCAGCGTGTCAGGATCTCGTCTTCGGATTTCACCACCGGAGCGCCGTTCACGGGCTCACCGATCGTGGTTTCGATATCACCGTGCAATAGATCCGCAACCACGTCCCATTGTTCTGTATCGACACCAAGCGTGAGGTTGCTGACAACTCGTTGAATTTCGAGAACATCGACGATGTTTTCCGAGGTGATCGGGGTTCCCAATGTTCTGTTTTCTTCAGCGAAAGCGGGGGTGAATGTGGTCATGAACGCAGCAGTACATAGGGCTGTGACGAAGCGCATAGTACTTCTCCTTGAGTTGCGCTCGGAAGACCGCGTGGCACCGGTGCATTGACCAGACAGCCCAGTTGCAATCAGGACGGTGTTTCTTGCGTCAACGGTGCGAAGCAGAACTTTGGAAATTCCGGACTTCACAACGCCACGGGTTTTATCGTCTATCATGCGGCAGACCTTCACGAGCAAGGGTGAAAAATAGTAAACAAATAGTTTACTAATGCAAAGAAAGGGTGAATGTAAACAGATTATTTACCTTTGCCTTTTGACCGAGATTGAAAACATGAAGCTTACTGAAAAAAAACGAAAAAATATTATCGACGCGGCTGTTCAAGAGTTCCAGGAACACGGCTTTCGGGGGGCAAAAACCACACGCATTGCCAGCAACGCAGGCGTTTCGAGTCGCACGCTCTACAAACATTTTGATAGCAAGGAAGCGCTGTTTCAGGAAATCTCGGAAGCGATGATCAAGGATAAGAGTACCATCAAGCATGCCCACTTTGATCCAAAGCGTGATCTGAAGACACAGTTCGAAGAGCTAATCACCAATTACGTTGACAGGCTGACAGAGCCCGAAACCATTGCCATCACCCGTATGGTGACCGCCGAGATGCTGATCGACGTTGAACGCTCGAAAGCCTACGCCGCTGAAATTGCGAAGTTTCAGAACCCCATCACTCAGCTTATCTCTGAGGCGATGGAAGCTGGCGCATTGCGTGCTGGTGATGTGCAGTATGCGTCTCGGCAATTGCACAGCCTCATCCGAGAGTTCTTCTACACCCCACAGCTCATGCGAGGGTCCAAGGACGAAACTGACGGCATCATGTCAGATTGTCTCGATATGTTTTTGTCCCACTACAGGGTGCAGCCGGAATAGCGTTAGTAGCAGTGGTCAGATCAGCAGGAAATGCAAGTCATGTTATGATCTCAACTCAAGGGGGGAGCGAACTATGACAACAGATGAGTTTTATGAATTCGGGCTCGTAGAAAAAGAGGGGTGGTCCCAGGCCAGTACCGCCCAAAGCTATGCGGCCAGTTTGGAAGACGCCACAGCGCAAAGCGTTCCCGAACTTGTGCGACAGGTCAAAGCAGGTCCGGGAACGCACGCCATTGATCTGTGTTGCGGGCCGGGCATTGTCACCGCCGGGCTGCTTTCCGTCGGAGCTGATGCGACAGGATTGGATTTCTCACCTGCGATGTTGCAG
Organism: Ruegeria sp. ABF4_144; assembly: GCF_056160045.1. Lineage (NCBI taxonomy): Bacteria > Pseudomonadati > Pseudomonadota > Alphaproteobacteria > Rhodobacterales > Roseobacteraceae > Ruegeria > Ruegeria sp. ABF4_144. The sequence continues at coordinate 60,300 of NZ_JBSWWK010000001.1, forward strand.
TTGGCACGTCGAAATGTGCCGGATGCAAAGTTCGTCGAGGGAAATGCCATGAACCTTTCCTATGACGACAACCGCTTTGATGCAGTCACGATTGGCTTCGGTATTTTGCATGTTCCTGATCCGGTGAAGGTTCTGAAAGAAGCCCACAGAGTTCTGCGACCGGGCGGTCGATTGTCCTTTTCCGTGTGGCACGGTCCGACAATCCCCACCGTACTCGGAGACTTGTTTCAGGTGATCGGTCAATACGGGGATCCGTCGGTCCAATTGCCCCCTGGCCCCGGAATGCACGACTATGCTGATTCCGCAATAGCCGTGCCCGCACTGACAAATGTAGGGTTTTTCGATATCTCGCAAACAGTTGTGCAAAATACTGTTAAGACAACCGGCGCGGAGGAGATCGTAACCTTGTTCATGGAAGGGACCGTGCGGGGCGGGGTGCTTTTGCGTGCGCAACCACCTGATAAGATGAGCGATATTCGGGCGGCGATGCGTGAGATGATCAAAACCAAATATGGATCAAACGGCCCGTGGACCCTTCCCATGCCCTCGGTCATTTCCGCAGCTACAGCGTCCTGACGAACGCCTCTTTGCGCAACAGGTTTCCGCCGGAAAGCCTTTGGCTTGCTGACAACAATATGTGCTTTGAACTCGTGGCTTTGCCGGACGTCAGCCGCAGTACTTTCTCACCTCAGTATCCCTGAGCCCGGTTTCAACAAGCATGCAGCGGTTCCGCGCTTCGTAATAGTAGCCACGCGCATACCACATCACCGCTTCGGGCTCATTTCCGTCCGATACCATCCATGCTCCGCGCAGGTATTTCACTGCGTAGGTCAGGTTGGTTTGTGCGTCCAGCAGGTCGGAAGCCTCTCCGCGAAATCCCATTTGGCGCGCTGTTGCTGGAAGGATCTGCATCAGCCCGTAATAGGGTCCATTGCGGGCGCCGGGCCGATAGTCGCTTTCTCGCTGAATCACGCGATGGACAAGGCTCCGAGGAACACCATGAGTATCTGCAGTTTCGTTGATCATCACGCGCAGCTCGGGCGTTTCGCCCGGATATAGACGGGTAATCGGCTCTGCGGGTTCGCTGCCGCAAGCAGTCAGCGACAATGCGGCAATCAGAATTGTGTATCGCATTCGATTCTCTACCTTGTTAGGTCATGGCTTTCATGAACGACCAGCCGCGACTGATATTCAATATCCGGGTTGGTTTTTGAGCGGCTTTTGGTCTGAATTGCTTTAGCGCTTAATAGCGGCGGTGTACTCTCTTTTCGGTGATCACGTTTCTTTTCTTCTGGCGCTCTCGCAAGAAGACAAACAGCCCAGACCCCAAGATTAGCGCGATACCAATTGCGACGGGCAGGTTGGGTAGTTCCCCCCAGATCACCCAACCCCAGAAAATCGCCATCGGAAGCCCGACATATTCAAACGGAGCCACCGTAGCTGCATCCGCCATACGATATGCTTGCCCGAGGCAATATCCGATGATTGCCGAATTGAAGCCGAGGCCAACAAACAACCAGCGATCAATCCCTTCGGGCCAAACCCAGGCGCGCAGCAGGAAAATCAGGCTTTCGTTTTCAAACCCGGCCGCATAGCGCCCGTCGCCGGCTACCGACCAGAAAAGCAGGCTGGCGACGATAAAGCAGGCCTGAATATACACTGCCATCGCCGAGGCCTTGGATTTAGCGCCAAGAAAACGGGTGAGGACGTTGTTGAGCGCATAGGTGAAGGCAGCCAGAACCGGAAGCGCATACATAAGCAAACCAACTTCACGCTCGCCGCCGGCTTCCCATGGGCGGGTCATGATCACCACTCCGAGAAACCCCACCAGCACCGCTCCAATCCGCATGGGTCCAACTTTTTCACCAAGCAATGGGATGCTCAGCAAAGTGATCATCAAAGGGGCTACAAAGAAGACTGCGGTGGCTTCTGCCAGAGGCATTACTGCCAAGGCCGTAAAGAATGTCAGATTGGCAATTACAATCAGCAAGCCGCGCAGAAGGTGCAGCCCCGGCTGATCTGTTTTTAAAATACGCCAGCCACCTTCCATTTGTACCAGGGCAAAGCTGAACCCAATTCCAATCAGCGACCGCGTAAAGACCATCTGATGAAGAGGATAACCACCCGACAGGAACTTGATCAGCATATCGTTGACAGAAATTGCCAGTATTCCGATCAGGACGAACGCAATGCCAGCTGTCGGGTTTTGCAGTTTTTGTTCCGCTGTCATGGAGTACCCTTTCAAAGGGCCACTAACACGGACATTTGGGCGGGTCACGATACTTTGCGACGGGTTCGAGAATTAGGGAGTCCAGCCGAAGCTGGCACCGAGCAAAGTCTAATGGCATTTTTGCTTTGTTTATCTGGCGGCAAGTGCGAAACCGGAAGTCTGTTCAATTCCAGCCACGGTGCTTTTGCGATTCAGGTGCCCCGAAACGGTTGAAACGGAATTCTTAAAGGGCGGCTTCAAGGTCGCCTCGCAGGGCCCGATCGCCAACACTGTCCTGAAGTTCAATGCGTGAAACGACGTTGCCAATACTTGTGCGGGATCCCGGGTCGGGCATCGGGCTGTTAGGCAAGATAATTCCGCCGAGGTCGACAATATCGGAACATTCTTCTGGTCTGGGTGGTGGTAAATTCGTCACAAACCCCATATGAACAGCGTCACGAGTTCATCAGGCAGAAAAACAGTCCCGTGTTTGACCTACCCGCGCAGCGCGCGCACCTCTCCGAAAAATATGATCTGGCCCCGTCGCCCGAGCTTGCCGAAAGCATGAGCGATATCTATGACCGCATGTCCCGCGTGGTTTCGCCCGTGGATTGGGCGATCTATGCGCCGTACGTCAAGGCAATCAACGACCTGAAGGCCGAACGCAACGCGGTCATTTTGGGCCACAACTACATGACGCCCGAGATCTACCACGGTATTTCCGATTTCGGCGGCGACAGCCTGCAGTTGGCGATCAAGGCGACCGAGGTTGAGGCGGATGTGATCGTGCAGTGTGGTGTGCATTTTATGGCCGAGACGTCCAAGATCCTCAGCCCTGGTAAGACGGTGTTGATGCCGGATATGGAAGCGGGATGTTCTCTGGCTGAATCGATCACTGCTGAAGGGATCGAAGAAATGCGTCGCCGTTATCCCGGCGCGCCGGTTGTGTCTTATGTGAACACCACAGCCGAGGTCAAAGCGGCCTCGGACATTTGCTGCACCTCATCCAACGCCGCTCAGATTGTGGCCGCGCAAGACAGCGATACGGTCATCATGACCCCGGACCAGTATCTGGCGCAGAACGTCGCCCGCGACGTACCGCAAAAGAACGTGGTCTGGTGGGAAGGCTCGTGCATCGTACACGAGCAATACAGTGCCAAGGATCTGCGCGACTTCCGTGAATGGAACCCGGGCACCCGTCTGATCGCGCATCCCGAATGCCCGCCAGATGTTGTGGCCGAGGCCGATTTCTCGGGTTCAACCAGTGGCATCATTAAATATGTCACCGATGAAAAGCCGGAAAAGGCACTTCTGATCACCGAATGCTCGATGGCGTCGAACATCGCCGATGAACTGCCCGAAGTCGATTTCGTCGGCCCCTGCAACATGTGCCCCTACATGAAGAAGATCACGTTGGAAAAAGTGCTGTTCGCGCTGGATACCATGACCGGGCAGGTCGAGGTGGATGCCGAGGTGGCAGACAAGGCACGTCTTTCGGTGCAGCGTATGATCGACCTTTCGCGCAAACTGGGTATTTGATCGGCGATATGCAAACCGTTGAGACGCCGCGTGTGGTCATCATTGGGGCCGGGCTGGCGGCGGTTTACACCGCGCTGAAGTTGGCCCCTTGTCCGGTCGTGATGATTTCGCCCGAGCCGCTGGGGTCTGGTGCAAGCTCGGCCTGGGCGCAGGGCGGTGTCGCGGCGGCGATGGCACGGACGGACAGCCCCGAAGCCCATGCCGAAGATACGGTGCGCGCAGGCGCCGGATCGGTCCTGCGCGAGGTGGCCGAGTTTGTCACACAGGCCGCGCCCGAGCATATCTATGACTTGTCCGACCTCGGCACCGGGTTCGACCGCACCGCCGACGGTGGCTTTGTGCAGTCCCGTGAGGCTGCGCATTCCGCAGCGCGGGTGGTGCGGGTCAAGGGCGATCAGGCCGGGTCTGAGATCATGCGCGCGCTGATCGAAGAGCTACGCCACTCCCCTTCCGTTCAGGTGATCGAAGGCGTGCAGGCCGTCGGGCTAGAAAGCGACGACACCCAAGTCACCGGCGTTTATCTGAGCAATGCAAATAAAGCCACGGCGCCAACCGTACTGCTGCGCGGCGCAGCGCATGTTCTGGCCACTGGCGGGTCGTCGGGGCTTTATGCGCAAACCACCAATCCCGCGCGTATCCGGGGGCAGGGGATCGGGATGGCAGCCCGAGCCGGTGCGCGGATCGCCGATGCCGAGTTCGTGCAGTTTCACCCTACTGCAATCGACGTGGGTGAAGACCCAACGCCCTTGGCGACCGAGGCCTTGCGTGGCGACGGCGCGGTTCTGATCGATTGTGACGGCGAACGCTTCATGCCCGACATCCACCCCGATGCCGAACTGGCCCCGCGCGACACCGTCGCCCGCGCCGTTTATCTGCAGGTGCAGGCGGGTAAGCGGCCCGCTCTGGACACGCGCCAAGCCATCGGGGCAGAGATCGCGACGCAATTTCCCGCCGTGACCGAGGCATGCCTGCGCAACGGTTTCGATCCCGTTTGTGACGCCATCCCGGTGGCCGCCTCGGCGCACTATCATATGGGCGGGGTCGAGACCGACTTGGCGGGGCGCAGCTCTCTGAGCGGGCTTTGGGTCTGTGGTGAGGCGGCTTCAACCGGGCTGCATGGCGCCAACCGGCTGGCCTCGAACGGATTGCTTGAGGCGCTGGTTTTTGCCCGCTCTTGCGCGCGAGACATTGCGGATGCAGTGACCCCGCAGGATGCCCCTGAGATTGATGTGCTTCTCACCTCTGGGGATGACAGCGCGTTGGATCAGGATGTGGCCGCCCTGCGCCAAGCCATGACCGAACATGTCGGCGTGGTGCGCGATGATGCGGGATTGCGCCGCGCTTTGACTGAAATCGCCGTGCTAGAGGCCAAACACGCCGAGTCCGAAGTGTTCCTCAACATGACCGCCACGGCCACCCTGATCGCCGCAGCGGCTTTGTTGCGCGAGGAAAGCCGCGGCGCGCACTACCGATCCGATTTCCCTGACCTTATTCCCGGCCCCGGCCAACGCTCGGCCCTGACCTTGACCGAGGCGCTGGCCCTGCGGGACCGCATTGCAAAGGACGCAGCATGAATTACCCGGCTTTGCCCGACATGATCCTGGAACCCATGGTGCGGTCTGCACTGATGGAGGATCTGGGCGCCAATGGCGATATCACCACCCTGACCGTGATCCCCGCGGACGTGACCTATAGCGCCCGGCTGAACGCGCGCGAGGATGCGGTGGTATCGGGGATGCAGATCGCCGCGCTGGCATTCCGTCTGGTCGATCCGTCGCTGCAGGTCGCGATCCATATTGCCGACGGTCAGCGCTGCGCCAAGGGCGATACGCTGATGGAGATCAAAGGCAGCGCGGCCTCGATCCTGTCGGGTGAGCGAGTGGCGTTGAACTTTGCCGGGCGCATGACCGGTGTGGCAACCGCAACGGCGGCGCTAGTGGCTGAGACCAAAGGCACCAAGGCACGCATCACCTGCACTCGAAAGACCACGCCCGGCCTGCGCATAGTCGAGAAACAGGCCGTACTGCATGGCGGCGGGTTCAACCACCGCTTCTCGCTGTCGGATGCAATCCTGATCAAGGACAACCACATCGCCGCTGCTGGTGGCGTGCGAGGGGTGCTTGAGGCCACCAAGGCCCGCGCCTCGCACATGATGAAGGTTGAAATTGAAGTGGACACGCTGGACCAACTGGCCGAAGTGCTTGAGGTCGGCAGCGCGGACGTGGTGCTGTTGGACAACATGCCTCCTGAAACGCTGAAAGAGGCGGTCGCACTGGTGGATGGGCGGATCGTGACCGAAGCCTCGGGCAATATCAGCCGTGACACGGTGGCGGCAGTTGCGGCGACGGGGGTGGACTATATCTCGTCCGGGGCGCTGACCCATTCCTACCGCACCATCGACATCGGGCTGGACTTCTAACTCTGCGCCGCTCCACTGGGGGTATCAGCCAACACCTTAAGGTCACGAAACATTTATCCTGCGGGCCTTGGCAAGGGGGAACCCCTCGCACAAGTGGGGAAAAGGGGGGTCGGTTCTGAGCTTATCAGCGCCAAGGCAGCCCCGGCATGGAAAGGGGCACTTATGGAAAAACCTGTTATCGGTTTCATCGGCGTCGGCCTTATGGGACATGGCATGGCGAAGAACATCCTTCAGCATGGCTATTCTCTTGTCGTCATGGGCCACCGCAATCGCCAACCGGTGGATGATCTGGTGCAACGCGGAGCGACCGAGGTTGCGTCGCCAAAACAGATGGCCGAACAATGCGACATCATCCATTTATGTGTTTCTGGCAGTCCTCAGGTCGAACAGCTGGTACGCGGTGATGACGGGATACTGGCATCGGGCAAAACCGGGTTGATCGTGGTAGATTGTTCGACTTCCGACCCGGTCTCAACACTGCAACTGGCTGCAGAGCTTCGAACTGCTGGTATGGATCTGGCCGATGCGCCTCTTGGTCGTACCCCCAAAGAGGCCGAGGCGGGCACACTGGACACTATGGTCGGTGCCGCGCCGGAAACCTTCGAGCGCATCAAGCCTGTGCTCGATTGCTGGGCCGGTCTGGTCGTGCATATGGGCGAGGTCGGTTTGGGCCATAAGATGAAGCTGATCAACAACTTCATCTCACTGGGATACGCGGCACTGTATTCCGAGGCACTGGCCGTAGCTTGCAAGTCAGGGCTAAGCGCAGAGCAGGTGGACTCGGTAATCCGCCCGGGCCGTTTGTCGAACGGTTTCTACGAAACCTTCATGAAGTGGACGCTGGAGCGGGACGAGAACGCGCACAAGTTCACCATCACCAATGCACATAAGGACATGCGGTATCTGGCGAACCTTGCCAGCAGTTTGGGTGCCGTGACCCCGGTACAGGCCGCGTTGCGAAACGGGTTTGCTGCAATGGAAGCCTCGGGGCGTGGGGACAGCTACCTTCCAATGCTGGCCGATTTTGTCGCTGCAGTGAATGGATTGGCTGAAGAAGAGGGATCGAACTAAGCCCTGCGTCACCAACACAAGTGGTGTGTTTGCAAAATTCATGACACACCCTGAGCCTGTAGGCTGATCAGGTCAGGGTGCAGGCATGAAAGACGTCCCCGAAGTGGTCGAGGGTTATCCAAGGCGGTCGCTTGCCGTTGCCTTTGCGATCGGCATCGCGCTTGCGATCATCCTGTCGGTGTTTCTGTATATGTCGCGCGAAACCGGCAACCGCATTGGCGAGATGCGGCAGGCCTGGCACAGCTATTCGGTGGAAACCACGCCGCGCGGTTACTGGATTTCCGACATTCGCGAGGATTTCGGCTATGGCGGTCTGATCCACAACTTCAAAAACTACGTTCTGCGGCAGGACCCGGATTACGGCCCGATCCTTCGCCAGCAATCGGCCCGCCTATTGAGCACGATTCATGCCTATCGCAACTCAAACCCGTCTCAGGTGGAACTGGAGGCATTGGGGGAGATCGAAGACGTGGCCCTGGAATACACCGGGAACATCCCCCTGATCGAAGAGGGTATCGCAGCGGGCCAGACCGCCGAACAGATCGACGCCCGAGTGCGTGTTGATGACAGCGGCGCGTTGGCGGCGTTGGCGACGCTGGAAACCCTATGGGTCGAAGAACGTGACCGCAGCCTCTCGGGCATGGTGCGGGCCTTTTCGGATGGCGAACGGCTGGTGCGCAACTTCTCGGTTCTGCTGGTGGGGTTGATTGTTCTGGTCGGTGTAATCGCCATTCTGACCACCTTGCTGATCACCAACATCCTGCGTACCAACAGGCGCTTGAAGGCGGAACTGACCCTGCGCGAACAGGTCGAACTGGCCGAACGGAAACTGGCCCGCGCGGTGGAACAGAGCCCAACCTCGATCCTGATTACCGATACCGACCTGAACATCGAATACGCCAATCGCAAGTTCTTTAACCTCAGCGGGTACACGGCGGATGAGGTCTATGGTCATACGCCCAAAATGCTGCAATCAGGGTATTCCGGGCAGGGGGTCTACAAGGACCTAATGGGGCGGCTAAAACAGGGCCAAAGCTGGTATGGCGTGTTTCGAAACCTGCGCAAGGACGGCACCCATTACTGGGTCTCGACAGCGATTTTCCCGCTGGTGGATCAGAACGGTTCTGTAACCCATTATATTGGTATCGGCGAAGACATCACCGAAACCCGCCGCACCCGGGAACAATTCGCTCAGGTGCAGAAGATGGAGGCCGTCAGCATCCTTGCCGGTTCGGTCGCGCATGACTTTAACAACGTGCTGATGAGCGTCATCGGCAATGCTGATCTGATCGAACTGGACGCCGGCGGCAATGAGGACGTCCAGACCTCGGTCAGCCATATCCGCATTGCGGCGCGGCGGGCGCAGGCGCTGGTACGCAAGATGCTGACCTTTGCCCGCCAGCGACCGCGCAACCCGCAGCGCGGTGATTTGGTCAAAGCCACGCAAGAAGCGCTGGAGCTGATCAAGGTTTCTGCCCCGCCCAGCATTGAGACCCGCTTTGAAATTGAGATAGACGCAGCCTTTTCGGATTTCGACACCACTTTGTTTTTCCAAACTCTGCTGAACCTGTGTCACAACGCGTTTGAGGCGATGGGTGACAACCCCGGCGAGGTGGTTCTGCGGATAAGTCGGGCGGATGACGACGCGCTGGATGATCTGCCGGACGAGGCGATCGGCGTGATCCGTTTGGATGTCACCGACACCGGGCCGGGCATGAGCGACGAGGTTCAGCAAAAGGTGTTCGAGCCGTTCTTCTCGACCAAGCCAGTGGGTAAGGGCACTGGTCTGGGGCTGACCATCGTGCATAACAGTGTCGAGGAATCCCATGGCCGGGTCGAGCTACATTCGGAACCCGGCAAAGGTACTAGGTTCAGCCTGTTTTACCCGATGCTGCCCGCGCTAAGCCCCGAACAGCAGGCCGAACTGCGTGCGGTCACAGGGGATGAACATGTGTTGCTGGTCGATGATGATGAAAACGTCCTGTATGTCACGCGCCGTTTGCTGACCCGTTATGGCTATCGGGTCGAGGCCTATTCCGATCCGCAGCGGGCGCTGGAGGCATTCCGCGCGGCACCGGACAGCTTTGATGTCATTGTCACGGACCTGATGATGCCGGGCCTGAAGGGCACTGATCTGATCGGCGCTGCGCGGTCCCTGCGCTCCGGAATGCCGACGATTCTGGTCAGCAGCTATTTCGATGACGCCGAAACTCCGGATGAAGAAGATTCCACGGTCCGTGTTCAGAAACCTGTTGGGGTTCAGGATCTTGCAAGGATCATCCGTATGTCGATACACGGCGTTTCGTAACAAAGTTTAACATCTCTTCACAGACCTTAATCTGTATCAAATCACCACGAAACAACTGTCCCCTAAGGTTAGCTCAGCCGGTCCTCGGCCAACCGAGTGATCGGAATAGCGAAAAAGGGGCTTTAAGATGATGACCAAAGCCAGAACATGGTTCTCGGCGCTGTCGACAGTTTCATTGCTGACGATCTGCGCTGCATTACCGGTTCACCAGGCCCAGGCGGATGAGCCGGGCCCGGTAGAAGCCATAGAGTTCGACCCAGCCAAGGCGGCGCTTGGCAAACGTTTGTTTTTTGATCCAAGACTTTCCGGCGATACCGAGCTGTCCTGCGCCAGCTGCCACCAGCCGGAATTGGGCTTCACCGACGGGCAGGCCTTATCAGACGCTTATGCCGGCAGCCTGCATTTCCGCAATGTGCCGACGTTGATCAACAGTGCCAAACGCGCCGCATGGTTCCATGACGGGCGTATCGGCACCAACCTCAACGACGTGACCCGCGAAAGCATCACCGAGACCTACTCTATGAACATGGACATGCGTCTGATGCAGGAACGCATCAAACAAGACCCGGTCTATGTCGATATGTTCGAAGCCGCCGGGTTTGGCGAGCCCTCGAACGGTGGTGTCCGCAACGCGATCCCTGAATATCTGAAAACGCTGATCTCGCGTGGGGCGCCCTTCGACACCGGCGAAATGTCAGACGAGGCCAAAGCGGGCTATGAGCTGTTCAATGCCAGCGGTTGCAACTCTTGCCACGCGGGCGAGCGGTTCACCGACGACCTGCCGCACAATATCGGCGTGGGCGACAACCCCGATATCTGGGCAACTCCGGAACGTCACATCACCTTTGTGACGATGATGAAATTCCTCGGCGTCGAGAATTACATGAATCTGCGCGCCGACCCGGGCGCCTATATCCGCACCCACACGGCCGACACGTTCGGCACCTTCATGACCCCCACGCTGCGCGAGCTGACCTATACCGCGCCGTATATGCACAACGGCACGCTGGCAACGCTCGAGGACGTGGTGGCCTTCTACAACTCCGGCGGCGGTGACGATGAAAACAAGGACCCGCGCATCAAACCGCTGAACCTGAACGAGACCGAGCAAGCACAGCTGGTGGCCTTCCTTCGGGCGCTGTCCGGCGAGCCGCTGACCGGCCCCGACTTCGTCGCCGAGGATATCGATACGGACTATGCGCCGATCGAAAACTGGCAAGACGCGACAAACTGAGGAGTGGACCCATGAAAGACCTTAAGTCTTACCTTTCAGGCACAATCGCCACCGCTGCCCTGTTTGCCGTTCTTGGTTCGCAGGTCATTGCGGAAACCAGTATGGAGATTGAGGCCGGTATCGGCGGGGCAGACCCCGACCCGGATGCGCCGCTAGTGGCGCTGGGCGAGCCGCCCATCCCGCTGGACAACCCCCAGACCGAAGCCAAGATCGAACTGGGCAAGATGCTGTTCTTCGACCCGCGTCTGGGCGGCAATCCCTCGACGCCCTGTTCGGCGTGTCACATGCCGGACGTGGGTTGGGACGTCGAAGCACCGATCTCATTCGGTTATCCCGGCACGACCCACTGGCGCAACAGCCAGACGGTTGTGAACTCGGCCTATTACGGCAAGCTGTTTTGGGCAGGTTCATCGAAAAGCCTTGAAAGTCAGGCCAAATCCGCCGCAGGCGGTGCGGTCGCCGGTAACGGCGAGGCCGACATGATGGAGGCCCGTCTGGCTTTCGTTCCCGAATATGTCGAACGCTTCAACGATGTCTTCGGCGATCAGTGGCCGCGCATCAGCAACGCGTGGCGGGCCATCGCCGCGTTTGAACGGACCATCGTTCAGACCGACACGCCCTTCGACAATTATCTGCGAGGGGATGACGCGGCGCTGACCGAGGAACAAAAACGTGGGCTGGAGCTATTCGCCGGCAAGGCGCAATGTTCCGAATGCCACAACGGCGCACTACTTTCGGATGAGAAGTACTACAACACCGGCGTGCCCGCCTATGACGGTTGGCAGGACGATGGTCTGGCGCAAGTCACTTTCCGGTATGAGCTGTATGCCAAAGGTTCGACCGAAGAGATGTATCGCCACACCAAGGACGACCCCGGCTTCTATTTCCGCACCAAGGAAACGGCCGACAAGGGCAAGTTCCGCACACCGTCCCTGCGCTACACCCTCTATACCGAACCCTACATGCATAACGGCATGTTGGAGACGCTCGAGGATGTGGTTGAGTTCTACAACCAGGGCGGCGGCGAGAATGAGTTCTCGGCCAACAAATCCCAACTGATCCAACCCCTTGGCCTGAGCGATCAGGAAAAGGCGGATCTGGTGGCCTTCCTGAAATCCCTGTCCGGCGAGGAAATCCTGATCGAGGAACCCGACCTGCCGGATTACCAGCCGCTTCCTGCGGCTGCAGCAGAGGAGTAAGCGTCATGACAGATCATAACGCAACCGGATGCAGCTGTTCGGGCGAGGCCAAAAAGGCCTGCACCGTGAACCGCCGGCAGTTCCTGTTCGCCTCGGGTGCCACGACCTTTGCCGTGATGGTGGCCATGCCCACCCGCCACGGTCAGGCTGAACAGGTACCCGCCCTTGTGTCCACCTATCCGCGCAAGCTGATCGGCAAACTGTCCGAGCTGGAACAGGACGTCCCGGTCGAGTTCTACTACCCGGATGAGGGTGACTATTCGGACTCGATCCTGGTCAAGACCGGCGTTGAAAGCGGCGGCGGCATTGGCCCGCAAAAGGACGTTGTGGCCTTCAACCTCACCTGCACCCACCAGGGCGGGTCGATGTATGACAGCTACAAGCCCGAACACAAGGTGCTGGGCCCATGCCCACTGCACCTGTCCACCTATGACGTGACACGGCACGGCATCCTCGTCTCGGGGCAGGCCTACCAGTCGTTGCCGCAGGTCCTTTTGGAACTGGACGGCGATGACATCTACGCCGTTGGCATGTTCGGCCTGATCTACGGCCGCTACGATAACCTGATTGCATAAGGGGAGACGGTATCATGGCAACCCCGTATTACGTACCCGAAACCAACGTCCCGCTGCCGCCCAAAGGGGCTGAGGTCATCTCAACCGCCTGCGATTACTGCATCGTGGCCTGTGGTTACAAAGTCTATCGCTGGCCCGTGACGGCCAAGTCCGGCGGCCCCGGCGCGGATGAAAACGCATTTGGCGAGGACTTCCCCGTTGCACCTCTGGGTGCCTGGGTCGCCCCGAACCAGCACAACATCGTGCTGCACAAGGGCCAACCGCACCACGTGGTAATCATTCCGGACAAGGACAACCAGACCGTCAACACCGACGGTGACAGCTCCTTGCGGGGCGGGTGTATCGCGCAGAAATGCTATAACCCGCAGACGCCCACACGCGACCGTCTGAAAACACCGCTGATGCGGATCTATGGCACCCTGATGCCGGTTCCGTGGGATCTGGCGCTGGATGTGGCGGCTGAGGTGGGCAACCACGTCATCGCCAAGCACGGCACCAATGCTTATGGCGTCAAGACCTTCAGCTATCAGTATATCGAGAACACTTATGCGATCTCGAAATACGCGCTGCGCCATATCAACACCGCGAACTTCACCTTCCACGACACGCCGTCCGACGTGACCTCGACCCCCGGTTTCCGGGATGCGGGTTTCGACAATTTCGGTCCGTCCTATGAGGACTGGCGCGATGCGGAAACCCTTCTGGTCTGCGGCACCGACCCGTATGAGACAAAGACTATCCTCTATACCCAGTGGATGATGAAGGGGATGCAGAACGGTCAGAAGGAAATCTATCTGATCCCGCGTCGCTCTGCCGGTGTGGCCCATGCGGAAAAGATGGGTGGTCTGCATATCGACGTTCTGCCCGGCACTGACCTGCTGGTCGTCAATGCCATCGCCCGCGTCATCGTGGAAAATGGCTGGGAAGACAGCGACTGGATCAAGAATTGGGTCAACAACAAGTGGGAAAGCTCGTCCGGCTTCGGTCAGGGCACCCGCAACACGCCATGGCAATGGCGCACGACCTGGGGCAAGTTCCAGACCAAAGGCTTTGAAGACTGGAAAGAATGGCTGCTGTCGCAGGACGAATTCGCGCCTGAGACCGCCGCGGCCATGGCCGAGATCGACGTGCAAAAGATCTATACGGCTGCCGAATGGCTCGCCAAACCCAAAGAGGACGGCTCGCGCCCGAAAACCTCGATCATGATCGAGAAAGGGTTCTACTGGTCCAACAACACTGGCAACACGCAGGCGATTTCCGCGCTGGGCATCATCTGTGGCTGTGGCGGACGTCCGGGTCAGGTCATCGGGCGGGCCGGTGGTCACCAGCGGGGTGGTGTGAAAGGCGGGAAATACCCGCGTAATAAGTCGCCCGAGAAGCTGCCCGGTCGCCGTCGCCGCGCCATGGATACCGACCGGTATCTGATCGCAGGTCATACCCGCATGGCCCATGTGATCGGCACCACATGGATTCAATCTATGTGCGGCAGCCAGCAACTGGCCGACAAGTTTGAGGAACTGACCGTTCGCAACCCGCATCAGATCGCCTCTTTCGACAAGCAAGAGATGATCGAAACGCTGAAGGCCCGCGCCGACAGCGGCGGTATGGTGGTGATTAACCAGGACATCTACCTGCAGGACCCGATCGGCAACCGCTACGCCGACATCGTGTTCCCGGCGGCCACATGGGGCGAAGAGGACTTCCTGCGCGCCAATGGCGAACGTCGTCTGCGTCTATATCAGAAGTTCTATGATGCACCCGGTGCTGCGAAACCAGACTGGTGGATCATCGCGCAACTGGCGCAACGGATGGGCTTTGACGGGTTCGATTGGCAGAACTCGAACGAGGTCGCGGAAGAGGCCGTGCGCTTCACCCGCGGGTCGCGCAAGGACTTCCATGCGGTTCACCGTCTTGCCAAGGCCGAGGGCAAAACCCTGCACCAGAAGGTTCGTGAATTCGGAACTGATGGTGTCCAATGTCCGGTCATGCTGGATGCCGACGGTGTCACGCTGATTGAAACCAAGCGTCTTCATGACACGACCCGCACGCTGCCTGAAACTGGTGCAGCCGGAAAGGATGTGTTCAACAAGAAGCTGACGCATTTCAACAGCCAGACGGGCAAGTGCAACATCCAGAAATCGCCGTGGGGCCTGTTCTCGGACTATTGGGAATGGCTGAAACCGAACAAGGAAGAAGGCGAGCTTTGGGCGACCTCGGGTCGGATCAACGAACGCTGGCAGTCCGGTTTCGACGACCGCCGCCGCCCGTATATCGTGCAGCGCTGGCCGGAAAACTGGGTTGAGATTCACCCCGACGATGCGGCCGAGCGTGGCATCGAAAGCGGCGACTATGTGATGGTTTATTCGGAACGTGTTCCGGGTAACAAGCACACGCTGCTGGGTGTGGAAGGCGATGACTTCCAGTTCTCGAAACTGATGGAAAACGGGCATATCGAACTGACCAAAGCGGCGATCACCGCCGTGGCCATGGTCACGCCCGCCATCAAGAAAAGCGTGGTCTACATGGACTTCCTGCACATGCAGCAACCTGCGAACGCGCTTGAGGGCCGGATCGTCGACTGGATCAGCGGCAACTACAACTACAAGATGGGCGTTGCCAAGCTGCGTAAATTGGGGCCGAGCCCTTACAAGACTTCGTTCCGCACGATGTCCTTTGCACCGCGCGACATCGCCTGATGACAGCTTTCCGGGGGGCGGACGCCATGCCGCCCCTCGGGTTTGGTCCCACTGCAGAAGGGACCTTGGGCCGGGCGTCCCCGGCCGACCTGGAAGGCAGGTATCGGTTGGGAAACCTGCCTTCCACTTTCACCCAACCCGTCCAACCGCAAACATGGCAGCTTGATATGAACATGCATTCCGATACCGCCCTGCGTGACGAGGCCACCAGCCTGTTTTCTGAATACGCCAAGTCCGAATATGATGTGATCCGCCTGCGCGCCATTCAGGCGCTGACCGCCATTGGGGCCAGCAATAGTCTGGCTTTGGTCGAGGCATTGCTGGATGATGACGAAGACGTCCGTCAGGACGCCGCCCAAGCGCTGGGCGCGCTGGGGGTGCAAGAGGCTGCGCCGCAACTGCTTGAGAACCTGATCCACGATCCCTGCGGTGAGGTCAAACTGGCCTGTGTCACTGCTCTGGCCGCATTGAAATCCAAAGACGCCGCGCCCTATCTGCGCACCCTTGTCACCGGGCGCGGAGATGAGATCACATGGGACGAGGACGAGCTGCATCAGGACGAATGGGACGACTGGTTGGACACGCAGATCGCCTCGATCAAAGCGCTGGGCCGGATGGGCGATGTGGCGGCGATTGAACCCATCGTCATGGCCCTGATGGACGAAGACGGCCAGGAACTGGGCGATGTGGCCTGCGAGGCATTGGGTCGGATTGGTGAAGCATCTGTGCCAACGCTGGGCGTGTTTACGCAATCCTCGAACCGCCGTCTGCGCCACCGCGCCCTGCGGACTTTGGCCACGATCGGTGGGGCGGAGGCCAAAACCATCCTGCGTAAGGCCGTGACTGACAAGGACGGCGCGGTACGCCTGATCGCCTATGAGGCTCTTATGCCGGGTGAGCCGGCGTTAATCGAACAGGCGCTGACCGATGCGGTCGAAGACATTCGCATTGCAGCGCTGAATCGGGCCGGCTTTTCTGAGCCCGAGTTGCTGGACCGCATGATGCGCGACCCAGGCGCCAAGGTGCAGTTGGCTCTGGTCGAGCGGCTGGATCGCACCACGCCAATTGCCGATCAGGACGATCTGCGCTGGCAGGTGCTGGATTTCCTCGCGACCGGCCAACAACCCGAAGTGTCCGCACAGGCGCTGGGCCTGCTGGCGGCATTGGCCCCGGAACTGGTGGCTGATCGTCTGAACGCTCTGTTCTCGGTTGATGCAGATGACCTCAAGGCCGAGCGGCTGCAATGGGCCATCGTTGATGCGCTGGCAACGTCTCCCTTGCGCGAAGCCGCCGAGTGGTTGCAGCGTGCTTGCCGCTCGCCCTTCCGGTCGGTGCGGCTCAAGGCCGTGGCCTCTCTGGCGATGATCGTCACCGATGCAGACCGCCCGCATGTGAACCAGCAACAGGGCCGCGAATTGCTACTGTCTTTCGCATTGGCCCAGATGCCCGTTTCGGAGGACGCGCCCATCGAGCCCCCACAAACCGACATCGCCGCGCTGGAAGAGGCTGGTCTGGATGTGTCCGAAGGCGGCGAAAATGGCCCAACCTCCAGCCTTGGCGCGATCCTCGGCCATGACGCCATCGCCGCTGAAATGACGCAGGAGGCCGAGGAAGACGAAGTACAGCCGCTGACACCGCGCGAACAGGCGCTGCTGGCAAAGGCAACCCGCCACCCCAAACGCCGCCGTGTCGCGCTGGACGACGATGCCGAAGCGCTTGAACGTGAGACCCGTATGTCCGCGATTCGGCTGCTGGGTGAGGTGAAGGGGATGCAGATAATGCTGGCACAGATCGCCAAAGACACTGAGACCGAGATCGCCCAGCACGCGTTTACAGCGTTGGGTGTCGCGGTGGCACGTCACGGTTCCGAACTGGATGAAAACCAACTGGTCGAATTGATCACCCAGGGCCTGTCGCATACCGACTCTGGCCTCTCGCTGCAGGCGCTGAAATTGCTGCAGCAGGCCGACATACCGCCGCAGGACGCGCTGCGCGGCAAGCTGCGGGCGATGGTCAAAACCGGAGACACCCCGTTTCGCATCGACGCCATGCACATCCTGACCCGCTGGGACGGTTCACCGGACGTGGCGCGCAGCCTGCTGGACGATGTTTCGGCCCCGGTGCGTCAGGCGGCAATGCGGTTGCTGTCGGAAACCGCCCCGGATCAGGCCGGAGCGGCCATTGTACCCTTCCTTCTGGCCAATCCCGAGCAGCGAATCGTGACCTATGTCAATGACAGCACCCCCGCGATCGTGACAATTGGGCGGGAATTGCTGACCGGGCTGCGCGACGAAGACCGTCGTGCCCTGTGGCCGGTGATGATCAGCGCGCTGGCCGATCTGCTGGGGAACCCCTCACGCGCGGCCTGAATCCGGAGGGACAGATGACGACTTCGCTGAAACTGAGTGCAGCGATTCTTGCGGGCGTGATGGCTTTTGCCCCCGCTGCACAGGCCGAAGATATCCCCGAGGTCGCGGTGGTACATCAGATCATTGATCTGAACGCAGACACCCCGGCCCATGCTTTCCGGTTTGAACCCAAGCTGCTGCAGGTTCCGGCAGGATCGACCGTCCGATTCAAAGGCTCGACTGGACGGCATACGGTAACTTCGATCATTCGCATGATCCCCGAGGGTGCGCGCGCGTTCGAAATTCGTGGCAAGCCCGAATTGGATCTGACCTTTGACAAGGAAGGCGTCTATGGCATCCGCTGCCGCGTGCATGGACGGCACGGCATGGTGATGTTGTTGGTCGTCGGTGATCCCAGCTCGAACCTGGAAGAGGCGCGCGCTTATCTTCCGAAACTGGGCGACGCCGAACAGGCCGGGTTTGAAGAACTGTTCGAACAACTGGAGGGTCAAAATGGCTGATGGATGCGCCTGCGACCGGCATGCCAATATGTACCTGGCGGTGTCCGACGCGTTGACACGGGGTCTGGCCGTGGCCGAACCGGTTACTGAAACCGAGACGCTGCCGCTTATTGACGCCGTCGGCCGGGTGCTGGCCGAGGATTGCACCAGCAAGGTGGATATGCCGGCTTTTGATAACTCGGCAATGGATGGCTATGCGATACGGACGGTAGAACTGGGGGACGGTCCGACCTTTGATCTACCCGTCGCTGGGCGTGTGGCCGCTGGCGATAGCGGTGCCCACGACGCGCCTGCAGGGGCAGCGCTGCGGATTTTCACCGGCGCACCGGTGCCTGCCGATTTTGACGCGGTTCTGATGCAGGAAGACTGCAAGACCACCGCTGACGGTATCCGCTTTGCTCGCCGCCCGAAACCCGGACAGCATATCCGCCGCGCGGGTGAGGACCTGAAGGCCGGCGCCCCGATCCTGCGACGCGGTTGCGAGATAACCGCGCGCGAGGCCGCCGCGCTGGCCTCGGCCGGGTATGGTGAGGTAAAGGTATATCGCAAGCTTAAAGTCACGATTTTCTCGACCGGTAGTGAGCTGCGCCAGCCTGGTGAGGCATTGGGCCCCGGTCAGATTTACAACTCGAACCGCTACATGCTGCGGGCGCTGCTGGACAAGCCGTGGGTCGACCTGATCGACAAGGGACCGGTTGAAGATGATCCCGAGCTGTTGGAACAGGTGTTGCGTGAGGCCTGTGATACTTCAGATTTAATCGTCACAACGGGCGGCGTTTCGGTTGGGGACGAAGATCACATGCCGCGCCTGTTTGCCGAAATCGGCGGCCAGACCGATGTGATGAAGGT
Source organism: Ruegeria sp. ABF4_144 (assembly GCF_056160045.1). NCBI lineage: Bacteria > Pseudomonadati > Pseudomonadota > Alphaproteobacteria > Rhodobacterales > Roseobacteraceae > Ruegeria > Ruegeria sp. ABF4_144. The sequence goes on from NZ_JBSWWK010000001.1 coordinate 79,268, forward strand.
GGCGATGAAGCCGGGCAAACCGATCATGTTCGGCCGCCGAGGTAATGCGCTCTATGTCGGGCTGCCGGGTAACCCGGTTTCGGCCTATGTGACTTGGCAGATCATCGGATCGCACATGTTGGCGCGCCGGGCTGGTCTGCACCACGCTCCACATACGCCGGAACAGGCAGTTCTGGCCGAGCCGCTTGAGCGCCGCGCAGGGCGTCAGGAATACCGACCCGTTGTGATCGAGGGTACGACGCCCGAAGGCACACCGCGTCTGCGTCTGATGGCGCCGTCTTATAGCGGCCGGGTTGCGTTGCTGGCGCAGGCGGATGGTCTGGCAGTCATCCCGGCCGAAACCGAGGCGCTGCCACAGGGCCACGGGTTGCAGTTCCTGCGGTTCTGACCGCGATGAACAGGCCAGCCACGTTCTTGCAAGAGCCGGGCAGCGGCGGCTACAACTGTCCCGCGCCAGCTCAACACGCCCGCCTGGACTCGATTATGGTTAAAGAACATATCCTTGTCGTCGATGATGACCCGCAGATCACGTCCTTTCTGCAACGCTACCTTGAAAAGCAGGGGTGTCGGGTCACGTGTGCGGCTGACGGCAACGCGATGGACGCTGTTCTGGAAACCTCCGAGGTTGACCTGATCCTGCTTGATATCGGCCTGCCCGGTCGCAACGGGTTTGATATCACGCGCGAGCTGCGGGTGAACTCCAACATACCGATCATCGTTCTTTCGGGCCGGGATGAGATTTTTGACCGAGTCGTCGGGCTCGAGTTTGGCGCTGATGACTATATCACCAAGCCGTTTGAGGCGCGCGAGGTGCTGGCCCGCATCCGCACCGTTCTGCGTCGGGCCCGGCCCGAAGAGAAGCCGACCAACGGGACAGAAGCGCCTTTGGTCAAGTTTGGCGACTGGGTGTTGAATGTGAACGAACGCACCCTGACTGCCGCTGATGCGCCCGAAGTCACGCCATTGACGACCACCGAATTTGACGTGCTGCTGGCTTTTGTCACGAACCCGCACATGGTGTTCTCACGCGATCAGTTGCTGGACAAAGCACGCGGGCGCGAAACCATCGTGGGAGATCGCACCATCGACGTGCATGTGGCACGGCTGCGCAAGAAGATCGAGCCCGATCCTGCCGCGCCGACCTTTATCAAGACGGTGCACGGCATTGGCTATTGCTTTGCGGCCAACGTGCGCAAAAGTTCGTCCTAACTCAAGTCCTTGAACATGTAGGTCGTGGGCTCCAACCGGTTCTCGAACGGGTTGCGGCAATAGTTCGGAATCTCTCCGGCGACCTGAAATCCCAGGTTTTGATACAGGATGCGCGAGGGGTCAGAGCTACGCGTATCCAGCACCAACAGGGTTCGACCCAACTGGGTTGCCCGATCCTGCAATGCAGACATTAAAGCTCGCCCAAGCCCCCTGCGCCGGGCGCTTGGGTGCACCAACAGCTTGGCTACATCAGCGCGATGTGGTTGGTTGGGCATCGCTGCTGGGATCAGTTGCACTGTGCCCAGAATTCGACCGTTGTCGCGAGCCACGAACAGGTCCAGCGCGCCGGCCTGTAGATCCGGTTGCACTCGATCCTGCCAATAGGCGCGCGCTTGATCCGGCGTGAAGGGTAGGACGAAGCCGATGCTGGCCCCGTTCTGCACGCAGGCGTGCAGGATATCTGCCAAATCCTCCAACGCGTCACCAAAACCGCTGTTGTCCAGACGGAGGATCATATCAGCACCAGCAGGTAACGCGCCCCGCGGGCGGGTGATGTTTCGAACCGGGTCGGGCCGGACAGATGATAACGCAGGCAATCCCCGCCATTCAGATCATGCGCAACCCCGTCCACCGTCAGGGTCAAGGCGCCGTCCAGCATGATCAGGTGATGCTCCTGCCCGGGTTTTGGCGGGGTGTCATAGGCGATCACCGTGCCGGGCGGCAAGTGGCCCTCAAGGACTTCGGCGCTCAGGCCTGTTGCGGGCGGAGACACCGAGCGGCGGGTGAACCCGGTTTCGGGATCGCGCCATTCCGGTTGTCGTTCAAAGGGCACGCGAGGGTCGAAACTGTCCTCAACCATCATCAGCAGGCGGGACATCGGCAGGCCATAGGCTGCACACAACCGACCCAGCGTTTCTGCGGTTGGGCTGACATTTCCCTTCTCCATCCGCGAGAGGGTGGCACGGCTGATGCCGCTATGCTCGGCCAGTTGGTCGAGCGACCATCCATGACCCCGGCGTAGTTCGTTCAGACGGTTGGCAAGGCGGTTTGAGAGATCATCCAGCATAGTTCAAATTAGGGAATCTGTTTCATTTATGAGATTATCGGTGAAAAATAATAGAACATCAATAAAAAAGGGCGCAGAATGCTCTGCGCCCTCCTTGCTGCTCGGGTTTTTTGTCTGGATCAGTTCCAGCCGACCTCGTTGAAGATTTTTTGTGCTTCAGGCAGGTTCTTGGCGACCTCGGACAGGTTCACTTCATCGGCCTTGAACTCACCCAATGTCTTGACCGAGTCCACCAGTTCCACGCCTTCGACTGCCGGGAATTCGTCATTGCCGGACGAGAAGTATTGCTGGGCCGAGTCGCTGGCCAGATACTCCAGGAACAGAATTGCGTTCTCCTTGTTTGGCGCATTTGCTGCGACACCAGCGCCCGACAAATTCATATGCGCGCCGGTGCTGTCCTGATTGGGGAAGACCCAGCCGATCGAGTCGATATCTGCAGATACGCCTTTGACGTCCTTACGGATGGCGCGGGCAAAGTAATAGGTGTTCGAAACCGCGATATCACACTCACCCGAAACAAGGCCGCGCAGCTGATCGGTATCACCGCCCTGCGGGTCGCGGGCCATGTTGGCGACGATGCCCTCGGCCCAGGCTTTCGCGGCCTCAGGGCCTTCGTGGGTGATGATCGAGGCCAAAAGCGTTTGATTGTAGGTGTTGTTCGATGATCGGATGCAGATCAGGCCCTTGTATTCGGGCTTGGCCAGATCTGCATAGGTGGCCGGAGGGTTGGCCAGATTTTCTTTGTCGAAAAAGATGATGCGACCACGCTGGGAAAAGCCGAACCATTGATTGTCGGTGTCCTGCAGATTGGCGGGGATGCGCTGTTCGAGAACCGCGCTGTCGACCGATTGCAGAATGCCTGCGTTCTTGGCCCGCGCCAGACGCGAGGTGTCGACGGTTAGCAGAATATCGGCGGGCGAGTTCGCGCCTTCTGCTTCCATCCGGGCGATCAGCTCATCGGCCTTGCCCTCAATACGGTTGATGGTGATGCCGGTGGCCTCTTCGAAATCACCGTAAAGGCTTTCGTCGGTGTCATAGTGGCGCGAGGAATAGAGGTTCAGTTCCCCTTCGGCGGCGGCGGAGGTTGCAATCAGGGCCGTCAGGGCGGCGGCAACACAGGTAGAGGATTTCAGCATCGTTTCTCCCAACTTCGAAGGTCGTGGCAGTTAATTTCCGATTGAAAAAGTCAATGAAACGATTCTGAAGGGGATGCAAGAAAATCCGACAAAATTACTTGGGAAAATGGTCGCATACTAGAAAGTCTGCGACAGGCCACCGCAAGCATCACCTGTTTGGCAAAATGACCCCCATGAACCAGCTATCAGATCGGATCACTCAGGTAGGGCCGTTCAATCGGCCATCAGAAAAAACTGTCGCAGACCGCAGGCGCCGAAAAGGGCGGCACCGAACATTTCACAGGTTTCCTCGGCAAGCGTCACGTAACGCCCGTTTTCCATTTCATGAAAAAACATAAAGGCGGCAATCATCTCAAGCCCAAGTGCACCACCCAGATAAACAACTACAGCAAGGATGAGGTACTGTCGCGGCGCAGGCTTCATACCAAAGAACACAAAGCGAAAACCAAGCAGCATAAGTATAACGACCACTGCAATGCCGTAGAGAACCCATTCCCACGCAAAGAACCCGGTGCCATCAAAATTCCTGGTGAAATACGCGCCAACTGGCTCGTGTACCTGCGCTGCGTCGTCAAATGCCGCGAAGAATATGATTGCTGCAAAGCCAAGCCAGTGCCAGCGCCATCGGTCCTTCACGGCAAAAGCCTGAGTTGCCGCCAGGAAAATAAACACGCTCGAAACAACGAGGAGCGTGAAGTTAACAAACGTTGGCACATTTGCTTCTTCACCGACCCAAAAAATCTCGAAAGCAAGCCGCCCAAATTCGCTATCTGTGTTTGATGCAACTTGAGCAAGAGCCGCCAGCGCCGAAGTAGGAAGAATAACTGCGGCTGAATAAATCAAGTATCGGTTAGGAGTTGGCAAAAAAGGTGCGCGAAACATCTCTCTAATAATTCTCTAGCCCATTCCGACCAGCTTAAAAGCACAGTATCAACTGTACAGTGAGTTGCGGGTATATGGAGAGTGTTGAGCCTTTATTTGCTACTGAATGGATCTAATTATCATCCTGAGTGATATTTTGTTTCCCCTTTGGCGACAAAAGATAATCACCCAATCGAATTCAGTACGCCGATCTTTGGATTGATAGTTAACCCAACGCCCCAGCCGAGCGTCCAGGAACGCCTGTCTTGTCCGCACAGCAGATGTTCAAACAAAAAAAACCGCACCCAAGGGCGCGGTTTCTTAAAAAGTAACGTGCAGTTCTTAGCCCTGGCGAGCTTTGAACTTGCGCTGCGTCTTGTTGATCACGTAGACGCGGCCTTTGCGACGCACAATCCGGCAGTCGCGGTGCCGGTTCTTGAGCGAGCGGAGCGAGTTCTTGACCTTCATGGGTCTGTCTCCAATCTGCGGCGCCTTCATCAAGGACGTGGCCAGCGCCTGGGTTAGCGGGTGCCCCGGATGCCCGGAACAGTGAAACGATGGTGGGCGGTACAAGGATCGAACTTGTGACCCCTTCGATGTCAACGAAGTGCTCTACCGCTGAGCTAACCGCCCACTTTACCTTTGCGTGCCCTGCCCCATAACGAAATGGGGCGCGGATCCCCGCGCCGGTAGCGGGGTCTATAAAAGGAGTCGCTGAGGGGTTCAAGGGGTTTGGTAGAACTATTTTCCGGTCTATGCTGAAACCGAACAAGGAGTCACCATGCAGAACACGCCATATGTATTGGATATGCCCGCCAGCCGCACGTCCTGCGTGGTATTCTCCTCTCCGCATAGTGGTCGGAACTACCCTGAAGCCATGCTCAGCCGCACGGTTCTGAGCGAAAATGCGATTCGATCCTCGGAGGATGCTTTTGTGGATCAGCTGTATTCTTCAGCGGCCGATTTTGGCGCGCCGATGATCTCGGCGGTGGTGCCGCGGGCTTATCTGGATCTGAATCGCAGCGCCGAGGAACTGGACCCGGCCCTGATTCAGGGCGCGCGCCGTCATGGACACAACCCGCGTGTGGCCTCGGGGTTGGGAGTGATTCCCCGTGTGGTGGCCAACGGGCGGGCGATCTATCGCGGCAAGCTGACGATGGACGAGGCTCGCCTGCGCATCGACACTTGCTGGCGGCCGTATCACGCCCGCATCAAATCCCTGCTTGCTGAATCGCATGATGCGTTCGGGCAGGCGATTCTGGTCGATTGTCATTCCATGCCGCATGAAGCCGTTGCGATGGTCAGCAACTCACGAACCAGACGACCTGATGTGGTGCTGGGGGACAGGTTTGGGGCGTCGGCGTCGGTCGATGTGGTGGATCGGATTGAGGCGGCTTTTGTCGCCGCCGGGCTGAACGTGGCGCGCAACACGCCCTTTGCCGGGGCTTATGTGACCCAGACCTATGGCCGCCCCGCCCGGGATCAACACGCGATCCAGATCGAGATCGACCGGGCGCTGTATATGGACGAGGCCCGAATCGAGCCGAATGAAAACTTTGCCGCGTTTCAGGAGATTCTGCGCGAGGTCATCCGGGACATTGCCGCTATCGGCGAAGAACCCCTGCGTCTGGCTGCCGAGTGACCTCAGCGCAGGGCGCGGCCCTTCACAATCGCATCGCTGCCAAAGCGGCGCCGGATTTCGTCGGTGGCGCGTTCGGCCTGTGATCTTTGGCTGGCGCCGGGGTCCAATAGATCACCCGAGATATCCGCTTGCGACTCCGCGCACAGATCAGACAGGCCAACGCCCAGCAAGCGGTAAGGGCCTTGGTCTCCGACCTGATCGAACAGCCCCCGGGCAGTGCGGTAAATCCGGTCGGCGATTTGCGTCGCATCCCGCAGGGACACGCGACGGGTTAGGATCTTGTGGTTGGCGCGCTTCAGCTTCAGGGTGACGACCCGCCCAGCCAGTGCCTTGGCTTTGGCGCGGTCGGCGACCTTTTCCGACATGCGCCACAGGTGGCCGTCCAGAATATCCAGACTGGCGGTGTCCTCGAAAAATGTGGTCTCATTGCTGATCGACTTCATTGGCTCGTGCGATGAGACGCGCCGTTTGTCCTGCCCGCGGGCTAGATGCCACAGCCGATAGCCCATGGACCCGAACCGCGCGGTCAGCGCCTCCTGATCCCAGCGCAGTAGATCGGAAAAGCTGCGGATACCGGCACGGTCCAGCGATTCCTGCGCGGCCGGGCCGATACCCCAGATCAACCGCACCGGTTTGTCATACAGAAAGTCCGCTGTTTCCGCCTGACCGATCACTGAAAACCCGCGTGGTTTGTCGAGGTCCGAGGCCACCTTGGCCAGAAACTTGTTGTGCGACAAACCGATCGACCCGGTCACGCCCAATTCGTTCTTCATCCGCTTCACCAGCCGCGCTAGCATCACAGCAGGCGGCGCACCGTGCAGGCGTTCGGTGCCGGACAGATCCATGAAGGCCTCATCCAGCGACAGCGGTTCAACCACAGGGGTCAGTTCGTCCATCATTCTGCGAATTTCGCGTGACACTTCGGCATAGGCCGACATGCGCGGTTTGATCACCACCGCCTCGGGGCAGAGTTGCAGGGCCTTGAACATCGGCATAGCCGAGCGCACCCCGCGAATGCGGGCAACGTAACAGGCTGTGGATACAACGCCCCGCTTGCCGCCGCCGATGATTACCGGCTTGTCGGCTAACTCAGGGTTGTCGCGTTTTTCGACCGAGGCGTAAAAGGCGTCGCAATCCATATGCGCGATGGACAGGTCGAACAGTTCGGGATGTGTCTTTACTCGCGGGCTGCCGCAGGCAGGGCAGCGCCGTTCATTGGTCAATGTGGTCAAGCAATCTCGGCAGAGACCGGGCATGTAATTTTCCCGCTTTCCGTGCGATCCAGTCAGCGACTTACTTATACCAGCCCCGGCCGCTGCGCAAAGTGTCAGCGGTTATCATGGTCACTGGGTTTTCCAGGAAGAAGACCCCCCGCGAAGTGGCGGGGGGAGGTGACGGACCTCAGGAAGAGACGGTCCGCGGGGAGTATCACCGCCCCAGAATCGCTGAAAAACACTGGTTTCGATAGGACCGAGGTGACAGAAGGAAAACTCGGATTTTTCATGTGTGTTTTGGGGCACAGGGACGATTTGGCGCGGATCAGGCGGAAAGTGACGCAAGGTCAACTGGTTGGCAGCGCTTTTTGGCGCGAAAATCCGCCTGTTTGGCGGGCTACCTCAGTGCTGTGTCAAGGAATTTAACTCGTCAAGAACCGCCTGTGCCGCCGCTTTCGGGTCCTCTGCCTGATAGATCGGGCGTCCGACAACGATGTGGTCGGCACCATCACCAATGGCGCTGGCTGGTGTGGCCACGCGTTTCTGGTCACCCAATGCTGCCCCTGCCGGACGGACACCGGGGGTAACGATCAGGCGGCCTTCGGCCTGGGGCAGGGCGCGGATCAGGGCGGCCTCTTGCGGGCTGGCAATCACACCATCTGCCCCGGCCTCCAGTGCTTTGGCCGCACGTTCGACCACCAGATCCTGCACTTCGCCCTGTTTCAGCAAGCTGGCATCCAGATCGTCGCGGTTCAGCGAGGTCAGGATGGTCACGGCGAGAATTTTGAGGTCCTTGCCGGATGCGCCTTCTTTCGCGGCGCGCACAACATGTGGGTCGCCATGCACGGTCAGGAAATCCAGATCGAACTGCGCTAGCCCCCGCACGGCGTTTTCCACAGTGTTGCCGATGTCGAACAGCTTCATATCCAAAAAGATGCGTTTGCCGTGATCCTGTTTCAGCTCATTTGCCAGCGCGAGCCCTCCGCCGGTTAGCATCCCAAGCCCGATCTTGTAGAATGACACCGCATCGCCCAGCCGCTCGGCCATGGCCAGCCCCTGCAGGGCGTTCGGGACATCAAGGGCAACGATCAGGCGGTCATCAGACATAGGGGCGCTCCTTTTTGGCAAACGTCTGCGTCCTAACGGGTTCGGGCGCTTCTGTCCATGCGCGACTGAAGGCTGAGAGGAATCAAGCCGTAGGAACCGGACTGTGTTATGGTGCCGTCATTCAGATGCGTATTTCAGATGGGGGAGAATATGAAAGCACGGATTGGAATTGGCCTAGTTCTGGTTGTGGCGGCCTGTCAGGACATGCCGCTTGAGACCGAGGCAGCAGATACGGTTATCGTGACGCCGACAAATGATGATCTGCGTCTTGTGGGCGGATATCGGTCCACCGACGATGATTGTCAGCTGACCGGAGAAACTGCGTTTACCATCGATTTTTTGGATGATGCTGCAGACCTTGTGTCTTGCCCGACGGGCAGTGACGCGGCGCAGTCTCTGGTCGAGATGTATAGCGCGCGCGAGGTGGCAAGAACCGGCGGATACACGGTTTACTCGATCCCGCGACGCTAGTGCCGGATTCTATGGTTAAGCCTCTTGAACCGACAGAGATATTTCCCAAATTGAATGTGAGGCTTCGACCGATGCGTGCCGCCAAGCGGGCGCATCACACCGGGGCGCTTAGAGAAGGAGAACACTATGGACTTAAACAAGTTCACCGAGCGGGCACGGGGTTTCGTGCAGGCGGCGCAAACCATTGCGCTGCGCGAAGGGCACCAGAGGCTGGAGCCCACACATATTTTGAAAGCATTGATGGATGACGATCAGGGGCTGGCCAGCAACCTGATCACACGTGCCGGCGGCGCGCCAAACCGCGTGGTTGAAGCGCTGGACGTCGCGATGGGGAAAATCCCGAAAGTCAGCGGCGACGCGAGCCAGATTTACATGGACGGCCAGACCGCCAAGGTTCTGGACGAGGCGCAGAAGATCGCCACCAAGGCGGGTGACAGCTTTGTGCCCGTAGAACGTGTTTTGATGGCCCTTTGCATGGTGAAATCCAAGGCCAAGGAGGCGTTAGAAGCCGGTGCCGTATCCGCACAAAAGCTGAACGAAGCGATCAACGACATTCGCAAAGGCCGCACTGCTGACAGCGCGTCGGCGGAAGAAGGTTATGATGCGCTCAAGAAATACGCGCGTGATCTGACCGAGGCTGCGGCCGAAGGCAAAATCGATCCGATCATCGGGCGGGATGAAGAAATCCGCCGTTCGATGCAGGTTCTGTCGCGCCGCACCAAGAACAACCCTGTTCTGATCGGTGAACCCGGCGTCGGTAAAACCGCGATTGCCGAGGGTATGGCCTTGCGCATCGTCAATGGGGATGTGCCTGAATCGTTGAAGGACAAGAAGCTGCTCGCGCTCGACATGGGCGCGCTGATCGCGGGTGCGAAGTACCGGGGTGAGTTCGAAGAACGCCTTAAGGCCGTTCTGACCGAGGTGACCGAGGCCGCTGGCGAGATCATCCTGTTCATCGATGAGATGCACACGCTGGTGGGCGCCGGCAAATCCGACGGCGCGATGGATGCCGCCAACCTGATCAAGCCTGCGCTCGCCCGGGGTGAGCTGCATTGTATCGGCGCGACCACGTTGGATGAGTACCGCAAATATGTCGAAAAAGACGCAGCCCTTGCGCGACGGTTCCAGCCTGTAATGGTGACCGAACCGACCGTCGAAGACACGATCAGCATCCTGCGCGGCATCAAGGAAAAGTACGAGCTGCACCACGGTGTTCGCATCTCGGATTCGGCGTTGGTCTCGGCGGCGACGCTGTCGCATCGCTACATCACCGACCGCTTCCTGCCCGATAAAGCCATCGACCTTGTCGATGAAGCGGCGTCGCGTCTGCGGATGGAGGTGGACTCTAAGCCCGAGGAGCTCGATCAGCTGGATCGCCAGATCCTGCAGATGCAGATCGAGGAAGAGGCGCTGAAGCTGGAAGACGACGCGGCATCCAAGGACCGTCTGGCAACCTTGCAAAAGGATTTGGCCGATTTGCAGGAGAAATCCGCGGAGATGACCGCCCAGTGGCAGGCCGAACGTGACAAGCTTGCTGGTGCGCGGGATCTGAAGGAACAGCTCGACAAGGCACGGGCCGATCTGGAGATCGCGAAGCGTGAGGGTAATCTGGCGAAAGCCGGGGAGCTGTCCTATGGCGTCATCCCCGAGCTTGAGAAAAAGCTGACCGAGGCTGAGAACGCCGAAAGCAACGCCATGATGGCCGAGGAAACGGTGCGTCCGGAACAGATCGCATCTGTGGTCGAACGCTGGACGGGTATCCCGACCTCGAAAATGCTGGAAGGCGAGCGCGAGAAACTGCTGCGGATGGAAGATGATCTGCATTCCCGCGTCATCGGTCAGGACGCGGCAGTGACTGCCGTGGCTAACGCTGTGCGCCGGGCACGGGCGGGGTTGAACGACGAAGGTCGACCGCTGGGCTCGTTCCTTTTCCTCGGCCCGACCGGCGTGGGGAAAACCGAGCTGACCAAGGCCGTGGCGAACTTCCTGTTCGACGATGACAACGCGATGGTGCGCATTGACATGTCCGAGTTCATGGAGAAACACGCGGTTGCCCGTCTGATCGGTGCCCCTCCGGGCTATGTTGGCTATGACGAAGGTGGTGTGCTGACCGAAGCCGTGCGGCGCCGGCCCTATCAGGTTGTGTTGTTCGATGAGGTCGAAAAGGCGCACCCGGATGTCTTCAACGTTCTGTTGCAGGTTCTGGACGATGGCGTTTTGACCGATGGTCAGGGTCGTACCGTGGACTTCAAGCAGACGTTGATCATCCTGACGTCGAACCTTGGGTCTCAGGCGCTGAGCCAGTTGCCCGAAGGTGCGGATAGTGCACAGGCGAAACGTGACGTGATGGATGCGGTCCGGGCGCATTTCCGACCGGAATTCCTGAACCGTCTGGACGAGACCATCATCTTTGACCGGCTCAAGCGGGCCGATATGGATGGTATCGTCGATATCCAGATGGCACGTCTGCAAAAACGTCTGGCCGCCCGCAAGATCGAGCTGGCTTTGGATGATGGCGCCAAGGAATGGTTGGCCAACGAAGGCTATGACCCGGTCTTTGGTGCGCGCCCGTTGAAACGTGTGATCCAACGCGCCTTGCAGAACCCGCTGGCCGAGGCACTTCTGGCCGGTGAGATCAAAGATGGTGAGACCGTCCCGGTCACCGCCGGAACAGATGGCCTGATCATCGGCGACCGGCTGGGAACCTCAGAACGCCCGCGCCCGGATGACGCCGTGGTGCATTGACGCGAAAACAAAGGCCCGCTTTGCTGCGGGCCTTTTTTTCGTGTGAGATCAGCGCCCTTCAAGCGGGACTCAACTGAACGAGGGAAAACGAGGAAGCATCCAGAGCGTCCATTGGAAAGTCCATTGTCTCTGAGCCTAACCCTAATTCGGCTAAATAACCTTCTATCCCCGCGCGCCCAAATAGGTGTTCAAGCACGTAGAAACCCTGTTCAGTCGCGTATGTATCAACTTCATCTGGGGCGATGTTGAATCGAAAGGGTTCACCGACGCTCGCCACGGCATTTCCGATGCTGTCGATTTGCTGCTGTGCCTGCGAAGCCGCTGCGGTTGATGCGTATGTCGTCAGAAAACGCGTTTCTCGTGAGCCATTCGAACGGACCATTGCATAAACATCTGCAACTTCTGACGGCGGGACATATTCCAGAGAAACCTCGGCGATAAAAATCGTGCACTGTTCGTGGTCATAGCCAAGGGATTGCAACTTATCGAGCGTTGTCTCCTGTTCAAAATCAACCGCTGTGTAGTGAATGTTGGGTGGCGTACCAAAGTTGGAACAAACCAAATGTCTCTTGGCTTCGATTGTCTCGGGGCGGTCAACTTCAAAAACAGGTATGTGGTAATGGCTGTTAGACAGTCTCAGGCCCAGCGTATCGAGCCCTGCGCCAAGAATGACTATCTGTCGTGCGCCATGCGCTATTGCCGAAAGCGTCCGGCTTTGCATAAACGTCTTGCGCCACAGAACCGACGCGACAAGCCGTCGAGCGATGGTGCGATCATCTGCAAACTTGAGAACCGCATCCCAATCGGTCGCTTGGCCCAGGACTTCGGGGCCTTCGACGGCTCCGTTGCGAAATAGCTGTTCGGCAAACGGATCATAAAATACGCGCCGATAGGTCGGGTTACGATTCACAAGAGCGCAAAACGCACAAACGCCAAGGGCGGTTCGACTTAGACCGGGAATTGCGCTTTGCGGAACGTAAAACACTTATACCTCGTTGCTGTTGCGATCATCAAAGTAGGGCTCAACAATCACGCAAGTCTACAGGCGCGATGTGCGCCTAAAACTGTGTAGGTCGACAAAAAATGAGGACCCGCCAATCAGACGGGCCGCTCTTTATACCAACGCAAAAATCCGCGCCGGACCGCCCGTTCCGCCGACATGTTTGGGTGCGCCGATGATCAGTGTAGCCCCGGCCGCCGGCACCCGGTCCAGTCCGGCCAGGTTTTCGATCCCGAACCGACCGCTTGGCAGCCACGCATAATGTGTTGCGAAATCCGTTGAAATGCCGTGGTCCAGAGACAGCGTATCCGATGCAATCGAACGCGCGCCGGTTTCTTCCATCAACATCTGCGCGGCCTCGACGTGGAAACCGGGGTAGTGCTGGGCCTCACCGTCAAAACCGCGATAGGCATCGCTATCGGCCTTTGCAGCCCAGCCGGAATAGAGCGCAACGCATGCACCGTCCGGAATATCGCCATTGGCAGACATCCACGCCTTGAGGTCATCCGGGGTTAGCAGCGTGTCTGCGTCCTCGGCTGCACGGGCTGCAATGTCCACGACGCAGAGCGGGGCAACTAGATCCGAGACCGGGATTTCATCGACGGACGCCCCGTCGGCAGAGAAATGCAAAGGTGCATCAATATGTGTGCCGGTATGTTCGTTCACCGTCATGCGCTGCAGGTTGAGGCCGTGCTCCGCGAAATTGAAAACCTGTTCGGACGCGTATCCCGGCTCACCGAAATAAGTTGGGAAATCAGCGCTGAGCGGATGTGTCATATCCTCGACCCCGCCGTGACCTGCTGCCAGTGCCGCAGGCACCGCGGCACCTGTTGCGGCGGCGGCCACACCGGTGGCTGCGGCGGCTTTGAAAAACCCGCGTCGCGACAACATACGGTCCTTGACGGCGTTCATTACGCAAATGTCACACATTCGTCTTCTCCCTCTGAGGCTTTTCAATACCTGAGGAACAGCCTGCATTTTTGATGCAAGCGTTGTAAAGTCGGCGATGGAGGCGGGTGCCATCACAGTCCCGTGCACTGGCAGGGGTTAGAAGTTTCCTGCCTGGCGGCTTTTGCGCATGGCGCGCAGGTCTTCCGCGCTCATCCGTGGAGCGTCTTCGGCACCTTGTGCGGGCTTAAGATTGGCCTCGATCACCTCGGACAATTTCGGTGCTGTATCGCGCAACCGAAGATACCCCAATACGCCACCTGCGCATTGCAGGCTGAATGCCCATATCCCGATCAACATATAGACGACAGACAAACCTATAAGTGACCAGAGGGGCCGGATGGATGCCGTGCCTTGGGTCATATATTCAAGCTCTTGCAGGTCGGCCTGCAGCGAACCGAAATAATCCATGGCGATCAGCAGTGCGATAAGAAGTACGTGCAGGACGAACATGCCGACATAACTGAAAATGGTCAGTGCGAACAGCGGGCCGAACGCTGCCCGAAAATGCCGGAATGGCGTATAGTGCATACCGTCCGGGTCCCGCCCGATCGATGCGGAGGTGATCGGCACAAGCAGGCTGGCCCGGATCGAGCACACGGACAAAAAGACCGCAAGCATCACCAGCAGCCCCGGAAGGGCCCAGGACGGGTCCACGTATTCCAGCGCCAGGTCGGCGACTTCGCTCTGTTGCAGAATGTCGGGTGAAATCACGAAAATTGAGGCCGCAACGATCACGCCAACAATAAGCGTCACGCTTACGCCTTCTACGGCGCCATAGATCACCGCAGGGGTGAACAGCCCCTTTATCTTTATGCTGGGCTTCATGCCTTTGACCTGCAGCCCCATTCGTGTGCCGATCAGGGTTGGAACGACGCTGGAAGAAGCCATGATCAGGAAGGTCACAATGAATGCAAAGGGCGGGAAAATAAGGCCCAGTAATAGACCCACCAGCACGCCGGCCAGATTGTAGAGGGTCAAAGCAATGAGCATGACCGGCAAGACAACTGCCATGCGCCAGAAAATGGAAAGGGACAAAGGGAAGGCTCGGGCAAATAGCACTGCAATAATCTCTGATCAGTATTCGTTTATGTGTGGGCGTATCGAAGCCGCACAGTCTGTGCCAGTTCTTTTCAGATGGAATTGTCAAATGCAGGGCGGCAATGTGTCATTTTGGAATCGCCGTGACGGGACGGTCGGGCTGATACGTTACAGTCTCGTCTCTCAATCGTGACGCCTGTTTCCTTGGCTCTGTGCTATCAGCGAATTACTTCATACCCGAAGATGTTTGATGACTGGAGACATAAATGGCGCATCGCTGGACCAATACACTGACACATGCTGACGTCACCCCACGGGCGGCGTTTCTGAACCGGCGGCAGGTCATGGCCGGTCTGGCAGGTGTCGGACTGGCGGGGATGGCGCGTGGGGTTTCGGCGCAGGAGGCGCTGGAACCCAACACCTGGGAAGAGATCACCTCGTACAACAATTTCTACGAGTTCGGCACCGGCAAGGATGATCCGGCCAAATATGCTGGCGCCCTGACCACCGAACCGTGGAGCATCAAGATCGACGGGTTGGTCGACAACCCGGGCGATTATGACTTCAAGGATATTATGTCCGAGATGACGGTCGAGGAACGCATCTATCGTTTCCGCTGTGTCGAGGCCTGGTCGATGGTGATTCCTTGGAACGGGTTCGAACTGGCCGATCTGTTGAATATGGCGGGCGTGCAGGAAGGTGCCAAATACGTAGCCTTTGAAACCGCCGTGATCCCCGATGAAATGCCGGGCGTGCGCTATCCGATTCTGGACTGGCCCTATCGCGAAGGTTTGCGCATGGATGAGGCGATGCACCCGCTGACCATCATGGCCACCGGTATCTATGATCGTCCGATTCCGAACCAGAACGGTGCCCCGCTGCGTCTGGTGGTGCCGTGGAAATATGGCTTCAAGTCGATCAAGTCGATTGTGCGGATCACTCTGACGGATGTTGAACCGCCAACAAGCTGGAACATGTCGAACCCGCGCGAGTATGGCTTCTATAGTAATGTAAACCCGAACGTGGATCATCCGCGTTGGTCTCAGGCCTCGGAACGTGAGATCGGTGGAGGCCTGTTCGCCAAGCGTATCCCGACCCTTATGTTTAACGGGTATGAGAAAGAGGTCGCAGGCCTGTACGAAGGCATGGATCTGTCGGAATACTATTAAGCCTATGCAACCGGTGAACCAGATATTGCGTCGAATCCCTGTTTGGGCGGTGTATCTGTTGGGGGTGCTTCCAGCGCCCTGGCTCTTTTATCAAGCGCTGACCGGTGGCTTGGGTGTTGAGCCA
>NZ_JBSWWK010000001.1:100000-355000 GCF_056160045.1 Ruegeria sp. ABF4_144
ACACAGGGCTCTGCGAAGTCGCAAGACGACGTATAGGGTCTGACGCCTGCCCGGTGCCTGAAGGTTAAAAGGAGAGGTGAGAGCCTTGAATTGAAGCCCAGGTAAACGGCGGCCGTAACTATAACGGTCCTAAGGTAGCGAAATTCCTTGTCGGGTAAGTTCCGACCTGCACGAATGGCGTAACGACTTCCCCGCTGTCTCCAACATCGACTCAGCGAAATTGAATTGCCTGTCAAGATGCAGGCTTCCCGCGGTTAGACGGAAAGACCCCGTGCACCTTTACTACAGCTTCGCACTGGCATCAGGATTGTGATGTGCAGGATAGGTGGTAGGCTTTGAAACCGTGACGCCAGTCGCGGTGGAGCCTCCCTTGAGATACCACCCTTCGCACTCTTGATGTCTAACCGCGGTCCGTTATCCGGATCCGGGACCCTGCGTGGCGGGTAGTTTGACTGGGGCGGTCGCCTCCTAAAGCGTAACGGAGGCGCGCGAAGGTTGGCTCAGAGCGGTCGGAAATCGCTCGTTGAGTGCAATGGCAGAAGCCAGCCTGACTGCGAGACTGACAAGTCGAGCAGAGTCGAAAGACGGCCATAGTGATCCGGTGGTCCCGAGTGGAAGGGCCATCGCTCAACGGATAAAAGGTACGCCGGGGATAACAGGCTGATACTGCCCAAGAGTCCATATCGACGGCAGTGTTTGGCACCTCGATGTCGGCTCATCTCATCCTGGGGCTGGAGCAGGTCCCAAGGGTACGGCTGTTCGCCGTTTAAAGAGGTACGTGAGCTGGGTTTAGAACGTCGTGAGACAGTTCGGTCCCTATCTGCCGTGGGTGTAGGAGACTTGAGAGGAGTTGCCCCTAGTACGAGAGGACCGGGGTGAACGATCCACTGGTGGACCAGTTGTCGTGCCAACGGCAGTGCTGGGTAGCTATGATCGGACAGGATAACCGCTGAAGGCATCTAAGCGGGAAGCCCCCCTCAAAACAAGGTCTCCCTGAGGGCCGTGGAAGACCACCACGTCAATAGGCCGGAGATGTAAGCGCAGTAATGCGTTCAGTTGACCGGTACTAATCGCCCGATAGGCTTGATTTGATCCAGTAACAGAAAGACAAATCACCAAAAGCATACACTGACCTTGACTAAGGATAGCGTCGCAGCACCTAGCCGCGATGTTGATTGAGACAACAACCGTGCGGCAACGCGCCTTTATCTGCGATAAAGACGCTGCCTGCCGCGCGTCGCGCTTTTGCTCCGCAAAAGTCGCGACGGGGATTTTCCTCGGTTTGGTGGTCATAGCGCAAGTGAAACACCCGGTCCCATCCCGAACCCGGAAGTTAAGCACTGCCGCGCCAATGGTACTTGGGCTTAAGCCCCGGGAGAGTAGGTCACCGCCAAACCTAGAAAAATCCCCATCTCTCTAAAACGATATCACACTTTCCGACCCTGACGCGGGATGGAGCAGCCCGGTAGCTCGTCAGGCTCATAACCTGAAGGTCGTAGGTTCAAATCCTACTCCCGCAACCAATCTTACAGGTCGGAAATCAAACACTTAGCCTCGCATCACGCGGGGCTTTTTGCTTTGTGCCATCCCCAAGGAAAACACTGTGGAAGCAAGCCGGAGCGAATTCACCCTGTGGTTACCTTGCTCACTGCTACGCCCTATTCTCACTTCAAAGCTCTTCTGGCTGGTCGTTTCGGAATCCCAAACCTCAATTCCCTGACACTAATATCCCCAAGAAAATGCGCGGATCAGTCGGAAATAAAAGGGGTTAGCGGACTCTGAGTGTGCCATGTCGACGAAGAGCTACTTCGGGAGGCGAACGCCGACAGCCACGCGCGTCCGACCGAATCCATTCAGGAAAACAACTGCAATGGCGATACAGAAGGCGATCAGTAGCAGCTTAATGCCGTCCGCGAACATGGCCACGGTCAGGAAGCCCAGCGCGGCACCGGCCGACGCCGAGATGATGGCCATAAACATCCACGCATAGACCCCGATAACCATTTTAGACCAGTTGCCTTTCGAGAACCAAGCGATCACAAACAGGAGTGTGAGCGTAACAACGGGAACGCCGTAAGCCACCAATGCCGTTACGAAAAACGCTTCCTCATACATCGGGAATGAAGCCCACCATTGGCGGCCGATTTCAGTGTTCTCGACCACGTAGCCGATCAGACCATCATACCAACCAAAGGCGATACCGACCCACATAGCGAAGAATTCTTCAACCGCATCGTCGATGATGAAGATGCCCATTTTGTCGGTATACGCGCGGTCATTGGGATTGGTAATCCAAGCGTCCCAGTAAGGCCCTGCGCCACTAATGCCGTAAATGGCCATGTAGGCCGTCATCCCGGCAGGAACGATGAAAAGCGGCAAGACACTGAGCATGATCTTACCGTTTTCCTTGATGACCTTTGGGTCGAACAGGGCCTTAGCGATACACAAGGCGACAAAGTAGACCACAAGGGCCAGAATAAACATCATGTGCTCATCTCAGAATTCAGTTCTCAAATTCGTATTCAACCAAGGGTAGATTGTAAACATACAAACTCCCAGACTCGAAGCCTAATTTCGATTGAAGATTAAATACTTAACTGTATTTTCCAGTGAAGCACAAGAGAATAGTTTGGCACAGGCCGGACCCTGCAAAACGCGACGATGGTGGTGATGGATACGCCTGGACAGAACCAGCAATCGAAAGGCGTCAACGACAAAAGATGACTCCGAGCCATCCAATTCCGCGTCTGTCAAAGCCTGCGATACTGCGCATGATAGGTCTCAGCCCCGAAGGGGCATTAAGCGGACCCCAAACCCGGCCATCTGGCCGTCCCATACGAAGTAGTCTTTCGCTTCAACAGGCGTGACCTCAATGGCGCTTTTGGTCAGTTTGGAATCTCTTCCCGGTTTGAAAAATCAATTGGGGAGGGCCCATACGTCGTTCAACCTTTCGGATAGCCATGTTCTGACCAATTGAAAGCTAGCCAGCGCTTACTTCATTCAGCAATGCACGGGCATCAGTAACGTCGGTCGTACGCTCCCCTCCTTCCACGGCTTCTAAAACTGTCCGAAGTTCGAAACCGGCAGCGGGCGCAAGCGAGACTTTCTTGCATTGATTAAAATAATCTACTGAAATCCTAAGCTCGAACATCTTAGCGTGCTGTCGTCGCGCGGATTGCAAAGCGTCATGAAATTCGTTCTCGGCCGGTGCGTGCCCGGAACGCGCGAGCGCGTAAACCCGGTCCGTCTCGGCTTGTGCCCAACCTTCCTTTGTCAGGTCTTGGTGCTCGCGCGCATCGGTCAATAAATCCAAGGCGCATTTACGGTCACCCGCTTTCAGAGTGACCTCCGCAATCAACGTCAGGAAGAACGGCTTGTAATTACCCGCGCCGCTTGCCCACCAGGCTTCTGCTGCATTTCGCAAGGCTCGGATCGTGGCCGGGTTGGAAGACACATAGGCATTCACCCAGCTTCGCCAGAGCGTTGCAGTTACGGACATAAACGTAAATGAGTGCTTTGAGGCCAAGTCTTCAAGTTGATCCACAACCTCAATCACCTGATCGGGTTCACGGCGCAGCAGATGCAACATGCACAGGTAGGTGAGGGACTGCGCGATGCTATGGGCATGCTCAAGCTTTCTGGCTGCGGCAACTGCCTGATTCTGGATGTCCAATGCCTTATCCGGGGCGCCGCGAATCCACATGGCCAGACTCAGGAAGCACGAAGTAATCGCGGCATGGTCCGACCCGTAAATAAACGCCAGATGTCCATCCCGTTCCCGACTGTAAAGTTCGAGCGCCTGTTTCAAGTGCTCGTAAGCTGGGTTCAGCTCACCTATGTGAAACAGCACCGCACCCATGGCCCGATGAGCCACCATCCGGTGCTGAGTTTCACCGGTCGAATCTGCTAAATTCAGCAATTCTCCGGCGACGTTGCGGGCCAAATCGTACTCGGCCCGCACCAAATGAAACGAATACAAGCCGTTCAATACCGGGAAAAGTTGCCCGGTTTCTTTGACGCGCTCACACAGGTCCCTGATCCGTTCGTAGACAGAGCCGGTTTCATCGGCGGCGATCCCGGCCGTTGAACGCAGGACACCTGCTCTGAGAACCTGTATCTCGATTTCTTTTCGATCTCGGTCGTCACTTTGGCTTTGCTCCTGCAACTGTTCGATGGCCAGGGAAAGCTGCGTGTTTGCCTCGATGTTCGCTGAACGCTGAACGGCGCGCTGACCGGCAAGGTAACGGCAGTCGATTGCTTGCTTGCTCATCCCGGCCATCGTGTAGTGGTGCGCCAGAATTTCCGGGCTGGAATCCCCTGTGTGAGGTGCGTCCTGATTGAGCGTCTCGGCGACCCGCTCGTGCAAAACACGGCGCTCGCTTTTCAACAGGCTGTTGTAGGCGGTGTCCCGAATAAGAGCATGACGATAGCTAAAGGTTTCCAGATCTCCCGCCGCCGCCTTCGTGACAATGCCCGCGTCTACCAGCAGCTCCAGACTGGACCGCAACGCTTTCTCTCCAAAGCGTGAAATCTCAGCGATCAGCGGATAAGAAAACTGAGGGCCAATGACCGCGCCAATCTGGGCGACTTCCTTAGCTGAGCTCAGGCGATCCAGACGTGCCATCAAAGCATCGTGCAACGTGCTGGGAACCGGGCTTGACGGAGAAGATGCACCAACCGGGTGGGTGGCATGACTTTCGACCAAAGCACCTGATTCCAAGAGGTCTTTGGTCACCTCTTCGACGTACAGCGGGACACCATCGGATCTGGCGGCGATCACTTCATACATCTCATCCGAAATGGGCTGACCTGGTGCAACTTCATCCACAATGCGTTTGACCTGGTGGAAGTCCAATTGCCTCAGGACAACTTTCGTAAGGTTTGACTGTAACGCCCATCCAGGGTCGAATTCGGGTCGGAATGTCATCACAACCAACACCGGAAGGTCTTTGATCTGATTCACGATCCGGTCCAACAGCAATTTGGTTGTCGGATCCACCCAATGCGCGTCCTCAAACAATAGAAGCACTGGTTTTTCCGCCGCCATCGAAGCCAGTATTTTCAGCAACATCCCCAGCGTTTGATCCATGATCTTCTGCGGCGTCAAATCCAGTGGGCCCAGTCGGTCTTCGAAAGGTACAGACAGCAAAGACGCTGCCAGTTTCAACACATGGTCTGACGGATCCCCCAGAACCGAGGAAATCTTTTTGAGCTTTGTTTCGTCTGAATCGTCAGGACGAAGTCCCGCCACGATCTCGAACTGGCGAATGACAGGGTAAAACGCACTCGCGAAATGGTAGGGCGAACACTGATATCGGTTTTGCGTGTGCGACACCCCCGACGTGTTTTGGCGCAGCTCTTCAACCAGCCGGGACTTGCCAATTCCCGGCTCTCCCGACACCAGAACGACTTGCCCCTGACCAGCGCTGGCCAACATCCACTTTTCATTCAGGGTTTCATATTCAGAGGCACGGCCGATCAAAGGCTTTAACAACACATCGTCCAACGCCATAAACCGACTTACGGTCTCCCGCGTGCCGGTCACTTGCCAGGCTTCAACCTCTTTCGCAAAACCCTTGAGCTTGAATGCGCCGCGCAATTCATATTCGAAAGCATCGCCTGCCAGCTGATGCGTTGTGGGTGCGATAATCAGTGTGCCCGGATCCGCCATTGCCTGAAGACGCGCGGCTAGGTTTGGCGTTTCGCCCATCGCCGTGCCGTCCTCAAACATCTTTTCTCCGCGTAGATCACCAACGACAACCAAGCCGGTCGCGATCCCAATGCGGACGTTCAGTTTCGCATGGGTGCGGATGGCCGGGATTTCATTGATGATCCGCAGACCTGCACGAACTGCACGCTCGGGGTCATCTTCGTGGGCATGGGGAAATCCGAAAAAGACCATGATCCCGTCGCCGTAATAGCTGGCAATGTGACCATCAAAGGCGGCAACAGATGCAGCGCATGTTTCCTTGAACAATCGAAGAACTTCGGCCAGATCTTCGGGATCGACACTTTGGGCTATTTCGGTGGACCCGACCAGATCGATGAACATGACAGTGAGTTGCCGCCGCTCTGCCACAATGGCCGGGCCGAGCGCCGTGTTTTGCGGATGACGCCCGTCTGCGGCGCTGGCACGAACTGCTTTCATGAAACGCCGCCGCGGACCAAGAGGAAGCCCGATGGTCACAAGGTCCTCGTCGGTCAACTCCGTCAGATCACCGAGCTCGATTTCGTGCTCGTCAAAGGCCCCCGCATACTTTGATAGACCGTTTTTTTCGAGCCAGGTCGCGATATCGGACATATTTGATCGTTTTACCCGCTGTTGCGGCAGACCAATTGTCTGCGTCCTGCCAGCGTGCATCCCCCTAATTTCGTGGTCTTTCTGGACACCCCGTGGTTGTTGACGAAGTTTCCAACCCCTATTCCTCAATGAAGTACGCCGATCTGGCTTTGGTCAAGGGGATCATCGCCTTTGAGTGGCTTAGCGCGGAACCTAGTGCATACAGCAAAAGGCCCCATGCGGCGCATCTTTCATCAACGTATCGAAATCCTTGCCGCGCATTTCGATCAGGGTTTTGTGGTCACCTGCTTCGAACCAAATTTTGTCCAAGCCGGTCAGGCTGTCGTCGACGACGGTCGGCAGATCATAGGCTTCGCCCACAGGCGGCACTGCGCCCAAGGCGCAATCATCGAACAGCCCATCCATTTCAGATTCTGGAGCTAAGCCGAGGCGGCGGTTCATCATCGATTGCAGCGCGGTCAGGTCAACCCGATGATTACTGGGCAGAACCGCAAGCAACGGGCCTTCTTCCATGTGGATAAGAACCGATTTGGCGAGGTGATCGCCGGGCACATGGGCCGCTTCGGCGCATTCGGCGGCAGTTGCAGCGTAAGGGTGGGGAACGGTGTCAAACGGAAGCCCTTGGGCATCCAGATGATGTTTTAGACGAGTCGCAATGGTCATTTGGCCCTCCGTATCATCGAAGGCGTCCCGGTCGCGAAACGTGTGACGGTGCGCAACTAGGGCGCAAGTGTGTGAACCTCCATTGTGCGCCGATTGGTTAGATCGGGCAAGGGGGTAGGGCGTGCGGTTGGCCGGTTCGAGCTGGAACGGATCGGGGTTCCAGAACGAATGGAAAGGGGCGGCCCTGCAGCCTCGGGCCTTGGCCCGCACCGCCGATGTTCAGAGCGACGCGCAATGGCTATAAGCCTATAAAAGCCTAGCCTGCCTCAAGTACCTTGCGCGCAACCCGAAAGCACTCCAGTGCCTGGGGTACACCGCAGTAGATGCCGACCACGTGGATGATGGCCCGGATCTCTTCTTTGGTCACGCCGTTGTTCAGCGCGCCTTTGCAGTGAATTTCCCACTCGTGCATCTTTCCCAACGCGCCGATCATCGCGAGGTTCATCATCGACCGAGTTTTCGCGTCGATCACGTCGTCGCCCCAGCCAAAGCCCCAGCACCAGGCAGTCATAGCCTCTTGAAACGGGCGTGTGAAATCATCCGCAGCCGCGAGATTCTTTTCCACGTATTCGGCGCCCAGAGTGCCTTTGCGTTGTTCCAAGCCTTTGAGGAAAAGGTCTTCGTCGAAAATATCTGCCATGTGGAGTCTCCGGTTCTTCAGCGCGTCAGGCGGTGTTTGTAGAGGTGATCATAATGCGGTTTCATCCGGCGATGCACCTGTTTCACCCGGTCTGGGGCATCGTCGATTTCCACGTATTTGCGGGGCTGTGGTGCAAGGCCGGTCGAGTTTGCAAGGTTGGCGTGGAAAGACCCGCCATCCCACCAACTGTGGGCCGAGGGGTCGCCGCCTGCCTCCCAGCTCAGAGCGTCTTCAACAAAGGGAATTCCGACGGCATCGCAGAACGTTTGCGTCATGGCGTGCGGGTCTTCCAGCAGGTCGTCGCTGTCGATCACCGGTGGTGGAGTACCGTTCAGCGCGGTCAGCAAGTCGAACAGGGCGCGCTGTTCGGGAAAGCCGACTTCGCCCTCGGCAAAATCGGGCCAGCGTTTGTACATCGAGGTGATGGTTTTC
Organism: Ruegeria sp. ABF4_144; assembly: GCF_056160045.1. Classification (NCBI taxonomy): domain Bacteria; kingdom Pseudomonadati; phylum Pseudomonadota; class Alphaproteobacteria; order Rhodobacterales; family Roseobacteraceae; genus Ruegeria; species Ruegeria sp. ABF4_144. Next base: position 108,037 of record NZ_JBSWWK010000001.1, read on the forward strand.
GCCGGATCGCGGATCAGGAAGGCGTGGTTGAAATGCGACAGGAACTGAGCATCCCACATGTGGTTGATGTAATGGGGGAAGTCTTTGATGAAGACTGGTCCCTTTTCGGCGCGCGCTTGAATATCCTGCCACACACTGTTCAGCGTCAGCCCGGGCGTCGTCACATCACCCGGCTTAAACCGGTGCCATAAAGGGTCTTCGCCCTGATACCAGGCCTCGCCGAAAGGTTCGTGAAGGCAATCCATATCACCGCGTTGCCGCATCATCCATTCAAAGGCCGTTGAGGTGGACCGGGGCACCGCCCAGAGCGCGAGGATTTTGTGCATGTGTCTGGAACCTCCGGGTTAGAGCCGCTTCAAAAGCTGTCCACGCGGTGTTTCTGGCGACAGACCAAGCGATTTGAAGATGCGCCAATAAAGCGCGATGTCGTGACCGATCACCGGCTTACCAAGGGTAGATTCCAGCATATCCACCAGATGCAGTGGACGTTGTGGCAAACCATTCGGACCGGTTCGGAAATTGCACATCCCGTTGATCAGGATCGCATCGGCCTGGGGTGCCCGTTCGGCCACGTATTCAAAACTTTTCAGCGCCAACTCACCGTCAAAGACCCAGCGATAGCTATTCACCTCTTCCTGGCTGGCGAACCATCCTTGATCGTGGAAATTGCCCGCATAGAGCACGTCGAACCCGGCCTCACGCAGGAAGCCGACGGTGCCTTGCCACCATTCGGGCCAGTGATAGGCCGCGTTCAGGGCGACCTTTTCAACATTCATCTCACGCAACGCCTCAACCATGGCGTAACCGGCCATGTGAAACTGGGTTCCGTATGTGTCGGACAGGTCGGTGCAGTGTTGACGCACGCCCTCAACCCCCAACCCGCAGGCATGGACCCAGTTCGATCCGACCTGCCCGCAGACATCGACGCCGTTGCGGGACATGCAGTTGACGAAATCCTCGAGCATCCCGAAGTTTTGCTTTCGCTGGTCCAGCCCGTGCACATAGTCCGGCACATGCAGCATCCACCCGTGAACCCCTACCGTCTCGGGGCACATCCGCAGAAAATCCGACGGTGCCGCATCAAAATCGAAGGGCGGGCAGGTGAAACCCACCTGATGCGGGAACAGCTTATGTTCCGACCGCCACTCTTCGGGCATCAGCATGGGCGGATCACCACGGTCATCAGTCCACCGCCTCACGCATCCATTGCTGGAGCCGGGCAATCGAGTGTTCTGACATCACGCCGCAACCGGGGTCCAGTACCAGCGGTCCGGGGCGATAGCCGCGGGATTTGAGGCCACGATGGACGGATTCGACCAGGTGAATATCCTCTTCGACCGTGGTTTCGCGATCCTGAACGGCCAGTTGCCGGATCACCGCGCTTTCTGAGCCGCCTTCGGTGTACCACCCACGCCAGACGGTGCAGTGATCGGCATCGTTTGCGCGCCAGTGATAGGTGTTCAGCACATTGCCCGGATAGCATTGGAACGAGAACATCGGCCAAAGGAACCATGACTGGTAATCGCCCGCATGAGGCACTGACAGGTCGACGGGATAGGTCATCTTGTCGAGGCTTTGGCACTCGGTCGTGTGGCGCAGCACATAGCCGCCGTCGGCATCCGGTTGGATATCGTAGGTTTCAGGTTTGACCACGCCTTCGGCGAAGGTCGGATGATTGGTTGGGCAGTGGTAGCATTCCGAGTAATTCTCGATACTGACCTTCCAGTTGCAGTTTTCAGCAATCTCGACCCATTCCAGCGGTTCCAGATCGTCAATATGAGGCACAAAGGCCCGGATTTCCTCGCGCACACCGGGATACCACTCGTCCATCGGAGCGGCGTCATTATCCAGATTGACGAAGATGAAGCCGTTGAACACTTCGGTGCGCACCGAGGTCAGGCAGATAGCGCTACGGTCAAAGCCGGGGACGGATTTGATATTGGGACCGGCGCGCAATTGGCCGGATAGCTCATAGGTCCAGGCGTGATAGGGGCAGACCACGACTCGAGTGTTGCCTGCGCCGGTGACCATTTCGTGCGCGCGGTGTTGGCAGACGTTGTAGAAGGTCCGGATTTCCCCGTCGCGGCCGCGAATGCAGAACAGGTTTTGCCCGGCGATTTCAAAGGCGAAATAATCGCCGGTTTCCCGCACCTGCGCCACATGGCCTGCGAACTGCCACGTTCGGGCCAAAAGCCCCTGCATTTCCTGCTGAAAAACCGCAGGGTCGGTGTAATAGCGCGCGTCCAGTGAATGGGTCAGGGGGGCGTTCATTCGGGCTCCTCCGCGTAGATGCCGAGTTGGTGTCTGCGTTGATGAAACCGTTCCACCCGCTCGACAATCTCATCGCTGGCGACGGCGATCACGAAGGATAGCAACGTTTCCAGAAGCGCGATGGTCGAGACAGAGGACGGGAAGAATTGCGGTGTATCGGCGGCAATGACGAACCCATGATGCGCGCCGAGGATCACCGGGCTTGCCGGGCTGTCTGAGATGCCAACAACAGTCAGGCCTTGTTCGCGGGCCAGTTTCACGGCTTCGATCACTTCGGTCCGGTAGGGGTGGCAGGTCATGGCGATCAGTACGTCCTGATCATCGGCCCAAGCCAGATCATCCACCGGGGTCGAGCCCGGACGCGGGATGGCGTGGAACTGTTTCATCCCGGTTGACGCCAGATAGGTGAAATTGCGCGCGTTCGCGTTGTTGACGCCGACGCCCAGTGTGAAAATTTGGCGGCATTTCCAGATATCTTGGGCTGCAGCCTCCAAGCGGGCGGGCTCGATTCCGGCGAAGGTTTCCTCGATATTGCGGATCGTTGCCCCGATCATATCCGCATAGAGGCCTCCCAATTCGCCGGACTTGCCGATGTCCTGAAGCCATTTGGCGCGATCGGGAAACGACACGTTGCCTTGCCGAATCGCGTCGCGGAACGGGGCGCGAAAATCTTCATAGCCTTCGAACCCCACCTGCCGTGCCATTCGGACAAAAGTGTTGGGCTTGACCTTCGCCGCCTCGGCAATCTCGCGCACGGTTGAAACCCCAACATCCGTTGGGTTTTCCAGCACGTAACGCGCGGCTTTCTGGGCCTCAGGCGTCAAGGCATCCCATTCCTCTGTGAGGCGGTCGAGAACGATTGATGATACATTTGTGTCATTCATGATTGACGATGGTACAAATGTGGAATTAGCCTGTCGAGCAGAAAAGCGACTCGGGAAGAGGAAATGTCATGTCCGAGAAGAATTTGCCCACCCACGCCCGCGTGGTCATTGTCGGAGGCGGCGTCATGGGGGTCGGTCTGGCCTACCATCTGGCGCATGAAGGCTGGGGCGGTGACACTGTCCTGCTGGAAAAGGCCGAACTGACCAGTGGCAGCACATGGCACGCGGCGGGCCAGATCACGCATTCGACCTCAAGCTTTGGGCTTGGGAAGTGCGTGGATTACAACATTGGCCTGTATTCTGGTCAGTTGGAGGCCGAAACCGGCCAGCCCGTGACGTGGCATGGCTGCGGCTCGTTCCGTCTGGCCTATACCGAGGATGAGATGGACTGGCTGCGCCACACCCTGTCGGTGGGCCGGTCGCTGGGGTTCAACATCGAACTGGTCGGACCCGAGAAGGTGGCCGAGCTGCACCCGTTCTACAACCTCGAAGGCGTCCTGGGCGCGCTGCACACGCCCGATGACGGACATGTTGACCCGACCAATGTCACCATGGCGATGGCGACGGGCGCGCGACAGAAGGGTGTTCGCATATTCCGCAACTGCCGCGCCACCAACATCACGCAGGCCGAGAATGGCGAGTGGGTGGTCGAAACCGAGATGGGCACCATCACCTGTGAGCATGTGGTGAACGCGGGCGGCACCTATGCTCGTCAGATGGGCGAGTGGTCCGGGTTGCAACTGCCGATGACCTCGATGACACATCATTACTTCGTGACCGAGCCAGTGCCCGAGTTCCAGAATTTGGACAAGGAACTGCCGGTGATCCGCGATGACCGCAAGGTTTCGGGCTATATCCGGATGGAGCAGCAGCGCGGTCTGATCGGGATTTACGAGAAAGAGAACCCGAACTCGGTCTGGCATGACCACTGCCCGTGGGAATATGAAAACTGGCTGTTCGACGCGGATTACGACCGGGTGATGCCGTGGCTTGAGGAAAGCCTGAACCGCATGCCGATCTTTGCCGAGCTGGGCATTCAGCGAGACGTGCACGGCGCGATTTCGCATCCGCCGGATGGCAACCCTCTGATCGGGCCTGCGCCGGGTGTGCAGAATTACTGGTGCTGCTGCGGGACGCAGATCGGTATTGGCTGGGGGCCGGGTCTGACACGCGAACTGGCGCGTTGGATGGTACATGGGGCTGCCGATATCTCGATGCGCGAGTTCGATCCGCGCCGGTTCGGCAGCTATGCCACCAAGGATTGGCAGGTGATCAAGGCCGAGGAAGACTACTGCCTGCGCCACGAAATCCCGTTCCCGCATTTCAACCGTCTGGAGGGGCGTCCGATCAAGCCCTCGCCGCTCTATGAACTGCTGAAATCCAAGGGCGCGGTGCATGAAGAGGTTTATGGTTTCGAACGTCCCCGCTGGTTTGCACGGGATGGGGTCGAGCAGTGCGATCACTACTCCTTCCGTCGCACCCGCGCCGACGACATGGTCGCGTCCGAGGTGAAGGCGGTGCGCGAACGCGTCGGTATCATGGATGTCTCCGCCTTCACCAAAGTCGAGGTCTCGGGGCCGGACGCTTATGCCCTGCTGGACCGGCTGACCGCCAACCGGATGCCGCAAAAGGTCGGTTCGATCACGCTGACCCATATGCTGAACCGCCGGGGCCGGATCGAGTTGGAAACAACGATTGTCCGCATGGCCGATGACAGCTTCTATCTTGTCTGTGCCGCCTTCTTCGAACAGCGCCTGCTGGATCATCTGACGCAGCAGCGCGTGGATGAGGATGTGCAGATCACTGCTCTGTCCGCCGACTGGTCGGCCCTTTCACTGAACGGCCCTCGGTCGCGTGACGTGCTGGTGCGCTGCACCGATGCTGATCTGACCAATGCCGGGTTCCGCTGGCTCTCGGCGCAAGAGATCACCATCGCGGGTCACAAAGTCTGGGCCTTCCGCATGTCCTACGCTGGTGAGTTGGGGTGGGAGCTGCATATGCCCGACGCCGCCTGCCTCGACGTATACAATGCGATCTGGGCGGCAGGTGAGCCGCACGGCATCACCGACTATGGCAGCTTTGCCATGAACGTGATGCGGATGGAGAAGGGCTTTAAAGGCGCAGGCGAATTGACCAATGAGGTCACACTGGCCGAGGCTGACGTGCTGCGCTTTGCCCGCACCGACAAGGAGTATCTGGGCAAGGACAAGACCCTGAACACCGACCTGCCATGGGTCTGCGCCTATCTGGAGATTGAGCCCGACGGTGAGATTGACGGTCACGGTGGTGAGGCGGTGATGCTGGACGGGCGTGTTGTCGGATCAACAGCATCGGTGGTTTATGGGCATACGGTCGGTAAAATCCTCGCCTTTGCATATATCAAGCCCGAGGCTGCAACACCCGGAACTGCCCTTCAGGTCGTGGTCCACGGCTCACCCCGCGCAGCGCGTGTGCTGGGCGAACCCGCTTATGACCCACAAAGCCAGCTGCCGCGCACAGACGCTGCATTGGAGACCGCGTGATGACTCTGCCGGACACAATGAAAGCCATGGTCACGATGGGCCATGGTGGGTTGGAGCAAATGGTGCTGCATGAAAACTGGCCGCGCCCGGAACCCAAGGCCGGAGAGGTTCTGATCAAGGTTGCTGCTTGCGGTCTGAACAACACCGATGTGAACACACGCTCAGGCTGGTATTCTAAGACGGTCTCGGATGCGACCACCGGAGGTGCGTTCGAAGAGGTGGGTGAAGACGATCCCACTTGGGGCGGCAACCCGATCACCTTCCCGCGCATTCAGGGGGCCGATATCTGCGGTGAAATCGTGGCCGTGGGTGAGGGCGTGGACAGTGGCCGCATCGGAGAACGCGTCATCACCGATGGTTGGCTGCGTGACCCGGACGATCCCGGCAATATGGACAAGACCGGGTACTATGGCTCGGAACGGGATGGCGGCTTCGCAGAATACGCTACGACTCTCGCGGTAAATGCCGTGCCGATCACGTCTGACCTGTCGGACGCGGAACTGGCGACCTTCTCGTGTTCTTACTCCACCGCCGAGGGGATGCTGACCCGCGCCAATGTGACCGACAAGGATACGGTGCTGGTCCCCGGCGCCTCGGGCGGGGTCGGCGGCGCGCTGGTGCAACTGGCCAAACGGCGCGGCGCACGTGTGATTGCGCTGGCGTCCGAGGCGAAACACGCGGATGTGGCGGAGCTGGGCCCGGACATGATCCTGTCGCGTGCACCTGAAAACCTGCGCGCGGCTTTGGGCGATGAAATGATCTCCGTGGTGGCCGATGTGGTTGGCGGCCCCTATTGGCCGAACCTGATCGACATTTTGGAACGCGGCGGGCGCTATACCTGTTCCGGAGCGATCGCCGGCCCGATGGTCGATTTCGACCTGCGGACCTTCTACCTGCGCGATCTGACCTTCACCGGGTCAACCGTGATTGACCCGCAGGTGATGCGGAACCTCGTAAAATACATTGAGGCCGGAGAAATCAAACCCGCCCTCGCCGCCACCTATCCGCTGGAGGAGTTGCGCGAGGCGCAAGCTGCCTTCATCGCGAAACAGCACACCGGGAATATAGTGGTGATCCCATGACTCTGGACGATGTATTAGTGGCCGCACGACAACTGCATCAGGCGCATCCCGATCTTTCGGAGTTCGGGACGTGGCCAACAGACCTGACCACAACCCAACTAGAGCCGAGCCCAATTCCCGCAGTCGATCTGGTACGCAATTTCGATGCAGGTTGCAGCGAAACGACCAAAGCCTTGTCCGACGCGATCAAGGCCACGGCGCATCTGGCCCATTGGAAGGTGACCTATACCGAGGATGAAGTCGGTGCCGACTTCCTGCAACGCTATGGCTATTATGAGTTGTTCGGCCCGACCGGTCATTTCCACTCGACCCAATTGAGGGGTTACGTGGCCTATTGGGGGGCGGGTCTGAACTATGACTGGCACAGCCATCAGGCCGAAGAGCTGTATTTGACGCTGGCCGGAGGGGCTGTGTTCCGGATCGCGGGCGATGACAGCTTTGTCGGGCCGAACCAGACGCGCCATCATGACAGCTGGCAGAGCCACGCGATGACCACAACTGACCAACCGATCCTGACCTTTGTCCTCTGGCGTGGCGAAGGCATGGACGATCTGCCACGGATGGACGCCGCATGAAGATCACCCGCATCCGTATCTATCAGACCGGGCTGCCCTATGTGGGCGGGGCCTATGTCTGGGGTGCGGGCAATGCGATTGAAACGGCCATCGCCTCAGTTGTAGTCATCGACACTGATGCCGGGCTGCAGGGATGTGGTGAGTTCACGCCGTGTGGCGAGAACTACATGGTGGCCCATTCCGAGGGCGTGGCGGCATTGGCACGGCTGGTGGCTCCGAAACTGTTGGGAGAGGACCCACGGCAGGTAGGGCGCATCGAACAGATGATGGACCATCTGGTGCAAGGGCACGGCTACGCCAAAGCCCCGTTCGACGCGGCGTGCTGGGACATACTCGGGCAGGCCTGTGATCAACCTGTCTGGATGATGCTAGGTGGAAAACTAACCAATGGCGCGCCGATGTACCGGGTGGCGCCGCAAAAGGCCGTGGATGAGACCGTGGCCGAGATGAATGTCTACCGCGATCAGGGTTATCGCCAGTTTCAGATCAAGGTCGGCGGCGATTGGGTCACCGACATTGATCGCATCCGCACCACGGTGCCTTTGCTGCAATCGGGTGAAAAAGCCATGGCCGACGCCAATCAGGGCTGGCGGGTGGACAATGCGATCCGGGTGGCGCGGGAAACGCGTGACTTGGATTTCATTCTGGAACAGCCCTGCCGCACCTATGAGGAATGCCAGCAGGTCCGCCGCGTGGCCGAACAGCCGATGAAACTGGATGAATGCGTCACCGGTATGCATATAGCTCAGCGCATAGTCGCCGACCGCGGGGCCGAGATCTGCTGCCTGAAAATCTCGAACCTCGGCGGGCTCAGCAAGGCGCGGCGGGTGCGGGATTACCTGGTTGAAAACCGCATTCCCGTTGTCAGTGAGGACACCTGGGGCGGAGAGATCACCACCTCGATCGTGGCGCATTTCGCGGCTTCGACCCCTGAAGAGTTTCTGCAGAACACCACTGACCTGATGAACTATAACACCCGGTCCACCGGGATCGGCGGCCCTGAGACGCGGGATGGCAAACTCTATGCCACTGATACACCCGGTCTGGGCGTGACCCCGGATTTCGACAGCCTTGGCCCACCGATTGAGGAGTTCAGCTTATGAGACAGCAAGCGGTCGCTACTCAGATGATTGACGATGCGCGGGTTCGCGTGACGCGGTTCGACTTTGCGCCCGGTGCAGAAACGGGATGGCACCGCCATACGATGGATTATGTCATTACGGCCATCACCGACTGCCAAATGCGTCTGGAATTGCCCGATGGGTCGGTCAGTGACGTAACGGTTCCCGCTGGAACAACGTATCGACGCGATGAAGGGGTCGAACACAACGTGATCAACGCGGCAGACACTCCAATGTCCTTTGTCGAAGTGGAACTGAAATGAAGATCACGCGGATCTCGGTTTTCCAAGTCGATCTGCCGTTGGAGCATCCCTATTGGCTGTCCGCCGGGCGGCTAAGGTTCGAAACGCTCGACGCGACGCTGGTGAAAATCGAAACCGATGCAGGGTTGGTCGGTTGGGGCGAGGGTACCCCCTGGGGCCATACCTATGTGCCCGCACACGGGCCGGGTATCCGCGCGGGAATTGAAACGATGGCACCGTTCATTTTGGGCTTTGATCCGCGTAAGGTGCTGGAGGTGGAGCGCGCGATGGACCTCGCGCTGCCCGGGCACCTCTACGCCAAAAGCCCGATCGACATGGCCTGCTGGGATATCGCCGGGCAGGCGGCGGGCCTGCCGATTGCCGATCTGATGGGCGGTGGGTCGCGAACGCCCCGCCCGATTGCTTCGTCTGTGGGGGCGAAAACCATCGAAGAAACCCGGGAGGTGATGGAACGCTATCGCAACCGGGGCTACGTCGCCCATTCGGTAAAGATAGGCGGTGATGTGGAGCGCGACATTGCCCGCGTCCGCGACGTGGAAAGCATCCGGCGTCCGGGTGAGATCATCCTCTACGACGTCAATCGCGGCTGGACCCGGCAACAGGCCCTGCGGGTGATGAGCGCCTGCGAGGACCTGAACGTTATGTTCGAACAACCCGGCGAGACGCTGGATGATATCGCCGCAATCGCCGGCCGTCATGCCTCACCCGTGTCGGTGGATGAAAGTCTTGTCACCCTGCAGGATGCTGCCCGCATTGCCCGCGACGGTCTGGCCGAGATATTCGGGATCAAGCTGAACCGAGTCGGCGGCCTGACCAAAGCCGCACGGATGCGGGATATCGCGCTGGCGCATGGGATCGACATGTTCGTGATGGCGACCGGTGGCACAGTTCTGGCCGATACCGAAGCGCTGCATTTGGCCGCCACCATCCCGGATGACAATTGCCATGCGGTTTGGGCCTGTCAGGACATGATCACCGTCGATATCGCCGGTGGTCGCGGGCCACGCAACATCGAGGGCCACCTGCACCTGCCGGATACACCCGGCCTCGGCGTACACCCAGACGAAGATACGCTGGGTCAGCCAATCGCAACCTACGAGGCCCCATGATGGTCCACCTCTTCATCTGGCCAAAAATATCCCGGGGAGTGAATTGGCCGGAGGCCAAGAGAGGGGCTGGCCCATCTGAAAGCGCCACGACGAAACGCAAAGGACGGGTTGAATGAAGATCAACAAGATAACCCTCTGGTCCGTCGACCTGACCAGCCATGAGACCTATCACATGGCTGAGGGCAAAACCTGCGCCACCGTGACCTCTCATATCCTGTGTCTTGAGACGGATACCGGGCTGAAAGGCTGGGGTGAGGTCTGTCCGATCCCGCATTACCTGCCTGCCTATGCCGGTGGTGTACCGGCCGCGATCACTGAAATGGGGCCGGAAATTTTGGGCATGTCTCCGTTCGGTGCCGACGCGCCGATGCGCAAATTGGACGGGTTTCTGCAGGGGCATCGTTATGCCAAATCCATGGTCGATATAGCCTTGTGGGACCTGTTCGGTAAGGGAACCGGCCAGCCGGTTTATGCTCTGCTGGGTGGTCGGACGCGCAAGGACATGCCGCTCTACCACTCGATCACCTGCATTGCCCCGGATGAGATGGCACGCATCGCACAAACCGCCTATCAGACCGGCATTCGCCAATTTCAGGTCAAGCTGGGGGTTGAGGCTGATTGGCAAGCCGATGCCGAGCGTCTGATCAAAGTGCGTGAGGCCGTGGGTCCAGGGCCGTTGGTCTATGGCGACTGGAACTGCGGCGCGTCGCGCTTGCAGGCAACGCGAACAGGGCGTGCTGTGGCGCATCTGGACGTGATGCTGGAACAGCCCTGCAAAACGCTGGAAGATTGCGCCGCCGTAAGGCAGGCCGCCGGTCTGCCAATGAAGATCGACGAGAACGCCCATGATCTGGCCTCGCTGCTGCGCGCGCATGAGCTGGGCTGCATGGATGCGGTGGCGCTGAAACTGTCGAAATTCGGAGGGCTGTCGGCGATGCGCCGGGCCCGCGACCTGACCGTGCATCTGGGGGCCGAGATTTGCGCCGAATGCACGTGGGGCTCGGATATTGTAACCGCCGCGTCACTGCATTTTGCTGCCTCGACCTCGCATGGATCGCTGCTGAACACCTGCGATCTGTCGTCCTATGTGGCCCCGCGCATATGTCCGGACGCACCAAACCGTGAAAAGGGTCGGATTGCCCCGCCCGAAGGTCCGGGGTTAGGTGTGACCCCCGACCCCGAAATCCTTGGTTCCCCGATATTGGAGATCGTGTGAGATGCTGAAGATCAACACTCAATCCGAATGGATCACCCGCGCGAATGAGGTTCTGCCCGCCGGGGGATTTGGCAATTTCGACCCCGGTATCATCATCGCCCGCGGCGAAGGCAGTCGCGTCTGGGATGAGGATGGCACCGAGTATATCGACTATCTGATCGGCTCCGGACCGATGCTGCTGGGCCATGGCCACCCCGAGGTGATGGAGGCTGTGCTGGAGCAATTGCCCAAGGGCATGACATTTTTTGCCAACAACTCCAAAGGCATCGAACTGGCCGAGGCCATCGTCGAGGCTGTGCCCTGCTGCGAACAGGTCCGTTTTGTTGCCTCGGGTGGTGAGGCGGATATGTATGCCATCCGTTTGGCCCGCGCCTATACCAGGCGCAACAAGATCCTGAAATTCGAAGGCGGCTATCATGGCATGAGCGCAGAGGCGCAGATGAGCCTCGCCCCCAGTCGTCGGGTCAACTTTCCGCAGGCAGTGCCGGATAGTGCCGGTATCCCCGACAGCGTGGCCGAACAGATGCTGATCGCGCCCTATAACGATCTCGAGGCCGTAGCGGCCCTGCTGGACGAACATGACGACATCGCTGCGATCATGGTGGAACCGCTGCAGCGGATCATCCCGCCGATGCCCGGCTATCTTCAGGGGCTGCGTGATCTGTGCGACAAGCACAACGTCCTGCTGATTTTCGATGAGATCGTCACCGGGTTCCGGCTGGCCTATGGTGGCGCGCAGGAAAGATACGGGGTGACGCCCGATATCTGCACGCTGGGCAAGATCATCGGCGGCGGTTTTCCGTTGGCCGCGCTGGGCGCGAGTGCCGAGATCATGAAGCATTTCGACAAGGCGCAGGTGGGTGAGGAAGGCTGGCTGATGCAGCTGGGCACCCTCTCGGGCAACCCGGTGGCCTCGGTCGCGGGTCTGAAAACCATGGAGGTCCTGAGGCGGGACGGCGTCTATGACCAGCTTCGCGCCACCGGTGCGGCGTTGCAGCAGATGCAAGTGGATGCCTTAAACAAGGCCGGTATTCCGCATCAGATCGTCGGGGATGAGACACTGTTCGACATCTACTTTACCGATGCCGCCTGTCGCGACTACCGCAACGCCAAACATGACGACCCCAGCCGCAATGCGCTCTACAACGATACGTTGCGTGCGCATGGAATTTTCAAATCCCCGGGCAAGCTCTATCCGTCTTTGGCTGTGACAGAAGCTGATTTGGAAGTGACCCGGATGGCCGTTGATCAGGCCGTGCAGGCGATCTGCACTGTCTGATACCCTGATCTGAAAAGAAGTAGGCCGCTGTCGAAATATGACAGCGGCCCTAACCGATCAGTGATTTAGTTCAGTCTCGCCCCCTCGAATACCACTTAAGCGAATATACTGAAAAAACTTTCGACTTTATCGAGACTGTTCCTTCATCTCATCGGTGTGACACCTTGATGCCAGATCGGAATGCAACCTACAGTGAAGTAAGTCACATTACGCGAATTTTCTTTAATTTCTCCAGTCGAAGAAGCCCGGACCAGCTTTTTTCAATAGCGAATGCGCCATTGCACGGCCCATTTCGGCACCGTCGGAAATTGCGCCGGTAAGTTCTTCTGCAATCGCCTCAGAACCATCGGGGCGCAGCACCTCGCCGCGCAGGCGCAGCTGATCACCCTGCACTTCAGCCAGCCCCGCGATAGGTGTCTCGCACGAACCGTCCAATGCGGCCAACAGCGCGCGTTCGGCAACCAAACGCTGACCAGTTTCAGCGTGGTGAATAGCGTCCAGCATTCCCGCAGAGCGTGAATCGCCACTACGGCGCTCGATACCGATTGTGCCCTGTGCGATAGCAGGCAGCATGTCTTCGGGCGCGATTGCGGTGGCGGGGACGTCGTCCATGTTCAAGCGGCGGATGCCGGCCATGGCCAGAAAAGTGCAATCTGCTACGCCGTCAGCCAGTTTCTTCAGGCGGGTCTGCACGTTGCCGCGAAACTCGACCACGTTCAAGTCTGGGCGCCGGTTCAGCAGTTGCGCCTTGCGGCGCAGCGACGAAGTGCCAACCACAGCCCCCTGTGGTAGATCGTGGATCGAGCTCAGGCTAGGTGAGATGAACGCATCCCGCACATCCTCGCGCGGCAAGAAGGTATCCAGCACCAGACCCTCGGGCTGCTCCACCGGCATGTCTTTGGTGGAGTGTACCGCAATGTCGATATCGCCGCGCAGCATCGCCTCTTCGATTTCCTTGGTGAACAGGCCCTTGTTGCCGATCTCTTTCAGCGGGCGATCCGCGTCGATCATGGCGCGGTTGTCGCCGGTGGTTTTGATCACCACGATCTCGAACGCGTCTTCGGGCAGATTGAAGGCCGCGCCCAGCCGTTGCCGGGTTTCATAGGCTTGCGCCAGCGCCAGAGGCGAACCACGTGTGCCGATCTTCAGCGGTGAGGCGGGTGTGGGCAGGTTCAGTGTCATGCGCACAGCTTTAGTCGCGTCACATTGCCCTGACAATGGGGGCACACCTTGACAAATTGCCGCCGAAGGATGACCCGTTGCGGCAAACCGGATGATTGGGGGCAAAGATGGCCGAGACAAAGAAACTGCTGCGGGCGCTGGCGGGTGAGGTGCAGGACGTGCCGCCGATCTGGATGATGCGCCAGGCCGGGCGATATCTGCCGGAATACCGGGCGACACGGGCGCAGGCGGGGGATTTTCTTTCCTTATGCTACAATCCGGAACTGGCGGCCGAGGTGACCCTGCAGCCGATCCGCCGTTATGGGTTCGATGCGGCGATCCTGTTTGCTGACATCCTGTTGGTGCCGCAGGCGCTGGGCGCGGATTTGTGGTTTGTCACCGGCGAAGGCCCGCGTCTGTCGACCATCACGCAGCAATCGGAATTTGATGCGTTGAAACCGGTGGACGCCATTCACGAGACCCTGTCGCCGGTCTATGAGACCGTCCGCATCCTGTCGAAGGAATTGCCGGCCGAGACGACTCTGATCGGGTTCGCGGGCGCGCCATGGACGGTTGCGACCTATATGATCGCCGGGCGCGGCACGCCTGACCAAGGCCCGGCTCATGCGCTGCGCGAGGAAAACACAGTCCTATTCGAGGCGCTGCTGGAGCGGATTACGTTGGCGACCATCGAATACCTTTCTGCTCAGATCGAGGCCGGAGCCGAGGTGGTCAAGATCTTCGACAGTTGGGCCGGGTCGCTGAAAGGCGGCGCCTTCCAGAAATACGCGGTCGAGCCCTGCCGGGTGATCACGCAAGCTGTCAAGGAACGCCATCCCGGCATTCCGGTGATCGGCTTCCCGCGTGAGGCGGGCGATGGGTACATCGGGTTTGCAAAGGCAACCGGTGTGGATTGCGTGGCGCTGGACAACTCGGTGTCGCCGGAATGGGCAGCCGAGCATGTGCAGGTGGATGGCTGTGTTCAAGGCAACCTGGCCTCGTCACATATGGTGACGGGCGGGCAGGCCTTGGTTGATGAGACGCGGAAGATCGTTGAGGCGTTTTCGAAAGGGCCGCATATCTTCAATCTTGGCCATGGGATCACACCGGATGCGGATCCGGAGAATGTGCAACTGATGATCGACACGGTGCGCGGGCGGTAAACAGGGGAAGGGGGTCAGCCCCTTCATAGCCTGCGGCCAATTCATACCCCGAAATTTTTTTTAGCCAGATGAAGAGGCGGAAACCTGCTTCGCGTTGAGTTCGTTCAGGATGTCCTGACGGTGCTCTCCGCGGGCTGGGCTGGGTCTGGGGTGCCATTCAGCGGTTGAGAATCGCGGGGCAGCGGCGGCTTGCAGGGCGCCATCTGCCGTGCGCCATGTCTGGCGTGCGGTGTTCATCGGGTGGGCTTGCGCTTCCGTCGGGCTGAGGACCGGGGCGACGCAGGCATCGCTGCCCTGAAATAGACCCGCCCAATGATCGCGGGGTTTGCCAGCGAAGATGTCAGACAGGCGCTGGGTGAGGGCAGGCCAGGTCGCGGGATCGAATTGCGATTGAAAGTCAGGTTCGTCCGAAAGGCCCATCTTTTGCAGAAACAGCATGTAGAATTTGGGTTCGAGGCATTGAACCGTCACAAAGCCGCCATCGGAACAGGTATAGGTGCGGCTCCAATGCGGCCCGTCCAGCAGGTTTTGGCCCCGAGTGTCCGAGAAGTTGCCGGATTGGCCGATACTCATCAACAGATTCATCATATGGGCTGAGCCGTCATATATCGCGGCATCCACCACGGCGCCTTTTCCGGTTCTTTGCGCGTTCAGAAGCCCAGCAAGGATACCTGCGACCAGATACATGGCGCCCCCGCCAATGTCACCGACCAGCGTTGCCGGCGTTTGCGGTGCTTGCTTGGGCTGAGACGCATACCAAAGCGCTCCCGACAGGGCGATGTAGTTCAGGTCGTGCCCAGCCGCGTCAGACAAGGGGCTGTCCTGCCCCCAACCAGTCATGCGGCCATATATCAGCTTGGGGTTTATCTCGAGGCAGGGTTCCGGGCCAAGCCCGAGCTTTTCCATCACGCCAGGGCGGAAGCCCTCGATCAGTGCATCGGCCGAGGCGATAAGGCGTTTTGCGATCCCAAGATCGGCGGTGTCTTTCAGGTCAAGGTCAATCGACCGTTTGCCGCGATCGAGGATTGAACGTTCCGGCATACCTGGCGTTGCTGCCTGACCTTTGCGGTGAATTGTTATGACATCGGCGCCCATATCCGCCAGCAGCATGGCAGCAAAGGGGGCGGGGCCAAGCCCTTCGACCTCGATGATCCGGATACCGTTCAGCATTGTGCCCCCCTGTTTCCACGCAGGGTCCGGGGATCACCGCTAAATTGCAAGGCCTAAGGCCATACCCGCAAAAAAGCGCAGAACGTTGTGCGAAATTGGCCTGTTCTGCGCCGGTGGGGCGGGTTAGGGTCGCCGCCAGAACAGGGAACTTGCATGACAACCATTCTTTCGATCAAGGAACTGCGCAAATCCTATGCTGACGGATTTGAGGCGCTGAAAGGCGTGTCTCTGGATATCGAACAGGGCGAGATTCTGGCGCTGCTTGGTCCGAACGGTGCGGGCAAGACGACGCTGATTTCAACCATCTGCGGAATCACCACGCCGACCTCGGGCTCGGTCACGGTGGGCGGGCATGACATCCAGACCGATTTCCGCGCCGCGCGCCGGATGATCGGCCTTGTGCCACAGGAGATAGCACTTGAGCCGTTCGAGAAGGTCTGGAACACGGTTCGGCTGTCACGCGGGTTGTTCGGGCTGGGGCGCAATGATGCGCGGATTGAAGAGATTCTGCGCAAACTGTCCCTGTGGGACAAGCGCAAGAACGCGATCAAGGAACTTTCAGGCGGCATGAAACGCCGGGTGTTGATCGCCAAGGCTCTGTCACATGAACCGCGTGTCCTGTTTCTGGACGAACCGACCGCCGGTGTGGATGTCGAGCTGCGCAAGGACATGTGGGAGATCGTGGCCGAGCTGAAACAGGCGGGTGTCACCATCATCCTGACCACGCATTACATCGAAGAGGCCGAGGCCATTGCCGATCGTGTCGGTGTCATCGACAAGGGTGAGCTGCTGTTGGTGCAAGACAAAACCACGCTGATGGCGCAGATGGGTAAAAAACAGCTCGAGGTGATGCTGACCGAGCCGATCCAATCCATCCCGGACAGTCTGGCAACGCATAATCTGGCATTGAATGGAAATGGGGATGCGCTGGTCTATACCTATGACACCCATGCTGATCGCACCGGGATCACCACGTTGTTGAATGACGTGGCGCAGGCGGGTCTGGTGTTGCGTGACGTGCAAACCCGCCAGTCGAGCCTGGAAGAGATATTCGTTAATCTGGTGTCCGGAGAGCACGCATGAACTGGTCCGCCATTGCCGCCATCTACCGGTTCGAAATGGCCCGGTTCTTCCGTACGCTTGCGCAGAGCTTTCTGTCTCCGGTCCTGTCGACTTCGCTGTATTTCGTGGTGTTCGGCACCGCAATCGGCAGCCGAATTCAAGAGGTCGAGGGCGTGTCTTATGGCGCGTTCATCGTGCCGGGGTTGATCATGTTGTCGGTGGTCATGTTGGCGATTTCGAACGCGTCCTTCGGGATATATTTTCCCAAGTTCCTAGGCACGATCTACGAGCTGCTGTCGGCCCCCGTGAACTTTATCGAGATTGTGATCGGCTATGTTGGGGCTGCGGCAACCAAGTCGTTGTTTGTAGGGCTGGTCATTCTCGTAACAGCTTCATTTTTTGTGGATTTACGTATCGAACACCCGTTTGCAATGGCGGCTTTTCTGATCCTGTCCTGCCTCAGCTTTTCGCTGCTGGGGTTTATCATCGGCATCTGGGCCAGCAACTTTGAACAGATGTCGCTGGTACCGCAACTTGTAGTAACGCCGCTGATATTTCTGGGGGGCACGTTCTATTCGATTTCTATGCTGCCGCCGTTGTGGCAGACCATTACTCTGTTCAATCCGGTGGTCTATCTGATCTCGGGGTTCCGGTGGTCGTTCTACGGGTTGGCGGATGTGCCGATCGGGTTCAGCTTGTTGGCCATTGTGGCGTTTACCGGCCTGTGTCTGGGCATTATCTGGTGGATCTTCAAAACCGGGTGGCGCATTCGCAGCTAGGTTGTATCGGGCGTTGCATTTTTGCCCACCGACCCCGGGAAATGTGTTCACGTCACGTCTATCGGCCAAGCGGTCCCTTGTTTACCGGTTGGGTGCACTCTACATCGGCATCCATGAAACTCAGCCTGCCGTTTCTCAAAAAGCAACCCTGCGTGGCCGTTGTGCGCCTGTCCGGTGCCATCGGAATGGCCGGGCGTGGATCGATGTCCGATACCGCGCTGGCCCCTGTGCTAGAAAAAGCCTTTCGCAAGGGCAAGCCCGCTGCCGTCGCGCTTGAGGTCAACTCGCCCGGCGGATCGCCTGTTCAAAGCTCGCTGATCGGTGCGCGTATCAGACGCCTGTCTGAGGAACTGAATGTGCCCGTCATCGCGTTTGTCGAGGATGTGGCAGCCTCGGGTGGCTATTGGCTGGCGGCCGCTGCGGATGAGATTTACGCCGATGACAGCTCGGTGCTGGGGTCGATTGGGGTGATTTCGTCCGGTTTTGGTGCACATGTCCTGCTGAAAAGGCAGGGGATCGAGCGGCGGGTGCATACAGCAGGGCAGTCGAAATCCATGCTCGACCCGTTCTCGCCTGAAAAGAAAGAAGATGTCGCACGGCTGGAAACCCTGCTGGCTGATATCCACGAAAACTTCATCACTCATGTCAAATCTCGGCGCGGTGGCAAACTGGACGAAAGTCAGGACCTGTTCACCGGGGAAATCTGGTTGGCGCGGCGCGCGCAAGAGTTGGGCCTGATCGACGGTATCGCACATCTGAAGCCGAAGATGCAGGAACGCTTTGGCGATAAGGTCAAGTTCCGTCGCTACGGTCTGCGCAAACCGATATGGTCGCGCTTTGGTGCCTCGTTGGCGCAGGACGCAATCGCCGGGCTTGAGGAGCGTGCAGCCTACGCGCGTTTCGGTTTGTGACGTGATTATCAAGATTGTCACCCTTTTCCTGATTGCCATGGGCGTCCTGGCGATGTTCGGAAAGCTGCGCTTTCCGGGGCAAAAGCGGTTGCAATCGCAAAGATGTCCGCGCTGCGGACGGTTCAGGATCGGTAAAGGCCCCTGCGCCTGCGAAAAAGGAGGCCGTACATGACGGCATGGCTGTTATCCGGCCTTGGATTGCTGATCCTGCTGCTGGCAGGTGACGCGCTTGTACGCGGTGCGGTGAACCTCAGCCTGCGTCTGGGCGTGCCCGCATTGATCGTCAGTCTGACGATCGTGGCCTTTGGCACCTCGGCGCCCGAGCTATTGATTGCCATCAGCGCGATCAAGGAGAATGCTCCGGGCATTGCTCTGGGTAACGTGGTCGGGTCGAATACGGCGAATATCCTGCTGGTTCTTGGCGTGCCGGCCATTCTGTCGACACTACACACCAGCGAATGCAACAGCCGCAGGAACTATGTTTTCATGCTGCTGGCCTCGGTCCTGTTCATCGGTCTGGCCTTTTGTGGTGTGTTCACCCTGTTCAGTGGGGCAATTCTGCTGGCGGCCTTGGCGCTGGTGCTGTGGAATGCCTTTCGCGAGGCCAAAGCCCATCGAAAAGCCTGCGGTGAAGCGTGTGCAGATGATGAAGAGTTGGACGGTCTGGAAGAGGCCGACCCCAACATGGCCTACTGGAAAATTTCAGTCTATCTGGTGCTGGGTCTGATCGGCCTGCCGATGGGCGCGCATCTGCTGGTCGAATACGCCACGGTGATCGCCCTCACCTATGGCGTCAGTGAAACCGTGATCGGCTTGACGCTGGTTGCGGTCGGGACCTCTCTGCCGGAACTTGCTACCACGGTGATGGCCGCTATGCGGCGACAGGCAGATGTGGCGCTGGGCAACGTGATTGGGTCAAACATGTTCAACCTGCTCGCAATCGTCGGGATTGCTACGCTGGTCGGCCCGATCCCGGTTGATCCGGAATTCCTGCGGTTCGACCTGTGGGTCATGCTGGGTGCGTCGCTGCTGCTTGTGCCGTTTGTGTTTTTCAAGCGAGACATCACGCGGACCTGGGGTATTGTGTTGACTCTGTTGTATGCGGTCTACGTCGTCGTATTGCTGGCGGGATTTGACTGAGAGGAAGCATCCATGACCCGTGCGTTAGTGACCGGTGCCGGAATCCGCCTTGGCCGGGCCATGGCCCTGTATTTGGCGCACCGAGGCTATGACGTTGCGGTGCATTACGCCACTTCAGAACAGCCTGCACAGGAAACCGTAACCGAGGTTCAGTCGCTTGGCCGCAAGGCTGTGGCATTGCAAGCTGACCTGCTAGACGAGGCGCAGGTTGGCGCGTTACTACCTCGCGCGGCCGAGGCGCTGGGCGGTGAGATTACCTGTTTGGTCAACAACGCCTCAATCTTCGAATACGACAACATTCGCACGGCCACCCGGCAAAGCTGGGACCGGCATATGGACAGCAATCTACGCGCGCCGTTCGTGCTGACGCAGGCCATGGCCGAACAAGGTCTAGAGCCCGACACGGACGAGGCGGGCGAACCCGTCGCCACTGGACTGATCGTCAACATGGTCGATATGCGGGTGCGCAAGCTTACGCCCGAGTTTATGTCCTACACCATCGCCAAGATGGGTCTGTGGGCGCTTACCCGTACTGCCGCGCAGGCGCTGACGCCTGCGATCCGTGTCAATGCCATCGGCCCGGGCCCGACGATTCAGGGGCACCGGCAATCCGAAGACCACTTCAAGACACAGCGCGCCAACACGGTGCTGGAGCGTGGTGCGAACCCCTCGGATATCACCGCTGCGCTGGGGTACTTTCTGGACGCACACGCCGTAACTGGACAGCTTCTTTGCGTGGATGGCGGGCAGCATCTGGGCTGGCAAACGCCGGACGTTCTTGGGGTAGAATAGGTAATTTTGCTGCAAGTTTTGCACTGCTCGCGTTTCTGTTACCTGCCCGTTACAAAATTGTCTTTTTTTTCATATACTTGCCTTGTGCACAAAATAAAATTGTTGAAAATCAATGTCTTAAGTATGTGCCTATTTTTTGGGCAATTTAATGAATCCCTAAGTATACAAGGGGATTTGGCCGCTGCCGGAAACTTATCTTCATAGTTATCCACAGAAACCGTGGATTTGTTTTCTCTTGAACTGAAGCCCTCAAGATTGCAGCCATAGACAGGGAATCATATCTCAGGCCCATGACGACCCAAGACGAATCGAATCCGGACACTCAGCCCACCGGCTATGCATGCATCCAGCGCCATGTGAAAACGCTGGACGGCTCACCCGGTGTGTACCGGATGTTGGATGCAGACAGCCGGGTTCTGTATGTGGGCAAGGCACGGAACCTCAAAGCGCGGGTGTCGAATTATACGCGGCCCGGTCATTCGGGGCGGATCGAAAAGATGATCGCCTCAACCGCCTCGATGATGTTCCTGACAACGCGGACCGAGACCGAGGCGCTACTGCTTGAGCAGAACCTGATCAAGCAACTCAAGCCCAAGTACAACGTGTTGCTGCGGGACGATAAGAGTTTCCCCAATATTCTGGTCGCCAAGAACCACGCCTATCCGCAGATCAAAAAACATCGAGGCGCAAAGAAAGAGAAGGGCGCCTATTTCGGCCCCTTCGCCAGTGCCGGTGCTGTGAACCGGACGCTGAATCAGCTGCAAAAGGCGTTTCTGCTGCGCAATTGCTCGGATTCTATGTTCGACAGCCGGACGCGGCCTTGTCTGTTGTACCAGATCAAGCGGTGTTCAGGGCCATGTGTCGGGCTGATTTCCGAGGACGACTACCGCGAAAGCGTCAAGGATGCGGAACGTTTCCTGTCGGGCCGTTCAACCAAGGTGCAAGAGGAACTGGCCGAGCAGATGATGGCCGCCTCTGAGGCGATGGAATTCGAGCGTGCCGCAGGTCTGCGCGACCGTATCAGGGCGCTGACGCAGGTGCAGACCTCGCAGGGTATCAACCCGCGCGGTGTGGCCGAGGCGGATGTGATCGGCCTTTATATGGATAGTGGTCAGGCCTGTGTGCAGGTGTTTTTCATCCGCGCGAACCAGAATTGGGGGAATAAGGATTTCTACCCTCGGGTTGGTGCCGATGTTTCCCCGGCTGAGGCAATGGAGGCGTTCCTTGGGCAGTTCTACGACAACAAGGAGCCACCACGGCAGCTGATCCTGTCGGACGGGATCGAGAATGCCGACCTGATGGAAGAAGCTTTGTCTGAAAAAGCAGGGCGCAAAGTCGAAATCCTTGTTCCGCAGCGGGGTGAGAAACAAGAGCTTGTCGCAGGAGCTCTGCGCAATGCGCGTGAATCGCTTGCCCGCCGCATGTCGGAAAGCGCGACCCAGGCCAAGCTGCTGCGTGGTGTGGCCGAAGCGTTTGATCTGGATAACCCGCCCGGCCGGATCGAGGTCTACGACAACTCTCACATTCAGGGCACCAATGCGGTGGGCGGTATGATCGTGGCAGGTCCTGAAGGGTTCATGAAGAATGCTTATCGCAAGTTCAACATTCGCGGTGACGACCTGACCCCGGGCGATGACTTCGGGATGATGAAAGAGGTTTTGACTCGTCGCTTCACCCGCCTGCAAAAGGAAGACCCGGATCGCGACAAGGGTATGTGGCCCGATCTTCTGTTGATCGACGGTGGCGCCGGGCAAGTGAGTGCGGTGAATGAGATTATGGTCGAGCATGGTGTCGAAGACATCCCGATGGTGGGTGTTGCCAAAGGTGTCGACCGCGACCACGGCAAGGAAGAGTTTCACCGCATCGGTCAGCGCCCCTTTGCGCTGAAACGCAACGATCCCGTGTTGTACTTCATCCAGCGCCTGCGGGACGAGGCGCACCGCTTTGCCATCGGCACGCATCGCGCGAAACGCGCCAAGGCCGTGGGGGCAACGCCGCTGGACGAAATCCCCGGTGTAGGCGCGGCGCGCAAACGTGCCTTGCTGGCCCATTTCGGTAGTGCGAAAGCTGTCGGTCGCGCCAATCTGGCGGACTTGAAAGCGGTGGATGGAATCTCAGCCGGGCTGGCGCAAAAGGTCTATGATTTCTTCCACGACAAGGGTTAAGTCTTACGTCCGCGCCACAGGATATACAGGCCCGAGGCGACGATCAGCGCGCTGCCGATCCACATGGTCTGATCCAGTTGCTCACCAAACATAACCACGCCCAGACCGACGCCAAACAACAAACGGGAATAGCGGAATGGGGTAACGGCCGAGACCTCCCCGGTCCGCATGGCTTTCATCAACGCTGCATACGCCGCCGTGCCCATCAGGATTGCGCCGCCTACATGCAGGCTGGTGTGCGAGTCCAGCGAGGCCAACGGCGCGCCTTCCCAGAACTGATAGGCCAGTCCCGCGACAATGATGCAGAGAAAGCCGTAGAACCCCAGAACCTCGGTTCCAAGTGTCGCAGGCGCCGCGCGGCTGGCCAGATCCCGCCCGGCAAAGCCAAGCATTCCCAACACCGCAAGGATCGACAGGGCCGAGAAACTGTCTCCGGTCGGTTGGATGATGATCACAACGCCGATCAGACCGATCAG
Source organism: Ruegeria sp. ABF4_144 (assembly GCF_056160045.1). Lineage (NCBI taxonomy): Bacteria > Pseudomonadati > Pseudomonadota > Alphaproteobacteria > Rhodobacterales > Roseobacteraceae > Ruegeria > Ruegeria sp. ABF4_144. The sequence goes on from NZ_JBSWWK010000001.1 coordinate 131,178, forward strand.
AATGGCGCTCCAGCGGCGCCAGCCGACCGCCTCGCCGAAGAACAGTGCTGCGCCTGCGACCACGACCAAGGGGGTAGCTTGCAGGATAACGGTCGCCGCAGACAAAGGTGTTAGCGTAATGGCCAGCACATAAAACAACCGCCCCAGAATCTCGAACAACACCCGCACTTTCATCGGGCGTGACAGCACGTCCCTGTGAAACAGGTTGGTGCCCCGCAGCAAGGCCACCGCCGCAAAGATCACCGTTCCGCCAGCGCCAAACAGGACCAGTATCTGCCAGATCGGCAAAGTGGCCGAAGCGCCCTTCAACAGCGCATCTTCCAGCGCGAACAGCGCCATTCCGGCGATCATCCATGCGCTGCCGATCAGGTTGGATCGGGGGTCGGTTTGAATATGTGCGGTCATGATCTTTGGGTACTCCTGAGCCGTCCGCCAATCTGACCGCAAAGCCGCCGCGCGCCAAGCAGTATCTGGCTGAGAGTTCCCGGTTGCGACCCTTTGCCTTTTGGCCCTGCAACTGCCTGTGATCGGGTCAGTTTTTTACCTGCCTGTCTTTTCTGTCCTGAACCGGCGATGTAGTGTCGGTCCATGAAGTGGAACCTGCCCAATATCCTGACCGTGCTGCGTCTGTTAGCCGCCCCCGGTCTGGCCGTGATGTTTCTGTATTTTACCCGCCCGTATGCCGACTGGTTTGCGCTGATCCTGTTCATGACAGCGGCGATCACCGACTGGTTCGATGGCTATCTGGCCCGCGCCTGGAAACAGGAAACCAAGATCGGCGCAATGATGGACCCGATTGCCGACAAGGCGATGGTGGTAATCGCGCTGATGATCCTTGTGGGCTATTCGACTGAACACTGGACGCCGTGGCTGGTGCTGCCTGCCACCGTGATCCTGTTCCGCGAGGTGTTTGTTTCTGGCCTGCGTGAATATCTGGGTGATACGGCGGGCACGCTGAAGGTGACGAAACTGGCCAAGTGGAAGACCACCGCGCAGATGTTTGCTATTGCGGTCTTATTCTCGCAAGGAATCTTCGAACACTATTTCGTCATGGCCACCTTCGGGATGGACCCCACGATCATTGATCAGGTTCTGACCGGGCAGGTCGAGGATCTGAATCACATCCGCTGGCATCTGGAGGGGATGTTCTGGGCGGGCCGCGTTGGTTTGTGGCTGTTGTGGATTGCCGCGACCCTGACATTGATCACCGGCTATGACTACCTACGTAAAGCCATGCCCCACCTGAAGGAGAGCTAACCGATGGACGTGCTGTATTTCGCCTGGGTGCGTGAACGGATCGGCCTGCCGAAAGAAAAGGTCGAAACGCAGGCTGAGACGGTATCCGATCTGGTCGCCGAACTCAGCGCGCGTGAAGACCGGTACGCTGCGGCTTTTGCCGATCTGTCCGCGCTGCGGGTCGCGCTGGATCAGGAGTTGTCGGATTTCGATGCTTCGCTTTCTGGTGTGCGCGAGGTTGCGTTCTTCCCGCCGATGACTGGTGGCTAAGGTGCGCATCGCAGTTCAGAAAGAGGCGTTCGATCTGGGGGCCGAGGCCAACGCATTTGCGTCGGGCAACGCAGCCAACGGCGCGATCGTAACTTTCACAGGCGTCGTGCGCGATCTGGCGTCCGGCGATCTGGACGTGATGGAGATCGAGCATTATCCCGGCATGACCGAGCGTGCATTGACCAAGATCGCCCAAGAGGCGCAGATGCGCTGGTCGCTTGGGGATGTACTGGTGATCCACCGCCACGGGCGGCTGGCCCCGGGGGATCGGATCATGATGGTGGCCACGGCAGCTCCGCATCGTAAGGACGCGTTCGAGGCGGCGGAATATTTGATGGATTACCTGAAATCCCGCGCGCCGTTCTGGAAGAAGGAAATCACAAAATCCGGTGAGGAATGGGTTGCCGCCAAGGACGAAGATGAGGACGCGCTGACCCGCTGGTAAGGGTCAATCTGCGTTGTTGATCCGTCCGCGCAGTTCTTCGGCCTCTTGCCTTGCGGCGCGCAGCCCGTCCATGGCAGCGGCCAGTTCGGCCTCGGCCTGGGTCAGCTGGTTGGTCAACTCGGCCTCGCGCTGTTGCAGGTAGGTGATCGCCTGATCGCGGGTTTCTTCGGCCTCGTGCAACTCCTGGCTCATGCGGTCTAGATCGGCCACGTCGCTTTGACGCACGCGGGACAGGCGATGCGCCAGCCAGTTCGCAAACCACCCCATGCAGAACGCCGCGAAAAGGATGACGGCGGTGGCGATGATGAATTCGATTCTGTTCAACTTACTGGTCCCCTGCATCCGCATCTGAGGCGGGTGTGTCCGTCTGTTCGGCCTCGATCGTCTCGGCCTCGATCGCGTCCAGCCCGGTTTCGGTGTTTTCCACCGGCTCGGGACGGATCAGGCGGAATTCGATCCGGCGATTTTCCTCGCGACCTTCTTCGGTGCCATTGTCGGCGATCGGTTGCGTTTCACCGTAGCCCATTGCGGTAAAGCTGGCAGTGGGCACACGGCGCCCGCGCAACTCGTTCAGGATGGACTGAGCGCGCGACTGGCTGAGCTGCTGGTTCATCTCTTCGCGGCCCTGACTGTCGGTATGGCCCTGAATCTCCAGCCGGATCGGGCCGCATTCGCGCAGGATGTCGGCAATCTGATTCACCGTATCGCGCGAGTCGGCGGCGACGGTGGCCGAGCCGGGCTCGAACGCGATCTTGGTGCCAGCCTGAACTTCGGCGATGCGTTCTTCGCACACCTCGGGGTCAGGCAGTTTGTCGGCGGGTTCAGGCGGTTCCTGATAGATGATGGACAGTGTGAACTCCTGCGCATCACCCAGTTTTTCAGACAACAGCCCGGCGATCTGTGCTTTTGTCTCGGGGTCATGGCTGATGCCGTTCAGAACCAGGTCGTCCGGAGTGACAGTCAGCGCACCGTTATGCAGCTGGGCCAGCGCTTCAAGCCCGGTCAATACACGTACCGGCCAACCCACCGGCAGGCCGTCGGGCGCGATGCGGGTTGCAGTGTGAACCTGTTCCGAGCCAAAAGCGGCGCGGGCATAGCTGTCGACCATGTCGCGCTGGGTGTCGTCGCCCAGACGCCCGCGTATTTGTACCAGGCCTTCGGGGCTGCGTGTGGCGGTGAATTCGGGCGGACCAGCCTCGCCTTCAACTTCCGGTTCCGGCAGAATGGCGTGCAGAGCAAATACCGGAGGCAAAGCGCTTTCAAGCTCGCCCACCACACGATCGAACGCCCCGGCGTCGGTGCCTTGCGCAGCGGCCAGTGTGATATCCGCATCCGACATAGTTACCGAACCGCCGCCCAGATCGGCCAGAGCGTTGATGCTCAGCACGGCAGCCTCAGACCAACGGGGCGAGGGTACGCCCAAGCCAATAGTGCAGCTATAGGTGTTGGTCATACCAGCCTCTTGCGCGGCGGCTATGATTGCCTCGCGCGCCTTTTCGTCTTGCGCCGAGCAGGCGTCGAACTGGCCGCCATTCTCGTCGATCAAAAAGCGCAGGGTAAAGGGCGTGATCACCGGGCGCGGGGCCGAGATCGACAGACCGATCCGCAGGCTTGGCGGCGCAGCGCGGGTCAGATCCTGTTCAAGTCGTTCCTTCTCCTGCTGACTGTCGGCAATCGCGGTGATCTTGACCAGACCGGGGCTGGCCGAGATTTTGGCACGTGGCAGGCGCGTCAAGGCGTCAACAGCATAGGTTATCGCGTCGTCCCAGCCTTTGGGCTTGGGATAATCCGCGGTTTCCATCAGGTCCGAAACCGGGGCGCCGCCATCCAGATCGCTGAGCCGCTCCATCAGCGCCTCGCGGTCCTCGCCGACCGGGATCAGGCCGATCACCGAGATGCCGCTGTCATTGCGCAAGATCTCGGCGGAAAAACGGGGGGCGGCCAGCTCGGTTGTCGGGGCCACCTGCATCTCGTCGATCACGCGCGAGGTGTCGACCTCGGTGCCGGCCGCGGTCAGCGCGTTGAACCGGGTTGCCTCATCTGTGGCGGTGCCTGTCAGCACGACGCGCAAGCCGTCGGAATGCACCTCGGCCCAGTCATGGCCTTTCAGGTCCAGCGCCCGGCGCACTGCGAATTCGGAGGTCTCTTCGACCTTGGTTACCGCAAAGCTGGCGGCAAGCAGGCAAACACCCGCCGACACGAGGAAGATAAGACCAACGGCAAAGAAATAGGGCAAACGCATGTGCGGGTTATCGACTCCTCAAGCGATAATGCGAACTCATACAGAGGCGCGCGGTCAGGTGCAATCAGAGCAGAAGCGCGACGCAGAGGAAGATCAGCGGAATAAGGCCAGTGTCCCGGTTTGCGCGGAACAGTTGCAGCAGTTTCGCGTTATCTTCGATATCCAGTCCGCGCAATTGCCATGCCATGTGCCAGCCCATTGCCCAAGGCCCACCCAAGGCAACGGCCAAAGCCAGCACCGAGGCCTGCGCCAGCGCTCCGTCGATGATCGCCAGCCCCATCAGGAAGACCGTGGCTACAAGGAAGTATTTCAGCCAGCGTGCGGTATCGGTGCCAAACAGGCGGGCAGTGGACTTGATGCCGATCAGCTCGTCATCCTCGGCGTCCTGATGGGCATAGATCGTGTCATAAAACAGCGTCCAGGCGATCCCGGCCAGATAGAGCGTGATTGCCGGCACGCCGACCGTGCCGGTATGCGCCGCCCAGGCCAGCAGGATGCCCCAGTTGAAGGCCAGCCCCAGAAACACCTGCGGCCACCAGGTGAATCGCTTGGCGTAGGGATACACCGCCACCGGCAACAGCGACAGCACGCCCATGGCGATGGCGGCCTGATTGAAGCTGAGTAGAATTCCCAGCGCCAGCAGGCATTGTAGGCCCATCCAGATCACTGCCTGACGCACGCTGACCTGACCGGACGGAATCGGGCGCGACCGTGTGCGTTCGACCTGTCCGTCGAACTTACGGTCGGTGATGTCGTTCCACGTGCAGCCCGCGCCGCGCATCAGGAAGGCGCCGATGGCGCAACCGATGGCGATCCACAGATCCTCCCACCGTGGATTGCCATCGCTGAGGATCGCAAGCGCCAGACCCCACCAACAGGGAATCAGCAGCAGCCACGTGCCAATAGGCCGGTCCGCGCGGGAAAGCCGCAGATAGGGGCGGGCGAAAGCGGGCGCATATGTGTCGACCCAGTTGCCACTGACCGCATCTGCGACCTGACCGTCTGGTGTTGGGGCGTTGCCTTGCATATGTAACGTCTCATGAGTGCAAAGATCAGACTGTATGTAGAGCACCCTCTGGGTCAGGGGCAATCGGTAGATTTGACGCGCGAGCAGGCGCATTACCTGTTCGGCGTTATGCGTCTGGCCGTGGGCGGACAGGTGGCCCTGTTCAACGGCAAGGACGGAGAATGGTTGGCCGAGGTCGCCGAAGCGGGCAAGCGCGGCGGCGTTCTGAGCTGTGTGGAACGGACCAAACCGCTGCAATTGCCGCCCGACCTGTGGTTTCTGTTTGCGCCGATCAAAAAGGCGCGCACCGATTTCATCGTTGAAAAAGCGGCGGAAATGGGCGCTGCGCGGATCATGCCGGTGCAGACCGAGTTCACCAATTCCGAACGCGTCCGTCAGGACCGTCTGCAGGCCCATGCCGTTGAGGCGGCCGAGCAATGTGGCGGAACTTTCGTGCCCGAGGTCGCTGATCTGCAGCGGCTGGACCGCGTGTTGGACGCGTGGCCCGAAGGCCGCCAACTGATGTTCTGCAACGAGGCTGAGGTTGGCTCGGCCCTGCGCTTGGCTGCGAATGAAAAGGGTCTGCCTTGGGCGATTCTGATTGGTCCCGAGGGCGGATTCTCGGACCGGGAACGCGCGCGCCTGACGGCGCTTCCCTATGCGCATGTGGTCAGTCTGGGCCCGCGTATTCTGCGGGCAGATACGGCGGCGGTGGCTTCGCTTACCATGTGGCAACAGGCGTTGGGGGATTGGTCTTGAATTGGAGGCTGGCAACGGATGCCGACGTGCCAAAGATCGACGCGTTCCTGTCGCAGCACATCCAGACCTCAATGTTCCCATTGGCCAATCTGCGCGACTTTGGTCTGCGGGGTGAAGATCCGCGCGCGGTGAACATCTGGGTGTTGGGCGATGGCCCACGCGCCATCTTCTCGGTTACCAACGAAGGCATGGTGATGGCGCAATGCCCCGATTGTTCGGACGCTGAGCTTGCAGCGGCAATTGATCTGATCCGGGGTCGCAAACTGTTCGGGGTGGCGTCCGAGGCGACACAGGCGCGCCGGATCATGCAACTGGCCGGGTGGGAGGACCGTCCCGCCACCCTGAATAGTGATGAACCCGGCTTTACCCTGCAACTGGATGACCTTGAACTGCCGGACACCACCGGCGCGACCTTGGTGCCGCTGGGCGATGTTCACCGTTCTATTCCCGAAGACTGGCGCGAGAGTTATCTGGTCGAGGCAATGGATTTTGCTCCGGAACGCGCCCAGGTGCAGGCAAAAAAAGACATCGAAGCCTATAAGCATCGCGACTCGCACCGGGTTTTACTGGTCGACAACCAGCCCGTTGCGATGACCGGGTTCAACGCCCGCTTACCCGAAGTTGTGCAGATCGGAGGGGTCTATACCCCGCCCAGCCTGCGCGGGCGCGGATATGCCCGGTTGGCAGTCGGGTTACATCTGATCCAGGCGCGCAACGCCGGGGCATCTCGTGCGGTTCTTTTCGCGGCTTCTGATTCCGCAGCGCGTGCCTATATGGGTATTGGATTCAAACCCGCAGGGCAGTTTTCACTGATCCTGTTCACCAACCCCGAGGACCCGGCATGAGTTTCATCCGACCCGAAGCCAAACTGACCCTGTGGCGCTGGCGCGAAGTGCTGGTGGCGGGGCTTGTGCTGCTGGTCGGCCTAAGCTGGATCAGCGGCCCCGGCGGGCTGCTGGGCTGGCTGGGCTGGGTGCTGGTGGCCGTATCGGTGGCGCTGGCCGTGATTGGCATTCAGCGCGCCCGATTCCGCACCGGTGTCGGCGGTCCCGGAGTGGTAACCATCGATGAAGGCCAGATCACCTATCTCGGCCCGTTGGATGGCGGTATGGTCGCCACGCGGGAAATCGAACGCCTGGCGCTGGACCCGACCGCGTCGCCTGCGCATTGGGTGTTGGAACAACCAGGCCAACCGTTGCTTCACATTCCTGTGAATGCGGAAGGGGCTGAGGCTTTGTTCGATGTCTTTTCGGCTCTGCCGGGGCTGAAAACCGAACAGATGTTGGCCGAATTGAACGGCAGCGCGGCCCATCCGGTGGTGATCTGGGAACGGACGCCGTCGCGCCCTGCACACCTCAGGCTGCATTGACACTGGCGCGGTTTGCCCCCACCACTGACCAACTAGACAGACACATCAGGATCGGAGCGCGATTCATGTCCATCCCCCAATCCGGCGGCGGGCCGATCGAACGCCATGAGCAACTGGCCGAATACCTGGAATCGGGCTGCAAGCCCAAGCAGGATTGGCGCATCGGGACCGAGCATGAGAAGTTCGGCTATTGCAAAGACACCCTGAAACCGCTGCCGTTTGAAGGCACGCGCTCCATCGTGGCGGTGCTTGAAGGTCTGCGCGATCGCCACGGCTGGGCCGAAGTGCGCGAGGGTGGCCACTTGATCGGTCTGGAAAAAGACGGCGCCAATGTCAGCCTGGAGCCCGGCGGCGCGCTGGAACTGTCAGGCGCTCCGCTGGAGACGATTCACGAGACCTGCGACGAGGTGAACACCCACCTGCGCGAGGTGAAGGATATCGCTGATGAGATCGGCGTGGGGTTCATCGGTCTGGGCGCGGCTCCCATTTGGACCCATGACGAGATGCCGCTGATGCCCAAGGGCCGTTACCGGCTGATGAATGACTACATGGAGAAGGTCGGAACCATGGGCCGCGCCATGATGCGGCGGACATGTACGGTTCAGGTCAATATTGACTTCGGCTCCGAAGCCGACATGGTGCAGAAACTGCGCGTGGCGCTGGCCCTGCAGCCGGTGGCGACAGCGTTGTTTGCGAATTCTCCGTTCTTCGAGGGCAAGGTGAACGGCCAGAAAAGTTGGCGCAGCTATATCTGGCGGCATCTGGACGACGCGCGTACAGGCATGCTGCCCTTCGTGTTCGAAGAAGGGTTTGGGTTCGAGCGTTACGTGCAATACGCGCTCGATGTGCCGATGTACTTCGTATATCGCGACGGCCAGTATATCAATGCGCTAGGCATGTCTTTCCGCGACTTCCTGCAGGGCAAACTGCCCGCGCTGCCGGGTGAAACGCCGACCTTGTCCGACTGGGCCGACCATCTGACAACTGCCTTCCCCGAAGCACGGATCAAGAAATTCATGGAGATGCGCGGCGCCGATGGCGGCCCGTGGCGTCGCCTGTGCGCACTGCCCGCCTTCTGGGTTGGTCTGACTTACGATCAGGGCGCGTTGGATGCGGCGTGGGATCTGGTCAAAGGGTGGGATGCTGAAACGCGTGAGGCCCTTCGCGTTGAGGCCGCGAAAGACGGGCTGCAAGCGCAGGCCGGCAACATCAACATGCACGATCTGGCGCGTGAGGTTGTTGCGATCTCTGAGGCCGGTCTGAAATCTCGTGCCTTCCCCGGTGCGGGCGGTCTGGTCCCCGATGAAACGCATTTCCTGAACGCGCTGAAAGACAGCCTTGAGACCGGCAAGGTTCCGTCTGATGAGTTGCTGGAACACTACAACGGCGACTGGAACGGCGATCTGACCCGGATTTTCCCCGAATACAGCTATTGATCCGCCCGGTCCCGCTTGCAATCGCGGGACTGGCCCGATAGCAGGTTGGCGACCAAATTCAGAGGGCGTCATGGACGATCTTAAGGCAAAATATCTGGGCCAAATCGCCGAGGCTGGCGACGAAAACGCGCTTGAGGCGATCCGAGTCGCCGCCGTAGGTAAAAAAGGCGAGGTCGCGCTGAAGATGCGCGAGCTGGGCAAAATGACCCCCGAAGAGCGTCAGGTCGCAGGCCCCGCGCTGAACGCCTTGAAGGATGAGATCAACTCGGCCCTGTCCGCCAAGAAATCGGCTCTGGCCGATGCCGCGCTGGATGAGCGTCTGCGCACCGAATGGCTGGACGTCACCCTGCCGACCCGCGCGCGCCGTCAGGGCTCGATCCACCCGATCAGCCAGGCGACCGAGGAACTGACTGCAATCTTTGCCGAACTGGGCTTCTCGGTGGCCGAAGGGCCGCGGATCGAAGATGACTGGTACAATTTCGACGCCCTGAACATCCCCGGCCACCACCCCGCGCGCGCCGAGATGGACACGTTCTACATGCACCGCGCCGAGGGCGACAATCGCCCGCCGCATGTCCTGCGGACCCATACTTCGCCGGTGCAGATCCGCTCGATGGAGAAACAGGGCGCGCCGATCCGCGTGATCTGTCCGGGCGGCGTCTACCGCGCCGACTATGACCAGACCCACACGCCGATGTTCCATCAGGTCGAAGGGCTGGCCATCGACAAGGACATCTCGATGGCGAATCTGAAATGGGTTTTGGAAGAGTTCGTGAAGGCGTTCTTCGAGGTCGACGATGTCGAACTGCGCTTCCGCGCCTCGCACTTCCCCTTCACCGAGCCGTCGGCCGAGGTCGATATCCGTTGTTCTTGGGACAACGGCCAGCTGAAGATCGGCGAGGGCGACGACTGGATGGAGATTCTGGGCTCGGGCATGGTCCACCCCAAGGTGATCGCCGCCGGTGGCATCGACCCCGAGGTCTATCAGGGCTTTGCCTTTGGCATCGGCATCGACCGTCTGGCAATGCTGAAATACGGCATTCCGGATTTGCGGGCGTTCTTTGACAGCGACCTGCGCTGGCTGCGGCACTATGGGTTTGCGGCGCTGGATATGCCGAACCTGCATGGTGGTTTGAGCAGGTAAGTGTATCCGCTGGGTGTATATCTGGCGCGCTACTTCGATTGGTGGAGCGATCGAATAGCGAGCGCTCCGGTTCGGTGGATTTTTGCGTTATTTATTGGTCCTGTATTGTTGTCTTTGGCACCAACCATGGTACCCGCCGTGCCGGCGTTTGGGGTCATTTTGGCGCTACTAGGCTTTGTACTTATTGTCTTTGTCTATCCTGGCCTTTTTGTAGGATTCATCCGATTGGGGATTCAGTTCAGACAAGAGCGGGAAGAACTAAAGAAGATTGTAAGAGTGCAAGGCGCAATTGATCACAAAAAGGCGCGGAGCAAAGGCCGATAGGCCGCCGCGCTATCGGTCGCTTATTGCGGCGCCATTGGTTCAAGCCCAATGGACGACACCGCCCGCACGGGCTGGCGATTTTTCTCCGGAAGCGCTCCGTTTGAATGTCACGCGGATTTGGCTAGTATGAATTGCCCACCATAACCCGAGGATCGCCACCCCGCGGTCTGGCGACAGCGCGGCTTGTTATACGCCCCCACGGGGTTGTGAGGTGACAGCGGGCGTGGGGGCGGTAGGCTCCGGCCTATGATGTACCGACTGATTTGTTTTCTGATGCTGATGGCCTCTCCGGCGTTGGCTGCGCGGGAGTGTCATGGCGATGCCGCCTGTGTGTTGGGCGACCGTTCTTATCATGTGCTGGAACCTGATGGCTGGGACGGGCAAAGCGCTCTGCCCGTGCTACTGCATTTCCATGGCTGGTCCCGGCAGGGGACGGTGGTGGTGAACCATGAACGCATCGCCGGGGCAACGAAACTGCGCGGCGTGTTGCTGGTGGCCCCGAACGGGCTGGGCAAAAGCTGGAACTTCTGGTCGGCGGATACCGGCGATGTGGCTTTTGCCGACCGGGTGCTGGAAGATGTGGCCAAACGCTATCCAATTGACCCGGATCGTATCTATGTCTCAGGCTATTCCTACGGTGGCGCGATGGCGTGGCGCTATGTCTGCCAGTCGGGCAATGACACGGCGGCGCTGCTGGCCGTTGCGGGCAGCATCCGCCAGACGGAAGTCTGCCCCGAAGCCCCGCGCGAGGTGCGCCATGTGCACGGGTTGGACGACACGGTGATGGATTTCCCTTTTGGCCCGGGTGGCGATACGACCTATCCGGTGTCGCTTTGGCGCGAGAAATACAACTGCAACGGTGCCACCCCGCGCGGGGATTGGAGCGTGAGACCCTTCCTGACGCTCAGCCGTGTGGAATGGACCGATTGTGCGCAGGGGCTGGTGGTGCTGGACACCCATCCGGGAGGCCATTTTATCCCCCATGGCTGGATCGGCTGGCAATTGGACGAGCTTTTGGGCCGCACCCCCACCTATCCTTGACGCGCAGCGCTTGCACCCCGGCGCAATCTTTGCCATTGCCTGTGCCGACTGGATATCTGCCAAAAAAGGCCCCGTGCAATGAAATTCACTCTGTCCTGGCTGAAAGACCACCTCGACACTGACGCTTCGGTTGATGAGATCGCCGAGGCGCTGACCGATCTCGGGCTTGAGGTCGAAGAGATCGTGAACCCGGCGGACCGGCTGGCGGACTTTACGCTGGGCTACGTGAAGCATGCCGAGAAACACCCTGACGCCGACAAGCTGCGTGTCTGCAAGGTGGACACAGATGAGGGCGAACTGCAGATCATCTGCGGAGCGCCGAACGCGCGTGAGGGCATCACCGTCGTGGTTTGCAAACCGGGCATGTATATCCCGGGTCTGGACCTGACCATCAGCGTCGGCAAAATCCGGGGTGTCGAAAGCTTTGGCATGATGGCGTCTGAGCGCGAGTTGGAGCTTTCCGACGAGCATGACGGAATCATCGAGCTGCCCTCGGGCGCAGTCGGAGACAAGTTCGTCGACTGGCTGGCCGAGAATGAACCGTCCAAGGTCGATCCGATGATCGAGATCGCGATCACGCCGAACCGCCCCGATGCTCTGGGCGTGGCGGGTATTGCACGCGATCTGGCGGCGCGCGGTGTGGGTACGCTGAAACAGCGTGATTATGCGCCGGTGCCGGGCGATTTCGACAGCCCGATCAAGGTGACGATTGACGAGGACACGCTGGACGGCGCGCCGCATTTCACCGGACGTCTGATCAAAGGCGTCAAAAATGGCCCCAGCCCGCAATGGCTGCAGGACCAGTTGAAGGCAATTGGTCTGCGTCCGATCTCGGCTTTGGTGGATATCACCAACTACATGACCTACGACCAGAACCGCCCGCTGCACGTGTTTGATGCAGACAAGGTGCAGGGCAACCTGCGCGTGCACCGCGCGAAAGGTGGCGAGACGCTGGTGGCGCTGGATGAGAAAGAATACACCCTGCAGCCCGGCATGATGGTGATCTCGGACGACAAAGGCCCGGAATCCATCGCCGGTATCATGGGCGGCGAAGAAACCGGCTGTACCGAGGACACGGTGAATGTCTTCCTTGAAAGCGCGTTTTGGGACCATGTGCAGATCGCGCTGACCGGTCGTGCGCTCAAGATCAACTCGGACGCGCGCTATCGGTTCGAACGGGGTATCGACCCCGAATACACGCTGGAAGGGCTGGAGCAGGCGACCCAGATGATCCTGGATATCTGCGGTGGTGAAGTGTCGAAAGTGGTCGAGGCGGGCAAAGCCCCGGATCACTCGCGCGCCTACAAGCTGGATGCCGAGCGTGTTCAGTCTCTGGTCGGGATGGATATTCCCGAAAGCGAGCAACGCCAGACCCTGACTCGTCTGGGCTTCCGGCTGGAAGGTGAGATGGCCCACGTGCCCAGCTGGCGCCCGGATGTCATGGGTGAGGCCGATCTGGTCGAAGAGGTCGCGCGGATCGCGTCCCTGACCAAGCTGCAAGGCAAGCCACTGCCGCGTATCACTGACGGTATACCGAAACCGGTGATGACGCCGACGCAGCGTCGTCAATCTATGGCGCGGCGCACCTGCGCAGCGCTGAGGTATAACGAATGTGTCTCATATACGTTCATCGATCAGGCCTCGGCAGCGCTGTTCGGTGGCGGGGACGCGGCGACTCAGCTGGAAAACCCGATCTCGTCAGAGATGAGCCATATGCGCCCCGATCTGCTGCCCGGCCTGCTGCAGGCGGCTGCACGTAACCAAGCGCGCGGCTATGCAGATGTGGCACTGTTCGAGGTTGGCCCGGTCTTCCATGACGGAGAGCCCGGCGATCAGAAAACACAGATCACCGGTCTTCTGGTTGGCCGCAACGGTCCCAAGGATGTGCACGGCGCGTCGCGCGCGGTTGACGTGTTCGATGCCAAGGCCGACGCCGAGGCAGTGCTGGCCGCCATCGGCGCGCCGGCCAAGGTTCAGATTCTGCGCGACGGCGATGCCTGGTGGCACCCGGGTCGTCACGGCAAGATCTGCCTTGGCCCAAAGAAGGTGCTGGGCGTGTTCGGTGAACTGCACCCGCGTATTCTGCAGGCGATGGACATCAAAGGTCCGGCGATGGCATTTACCATCTGGCCGGACGAGGTGCCTCTACCCCGTAAGTCAGGCGCCACCCGCGCCGCGCTGGAACTGCGTGATCTGCAAGCGGTCGAGCGTGACTTTGCCTTTGTCGTGGACGAGGGCGTTGAGGCGCTGACGCTGGTCAACGCCGCAGCAGGAGCCGACAAAGCACTGATCGAAGATGTGCGCGTCTTTGACGAATTCATTGGCGGCAGCCTGGGTGAGGGTAAGAAATCTTTGGCCATCACCGTGCGCCTGCAGCCAACAGACACGACGCTGAAGGAAAAAGACATCGAAGCGGTGGCTGAGAAGATCATCGCCAAGGTCACTAAGGCGACCGGCGGCGTTCTGCGCGGCTAAAGTTTGATTTCCGGAAACAGATCAACGCGCCTTCGGGCGCGTTTTTCGTTGGGCTTTTCCGCACGACGTCATAAGTAGGCTTGGGAACAAAAGCGGAGATTGTCATGGGCCTGAACGTTTACCTGTCTGGCGAAATTCACACTGACTGGCGCGAGCAGATCATCGATGGCGCGCAAGGGCTGGATATCACCTTCAACAGCCCGGTCACCGATCACGCTGCTAGCGATGATTGCGGCGTAGCCATTCTGGGCACCGAGCCGAACAAGTATTGGCACGACCACAAGGGCGCGATGGTCAACGCGATCCGTACTCGCAAAGGTATCGCGGATGCCGATGTGGTCGTCGTCCGGTTTGGCGAGAAGTACAAACAGTGGAACGCGGCCTTCGATGCAGGTTATGCGGCGGCGCTGGGCAAATCTCTGATCGTGCTGCACGGCCCAGATCACCAGCACGCGCTGAAAGAGGTCGACGCCGCGGCGCTTGCGGTGGCGGAAGAACCCTCGCAGGTGGTTGAGGTTCTGCGTTACGTGCTGACCGGGAAACTGCCGGGCTGAGAGGCGTAAAACACAGTCTTTGGTCGGCCAGTTCGGCCAGAAACAGTCTCGTTGATCTGGCCCTTCGGAAGGTGTCCTTCGCCCATAACGGGGAAAACCGTGGAAACTGGCACCTAGACCCAAACGCTATTTTCGCTAAGACTTCGGAAAATCCCGCGCGAAAGACGCGGGTTTCTTGTTGTGGAAAGGAGAGACGCGTGGATGAGGTCGTAACACAGGTGAATGCGTATGCACCGCTGATCATGAATGCGGTCAAGGCACTGATCGTTCTGATCCTGGGGTGGATCGTAGCCGGAGCAATTGGCGGGATGGTGCGCCGTCGGATCAACGCGACCCCACAGATCGATCCGACGCTGGGCAATTTTGTAGCCAGCTTGGTCAAATGGGTCATCCTTGCGATGGTTCTGGTCGCCGTCCTGGGAATTTTCGGGATCGAAGCCACCAGTATCGTCGCCATTCTGGGTGCTGCATCGCTGGCCATTGGTCTGGCGCTGCAGGGCACACTCAGCGATCTGGCGGCCGGTGTCATGCTGGTCGTTTTCCGTCCCTACAAGCTGGGCCAATATGTAGATATTGGCGGTACGGCTGGCACGGTGAAGGATTTGAACCTGTTCACCACAGAACTGGTGACGCCGGATAACGTGCAAATCATCGTGCCCAACGGTCAAAGCTGGGGATCAATCATCACCAACTACTCGGCACATGATACACGCCGCGTCGATCTGGTGTTCGGCATCGATTATGGCGACAACGCGGATGAGGCGATGCAGATCATTCTGGACGTTGCCAAGGCGGATGAGCGGATTCACAGCGACCCAGAGCCCTGGGTACGGGTGACCAATCTGGGCGACAGCTCAGTCGATCTGACCGCGCGCCTGTGGTGTGCTGCGGCGGATTACTGGGACGTGAAGTTCGAGATTACCAAAGCGGTTAAAGAGGCGTTCGACGCCAAAGGTGTGTCGATCCCGTATCCGCATTCGGTGGAGATCCACAAAGAGGCGTAAGCCTCCCGCCCGTCGATCGGGCATTGAAACGCCATCCTCCAGTTGGGCTAGGCGCCGCGCGAATTGCGCGGCGCCACTTTGTTTGTGGGAATGGTTGCACTTCACGCCACTACGCCGCTCTGCAGGTGCGGCGCCCGGCTCAACGCTGCAAACGCTCTCGTCAGAGGGCGCTTTCAGCGGCGGAAGTGCCTCAGGACTTGATCACCACGTTGGGGGACACGACATCGATCCCCAAGGCCTTGCCGACGGCATAGTAGGTCAGTTGCCCTGCGTGGACGTTCAGTCCGGCCAGCAGATGCTCGTCATCCAGACACGCTTGCTTCCAGCCCTTATCGGCCAGGGACAACATGAACGGCATCGTCGCGTTGCCCAATGCGATGGTGGATGTACGTGCGACAGCGCCCGGCATGTTGGCCACGCAATAGTGCATGACGCCATCGACCTCATAGATCGGATCGGCGTGGGTGGTGGCTTTGGAGGTTTCAAAGCAGCCGCCCTGATCGATGGCTACATCCACCAGAACTGCCCCGGGTTTCATGGTCGACAATTGATCGCGGCTGATCAGCTTGGGTGCTGCGGCACCAGGGATCAGCACCGCACCGATGACCATATCCGCATCCTGAATCAGTTCGGCGGTCGCACCAGCGGTCGAGTACTGGTTCTTGAACTGGCGACCGAACACATCGTCCAGATAGCGCAGGCGTGGCAGCGACCGGTCGAGCACGGTGACATCCGCGCCCATGCCCGCCGCAACCTGAGCCGCATGGGTGCCGACAACACCGCCACCGATCACGACCACCTTGGCCGGGCCAACACCGGGAACACCGCCCATCAGAACGCCACGACCACCATTGGCCTTTTGCAGAGTCCAAGATCCGACCTGAGGTGCCAGACGACCTGCGACTTCGGACATCGGGGCCAGCAGGGGCAGGCCGCCGCTTGAGTCGGTTACGGTCTCGTATGCGATAGCTGTGCAACCCGATTCCAGCAGGTCATGGGTCTGATCCGGGTCCGGTGCCAGATGCAGATAGGTAAACAGCAACTGGCCTTCGCGTAGCATCTTGCGTTCAACCGCCTGCGGTTCCTTGACTTTGACGATCATGTCGGCGGTGGCGAATACCTCTTCGGCGGTATCAATGATGCGAGCGCCAGCGGCGATATAGGCATCGTTGTCAAAGCCAGCACCAATCCCGGCACCGGTTTCGATCAGAACCTCGTGGCCACGCGCGACGGCCTCTTGCGCGGCGTTGGGCGTCATGCCGACGCGGAATTCCTGGGGTTTGATTTCCTTGGGGCAACCGATCTTCATTTTGCTCCTCCATTCATAAACTGCTTAAATAATGGGCATTTTTGAGCGCAATTTCTGTGAAACTCTGCCCGCTATTGGGGTTTTGTTCAGGAGATTATCCGGTATCTTAGCTAAAACTTGCAATGGATTTGCGTCGATGAGCCTGGATACGACCGATAAAAAGATTTTGGCTGCCCTTCAGCGGGACGGTCGTATGTCGAATGCCGAATTGTCCGAGCAGGTGAATCTGTCGCCGTCAGCCTGCCACCGTCGGGTACAGCGACTGGAAGCGGATGGCTTTATTCGCAACTACGTGGCACTACTGGATGCGCGCAAGATGAATGTGCCAACAACGGTCTTCGTCGAGATCACTTTGCAAGGGCAGGCCGAAGAGCTTTTGGATGCGTTCGAAAAAGCCGTGGCCCGTATTCCTGACGTGTTGGAGTGCCATTTGATGGCGGGCACTGCGGATTACATCCTGAAGGTCGTTGCCGAAAACACCGAGGATTTTGCCCGCATTCACCGCCAGTATCTGTCACGCCTGCCTGGTGTGGCGCAGATGCAAAGCTCATTCGCGTTGCGAACGGTGTTCAAGACCACCGCACTGCCGGTGTGACGTTCACACTGGACCTGGATAGGTGAACAGGGCCAGATGCAGGGCGTTGAAACTGAAATGCATCAGAACCGGGACCCAAAGCCGCCCAGTGGCATAGTAACCCAACCCGCAGGCTGCCCCTAGGAGTGATGCAAACACCACCAGCGCCGGACCTCCGCCCGCATGGACCAGGCCGAATAACAGGCTGCTGGCTGCGATCCCAACGATCGCCCCGAACTTTGAGGTGAATGCCGACTGCAGGTAGCCGCGGAAAAAAGCCTCTTCCGTCAGGCAGGTCAAAAACAGGTTCGATAAGGCGAAAACCACCCACCAATAGGGCAGGCCGATCTCGGGTCGGACCGTGCCTGTGGCAAGTCCCAAAATGAATAACCCGGGTAGCAGAAGCAGGCCGGCCAGCAGCGGTGCAGTATTGGTCGGCTTTGCGTTTTGGATCATGCCGGGCCACACCAGTAGGACGGCAAACAATACCAGCGGCTTGTCCAGATTCAGATACATGGTGAAGGAGGTGCTGTCTGATCCGGCCTGCAACTGATCCAGAACCAGCAGGTTGTGAAACCCGGGAACCAGATGCGCCCCAAGCGCAAGGCACCACACAATGAACGCGAGATGCCCCGCCAGCGCCATCGGCCCGGACAGGTGTCGCAGTCCTGCGGCCCCCAGCAACCCAAGGCCTGCAATCCCAACCGCCAGCGGTGTGACCAGCCCAAGCGCCAGTGTGATGCAGCCAAGCATGGCCAGAAGGGTCAGGCCCAGCCTCTGCCAGCCTGACGCGACGCTCGTTTGCGCGGCAATCAGGATGAACCAGGGCCAAATAACGGGCAGAAGGGACAGAAAATGCGCCACGGTGGTCTCATGCTTTGACGGGCCATTTTTGCCGTTGGATTGTGGCCCGTGGCAAGGGTGGAAACGGCAGCTTTACACCAACCCGTTGGCAATGCGTCAATTCTGACGCTTGTATCCTAACGCTTGCGCGTTCAAATAGGGGAAGGCCGAACGCCCGCCTGCGTTGCATGTATCAGCGTCCGCAGCGCATAATTGGCGAGGGTTTCATCAATTTCTCTGATGACATCAGGCGGTTACACGCGCCCTGTACGGTCCGGACCCGATAGACGATAAGGATGTAACCTTGGCTTACGAAAACAATGATGCCCCCAAAGACTGGCTGGAAGCCGAGTTGGAAGACACGCTGGACGAAGATTTCGAGATTGAGTTCAGCGAGCCCATGCTCTCGATGGAAGTCCGTAAGATCTACAAAGATCAGCACCCGGACATGCTGGATCGCAAAGTCTATTTCCGAAACCTGCTGCGATTGCAGGCTGAGCTGATCAGAGTTCAGGATTGGGTGCAACATACTGGTGCCAAGGTGTGCATCCTGTTCGAAGGTCGCGACAGTGCGGGCAAAGGGGGTGTGATCAAACGCATCACCCAGCGCCTGAACCCACGTGTGGCCCGCGTGGTTGCGCTGCCTGCGCCCAGCCGTCGTGAACAAAGCCAGTGGTATTTCCAGCGCTACGTTCCACACCTGCCTGCGGCGGGTGAAATCGTTCTGTTCGACCGCTCGTGGTACAACCGCGCCGGGGTCGAGCGGGTCATGGGCTTTGCCAGCGACGATCAGGTTGAACAATTCTTTCAGGACGTTCCCGAATTCGAACGGATGCTGGTGCGGTCCGGGATCATTCTGCTGAAGTACTGGTTCTCGATCACTGACGAGGAGCAGCAGTTGCGATTCCTCATGCGTATCCACGACCCGATGAAACAGTGGAAACTGTCGCCGATGGATCTGGAGTCCCGCATCCGCTGGGAGGCCTATACCAAGGCCAAGGAAGACATGCTGTTCCGAACCAACATCCCCGAAGCGCCGTGGTACATTGTCGAAGGCAATGACAAGAAACGCGAACGCCTGAACTGTATCGAACATCTGTTGACCAAGATCCCCTATACGGATGTGCCACAGGAAAAGGTCAACCTGCCGGACAGGCGCTATAACCCGGAATACGAACGCCGGATTCTGCCGGATGAGTTGCACGTGCCTAAGATTTACTGATCACAAAAAAACGCCCCCGAAAACCGGGGGCGTTCTCACATATCGCTGTTCAAAAAATCAGAACAGGAAGTATTCCTGCGCCAAGTCTGACACCTGCGTATTCGCAAGGATAAGGCTGTTGCCGTTGCCGTCGTCGATTACAACATCGCTGCCGGATTGCGAGACGTGATTGTTCATCAGGTCGTTGTAATTCGTGATTGAGGTCGGTCCGCGGAGGTCGATATAGTCTTCGCTGGTGAAGTCCAATACTGTGTCCGTCCCGGTGGTGAAGACGAACAGGTCTGAACCGGACCCGCCGGTCAGGTTGTCGTTATCGCGGCCGCCAAACAGAATGTCATTTCCAGCGCCGCCAAAGAGGTCATCCTCACCACGTTCGCCCCTCAGGACGTCGTTGCCGTTGCCCGATTGGATCCGGTCGTCCTCGGTGCCACCCAACATTATGTCATTGCCGTTGCCACCATGCAGCCTGTCGTTGCCCCGGCTGCCCTGGATAAAGTCGTTTCCGTCACCACCTCTGAGCAAGTCAGTTCCCTGACCGCCGATCAGGACGTCATTGCCGCCATATCCGATCACCGTGTCATTGCCCGTACCGCCGTGAAGGAAGTCGCCGCCGTTTGCACCGGTAAGCGTGTCGTTGCCGCCGCGCCCTTCCAGCGCGCCGGCCTGGTCGAGGTTCAGGGCGAACCAGTCGTCCCCGTCATCGCCGACAGTGCCAGCATTCACATAATCAGGTCCCGGCTCTACAGGCGCGGGTGCAGGGGCAGGCGCAGGTGCGGGGCTACCGTTGTCCAATACAACCGGTGCGGATGTCGCGGCAAAGTTCTGGGTAACAATCACGGCATCCCAACCGTTGAAGTTACCTTCCTCGACGCCCAGCCCGATATACCGGAAGTCGGGGTTGAGGATATTTGCTCGGTGGCCGGGGCTGTTCATCAGACTTTGGTGAAGCTGCACGACATCGTCACTGGCGCCGTTCGGTCCACGTTCAGACTGCCAGGCGATGTTCTCACCTGATGCCCAACTGCCCGAAAAATTGAAACCCGCATCTCTCATCCGTTGGGTTGCGCTGGAGTTGCCCTGACCCGTGTGGCTGAACGTGTTTGTTTGCAGCATCCATTCGCTGTGATCTTCAGCCGAGTCATTCAGCCGTTGTTCAAGCTGCAGAGGCTGAAGTCCGCGGCTTGTCCGTTCCTGGTTTATCAACGCAAGCATTTGCCGTTCTAGATTGCTAGCGATTGCCATAATTCTGCCTCCAGTGGATCGCGTTATTTTGGCGGGACATTAATGGCGAGACTTTGGCAGGATAAGGTCACAAACCGGACACTTCTGCCTGCTGAGCAATTTGTTACCGCCGGTTCTGTCCCATTTGTGCGGAATCTCGCGCAGATTAACCTGCACGTAAAGTTGAGGCGCCCGAAGGCGCCCCACCACTCGGTATCAAGTTTAGACGAAGTCCATCATGCAGCCGTCATCGACGGAGAACATGTTCCACAAATCGTTCTGCAGATTCGCGCCCATTTCCGGTGACGTTTCGGGTTCGGGTGGCAGCTCGTTCCCCATGCCCCAGCTCAGCATGAAGTCATCCGTTTCAGACATAGTTTGGTTCGTTTGATTTGTGTTCCAGTCGAACTGTTCAAGCTGCGCCAACTGAGAGTTAACGAACGCTTCGATTTCGGCAAAGAAGCTCTCGATGTCAAAGCAACCATTGCTGGGTTGTTCGACGTCGGGCGTTTCCGCGACAGGTGTCGGAGCAGGTACTTCGGCATCCGGAGTTGCTGGGTTATCGGTCACTGGTGTTTCCGCAACGGGCGTCGGGGCTGGCGTTTCCGGTTCCGGTGTCGCGGGTGTGTCTGTCACTGGCGTTTCCGCGACGGGCGTTGGAGCAGGCGCTTCCGGTTCCGGCGTTGCGGGGGTGTCGGGCACCGGTGTTTCAGCGACGGGCGTTGGTGCAGGGGATTCCGGTTCCGGCGTTGCAGGGGTGTCGGTATCCGGAGTTTCTGCGACAGGTGTCGGTGCAGGCGTTTCCGGAGTTGTCGGAGCAGGGGTCTCAGTGTCCGGTGTTTCCGCTACAGGGGTTTCAGGTGCAGGTGCCGGCGGTGTTGGTGCAGGAGTAGTGGGGGCAGGTGGAGTGGTGTTCCCACCGGAATCCAACATCACCTCAGCGTCTGTTGTCGCAAAGTTCTGCGTCACCATAACGGCGTCGTAACCCTGCATATCGCCGGTTTCGATGCCAATGCCGATATACCGGAAATCCGGGTTCAGGATGTTTGCGCGGTGTCCCGGGCTGTTCATCAGGCTTTGGTGAAGCTGCTGAACATCATCGCTGATACCGGGGGCGCCCCGTTCCGATTGCCAGGCGATGTTTTCCCCGGTGCGCCAGTTGCCGGACAGGTCGAAACCAGCTGCCTGCATACGTTGGGTCGCGGTTGAGCCGCCCGATCCGGTATGGCTGAATGTGTCCGCGTTCAGCATCCAGGCGCTGTGATCCTCGGATGAATCGTTCAGACGGGTTTCCAGTTGTAGCGGTTCCAATCCGCGGGATGTGCGCTCTTGGTTGATCAGCGCCAGCATTTGTTGCTCGAAAGTACTTGCAGTCGACATGGTAGCCTCCGGTTTGAGTGGTCGTCTGTTTCGACGGGGCCAGTTACAAGCGGCACCAAACGGACGGACAGAGGAGGCAGTGATTCAGGCGAAATCCGGCAGGGGCGTGCTGCCTGTTAGAGATTCGCTGCGCTGCAACATGCCGGGCAAAATGTTGCTGGGTCAAATCTGGCAGCTTGTCGCTTAACGCGGTACCGATTCGGCGAAATACAACCGGTGTCTGAAACGACAAACCCCCGGGCGGGGCCTCGGGGGTCGTCAAATAGTGTCATCCAAAGCTGGACGAGCGTCAGGTGCTTAGAGCAGACCTTCGCGCTGGGCTTTCTTGCGTGCCAGTTTACGGGCACGGCGGATCGCTTCAGCTTTCTCGCGCGCTTTTTTCTCGGACGGTTTCTCGAAATGTTGCTTCAGCTTCATTTCACGGAACACGCCTTCGCGCTGCAGCTTTTTCTTCAGGGCACGAAGCGCCTGATCGACGTTATTGTCGCGAACACTAACCTGCATGTGGTTGTCACCACCTTTCTAGATAGAGTTGCAAGGAAATTGCAGGAGTTGGCCGTATAGCAAAGCCGGTCTATCTTGTCTAGTACTGGCCCCGAGAACCGGAGAACCGCCATGACTGTCACCTATGAAGATGCAAAACAACAGCTTTTGGATGCCATTCTGATCCATGTGCCGTTTGATGGCTGGTCCGAGGCCAGCTTTCGCGCCGCGATCACCGATTGCGATCTGGATGACGGTCTGGCGCGTGCAATCTGCCCTAGGGGGGCGGTCGATCTGGCACTGGCGTTTCATGCGCGGGGCGATGCGGCCATGGTGGAGCGCCTGAAATCTACTGACCTGAGTGAGATGAAATTCCGCGACCGCGTGGCGGCCGGTGTCCGGTTCCGGCTTGAGGCCGTACCGGACAAGGAACTGGTGCGTCGGGGTATGACGCTGTTTTCCCTTCCGACACATGCGGCGGACGGGGCCAAGGCCCTTTGGCAGACCTGTGATCTGATCTGGGATACGCTGGGCGATACCTCGGACGATGTGAACTGGTACACCAAACGCGCGACGCTGTCGGGGGTGTATTCCTCGACCCTTTTGTTCTGGCTGGGGGATGATTCGCCCGATCACGAGAAAACATGGGCGTTTCTGGACCGTCGTATCGACAACGTCATGCAGTTCGAAAAGCTCAAAGCACAGGTGAATAGCAACCCGCTGTTTAAGCCGTTCCTTGCGGTGCCGAACTGGTTCGCCAGTCAGGTGAAGCCGCCGATGAAAATGCGTGCCGATCTGCCCGGGATGCTAAACCCCCGCAAGTAAGCGTCTGGGCCTTCCTGATTTTGCCTGCTAGGCATTGGGCAAAGGAGGATTTGCCCATGACCCAGACGATGCGCGCCGTAGAAATCTCGCAGCCCGGCGGCCCGGATGTTCTGCAACAGACCGAACGCCCGGTGCCCGAGCCGCAAAACGGCCAGGTGGTCCTTAAAGTTGCGTATGCAGGGGTGAATCGCCCCGATGCGTTGCAGCGGGCTGGGGCATACGACCCGCCTCCGGGCGCCAGCGATCTTCCGGGACTTGAGGCCTCGGGCGAAGTGATCGCCGTGGGCACAGGGGTCGAAGGGCTTTCGGTTGGTGATCAGGTTTGCGCGTTGCTGCCCGGTGGTGGATATGCCGAATACGTCGCTACCCCTGCCGCGCATTGTTTGCCGGTCCCCAAGGGCATGAGCATGAAAGAGGCTGCGTGCCTGCCCGAAACCTTTTTTACCGTTTGGTCCAACGTCTTCATGCGCGGTGGGCTGAAAGCTGGTGAGCGGTTTTTGGTCCATGGCGGGTCCAGCGGTATTGGCACCACGGCGATCCAACTGGCTAATGCGTTTGGCGCCCGGGTCTTTGCCACTGCCGGATCAGATGAGAAATGCGAGGCTTGCGTCAAACTGGGTGCCGAGCGGGCGATCAATTATCGCGATGAGGATTTCGTCGGTGCCATGCGGGCGGAAGGCGGCGCGAACCTGATCCTTGACATGGTGGGCGGGGATTACATCCCCCGCAACGTCAAAACGCTGGCCGAGGATGGTCGTCTGGTGCAGATTGCCTTTCTGCAGGGCCCGAAGGTTGAACTGAACTTCGCGTTGATGATGGTCAAACGCCTGACCCTTACCGGCAGCACTCTGCGGCCGCAAAGCGATCTGGCCAAGGCGAAGATCGCTCAGGAACTGCGCGAAGCGGTCTGGCCATTGTTGGAGGCCGGGAAGGTTGCCCCCGTCATGGACAGCGAATTCGATCTGGCCGAGGCCTCAGCGGCGCATGCACGGATGGAAAGCTCGGGCCATATCGGCAAGATCGTTCTGAAAGTCGCGGGGTAACAGGGCTGCGCGGGCCTGTCCCGCGCACCACCCGTCAGGCCACTGCGCGGCGATACAGATGCCATGTGGCGTGGCCCAGAACCGGCATCACCACAATCAACCCCAGCATCATCGGGATCGCGCCAAGGACCAACAGGGCAGCAACTATGAACCCCCATGCCAGAATCACGCCGGGATTGTGCCGCAGCACCCGGACCGAGGTTACAACAGCCACCGGCAGCCCCACCTTGCGATCCAGCAGCAGCGGAAAGCTGACCACGCTGATCGCCAGTGCAACAAGGGCAAACAGGAACCCGACCGCGTTTCCAAAGATGATCATCGTCCAGCCCGCTCCGGTGGTGAAAACCTGTGCCATAAACGCTCCCAGCGATGTGGGCAGGTCAGGGCCGAGCGTGTGGACATAGATGCTCTGTGCGACCATCAACCAGATCAGCAACCACATGACGAGATAAAAGCCCAGCATTAGGATTGCGCCGAAGGATGGCGACTGGAACACCCCGAAGGCGTCCAGCCAGTGCACCTCGCCCCCCTGTTCGCGCTTGCGGCTTATTTCATACAAGCCCACGGCGGCAATCGGGCCAATAAGGGCGAACCCCAGAATCAGCGGTGCCAGTAGCGGCACCATGTTGCGGTTCAGGCCTAACCCGAACATCAGTAATCCTGCGATGGGGTAAATCAGCACGATGAATATGGCATCGGCCCGTGTTTCCAGAAAATCGTTATAGCCTGCCCGCAAACAGGCGCGCAGATCCTGCATTGTCAAAGTCTGGACCTTTGGCAAATGCCGTGTATCTGCGCTGCCGATACGGTTAACGCTTTCTGCAATATGATCGCTAGTCGCCCCGATATGCTGGGCGGTCCAGCTGATCGGATTTCCAATCGTCTTGGCCATCGTCATCCCCTCCCTATGCGTAGCTGCGCAGCAGGGTGGATCCGGCATCGGTTGCCCGTGGCCGGACCAGCCGGCAACGCCTGATCCCCAGTATAGCACATTTTTTCGCGTTGTGGTTGCGTGGCGCAGAATCGTGCCGATTGCCCTTATTTTCAGGCGTGTTAGCTTGGGTTGAAGTAACAGGAGGTCAGAATGCAGCAAACGGCAAGAACCGTCGTCATTCACGAACACGGCGGCCCCGAAGTTCTGAAGATTGAAGACCGCCTCGTGGGTGATCCCGGCCCCGGAGAGGTGCGCATCCGCCATCACGCTTGCGGGCTGAATTTCATAGACGTTTATCAACGCACAGGGCTGTACCCGATGGAGCTGCCGCACGCTTTGGGCATGGAGGCCGCCGGGGTGATTGAGGCCGTCGGCGAAGGTGTGACCCATCTGGTACCCGGCCAGCGCGCCGCCTATGCCGCTGCGCCCTCGGGCGCTTATGCCGATGCGCGAGTGATGCCTGCAGCGCAGGTCTGCCCTTTGCCTGACGGGATTTCCTTTGATGCGGCGGCAGCGATGATGCTCAAGGGGATGACGGTCGAATACCTGTTTCACCGCACCACGCCGCTGAAACGTGGCGATACCGTGCTGTTTCACGCGGCGGCCGGGGGGGTGGGTTTGATCGCCTGCCAATGGGCCAAGTCCGAGGGGATCACCTTGATCGGCACCGCCGGGACAGATGAAAAATGCAGCCTGGCGCAGTTCAACGGAGCCGCCCATTGCATCAACTACCGCAAAGAGAATTTTGCCGACCGCGTAGCCGAGATCACCGGTGGCAAGGGCGTGGATGTGGTGATGGACTCGATCGGGGCGGATACGTTCAACGGTTCGTTGGACAGCCTGAAGCCTTTGGGAATGATGATCTCATTCGGCAATGCGTCGGGACCTGTGCCGTTGATGGATATCGGAGTGTTGGCAAAGAAGGGTTCGCTCAAGGTGACGCGGCCAACTCTGTTTACCCATATTTCCGACCACACAGTCTGTCAGGCGATGGCCCGGCGCCTGTTCGGCAAGGTCGAGGGTGGAGAAGTAAAAATCCACATCGATCAGCGTTTCCCGCTGGATCAGGTGGCTGACGCCCACCGTGCACTTGAAGCGCGCCAGACCACAGGCAGTACGGTTCTGGAACCCTGAAATGCAAAACCCGGCCCACGCGGGCCGGGTGCAAGAATGACCTGTCGTCCGATCAGAACCGATAAGCCGCGCGGACCTGCACGGTAGTCGCGTCTACGTCGATGCCGGTGCGGTCGAAATTGTCGAACTCGTGATACAGGATTTCGCCGCCGACGCTGATGTTAGGGGCAACGATCTGTTCATAGCCAGCCCCGATGAACCAACCATCTTCGCTGCCCAGATTGTCTGTTCCGGCTTCGGCAAACCCGCCGATACCGTACAGCAATCCGGTGGATGTCACCTTGTAGCCGGCGCGTGCCTTGATGCGCCAGACGTCCTCAACCTCGACGCCCGAGGTCACTTCGATACCGGTCCAATCATAGTCGAACCCAAGGCCGACGACCCAATCGCTCAGGTCGTAATCGTAGCCAAGGATAATACCACCGATCACACCGTCGCCTTCCACGCCCGACACATTCGTGTCGATATCGGCATAGCCCAACTGCAAACCGCCATAAAAGCCGGTCCAGTTGCCCGAGGATTGCGCCGCTGCCGCGCTTGCGGAGAAAGCCGCGATCACTGAGGCGAGAAGAAACTTACCTTTCATGTTGTGTCCTTTCGTCGGAAATGGCCTGCAGCAAACCCGCGCTGCCTTTTTGTTTGTAATGATCACTACGCTCCGGTTTCACGACCGGATCACAGTTTGTTCAAACATTCCGACCCAACAAGCTACGCCACGATTGGATCTTTGTGGCGTAACCGGCCCGTTGAAACCGGGCACGTCCTTTCCATTAAATGTAGGTCTGTAAAAAGCCTGTTTCAAATGACAATCGGCGGCAGAGTGATCCGCCGCCGATCTGGGTAATTCCGTCAGCAGTTTATTGCTGCAGTTCTGCCGGAGTTTTGTCGGCAATGGTTTCCCAGTTGGTGCTGGCCTGGTCGATAAAGCCTGGGATGTCGCCTTCCCAGCGTTCCTGAATGTCCTGCGACAGGTTCAGGTACAGCTTGTTGTCAACGATTTTCCAGTAGTTCGGGTCGCCGTCGAATTTGAAGCCCATCGCGGCACCAAAGGCGCAGTAACCACCGTATGCCGGCAGGTAGGCTTCGGGGTTCTCTTCGAACGCGGCTTTGTTTTCTTCATTGGCAAAGCGGTACAGTGCATCGTTGTGCAGCGTGGTGATGCGGTAATCACCCTTGGTCGGCTCGCCATCGGTGAAGTAGGCAACCGGGTCGTAACCCTGCAGCGCCAGACCGGTCGAGCTTGCGTTCAGTTCAACGCCAGCGGCGAGGGCCGAGCTTGCAATTGCAACGGACAGCGCAACGCCGCCAATGATGGATTTGATCTTGTTCATTGTTTTCACCTTTCGTGAAATAGGCGGTCCGGCGGCGCTGAAATTACGCCAGGACGCCCCTTGGGATTTTTGTCCGTGCGACCGATAATTGGCCGTCACGCAAACGAAGTGGGCAATCGCGTCATCACGTTCAAAACAATCAATCGTGAATGTGCGAGGGTGAAGGGGCGCTGTTCAAATTCGCGCATTTCCGCCTCAGGCGTCGGGTTTGAATGCAGCCACGAAGGTGATGACCTTTTCGGCGGGCATCTCGCACGGACGCAGCAGCGCGCCGCTGCTGTCAGTCAGATAGAGGTTCAGACTGACATAGTCGCCGCCACCCAGTTCGTGCGCGATCAGTTTGTGCGATTTGCCACCGGCCAGCTCCGACCGGCTAACGATATACCGCCTGCCCGCGCTCTGCCCGGTGGACGAGCCGAGGGGGATGGCGAAAAATGCAGACAGAAACGCGTCGGGGGCGATCAAGACTGGCCGATTTTGGGTTCGGTCCCGGCCCTGATCCGCGCCAGGTTTGCGCTGTGGCGCCAATAGATCAGCAGGGTAAGGATGATGCCCAGGAAAAAGGTCGACCCATCCGTCAGCAGCAACACCCAGAGAGTCGATGTTGCCGCAGCGACCAGTGCGCCCAGCGAGGAAATCCGCCAGATTGCAGCAGCGACCAGCCAGCTCAGACAGCAAGCCACGCCCACGCGCCAGTCCAGCGCCAGCCATAGGCCCAGAAAGGTGGCCACGCCTTTGCCGCCCTTGAACCCCAACCAAACCGGGAAACAATGGCCCAGAAACGCGGTCAGGGCGGCGATCTGGGCGGCGTCCTCTCCGGCCAGTGCGCGGGCCAGCAATACGGCGACCGCCCCCTTGGCGGCATCAAAAACCAGCGTCAGCGCGGCGGCGGCCTTGTTGCCTGTGCGCAAGACATTGGTCGCCCCGATATTGCCCGATCCGATATTGCGCAGATTGCCCAGCCCCATGACCTTGGCAATGATCATGCCGAACGGGATCGACCCCATCAGATACCCAATCGCGGCCCAGAGGATAAGCTGGGTCATCGTGCTGTCGAGTAGGGGCATCAGGATCTCCGGTAAACTTCTTGGCCTGCTACATAAGTTGCGGTGACCTTACCCTGCATCCGCTGGCCGTCAAACGGGGTGTTCTGCGATTTCGATTTTAATGAAAACCGGTCAAGCACAAAGGGCACATCCGGGTCGAACAGCACCAGATCTGCGGGCGCGCCCTCGGCCAGACGGCCTGCGTCCAGCCCCAGCCGTTTTGCAGGGTTCAGCGCCATGGCGCGGAACAGGGTGGGCAAGTCCAGCTGGTCCGAGTGATACAGCCGCAGCGCCGCAGGCAGCAGCGTTTCCAGCGCCACCGCGCCCGAGGCCGCCTCTTCAAACGGCAGGCGTTTGCTTTCCTCGTCCTGCGGCGTGTGCATCGAGCTGATGATGTCGATCAGCCCGGACCGTACTGCGTCGATCACCGCCTGCCGGTCGTCTTCGGACCGCAGCGGCGGTTTGACCTTGAAGAAGGTGCGATAGTCGGCCACGTCCAGCTCGTTCAACGTCAGGTGGTGGATCGAGGTTCCGGCGGTGATGTCCAGCCCGTTGCGCTTGGCGCGCTCCAGCGCGGGCAAGGCGCGGGCGGTGGTGATCTGGTCGGCGTGGTACGCGGCGCCAGTCATTTCCAGCAGGGCGATATCGCGGTCCAGTCCCATCCGTTCGGCCATAGGTGACACCGCAGGCAGGCCGCGCAGGGCGGCAAACTTGCCGCTGGTGGCCGCTGCCCCGTTGCTGAGGCCGGGCTCTTGCGGGTGCGCGATGACCAGTGCGCCGCAGGATCGAGCGTATGTCAGAGCGCGGGAAAACACTTTGGTGTTGGCGATGACGTGGTCGCAATCGGTGAAGGCGACGGCCCCGGCATCCTGTAGAAAGCCGATCTCGGTCATCTCGCGCCCTTCGCGGTTCTTGGTCAGTGCGGCCATGGGCAGCACGTTTACTGGCGCATCCGCCTGTGCGCGCCGGGTGGCGAATTCCAGCGTTTCCGGTGTGTCGACGGCAGGCATCGTGTCGGGGCGGGTGACGATGGTGGTCACCCCGCCAGCGGCGGCGGCCAGACCGGCGGACTTGTAGCTTTCTTTGTGGCGCTCGCCCGGCTCACAAACCTTAACGCCAATATCGACGATACCGGGGGCCAGACAGTGACCGTTGCAGTCGATGACTTGTGCGTCCAGTGTTGGAGCGTCGCCTTCACCGCGCGCGGTAATCCGGCCTTCGGCCACCTGCAGCCAGCCGAGGCTGTCCGTCCCGGCCTCGGGATCGATCAGGCGGGCGTTGGTAAAGATCAGGTTGCTCATGCCATCGCCCTTTCGATTGCGGCTTTGGTGGCGGCCGGGTCGGCCTGGTATTTGATCAGGTGCTTGTCGCCGCCCTTTGTGACGATCTGGACAAAGCTGCCCATGATGTTAACGGCTTGGATTTGGTTCAGTGCCACCTTGCGCGGGCCGGGGCCGGTGAGGGTGGTGTCGGTCATCTCCCACGAGGTGACCAGTTCCTCTGAGGCCAGATACCACGCGCGAATGCCTATGGCGGCAAGGCCAGCCGGCGCGCCGGTCCAGGGATAGGGGTTGCCGATCAGCCAGAGGATGATCATCGCGGCGGCCATCGCAAAGGCGGCCAGCCATGCGTTGGTGCGGATATAGGCACTTTTGTCGGGGGCGAAGGTTACAGGATCAGCCACAGGGCACCTCCGATTGCCAAGAGGATCACCACCGCCAGCAGAGCCGACCCGATGCGGCGAGGCCTTTCATCCTGCGGCGCGGTTTGTGGCGCCGAAAACGGCTTGGCGCTTTCGGTTTCAATCGGACCGCCGGTCCAGTTGGTGGCCTCTTCTGTATAAAGACCGGCCAGATGCAGCCTCGGGTCCGGCTTCAGCGTCGCTGCATGGTCGCCAAAGGCTGCGCTGCGGACGACCATGACCCAGCCTTCGATGGCGTCCAGCGTGGCTCGATCCAGTTGATCGGCGGAAACGCCACAGCCCTCGTTCAGATAGCCATAAAGCCCAAGATCTTCGAGGTCCGAGACCGGAAAGACGTCGATCTGATCCGTATCCAGCCCCGCAACTCCCAAGACCTGATCGGCCGCGCCCGGTTCGCGCAGGAACTTCGCCTCTTCTGGGCGCATGTCCAGCGTGAACAGGCGGATCACGCCGCGTTCATGGGGGGCGACAGTCAGATCACTCATGCGGCATCTCGCAGGTTGCGGGCCAGCAGCTCCATCGCGGCCATGCGGACGGCCACGCCCATTTCGACCTGTTCCTGAATGACCGATCGGTTGATGTCGTCGGCCAGCGTGCCATCAATCTCGACGCCGCGATTCATCGGGCCGGGATGCATGACGATGGCGTCGGGCTTCGCCAGCGCCAGCTTTGCTGCATCCAGCCCATAGCGGTGATAGTATTCGCGTTCCGAGGGGATAAAGCCGCCATCCATCCGCTCTTTCTGAAGGCGCAGCATCATGACGACGTCTACGTCTTTCAGCCCTTCGTTCA
The DNA here is from genome assembly GCF_056160045.1 of Ruegeria sp. ABF4_144. Lineage (NCBI taxonomy): Bacteria > Pseudomonadati > Pseudomonadota > Alphaproteobacteria > Rhodobacterales > Roseobacteraceae > Ruegeria > Ruegeria sp. ABF4_144. The sequence continues at coordinate 162,322 of NZ_JBSWWK010000001.1, forward strand.
TGTCGTCATAGATCTCTGCGCCGAAGTCGGCGAATTGGCCCGGCACCAGCGTCGGCGGGCCAATCAGGCGAATGCGGTTTTCCATCTTACCCAGCAGGATCAGGTTCGACCGGGCCACGCGGGAATGCGCGACGTCACCGCAAATGGCGATGTTCAGTCGATGCAGGCGGCCCTTGGCGCGGCGAATGGTCAGAGCGTCCAACAGCGCCTGCGTCGGGTGTTCGTGCCGCCCGTCACCTGCGTTCAGCACGGCGCAGTTCACTTTTTGCGCCAGCAGATCGACCGCGCCGGAATGCGGGTGCCGTACTACTAGCAGATCAGGGTGCATCGCGTTCAGCGTCATCGCCGTGTCGATCAGGGTCTCTCCCTTTTTGATCGAGCTGGCCTGCATCGCCATGTTCATCACATCCGCGCCCAGACGCTTGCCTGCCAGTTCGAAGCTGGCTTGTGTGCGGGTCGAGTTTTCAAAGAACATGTTGATCTGCGTCAGCCCCGACAGCACGTCTGAATGCTTGGTCGACTGGCGATTCATGTCGACATATTTCTCGGCCAGATCAAGGATGGCGGTAATATCGGACTGCGACAGATGCTCGATGCCAAGAAGGTGACGATGGGCGAAACGCATGGGCGGGCTCCTGTCTGACAATCGAGCCGCTTATAGAAAGCCCCGCGCGTGAGGGCAACCTAAGGATCAGATCCTTCGGGCAGTTTCTCGCATCCGCCTTCGGGCAAACACTGTTCACCGGGTTTGCACCACTTGCCATAGCCGCAATCGACGGCCTTGACCGGAACGCAGCCCTGATGCTCGGAACACTTGAAGCCGGGCCGGCATTGCGAGTCGGTTTCCTCGCACAAAAACCAGCCGGGGCGTGTACATCCGCCACCCGGCAGACAGGATGTGCCCGCCGCGCAGGATTGGCCGTCATCGCATAGGCTGGGCAGCCCTTCGATGGCGGTGTTCGGGTCAAAATCGGGTGAGGTGCGTTCGCATTCGCCGCGCGCGTTGCAGAATGTCCCGCCCGGACAATCAAGCCGCGAGGTGCATTTGTTGGCCCCTGCAGGGGCGCAGCGGGTGCCCCCGGCCACGCAGCGTTCGAACGGTCCGCAGGTGCGCCCGCCGCCGCAATAGGTGCCGCCAAGCGGTATGCAATGGCCATCAAAGCTGCATCTTTGGCCGCCGGAACAGCAGCGGGTGCCGCATTGGAACTGGCCGGGGCGGCACTGGCCGTTGCGGTCGAAAAGCTGCGCAAAGGAGGGGCCGCTGAGCGGGATCAGCAGCAGGGAAATCAAAAGGAATCGCACAAGAACCAACATGAATGCCGCAATGGTCGGTGCGACGGACCGCCCGATCAAGGCCTATTCGCTTTCCCTCGATCAAAAGCTGGTTAGATTGAGGGGTATGGAATCGGCTTTGGACTATCATACTGCGCGGGCACTGCTGGACTGGCAGATCGAACTGGGCGCAACGGAAGCAATCGGCGATGCGCCGGTTGACCGGTACGCGCTGCCCGACACCGCGCCCAAGGCTAAGAAACCCGCAGCTGTTCAGGCCGCGCCTGAAAAGCCGAAAAAGGTAGACCCCGTCGCGGTGGCAAAAGCCGCCGCCCAAAGGGCCGGATCGTTGGACCAATTGCGGGCGGCGATGGACGGGTTCGACCACTGCGAGCTGAAACGCGGTGCCCGGCAGCTGGTGTTTGCAGACGGCACGCCAGGCGCGCGGGTGATGATCATTGGTGAGGCTCCGGGCCGCGAGGAGGACCGCGAGGGCAAACCATTCGTAGGCCGTGCCGGGCAATTGCTGGATCGGATGCTGGCGGCGATTGATCTGGATCGCGGCGAAAATGCCTACATCACTAATGTTCTGCCATGGCGGCCGCCGCAGAATCGCGACCCCAAACCCGAAGAGATAGGGATGATGAAGCCGTTCCTTGAACGCCATGTGGCGCTGGCCAAGCCCGAGGTTCTGGTGATCATGGGCAATATCAGCTGTCAGGCGGTACTGGGCAAACGCGGCATCACCCGGCTGCGCGGGCAATGGGATCAGGCGCTGAACCTGCCGGTCATCCCGATGTTCCACCCGGCCTACCTGCTGCGCCAACCGCAGATGAAGCGCCACGCCTGGGCCGATTTGCTTGAACTCAAGGCGAAGCTGGAGGGCAAGTGATGCGCGTCCTGGCCTTTTCCGACCTGCATATGGCTCGCAACCGCGCGGCCGAGGTCGTGGCTGCCAGCGCCGAGGCTGATTTGGTGATCGGTGCCGGAGATTTCTGCAACATGCGGCAGGGGCTGGAAGAGGCGATGGCGATGCTGTCCGGCATCACGGCGCCCTTCGTCATGGTGCCCGGCAATGCGGAAAGCGCTCAGGAACTGGTTGATGCCGTGCCCGAAGGTGGCCATGTACTGCACGGCACCGGCATGACCCTGGACGGGTTGCGCCTGTTTGGGCTCGGGTATGGCGTGCCGGTTACACCCTTTGGCGACTGGTCTTGCGACCTGACCGAAGCCGAGGCCGCCGAGTTGCTGGACCGTTGTGACGGCGCCGACATTCTGATCGCGCATTCTCCGCCCAAGGGCTATGGCGATGTTACGTCGATGGGCGACGCCGTCGGTTCGGTCGCCGTGCGCGACGCGGTGGAACGGTTGCAGCCGCAATATGCGCTGTGCGGCCATATCCATGACAGCTGGGGCTATCGCGGCACACTCGGCCGCACGCATATCGCCAATCTTGGCCCCACGGCAAACTGGTTTGAGGTCACCGAATGATAGAAACGGTCACTCTGCTGGCGTTCATCCCGGCAGCCCTGGCGCTGAATTTCACCCCCGGCGCCGATATGATGTTCTGTTTTGGTCAGGGTCTGCGGTCCGGAGCCAAACCGGCAATCGCCGCAAGTGCCGGGATTTCGGTCGGAGCGATGGTTCACGTGCTGGTGGCCGGGCTTGGCCTGGGGGCTGCTGTGGCGACGATGCCTTGGTTGTTTGACGTGATCCGCTGGATGGGCGTGGCCTACCTGATGTATCTGGCATGGGGTGCCATACGGTATGGGGCCGTGTCTGCCGATGCGCCCGCGAAACCCACAGTCCATGCGTTTCGCGACGGGATGGTGGTGAACCTTACCAATCCCAAGGTGATCCTGTTTGTGCTGGCTTTCATCCCGCAATTCGTGAACCCCGCCACAGGTCCGATCCTGCTTCAATTCCTGATCTTCGGTGCGATCATTGCACTGGGCGGGTTTGTCGTGAACGGGTTGGTGGGTATTTTTGCTGGTGGCGCGGGCAAGGTCCTGATCTCGAACCCGCGCGCCTCTCGTATCATGGGCTGGGTGACCGGGGGGATTTTCACCGCCCTTGCCGTCCGGCTTGCCATCATGGAAAGGGCCTGACGCCAAATGTCGCGCATTGATGAAAACAAAGAGTTCATTCCGGTTCGGATCGCTGTACTGACCGTCTCGGACACACGCTCGCTGGATGAAGACCGTTCAGGCCAGACGCTGGTCGACCGGATCGAGCGCGCGGGCCATTCGGTGGCCGACCGCAAGATCATCCGGGATGAGCGGGGCGAGATCGCCGCCCAACTGCGGCTTTGGGTTGGCGATCCCGAGATTGACGTCGTGATCTCGACTGGCGGCACCGGCCTGACCGGCCGCGACGTAACGGTTGAGGCGCATCGCGACGTCTATGAAAAAGAGATTGAGGCGTTCGGCACCGTTTTTACCATCATTTCAATGGAAAAGATCGGCACATCCGCGGTGCAATCCCGCGCCACCGGCGGCGTAGCGGGCGGTACTTACCTGTTCGCGCTGCCCGGCAGTCCGGGTGCCTGCAAGGACGCGTGGGACGGGATTTTGGAAAAACAGTTCGATTACCGCCATCGCCCCTGCAATTTCGTAGAAATAATGCCCAGATTGGACGAACATCTGCGACGGAAGTAAACTGGTCGCACGTTTAACTGTTCGTAACCGCTTTGTGGCTTGGCATTTTTCTTTGCCCGGCTACCTTTTGCACGTGGCAGCCTGATGCGACCGGGGTAAGTGATTGATGCGATTTTTGAGGCAAAGCCTTGTTGGTGTCTTTCTGGCGTTTCTGACGCTGGCCTTGCTGTTTGTCGCGGCGCAGCTGATCACCGGCGCGGTGCAGGACGCGCTGAACCGCGACAGCGAACCGCCAGAAGCACGCGAACGCATTTTTGCCGTCAGCGTGCGCCCGGCGGAGTTGGAGACCGTAACCCCGAATCTTGAGGCCTTTGGCGAGGTGCAAAGCCGCCGCCGTCTGGAACTGCGCGCCGCGCTGGGCGGGCGTGTGGTGTCTCTGGCCGAGGATTTCGAGGATGGCGGCGTTGTCACCGCAGGTGAGGTTCTAGTGGAGTTGGACCCCGCTGACGCGCAATCGGCACTGGATCGCGCCAAATCCGACCTGCTGGACGCGCAATTCGAGGAACGTGACGCCGAACGCTCGTTGCTGCTGGCGCAGGACGAGTTGAACTCGGCCGAGGCGCAGGCGGATCTGCGCGGGCGGGCCTTGCAACGCCAGAAAGACCTGCAGGGCCGCGGGGTCGGAACTCCTGCCGCCGTGGAAGAGGCTGAATTGGCCGAGGCCGCCGCCCAGCAATCGGTTCTGGCGCGCCGCATTTCGCTGGCACAGGCGGAATCGCGGGTTGATCAGGCAACCACCTTGCTGGCCCGCGCCCGTATCGCGCTTGAGGCCGCTGAGCGCGATCTGGATGACATGACCGTCCGTGCGCGATTTGCCGGAACGCTGACCGATGTCACCTTGGTTGAAGGGCGGCTGGTGTCTGCCAATGAAAAGCTGGCCGAACTGGTTGATCCCACCGCGCTTGAAGTGGCGTTTCGCGTCTCGACCGCGCAGTTCGTGCGTCTGCTGGACGCTGAGGGTGATCTGATCAACGCGCCGGTCACCGTATCGCTTGAGGTGACGGGCACCGATCTGATGGCCCATGGCCGCATCAGCCGCGACAGTGGTTCGGCGGGCGAAGGGCAGACCGGGCGGCTGATCTATGCACGGCTGGACGATGCTCCGGGGTTCAAACCCGGCGATTTCGTCACCGTAACGGTCGAGGAACAACCGCTGGATAACGTGGTGCGCCTGCCATCGTCGGTTCTGGACGCGGCGGGCACGGTACTGGTGCTGGGCCCTGATGACCGGCTTGAGGCGCTGCCGGTGCAGCTGATCCGCCGTCAGGGCGATGAGGTGCTGCTGCGCGGGCAAGGTTTGATCGGGCGCGAAGTCGTGATTGGCCGCACGCCACTGCTGGGCGGCGGGGTGCGTGTGCGCCCGCTGCGGGACGAAGCCAATGCCGGGGCTGATCCGGGCATGGTCGAACTGTCCGACCAACAACGGGCCCAGCTTGTCGCGCAGGTCGAGGCCAGCGATCAGATGACCAACGAGGCCAAGGCCAGCGCCCTGAGCCAGCTCAGCGCGCCCAAGGTTCCCGCCTCACTGGTACGCAGCATTGAGACCCGGGCAGGGGGCTAGACGCTATGATGCGCGAGATCCCCGGCGCGGCGGGCGGTATCCTCAGCTACTTCACTCGCCACAGGACGGTCGCCAATCTGCTGTTGCTGGTCATGCTGGTTCTGGGCGCGGCGGCGATCCCGGCAATGCGGGCGCAGTTTTTTCCTGACGTGATCCTTGAACGTGTCGACGTCAATATCGACTGGGAAGGCGCCGGCCCTGAGGATGTCGACAACGGCATCGTTCAACTGCTTGAACCGGCCCTGCTGGCGGTCGAAGGGGTGGCCAGCACGACCTCAACCTCGCGCGAGGGGCGGGCCAATATCCGGTTGGAGTTTGAGCCCAACTGGGACATGTCGCGCGCCGTGGACGAGGTTCGGACCGCCGTGGATGGTGTGACCAACCTGCCTGACGATGCCGAAGAGCCCTCGATCCGGCGTGGGGCGTGGCGCGATCGGGTCACGGATGTAGTGGTGACCGGCCCGGTCGATCCGGACCAACTGGCAAAATTCACCGATGAACTGATCAACCGCCTGTTTGCGGTTGGTGTGACCCGCACCACGATCCGGGGCATTGCCGCGCCGCGCGTGGTGGTCGAAGTTCCAACAGCGCAACTGATTGCCAATGACATCACCCTATCCGAAGTCGCGCAGGCTATTGCGGCCGAAGCGATGGCCAACCCGGCGGGCGATGTCACGGGCGCTAATGCGCGCATCCGCACCGGCACTGAAAAGCGCACCCCTGAAGAGATCGAAGGCATCGCGCTGCGCAACTTTGCCGACGGCTCCAAGCTCTATGTGGGCGATGTGGCAGATATTCGGGTTGAAGGGGTCAATCGCATTCGCAGCTATTTTGTCGGAGAGAATCCGGCAATGTCGGTGCGTGTGGACCGGTCCAATCTGGGCGATGCCATCAAGATTCAGCACACAGTCGAGGATGTGGTGGCCGAGCTGCAGGCCAGTCTGCCCGAAGGCGTAACCATCGAGCTGATCCGTACCAGGGCGCAGGCCATCACCGAACGCCTGGATATTCTGGTCGATAACGGGCTGGTGGGTCTGGGCCTTGTAGTCTGTCTGCTGTTTCTGTTCCTGAACGCGCGCATCGCGTTCTGGGTCGCAGCAGGTATCCCTGTGGCGATGTCTGCGGCGATTGCGTTCATGTATATCGGCGGGTTGTCGATCAACATGATCTCGCTGTTTGGGCTGATCATCACTCTGGGTATCGTGGTGGATGACGCCATTGTTGTGGGTGAACACGCCGATTTCCGCGCCCGAAGGCTGGGCGAGGCCCCCATGGTGGCCGCCGAACGCGCCGCGCGGCGCATGGCGATGCCGGTCTTTGCCGCAACCCTGACCACGGTGATTGCCTTTTTCGGCCTGACCGCAATCGGTGGCCGGTTCGGAGAGTTGATCTACGACATCCCCTTCACCGTCATCGCGGTGCTGATCGCCTCGCTAATCGAATGTTTCCTGATCCTGCCAAACCACATGGCCCATGCGATTGCGCATTCAGCCAAGCAACACTGGTATGACTGGCCGAACCGCGTGGTCAATCGCGGCTTTCGCTGGGTGCGCGATCATCTGTTCCGTCCGCTGATCGCCTGGGTTGTCTGGGCGCGTTATGTGGTTGTGGCGGTGATGGTGGTGATTCTGGCCAGCCAGATTGCCCTGTTTATCAAAGGCGATGTGAACTGGCGGTTCTTCAACGCGCCCGAGCGCGGCTCGGTCACCGGCAATTTCATCATGGTTGAAGGGGCCACCCGCGAAGATACGCTGGAAATGATGCACCAGTTGCAGCGGGCCACCGAGGAACTGGGCCAGATCTACGAGGAACGCCACGGGCGCAATCCGATCGACTATATTCTGGCTGAGGTCGGCGGCAATGCCGGGTGGTTCAACCTGAGCGCTGCCGATGGCAAGGACCAGAACCTGCTGGGCGGGATTTCGATCGAACTGATCGACTCGGACCTGCGCCCCTATTCCAGCTTTGAGTTTGTGGGAGAGTTGCAGGATTTTGTCCCGCGCCATCCCAAGGTGGAACTGCTGACCTTCCGTGGCTGGCGTTCGGGGCCGGGCGGTGATGCCATTGACGTGCAGTTCTATGGCGCCGATGTAAACACGCTCAAAGCTGCCTCCGAGGATTTGCAGGCCGAGTTGTCGAAATACCCCGAAGTGTCAGCGCTAGAGGACAATTTGGCCTATGACAAGGAAGACTTCATTCTGGACCTGACGGCCAAAGGGCAAGCGCTGGGTTTCCGTATGGAGACACTGGGCCGCGTCTTGCGCGACCGACTTAACGGGATCGAGGCCGCGACCTTCCCAGACGGCCCGCGCAGCGCCGAGATTCGCGTGGAGCTGCCCGAGGGCGAGCTGACCGCCGATTTCCTGGAGCGCACGCTGATGCGCACGCCGGACGGGATCTACGTGCCACTGGCCGATATCGTCTCGGTCGAACGTAAGTCAGGCTTTTCATCCGTGCGGCGGGAAAACGGCCTGCGGGTGATTTCGGTGATCGGCGACATTTCCGAGGATGACCCCGCCCGCGCGACAGAAATCGCTCGCGCGCTGAGCGAAGAGATCCTGCCCGATATCGCCGCCAAACGGCAGGTCGAATGGCAGATGGCGGGCCTGAGCGAGCAAGAGGATGAATTCCTGACCGAGGCGCGCACCGGCCTGATCCTGTGTCTGACTGGAATCTATCTGGTGCTGGCCTGGGTCTTTGCGAGCTGGACCCGGCCTGTAGTGGTGATGGCGATCATCCCGTTTGGATTGGTGGGCGCGATCTGGGGGCACTACATCTGGGATGTACCGCTGAGCATGTTCACAGTGATCGGCCTGTTGGGGATGACAGGTATCATCATCAATGACTCGATTGTTCTGGTGACAACCATCGATGCCTATCAGCAGGATCGAGGGCTGGTGCCGTCAATTGTCGAAGGCACGGCGGATCGGCTCAGGCCCGTGATGCTTACGACGCTGACCACGGTTCTGGGGCTGACACCGCTGCTGTATGAGGGTTCGCAACAGGCGCAGTTCCTCAAGCCCTCGGTGATCACGCTGGTTTACGGGCTGGGCTTCGGGATGTTGCTGGTGTTGCTGCTGGTGCCTGCATTGCTGGCTATTTTGAATGACCTGTCACGCCCAATGACCGCAATGCGCCGCGCACTGCGGGCACCGGATCGGGTGGTGCAGGGCTCGGTAACAGTCACCGGTCTGGCGCTGCTTTTCTGGTTCGGCGTGACGATGGTTTGGCCCGCGCTTTCTGGCTCCCCTGTCGGTTTGTTGTCGGGGCTCTATCCGGGTGAAGGGGGCGTTGCGGCCTTGCAAATGGGGCTGGGGGCGTTCCTCGCCGGGGCCGTGCCGATCCTTGTGCTGAGTATTGTGCTGTCCGGCCTGCTTTATGTGCGGCTCAGAGGGCGGGCGGTTTAGACGCGGCGCAGGGCTGTTTCCAGCAGGTCGATGACGCGGTCGCTCATCGGCAGATCGCCTCGGCGGATCTGATCAATCGGAAACCAGCGGGCGTCCAGCGCGTCATCCCCGGCCAGTGGCGAGCCTGCGCGGTACTGACAGGAGACCCCGACCAACAGGTAGTGCGACTGCACCGCGCCATGCGCGTCATGGCGCAACAGGTCCAGATTATCGAGATAGTGCAGGGGTTCGGCAATGACCGAGGTTTCCTCGCGCAACTCGCGCTGCGCCGCCTGCATGACAGTTTCACCCCATTCCACATGGCCACCGGGAAACCCCCACAGCCCTGCGTCCGGCTGCTTGCTGCGTTGTACCAGCAGCACATTTGAGCCATGCACAACAACAGCCAGCGCGCCGATCTTTGGGGTTTTCTGCATCAATCAGCCCGCGCTGCAGCCCCTAATGTCGACGGCGTGGTCGTCCCCCAGAACCGTGATCCTGATCTCGGACCGGTTCAGCGCGAAAGGCCCGCCCGTAGCGCTGATCACCTCGGATGTAGCGACCAGAGTATCGCCCTGCCGCGTGGTTTCCGGCTGCGAGGCCCAAAGCGCCGGGTTCCCAGGTTCGATCACGGCAACCTCGCGCCCGCCGGCCGGTGGCATTTTCACGCGCGCCTCGATCTGCATTCCGTCCGAGGTCGGGGTTAGATGGCAACTCGCAGCACTTACGCGCGCCTCTTTCGCGGAATAGGGGCGCTGGGCCAGCGCGGCGGCGATGGCCGGATTGCGACCGGCGTCGGCGTTCAGAGTATGGTCGAAGTCCAGCCGCTCGGGGATGCAGACATCCTTGCAGACGCCCAGATCCATGTCGCCGCGCAGCCGCACGGGTTTGGCGGGGTTCTTGGGCGTGATTTCTACTGGCAGCACCAGTTGATCGGCATATCCGATGGATTGCAGACCGTTCTGCACGAACACTTCGGGTGCGGGCCATGTGATCGACACATCACCGACGTTCTGCGAGCCATTCCAGTCGAATTGCGGTGGGATACCGGCATCTCCGGGCGCGCGCCAATAGGTTTTCCAGCCGTCCTTCAGCGTCAGCCGCAACGCGCCCATATAGGTGCCATTGGCGGTACGCCCGCCATCCAGCACATCCAGTTGCACAACCCCGTCCAAATTCTGTGCCTGCACCGAGGCAGTCACAGCAAAACAGGCGGTCAGGGCGACCGCGGTCGACATTAGATAACGCTTCATACCCCATAAATGCGCGGTCTGGGCCGGGATTCCAAGTCACGTTCCGGTCACCCGTATGAAATCTGGCGAAATGTGGCCTCATCCCTTGCCAATCCCCATGTGCCGGGGCCATTGTTGAAGGGGGACGAAGCAAGAGATGTAAATCCATGGACCTGACCGGAAAACTGTTGATTGCGATGCCTGGCATGGGTGATCCGCGCTTCGATCATTCGGTGGTTTATATATGCAGCCATGGTGATGACGGGGCGATGGGTCTGATCATCAACAAACCCTCGGATCTGCGGATAAAAACCTTACTGGAGCAACTGAATATCGCCTGCCGAATCCCGATCGTGGGCGAACGTCTGGTCCATTTCGGTGGCCCGGTCGAGATGTCGCGTGGCTTTGTCCTGCACAGCTCGGATTACGAGGCCAATCTGCATTCGATGCAGATCTCGGACGATTTCAGCATGACCGCGACGCTGGATGTGCTCGAGGATCTGGCCTCGGGTCGTGGGCCTTTGAACTCGACACTGGCGCTGGGCTATTCCGGCTGGGGTCCCGGCCAGTTGGAGGATGAGATCGCTATGAATGGCTGGCTGACGACCGACGCGACCCAAAAACTGGTGTTCGACGTGCCCGACGATGAAAAATGGGAGGCCGCACTGGCAACGCTGGGTGTGGACCCGTTGACCCTGTCGGCCAGCGCCGGGCGCGCCTGATTAGCTGTCGCGCGGCGCTGCGGCGCGGCGCAGGCGGTCGTTGATAGCTGCGCCCAATCCCTGAACCGGGATCGGAGACACCGCAATCGGGCGGCCCGTGGCGTTCAGTGTATGCAGGGCCGAAAACAGGTTTGCCGCAGCTTCAGTCAGACTGCCTTTTTCCGACAGGTTCAGATCGCAGTCGATCGCGCCAAAGCCCAGCAAAACCTCATCCCCCTGCGCGTTCTCAGCGTTTAATCGCACCGGTGCGTCCGGGGCATAATGCGATTGCAACTGTCCCGGCGCGGTCAGCAGATCACCGGCCTGATGTATGTGTAGTTCGGTGCCAAGCACGGATTCAACCTGCTCCAGCGCCACGCCGCCCGGGCGCAGCAGAGAGGGTTCTCCGGCTAGGCCTACGATAGTGGATTCGAGCCCGACACCGCACGGGCCGTCATCCAGAATGGCCGCGATGCGCCCGTCTAGCCCGGCGCGCACGTGTTCGGCAGTTGTGGGGCTGATCTGGCCCGAAGGGTTGGCCGACGGGGCCGCGACCGGCCCGTCAAAGGCGGTCAGCAATTCGCGGGCCGTGGTATGGGCGGGTACCCGCACCGCTAACGTCTCCAGCCCTGCCGTGACCAGCGGAGAAATCCCGTGCCCGTCACGCAGCGGTAGCACCATCGTCAGCGGGCCGGGCCAGAAGGCCTCAGCTAGAGCCTCGGCCCGGTCGGACCACTCGACGTAGCGTTGCGCCGCCTCGACCGAGGCCACATGCGCGATCAGCGGGTTGAAGCTGGGCCGCCCCTTGGCGGCATAGATGCTGGCCACGGCCTCGCCATTGCGGGCATCGCCACCCAGCCCATAGACGGTCTCGGTGGCGAAGGCGACCAACAGGCCCTGCCGTAGCAAGTCCGCCGCCTGCGCAATTCCGCCGGGATCGGCGGATAAATCCAATGTGCCGTTAGGGATCATATCTGGTGACGCCGCGTTTTGATTGCTTGTACCACTTGGCTGGCTAGGTAATCGAAGTGATCAAGGATGCATAAAGGTGGGCATTGCAATTTCCAACCCCACCCGCGAAAAACCATACAGTTAGCCCCGAGGGAACTCATGCCATACCGCGCGCCAATTTCCGACTATGAACTGCTGTTCCGACATGTGGTCGGGTTCGATCAGGTTACTGCGACCGAGAAGTTCTCGGAGGCTAGCGAAGATGTCGTTGGTGCGATCCTGACCGAGGCTGGCAAAATGTGCGAAGAAGTGATGGCCCCGCTGCAACTTCCCGGCGATCTGGAGCCAGCACGGCTGGAGAACGGCGTGCTGCGGACCTCGCCCGGTTATGCCGACGGCTGGAGGGCAATTGCCGAAGGCGGTTGGATCGGGATGAGCGGTGATCCCGAATATGGCGGTATGGGCCTGCCGATGACCCTGACCACGGCGGTGAACGAGATGATGTCGGCCGCCTGCCTGTCGCTACAACTGGCCCCGTTAATGACGCAGGGTCAGATCGAGGCGCTGGAGCATCACGCCAGCGACGAATTGAAAGCGCTGTACCTGCCCAAGATGATGTCGGGCGAATGGGCGGGAACCATGAACCTGACCGAGGCACAGGCCGGGTCGGATGTGGGGGCGTTGTCCTCGAAGGCCGAAGCCAATGGCGATGGCACCTATTCTGTGACCGGGCAGAAGATTTTCATCTCGTGGGGCGACAACGACTTTACCGAGAATGTCTGCCATCTCGTGCTGGCGCGTTTGCCCGAAGGTGTACCGGGGACCAAGGGGATTTCCCTGTTTTTGGTGCCGAAATACCTGCCCGACGACAACGGCAATCCCGGCGTGGCAAATGACCTGAAAGTGGTTTCAGTCGAACACAAGATGGGTCTGCACGGCTCGCCGACCTGCGTGATGCAGTATGACGGCGCCAAAGGCTGGCTTGTGGGCAAGGAACATGGCGGTATGGCCGCGATGTTCACCATGATGAACAACGCCCGTCTGGGTGTTGGCGGTCAGGGCATTGGGGCTGCCGAAGGCGCCTACCAGCACGCGCTGGCTTATGCGCTGGAGCGCAAGCAGGGCAAAACGCCCTCGGGCACAATCATCGATCACGCCGACGTACGCCGGATGCTGATGAGCATGCGGGCCGATACCTTTGCTGCGCGTGCGATCATGCTGGCCAACGCAGCTGCCATCGACATGGGCAACGCCACCGGTGATGCGGAATGGAGCGCACGTGCCGCGCTGCTGACCCCGATCTGCAAGGCCTTCGGGACCGAGACCGGGATGCGCGTGTCCGAAACCGGCGTTCAGGTACACGGCGGCATGGGCTTTATCGAAGAAACCGGTGCGGCCCAGTATTACCGTGATGTCCGCGTCACCGCGATCTATGAGGGCACCAACGGCATTCAGGCCATGGACCTTGTGGCGCGAAAGATGATGGACGGCGGCGAGGCGGCCTCGCGCCTGCTGGATGAGATCGAGGATCACGCCGAAGAGGCCCGCGCCACCATGCCGGATCTGGCCGGCCCCGTCTGGGAGGCCACCGAAAGCCTGCGCGAAACCACCGAATGGATCGTGGCGCAGTCCGACATGAACACCCGCTTTGCCGGTGCCGTGCCCTATCTGCATGCTTTTGCCCGGGTTCTTGGCGCGCATTACCACCTCAAGGCCGCATTGGCCGAACCCAACGGCGCGCGCTTTAAGCTGGCGCGGTATTACATCAACGCGCTGCTGCCTGAATATGCTGGTCTGCTGGCGCAGGCTCAGAACGGGGCCGGGGACCTTTATGCCCTCAGCGCCGAGGAACTGGCGGTATAATGGACGGAGAAACTCCTTTGGCGATCCGATACCCTTGGCCCGAGCCTCCGGCACCGGGTGAGGCCATTGAGGTTGCCGAAGGTGTGCTGTGGATGCGCCTGCCGCTGCCCATGGCGCTGGACCACGTCAACGTCTACGCGCTGGATGACGGCGATGGCTGGACGGTAATTGACACCGGCATTTCGTCGAACAAGACGCGCCGGGTATGGGAAACGCTCATGGCCGGGCCGCTGGGTGACAAACCGGTGACTCGCGTAGTGGTCACGCATCACCACCCCGATCACGTCGGCAATGCGGGCTGGTTTCAATCCGAGCATGGTGCCGAACTGATCACAACTCGCACTGCTTGGCTGTTTTCGCGGATGCTGCAGCTGGATGTACAGGAAACCTGGCCGCAAGAGACGCTGGACTATTATCGCAGCGCCGGGATGGACGCCGATATTCTGGCCAAACGCATGACCGAACGTCCGTTCAATTTCTGCGATACGGTCTATCCGATGCCGCTGGGCTTTACCCGCATCAAACAAGGCAGCGTGATCCGCATGGGTGGGCGCGACTGGGACGTGCATATGGGCAATGGCCACGCGCCCGAACACGCCACGTTCTGGAGCCGCGATGACAATCTGGTGATCACCGGCGATCAGATCCTTAGCTCAATCAGCCCCAATCTGGGTGTTTATGTGACCGAGCCGATGGCCGATCCGGTGGCCGAGTGGCTTGAGGCCTGCGAGCGATTGCAAGGGCTGGCGCGACCTGATCATCTGGCGTTGGGTGGGCACAAGCTGCCCTTCACCGGCCTGCCGTTGCGGATGAAGCAGTTGATCGACAACCATCACGGCGCGCTGGATCGTCTGCAGGATTATCTGGATACGCCTAAAACCGCCGCCGAGTGTTTTACCCCCCTGTTCAAACGTCAGATTGGCGAGGGCGAATATGGGCTTGCGCTGGTCGAGGCGGTTGCACATCTGAACCATCTTTACCACATTGGAACTGTGACCCGGAAGCGTCGCGCGGACGGGGCGTGGGAGTTTCAGCGCAAAGGGTAAAGTCATGCAGGACCAGATCGAAACATCGGCCGAGGCAGCAGAAGCGGCGGCTTTGCCCAGATGTTATGAGTTCCACGCCAACCCCAACGCTGAGTCCGCAGCCAAGAACCTGCCCGAACCGCTGCAAAAACCGGTTCAGACCAAAAGTCCGGCGCAATGGGCTTATGAACGGTTGATCCTTTATATCCAGAATTTCGAAAAGACGCTGACCGGCGATCAGGAAGTCGCCATGGGCTTTACCGGCGGCGACGCCGGTGTGATGCGGATCGAAGGTATGGGCTATTTTGATCCCGATATCATCACTTTCTACGGTTCCGATGGCAGTGGCGCACGTACACAACTGGTACAGCATGTCAGCCAGCTGAACGTGATGTTGCGCGCCTTGCCGAAATCGGTCGAGGACAAGCCCGCCAACCGCATCGGTTTCCGGCTGGCAAAGGATCTGGAAGAAAGCTGACCGCCTGACTTGCAATTCATGTCTGCGCAGCCTTGAATGAGTGCACTATTCAAGGGAGTGCCGCGTGTCCGATTTTTCAGCCGTTACAAGCGCCTACAATGGCGCGTGGGCGCGCCGCCGCGTCTTTGTGCCAATCTATATCGCGGTGCGCCTGCTGCTGGTTGCCCTGATCGCGCCGGGCGTGGCGATCACCGTCAATCTGGCAGTGTCGCTGTCGAACCAGACAGCGCTGACCGATCAGGCAATCGCCGCCTTTATCCTGTCACCGGTGGGTTTTGTCGCGGCGATCACCGTACTCAGCCTGTTTCTGCTGGCCGAGGTGTTTGTGTTCTCGGTCATGGCCGGATCGCTGCGGATGGGCGAATCCGATCCGTGGCGGGCGGGCAGTTCTGCCCTTGGTCTGATCCTGTCGCGCCTTCCGGCGCTGTTCGGCTTTGCGGTGCGTTTCGTGCTGCGGGTCCTGCTTCTGATCCTGCCGTTTGCAGCTGTTTCGGCCCTGATCGCGTGGTGGACGCTGACCGAATATGACATCAACTACTACCTGACCTTTCACCCGCCATCCTTCTGGATTGCTGTGGCGTTGATCGGGGCGGTGGTTCTGGTCATGGCTTGGGTTCTGATCCGTCGCCTGTCGGCTTGGGCGCTGGGCTTGCATCTGGTCCTGTTCGAGGGCGTTCACCCCGCCCATGCCTTCAACATCAGCGCCACCCGGATGGAGGGCAAGCGCGGTCGCCTCAAGATCGAATTGGCGATCTGGCTGATCTTGCGCCTGATCATTGCGGGCCTGATCGCCTGGGTGGCGGGGTTGCTGTTTGCAATTGTACCGCTGCAAGGTTCCAGTCACTTGCGGCTGGCATTGATCTACAGCCTGCTGGTGGCGGGCATCTGGTCTTTGGCTGGCCTCGTTCTGGCCGCCACGGCTTTGGGCGCTCTGGCGGTTCTGCTGGACGGGTTTTTCGAGATCAGGACCGAAGAACCACCGCATCCTGAACCCGGCAGCTTACGTATCCCATTGTTCGCCGTTTTGGGTGCTGCGGCAGTGGCCGTTCTGATTGGGCTGTGGTTTGGGCAGCACTTGCTGGAACGCGTACAGGCTCCGGATCGGGCCGAGGTGATTGGCCATCGGGGTGCTGCTGCACTTCGGCCTGAAAACACCATGGCCTCGGTGCTGAAGGCAATCGAGGACGGGGCGGATTGGGTCGAAATCGATGTGCAGGAATCGGCGGATGACGTGGTCATCGTCGCTCATGACAGTGATTTCATGAAGCTGGCGGGGGTGAACCTGAAGGTTTGGGATGCCACGATGGAGGATATCGCCCAGATCGATATCGGCAGCTGGTTCGGCCCCGAATATGCCGACGAACGCACCCCGACCCTGCGCGAGGTGCTGGAGGCGGCGAAGGGTAGGTCCAAGGTCATCATCGAGCTGAAGTACTACGGTCATGACGTTGATCTGGAAAACCGCGTGGCGGCGATTGTCGAAGAGCTGGATATGCAGGATGACATCGCCACCATGTCGCTGAAATACCCGGCGGTGCAAAAGATGAAGAAGCTGCGCCCCGACTGGCGGGCCGGGGTTCTGGCCGCCACGGCCGTGGGCGACCTGACCGGACTGGAAGGTGATTTCATAGCGGTCAACGCCGCGATGGCGACGCCGGGGCTGGTGCGTTCGGTCCACGATGCAGGCAAGGATATCTATGTCTGGACGGTGAACGATCCGCTGCAGATGTCGGCCATGGCCTCGATGGGAGTAGACGGGTTGATCACCGACCGCCCGGCAATGGCCAATGAGGTGTTGCGGGTGCGCGCCGAAATGGGCCCGGCCGAGCGGTTGCTGCTGTGGCTGGCGACCACCTTCGGCATGTCCGTCGACACGCAGGCGATGCGCGATGAAAGCCCGTAATCTGGGCGTGGTCCTCGCGCTGATGGCGACCCCTGCCGCGGCGCAGGATTTCATGCGCAATATTGAACTGCCCGCCCATCGCGCCCTGATCTCACAGCGCGGGGATGCGGAACCGACACCCTTCGAGACCGATGGTTGCTCCGGCGGTTTGTCGGCCAGTTGGCGTTTTGTGGCCGAAACCTTTCCCAAATTCCGCGCGCTTTACGAAGAACACCCCCCATGGGAATACTGCTGCGTGACCCATGACCGGGCCTATCACAATGCAGGCGGGGCCACGCAGGCCGGGGACAGCTATGACGCGCGCCTTTTCGCGGATGATGCGCTGCGGGCCTGTGTCAAACAGCACGGAATCGACAATGCCGACACCTATGCGGACCGGTATGACATGACGCCCGACCAGATTCGCACGGCGCACTCTGTGACCGCCGAAGCGATGCACGCAGCGGTGCGGTTGGGCGGCGGTCCCTGTTCCGGCCTGCCGTGGCGCTGGGGGTTCGGGTTTCCGGGCTGTTCAGTATTCCTGCCTGCGCCCGAATGACGTGGTGACAGGCCTCGGATTTTCGATTATCCAACATCTTAAACACGCGAACTGGGAATCTCTGAACAATGGCTGAATACAAGCACGGCGAGATGGACATCACCGTCCAGGAAAAAACCTTCAACGGCTTTGTCAAAGCCACCACATGGTGTGTGGTTGCCATCGCCTTCCTCTGCCTGTTCCTGGCGGTCTTTGCCGCTTAATCCAAAACGGGGTTCACCGTGATCAGGATTTTGCTTGCCTGCCTGCTGGCAGTGACCGTCGCAGGCTGCACCGGCTCGCAGCGCCCACAGGCCGATCAGTCGGAAGTTGTGGCGCGGTCATACCGTGATCCCGGGCCTTCGACGCTGACATTGTACACTATGATCAACACCCGGACCGGTTCGGGTGCGCATACTTCGTTGATGATCAGCGGTAGTGAGCGAGTGATATTTGACCCTGCGGGTTCGTTCCGGGCCGACGTGGTGCCGATCAAGAATGACGTGCTGTACGGCATCACCCCGAATGTTGAACGCGCCTATCGCAGCAGCCATGCGCGTGAGACCCATTTTGCGCGAATCCAAACCATTGAAGTCACCCCGCAACAGGCAGAAGTCGCCCTGCAGCTGGCCAAACAGATGGGGCCGGTGTCCAGTGCGTACTGCGCGAACTCGACCTCTCAGCTGTTGCAGCAGGTTCCGGGTTTCGAGCAGATCAGTACCACGTTTTACCCGGTCAAACTGTCCGAGCAATTCGGCGCGTTGCCGGGCGTTGTCACCACGGAGTACCGTGAAGACGACGATGCCGATCTGCAAAAAGGTTTGGCGGCAAACAACGCGGTTCTGAACCAGCAGGAAGCCGCATTACCCCAGTAGGTAGAGCAACCCGTAGAGCGTACCAGCACCAGAGAAAATAGCGGCCAGCACGTTTTTGGTGATCAGCCCGACAACCAAAGCGACCGCTGCCGCTCCCATGCGAGGTGCATCCGGCTGCCCTCCGGTCGCTGTAGGCCAGACTACCAGTGGTGCGATCAGCGCTGGCAGGATGGCCACTGCGGTATAGCGCAAGTGGCGCAGCAGCCAGGGTGGCATCGGGCGGTCGCCGACCAGGCCGATGAAGACAAATCGAAGGGCATAACTGCCCACGGCCAACCCGATGATGATGGTCCAGATTGTAATGGGATCAGGTTGTGTCATGTCCTGGCCTTTCTGCGTTCTGCGACCAGTTCAGCTTGCGCACCTGCGATCATTCCGGCGCACCCGGCGATCAAAAGGCCCAGATTGTATGGAATACCCACCGTTATCAGCGATACGACAATGGCAACCAGCGCGGCCACCACGTGGGGCAAAGTTCGCATCATCGGGCCAATCATCGCCAGAAAGGTGATCGGCAAGGCGAAGTCCAGCGCCCAGCTTTCGGGAATTCGTGTCCCCAACACCGCGCCCAGATAGGTGGCCAAAATCCAAAGCGGCGTAATCGGAGAAACCGAACCAACGAAATAGGCCATGCGCTGGGGCACGGTCATCCTTGGCTCTTTCTCGAATTGAATGATCGAACAGGCATAAGACTGATCGACTGTCAGATAGGCCGCAAAGATCCTCTGCCATAACGGGGCCGCCCCCAGAAACGGCGTCAGCGAGGCGGAATACATCGCCATTCGCAGGTTCACCGCCAGCGCCGAGATCAGAATGATCGCTGTGGGTGTCTGGTCTTGCAGCAATTGCAGCGCTGCGAACTGCGCAGCCCCTGCAAAGACGGTCGATGTGAGCGTCATGGTCTGCACGATGTTCAACCCGGCCTCGGTGGCGAATACGCCGAACAAGGTGCCAAACGGGATTGCGACAAAGATGAACGGAGACCCGTCGCGAAAACCCTTCCAATAGTATGACTTGGATGTGGTGTCTGCCATGGCTAAATCCTATGGTGTTGACCGCAGCACTAACGGTCTTGGGAAAGGGTTGCAATTGGCCACGGAACTGGATGTCTCGGACTACATCATCGCTCCCGATCCCGGAGCGGCCCGCCTGACCCGTGCGGTCGAAGGCGTCGATCAGAATGGCGAGGTCAGTCAGATATCGGTAGTCGAAGAACGCCCGCTGACGATTTTCCTCAACTCGCAGGAAATCGTGACGGCGATGACGATCGGCGATTTCCCGGAATATCTGGCGCTGGGGTTTTTGCGCAATCAGGGCATGTTACTGGCAGATGATGAAATCACCCGCGTCGACTACGATGACGATCTGGAAACCGTCATCGTCCGCACGGCGCGGGAAACCTCGTATGAAGACAAGCTCAAGAAAAAGACCCGCACCAGCGGCTGCGCCGTGGGCACCGTATTCGGTGACATGATGGAAGGGCTTGAGGACGTGCGCCTGCCGCAGGTTCAGGTACGCACCTCTTGGCTTTACGATCTGGCTGCCAAGGTCAACCGCACCCCGTCCCTGTATCTTGAGGCCGGGGCGATCCATGGCACGGTGTTGTGCCGTGAAAATCGACCGTTGGTGTATATGGAGGACGTCGGCCGCCACAACGCAGTCGACAAAATCGCAGGCTGGATGCTGTCCGAGGGTGAGGTGGCAGAGGACAAGATCCTTTACACCACGGGACGTCTGACCTCGGAAATGGTGATCAAGACGGCCATGATGGGCATCCCGGTGCTGGCGTCGCGCTCAGGGTTTACTGCCTGGGGCGTCGAGATCGCGCGCGAGGTGGGCCTGACCCTGATCGGCCGCATGCGCGGGCAACGGTTCGTGTGCCTGTCCGGCGAGGACCGCTTGCTGCGCGACGTGGATCCGGCGACGGTGGCGGTCGAGGACAAGAAACATCGCAGAAAGAGCGCGGGATGATTTTCGAAACTTTCCAAATCTTCGCCCTGCTTGTTTTAGCCGTTGGTATTCTTCCGCTCTGTTTTTTGGTGGTTCGAACATACATGCGCAGTAGACGCGCCATCATCAAAGGAATGGGGCAATTGGATGGCGACATTCTTCTTCAGTTAGGTTGGGCGCCGGATGAGTTCATTGATGCACTCGACCTTGGCGCGCCGTTTCGATTTGGTTGGAACGCGTGGGGGCAGATGGTTCAGCAGCAGAACACAGCGCTTCAAAGAGTATTGTTGCGTGGTTTGCCGAATGCTCCTGACTTGTCAGAAGAAACCAGGAAATCCGTACTTAAGTATCGGCTCTGTTTTTGCGCAATTGCCCTTTTTGCGGTTACTTACTTCGTGCCATCCTTCATTGGTCTTAGTCGCACGCTTGCTGAATCTACCGGAAGCCCTATAGCCATTTGGTACGGGCTGTTTTGCTTTAGCATCGGCTCCATTGTATTTTTGCCGCTGGAAAAGTTCAAAAAATGGCCAGAAATCGCGGAAGCAACATGACCCGCCCTCTCGGGGTGATCCTCGCAGGCGGGCTCGCCACCCGAATGGGCGGCGGCGACAAGGGCCTGTTGCAGATCGGCGAGGACCGCTAGTTGCGCGACGTGGATCCGGCGACGGTGGCGGTCGAGGACAAAAGGCACAAAAGAAAAAGCTCTCGGGCCTGATCTTCGCCGTTGTGGCGGCGATCTCAAAAAAGTCTGCGAAATCTGATGGATATACTCTAGTGTAGAACGCAACGACGTGAAGTTTGAGAAAAAAATCACCTGGGAGTGGGATGGAGCTGATCAACCTCATTGCGCCGGTCTTTGCGGTGATCCTGACCGGATATGTGTTTTCGTGGACGAAACTCCTGAGTGAAGACACATCCGGCGCGCTTGTCCAATTCGCGGTCTATGTCCTGATCCCCGCCATAATGTTTTACCTGATTGGGCAAGAGAAGTTTGAAAACCTTCTGAACTACGGCTTTTACCTCTCTTACGGTGGAACACTGCTAATTCTTTTTGCTGTTCTGTTCGTTGGCCTAAAAACCGTGGTGAAGTTTCAGGTTGGCTCGGCAACAGTCGCGGCATTCGCGGCCGTTGCATCGAACACAGCACTGGTTGCTTTGCCTGTTCTCCACGCGATTTTCGGCTCTAAGGGGGCGTTGCCTGCGGTGCTTGCCAATCTTGTCGTCGCCATTCTGCTGTTAGTGATGACCACCGTTCTCGAAAGCTCGGCAGGACACAAAGCAAATGCCAGGACTCCGATTTATAGAATCCTCCTGAACGTCCTGAAAAACCCGATTATCGCGGCGACTCTGTTGGGCGTTGCCTATTCCTTTACCGGTATTGGGTTTTCGGATGCAGTTTCGGACTATCTTGAACTGCTCAGCCAAGCGCTGGCCGCTGTAGCGCTGTTTGCAATCGGGTTTACGACCAGTGTACGAACAATTGTTCAGACCGGGCCGTTGTTACTGTCGTTGACACTCGTGAAGTTGATCATTGCGCCCGGACTCGTGCTGATGGCGGCCCACATCATCGGGCTTGATCCGCTTTGGACAATTGCTGCGACTATTTCTTCTGCCGTTCCAACTGCCAAAAACGTATTTCTTTTGGCCAAGCACTACGATCAGGAACCTCAACTTGCGGCCCATATCGTCTCGGCGACGTCTTTCCTGTCGGTCGGCACGTTGATCATGTGGCTGTTTGTCCTGCACCAACTGTACCCAACCGCATTTCAATTGAATTGAGTTCGATCTAAAAAGTTGCGAATGACTGATCACCCAGTTGCAGGATATCAAGTTTGGCTATGTATAATCCCTTCGGCGTTATCCTCGCAGGCGGGCTCGCCACCCGAATGGGCGGCGGCGACAAGGGCCTGTTGCAGATCGGCGGGCAGAGCCTGCTGTCCCATGTCATCGAACGCCTGGCTCCGCAGGTTGAGGGGCTGGCGCTGAACGCCAATGGTGATCCCGAACGGTTCGCTGAACTGAATCTGCCCATTCTGCCCGACACGATTGAAGGGTTCGCTGGTCCTCTGGCCGGTGTTCTGGCGGGGCTGGATTGGGCGGCCGCGCAAGGCGCGGACTGTATCGTCACCGCCGCTGCCGACACGCCGTTCTTTCCGCGGGATCTGGTGGCGCGCCTTACGCAAGCCGCCGAGGGGCAAACCCATCCGTTGGTGCTGGCGACCACACCGCGCACTGGAGAAGAGGCGCTGAAATCTGGCGGTGGTAAACGGATCAACCGGCATCCGACATTTGGCCTCTGGCCGGTGGCGCTGCGCGACGATTTACGGGATGCGCTGAACGACGGGCTGCGCAAGGTTGTGCTGTGGACCGACAAACATGACGGGCGCGAGGCTCTGTTCGACGCCGAGCCGTTTGATCCTTTCTTCAATGTCAACACGCCCGACGATCTGGAACGGGCGCAAAAGCTGCTGGAGCAGGCATGAAGGTTTACGGCGTCACCGGTTGGAAAAACGCGGGCAAAACCGGGCTGATGGAGCGGTTGGTAGCCGAGATCACCGGGCGTGGGCTCACGGTTTCGACGGTCAAACATGCCCATCACAGCGTTGATGTCGACCAACCCGGCACCGACAGCTATCGCCATCGCACCGCAGGCGCGTCCGAAGTGCTTTTGGCCTCGGGCCAGCGGATCGCCACCATGCAGGAACTGCGCGGCACGCCCGAGCCGCCTCTGGCCGAGTTGCTGGCGCGTTTGTTGCCGGTTGATCTGGTGTTGATCGAAGGGTTCAAACGCGAAGCCCATCCCAAAGTCGAGGCGTTTCGGGCCGAAGCCAGAAACCCGTTGATGGCACCCGAGAACACAACCATCCGCGCCGTGGCCAGCGATACGCCGTTGTCCGTTGATTGCCCTGTTTTCGATTTGGATGACACCGCCGCCATTGCGGATTTCATCCTGCAGGAGGTCGGATTATGACCAAGCCTAATATTGCACCTCCACCCCTGCGCAACGATTGTTTTGCGCTGCCCGCCGGGGTGAACTGGACACCGGTGGATGATGCTCTGGCCTTGCTGCGCCAACGGTTGACGGTTGTGATGGGTGCAGAAACCGCGCCGTTGGAGCAGGCAACCGGGCGCATTTTGGCCGAGGACATCATCGCCAAACGCTCAAACCCGCCTCTGCCGAACACGGCGGTGGACGGCTATGGATTTGCCGGTGCGGCGCCCGAGGGTCCGCAAGTGATGCCCTTGCATCCGGGACGCGCGGCAGCGGGCATTCCGTTTGATGGCACCGTGCCCGACGGCCATGCACTGCGCGTGCTGACCGGTGCCGCCCTGCCAGCTGGCGTGGATACGGTCATTCTTGAGGAAGACGCCACCGTTCAGGAAGGTCACATTGCCTTTCATGGCCCTTTGAAACACCGTGCCAACACGCGCCGCGCGGGCGAGGATGTGGCCGAGGGTGATCCGGTTCTGCCCGCCGGGCGTAGGCTGACGCCTGCCGATCTGGCCTTGCTGTCCGCGACGGGTCTTTCCGAGGTGCCTGTTCGCCAGACGCTGCGTGTGGCCGTTTTGTCCACTGGTGACGAGTTGGTCGAACCCGGTGTACACGCCGGTCCGGGCCAGATCTTCGACGCCAACCGCCCGATGCTGCTGTCGCTGATTTCCCGCATGGGGTTTCAACCCGTGGATATGGGGCGCGTCGAAGACGACCGTGATGCCCTGCGTGACCGCCTGAACCAAGCGGCAGAGCAGGCGGATGTGATCCTGACCAGCGGCGGTGCGTCTGCGGGGGACGAAGATCACGTCTCGGCCCTGTTGCGGCAGGCGGGCGCGATGCAGGAATGGCGGATTGCGTTGAAACCCGGGCGGCCTCTGGCGCTGGGGATGTGGGACGGAACGCCGGTCTTCGGTCTGCCGGGTAACCCGGTGGCGGCGATGGTTTGCACGCTGATTTTTGCCCGCCCGGCGCTGGGCCTGATGGCCGGTGAGGGCTGGCAGGAACCGCAAGGCTTTGACCTGCCCGCAGCATTCGAAAAACGCAAGAAACCAGGCCGCCGCGAATTTCTGCGCGCCCGTGTCCGCGATGGCCGGGCCGAGGTGTTTGCCTCGGAAGGGTCGGGCCGGATCAGCGGGCTCAGCTGGGCCGAGGGACTGGTCGAGATTGAAGACGGCGCGCGCCATATCAAACCGGGCGATATGGTCCGGTTCATTCCCTACGGAAGCTTTGGGTTGTGACTGTCAGCATCGAACGGGGGTTCGCCGAGGTGGAACGGCCAAGGGCCGCAGCCCTGTTCTGGCAGGCCTTTGCGGCCAAGCTGCACAAGGTCATGGGCCCGGACGAAAAGGGTCTGGTCTTCATTGAACATGCAATAAATCCGGAGTTTGCGCTGGTTGCGCGGGACGGTTCAAACCAGATGCTTGGGTTGGCGGGTTTCAAAACGCAGGAAGGCGGACTGGTCGAGGGCAGCCTGTCTGATATGGCGAAGGTCTATGGCTGGTTTGGCGGCACATGGCGCGGTCTGGTGCTGAGCGTTCTGGAGCGGGATCTGCAGCCCGGTGTGTTCCAGATGGACGGTATCTTTGTCACGGCCGAGGCGCGCGGGCAGGGCGTCGGTACTGCACTGTTGACCGCGATAAAAGATGAGGCGCGCAAGACAGGCATGTCAGAAGTGCAGTTGGACGTGATTGACACCAACCCGCGCGCAAAGGCCCTGTACGAGCGTGAGGGGTTCAGAACTGTCAGCAAGGAAGAAACCGGGCCGTTTAAACTTCTGTTCGGATTCAGCAGCGCCACGCGCATGAGCTGGGCCGTTACAGCACCTTAGTCAAACGTCCCGGCCACTCGGCCAAGTAACATGAAGGCCCGCGCCGTGCGGGTTTCGCCAAGGGCGGTCAGGTCGGCGTCGCTGGCCTCAGGCTCAAACGCCACGATCATGTGGTCGAAGCGGCGCAAAAAATGATGCGCAGCATCGCGAAAGATCGGGTCCTGTTTCATTCGTGCGGCCGTTAACGCCAGCGAGGAGCGGTCGCGAATACCGCCCAAGGCGGCCACCGAACGCCCGCGCGCACCTTGTGCGAACTGCCGCCAAACCTCGGGCCGGGCCATATCGGGGCGCAGGTCATCCATATAGATGCCTTCCTGGCTGAGCAGGGTGAGAACATCCTGAGAAGCCTGCACCAGCTGCGCGGTCTTGCGATCCTTCAGCGCCAGGCGCAGGGCGTTGAACCCTTCGGTGTCGTCCTGCGTTTCGGGGAAGTTCAGCGCGCGGATAAAGACATCAGTACCAAGCGGTGGCGCGATGTCCTCAGCCTGTGTGCCCAGTTCCAGCGTTGTCTGATCGCCGGTGCCGTTTGGTTTTGCCGCACGCGCGGGCTCAGTACGTTGGGTCGAAAACGTCGCCAGCGCCGTTTCGGTCTTTTTGGTGGCTTCAGCGATTTCATCGAGCTTTTTGCTGACAGTTGGTTCGTAAGTGCTGGCCGCACGCTGTTGCTGGATGACATAGGTCTGTCGGATCGCGTCGATCGCGGTCTGTAGGCGTTCGCTTTCCTCGCGCATCACACGGCTGGCGCGCATCGCGGTGGCGGCAACCCAGATCATCGCCACCGGCATAAACACCGCCAGCAGGGTCACAACGAACCCACCGCCCTGCGTCTGTCCGGGCAGCACCAGAAACACCACCGACACCACCAGCCAAATCACGCTGAGCACAATGGCCGCGATTTCGATCTCGGTCACCGCCGGGCGCGAGGGCTTGTCGTAAATGCCCAGTGAGGTCGGTCGCTCGGTTTCCTGTTCAGGCGTGGGCTCGGACATGGGACCGCTCCGGTCAGGCGTACTCGATGTTCAGAACTTCGTAGGACCGCACGCCGCCGGGGGTGCGCACCTCGACACTGTCGCCTTCGTCCTTGCCGATCAGGGCGCGGGCCATCGGGGATTTGATGTTAAGCAGGCCGTTTTCGATATTGGCCTCATACTCACCCACAATCTTCCAAGTCTTTTCCTCGTCGGTGTCTTCATCGACCAACGTCACCTTGGCCCCGAACTTGATCGCGCCGGACAGCTTGGCCGGATCGATAACGTCGGCCAGCGACAGGATACCTTCCAGTTCCTTAATGCGGCCTTCGATAAAGCCCTGCTTTTCGCGCGCTGAATGATACTCGGCGTTTTCCTTCAGGTCGCCCAGTTCGCGCGCTGTTGCGATCGCCTCGATAATCGCCGGGCGTTCAACGGATTTCAGGTTTTTCAGCTCTGCCTCGAGCGCGGCATTGCCCGCAGGCGTCATCGGAATCTTTTCCATACTCTTGTCGTCCACGCATAAAGTGATGCGCCCCGCCGCATGGAACCAGCGTCGGGGCGATTTGATGGGTTGGCAAATACCTGACCCAAATGAGGCGTGAAATGCAAGAGGGCATGGTCCTGCACCGGGCGGATTACAGCCTAGTCGTAACTAATCACTTCGAATTCGATGTCATTGTCATCATTGAAATAGAACCGACGTCCGGGTTCGTAATCGGCGTGGGATTTGGGGGTGAAGCCTGCGTCGATTACCCGTTGCTCGGTGGCGGCGATGTCTTCGACCAGCACGCCCACATGGTTCAACCCGCCAACGATGTCATAGCTGCTTTCGCCCGAAGGTTGCGGATCGCTGGGTGCGTAAAGCGCCAGATAGGTATGCGCGCTGCCCACATGTACCGTGTACCCACCCGCGATGGCGGGGCCTTCCCAGCGGGTTTTCCAGCCAAACACCTTGCTCATCCACGCGGCCGAGGCCTGCGGATCGCGGACGGTGAAATTGGTATGTTCAAGCGTCGCCATCATGGGATCTCCTTTGCGAATTGAGGCTTGTCCCGATTCACCGTAATTTCTAAACCTAGCTTTAGGTCAAGGAATTTTTGAGGGTAAAATGGCGGTATCTGAAGGGCTGACAATTGGCGCTCTGGCGCAGCGCACCGGGTTGGCGGTTTCCGCCATTCGTTATTACGAGGCGCAGGGGTTGATCGCCCCCTGGCGCAACGCGGGCGGGCAGCGGCGCTATCAGCGTGCCGATATCAGGCGACTGAGCTTTGTCATGATCGCCCAGCAATTCGGCCTGACCTTGCCCGAGATTCGCGAGGTGCTGTCTGGCCTGCCCGGAAACCGCACGCCGACACCGAAAGACTGGCAAAAGATTAGCGTCGGTCTGCGGTCCCATCTAGACCACCGAATCGATACCCTGACGCGGTTGCGCGACAATCTTGACGGCTGCATTGGATGTGGCTGCCTAAGCCTGCCAAAATGCGCCCTTTACAACCCAGATGATCGCGCCAAATCCCATGGTAGCGGTCCCAGATACCTGATGGGGGACACCCCAGAGGCATAACTGCCGCATTGCAGCAATGTTACGCCGTGTTTTGATTGACCAAGGTCTTTCAGAACATGTAATCAGCCGTGAAACAATATTGCGCAGACCACGCAGTGAAAGCGCCAATTCGGAAAAGTTAGCTAAGGAGCCCGCGATGGCCGAGATTGAACGCGAAGCGATGGAATACGATGTGGTGATCGTGGGTGCAGGCCCCGCGGGCCTGTCGGCGGCCATCCGTCTGAAACAGCTGGATGCCGACCTGAACGTTGTCGTTCTGGAAAAGGGTTCCGAAGTGGGCGCGCATATCCTGTCGGGTGCGGTTCTGGATCCGTGCGGTCTGGACGCGCTGATCCCTGATTGGAAGGAAAAGGGCGCGCCGCTGAACGTGCCGGTGCACGAAGACAATTTCTACATGCTGGGTGAGGCGGGCAAGATCCGTATCCCTAACTTCCCGATGCCGCCGCTGATGAACAACCACGGCAATTACATCGTCTCGATGGGTAATGTTTGCCGCTGGATGGCCGAGCAAGCCGAAGAGTTGGGCGTGGAAATCTTCCCGGGCATGGCTTGTTCCGAGTTGGTTTACGGCGAGAACGGCGAAGTCAAAGGCGTGGTTGCCGGTGTATTCGGTCTGGAACCCGATGGGTCCTATGGTCCGGGCACCGAGCCGGGCATGGAGCTGCACGGCAAATACGTCTTCCTGTCTGAGGGCGTCCGTGGTTCGTTGTCCAAGGAAGTCATTGCCAAATACGACCTGTCTGCTGGTAAAGAGCCGCAGAAATACGGCGTCGGCATGAAAGAAATCTGGGAGATCGACCCTGCCAAGCACAAGGAAGGCAGCGTCACGCACACGATGGGCTGGCCTCTAGGCAGCAACGCAGGTGGCGGATCGTTCATCTATCATCTTGAGAACAATCAGGTTTATGTCGGTTTCGTGGTTCACCTGAACTACAAGAATCCGCACCTGTACCCGTACATGGAATTCCAGCGCTTCAAGCACCACCCGATGGTGGCCGAGCTGCTGAAAGGCGGTAAACGCGTGGCTTATGGTGCCCGTGCGATCACCGAGGGCGGCTATCAATCGATGCCGAAACTGGTGGCTCCGGGCGTGGCGCTGCTGGGTTGTTCGGCGGGCATGGTCAACGTGCCGCGCATCAAGGGCAACCACAACGCGATGCTATCGGGCAAGGCGGCAGCCGAGGCTGCGTTCGATGCGATCAAGGCCGACCGCTCGGGTGATGAACTGACTGCCTATGAGGTCGATGTGCGCGAAGGCGCCATCGGCAGCGACCTGAAAAAGGTGCGCAACGTCAAGCCGCTGTGGTCGAAATACGGCCTGACCGCCAGCCTGATGCTGGGTGGCATGGATATGTGGACCAACACGCTGGGCTTCTCGCTGTTGGGGACGCTGGGCCATGGCAAGAACGACGCGCAGTCGACCGAAGAGGCAAGCAAGCACCAGCCCATCGATTATCCCAAACCCGATGGTGCGCTGTCCTTCGACCGTCTGACCAACGTTTCCTTTGCGATGACCAACCACGAGGAAAGCCAGCCTTGCCATCTGAAGCTGACCGACCCCGAAATTCCGGTGAAGGTCAACCTGCCCAAGTTCGACGAACCAGCGCAGCGTTACTGCCCGGCGGGTGTCTACGAGATGGTCGAGGATGAAGAAGGTCCGCGATTCGTGATCAACTTCCAAAACTGCGTCCATTGTAAAACCTGCGATATCAAGGACCCCAGCCAGAACATCACCTGGACCACGCCGCAGGGCGGGGATGGACCGAACTATCCCAATATGTAAGCGAAAAACCGGGCACTGGCAGGGTCGTGAAGGCTCTGCCATTGCCTCTTGCCAGCCAAAGCCCTAGCTTATTGCGCAGACAAGAATAGCAAGGCAGGATTGTGGTGGTTTCTCTGGTTCGTCGCGCAGCGCTGGCTGTGCTGTTCACCTCGTCTTTTGTACTTCCGGTTCAAGCGGATAACGGGTCCGGCGCCTATCTGGCCGGCCGACAGGCGATTTACGAGAACGACTATACCGCAGCCGAGAGATACTATGCCCGGGCTCTGAAGGCCGATCCCGAAAACGCGACACTGTTGGAAAGCGTAGTCGTAGCCCGCCTGTCGCTGGGCGAGGTGCAGCGCGCGCTGGCGGTTGCACAGGCGATCGAAGAGATGGGTCTGCCCAGCCAGGCCGCGCGGATGGTGATCACCGCCAATCTGGGGGCCGAGGGCAAGCTGGACGAGCTTTTGGCGCTGGATCCCGAAACACAGGGCGTAGGGCCTCTGGTCGACGGTTTGATGATGGGTTGGGCCTATTTGGGGCAAGGGGCCATGACCCGCGCGATGGAGCAATTCGACGAAGTTGCCACGCAGGACGGGTTGCGCGACTTCGCGCTGTATCACAAGGCGCTGGCCTTGGCGTCGGCAGGTGATTTCGAAGGCGCAGAAGAGGTGTTTACGGCGCATAACGGCGCTGTCTCCCGGTTTTCGCGCCGTGCGGCACTGGCCCGCGCCGAGGTTCTTTCGCAACTGGATCGCCATGACGACGCCGTGCAGTTTCTGGCCGAGGTCTTTGCCGCTGGCAGCGATCCGTCCATCGAAGGTTATGTCGCGCGTCTAAGCGCCGGTGAAACACTGCCCTTCACCCATGCGCAATCGGCTCAGGACGGGATGGCCGAAGTGTTCTTTTCAGTAGGTGCGGCACTCAGCAATGAAGCGGCGCAGAACTACGTCTTGCTTTATGTGCGCATCGCCGCGTTCCTGCGGCCCGACCATGTGGATGCCATCCTGCTGAGTGCCGAGCTGCTGGACGAGCTGGAACAATATGATCTGGCGGTCGAGGCTTACCGAAAGGTGCCACCCAGCAGCAGCGATTACCACGCGGCTGAATTGGGGCGGGCCGAAGTGCTCAGCCGGTGGGGCAAGAAAGATGCCGCTGCCGAAGTGCTGCAGAGCCTTTCCAGCCAGAGCCCGAACCTGCCCAGCGTGCATGTGGCATTGGCCGATCTGCAGCGCCAGCAAGAGGAATACGCGGCGGCCGTTGCATCCTATGACAGGGCCATCGACCTGACCGAAGGCGGCAACTGGTTCCTGCACTATGCCCGCGGCATCTCGCACGAACGGCTGAAGAATTGGGATCAGGCCGAGTCCGATTTCCGCCGCGCGCTGGAGCTGAACCCGGATCAGCCGCAAGTGTTGAACTATCTGGGCTATTCGCTGGTCGAACGGCGCGAGAAACTGGACGAGGCGCTTGAGATGATCGAACGCGCCGTCGCAGCGCGGCCTGACAGCGGCTATATCGTCGATAGTCTGGGCTGGGTATTGTTCCGTCTGGGCCGCTACGACGAGGCGGTCGACCATATGGAGCGCGCGGTCGAGCTGATGCCGGTCGATGCGGTGGTGAATGACCATCTGGGTGATGTTTACTGGGCCGTGGGCCGCGCGCGAGAGGCCGAGTTCCAGTGGAGTCGTGCCCTGTCTTTCATCGATCCCGAAGATACGGATGGCGAGGCCGACCCCGAACGCATCCGCCGCAAGCTGGAAATTGGACTGGACGCGGTTCTGGCCGAAGAAGGAGCCGAGCCGTTGAAGGTCGCTAATGGCAATTAAGGCCTTCGCGCCCGCCAAGATCAATCTGACCCTGCATGTCACCGGCCAGCGGCCGGACGGCTATCACCTGTTGGATTCGCTGGTGGTGTTCGCAGATGTCGGCGACACGTTGGAGTTCTCGCCCGGAGCCGAATTGTCGATGGCGGTCAATGGTGAACACGCTGCGGGCGTGCCCACGGATAACCGTAATCTGGTCTGGAAAGCGGCCGAGGCCGTAGGCTGGACCGGACGCATCGACCTGAACAAGGTGCTGCCCCATGGGGGCGGGATCGGTGGTGGATCCTCGGACGCGGCAGCGACATTGCGGATGACTGCGGATCAAGGAGAGGACATCTCGCCAGACGTGGCGTTGTCATTGGGTGCGGACGTTCCTGTGTGCATGTTGGCCGCTGGTGCGCGGATGCGCGGTATCGGTGAGCAGTTGGATCTGATCAAATTGCCTCCTTTGCCTGCCCTGCTGGTCAATCCCGGCGTCGAAGTGCCCACAGGCGCGGTATTCTCGACTTTGGCCAGCCGTGATAACCCGCCCATGCCGGACGAGATACCAGCGTTCAACACACCCGAGGACTGCGCCACGTGGTTACAGGATCAGCGTAATGATCTTGAGCCGCCCACCACCGGGCTGGCCCCGGACGTGGCCCACGTGCTTGAAGAACTGACAGACACAAAGAATAGCCTTCTGGCCCGGATGTCGGGCTCAGGTTCGACCTGTTTCGCGCTCTATCCTACGATGAAAGACGCGCATTTCGCGGCTTATGAGATTGGCGCGGCCCATCCCGATTGGTGGTGCCGCGCAACGCAGCTTAATTGAGGCGTGAGACTACGTAATCGGCCAGATCGCGCAGCAGGGTGCGGATTTCGTGATCGGGCAGGGCGTCCAGCGATGCCTTGGCCTTAGCGGCCCATCCAAATGCATCTGCGCGGGTGGCGTCCAGAGTGCCGTACTTGCCCATTAGGCTCAGCGCATGTTCCAGATCACCGTCTTCCTGACGGCCACGGCCAATAGTGCGCTCCCAAAAGGCGCGTTCCTCGGGGTTTGCCTGCGCCACGGCCTTGATCACAGGCAGGGTCAGCTTGCGTTCACGGAAATCATCACCGACATTCTTACCGGTGGCTTTGCTATCGCCCTGATAATCCAGCAGATCATCGGCGATCTGGAAGGCGATACCCAAGGCGTCGCCATAGTCATACAGCGCTTTGACCTGTTCTTCGGAGGCTCCGGCGATCACACCGCCGACCTCGGTCGCGGCCGAGAACAGTGCGGCGGTCTTACCGCGCACGACCTGCAGGTAAATCGCCTCGTCCGTTCCCAGATCGGTGGCGGCCGTCATCTGCAGCACTTCACCCTCGGCAATGGTGGCCGAGGCATTGGCCAGAATGTCCAGAACCCGCAGCGATCCGGTCTCAACCATCAGCTGGAAACTGCGGGAGAACAGGTAATCGCCGACCAGAACACTGGATTTGTTATCCCACAGCAGGTTCGCGGTAGGCCGCCCACGCCGTTGGGCGCTTTCGTCCACCACGTCGTCATGCAGCAGAGTTGCGGTGTGGATAAATTCGACCGTTGCCGCCAGGCGCACATGGTGATCGCCCGGATAGCCAAACAGACGGGCCGCCGCCAGCGTCAGCATCGGGCGCAGGCGCTTGCCGCCCGCTTCAACCAGATGCGCAGTAACTTCGGGAATGCGCGGCGCGTGCTCAGAGGCCATGCGCGTGCGGATCAGCTCATTGACCGCGTCCATTTCGCCGGCCAGAATTTCCGCCAGTCGCTCATGCGGTTTTGTGATCGTGTCGATATCCATCACACTCCTGATACAAGGCTCGACTTTCGGCGGTCCTTGCCCTTACATCCATCCCCATGAAAGAACTTTTGCGCAGCACCGATCCAACGATCCTGGCCTTTGCTTCGGCCCTTCTTGAAGGTGAGGATATAGACTGCTTTCAGATGGACGTAAATATGAGCATCCTCGAAGGTGGCATCGGAATCTTTCCGCGCCGCCTGATGGTGCGGGCGGATGACCTGACCCGCGCAGAAAGAGTGATGCGCGACAATGACATACCGCTGGGGCGATGAGTTTTTTTCCCGATACAGACCTGACCTGTAACGATTTTTTGAACGGGCGCGTGCGCCTGTGGCAACCGCGTTCAGGCTATCGCGCCGGAGTTGACCCGGTCCTTTTGGCGGCAGCGGTTCCGGCGACACGTGGTCACACCGTGCTGGAACTGGGCTGCGGGGCCGGGGCGGCGATCCTGTGTCTGCTGGCCCGTGTTCCAGGGGCGCAAGGGGTCGGGGTTGAGCTACAGGCGCCTTATGCCGATCTGGCGCGCCGAAATGCGGTGGAAAACGGCGCGTCGCTTGAGGTGATTGAAACTGATCTGAATGCTTTGCCCGCGGAATTGAAGCAGCAGCAATTCGATCATGTCATTGCCAATCCGCCCTATTACCGCGAAGGGGCGCACAGCCCTGCCGCGGACAGGGGGCGCAGCATTGCCTTGGGAGAGGAGACACCGCTGGCAGATTGGTTTGACGTTGCTGCCAAGCGCCTTGCGCCTCGTGGGTATCTGCACATGATCCAAAAAGCTGACCGTTTGCCCGATATGCTGGGAGGTTGCGCAGGGCGGTTGGGTTCTGTCGAGGTGCTGCCGCTGGCCGCGCGCACCGGGCGGGCCGCTGAGCTGGTGATTTTGCGGGCGAGAAAGGGTGGCCGGGCCGCGTTTCGGCTGCACGCACCGCTGATTTTGCACGTGGGTGACCGTCATGAAAAAGACGGCGAAAGCTATACGACTCAGGTCTCGGCCGTGTTGCGTGATGGGGCTGCGATCTGCGGCATTTTCGACTGATAGGCAGTAACCAGCCGAATTTGTCGGATTTATTATAGTTTCTGTGCGTCTGCAGCGTGACAGGGTGGAAACGATGTGGTCAACTTCTTACGTGAAACTCAGACACCAACAGAGGAGTATCGCCATGAGCGTGAGCGCACACCTGACCGAACTGAAGAAAAAGCACGAAAACCTCGGTCTTGAAGTAGAACAAGCCCAACGCTCGCCTGGCATCGACGATCTCCATATTGCTCAGCTTAAAAAGCAGAAGCTAAGGCTTAAGGAAGAGATCGAGCGACTGTCGAACTAGCGTCTCATACTGGCCCGAGCGGCGATAGCCGCGCCGCCTGTGATCAAAACCGCCGCGATCGCCAGACCCCAGGACGGGGCGGCGATCCCGGCCACAACCAAAGCAAGCGTAGACAAAAGGGGTGCCGCATAGGACGCCGTGCCCAGCATCTGAATGTCGCCCTGCTTGACCCCAATATCCCAGACATAGAATGCCAGCCCAACAGGCCCCAGCCCAAGGGCCGCGACCGAGGCCCAGCCGATGGCACTATCAGGCCAGACGGTCTCTTCCACTGTCAGATGCAGCAGGCCCGAGGCAAATGCTGCGGCGATGCAGAACACAGCGACGGAACTGGTTGGTGTCGTGCCCAACCGGCGCGACAGGACCGAATAGCCCGACCATGTCAGCGCGCAAAGCAACGCCAGCCCGTAGCCCGGTAGGTGATCGGCCTGAAACCCCATGCCGCCGCCTCCGGCGATGATCACCGCCGCGCCGGCAAAGCCAAGGCAGGCGCCAATCAGATGTCCGATCCGCAGATGCTCTCCCGGCAGCAGTCCCGAAAACAGCACGATCAACAGCGGCCAGAGATAGGCGATCAACCCGGCCTCGGCCGCCGGAGCCATGCGCAGGGCCGAGAAATACAGTGCGTGATAGCCGAACAGCCCTGCGGTGCCGAACAGGTATGTCGTCCAGGGCACCGTGCGAAGCTGGCGCAGCCCGCCATTCGCCCCGGCCCAGATCAAACCCAACGTTCCACCGATCGAAAAGCAGATGGTGTTCAGCAGCAAGGGTGGGGTCGGAGATGAGCCCACAGTGAACAGGGCCAGCAAGGACCACAACAAAACGGCAATAAACCCTATGGCAGTTGCGCGTGTTTTGGTCATAGGGTCGGGATGTCTTCTACTGGGATAATCTTGAATTCGTCCGAGATATGCGCGGTTTTCTCGATCTCGGCAACGAACCAATCGCGAAACGCTGCGATCTGGGGCCGGTTTTCAGCGCCTGGCAGGCACAAAAAACGGAACCGACCGCGGGTCTCGATAGCGACCTTGAAGGGGGCGACCAGCCGCCCCTCGGTCAAGTCCTTCAGGATCATGGCGCGCCGCCCCAGCACCACGCCAACACCAGCAACGGCGGCGTCAATCGCGTGATCAGCGTTCGAGAACCGCGCGCCATGTTCGGGTGTGAAATCGATCCCCACCGCCTGGAACCAGGTGGGCCAGTCGCACCGCGGCCGAAGAAACGCAATCGAGTCGTCATGGATCAACGGCGCGTTCTTCAGGCTTTCGACGGTTGGAAACTGTTCGGCCAGTTCGGGGGTCATCACCGGTGTCAGCCACTCTTTTCGGACGGGGACGGAATACAACCCCTCATCCGGGCCATAGCCAAAGCGGATGGCCACATCCACATCGTCGCGTTCCAGGTCCACAATCCGCAGAGTGGCTGAGAACTTGAGGTCGATCTCGGGATGCGTCCGAGCAAAGTCATAAAGTCGAGGTGCCAACCACTTGGCTGTCAGCGCCGGACCCGCAGTCACCGTCAGGCTGGTGTCATTGCCCTGCCGCCGCGTCGCCTGCCACGCGGCTTGCAGAGTGGCAAACCCTTCGGCCGCACCGGGGGCGAGAGCTCGTCCGGCCTGGGTCAGTTCCACCGCGCGGTTAAGGCGGTGAAACAAAGGGCGGCCCAGATGCTCTTCCAGCGATTTGATCTGAAAGGACAGTGCTGCGGGCGTGACGTGCAACTCGTCCGCCGCCTTGGCAAAGGACATGTGCCGTGCAGCAGCATCAAAGGCGCGCAAAGCGGTCAGAGGGGGAAGGGATGTGCTCATGACGTCAAAAATTCTTAACTGAAACCTGTAGAAACCTCGTTTGTCAGCTTGGAATGTAGGGCGCATAGTCAACTCAAGTCAAACATACTTGAACTGAAAGGAAGTCTGCCATGATCGAGGTCACCACCAACACGGCAACCGCCCGCGCCTTTCAGCGCGCACATTTGGAACGGTCCCGCGCAATCAACAATGCCCTGAAGTGGCTGTTCGGTTCCCGCTGAGCGCAGCGCGCGCGTTCTTACGGGATAAAAAAGGGCCGGTCCAAAAGGACCGGCCCGATTTCTTGCAGGATCGTCTGATCAGACGAAGAACTGCGCACCGTTGGCCGAAATGGTCGAGCCGTTGATGAACTGAGAATCATCCGACGCCAGAAAAGCCACGCAGCGGGCGATTTCTTCGGGCTCACCCAGACGACCGGCTGGGATTTGGCCGATGATGGCTTCACGAACTTTTTCCGGAACCGCCATGACCATTTCGGTTGCGATGTAGCCGGGGCAGATCGCATTGGCGGTGATGCCTGCACGCGCACCTTCCTGCGCCAGCGACTTCACGATGCCCAGATCGCCTGCTTTGGTCGCGGCATAGTTCACCTGAGCGAACTGGCCTTTCTGACCGTTGATCGAGCTGATGACGATGATGCGTCCGAACTTGCGCTCGCGCATACCGGGCCAGACAGGGTGTACGGTGTTGAATACGCCGGTCAGGTTGGTGTCGATCACTTGATGCCACTGTTCCGGGGTCATCTTGTGGAACGGTGCGTCGCGGGTGATGCCTGCGTTGGCAACGACGATGTCGATCGGGCCGACCTCAGCTTCGACCTTTTCGATGCCCGCTTTGGATTCGTCATAATCGGCTACGTTCCACTTGTAGGTGGCGATACCGGTTTCCTCGGTGAATTTTGCTGCGGCTTCGTCATTCCCCGCATAGGTGGCAGCAACATTGTATCCTTCGGCCTTAAGCGCCTTGGAAATTGCTGCGCCGATGCCGCGGGAACCGCCGGTAACGAGTGCTGTACGTGCCATTGAGGACTCCTCCAATTTAGTCTGCTTGGTAATTCTGTTACTCTGAGAGAGATTGCTGCGCAATATCGTTTCGTGTTCGATTTTGTCTTTCTGTCCGGCGATATTGTCGCATCTATCGGGTAAAGGGTGATTGTAACAAAAAAGGGCGCCCATCGGACGCCCTTTTTTATTTAGATGTCAACGCACTTAGTCACGCTCCACGCAGAGGGCGACACCCATGCCGCCACCGATGCAGAGGGTCGCCAGACCCTTCTTGGCGTCGCGACGCTTCATTTCGAACAGCAGCGTGTTCAGAACGCGGCAGCCGGATGCGCCGATCGGGTGACCGATGGCAATCGCGCCACCGTTGACGTTCACGATCGAAGGGTCCCAACCCATATCCTTGTTCACGGCGCAGGCCTGTGCAGCAAAGGCTTCGTTGGCTTCGACCAGATCCAGATCGTCAACCGACCAGCCTGCTTTTTCCAACGCTTTGCGCGACGCATAGATCGGACCAACGCCCATGATCGACGGGTCCAGACCGGCGGTTGCGTAGGACGCAATGCGAGCCAGAGGCTCAATCCCACGCTTCTCGGCGTTTTCGGCCGACATCAGCAGGGTGGCCGCGGCACCGTCATTCAGACCGGATGCGTTCGCTGCTGTGACCGAGCCGTCCTTGGTGAAGGCCGGGCGCAGTTTTGCCATGGCTTCCATGGTGGCGCCGTGACGGATGTACTCGTCGCTGTCCATCACGATGTCGCCCTTGCGGGTCTTGATAGTGAACGGCACGATTTCGTCTGCGAACTTGCCGGCCTTTTGTGCGGCTTCGGCCTTGTTCTGCGAGGCGACGGCGAATTCGTCCTGCATGTCGCGGCTGATCTGCCATTTCTCGGCCACGTTTTCGGCGGTCTGACCCATGTGATAGCCGTTGAAGGCGTCCCACAGGCCGTCGCGGATCATCGTGTCGATGTATTTCATATCGCCCATCTTGTGACCGGCGCGTAGGGCGGCAGCGTGGGGCGAGAGGGTCATGTTTTCCTGACCGCCGGCGGCAACGATATCGGCGTCACCCAGTTGTATGTGCTGAGCACCCAGCGCAACGGCACGCAGGCCCGAACCGCAGACCTGGTTAATGCCCCAGGCTGCGCTTTCTTGCGGCAGACCGGCATTGATATGCGCCTGACGCGCGGGGTTCTGACCCTGAGCGGCCGTCAGAACCTGACCCATGATGGTTTCACTTACTTCACCCTTTTCGACGCCAGCGCGTTCAACGACGGCCTCAAGCACGGCAGTGCCCAGATCATGTGCGGGTGTGTTTGCAAACGAGCCGCCAAAACTGCCGACACCGGTGCGTGCTGCGGATGCGATTACTACGTTGGTCATATAGACAATCCTTTACCATCAAGGTCCTGTGGGAACCGTAACGGCGCGGATCGCAAAGGCAAAGCCCCTGTGAACCAGAGCGCCTCCTGATCCCCCGCTCCAACTGCACATGGCATAGCGCAATGCTGCAAACGCAGCAACGGTCACCTTGTCTCAGGGTGCCCTGAGGGCAGTTTTGCGTGGTTAGCTGCCGGTTTGCTGGGGCTTTTGGTCTTTCCACGGGGCTGAGACTGTAGGCGCTCCGAACAAATAACCCTGCAGGCAATCAACACCATTGGCCACAAGGAATTCGGCATCTGCCTTGTTCTCTACCGATTCGGCCGTCACCAGAATCTCGAACTCCCGCGCCACGGCGACCAGGGCGCGAACCAGCGCCTGATTATCTGGGTTGTCGCTGATGCCGCGCACAAATTGCCCGTCAATCTTGGCGGCGTCGAACAGAAACTCTCGGAAATGACGAAAGCTGAAATTGCTTGCGCCGAAATCATCCAGCGCAAAGGCTACACCACGCGGTTGCAGCCGGTCCATGAAATCGATCACCAGTTCGGGCACTGTCATGGCCGAACTTTCCGAGATTTCCAGAATCAATCGCTCACCGATACGGGCGTCTTTCTTCAGAAACCGGTCGAGCACGCGCGAATATCGGGCATACCCGATTGAGCGGGCGGACATGTTAATCGACAAGCGGATGTCTGGGTTTCCTGCCAGCGTCCGCAGCCCCATTTCCAGCGCGACGCAGTCCAGGTCGCGCCCGATAGGAGTGTTTTCTAGCTGCGGCATGAAATCCCGCGCGGGAATAACCCGCCCGGTTTCGTCCAGCACCCTGATGAACCCTTCGTAAAAGGCAACGCCAAACGGGGGATGGGCCTGCATCACCGGTTGAAAGGCCAGCTTGCATTGTTTGTGCTTTACCGCGTCGGTCGCCATCTGAACCGTGGACGTATCGCGGGAAGCAACGGCCGCGTTCAACGGGCTTTCGCCGCCCTCGGGCACATCTGTCTGTCTGTTTTCCCGCATAGCTTTGCCATTCCCGTTACGTCGCCGCTCGGGGTTTGATTTCAGAGCAAAACAATGAATCTGCGGTTAAAGGGCGGGAATTTGGTGCGCTTCAGCGCGTGGTTTCCCAGACGCGACCCAAAGCCGCCGCTGCGCCGATCACGGCGCCCATGAAGCCCAAGGCAAGCATGGCAAATCCTAACGCAATGATGCTGGGTGCGCCCCCCGCCAGTGCCGTCAGCATTGCCAGAACCAGTCCGACCAGACCCATAACAGTTGATACAGTTGTCAGTCTGGACATTTCGGCCTCCGGTTACTCGATACGGGTCACATCCGCTGAATATGGAATGTGAAATCCCGCTTTCAAGGTAAGGGGGGTGCCGGGTCGGCGGATTTAAGCCTGTTTTGCCTGCGTATTGGGCGTTTTCACCTCTTGATGCTCAAATCCGGGCGTTCCGCGATCTTCCGGATGCCGGGCTAGGTGTTTGGCTTTGATTTGCTCTGAGCTGTCGCGGCTGCCGTCATGGCTGTAGCCCGGCGGTGCAAAGCAATAGGCCAGACGTTCGCGGAGGGTCAGCCCGGGCTGGGTCGCGTCGTGCCAGATGCTGACCCATTCGTGAAAGGCCACGCGCAGCGGGTTAAATGTGCCGATATTGTGGACCAGCCCGTAATCGACGCGGTCGTCCTCTTGTTCCGGCACGAAAGTCCCGAACATCTTGTCCCAGATGATGAAGACACCGGCATAGTTGCAGTCCAGATACCGGGCGTTGCGACCATGATGGGCGCGGTGGTGACTGGGGGTGTTCATCACCGCCTCAAACCAGCGAGGCATCTTGCCGATGGCTTCGGTGTGAATCCAGAACTGGTAGACCAGGTTCAAACCGCCGCAGAACAGCACCATCGCCGGGTGAAAGCCCAGAAGGATCAGCGGCGCGCGTACCACCATCATGAAGGTGAACGTATAGGTCCAGGTCTGCCTAAGCGCTGTCGTCAGATTATAGTGCTGTGAACTGTGATGGTTCACATGGCTGGCCCAGACCCAGCGGATGCGGTGGCCAAAGCGGTGCACCCAGTAATATCGCAGGTCGTCTAGTACAAAGCACAGGATGATCACCGGGATCGAGGTGCCCAGGTTCAGCGGCGTGATCTGCCACAACCACATGAAGAACCCGTAGGCGATAAAGCCCAGCAAAAAGCCCGAGGCGATATTCCCGGCACCCATTACCAAAGAGGTCACCGCATCGCGCGTCTCATACCGGCCGCCTTTGCCTTTGACGGCGATCCACAGAAACTCGGCCAGAATGGCGGCGATAAAAAAGGGTACCGCCCATTGAACGGCGTCCGGGAAAGTCACTTGGTCAGTCATGAGGGTTCCATCAGATGTTCCCAGTGCGGGCGTTCGAATTCATCAAGACGGACGATGGCTTTGGGTGTGCCGAATTCATGGAACTGAATCTCGAACCCTTCAGGGTGGTCCAACCAGTCGAAATCCAACAGATGACGCGCCACGGTATCGGCGCCGAAAGACCACAGCAGTCCGTTGCCGGTCTCGGTGCGGATCAGGGCCGCATGTTTGTCATGCGCTATGGTGATGTCGATGATCTCATCGTCGGGCGCATGGCGCAGCCACTCCGAGCGCGCGGTTTCAGGCGTCAACTCGCGCACGCGCGACCGACCTGACAAATGCAGCAGCACTGTAACGCCGACGATGCCGCCGACAACCAGAACCAGCAGTATTTCAAGCGCCATTCCGTCCTCCCGCCCGCAGAGTGCAGAGCGGTCAGGATGCTGTCAAAGGTTGCGTGGCGTCAGCCTGCCTCAAGCGTGTCGAGGATCTCGTGCTGAACGACACGTTTCACAAAAGGCACCAATCCATCGGGGCCCGAGGCGCGGTCCTTGAGGTGGATGCAGATATCCGGCCTGCGGGCGGCAATGATGGCCACCATTTCGCCGCGTATCTTGTCATCCAGACCGGCACCCATGATGGCGCAGACAATCCGCGGCTCGGCATCCAGTTGCCGCCGGACCTCGTCCTGATCGTGTGCGCCCAGCCATTGGATCGGCATGTGATCCAATTGTCGCGCCACATCGCCGATGACATTTGGTAAGCGACCTATCAACAGTACTACGGGTTTCATCGTCGCCTCCGTATCCAGTTTCGTACCACCACCGTTTTGGATGGCGGTAACGCTAGTTTAGCATGGAATTCGGTCCGCAGCTTGACTGGCTATTGCAATGAGTAGATCGTCGAGCTTCCCTTGCCCTTCTCACGCGTCATTTTGACGGTGGTCCCGTCGACTTCGAAAACCTGACAATCAGTGCCAAGGGCTTTGCCATCCAGCACACCATTGCGGCACCAGAACTTCTTGTCCCACACCCAGTTTCCGCTGAACTTTTTCCCGTTGGTCAACTTGGCCGAGATTGTACCATCTGCATTGGCAATAAAAACATTGCCTTGGTCATCGACGAGCTTCTTGCCAACAAGTTCATTGTTGAACTGTTCGGCTGTTTTGACCCTCTTAAAGTCAGCCTGAGCGGGTCCTGCAACCAT
Source organism: Ruegeria sp. ABF4_144 (assembly GCF_056160045.1). Classification (NCBI taxonomy): domain Bacteria; kingdom Pseudomonadati; phylum Pseudomonadota; class Alphaproteobacteria; order Rhodobacterales; family Roseobacteraceae; genus Ruegeria; species Ruegeria sp. ABF4_144. The sequence goes on from NZ_JBSWWK010000001.1 coordinate 204,510, forward strand.
CAATGCGACTGCAACAATTGGCGCCAGTTTAAATCCAGTCATTACTATTCCCCCAAAACAATTGAGATTGGGAGAATAGCACGATTCGGGTACGTAGAGGCGCAGGCGTTAACTTTCAGCGCCTACCAGCGTCGAGATGATCGCCTTGGCGCTGTCCGAATTCCACTCGGCATCCCCGATCAGACGGGCAATCTCGTCGCCGTTGGGGTCTAGGATCACCGTGATCGGCAGGGCAATTACACCGAATTCCCGCGCCACAGCCGAGCCTTTGTCCTGATGACGGGGCAGATTTTCGATTCCGTTCTCCTCGAAGAACTTCTTGATCCCGGCAGGCGAGTTGCGTCCGGTGGCCAGTGTCAGCACTTCGAACTTATCGCCGCCGAACTCTTCCTGCAGTTCGGCGATTTGGGGCATTTCCTTGCGGCAGGGTGCGCACCATGTGGCCCAGAAGTTCACCAGAACATACTTACCCTTGTAGTCCTCAAGCGTCGCAGTGCCGCCATCGTCTTCCAGCTGGAATTCGACCAGTTCGTGGGGTTTCGGCTCTTTGTGCAGAATCAGCCGTTTCAGTGTGCCGTCTCGCAGCGGGCCCAGAGTTTCCGCATCCGTGGCCAAAGCCGCGTTTGCACCCAGCGCAAGGGCCATATAAAGGGGGATCAGACGAAATAGGCGCATATCAACTCCGGGTTTTCTTACATGACCGATCAATCCTCGAACCAGATGTGGGGCGGCCGCTTTGCCGCCGGTCCAGACGCGATCATGGAGGCAATCAACGCCTCGATCGGGTTCGATCAGCGGATGGCAGCCCAGGACATTGCAGGCTCGCGCGCCCATGCCGCCATGCTGGCTGCCACAGGCGTTATAACTGATAGTGATGCGCAGGCTATTCGGGAAGGGCTGCTCACCGTTTTGTCAGAAATCCAGAACGGAGAATTTCAATTCTCGACCGCGCTGGAAGACATCCACATGAATGTGGAGGCGCGCCTGAAAGAGGTGATTGGCGAGCCTGCTGGCCGTTTGCACACAGGCCGCAGCCGAAATGATCAGGTGGCGACCGATTTCAAACTCTGGGTGCGTGATCAGCTTGATGCGGCTGAAACCGGCCTGCTGGCCCTGATCCGCGCGCTTTTGGCACAGGCCGAGGCCGGGGCGGATTGGGTCATGCCGGGCTTTACCCACCTGCAGACCGCGCAGCCGGTGACATGGGGTCATCACATGATGGCCTATGTTGAGATGTTCGGCCGGGATCTGAGCCGCGTCCGTGATGCCCGCGCCCGAATGAACGAATCCCCCCTCGGCGCTGCGGCGCTGGCCGGAACGTCCTTCCCCATCGACCGTCACATGACCGCCGAGGCGCTGGGCTTTGACCGCCCCGCCGCGAACTCGCTGGATGCCGTCAGCGACCGTGACTTCGCGCTGGAATTCCTATCGACCGCATCGATCTGCGCCGTTCACCTATCGCGCTTTGCCGAGGAGCTGGTAATTTGGTCTTCGGCCCAGTTCCGGTTTGTCACGCTGTCGGATCGCTTTTCGACCGGGTCGTCGATCATGCCACAGAAGAAGAATCCCGATGCGGCGGAACTGATCCGCGCCAAGGTGGGCCGGATTTACGGCGCCAACACCGCGCTGATGATGGTGATGAAGGGCTTGCCGCTGGCTTATTCAAAGGACATGCAGGAAGACAAAGAACAAGTCTTCGACGCCGCAGACAACTGGATGCTGGCACTGGCGGCGATGGAAGGCATGGTTAAGGACATGACAGCCAACCGCGAAAGTCTGGCCGCTGCCGCGGGTTCCGGTTTCTCGACCGCAACCGATCTGGCCGATTGGCTGGTGCGGGTGTTGGGCCTGCCGTTCCGCGACGCCCACCACGTAACGGGCTCGCTGGTGGCCATGGCCGAGAGCAAAGGCTGCGACCTGCCTGACCTGACGCTGGAAGACATGCAATCCGTGCACGCCGAGATCACCGATGACGTCTATTCTGTCCTTACAGTCCAAAACTCTGTAAACTCGCGGCAGTCTTATGGTGGCACGGCACCGGATCAGGTGCGTGCCCAGATCAAGCGGTGGAGAGCGCTGGTATGATGCAAGTACTACGTGTGGTCCTTCTTATTGCGGCTGGGTTTGCCCTGGCCGCCTGCGGCGCTGACGGCGAGCCAATCCAGCCAACCGCCAGCCTGGGTATCGGTGTTGGGTCGAGTGGAACCCATGTCGGTGGCGGTGTCGGGCTCCAGCGCGGTGGCTTGGGTGTCTATTTGGGCGTCTGACGCCTTTGCAATTCGACTGCCGCGCCCCTATGTGCAAGGTATGAACGGCCTTGCGCCGCCCCCTAAGCACAAGACGACACGATGAAATTTTTAGGCCTGATCCTGTCCCTCGCCGTTCTAGCGGCCTGCGATCCATCTTACGCGCCCAGTTCCGAGCCTGCGGAGAATTCGGGGCGCTCTGGCGTCGCGCTTTCGGGCTATGCACGGGTTGGTGTGTCGACCACCAACTGACGGAACGCTCAGGGGCGTGCAGAATCCATTGATCAGACGGGCGGTTTTGGTCTAAGCGCGCAGTCATGGATCACTTTCTTTACCGCGACGGCGCGCTTTTCGCCGAGGATGTCCCAATCTCCGAAATCGCTGCCGCGGTCGGAACTCCGTTCTATGTCTATTCGACGGCGACGCTGCTGCGACACTTCCAGTTGTTCGATGACGCGCTTGAGGGCACCGAACACCTTGTCTGCTATGCGATGAAGGCCGCCAGCAATCAGGCGATCCTCAAGACGTTGGCGCAAGCCGGAGCGGGGATGGATGTGGTGTCGGGCGGAGAATACCTGCGCGCCAAGGCAGCCGGTGTGCCCGGCGAAAAGATCGTGTTCTCGGGCGTTGGCAAAACGGCGGATGAGATCCGTACCGCGCTGACCGGCGGTATCCGCCAGTTTAACGTCGAATCCGAGCCTGAGATGGAAGTGATCAACGCCGTTGCGTTGGAGCTGGGCATGGTCGCGCCGATCACTGTGCGGGTGAACCCCGACGTCGACGCCAAGACCCATGCCAAAATCGCCACCGGCAAGTCCGAGAACAAGTTCGGCATCCCGATCGCGCGCGCTTCTGAGGTCTATGCTCAAGCGGCTGCCTTGCCGGGGCTCGAGGTGATTGGCATTGATGTCCATATCGGCTCGCAACTGACTGAGCTGGAGCCGTTCGAGCTGGCCTATACCAAGGTCGCCGAACTGACCGAGCAATTGCGTGCCGAAGGTCACAACATCCGCCGTCTCGATCTGGGTGGGGGCTTGGGCATTCCCTATACCCGCGCCAATGATGCGCCGCCGCTGCCGGTGGAGTATGGCGCGCTGATCAAGAAAACGCTGGGCCATCTGGGCTGTGAGATCGAAATCGAGCCGGGCCGCCTGATTGCCGGCAATGCCGGATTGATGGTCAGCAAGGTGATTTATGTGAAATCGGGCGAGGGCCGCGATTTCCTGATCCTCGACGGGGCAATGAACGATCTGATCCGCCCTGCAATGTATGAGGCGCACCACGATATCGTTGCCGTTCAGGAGCCCGAACCGGGCGTCGAGCAGCAGCCCTATGATATCGTCGGCCCGGTCTGCGAATCCGGCGATACCTTTGCCAAACAGCGCAACATGCCGCCGCTGGCACCGGGCGATCTGGTCGCTTTCCGCAGCGCTGGGGCCTATGGCGCCGTGATGTCGAGCGAATACAACACGCGCCCGCTGATCCCCGAAGTTCTGGTGCACGGGGATCAATTTGCAGTTATTCGTGAACGGCCAACCTTTGACGAAATCATAAACCGCGATACCATACCTTCGTGGCTTTGACGCGATGACCGCGCGGGCCTGTTCAGGAGGCCCGACTTGACCGCAAGACCGACCCTGCCGATCCCTAGACTATCCCTGTGGCTGACGCATGCAGGGATGCTGGCCGAGCAGGTTTTGCGGGCGTTTTGGCCGTTTTTCTCAGGTTTTATGGCGATTCTGGCCGCTTTGATGCTGGGGCTGCAGGATCATGTCCCGGTCGAACTGGTCTGGATCGCGGGCGCGCTGGCCCTTTTGGCGCTGCTGGCGACGCTCATCTGGGGCGCAAGGCGATTCCATGTACCGTCCCGCACCGAAGCCCTGATGCGACTGGACGAGTCCCTGCCAGGGCGGCCGATTCAGGCGCTGATGGACGATCAGGCCATCGGCGCGATGGATGCGGATTCGGTTGCACTGTGGCACGCGCACCAGACACGAATGGCCCAGCGGGCGGCGCAGGCCGACCCGGTGAAGCCTGATTTGCGGCTGGCCGACCGTGATCCTTTCGCCTTGCGGTATTCTGCCCTGTTGGCGCTGGTAATCGCGGGGTTGTTCGGGTCGTTCTGGCGCATCGGATCGGTGGCCGAGATGACACCGGGCGCAGCAATCGCAGGGCAAGGACCCAGCTGGGAAGGCTGGGTTGAACCTCCGCGCTATACCGGCCTGCCGACGCTCTATCTGGCCGACCAAACCGATCCAACGCTTTCGATCCCGCAAGGCAGCCGCATCACCCTTCGCTTTTACGGAGAGGTTGGCGCCCATAGCTTGACGGAAACAGCCACGCCTTTGGGAACTGAGGGCGCAACCGAGCCGGAACAGGAATTTGTCGTTGATCGTTCGGGTCAGATTAAGATTGCGGGCCCGTCCGGGCGCGACTGGGCGCTGGAGGTGGTTCAGGATACCGCGCCCAACATCAGTGTCGCGGACGTGGCCGAGGCCGAGGCGGGCGGGCAGATGAAGCTGCCCTTTGCCGCCAGTGATGACTATGGCGTTGTGTCCGGCAGCGCCACGATCAGGCTGGATCTTGACGCGGTGGATCGCCGGTACGGACTGACCGTCGCCCCCGAGGCGCGCGAGGAGATCGAAGTTGAATTGCCGATGCCGATCACCGGCGACCGGGCCGATTTCACTGAGGACCTGATCGAGGATTTCTCGCAGCATCCCTGGGCGCATCTGCCGGTGACAATCACTCTGACAGCGCGCGATGCGGCGGATCAGGAAAGCCAGTCCGAACCCTATATGACCAAACTGCCCGCGCGGCGGTTTTTTGATCCGCTGGCGGCGGCAGTGATCGAACAGCGCCGCGATCTGTTGTGGTCGCGGGACAACGCGCTGCGGGTTGCACAATTGCTGCGCGCGGTCTCGAACCTGCCCGAGGGGTTCTTCCGCTCGGACACTGCCTATCTGCGCCTGCGCGTCACCCTGCGCCGGCTTGAGGCGTTCACCAAATACGACCTGAAGCCCAAACAGCAGGAAGAGATTGCCCAGGCTCTTTGGGATTTGGCTGTCGTCATCGAAGAGGGCACGCTGGCCGACGCTTTGGAACGGATGCGCCGGGCGCAGGAACGCCTGTCCGAAGCTATGAAAAATGGCGCCTCGGATGAAGAGATCGCCGAGCTGATGCAGGAGTTGCGCGAGGCGACGCAGGACTATATGCGCCAGCTACAGCGTCTGGCACAGGAAAACGGTGAGTTTGACGAGAACCAGCAAGGCCAAAACGGTGAAACCCTGCAGATGACGCAGGATGATCTTCAGCGGATGATGGACCGTATTCAGGAACTAATGGAACAAGGCCGCATGGCCGAGGCGCAACAGGCGCTGGAAGAGTTCCAGCAGATGATGGAGAACATGCGCGTCACCCAGGGACAGGGGCAGGGCCAGCAATCCGAAGGCCAGCAGGCCATGGAAGGGTTGGCCGAAACACTGCGGGAGCAGCAGGGGCTGAGTGATCAGGCTTTCCGCGATCTGCAGGAACAGTTCAACCCCGGTGCGCAGGCTGGTGAAAGCGAAGGCAATGAAGGCCGCAATGGCGGTCTGGGTCGTGGTCAGAGCCACGAGGGTCAAGGCGGTCAGGGCCAAGGGTCTGATGAGGGTGAGGGCAATCAGCAGGGTCAGGGGTCGCTGGCAGACCGCCAGCAGGCGCTGCGCGATGAACTGGGTCGTCAGCAGCAAAGCCTGCCCGGCGCCGGAACGCCTGAGGGCGAGGCCGCGCGCGATGCGCTGGGCCGCGCAGGCCGCGCCATGGACGACGCCGAAGAGGCGCTGCGCAGCGACGATCTGGCCGAGGCCATCGACCGTCAATCTGAGGCGATGGAAGCGCTGCGCGAAGGCATGCGCTCATTGGGTGAGGCTTTGGCCCAGAACCAACAAAACCAGCCCGGTCAAGGGTCGCAGGATGGGGATATGCAGGCAACTAGCCGCGATCCGCTGGGACGTAGCCCGGGCGCGAACGGATCGATTTCGACCGATGACAATTTGCTACAGGGTGAAGACGTGTACCGTCGTGCACGTGAATTGCTGGACGAGATTCGCCGTCGAACCGGCGAAACGGACCGTCCTCAGATCGAGTTGGAATACCTCAAGCGGTTGCTGGAACGGTTCTAGCGCCCTGCGACCGGATCAGTTTTGTGCCGTTCCCGCAGTCTGCGCCTCGAGCCACAGCCGCGCCTGATCCACCATCGTCACATAGGGCTCCAGGATCGGTTCGGCCTGTGGAACGGCCTGGCTGATTTGCTGCGCATTGCCGTAGATCAGCATCAGAATAATCCCGACAATCAGGATTGCCGCAAAGCCGCGCATAAAACCACCGGATTTGCGCGGTGGGGTCTCTTCCGCCGCTACAATGTCATCGCTTCGCAGGCTGGAATTGATCGCCTCGACATCCGGAAGCACGTCTTTCTGGCCCGCATCCTCTGCGGTTTCGGTGGCCGTCAGCTCTTTGATGGCGCGTTCTGTGTCGGGTTCGGGCTCGGGCGGGGTATCCAGCGCCAGATCGGTCTGGGTCTCGAGGCTGCCGCCTTCTTGTGCGCGCAGATCGGCTTCGCGGGCGGCCTCTTCCTTGAGGATGCTGGCGACCGCCGGATCGACATTCCCTGTCGCCGCAGGTTCACTGGGTTTATCAGGTTCGCTGGGGCGAACTGCGGCCGCTGGTTCGAGCGTAGGCGCAGGTTTGGGCGGGGGTGCAGGTTTTTTGTCTACCTTTACCTCGGTCACACGCGCAAACGCTTCCTCAGCAGCCTTTGCGGGTTCGGGCTCCGCCTCTGCGGGCGTTTCTTCAACAACAGGCTCGGCTGCCGCAGGGGCGGGCTGGTCTGGGTACTTGGCCTGAAACCACGTGTTCTCGCAATTCGAGCATTGCACGTCGCGGCCTTCTTCGGGAATGACCTCGTCTGGCACCTCGTATTGGGCGCTGCAATTCGGACAAGTAAGACGCATGCTGCCTCCTGGGCGGGCCCTCGACCCGATAATAGTTTTTTCAGGGATGTTATTCCGTTAAGACACGACCGCAAAGGGTGTTTTCGGTTTCACGGCACAAGTGTCACCAATTCGACCCGGTGCAAGCATTGAAACCACAACCGCGCTCGGGCAAGAAGGGCGGCAACTAAAACGGGGGCCCCTGTGATCGAGCTGGAAAATGTTAGCTACACCTATGGTGGTGGCGAACTGCTGAGCGACGTGTCCCTGCAGCTGCAACCGGGGTCGTTCCACTTTCTGACCGGCCCGTCGGGTGCGGGTAAGACCACTCTGCTCAAGCTGTGCTACGGCGCGCTGCTGCCTACATCCGGGCGGCTGAGCGCGTTCGAACAGGACGTCGCGGGGCTGGACCGGGACCAGATGGCCTTGCTACGCCGCCGGATTGGTGTCGTGCATCAGGATTGTCGGTTCCTGGACCATATGACAGTGATGGAAAACGTTGCCCTGCCGCTGATGGTGTCGGGGCAGGCTGAAACCGCGAAACGAGAGGACCTGAGCGAGTTGCTGTCCTGGGTCGGTCTGGGCACGCGGCTGGACGCACATCCGCCGGAACTGTCCGGGGGGGAACGTCAGCGCGCCGCGCTGGCCCGCGCCGTGATACTGTCGCCCGACATGGTGCTGGCGGATGAACCCACTGGCAATGTGGACTGGGAGATGTCGCAACGCCTGCTGCGTCTGCTGGTCGAACTGAACAGGATGGGCAAAACTGTTTTGATCGCCACCCATGATCTGAGCTTGATCCGCGCCGCCAAAAGCCAGGTACAGGCGCGCGTTTTACGGATCTCACAACGTCAGGTGCAACTTGCGGGGGCGGACCTATGAGCAAAGGGACGATCCGGAACCTGCTGCAACGGGACGCGCGCGCTGACCGCGTCGTGCCTCCTACTGGCTACACTGCGCATCTCACCCTGTTCGTCTCGGGTGCGATGGCCTTTCTGACGGTGTTTGCGCTGGCGCTGTCGCTGGCCTCGGGGCGGTTGGCCGATCGTTGGGCGACGGAACTGGCCGGGGCCGCCACCCTGCGCATCAACGCCCCAGCTGACCAGTTGGCGGCCCAGACCGAGGCTGCTTTGGCTGTGCTTGGCCAAACTCCCGGCGTCGCCTCAGCCCGGGCACTGACGACCGAGGAACAAGCCGCGCTGCTGTCGCCTTGGTTCGGACCGGACCTGCCGCTCGAGACGCTTCCAATACCGCAACTGATCGAAATTATCGAAGGTGAACCCGGTCTGGATGCGACCGGCCTGCGCCTGCGGTTGGGGGCCGAAGTGCCGGGCGCTGTGCTGGACGACCACACCCGCTGGCGCGAGCCGCTGGTGGATGCGGCGATGTCGCTGCGGCGACTGGGCTGGGTCTCGATCCTGCTGATCGGTGGTGCCACAGCGGCGATGATCACGCTTGCGGCCAATGCTTCGCTTGCGGCCAACGCCCAGATCATCGAGGTGCTGCGTCTGGTCGGCGCCCGTGACCGTTTTATCGCGCGTGCCTTTGTGCGGCGCTTTACCTATCGTGCGTTTTTTGGTGCGGTGGTCGGGGTTCTGTTGGGGATGACCGGCGTACTGCTGCTGCCCGAGGCTTCGGACGAGGGCGGCTTTCTGACTGGTCTGGGCTTTCAGGGCGCAGGTTGGCTGTTGCCCGTGCTGATCCCATTTCTGGGCGCCGCCGTTGCCTTTTTAGCAACCTGGACCGCCGCCAGCCGCAAATTGAAGGAGCTTTCGTGATGGCCACAGCGTTTCAATGGGTTCGTTCGCTGATCTTCATGATCGTGATCTACGCTTGGATGCTGATCCTGGGCATCGCGTTCGCCCCCTACGCCTTGTTTACCAAACGCGGCGCGCTGCAGGCCTGCAAGACCTATGCCCGCACAACCATGTGGTTGGCCCGCTGGATGGTGGGCATCCGCACCGAGGTTCGCGGCACAGTGCCCATGGATGAGGTGGTCGTCGGTGCCAAGCACCAGTCCTTCCTCGATATCATCATGATTTTCGATGCGGTGCCGCATGGCAAGTTCATCATGAAAAGGGAACTGCTCTGGACCCCGGTTATCGGCATGTATGCGCGCCGCCTTGGTTGTATCCCGGTTGATCGCGGTAAAAAGGGTGCGGCTGTGGCCAAGATGGTCAAGGACGTCTCGAAGGAATTCACGGAACCCGGCCAGTTGGTCATCTACCCGCAGGGCACCCGCGTCGCGCCGGGAGTGCATCGTCCCTACAAGGTGGGCACGGCGGTTCTGTACGAAGGTCTCGGCTTTCCCTGCGTTCCGGTAGCGACCAATGCCGGTGTTTTCTGGCCGCGCACGGGCGTTTTGCGCAAACCCGGGCTGGCGATTGTAGAATTCCTCGACCCGATCGAGCCGGGCGTTGGCCGCAAAGATTTCCTGGGACGGCTAGAAGACGTGATCGAAACACGCTCTGACGCATTGATGAAAGAAGTGGGGTTTGACCCGGATGGAGTTCATTGAAGATATCGAAGCGCTCGAGGGGCTGTATGGCACACCCGCCGCGCCTTCTTTGCGCAAGGTGGCGCATAGCCTGACGCCTCTTTACCGCAAATGGATCATGGCTTCACGGCTGTGCATTCTAAGTACGGTCGGTCCTGAAGGCACCGATGGCAGCCCGCGCGGGGATGATGGCCCGGTGGTGCTGGAACTTGACCCCAAAACGCTGGCGCTGCCGGATTGGCGTGGCAACAACCGTCTGGATTCCCTGCGCAATATCGTGTGCGACCCGCGCGTGGCGCTGATGTTTCTGGTGCCGGGATCAAACAACGTTGTCCGCGTCAACGGTCAGGCGCGGCTGACGGCGGATGCCGACCTGCGTGCCCGGTTCGAGAAGAACGGGAAGCAACCTGCTACTGTTGCGGTTATCGAGATTTCTGAGATCTACACCCAATGCGCCCGGGCAATGATGCGTGCCCGCACCTGGAGCGCGGGCGACGAAAGTGCAGACCTCCCCACTGTGGGCGAGATTCTGGCCGAGGTGAGCCAAGGGGAAGAAGGCGGCGCGCGCTACGATGCCGAATGGGGACCACGCGCCGCAAAAACTATGTGGTAAATCAGGCCGGGTTGGCTTTCATAGCCTGAAGCATGGCCATGAATTCATCCACATTGAACCCCAGACCGCGTGCCAGTTTCTGGACAAACAGGGTCTCGTCCTGGTCCATATGGCCGTCCGCGGCTGCGATCATCACGGTGGCTTGCAGGACCATGCGTTTCTGATCCGAGGTCAACCCAGTGCCAAAAGCTGCAAACTGCGCTTCAGTCGGTTTGGCCTCGGCCATATCGAACATGCGGCGAATGCGGGCCTCATCAAAGGTCTCACCTGTGATCTGCTTGGCGATATCGGCCATCAATGTAATTTCAGACGGATCCAGCCTGCCATCTGCCTTTGCTGCGTGGCACATTGCATCCATCGCCCGCAGAGCAGCCGGATGGATGTCGCCCATCTGCGCGTGCCGCTGCGCCGTGCGCTTTGCTTGGCGCGCGGATTTCACGACAGCTACTAGCAAGAGCAGCGCAATGACACCCAAGCCCCAAAACCCCGAGAATATGTCGGCGATTGACATGGCGGGTTGATCCGGTAGGTCTGCTGGGTATTTCCCCAGCGCTTTGCCCGCCGCCAGTTGTTCGGCACTTACCGAGTAGTAGTTGTCGCTGTCACAATTGTTCGGAGCCATCACATAGCCCTTCGAACTGCGCCATACACCCGCGAACATAATGTGAGTCTTTTTGGTCAAATGGCACAGTGCCAGTGGTTGACCGGAATTATTCGTAACATCGGTTGGCGCAACAAGGCTCATCTGTTCGGCCGTGCCCCAGACGCCGCCACCGCGGGCCGCCTGCGCGTCCTGTCCAGAGAACATGGTAAATAACAGCGCCGCCGCGCACAGAATTGCAAACCGCATATCAGCCTCAATAAATGTTTCGTTTCAATTGCCTGTGCCGGTGCGGACCGGCATTCACAAATGAGTGATCAACTTATACGGTAGCAAAATTAAGACAGCGCAAGGGCAGAAAAAAGGCGGGCTGTTGGGCCCGCCTCCTGGATGTTAAATGGCAGCTGGCTCAGCTGTGGATCGGGCCGTCACCACAGGCCAGTGCGGCTTCGCGCACCGCTTCCGAATAGGTCGGGTGGGCGTGGCAGGTCAGGGCCAGATCTTCGGCCGAGGCACCGAATTCCATGGCCACACAGACTTCGTGGATCAGGTCACCGGCTGCCGGGCCAATAATGTGGCAGCCCAGAATGCGGTCGGTTTCCTTGTCGGCCAGAATCTTGACGAAGCCATCTGCGGCAAAGTTCGCCTTGGCGCGGCCATTGCCCATGAACATGAACTTACCGACCTTGTAGTCGCGACCTGCGGCCTTGAGCGTCTCTTCAGTCTCGCCGACATTCGCCACTTCGGGCCATGTGTAGATCACGCCGGGGATAACGCCATAGTTGACGTGGCCATGCTTGCCCGCAACCTGCTCGGCGGCGGCCATGCCTTCGTCTTCGGCTTTGTGCGCCAGCATCGGGCCTTCGGTCACGTCACCGATGGCATAGATGCCCGGTACGTTGGTCTGCCAGTCAGCGCCCACCTTGATCTGACCGCGCGGGGTCATCTCAACGCCCAGAGCTTCCAGCCCAAGCCCGTCTGAGAACGGTTTGCGCCCGGTAGCGACCAGAACGGTATCGGCGTCGATCACGTGTTCGCTGTCATCCTTGCGCAGCTTGTAGGTGACCTTCGCCTTGGTTTTGGTGGCTTCGGTCTTTTGAACCGCCGCACCCATGACAAATTTCAGGCCTTGCTTTTTCAGGATGCGCTGGAAGGTCTTCTGAACCTCGGGATCCATGCCTGGGGTGATCACGTCGAGGAATTCGATCACGGTGACCTCGGCCCCCAGACGCTGATAAACCGAACCCAGTTCCAGCCCGATCACGCCTGCACCGATGACAATCATCTTTTTCGGGATTTTGCCCAGCGACAGCGCACCGGTCGACGTCACGACGATCTTCTCGTCAACTTCAACACCCGGAAGCGAAGCCGGTTCAGAACCCGACGCAATGATGATGTTCTTGGCGCTGTGAACTTCGTCGCCCACCTTCACCTGACCGGTAGCGGGGATCGAGCCCCACCCCTTGAGCCAGTCGATCTTGTTCTTTTTGAACAAAAACTCGATGCCCTTGGTGTTACCCTCGATGGTTTCTTCCTTGTAGGCCTGCATCTGTTTCCAGTCGACCGAGGGGCTTTTGCCCTTCAGACCCATCTTGGCAAAGTTGTGCTCGGCCTCATGCAGTTGATGGCTGGCGTGCAGCAAAGCCTTGGACGGGATACAACCCACGTTCAGACAGGTGCCGCCCAAGGTGTCACGCCCTTCGACAACGGCAGTTTTCAGGCCCAGCTGGGCGCAGCGGATGGCGCAGACATAGCCGCCGGGGCCGGCGCCGATTACGATGACGTCATAGTTTGCCATTATACTCTCCTAAGTCGACCGGATTGACCGGTGGCTGCATGATCCGGTGTGACCGGATCATGCGGTGCTTTCTTCAAACCGGTTCCAGCAGCTTGATCGTGATATGCGCAATGCCGCCGCGTTCGTGGTGCATCGCCAGCTCTTCGGATCCGAAAAAGGCCCGCGCCTTGTCCAGATCCGTGACCTCGAACATGGCGATAGCATGGTCGGCCTGATCCGGGTCACGCCAGACATGCAGGTCGCGGATGCCTGCAGCTTTGCGCATAGGTTTGTCCTCGCGGAACACTTTCAGCCAGGCGTCGAAATCGGCCACGTCGGCCTGCCACAAAACATGTGTTGCCATGATTACAGATCCATCAGCAGGCGGCGCGGATCTTCCAGCGCCTCTTTCACACGAACAAGGAAGGTCACCGCACCTTTGCCGTCAACGATCCGGTGGTCATAGGACAGTGCCAGATACATCATCGGGCGGATCACGACCTGTCCGTTGATGGCCATCGGACGGTCCTGGATCTTGTGCATGCCCAGAATACCTGACTGCGGGGGGTTCAGGATCGGCGACGACATCAACGAACCGTAGACACCACCGTTCGAGATGGTGAAGGTACCGCCCTGCATCTCGGCCATGGACAGCTTGCCGTCACGGGCACGTTTGCCTTTTTCGGCGATGGCTTTTTCGATCGCGGCAAAAGACATGCTGTCGGCATCACGGATGACCGGAACCACCAGACCGGTCGGCGTACCGGCAGCAACGCCCATGTGGACGAAGTTCTTGTAGACGATGTCGGTGCCGTCGATCTCGGCATTCACTTCAGGCACTTCCTTCAGCGCGTGGCAGCAGGCCTTGGTAAAGAAGGACATAAAGCCCAGACGCACGCCGTGCTTCTTCTCGAACTGGTCCTTGTACTGGCTGCGCAGGGCCATCACCTCGGTCATGTCCACCTCGTTATAGGTGGTCAGCATGGCGGCGGTGTTCTGGCTGTCTTTCAGGCGCTTGGCGATGGTCTGGCGCAGGCGGGTCATCTTGACCCGCTCCTCACGCGCCGCATCGTCAGCCGCGACAGGCGCGCGCGGTGCAGGCGCAGGGGCCGGAGCCGCAGCAGGAGCCGGAGCGGCAGCGGTTGCCACGGCGCGGGCCACATCCTCTTTCATGATGCGGCCATCGCGACCGGTGCCGCTGACCTGATCAGCGGACAGACCAGCCTCGGCCATTGCCTTTTCGGCAGAGGGCGCGTTGGCCACGTCTTTACCCGTGGCGGCCGTCGGCGCCGCGGCTGCCGCCGGAGCAGTGGCAGGTGCAGCAACAGTACCCGCGCCTGAGATCACCGCCAGCTTGGCCGAGGCATCCACGGTGGTACCTTCGGGAGCAACGATTTCCGCCAGAACGCCAGAGGCCGGGGCAGGAACCTCGACCGAAACCTTGTCGGTTTCCAGCTCGCACAGCATCTCGTCCTGTGCGACGGCATCGCCGACCTGTTTGAACCAGGTGGATACGGTGGCCTCGGTGACAGACTCACCCAGTGTAGGGACCATCACATCGACGCTGGCTGCGCCAGCGGCCGGGGCGGCCTCGGCTGCGGGGGCTGCGGCCGGTGCAGCGGCCGGGGCGGTACCTTCACCTGCGGCGATGGTTGCCAACAGCGCATCGACACCAACAGTTTCACCTTCGGCGGCCACAATCTCGCCCATTACGCCAGCGGCGGGCGAGGGGACTTCGACGGTCACCTTGTCTGTTTCAAGCTCACAGAGCATCTCATCCACGGCCACGGCATCACCGGGTTTCTTGAACCAGGTCGCAACGGTGGCTTCGGTGACGGATTCGCCAAGCGTGGGAACACGAACTTCAATGGTCATCGTTTACTTTCCTTCGATGCTCAGCGCTTCGTTCACGAGCGCCTCTTGTTGGGCTTTGTGTTGGCTGGCCAGACCCGTGGCGGGCGAGGCAGAGGTGGCGCGACCGACATAGCGAGGCCGTGTGTGCTTGGCCTTAATGCGGGTCAGTACCCATTCGATATTGGGCTCGATAAAGCTCCAGGCACCCTGGTTTTTGGGTTCTTCCTGACACCAGATGATCTCAGCCCCCTTGAAGCGCTCAAGCTCGTTGATCAGCGAGTGTGCTGGGAACGGATAATACTGTTCGATCCGCATCAGATAGACATCGTCGATGCCGCGGGCGTCACGCTCTTCCAGCAGGTCATAGTAGACCTTGCCGGAACACATCACGACACGCTTGATCTTGTCGTCCTTGACCAGCTTGGTCTCGGAATTACCCTGCTGTGCATCATCCCATAGCACCCGGTGGAAGCTGGAACCGGTTGTGAATTCGTCGGCCTTGCTGACGGCCAGCTTGTGGCGCAGCAGCGATTTCGGCGTCACCAGGATCAGCGGCTTTCGGAAAGTCCGGTGCAGCTGACGGCGCAGGATGTGGAAGTAGTTCGCAGGTGTCGTACAGTTCGCCACGATCCAGTTGTCCTGACCACACATCTGCAGGAACCGTTCCAGACGTGCCGAGGAGTGTTCGGGGCCTTGGCCTTCGAACCCGTGCGGCAGCAGGCAGACCAGACCGGACATCCGCAGCCATTTGCTTTCACCCGAGCTGATGAACTGGTCGAACATGATCTGAGCACCGTTGGCGAAGTCGCCAAACTGGGCCTCCCAGAGGGTCAGCGCGTTGGGTTCGGCCAGCGAGTAACCATATTCGAAACCCAGAACCGCGTATTCCGACAGCATCGAGTCGATCACTTCGTATTTCGACTGACCCGCTCGGATGTTGTTCAGCGGATAGTACCGCTCTTCGCTTTCTTGGTGGACAAAGCCCGAGTGACGTTGGCTGAACGTACCGCGCGTCGCGTCCTGACCGGACAGACGCACCGGGAAACCTTCGGTCAGCAGTGAGCCAAAGGCCAACGCCTCACCCGTTGCCCAGTCAAAGCCTTTGCCGCTGTCGAACATCTGTTTCTTGTGGTCCAGAAGACGGCCCACGGTTTTGTGCAGGGCAATATCCTCGGGCGCATGGGTCAGCGCGTTGCCAATCTCGGCCATGGTTTCCGGCGCGATCGCAGTTTCGCCGCGCACGTATTCTTCTTTGTTCTTGTCCAGATGTGACCAGCGCCCGTCCAGCCAGTCGGCTTTATTGGGCTTATAGTCCTTGCCGGCCTCAAACTCATCATTCAGATGTGCTTGGAAGGCGGCTTTCATGTCCTCGATCTCACCTTCGGGGATCAGGCCGTCTTTGACCAGACGTTCGGTGTACAGCGACAGCGTGGTCTTATGCGTCTTGATCTTCTTGTACATGATCGGGTTGGTGAACATGGGCTCGTCGCCCTCGTTGTGACCGAACCGGCGATAGCAGAAGATATCGATGACGACGTCTTTGTGGAACTTCTGACGGAACTCGGTCGCAACCTTGGCGGCATGTACCACGGCCTCGGGGTCGTCGCCGTTCACGTGGAAGATCGGCGCCTCGACCATCAGCGCGATATCGGTGGGATACGGGCTGGAGCGCGAGAAGTGCGGCGCCGTGGTGAAACCGATCTGGTTGTTCACGACGATATGCATGGTGCCGCCGGTCTTGTGACCGCGCAGACCGGACAGGCCAAAGCCTTCGGCCACAACACCCTGACCGGCAAAGGCCGCGTCACCGTGCAGCAGGATGCCCATGACGGATGTGCGGTCGGTGTCTTTCAACTGATCCTGCTTGGCGCGGACCTTGCCCAGCACCACCGGGTTCACCGCCTCAAGGTGCGAGGGGTTAGCGGTCAGAGACAGGTGCACGCTGTTGCCGTCGAACTCACGGTCGCTGGACGCGCCGAGGTGGTACTTCACGTCACCCGAGCCATCCACATCTTCGGGTTTGAAGCTGCCGCCCTGAAATTCGTTGAAGATCGCGCGATAGGGTTTGCTCATCACGTTGGCGAGGATGTTCAAACGGCCGCGGTGCGGCATACCTATGACGATGTCTTTGATCCCCAGGGCACCGCCGCGCTTGATGATCTGCTCCATTGCAGGGATCAGGGCTTCACCACCGTCCAGACCGAACCGTTTGGTGCCCATGTATTTGACGTGTAGGAATTTCTCGAAACCCTCGGCCTCAACCATCTTGTTCAGGATCGCCTTGCGGCCTTCCTTGGTGAACGCGATTTCCTTGCCATAGCCTTCGATCCGTTCCTTCAACCACGCGGCCTGTTCGGGATCAGAGATATGCATGTATTGCAGCGCAAACGTGCCGCAATAGGTCCGTTTCACGATCTCGACGATCTGGCGCATGCTGGCCATCTGCAGGCCCAACACGTTATCGATAAAGATCGGCCGGTCCATGTCGGCTTCGGTAAAGCCATAGGTCTTGGGGTCCAACTCAGGATGCGTGCTGGCCGCGCGCATACCCAGCGGGTCCAGATTGGCGGCCAGATGGCCCCGGATGCGATAGGCCCGGATCAGCATCAGTGCCCGCAGACTGTCCAGCACCGCGCGCTTGACTTGGTCTTCGCTGACCTGAACGCCCTTGTCTGCGGCCTTGTCCTTGATCTTCTTGCCTGCCGCCTTGGCGTCGATCTCGGCCCATTCACCGGTCAGTGCGCCGGTAAGGTCGTCCGCTGGCATCGGCGGCCAATCGGTCCGCGCCCAGGATGGCCCCTCGGCCTCGCGCTGAACGTCCGGCGTGGCGTCGCCCATGGCCTTGAAGAACTCGGCCCAGGCGGCGTCTACCGCACCGGGGTTCTTGGTGTACTGGGCATAGAGCTGCTCCAGATACTCGGCATTGTGCCCTTGCATGAAGCTTGAGGCGTGGAACGCGGAATTGGGCGTATGTTCGGTCATTGGGCTACCTCATATGGGTTGGGACCGTATTGGTTGGTGCCTGGTTGAGACGGGCGGGTCAGCCACCACAGAACCAGGAGGGGCGACACAAACAGGATCAGTAGTGTCGGCAGAACGACCAGCAAAGTGGCGCGGGTGAACAGGATATCCAGATTGCCGCCATGCTGGAAACTGGAGGCAAGACCGATGCCGAAGAATAGAACAGCTCCGGCCCCGAGTATCAGCAGGATCGGCAGCAGAGCATAAAGCCCGCTGCGCCCGGTATCATGCATCCGCCGCCACGCAACGGCCAAATGCGGAATAAACACGATCAGGCTGACGATGCTTTGCACAGGTTGCGAGGATTTTGCGGTGACGGATTTCACCTCTTCGCTCTGGCTGACCGAGACCTGTGTAAAGAATTGCCAATCGATGATCCCGGCGATGAAGCTCCAGATCACGATGAACAGGAAAAAGAACCAATATTCGGGCCGTGAGGCACGACCCGAGAAGGTGAAGAACTTGGAAAAACAGGTTCGGATGGCGTCGGAGAAGGTCATGGTTTGGCCTCCAATGGGTTCGGGCCATACTCATTCGGCCCTGGCTCTGAGGGAGTCGTCCCCCACAAGATAATTACGATAAGCGCCAGTAATGAAAGTATGAGTTGAGGCACGCCCAAAAAGAACGCAACAATTAAAGCCAAGGGTATTGAGATAATGCCAAGCAGGCTTGCGAAGAACGTCAAGGCAGGTCCGAAGAAAAAAGCTAGGAAAAGTGCCAGGAAAGCGTGCCAAGCCGGAAAACCGATATCATGTACTCTGCGTACTAACACCGAGGAGAACGGGATAAGTAGCACAATGGAAACAACGAGGCTAAGAAGTCCCGGACCGTAATCTATCACCGTAGAAATTTCATGTGACTTTTCGCCGGTGAACAAGTCAGTCGTGATGGTTTCACGTCTGTACGCAATTGGATCAAGGATGAATAGATCGAAAGCTACTGTGCCCGCCAATACAACCAATATCGGCACGGCATACTTCCAGTAATCCGAGCGGGAGGCCCGCCCGGAAAATGTAAGAAGGTGTGCAGCGCTGGCTTTCATAGCTTTCGACGACTCGATTACCCAATCGCTTCCAGCACTGCCTCACCCAGCTGCGCGGGGCTTTCTGCCACAACGATACCAGCCGAGCGCATGGCTTCGATTTTGTCCTCAGCACCGCCTTTGCCGCCGGCGACGATCGCGCCTGCGTGGCCCATGCGGCGGCCCGGAGGGGCAGTGCGGCCCGCGATGAAACCGGCGGTCGGCTTTTTGCGGCCCTTCTTGGCCTCATCCGCCAGGAATTGCGCGGCTTCTTCTTCGGCCGAGCCACCGATCTCACCGATCATGATGATCGACTCGGTTTCGTCATCGGCCAGGAACCATTCCAGCACGTCGATATGCTCGGTGCCTTTGATCGGGTCGCCGCCGATGCCCACACAGGTGGACTGGCCCAGACCCACATCGGTGGTCTGCTTGACGGCCTCATAAGTCAGAGTGCCCGAGCGCGACACAACGCCGACCGAGCCGCGCTTGTGGATGTGGCCCGGCATGATGCCGATCTTGCAGGCGTCAGGCGTGATGACACCGGGGCAGTTCGGGCCGATCAGGCGTGATTTGGAACCTTCCAGCGCGCGCTTCACCTTCATCATGTCCAGAACCGGGATGCCTTCGGTGATGCAGACGATCACTTCCATCTCGGCATCAATCGCTTCGAGGATCGAGTCAGCCGCAAAGGGCGGCGGAACATAGATCACGCTGGCGTTGGCTTCGGTCACGTGCTTGGCTTCGTGGACCGAGTTGAACACGGGCAGGCCCAGATGCTCCATCCCGCCTTTGCCGGGCGTCACACCGCCGACCATCTTGGTGCCATAAGCGATGGCCTGTTCAGAGTGGAATGTGCCCTGCGAGCCGGTAAAGCCCTGACAGATTACTTTGGTATTTTCGTCGATGAGGACTGCCATTTGGCGTTCTCCTGTTGTTAGGCCGAAGGTCTCGCCTTTGGCATTAGATTTGAGCTTCACAGGCCGTTGATTTCAATTCTCGTGCCAGAAATGTAGTTGGTTTCCGTAGCGTTAGCTGTAGACCTTATGGTGACACCGCCAACGTCAAAGATGTTTACTTTGAAGTTCACGCCATCGCGGCGATACACGCCGGAATATTCTACGGTATCTGTGCCCACGTGGGTCTTTCCTGTCGATCGCTTCAACGGTTGAACTGTTTGAAACCCGTTTGCGGTGAGTTCCTTAGCTAGTTCAATTGCGACCTCGTCCGCCCAAGTCCCTCGGAAATCGCCTTTGCAGTAGTACCGTTTGAATACCGTGCCTTTTGGAACTACGTTCGCACCTTTATCGTAACGACTTGGTTGGTCCGTTTTGATCGAAAAGTAGTTTGTTCCTCTGGTGCTAAAGTCGTCCCAACCACGAATATCCACTCTCAGTCCTAGATCGAGGGCTCCGGTTACCTGCTTTGCGTCTTCGAAGGTTATGGGTTTGCGAATACAGAGATCACGCATGGACAGAAACATCTGTTCCGCGTCGTTGCCGCGCGCAACTGGGTTATCCAAAAGGGATTTGGAAACCTCGGCTCTGTCACTTGCCTCGCAAGCAGACAAGCCTGCGAGGCAAGCGCACACCGTCATAAACCGAGTCAACGGGTTCATCCAGCTTAACCCTTAACCGCCTTCACGATCTTCTCGGCACCGTCTTTCAGGTTGTCCGCCGCGATCACGTCCAGGCCAGAGGTGTTGATGATCTCTTTGCCTTTCTCAACGTTCGTGCCTTCCAGTCGCACGACCAGCGGAACCTGCAGGCCGACCTCCTTAACAGCAGCCACAACGCCCTCGGCGATGACGTCACAGCGCATGATGCCGCCGAAGATGTTGACCAGAATACCTTTGACCTGCGGGTCCGAGGTGATGATCTTGAACGCTTCGGTGACTTTCTCTTTGGTGGCACCGCCGCCTACGTCGAGGAAGTTGGCAGGCTCGGCGCCATACAGCTTGATGATGTCCATCGTCGCCATCGCCAGGCCAGCACCGTTCACCATGCAGCCGATCTCACCGTCCAGCGCGATGTAGTTCAGGTCGTACTTGGAGGCTTCCAGTTCCTTGGGATCTTCCTCGGTGGTGTCGCGCAGCTCGGCGATGTCGGGATGGCGGTAGACCGCGTTGCCGTCAAATCCGACCTTGGCGTCCAGCACTTTCAGGTCGCCGCTGTCCGAGACGATCAGCGGGTTGATTTCCAGCATCTCCATGTCTTTCTCGACGAAGGCTTGGTACAGCTGGCCCATCAGTTTGACGCATTGCTTGACCTGCGGGCCTTCAAGACCCAGCGAGAAGGCGATGCGGCGGCCGTGATAGGGCTGATAGCCGGTGGCTGGATCAACCGAGAAGGACAGAATTTTCTCGGGCGTGGCCGCGGCCACTTCTTCAATGTCCATGCCGCCTTCGGTCGAGCAGACGAACGAGATGCGGCTTGTCTGGCGATCCACAAGCAGGGCCAGATACAATTCACGCTCGATGCCGGAACCGGCTTCGATATAGATGCGGTTGACCTGTTTGCCTGCGGGGCCGGTCTGATGCGTGACCAGCGTGCGGCCCAGCATCTTTTTTGCTTCTTCGGCAGCTTCTTCAACCGACTTGGTCAGACGGACACCGCCCTTTTCACCGGCGTCGGCCTCTTTGAAAGAACCCTTGCCGCGGCCGCCCGCGTGGATTTGTGCTTTGACAACCCACAGGGGGCCATCCAATTCACCGGCTGCGGTTTTGGCTTCCTCGGCGCGCAGAACCGCGCGACCTTCGGAGACCGGAGCGCCATAGCTGCGAAGAAGAGCTTTGGCCTGATATTCGTGAATGTTCATCGAAACTGTCCCGTCTGACTACGATTACACCGTTATAGAGGTGTCTACGGGGCATTTATAAAGGCTTTTTTTATGCCAGAGCGGTTTTTAGCGAAGATTTTTTGCATTTGTGATCACAGTATTTTGGGGTGTGATCACAAAATTAAAGCGAGCGGTTGGATGATTCGATTTTCGCGTCGGCATGTTTGATATTGCATTTAAAAAAAGCGTTTGCGCCAACATCATTGACCCCAAGTAAACGAGTTGAAATGCGCAAAAGAAAACCGGCCTTGAAGAAGGCCGGTTTTCAATATTCAGCAGCTTGTACGATCAGGCCAGCGAGCTGTCGATGCCTTTGCACGCTTCGATCAGACCCTTCACGGCGTTGACCGAGTTGTCGAAGCCAGCTTGTTCTTCTTCGTTCAGCTTGATGTCTACGACACGCTCGATGCCACCCGCACCGATCACGGTGGGAACGCCAACATACATGCCTTCGACGCCCAGTTCGCCGTCGCAGTATGCGGCGCAGGGCAGAACGCGTTTCTGGTCCTTCAGATAGGCTTCTGCCATTTCGATCGCCGAGGTTGCAGGCGCATAGAAGGCCGAACCGGTTTTCAGCAGGCCGACGATCTCAGCGCCACCATCACGGGTACGCTGAACGATCGCATCCAGTTTCTCTTGCGTGGTCCAGCCCATTTTAACCAGATCTGGCAGCGGGATACCGGCAACGGTCGAGTAGCGAACCGACGGCACCATGGTGTCGCCGTGACCGCCCAGAACGAACGCAGTGACGTCGCGCATCGAGACGTTGAACTCTTCCGACAGGAAGTGTGCAAAACGGCCCGAGTCCAGAACGCCAGCCATGCCGCAGACCTTGTTGTGCGGCAGGCCCGAGAACTCGCGCAGAGCCCAGACCATCGCGTCCAGCGGGTTGGTGATGCAGATGACGAATGCGTCGGGTGCATTAGCAGCGATGCCTTCGCCAACCGATTTCATGACCTTCAGGTTGATGCCCAGCAGATCGTCACGGCTCATTCCCGGCTTGCGCGGTACACCGGCGGTCACGATGCAGACGTCAGCACCGGCGATATCCGCGTAGGACTGAGTGCCTTTCAGCTTGGCGTCAAAGCCTTCCGAGGGACCGGATTCAGCGATGTCCAGCGCCTTGCCTTCCGGGGTGCCTTCGGCGATGTCGAACAGGACGACGTCACCAAGTTCTTTCATTGCTGCGAGGTGGGCGAGCGTGCCGCCGATCTGACCTGCGCCGATCAGCGCGATCTTGGGTCTGGCCATTTGGAAAATCTCCGGTGGGTTTTGAAATCGCGGTTGTGCTAGTCGTAAAAACGACGCCGCGCAAGCCTTCAGCGGCGTGGCATACAACCGCATACCGTTTGTGCGGCGCCAGAGTTTGCGCTAAACGGCCTTTTAGACAAGCCTATTTACGGGACGCCGCATGTTCGAATTGAACCTGATGTTTTTTGCTGTGGCGATCCCTGCAGTGATCTTTGCTGGTATCTCGAAGGGTGGGTTCGGCTCGGGCGTGGCCTTTGCGTCTTCGTCGATTCTGGCATTGATCCTTACGCCCGGACAGGCGCTGGCGCTGATGCTCCCGATCCTGATGGTGATCGATGTGGCCACACTTGGCCCCTACTGGAAACGCTGGAGCTGGTCGGATTCACGCCTGCTGATCTTGGGCGCAGTGCCGGGGGTCGCATTAGGTGCATGGCTTTATCGCGCGACGGATGACGACCTGTTGAGGCTGCTGATCGGAGGGATCTCGGTAGGTTTCGTGATCTGGCATATCGCCCAAAGCAAGGGTCTGATCCGTGGGTTCGCAAACCGGTTGCCAGCGCCTGCCGGGTTGTTTGCAGGTCTGGTTGCGGGCTTCACCAGTTTCGTCAGCCACGCCGGCGGACCGCCTGCCGCCGTGTATCTGCTGTCTCAGCGTCTTTCGAAGACCGAGTTTCAGGCGTCAACCGTGCTTGTCTTTTGGGTCATTAACGCTGCCAAATTCGTGCCGTATGCCTATCTGGGCCTGTTTACATGGCACACCGCATTGGCCGATCTGCTGCTGGCCCCGTTTGCTGTCTTTGGCGCATGGCTGGGCGTCCGGGCGCATTTCATGCTGTCCGAGCGCCTGTTCTTCAGTATCGCCTACGTGTTGCTGACTTTGACCGGCAGCAAACTGATCTGGGATGCGCTAACCTAGACGTTGGGAGGCAAAATCTCGGCCATCTGCTCAAAGGCCTGGCCCGAGGCGATCAGGCAGGTCATCCCATCAGGCAACGTTACCGTTATGGTCCAGCTACCGGTCTGGTCCGAGGCAAAGACCTCCATCACCGCACCCTGTCGGGCAATGCCGAGGCCGCGACGCGTCTCACCATAGGTTTCCGCCAGGCGTTTGACGACGTCATCCCGCGGGGCGCAGGTGCGGGCCTGTACCTGTTGCGCGGCCAATACCATGATTCCAAGGCCCATCGTCATTTTGAAAAGCGTCTTTTTCATCTCTCACCCCTTTTGATTCCATCTGCAAAACAGGGTGCGGGTGGGGTGCAGAAATCTGGTTAAAAATCCGCGCGTTGCGTCACTTATGCTGCGTTGCGGCAATTTTCCTCTTGAACTTTCCGGCAAAAAATGTCCCATTCCGCGCAATATTCTTTCAAAGGGAGAGGCCAATGGACCCCCGTCAGCGCCCCTATCGTTCCGTTCTCTATATCCCAGGCTCGCGTGACCGGGCGCTGGATAAGGCGCGCACCTTGCCGGTAGACGCGATCATCTTTGACCTCGAAGACGCGGTTTCGGCGGACGAAAAACCCAATGCCCGCGAAACTCTCAAGGCCGCTCTGGAAACCGGGGGCTACGGCTCGCGGGTCAAGATCGTGCGCATCAACGGGCTGGACACCGAATGGGGTCGCGCCGATGCCGAGGCCGTGTGTGAGATGGACGCCGATGTGGTGCTGCTGCCCAAGGTGAATTCCGCCGCTGACGTGGATGCGCTGGCCGCGATCACCGGTGACATGCCGATCTGGGCGATGATGGAAACCCCGCGCGGGATGCTGAATGCCGCCGAGATTGCTGCGCACCCGCTGATGGCCGGGTTCGTCATGGGCACCAACGATCTGGCCAAGGAACTGCAGACCCGATTCCGCCCGGATCGCCTGCCGATGATGACCTCGCTGGGCCTGTGCTTGCTGGCTGCAAAGGCCGAAGGTCTGATCATCGTCGATGGCGTCTATAACGCATTCAAGGATGGCGAAGGTCTGGCTGCCGAATGTGAACAGGGCCGCGACATGGGCTTTGACGGCAAGACTCTGATCCACCCCGCGCAGGTGGATATCACCAATGCGGCCTT
Source organism: Ruegeria sp. ABF4_144 (assembly GCF_056160045.1). Lineage (NCBI taxonomy): Bacteria > Pseudomonadati > Pseudomonadota > Alphaproteobacteria > Rhodobacterales > Roseobacteraceae > Ruegeria > Ruegeria sp. ABF4_144. The sequence continues at coordinate 229,261 of NZ_JBSWWK010000001.1, forward strand.
TGCCCCGTCGGATACCGAAATCGACCTGGCCCGTCGCCAGATTGCGGCTTTTGAAGAGGTCGAGTCGCAGGGGCAGGGCGTCGCTGTCGTGGATGGGAAGATTGTTGAAAACCTGCATGTTGTAACTGCCCGCGAAATTCTGGCAAAAGCGGAGGCGATTTCAGCTTTGCAAGCGGGGTAAGCCAGCATGGGCTTTGTTCTTCTGATCCTTGGGGTGGCGCTTTGGTGGGCCGCCCATCTGTTCAAACGTGTCATGCCGGCACAACGCGCGGCCATGGGCAACGGCGGCAAGGGCGCGGTGGCTCTGGCACTGGTTGCAGCGATCTTGCTGATGATCTTCGGCTATCGCATGACCGATTTCATCTATGTCTGGGCGCCGCCAACCTTCCTGATCCATTTGAATAACCTGTTGGTTCTTTTCGCATTCTTCCTGATGAGCCCTGCAGGCCAAAAGGGACGTTTGCTGAACAAGCTGCGTCATCCGATGCTGGGTGGCTTCAAACTGTGGGCCTTCGCACATTTGCTGGTGAACGGCGATCTGGCCTCGATCATTTTGTTTGGTGGCTTGCTGGCTTGGGCCGTAGTCGAAGTGATTGTTATCAACAAATCCGAGCCCGAATGGACTCCTGGAAAGCCTGGAACCTATGGAAAAGACGCGATGTTTTTCGTGGCGTCGATCATTCTGTTGGGGATTGTCGGATATATCCACGGGCTTGTCGGTCCGTCCCCGTTTGGATCATAAGGAGCGGACAGGATGGCAAAACTCTACCGTCTGTTGACCGAGGAAGACACATCCGCCTTCTGCCACAAAGTGTCGGATGCGCTGGCAAAGGGATGGGAGCTGCACGGCGACCCGTCCTATGCCTATGACGAAAACAGCCGCATGATGCGCTGTGCGCAGGCCGTGACCAAAGAGGTCGAGGCCGACTATTCCCCCGAAATGAAACTGGGACAGCAATAATGGCAAAAACCAATCCGGGCCGCTTTTTCGAGGACTATTCCGTAGGTCAGGTGCTGCACCACGCAGTGCCACGCACCGTGACGGACGGTGAACGCGCTTTGTATCACGCGCTGTATCCGGCGCGACATGCGCTGTATTCCTCGGACGAGTTCGCCCGGGCCAGTGGTCTGCCGCAAAGCCCGATTGACGATTTAGCGGCTTTCCATGTGGTGTTTGGGAAAACCGTTCCCGACATCTCGCTGAACGCAGTTGCCAATTTGGGTTACGCCGAGGGGCGCTGGCTGAAACCGGTCTATTCCGGCGACACGCTGCGGTCTGAATCCGAGGTGATTGGGGTCAAACAGAACTCGAATGGCAAGACAGGTGTGGTCTGGGTACGCACACGCGGCCTGAACCAGCGCGATGAGGTGGTCATCGAATATGTGCGCTGGGTGATGGTGCGCAAGGCAAATATCGACGCCCCGGGGCCTGAGGCGGTGGTGCCCGACCTGAAAAAAGCGCTGGAGCCAGGCGATCTGGTGGTGCCCGAGGGGTTGGATTTCTCAAACTATGACTTTGTCCAATCCGGAGAAGCACATCGCTGGGGCAATTACGAGATCGGCGAAACCATTGACCACGTCGATGGTGTAACCGTTGAAGAGGCCGAGCATATGTTGGCTACCCGCCTTTGGCAGAACACGGCTAAGGTGCATTTCGACCTGACCTTCCGCCCTGATGGTCGGTTGATCTATGGCGGTCACGTGATTTCGATGGCGCGGGCCCTTTCGTTCAACGGTCTGGCTAATGCGCAAATGATCGTCGGTCTGAACGGTGGGGCTCATGCTAACCCATGCTTCTCGGGTGATACGATCAAGGCGTGGTCTGAGGTTCTGGACAAGGCTGAAACCGGTGTGCCCGGAGTGGGCGCCATCCGTCTGCGTTTGGTCGCCACCAAGGGTGGAGCGCCCTTTGAGTTGAAGGGCGAAGACGGCCGCTACAAGCCTGACGTCCTGCTGGATCTGGACTACTGGGCGCTGATGCCGGTCTGAGGACAACCCACATTCATTTGATCGCATGCTGCAACATTCGTGCTAGGCTGCGATCATGGTTCTGATCCGTTCCTTTGTTGTCAGCCTGTTTCTGGCGCCCCCTGCGCTGGCGTGCGATCTTGCATTGGCATTGGCGGTGGATGTGTCCGGGTCGGTCGATACAAGTGAGTATCGGATTCAGATGGACGGTCTGGCTGCCGGTCTGCGCGACCCGCTCGTGTCCGAGGCGCTGGTGCGAGGTCAGGCGCAATTGATGCTGGTGCAGTGGACCGGAGCCTCGCGCCAGAAGGTGACGATCCCGTGGACCCGGATCGACAGTTTCGACACGCTCGACCGGTTTGCCGACCAAGTTGCTGATGACCCGCGGGTCTGGCGCAACTTTTCAACTGCGATTGGTGAGGCACTTGAGATGACCCTGAGCAGTTTTGACGACGTGTCCGAGTGCACGCGTCACCTGATCGACATCTCGGGTGATGGGGTGTCCAATGAAGGGGTCGAGCCGACCGAGGTACACGGTGTGTTGCGTACCCGTGGTGTCACGGTCAACGCCATCGCAATCGAGGAAAGCGAGCCCGACCTGACAGCTTATTTCTTTGAAAACGTTATTGTAGGCGAAGGGGCGTTTGTCGTCTCGGCCTCCGGTTTTGCTGACTATCCCGAACGGATCCGGAAAAAGCTTTTACGCGAAGTGACGCAGCAATCCGCGGCTTTGGATTGAGAACTTTAGATTCGTGATCACATTGATTGCGAACTGAAGGCGCTAACATTGATTTGGCTATATAAGTTTTGTGATCACGGTAATATTTTGTGTGATCACAATGCTCCAAAAACTACAGTTTTGCGCCCATTTTATCTGTTTTTGCGCTCGCAGCACGTGACAGATTGGCAAAAACAGTTAAAACGACGGGTAGCCAACGAAAGAGGAGCCGACATGGCCGATGTCAATCGGGGCAATCGCCCGCTCTCGCCACATATTATGATCTATCGCCCCCAAATGACGTCCATGTCTTCGATCATGGTTCGTTTGACCGGAATCGGGGTGTTCGCCGTTGCCATTCTGGTCGTCTGGTGGTTGCTGGCGGCAGCGACTTCGGAAAGTGCTTTCGCAGGGATCGACGGATTTCTGCACAGCTGGTTCGGTGACCTTATCATGACGGCTGCGACCTGGGGGCTGTGGTATCATACGCTGGGTCGCCTGCGGCACGTTTTTTGGGATTTCGGCTATTGCCTTGATATCGAGACCGCCGAAAAACTGGGGCTGGGCATGTTCGTTGGCGCGACTGTCCTGACCCTGATCACCGTACTTGTGGTTTAAGGAGACGGCACATGCGATATCTGACTGACCGCAAACGCGCGCAGGGTCTGGGCGCAGGCAAGTCCGGCACAATCACCCACTGGCGGACGATGGTTCGAGCGATGATCCTGACCGTATTGATTCCGATCTTCATCTTCACCTTCGGCGCTGGCATTGGCGGAACCCACGAAGAGGTCGTGGCTTATTTCGGCCGTCCGTTCCCGGCGCTGGTCACGGCGCTCACGCTGATCGTCGGTCTGCTGCAACTCATGTACGAGGCGCAGGAAGCGATTGAGGACTATGTGCACGGGGTGATGGAGAAAGTCTCTCTCGCGGCAATGTGGGCCCTTGGCTACACGCTGATGGCGGCCGGGCTATTTGCTCTGGTCAAGCTGGCCCTGTGATGATGCGCGGTAAGGAACAAGAACAATGACAGCAGCATATGAATATGAAACCCACGAATACGACGTTGTCGTCGTAGGCGCAGGTGGTGCAGGTCTGCGAGCGACGCTTGGTATGGCGGAGCAGGGCTTGCGGACTGCTTGCGTCACTAAGGTTTTCCCGACCCGCTCGCACACTGTCGCGGCGCAGGGCGGCATCGCCGCATCACTTTCCAACATGGGTCCTGACCACTGGCAGTGGCACATGTACGACACCGTAAAGGGCTCGGACTGGTTGGGTGACACTGACGCGATGGAGTACCTCGCGCGAGAGGCACCTAAGGCCGTGTATGAGCTGGAGCACTATGGCGTTCCGTTCAGCCGGACTGAAGAAGGCAAAATCTATCAGCGCCCCTTTGGTGGCCACACCACCGAGTTTGGTGAAGGCCCCGCCGTGCAGCGGACTTGTGCCGCTGCCGACCGGACCGGCCACGCGATCCTGCACACGCTGTACGGTCAGTCTCTAAAGAATAACGCCGAATTCTACATCGAATACTTCGCCATCGACCTGATCATGTCCGAGGACGGTCAGTGTCAGGGTGTCGTCTGCTGGAAGCTGGACGACGGCACGATGCACGTCTTCAATGCCAAGATGGTAGTGCTGGCGACCGGCGGTTATGGCCGCGCCTATTTCAGCGCAACCTCGGCCCACACCTGCACCGGTGACGGTGGCGGCATGGTGGCCCGTGCGGGATTGGCGCTGCAGGACATGGAATTCGTTCAGTTCCACCCGACCGGTATCTACGGTTCGGGCTGCCTGATCACCGAAGGTGCTCGGGGTGAGGGCGGATACCTGACCAACTCGGAAGGCGAACGGTTCATGGAGCGCTATGCGCCCCAGTACAAGGACCTCGCACCGCGCGACTATGTCTCTCGTTCGATGACCATGGAAATCCGCGAAGGTCGCGGCCATGGCGAGAATGGTGATCATATCCACCTGAACCTCAGCCACCTGCCTGCCGAAGCGCTGGCCGAACGTCTGCCGGGTATCTCAGAGTCTGCGCGCGTTTTTGCGGGTGTCGACGTCACCAAGGAACCGATCCCGGTTCTGCCGACCGTGCACTATAACATGGGCGGTATCCCGACCAACTATTGGGGTGAGGTGCTGAACCCAACTGCTGATAACCCGACCGGTGTTGTGCCGGGTCTGATGGCTGTGGGTGAAGCGGGTTGTGCCTCGGTCCACGGTGCGAACCGTCTGGGTTCGAACTCGCTGATCGACCTTGTGGTGTTTGGCCGCGCGGCTGCGATCCGGGCGGGTGAGGTTGTTGACGCGAAAGCGCCGAACCCGGTTCTGAATCAAGCTTCGGTCGATAAAGCGTTTGATCGCTTCGACGCGGTTCGCAACGCCAGCGGCGCGATCCCGACCGCCGATCTGCGGCTTGAGATGCAGCGCACCATGCAGGAAGACGCGGCCGTGTTCCGGACCGCCAAGACCATGGCGGAAGGCGTCGAGAAGATGACGGTGATTGCCGCCAAGATGGATGACCTGAAGGTTACTGACCGCTCACTGGTCTGGAACAGCGACCTGATGGAGTCGCTGGAACTGACCAACCTGATGCCAAGTGCTTTGGCCACCATCGTCGGTGCCGAGGCGCGCAAGGAATCCCGCGGCGCTCACGCGCACGAGGACTTCACCGAGCGTGATGACGAAAACTGGCGCGTGCATACCGTCAGCCGGGTTGAGGGCAACAAAGTAGACCTCAGCTATCGCCCGGTGATTGTCGATCCGCTGACCACCGAAGACGAAGGCGGCATCAGCCTCAAGAAAATCGCGCCCAAGGCGCGGACGTTCTAAGGAGAGGAACTTATGGTACAACTGACCCTCCCCAAGAATTCGCGCATCACGACGGGCAAAACTTGGCCCAAGCCGGAAGGTGCAAAGAATGTGCGGAAGTTCCAGATCTATCGCTGGAACCCGGAAGACGGCAAAAATCCTCAGCTCGACACCTATTTCGTCGACATGGACAGCTGCGGCCCGATGGTTCTGGACGCGCTGATCAAGATCAAGAACGAGATCGACCCGACCCTGACCTTCCGTCGGTCCTGCCGCGAAGGTATCTGTGGATCTTGTGCGATGAACATCGACGGGATCAACACGCTGGCCTGTATCTATGGTATGGATGAGATCAAGGGCGACGTGAAAATCTATCCGCTGCCACATATGCCGGTGGTTAAGGACCTGATCCCTGATCTGACGCACTTCTACGCGCAACACGCCAGCATCATGCCGTGGCTGGAAACCAAGACCAACCGTCCGGCGAAAGAATGGAAGCAGTCGATCGAAGACCGCAAGAAACTTGATGGATTGTATGAATGCGTGATGTGCGCCAGCTGTTCGACCTCGTGCCCGAGCTACTGGTGGAACGGCGATCGCTATCTTGGGCCCGCCGCTCTGTTGCACGCCTACCGTTGGATCATCGACAGCCGCGATGAGGCTACGGGCGAGCGTCTGGATGAACTGGAAGATCCGTTCAAGCTGTACCGCTGCCATACGATCATGAACTGTGCCAAGACCTGTCCGAAAGGTCTGAACCCGGCCAAGGCGATTGCCGAGATCAAAAAGATGATGATCGACCGCGGCGTATAAACGACCCCAAAAAGACAGCACTTGCCGCGTTGCGGCGAGTGCATGGCGAGTTTGCAAAACTATGCAATGCAAACTGTCATGTTCAGGTCTAACTTGCCTGCAGGGAGGAGTGATAGAACCGAAACGGGATCGCTCCGATGCAAGAACAAAAAGCAGAAAAAACAAAAGCAGCCGAAGCTCTGGCTTTGTTGGAACAGGCTTGGGCCTACTACACTCCTGAACCGGCGCTCGAGACTCAGGAGCAGCACGAACCAGAGCTGTTCGAATACGCAAACGCCGCCTGACGCTTGAATTTACGCTGAGATTGGGCAATGCATAGGCATGCCCATTCTGTTGCTTTTGCTGGCCGCTGGTGTGTTCGCCTATTTCGTGTGGCGGTCACGCACGACCACTTTGACGCGCGACTGCCGATGGCGGCAGCACCGCAAGGAAGGTGTTTGGATCTGCGCCTATTGCGGGGCGCAGCAAGAGGGCATGGATATGCCCACTGCCTGTTTGAAAGGGAAATAGACAGGGCGTTCTCCGCCCTGTTTTTGTTTATGCGGCGTCGGGAAAAGCGGCCTGCAGGGCAATCTCAACCATGTCGCCAAAGCTACTTTCGCGTTCTGACGATGGCAGCGCTTCACCAGTTAGCAGATGATCAGACACGGTCAGAACGGCCAGGGCGCGGCAATTGTGGCGTGCGGCCAGGATGTATAGCTCGGCTGCTTCCATCTCGACCCCCAAAATACCGTGCCGCACCATCTGTTCGTTCAGATCGGGGCGTTCGTCATAGAAGACGTCGGATGAATAAATGCCGCCAACATGGGTGGGAGTGCCTTTGGCTTCGGCAGCTTTGGCCGCGGCCTGCAGCAGGCCCCAATCGGCGCAAGGCGCAAAGTTCAGTTCTTTCAGGATCCCGCGCGAGGGTGTGCTGAGCGTGGTCGACGTCATCGCCAGGATCACATCGCGGATATTAACGCTATCCTGCATACCGCCGCACGAACCGATGCGGATTAGGGTTTTAGCACCATAGTCGCGGATCAATTCATTGGCATAGATCGAAAGCGATGGCATCCCCATGCCGCTGCCCTGGATGGTGACGGGATTCCCTTTCCAAGTTCCGGTAAAACCCAGCATTCCGCGCACGTTGTTGACCAATTTTGCGTCCTGCAAAAAAGTCTCTGCTGCCCATTTCGCTCGATACGGATCACCGGGCATTAAAACCGTTTCAGCGATTTCGCCTTTTTCGGCGCCAATATGAATTGTCATTTTTTTCCAATTCCTGTCAGATTTCCAAATCCGAGATATCAGCGCCCGCATTCAAAGCATCGTGAACCCACTGCGGTTTGCGTCCGCGTCCCGACCATGTTTGATCCGGGTTGGCGGGGTTTTTGTATTTTGCGCTGGATTTAGCGCTTTTGGCTGGCTTTGCCGCGCCTTCTGAAAGTTCAGAAAGAGAGAATCCATATTCGGCAGCAGCCTTTTCTGCGGCTTTCAGCGCCTCTTTACGCTCGCGCTTTTCTGCGCTTTTGATTGCGGTTTCCACCTGACCACGCAATTCAAGCAGTTCTTTGCGCGACATTTTCTCAAGGCTGATCGCCATGTCTTTCTCCATTCCGATATTCGCTACGAATGGGTTAATTAGCCCATTCGTAGCCCAAATTCGGTTTTCATCTATCCCTTGCATAAAAGCAATGGAGTGGAGACGAGAATGGAAAAGCGGGCGTTATTCTGCCGCGATGTTCTGAGGATCGACCAGAGTTACAATGTCGCCCATGATTGCATTCAGCTCAAAATTCTTGGGCGTATAGATTTTGGAAACACCCATTGCCTTGAGCTTGGCCGCATCGTCATCGGGAATGATTCCGCCGACAATCACGGGCACATCGCCCAGATCGGCCTCGCGCAGGCGGGTCATGACATCCTGCACCAGCGGGATATGGCTTCCGGACAGGATCGACAGGCCGATCACGTGAGCTTTGTCCTCAATCGCGGCGGCGATGATTTCTTCTGGGGTCAGGCGAATGCCCTCATAGCTGATATCCATGCCGCAATCGCGGGCGCGGAAGGCAATCTGTTCTGCACCGTTGGAATGACCGTCCAGACCCGGCTTGCCGACCAGGAATTTCAGTCGGCGGCCCAGTTTATCACTGACGGCATCGACGGCGGCACGCAGGTCGTCCAGACCCTCGGTCTTGTTCGATACTGACCCCGAAACGCCGGTCGGGCCGCGGTAGGTACCATATACCTTGCGCATTTCCTCGGCCCATTCGCCGGTAGTAACGCCAGCCTTGGCGGCAGCAATCGACGGTTCCATGACATTGGCCCCGGTCTGTGCTGCCTCGCGCAGCGCTGCCAAAGCAGCCGTTACGGCCGCATCATCTCGTTCGGACCGCCACTCATTCAGACGGGAGATCTGCTCTTGTTCCACCGCTGGATCGACGACCATGATACCGCCATCCTCGGTTTGCAGCGGCGAGGGCTCACCCTCGGTCCATTTATTCACGCCGACAACGACGGTTTCATTGCGTTCGATCCGGTTCAGACGTTCGGCATTCGAATCGACCAAACGTGACTTCATGTATTCAATGGAAGCAACCGCGCCACCCATCGAGTCCAGGTTCGCCAGTTCGGCCCGCGCGCCCTCTTTCAATTCTTCAACCTTGGCATCTACGGCCGGGTTGCCGTCAAACAGGTCACCATATTCCAGCAGGTCGGTCTCATAGGCCAGGATCTGCTGCATCCGCATCGACCATTGCTGGTCCCACGGCCGCGGCAGCCCAAGCGCCTCGTTCCACGCAGGCAACTGAACCGCGCGCGCACGCGCCTTCTTCGACAGGGTCACGGCCAGCATCTCGATCAGGATGCGATAGACGTTGTTTTCCGGCTGCTGCTCGGTCAAGCCCAGCGAGTTCACTTGCACCCCATAGCGGAAGCGGCGGAACTTGGGGTCTTCGACACCGTAGCGGTCCTTCAGAATCTCGTCCCACAGGTCCACAAAAGCGCGCATTTTGCACATCTCGGTGACGAAACGGATACCGGCGTTCACGAAGAACGAAATCCGGCCGCAGAGCGCCGGGAAATCCTCGGCGGGGACGCGGGGGCGCAACTCATCCAGTACGGCAATGGCGGTGGCCAGCGCGTAAGCCAGCTCCTGCTCGGGCGTCGCGCCGGCCTCTTGCAGGTGATAGGAACACACGTTCATCGGGTTCCATTTCGGCACGTTAGTGTAGCAATATTCAGCAACGTCCGCGATCATCTTCAGCGACGGCTTCGGCGGGCAAACATAGGTGCCGCGGCTCAGGTATTCTTTGATCAGGTCGTTCTGAACCGTACCCTGCAGTTTGGACACATCTGCGCCCTGTTCCTCTGCCACCGCGATATACAGCGCCAGCAGCCAAGGGGCCGTGGCGTTGATCGTCATTGAGGTGTTCATCTGTTCCAGCGGAATCTGGTCGAACAGAACCCGCATGTCGCCCAGATGGCTGATCGGCACGCCCACTTTGCCGACTTCGCCCCGCGCCAGTGTATGGTCGCTGTCATAACCGGTCTGAGTCGGCAGGTCGAAGGCCACCGACAGACCCGTCTGACCCTTGGCCAGGTTGCCACGATACAGCGCGTTGGACGCCTTGGCGGTGGAATGACCGGCATAGGTTCGGATGAGCCAGGGGCGATCTTTCTGCGTCTGCGTCATAACTGGACCTCGTGCTTTGTGCGGGCAAGAAAATTACGTTCTAGCGTTCTAAAGCGCAATTTTCGGGATATGTCAATTCGCTGCGTCGCGGCATATTTGGTTCTTCAGATTGTAGGTGCCACGGTTTGATGGCAGGGTGCGCGCATGACTCAGACCGTGGAACTTCCGCTTTGGCTGTTTTTGCTGATCCTGGTGTTTGCCGCGGTCACACTTGCCTCGCATTTTTTGTTCCCATCGGTGCGCTGGTTTTTTCGCCGCCGCCTTGAGCGCGCGGTCAAGCGGCTGAACACACGTCTGCAGCGGCCGATTCAACCATTCAAGTTGGCACGGCGCCACGACATGATTCAGCGGCTAATCTATGACCCGCAGGTCGGGCAGGCGGTTCAGGACTTCGCGCGCGAGGAGCGCGTGCCCGAGGCCGTGGCCTTCGAAACTGCGCGCCGCTATGCGCGCGAGATCGTTCCATCCTTCTCTGCAGTGGCCTATTTCAGTGTGGCAATTCGCTTGACCCGGATGCTGAGCAATGCGTTTTACAATGTGCGGGTCGGCTACATGGACGAGCAGGCCCTGAGGGATATCGACCCCGATGCCACCGTCGTGTTCGTGATGAATCACCGCAGTAATATGGACTATGTGCTGGTCACCTATCTGGCGGCGCAGCAATCGGCGTTGTCCTATGCCGTGGGCGAATGGGCGCGGGTCTGGCCGCTCAGCCGCCTAATTCGGGCGATGGGGGCTTATTTTATCCGCCGCAAATCGGGTAGTGAGCTCTATCGTCAGGTTCTGGCCTGCTATGTGCGCCACGCGACTGAGGCGGGTGTGACGCAGGCGATGTTTCCCGAAGGGGGTCTCAGCCTTACGGGTGCGCTGGGGCGGCCCAAGCTGGGCCTGCTGAAATACATAATCGATGCGAGTGATCCCGACGGGCGCGATGTGGTCTTTGTGCCCGTTGCCCTGAATTATGACCGTGTTCTCGAGGATACGATTCTCACCAAGGCTGCCTTGGGCAATGAACGCCGGTTTCGCGCCCGGATCGGGGTGATCACGTGGTGGATACTCAAACAGATCGGACGACGGCTGGTTGGGCGGTATCAGCGATTCGGGGTGGCTTCGGTTCGATATGGGCAGCCTGTTTCACTACAGGCGTTCCGCGCGGAACACGAAGACAACCTGATGACAGATCTGGCCCGTGATCTGATGACGGGTATTAAGGCGGCGATTCCGCTGGTTCCGGTGCCTGCCGCGTGCTGGCTGGTTCGCGAAAAGGGTGAGGTCGCCGAAGAAGACCTGGTGCATCAGATCGATCAGCTATTGGGACGCAACGGAATATCCACGCCTTTGGACCGAAGCGCAATTGAGGCTGGCATCCAACAATTGGTCGATCGGCGCATCCTGACACGAGAGAATGGAAAAATATCCCTGTCAGGTCAAAGGGTTGACCTGCTGGACTACTACGCGGCCTCGGCGCCGCTGGGTGCGAAAACGGAGATTGCTGCGCACGCAAAGGAAATTTCTGCACCCGCTGGGTCATAAAATTACAAAATACACTCAAAATATGTTGCAATATTTCCCTGTGACCAATATCTCATCGTTTAGAGACCGCGATTCTGCATCGCGGCAATGATTTTGAATAAAGGAGGCCAACATGGCTCTGGACACCGACAGCGGTATCGCGTCTTACGACGCGCCGGAAAAAGACCTCTACGAGATGGGTGAAATCCCTCCGATGGGGTTTGTGCCCAAGAAAATGTACGCATGGGCGATCCGTAAGGAACGCCATGGTGAACCGGACACCGCGATGGTGCAGGAAGTGGTGGACGTCCCCGAACTGGACAGCCACGAGGTTCTGGTTCTGGTTATGGCCGCAGGCGTTAACTACAACGGCGTCTGGGCCTCGCTGGGTAAGCCGATCTCGCCGTTTGATGGCCACAAGGCCCCGTATCACATTGCTGGTTCGGATGCCTCGGGCATCGTATGGGCGGTGGGCTCGAAAGTAACCCGCTGGAAAGTCGGTGATGAAGTCGTCATTCATTGCAACCAGGACGACGGCGATGACGAGCACTGCAACGGCGGCGACCCGATGTATTCGGACAGCCAGCGGATCTGGGGCTATGAAACGCCGGACGGATCGTTCGCCCAGTTCACCAATGTTCAGGCGCAGCAGTTGATGCCGCGTCCCAAGCACCTGACCTGGGAAGAAAGCGCCTGCTACACACTGACGCTGGCAACTGCCTACCGGATGCTGTTTGGGCACGAGCCGCACGACCTGAAGCCGGGTCAGAACGTTCTGGTCTGGGGTGCATCGGGCGGTCTAGGCTCCTACGCGATCCAGCTGATCAACACCGCGGGCGCCAACGCGATCGGTGTGATCTCTGACGAAAGCAAGCGGGACTTCGTTATGGGGCTGGGCGCCAAAGGCGTTCTGAACCGCAAGGATTTCAACTGCTGGGGTCAGCTGCCCACGGTTAACACGCCGGAATATGCCGAGTGGTTCAAAGAAGCCCGCAAATTCGGCAAGGCCATCTGGGACATTACAGGCAAGGGTGTGAACGTCGATATGGTGTTCGAACACCCGGGCGAAAGCACCTTCCCGGTTTCGACCTTCGTGGTGAAAAAGGGTGGCATGGTTGTGATTTGCGCCGGCACCACCGGCTATAACCTTACCTTCGACGTGCGCTACATGTGGATGCATCAGAAGCGTCTGCAGGGCTCGCACTTTGCACACCTGAAACAGGCCGCCGCCGCGAACCAGCTGATGGTCGAACGTCGCCTGGACCCCTGCATGTCGGAAGTGTTCGCGTGGAACGAACTGCCCGAAGCGCACATGAAGATGATGCGGAACGAGCACAAGCCGGGCAACATGTCGGTTCTGGTGCAGGCTCCGCAGACCGGAATGCGCACTCTGGAAGAGGTTCTGGACGCCCGCGGTTGAATCGCAGGTAGTTAATTCTCTGGCGCCCGCGAATCGGCTTTTCGGTTCGCGGGCGCGTCTTTTTTTGTATTAGGTTTAATCTTTTTAATGGTTTACGGATTTCAGACTCGCTTTTTTTGGGGAGTAGAAACCAGTGAATAGGCTAAAAAACATTGCACATGTTATGGTTGTGTTAACCCTTCGTTAACCGTTTCGGAGAGACCCTGATGGCGCAGAATGAGTGGATACTGGACGTGTTGTCGGACCTCAACGCCTTCGCTGTTGAGAACGGTTTGATTGCCCTGGCCGAGCAGTTGGATGATACCAAGCTGATCGCCGCAGCCGAGATCGCGTCCAAGAAGGCTGAGGTACGGACGCCCGCGGATGGGAACAAATCTCGATATGAGCCAGGTCCTAGAGGACTTGGAAAACACCAGCACGCTTGAAGAACTTAGCAACGTCGCTGTACGGCTTCGTGACAGGCTGAAAGTCGAACACCTTATTTACCACTGGGTCGATGGTGCCGGGGATCAATACGGCTATACGACCTATCCCGATGCCTGGGCCGACCGGTATCAGGAAAAGAACTACCATCGGATCGACCCGGTTATTCTGGGCTGCTTTCAGCGGTTTCATCCTGTTGATTGGAAAACCTTGGACTGGTCCGGCAAGGTGGCCAAAGCTTTTCTGAATGATGCGCAGAGCCACGGTGTGGGCAATCAGGGGTATTCGATCCCGATCCGAGGGCCAAAGGGGCAGTTTGCCCTCTTTACGCTAAACCATACTTGTGACGATGAGGCTTGGCGGAAATTTATCGATCGACATGGTCGCGAACTGATTCTGATTGCGCACTACTTCAATCGTAAAGCGCTGGAATTTGAAAGTGACCGCCAGCCCGATTCTTCGCGCGGTTTGTCACCGCGCGAAGTGGACGCGATGACTTTGCTGGCACTGGGTTATAGCCGCGCGCAGGTTGCCCATTCGCTGTCCATTTCCGAACATACGTTGCGCGTTTATATTGAAAGCGCCCGGGCCAAGCTTGGGGCTCAGAATACCACCCACGCCATCGCCACGGCGCTTAGCCGAGGATTAATAGTGGTTTAACAAGCGCACGCCCCACGAACGGTAATTTAACCATGACTTTGTACCCCCTTCGTTCCTGCACAGGACGACAAGGGGAAAAAAGTCATGTTGCGCTATCTGTTTGCTGATGAGCTCTACAAGTTTCCGGACCTGGCCGACGGAATGTTCCGTGACCGCGCGGATCAGTTCAAGACCCGGCTGGGCTGGGATGTCCACGTCAACGAAAAAGGAGAGGAGCGGGATCAGTATGACGACCTGAACCCTCTGTACGTCATCTGGGAGGAAGAGGATGGCAGCCATGGCGGCTCGATGCGTGTCCTGCCTACAACTGGGTCCGTGATGGTAAACGAGGTGTTTGGACATCTGACCGGCGGCAAACCGATTAAAAGCCCGCTGATTTGGGAGGTGACGCGCTTTTGCCTGTCCCGCACAGCCAGCCCGCATACGGCGGGGGCGATCATGCTCAGTGGTGGTGAAATAATGGAAGGGTTCGGTCTGACCCATATTGCGGGCGTCTTCGATGCGCGGATGATCCGGATCTACCGTCTAATCGGGTCTTCGCCCGTTGTGTTGGGTACCCAAGGGAAGGGGCGCGATCAGATTTCGGTGGGGCTGTGGCCTTATTCGGCCGAAGATTGCAACCGTGTCGCCGAACGCGCGGGTATCCCGCGTGAGCTGTCCCGGCTGTGGTTCAAGACCGCCTTCGGCACCGGACGGCAGCTCCGGTTCGCCTTGTCCGCCTGACCTGCGGAAAAGCCAAATCCCTCTCTGGTGATAGACGGCGCGGCCCTGTAGGGTCGCGCTATGTCTATGCTCCCCGTGACCTTTTCTGAAGATCAGGCCGCCGCCTATGACAGCATCGCCGAGATGCTGCGAACGGCTGGTGTTGACCTGGACGACGACGCCCTTTTGAAACTGCCGGGGGCGGGAAAATCGGGCGTCATGGCGGTGATCGGCAAGGCAGGTTCGGGTAAGACGTTGCTGCTCGCTGAGCTGTATAAAGCTCTGGCCGAAACCGGGGTGCAGATCGTCTCGGGCGATTTCGAAAGTCGCAAGGCGAAGGAAAAGCGCAGCCTCGCAATTCTTGCCCCAACGAACAAAGCCGCCAGCGTACTGCGTCTGCGCGGTGTGCCTGCGACGACCATTCACCGCATCCTTTATACGCCGGTGTATGATCCGGAATATGAACGCATCGCCGAATGGCTGGCGGGCAATGACGAGCGCCCCGAGATCGAAGGTTTGACGGACGAGGCGCTGGACCGCGCCGCGGCGTTCTATGAGAATAACAAGTCCATCCCCGGCGCGTTGGCCGCCGCCGGCTTGCGCGGCTCCGATTTCATCACCGGATGGAAACGCCGGGATGAACCGTTGGATATTGGCTTCGTCGACGAGGCCTCGATGCTGGACGACCGACAGTTCGAGGACCTGCAAGAGATTTTCCCAACCCTTCTGTTGTTTGGCGATCCGGCCCAGCTTGCCCCGGTCAATCAATCCGGCAGCATGGTGTTTGAGGCTCTGCCCGAGCCGCGCAAGCAGATCCTGCACCGGGTTCACCGGCAGGATGCGGACAACCCGATCCTTGACCTTGCCCATGCGCTGGCCGATCCGCAGATGGGGTTCGAGGATTTCGAGCGGCTGATCGAACAGACCGCTCGAAAAGATGACCGTGTGGTCTGGGGACAGCGGGTTGAGGTCGATCTGATGGCGCGCAGCCCTGTGCTGGTCTGGCGCAACGCCACGCGTATTCGTCTGATCCAGGCCTTCCGGCACGTTCACGGCGCGCCGGATACCGAGTTGCTGGAAGGCGAGCCGCTGATCTGCGACGGAATCGAATTGCCGCTGAAACACCGTAAGAAACGGCTGGACCTTGAGGCGCGTGGACTGATCAAGGGCGCTCAGGTCATCTATCTGGGGCCGGGGCGCAAGCCGGGGTTCTCGCGGTTGCACGTGATGGGGGCCGAAGATCCGCAGGTCAGCGCCGCCTCCATCGTCAAGATTGAAAAGCCGGATGAGGAAGAGCCCTTCATCCCTTTTGCCGCGCGCATGGGCGCCACCTTTCTGCATGGCGCGGCTGTGACCATTCATAAGGCGCAGGGTTCACAATGGGACACGGTGCAGGTCTTTGCGCCAGACATCTATGCCGCTGCCCGTATGGGTCGGACTGAGGCTGGACAGCCGCTGTGGAAGCGCCTGGCCTATGTGGCTATCACCCGCGCGCAAGAGCGCTTGATCTGGGTGGTACGCAATCGTCTGGCCAAACCCACCCATCCGCTGCGTGTGGATGATTTGCGTGCCGTCCCGGCGGCATCGCTGACACTGGAGGCCGAAGAGACATGAGCACCATCATCGTAACCGGCGCAAGCTCGGGCATCGGGCGGGCTACGGCGGAACTGTTTCTGGCCGAAGGTTGGACGGTTGGTCTGCTGGCCCGCAGCGCCGATAAACTGCACCAGATGGCCTCGGGCCACGACACTGCCATCCCTCTGGCCGCGGATGTGACCGACCCGGATGCGGTTAAGGATGCGTTCCAAATCTTTCAGGACAAGGCCGGCCGTCTGGACGTGCTTTTCAACAATGCCGGTATCTTTGCGCCCGGTGGCACCATTGACGAGATCGCGCTGGAGGACTGGTACCAAAGCGTCAACGTCAACCTGAACGGCATGTTCCTGAGTGCGCGCGAGGCGTTCCGGATTATGCGCCGCCAATCGCCGCAGGGCGGGCGCATCATCAACAACGGCTCGATTGCCGCCTATGTACCGCGCCCGAACTCGGTGCACTACTCAGCCACGAAACATGCCATCACCGGCCTGACCCGCAGCCTGTCACTGGACGGGCGGGAGTTCGGCATCGCTTGCGGTCAAATCGATATCGGCAATGCGCGCACGCAGATGGTGCAAGGGCTGGTGGATGCGGCGGTCGAGGCCGGGCAGCAACCCGACCCGACAATGGCCGTCGAAGACGCCGCGCGCTCGGTGTTGCATATGGCCAGCCTTCCGCCCGAGGCCAATGTGCAGTTCATGACCGTGATGGCCACGACGATGCCCTATATCGGCCGCGGATAGGCGTTAATTCTCGCGCAGCAACCGGAATGCGGTGGAGGCACCCCAACCGGCCGCAATGGCAATCACCAAAGACATTAGCCCGTACCAGACCGGTTGTTGGCGGGAGAGGTTGTAGAGGAACCGCTCCAACCCCACCTTGCGCACGTCGATGGTGGTCTCGAACTGCGAGATGACCTGTTTGCCGCGGGTCAGGAAAATACGCGCCTTGTAATCGCCTTCTGTCAGATCGGCGGGCATTGCGATTGAAGTGCGGAACAGGGTTTGTTCGTCCACCGCCACAGTGTTTTCGCGGATCGAATACAGCCCCTCATCCTCGCGGATGCGCACCACAGCATCCGCGAAAGACTGCGCGCCACGGATATGCATCGCTGCCCCAACCGAGCGGATGGCCCGTTCGATCGAGATGCGATAGCGCAGGTCCTCAGTATCCGAGAGGATGTCATCCAGCGGCCCGCTGGTTGCGACGGCGTAAAAGCTGGGCGCGAGGTCAACCAGAACGCTGTCGGTGTTGACCCAGATCCCTAGTTTGCGATCTTTGCGCCGGACCATTACCGGACTGGACGGCCCGGCCACGGCCACGATCACCTCAAGCGGTGGGCCGGGCGGAATCGGTGTTTCCCGTTTGACGGCTCCAAAGATCAGGATTTCCGAGCCGTCAAAGGTAGCGGTGATGGCAACGCGATCCTGGCTGAGACCCAGCACAACCTGTTCGTCCACGGCAAAGGCGGGGGTGCAGCACAGGATCAGCAGGGCAATCAGGCGTTTCAGCATGATCAGTGGCCCCCTTCGCTGCCGAGGGAGTAGAGCTCGGACGGTTCAATCAGCAGGTCCAGCGCCAGCTTGCCGCAGACAACCAGAACCAATGCGGCCAGAAGAACCCGCAGCTGTTCCGCAGGCATTCGCGCGCCGATGACCGTACCGATCTGTGCGCCCACGACGCCCCCGACCAGCAGTAGAACCGCCAGAACGATGTCGACCGTATAGTTGGTGGTGGCGTGCAGCATGGTGGTGAAGGCCGTCACGAAGATGATCTGAAACAGCGAAGTGCCAACCACAACCTTGGTGGGCATCCCCAGCAGGTAGATCATCGCCGGCACCATGATAAAGCCGCCACCGACCCCCATGATTGCCGACAGAACACCGACGCACAGGCCAACCATCATCGGCGGAATAACCGAGATATAGAGGCCCGAGGTGCGAAAGCGCATCTTGAACGGCATAGCGTGAACCCAGCCGCGCTGACGGCGTTTTGCAGGGGCACCACCGCCCTTTTTAGCCTTGCGCAACGCCCGCAGGCTTTCGATGAACATCAGGCTACCGACGACGCCAAGGAAGACGACGTAACACAGCGTGACCAGCAGGTCGACCTGGCCCAGACTTTTGAGATAGTTGAACACCACCACGCCAAGGGCCGCGCCTATTAAGCCTCCGGTCAAAAGGACAGTGCCCATCCTCAGATCCACCGTCTTTCGTCGGAAATGCGCTAAGACGCCGGAAAAGGACGAGGCGACGATCTGGTTGGCTTCGGTGGCGACTGCGACGGCGGGAGGAATGCCGATGAAGAACAGCAGCGGTGTCATCAGGAACCCGCCGCCTACGCCGAACATGCCGGACAGGATACCGACCATCCCGCCCAGCCCCAACAGAAGAAAGGCATTAACGGAGACTTCGGCGATAGGAAGGTAAATCTGCATATGGAATTACCGGATGAGAGTGGCCGCGCCACTTTGGGTGACCCGGGTAGTCTCAAACCATAGGGGTGAGGCGATAATGCGGCGCACCGGGGACAAACCCCGCAACCACATGGCGAATATCGAACGTTCGGGCAGGCCCGCGAAGATTCGATTTGGCTGATACGAAGAAAGACACCCAAACAGCGGGCGCTCTTGTGTTTCCGGCATCCTGATGTGGGAAAATCCGATCTGGGCTATCACAGGAAACACACTCATACCCCTTTAGAGCGGTTGCCGCATGCAAAATCAACTCTGCATGCGGCACTGCGGCGAACTGGACCGACAGGAGTCCGAAACTGGACCTGTCAACGCTCTTTTACATAGGGCTCGCCGCCGGCGCGCGGTGGCACGGCTTTGCCAACGAACCCGGCCAGAATGACAACGGTCAGGATATAGGGCAGGGCGTCCATGACCTGCACCGGGATGATGACGCCGCCCAGATCGATGTTCTGGAACCGCAGCGCAATCGCCTGCAACAGACCGAACAACAGACAGGCGCCCATCGCATGCCAAGGCCGCCATTTCGCAAAGATCAGCGCGGCCAACGCGATGAACCCACGTCCGGCGGTCATTTCCTTGACGAAACCAGCCTGCAGGGCGGTGGCCAGATACGCCCCCGCGATCCCGCACAGTACGCCGCAAATGGCGACGGCAGCAAAGCGTAGGCCAACGACGGACACACCGGCAGTATCCACGGCTGCCGGGTTTTCACCAACGGCGCGAAGACGTAGGCCGAACCGGGTGCGGTATAGAATCCACCACGTCAGCGGAACCATCAGGAACGCGACATAGACCAGAATGGAGTGGCCCGAGAGCAGTTCGGAATAGATCGGGCCAATCACCGGAACATCACTCAGCGCGTCGGCGAAGGGGAAATTAATCGGCTCAAACCGGCCTCCGCCAAACAAAGATGGGGTACGACCCCCCTGTTTGAACCAGCTTTGCGCGATTAGCACCGTCAGGCCCGAGGCCAGAAAGTTGATGGCAACGCCCGAAATAAGCTGGTTGCCGCGGAAAGTGATCGAAGCCACCCCGTGCAACGCCGAAAGGAGCAGCGACGCCCCGATCCCGGCCATAAGGCCCAGCCAGACCGACCCGGTCACAGCGGCCACGGCGGCCGAGAAAAACGCCGACATCAGCATCTTGCCTTCAAGGCCAATGTCGAAAATACCTGCGCGTTCGGAATAAAGCCCCGCCAGACAGGCCAGCAGCAGCGGCGTGGCCAGACGGATCGTCGAATCGAGGACCTGGATGAGGGTAACGAAGAACTCCATCACTCTGCCCCCTTCTTCCGCAGGCTCAGGAACAGTTTTTCAAGCGGCATCCTGACCATGTTGTCCAACGCTCCAGTGAACAGGATCACCAGTGCCTGAATGACCACGATCAGCTCACGCGGGATCGAGGTCCACAGCGCCAGCTCGGCGCCGCCCTGATAGAGGAAGCCGAACAGCAACGCCGCCAGGAACACGCCGAAGGGATGCGAGCGCCCCATCAGCGCCACGGCGATACCGATAAAGCCCGCGCCTTCAGTGGAGTTGAGGACAAGCCGTTCCGCCTCACCCATCACGTTGTTAATAGCCATCATGCCTGCCAGCGCACCCGAGATCAGCATCGCGACGATGGTGATGCGCACGGGCGAAATCCCGGCATAGACAGCGCCAGTTTCGGAATGTCCATAGGCACGGATTTCATAGCCCAGCCGCGTGCGCCAGATCAGCGCCCAGACCACGACGCAGGCCAGGACAGCCACGAAGAACGAGATATTCGCAGGCGCACCGCGGAAAACCACGTTTTCAGCGGTCGAGAACATGGACTGGAAGGTCGGCAGATGCACCGCTTCGGGGAAGCGCGCCGTCGCCGGGTCTTGCGAGCCCTGAGGGCGCATCACGTTGACCAGCATATAGTTCAGGAAGGCGGCGGCGATGAAGTTGAACATGATCGTGGTAATCACGATATGGCTGCCGCGTTTGGCCTGCAGATAGGCCGGGATAGCGGCCCACGCGGCGCCGAACAGAGCGGCACCCAGCCCTGCGGCCAGCAATGCAATACTCCAATGCGGCCAATCAATGTAGAGGCACACCATGGCAACACCAAGCCCGCCCAGCATTGCCTGGCCCTCACCGCCGATGTTGAAAAGTCGAGCGTGGAAGGCCACGGCCACAGCCAGCCCAGTGAACATGAAATTGGTCGCATAGTAGAGCGTGTAGCCCCAGCCATAGGTAGACCCCAGCGCGCCGGTAACCATAAGGTTCACCGCCTCAACCGGGTTTTCACCGATGGCGAGGATCACCAGTGCTGAAAGGAGTGTGGCCAACAACAGGCTGATCAGAGGAATCAGCACTACGTCAGCCCATTTGGGCATTTTGTCCATCTTACGCGGCCTCTCCCGCAACACCGGCCATCAGCAGGCCCAGTTCTTTTTCATCTGTCTCATGGGGCAGGCGCTCGCCCATGATATGTCCGTCAAACATCACTGCGATCCGGTCGGACAGTGAGAAGATCTCTTCCAGTTCCACCGAGACCAAAAGGATCGCCTTGCCCTGATCGCGCAGGGCGACGATCTGTTTGTGAATGAACTCGATCGCGCCGATGTCCACGCCACGTGTGGGTTGCCCGACCAGTAGCAGGTCCGGGTTCCGTTCGATCTCGCGTGCGACGACGATTTTTTGCTGGTTACCGCCCGAGAAACTTTTGGCCGTCAGCCAGCCATTCGGCGGGCGCACGTCGAATTTTTCGATTTTGGCTTCTGTGTCGGCGCGCAGGGCGGCGTTGTCCATGAAGATGCCGCGTTTGTAGGCCGGGTCGCGGTGATAGCCGAAAGCAACGTTCTCCCACGCGTGGAAGTCCATGATCAGACCTTCGCGCTGACGGTCCTCAGGCACGTGGGCGATGTGCTGCGCACGACGGGCTTGGCCGTCTGACCCTGCACCGCTCAGGGCCAGAGGTGCGCCGTCCAGCTTGATCGAGCCCTGGCCCGGGCGCATCCCGCCCAACACCTCAAGCAATTCCGATTGGCCGTTGCCTGCAACACCGGCGATGCCGACGATTTCTCCGGCCCGTACGGTCAGATCGATGCCCTTGACCCGCTCGACGCCTGCGGAATCGAAAACACGCAGGTTTTCGACCTCAAGAATGGGTTTTCCTGGCTTCGCAGGCACCTTGTCGACCTGCAGCAGCACCTTGCGGCCGACCATCAGTTCGGCCAACTCCTCGGGGCTGGTCTCGGCGGTTTTGACGGTTGCCGTCATCTGACCTCGCCGCATCACCGAGACGGTGTCAGTGTTTTCCATAATCTCGCGCAGTTTATGCGTGATTACGATAATTGTTTTCCCCTCGGCCCGCAGTCGGTCGAGGATGCGGAACAGCTGATCCGCCTCAGCCGGGGTCAGAACGCCGGTCGGCTCATCAAGAATCAGGATCTCGGCCTTGCGGTACAGCGCTTTCAGAATTTCGACCCGCTGCTGCATCCCCACGCCGATCTCATCGATACGCTTGTCGGGGTCGACGAACAGTTCGTATTCTTCTTCCAGTTCTTTCAGTTCTTTGCGGGCCTTGGACAGGGAAGGGGCCAGCAGCCCGCCATCTTCAGCGCCCAGAACGATGTTTTCCAGAACGGTGAAATTCTCAACCAGTTTGAAATGCTGGAACACCATCCCGATGCCGGCCGCAATTGCTGCCTGACTGTCGGGGATGTCGGTCTTAGTGCCGTTGATCCAAATCTCACCTTTGTCGGCTTTGTAGAAACCGTAGAGAATGCTCATCAGCGTGGATTTGCCCGCACCGTTTTCACCGATGATCCCGTGGATCGTGCCGGGGGCGACGCTGATGGAAATGTCTTTGTTGGCCTGAACCGGCCCAAAGGCTTTTGAAATCCCTTTGAGCTCAATGGCGGGGACGGTCATGTCTTGTCCTCAGATTGCCGAAGGGCCGCGCGGATCGCGGCAGAGTGGAGGCGAGGCGGAGGTCAAACCCCCGCCCCGCGCGATATCAGAACTGCAGTGCCGGGCAGCTGTCGTTCTCGTAATAGCTGACAACGCTGACATTGCCGTCGATGATGTCCTGACGGGCTTTTTCAACGGCTGCCTTCATCTCATCCGAGACCAGTTCAGCGTTGTTTTCATCCATTGCAACGCCAACACCTTCTTCGGCCAGACCCATGGCGAATACGCCGGTTTCCAGATCATCGCCTGCATTCATCGCGTCGTAAACGGCGACGTCAACGCGTTTCAGCATCGAGGTCAGAACCTTGCCCGGGTGCAGGTGGTTCTGGTTGCTGTCCACGCCGATCGACAGGATACCTTCGTCTGCAGCTGTCTGCAGAACGCCAACGCCGGTGCCACCAGCCGCGGCATAAACCACGTCAGCGCCCTGGCTGATCTGAGCCTTGGTCAGCTCAGAACCCTTAACCGGGTCATTCCAGGCCGCCGGGGTGGTGCCGGTCATGTTTGCGACAACGTTGATATCAGGGTTCACGGCCTTGGCGCCTTGCGCGTAACCGCAGCCGAAGTGGCGGATCAGCGGAACGTCCATACCGCCGATGAAGCCGATGGTGCCGGATTCCGATGCCATCGCGGCCATCATACCGACTAGGTACGAGCCTTCATGCTCGGCAAAACCAACCTGACGCAGGTTCGGCGCGTCCAGCCAGTTCACATCAACCACTACAAACTTCGTGTCGGGGTAATCACCGACAACCGTGCTGAGCGGATCAGCCATTGCAAAACCCATGGTGATGATCGGGCTCAGGCCAGCTTCGGCAAAGCGGCGCAGGGCCTGTTCGCGCTGGGCTTCGGATTGCAGTTCGATCTCGCGATAGGTGCCGCCGGTTTCTTCGGCCCAACGGGACGCGCCATTATGCGCAGCTTCGTTGAACGACTTGTCGAACTTGCCGCCCAAGTCAAAGATCAGGGCCGGTTCGGCCAGCGCCGCACCAGCAGTCAGTGCGACAGCGGCGGCAGCGCCCATCAAGGATTTCATCAGGGTCATTTCATACTCCCGTTTGTTATTGTCGGTTGGGGACACGTTAGCCCCGATTACCCACTGTGAGCGAGCATAACTATTGTGATGGCGGGAATTAAGGGCGTTTGCAACAGGCCGGGTCAACTGATTTTTGACCGGTTGGTCGAAAAAGCCTCAGATTGACGCTCAGGTCAGGTCACATTCCATGACGATCGCATCGATTTTTTCAACGTTTTCAGTTGTATAGTAGTCTTTTCGCAGGCCGCACTGCGTGTATCCGCATCGCTGATAGAGCGCGATTGCAGGGTGGTTGTCTGCCGCAACATCCAAAAACGCGCGTGTTGCGCCCAATTTTCGGGCTTTCGCGTGCCACTCCTGCATGGATTTCAGCGCCAAACCCTGCCGTTGATGGCTGGGATGAGTGGCAATCGTCAGCAATTCGGCCTCGTCGGCAATGACCTGAAACAGGGCAAAAGACTCAGCATTTCCAACAGTATGGGTGAACCGGTTGCCCAGCAGATCGGCAAATTCCCGATCCGACCATGGACGCGACTGGATAAAGGCCGCCGCGTGGATATGGGCCATGTCCTGAGGGGTCATCCGTCCAGCAAAACGGGTGGCGTGTCTTTTGACGGGGCCGCATCCGCAGGCCGCACATAAAGCGGGGCTGGGGGCGTGGTAACGCTCTGCCAGTTTTGCGCTGCCAGCCGGGCGATGGCCCGCACCTGCGCGTCTGCGTCATCATTCAGGTTCAGGGGTCCGAGTGATTCTGCCTGTTCCTGCGTCATCAAGGCCGGATCTTGTCCGGGCAGCGCGACATAGACCTGTTCGCGAGGGGCGCGGATCGCGGGCAGCCCGTCTCCGGTTTCAGCCAATGCGTCAAAACCCGAGACGCCCACGGCCGGAATACCAAGACCCAGCGCCAGCCCCCGCGCGGCTGATACCGAGATACGGATGCCGGTGAAATTTCCTGGCCCAATCCCAACGCCAATGGCCGTCAGGTCTCGCCAAGTGCAGTCGGCTTCGGCCAGAACCTCTTCCAGCAGCGGCATTAGCCGCTCGGCCTGACCACGTGTCATGGGTTCGGTGCGGGAGACAAGGATGCCGTCACCCCGCAACAAAGCGGCCGCGCAATGCGCGGCCGATGTATCAAACGCCAGAATCAGCGAGTCAGACGGCAACGGGGCGTACCTCGGTCACCTCTGGGATGTAGTGGCGCAGCAGGTTCTCGATCCCCATTTTCAGCGTCAGGGTCGAGGACGGGCAACCCGCGCAGGCACCCTGCATGTGCAGGTAAACAACGCCGCGGTCAAACCCGTGAAAGGTGATGTCACCCCCATCCTGAGCGACCGCCGGACGCACGCGGCTGTCCAGCAGGTCTTTGATCTGGTTGACGATTTCCGCGTCCTCGCCGGTATGTTCGGCGTGGCCCGAAGCGGGTTGAGCATCCGATCCCAGCACCGGCTGGCCGGACTGGAAATGCTCCATCACCGCGCCCAGAACAGCAGGCTTAATGTGGTCCCACTGTACATCGTCCGATTTGGTCACGGTCACGAAGTCATTGCCCAGAAATACGCCGGTCACTCCGCTGACCGCAAAGATGCGCTTGGCCAGGGGCGATCTCTCGCCAGCTTCCGCCGTAGGGAAGTCTGCAGTTCCGGCCTCCAGAACGATCTGGCCGGGCAGGAATTTCAGCGTTGCGGGGTTCGGCGTGGATTCGGTCTGGATGAACATGTCGCGGCTCCGTTTCAGTTGTGACTGATATGCGGGTCCGGGCCGGGGAAGTCAAGATTTGGAACGGTTCTAAATTTCGGCAGCCAATCGCATGGCCTCATCCAACCGGTCATCGCCCCAGAACAGCTCATCCCCTACCAGAAAGCTCGGGGCTCCGAAAATCCCCTTGGTCTGAGCCGTTTTCGTCTGTTCGATCAGGGCGGCCTTGATGTCTGGGTCCTGACAACGGGCCAGCGTTTCGGCAGGCAGGCTGGCCTGCGACAGGCAATCAATCAGCACATCATCGTCCGAGATGTTCTGGCCATCGACAAATTCCGCAGCATAAACGGCGCGCACAAATGCGGCCCTTTGCGGTTGGGCATCAATCGACAATACCAGCCGCGCGGCTTTCAGGCCATTTTGCGGAAAGGGATCAGGACGGGTGAACGGCAGCCCGCGCTGCGCCGACAACCTCTCCATATCACGCCACATATAGCGCCCTTTGGCTGGGTAGATGTTGAACGGAGAGTTGTCCCAGCCCTGCGCGGCAAAAATCGGGCCCAGCAAAAAAGGATGCCATTCGACCGAGACCCCGTGCTGCGCTGCCAGATCCTCGATCCGCACCGCGCTGAGATAAGAATAGGTCGAGGCGAATTCGAACCAGAACTGGATGCTGCGCGACATGGGTGGCCCTCAGGTAATCTCTTCCAGCTTTTCCTTGCTCAGGTCGCCGGGAACGATGGTGATCGGGATCGGCAGGTTGCCCGAGTTTTTGGTCAACTGTGTTACCAGCGGGCCGGGGCCTTTCTTTTCAACGCCTGCGCCCAGCACCAGAACCCCGATTTCCGGGTCGGACTGAACATGTTCGATGATCTGTGGAACCGGGTCGCCTTCGCGGATGGCCAGTTCCGGGTCTACACCCTGCTTGTCGCGCATCCACTTGGCGAACACTTCGTAATGGGCGTGGATACGCTCGCGCGCTTCTTCGCGCATCACTTCGGCTACACCGATCCAGTGGTTGAACTCATCCGGTGGGATGACCGACAAGATGGTCACGCCGCCCCCGGTATGGGCGGCCCGCATTGCGGCAAAGCGCATCGCGTTCAGGCATTCGCGACTGT
This sequence comes from Ruegeria sp. ABF4_144, assembly GCF_056160045.1. NCBI lineage: Bacteria > Pseudomonadati > Pseudomonadota > Alphaproteobacteria > Rhodobacterales > Roseobacteraceae > Ruegeria > Ruegeria sp. ABF4_144. The sequence goes on from NZ_JBSWWK010000001.1 coordinate 255,832, forward strand.
CATCCAGAACGACCAGAAATTTGCGCATGAAGAGTCCTTCGGTTATTTCAGGCGATCATGCCCGACCAGATGCACCGTGGCAACCAGAGCCTAGCGTTCGCTTGCGGCCCAGTCCCAATACATTTCGCGCGCACGGCGGGCGATGGGTCCGACCTGATATTGGGTGTCTTCGATTGCAGTGACCGGGGTGATCTTGCTCATGTTGCCGGTCATGAAGACCTCATCGGCCTTATGGAAATCTTCAAAGCTGAGGATGGCTTCGTGCACTGTAACGCCATCGGCGCGAAGGTTCTTGATGTGGCGCGCGCGGGTGATTCCGGCCAGAAAGGTGCCGTTGGGGGTGGGCGTGAAAACCTCTCCATCCCGGACCATGAAGATATTGGCGGTTGCGGTTTCGGCCACATGGCCTAAGGCGTCGGCAACCAGCGCATTGGAAAAACCGTTTGCGCGCGCCTCTTGCAGCATACGCGCGTTGTTGGGGTACAGGCACCCGGCCTTGGCGTTCACCACCGAGGATTCCAGAACCGGGCGGCGGAATCGCGTGTATCCCAGCGTGGCAGAGGCGGTTTCAGGGGCCATCGGAATCTCTTCCAGACAGATCGCAAATCCGGTGCTGTTTTCCTGTGGAACGATGGCGGTCGCGTCGCCGTCGATACCCCAATACATAGGGCGGATATAGACAGCTGCTTCGGGGCCAAAGGCCTCCAGCCCCTCGCGGACAATCTCGACCATCTGTTGAGTCGTCACGGAAGGCGTCAGCATCAGCGCTTCGGCCGAGCGGTTCACTCGGGCGCAATGCGGCTCAAGGTCTGGGGCCAAGCCGTCGAAATAGCGCGCGCCGTCGAAGACCGACGACCCCAGCCATGATCCATGATCGGCGGCCCGCATGATCGGGGCGTTCCCGTCATGCCATTGACCTTCGAAATAGGTGCGGATGTTCTTGCCAACTGCCATGACGCCCTCCCAAGCTTTCGCGCAAACCTAGGAAGGCGTTGAGGCAAGGTCCAGAGCAATCAGCCCTGTTTTGCACCAACCATGCCCACGATTTCGTAGGTCTGTTGCAGGATCGGGGCCGCAATCGCCCGCGCTTTTTCTGCGCCTTTGGCCAGAATCTGGTCGATCTCGGCCTCTTCCCCCATCAGGCGGGCCATTTCGGACGAAATCGGCGCCAGTTTCGAAACCGCCAGATCGGCCAGCATCGGCTTGAATTCACCGAACTGTTTGCCGCCCACCTCGGCCAGAACCTGCTCGGCCGTCTGGTCGCTGAGAGCGGCATAGATGTTTACCAGATTGCGTGCCTCGGGGCGTTCCGACAGACCGTCGATTTCCGAGGGCAGGGCGTCTGGATCGGTCTTGGCCTTGCGGATTTTCTTGGCGATGGCGTCGGCGTCATCGGTCATGTTGATGCGAGTCATGTCGGACGGGTCCGAGGACGACATCTTGCGCGTGCCGTCGCGCAGGTTCATCACGCGCGGCGCAGGGCCACCGATCACCGGCTCGGTCACGGGGAAGAAATCGACACCATAGTCATGGTTGAACTTGATCGCGATGTCGCGGGTCAGCTCCAGATGCTGTTTCTGATCCTCGCCCACTGGTACATGCGTTGCGTGATAGGTCAGAATATCTGCCGCCATCAACGCCGGGTAGGCGAACAGGCCCAGCGAGGCGTTCTGAGCATTCTTACCCGCCTTATCCTTGAACTGTGTCATCCGCTGCATCCAGCCCATCCGGGCGATACAGTTGAAAATCCAGGCCAACTGCGTGTGCTCTGCCACCTGGCTTTGGTTGAACAAGATCGATTTCTCAGGATCCAATCCGGCAGCGATGAAGCCCGCACAAACCTCGCGGGTTTTCTCGCGCAGACGGGCCGGGTCTTGCCAAACGGTGATCGCGTGCAGGTCGACCATGCAATAGATGGTCTCGAACTCAGGTCCCTGCATATCCACAAAACGCTTGAGCGCACCCAGATAGTTGCCTAGGTGCAGGTTTCCCGAAGGCTGGATGCCGGAAAACACGCGCGGCGTGAACTTGGTTTCGGTCATCGAAGGGAACTCCCGTCTGGAAAAATAAGCCCCCGTCGCTTACCCATGAGGCCAAGGGACGTCAACAGCCGCGAAAGGCCAGCCCAATGAGCAGTGAGAATTATACACCCGCCGTGAACCCTCTGCCGCCTGTGGTGGTGGCTTTGGTCCTGTTCATCATGGGGGTGGAACTAGCTTTCACGCTTGGCGCGCGTGGTCTGGTCGGCGGGCCGTCCGCCGTGGGTTGGCGGCTAGATGCATTGCAAAGCTATTCCTTCTCGCCCGACATCTTCGACTGGATGGTGGAAAATGGACGCTGGCCGTTTGAACATGTGATCCGGTTTGTGACCTACCCGTTTGTATCTGGCAGCTTCACGCAGGCCATCTTTGTCTGCGTTTTCCTGCTGGCGATGGGCAAGATGGTGGCTGAGGTCTTTGGCGGGTTTCAGATGCTGGTGGTCTTTGTGTTGTCTGGTGTGGGCGGCGCGCTGGCCTATGCCCTGCTGCTGGACCCGAACTACCCGCTGGTGGGTGGGTTCCCGCCGGTCTACGGCCTGATCGGCGCGTTCACATGGCTGCTGTGGCGCAAGCTGTCGCTGGTCGGGGAGAACCAACACAGGGCCTTTGGCCTGATCGCTGCATTGATGGGTATCCAACTTGTGTTTGGTCTGCTGTTTGGCGGGACCTCGGATTGGGTGGCCGATCTGGGCGGGTTTGCGACTGGCTTTGGCCTGTCCTTCTTTCTGGCGCCGGGCGGATGGGCGCGGATCGTGCGGCGTATCCGCCGCGACTGATCACGACCGGCGCAGGGCTTTTCTAAACTCGGATACTTCGAACGCGCCGAACAGGTGGCCGAGGAAGAAATACGAGGCCGCCGCGACCTTAATCAGAATGATCAGCGCCAGATAACGCCATCCGGGCAGCTCGAAGGTCCAGCCAAACAGGTGGATGGCTGCGTAAAGAACGACGCCCATGCCCAAAGATGCCGCCACGATACGCCATGCCCGGCGTTTGAATCTGGCGTCGAACCGGGCCTCTTCGCCCATGCGACGTGCACCAATAGCTAAAAGGGCGACCATGGCCCAACCAGCGGCCGAGGCCGCAATGGCAGGGGCGATCCATCCCACCAGCGGATAAAGGCCAAAGGCCAGACCGGCATTCACGATCATTGCGACAATGGCATAGTGGAAGGGCCTCCGGGTGTCCTCGCGGGCAAAGAACAACGGCTGAAGCAGTTTTTGCAGCATGAAGGCAGGCAGGCCGATCCCATAGACGGCCACTGCCAGCGCCGTCGCCGTCGTGTCTTCGGCGCTGAATTGACCGCGCTCGAACAGGACTGAGACAATCGGGTTTGGCAGAATCACGAAAGCTACGGTCGAGGGGATGGTCAGCAGAAGGGTGAATTCTCCGGCGCGGGAAAAGGCGTTGCGGGCACCGTCTTTGTCCCCGGCGCGCAGCCGCCTCGACAGGTCGGGCAACAGAACGATACCAACCGCAATGCCTACCACCCCCAAGGGCAATTGATACAGCCGATCCGCCGCAAACAGCCAACTCACCGCCTTTTCGGTTTTCGAGGCCACAAGCTGCCCCACCACCAGATTGACCTGCGTGACACCCATGGCGAGTGCCGCCGGAACGGCTATGCGGACCATATGGCGCATCTCGGGGCTGAGTTTCGGCAACCCGGGCCGGATGCGAATCCCTGCACGTTCGGTCGCAACCCAAACCAACGCCAGTTGCGCAACCCCGGCCAGCGGGATGACAGTGATCAGCCAGCGGATCGCATCGCCGTCCATGGCTGCCGCAGCAATCAGGGCCGTGCAGGCAAAAATGTTCAGCAAAACAGGCGCAGCGGCGGCAGCGGCAAAGCGGCCGGTGGCGTTCAGAACGCCAGAAAACAGCGCCGCCAACGACATAAACAAGATGTAGGGGAAGACTACGTAGCCGTAATCCACCGCCAGATCGAACCGTTCGTCGCCATGAAACCCCTCGGCCGTGATCCAGACCAATGCGGGCATGAACACCATCGCCAGCCCGACCAGGGCCAGTACCGCCACGGCCAGCAGGTTGAACGCATCCTGCGCGAAGGCTTCGGCATTCTCGTCCCCCTCTAGTCGTTTGGAAAACATCGGCACAAAAGCGGCGTTAAAAGCACCTTCGGCAAAGAACCGGCGAAACATGTTGGGCAGGCGGAAGGCGGCGACAAAGGCGTCCATCACCGGCCCCGGCCCGATATAGGCGGTTAACAGGATTTCCCGCAGGAAACCCAGTATGCGACTGGCCAGCGTCCAGAAGCCGACCGTGAACAGGCCTGAAAACAGCCGGATCTGCTTCATGAGGCCGCGCGCTCGGCGCCCTCGGTGATGGCACTACGCAGCTTGCCCTCAAGCGTGCGCTGTTTGCTTTCCGAATGGTACTTCAGCCCGAACATGTCCTTGACGTAAAACGTGTCTACCACCTGCTCGCCATAGGTCGCGATCACGGCGTTCGCGATATAGACATTGGCCGCAGCCAAAGTGCGTGTCAGATCGTACAGCAGGCCGGGACGGTCGCGTGTATCGACCTCGATGATCGTGTAAATCTCGGACCCATCGTTGTCGAAGGTGATATGGGTCGGCACGTTAAAGGCACGTTCGCGTTTTTTGATCTTGTCACGCGATTTCAGCGCTTCGCGAGCCACGACCTCACCCTTCAGCGTCTTGTGGATCATCTGGGTCAGACGCGGAAGGCGACTGGCCTCGAAGGGGTGGCCTTCGGCATCCTGAATCCAGAACGCGTCGGTCACATAGCCGTCCTTGGTGGTGTAGCTGCGTGCATCCACCACGTTCGCCCCCACCAGCGCCAGAGCCCCCGCGATGCGTGCGAAAATCCCCGGATGGTCGCCCATCGCGAAACAGGCTCGGGTAGCATCGCGGTCTTCGTCGGGGTGCAGGCGGATTTCCATATCGCCCGGATCACCGCTGTGTTCCAGGGTCCGCAGCATCTCGGCAAATTCCACATGGGTCGACAGGTTCAGACCCTGCCAATAGGGCGGATAATGCCGGCCGGTCTCGGTTTTGAGATCCGCCTTGGACCAATCGGCCAATTCCGCGCGCAGCGCCTTTTTGGCCTCGGTACCGCGATTGGCGCGGTTAAGGTCTTCCATCCCGGTTTCAAGCGCGCGCTTGGTTTCGGCATGCAAAGCCCGAAGCAGGGTGGCCTTCCAATTGTTCCACGTATTCGGCCCGACGCCGCGAATGTCGCAGACCGTCAGCACCGTCAGCAGGTCAAGCCGCTTGACCGTCTTCACCGCCTTGGCGAAATCGCGCACCGTGCGTGGGTCAGAGATATCGCGCTTCTGCGCCATGTCCGACATCAGCAGGTGATAGCGCACCAGCCATTCCACGGTTTCCGAATCCGCCTTGTTCAGACCCAGCCGAGGCGCCACCTTGCGTGCGATCTGCGCACCGAGGATCGAGTGGTCTTCGGGCCGCCCCTTGGCGATGTCGTGCAGCAGCAAGGCGACATACAGCACCTTGCGATTGACACCACCCTTCAGAATCGACGAGGCCAGAGGCAGCGATTCCACCAGCTCTCCGCGTTCTATCTGGGCCAAGTTCACGATGCACTGGATGGTGTGCTCATCGACCGTATAGCTGTGATACATATTGAACTGCATCATCGCCACGATGTGCTCAAACTCGGGCAAAAAGGCTGACAGAACACCCAGTTCGTTCATCCGCCGCAGGGCGCGTTCGGGGTTGCCATGTTTCAGCATCAGATCAAGGAAGATACGCCGCGCTTCCTTGTTCTCGCGCATTTCTTCGTCGATCAGGTTCAGGTTGGCACTGACCAGACGCATCGCATCCGGGTGGATCAGCATGCCCGTCCGCAGCCCCTCTTCGAACAGGCGCAGCATGTTCAGCTTGTCGGCCAGAAAGGTTTCGGGATCGGCCACGTCCAGGCGACCGTGCACGACCGAATAGCCCGCTTTGACACGTGGACGGCGGCGGAAGATGCGCTCCAGCAGGGGGGCGCCCTTCATATGCGTCGCTTCCAGCTTGGTCAGGAAAATGCGCGTCAGCTCACCCACCCGTGTAGCCTCGCGGAAATAGCGCTGCATGAAGACTTCGACGCCGCGACGGCCGGCACGGTCCTCGTAACCCATGCGGGCGGCAACTTCGACCTGCATGTCAAAGGTCAGTTGTTCCGTAGCACGCCGGGTGACCAGATGAAGATGCGAGCGAACGGCCCAAAGGAAATCTTCGGCCTTTACGAAGGTCTCGAACTCATCCGGTGTGAATAGGCCCAGTGGCACCAGTTCGGCCACATCCTGAACGCCATAGATGTATTTTGCGATCCAGTAGAGTGATTGCAGATCGCGCAGGCCACCCTTGCCCTCTTTGACGTTGGGCTCGACCATATAACGCTGGCCTTGCTTCTTGTGGCGCTCGTCGCGTTCCTGCAGCTTCGCTTCGATGAATTGCCGCTCGCTGCCTTTGAACAGATCGGATTTCAAGCGGGTTTCCAGTTCAGCCGCAAGGTCCTTTTCCCCGGCCAGATAACGCTGTTCCAGCATAGCGGTACGGATTGTGAAATCCTCGGTGCCCAGCCGCAGGCAGTCCTTGATGGTGCGCGAGGAATGACCAACCTTCAGCCGTAGATCCCACAGGATGTAGAGCATGGATTCGATCACGCTCTCAGCCCAGGCAGTGATCTTGTAAGGCGTCAGAAACAGCAGATCGACATCGGAGGCTGGTGCCATCTCACCCCGCCCATAGCCACCCACGGCCATCACGGCGATCTTTTCTCCCTGCGTCGGCGTGGCCAGAGGGTGCAACACTTTGCTGGAGACCTGCATCGCCGTGCAGACCAGCCCGTCGGTCAGATATGTATAGGAATGGGTCAGCGGCCGCGCGTCAAAGGGGCGCTTGGCAAAAGCATCAGCGATGGCCTGACGCCCGGCTTTCTGGGCGTCACGCAAAACGCGCACGGTTTCACTCCGCCGTGCGCCATTTTCCGAGGTTGTTTCGAAGGCTTCCGACAGCTGCGCCATGACGGCGGCGCTGTCGAATATTTCATCGGCCGGGCAGATCAACTCACCCTTCGGGGTGAGTGTCAGCACCGGTTGATCAGAAACCGGCGCCTGTGAAGCTTTGTGGGGCAGGGTCAATCACTACTACCTGTTTATTCTGGATCGTGGCCACAGCCAGACCGCGTTCATTCGTACCGTTCGGGCGTAGGCGGAAAATGCCGCCAACGCCTTGGAATCCGGCGTTCTGTGTCAGTGCCGAGGCGGTCAGTGCATTGGATTTGCCCTGACTGACAAGTGCTGCGATGGCCGCGATGCCGTCATAGGCAAGGCCGCTGATCGGATGTGGGGCTTCGCCATAAGTGGCGTTGTACCGTTGGCGGTAGGCTTGTGCCTTGGACGGGTCAGGCAGCGCGAACCAACCGCCCTGTACGCCGGGTAGGTCCAGTGTCTGCGGTGGGATATCCCAGCGTGTCAGGCCGATATACTGTGTGTTCGCCGTGGAAACGCCGGCCTCGGGCAGCAATTGGGTGAACAAGGGTAAGGCTCCAGCCGTGGTTGCGGTCAGGAACAGGGAATCCGCGCCCGACGCGTCTACGGTGGCTTTGACAGATGGCACCGCGTTGATCACACCCTGCTGCGACCGGTCGTAGCCGACCGAGCCCGCGTTGTTTACGCGGCTGCTGACAAGCGCATTTGCAATGGCGCTCTGGCCCAGCTGGCCAGCGGCATCGTTGCTGTGAATGATGACCATGTTGTTCTTGCCCTGCGATCCGGCAAAGCTGACCAGTCGATTGGCCGTGTTGTCGAATGTCGGGCCAAGCACGAAGACATTGCCGCCCGCGATGCTGGTGTTGTTCGAGAAGGATAGAACGTTGACGTTGTTGTTCAGCACGGCCAGGCCAGCGGAGTTTGCCGCTTGTGCATAGACCGGACCCAAAATGATCTTCGCCCCGTCGGCAACCGCGCGCTGCGCAACCTCGGCGGCCGTGTTCGAGCTGCCGCGGGTGTCATAGACCCGAAGATCGATTTTAACGTTCTGCAGGTCGGCCATCGCCAAACGGGCTGCGTTTTCAAGGCTGCGTGCCAGCGCTGCGTCACCCGATTGACCCGACCCGGCGGGCACCAGCAGGGCAACAGGGACCGGTTCAGACGTGTTGATCGACGGCCCACCGCCGATACCCGTGGTTTCACAGGCGGTCAGAAACGCGGCGGTTGCAAGTACGGCGGCGGTACGCGCCAGCTTGCGAACGGGCTTGCAAACGGTAAACATCTGAATGAAAACTCCCTGTCCCGGCGGCTTGGGATACCACCTATCTATTGTGCCGCGATAATAAACGTCACGCAGTGAGGGTCCAGCTTTGAATTTCCAAAAAGTCAGATTGGGCGCCGGCCTGTATTTTGTTGCCACTCCGATAGGAACGGCCCGCGACATCACGCTCAGGGCGCTGGATGTGCTGGCCTCGGCCGATGTGATTGCCGCCGAAGATACTCGTAGTCTGCGCCGGTTGATGGAGATTCACGGCGTCCCGCTCGAGGGGCGGCGCATACTGGCCTATCACGATCACAGCGGCGCCGGTGCGCGTGGTAAGATTCTGGATGCGCTGAGCGAAGGAAAATCAGTCGCCTACGCGTCCGAGGCCGGAATGCCGCTGATCGCTGATCCGGGATACGATTTGGGTCGACAGGCGGCCGAGGCCGGACATGTGGTGACCTGCGCGCCGGGGCCATCCGCGGCTTTGATGGCGCTGACGTTGGCCGGGTTGCCGACGGATGCGTTCTTTTTTGCAGGGTTTCTGCCTAATGCCACAGGTGCCCGCCGAACACGGATCGAAGCGCTGCGTGACGTGCCCGGCACGTTGGTGTTGTACGAATCGCCGAAACGTGTCGCGGCCTGTCTGTCAGATCTGGCTGACGTGCTGGGGGAAAACCGCCCCGCCGCGATGTGTCGCGAGTTGACCAAAAAGTTCGAAGAGGTCAGGCGCGGGTCTTTGGGTGAACTTGCGGAGGAACTACAAGGGCAGACGGTCAAAGGTGAGATTGTCTTGTTAGTAGATCGCGGTCATTCTGAAACTGTTAACGACTCCGACATAGAAGAGGCTTTGAAGCGGGCCTTGGAAACGCATTCGGTGCGGGACGCGGCGGATTTGGTGTCCGAGATGTACAAGCTGCCGCGCCGTCCAATTTACCAAAAGGCCCTAAAACTGGGAAAGGGATGACATGACCGCACGATCCGTCCGAAGTTCGGTTTCCTATCACGCCGGACAGGCGGCGGAACAGCAGGTCGCATCCGAGTATGAACGGCGCGGATTCTTAATCGCACATCGCCGCTGGCGCGGCTCCGGGGGGGAGATCGACCTGATCGCCCGCAACGCGTATGGCGTTGTCTTCATCGAGGTCAAGAAAAGCTCAAGTTTCGAGACGGCTGCAGGCCGGATCAGCCGCCGCCAGATGGACCGAATCTACGCCTCTGCTGCTCAGTTTCTGGAAACCGAACCCAATGGACAGCTGACCAATGCCCGGTTTGATGCGGCACTGGTGGACGCTTCGGGGGCTGTTCAAATCATCGAAAACGCCTTTGGTCAGGCTTGATCCCCATTGAACCCGTGGCCCCGCTGGGCCATGTATCTGGCGTGAAACTGAGGGACACGCCATGAAAATTGCCTTTCAGATGGACCCGATCGGGGCCGTGGATATTAATGCAGACAGCTCTTTCCGACTGGCCGAAGAGGCGCAGACACGCGGGCATGAGCTGTTTTTCTACGGGCCTGATCAGCTGGCTTATCAGGTAGGGCGCATCACCGCGCGCGGTCATGACATGAAGGTTCAGCGCGTCGCTGGGAACCCGGCTGAACTGGGGCCAGAGCGTGAGGTCGACCTGGCCGAGTTCGACGTGATCTGGCTGCGCCAGGACCCGCCGTTCGACATGCACTACATTACGTCGACCCACCTGCTGGATCGTCTGCAAGGGCAGGCGCTGGTGGTCAATGATCCGTTCTGGGTGCGCAACTACCCCGAAAAGCTTCTGGTTCTGGATTTCCCGGATCTGACCCCTCCGACGACGATTGCGCGAGACCTGCAGACCATCAAAGCGTTCAAGGAAAAGCACAGCGATGTCATCCTCAAGCCGCTTTACGGAAATGGCGGCGCGGGCGTGTTCCGGCTGGATGCGAATGACCGCAACCTGACCTCTCTGCACGAGCTATTCACCGGGTTCTCGCGTGAGCCGCTGATCGTCCAGAAATTCCTGCCGGATGTCAGCAATGGCGACAAACGCGTGATCCTTGTGGACGGAGAGCCGGTTGGCGCGATCAATCGGGTGCCTGCCAAGGGTGAAACGCGGTCGAATATGCATGTCGGCGGTCGCCCCGAAAAGATAGGCCTGTCCGAACGCGATCTTGAGATTTGTGCCGCGATTGGTCCTTTGCTCAAGGAAAAAGGGCAGATCTTCGTTGGGATCGACGTGATCGGCGACTACCTGACTGAGATCAATGTGACCTCGCCCACCGGTATTCAGGAGCTTGAGCGGTTCGACGGCGTGAATATCGCCGAAAAGATTTGGCAGGCAATCGAGGCCAAACTTTAAGCGGCGACCTTGGCGCTGATCCGAAAGCTCAGCGCCTCGGCCACATGTGGACGTCGGACATCTGGCGCGCCCTCCAGATCGGCAATCGTGCGCGCTACCCGCAGAATGCGGTGAAAGGCGCGTGCCGACAGGCCGAAGCGTTCGGCCGCTTTCAGCAGCAGTTCCTTGCCCTCGGCGTCCGGGGCGGCGATTTCTTCCAACATCTTGCCTTCGACATCGGCGTTTTGCCGGGTTGCTGTATCCGCGAACCTATCCGCCTGAATCACACGCGCCGCTTCGACACGCATAGCAACCGTGGCGGAGCTGTCGCCGGACGGAGGCAGATCGAGATCGGTAAATCCAACCGGTGGAACCTCGATCCGCAGATCGAAGCGATCCATCAAGGGGCCGGAAATCCGCCCCAGATAATCCTCGCCACATACAGGCGCGCGTGAACAGGCGCGGGAAGGGTCGGTCAGATAACCGCATTTGCAGGGGTTTGCCGCAGCCACCAGCATGAACCGGCAGGGGTATTTCACATGAGCATTGGCACGGGCGACCATGACCTCTCCGGTCTCAATCGGCTGGCGCAGGGTTTCCAGAACGGTGCGCGGGAATTCCGGGAACTCGTCCATGAACAGAACGCCATTGTGAGCCAGCGAGATTTCCCCCGGTTTGGCGCCCCTGCCACCGCCGACTATCGCGGCCATCGAGGCGGTATGGTGCGGTTCGCGAAATGGTCGGGTGCGGCTGATGCCACCTTCGTCCAGCAATCCGCATAGGGATTGGATCATCGAGGTTTCCAAGGCTTCGGTCGGGGTCAGCGGCGGCAGGATCCCGGGCAGGCGCGCAGCCAGCATGGACTTACCCGAGCCCGGCGTGCCGATCATGATCAGGTGGTGCCTGCCTGCTGCCGCGATCTCAAGCGCGCGTTTGGCCCGCTCCTGCCCTTTTACATCGCGCAGATCGCGGGTGCTGGGCGCGAGGTTTACCTCGCCCGGTTGCGCCGCGGGCAAAGGCGACTGGCCTGAGAAGTGGCGTACTACATCGCCCAAGGACCCGGCCCCGATCACCTGTGTGGCATCGACCCATGCGGCCTCGGCGCTGGAGGCGCGGGGGCACAGCAGCGTGCGATCCTCGGCGGCGGCAGTCATGGCGGCGGGCAGGGCGCCGACGACCGGCACCAGAGAGCCGTCCAGAGACAGTTCGCCCAGCGAAACAGCACCTTCGGCGGCGTCGCGTGGGATGATTTCTAGCGCGGACAACAACGCCACTGCGATGGGCAGGTCGAAATGGCTGCCCTCTTTCGGCAGATCGGCAGGGGACAGGTTGATGGTTATGCGCTTCGAAGGCAGTGCGATGGCCATCGAACTCAGTGCGCTTCGGACGCGGTCGCGGGCTTCGGACACGGCCTTGTCGGGCAGGCCGACGATGGAAAAGGCGGGCAGACCCGGTGAGACAGCGCATTGTACCTCGACCGGGCGGGCATCGACCCCTTGAAAAGCGACGGTATGAGAACGGGCGACCATGAACGACCTTTTTGGTTAACAGGTCGTTGCTGCCATGATCGCGGTTTAAGAATCGTTAACGGCTTCGGTCATTGCGATGAATTTCGGCCAAGCCTCCGGGTCCGCGACAGTTTTGTCACGGCAGAATGCGTTGCAGAAGCCCCAGCGCTGACCTTCTAGCTCGAGCACATGAGTGACCGGTTTACCTGAATAGGGGCATGCGTCGTTGATCGCGCTGTCGCCTGCGACAGCACGCGCCTCGGAATGTCCTCCGATCGGCCACGCGTTCGATGGTAGGTCCAGGGCATAGGGAAAAGGATCATAAGAGATGGTCAGTCCCATCGCGCGCCATTGCCGAACGGACGTGTCTGCCAGCAGATCCAGACAATAGGCGCGGTTAGCATCAGACACCGGCAAGCCGTACCCGATGATCCGCGCGGCAACTGGGGTGTAGAAAACGTCCGCCAGGGAATAGCCGCCGAAAAGAGGCCCGGTTTTTGCACCGGACACCGCGCGCGCATGAGCCCAAAGCGTCTCGATCCGGTTCAGATCATCCACCGTCTCGGGCGACGGGTTAAATCCCTGCCAACAGTGTTTCAGCTGCATCGGGCATTCCCCGCGCAGGGCGGTGAACCCGGCGATCATCTCAGCGCAGAGCCACCGGGCAGTGGCCCGAGCGGCGGGGTCCGTGGGCCACAAGCTGGCTTCGGGGTGACGCTCGGCCAATGTCTCGGCCATGGCGAGACTCTCGCCCACGACCGTACCGTCAGGCAGGCGCAAAGCCGGTACAAGCCGGGCGGGCACAAGCGTACTCATGTCTTCGGCCATAGTGCCGGAATAGAGGCCGATCATATGGCTTCGATAGGGCAGGCTGAACTTTTCCAGCATCAACCAGCCGCGCATGGACCAGCTGGAAAACAGGCGGTCCCCGATAAACAAATCATAGGTCATGCGTTAACGATGACGTGGCAGGACTGTTCAGTAAATCAGTGATTTGTGCGGGGTATGATCACGGGAGGTGATTTATCCGCCCCACCGACCAGCGGTCGCCGTGATGAGTGATATCGGTGACTGAAAGGTTGTCGATCCGGTGGCTGAACGCCTCTTGCGCGTCGATGTCGAGCGCGCGCTGGACCTGAGTCAGGATCACGCCGAAATGCGCGACGACGATCAGATCGCGCCCGGTATGTTCGGCGATAAGCCGGTCGATCACGGTATCCACGCGGGCACGCACCTGATTCCAGCTTTCGCCCTCGGGTGGGCGCACATCACCGGGATTGTCCCAATAGGCAAAGGCCAGATCTGGATCTTCGGCTTCGATCTCTTTGAAGCCGCGCAGCTCCCACGTGCCGAAATGGATCTCGCGCAGGTCGCGGTGATGCGGCAGGCGCTGGCGCGCGCCCTGAATGGCCGAGGCGGTATCTGCGGCGCGGGACAGGTCGGATGAGATTACCAGAGCCTCGGCCGGAAGGTGATCATGCAACCGTGAAACGGCCGCTTTATCGCTGAGGTCGGCAGGAATGTCTGACCAACCGACCATGGTTTTTGCATGGGTCGGCCCGTGGCGGACAAGATGCAGACGTGTCATGGCAGCTGCCCTTTCAGTACCATCGGCAGACCGGCAGTGACCTGCACCGCCAGATCGGCCTGCGCCGCCAACGCGATGTTTAACCGCCCCTGCGCTTCGCGAAACCGGCGGGACAAGGCGTTGTCGGGAACGATACCCTGGCCGACCTCATTTGAGACGATGACAATCGGCGCGGGGCAGGCGCGCAAGGCCTGCAACATCGCGGTTTGCGCCTGTTCCAGATCGTTTTCGGCCAGCAGGTGGTTGGTCAGCCACATGGTTGCGCAGTCGATCAGGCAGATATCATCGGGGGTCAGGTCGGTCAGCGCCGGGCGCAAATCTAAAGGTGCCTCGACGGTTGACCAACCCTCACCACGTTGTGTGATGTGGCGCTGGACCTTGTCGCGCATCTCATCATCAAACACTTGTGATGTGGCGAGATAAGTACGGTTTTTACCTGATAAAACAACAAGTTGTTCGGCAAATTCTGACTTGCCCGAGGCCGCGCCGCCCAACACGAAGGTTAAATCCGGATACACTGTAATTACCTTTCATGTGATCCACCCGGTTTTGTTCTGCGTATCGACCCTAGGTCGGCAAAGCAAGCCCGGCCCGCGCCTGTGAAAAGGGGAGATTTCAATGGCACTCGACAATGCGAACGATTTCTCGATGTCCCGGCAAGCGATGAAGGCCGAACTGCTGGACGCGGAGACTGAACTGAAACTGGCTTATGCGTGGCGCGATGAGCGCGACGAACAGGCGCTGCACCGGCTGATCACCGCCTATATGCGGCTGGCGATTTCAATGGCGGCTAAGTTCAAACGCTATGGCGCGCCAATGAATGATCTGATCCAAGAGGCCGGTCTTGGCCTGATGAAAGCCGCCGACAAGTTCGATCCGGACCGCGGCGTGCGATTTTCGACCTATGCGGTTTGGTGGATCAAGGCCAGCATTCAGGATTACGTGATGCGCAACTGGTCGATGGTGAGAACCGGATCGACCTCTTCTCAGAAATCCTTGTTTTTCAACATGCGTCGGGTTCAGGCCCGCCTTGAACGCGAAGCGGCGACCGAGGGAATGGACTTGGATCGCCATCAGCTACACCAGATGATTGCGGCCGAGATCGGCGTGCCCTTACGCGATGTCGAGATGATGGAGGGCCGGTTGTCAGGCTCCGACTTCTCGTTGAACGCCGTGCAGTCGGCCGATGAAGACGGGCGCGAGTGGATCGATGCGCTTGAAGACGAGCGCGCGCAGGCTGCCGAGACGGTCGAGAATAACCATGACACCGAACAGCTGCGCGAGTGGCTGGTGACGGCGATGCAGTCATTGAACGATCGGGAGCGGTTCATTGTGCGCGAACGTAAGCTGCGGGAACCCTCGCGCACGCTGGAAAGCCTGGGCCAAGAGCTTGGCTTGTCCAAGGAACGCGTGCGTCAGCTTGAGGCGGCGGCTTTCGTGAAAATGCGTAAGAACCTTGAAGCGCAATCGCGTGAGGTGCAACACTTCATCGCATGAGACAGCTTGCGATTCTGCTTTGTGCACTTGTGGTTATGGCCAGCCCCGGCCATGCTGAGGAATTGATACCTGAAGACGTTCTTGCCGCGATGATGTCGGCGGATGTGATCATATTGGGTGAGATTCACGATAACCCCCAGCATCACGTGATTCAGGCAGAGGCGTTGAAATCCGTGCAACCATCTGCCGTTGTCTGGGAGATGGTGACCGAAGAGGGCGCGCAGCGTCTCGCGGACAAAGCGGTTTCCGACCCCGAGGAACTTGCGCGAATCCTGAAATGGATCGAATCCGGCTGGCCACCACTCAGCATGTATTACCCGGTTTTTCAGGCCTCGGATGCGCCGGTCTATGGCGCCATGGTGCCGCGCGCAGCAGCCCGGGCCGCGATGGAGCGGGGCGCAGCCACCGCGCTGGGTGCAGATGCGGCGCGGTATGGTCTGACCGTTCCGCTACCGGCCGAAGAACAAGCCGCCCGTGAGGCTGATCAGTTGGCCGCCCATTGCGATGCCATCCCGGAAAGTGCCTTGCCACAGCTGGTCGCCATTCAACGACTGCGCGATGCTGTGCTGACCCGCGCTGTCCTGCGCGCAGAAGATGAAACAGGCGGACCGGTCGCTGTGATCACAGGTAACGGCCACGCCCGCAAGGATCGGGGCATTCCCACGTTTTTGTCTCGAATGCGGCCGGGATTGAAAGTGTTCGTACTGGGCCAGTCCGAAGATGGATTGATCGAGGGTGAATTCGACGCTGTGATCGACAGCCCAGGTATCGAACGCGAAGACCCCTGTTTGGCGTTTCAGACACAGAATTAACCGCTGGAACTGTCCGGTCCGCTTGCCTAATGTCGGGGCCGACCGGGACGGGAAGGGCTCAACATGCTGGCATCGAAACGCATTCTGCTGATCATTGGCGGTGGGATCGCGGCCTATAAGTCGCTGGACCTGATCCGGCGCTTGCGCGAACGCGGCGCGGCTGTGACGCCCGTTTTGACCCGCGCAGCCGAGGAAT
Organism: Ruegeria sp. ABF4_144; assembly: GCF_056160045.1. NCBI lineage: Bacteria > Pseudomonadati > Pseudomonadota > Alphaproteobacteria > Rhodobacterales > Roseobacteraceae > Ruegeria > Ruegeria sp. ABF4_144. The sequence goes on from NZ_JBSWWK010000001.1 coordinate 272,030, forward strand.
TTGTGACACCCCTGTCGGTGTCTGCTTTGGCCGGAGAGAAGGTTTATCGCGATCTGTTCGACCTGACGGATGAGGCCGAAATGGGCCATATTCAACTGTCCCGTTCTGCTGATTTGATTGTTGTGGCCCCGGCGACCGCTGATCTGATGGGCAAGATGGCCGGGGGGCTGGCCAATGATCTGGCCTCGACCCTGCTGATGGCAACCGACACACCGGTTCTGTGCGCCCCTGCGATGAATGTGCGGATGTGGGATCACCCGGCAACGCAGCGTAACCTGACACAGTTGCAGGCAGATGGTGTCCGTTTTGTTGGCCCAAACGAGGGTGACATGGCCTGCGGTGAATACGGCCCCGGACGTATGTCCGAACCGCTGGAGATTGTCGCCGCGATCGAGGCTGAGCTTGGCGACGGCCCTCTGAAAGGTAAACGAGTGCTCGTAACCTCTGGGCCGACGCATGAACCGATCGACCCGGTCCGCTACATCGCCAACCGCTCGTCCGGGGCGCAGGGCGCTGCAGTGGCGCGGGCTCTGGCCGCGTTGGGGGCCGAAGTGGTGTTTGTCACAGGCCCTGCAGATGTGACGCCGCCCGACGGGGTGCAGGTCGTGCCGGTTCAAACAGCGCAACAGATGTCCGACGCAGTGGATGCCGCGTTGCCCGTTGATGCGGGCGTGTTTGCGGCAGCGGTCGCGGATTGGCGCGTGGCCAGCGCCTCGGACAAGAAGTTGAAGAAAAGTCGCGATGGGCTGCCCCTTCTGGAGTTCGCTGAAAACCCGGACATCCTGAAACGAGTCTCGCATATGGAAAGCGGGCGACCCGCGCTGGTCGTCGGCTTTGCGGCTGAAACGGATAACGTGATCGAACATGCCATCGCCAAACGGGGACGCAAAGGTTGCGACTGGATCGTAGCCAATGATGTCAGCCCGGCAACGGGGATCATGGGCGGATCGGAAAATGCGGTCATCCTGATCTCAGACGCGGGTGCCGAGGAATGGCCGCGCATGGGCAAGGATGAAGTGGCCAAGCGTCTGGCGACCAGAATCGCCGACGCGCTGGGCAGCTAAACCAAAGGAGCAGTGATGGTTGCTATTCGTGTGATCCGAGAGGAAGGGTCCGATCCGTCGGTTCCTCTGCCGTCTTATGAAACCTCCGGAGCAGCTGGGGCGGATGTGCGGGCAAACCTGCCGAACGGGGCCTCGATCATGCTGGAACCCGGACAGCGCGCGCTTGTGCCGACTGGGCTGCGTATTGAAATACCGCAGGGGTTCGAGGTTCAGGTGCGTCCCCGCTCAGGTCTGGCGCTGAAGCACGGCATCACCCTGCCCAATTCCCCCGGCACGATCGACAGTGACTATCGCGGCCCGCTGGGTGTGATCGTCCTGAATACCGGACAAGAGGCGTTCGAAGTCTCCCATGGTGAACGTATTGCGCAACTGGTTGTCGCCCCCGTGGTGCAGGCTGCCTTCGAACCGGCGGATGCGCTGAGCGATACGGCACGCGGCGCGGGTGGTTTCGGCTCGACCGGGCGCGGCTGATGCTGCTGGTCCTGATCCTGGCTGCGGGCTTGTGGGGGATCGGCTATGTGGCCGGAGTTTCCCGGGCTGCGCGCATGACCTCGGTCGGGGTACTTTTGCTGGGCGTGATCACGGCCCAGTTGGTTCTGCCCGATGGGCATCCGTTGCGTCAGGCGACTGGCGGCTCTGCGGCGCTGTGGCTGATCTTGGGTGGCGTGGCAATTCTGGTTCTGGTTTACGGAAGGGTGCTGAAAGCGCTGCGAAATCGCGCAGCCCCCGCCGCCAAGGAGCCCGCAATGCCATCCGACCAATTTTCAGAGACCGAGCTGGAGCGTTATGCCCGCCACATCGTTTTGCGTGAACTGGGCGGACCGGGTCAGAAGAAAATGAAAAAAGCCCGCGTGCTGGTGATCGGAGCAGGCGGGCTAGGCGCACCCGCCCTGCAATATCTGGCCGCGGCTGGGGTCGGCACCATCGGTGTGATCGACGATGATGAGGTTGAAAACGCCAACCTGCAACGACAGGTGATCCACCGCGATACAGATATCGGGATGCCCAAGGTGTTCTCGGCGCAGCAGGCGATGGAGGCGCAGAACCCCAACGTAACGGTTCTGCCCTATCACCGCCGCCTTACCGAAGTGATCGCCCATGACCTTTTTGTCGATTTTGATCTGATCCTCGACGGCACCGACAATTTCGACACCCGCTATTTGGCCAATCGCACCGCGGTTGCGTTGGGCAAGCCTCTGATTTCGGGTGCCCTGTCACAATGGGAAGGGCAACTGAGCGTCTTTGATCCCGCCAACAACGCGCCCTGCTATCAGTGCATCTTTCCCGAGGCCCCGGCACCCGGTTTGGCCCCTTCTTGCTCTGAGGCGGGTGTGATCGGCCCGCTGCCCGGTGTGGTCGGCTCGATGATGGCGGTTGAGGCGATCAAGGTGATCACCGGGGCTGGGCAGGCTTTGCGCGGCGAAATGCTGATTTATGACGCGCTTTATGGCGAAAGCCGCAAGATTACGCTGTCCCGCCGGGCGGATTGTCCGATTTGTGGGGCCGGGGCGTAACCCCGCTCTGGATCATCCGGCCTGCCGTTCCTAACTCTGTGGTCAAAGGAGACTTCTATGACCAACCCGATCCTGTCCGACTGGACCACACCGTTTGAAATCGCACCTTTTGCCGACATTGCGGATGAGGATTTCTTGCCCGCCCTGGATCAGGCAATGCAAGCTCATAACGCTCAGATCGATGCGATTGCAGGTAACCTGGACGCGCCTACCTTTGCCAATACGATCGAGGCGCTTGAGGCCGCGGGCGAGGAGATGGACAAAGTCCTTTCGGTGTTTTTCACCGTGGCCGGGGCGGACAGTAACCCGACGCGAGAGGCGCTGCAGCGGGAGTTCTCGCCCAAGCTGGCGGCCCATTTCTCGGGCATTTCCTCAAACAAAGCGCTGTTTCAGCGCGTGGCCGATCTGTGGGCCCGCAAAGACGAATTGAACCTGACTAACGAGCAAGCGCGCGTGTTGATGCTGACGCATCGGGGCTTCGTACGGTCCGGCGCGGCGCTTGAGGGCGATGAAGACGCCCGGATGCAAGAGATCAAGGCGCGGTTGGCCTCGCTGGGGACATCCTTCACTCAGAACCTGCTGGCCGATGAGCGCGACTGGTTCATGGACCTGTCCGAGGACGATCTGGAGGGCCTGCCGGGTTTCGTTGTGGACGCTGCCCGGACCGCCGGGCAGGAAAAGGGCGCGGATGGTCCCGTTGTGACTCTGTCGCGGTCACTGATCGTGCCTTTCCTGCAATTCTCGCCCCGCCGTGATTTGCGGGAAAAGGCCTATCGCGCGTGGACCGCGCGGGGTGCCAATGGCGGAGAGACAGACAACCGCGAGATTGCCGCCGAAATCCTGACCCTCCGGGAAGAGCGGGCCAATCTGCTGGGCTATGACAGTTTCGCGGCCTACAAGCTGGAAACTGAAATGGCTCGTACACCGGACAAGGTGCGGGACCTGTTGATGCAGGTGTGGGAACCCGCCAAGACCCGCGCTGATGCCGATGCTGAGATCCTGATGCAGATGATGCAGGCGGACGGCGTCAATGGCCCGCTGGCCGCGTGGGACTGGCGCTATTACGCTGAGAAACGCCGCAAGGCTGAACATGATCTGGATGAGGCGGCGCTGAAGCCCTACCTGCAACTGGACCGTATGATCGAGGCGTCCTTTGCCTGCGCCAATCGCCTGTTCGGTTTGGAGTTCACGCCGCTGGACGTGCCGCTCTACCACCCCGATTGCCGGGCATGGGAGGTCACGCGCAACGGCCAGCATATTGCGGTTTTCATCGGCGACTATTTCGCGCGCGGATCGAAACGCTCGGGCGCGTGGTGCAGCGCAATGCGGTCGCAGGCCAAGTTCCCGAAAGTGCAAGCGCCGGTCGTGATCAACGTCTGTAACTTCGCCAAGGGAGATCCGGCACTGCTTTCCTATGACGACGCGCGGACATTGTTCCATGAATTCGGTCATGCCCTGCACCAGATGCTATCGAATGTGACCTATGAAAGCATATCGGGCACCAGTGTGGCGCGGGATTTCGTCGAACTTCCCAGTCAGCTTTATGAACACTGGCTGGAAGTTCCCGAGGTTCTGGCCGAATTCGCTACTCATGCCGAAACCGGCGAGGCGATGCCGCAGGACATGCTGGACAAAGTGCTAAAGGCGGCCAATTTCGATCAGGGGTTCCAGACGGTGGAATATGTCGCCTCGGCTTTGGTCGATCTGGCGTTCCATGATGGCGCCGCTCCCGCCGATCCGATGGCGAAACAATCTGAGGTGTTGGCCGAAATCGGGATGCCGCAAGCCATCGGAATGCGCCACGCGACGCCTCATTTCGCGCATGTGTTTGCAGGCGACGGCTACAGCTCGGGCTACTATAGCTATATGTGGTCCGAGGTTATGGACGCCGATGCCTTTGCAGCCTTTGAAGAGGCAGGCGGCGCATTCGATCCCGAACGCGCCAAGGCGCTGGAGGACAATATCCTGTCCACTGGCGGCTCACGTGAGGCTGAGGATCTGTATCTGGCTTTCCGGGGTCGGTTGCCGGGGGTTGAGGCTCTGCTGAAAGGGCGCGGGTTGATTGCGGCCTAGTACCCCAGATTACGATCCACGAGGTGTAGGAAGGGTTCGCCTTCCTCACCCCGTCTGATGTTCTCGCAGATTACTTGCGCCGCTGTCGCCGGTCGTGTCTCCGACGCGATGTGTGGGGTGACTGTCACGCTCGGATGCGCCCAATAGGGGTGATCTTCAGGCAGCGGTTCTACCCGGAACACGTCCAGAGTGGCGTGGCCGACCTGACCCGAATTCAGCGCGGCTAGCAGAGCGTCATCGTCGATCAGAGGCCCTCGGCCCGGATTGATGATGCACGCGCCTTTCGGCAGCAGCGCAAGTGTTTCGGCATTCAATGTGTTCTCGGTCGCGGGCGTATCTGGCAACAGAAGAACAACGATCTCTGCCCGGGACAGGGCGTCGCGCAGCCCGTCGTCACCATGCAGACAGGTAATGCTGGGGATGTTTTTGGCAGACCGGCTCCAACCAGTGACGTTGAAGTTCAATGCAGCTAAGGCACGGGCGACAGCCTCACCCAAGGCGCCAAGACCCAGAATGCAAACCTGACGCTCGGAGGCCAGAGGCGGTGCGTCCGGGGTCCAGGTGCCATCCTGAACGGTGATGTGTTGATCCATCCCAAGGTGATAGCGCAGCACGTGGCCTACCACCCATTCGGTCATGCCCTGCGTCAGCCCATGATCCACCATCCGCGCCAGCGGGACGGTCAAGGTTTCATTCCCAGCGATCTTTTCGACCCCGGCCCAGAGGCTGAGAACGGCCTTCAGTCGCGTGTAGGGGGTGAAATCCAGTAGCCCGCTGTTCGGGGCATATACCACATAATCGACCTGATCCGGCTCGAACTCAGTACTTAGATGAAAGTCTAACCCAGCCTCGGTCAGATAGTTCGTCAGCAACGTTTCATAAACAGGCCACAGCGCAGGGCGCGCAGAAAACAGGACGTTCACAGGCATGTTGAGCCTTTCAAATTAGCGGGGGCGGTGGATATGGGCGCTTTGGACAATACCGAAGGCGGCCATCAGAACCAGCATGGCGGAGCCCCCATAACTGACCATCGGCAGCGGCACGCCCACAACCGGGGCAAGGCCCATGACCATCGACATATTGACGGCAAAGAACAGGAAGAAGTTCAGCGCGATGCCCAGCGTCACCAATGACGAGAACCGATCCTTGGTTGAAAGTGCCGTGACCAGACAGAAAATCAGGATCAAACCATAGAGGGTCAGTAGGGTGATGCCGCCGACAAAGCCGAACTCTTCGGCCAGCGTAGTAAAGATGAAATCTGTGTGTTTCTCGGGCAGGAAGTTCAGGCGCGACTGGGTGCCCTGCATGAACCCGCGCCCGTTCCAGCCACCCGATCCCAACGCGATCTTGGATTGGGTGATGTGATAGCCCGCGCCCAGCGGATCGGTGGACGGGTCCAGAAAGGTATCGATCCGGCGGAACTGATAGTCCTTGAGCAACTGCCATTCGGTCCCGCGACTGTTGAACACGGCGGCAATCAGCCCGACCACGGCTGCGATGACCGCCGCGAAATAGGCCCAGTGGACACCGGCCAGAAACATCAATCCTCCTCCCGCCGCCAGCAGCAGGATTGAGGTGCCCAGATCGGGTTGTTTCAAAACCATTGCCGTAGGGATCAGGATCAGGGCAACCGGGATCAGCACCCAGAGCGGGCGCGAGGTTTTATGGGATGGCAGCCAATCGTAATAAGCAGCCAGAACCATTACCAACGCAACCTTCATAACCTCGGACGGCTGCAGGCGCATGAAGCCAAGGTCTATCCACCGCTGCGCACCCATGCCGATCGTGCCGAAAAGCTCGACAAATATCAGCAGCACGATCGAGCCAAGATAAGCCACGACGGACATGTTGCGCCAGAACCAGATCGGCACCAGCGCGATGATGAACATCACCGTCAGGCCCAGCCCGAAACGCTCTAGCTGCGGTTCGGCCCATGGCATCCACGATCCGCCCGCAACCGAGTACAACATCAGGAAGCCGGCGCTGGCCACGCTGATCAAAAGCAGGGTCAGCGGCCAGTTCATATACAGAAACTTGCGAAACCCCGATGGCGTGGATTTGACGGCGTATTCAAGATAGCTCATGCGCGGTCCTTTTCGGACGGACGCGCTTTGGGGCGACGGTCGCCCTCCAGCCGTTTTTGCTGTTCCTTGATCCGATCCCGGTCGGCGGTCGGATAAGCCTCGAGCGGGGGTGTTCCGTTATAGAGCGCCTGCAACATGATATCGCGGGCTACCGGGGCAGCCGCTTTCGAGCCGCCTCCGCCATGTTCTACAACTACGGCCACGGCGTACTTCGGGTTGTCATAAGGCGCAAAGCTGACGAACAACGCATGGTCACGACGCTCCCACGGCAGGTCTTCGTTGCGGATTACGCCAGCGGCACGCTCGGCCTTAGTGATGTTGCGGACCTGACTGGTGCCGGTTTTGCCTGCCATACGGAAGTCATCCGCGATGATACGGCTGCGATAGGCGGTGCCGCGCCGGTCGTTCGAAACCGACCACATCGCCTGACGCACCTGTTCCAGATTGTTCCGGTTCACCGCCAGCGGTTCACCCGCGCCCGAGGGTTGTTCAACCCCGTTCACCGAGCGTACCAGTCGTGGCGACACCGCTCGCCCAGTTGCAATGCGTGCTGTCATCACCGCCAACTGTAAGGGCGAGGCCAGCATAAAACCCTGACCAATCGAGGCATTTGCCGTGTCGCCCACCAGCCAGTCCTCGCCATGGACGCGTTGTTTCCACTCTTGATTGGGGGCCAGCCCGGCGGCCACTGCCGACATCGGGATGTCGTGTTTGACGCCCAGTCCGAAGGTCCGCGCCATGTCCGAAATCTTGTCGATCCCCACGCGCAAAGCCACGTCGTAATAGTAGACATCGCAACTGCGTTTCAGTGAGGTCTCCAGATCGACCGTGCCATGCCCGCCCCTTTTCCAGCAGTGGAAGCGACGGCTGCCTACTTTCAGGTGACCAGGGCAATAGACGGTGTTGGATGGCCCGATTACACCAGCCTCAAGCGCGGCCATGGCCGTGATCATCTTGAAGGTTGAACCGGGCGGATAGGTGCCCTGCACCGTCTTGTTCGCCAGCGGGCGGTAATTGTCCTGGGTAAGCGCGCGATAATCGGCAACCGAGATACCCCGCACAAACAGGTTCGGATCAAAACTGGGGGCGGAACTGATGGCGCGGATGTCGCCGGTTTCGCAGTCGATCACCACAGCCGCTGCGCTTTCGCCGGCCAGTCGCGCCTGTGCGTATTGTTGCAGGTTCGCATCGACCGAGAGCTGCAGATCGGCCCCGGCGGTGCCCTCCTGCCGGTCCAGCTCGCGCATGACCCGTCCGGTTGCGTTTACCTCGACCCGCTTGGCCCCGGCCTTGCCGCGCAGGCTGATTTCCTGTTTGGCCTCCAGCCCGACCTTGCCGATCTGGAAGCGCGGTATATGCAGGACGGGCTCGGGGTCTTCGATTTGGCTCAGGTCATAGTCGCTTACCGGTCCGACATAGCCGACCACATGAGCGAAGTCTTCGTATCGCGGGTATTGTCGGGTTTGCCCCACTTCGGGGATCACGCCGGGCAGGGCCGGGGCGTTGACGGCAACTTTCGAGATATCCTCCCACGTGACCTGATCGGCCAGTGTCACCGGCAGGAATGGGGCCGAGCGGCGCATCTCAGTTTTGGCCCGTTCAATCTCATCCCCGGTCAGGGGGATCAGCTGGGACAGTTTGGCGATCACCTCATCCACGTCGCCCGCGTCCTCACGCACCATGACGATTCGGTACGAGGGTGAGTTCTGGCCAATGACTTCTCCGTTCCGATCATAGATCCGGCCACGGGTCGGAGGGATCAGTCGAATGTTGATCCGGTTTTCTTCGGCCAGAAGGCGATATTCATCGGCCTGATCCACCTGCATGAACCGCATCCGGGCTGCCAGCCCGCCAATAAAGGCAGCCTGTAGCCCGCCGAGGATCAATGCCCTGCGCGGGAGGCGTTTATAGGCAAGGCCTTGGGGTTTGGGTTTGCGCTGTTTCATGCGCGTACTCCCAATGTACCAGAATCACCCGAGGGCTTACGGCGCACTCCGAACCCGTTCTGGCTGAGCAGAACGATCAGAGGATAAACCGCGATTGTCAGAACCACTTGTATCACTACGGGCCCCAATGCTGCCTGTTGCACCGATAGGATAGCAAGAATAACGCGGTTCAGCACAAAAACAGCTGTGATCACCACGGCGACGGTGGACCATTCGCCGACAAAGCCCGAATCCCGCAAGCCGAATGCAGCTGAGCGTAGGTAAGCAGCCCCCAGAACTACCAGTGCCGCCAATAGACCCGGTGGACGTTGCAGCAACAGGTCGGCCATCAGCATGACGATGGCGATCAGCAGGGTCGGCACAAACTCAGGCCGGCGCAGGACCCAGGCGAAGGTCAGCGCAATCAGCAGGTCCGGAAAGGGCCAGCGGTCCGGCTTTGTATCCAGCGGCAACAGGTGCAAAAACAGGATTAGCGCGGCCAGAAACAGGTATAGGCTACGCTTGGACCAAAGCTGTGAGGTTTGGTTATCCATCACCCACCTCCACCGGAGGCAGCGCCGCTGCGGGTTGGGTGGGGCCTACCACACTACCCGGGTCCCGAATTGTGGGGGCCGACTGGTATCGCAGCACGCGCAGGAATTCGAGCCGTTCGAAATCCGCCGACAGGCGCACCCGCAGGCGGCCTCCGGGATCGGCGGTGATCTGACCGATCAGCAACCCGGCCGGGAAAACGCCACCATCGCCCGAGGTTACGACGCGGTCGCCGGGGCGGACGAGTTCGCGGTTCTCCAGAAATTCGACGGCAGGCGCCGGAGTATTGTCGCCTGTGATCAGGGCAGTCTGGCCCGAGGGCTGAATGGTCGCCGGGATCGCGCTGGAGGCATCGGTCATTAGGATCACCCGTGCCGTATCCGGACCCACGCCCGAAATGCGCCCGACCACGCCGATCCCGTCCATCGTGGCCCAGCCATCGGTGATGCCGTCCCGTTCACCCACGTTCAGCAGCACCGACTGCCGGAACGGCGAGCCGCTATCGGCCATCACCACGCCAGTGATATAGGTCAAGCGCGGATCAAGGCGCACATTGTTCAGATCCAGAAGTCGGGCGTTTTCCTGCTCCAACTGCAACGCGGCCTCTTTCCAGGCGCGCATCAGGCGCAGTTCGCTGCGCAGTTCCTGGTTCTGTTCGCTCAGGCGTTGATAGCTTTGGAAATCGCGGGCCAGATTGACCACGGCGGTGACCGGCACCATCGCCCATTCCATCGACGGTACGACCCGGTCGACGACCTGCGCGCGGAACCGTTCCACCCGAGGGCTGTCGATGCGCCAGACCAGAAAGATGGCCAGTAGGCACAACACCACGATCCCCAGCAGCAAGCGGCGCAAGGGGGTGGTGTATTCGTCGCGCTGTGATCGGTCTTTTGCCACAGGTTACCTTCCCGTGCTGCTCGTGCCGAGTTTACCCTATTTGCAAAGGGTGCGCGCCTTAGCTTTCGTAGTCAATCGCGTGGCGCAGTTGTTTTTCGTATTCCAAAGCCTTGCCGGTCCCCAAAGCCACACAATTCAGGCTTTCATCGGCAATTGACACGGCCAGACCAGTCTGTTCGCGCAGGGCAAGGTCCAGATCGCCCAGCAGCGCGCCGCCGCCGGTCAACATCACGCCCCGGTCCACGATATCCGCGGCCAGATCGGGCGGTGTGGTTTCCAGCGCGGTCATCACCGCCTCGCAAATCTGCTGGACGGGTTCCGACAGCGCTTCGGCCACTTGGGCCTGGCTGATTTCGATCTCTTTCGGCACACCGTTCAGCAGGTCGCGACCGCGGATATGCATCGACTGGCCACGGCCGTCGTCGGGCATGCGCGCAGTGCCGATGGTGGTCTTGATGCGTTCGGCGGTGGATTCCCCGACCAGCAGGTTCTGCTGGCGGCGCAGGTACGAGATGATGGCTTCGTCCATGCGGTCACCACCGACACGGACCGAGCGGGCATAGACGATGTCGCCCAGCGACAGAACCGCAACCTCGGTTGTACCGCCGCCGATATCAACGACCATGTTTCCGGTTGGATCGGTGATCGGCATTCCTGCGCCAATGGCCGCAGCGATCGGTTCGGCAATCAGGCCCGCGCGGCGGGCGCCAGCGGACAGAACCGATTGGCGGATCGCGCGTTTTTCAACGGGAGTGGCGCCGTGCGGGACGCAGACGATGATTTTGGGTTTCGAGAAGGTCGAGCGTTTGTGCACTTTGCGAATGAAGTGCTTGATCATCTCTTCGGCGGTGTCGAAATCGGCAATAACACCTTCGCGCATCGGGCGGATCGCCTCGATGGAACCGGGGGTGCGGCCCAGCATCAGCTTGGCGTCTTCGCCCACGGCCAGCACTTTTTTTACGCCGTCCTTCACGTGGTAGGCGACGACTGACGGTTCAGACAGGATCACGCCGCGCCCTTTGACATAAACCAGCGTGTTCGCTGTACCAAGGTCGATAGCCATGTCCGCTGTGAACAGGCCGCCCAGATTGCCAAAGATCCCCATGTTTCCCCTGATCCTGTATGTCGGTTTTTCTACTGCCCGCGACTCGACGGTTCCGGGACGGATGACTTATAGGGTGCCAGCACGCCCGGTAAAAGGGCTGATTCCGCGATAATCAGCACCTTTCCGCCTTATTGAGAGGGACTTTAGAAGGCAACATGCTCTCTTATCAACACATTTACCACGCTGGGAATCTGGCTGACGTGCAAAAGCACGCTTTATTGGCAATTGTGCTGGACTACCTGACCCGCAAGGACAAGCCGCTGACCTATCTCGAAACCCACTCGGGCCGGGGATTGTACAAGCTCGACGCGGTCGAGGCAGTGCGCACGGGAGAGGCCGAGGCCGGCATTCGGCGGGTCCAGCAGGCCAGTTGGTTTGACGCGGATCATCCGCTGGAACGGGCGATCCGTACAGTTCAGCAAAGGCACGGAACCGAAGCCTATCCAGGCTCGCCGCTGATCGCTGCCAATTTGCTGAGAGGTCAGGACAGCCTGCATTTTGCCGAGCTTCATCCGCAGGAGCATTCCGCTCTGGCCATGGCGATGTCACCCTATGGGGCCAAAGTGTATCGACAGGACGGGTACGAGTTGGCGCAGTCTTTGCTGCCGCCGATGCCGCGCCGTGGGGTGATTTTGATCGACCCGAGCTATGAGGTGAAGTCGGAATATGACCGCCTGCCGGGAATAATCGGCAAGTTGCACCGCAAATGGAATGTAGGTGTGATTGCGCTGTGGTATCCGATCCTGACGGATAATCGCCATGGCGCGATGATTTCCGCCCTGAAATCTCAAAACCTGCCGAAATCCCTGTGCCACGAAGTCAGGTTCGCCCCTATAAGGGAAGGGCATCGCATGGTGGGGTCGGGTATGTTCATCATCAACGCGCCCTTTGGCCTTGAGGATGAAACGATCCGCCTGACAAAGCTGTTCAACGATCTGAAAGCGTAATCTTCGAATAGCGGGAAGGCCTCCGCCTCGCTTGCCCGCAACAGAGATGCAGCCAACCGAGTTGGGCCCGGCAGCGCGCCGCAGGCGCGCTGCCGGGCCCCAAAACCCAAGAAGGATCGGCGAAGCCGGGCCGCCGCGGGTGCGGGAGCCCCGCCTGTCGTTTAAGTCAGATCTTTGTAGCTGATCTCACGCGCGTCGGCGCCGGGGCCGGTTTTCTCACGTCGCACGTTCAGCCGGTTCAGGGCGTGGATGTAGGCCTTGGCTGACGCAACAACTGTGTCGGTGTTGGCGGATTGGCCGGTGGCGATCATGCCATCCTCTTCCAAGCGCACCGAAACCGTAGCTTGTGCATCAGTACCTTCGGTCACCGCGTGCACCTGATAGAGCTGCAGCCGGGCTGAGTTCGGATAGATCGCGCGGATTGCTTTGAAGGTCGCGTCCACAGGCCCGTCGCCGTGTTCGGTGGCGATGACGTCTTTGCCGTCCACTTCAAGTTCGACGGTTGATTCCGCTTGACCACCGGTGCCACAGGTGACCTTCATCGACACCAATTGCAGGTGGTCGTTGCTCTCGTCATCGTCCAGCGTCATCAACGCGATGAGGTCGTCATCGAACACCTCTTTCTTGCGGTCGGCCAGATCCTTGAAGCGAACGAAGATGTCCTTGAGCTGGTTGTCACCAACCTCATAGCCCAGCGTTTCCAGCTTGTCGCGCAATGCGGCCCGGCCCGAATGCTTGCCCAAGGGCAGAGATGTACCCGACAACCCGATATCCTCGGGGCGCATGATCTCGAAGTTTTCGCGGTTCTTCAGCATCCCGTCTTGGTGGATGCCGCTTTCGTGTGCAAAGGCGTTCTTGCCGACGATGGCCTTGTTGAACTGCACGTTGAAACCCGACACGGTCGCCACGCGGCGCGAGATATGCATGATCTTGGTCGTGTCGATGCCAGTGTGCCAGGGCATGATGTCGTTGCGGGTGCGCAGCGCCATCACCACTTCTTCCAAAGCAGTATTGCCTGCCCGTTCGCCCAAACCGTTGATGGTGCATTCAATCTGACGCGCACCGCCAGCCACAGCGGCCAGAGAGTTCGCGGTCGCCATGCCAAGGTCGTTGTGGCAGTGGGTCGCGAACACCACCTCATCCGCGCCCGGAACGGTTTCGATCAGGCGTTTGATCAGGTCAGCGCTTTCCACCGGAGCGGTATAGCCCACAGTGTCCGGGATGTTGATCGTGGTCGCACCGGCTTTGATCGCAATCTCGATCACACGACAGAGGTAATCCCACTCAGTCCGGGTCGCGTCCATAGGCGACCACTGCACGTTTTCACACAGATTACGCGCGTGGCTGACCGTTTCGTGGATCTTTTCCGCCATCTCATCTTGCGTCAGGTTCGGAATGGCGCGGTGCAGCGGAGAGGTGCCGATGAAGGTGTGAATCCGGTTCTTCCCGGCGTGTTTCACCGCTTCCCAGCAGCGGTCGATATCGGCGAAGTTGGCGCGGGCCAGACCGCAGATGCGGCTGTTCTTTGACCGTTGGGCGATTTCGGAAACGGCCTTGAAGTCACCTTCGGAGGCGATGGGGAAACCGGCTTCGATGATGTCGACGCCCATTTCATCCAGCAGCTCGGCAATCTCGAGCTTTTCGGCGTGGGTCATGGTTGCGCCGGGGCTCTGCTCGCCGTCGCGCAAAGTGGTATCGAAGATCAAGACGCGGTCTTGGTCGGTCACGTTGGTCATGGGATTCTCTTTCTTCTTCTGTCCTAAAGCCTATGGCGCGCGGGCGTCCTCCTCTGAGCGGGCGCGCCGGATGGCACGCTCAGAGGCGGATTAGGATCAGTAGGCCACGCAGAGACGCACCGCGAATGGCGGTGTCGGCAACAAGGATATCTGCACGGTTGATCATGGGATTGAGGTTATACAGAGCCGCCGCGGAATGAAAAGACCAATTTGCGACGTAACTGCAGCTGAGCGGTTTCTTTTCCGCGCCGCATTGATCCGCGTGGGCAGGCGGCTAGGTGGTTTGCCATGGAAAAAGCACTGATCATAGGCGCGTCCGGCGGCATCGGGCAGGCAATCAGCCAGCAACTGAGCGGGCAGGGGGTGGCGGTAACTGGCCTGTCACGGTCGACAGAGGGATTTGACCTGACCGATCCTGATAGCGCGCACCGTGCGCTTGACGCGATTACAGGGCCGTTCGATCTGATCCTTGTTGCGTCGGGCGCGTTGGAAATCAACGGTGCGGCCCCGGAAAAGACCATCCGCTCGGTTTCTGCGCGGGCAATGATGGATCAGTTCGCGTTGAATGCCGTGGGTCCGGCCCTGATCCTGGGCCACGCGGCGCGCCTTTTACCCCGCGATTGTCGCGCGGTTGTTGGCGTGCTTTCAGCGCGTGTAGGGTCGATCGGGGACAACCGGCTGGGTGGTTGGGTCAGCTACCGGGCGGCGAAAGCGGCGGTGAACCAAATTGTTCATACAAGCGCCATCGAATTGGCGCGCACCCATAGTCAGGCGATCTGCGTTGCCCTTCATCCCGGAACGGTCAAAACCGAGTTCACCCGGAAATACTTGGGGCGCCATCCGGCGGTCGCCCCGGACGAGGCTGCCGAGAATCTGTTGAATGTGATGGCGCAATTGACACCGTCCGATACCGGCGGGTTCTTTGATTGGGCGGGAAAACCGGTGCCGTGGTAACAGTTAGGCTTCAGCCGTCGGAGCTGTTTGTGTCCGACGGCGCTGCCTCGGGCGCTGCTTCTGGCGTAGGTTCAGTCGCCGTTGCCAGCGTGCCGTTGTCCCAAACGCCGGTTTCGGTTTCGCCGTTGGCATAGCGCACTGTGCCTTCGCCGTGGCGCTTTGCGTCGACAAAACTGCCTTCGTAGACATCGCCGCTCGGATAAGTCGCAACGCCGTCACCGGTGATCTTGCCTTCGGTCCATGCCCCGGAATAGCTGAACCCGTTTGCCATCACGATTTCGCCCTGACCGTGGCGTTTGCCGGCGTCGAAACCGCCGGAATAGGTGGTGCCGTCCGGGTAGGTGGACAGCCCATTGCCCTGACGCAGCCCGTCGGCCCATTCGCCTTCATAGCTGGACCCGTCGGCTGAAGTCAGAATGCCTTTGCCATGCGGCTTGGCGTTCTTGAACTGGCCTTTATAGACCGTGCCATTGGGATAGGTCGAAACACCCTGACCCTCGATCACTCCGGCGATCCAGTCGCCGTCATAGGTTGAGCCATCGGTATAGGTGATGCGACCTTTGCCCTCGGCCAGATCGGCCTTGAAATCGCCGACGTAAATCGAGCCGTCGGGATAGGTCACCTCGCCCAGGCCTTCGATCAGACCGCTGGTCCATTGGCCGGTGTATACATAGCCGTCGGTTCCGGTATAGGTCCCCTGACCATGGCGCAGGTCGTCGGCATAGTCGCCTTCATAAACATCACCGTTTGCATAGATCACCTTGCCCTTGCCCTGACGTCGCCCGTCAACCAGCTCGCCGTCGTAGACGTCGCCGTTGACATAAGAAAGGCGTCCGGTTCCGGTGATGCGGTCCTCGGCCCAATCACCGGTATAGGTCATCCCGTCAGGCAGGGTCAGGCTGCCCTGACCATGGCGTTGCCCGTCCTTGACTCCGCCTTCATAGACGCCACCTTCGGCATAGGTGATCTTGCCGCTGCCCTGTTTGACACCGTCGACCCACTCGCCATCAAAGCTATAGCCGCCGGGGTCGGTCATTACGCCCTTGCCGTGATAGCGAGCGTTCTGGAAACCGCCCTCATAGCGTGCGCCATTGGCATAGATTGCAACACCGGTACCGTTGATCGACCCGTTGGACCACTCGCCATCGTAGCTGCCGCCATCGGCATAGATGATCTTGCCACGCCCTTCGGGCTGACCCTTGGCGAAGGTGCCTTCATAGACCGAGCCGTTGACATAGCGGGCGATACCGGTGCCCTGAATCTCGCCTTCGACCCATTCGCCGCTGTATTCGAACCCGTTGGGCAGGCGGTAAGTACCGGTGCCGTGGCGCAAACCGTTTTCAAAGGTGCCTTCATAGACGCCTCCGACCTCGTCATCCGTAGTGATCACCTGACCGTCTTGCGCGGTTGCACCCGCAGCGATCAGAGCCAACACAGATGCGGCAATTGAAATGCGGAAAGCGTTCATGATCGGTCCTGCCTGTCCGGTTTTAATGCTTTTTCGCAAAACTACGGCACGCGCGGGGGCAGAGCAACGGGTTTTGCCGCATTTGCCTTTCACTCGCGCAATGATCTGCTAAATGGCAGTAAGACCGACGAGGGCAAGAGGGCAGCATGGCCGACCGTTTCCGCATCACTCTGGCGCAACTCAACCCCACTGTGGGGGACATCGAAGGCAATGCCGCCAAGGCGTTAGCCGCCTGGAAGCAGGCGCGCGAGGCCGGGGCCGACATGGTGGCATTGCCCGAAATGTTTATAACCGGCTACAACACGCAGGATCTGGTGATGAAACCGGCGTTTCACCGCGCAGCGATGGCGGCGGTCGAAGAACTGGCCGTGCAGTGCGCCGACGGTCCTGCGATGGCGATTGGCGGGCCTTGGGTCGAAGATGGCAGCCTGTTTAATGCCTATCTGATCCTCAAAGGTGGTCGGGTCGGCAGCAAGGTGCTTAAACATCACCTACCCAATGAAACAGTGTTTGACGAGGTGCGCCTCTATGACTCCGGGCCTTTAGGCGGACCTTATGCGGTTGGAAACACGCGCATCGGCAGTCCGATCTGCGAGGACGGCTGGCACGCCGATGTGGCCGAAACGCTTGAGGAGACAGGGGCTGAGTTCCTGCTGATCCCGAACGGTTCGCCCTATTTCCGCAACAAATACGACATCCGCCTGAACCACATGGTGGCCCGCGTAGTCGAAACGGGCCTGCCGCTGATCTACCTGAATATGGTGGGTGCGCAGGACGATCAGGTTTTTGACGGGTCCACATTCGGTCTGAACCCGGGCGGAGAGCTGGCGTTCCGGATGCCGGTGTTCGACGAGGTGGTAACCAATATCGACCTAGAACGCGGCGATGACGGATGGCGCATCGTGCCAGCCGAGATCGTGCCGCAGCCCGATGAATGGGAGCAGGACTATCGTGCGATGGTGCAGTCTCTGCGCGATTACATGGGCAAGACCGGGTTCAAGAAGGTCTTGCTGGGCCTGTCGGGCGGTGTTGATTCTTCGCTGGTCGCCGCCATCGCGGTAGATGCGATTGGGGCTGAGAACGTCCGCTGTGTAATGCTGCCGTCGGAGTATACCAGCCAAGCCTCGCTGGACGACGCCGAGGCGGTCGCCAAAGCACTGGGCGTTCACTATGACTACGTGCCGATCTCGGATAGTCGCGCGGCAGTAACCGAGACTCTGGCACCGCTCTTTGTAGGTCGCGACGAAGACCTGACCGAAGAGAACATCCAGTCCCGCCTGCGCGGTTTGCTGTTGATGGCGATCTCAAACAAATTTGGCGAGATGCTGCTGACCACCGGCAACAAATCCGAGGTCGCGGTGGGCTATGCCACGATCTACGGTGATATGAATGGCGGCTATAATCCAATCAAGGACCTGTATAAAACCCGCGTGTTCGAAACCTGCCGCTGGCGCAACACCAATCACCGCGATTGGATGATGGGGCCCGCGGGTGAGGTGATCCGCCCCTCGGTCATCGACAAACCTCCCAGCGCCGAGTTGCGCGAGGATCAGAAAGACAGTGACAGCCTGCCCGATTACCCAGTTCTGGACGCAATTCTGGATATCCTGGTCGATCAGGAGGGGTCGGTCGCCGATTGCGTGGCCGCCGGGTTCGACGAGGCCGACGCGCGGCGGGTCGAGCATCTGATCTATATCAGTGAGTACAAGCGCTTTCAGTCCGCCCCCGGAACACGCCTCACCAGCCGGGCCTTCTGGCTGGACCGCCGGTATCCGATCGTGAACCGCTGGCGGGATCGGGGCTGAAAAGGGCCAGAGTCGCGTGATGACGCCCAAAGTGATGTTTCGCAAACGAGCCCACTCACGCCGCATTCAGGCTATTGTTTCCGTTGAGAGGATAACGGATTAGTTTTCCAATCGCGCATGGAACTGATTGCTTGAAGTCGAGACATTTTTTTGCCACATTTTAGCTTAGTTAATGCCCCACATGGGGCGGTGTGACCTCAATTCGACCTAAAGAACTGTGTCGCACTGTGTGTTGGATATCTGAGTTAACGATTTGGTGTTATTATGTATGAGGGATATGACAAGCCGCTTCACGCACCGCTAAGGTACAAGTCGATGGAATCCGAAGGCCGGGTTCTGGACGAGGCCAAGCTGGACATGGCGATTGCCGATCTTCTTAAGGAAGAAGAAAGCGAAGACCCCGAACCTGCTGTGGACGCGGCGAAACCCCAGACGGTCTTTCCGGTTCTACCCGAACAGGCAGAGATGGACGAAGTGGACCATCCCCGCGATACCGGCTTTGCAGCAACCCTGCGTCAGAAATGGGCTGAACTGAGCGGCGCGGCGTAAACTTCCGGCAAAATCAATCAGTGCGGCGCGGGATTTCTCGCGCCTGTTGGCGTGTTCGCCACAGCTGTCAAAAAACATCTACCTTGCGGCATATGACATGTTGCCTAAGCACCCGACCCACGCGTTCATGGCGTCCCGAGCCATGATGTAAGAGCGGTTGATGCCCGGCCCCAAACCTACCCCTGTCGAACCCGATCTGCACCTGCCCAAAACCGTTGATGTTGTTGTCATCGGCGGCGGCATTATTGGGGCATCGACCGCACTAGAGCTGGCCGAACGCGGGGCCTCGGTCTTGCTGTGCGAAAAGGGGCAGATCGCGGGCGAACAAAGCTCGCGCAATTGGGGGTGGGTCCGGTTGGGGATGCGAGATCCGCGAGAGATTCCGCTGATGGCCGAGTCGCTACACCTTTGGCAGGGTCTGGATCAGCGTGTCGGACGCGAGACGGGTTATACGCGCGCGGGCATCCTGTTTGATGCGTCGGGCAAGCGGGGCCGGGGCAATCTGGAAAAATGGCTGTGCCACGTGGACGGGTTGCAGACTGGCGCGCGGATTGTTTCCGGGACCGAGTTGAACGATCTGCTGCCCGGTAATCAGACCCCATATGACTGCGCCCTTTACATGCCGCAGGACGGCCGGGCGGAACCACAACTGGTTGCCCCTGCCATTGCCGAGGCCGCGCGCGATCGCGGTGCCGTTCTGATGACCAATTGCGCCGTCCGTAGTGTTGATACCGGGAACGGTCGCATCACCGGAGTATTCACCGAGCGCGGCCGGGTCGCCTGCGACTATGTCGTTCTGGCCGGGGGTGCGTGGTCGCGCCTGTTTGCCGGGAATGCGGGGATTGAGCTGCCACAGTTGAAAGTTTT
Source organism: Ruegeria sp. ABF4_144 (assembly GCF_056160045.1). Classification (NCBI taxonomy): domain Bacteria; kingdom Pseudomonadati; phylum Pseudomonadota; class Alphaproteobacteria; order Rhodobacterales; family Roseobacteraceae; genus Ruegeria; species Ruegeria sp. ABF4_144. The sequence continues at coordinate 291,570 of NZ_JBSWWK010000001.1, forward strand.
GAATACGGTCCTGCGGACCTCACCTGCCGAGGGTTTGGAAACAGCGTTTTGGTCTGATGATTTTGCCATACGCAAACGGGTGGACGGGGGTTATTCCATCGCGTCCGGGCATGAAAATACGGTGGACATCGTGCCTGACAGTTTCCGGCTGGCGCGGCAGTTCCTGCCTGCTTTTGCGCAGGAATGGAGATCGCTGCGGTTTCGTCTTTCAAAACGCTGGAACATCGAAGCGAGGCAGGACCGGACGTGGCTGCCCACTGATGTCACCCCGTTTGAACATTGCCGCGTACTGGACCCCGAACCATCTCCAAAGGCGCTGCGACAAGCCTGGGCCGCAGCACGCAGAGGTTTCCCGGTGTTGGAACAGACTGAACTTGTCCAAAGCTGGGCTGGCCTGATCGATGTCACGCCGGACGCTTTGCCAGTGATCTCGGGTGTGGATCAGATGCCCGGCATGTTCATCGCAACCGGATTTTCGGGACATGGGTTTGGCATCGGCCCTGGGGCGGGCCGATTGATGGCCGATCTGGTCGCCGAAACGACCCCCTGCGTTGATCCGGCCGCCTTCCGCCTGTCCCGCTTCACGGATGGCTCAAAGGTGCGGCCGGACCCCGGATTTTAGGGGCTTATTAGCCCATCATCTGATAGCTAACCGGTACAAAGCGGAACCCGTCGCCGCGGGTTTCAACGTAACCTGCGGCCGGGAAGGGCATGTGATAGCCGATCATCGGCACTTTGTCTGCGGCCAGCATCCCCAGCACATTGCGGCGCGAGGCGGTCGCGGCCGCTTTGTCCATGTCAAAACGCACTTCCCATTCCGGATGGGCAAAGGACCAGACATAATGGTTCGCCAGATCAGCGGTCAGAACCAACCGCTGGCCATTGCTTTCCAGATGATAAACCGTATGGCCGGGCGTGTGCCCATAAGCTGCGACAGCAGTAATGCCCGAAGCAACTTCGCCGCCGTCTTCGATAAAGGTCATCTTTTCAGCCAGCGGGGTCACCTTGGCGGCCACCAGATCGCCGACGCGATTCCCGGCCTCTTGCGCGGCCCAGAAATCGTATTCAGGCGACGCGGTGACGTAACGCGCATTGGGGAAAGTCGGCGCATCATCCGTGGTCATCCCACCGATATGGTCTGGGTGCATGTGCGTGATGACAACAACACTGATCTGATCCGGAGTGACACCGGCATCTGCCAGCGCGGCCTGAATGCCACCTTGACCCAAGCCGGTATCGAACAGCACCAGCTCGGATCCGGTGTTAACCAGTGTAGGCGTGAAAAAGAACTGCGCCACGTCGGGCGAGATGAAATTGTCGGCCGACACCTTAGCGAAGTCCTCATCCGAGGCGCCACCGCCAAAAATCTCTTGGGCACCGTCGCGAGGCAGGCTGCCATCCAAAAGCGTGGTGACTGTGAAATCACCCAGCGTGAAAGACTTGGCGATGGTCGAGTTTGCCTTGGCTTCGGTCCCGGCGGCCAATAGCGGGGTTGCGGCTGCCGCGAACGGTAAAGCGGCCGCGGAACCCAATGCGGCGCGGCGTGTGAGTTTGATGGTCATTGTGGTTCTCCCTGTCAGAACACCTGGGGGTGAAGTAGCTCGGCACGACTCTCTTGCCAGACTATACCCCTATGAAGTGGGCTGCGTGGATGAACATGTCGTGTTAATTTTTGTTCATGCCGCGATCAGAAAACAAAACCGTCCCCACCAAATCAAGCGTTTCGCGCTTTTTGTCGGCCGTGAAACCAGCGTCAAAAGCCGCCGACGCACAGGCGCTGGACGCCCTGTTTCGCGAAACGACCGGGTTCAATCCGGTCATGTGGGGCCCGTCAATCGTGGGTTACGGCCGCTATCACTATCGCTACAAATCGGGACGCGAGGGCGATTTTCTGGCCACCGGTTTTTCGCCGCGCAAGTCGGCGCTGTCGATCTACATCATGCCCGGCTATGCGGATTTCGGGGATGTCCTGTCCCGGCTGGGCAAGCACAAGCTGGGCAAGTCCTGCCTCTATGTGAACAAGCTGGCGGATATTGATCCGAATGTTCTGGCCGAGTTGATCCGCGCGGGTCTGGAAGACCTGAACCGGCTTTGGCCGGTAGAGCCAAACTGAAACGCCTGCTGGACAAAAACGCGCCTATGTGACATGAGCCGCGCCAACAGGAGAGCTCCATGACCACCACCCGTTTTGCCCCGTCGCCCACCGGTTTTATCCACGTGGGCAACCTGCGCACCGCCCTGATGAACTATCTGATCGCCCGCAAGGCTGGCGGCACGTTCATCCTGCGTATCGACGACACCGATCCTGAGCGGTCGAAAGAAGAATATGTCGACGCCATCAAGCAGGATCTGGAGTGGCTGGGCCTGCACTGGGACCGGGTCGAGCGTCAGTCGGACCGTCTGGACCGCTATGCTGAAGCGGCTGACAAGCTGCGTGAAATGGGACGGTTCTATGAGGCTTTCGAGACGCCGACCGAGCTGGACCTGAAACGCAAGAAGCAACTGAACATGGGCAAGCCGCCGGTTTACGACCGCGCCGCGCTGAACCTCAGCGATGCCGAGAAAGAGGCCTTGCGTGCCGAACGCGGCAATGGCGTTTGGCGCTTCAAGCTGGATCATGAGCGGATCGAGTGGAATGACGGCATTCTGGGCGATATCTCGATTGATGCAGCCTCGGTTTCTGACCCGGTGCTGATCCGTGGTGACGGTCAGGTCCTTTATACGATTGCCTCCGTTGTAGACGATACCGAGATGGGCGTGACCGATGTTGTGCGCGGCTCGGACCACGTGACCAACACTGCGACGCAAATTCAGATCATCGAGGCGCTGGGCGGCACTTGCCCGCGCTTCGCGCACCATTCGCTGCTGACTGGCCCGCAGGGTGAGGCGCTGTCGAAACGTTTGGGTACGCTGGCGCTGCGTGATCTGCGCGAGCAGGGCGTACAGCCGATGGCGTTGCTGAGCCTGATGGCGCGTCTGGGCTCGTCTGATCCGGTCGAGCTGCGCTCGGAAATGGCCGAGTTGATCGAAGGCTTCGATATCAACCGCTTTGGCGCGGCACCGACCAAGTTCGATGTGCAGGACCTGTTCCCGCTGACCGCCAAGCATTTGCAGTCTCTGCCGCTGGCCGATGTGGCTGATGCGGTGACCGAAGCAGGTGTTCCAGCTGAGTTGGCCGAACCCTTCTGGGCCATGGCGCGCGAGAACATCACCACTCTGGCCGACCTAAAAGGCTGGTGGGAGCTGTGCCGCGATGGGGCAGAGCCCCTGATCGACGACGAGGATCGCGACTTCATCGCTGAGGCTGTGGCTCTGTTGCCTGAAGGCCCGTTCGATAGCGAGACCTGGGGCACCTGGACCAAAGCCGTGAAAGAGGCCACGGGCCGCAAGGGCAAGGGTCTGTTCATGCCGCTGCGCAAGGCCCTGACTGGTATGGAGCGCGGGCCGGAAATGGCGGCCCTGCTGCCACTGCTTCAGGTGATCCGCGCGCGCGGTTGATCCAAACAGGACAGAATTCAGAAAGGCGGGGTTCATTGGCCCCGCCTTTTTCTATGCGGTCTGCACAATCGATGCTGACAAGCGGCTCAGGCGGTCATCGACAAATTCGGTCTCGGCCGGTTTCAACTGCTGGTGACGCGGATAGCGGGGCTCGGCCCTGTCATTCAGAATCGGCGCGTCCCACCCGTCGGTCGTAGCAAAGAACCGATCCGCGCCGTCCGCGCCAAAGGCACGCAGATACCCCTGGACGACCACGTCGATATAGCTGAGCAGCAGTGGATGACGATCGCTGGGTTCGGTATGACGGTCGTGCGGCACCGCATAAACGGCAATTTCGACCGCGTGGGCCAGGGGGTGTGTAACGGCGTGGGTCGTTGGAACCCGGTCATAGGCCCATTCCCGTTCGTCCAGCGCTGCCCAGTCGTTTTCCGGGACATGGGCGATCATCCCTTCGATCTGAGACTCGGGGTCCGGGATCGCGGTCAAAAAGGCCACCGGGCGCAGACCGGTGTGTCGCCAAGCGCGTCGCCACCCCTTCAACTGCGCCGGGTGCGGGTCAGGAAAATCGTGGGTGGCGAGGTTTACGAGGCTGCCATAGCCAAAGAAATAAGGGTCTGCCACGGGTCACCAGTTCCTTTCCAAGCGATTGATGTATGTCAAACCGCTTTTTAGCCGGACATGCAATAAGGTCGCATCTTGAAATTTGGGAGGTCTCAATGAGGATTACCAAACGAACAAACATTGCGGTGCGCCTGCTGATGTATTGCGCGGCCCATCAGGATCGGCTGGTGACCAAGGCCGAGATCGCCGACGTGTGCAACATCTCGGAAAATCATCTGGCGCAGGTGATCAACCAGCTGAGCCAGCTGAACTACCTGAGCACGCAACGTGGCCGCAACGGTGGTATGGCTCTGGCACGCCCTGCAGATCAGATCCGCATCGGCTCGGTGTTCCGTCATGTTGAGGGTAACCTGCCGATTGCGGAATGTTTTGCCGACGCCGACAACACCTGTCCCCTGACGGATGCCTGCCGGTTGCGGCTGGCGCTGCAGGACGCGGCCGAAGTGTTCTATGCCTCGCTTGACGAAATCACGCTGGACGCGCTGGTCTGTGACAACGACCAGTTGCTGCAAATTCTGCAACCGGTCGCCTGCGTTCGTTAAGATTAGTCGCTGGCCCGCAGAATGCGGGCCGGACGTACGGCTAGGGGGCGCAGCGCAAAAGCAAGCCCCGCACCGAGCGTCACCAAGATGCCGGCTAGTACGATGCTCAGGGCTGAGGTCCAGATGACTGAAAAGCCGGTATCGAAGATGTAGGTGGCAACAGCCCATCCCCCTAAAATCCCGGTTAGAAGGGCAACGCCCCCGGCTGCCGCGCCAAGCAGGGCCGAGCGCAGGGCAAAGCTGATCAATATGCGCTGTCGGTCCGCGCCAAGCGTCTTCAGGATCGCGGATTCGTAGCGACGTGCGGTTTCCCCTGCGGCGGCGGCTCCGATCAGAACCAGAAAGCCGGTCAGCAAGGATATTCCCGCCCCGTAGGACGTCGCTGCTGCCAGTCCGGCCAGCAGGCCCGAGACACGGTCAATTGCATCTCGCACCCGGATCGCGGTGATGTTGGGAAACTGCCCGGCCAGATCGCGCAGGATTGCGGCTTCGGCCTGCTCCTCAGCATACACAGTAGCGATGAAGCTGTGCGGTGCCCCGGCAAGGGCGGAGGGGTTCATCGACATAATGAACCCTATGCCCGCAGTCGAGAAATCGACCTCGCGAAAGGATGTGATTTCGGCGGTGATGTCGCGGCCAAGAATGTTCACGGTCAATTCGTCGCCGAGGGTCAGGCCCATTTCCGCGGCCTCTTCTGCAGCGAAACTGACTTGCGGTTTGCCAGAGTAATCCTTGGGCCACCACGTTCCTGCGGTAACGCGGGCGTTTTGGGGCGGGATGGTGGAATAGGTCACGCCCCGATCGCCGTCCAGAACCCAGTGATCTCCGGCTATGTCACGCGCGGGCTGGCCGTTAATCTGCGTGATGATCCCGCGCAGCATCGGGGCGCTTTCGATACGGCTGACGGCGGGGTCGGTGTCCAGCCGTTCGGTAAAGCCGGGCATCTGGTCTTTTTGGATGTCGACAAAGAAATACGACGGAGCCACGTCGGGTAGATTACCCGAGATCGCATTGCGCAGGGTTCCGTCAATCTGACCAACAGCGGCAAGCACCGAAAGACCCAACCCCAGAGACAGCACGACCGAAGCAGCCCCTTCACGCGGGTCCGAGATTGCCGACAAGGCCCACCGCAAGGCAGGGCGTCCTCGGGCGGCTGAGGTGCTGATGCGGGCCAGTTTGCGGATTGCAAAGGCAGACAGGGACAGCAACACCAATGCACCGACCAGCCCTGCGGACGTCCAGAGGGTCAAGCGCGCCGAGCCGCTGAACCATGCGGCAGAGGTGATCAACAGTGCCAACCCGATCCCGGTTGCGAGCACGAAGGCCGTACGGGGAAGCGCACGCGCCGATGACAGTGCATCGCGGAACAGGGTGGCGGCACGAACTTCCTCGGTCCGGGCAAGGGGCCAGAGGGTGAACAGGAACGCGGTCAGCAAGCCGTACAAGGCAGCCTCGGCCAGAGGGCGGGGATAGAGCGCGAAGACAGCTGGGACAGGCAGGCGGGCCTCGATCAGTGGGGCTAGCAACAGGGGTAAAACCGCCCCCAGCACAATGCCCATCGCGATGCCGATCCCCGACAAAACCCCAATCTGGATCATGTATGTCTGGAAAATCGTCGCGCGATCCGCACCCAACGTGCGCAGCGTGGCAATGGTTTCGGTTTTCTGCGCCAGATAGGCGCGGACGGCAGCCGACACTCCGATACCGCCAACGGCCAGACCGGACAGGCCGACCAGAACCAGAAAGGCACTCAGGCGCGCGACAAACTCGGCAATCCCTGGCGCTCCGTTGCGGGCATCGGTCCAGCGCATTCCGGTGCCGTCGAAACTCTGATTTGCTTCGGCTGATAGTTGATCGAGATTGGCCTCTGGCGGTAGGTTCAGCCGGTATTTGGTGGAAAACAGCGTTCCCGGCGCCAAAAGGCCAGACGACTGCAGATCCGAGGTTCGGACCAAAGTGCGCGGCCCCAGCCCAAAGCCGTCCGCCGCGCCGTCGGGTTCATGTAGCAAGGCAGCCGTCAGTACGAAGTCCTGCGTGCCAAGTGCAAAGCGGTCTCCGACAGTCAGGCCCAGCCGATCCATAAGAATCGGGTCCATGACCGCCCCGGGAAGGCCGTTCTGGCCGTCCAAAGCGGTGGGCAGCGGTTGATTGGGCTCCAGCTTTGGAGCGCCTAGCAAGGGATAGGCCGCATCCACGGCTTTCACCTGTGTCAGGGCGCGCTGGGCTTCGTCTGCCTGCTGCACAACGGCCATCGAGCGGAAATCGACTACTTCGGACACATCCGTCGCGGCTTGCTGCATCCACGCGCGTTCCTCATCCGTGGCAAAGCGGTAGGTGAATTCCAACTGTGCGTCCCCGCCCAGCAACGCCGCGCCTTCCTGCGTCAGCCCGTTCTGGATCGCGGACCGCACGGACCCGATCGCGGCAATGGCAGCGACCCCCAGCGCAAGACAGGCAAGAAACACGCGAAACCCGCGCACGCCGCCACGCAATTCCCGACGTGCCAGACGCCCGGCCAAACGCAGGCTCATTCCGCAGCCTCTTGGTTTGTGTCCTCCGCGATGGTGCCATCCCGCAAACGGATCACCCGGTCGCATTTGCGTGCCAGGCTATGGCTGTGGGTGACCAGAACCAGCGTAGCGCCGTGCCGGTTGCGCAAGTCGAACAGCAGATCAACGATGGCCGCACCGGTGGTTTCGTCCAGATTTCCCGTGGGCTCGTCCGCCAGCAGGATCTGCGGTCGCGGCGCGGATGCCCGCGCCAATGCCACCCTTTGCTGCTCACCCCCCGACATTTGCGCCGGGTAGTGGTCGCACCGATGCGAAAGACCCACCGCGTCCAACTCGGCCTCGGCACGGGCAAAGGCATCCTTGTGCCCTGCCAGCTCTAGCGGAGTGGCCACATTTTCAAGCGCAGTCATGGTGGGGATCAGGTGAAAGTTTTGAAAGACCACACCCATTGCATCGCGCCGGAACCGGGCCAGTGCGTCCTCGTCCATCCCGGTCAAATCATGGCCAAGGGCTGTGATTTCGCCTCCGGTTGCCTGCTCAAGCCCGCCCATCAGCATCAGCAGCGAGGATTTGCCGGACCCCGATGGCCCGATCAAACCCAGTGTTTCGCCCTTTGCAACGGTTAGGCTGATATCATGCAAGATATTCACCCGACCGGCATTGCCATCCAGCGACAAAGCGGCATTTTGGAGTGAAAGAACGGGTGTCGTCATGGGTTTTTCCGGATGGGCACAGTCAGTTGGGATATGGAGCGGTTCAGATGTTGCGCAAGGCTTTGATGTCGATGCTGTTTATGTGCTGCGGCTTTGCAGCCACAGCCGAGCAGGTGGTGATCGCTGCTTTAGGGGATTCGTTGACGCAAGGCTATGGGTTACCCGAACAGGATGGCTTTGTGCCTCAGTTGGATCGCTGGCTGCAGGCGCAGGGCGCGGATGTGCGCCTGATCAACGCCGGAGTGTCCGGCGATACGACAGCAGGCGGCGCGGCGCGGGTGGACTGGACGCTGACGCCGGAAGTGGATGGGATGATCTTGACGCTTGGCGGCAACGATCTGCTGCGCGGGATCGACCCGGCGGTGTCGCGGGCCAATCTTGACGCGATTGTCAAAGCGGCCGAGGCTGCAGATGTTGATGTGCTTCTGATCGGTATGCAGGCCCCGGGAAACTATGGCTCCGACTACAAACAGGCGTTTGATGCCATGTACCCGGATCTGGCGGAACAGTATGAAACCGGCTACGCACCCAGCTTTTTCACCGGATTGACCGCGGAAGCCGATCCCGATGCCGCCCGCCGCTACATGCAGCCAGACGGCATTCATCCGAATGCTGAAGGCGTAGCATTGATTGTCGAGAACATTGGCCCTTACGTTTTGGACCTTGTTGCCGAGACTCGGAAATAATCAGACGACAGTGACGACGGTTCCTATCGGCACGCGTTCATACAGGTCGATCACATGTGCGTTCATCATGCGGATACAACCGTTTGATACCGCGTGACCAATGGTCTGTGGCTGTGTGGTGCCGTGAATGCGGAAATAGGTGTCGACGCCGTTTTGGAACAAGTACAGCGCCCGTGCGCCCAGCGGGTTGTCGCCACCTCCGGGCTGGACATAGTCGTTGTCCTTGAACCGGGCATAGGTGACGGGCTCACGTTCGATCATCTCGTCAGTGGGGCGCCAGGTTGGCCACTCTTTCTTGACGTCGATGGTGGCGGTGCCGGTGAATTCCAGCCCGGCCTTGCCAACCCCGCAGCCATAGCGGACCGCCTTGCGCGGTTCCGTCACGTAGTACAGGTAGAAAGACCGCGGCGCGACCAGCAACTGACCCGGTAGAAACTGCTTTTTGATCCGCACGAATTGCGGGGTGGGATCGTATTCGACAGCTTTTTTCTTTGCCGCTGCAACGCCGGGCACAAGGCTGGCGGCTGCAGTTGCGGTCAGAAAGGTACGGCGCGTGAACATGGCAGCTCTCTTCAAAACAACAGACAAATCTTGATACCAATGTCGGAAGGATAACCGATCTGGTCAATCGCCGGAGAGTAGTAACCCCATTGTGATGTCATCGCAGAGACACACATTCAGGCTGAGAACGCGCGGGAAATTACAGCATCAGAATGAAAAAAGGGCAGAGAATACTCTGCCCTTTCATGCGGTTACGCAAGTTCGATATTGTCGGCGCTTTCGCGGCCGTCACGGCCAGCGCGCAGCTCGTATGTGACCTTCTGGTTGTCGGCCAGACCGGTCAGGCCCGAGCGTTCCACGGCCGAGATGTGTACGAAGATGTCTTTGCCGCCATCTTCGGGTGCGATAAAGCCGTAGCCTTTGGTAGTGTTAAACCATTTAACGGTGCCTGCGGGCATATCCGTTGTCTCCTGTTTAGTGCTGCCCACGGAGTTGCGGCAGCCTGGCGTCGTTGTCTGGATCGATAGACTGAGCGCCGTAGAAGGAGACAGTAGGTCGAAATAGAAAAACGTTAGCCCTTTAGATATGGCATCGGCAACGGCGCGGGGCAAGGGAGGAGTCCGATCCCACAAAAAACAAAAAATCGTCAGAAATCCGCGGCGGATTGCGAATCTGGCTTGCCGGTGGAGGCCTTGCAAGTTCCCAATATTTCGCTGGGGAGCAGAGAAAGCTGGTCTAGCACTTTTACATTTCGCTTTCGATAGGAAACAACAGCCGGATCGCCTTCAGGCATTTGTCGGACAGGGCAATTGGCTTTTACAATATCCGTTGCGCGTATCCGCATCTATCTGATTCTTATGTGGAATCGAGTTTTCACGCAGAGAAAAAAGCTGAAAGCCAGGGTTTCGGCAGCTTGTTGGAAAGCCAGTCCCTCAGGTGTTTTTTCAAGCCAAAACAGGTGATCGATATGATTAACGCCCACCCGGCCAATAGAGTGGGCCTCAAGTCTAAAGGGCGACAGCTTTTGCTACAGATACTCACCAAGCAATGTGGAGCTGCAGCGTGGCTTGGATTCGAACACAAGCCCGTTTTCTGAAAAGCGTTCTCACCAAATCGATACTCTGCCGTTTGGCGTATGCTCTTGTCGGACTGCCAAACAACTGAGCTCGATAGATCCGCTTGCCGAGTTATCCCGCCGCAATTCATTAGGGCCGGATAGGGGTGCGGCGGCCCGGGTGGGTCGCCGCGCCCTCAGCTTAAAATTCGTTGGTGTCGCGTGTTTCGACGGTCCCGATCGGTTTCGACCTAAGAGAGCAACACTTGGTGATTTCAATCGGCGATGGGCAGTTTTTTCACAACGCCGCTGTAATAGGACGAGGCAACGAAACACTCGGGCAACTGGTCGATCACCTCATCAATCGGGTCGTACAACCGGTCGGCGCTGGCTTTGAACTCGTCCGGGATGTCTTTCGGGGTCCGCTCACGTCGTTTGGGCGGTTTGAAGTCCAACCCAGTGAACCGCGAAATGGTCTCCTGATGGTCCCAAAGTGCGTCATAGCGAACGCAGAGGACAGGAACATCCTCGAACGTGGCCCATTCCTTGATCTGCTGTGCCTGCTGCAGCACGTCGTGTTCGAACAGCTCGTCAAACGTGCCGGTAGCGTGCAGGTGATAAAAGTGCTGATCGATCCAGTCCGCGCCATATCTTTCCATTGCGGAATAGACGGAAAACGCCGAATCCTTGGTCGGCCCGAAACAGAAAACGACCCGGGTATTTTCGGGCCACGACGACAGCGGCTGCGGAAAGTCGTGGGTCTTGAAAACGCACGGACTATGAAACTCCGTGTCGCTCAGCCGGGCGACAAAATCCACCCGCTGTGCCGATATCGGATCGATTTCTTTCAACGCATCAGCAAGGGCCAGAAAGGTCAGTGTGCTGCCAGACCGGCCATTGCTGGCTACAATAACGCAGTTTTGTGGGGCGTTTTGTGGAATGCGCTCCAACCGCCGGATAGCTACTCGTTTGCGGACGCTGCGCTTCCACTTGTCGATGCGCTGCTCGATAAAGCTGATCATCGAGCGAACTTTTTGTGCTTAAGACGCTTTGGTTCCAGAGCGTCCGGTCCCAGACGGCGTTTCTTGTCTTCTTCGTAGTCCTCGAAGTTGCCTTCGAACCATTCCACGTGAGCATCACCCTCAAACGCCAGAATATGCGTACAAATCCGGTCAAGGAAGAAGCGATCGTGCGAGATGACCACGGCGCAGCCAGCGAAATCGACCAGAGCGTCTTCCAACGCGCGCAGGGTTTCGACGTCCAGATCGTTGGTCGGTTCGTCGAGCAGCAGGACGTTGCCGCCCTCTTTCAACAAGCGGGCCATGTGGACGCGGTTGCGCTCACCGCCGGATAGCAGCGAGACCTTTTTCTGCTGATCGCCGCCCTTGAAGTTGAAAGACGAGCAATAGGCGCGGGAATTGACCTGTGCGTCGCCCAGCTGGATGATCTCGGCGCCGCCGGTGATCGCCTCCCACACGGTGTCGTTGTCTTTCAGGTCGTCGCGGGACTGGTCGACATAAGACAGTTCGACCGTGTCGCCCAGTGTGATGGTACCGCTGTCGGGCTGTTCCTGACCGGTGAGCATCTTGAACAGGGTCGATTTACCGGCGCCGTTGGGGCCGATGACGCCGACAATGCCGCCGGGGGGCAGGGCGAAGTCCAGCCCTTCGATCAGTTGTTTGTCGCCCATGTGTTTCGACAGGCCCTCGACCTCGATCACCTTGCCGCCAAGGCGCTGGCCGTTGGGGATGACGATCTGGGCGCGGGTCAGCTTTTCGCGTTCGGACTGTTCGGCTAGTTCGTTGTAGGCGTTGATCCGGGCCTTGGATTTGGCCTGACGGGCCTTCTGGCCCTGACGCATCCATTCCAACTCGCGCTGCAGGGTCTTCTGCTTGGACTTGTCTTCGCGCGCTTCCTGCTCCAGCCGTTTGGCTTTTTGTTCCAGCCATGCGGAGTAGTTGCCCTCGTACGGAATGCCTCGGCCGCGGTCGAGTTCGAGAATCCAGCCTGTGATGTCATCCAGGAAGTAACGGTCGTGGGTGACGATCAGGATGGTACCCTTGTAGTCGATCAGGTGCTGTTGCAGCCAGGCGATGGTTTCGGCGTCCAGGTGGTTGGTCGGTTCGTCCAAGAGCAGCATGTCGGGCGCTTCCAGCAGCAGCTTGCACAGCGCCACGCGGCGTTTCTCACCACCCGAGAGGTTGGCGATATTGGCGTCGTCCGGCGGGCAGCGCAGCGCCTCCATCGAAACGTCGATCTGGCTGTCGAGATCCCAGAGGTTTTCGGCGTCAATCGCGTCCTGCAGGGTGGTCATTTCCTCCATCAGTTCGTCCGAGTAATTCTCGGCGATCTCCATGGCGATCTCGTTGAAGCGGTCGACCTTGGCCTTTTTCGCGGCGACGCCCAGCATCACGTTTTCACGGACCGACAGGGATTCATCCAGTTGCGGTTCCTGCGGCAGGTAACCGACCTTGGCGCCTTCGGCGGCCCATGCCTCACCGGTGAAATCGGTATCGAGGCCCGCCATGATCTTCATCAGCGTCGATTTACCCGCGCCGTTGACGCCGACGACACCGATTTTCACGCCGGGCAGAAAGCTCAGGTGAATGTTTTCAAAACACTTCTTGCCACCGGGATAGGTCTTGGAGACACCCTGCATGTGGTAGACATATTGATAGGCGGCCATGTCGCGTCCTCTGGGTCGGGGAAATTGAGTTGGGCGGTGTGATAGCGGATGCGGTTGGTGGGGGCAATGGATATGCTTTAGTGAGCAGACGTTGGAATACAATCACTTTATGGAGCAGGGAAGAGTTGAATGGCGCCGGATATTCTACCGCAGTGCAGGTTGGAAACTTAGGAGGGTATTGTGGACTTAGGCAAAGATGTTTTTGTGCTTGGGCTATTCTTCTTTGGGGTGTTCAGAATGGCAATGTTCTGGTCGAACGTCGTGCGTATGCGTTCCCAAATTTATGGCGAGCCTGTTTCGCCCGCAGATCATATTCGTATTCCTGTGCCTGCTTCGAGGAGCAATAGCAACTCGCAAGATATTGAATTTAGAAAGTACTGGTTCAGCGCTTTCAGAAGGATGTTGCTGGAAGTGGTGATTGCCTGGGGTTTGGTATATTTTTTTCAAAGCGTGCTGGGTTGGTGAATGTACCTGAGCAATTTGATTTCCGGTTGGGCTCAATCGGGCCGCATGACATGGATCGGGCTGCGGCCTGATCGGCGGGCCGGGATAGTCGATGCTGACGAGGTCATGATTACTGAGGCCGGGTTGGACGGGGATCGCGCCCGCGCGGGCAAGCGGGCGGTGACTTTGATCCAGCAAGAGCATCTGGCGGCGATTGGCTCTTTTCTGGGGCAAGGGCCGGTTGCACCCGAAACGCTGCGGCGCAATCTTGTGGTTTCGGAGATCAATCTGGCAGCGCTCAAGGGGCGGGAGGTTCAGGTGGGCGAGGCGATTTTGCGATTAACCGTCATCTGCGCGCCCTGCAGCCGGATGGAGGAGGCGCTGGGCAAAGGCGGCTATTCCGCCGTGCGTGGGCATGGCGGTTGGTGCGCCGAAGTGGTGCAACCCGGTTGGGTCAGGTTGGGTGATCCTGTGCAACCTGTTGATTGACAAGCCGCTTGAGTTCTGAACATCAGCAAGGGATGTTGCGCAGCGCCATTCCATATGCACGGCCGGGGCAGGTCATTGGTCTGTTCGGCGGGTCATTCGATCCACCGCATCAGGGGCATGTGCATGTCACGTTAGAGGCGATGAAAGCCTTCGGGCTGGATCGCGTATGGTGGCTGGTGTCGCCGGGCAATCCATTGAAGGAACGCGGTCCTGCACCGCTGCAGCGGCGGGTCAAAGCGGCGCGGAACGTCATGCATCACCCGTGCGTTGAAGTCACGGATATCGAAAATCTGACCGGAACGCGGGCAACGGCGGATACTTTGGCAGCGCTTCAACGGCTCTACCCTCAGGTGCGGTTTGTCTGGCTGATGGGCGCTGACAATCTGGCGCAGTTCCACCGCTGGAAAGACTGGCGCCAGATTATGGAAAGTGTCCCGGTCGGCGTGGTGGCGCGGCCGGGGGATCGGATCTCGGCCCGGATGTCGCCTGCGGCCCGGCTTTATGCGCGCTATCGCATCGATGGACAGGCGCGGCATCTATTGGGCCGCGCACAGGCCCCGGCATGGTGTTTCGTCAATGTGCCGATGGTCGATGTGAGCTCGACCGAGCTGCGCACGCGCGGTGAGTGGGACGGCGGGGTGTTGCCTGAATAGCCAAGATGCGCGCATAATCACATTCAGTGGTTGTTTGCCTGTGATCTCTGGGATTTTATTTGACCCATGGTTGATCTTCTTTCACGTCGTTTGTTTCTTGCCGGGTTGGGGACCTCGATTTTAGCGGGTCCAGCTCTGGCTGATGCCCCGGTGCAATCGTTGCGGCCTCAGTTGCGGGGGGAATTGCCCACCGGAGCTGAGCGGTTGATTCAATCCGCAGGGCTGAGAGGTGAGGTCGCCTTTGCTGTCGCTGATGTGGAAACAGGGACGCAGCTGGAAGAGTTTGGCGGTGATCAGGGCCTGCCCCCCGCCAGCGTCGCCAAGGCGTTAACGGCGCTTTACGCGCTGGACGTTCTGGGGGGCGACTACCGGTTCGAAACCAAATTGATCGCCGATGGCCCGATTGAAAACGGCGTGCTGCAGGGAGACCTGATCCTTGTGGGGGGCGGAGATCCCCTGTTGGATACTGACGATCTGGCGGCAATGGCGGCTAATCTGCGCGAGGCCGGGATTGTCGAAGTGCGCGGGGCATTCAAGGTTTATGACGGGGCGCTCCCATATGTCTTTAGCATCGATCCTGGACAGCCGGATCACCTGGGATACAGCCCCTCGGTCAGCGGCATTGCCCTGAATTTCAACCGTGTCCATTTTGAGTGGAAGCGGGGCGGTACTGGTTACGATGTGACCATGGACGCCCGCACAGCCCGGTACAGGCCGTCCGTGGATATGGCGTCGATGCGGGTCGAAAAGCGCAGCCTGCCGATCTACACCTATCAGCCTAGCGCCCGACAGGACCGTTGGACCGTTGCCCAAGGTGCGCTGGGTAATGGCGGCGCGCGATGGTTGCCAGTACGCAAGCCTGCTCTTTATGCCGGGGACGTGTTCCGCACGCTTGCCCGGGTAAACGGCATTGTTCTGGGCCGTGTGCAGATCACACGCGAAGTCCCGCGAGGCACCGTTCTGGCAGTGCATCAAAGCGACCCGCTTGCGAGTATCCTGCAGGGAATGCTGAAATACTCGACCAATATCACAGCCGAAATGGTTGGATTGGCGGCTTCGAAAGCGCGAGGCGCTGAGTTGCAGAGTCTGGCTGACTCAGCCGATGAGATGAACCGCTGGGCTGCTGAAGCCTACGGAGTACGTGGCATCGCGATGGTGGATCATTCGGGGCTTGGCGATGCGTCGCGCGTTGCGCCTGCTGATCTGGTTACAGCTTTGGTCACGGCGCATAAGGACGGGGCACTTCAGCCGCTGCTCAAGAAATTCAAGCTGTTGGACAGCCAAGGGCGGCCGGTCAAGGATCATCCGATCAGGGTGGACGCCAAGACCGGGACGCTGAATTTCGTGTCGGGGCTGGGCGGGTTCATCACCGCACCGGATGGATCAGAGCTGGCCTTTGCCATTTTCACAGCCGATGTTGACCACCGCGCGACCATCCCGCGCGCCCTGCGCGAACGCCCTGACGGCGCGCGCAGCTGGAACAACAGGTCACGCAAGTTGCAGCGCGCGCTGATCGAACGTTGGGGGATGTTGGCGGGCAGCTGAGGTCAGGTGGTGTGGCGTGCCCGTGCGCCGCGCTCGATTGCGGCGGCGTGCAGACGGTCGATATTCAGCTCGTAGCGGATTTCTTCTAGCAGTCGCAGCTCAGTCTCGGCAAGCGATCCGTCCGCAGCTGCCACGTCACAGGCCAGAGCATAGGCTGTTTCGTGCAAGCGCTCGGGCAGGTTCTCGCGGATCAGGCCGAAAAGGGCGTCCAGCCCGTCTTCCTGTTCGAATAAGTCAAACACAGTTTGCGACACCCGGCGGGTGCGGTCGATGTCATATTCGGCAAAAACCGGCAGCATGTTGACCGCGCCTTCGATCTTGACCAACTCGGCGGTGCGGATGGTCTCGTCCGAGGCAGAGACCGCAACCATGATCGCGACAAGGCAATCCTGTGGGGACATTGGGTGGGGTACTTGTTCGGTCATGGTGTCGTCCTGATTGGGCTTCTGCGCCCGCACGATAGGAGGGCTGGCGGGCAGGTTCAACGGATTTTGCCGGATTGGGTCACAGAATGGGCAACGGCCCTCGTGTTTTGGTCTGTCGCAGAACGAAATTGCTGCGGGTGTCACGAACCAAACCGGACTTCAGCAGCCGCTGCATTATGAAATGCTCAAGGTCTTCGGGCGTTTTTGCGTAGACTTTCAGGATGAAGTCGTGATCCCCGGTGATTGAGGCGCATTCAACGATCTGCGGTTCGGTCTCGACCAGGCGCAGAAATGCGGTGATGCTATCCTCTTGATGGTCGCGCAGGGCGACGTGGACATAGGCGATGGCGTTCAACCCCACGGACTTGGCCCGCACCTGCGCGATATAGCCTGACACAACGCCGGACGCCTCAAGATCGCGCACGCGCCGCCAGCATTGTGAGGCCGACAGTCCGGTGCGGTCGGCAAGCTCCTGCATCGACAGGCGCCCATCGGTCTGCAGCTGCTGAAGGATGGCAATGTCGGCGGGTTGAAGCGGTTGTTTCATAAATGATGCCTTGGCGATATATATTTACCAAAATAACGACAAAACCATCATCTACCAAACCAAATTCATCAGTTTGCCCGGCTATACTTTCCTCAAGGAGGAAAAAGTAATGCCAAAATCGACCAAGTACGTTGCCAAGGTGGCCGACGCGCGCGGCCATATCGCCTATTCGGCCGAGGAAGACGCGGTTTGGGCCGATCTCTATGCCGCCCAAGAGAAGAACGTGCAGCGCTACATGGCCCGCGATTACCTAGCGGGGCTGGAGCGGCTTGAGCTGCCGAAAACCCGCGTGCCATCCTGCGCCGATATCTCAGAGCGCCTGATGGACATGACTGGGTGGCGGGTGCAGCCGGTGCCTGCGCTGATCGGGTTCAAGACCTTCTTTGGCATGCTGGCAGACCAGGTCTTTCCCGCCGCGTCCTTCATCCGGTCGCGCGAGGATTTCGATTACATCGAAGAGCCCGACATCTTTCATGAGATTTTCGGCCACACGCCCTTGCTGAGCGACCCGCGCTTTGCGGCCTTTAGCCATGCCATAGGCAAAGCCGGGGTGCAGGCGGGCGACAAGGACTATTCCTGGCTGATCCGCCTCTATTGGTTCTCGATCGAGTTCGGGCTGCGCCAGCAGGATGGAGAGATCAAGGCGATGGGATCGGGGCTTGCGTCTTCGCCGACCGAATTGGTCTATTCCGTGGAAAGCGATATTCCTGATCGTGATCCGTTTGATGTCCTGACGATCTTGCGTACGCCGTACCGGATCGACATGCACCAGATGGGCTATTTCGTGCTAAACTCGCCTGAGGAACTGTTTGCAGCCGCCAATCGAGATCTGCTGGCGGATGTTAGACAGGCACAGTCCCTTGGATTGCTGCCGAACAAGTTCCCGGAAAAAGCGACCGCAGCGGAGTGAACGGATCATGACCACATCAGGACAAACCTGCAGCCTTTCGGACCGAACCTGCGTGCCCTGTTCCGGCGGTGTGCCAGCGTTGACCCGCGACGAGGCCAATACCCACATGGCCGAACTGTCGTCCAACTGGAAGCTGGACGCCGAGGCGAAAGAACTCAACCGTCATTACAAATTCAAAGGGTTCGCTAAGGCGACCTACCTGGCCAACCTCTGCGCCTGGCTGGCGGATCAGCAAGGGCATCACCCGGATGTCAGTTTTGGCTGGGGCTATGTTGACGTCAGACTGACCACCCACGAAATTGGCGGGCTTAGCGAGAATGACTTCATCTGGGCGGCTAAACTGGACCAGTTAACCACGTAAATCGGCCTTCCCATCAGGAAAAACCCCGCAGTTTATTGACTCATGCTGCACCGGCACAATAGGAGGGGCCGGTCGGTTGCAAAGGGCGACTGGCGCTGTTTTTCCCGATGGAGCAAATCTGATGTCTGAACTGCGTGAAACCGCGATGTCGTCCAAGGCCTGGCCTTTCGAAGAGGCGCGCCGGTTGCTCAAACGCTATCAGAAAGCGGCTCCGGAAAAGGGATACGTGCTGTTCGAAACCGGCTACGGCCCCTCGGGCCTGCCGCATATCGGCACCTTTGGTGAGGTCGCGCGGACCACGATGGTCAAGCGCGCGTTCGAGGCGTTGTCAGATATCCCAACCAAGCTGATCTGTTTCTCGGACGATCTGGATGGGATGCGCAAGGTACCAACGAACGTACCGAATCCAGAGATTCTAGAACAGCATCTGCAACGTCCACTGACCTCGGTGCCAGACCCGTTTGGCGAATACGACAGCTTTGGCGAGCATAACAACGCGATGCTACGGCGTTTTCTGGACACCTTTGGGTTCGAGTATGAATTCTACTCCGCCAAGGAGTTCTACGAATCCGGGCAATTCGACGAAATCCTCAAGCGCGCGGTTGAGCGGTATGACGAGATCATGGCGATTATGCTCAAAAGCCTGCGCGAAGAGCGGCAGCAAACCTATTCCATCTTCCTGCCTTTGCATCCCGAGAGCGGGCGGGTGATGTATGTGCCGATGAAAAAGGTATGTGCCGAGACCTACACCGTTACTTTTGACGATGAAACGGGCAAGGAATGGACTGTTCCTGTCACTGGCGGCCATGTGAAGCTGCAGTGGAAGCCGGATTTTGGCGCGCGCTGGGCCGCGCTGGGCGTTGATTTCGAGATGTACGGCAAGGAACACGCGACGAACGAAAAGATCTATGACGCGATCTGCCGTGCGCTGGGTGGTCGTGCGCCCGAGCATTTCTCGTATGAGCTGTTTCTGGATGAGAACGGTCAGAAGATTTCCAAATCGTCCGGCAATGGTGTGTCGATCGATGAATGGCTGACCTATGCGCCGACCGAGTCGCTGGCCTATTTCATGTATCAGAAGCCCAAGACCGCCAAGCGGATGCATTTCGATGTGATCCCCAAGGCCTACGATGAGTATCACCAGCAGCTGCGCGCCTACCCGGGGCAGGACCTGAAGGCTCAGTTGAACAACCCGGTTTGGCACATCCACGGCGGCAACGTTCCGGAGTCCACTCTGATGGTGCCGTTTGCGATGCTGCTGAACCTCGCCTCGGTTTCCGGAGCCGAGGACAAAGAAGCGCTGTGGGGTTTTATCCGCCGTTATGCGCCTGAGGCGACTGCGGAAAGCCATCCCGATCTGGATCAGGCGGCTGGTTTTGCTGTGCGTTACTTCAACGATTTCGTCAAACCGACTCGCAAACATCGTGCGCCGACCGATCAGGAACGCGAGGCGCTGGAGGCGCTGAAAGCTGCGCTTGAGGCTTACGACGGACCGGCTGAGGACGAGGCGCTGCAATCGGTGGTCTACTCCATCGGGCGCGAGCGTTTCGATCCGATGCGCGGCTGGTTCACTGCGCTGTACGAAGTATTGCTGGGGGCCTCGCAAGGCCCGCGTTTTGGTGGCTTCATTGCACTTTATGGAGTGCCTGAAACCATCGCGCTGATCGACAAGGCGTTGGCCGGAGAACTGGCCTGATTTGACCTGATATCGCGGGGGGCTATCCTTTCAACAGGAGGTGGCCCCATGCGTCGTTTACTTTTTGCAGTGTTTCTAAGCGTCGGTCTGGCCTCGGGCGCATTCGCCCAGAGTGATGAGATCGAGGCCAATATCGCGGCGCAAATACAAGCGTTCAAGGCGGACGACTTTGACACCGCGTTCACCTTTGCCAGCCCCAACATTCAACGCCTATTTCAAACACCCGAGAATTTCGGGGTGATGGTCAAACGCGGCTATCCGATGGTCTGGCGCCCGGCTGATGTGCGGTTTCTGGAACTGCGCGAAGTGGCTGGTTCTTTGTGGCAGAAGGTCATGATCACCGACGGCACGGGTCGGGTGCATATTCTGGACTACCAGATGGTGCAGATGGGCAATGACTGGAAGATCAATGGTGTCCAGCTGCTGGGCAATGCTGATCCGGCGGCCTGACGCAACACCACCGTTACGGTGATATGAGCGGCGATTAATTCCTTTTCGGTACTCAGGCTTTTGCGTTCGGGGCGGTGGCTCTGAGCACTTGGTTTATGCGCGCTAAAGCGGCGCGACTGGGAAAGGGATTTCTATGAACAAGGCAATCACTGACGGCATGGTGTTCATGCCGCCTGCTTTCGCAAACGGTCTGAACGTGTGGTCCAGCGGCAACGGGACGCCGGGTTCGCCTACATATGACGGATCGGGCACGGGTGCCTATGTTCCGGCCGACGCGGATTTTGGCGGCTGCCTTGAGATTCTGAAAGTCAGCGCCACGCAGCGCCTGCGCTATATGGGTCAGACGCCGTTGCTGCCGGGGTGCTATCTGCAGATCAAGGCGCGGGTAAAGGCCATCAGCGGCCCGCTGCCCACGGTCCGTATTGCCGGTTGGGCAGGTGGTGCCGGGGACGTGCAGGTCACCGGTGTGACCGAGCAGGGCCCGGCGACGCAGTTGTCGGGTTATGGCGCAGTGCACGAGATCACCGCTATTGTTGGAACCGGCCAGCGCCCCGGCGTGGACATGCCTTGGGGTGTGCAGGCGCTGTACGGGCATTTTGGGCTGGATATCGATGGAGCAAACGGGGCTGTCATCCGGGTCGACGATATCGAAATCACCGATGTAACCAGCGTGTTCCTGCGCAACCTGATCAGCCTTGTCGATGTGCGCGATTTCGGTGCCATTGGTGACGGTGTGGCGGATGACTCGGCGGCTTTTGAGGCAGCGGATCAGGCCGCGAACGGGCGCACGGTTTTCGTGCCCGAAGGTACCTATCTGCTGGCGCAGAACACATCGATGGCATCTGAGATTGATTTTGAAGGTACGGTCACGATGCCCGACGACAAGATGCTGTTGTTGACCAAAAACTTCAACCTGCCGACCTACATAAACGCTTTTGACAACGAAACGCGGGCATTCAAAAAGGCGTTTCAGGCATTGCTGAACAACTCGGACCACGAATCGCTTGATTTGGGGGGGCGCAAGATTTCGGTCAGCGAACCCATCGACATGGCCGCTGCGGTGCCGAACCGGCAAAGCGGATTCTCGACACGCCGCGTGATCCGCAATGGTCAGTTCGATGTACAGAATAGCGCGGCCTGGGATACCGAGACTTTCACCTCGGTCGCGACTTACAACCCAAACGATCCTAAGCGGCTGGTGAATGTGGCCAACATCGCCAATATTCCTGTCGGCGCGCTGGTGCAGGGCAGCGGGGTTGGGCGCGAGATCTATGTCCGCTCTAAAAACGTTGGCGCGGGTGAGATCACGCTGAACGCGCCGCTCTATGATGCGGCCGGTACGCAGACCTTCACCTTTCAGGCTTTCAAATACCTGTTGGATTTCAGCGGTTTCAGCACATTGCGCAAGTTCGGGATGGAGGAGATCGAGTTCCAGTGTAACGGGCGAAGCAGCGGGATCCGTCTGGCCCCCTCGGGTAGTACATTCGCGGTGGCCAACTGTTTTATCAGCCGTCCCAAAGATCGGGGCATCACCTCGATCGGAACGGGGTGTCAGGGCATGCTGATCGACAACTGTCAGTTTCTGTCCACTGAAGAATCCTTCAACGTGCAGGATCGAAAGTCGATCGCACTGAACTCTACCGCCAATGACGTCAAACTGCGCCACAACCGGGCGGTGCGGTTCCGGCACTTTGCAGTTCTGGGTGGCACTAACAATATGATCCTGGGCAATCACTTTTTCCAGGGCGACAGCATCCCGCAAGGTGTGCGCAGCGCCGGTCTGGTCATGATCGGCACGTATAACAGCTCGACCATTTCCGGGAACTATGTCGATAACTGCTCGATCCAGTGGACCAACGAACGGGATGCCTATCCTGTTTACACCGCGGGGTATTCTTTCAGTTCGATGGCCATCACCGACAACATCTTCTACTCCAGCGAGGTCGCACCCTGGTTCACCTATCTTGTCATTCGGCCCTATGGTGCAGGGCACTTCCTGAATGGTGTTGTCGTGACCGGGAACAAGTTCCGCTCGTCAAGCGGCAGTATCACCCGGGTTGAGCGGGTGGACACCACTTATGCCGATCTGAACAAGTATGCGCATCGGAATGTGATTTTCGAGAATAACACATTCCACGGGGTCGATCAGAAAGTATCGAACCCTGTGCGGATCCGACATGCGCAAGGTTCTGCGTCCCAGGCCTGGACCGTGCAAACGTCGGCACAGTTGCCGTTCGGAGGTCTTGCGCGCAGCTGTGATGCGGTCACGGTTCTGGGGCCTCTGAGAACAGTGTTCGGGTCGCTGTCCTTTGCCAACCCGTACGTTGAGCTGGAGCAGGGTGCATCGAATGACGCAATCAACCTGCGCTGGCCCGAAGCATTGAGCGGCGAGGTGTCCGCGACCGTGCGAATGGAGCGCTGAAACCACGGTTGGCCGCCCATTCACGGGGCGGCCAACCCGCCGGCTTCAGAACTCACTCCAGATCGCAAGCTTCAGCCCCGTGTCACTGCGTGCATCATTGCGTTCAAGGCCAAGTACCCAGGTGGTTGAACTCTTCTTCGTTCGGATCATGACCGAAGGCCGGGCTCTCCAAAACAGAGAATGGTCGGAGGTATAGGTTGTTTCGAGTTGTATCAGTGGGTTCAGCAGCCGATCGCCGGACAACCCTGCGGTGATGTCCAGCTTGCGATACAGGGTATCATGCGTGCGCAGCTCCAAGGCGGTATCAACGGCCACCCAACCGTTCCCCCAGCCTGTCCGGAACCCTTTGCCATAAGAGAGGGTCAACTTGTACATCGCCCAGGCGTCCCGGTAACGGTGATGGGCGCCCGCCCCAAGCTCGACCGCAAAACGCCCCCATTTGTCGAAATCCGCGACCGGAAGCCGGGCAAATACTAGCGCGTGGCCGTAAAGGTCGCGGTTTTCCTCTATATCCAGTCCAATTGTCAGCTTCGGTCGGTATCCGTACTCCGCGTACAGACCAGTTTTGTAGTCGTATCTACCGTTAGGGTCCTTGAAGGCGGTGACCGAAGCTGCGGTGAATGCTGCCCCCTTTTCCCGCAGCCACGCGCCAGACCATGCCGGAGGGGCGGCAAGCAGCAGGGACAAAAGAAGGACGATCCGGCACATGCGCGCAGAATCCGTCAGCATGGTTAACGGATGGTTAGTAATTCGTTCATTTTTTGAGAACCGACAACGAGGCAACGCCTGCAAAGGAAACACGAGACCTTTGCATTTCCTGTGTTAAGCTTGTGAAACGATAAGGAGAATCCAGATGCCGAAGATTTCCAAGAGCGCGAGCGTCCAGACAGTTATCACCACCTTTGAAATGACCCCGGGCACCTGTCAGGATCTGCTGGAGGCGCTGACCGACGCCTATGCCGAGTTCATCTCGAAACAGCCGGGTTTTGTATCGGCGGGGCTGCATGTGAATGATGCCCAGACGCGGATTGCCAACTATTCCCAGTGGGAACGCCGCGAGGATTTTCTGGCCATGCTGCGCACTCCGGAAATGCGCGACCGCAACCGCCAGATCAATGAGTTGTGCAAAAGCTTTGAGCCGGTGATGTACGACGTAGCTGAAACTTTTGGCAGTTCCTGATATGGATCAAAGCCTTAACGCCGGACCCCGCACAAAGTAGGCGCAGGAAAACGGAGGTGCGCGTCATGTATCATAACATTCTTGTTCCCATATCTTTCGATGCCGAACGGGATATTTCCGGCCCACTGAAACTGGCTGAGATTCTGTCGACGCCGGACGCTCAGGTGACTTTGCTGCATGTAGTCGAGCATATCCCGAACTATGCAATCTCTTACATGCCGCCCGAATACCTGACCGAAGCCCGCAAGGCGATTCAAACCGAGCTGGACGAGTTGGCGGAAAAATTGTCCAATGCCAAGGGGGTGGTGATCGAAGGACATTCAGGGCGCACAATTCTGGATTGGGCGGAGGCAAATAAGCCGGACCTGATCATCATGGCTTCGCATCGGCCGGGTATGCAGGATCTTCTGTTGGGCTCAACCGCGAACCATGTGGTTCGCCACGCTGCCTGCGCGGTTCACGTGGTGCGTTGATCGGGCTCAAGATCGACCGGGGCAAGGCGCCAGGCCTTGCCAAATCCGCCATTTAGCATGGCCTCTGAGGTCTTGAACCGCACAAAGCCGAAATCGGTGAAGTCGACATAAAGCTTCGCCTTGGGGCGCCGAGCCAGATACCGCGCGCGCAGGTGGCTGTGATCCGCGCTGTCTTGCGCGACGAAACTGGCCTCTGCGTGCAGGGTCAAACGTGGATGGGTCAAGGGATCACCGGTCTCTCCCGGCTCTCCGATTAGCAAGGCGCAGGCTGGATTGGCGTGCAACGCTCGCGTGTGATCCGCCAAGGTCGAGATCAGGGTGATCAGCCCGCCAACCTCATCCGTTGCCAGCGC
This sequence comes from Ruegeria sp. ABF4_144, assembly GCF_056160045.1. Taxonomy (NCBI): domain Bacteria; kingdom Pseudomonadati; phylum Pseudomonadota; class Alphaproteobacteria; order Rhodobacterales; family Roseobacteraceae; genus Ruegeria; species Ruegeria sp. ABF4_144. Next base: position 316,329 of record NZ_JBSWWK010000001.1, read on the forward strand.
GATACGCGAAACTGAAGGCACTGCTTTGTCCGGCTGCAAAGTGGCAAGGGCACCATAGGTGGCACTCGCAATCAGGTCGCGGGCCAAAGTGCGTGCCGTGTCATCAACTGGTCGAAAGGGGCTGGCTTCAGTCATGGCATAAGTGTCTCAAAGTATCAGCAACGGCGCAAACATAGCCGCTTCACCCGCCCGGTGCGAGGCCTTGTTGCCGGTTGTGTTCGAGCCTCGGTTTCGCCACAAATCCGGGTTAGGAGACGGATATGCCAGTCAACAAGCCCAAGTCCGAAACGGAACCGGTTAACCCCAAGATATCGAGGCGTCAGAAGCGCGCGGACGCCTTACGCAAACGCGCGTTGTCTCCGGTTCGGATTCTGCTCATGGTTCTCATGCTGCCTTTGACGGTCCTGAGCATAGTCGTGGCCGTCTTCCTGCGCACATCCGGTTATGAACGCGAAGAAGCCCTGATCCATTTGATTGCTCTGGCAGGGTGTGAGGCGGTTGAAAATGTTGTGCCGGGGCCCTTTCTAGCTGGCGGGCCGGGATATCACCTGCGCAATGATCCTGATGGCGATGGTGTTGCCTGTGACACTGTCGCGCCTAACCCCGTTCCCGGTGCGGTCCCGCAACAGACCGGCACGCGGCCATCACGAACTGTCGGAACCGCCAAGTTCGTGCGGCCCTGATTGGCCCTTACGCGGGTTCTGCGTTTTTCACCGATGCCGTGTTATACTGTGCTGGACGTGCCGCTTTGGGCCGTCTTTGGGGGATTTCGCCCTGAAAGGGAGGAAAGAAATGTTTGCACGTATTACTCAGTTCAAAATGAAGCCCGGCATGCGGGATGCCGCCGAGGCGAAAATGAATGAGCTTAAGGATCAGATTATGGGCATGAACGGGATGCACAGTTTTACCAATGCCATGAACGAGGACGGTACTGGCTACGTCGTTGCGGTTGTCGAAAGCGAGGAGGCATCGAACGCGAACGCGCCCAAAGTGGCAGAGTTGTGGGGAAATTTCGCAGAATTCCTTGAAGGCCCGCCGTCCCCTGCCGGGTTTGACGTGGTCGTCCACTGGGATAAAGCCCTTTAAACGCTTGCATATTTCCGGTTGATCGCCGAGATTCGGGCGATGACCCGCGATGACTTCAACGCCTTTTGTGCCGGCCTCAAAGCCACCAGCCATGTGATTCAATGGGGTAGTGCAGATGTGTGGAAAGTAGGCGGAAAGGTCTTTGCGATCTGCGGTTGGAATGATGGCAAAGACGCGTTTACCTTCAAGGCCACCGATCTGGCGTTTGAAGTCCTCAGCGATGAACCCGGCATCCGCCCAGCGCCCTATCTGGCCTCGCGGGGGATGAAATGGCTGCAGGTCTATGAGGAACGCGGCATGTCCGACGCATCCCTGCGCGAACATATCGTGACATCCTATGATCTGGTCGTGGCCAAGCTGACCAAGAAATTGCGGGCCGAGCTGGGGGTTTAACCCTTCATCGCCTGCAGCAACTCCAGCAGACGTTTGCGGTCATCGTCATCGGCGTAGTCCCCGGTGGCCAGACGCTGGGCGATGTTCAGGCGCAGGCGCTCATGCTGGGTGCGCACCTCTTCGCCTGCGGTTTCGGCCAGCGTTTTCATGATCACTGCCACCGCCTGCTGCCGTTTGGTGGTAGGGTTTGCGATGTAATCGACAAGGCTTTGCTGACCGGAGTCGAGGATGTTTTCGGCCAGATGACGCAGTTGCTCACCATTGGGAAGCAACGGAGCAGGGGCATCCTCGGGCGGTAGGATTTCCGGCACGCTGCGCGGGGTCTCGGCCAGAGCATTTGCGCCGTCCACAAAGGCCTCGGTGATCATCCGGGTGATCTTGATTGCGCGCGGGTCCTTGAACAGGGCCGAGGCGATGGCTACGCCGTAATCCGTATAGACCCACGGATTGACCCGCCGCCCGCCTCGGCCCTTGGGTTTTGAGATCACATTCTGTGATTGCAAATCGGCGACCTCGGCATCGGACAGCTGAAAGCGGTAGCCCTCGAACAGGTCCTTGTTGCGCGAGACGGCCTGATTGAAGGCGCTGACGGATTTTCCATAGAATTGCGCCAGATCCTCGGCCAGCACAACACGCGCGCCGCGCACCCGGTGAATGGCGCTTTGGACTTCATGCGTGCTGGGCAGGTTCTGGGTGTTTGTCATCGTAACCGTTTGGAATCACAGACTGTGATTTCAAACGTGGAGCAGGCCGCGCTGGGCTGCAAGGTTGAACTGCGGGGTCCGGGTAGAAATCCGAGTAATTTAGTCAGACGAAATGTCCGAGTAAATCTGTCAACTATATGTTTTTATTGGATTTTTTCTTGACATTGGATTGGCCACTCTTATATCCAGTTCACAACGAATTCACAGGCATCAAGCTGCAGCAAGCCATCGTAAGCCACAGCAAGCAAAAGCCAGCCTCGCGCCAGCAACAGCAAGCAAAAGCCAACGACAGCCAGCCAACGCCAGCGACAGTCAGCCCACAGCAAGCAATCGCCCGCCAGTGCCAGGTCCCCAGCTGAATTCGTTTGGTTTTTCGGAAATTTGATGTGGTCGAAATCTGCCGGTTCCGCGCGGCTCGGCTCAGGATAGTTGCGCTCCAGCACACTCGCGAAAAATGCGAACATGAGGTGCGGCGCCGTCCAGGGAAAATTCAGTCAGACTGTCCTGCGTATAAGCATAAGCTGTCTGATTGTACTCCAACCCATTCAGAACATTACCGAAGCCAGTATCTTTAACCGTAAGCGACGCGGCGTTGGCGGACAACACATGGCGCGGCGTTGCGATTTCGACGGGGTTCGGGCCGTCAAACCGCATGGCGAACCATGGGGTCTGTGTCCAAGCTTCGGTCTTGCGAGTGATGGTCAGCGTATAAAGAGGCTGAGCCGGGTCGTAGGTCAGGAAGATTTCGGCGGTTTCCGTGTCATGTGAAAGGGTGCAGACGGAACCGACCGTTGCCTCCCAGGCAGTGGCTGGAGTGGCCAGGATCAGAGATAACAGAACGCAACGCATCTTCGTTTACTTAGCTGCCAATCCGGCTCGGGCAAGCGTCGTTATCCCCCTCAACAAAACTAGCTGGTGTTACACGACACAGCGTGAACGAAAGCGTTGACGGATTCTCCTGAGATGCACGCTATATCCTCGGCCAGCACCACACGGGTGCCGCGCACCCGGTGAATGGCACTTTGGACCTCATGCGTGCTGGGCAGAGTGTTCGGGTTCGTCATGGCATCCGTTTGGAATCACAATTTGTGATTTCAAACGTGGAGGAGGGAGGGGTGGGGTGCAAGGGTAGAGTGATGGGGCTGACAATGTGGAAAGCCAAGCATTCGGATGAGTGGTTCGAATAGCTATTCTGTCTCAGTAAAGCAACATAGGTAGCACGCACCTTACGCTTGTACTTCATGGTCATTTATTTCTGCTGCGATCTTGCTGAGATATTCATAGCCCCTTTCGGATATCGCATCTTTGTCTTTCTCCAACAAACCCTTTTCTCTCAGCTCCGCAATTGCGGCCTTATACTCTAAAAATTTCCTTCTATTGGGTACAATGAAGCGCTTATCACCCTGAGAAAGCGTATACTTATCTTGGTAATCGCTTAGATAAAAAACACCAGAAGAGTGGCGAACAACAGTCCTTAAGAAGTCCAACGCGGATTCAGAAATATCTACTTTTTGTATTTTGTTGGGAAGCCTAGTCTCGTTGGAGCGTCTTTCGCTCTCAATCTCCTCAGTGAGTCGCTGTCCACCAACCTCAGAGGCTTCTTCAAGACGTTTGGCTGCATCTATTATTGCTCTCTCCCGACTCGCTTGAAGATCTGCTTCTGCTTCAACGCGTGCTAGTTCGTTGGAGATTTCCAGCAACTTTAGTCGATGCACAGCATTGTGTTGAAGCTTCTTAATTCTGCTGTTTGGGCCCTGAGCCCACCACGCTCCCAAAGCCCGTAGCCAAGGCGACGCCAACGCAAGCACAACCCCAATTGCTATGGGAAGTATCGCGAGCGAAGCAATGGATGTGTTGGCGTCAAAATAGAGAAACTTTTGTCGAACAGGTCGATCGGCAAACAGAAGATACCAAATTGGTTGCCAGTTGATGGCAAAAAAGCTGAGCGCAATTGATCCGATAAAGGGACTTCGCAGGCGCTGAGACCAAGCCTCCGATAAGTCCTTCAAAAAATCCAAATTTTATTCTCCAACGTACTAGAAATACGCGCAGAATATACCCGTAAGGTGCAGCGTCAACAGCACCTCTGCAGAGGATCAGCGTTTTCTCCGCTTCACATTCCCACCCCGCTGCCCCGGCCTCCCAGCCGTTGACCGTCCGCGAGATTTCACCGCGTCTTCCGAGGCTTTCTCGACCGCCCATTGACGCGCCATGGGGTCGTCGGCGATGGCCAGATCAACCGCTTCCAGACGTTTGATCTCATCCCGGATGTTGGCGGCCTCTTCGAATTCCAGATTCTCGGCGGCTTTGCGCATCTGCTCGCGCAACCCGTCCAGATGGGCTTCGAGGTTGGCGCCGTGCATCGGCTTGTCGATGGTGGCGGTGACGCGGTTCATGTCGACGTCGCCTTCGTAGAGACCGGCCAGAACGTCCTCGACATTCTTCTTCACGGTCTCGGGCGTGATGCCGTGTTCTTCGTTATAGGCGAGCTGCTTGGCGCGGCGGCGGTTGGTTTCGTTCAGAGCGCGCTCCATCGAACCGGTGATCTTGTCGGCGTACATGATCACGCGGCCATCGGCGTTCCGCGCGGCGCGACCGATGGTCTGGATCAAAGAGGTCTCGGACCGCAGGAAGCCTTCTTTGTCGGCGTCCAGAATGGCGACCAGCCCGCATTCGGGAATGTCGAGCCCTTCGCGCAGCAGGTTGATGCCGATCAGCACGTCAAATGCACCCAGACGAAGGTCGCGCAGAATTTCGATCCGCTCCAGCGTGTCGATATCCGAGTGCATGTAGCGGACCTTGATGCCCTGTTCGTGCATGTATTCGGTCAGGTCCTCGGCCATTCGTTTGGTCAACGTCGTGACCAGCGTGCGGAAGCCGTTGGCGGCGACCTTGCGGACCTCGTCCAACAGATCGTCGACCTGCATCGAAACGGGGCGGATTTCGACCTCGGGGTCCAGCAGGCCGGTGGGGCGGATGACCTGCTCGGTGAAGACGCCGCCGGTCTGCTCGATCTCCCATTTGGCAGGCGTAGCCGAGACAAAAACGGATTGCGGGCGCATTGCGTCCCATTCCTCGAACTTAAGTGGTCGGTTGTCCATGCAGGACGGCAGGCGGAACCCGTGTTCGGCCAGTGTGAATTTACGCCGATAGTCGCCCCGGTACATTCCGCCGATTTGCGGCACGCTGACATGGGATTCGTCGGCAAAGACTATGGCATTGTCGGGGATGAATTCGAAAAGGGTTGGGGGCGGCTCACCCGGCGCGCGACCGGTCAGATAGCGCGAGTAGTTCTCGATCCCGTTGCAGACGCCGGTGGCCTCGAGCATTTCCAGATCGAAGTTGGTGCGCTGTTCCAGACGTTGCGCTTCCAGCAGTTTGCCTTCGCCCACCAGTTGGTCCAGCCGGATGCGAAGTTCCTTTTTGATCCCGATGATCGCCTGCTGCATCGTGGGTTTCGGTGTCACGTAGTGCGAGTTCGCGTAAACGCGCACCTGTTCCATCGTGGCGGCGCGTTCACCGGTCAGGGGGTCGAATTCAGTGATGGTTTCCAGTTCCTCACCGAAAAACGAGAACTTCCACGCGCGGTCCTCAAGGTGGGCGGGCCAGATTTCCAGTGAATCACCGCGCACCCGGAACGAGCCGCGCTGAAACGCCTGATCGTTACGGCGGTATTGCTGGGCCACCAGATCAGCCATCACCTGCCGCTGGTCGTAATCTTTCCCGACCTTCAGGTCCTGCGTCATCGCCCCGTAGGTCTCGACCGAGCCGATACCGTAGATGCACGAGACCGAGGCCACGATGATCACATCATCACGCTCCAAAAGCGCCCGGGTCGCCGAGTGGCGCATCCGGTCGATCTGTTCGTTGATCTGGGACTCTTTTTCTATGTAGGTGTCCGAGCGCGGCACATAGGCCTCGGGCTGGTAGTAGTCGTAGTAGGACACGAAATACTCGACTGAGTTTTCTGGAAAAAAACCCTTGAACTCTCCGTATAGCTGCGCCGCTAGCGTTTTATTGGGCGCAAGGATGATCGCGGGGCGTTGGGTTTCTTCGATCACCTTGGCCATGGTGAAGGTCTTACCCGTCCCGGTCGCACCCAGCAGAACCTGATCGCGCTCACCGTCCAAAACGCCTCCGGCCAATTCTTTGATTGCCGTGGGCTGGTCGCCTGCGGGGTTGAATTCGGTATGCATCACGAATTCTTTTCCGCCCTCCAGTTTCAGGCGGGCGCGGACATCTTCAGCATTCAGTTGGGTCTTGTCGGAATGAGCATAGGCCATAGGGGGAGATTCCTTTCGTGCCTGATTTTGATCTGTTTTTGTTCTTGTTCAAGGGGGCAATTCCAATGCTCTAAGTTGCGACAATTGCGGACTTGTCCACGCCGCGCGTCTGACGCATAAACATCCCCAGCCAAGTGAGTACGGAGAGGCGACATGCGCGCACGGATTTACCAGCCTTCGCGAAACGCGATGACCTCGGGGATGGCCAAAACCCGCAAGTGGGTTCTGGAATACGCCCCTGCCTCATCGCGCGAGGTGGATCCGCTGATGGGCTGGACCTCGTCCAACGACACGCAGACCCAGGTGCGCTTGAAGTTCGACACCAAAGAAGAAGCGTTGGATTACGCCAAGGACAACGGAATCGACGCGCAGGTCAGCGAGCCGCACAAGCGCAAACCCAACTTGCGTGCCCGTGGCTATGGCGAGAATTTCGCCACCGACCGGCGCGCACCCTGGACCCACTGAATTGATCGACATCCGAGAGGCCGATCCAACCTCGGACGCGCTGCGCCCGGTGGTTGAGGCGCATTTCGCCCATGGTGAAACGGCTGGCCCCGCGGAAAGCAATCACACCATGAATGCTGAGGCGCTGGCCGGGCCGGGGATTCGGTTCTGGGCGATGTTTGAGGCAGGCCAGCCTGTCGGATGCGGGGCGCTCAAAGCGTTGCCGGATGGCACAGCCGAGGTCAAATCGGTGCATATTCTGGAGCAGGTGCGTGGGCGCGGCCTAGCGCGCAGGATGATGATCCATCTTGCCGATCTGGCCCAAGCCGAAGGGATTTCAGCATTGGTCTTGGAAACCGGCGCGGCGCATCTATCGGAATATGATGCGGCCCGAAAACTCTATGAGGCGCTGGGATATTCCTATTGCGGGCCGATCCACGGATACGCGGCCGATCCAAACAGCGCCTTCATGCGCTTGGGCCTTGAACCCCGCCCATAAAAGCAGCAAGAAGGGCGCAGCGGTCCCGTAGCTCAACTGGATAGAGCAGCTGACTTCTAATCAGCAGGTTGAGGGTTCGAGTCCTTCCGGGATCGCCATTTTTGCACCGATCATAGGATTTACGACAGTTCTTCCTGTGGCTGGGTTTAAGTCCTTGAGTTGAATAAATTGGTTTGTGTGGATTAGCGAACGTTGAGAAGTGTAAGTGTCGATCTTCTGAAGCTTTGCCTTGCCTGTTTCGTTGTAGGGCTTCACGCGACGTTCCTAACAGATTACTCCGAGTTGCTAGGCTGGGTTTTTGTAAATGGGGTCTTCAGAGTAGCTGTACCAACCTTTCTTGTAATCAATGGTTATTTCTTTTTCGATGTAGCCCAGCGAAAGGCTGATGTTTTCAGGTGGTTGCGCCGCATCCTCACTTTATACGTTTTCTGGATGGTCGTGTTTTCCCCAGTGTGGGGGCAGGGCGTTAGCAGTGTTGCCAAGATGATCCAGTTGACCCTATTTGGGTGGTTTCATCTTTGGTACATTGCGGGTTTGATCGTCGCCGGGCCGCTGCTTTATGTCATGCGTGGGCTGGGTGAAAGAAAGCTTTTGGCGGCTGCCGTAGTGTTATTCACCGCCGGCGTCGTGTTGCAATACCTTGCAACTTTCCATGTTTTTGACGGTCTGATTGGCAAAGTTCTTGACTGGAACGGATCGCATCGAAACTTCCTCATGTTTTCCTTCCCCTTCTTGGTTTTCGGCTACCTGTTTCGAAAATGGGAAGTACAAGGGTCTGAAAGTAACTGGGGTACGCATGATGCTTGCATGCGCGCTTACAGCTTTGTTGCTTGAATCCTTAATTGTGTATTTCCACACTGGCGTTTCAGAGCCTACAGCCATTTCGCGTGGGTCTGTCGACAACTATTTTTCATTGCTGTTTGTTGCTCCTTTGCTCTTCCTAGCAGCCAAGCAGGTTGAGTATTATAACGATGGGGCAGAGGGGAAAAGGTTGGCCCAACTCGCCAATGGCATCTATTTTACCCATCCGATTTTCTTGGTCTGGATCGGTTTCGGGAACGTGTTGCCAGCTACACCTGCGACCTTTTTAGTGATCATGTGCAGTACCGCTCTCACTATGCTGATTACTCAGGTTCCCAGGCTTGCCCGTTGGATTTTATAGCAGTTGCCCTTGTCGCTGCGGCTTCAGGTCAAGTCATTGCCAATTGGCGGTAAGCCGCACAACCTGAGCAACCGGGTTTTGGGCGGCTGAGTCCGAAAGAGAACGCATTCTTGTCGAATGCGCCTCTTCTTGGATTTCAAAACAACCTGCGATCAGGGCGTCTTTTCAGCCACTTTAATCGCCCCGATGTAGTGACAACCTGTGTTTCCGGTCTCACTCACAACATCGTAGTTGAATTGCCGAACTTTTTCGTTGTGCGTAAGGATCTGCTCCTGCGTTGCTGCGTCACCCGCGGCCTTCAGTTTCTGACCGTCAGCGTTGAGCTGGGATTGCCTTTTGTAGAACCGATCAAGGTAAACCTGATGCGCCTGCTTGGCAGCTGAAGTCGCGTTGGCTTCGTCCACTGTGGTGCATTCATACCGAATTAGATGAGATTTGGTCGGCGTGGGGTATGCGAATTGCGGAGCGCTTGGCGCGCAAGCAGACACCAGTCCAAGAGACGCGCCGGCGAACATCAGATTTTTGATTGATAGCATTGTTTCTTCCAATGATTGTATTGAGGCTCCGTTACACACTTAAGTTTTGAGCCTCAATCAGGATTTCCCGCGCATTTGGGCCAGCCGATCATGAAGGGAACTTAGTTCCGTTTCCCGGTCGGGAGCAGTTTTAAGGCGCGAAGTTACTCAACGGATAAATTTAGCAAGAAAAATTCTTGCAACCGGTTGCAAAGAAACTCATGGTGTCCCCAATTTAGAATCGGGAGAACCGCATGCTGAGAATCGGACTGCTTGGCGCCGGGCGCATTGGCCGGGTACACGCGCAGGCCATTGCCGCGCATCCTCAAAGCCAGCTTTGCGCAGTTTCCGACGCGATTTCTGATGCGGCTGAAAGCCTTGCTGCGGAACAGGGAGCTGCGGCGCGCAGCTCTGACGATATCATCGCCGACCCGTCTATTGACGCTGTTCTGATCGCAACGCCGACGGACACGCATTCAGACCTGATCGAAGCCGCCACACAGGCCGGTAAGGCGGTTCTTTGCGAAAAACCCGTTGACCTTAGCCTTGAGCGGGCGCTGGCGTGTCAGGCGGCTGCGGCCGAAACGGGACGGCCTGTGATGGTCGGGTTCAACCGCCGGTTTGACCCCAGCTTCGCGACCCTTAAATCGGCTGCCGATCAGGATGGGATAGGCAAGATCGAGATGTTGTCGATCACTTCTTTCGATCCAGCTCCGCCGCCAATCAGCTATGTCAAGGTTTCCGGTGGTCTATTCCGGGACATGATGATCCACGATTTCGATATGGCGAACTATCTGATGGGTCAGTTGCCGGAACGGATTTCTGCCGTTGGTTCCTCAATCGTCGATCCTGAGATCGGACGTGCCGGAGATGTAGATACTGCAGTTGTTACAATGACTTATGCGGATGGAAAGATCGTGGTGATCAAGAACTCACGCCGGGCGGTCTACGGTTATGATCAGCGAATCGAGATGCTGGGTTCGGGCGGGTTGCTGCAAGCCCACAACATTCTGGAAAACGCTGTAGTCAAGTCGACGGCCGATGGCGTCACCAGCGCCAAGCCGACCTATTTTTTCTTGGAGCGTTACATGCCCGCCTATCGAGCTGAGTGGGATGCGTTTGTTCAGGCTGTGCTGAACGATTCGGCCATGCCAGTGACGCTGGAGGATGGCGTTGCCGCGCTGGCGATGGCCGAAGCCGCAACCCGTTCGGCGCAGACCGGGCAGTCGGTCGTATTGGCTGACGTTTTGAAACCGGTTGCAAAATGACGCGATATCCGGAAACTGGGGAAAGCTCCGCCAATTTCCGGAGCGGAGGAGATTCGGTGGATCCGAATGATTGGGGCTGATGCCCCGACATAAGACAGACTGTTTTTATGGGAGGAAACCAAATGAACAAGTTCGTAAAAGGCGCATTGGCTGCCGGTGCGATGGCCCTGGCCACGCCTGCATTTGCGCAGGAAATCGTGGTTGTATCGCACGGTCAGGCGAATGACGCGTTCTGGAACGTCGTCAAGAACGGCGTTGAGCAGGCGGGCAAGGATGTCGGCGTCAACGTGGAGTACCGCGCGCCGGAAACCTTTGACATGGTGGCCATGTCGCAGTTGATCGACGCTGCTGTGAACCAGGAACCCGACGGCCTGATCGTCTCGATCCCTGATGCAGACGCGCTTGGCCCGTCAATCGAACGTGCGGTTGCGGCCGGTATCCCGGTGATCTCGATCAACTCGGGCGCCGAAGTTGCCAAGGATCTGGGCGCCCTGCTGCATGTCGGTCAGGATGAATACGACGCAGGCAAGGCTGCCGGCGAGGCACTGGCGTCGATGGGCGGCAGCAACGCGATCTGCGTCAACCACGAAGTAGGCAACGTGTCTCTGGACCTGCGCTGCGAAGGCTTTGCAGAGGGCTTTGGTGGTAACGTCACTGTTCTGCCGACCTCGAACGACCCGTCCGAGATTGAATCGAAGGTGGCCGCTGCGCTGGCCTCGGATGAAAGCGTCGACACCGTTATGGCCCTGGGTGCCAGCTCGGCCGGTGAGCCTGCTGTTGCGGCCGTCAAAGCCTCGGGCCGGGACGTGAATGTTGCCTCGTTTGACCTGTCAGCGAACTTCCTTCAGTCGGTCGTTGACGGAGATGCGGCCTTTGCCATCGACCAGCAGCAGTATCTGCAGGGCTACCTTGCGGTGAACTTCATGGGTCTGCACGCCAAATACGGTCTGATGCCGGGTGGCGATGTTCCTTCGGGTCCGAACCTGGTGACCGCTGAAAAGGCCGGTCAAGTGATCGATCTTTCGTCGCAAGGCATCCGCTAAGCCTAACGGACTCTGACAATAGAAGCGGCGCCCGGCGCGCCGTTTCAACCGAATAGGGAGGAAAACATGAGCCAGTCAGCGCCCGTCGCAGCCGACGAAAGGGTCAAGAGCGAACCGTTTCTGACCAAGTTAATGAAACGCCCCGAGCTTGGTGCCATGGCCGGTGTCGTTTTGGTGTTCATCTTCTTTGCGATCACTGCGGACAGCTCGATGTTCACCCTTGCCGGGGTCATGAACTTCATGACGCCTGCGGCCCAGCTGGGTATTCTGGCCATCGGTGCGGCGCTGCTGATGATTGGCGGAGAGTTTGACCTGTCGATCGGTTCGATGGTCGCCTTTTCCGGCCTGTTCTTCGGCGTCTGTGTGGTCACGTGGCAATTGCCGCTGATCGCCGCCATCCCGATGACGTTTGTTTTTGCGGCCATGGTCGGCGCGATCAACGGTAACATCGTGATCCGCTCGGGCCTGCCGTCTTTTATCGTGACACTGGCGTTTCTGTTTATCCTGCGGGGTTTGTCTCTGGTCGGGTTGAAAATGGCGACCGGCGGATCGACCCAGTTGCGCGGCGTGCGTGACGCGACTGAAAATGACTGGCTGGCACCGTTCTTCTCAGGCGAGGCCTTTGGCAGCCTGTTTGCCTGGCTGGCCGAAAAGGGCGTGATCGATACATTTAAAAGCGGTGCGCCCAAGGTGCCGGGTATTCCGGTTGAAATTCTGTGGTTCATCGCGATGGCGCTGGCCGCGACCTATGTGCTGCTGCGCACCCCGGCAGGGAACTGGATTTTCGCTTCGGGCGGCGACAAGACTGCTGCGTCCAACTCGGGTGTTCCGGTGAACCGCGTCAAGGTTTCGCTGTTCATGCTGACGGCGTGTTGCGCCGCGCTGGTGGCGATCATCACGGTGATGGATGCGGGTTCAACTGACGCGCGCCGTGGCTTCCAGAAGGAATTCGAAGCCATCATCGCCGCCGTGATCGGGGGCTGTTTGCTGACTGGCGGTTATGGCTCGGCTATCGGGGCGTTCTTTGGCTCGATCATCTTTGGCATGGTTGTCATCGGTCTGACCTATACCGACTTCGATCAGGATTGGTTCCAGGTCTTTCTGGGCGCCATGCTGCTGATCGCGGTTCTGTTCAACAACGCGATCCGTAAACGCGTAACCGGGGAGCGCTGATATGACCGAGGATACCAAATTCCACCACGGCGATGCGACCGACGCGGCCCCCATCGTGGAAATGAAGAACATCGAAAAGCACTTTGGGAACATCATCGCTCTGGCCGGTGTCAGCTTTGACGTCAAACCGGGCGAGTGCCACTGTCTGCTGGGCGATAACGGTGCGGGCAAATCGACCTTCATCAAGACTATGTCCGGGGTGCACAAACCCACCAAGGGCGAAATCTATTTCGAAGGCAAACCACTGCATTTCGACACTCCGCGCGATGCGATGGAGGCGGGCATTGCGACCGTGTTCCAGGACCTTGCCATGATCCCGTTGATGAGTGTGACGCGGAACTTCTTCATGGGGCGCGAGCCAACCAAAGGAAAAGGGTTGCTCAAGCGGTTCGATGTGGAACAGGCCAATGAGGTCTGCATGGAAGAGATGCGCAAGATGGGCATCAATCTGCGTGGGCCGGATCAGGCCGTCGGTACGCTTTCCGGTGGTGAGCGACAGACCGTTGCGATTGCGCGCGCAGTGTATTTTGGTGCCAAAATCCTGATCCTCGACGAACCGACTTCGGCTCTGGGTGTGCGCCAGACGTCGAACGTGCTGGCCACGATCGACCGAGTGCGTAGTCAGGGCGTTGGCGTTGTTTTCATCAGCCACAACGTGCGCCACGCACTGGCGGTGGGTGACCGGTTTACCGTGCTGAACCGCGGCAAGACGTTGGGTACAGCGAAGCGGGGTGAGATCACGCCCGAGCAATTGCAGGACCTGATGGCTGGCGGTCAGGAAATGGCCGAGCTGGAAGGCTCTCTGGGCGGAACGGTTTAACACCGTTCCCCTCTTTTCGGGTCCGGGTGGCCCAACCTTACAAAATGACAGGATTGGCCAATTCGGCCTTGTGTTGAAAGGGATCACAATGGGCAAGACAGTCCGACTGACCGCAGCGCAAGCTTTGGTGCGCTATCTGGGCGCGCAGATGAACGAGGCCGGAGAGCCGTTCATCGCAGGGGTCTGGGCCATTTTCGGCCATGGCAACGTGGCCGGGCTGGGTGAGGCGTTGCACGCTGTCAAAGACAGCCTGCCGACCTATCGCGGTCATAATGAACAGACCATGGCGCATAGCGCGATTGCCTATGCCAAGCAGATGCGCCGCACGCGGACCATGGCGGTCACGTCCTCGATCGGGCCGGGCGCCACGAACATGGTAACGGCAGCAGCGCTGGCACATGTGAACCGCCTGCCGGTCCTGTTCCTGCCGGGTGACGTGTTCGCAACCCGCGGTCCCGACCCGGTGTTGCAGCAGATCGAAAGTTTCGGTGACGGTACGATTAGTGCCAATGACTGTTTCAAGCCCGTCAGCCGTTATTTCGACCGCATTTCCCGGCCCGAACACCTGCTGACTGCCTTGCCACGCGCCTTCCGTACTATGACCGACCCGGCCGATTGCGGACCGGTGACGCTGGCCTTCTGTCAGGACGTGCAGGCCGAGGCCTATGACTATCCCGAGAGCTTCTTTGAGCCGCGCGTCTGGTATCAACGCCGCATCCGTCCAGATGAGGGCGAGCTGGCCCGCGCAGTGGCTGCAATCAAGGCGGCCAAACGCCCGGTCATCGTCGCGGGGGGTGGGGTGCACTATTCGGGTGCAACCGACGCGCTTCAGAGTTTTGTGGAAACGCACAACATTCCGATCACTGAAACACAGGCTGGCAAATCCGCGTTGGCCTGGGATCATCCACTGAACCTCGGCCCCATTGGCGTGACCGGCGGCGAACCGGCCAACGATGTTTGCGCCGAGGCCGATCTGGTGCTGGGTGTCGGTACGCGCTTTCAGGATTTCACCACCGGTTCGTGGGGGCTCTTCTCAAACCCCGAGCGTGAGATGATCAGCCTGAATACCGCCGCTTATGACGCCGAGAAACACAGCGCTATGCCCTTGCAGTCCGACGCCCGCGTCGGGCTTGAGGAGTTGGGCATCGCCCTCCAAGGATACCGCGCCGATCCGGTGGCCAACACGCTGAAGGCTGATTGGTTCGGAAAGGTCGACACGCTGACAGACGCGCCCGGCGACGGCAACGCGCTGCCCACCGATATGCAGGTGGTAGGCGCGGTACAGCGCGCCTCGCATGTCGATACGATTGTGATGTGCGCCGCGGGCACCATGCCGGGTGAACTGCACAAGCTGTGGAAGGCGCCGCGCCCCGGGGCCTACCACATGGAATACGGCTTTAGCTGTATGGGGTATGAGATCGCGGGTGCCATGGGCATCAAAATGGCCCAGCCGGAGCGTGACGTGATCTGCTTTACCGGCGACGGCACCTATATGATGGCGAACTCGGAAATGGCCTCAGCGGCGATGATGGGAATTTCCTTCACCGTCGTGATCACAGACAACCGAGGCTTTGGCTGCATCAACCGGCTGCAAATGGGCACCGGCGGGGCTGAGTTCAACAACCTGCTGGATCACACCGTTCACGAAACCGCGTCGAATATCGACTTTGCCGCCCATGCGGCGGCGATGGGGGCAACCTCGGTCAAGGTCAGCTCGATTGCCGAGCTTGAGGATGCGTTGGCCAAGCGCGGCGACATCAAAGGCCCGTACGTGGTGGTAATCGACACTGACCCTTACCCGTCCACCGAATACGGCGGCACGTGGTGGGAGGTCGCCGTGCCCGAGGTCAGCATCCGCCCCGAAGTGAACGAAAAACGCGCGGCCTATGAAGTCGCACTCAAGGAAAGAAACACCAAATGAGCGTGAAAATCGGGATCTCTCCGATCGCATGGCAAAATGACGACCTGCCGGATCTGACGGCCGCCTACACCATGGAGCAGGCGCTGAAAGAGGCGCGCGAGATTGGCTATACAGGCGTCGAGCGCGGCCAGCGGATGCCCAGCGATACCGAAGGGCTGCGCGCCTATCTGGAAGGCAACAATATCGCGCTCTGTGGCGGTTGGTGCTCGGGCAATACGCTGGTGAATGACTTTGCGACCGAGCGTGAGGCTGTCCGCGAGCAGGTCGAGCAGTTTGTGGCGTTGAACAGCCCCTGCATCGTCTATGCCGAGTGCTCCAACACCGTGCAGGGTCAGATCGGGACGCCGGTCAATGATCGCGCAAAGCTGTCCAAGGATGAGGTTCTGGCCTATGCTGGCAAGCTGACCGAGCTTGCGAAATGGATGGCCGATCAGGGTATGCCGATGGCCTATCACCACCACATGGGCACGATCATCGAAAGCGAAGATGATGTGAACTGGCTGATGGAGGGGTCTGGACCCGAGGTGCAGTTGTGTTTCGACACCGGCCACCTGTTGTTCGGTGGTGGCGATGTGATGGCGACCCTGAACCGCTGGGGCGACCGGGTGCATCACGTGCATTTCAAGGATATCCGCCCGCCCATCGTGCAGGATACGCGCGAAAACAATCGCAGCTTTCTGGATGCGGTGATTGCCGGGGCCTTTACCGTGCCCAGCGATGGCTGCATCGATTTTCAGTCGGTCGCCAAGGCCCTCAAGGCGATGGATTACGAGGGCTGGATTGTGGTCGAGGCTGAACAGGACCCGGCCAAGGCGCCGCCCTATGAGTATTCCAAGATGGGCTACGATCACATCGTCGATGTCTGCGGACAAGCAGGATTGGAGATTGCGGCTTAGCCTATCGCCCGAAGGCGCAACACCAAAACCATGAGAAAGGAGTATGTCATGGTGCATCAAGACCTTGGATATGTCGGCTATTTCGACCGGGAATCCTGTGATCTGGATGAATTCAAGGTGTTGACCTCTCAGAACCTTTCGGTCGATGCGGTGCCCCATGCCGTGTCGGTTGAAAAGAATGTTCCGATCTATGACATGCAAGCTCTGCGCTCGGTGCTTGAGCACGCGGACAAGCGTCAGGCCTTGCTGGCGGAATGGGGCTGGGTTTTGAGCAAGTCCGCTGGGGTGATTGCCCTGAAAGGGGCCTATTCGGATGTTTCAGTGATCGACCGAGCCACCGAAGTGTTCCGGCAGATCATTGATGAGGAACGTCAAGGCGGGGCAGGTGAAGGTGATCACTTTGCCGCCTCGGGTGCGAATGACCGGGTTTGGAATGCACTGCAAAAGCAGTGCTTGCGTGATCCCGAAGGCTTTGCCCTGTATTTCGGGAACACCGCGATTGCAGCTGCTTGCGAAGCATGGCTTGGACCCAACTATCAGATGACCGCGCAGGTCAATCAGGTTCGTCCGGGGGGGAAAGCGCAGCTGGCGCATAGGGATTACCATCTTGGCTTCCAAAGCGCCGACAGCGCCGCCCGATATCCCGCCCATGCCCATCACCTGACCGCTGCCTTGACCTTGCAGGGGGCTGTTGCCCATTGCGACATGCCGGTGGAAAGTGGGCCGACCAAGTTGCTGCCGTTCTCGCAGCTCTACCCGTCGGGTTATCTGGCATTCCACGACCCCGCTCATCAGGGCCATTTCGAAGACGCTTACATTCAATTGCCGCTGTCAAAAGGTGACGCAGTGTTCTTCAATCCCGCACTGTTCCACGCCGCCGGCGAAAACCGCAGCGCCGACATCGACCGGATGGCGAACCTGCTGCAAATCTCGTCGGCCTTTGGGCGCGCTATGGAAGCGGTGGATCGCCGTGCCATGTCGCAGAGCGTGCTCCCCCACCTGATTGCGCTGCAACAACGTTGCGAGCTGACCCAGTCAGAACTGGATGCGGCGATTGCAGCCACGGCCGAGGGTTATCCTTTTCCAACCAATCTCGATACTGACCCTCCGGTCGGGGGCAACGCACCGAAAAGCCAGGCGAATATCCTGCGCCTGGCGGTTTCGGAAGGCTGGACCGGGGCACGACTTGCTGATGCGCTCTCGGCGCTACAGGCAAGGCAAGCTGCTTGAACAAACAAAGGGGTGCGCCACTGGCCCACCTATCAAGGAGACGACACCATGGCAGACTTGCTGAAGAAACCGTTCGGAACGCGCGGCAAGGTCCACGACATCACCCCGGCCAGCGCCGGGTGGCGCTATGTCGGCTTCGGTCTTTATCACCTGCGCGCGGGCGACAAAGCCGCCGAGGCCACCGGTAACCGCGAGGTTATTCTGGTCATGGTCGAAGGCAAGGCGCAGATCACCGGGGCCGGGCAGGATTGGGGTGTTCTGGGTGACCGGATGAACGTGTTTGAAAAGACGCCGCCGCATTGCCTGTACCTGTCGGACGGAACTGAGTGGGAAGCCTTTGCCGAAACTGACTGCGTCATCGCCGTCTGCTCGGCCCCCGGCAAGGGCGGGCATCGGGCCCGGCGTATCGGCCCGGATGGCATCACGCTGACCGAGCGCGGTAAGGGCGTGAATACCCGCTACATCAACAATATCGCGATGGAGGCCGAAGACTATGCCGACAGCCTGCTGGTGACTGAGGTGTTCACGCCGAACGGCCACTGGTCGTCGTACCCCAGCCATCGCCATGACGAGGACGACTATCCCCGGATCACCTATCTGGAGGAAACCTATTACCACCGCCTTAACCCGGCCAACGGCTTCGGCATTCAGCGGGTCTATACCGATGACGGCCAGCTGGATGAGACGATGGCCGTATCCGATGGCGATGTTGTGACCGTTCCGCGAGGACATCACCCTTGCGGCGCGCCCTATGGGTTTGAGATGTACTATCTGAACGTCATGGCCGGGCCTCTGCGGAAATGGCGCTTTGTAGCGGCCCCCGAGGTCGAGTGGATCATGGAGCGTGACGGATGACCCGAGACTTTGCCACCTATCCCAGCCTGAATGGCCAGACCGTCTTCATCACCGGCGGGGCGGGGGGTATCGGGGCGGAAACGGTCCGCGCTTTTGCAGCCCAAGGCGCCAAAATCGGGATTCTGGACATCAATGCCGATGCGGGACACGCGCTGCTGTCGGATCTGGATGGCGAACACGCTTTTGCCCAATGCGATTTGCGCGATATAGAAGCGCTGCGCGAGGCCTTGGACCAATTGTCGGAGGAACTGGGCGCGCCATACGTTCTGGTCAACAACGCCGCCCATGATGACCGGCACGACTGGCGCGAGGTGACGCCTGAGTATTGGGATGAGCGCATGGCGACCAATATCCGCCATATGTTCTTTGCCATCCAATCCGTCGCGCCAGCGATGATCGAGCGGGGCGGTGGCTCTATCGTCAACATCGGTTCAAACTCGTGGTGGGAAGCCGGCGCAGGATTCCCCGCCTATGCCACCGCCAAATCGGCCGTCCATGGCCTGACCCGGACGATGGCGCGCGAGTTGGGCGATCACCGTATCCGCGTGAACACCGTAGTGCCCGGCTGGATCATGACAGAACGTCAGAAGGACCTCTGGGTCACGCCTGAGGCGCTGGCCAAACAGGTCGACCGCCAATGCTTGCCCGATCCGATTGATCCGGTCTATGTGGCGCGGATGGTGGTGTTTCTGGCCTCGGATGATGCCGCCATGTGCAGCGCGGGGAATTTCATGGTCGAAGGTGGTTCGATCTGATCGTCCCAAATTCTGAGGTCTAGCATGTCCCAACCATTCCAACTGGCAGCCTGTGCCGAAATGCTATGGCTGGATAAACCAATCGATTGGCGTGCGGCACGCCTGACGGAAATGGGGTTCGGTGTAGGTCTTTGGAATTGGCCTGACTGGGATCTCGAAAAACTTGAACGCGTCGGCGCGAACTTCACGATCATGAACGGCTATCTCGAAGGTCGTCTTGCGGATGAAGAAGGCGCAGATATGTTGCTGAATTCTGCGCGCGAAACAGTGCAGATTGGCAAACGTTTGGGTGTGGATCGTTTGAACTTGCACGGAACGGGGTTAGGCGAAGGTGGAATACCTATCTGGCGGCACGATGCCGTGACCGGAGAGATGTGGTTGAAGGCGCAGGAGACTCTTCACCGCATCTGCGATCTGGCAGAAGAAGAGAGTGTGGTGTTTACGTTGGAAAACCTGAACCTATTTGATCACCCCGGATGTCCTTTCGGTTCAACAGCGGATGTGCTGGCACTGGTCTCAACAATTGATCGCCCTCAGTTGTGCATGAACCTTGACCTCTACCACACGCAAATCGGCGAGGGTGATCTTATCCGATGGTGCGAGAAGTGCTTGCCCTGGATCGGAGAAGTTCAAGTTGCCGATAACCCGGGCCGATGTGAACCCGGGAGCGGTGAAGTCAGTTTTGCCGCCGTAGCGCGGGCGTTAAACGATATGGGCTATCGTGGACCTGTCGGGTTGGAGGCCTTTGCAGCAGGCAGTCCGGAAGAAGCGCTCGAAGCTTTCCGGACCGCTTTTTCTGTTTGACGGTCTATCTTTGCGGCGGAGCGCCAAAAGCACGGATGACCACGCGCGCGGCGGCTTCGACCGGGTCGTGGGTCTCTTTCAGGATGGTGACACGGTCAAATCTTTCGGGGTCGCGGTTCACTGCCTCGCGCAGTGCGGCGCCAAAGGCCATGCGTAGCTCGGTTCCGATGTTGAACTTGCAGATTGAGGTCTCGCGGGCGAGGCGCTTGCGTTGTTCAATCGGCACGCCTGATCCGCCGTGGATCACCAATGGCACCTCGGTCATGGCGTCGATCTGGCGAATGCGGTCTTCGTCCAGCCCGCCCTCCTTGTTCTGCTGCAGATGGACGTTGCCGACCGAGATGGCCATCGCGTCCACGCCGCTTTCCCGTGCGAACTGTGCGGCCTCGGCCGGGTCGGTACCGTTCGAACCCTCGCCACCGGAATAGCCGACAAAACCGATCTCGCCTTCGCAGGAAATCCCTGCCGCGTGGGCCATCTCGGCAATTGCGGCGGTTTCGTCTATGTTCTGCTGCAGCGGCTTGCGTGAGCCGTCGAACATCAACGAGGTGAAACCGCTGTCTAGCGCGATTTTACATTCCTCAAGAGTATAGCCGTGGTCCAGATGAGCGACCACGGGGATCGAGGCATTCTCGGCCAGATGACGGAACATCTTGCCCAGAACGGGCAGCGGAGTGTGCTCGCGGCAGCTGGGGCCGGCCTGCAGGATCACAGGGGCGTTTTCGGCCTCGGCCGCGGTCACATAGGCGCGCATGTCTTCCCAGCCCAAAGTGACAAGGCCGCCCACGGCATAGCCTTGGTCATACGCGGGAGACAGGACGTCTTTCAGCGTGACAAGGGTCATTTGAATTTCGCGATCATGTCTTTGATGCCTGGGATCGTTTCGATTTGATAGGCGTGTGTTGGCTGGAAATACTGCACCAGCGAGCGCTGGCTGAGGCCGCCGAGGATGGTGAAATAGTACATTTCGTATCCCGGCAGAACGCAGCAGGGATGGTAGCCTTTGTCGATGCAGATCGTTGAGCCATCGACGATGTGATAGGCGTCACCCGGCTCATTGTCTTCGCGCTGCAGCATTTGCAGTCCGGACCCCCAGTTGGGTTTAAAGCGGAAATTATAGGTCTCGTCGTGGCGGGTCTCATCAGGCAGACGGTCGGTGTCGTGCTTGTGGCTGGGGAAGCCGGACCAGCCACCCTGACCAACAGTGAACAGCTCGCTCACCAGCAGGCGTCCGACCTTGTCGTGCTGTTTCTGGCCGAGGATATGTTTGATTTTGCGATGAGTTTTGGTGTCGTCGCTGCCGTACTGTACCAGATCATGCTCACGTACGTCGAAAGGATCGAGCACCTTGTCGTACTTGGCGCCCGCGATGAACACCTCGGCCTCGTCCGAGACGCAAACCATCTGCGCTTTGGCGCCGACCGGGACGTAAACACCTTCGGGTTCGCCATCCCAGACATCTTCGCCTCGATTGCCCAGCGCGGTGAAGTGCACGCCCTCGACCTCGACATCCACACTGCCAGTTGCAGGGGCGATGCAGGTCTCATAGCCCGGCACCTGATATTCGAACGCTTCACCGCGGCGCAGTTTGACGATGTTGAAATAGTTCAGCGGCACTGTCGGGTCGTCTGCATCGACGATGGGTTTGTTCTGATTGTCATAGGGCGCGATATGCATGGGGTACTCCTATGTGGTAGGGCCGGGATGATTGGCAAGGAACGTGTCCAATTGTTGCGTCGTCGGCATCGCCTGGGCACAACCGGGTTGGGACACCACGATTGAGGCACAGGCTGATCCGCGCATGACCGCGTCTTTCAGCGCATGCCCCGCCGCGATTGACGCCAGCAGACCGGCCATGAAACTGTCCCCTGCGCCGTTTGGTTTGACGGCGGTGACAGGGTAGATGCCGGTGCGGATTTCCTGACCGTCCACTAGCGTCACCGCGCCCTGTTCACCCATCTTGTATACAACGATCCGGCCGGGCTTTTCTGCCAGCTCTTTGGCTTTTGCGAACCCTTTTTCGATGCCACCGGCCATAAAGCCGAACTCCTCGTCATTGCCGACAATCAGGTCACTGGCTTCCCCGGCGCGCGACAGGACGTCGGCGGCCACTTGGGGCGAGGGCCAGCTATAGGGACGGTAATCAATGTCGAAGATCACAGGCAGTCCGGCTGCGCGGGCGTTGTCGAACGCGCGGAAAGTGGCGCTGCGCGACGGTTCGGCCGCAAAGACAGTGCCCGCCGAGATCACGGCCGAAAAGGCGGAATAGTTGACCTTGTCCATGTCCTCTTCGGTGACCTGAAAATCAACAGCCCCGTTGCGATAGATGACGTTCTGGAAATTCTTGATCCGGCTTTCATAGACGGCCAGCGACATGCGGTATTCCCCGCCCACAACGCGGATATTGGACGTATCGACGCCATAGTGGTGCAGGCGATTCAGGCAGAATCGCCCAATGGCATCGTCTGAGACCGAGGTGACCAGTGACGCCTGACTGCCCAGTTTGACCAGACCCGCACAAATATTGGCCGACGATCCACCCAGATCCGCGTGAAACGTATCGGCATCTTCGCTTTTAACGCCAATGGGATCGGCGAACATGTCCATCCCTGCGCGCCCGAACACGGCGAACCGGTTTCCTTTGATACCCGCTATCAAAGCGCTCACGTCATATTCCTCCGGCAAGCTGGGGTCGGCAAAGTTTGGACCTTGCGTTGAATCGATTCACACGATACTCATTTTGCAACCGGTTGCAAATAATATGTTCGGAGCCGTGAAAGATGCCTGAAATCGGAATTGGAATCGTAGGTGGCGGCTATATGGGCAAGGCCCATTCGGTCGCCATGTCGGCCGTGGGTGCAGTGTTCAACACGGCTTTGCGCCCGCGTCTTGAGATGATATGCGCCTCAAGCTCTGAAAGCGCAGAACGGTATCGGGCGGCCTACGGATTCCACCGCGCGACCGAGGATTGGCGGGTGCTGGTCAACGATCCGGCGGTCGAGGCCATTGTCATTGCCTCACCCCAACACACTCACCGTCAGATAGCCGAAGCTGCCTTTGCCCTGGGCAAGCCAGTGCTGTGCGAAAAACCACTGGGCGCGTCGATGACGGACGGTGCGGCGATGGTCGCGGCGGCCGAGGCGGCTGGTGTCGCCAATATGGTTGGCTTCAACTATGCCCGCACCCCAGCCACGCAATACGCACGGAACCTGATCGCCGAGGGGGAATTGGGCGACATCACATGGTTCCGGGGCGAACATACCGAAGATTTCTATGCCGACCCCGAGGCCCCCGCCACGTGGCGTACAACCGGAATGGCCAACGGTACGATGGGCGACCTGGCACCGCATATGATCAACGGCGCTCTGGCACTGATGGGGCCGATTGCCGAGGTCATGGCCGAGGTCGAAACCGTGCACCACACCCGCCCCGGCGGTAAAGTGGACAATGATGACCAGGCGCAGATCATGTGCCGGTTCGAAAATGGCGCGATGGGCAACATCCATGTCAGCCGCGTCGCAACGGGCCGCAAGATGGGCTACGCGTACGAAATTTCAGGCACCAAAGGCGCGCTACGGTTTGATCAGGAAGACCAGAACGCCCTTTGGTTCTATCGCCACGAGGGCCCTGAGGCGCAGCGAGGTTTTACCAAAATTCTGACCGGCCCGGCGCATCCGGATTACGAACCCTTCTGTCAGGGTCCGGGCCATGGCACCGGATATCAGGACCAGATAATCATCGAGGCCAAGGATTTCCTGCAAGCCATCCATACCGGAAAACCACTCTGGCCAACTTTCCATGACGGGCACGAGGTCAACCGTGTCGTCGCCGCGGCGCTGGCATCGTCCCGGCAACGGCGATGGCAAAACATCCGCGATTTCTGATCGCAAACGGCAAAACACCTAAGAGAGACAAAAACCATGGCAAAGCTGAAATGGGGCATGATTGGCGGTGGCGAAGGCAGTCAGATCGGGCCTGCACACCGTCTGGGGGCCCAGGCGGACGGGATGTTCGAGTTCGCAGCCGGGGCGCTGGATCACCGCCCCGACGTGGGCCGGGAATACGCGCAGCGGCTGGGCGTTGCTGCCGACCGCGCCTATGGCAATTGGCAAGAGATGCTGGCCGGTGAAAAAGACCGTGCTGACCGCATTGATCTGGTAACGATCGCCACGCCGAACTCCACCCATTTCGAGATCGCCAAAGCGTTTCTTGAGGCCGGATTCAACGTGCTCTGCGAAAAGCCGATGACCATGACCGTCGATGAGGGCGAAGAGATTGTTCGCGTCGCTGAAGCCTCGGGCAAAATCTGCGCGGTGAACTATTGCTACTCTGCCTATCCGATGGTGCGGCAGGCACGAGCGATGGTGCGGGCGGGTGATATCGGTAAGGTGCGGCTGGTCGTCACCAATTTCAGCCACGGCCACCACGGCGACGCCACCGACGCCGACAACCCGCGCGTGCGCTGGCGTTATGATCCGGCGATGGCGGGGGTTTCGGGCCAGTTCGCCGATTGCGGTATTCACGCGCTGCACATGGCCAGCTTCATCTGTGATGATGAGGTCAAAACCCTGTCCGCCGATATGGCCTCGACCATTTCCAGCCGCGAGCTGGAGGACGACGCCATGATCAACTTCCGGATGGAGGGTGGCACTGTGGGCCGTCTTTGGACTTCATCCGTGGCGATCGGGCGGCAGCACGGGTTCGACATTCAGGTGTTTGGCGAAACCGGTGGTCTGCGGTGGGCCTCGGAGCAACCCAACCAGTTGATCTACACCCCCGTTGGTGGACGCACTCAGATCATCGAAAAGGGCGAAGGCGGCCTGCATGATGAGGTGCAGCGTCTGTCCCGCGTGGCCATCGCACATCCCGAAGGGTTTCCGCTGGCCGTCGCGAATATCTATTGTGATTTGGCCGACGCAATCCGAGGTGAGGCCCGTGACGGCCTGCCCGGAGCGTCCGACGGCGTTCGCTCGATTGCCGCGGTACACGCGGCCGTTGCGTCGGGTAAAGAAGACGGCGCATGGAAAGACGCGCGCCCGCCGATGTTCCGTTGATCAGGGGCGGGGCCGCAGCGTGCCCCGCTCGATCACCCGACATGGGAAAATCCGCGCCTCGGGGTAACGTTTGGGGTCTTTCAGCATTTCCTCGACCAGATCGACGGACGAGGTGATGATCTGTTTGATCGGCTGATGAATCGTGGTCAGGTTGATGTTCTCCCACCGCGACATTTCCATGTCGTTCAAGCCTATGATGCCGATATCCGTCCCCGGTTTCAGCCCGTGGTCGCGCAGGGCCGACAGCGCGCCGATTGACAGAATATCGTCCCCGCAGAAATAACCTTCGGCTGGGGTGTTTGCCAGCAGACGCAGCATCTCATCGCGTCCGGCGTCAAACGAATAAGCTCCTGCGAAGGAGTGCGAAACCTTAAGGTCGGGGTGCCTTTCGACCTCTTCCATGAAGCCGCGATACCGGTCCATGGCCGAGGTCGCATCCTGCGGACCGCCCAGATACCCCACGCGCCTGTAACCGCGAGCCAAAAGTTCACGCGCTGCCATCCGCCCGCATTCCACGTTGTCGATTCCCACCACATGCACCTCGGGGGATGTGGCGGATCGGCCGAAGGTATGAACCACCGGTACGCCTGCGTCATGAAACGCCTTGGCAAAGCTGGGCGGCAGAGTTGAAGAGGCGACGATGGCGGCATCCACCGAGTATTGCCGCAACATCCGCACCGAATTGGCTGGCTCGGTTTCGTCCGTCAGGTTGACGATCAGCGGTCGCAGCCCGCGTTCCTGCAGGGCTCGGGTGAACTGGTCGAACACCTCAAGGAAAATAGGATTGTGGAAGTTGTTCGAAATCAAACCGATCAGCTTGGTCCGCCCGGTGGTTAGAGACGAGGCTAACGCGTTGGGGCTATAGCCCAGCTCTTTCGCCGCTTTTTCAACCTTGCTGCGGGTCTTTGCAGATACCGATGCGCCCTCGGTAAAGGTGCGCGAAACGGCCGAGCGGGATACGCCTGCCAAAGCGGCGACGTCTTTCAGGGTGACACTCATGACTGACGCCCGTGGATCGGGGGAAGGCTGACAAGCGATTTCATGGCAAAATACTACGCGCCAACCACTGAAACTTGCAATCGGTTGCAAAGATCAGAGGCAAATTACGCCGGGTCCGTGACATTTGCGCGATTGGAAGGGGATGGTGGGTGATGAGAGACTCGAACTCCCGACATCTTCGGTGTAAACGAAGCGCTCTACCAACTGAGCTAATCACCCGTGACGGTGCATGTAGCCAAGCCTGCGGGCGGGCGCAAGAGGGTCTGGCACAATTTCTTTGATGTAACGCAGTTTCAGGAGGATTTCGTTGGTTTTCCACAGGCTGAAGCCGTGGTCCAAGGGAAAGGCGCTTGCGTGTCATAGGCGCGCTCAGATATCTCCGAAGGGACTGCAACCTTCCAGACGGGAGAATACATGATCCTGTCCCTTGCCCGCCGATGTGTAATCGCGGCCTTGGTGTTGGGCACTTTGACTCTGGCTCCGATCCGGGCCGGAGCAGGAGAGGTTTTGGTTTTCGCCGCCGCCAGCCTGAAAAACGCGCTGGATGAAATTGCGTCGGATTTCGAACAGCAAACGGGACATGAGGTGACGGTATCTTATGCTGCCTCGTCCGTGCTGGCCCGGCAAATTCAACTTGGAGCGCCTGCAGATCTGTTCATTTCGGCAAATGTGGACTGGATGGATGTTCTGCAGGATCAGGAACTGATTGATGCGGGCTCGCGGGTGGACTTGCTGGGCAACGGTTTGGTTCTGATCGGGAATACGGATCAGGATCAGATCGGCCGTATGCAGCCGGATGTTGATCTGTCTGCAAGGCTGGGGAACGGGCATCTGGCGATGGCGCTGGTCGATGCGGTGCCAGCTGGGATTTATGGAAAGGCGGCGCTGCAGAATCTGGGGTTGTGGGAGGATGTTCAGACCCGGATCGCACAAACTGACAATGTTCGCGCGGCGCTTGCGCTGGTTGCGGCGGGCGCCGCGCCGCTGGGGATTGTCTACCAATCGGATGCGCAGGTCGAAGACCGAGTTCAGGTGGTGGCCTCGTTTCCCCCCAATCTGCACACGCCGATCATCTATCCGGCAGCGATAACCCCGTCCGGCACAGTCGAAGCACAGGCGTTTTTGGAGTATCTGCAATCGGACACGGCCTGGGAAGTCTTTACAGAACAGGGCTTTGCCCTGCCGAGGCGCTGACGAATGGGATGGTTGGGCCCGGCAGAGCTTGAGGCGCTCAGATTGTCGTTACGCGTATCCTTCTGGGCGACGCTGGTGACCTTGCCGTTTGGCATCTTCGTGGCTTACGCATTGGCCCGCTGGCGGTTTCCCGGTCGTCAGCTGTTGAACGGGCTGGTGCACCTGCCATTGATTCTGCCGCCGGTGGTAACCGGGTATCTGCTGTTGCTAACCTTTGGCATCCAGGGTCCGATGGGTAAGTTTCTGGCCGAGTTTGGCATCGTCGTGGCTTTTCGTTGGACAGGTGCGGCGCTGGCGGCGGGGATCATGGCCTTTCCGCTGATGGTGCGTGCCATCCGCCTATCGATCGAAGCAGTGGACCCCAAGTTGGAGCAGGCCGGGGCGACGCTGGGCGCATCACGGCCCTTTGTGTTTGCCACAGTCACCCTTCCGATGATCCTGCCCGGTGTGATCGCCGGCGCCATCCTTGCCTTCGCCAAAGCGATGGGAGAGTTCGGGGCCACGATCACTTTTGTCTCGAACATCCCCGGCCAGACCCAGACCCTGCCATCCGCCGTTTATGCCTTTCTGCAGGTGCCGGGGGGTGAAGGCGCGGCTACACGGTTAGTGATTGTTTCGATCATCATCGCCATGGGGGCGCTGTTGCTGTCGGAATATGTCGGCCGTCGCGCCGCCGCGA
Organism: Ruegeria sp. ABF4_144; assembly: GCF_056160045.1. Taxonomy (NCBI): domain Bacteria; kingdom Pseudomonadati; phylum Pseudomonadota; class Alphaproteobacteria; order Rhodobacterales; family Roseobacteraceae; genus Ruegeria; species Ruegeria sp. ABF4_144. Next base: position 344,106 of record NZ_JBSWWK010000001.1, read on the forward strand.
GGGTATCTGGGTCATGAGCCTTTCTGTCCACCTGCAGCATGATCTGCCCGACCTGACGCTGGACCTCAGCTTTGATGCGCCGTCAGGCGTAACGGTCCTGTTCGGGCGATCGGGGTCTGGGAAAACCACTGTGGTCAATGCCGTGGCAGGCTTGTTACGCCCCAAAGCGGGGCGGGTGGCCGTTGATGGATGGGAATTGTTCGACACCGAAAAGAACCTCTGGCTACCGCCGCATCGAAGGCGTTTGGGCTATATCTTTCAGGAAGGTCGCTTGTTTCCGCATCTGACCGTGCGGCAGAATCTGTCTTATGGCCGGTGGTTTGCGCCCAAACGTGCCCGTCGCGAGGACCCGGACAAAGTGATCGAGATGCTGGGTATTGGCCATTTGCTGGACCGCCGCCCCGCTGGCTTGTCGGGCGGCGAAAAGCAGCGTGTTGCCATTGGCCGCGCCCTGCTGGCCAGCCCGCGCCTGATCCTGGCCGATGAACCGCTGGCCGCGTTGGACGATGCCCGCAAGGCAGAGATCCTACCCTATTTCGAGCGTCTGCGGGATGAGGTCTCGGTGCCGATTCTCTATGTCACCCATTCCGCCGCCGAGGTCGCGCGGCTGGCGACGTCGGTTGTTGCCCTGCAGGACGGCAAAGCCGTGCGGCACGGCCCGGCCTCTGAAGTGATGGCCGACCCTTCGGTCGCCCCGGCGGGCGTGCGCGCTGTGGGTGCGGTATTGAAGGTGAGGGTTCGCGATCATCACGCCGATGGTCTGACCGAACTGGACGCTGGTGGCGCCCGCCTGTTCCTGCCGCGTATCCCGCATCAGATCGGGGAAGAGTTGCGCATCCGCATTCCCGCCCAAGAGGTGATCTTGTCAAACAAACGGCCCGAGGGGCTGTCGGCCCTGAACATGTTGGAAGGGGCGGTCGACACGATCCGCGCGGGTGAAGGGCCGGGGGCCATCGTTTCAGTCCAGACCCCGGCGGGACCTGTGCTGGCCCGAGTTACCCGCCGCTCGGTCGAGGCGCTGGGGCTGGAGCCGGGCAAGCATTGCTATGCGGTGATCAAGACCGTTGCTCTGGCGCCGCAGGACGTCGGTGGACGACTGGGTGCCCGCTGAGCCCGGGCTTTACTCAAAGGCTGCGCCCCCTATGATTTAGGGGAGTGTTCGAATGTGTTTCGCGCCAAGGATTTGTTGCCATGCGGTTTCTCAAAGTTTCATGCATAGTTGCTCTGCTTTTGCTTCCAACGCTGGCGCAAGCGGTCGGTGTTGGCTTTGGCTTCAGGCCCGGATATCGCGCAACGGTCACGCAGTTGGACAATGGTAATTATCAGGTGGTCACACACGGCTCATCTGCGGCAATCGCCTATTGGTGCGGCATCGGGGATTTTGCCATCCGTACCCTTGGGGTGCCGACATCTCAGCGCATTTACGTTGCCAAAGCCTATGACAAGCAGACAAGGGCTGTGCAGTTTTCGTTTACAGCGCCCGAGGGTGGCAACACCTCGAAAAGCTATTCAATCACGGTCAGCCGCGTCGGTGAGAACATGTCAGCATCCGGCGCACAGAGCCACTGCTTTGACAACATCATGGATTTCGACTTCTGAGCGAAATCAGATCCATTTCGCCATCGGTGGCAGGCTCATCAGAACCGCATCCGGGTCGTGCCCGGTTTCCAGCCCGAACTTAGTGCCCCGGTCGTAAACCAGGTTGTATTCCGCATAAAGGCCGCGATGCACCAATTGGGTGTTCTTGTCGTTGTCACCAAAGCCCTGAACGCGGCGCTTTTCTACTAGTGGCAAGAAAGCAGGCAAGAAAGCCCGGCCAATATCTTGCGTCAGTGCGAAATCCGCCGACCAGTCACCGGTGCAGTAGTCATCCATAAAGATACCGCCCACGCCACGGGCGCGTTTGCGGTGGGGGATATAGAAATACTCGTCAGCCCATTCCTTGAGGCGCGGATAGTGCCCCGGCCCGTGCGGGTCCAGATGCATCTTTTGCGTGGCGTGAAAATGCGCGGTGTCGTCGTCGTACTCGATGCAGGGGTTCAGGTCTGATCCGCCGCCGAACCACCACGCGTGCGGGGTCCAGAACATGCGGGTGTTCATATGCACCGCAGGGACATGCGGGTTTTGCATATGCGCAACCAGCGAAATGCCCGAGGCCCAGAACCTTGGGTCATCGGCCATCCCGGGGATACCCTTGCGGGCGGCCATCGCTTGCTGCGCGCGGGCACCAAGTGTGCCGTAAACGGTCGAGATATTAACGCCGACCTTTTCAAACACACGGCCACCGCGCATCACTGACATCAACCCGCCGCCCGCGTCCGAGCCGTCCTCGGACTGGCGCGTGGTTTCCTTGACCTCGAATCGACCGGCCGGGGCATCCGACAACGGCCCTGTGTCGTGACTGTCTTCCAGCGCTTCGAACGCGGTGACGATCTGGTCGCGCAGTTCACGGAACCAGGCGGAGGCGGTGGATTTCTCGGTATCGAACATAGGGATCAGTGGGCCGGGGCTGCGACGGGGTCCAGCAGGGTGCGGCCGCCATCGATAGTCAGGATTTGCCCGGTGATGAACCCGGCGGCGTCTGAGGCCAGATATTGTGCCGTCTCGGTCAGTTCCGAGGGTGCGGCAATCCGGGCCAACGGGGTGTGCTTTTCAATGTCGTCGCGGAAATCGCGGTTCTCTTTCAGGGTGGATTGCAGCGAGGCGCTCATCACCGATCCCAGCGCGATCGAGTTCACGCGGATACGGTTCGGGGCCAGCGCCACCGCCAGCGAGCGGGTCATCTGGTCCAGCGCGGCGGTCGAGACGGAATAGGCCATTAGATCTGGGTGCGTGCGCCGTGCAGCAATCGATGAAAGGTTGATGATCGACCCGGCCGGGTTTTCGTCTTCGTCACCGGCCTGTTTGATCATCCGTTTGGCCACCAGTTGGCTCAGCCGCAGGGCGGGCATCAGGTTCTGGTTTAGAAGGGTCTTGACCGAGTCATCTTCGGTATCCAGCGGATCTGACTGAATTACCTGCCGCGAACCGTTGATCAGAATGTCCACCTGATCGAAAGCGTCGATGGTAGCTGACAGCAGGTTGGCAATCGTCAGCTTCTCTCGCAGGTCACCGGCAAAGAAACGGATATTGCTGTCATCGGCCTGTTCGCCCAATTCCTCGGCCAGCCGTTTCTCGTCCATATCCGCAAACATCACGTTGGCACCCGCATCGGCAAAGTGACGCCCGATGGCCAGACCAACACCATTGGCACCGCCAGTAACGATTGCGGTTTTGCCAGCTATGGAAAAGGACATGCGTTATCTCCTGAGTTGCGGCGCAGGTTAGCCGGGATCACCGCCGAGGGCGAGAGGCGTGAAAGACCTTGAACCGATTGTCGCCGGTCACTTCTTCGATATGGGCAAAAGCGTCGGTCAGAGCGGCCTCGTAGGGCAGGTGGCGGTTGGCCACCATCCACAGAGAACCACTGCGGGTCAGGTTCTTGGCAGCCGATCGGATGAATCCCTGTCCCAGTTCCGGCTCGGCACTGCGACCAGTGTGGAAGGGCGGGTTCATCACCACCGTGTCGATAGGCTCAGATGCGCGCCACGTCACCGCATCAGCCCAGTGAAACTGAGCGCGGGGGTCGGTCACATTTGCACGGGCGCAGGCCAAGGCGATGTGGTCGGCCTCGACCAGATGCAGGGTTTTCATGCCTGAAGCCTTTAGCATCTCAGCGGACAAGAACCCCCATCCCGCACCAAGGTCGGCGACACAGGCACCCAGCTTGGTGGGCAATGCCGCCAGCAACAACGCCGAAGCCGGATCGATGCCATCTGCCGAGAATACCCCCGGCGCGGTTTGATAACCATCGGCGGTTTGATGATCAGGCGCGGCCCAATCCGCAAACGCCTGGCGATCTGACTGGAACCAGAAAATCTTGCCATGCGCCTTCGAGATTGGCCCTTCAACCGCAACGCGCTTGCGGATGTCCTTCAACAAGCTGTCGACACCATCGGTTTTGGCCCCATCGACGACAACCACTCCGCTGGCGCGGGTGCAGGCCTGATGCACCATTGCACGCGCCAGCGCCTTGGCGCGGGGCAGAACCACGATTGCGTCCTGACTGGGATCATCCGCCTCGGGCACGACTGAGAACCCCTGATTGGCGAAGTGATCGTGAAACGGTTTGAACGGCTGCACCACCTGCGTTTCGCGCGGCAAGGTCGACAGGTCGCTGGCCGATGTCGGCGCAAGCACCGTCAGCGGTTGCGACAGCGAAAGGCCGCTTTGCAGGGCGAGATCAAGACGAGGGGACACGAGCGGTTTCGAAAGAGCAGCGCAGGCTTACTCTTCCCGCTCCATTGTGCATTGCAGGGGATGCTGATGCCGGCGGGCGAAATCCATGACCTGCCCCACTTTGGTCTCGGCGATCTCGTGGCTGAACACACCCACGACCGCGACGCCTTTTTTGTGGACGGTCAACATGATCTCAAATGCTTGCGCATGGGTCATGCCGAAGAAGCGTTCCAGCACGTGCACCACGAATTCCATCGGGGTGTAGTCGTCATTCAGCAGCAGAACCTTGTACAGCGGCGGGCGCTTGGTCTTTGGGCGCGTCTGAACCAGAACTGACGAATCCGCATCATCGTCGTCCTCCGGTTTGTCAGACATGATCCATTGGTGTTCAAGCATCGCGTTCTACTGTCCGATTCAGGCTTCGGTTTATCTGTGCGCTTATATAACGTCGTATTGGCCAGAGAAAAGAGCCAGCAGGACGTATTCGACATGGGTCAAAACCTTACCACAATCGGCTTCGATGCGGATGATACTTTGTGGCACAACGAGCGTTTTTTTCAGCTGACACAGGCTTACTTCACCGATTTGCTGGCAGATCATGCCGAAAAAGATCACCTGCTGGAACGCCTATTGGCCGCCGAAAAGCGCAACATTCGGCACTACGGGTACGGAATCAAAGGCTTCACTCTATCGATGATCGAAACCGCGATTGAGGTGACCGAAGACCGGGTTCCGGCCTCGGTCATCCGCCAGTTGATCGAAGCCGGCCAGGAAATGTTGGCTCATCCGATCGAGCTGCTGCCCCATGCGCGAGAGGCGATCGAGAGCGTGGTGGCGACTCATAAGGTGGTGTTGATCACCAAGGGGGATCTGATCGATCAGGAACGGAAACTGGCACAGTCCGGATTGGGTGAACTGTTCGACGGCGTCGAGATCGTGTCCGAGAAGACGCCGCAGACTTACTTGCAGATTTTCGACCAGTATGAGGGCGGGCCTGCCTCGGCGATGATGGTCGGAAATTCAATGCGTTCGGATGTGGTGGCCCCGATTCAGGCGGGGTGCTGGGGTGTTTATGTGCCCCATGGGCTGGTCTGGGAGGTCGAACAGGCCGAAACGCCTGCGGAAAACCCGCGATACCGCGAGTTGCAGGATCTGGGCCAACTGTCGGACCTTGTTCAGCGGCTTGGCTGATGTTGCCGAATGGTCTCAGTTTCGAAAAATCGGCGTGGCGCGTCGGCAATTTCTGGTCACATTCGAGGATGTTGTGGGGCGGGCAGCCTGATTGGCCACATGTTGTAGGCTGCTCGAAGGGCAACCAAGCAGTGATTTGATGAGCTTTTGGTTTATTTTATTGGGTCCCTGTGCTAGCCTTGACGATAATAAAATAATTACAAGCTGACCGGGAAAATCCGGCGGCCCGAGGTAGACAGAGGCAAAGATCGTGCAGGTTCGGCGGACAGTTCCGGCCCGAATGGGCTTATTTCTTATAGCATTCTTGTGGCTGCTCTCCTTTGCGCCGTTGCAAGGGGTGGCCGCGCCTTACGCGGCAATGGTGATCGACGCGCGCACCGGTGAAGTGCTGCATTCGCGCAATGCAGACACAAGGCTGCATCCCGCGTCGCTGACCAAGATGATGACTCTTTACATCGCGTTCGAAGCGGTACGAAACGGTGAGATCGAATTGGATACTCCGGTTCGCATTACCCGGGCTGCGGCAGCCGAGCCGCCCTCGAAGCTGGGGCTGCGCACGGGGCAAACCATTGCCTTCCGTTATCTGATCCGCGCGGCTGCGGTGAAGTCGGCCAACGACGCTGCCACCGCCATCGGTATTGCGATCAGCGGATCCGAGGCCGCTTTTGCCCGCCGCATGACACGGACGGCCAAGGCCATGGGCATGAGCCGCACCACGTTCAAGAACGCGCATGGCCTGACAGAATCGGGCCACCTGTCCACCGCACGGGACATGACGACGCTGGGGCGTCATTTGCTGTATGATTACCCGCAATATTACAACCTGTTCTCGCGCCAATCGACACATGCGGGGATCAAGACGGTTCCGAATACGAACCGTCGTCTGCTGGCTGCCTATAAAGGCGCGGACGGGATCAAGACCGGCTACACGCGGGCTGCGGGCTTCAACCTTGTGGCCTCGGCCAAGCGCAAGGATGAACGGATAATCGCCACCGTGTTTGGTGGAAAGTCCGGCGCATCGCGCAATGCCAAAGTAGCCGAATTGCTGGATATGGGCTTCCGCCGTGCACCATCACGGGCGCCGATCCGCAAACCGGCCCGTCCGGCTTATGCCGGGAATGTCGGTTTGGGTGCGACAGTAGCCGCCCTGACCGGCGCGCCGAAAACCAGCTTGCGGCCGGTGCTGCGCCCCGGACCTGGTGCCGCCGTACAAGTGGCTGGTACCGTTGCAGCGACCGCGGCCAAAAACGGCGCGCGCATTCAGGACGGCATCGCGGCGGCCATTGCGGCGGCGGATGTCCAGACACCGACCGACGACTCCACGCGGCCAGCCGCACGTCCGGAGAACCTAGTACTGGCGTCGACAGACCCGAACGTACAACCAGAGCCCGAACAGGAAATCGTCACTCGGCTGTCCACGTCCGGCGGGCATCTGTGGGGCGTCAATGTGGGCCGCTATACCACCCGATATGAGGCGGAGAAGGTTTTGCTGAAAACCGCCCTGTCGGAAATGACCACTCTGGAAGGAACCTTGCGCAAGGTGAACCAAAGCTCGCGCGGGTTCGAGGCAACGTTCCAGGGCATGACCCGCGAACAGGCTGATCTGGCTTGTCGCCGGCTTCAGGCCCGGAACGTCACATGTTTTATGATCGGGCCGTCATAAGATCCGACATATTCTCTCCTAGATGGGTCTGGCTGCGAGGAAACTCGCAGCCTCTTTTTTTGTCAGACCAACTTAGTCGAACACGTGACCGTGCTGGTATTGTTCGTCCTGTCCTGCTGCGGCCGTCAGGGCGGCCACATTGTCCTTGGTGAAGAAGCCATCATAATGGTGGCAGCGTTCGATGTACTCTGTGATCAGCAATGTGTTCTTCGAGTGTTTCGAGAAGATCTGTTTCAGGTTCGGGTCGTCTTTGCACTCGCCCACGACATGCGCCAGGAACGGCACGCCTTTATCCTTCAGCGTATTGACCACGAAATCGACGTTCTTTTCCCCGGCGCCATGGTCGCCATCCTGAATCTCAACCGCCATGTGATGCAGGCGGCGACCGAAGTTGCGGACAAAGTCTTCGGTCGGCATCGGCAATTGTTCGAAGGAATTGACGAAGGAGGGAGTGTTGTTCGCGGTAAAGACCTTGGCGGGTGACTTCTTGTCATCATCCACGTTGGCGTTCCGGTTCACATTGGTCGACGAGTTCATGTCGAAGATGTTGTATGCGCCCCAGAAGTAATAAGGCACCATGGTCAGGAACTCGAGGATCGCGTCCTCACGCTCACCGGCAAGAATGCGGGTGGCGAGGTGGTCGATGCCCAGCATCAGGGGCGAGATCTTGCTGTCTGCCCCAAAGGCCGCGGCCTGATCCAACTGCGCCTGTTCCGCATCGCTCAGCAGCACACGGTCGCCCAGCCCTAGACTATCGGTGTCGTTGAAATCGAGTGTGGAGTACCCAACCCTATTGCAGGTGAAGTCCGATGGGGTAGTAAAGCAGAACCCATTTTGCGTGTAGAACGGGTTCTCGGTATCGCCTCCATACTCAAAGCGGATGTTCTGGGCTTCGAGTGTTTTGGTAAGGGTCTTCAGGTCGGTTGCGCCATAAATCTCTCCGACATAGCGGGTCTGCGGCGTGTTACGCGCCAGCGGGTACATCCGGTTGATGCGTGGGATGAAGTCCTCAAAGCTGGGGTTCAGCGGCGCCATCACGATCATGGCAGGGTAGTCGGTATGCGAATGCAGGACTGAGAACTTATGCGTCTGCCCCATATAGGTCGCCGTGTGGCGATACGGGGTCATCACATAAAGCTCGATCAGCGTATCGAACAGCGCGGTGGTTTCCACCTGCAGAACGATCGCCCGCATTGGCCCAACCTGATCGGCCACACCCGAACTGGTACGCCGTTCGTAGATCATCGGAAGATACTCGTTGAAGAAGTCCGAGTTCTTCTTGTCCCCGCGGGGTTGGTAAGACATCAAATCGAAAGACATTGATAAACCTCCTTGCGCATACCGGTGGCAGTCGGGCGCGGCCTTGCTTGGATTTCCAGTAATCAGAACATGCACTTGCGGTCATGCTAGGGTCAGAATTCCAAGCGGGCAACAGTAAGAAGGTGGGGCGGTGATCTTACGTCGGGATGGTTATCGAGTGAATTTTGTCACTTCGACCCCGCCTGCGATAAGGTTCTCGCGCACCGATCGGGCGATTTGCACCGCGGTGGGCCCGTCGCCGTGCAGGCAAATCGTATCGATCGAGGTCTCCAACCGTTTACCGGATTCGGTGATGATGGCGCCCTCTCTAACCATGTTTAGGATACGCGGCCCCGCAAGGTCCGGGTCATGGATGACTGCGCCCGGTAGGCTACGATCAACCAGCGTGCCGTCGTCATTATAGGCCCGGTCGGCAAAAATCTCGCCAACCCATTTGCAGCCCAACTCGCGCACGGCCTCTTCCTGTTTGGTGACAGCCAGCACCATAATGATAATGTCCTGGTCCACGTCCAACGCACCCTGATAACAGGCCCGCGCCATGTCGATATCGACCGAGCACATATTGGCTAGCGCCCCGTGCAGTTTCAGGTGTCGCACTTCGGTCCCGACAGCCTTGGCCATGCCCATTGCAGCGCCCAGTTGAAAGCGCACCAGGTTGCGCAGACTGCCACGGGGCACTTTCATATTGCGGCGACCAAATCCCTGAAGATCGGGAAAGCCGGGATGCGCGCCGATGCCCACCCCATTGTCAGCCGCCTGCGTCATCGTCTTTGCCATCACGTCCGGGTCGCCCGCGTGAAAGCCGCAGGCGATATTGGCCGAGGTGATGATCTTCAGCAGGCTTTCATCATCGCCCATCTTCCAGGGGCCAAAGCTTTCCCCCATATCGGCATTCAGATCGACGCTGGGCATCGGCAAAACTCCTTACTCAGTGGCAGAGATCATTCCGCCGATCAATTGGTAGGACAACAGGTCCGGGATGTCATGTGGATCACGTACCAGCGGTCCGACTCGTGCCCGCAGCCGAGATAGCTCGGCCAGATAGGCTGCGTGCAAGGCGACGGCCTCTTCCATCGTAACGAACTCGAATTGTATCTGACCACCCGCGGGTGTCTGCGCCGCGCGGGGCAGGTCACAGGGCAGGACGGTTGCAATGCGGGGGTAGCCACCGGTGGTCTGGCATTCGGGCAGAAGGATAAAGGGATTGCCTGTGCCGGTCATCTGGATGTCGCCGGGCGTGATCACCTCGGACAGAATGTTCAGCTGGCCTTTGGCGGCGAAACCCTCGCCATCGCTGTCCAACTGCATCCCCATTCGGTTGGCTCGCGCGCCGCGCCGGAACACCGTCTGGGCAAAGCGGTCCAGCGTGTCCTGATCGAACAACGGGGTTTGAAAGCTGGCAATCACGCGCAGGATGCCTCCGGTGAATCGCTCATCGGGTCGCAGCTTCATGCCAGCGCTGCCCGACTGTGGACCGGTCGGTAGCTTATCGCCCGCCTGCACAGAGCGTCCGACTTTTGCGGTCAGGTGGGTCGAGCGGGACTTAAGGAACTGCGGCGTATCGATCCCGCCTCCGACATGTAGATAGCCGTAGGTACCCTGCGTCACCGCCCCGATGGTCAGCTTCTGCCCGGCGTCAAGGTTATGAGAGGCATTCCAGACAACCGGGCTGCCATCGATAGTCGCCTGCATCGGCGCGCCGGTTAGGGCGATGGTGACCGTTTGAGTCGACTCAAACGTGCCGCCCATGCCAGCCATTTCCAATGCGGCGCAATCCGGGCTTTGTCCCAACAAGGCCGCGCCTTCATGCAAGGCCAACTGATCCGCTGCACCTGACCGCGACAGGCCTTGATTCAGGTATCCCGTGCGCCCTTGATCCTGAACTGTGCAAGCAGGTCCGATCTGATGCACCAACAGGCTCATGCCGGAATCTCCGTACAGGTCGCTCCGCCCGTGCCGTCATCGGCCGTGCGGATGGCTTCCAGTTCGTCCCGGCTGACCGGAAGGAATTGCATCTCGTCCCCGGGACGTAGCGCAAAGCTCTGATCGGCATCGGGGCGGAAACAGTGAAACGCGGTCTGACCCACGTGTCGCCACCCTGTCGGGGTCGGGCCCGAGAAGAGCACAAACTGTGAGATCGCCAGCACCAGCGCCCCCTCAGGCACCATGGGAGTCAGTTCCTTGAGGCGCGGAATATTGAACTCGGGTCCAAGCGGGCCGAGATAGGGCTGACCGGGCGCAAAGCCGATTGTCAACACGCGCACGCGGGTGGTGCTCAGGCGTTTGATGGCTTCGGCAGGTGACAGTCCCGCTGCGGCGGCGGCCTCATCCAATTGCGGCGCAAGCGCGCCGCCATAGACAGTCGGCACCTGCCACATCCGGCGTCCGGCAGGCAGAGGGGCCTGGTACCAATCCTGCTCCTGCAACATCTGCTCCAAACGTG
>NZ_JBSWWK010000001.1:360000-3545000 GCF_056160045.1 Ruegeria sp. ABF4_144
GGAGAGGTGAGAGCCTTGAATTGAAGCCCAGGTAAACGGCGGCCGTAACTATAACGGTCCTAAGGTAGCGAAATTCCTTGTCGGGTAAGTTCCGACCTGCACGAATGGCGTAACGACTTCCCCGCTGTCTCCAACATCGACTCAGCGAAATTGAATTGCCTGTCAAGATGCAGGCTTCCCGCGGTTAGACGGAAAGACCCCGTGCACCTTTACTACAGCTTCGCACTGGCATCAGGATTGTGATGTGCAGGATAGGTGGTAGGCTTTGAAACCGTGACGCCAGTCGCGGTGGAGCCTCCCTTGAGATACCACCCTTCGCACTCTTGATGTCTAACCGCGGTCCGTTATCCGGATCCGGGACCCTGCGTGGCGGGTAGTTTGACTGGGGCGGTCGCCTCCTAAAGCGTAACGGAGGCGCGCGAAGGTTGGCTCAGAGCGGTCGGAAATCGCTCGTTGAGTGCAATGGCAGAAGCCAGCCTGACTGCGAGACTGACAAGTCGAGCAGAGTCGAAAGACGGCCATAGTGATCCGGTGGTCCCGAGTGGAAGGGCCATCGCTCAACGGATAAAAGGTACGCCGGGGATAACAGGCTGATACTGCCCAAGAGTCCATATCGACGGCAGTGTTTGGCACCTCGATGTCGGCTCATCTCATCCTGGGGCTGGAGCAGGTCCCAAGGGTACGGCTGTTCGCCGTTTAAAGAGGTACGTGAGCTGGGTTTAGAACGTCGTGAGACAGTTCGGTCCCTATCTGCCGTGGGTGTAGGAGACTTGAGAGGAGTTGCCCCTAGTACGAGAGGACCGGGGTGAACGATCCACTGGTGGACCAGTTGTCGTGCCAACGGCAGTGCTGGGTAGCTATGATCGGACAGGATAACCGCTGAAGGCATCTAAGCGGGAAGCCCCCCTCAAAACAAGGTCTCCCTGAGGGCCGTGGAAGACCACCACGTCAATAGGCCGGAGATGTAAGCGCAGTAATGCGTTCAGTTGACCGGTACTAATCGCCCGATAGGCTTGATTTGATCCAGTAACAGAAAGACAAATCACCAAAAGCATACACTGACCTTGACTAAGGATAGCGTCGCAGCACCTAGCCGCGATGTTGATTGAGACAACAACCGTGCGGCAACGCGCCTTTATCTGCGATAAAGACGCTGCCTGCCGCGCGTCGCGCTTTTGCTCCGCAAAAGTCGCGACGGGGATTTTCCTCGGTTTGGTGGTCATAGCGCAAGTGAAACACCCGGTCCCATCCCGAACCCGGAAGTTAAGCACTGCCGCGCCAATGGTACTTGGGCTTAAGCCCCGGGAGAGTAGGTCACCGCCAAACCTAGAAAAATCCCCATCTCTCTAAAACGATATCACACTTTCCGACCCTGACGCGGGATGGAGCAGCCCGGTAGCTCGTCAGGCTCATAACCTGAAGGTCGTAGGTTCAAATCCTACTCCCGCAACCAATCTTACAGGTCGGAAATCAAACACTTAGCCTCGCATCACGCGGGGCTTTTTGCTTTGTGCCATCCCCAAGGAAAACACTGTGGAAGCAAGCCGATGGCGCCCCCGAACCTTGTCTCGGAACGTGTGGGGCATTCAGCAATATCCTGCCGTTTTATGTCGACAACTTTGAAGCTGCCAATGGCTGGATCGACGAACAGGTCGATTGCTCCTCAATAGGCGATACTGCGCATCATAGGTCTCAGCCTCGAAGGTGTATTAAGAGGACTCCAAACCCGACCATCTTGCTGTCCCATACGAAGTAGTCTTTCGCTTCAACAGGCATGGCCTCAACGGCGCGTTCCCCGTCTATGGGAACGGGTCAGTTCTGCACCATTCCGGGAATCGGGGTTGTGCTACCCGGCATAGAAGGTTCGTTGAAGCCGCGACGTCAACTTTAAAGCATTCCGTCGCTCAAACGACAGAGACAAATGGGGTCTCTGATTCTCATCGGAGTGGTTGTATGCGTTTCTCGGGCTGTCATGGCCTGACAGAGGTTTAGAAAACAAGCTGCGCTGGCAGTGATACAGTGTTTTATCTAGATCATAAGACGACGACACGAATACCGCCCAGTCCTAAATGCAGCTCGTTGAGAATAAGGCAGGTCGTGTTCTCATCGAAAGTATTCTCACGGCGTTGGGGTTCCCGATACTGCGGTGCATGGAGGGCTCGATCCGCTTCGACAGACTTTGGCGCGACCGCTGTCCGCACGTTGTCTATCCGGCCTTCCCTGATCCGCGTTTGCCTTGAGAATGTGCCGGATAGCTTGCTTCCCGAAACTGTCTGGTCTGATTTTGGTGGGTCGCGCGTTCCTGCGAAAAGTGGAATTGCTCGTTGTGAAATTTTGCTACTGGTTCAGTTCCAGCGCGGTGTGTCGATACGTCCTTTGGCGAACTGAATACTCTGGAGGCTGAGGCAATCCACCCTTAACCTGTCTGACATGGCAATTGAACCCAGACTGGACATCATCGGGGCCGCGTTGGCTGATCCAAGTCGTTCACGAATTCTGTGTGAACTAATGGACGGGCGCGCATTCACAAACAAAGAGTTGGCCTGCGCCGCCGCTGTCAGCCCGCAAACTGCGAGCGCCCATCTGAAACAGCTCGAAATGGCTGGTCTGACCTCGTCGTTGCGAAGTGGGCGGCACATCTACCACCGGATCGCGAGCGCTAACGTTGCGCAAATGCTTGAAGGATTGGCCACCCTTTCCCCGGTCGATCACCTGAACCGACCTAGTCAAATTGCCAAAGACACCCGATGTGCACGTAGTTGCTATAACCATATCGCGGGCAGGTTGGGTGTCTTGGTGAAACAGCGCCTTGTTGCTCTCAATGTATTGGCTCTGGACCATGAGGCCATAAAGTCCGGCCTGCGCTACAACGTGTTTCTGGAAGACATTGGGATCAAACCTCCACTTGTGACCTCGGGGAAGTCTCCAGCAAAGCTTTGCCTCGATTGGACAGAGCGGCGGCACCACATATCCGGGCCGCTGGCCACTGCGATTATGCAAAAGTCGCTGGACGAGAACTGGCTTCATCGACGCACGGGGAGTCGCGCGTTGACGATCACCGAAGACGGGTTCGCTGCGCTGGAACGCTGGTTCGGGCTGACAAAAGAAACAATTGACGGTTCGGGCAGCAATGAGCCGTCTTGTCCCACAGTTCTGCCAACACAGGTCATCACAACGGAATAACTGATGGATGTGACCATGACGTGCCTAGTCTCCGCGCCGAAAGGTCTGTTCTGAGAACCGATCTGAGGATCATCCAACCGCCCCGATATTAGCGCTTTGGTAGAAGTTTCAGCCTTGCATCCCGAAGCTTCTCACTGGCTCAATTCGTCAAAAATCGCTGTGTTTGCTTGCGGCCTGCAAAGCCGTTCATGTGATAGGAGACAACGACCTGCAAATCGGGTTCAAGGTCTGGATTGACTGGCGCCTATCGGGCACAACCTCGCTGTTCCTAGGTTGGTGCGAATTCAGCACGGACAACAGTGATACGCTGGGCATTGGTGCGTTCGAATATGACGTAAACCAGCTTGGGCCCATGGTCGGCGTGAACTTCAGTTTCTCAGCCTAAAAGCTCTGTTGGAGATTGACGGCACCGTCCAACTGTTTTGGGCGGGCAGCGGCCAAACTTTGCTAAGTGTCGGCTAGACGACCTTCAATCAACTCCGGCGGTCTCTGTGCTTGCGATGTTCAATCCCCCAATCTGCGCCAGAAGGGCAACGATATCGTCGACGCCCTGCCTTTGGCGCAGCGAGGAAAAGACAAACGGGCGACCGTTGCGCATGCGCGTTGCGTCGCGTTTCATAACGTCAAGTGAGGCGCCGACATGTGGGGCCAGATCGGTTTTGTTGATGATCAGCACGTCGGATTTCGTGATCGCTGGACCGCCTTTTCGGGGGATTTCCTCACCAGCCGCAACGTCGATCACATAGAGTGTCACGTCGGCTAGTTCCGGGCTGAACGTGGCGGAAAGATTGTCGCCACCGCTTTCGATTAAAACCACCTCGACCTCCGGGTGGCGGGTCTGCATCTCGGCCACGGCCGCCAGATTGATCGAGGCGTCCTCGCGAATTGCGGTGTGCGGACAGCCACCGGTTTCCACGCCTATGATCCGATCCTGCGGCAAGATTTGCATTCGCATCAGGGCTTCGGCGTCCTCGCGTGTGTAGATGTCATTGGTGATCACGCCAACCGAGACCTTGTCGCGCAGTGCTTCAGAAAGTGCGGCGGTGAGGGTGGTTTTGCCTGCGCCAACCGGGCCGCCGATGCCCACACGCAGGGGGCCGTTCATGCTTCTCATGTTCGGAACATCCTTGAATATTGAGTTTCGTGTTTCATTGACGCGATGTCGGATAGGAACGTAGTCGAACCCAGATCCTCGAGCCCGGTTTCAATCGCGGTGGTCGCCACGCGCTGACACAGCGGGGTGAGGTTGCGGATCAGACGTTGGCTCTCAGTCTGGCCCAATGGTACCAGTCGGGTCGCGCAGGCCACCAGATTGGCCATAAAGGCCTGCAGGAACATCTGCGCCGTCAGGCTAAGCGGCAGGTTTTGGGTCGCTGCAGCGTGGCCAACGGCGACCGGGTAGGTCAGAGCGCTCAAGTCCATCACCCAGACCTCCGCAGTGATACCGCAAAACGCCTCGCCCAAAAGGCGTGTTTCCATCAGGCGCTCGGACGATGCGCTGAAGGCACGCGCGATGCGATCGATTTCAGACAGCCTGTTCGGCGTGTTGGTTGCATACGCAGCAGCGAGAAAGATGCAATCGTTGCGCCCCGAACCATGTTCGATGACGTCGGAAATCCAATCGCCAGTATCTTGCGCGTTGGTGACTGCACCGCTTTCAATCGCCCATTCCAGCCCATGTGAATAGGCAAATCCCCCCACCGGATAGGCGGGAGAAAGCCATTGCGTCAGGGTCAGGATATAGGCGTCAGTGGGCGTGGCCATGGGTCCTGCCGTGGCCATAGGCGCCGCCTTCTGGGGTGAAGGGCTCGCGGGTTTCGCGAACTTCGGCTCCGATCTTCAGAAGCATGTCCCGGATCACGTGATCCACTTGGATCAGCAGCCGGTTGGATTCGATCTGACAGGGGGTGTGGCGGTTGCCGATATGCCAGGCGATACGGGGCAGGTCAGAGGCCGTTACCTCAAGTAAAGACTCAGGCGCGGCCTGAATCTCGATTGCGCGCCCGTCATCCAGAACCAACGCGCCACCATGATCCAGTGACGTTGTCTGCGCCAGATCGACAAGAATTTGCTCGCCGCTTTCGCAGGTCAGAACTTTGCGGCGCAAAAACCGATCTTCGTAAGTCAGCGATAGTGTGTCAGAAGGCTCAACGTGAAAGTGATCCGAATACTGGCGGGCAGTACAGAGAAGGATGGTCATGCCAGCGCCTCCTTTGCGGAAGGCGCAAGTTTTACCAGATAGAACCTGCGAAAACGTGTTGCACGATCCGGTCGCGGGTCAGGCCGCGTTTGCGCAGTTCGTCGTCGCTCAGCGATTGCAGGAACTGGATCCGATCGGTGCGGGATCTTGCTTCGGCCAACCGAACAAGCGCTGAGTAGATTGACGAGCCAATCGACGAGATCAGACCGTGGACGGAAAAACCGGTATGTGTTTGATTTTCTGTGTGTGCCATTTGGACCCTCGTTAGCTTGCGAGACGTTGGTCCTCCCTAGTTTCAAAATATCGGTCATTTTGCCCTCACTTAGTAGTGGGTATTTGATCATGGCTGGGATGCGATTGCTGCAATGCAGCATAATTATTAATCAGAACAAAAAGTACCGCTGCGCCATCGGCAGCACTTCGGCAGGCTGGCAGGTCAGCAATTCTCCATCGGCACGCACCTCATAGGTTTCCGGGTTGACCTCGACATGTGGCGTCGCGTCGTTCAGCAGCAGATCACGCTTGCCAATGTTGCGGGTGTTTTGAACGGCGAGGGTCTTTTTCGCCAAGCCCAGTGTATCACCGATCCCCTCCGCTTGCGCGGCCTCGGAAACAAATGTGATCGCCGAATGTTCGACCGAGCGGCCATAGGCCCCGAACATCGGGCGGCTATAAACTGGCTGCGGCGTGGGGATCGAGGCGTTGGGATCGCCCATCTGCGCGCAGGCAATGGTGCCGCCCAGCAGAACCATCTCGGGCTTCACACCGAAAAAGGCCGGGTTCCAAAGGACCAGATCGGCGCGTTTGCCTTCTTCGATGCTGCCGATCTCATGGCTCAGGCCATGCGCAATCGCCGGGTTGATGGTGTATTTGGCGATGTAGCGGCGCACGCGCATATTGTCGTTCTCGCCGGTTTCTTCGGCCAGACGCCCGCGTTGTTTCTTCATCTTGTCAGCGGTTTGCCAGGTGCGGATCAGAACCTCGCCGACCCGGCCCATGGCCTGACTGTCGGACGCGATGATACTGAAGGCCCCCATGTCGTGCAGGATATCCTCGGCTGCGATCGTCTCGCGCCGAATGCGACTTTCGGCAAAGGCCACGTCCTCGGGGATGGATTTGTCGAGGTGATGGCAGACCATCAGCATGTCCAGATGCTCTTCGACCGTGTTCACTGTGAAGGGCCGCGTCGGGTTGGTCGAGGACGGCAGAACGTGGTTCTCGCCGCAGATCTTGATGATGTCGGGGGCATGACCCCCGCCAGCGCCCTCGGTGTGGAAGGCGTGGATTGTGCGGCCTTTCATGGCAGCTACAGTGTTTTCAACGAAACCGGATTCGTTCAGCGTGTCCGTGTGGATCATCACCTGAACGTCCATTGCGTCCGCGACCGACAGGCAGCAGTCGATGGCCGCAGGGGTTGTGCCCCAATCTTCGTGCAGTTTCAGCGCGCAAGCCCCGGCCTTGACCTGTTCTTCTAATGCGGCGGGCAGTGAGGCGTTGCCCTTGCCCGCGAAGGCCAGATTCATCGGGAAGGCGTCTGCCGCTTGCAGCATCCGCCCTATATGCCAAGGGCCTGGGGTGCAAGTGGTCGCCAGCGTGCCGTGCGCGGGTCCTGTTCCGCCACCCAGCATGGTGGTCAGACCGGAATGCAGCGCGTCTTCGATCTGTTGCGGGCAGATGAAATGGATATGGCTGTCAAACCCGCCTGCGGTCAGGATGCGGCCTTCGCCCGCAATCACTTCTGTCCCCGGTCCGACGATGATGTCGACACCGGTCTGGGTGTCAGGGTTCCCGGCTTTGCCAATTTTGGCGATACGCCCGTCCTTCAGACCCACATCCGCCTTGTAGATGCCCGATTGGTCCACGATCAGGGCGTTGGTGATAACTGTATCCGCGGCCCCCTCGGCCCGCGTGACCTGAGATTGCCCCATCCCGTCGCGGATCACCTTACCGCCACCGAACTTGACCTCTTCGCCATAGGTTGTCAGATCGCGTTCAACCTCGATCACCAGATCGGTATCAGCCAGCCGCAGTTTGTCACCGGTGGTGGGGCCAAACATGGCGGCATAGTCAGAGCGTTTGATTGTTGCTGGCATCAGAGTGCCCCCATGACCTTTTGATTGAAGCCGTAAACCTTGCGCGCCCCGCCGATTGGGATCAGTGAGACCTCACGCTCTTGCCCCGGCTCGAACCGCACTGCGGTGCCGGGCGCGATATCCAGACGCAGCCCGTGGGCCGCAGCACGGTCGAATTTAAGCGCCGGGTTGGTTTCGGCGAAATGATAGTGCGAGCCCACCTGAATGGGGCGGTCGCCAGTATTGGCGACCATTAGGGTGATCGCCTCCGCGCTTGCGTTCAGGGTAATCTCACCCTCAGCGGGAAACAGCTCTCCGGGGATCATTTGTTCAACTTTATCATCAGCGCGATTGCGGCCAGTGCGATCACCGCCAGACCAAGGCCCAAAGCGGCATAATCCGTGCTATGGGCGTGGACATGCGTGTCGGTATGCGCGGCGGCGGGGCCAGCCAGGATCAGGGCAGGGAAGAGCATGCGGGTCATGTCAGGTTTCCTTATTCAGCGGATGGGGTTGTGGACGGTTACTAACTTGGTGCCGTCGGGAAAGGTGGCCTCGACCTGAACCTCGTGGATCATCTCAGGCACGCCTTCCATGCAGTGTTCGCGGCTAATCACCTCG
Source organism: Ruegeria sp. ABF4_144 (assembly GCF_056160045.1). NCBI lineage: Bacteria > Pseudomonadati > Pseudomonadota > Alphaproteobacteria > Rhodobacterales > Roseobacteraceae > Ruegeria > Ruegeria sp. ABF4_144. The sequence continues at coordinate 368,076 of NZ_JBSWWK010000001.1, forward strand.
GCCCCGGCCTGCATCATGTCGGCCACGGACCGCCCATCACGGGCGCCTTCGACCACGGCGTCGGTGATCAGGGCGATCGCCTCAGGGTGGTTCAGTTTCACGCCGCGCGCCAGCCGCTTTCGCGCGACCTCGGCGGCCATGGCGACCAGCAGTTTGTCTTTTTCTCTGGGGGTCAAGTTCATGTCAGATCATCCAGCATCGGGGAAGAGTGTCATTATTCAGGTGTCGCAGCACCGGCATCAGCACACGCCGCAGGGCAAAGCTGTTTGCGGCCAGTATCCGGGTCACCAGCAGATCGTCTTGGATCAGCGTTGCGCCTGCGCTGTCGGGCAGCATCCGACGGACCGGCTCCAACTGCCCCTCTGCCGTTGCTGAGGCAAAGACAACCAGCGCCATGGCTCTGGCGCCGTTGGCAATATGTGGTTTGGTCAGATGGGCGTTCAGATCGCCTGTAAACTGTGTGGCGTCCCAAAAGACCGGAGTGCCATCGCGCCGGATCTCGATCCGGTCGCGGAGGCAGACATCGGATAGGGTCTCGCCCATCGCGGTGCGGCCAAAGACCAGCGGCTCGACCATCAGCGCTGAGGCATCCGGGGCCAACTCGATCAGCAAGCGCCGATCCAGCGCGCTGCCGTTGAACAGGATAGTCTCCTGTGGCAGCCAATTCAGCCGAGCCCCGGTTTCAGCCTGCAGATGGTTGGTGATCTGGCCATAAGGGCCGGATTGCGCCTTGTAGGCGCGCTCGCAAGCCTGGGTCGTCAGGTTTAGTGTTGTGCCCGCGGCGGCGTGCCCTGTGAACCGGAACGCATCTCCGCCGGTGATCCCGCCCGCCGTGTTCAGCAGCACCGCATCCAGCCCGATGTTATCGGACCGCGGGAACAGGCACTTGAAAGACCCCGACTGGCGAAACCCGTCCAGAACCGATCTGTCGCCCAATCGCTTGGCACTCAGGTGAATCGCGCCTCTGGCCCGCGGCGGCATCGCGCCCTGTTTGGGCAATATGGAGGCATGTTGAGTAATGGCGCACCTGCAGATTTCAGACTTCTGCCACTTGTTTCACCGCTGGGGCGTCGGAACTCTATTCCGGGATGCCGCATTTGGGAGATTTTTCGATAGACTTGATTAATTTTTGAACACTGGTCGCAGCGGCAGGTCAAAAATTAAGCAGACGGGGTCAAATTAACGATTTGGCAGGGCCCGCAATTTGCCAAGTTCGCCGCAATGCAGAAACCGTGTGGGTGCCCACCACGGGGACGAACCCCGAGGGTGTGTGACGGCTGCGCGAATTGGACCTCGGACACAACCGCCACACGGAACGCAACAACAGTTGCGGGTATCAGGTAGAGGAAGATTGCGCCTTTGCGCAAGCCTTCTGCCGCGGAACCCGCCAGGAGGATTACATGAAATCTCTCAAAGCCACACTCGCCGGTTCGGCGGTTTTCGCGGCCATGGCCACAGCGGCCCTGTCAGATGAAGACACCATCAAGGTCGGCGTGCTGCACTCGCTGTCGGGCACCATGGCGATCTCGGAGACCACGCTGAAAGACACCATGCTGATGCTGATCGATCAGCAAAACGCCAAGGGCGGCCTGCTGGGTAAACAGCTCGAGGCCGTCGTGGTCGACCCGGCCTCGGACTGGCCGCTGTTCGCCGAAAAGGCACGTGAGCTGCTGACTGTGCATGAGGTGGATGTGATCTTTGGCAACTGGACGTCCGTCAGCCGTAAATCGGTCCTGCCTGTGATCGAAGAGCTGAACGGCCTGCTGTTCTACCCCGTGCAGTATGAGGGTGAAGAATCTTCCAAAAACGTCTTCTACACTGGCGCCGCGCCGAACCAGCAGGCAATCCCTGCGACCGACTATTTTCTGGACGAGCTGGGTGTCGAGAAATTCGCGCTGTTGGGCACCGACTATGTCTATCCGCGTACCACCAACAACATCCTCGAAAGCTACCTGAAGGGTAAGGGCATCTCGGACGAAGATATCTTCGTTAACTACACACCCTTTGGCCATTCGGACTGGTCGAAAATTGTCGCAGACGTCGTTGCGCTGGGTGCTGATGGTAAGAAGGTTGGCGTGATCTCGACCATCAATGGTGATGCCAACATCGGTTTCTACAAGGAGCTGGCTGCGGCAGGGGTTTCGGCGGACGACATTCCGGTCGTGGCCTTCTCTGTTGGAGAAGAAGAGCTGTCCGGTCTGGATACAGCCAACCTTGTTGGTCACCTGGCGGCGTGGAACTACTTCCAGTCGGCTGACACCGATGCGAACGCTGAATTTGTCGAAACATGGAAAGCCACCATGGGTGATGAGCGCGTAACTAACGACCCGATGGAGGCGCACTATATCGGCTTCAACATGTGGGTGAACGCCGCGACCGAGGCAGGTTCGACCGAAGTCGATGCTGTGCGCGCTGCGATGTATGGGCAGGAATTCCCGAACCTGACCGGCGGTACGGCGGTCATGCTGCCGAACCACCACCTGGCGAAACCGGTTCTGATTGGTGAGATTCAGGAAGACGGTCAGTTCGACATCATCAGCGAGACCGACGTCGTACCTGGCGATGCCTGGACTGATTTCCTGCCGGAATCAGCGGTCCTGAAATCGGATTGGAAAAATCTGGGTTGCGGTATGTACAACACCGAGACCGAGAGCTGCGTTCAGACCCTGTCGAACTACTAATCCTCTCGCAAGGCGGGTGTAAGCGCCCGCCTTGCCCAAGACACTCGGGTTTCTCCACATGTTACGACTTTTCCTTGCGGGCCTCGCAATACTGTGCGCCTGCCTGACTGCCAACGCGCAAGAGGGTGGTCTGCAACCGATCCTTCAAGAGCATCAGGAGATCATCGCCAAAAGCTCGCGCAAGACGATCAAACCAGCGATTGATGCGATTGCGGCCAGCGGTTTGCCACAGGCGCAGGTGATGCTTGAGACCTGGGCCGCCAAGAACATGTGGATGCGCAAGGCGGATGGTCAGTTCTTTGCGGGCAAGAAGGCCGAAGGGCGGTCGTATGAGCTGACCGATTTCGATACCGGAGAGGTCGTCGGTACGTTCGAGAAAGCCGACCTGAAACAGATGAAACCCAACAGCGGCATCCGTGCGATGATCGGCACCGCGCTGGTGCAATTCCAGCTAATGGACCCAAGTCGCGCCAAGCGTTCAGCAGCGCTGCGTTCCATTCAGCGTGACCCCGATGGCGCCTTGCTGGAACCCCTGCGGGCTTCGATCGACGAAGAACCCGATGCCGATCTGAAAGCGCAGAAACAACGGCTCGAGCGGCTGCTGACCATCGGCTATGACGAAGATACAGCGGCGCGTGTGGCCGCGATTGAGGACATGTCGGATGATCTGGGCGTTGACGTCCGCGCCGCGTTGAACCCTCTAGTCGTGACCAATCGGCAGGTCGCAGCCGAGGTTCCGACGGACGCCAACATCGCCACCATACTTGAGCCGGGCTCGGATGCGCTGAGCGAGGCCGACGCATACGACCTGCTGGTCGCGCGTGATCTGGCCGCCCCGCACGTTTCACCAAATGATATTCGCACCGCTTTGTCCGCCAATATCGACGGTGGCCGGGTCGGTGGTGTCCCGGTGGCGCAGTTGAACTCCGACGCGTCCCGTGCGCAGGCCTATGCGGCACTTGCCGAGGCTGGAGCGGTGCCCGCGCTAATCACACAGGCTGATAATGAGGCGGCGTTGAGCGCGCATGTGTTCTTTGAAACTTACGTGGAGCCCTCACCTGAAGTGACCGCCGCTGCCGATAAGGCACTGGAGCAGATCGAGCTGAAAGTTGGACTGAATCAGACGCTCGACCTGACGCTGGACGCAATCTCGCTGGCCTCAATCTATTTTCTTGCCGCGATCGGCCTTGCCATCACCTTTGGTGTGATGGGCGTGATCAACATGGCCCATGGCGAGTTCATCATGATGGGCGCCTACACAGGCTACGTGGTGCAGCAATTCATCCCTGACCATACGCTTTCGATCATCGTTGCCATCCCGATGGCTTTTGCGGTCACCTTCGCCATGGGCGTCGCGATGGAGCGGCTGGTGATCCGTTGGCTGTATGCGCGCCCGCTGGAGACGCTGCTGGCGACCTTCGGTATCTCGATTGCCCTGCAGCAGTTGGCCAAGAACATCTTCGGCACGCAGGCCCGGCCTCTGACCGCGCCCGGTTGGCTGGACGGGGCATGGGTGCTGAACGATGTTGTCTCGATCAGCTATATCCGCATCGCGATCTTCGTGCTGGCTATGATCTTTCTGGGGCTGTTCCTGTATATCATGAAACGCACACGGCTGGGGCTTGAGATGCGCGCCGTGACGCAGAACCCGCGTATGGCCGGGTCGATGGGCATCAATCCGGGGCGGGTGAACATGCTGACCTTCGGGCTGGGCTCGGGTATCGCCGGGATCGCCGGGGTTGCGATTGGGCTGTTCGCCAAGGTGACGTCCGATCTGGGCAGCGACTATATCGTGCAAAGCTTCATGACCGTGGTTGTCGGCGGTGTCGGCAACATCTGGGGTGCGCTGGCTGGTGCAGGCATGATCGGCTTCCTGCAGAAGGGGATCGAGTGGATGAACCCGTCGAACACCCTCGCGGCACAGACCTACATGATCATCTTTATCATCATTTTCATCCAGTTCCGGCCAAGGGGGATCATCGCCCTCAAAGGTCGCGCGGCGGGGGATTGAGCCATGGAACGTAGCTTTGTCGCCAAGAACCCATCCGTGCTGGTCTTTCTGGCCATCCTGTCGCTGTTCACCCTAGGCGTGACCGTCCTGTCCGAAGGGTTCGGGATCGGTGTGATCTCGACCAGTTTCGTCAAAACGCTGGGCAAGACCCTGTGCCTGTGCCTGATCGCCGTGGCGATGGATCTGGTCTGGGGCTTCACCGGTATCCTCTCGCTGGGGCATTTCGCCTTTTTCGGGCTGGGCGGCTACATGATCGGCATGTGGCTGATGTACGAACGCACCCGCCTGATCGTGGTCGAGTCGCTGTCGCAAGCCGACATCCCACCAACATCTGCCGAGGTCGTTGACGCCATTGGTACGCAAATCTTCGGCGTGGTGGGATCATCCGAGTTCCCGTTGATCTGGGCCTTCTCGGACAGCCTGTTCCTGCAGCTGGCACTAGTCGTGCTGGTGCCGGGCTTTCTGGCGCTGATCTTCGGATGGCTGGCGTTCCGCAGCCGGGTGACGGGTGTGTACCTGTCGATCCTGACCCAAGCCATGACATTGGCGCTGGCATTGTACCTGTTTCAGAACGACAGCGGATTGCGCGGCAACAACGGCCTCTCCGGCCTGCAGAACTTGCCGGGGGTCACCGCTTCCCAAGATGTGGTGTCGATCTGGTTCCTGTGGGCTTCGGCTTTGGCCTTGGGACTGGGCTACATGCTGGCGGCGTGGATCGTGTCGGGCAAGTTCGGCTCGGTCATCCGGGGCATCCGCGATAACGAGGCGCGAGTACGGTTCCTTGGTTACTCGGTCGAGGTTTACAAGCTGGCCGTCTTTACCCTGACCGCCTGTATCGCGGCCATCGCAGGCGCGCTCTATTATCCGCAGGCGGGCATTATCAACCCTGAAGAAATGGCGCCCATCGCTTCGATCTATCTGGCCGTCTGGGTCGCCATCGGCGGGCGCGGTCGTCTGTATGGTGCCGTCATCGGCGCGGCCTTTGTCAGTCTGCTCAGCACGTGGTTCACCGGCGGGCAAGCCCCGGACATTCCGCTGGGGTTCTACACGATCAAATGGGTCGATTGGTGGCAAGTGCTGCTGGGCGTGTCTTTCGTGCTGGTCACTCTGTGCGCGCCCCAGGGGATCGGCGGTTTGTTCGATCTGTGGAACAATCGCCGCCACCCGGATCGTCACGGCGCAAACCTTGGGCCAGATGACGGTGCCCTGCGTGAGAAGGAGGCCATCGAATGAGCACTCTGCTAGAGGTCAGCGGCGTTTCGGTCACCTTTGACGGGTTCCGTGCCATCAACAACCTCTCCTTTCAGATCGGGAGCGCCGAACTGCGCGCGGTGATCGGGCCGAACGGGGCAGGTAAGACCACCTTCATGGATATCGTCACAGGTAAGACCCGCCCTGATGAGGGCCGGGTGATCTGGGGCGAGAAATCCGTGTCTCTGCTGAGCATGAGCGAGGCCAGGATCGCGCAAGCAGGCATCGGACGGAAGTTTCAGAAACCCACGGTGTTCGAAGATCAGACCGTGCAGGAAAACCTGCTGATGGCGCTTAAGAACAAACGCGGCTGGTTAGGCGTGCTGCTCTATCGTCCCTCGACGAATGATCTAGAGAAGGTTGAGGAACTGGCCGCCGAGATAGGGCTGAAGGACGAACTGGCCCGCAAGTCCGGTGAGCTTAGCCACGGGCAGAAACAGTGGCTCGAAATTGGTATGTTACTGGCACAAGAGCCGCGCCTGCTGTTGGTCGACGAACCAGCCGCCGGTATGACCCCGCAGGAACGCGAACACACTACTGACTTGTTGGTTCAGGCGGCCAAGACCCGCGCCGTTGTGGTCGTCGAGCATGACATGGAGTTCGTCCGCCGCCTGAACTGCAAGGTCACGGTGCTGCACGAAGGCTCGGTTCTGGCCGAGGGGTCGCTGGACCATGTGACATCAAATCAGGACGTCATCGACGTCTATCTGGGGCGCTAGGCAATGCTGACACTGACCGATCTGACCCTGCATTATGGGCATTCGCAAATCCTCTACGGTATCTCGATGGAGGCCGAGCAAGGCGAGGTGACCTGCGTCATGGGCACCAATGGTGTCGGCAAGACCAGCCTGATCAAGGCCATTTCCGGCACTCATCCGCGTTCGGGCGGCAAGGTGGCGCTGAACGGCGAAGAACTCGGCATCCTGCCTGCCCATAAAATGGCGTGGAAAGGCGTGGCCTGTGTCCCGCAGGGGCGCGAGATTTTCCCGCTGCTGACCGTGCGCGAGAACCTTGAAACAGGTTTTGCCTGTCTGCCCGCCAGCGAGCACTTTATCCCGGATGAGATTTTCGATCTATTTCCGGTGCTTAAGAAAATGCAGAGCCGGCGCGGCGGGGATTTGTCAGGCGGGCAGCAGCAGCAACTGGCTATTGCGCGCGCGCTTATCACCAAACCACGCCTTTTGCTGCTGGACGAGCCGACCGAAGGTATTCAGCCCAATATCATCCAGCAAATCGGAGAGGTTATTCGCCATCTGCGGGCCCGGGGTGACATGGCCATCGTTCTGGTCGAGCAGTACTTCGACTTTGCTTACGACCTCGCCGATCAGTTCATCGTCTTGCGCCGCGGTGAGATCCTGCTTTCGGGCCTCAAGGCAGAGCTTTCACGCGATCAGGTCCTGCAAGGCGTCACGGTCTAATGGTAGTGCGCCGGGCAAAGACTGATTAACCGAAAACTGTGTGCTGATCGGCCTAATGGCTTGGTCTTGTGGGTGCGCAACGACTCAGCAGCCCTTAGCTGTGACTGCGTTAGAGTGGTGTTTGCTTTGTCATTTTCTTGCCTGGAAACGTGGGGCTAAGAAAATTCCCGTTCGAAGCCCGATTCAGGGCGAAAAAAAACAAAAAATAATCGCGTAATTTCAACGGTTTTTATGGGCCTACGGGAAACCCCCAATACCGGCATATGGGGAGATTCGTTAACTGTAACGTATTGAACGGATCACTTCGGACAATACCACTTTTCCCCTGTGAGGGGCTGGCTTCTTACCCCCTCGGCCGGCCCCTCAACAAACTGCCGGGCGCCGTCCCGATTCCCCTAGATTTACCGTCAGGCGTTCGCTTCAAGCGAATTCAGCACCTGTATGACAAGCGTCGGCAGTTTTGAAGAATCGTCGTAACTCGCCGCGTGTGGAATCTCGGCGACCGGCGATTTGCGATAGCCTTCAGTGAAAAGCAGAAACGGCACTTGCGCGCGTTGGGCGGTTTCAGCGTCGACCTCGCTGTCGCCAACAAACAAGTGCGGACCGGCGGGAGTCACGGCGGCGAAGCTTGCCTGCAGGTGGGTCGGGTCCGGTTTGCGTGTGTGCAGGCTGTCGCCACCGAGAACGGCGTCGAAATGATGCGCCAGATCCATCGCTTCAAGCACGTGACGTGCGGGGGCTTCGGGCTTGTTGGTGCAGACACCCAAAACACAGCCGATATCGCGCAGTTGCTCCAGCGCCTGTACCACGCCGGGATAGACGACAGTTTGGTCGCTGGACGCGGCATTGTAGTGCGCCAAGGTCTGTTGGGTCAGGTCAGCATGATTTTCCATCGACAAGTCGCAATGCAGGATCACACGTTCGACCAGCTTGGGCAGGCCGTTGCCGACGAATTGTCGAATCTGTTCCCGCGGAAGGGCGGCGACGTCGTTGTCCTGCAGCATCCTGTTGGTTGCTGCCGCAATGTCAGGGAGGCTGTCCACCAGCGTCCCGTCCAGATCGAACATGATTGTCGCACTCATTGGCAGCCTCTCCTGTTTCAACACTCTCACAAGACCTATCCCGCCTGATTTTTTGGCGCAATCACGTCGGTTTGGAGGTTTTTTCAGAACGCGCTTGACATACCTGACTAAAATAATCAGATTAACAGGCAAGTAAGCAGCCAACCCCATTTTGGGCCAGCCAGATCAAGAAAACGCGAACAGATCAAGGCATTGCGCCTGAGACCACTTGGAGTTGTCCTGATGAATATGCAGAACACGAGTTCCAGCCAAACCTACGCTGTATCTATGCTGCCGTCCCATAAGGCAGAAGACCTGACAAAGGGTGGCAACCTAGCCCATATCGAGCTGGGCGACCAGTTGTATACGCTGCGCATAACGCGCGCTGGTAAGCTGATTCTGACAAAATGAGCACGCGCCCCCCTCGCGGCGGGGCGGCCGTTGGCCGTCTTGCAGACCTGAGCCCTGTTGAGGCTGGTGCCGTGATGTATTTGCGACTCTGGGGTGACGGGGCGCAGGGGCGTTCCGACGCGGCCAGTGACTTTGAAATCGCGCTGGGCGCAGAATGCGGTCGCGCTGCGATGATGACTCTGGACCAGTTGTGCTCGTTATGTGCGCATCACGGACGCCGCCCGCTGATCCGCCACGGGCTGGGGTGTTCCTGTCTGGGCGCAGATGAGAACTGCTTTGCGCAGATGATTGCTGCGGCCTCGGAAGGGGACCGTGAAGACGCGATGATGATGGCCTCACTGATTGTTCGGGCGGATTTCGCCCCTGCGTTGGCCTCATTGTCTGAAGAACTGGGACTGGCCCTGCGTCGCATGACAGCGGCTGTTCCAATACCAACCACCGGGCACGTACCCCCCGCGGCCGTGCTGCATTAAATCAGCAGGCAAGCGTTAAACCCCGGCCTCCCTTGTGCCGGGGTTTATTTTTTTCAGCAGCACCCGCACCCGGCGTGGTGGTGATCATGATCACAGGCCGGGGCAGGAGCATAGTCGCCGACCTCTGCCAGTACATCCCGCAGCGCCCAGAGGATCATGTCCACGTCCTCGGCCTCGATGGTCAAAGGCGGGCGGATTTTCAGGATGTTGTCCTTCGGCCCTTCGCTGCCGATCAGGATGCGATGATCGCGCATCCGGTTCTTGACGTGTTTGCAAATCTCGGTGCCCTCTGACCCGTCGGGGTTAACAAGTTCGACACCCAGAAACAGGCCCATGCCGCGCACGTCACCGACGCAGCCGAAATCAGCCTCGATCTGGCGCAGGCCATCCATCAGGCGTGCGCCCATGTTCCGGGCGTTGTCCTGCAGACCCTCGTCATCGACAATGTCCAACACCTCTTTGCCGATCCGGCAAGACAAGGTCGAGCCGCCGAAGGTCGAAAAGAACTCGATCCCGTTGTCAAAACTGCGGGCAATTTCCTTGGTCGTGACCAGCACACCCAACGGGTGGCCATTGCCGATGGGTTTGCCCATCACAACGATGTCCGGCAGCGCGCCCTGGTGTTCAAAGCCGAAATAGTATTCGCCCAGACGTCCCAGCCCGGTCTGCACTTCGTCAGCGATGCAGATGCCGCCCGCGGCGCGGATTTTCTCATAAACCGCAGGCAGGTAGCCTTTGGGCGGAATGATCTGACCACCGACCGAGGGGAATGTCTCAGCGATGAAACCGGCCACGCCCTGGCCCTTGTCCTGCAAGGCGGCAATCGCCGGATCAACCAGATCTGCATATTTCCGGGCGCGATCAGGATCGTCCCGTTTGAAAGAGCCGCGATAGTCGTCGGCTACTTCAACCAGTTCGACCCAATCGGCCTGACCGATCCCGCCGGGCTTGTTGAACTTGTAGGCCGAGATCGCAACGGCCGCGTTGGTGTTGCCGTGATAACCATGGTCCGGCGTCACGATCCCCTTGGCCCCCGTATGGGCGCGGGCCAGTCGCAGGGCCAACTCATTGGCCTCGGTGCCGGAATTGACGAAGAAACAGACCTCGAAATGATCGGGCAGCTTGGACAGTACCTTGTCGGCAAAGGCTGTCTGTGCCGGGTGCAGATAGCGGGTGTTCGAGTTCATCCGCTTCAACTGATCCGCTGCCACCGTCTGAATGCGCGGGTGCGCGTGGCCCACATGCGGGACGTTGTTATAGGCGTCCAGATAGGGGCGGCCCCACTCGTCGAACAGGTGGTGCTTCCACCCACGCACCAACATGACCGGATCATCGTAGGTCAGGCTGAGGTTGCCGCCGAAATGATCGTGCCGTCCTTGCAGGATCGCCTGCTTATCGGTCGGCTGGTAGAACACCTTGTCGTCGGGCAGGTTTAGCAACGCCGCCGGGTTGGGGCAAACCGCGTGCCACAGCTCCATCTCATCCGGGTCACCGACGCCGGGCCAGTCGTTTTGCATGCCGTCCGTGGTTAGGGCCAGTTGGAAATGCACATGGGGCGCCCAGCCTCCATTCTGGCTGGCATCCCCCAGCCGCGCAAAGGCCGCGCCCTGCGCCACCGGATCGCCCGGTTTCAGCCGGTCGCAGACCTCGGGGTCCAGATGGCCGTAGAGCGTATAGAACGGATCACCCTCGGGCGTTTCGTGGTGCAGGATCACCACGCCGCCATAGTCCAGATGCGCGTCCCGGTTCTCGATCGCCTCAACTCGGCCGCTCATCGGTGCGTGCAGAACTGCGCCCGCAGACGCAAACACGTCCACCGCCAGATGCACCGTGCGCCGGTCCGAGGCCTTCCAAGGCCCCTTGCGGAACCCGGGTTCGGCATAGATCAGGCGGGGTTCGTTGTAATAGCCCAGCCACAGCCCCTCGCCGAATTCCTCACCCACGCGGGCGGCCTCTTCCAGCGGCATGTGGAACGGGTTCTGCGGCCAGGTCGAGTTTTCAACCGACAGTGAGCCCATCGGCGCATCGCTCAGGTCTTGCTCGAACATCTGGGCGAACTGGCCGCGATGTTCGGACAGGTACGCGTGGATGCGTTCGGCCCCATCGGTGACCGGCAGGCCACAGGCGGTGCGCAGCCGGGCAGACATCAGGCCGCCATTCACGTCTGCATTCTCAAGGAACCGCCAGGCCGGGGCCTGACTGATGGTCACGTAAGGATCATCCGGGTTTTCAGCCGCCATCAAAGTCGAATTCACGACGGATACCGCCAATCGCATCCGCAGCAACGGCCAGATCAGATCGACCTCATCCGCGCGCAACCGGTTGGCCGCGTGATAGCCACGGACCAGCGCCGCCAAAGCGCGTTCAGGTTTGGGGTGGTCCAAAACGATATAGGCGCCCGCAATTGCCAGATCACATGTGCGCGGCGCCGCGCACATGTCGCCCAGATCAATCAAGCCCGAGACGCTCTGGCGTTGACCCAGCTCGCCCTCGACCAGAATGTTGTAATCGTTCGCGTCGTTGTGGATGGCCTGCTTGGGCAAGCCTGACAATTGACCAGAGATCGCATCGAACGCGCCGCAAATCTCGGACAGCAACCCACGGCGTACGGGATCCGCAATCGCATCCAACTGATCGGCGATCCAGCCTGCCTGCGTCAGATCCCATTTGAAGTCTGCCCGGTGCAAACCGTCATGCGAGAACCGCTCCAGCGCCTTGTCCGTCGCCCCCAGAACGCGGCCCAGCTTCAGGATCAACTCCTCGGATTTGGGTGCTGTTTTGGCATAGCACTGCCCCGGCAGGCATTCGAGCAACCAAGCCAGCCGCATTTCTCCTTGCTGATCGGCAATCTCGGGCAGCAACGCCCCGTTCAGATCCGGGAACACCTGAGGGAAGGGCAGACCGGGTGCCTCGCTTGCGATATGGGCCAGAGCCTTGACTTGCAGGTCCACGAATTCGGCTTCACACCCCGCGCGCATGACCTTCAGCACGTAATCCTGACCGTTCGTCGCCCGGACCATAAAGTTCAGGTCGTATTCGCCATCCAGACGCTCCAATTTGGCGTCCAGCCCCCAATAGGTGCGCAGGGCAATTGCCCAGAATTCCGTCATGCCGCTCATACGATTTCCAGTCCCTTCGTCATCGGGAGCCTCTTCATCTGGCTAAAAATACCTTCGGGGGTGAATTGGCCCACCGGGCCAAGAGGGGGCAGACAGCCCCCTTTTTCCATCAGTCCAATGCGCGCAAACGCTTGATCAACGAAGACGTATCCCACCGGTTTCCGCCCAGTTTCTGCACATCCTTATAGAACTGATCGACCAGTGCGGTTACGGGCAAAGATGCCCCGGTCTCGTTGGCCGTCTCAAGGCAGATTCCCAGATCCTTGCGCATCCAGTCCACCGCAAAGCCGTGATCGAAGTGATCGTCCAGCATAGTCTCATACCGGTTCGCCATCTGCCAGCTGCCCGCCGCACCCTGGCTGATCACCTCAACGACCGAGCGTCCGTCGAGCCCGGCTTTCTCGGCAAAATGCAGGGCTTCGCTGAGGCCCTGAACCAGCCCGGCAATGGCTATTTGGTTGCACATCTTGGTCATCTGCCCCGCGCCGCTATCACCGATCCTGCGGCAGATTTTTGAGTAGACCTGCATGATTGGCTCGGCCGCATCATAGGCCGCTTGATCACCGCCACACATGATTGACAGAACGCCATTCTCGGCCCCTGCCTGACCGCCTGAGATCGGAGCGTCCACGAACGCGATACCCTGCGCCTGACCGGCTGCACAAAGCTCACGCGTCACCTTGGCTGAAACTGTGGTGTGGTCGACGAATACGGCCCCTTTGGCCATGCCGTGGAATGCGCCATCTGCGCCGGTGCAAACCATCCGCAGATCGTCATCGTTGCCGACGCAGGCCATCACGAATTCAGCACCCTGCGCGGCCTCTCTCGGCGTGGATGCCATCGTGCCGCCGTGTTGCGCAACCCACGCCTCCGCCTTTGCGGCGGTGCGATTGTAGACGGTTACCTCATGACCGGCCGCCTGCAGGTGGCCTGCCATTGGATAGCCCATGACGCCCAGGCCCAGAAACGCAACTTTTGCCATTTGGTGATCCTCTCTGCTGTCCGGTCCCATTTTGTTCGGCAGGCCGGAGTGTTGAGCAGAGACAAAGCAAAGCTGCGCCCAAAGAGCAACCCCGCGTCAGAGCTTGCCGCCCAAATCCTGTAGGATCGGGCAATCGGGACGGTCATCCCCGGCGCAGGCGTCGATCAGATGACCCAGCGTGTCGCGCATCGCGTTGAGGTCCGCAATCTTGGTCTCGATCTGCACCAGATGCGCCCGGGCAACCTTTTTGACATCGGCGCTGGCGCGGGTCTCATCTTCGTACAGAGCCATAAGGGTGCGGCAATCCTCGATGGTGAAGCCCAAGGCGCGGGCGCGGCCCAGAAAGTTCAGCTTGTGAACGTCCTGCGAGCGAAAACGGCGATAACCGTTATCGTCGCGCATCGGTTTGATCAGGCCGATATCCTCATAATACCGGATCGTCTTGGCGGGCAGGCCGGTCTTGGTGGCGACGTCTCCGATATTCATGGCGTGACCTCTTGCGTTTTGTGACTTTGCGCAGCCTCAGGAAGGCTTGCACGCACGCGGCGCAGGCGCAGCGCGTTCGAGACGACAAAGACGCTGGACAAGGCCATCGCCCCGGCAGCCAGGGCAGGGGACAGAAGGTGCCCGCTGAACGGATACAGTGCCCCGGCGGCCACCGGGATCAGCAGGATGTTATAGCCAAACGCCCAGCCGAGGTTCTGGCGGATGTTGCGCATGGTGCGGCGGCTGATCTCAACGGCGTTCGCCACACCGCGCAGATCGCCGGACATCAACACCACATCCGCTGTTTCAATGGCCACGTCGGTGCCGGTGCCAATGGCCACGCCGATATCTGCCGCCGCCAGCGCCGGGGCGTCGTTGATGCCATCCCCGACAAAAGCCAGCGTGCCGAACTGCTCGCGCAATGCGGTGATTGCGGCCAGCTTGCCATCCGGCAGAACCTCGGCCGTGACATGGTCGATGCCAAGTCGGTCAGCCAGAGCCTGCGCGGTGCGGGCATTGTCCCCGGTTACCATCGCCAGTGTCAGGCCCATTGCGTGTAGCCGTTTTAGTGCTTGTCGCGTACCGGGTTTGACCGGGTCCGAGACAGCAAGCAGCGCCGCAGCCTGTCCGTCGATTGCGACGAACAGCGGTGTGGCCCCTTCGCTGGCGCGCTGGTCGGCTTCGGCAGTCAGGTCAGCCAGATCGACATCGTGCTGTGCCATAAGGCGAGGGGACCCGATCAGGATGTTGCGCCCTTCGACCATTGCCTGAACACCCAGCCCGGTCAGTGACTTGAATCCCGAAGGCGATGGCAGATCTGCGGGGCCAGCGCGGGTGATTGCGGTGGCGATGGGGTGTTCGGATTGTGCCTCGACCGCTGCTGCCAGGCGCAGAACGGTGTCGCGGTCAAAGCCGTTTACAGAGGTTACGTTTTCTAGTTCAGGCCGCCCCAATGTCAGAGTGCCAGTCTTGTCCAGCGCGATCACCTTGGCCTGTTGCAACTGCTGGAGCGCATCACCCTTGCGGAACAAAACGCCCAGTTCTGCCGCGCGTCCGGTGCCCACCATAATCGAGGTTGGCGTTGCCAGACCCATAGCGCAGGGGCAGGCAATGATCAGGACTGAGACACCTGTGACCAACGCCATCGGCAAGGCCGGTGCCGGGCCAAAGATCAGCCAGACCGCGATAGTCAGCAGAGCGACGGTAATGACCACCGGCACGAACCAGGCGGTAATCCTATCCACCAACCCCTGAATCGGTAGTTTCGCCCCTTGCGCCTGCTCGACCATTCGGATGACCTGTGCCAGAACGGTGTCAGCCCCAACTCGCGTAGCGCAGACCCGCAACGCACCGGTGCCGTTGACCGTACCGCCGACGACTTGATCAGTGGGAGCTTTGCCAACGGGAACGGGTTCGCCGGTAATCATGCTTTCATCGACGTAAGAGGTTCCGTCCAGCACGTCTCCGTCCACCGGAACCCGCTCTCCGGGGCGGATTTGCAGGATATCCCCCACCGTGATCTCGGCAATCGGGCGATCGACGAAGGTGCCGTCCATTTCAACCCGTGCAGTTTTTGGCTGCAGCCCCACCAGCTTGCGGATGGCGGCGCCGGTGCGGCCCTTGGCGCGTGCCTCCATCACCCGTCCCAGCAGGATGAGGACCACGATGACCGAGGCGGCCTCGAAATACACATTGGCGCTGCCTTGCGGCAGGAGCTGAGGCGCAAAGGTCGCCGTGACCGAAAACAGATAGGCCGCGCCCGTACCCAAAGCCACAAGCGCGTTCATATCAGGTGATCTGCGAAGCAGTGAGGGGATGCCTTTTGCGTAGAAAACCCGCCCCGGGCCCAGCAACAGCACCGAGGTCAGCGCGAACTGAATGAGGTGGCTGTTCTGTATACCGATAGTGGCGTGGACCCAGTGGTGAAACGCCGGGATCAAGTGCCCGCCCATTTCCAGCACGAAAACAGGCAAAGCCAGTACTGCGGCGAATACTGTCGCTTTGGTAAGAGCATGGGCTTCTTCGGTTTTTGCCTGATCGGCTGGTGTTTCGGCTGTTTCCGCCACGCGCGCCGGATATCCGGCATCCTCGGACAGATTCGCCAACGCCTGCGGATCGATCGCGCCTTCAATATATGTGACCGTGGCACTTTCCGTGGCCAGATTGACCTGCGCTTCGACCACAGCCGGATCGGCGGTCAGGGCGCGCTCGATCCGTGACACGCATGACGCACAATTCATGCCGCCGATCTTCAGTACCGTTTGCCGCGTCGCAGCAGGGTAGCCCGCGCGGCCCAGCGCCTCGGTCACGGCGCCAATCTGACCGTCATAGGTGACCTGGGCGGTTTCGGTTGCGAAATTGACCGAGGCGTCGGACACGCCCGGCACATCGCGCAGCGCGGTTTCCACCCGCCCCACGCAAGACGCGCATCCCATGCCCGTAATTTTCAACTGAGTTGTCTGCGGCGTTGCCATCCGACTCATCCTGTAAGGAACTTTCCCCTCCAAATGGGGGTTCCAGTCACGGGAAGGTCAAGGGGCCATAGCAGATTTCTTCGAGATTTCTGGGGGCGAAGGTCAGCGGTCCAAGAGCTGATCCAACAAACGGGAATCGTAGATAGCAGGCGGAGTACTACGCACAGATTCCGGTGAGGCGAAAAAAGCCAGCGCCACGGCCATGATCAACAGCAAAGCGCCAATCACAAAAAGGCTGACAAAGTTCAGCGCAGATCGCAGCATGTTTGGGGCTCCTTCTGTCTGGAGTGACCAGTCAGGTCCGCGTGTCAGGACCGCTGGGCCAATTGCTGTTTCAGTTTTTCGTTCTCGGCCTGAAGCTGCGCCAGCTGCTGCCCAAGAGCGTTCAGATGCGGGCGCAGCTCTGCCTCGGTAAATCGTGGTGTGATATGGCGCGGGCAGTTCCAGTCCAGCGCCTCGACCCGAATGATCACGGCGCGTTCGGCTGGGGCTTCGGCGCCTTCGGGGTACAGGCTGGCCGCTGCGGCCTCACCCTCAGTAAACTCTACACGGCCCAGTATCTTGAGGCGCCGTTGGTTGGCATAGTCCATCAGGATCAATGCGATCCGGTCATTCCCGTCGAGGTTCCCGCGCGAGATATACTGTTTGTTGCCGGAAAAATCGGCGTAACCGATGGTTTGCGGGCCTAGTACCTTGAGGAAACCGATCGGCCCGCCGCGGTATTGGACATAGGGCCATCCACTTTCGGAAACGGTGGATTGGTAAAACCCGTCGCGCGCTTGAATGAACGCCTTTTCGGCCGATCCGATCTGGTGCCCCTGCTGCGGGCCGCCTTCGATGAACTTGGCGTAGGTCCCGGCCGAGCCCATCCTCTCCTGATGTGCTCGAACGGCAGGGGTGAACGTCAGTTCGGAAAAGGCGCGCGGCATGATCTATCCTCTCACAATCTCAGGTCAGACAGACCGGGATGATCGTCAGGGCGGGGGCCTTGGGGCCAGTGAAACAGGCGACCATCCTCGGAAATAGGTAAGTCGTTCAACGAGGCATGTCGCTTGGCCATTCGACCATCTTCGGCAAACTCCCAGTTTTCGTTGCCATATGATCGGAACCACTGACCGCTGTCGTCGCGCCATTCATACGCGTATCGGACAGCAATTCTGTTGCCGGAAAATGCCCATAGTTCCTTGATCAGCCGGTAGTCCAGCTCCTTGTTCCACTTGCGTGTCAAAAAGGCGTGGATTGCTTCGTGACCGCTAAGGAACTCTGACCGGTTCCGCCACTGACTGTCATCGGTGTAGGCCGGCGTGACTACATCCGCATCACGGCTGTTCCACGCGTTTTCGGCCATGCGGACCTTTTGCGTGGCGCTTTCCAACGTGAAAGGCGGCAGAGGAGGGCGGCTCATGGCATGGTCTTTCATGTCAGGGCAGCGGCAATCAGCGCCAATGTCAAAAGAACGGGGACGTACTGGGGGGAGAAAAGGCTGGCATGGCGTCTCATTTGATCGCTCCAAAGTTAACAGATCGGTACATCTTGGTTCAATGTGTACTGATCGGTAAACTTTTGCAAGTCTTATTTTGCAACTGCCCAGAGCTCTCTCGACAGTTGTGATTTCAGCGCTCGGCCATTATGTACTGATCTGTACAGCCAGGAGCTTGCCCATGCGCCCTAACAAAAGAGACGAACTGGTCCGCAAGGCCCTGCAGGTTTTCTACCGTGATGGCTTTCACGCCACCGGAATGGACAAGCTGGTGGTTGAGACGGGCGTCTCCAAGACCTCGATGTACAAGCATTTCCGCACCAAAGAGGATCTGATACTTGCCGCGCTGCAGTTGCGGGACGAGAGCTTTCGCGAAGATTTCCTGCGCCGTATCAGTGAGTTGTCGGATACCCCCGCCGGGCAGTTGATCGCTAGTTTCGATGCGCTGGGCGAGTGGTTCAGTGAAGAAGACTATCGCGGCTGCATGTTCATCAAGGCCGGGGCGGAGTTTCAGGAAGGCGATCATCCGATCCACAAACAGTCGGCGGAACACAAGCAGATCTTGCTGGATCATTTCACCGACCTTGCCCGTCAGGCAGGTGCGCGCGATCCGGAACACCTGGCCTGTCAGATCGTACTGTTGCAGGAGGGTGCGATTGTCTCAGCGGTGTTTCTGAAGTCTTGCAATCCGGCACAGGGCGCCAAGGCTGCCGCGCAGATTCTTGTGGACAACGCACTGGAGTGAACGGCACCCGATCGTGAAAACGACGTTGCGTTGCATGTCTTGCCAGCGGATTGGATTGAGAAACTTCCAAAGCTAGGCTGATGGGGCATAGGCAAGGGGAGGACATCGTATGCCGCTTTTTACCACCACCGCCGGTTGGGCGACCGATGAACATCAGATGTTTGCCGAAATGGCGGATCGGTTCATGGGGGACGAACTGGTTCCCAATCTCGACCGCTGGAATGAAAACGGTGTCGTCGATCGGGACATGTGGCGCAAGGCGGGCGAAATGGGGTTGATGGCGGGTGCGATCCCTGAAGCCTATGGCGGGGTTGGGGGCGGCATCGGCTTTGATGCGGTGACGCTGTATGCGCAGGCATCGCGAGGAGATTCTGGCTGGGGGTATGCAATCCAGAGCATCGTCGTTCACTACATCAGCACCTATGGCAGTGAAGATCAGAAGCAGAAATGGCTGCCGCTTCTGGCCTCGGGCGAGATGGTGGGCGCACTTGCCATGACCGAACCCAGCACCGGTTCGGACGTGCAATCCATTCGAACGACCGCGGATAAGGATGGCAACTCCTATCGGCTGAACGGGTCCAAGATTTTCATCACCAATGGACAATCGGCAGACCTGATCCTTGTGGCCTGCAAGACCGACAAGTCACAGGGCTCGAAGGGTGTCTCTCTGATTGCTGTTGAAACCGAAGGCGCGGAGGGTTTCCGCAAGGGGCGGAACCTGAAGAAGTTGGGCATGAAGGCCAATGACACGGCCGAGTTGTTTTTTGAAGACGTCAAGGTGCCGATGACCAATCTTCTGGGCCCGGAAGAGGGCCAGGGTTTCTATCAGATGATGAAACAGTTGCCGTGGGAGCGTCTGACCATCGGCATCGGCGCGCTGGGCGCAATCGACTTCGCCATCTCTGAAACGGTGAAGTACACGCAAGAGCGTAAGGCGTTCGGCCAACGGGTGATGGATTTCCAGAATACCCGCTTTAAACTGGCCGAGTGCAAAACCAAGGCCGAGGTCCTGCGCAGTTTCGTCAATGACTGCATCGCGCGGCTTGAGGCAGGTACGTTGGATGCTGCCACGGCCTCGATGGTGAAATACTGGGGTTCGGAAGTTCAGAACGAAGTCATGCATGAATGCCTGCAATTGTTTGGCGGTTACGGGTTCATGATGGAATACCCGATCGCCCGCCTTTACGCGGATGCGCGCGTGCAGATGATCTATGGCGGTACTAATGAGATCATGAAGGAACTCATCGCTCGGTCAATAGACACCTAACCGAACCTGTAAGTCTCCGGCCCGTCGTCGACGTTTCTGGCGAAACATCTCCTCCCGTTGGGCCAGGCCGAAGGCCGCGCACTGTGCGCTCGATCACTTTCTTACAGATGTGGCGTTTGTGTGATCTGACTTTGCAGCCAAAGGCGAAACGACCTGAGCGGTTCGGATTCCGCGCGGGATTGCGGCCAGACTAGGTAGAAATCCCCAAGGCTCACCCCCGGACCGCGCCAGGCCTGCACCAGCCGTCCCGCCTTCAGGTCGGCCTCGACCAGATAGCTGGGCAGCAATGCAACGCCCAGTCCGTGAATTGTGGCCTGCCCCATGGTCGAGAACTGGTCGAACAACATCCCGCGAATTCCGGTAACCTCGCGCCCTTGTGCAGTAAACCACTGCTCCCAGGCATCGGGGCGCGTTTCGAGGTGCAGCAAAGGGGCGTCAGTCAGCCATCCGATGTCTTCCGCGTTGTCGGGCAGCAGATCGGGCGCGCATACTGGCAGAACATCTTCACGCATTATGCGCAGATAGTTGACGCCAGCCCAGTCACGCTGGCCAAAATGTATGGCAGCGTCGAAGTGTTCGGTGTCAAAGTCGAACGGCCGAAGCCGCGTGTTCAGGTTCACCGTAACCTCCGGGTGGCTGCGCGCGAAATCCTGTAGGCGCGGGGCCAGCCAGTGCATACCGAAGGCGGGCAGGATCGACAGGTTCAGCGACCCTCCGGTCGGGTTGGCTTTTAACTTCAGCGATGCCTGCGCCAGTTGGGTCAGTGCGGTGCGCGCGACCTGCACGTATTCTTGCGCCGCGGGTGTCAGGTGCAGCCGCATCTGGCTGCGCTGGATCAGGTCCACGCCCAGTTGCTCTTCCATCGACTTCAGCTGTCGGCTGATCGCACTTTGCGTCAGGGACAGCTCGTCTGCTGCCGCGGAGGCGCTGCCGAGGCGATCAACGGCCTCAAGTGCCAGCAAAGATGGGATCGAGGGCAAGAACCGACGCGGGGCAATCATATTACAAATCCTCATACCTTTCGGATGGAATATCACTGGCATTTGCCGTGCACCAGCCCGATACACATACAGGCTTTTCTTTTGGGTGACCGGGTAAGAACCCGCGTGCTATCCATGACGAAATCGCCCATCTAACAAGTTGAAAGACCAGGGAACAGGCCATGGATCGCGCTCAGATCGTTCACGAAAACTTCCTGAACCGGGTCGCGAAAGGTGACTTTCCCGAAGGCTCGGCACCTCGACCGAGCCTTAGTAACTCGGATGCGGTATCGCTGTTTCGATCTCAGGTGCTTAGCCGGGCATTAGACCGCACCAGCCGAGCAATGCAGAAAGCAGGGCAAGGGTTCTATACCATCGGCTCATCCGGGCATGAGGGGATGGCGGCCGTGGCGCACGCCTTGCGCCCGACCGATATTGCGTTTCTCCACTATCGCGATGCTGCGTTTCAGATTGCTCGGGCCGAACAGGTTCCCGGCCAGCAGATCGCTTGGGATATGCTGCTTAGTTTTGCCTGCTCCAAAGAAGATCCGACTTCGGGCGGGCGTCACAAAGTGCTTGGCTCCAAGGCGCTGATGATCCCACCGCAGACCTCGACCATTGCCAGCCATTTGCCCAAGGCGGTTGGCGCTGCCTATAGTCTAGGCGCGGCCCGACGGCACGCCCCCGAGCATCGGGAGCTGCCCGAAGACGGGATAGCGATGTGCTCGTTTGGCGACGCTTCGGCCAACCATTCCACGGCGCAAGGCGCAATCAACACCGCCGGATGGACCAGCGTGCAATCGACGCCGCTGCCGCTGCTGTTTGTGTGCGAGGACAATGGCATCGGCATCTCGGTGAAAACGCCGAAGGGCTGGATACAGGCGTCGATGGAACATCGCCCCGGTATTAAGTTTTTTCAGGCCAACGGCTTGGACATTTATGAGACTTATGCCGTGGCAAAGGAGGCCGCCGAATATGTGCGCACCCGCCGTAAACCGGCCTTTCTGCATCTGAAAACCGTGCGCCTTTACGGTCATGCGGGCGCGGATGTGCCGACCACATATCTGTCGAAATCTGAGGTCGAAGCTGACGAGGCCAATGATCCCTTGCTACACTCTGTGCGTTTGTTGGATCAGGCAGGTGCGTTGTCGCCAACTGAAGCTCTGAAAATCTACGAAGATACCTGCGCCCGTACCGATCGTATCGCGGTCGAGGCGGCAACCCGCCCGCATTTGGCCACTGCCGCTGAGGTGATGGCCAGTCTGATCCCTCCCAAACGCCCCTGCAAACCCACCAACGGCCCCAGCGCCGAGGCGCGGGCCAAGGCCTTTGGCGGGGACATGCGCGCGATGGAAGACCCTCAGCCCATGAGCCGCCTCATCAACTGGGCGCTAACCGATCTGATGCTGGAACATGGTGAGATCGTTAGTATGGGTGAAGACGTGGGCCGCAAAGGGGGCGTCTATGGCGTGACCCAGAAACTACAGCAACGGTTCGGGCCAGATCGGGTGATCGACACATTGCTGGACGAACAGTCGATTCTGGGGCTGGCGATTGGCATGGGGCATAACGGCTTCATCCCGATCCCGGAAATCCAGTTCCTCGCATATTTGCACAATGCCGAGGATCAGATCCGGGGCGAGGCCGCGACCCTGCCGTTTTTCTCGAACGGTCAGTTCACCAACCCGATGGTGCTGCGGATTGCGGGGTTAGGCTATCAGAAAGGGTTCGGCGGGCATTTCCACAACGACAACTCTCTGGCGGTGTTGCGGGACATTCCGGGTGTGATCATCGCCTGCCCCTCCAGCGGGTCGGACGCAGCGCAGATGATGCGCGAATGTGTGCGTTTGGCGCGGGAAGAGCAGCGCGTGGTGGTGTTCCTGGAACCCATTGCCCTCTACCCGATGCGAGACCTGCACGAGGCGCAGGATGGCGGGTGGATGACCACCTATCCCTCACCCGATCAACGCATTGCGTTGGGCGAGGTGGGCGTGCATGGGGATGGCACCGATCTGGCCATCGTGACCTATGGCAATGGGCACTACCTGTCGAAACAGGCCTTGCTCGAGCTTGAGGCCGCCGGCGTGACGACCCGGATCATCGACATGCGTTGGCTCGCGCCGCTGCCGGTCGGAGCTCTGCGCGAGGCCACCAAACCCTGCGCGCATGTTCTGGTTGTGGACGAATGCCGCCGCACCGGCAGCCAGTCCGAGGCGCTGATGACGTTCTTTACCGAGGAAAGCCCCGATACCCCTACCGCCCGCGTTGCGGCGGAGGATTGTTTTATCGCCACCGGCCCGGCCTATGCCGCACCGCTGCCGTCGAAAGACGGCATTGTTGCTGCCGCGCTAGCTTTGACCGGAGGCCGCCCATGACCCGCACTGCTGTTGTGATCTGCCCCGGGCGGGGCACCTATAACAAACCCGAGCTGGGCTATCTGCATCGTCATCACGCGCAGCGGATGGACCTGTTTCGTAGTTTCGACGCCATCCGCACCGAGTCAGGGCAGGAGGCCGTGATCGCGCTGGATGATGCCAGCGGCTTTACGGTCAGCAAGTATTCCCGCGGTGATGTGGCCTCACCCTTGATCTATGCGGCCTCGTTGGCCGACGCTCAGGCCGTGGCAGAGGATATCGATGTCGTCGCCGTCACCGGCAATTCGATGGGATGGTACATTACGCTGGCCGCAGGTGGCGCCCTGTCACCGCAAGATGGGTTCCGGGTGGTGAACACCATGGGCACGCTGATGCAAGAACAGCTGATCGGTGGCCAATTGGTCTATCCGTTCGTGGATGAAAGCTGGGAAAACGATGCTGCCCGCAAGGCTGAATTGTTGGCGGATGTGGCGCAGATCGACGCGTCTGATGGGTGTGATCTGGCACTGTCCATTGATCTGGGCGGGATGTTGGTTCTTGCGGGCAATGAGGCCGGACTCAAAGCGTTTGAAGCCGCACACCCGACAATTCAGGACCGTTTCCCGATGCGGCTTCCCAATCACGCGGCCTTTCACACCGCGTTGCAAGCCTCCGTTGCCGCCGAAGGGCGCGCCCGGCTGAGGGCCGAGATGTTTGGCCAACCCGAACGCCCCCTGATCGACGGACGTGGCAAAGTATGGTGGCCGGGTGCGACGGACACGCAGGCGCTTTGGGATTATACGCTGGGCCATCAGGTGACCGAGGCCTATGACTTTACCCGCGCGATTCAAACCGCCGCGCGTGAATTTGCTCCTGATCTGTTTATAGTGACCGGCCCCGGTGCGACGCTGGGTGGGGCTGTGGCGCAATCGCTGGTTCTGGCCAACTGGCGCAGCATGTCCGACAAGGCGGCGTTCCAGGCGCAGCAGGACGCGCAGTCTTTCCTGATCGCCATGGGTCGGGATGATCAAAGGGTGCTTGCAACCGGCTGATCCAGCCCCGATGATCCCCGCAAATTCAAGGAGTCTCGCGTGAGTGACCATGATAAGTCCCTCTGGCTGAAGACTTGCCGCGAGCATGTCGAAAGTCATCCCCTGACCAGTGATATGACCGTTGATCTGGCGGTGATCGGTGGGGGCTATACAGGCTGTTCCGCCGCGCTGACGGCGGCGCAGGCGGGGGCGTCGGTGTGCCTGCTCGAGGCGCAGGAAATCGGTCACGGCGGCTCGGGCCGCAATGTCGGGCTTGCGAATGCCGGGTTGTGGTTGCCACCCGACGAAATTCGCCAGCATCTAGGGGACGAGGCCGGGGATCGCCTAATCGATCTGCTGGCTGCTGCACCGGGTGATGTGTTTGATCTGGTCGAACAGCATGACATCAACTGCGAACCGGTGCGGAACGGAACCCTGCATTGCGCGCATTCGGCCAAAGGGTTGCGGGACCTGCAGGCGAGATACACGCAGTTATCCGCCACGGGTGCTCCGGTTGAATTAGTATCCGCCGACCAAACAGCGCAGCGCACCGGCAGCGCCGCGTTTCAGGGTGCTTTGTACGATCCACGTGCGGGAACGATCCAGCCGCTCAGCTATGTCCGGGGCCTTGCCCGCGCAGCCGCCGAAGCGGGGGCGCATATCGCGACCCAAAACCCGGTGCAATCCATGCACCACAGCGGTGGTGTTTGGATGCTGAAAACCCCTCGGGGCACGGTGCGTGCGAAATCGGTGGTCCAGGCCACCAATGCGTATCATCAGGGGCTGCAGGCCACGGCCCCCGAATATGTGCCGGTCTACTATTTCCAGTTCTCGACCGCCCCTCTGTCGGACAATCTGCGTACAAGTGTTTTGCCGGGCGGAGAGGGGTGCTGGGATACTGGCCTGATTATGACCTCGTTCCGGATGGACGCCGAGGGGCGCCTGATCATCGGTGCGATGGGTGATCTGGGGCAGGCGGGCCGCGCCGCCCACACCGCCTGGATCAGGCGCAAACTGGCCGAGCTTTTCCCGCAATTGGCCGACCAGCCGCTGATCGAAGGGTGGCACGGGCGGATCGCCATGACCTCGGACCATATTCCCAAGATTACGCAGATCGGTCCCAACGCCCTGTCGGTGCATGGGTATTCCGGGCGTGGTATCGGTCCCGGCACCGTATTTGGTCGGCTTGCCGCAGAAAGCCTGCTGCAGGGTGATCCGTCACTGCTGCCCGTTCCGGCGGTTCCCGAATACCACGAAAGCTGGACCGGCCTGCGCCATGCCTATTTCGAAACCGGTGCGGCGTTGACCCATTTCGTCAAGGCGCGGTTCTGATTGCGGCGGCTTAGCCCTGCAACGCTGCGGCCACGACCTCGATCCGGTCGCGAAGCCAGCGATGGGCAGGATCGTTGGTCGAACGCTGGTGCCAGACCATGTAGATCGAAACCGGCTTGCACTCGAATGGCAGCGGCGCGCAATCCAGCGCGGCCAACGGGCCCTGTTTCATCAGCAGCGTGTCGGTTGAGATCAGATCGCTGCCCTTCACAAAGGGCGGGATGGCATTGAAATGCGGCAGGGTGACGGTAGGCGGCCGGATCTGGGTCTGATCCACACCTCGCATCACTGCTCGGGAACTGCGCCCGTCGGCGAAGCGCACCTCGACATGTTCGGTTTCACAATAGCTTTGCCAACTGTCCGGCGGATTGCGCCGCGTGGCGTCGTAGAAGATCATCAACGGGCTGAACAGCACGCGTTTCTGGAAGATATCCGGCCCATCAGGGGGAAGAGGGCTCAGCATCAATTGGCACCGATCACTGCGCAGCAGGTTCGGATCGGGGACGCCCGAGGGAATGAACCCCAGCCGCAACCGGACGCCCTCGGCCCGCAACGCGCGCAGCAGCGGCGGAAAGATCAACTCGCGCGGCATGTCGTTGGTGGCGATCTGGACGCTGATCTCTTCGGCCAGCGGATCGAACGGGCGATCATCGGTCAGCGCGCGCATTCCGTCCAGCACTTGTTGAACTGGCTCTTTTAATGCCAGGGCGCGTTCGGTCGGCGTCAGACCCTGACCCGAGCGTACGAACAGCGGATCACCCAGCACCTGCCGCAGCTTGGCCAGCGTGTGGCTGATCGCCGATTGCGTCACCCCCAGACGATCGGCGGCTTTCGAGACCGAGCTTTCCTCGAGGATAATCAGGAAGGTCCGCAGAACCTTGCCGTCCAGATCGGTGAAATCAGTTTTGCTCATACCATCTATGACTAGTCATGAATGGATTTGCGGTCCAGTGCACATTAGGTGACACTGATGATAAGGAGGCACGCAATGGGAATCCGCTTTTTCTCGGACAAGAACCGGCCGGTTCATATGGGTAAGTACCCGCTGGAGCGGTTGGCCCGGCAGGCATCCATGCCTGACTTGTCTGTGGTGAAGCCGATGCAAACGCTAAGCTTTCATCGCCCCGATCAGCCCGCAAGCATCGTCAACGCGATGGGTGAATTTCAGGCGATGATGGACACCATCCGTGACGGGTTCGTGAACCCGGTGGCCTCGGAGATTCCAGCCGATCCGGCGGAGCGCGCCAACCACTTGAAGGCATTTGGCTATTTCAACGATGCTTCGATGATGGGGTGCGGCCCGCTGCCGCCCGAGGCGATGCTGTCCGGACCCCGCCGCAATCCTGATATTGAACGGCTGGCCCATGCGCTGAAAACGCGGCAGACCAAGACGCTGGCCTCCGGCATCGACCTGATCATGGCAGACCTCAAGGAAAGTATGGAAGCCGCGCCCCGGCCGATGGGCACGCACCGCCATGCCATCGTCTTTCTTTATGAACACAATCGTGACCCCGATCCGGACGAGCCCGGCGCGGACTGGATCACTGACGCGCAGGATCACCGGGCCTGCCTGCTGGCGACCGAAAACGCGGTGGTCATAGCCAACTATATCCGCCTGCTGGGCTTTGACGCGCGGGCGCATACGGCGATGTCATCCGAGGTCGATCTGGGCAAGCTGGCGGTTTCGGCGGGTTTGGCCTCGGTAGAGGGTGGCGATATTGTGGCCCCGTGGCTGGGCAAGCGGTTCGGTCTGGCCGCCGTGACCACCGAGATGGAGATTGCCCACGACCAGCCCCTGCAGCCGATGGCGCAGCAGCCGTGGTTCCGTACTCAGGGGCCCGCGTGGTGGTTGGGCACGGGGTTTGCGAAGAACGCCTTGAATCGTGACCGCTACGCCAAACGACGTTATGTGGACGGGGCGCATCCGTTCGATACCCTCAAACGGGTTGAGACGCCAACAACCTATATCGACGAAGAAAACGTCGCCCGCGTTCCCAAACGCGCAGACATGTTTGCGCGGGCGCAATTCGGGGATATGGGCAAGCATCTGCAGGATGCGGCGAAGGGTGGCCACTATGTACGCAAGTCCGCGCCGAGTTTCGCGCAACGCCGCGCGCTGGGCGCGTTTGTTCTTCTGCAGGACGGCGACAGCGCCGATGCGACGCCGCCGACCGACGCCGCCCGCAACGCTGCGAACATAAAGGCCGCGACTTATTTCCTTGGCGTGGATGCGGTGGGTCTCAGCCGGTGTCCCGAATGGGCGTGGTATTCCCATGATGCGACGGGCGAGGAGATCACTCCTCCACACGATCAGGCCATCAGTATGATCATCGATCAGGGCTATGAAACGATGGAGGGCGCCAGCGGCGACGACTGGATCAGCGTCGCCCAGTCCATGCGCGCCTATCTGCGCTTTTCGCTTTTGGGTGGTGTGATCGCGCAGCAGATCCGAAATCTCGGTTACAAAGCCAAGGCGCACACGGTGATGGATGGTGAGGTGCTGCAGCCTCCGCTGTTGTTGTTGTCCGGGCTGGGTGAGGTCAGCCGGATCGGAGAGGTTATTTTGAACCCCTATCTTGGACCGCGTTTGAAATCCGGCGCAGTGACGACGGATATGCCGATGACGTACGACAAGCCGATTGATTTCGGCCTGCAGACATTTTGTGAAAGCTGCAACAAATGCGCGCGTGAGTGCCCCTCGGGGGCGATAACAGCCGGGCCAAAGCTGATGTTCAACGGCTATGAAATCTGGAAATCCGACAGCCAGAAATGCGCCACCTACCGAGTGACCACGCCCGGAGGCGCAATGTGCGGGCGGTGCATGAAGACCTGCCCGTGGAACCTTGAAGGTATATTCAAGGAACGTCCTTTCCGTTGGGCGGCGATGAACATTCCTCAAGCTGCGCCTGCCTTGGCAAAACTGGACGATGTGGTTGGTAATGGTGGTCTGAACGACACCAAGAAATGGTGGTGGGATATCGAATTGCAGCCGGATGGTGCTTATCGCCCGACCGAACATCCGCTGAACCGGCGGGGCTTGCAAACAGATCTGGACCTGAAATACCAGGATCAGACGCTGGCTGTTTACCCGGCCTACTTGGCGCCGCACCCCTGGCCCTATCCCTTTGTCATGGATCGCGAGGCCGGCATTGCTGCCTATCAGGCGATGGTTACGGCTGAAGAGTACAAAGCCAGAAAGGCTGTGGGCGACCTGTCGGTGATCCACCGCTATACCATCGCCGGCGATGCGCCTGTCATGCGGGTCGAATTGACGAAGGTCGATAAGATGACGGCTGACGTGACCAAATACGAGTTTTCTGCGCTTAACGGCGCAACGCTGCCGGAATGGACCGCGGGCGCGCATCTGGATGTGCTGGTCGCGCCGGAATTCCTGCGGCAATACTCCATGTCCGGTGACCCCTCGGATCGGACGGCCTATCAGATCGGAGTGTTGCGCGAGGATGAAGGCCGCGGCGGTTCGGCCCTGTTGCATCGTATCTTCAACGAGGGGCGCAAGGTCTTCATCTCGAAACCAATCAACCATTTCGAACTGGATGAGGCGGCGACAAAGACATTTCTGATGGCCGGCGGTATCGGCATCACGCCGATGATCGCCTTTGCCCACCGCCTGCACAGCTTAGGTAAACCGTTCGAGCTACACTATTCCGCCAGCACCCGCGCCGGGGCGGGGTATTTGGGCGATCTGGCCGCAATGCCCTGGGCAGATCACGTGCATTACCATTTTTCGGACGAAGGGACGCGCGCTGATCTGGACGCGATCCTGTCCGGCTATCAGGACAATTGGCATGTCTACACCTGCGGCCCGGATCGATATATGGACGGCGTCATACAGGCGGCGGAACGACAGGGCTTCCCTGAGGACGCCCGGCATCTTGAGTATTTCTCGGTTCCCGAACAGCCGGATTATGTAAACCATCCGTTCACGCTGAAGCTGTTGCTTTCGGGGCGTGAGTTGACGGTCCCAGCCGAAAAAGATGCCGCGCAGGTGTTGAACGAGGCCGGAATTCACGTGGATGTGAAATGCGCTGATGGTATCTGCGGGGTCTGCAAGTGTGGTGTTGTTTCCGGCGAAATCGAACATCGCGACTTCGTTCTGTCCAACAAACAACGCGAGAGCGCTATCATTCTATGTCAAAGCCGCGCGGCGCATCCCGATGGCGTGATCGAGCTCGACCTCTGACACAAGG
Source organism: Ruegeria sp. ABF4_144 (assembly GCF_056160045.1). Taxonomy (NCBI): domain Bacteria; kingdom Pseudomonadati; phylum Pseudomonadota; class Alphaproteobacteria; order Rhodobacterales; family Roseobacteraceae; genus Ruegeria; species Ruegeria sp. ABF4_144. The sequence continues at coordinate 397,840 of NZ_JBSWWK010000001.1, forward strand.
TCTGGAAACGACCTTCAGTGATAGTAAAATTGGTCGCTCCTGCCATGGACGCCGGGGAGATGCTGCACTAACGTCCCTTGCGAACCCAGTGAATCCTGATCAACAGGTGCGAGGTATTTCATGGATTATCACAGCCCCGCCAGCTTTGCCGAGGCGTCGGCACTGGCCGCAAACGCGACGGGCACCACACGATTTCTGGCAGGCGGCACGGATGTGCTGGTACAGCTGCGTTCGGAACTGGTGACGCCCGATACGTTGATCGACATCAAGAAAATCAATGGCGTGCGCGACATCACCCGCAACGCCGATGGCAGCTGGACGCTGGGCGTTGCTGCCACTGGTGCCGAAATGAGCGAGCATCCCGAGCTTGGCGGCGACTGGCCCGGCGTGGTTGAAGCGATGGATCTGATCGGTTCGACCCAAGTACAAGGCCGCGCGACGCTTACAGGTAACTTGTGCAACGGCTCTCCGGCGGCGGATTCGGTGCCTGCGATGGTTGCGGCGGGTGTGACGGTCATCGTGACCGGCCCGGATGGAGACCGTGCGGTTAAGGTTGAAGACATCCCCACCGGCCCCGGTAAGACGTCGCTGGCGAAGGGTGAAGTGGTTTCAGCCGTCAACATCCCCGCGAGGGGCGAGAATGGCGGTGACGCCTATCTGCGCTTTATCCCGCGCACGGAAATGGACATCGCTGTGGTCGGCGTTGGCGTGAACCTGCGTCTGGACGGCGACACCATCACCGAGGCGCGCGTTTCTCTGGGCGCTGTTGCCCCGACCGTTCTGCTGGTCGAAGACTGCGCCAAGGCCATCATCGGCAGCGCGCTTGATGACGCCGCGCTGGAGGCGCTGGCCGCTGCGGCATCCGCTGCCTGCAACCCGATTGATGACAAACGCGGTACCATTGCGTTCCGCACCGAGGTCGCCGGCGTTCTGGCCAAGCGCGCCGCGAAAATCGCCTATGCCCGTGCCAAGGGAGAAGACGTATGAGCAAGTTCCACGTATCCACCACCGTGAACGGGGACGCGGTTGAATACCTGTGCGACCCGCGCGAAACCCTGCTGGACTGTCTGCGCGACAAGCTGAGCCTGACCGGCGCGAAGGAAGGCTGCGGCACCGGCGACTGTGGCGCGTGCTCGGTCACTGTTGACGGCCGTTTGGTCTGTTCCTGCCTGATGCTGGGTGTCGAGGCGGACGGTAAGACCATCGAAACCGTCGAAGGCATCGCCGATGGTGACGTTTTGCATCCGCTGCAGCAGAAGTTCATCGAACACGCCGCCTTACAGTGCGGTATCTGCACACCGGGCATTCTGGTCGCTGCCAAGTCGTTGTTGGAGAAAAACCCCAACCCGACTGAAGAGGAAACCCGGTACTGGCTGGCAGGCAACCTCTGCCGCTGCACAGGTTATGACAAGATCATTCGCGCCGTGATGGAAACGGCGGAAGAGCTGCGGGAGGCTTCGTAATGGCACTCGACGATCGCAAATCGGAATTCACATTCGTCGGCACCCGCCCGAACCGCCCGGATGGGTTGGACAAGGTTACAGGCCGGGCAAAATTCGGCGCGGACATGTCTGCCCCCGGGATGCTGCACGGGGCGATCCTGCGCTCGCCACACGCCCATGCGCGGATCGTTAAGATCGACACCTCCAAGGCCGAGGCCTTGAAGGATGTCAAAGCCGTCGTCACCCGCGCGGATTTTGCCGAAGTGCCGTTCAAGCCCGGTCTGGAAGGTGAGTTTTGGAACGTGCTGGAAAACGTCATGGCCGGTGAAAAGGCTCTGTATGACGGTCATGCAGTCGCGGCTGTCGCAGCCACCTCAGCCTTGGCGGCGCGCGACGCTCTGAAACTGATCGAGATTGAATACGAGGTGCTGCCCCACGTCACCGACGTGGACAAGGCAATGGCCCCGGACGCGCCCGTGATCCGTGAGAGCGCTGCGGATTATTCCGTGCCCAAGGGGATGCACCCGAACGTCGTACGGTACCACGAAAGCGGTCATGGGGATGTCGAAGCCGGGTTTGCCGAGGCTGATCTGGTCATCGAAGACAGTTTCACGACCGAGGCGACTCATCAGGGCTATATCGAACCCCACGCCTGTCTGGGTATGCTTGGCAATGACGGCAAGGGCGAGCTTTGGTGCACCACCCAGGGCCACTGGATCGCGCAGAAAACCTGTGCGGCGCTGCTGGGGATCGAAACCTCGCAGCTGCGCGTGACCGCATCGGAAATCGGCGGTGGCTTTGGCGGCAAGACGACTGTGTTCATCGAACCCGTAGCTTTGGCGCTGAGCCGTAAGGCGAACCGCCCGGTGAAACTGGTCATGACCCGGTCCGAGGTGTTCCGGGCCACCGGTCCGACAGCCTCGGCCTCGATGGACATCAAGATCGGGATGAAGAAGGACGGCACGATTTCGGCCGCGCAGGGCGTGTTCCGCCTGCAGGGTGGGGCCTTCCCGGGGGCGCCGGGTGACTTCACCGCGATGTGCGCCTTTGCGCCTTACAACCTAACCAACGTCAAACAGGTCGGTTATGACGTAATGTCGAACCGCCCAAAGCAAGCGGCCTATCGCGCGCCTGGCGCTCCAATGGGGGCCTTCGCGGTTGAGTCGGTGATTGACGAGCTGTGCAAGAAGCTGGGCCTCGACCCCTTGGATGTGCGCCTGAAAAACGCCGCTCACGAAGGCACCAAGGCCAGCTATGGCCCGCGCTACGAACGCATCGGTCTGGTCGAAACGCTTGAGGCCGCTAAGGCTCATCCACACTACTCTGCCCCGCTGAAACCGGGGCAAGGGCGCGGGATTTCCTGCGGGTTCTGGTTCAACCATGGTGGCGAGACCTCGGTATCGCTGGCCCTGTCCGAGGATGGCTCGGCGCAGCTGATGGTCGGCACGCCTGACATTGGAGGTTCGCGCGCATCGATGGCGCTGATGGCGGCCGAAGTTCTGGGTATTCCCTACGAGAACATCCGCGTCACCATCGCCGACACCGCAACGCTGGGCTACAACGACGTCAGCCACGGCTCGCGCGTGACCTACGCGTCGGGTCTTGCCACGATCAAGGCGGCAAAACACGCGGTCGAGAAATTGTGCGAACGCGCAGCAGCTGCTTGGGGCATCCCGACAGATGCGGTCAAATGGGAAAACGGCTGTGCTGTGCCTTCGGGCCCAAATGCTGGTGATTTCGACCCGCGCCCGCTGGCGGACATTACCGCTCATATGGGTTCGACCGGTGGTCCGATCTCGGGCCATTTCGAAGCGACCCCCGAAGGGGCTGGCGTGTCCTTTGGCACCCATATCGTCGATGCCGAGGTTGACCCGGAAACCGGCAAAACCAGCGTCACCCGCTACACGGTCATTCAGGATGCCGGTAAGGCGATCCACCCGACCTACGTGGAGGGCCAGTATCAGGGCGGCGCGGCGCAGGGCATCGGCTGGGCGCTGAACGAGGAATATATCTATGGTGAGGACGGCCGCCTGCAGAACTCGATCTTCCTCGACTACCGCATCCCGGTCGCCAGTGATTTGCCGATGATCGACACGGTGATTGTCGAGGTGCCCAACCCCGGCCACCCATTCGGTGTACGGGGCGTGGGGGAAACCGGCATTGTACCGCCTCTGGCCGCCATCGCAAACGCGGTGTCGCACGCTGCGGGTGTGCGGATGAAGCAACTGCCGATGTCCCCGCCGCGCATCCTTGCGGCGCTCAAGGACAATGGTTGAGGTCCACCTCTGGTCCGGCCTCCGGTCTCTGACCGGGGGTCAGCAGGTGGTCGAGGTTGAAGCCAAAACCACCGGCGAGCTGTTGCGGGAGCTGGTGCGGGTTCATCCGCAACTGCAAGGCCCGATTGATGCAGGTGTTTCTATCGCTATAGACGGACGGGTCATCGCCAGCAGGTTGACCGAACCAATCCCCGAAGGCAGCGAGATCTACCTGATGCAACGCCTGAGGGGCGGTTAGGCCCTGGGCGACCAAGGTTTGCGGCCGACCATCTGGTCGGCTTCGGCGGTGATATCGTTCATGTGCTGCTCAAGGTTTTGGCGCAGCTCTTCGATCTGTTCTTCCGAGGCCTTGCGCGGTACAGTTTCCGTCCACTCGCGGCAAAGAAACACACCCTTGTTGCGCCAGGGGCGGGGCATCAACAGGCGGTCCCATGTGCCCGCTTCGCTGCCATACTGCGCAGAAAAGGTTATTCCGAACACCCGTTTGCCTGACGTGCGGGCCCAGACCAGAGGCACTGTCGACAGCACTCGTTCGGGCCCGCGCGGGCCATCGGCGGCGATGCCGATGGAAATCCCCTGCTTCATTTTGCCCAGTACTTCGCGCGAAACGGCAACGTTGCTCTTGTGTTTGCTGGCCATGGCAATCGTGTCCATGCCAAACAGTTTCTGAACCCGGCCCACCATGCTGCCTGCCCGTGCAGAGGAGGTGATTGAGCAGATGCGTCCCTTGTCCAACGGGAAGAAATACGGTGACTGCGCCAATCGTTGATGCCACAGCACAACGATGACCGGTTCACCCTGTTCAGCCAGCTGGTCCAGTTCCTCATACCCGATGCGCTGCCATTTTGTGTTGCGGTTGACCATCCGGATATAGCTCGCAATCCGTCGAGCAGCCCAATTCAGAACAGCTTCGCTGTCGGCGATTCTTTTGCGAATGCTCACGGTTGGGGTCCTTTGTTCTGACCAAACCGTGTCTTATAGAACTCAACGCTGCACGCAACTTGTTTGTCATGCGGATAAGTCGCACGGAATCTGAAAAAGCCTCTTGAGTCCGTCGCGCGGCTGGCATATCTGAGGCGCACCTTAGGGGTATAGCTCAGTTGGTAGAGCGACGGTCTCCAAAACCGTAGGTCGCGGGTTCGAACCCTGCTGCCCCTGCCATTCCTACAATGAAAACCTAGAATCGGCGGAAACCTTGTGAATTGCGCTCGTTCGTTGGGTGCACGACTGCAGGCTGCTTAATAGCAAATATCGGATCGCTGTGGTCAGACGAGCGAGGATTTTCGAGAGTTTGGATGTCTGTGAAAGCTTTTCAGAGCCCATGCGCCGAGCCTGCCGTAAGGTTAACCCGGTAAGAACACACTGTTTTACTTGATTTATTCGGTTTGTGTCAAAATACTGGCGAAAGTTTGTCGACTTAGCGATATCAAGTGTGAGGTGGTAGTGATGGCGTATGGTGAAGGTTCAGAACTGACGGAAGACCAAAAGAAGTGGGCCGAATGGACGATGCATCCTAAGAAGCGTAAGCTCAAACTAACCGACTATGCGTCTGTCGTGGTCATTGCTGCGTCTGTCGTTGTCGTGACCGGTGTCCATCACTACGTGATCTTCTAAGTAATTCAGAAATAAAGAATTTTGATTTCTACCCACATTGTTTTTGTGGGGTGAAGTTCGCAATCTCACTTTGTCCTGACAACGTTCTTCCCGCGCCCTGCTGTCAAGGGGTCAATCCCGGTTTCCTACGCTAGTAGAATGGCATATGGTCCTGCCCACAACAGACAGGCGGAAGAGGGTTCATGTCGCGCTTTGATGGTTATTTCCTGCGGCAACTGCTGATTCTGTTCGGCTTTTTCACCTTGGTTCTGGTGGGGGTGTTCTGGATCACCCGTTCCGTCAGCTTGTTTGATCGCGTGATCAGCGGCGGGCAATCGGCCATGGTGTTTCTGGAATTCACCGCTCTGACCTTGCCGACGCTGATCCGCACGGTGATGCCGATGGCGGTGTTTGCGGCCGCCGTCTATGCCACCAACCGCCTTAGCCGGGAAAGCGAGATGACGGTGATGTTGGCCACCGGCTCAAGCCCATGGCGTCTGGCGCGGGCAGTTGTTCTGTTTGGCCTCGTTGCCGGTTTGATGATGGCCGTCATCAGCGTTTTTCTACGCCCGGCCTCGGTCGAGCAGCTTGAACAGCGTCAGGCCGAAGTTGCCGGTGACGTCACGGCGCAACTGCTGAATGAGGGCGAGTTTTTGCATCCCGCCTACGGTGTCACGGTCTATATCGGCGAGATCGATCTGGACGGCACGTTGTCTGAAGTTTTCGTCTCGGATCGACGTGATCCATTGAACCCGGTCAGCTATTCATCAAAGACCGCTTATCTGGTCAACAACGGTACCGGCATCCATCTTGTGATGCTGGACGGGATTGCGCTGCGTCTGGATCAACTGGGTTTGACCTTGTCCTCGACCCTGTTCGAAGATGCCTCGTACGACATTTCCGAGTTAACCAATTCCAACGACATGGCCAAGCGCAGCCTTGAGGCCATTCCAACGATCGAGCTTTTGCAGAACCGCGAGGCCATCACCGCCGCCGAAGCGTTCACCGAAGGCGAATTGATCGATGAGTTGCATCAACGGTTTTCCTGGATTGCCATCTGCGTTGCGGTCGCTCTGGCCGGGTATGCAACCTTGATGCTGGGCAGTTTCTCACGATTTGGGCTATGGCCACAGATTCTGGGCGCCTTTACCATTCTGGTCTTGCTCGAGGGCGTGCGTGGCTTTGTATCACCCGTTGTGATTGATGATCCGAAACTGTGGGGTTTGCTGTACCTACCGGCGGTTATCGGCATTGCCATCTCGTGTCTGTTCCTGCTGATCGCAGGACGGCCTCTGATACGTAGACGGCACAGGGATGCACCGCGGGCGCTGTCTCAGGCCTGATCCGCCGCGCGCAGGTCGGTCAGGCAAGTCAGGATGTCTTCGGTGGTGGCGCTGCTGCGGCGGGTCACCAGAAACAGGGGCAGCATCAGGTCAATGGCTCCGGCCACCGGGATTAAATCTCGCGCTGACAGGTGATCCCGTATGACATATTCGGGAAAGTACCCGGTTCCGCCCCGTCGCAGAACATAGCGCAGCGCCATTAGGCAATTGCCCAGAAACACGGTCTGTCCTGCCGCTTTTCGCGCTGCTGAGCGCACGTGATCCTGATACACCTCACCTAGTTCGAGGTTGATGAAAACTGGGGCATCCGTGGCAGGGGTTTCGACTAACAACAGGCGTTCGGGGTTCAGCTCGTGAACCTGTACGCGCGGGTCAGAAGGTTGTTCATGGGTCAGTGCCGCGTCCAGAACATGAGTGGCGACCGCGTCAACCATATTCAGATCGTGGTCATAGTTCAGCGTAAGCAGCAAATGCCCAAGACGCTTTTCGAACCGGACGGCCAGATCAACCAGCAAAGGGTCCCAGATGCTCAGCTGTGCACCAAGGCGCAGGGCAACCCGGTTCTGCGTTTGCGCGGGCAGGTCGTGCGAGGCGAAGGACCACAGTGACAGCATCTGTTCGGCATAGGGCCGAAACTGACGTCCGAAATCGGTTAGGCTGGTGCCCCCGGCGCCACGTGTAAATAGTGGCTTGCCAGTTTCCTCTTCGATCAGACGGATACGCGCGCTGACAGCCGTCTGGGTCACATTCAGCTTGCGGGCGGCGGCGTGAAAGCCGCCGGTCTCGGCCACACACAGAAATGTCTCGATTGCCTTGAGTTGCATATCGAAAGTATTTTTTCATCGAGGTGATAAAATCAATTCATTTTTTTGCGCTCCCTGTTTGCGGTAGCCTGCCCCCAACACATGAGCCAAAGGAACGCGCGATGCTGGACAAAAGCCACAAACCCACTTGGACCAGTTTTGAAGAGGCCACGCAGGCCGACTGGGACGCCGTCATGGACTATGAGGAGGAGTTCAATGCCGCTCTGCCTGATCGGATCCTCGATGCGATCCGTTCTTTGGATGAGGAATGGACGCCTTATCCAGTGAATCGCTATCAGCACTCGTTGCAGGCCGCGACGCGTGCTTATGAAGACGGCGCGGAAGAAGAGCTTGTCGTTGCGGCTCTGATCCATGACACCGGAGATATCCTGTCGCCCTACAATCATGGTGAGTTGTCCGCGGCGATGATGAAGCCTTACGTAAGTGAGAAAACCCACTGGATCCTAAAGCACCACTGTGTGTTTCAGGGCTACTACTACAATCACTTCCTTGGTGGAGATCGCAACGCACGAGACAAGTATCGCGACAGCCCCTATTGGGAGGACTGCCGCTATTTCTGCCACGAATATGATCAGAAAGCGTTCGACCCGAGTTACCCGACCAAACCTCTGGAGTTCTTCGAGCCCATGCTGCGCCGCGTCCTGAACAAGGGCGAGGGCCATATGGAGTTGAACGAAACGGCTGAGGGTTAACAGGCCGCCATCAGGCGATAGACGATCTGTGCTGCAGTGAAGTCCCAGGCGGCGTTGCCGTCCGGGGCTAGCTCCACCACGTCGAAGCCCACACATTTGCGGCCCTTTAGGGCGTGCTCGACTAACCGCAGCGCCTGATAATAGCCCAAACCGCCCGGCACGGGTGTTCCTGTGGCGGGCATTTGGGATGGGTCCAGACCATCAACATCAAAGCTGACATAGACCAGCTCGGGGAAGTCCTCGGGCAGGTCGACAGCGTGGATGTTGCCGGTGACCAGTTCCTCGGCATCCACGTGGAAGACGTGGTTCTTCAGGCGGCTTTTGGCTTCTTCGGTCGAGAACGCGCGGACGCCGAACTGAGCAAGACGGACACCTTCCTCGGCCAGCAGATGCATGACCGAAGCGTGGGAGTGTTTCTCGCCTTGATAAGCGTTGCGCAGGTCGGCGTGTGCGTCGATTTGAACGATACCAATCGGTTGGTTAAGCGCCCGCGACACACCCATGACTGCACCGTAGCTGAGCGAATGTTCCCCGCCCAAAGTGACCGGCACTTTACCCGCACGTACGGCGGCTTCGGTGCGCTGGGCAAGACGTTCCATAATCTCGGACAGTGACGCGTCACAGTCCACAGGCTCTTCAGTGAAGATGCCTTCGACACAAGGCTCAGCGTGGCCAGTGATGCGTTCCAGCTCATTGCTGGCCTCGATGATGGCTTCGGGGCCTTTGGCGGTGCCCGAGCCATAAGAAACCGTGCGTTCCAGCGGGACTGGGATCACACGAAAGCGCGCATCTTCAGAGCGCTCGGATGCGGTCAGTTCACTGTCGAGGAAAATGCTCATGAGAGTCGGTCCTTAAAGTCGTCATAGCCGAACTGTTTGATGATTTTCAGCTCGTCCGTTTTGCTGTTCCACAAGGCGATGGTCGGCAGGGGAACACCGTTGAACGTGTTGGTCTTGACCATCGAGTAATGCGCTTGATCGAGGAAGGCAAAGCGCCGACCGATTTCCAGTGGTTTGCCCCACGTGTAGTCGCCTATTACGTCGCCGGCGAGGCACGAGGGACCGCCCAGCCGATAGGTATGGCCCACCTCGGCCTCGTCCATCAGGGCTGGGCGATAAGGGGCCTCAATCACGTCGGGCATGTGGCATGTGGCCGAGATATCGGTGATCGCGAGGTTCATGCCATTGGTCGGCAGGTCGAGGATTTCGCCGACCAGAATGCCTGCGTCCAAGGCGATGGCCTCGCCGGGTTCGAGATACACGTCGACGTTGTATGTTTCGCGGATGGACTTGATGAAAGCCACCAGCCCGTCGCGATCGTAGTCGTTGCGCGTAATGTGGTGACCGCCACCGAAGTTCAACCATTTGAGCTGGCCTAGGAAGGGTTTGAGTTTCGGTTCGACGGCTTCCCACGTACGTTGCAGCGGCTCGAACCCCTGTTCACAAAGTGTGTGCATGTGCAAGCCGTCCACGCCGGTCATAGTCGCGGTGGTCAGTTGGCTGACCGGCGTGCCAAGGCGCGAGCAGGGGGCACAGGGATCGTATTTTGGTATCTCACCTTCGGAGTGTTCCGGGTTAATGCGCAGGCCGATCTGAACACTGGCGGATTGGGCTTTTGTTAGAAATCGATCCTTTTGCGCTGGAGAGTTGAAGATGATGTGGTCGGACAGCGATAGGATTTCGTCCATGTCAGCATCTTTGTAGCCTGCGCAGAAGGTGGCTACTTCGCCGCCGTATTCTTCGCGGCCCAGACGCGCCTCGTAGATGCCGCTGGCGCAGGTGCCACCGAGATGTTGGCGCACCAGTGAGGCCAGTGAGAACATGGAAAAAGCCTTGAGGGCGCTCAACACATGAGCGCCGGACCGGGTACCGATATCGGCAAGGATCATCAGGTTCCGTTCTACAGCCTTTTCATCGACCACAAAACAAGGAGTGGGCACACGGCAAAGGTCGAAATTGCGGAAGGCACCGGCGTCGCCGGCCTGCGTGGTCATCATATCGGACATGTCCGGCGTCTCCGTTTGTGGGAAGGCCGGGGAGCATTGCCCACCGGCCCCCCGGGATATTTTTGGCCAGATGAAGCAGGGCGGTCGCGCTGACCGCCCGAAGGATCAGAATTCGACCGGGCCGTTGAGTTCGTGGACCTGCCAGGGCAGGCCGTGTTCATTCAGCATGTCCATGAAATCATCAGGGTCGAGCTGTTCCATGTTCCACACGCCCGGCTTGGTCCAATTGCCCTTCAGCACCTGCGCTGCACCGATCATCGCGGGGACGCCAGTGGTATAGCTGACTGCTTGTGAGCCGACCTCGGCGTAGCACTCTTCGTGGTCGCAGATATTGTAGATGTAATAGGTCTTCTCGCCCGAACCGTCCTTGGCCTGACCTGTGGCGATGTCGCCGATGCAGGCTTTGCCCTTGGTTTCCGCGCCAAGATCGCCGGGATCGGGTAACAGGGTTTTCAGGAATTGGATCGGGATGATTTCCTTGCCGTCATGCATCACCGGATCGATGCGGGTCATGCCGACATTTTCCAGCACCTTGGCGTGTGTGATGTAGGCATCGCCGAAGGTCATCCAGAAACGCGCGCGTTCGATTTCGGGGAAGTGGGTCGAGAGCGACTCCAGTTCCTCGTGATACATCAGGTACATGTTCTTGGGGCCGATGGCGGGAAAGTCGAATTCGACCTTATGGGTCATCGCAGGAGAGTGTTTCCACTCGCCACCCTCCCAGTGACGCACTTCGGCCAGTACTTCGCGCAGGTTGATTTCCGGGTTGAAGTTGGTGGCAAACTCCTGATCGTTCGAGCCGCCATTGGCATCCAGCACGTCGATCTGGCGGATCGTGTCGAGCTTGTGTTTCTTCAGCCATTTAGCAAACACGCTGGTCACGCCCGGATCGAAGCCGGAGCCAAGGATAGCGGTCAGGCCGGCCTCTTTGAACCGCTCTTGATAGGCCCACTGCCAGTGGTATTCGAACTTGGCCTCGTCCTCGGGCTCGTAGTTCGCGGTGTCGAGATAGTTGATACCGGCCTCAAGGCACGCATCCATCAGCACCAGATCCTGATAGGGGAGGGCGAGGTTCACGAGGATTTCGGCGCCGGTTTCCTTGATCAGCTTAACCGTGTCTTCGACCTTGTAGGCGTCCAGTTCGGCGGTTGCGATATCAACGCCCACACGCTCTTTCACCGCTTTGGCTATGGCGTCGCATTTTGCCTTCGTGCGGCTGGCCAGAGTGATCTCGGTAAAGATGTCCGAATTCATCGCCATCTTGTGCACCGCGGCGTGGGATACGCCGCCTGCGCCGACAACCAGTGTTTTGCCCATGGGGTAATCTCCTCTCACAGGGGGTTATTCGTAATAGGTGTAGCCGTTGATCGAGTCGCGATAGGCGCTCATCAGGGTTTTGCGGTCTTTGGCTTTCAGAGTACCGGTCGAGATCGCCTCGTCCACCATCTTGCGGAAGGCAGCGACGCAGTCCTGCGGGTCGAACTCGACATAGGACAGGACCTGGCTAATCGTATCGCCCTCTTGTTCGTGCAGCAGGTCGAACCCGCCATCGGCGCGCAGATCGATAGTGACCACGTTCGTGTCGCCGAACAGGTTGTGCAGATCGCCGAGTGTTTCCTGATAGGCGCCGACAAAGAAGACGCCCATGTAGTATTCTTCATCCTCAGGCAAGGAGTGCACCGGTAAACTGGGCGAGACACCGTCGGCCAGAATGAAACGGTCGATCTTGCCATCGCTGTCACAGGTAATGTCGGACAGAACTGCGCGGCGGTCCGGTGTCTGGTTCAGGTTTTGCAGCGGCACTATCGGGTGCAGCTGGTCAATGGCCCAGACATCGGGAAGGGATTGGAACAGCGAGAAGTTGCAGTGGTAGATGTCAGCCACTTTCTCAAGCTGGTCGTCGACATCGGTTTCCAGTTCATCGCTGGCCGCCAGCGCCTTGATCCGGGCCATCAGCGACAGGTAGATGCGCTCGCCCCGGGCCATCTGGCGCAGATCGACATAACCGCGGCGGAACAGGGCGCGCAGCTCATTGCGATAGAAATTGGCGTCGTTCCAGCATTCCTGCAGACGGTCGCAGGACAGGTATCCTTGAACCGCTGCCAAATCCGACAGGATATGGTGATCGTCTGCCTCAACCGCCGGAGCCGTTGCCGCGTCATACAGTGTGCTTTCCAGCACGTTGAACACCAACATCGAGGAAGTCGCAACGACCGCGCGGCCGCTTTCGGTAACCAACGTTGGGTGCGCGACTTCGGCCTCATCCATGGCATAGGCCACGGTTTCGACCACGTTGGCGCAATATTCCTCGACCGTGTAGTTGATCGAGTTTTCTGCTGCCTTTTTCTCACCGGTATAGTCCACGCCCATGCCGCCACCGAGGTCCAGATGGGTCAGGGCTACGCCCTCGCGTGTCAGTTCGGTGTAGTAACGGCAGGCCTCACCCACGGCGCGGCGGACGTCGTTCACGTCCTGTACCTGCGAGCCAAGGTGCGAGTGCTGCAGCTTTAGGCAATGCAACAAGCCCGCGTTCTTCAGTTTGTCGATCGTGGTGACCAACTGGTCAGTGTTCATACCGAAAGCCGAACGGTCGCCTGAGCTTTCTTCCCACTTGCCGCTGATCTGGTTGGTCAGTTTAACCCGTACGCCGATCAGGGGTTCAATGCCCAGTTCGTTATAAACTTCGATCACCGTGTCAGTCTCTTTCGGACTTTCCAGCACGATGACCGTGTTGAAGCCAATCTTGCGGCTGAGGATCGCCAGTTGGATGAACTCGGCATCCTTCACGCCGTTGCAGACGATCAGCGCCTCGCGTGACAGACGGTGGGCGAGGGCGATGACCAGTTCAGGCTTGGAACCCGCCTCGAGCCCGTATTCGTATTTTTTACCAAACTCGACGATCCGGTCGACGACTTGCGCCTGCTGGTTCACCTTGATCGGGAACACACCACGATACTGGCCCTTATAGCCGACTCGGGCTATGGCATCGTGAAAACTCTGGTTCAGATGCGCGATCTCATGCTCCAGATAAGAGCTTACGCGCAGCAGCATCGGAGCCTTGATGCCCCGGTCGTCCAAATCGTGCAGAATGCCGGGCAGGCTGATCGCATCGGCTTCGGGCGCCAAAGGATTGCGCAGACCGATCTCGCCATCCTCCGTCACCTCGATGAGGCCTTTGCCCCATTTTTCAACCCCGTAAATAGAATGCGGTGCGTCGGGCGTCTGTTTCAATCAAGTCGGTCCTTAACGTAGGGGTGCCAGTTTAGCGCCCGCCAATACGGCAGCAGTTTGATTCGTCCAAGTGTAATCTATGTGACGGGGTTTGCCGAATTTATGCGGCCGGGTGAATTGGGATCAGATGATTGTCCCATTGGCAGTTTGGTCGGGCAGAAATCTCGACCTTTGCGTTCAGTTCTCCGACGATTCCAGTGCCTGTGGTGAAGACGAAACCAGTGGGTCCGGGACCCAGCCCGCAGACGTCTTCCAGCGTAAATGCTCCGGCAAGCTGGCCGCTTTCTATGTCGAACCTGTGCAGCGCGTTGCCACGTGGGCATGTGATCGCAACGGTTTCACCGTCGCCTGAAAAAGCGATGCTGCCGGCATAGCCTTGCAGAGCGCTTTGGTCGGTGTCGGGCGCCGACAGCAGGCGCGGAGATTCACCGCGACGGTGCAAACCCAAAAGCGGCGGATGCTGAGTTTTGTCCCCCTGCCATTGCATTGCAAACGCCACCAGCCCGTCCCGGCGCAGGGCCAGATGACGGATCGAATTCTTGTGCAAGGCCTGCGGCAGTTCCACCTGCTCCAGAACGGTACCGTTCAGGTCTAAATAAGAGAGGCGCGGTTGCATGGTCGGCAGGTTCAGTTTTGTGCGGCCCATGTCGGGGTGGGTTTCGATACCGCCATTGGCGATGACCAACGTCTGACCGTCGGGCATCAACCGCATATCATGCGGGCCAACGCCTCCTGATGGAAATTCGCCCAAACGTCTGTAGTCGGCAGTGTCCCAAATGCCGATCACGCCCTCTCCGGCTTCATAGTCGTTCTCGGTAGTGAAAAGCCGGGTGCCATCGGGTGAAAATACGCCGTGGCCAAAGAAATGGCGACCTTCGGGGGCGGTCAGTCGGGTGAGCTCGGTGCCTGTGGCGCAATCAATGACCAGCGCGAAGGTACCCGGTCGGCGGGCGAAGGCCACCGCCTGTGCGCGAAAGGGGTGGGCCGCCGCCGCATGGCCCCGCGCGGGCAGGGGCAGAGAAAACAGGATGTCGCCAGCCGCATCCAACCCGGCCAGACGATAGCTGCCATCCGGGAACAACGCCGCTGCAAGATAATCCGGTGCGCCGACCGAGGCCCAACCGCGTAGCGGCGCTAGGCTACTGGCGGCAAGTCCGGCCAGAAAATGTCGGCGGCTTGGCATGGATCAGTCCCCGTCCAATGAGTTGAACCCGGCACTGATGCCCAGTGTCGGGCCAAGCTCGGTCGATGCGATCTGGCGGATATCGTTGATCGACTGCTGCAACGCCTCGACCCGGAACCGACCTTGCGGATCGGCCACGCCTGCGAAAGCCGGATCATCCAATGCCTGCGCGCGGGTGATAGCCTTGTCGAAGCCGCTATCTAGGTCTGCCGCGATCTCGGGGTGATCTTCCGACAGGTGCACCGCCAGGTCGCGCAGTGCAATCAGGGACAGCTCAACATGGCGCAGGGATCGTTCCGAGCGGCGTGCTTCGGCGCGGTTGGGGCGCGGACGGTCGTAGGTACCCATCGGGCGGCCAAGACGGGTATCGCCAGTGAATTCCAGACCGGTGACCAGCGCCTTGTACAGTTCTTGCATCGCTTCATCGCCAGACCGATAGGGGCTGCTATGGCCCGGTTGCGTCAAGGCCAATGCGTAGCCGCCCCAATCCTCGTCCATCGCCTGGGCGTTTTGATCGATATCGGTGGCGATGGCTTGTATCAGCCCGCAGCGATAGGCTTTGCTGCCCTGATCCGCAAAACGCGGGTCATAAAGCATCTGTTCCAGCGCAAAGAACCCACGCCCTGCGATTGAGGTCTCGGCAAAGGCCTGAGGGGTTTCGATGGCGTTATCTTCGGACGCAATCAGACCGGACAGGGCCTTGGGTGTGAAGCCCTTGGTATCCGGCCAGAAGGCCAGCGCAAAGGCCCGGTCGCCAGTTTCTGAGGGACCAAACCGCAGATGGCTAATCGAAATCCAGCCGTCAAAGGCCGAGTGGTAAGCCGCGCGCAATTCGGGCGAGGCAGCAGTGCAATCGGTTTGTGCCGCCTGCGCCAATGCTCCGGTTGCGTCGGAAAGCGCAGCAAAACCCGGCAAGATGTGTTCCTCGACGGTTGCGGTCAGGATCGGGCCGCGATCCTGCGCCATCGCAGAGCAGGGCAGCGTCAAAGCGAGGGCAAAAGCAAGAATACGCATGGGTCAGAGGCTTTCTAGGAAACGGATCAGGGCGTCGCGGTCGGGTTTGGGCATCGCCACAACCGTATCACGGGCGGCTTGGGCCTCACCCCCGTGCCACAGGATGGCCTCAAGCAAGGTTTCCGCGCGGCCGTCATGCAGAAATTGGGTATGGCCCGAGACCTGCTGGGTCAGACCAATCCCCCAGAGCGGCGGCGTACGCCATTCACGCCCGGTTGCACGGGCTTCGGGGCGGTTATCGGCCAGCCCCTCACCCATGTCATGCAGCAACAGGTCGGAATAGGGCCAGATCAGCTGAAAACTGTGCTCAGGCCGGTCTTCCATACGGTGGGTGACAAAGGCCGGTGTGTGGCACGAGGCGCAGCCGGTGTCGTGAAACACCTGCTTGCCGCGCAAGACCTGCGGGTTGTCCGCATCCCGGCGTGCGGGAACGCCCAGATTGCGGCTATAGAAGGCGACCAGATCCATACCCAGCTGATCGACTTCAAACACGCGGTCATCACCATCACCATGCGGGGCATTTACGCATTTCTCCTGCGCATCGGTACAATCACCATGGCCCGCAGGGTAGAGCGGGCTGGATATGCCAATATCGCCTGCAAAGGCCGCAGCCGATTGCTCCATGATAGTGGGCATCCCCGCTTTCAGGCCAAACCGGCCCATCATCGGCGCATCATATTCCTTCGACCAAACGATGTTCGGACGACCGGAAATGCCATCTCCGTCGTTGTCATCGGGATCGGCATTGGCTAGCAGGTCTTCGACCGGTATCGCCTCGAGCAAGCCCAGTCCGATCATCTGTGGTGCCACGCGCGGGCTGAGCATGGCATCGGGGTGCAGCGGGCCGTAGCCCAGATCCGCCGCCTGATAGGTCGGCTTGCGCAGAGTGACTGTTTCGCCATCGGACAGGGTCACGGGTACATCTTCATAGGTGATGTCCAGCCGGTATTCCGCAGGGTGGCCGGGCAGGGCCAGGTCCTGCATCTGGCCGCCGTAATTCGGCTCGGGCTGGGTGGCGATATAGTCTTCGATCTCTTCAAAGCTGTCACCGCCCGGGATCGAGATGCGCAGGAACATCGAGGTCGCATTGTCGCCGGGTCCGGCCGGCGTATGGCCGCGCCCATCCTTGATATGGCAGCGCTGGCACGAACGCGCGTTGTATAGTGGTCCCAGCCCGTCTGAGGCCAAAGTGGACGCTGGGGAAGACACCCAGATTTTCTTGAACAATCCGTTGCCGACCTTGAAGTCCAGCTCTTGCTCAAAACTCAGATTGCCGGAGGGTTGCGAAAACGCATCGGCATCGGTGCGGGCGCGGACAGTGGCGGCCCCGGCGGGCAGGTCCTCGAACCGTTGCGGCACGCTGAAGTCTTCGGGTGCCACGATTACGTTGGCAATCCGGGCACGCTCGTCCTCGGTTCTGGGTTCGAAATTCAGGTGGAGGTCCTGCAGGTCTGCTGCAAGGGGTGGGGTGGCCGCAAGGGCGGCCACCGACAATGCAACGAGGCTATTCGCCCTCGTCCATTTTCGATGCGTTGAGTTGCGCATAATTGGCTTCGCCAATCCTTTCGTACAGGTCGAGCTGCGTTTCCAAGAAATCGATATGACCTTCTTCATCCCTGAGCAATCCCTCGAACAGCGACATAGAGACGTAGTCGCCTGCTTCGCGGCAATACTCTCGCGCCTCGGCGTACAACGCACGGGCGTCAAGCTCTGCGGCGAGGTCGCATTCCAGTGTTTCCTTGGGGGTCTGACCGATTCTCAGCGGGTCAAGCTTCTGCAGATTCGGGTGACCTTCAAGAAAGATGATCCGCTCAATCAGTTTGTCCGCGTGTTCCATTTCTTGAATGGATTCTTCGCGGCTCTTCTTGGCCATGTGGACCAGGCCCCAATCCTCCTGCAGGCGGTAGTGCAGCCAATACTGGCTGACGGCCGTCAACTCATGCCGCAGAGATTTGTTGAGGTATTCTATGGCTTTGGTGTCGCCCTTCATCTGCTTTCTCCTGTGTAGCCCCGGTGCGCAGTGCACGGAGTTGCATGGGTACTTCCAGACTATCGTTCGATCGCATCGTGTCTAAGAAAAGCGGCATGCAGCCGCCACAATCGGCTGATTTCCCGAGAGCGTGATAGACCTTTCCAGGGGTAATTATCGCTTGCGCGTCTGCAGTCCGCATCCAGTCGATTGCGGCACGGATTTCATGGTCAGTTATATTCGTGCAGTGACATACGATCATGGCGATTCTAGGCTCGGTAGGTTTCTTACTTTTTTAGTAAGTTATTCTCTTTGCGTCCAGTCACAAACTTGCGCGGTTAGAGTAACCGGAAGCATGTAATTGCCCATGCTTCCGGCCGGAGGTAAGTTTATTGGAAGACTGCGTCAGGATTATCCAGGCTGTCCGAACCTTCAAACTCGATCTGGTCCAACTCCAACGCGTTAACAATCCGCTCGATGGTTTTTGTCTGATCAACCAGCCCGTTGACACCGCCCATGATCAGCAGTTCGCCACCTTCATTGCCGCGTTCCAGCATCTGGTCATAAGCAAAGCCAGCTTCGGCGGTAGATTTCAGCAGACCCAGCGCCTGCATGGTGTTGGCCAGTTTGACCTTCATTTCAGCGTCCAGCGACGGATCGGAGGCGATCACCAGATCGGACAGCGATGCGCCGCTGACCGGAGTGCCGTCGATGCGGGTGTAGCTGCCCAGATACACGTTTTGAACGCCAAGGCCATCGTAGTAGTGGCTGTTATGAGTGTTGTCCGAGAAGCAATCATGCTCTTCCTCGGGGTCGTTCAGCATCAGGCCCAGGCGCATCCGCTCACCAGCCTGTTCGCCATAGGACAGCGAGCCCATGCCAGTTAGGATTGCGCTTACGCCTGCGGTTTCATCCGCGGACAGCGCGGCGCGTGCGTCGCCACCCTCGGCCCATTGTGCAGCCATCCACTCCAGGTCGCTGACCAGCAGTTCGGTCGCTGCGTTCAGGTACTGGGCGCGGCGGTCGCAATTGCCACCGGTGCAGCCATCACCCTGGACATAGTCGGTATACGGACGATTGCCCGCGCCGGCACCGTGGCCGTTCATGTCTTGTCCCCACAGCAGGAATTCGATGGCGTGATAGCCGGTTGCGACGTTTGCTTCGATCCCGTCGGCCTCATGCAGGGTTTCGCCCAGCAGTGCCGGAGTGATTTCGCTGGCGTCAATGGTTTCACCCGACAGCTCAAAGCTGGGGTTGGCGATCACGTTCAGCGCTGCGAATTCGTTTTCGTCGGTCGGACCACCGTAAGATGCGTCGACATAGTCGATCAGGCCTTCGTCCAGTGGCCATGCGTTCACTTTGCCTTCCCAGTCATCAACGATGGCGTTGCCGAAACGGTAGACCTCGGTCTGCTGATAGGGCACGCGCGCGGCCACCCATGCGGCCCGCGCGGCGTTCAGCGTGGCATCCGACGGCTCGGCGATCAGGGCATTCACAGCTTCTTGCAGAGCCTTCGCCGCGATCAGGCTGTCATCGTATTTGGCTTCGGCAATGTTTGCGTAGGTGGTCAGAACATCAGCTTTCGACGGGGCGTCAGCTGCAACGGCTGCGGATGCGATGCCAAGGGTCAAAACGCTGGCGGCGGCAAAAAATCTGGTCATGGGGTGACACTTTCTTGTCAGAAACAATTTCACAGGCGCCGCCTGGGCGGCGTATACGGCGCAAAAACTGAGTGATTTAGTCAGCCATGTCAACCTGAGTTTTATTATCAGGTAAGTTAACCCTTACCCTCCCCAGATCTGGTGGGGGTGCTCGGTCTGGGCCGAGATTGCGCCGATTTTGAAACATATTAAAATAAACTGTGTGATTCCTTGGTAGGTGGTGCCTGTTAATGAGAAGCGTAGCTCTCGCCCTGACTTTGATCCCGACGGCTGTTTTGTCGCAGATGCAAGTTGGGATTGAGCATGAGCATGGCACGGGTCGTCTGGACATAGCGGTCTCAGAGGGCGAGATGTCCTTGTCGCTGGCTGTGCCTGCTGCAGATATCATCGGATTTGAGCGTCCGGCGCAAACCGACAACGACCGGGCCTTGGTTGCCGGAGCAATCTCAGATCTGTCCAAGCCCCTGGAGTTGTTTGCCCTGCCGGAAGACGCGGCGTGCTTCACGGCAGCGGCCAATGTGACTTTGCTAGCAGAAGGGCTTGGTCCGGAAGTTGACGAAACGTCGGCGGCAGATCAGGAACATCACGCCGAGTTTCAGGCCGACTATCAGATTCAGTGTCAGTCGATGGACGTGATTGAAGTCATCGGTTTCGCCTATTTCGAGCGGTTCCCGAATGCCCGGAAGTTGGTTGTGAACATAGACCGGTCCGGTGAGGTTCAGATGCACGAGGTCACACGATCCATGCCGGAACTGCCTTTGTAGGAGGGCTGATCTGCGTCCGCTTCCAGACTGTTTGGCGAGTTTTCCCGCGCAACAACCTAAGGCCTTAGCTTTGAAGCAAAATCTTGATGCTGGGGTTGATGGCCCCTGATTACCTTGAGCGCGAGGTTTACTGCTGCGGCCCTGAGCCCTTCATGCAGGCTGTGCGCGACGCTCTGGCCGGTCTTGGCTTTGATATGGACAACTACCATCAGGAGAGCTTTGGCGCGCCGGTGGAAACCGAGGCGGATCAGCCTGAGTTGGATGACGTTGTCCTCGACGATGACAGCAGCGCTGAGATCCTGTTTGCAAGCTCCGGCGTGACTGCCAAGGTCACTGAGACCGATACGGTTCTTGCCGCCGCCCGTTCGGTTGGTCTGAACATTCCGTCGGGATGTACTTTCGGTGTCTGCGGAACCTGCAAGGTCAAGAAAACGGCCGGAGAGGTCCACATGGTCCACAATGGCGGGATCTCCGAAGACGACATCGAGGCAGGTTACATTCTTGCCTGCTGCTCAAACCCGATCGGCAAGGTTGAAGTCGAGGTTTAGGCGGTTTGCATTCGAAACCGCAGCGTGGCTGACGCTTGCTGCGGTTTCGATGCGCTGACTATGTCCGCTGCAGAATGCGGGCCAGATCGGGCCGCCGGAAGTCCGGCCCTTTCAGCACCTTGCCGTCGTCACGCAGAACCGGCCGCCCATCGGCACCGAGTTTGGACATGTTCGACGCGTGGACCTCTTCCATCGCATCCTGCTTGAAACCGTGCAGGCCAAATTCGAGAAGCGTGCCGTCGAGCACGTACTGGATGTCGCAAAGCGCATCCAGAACTTCGATCAGATCACCAGCCTCAACTGCAGTACGCAGCTCGGCCACTTCCTCTTCAAGGATCGCCAGCCGCATCTGCGCGCGCTCCTCGGGGATCGACGGGGCGTCAACGACCGGAACGTCGAACGCCGCGTGCCATTCTTTGACAATTGCGAGGGTGTCCTTCGGCATCAGAAGTCCCAATCCTCGTCTTCGGTGGCGACCGCCTTGCCAATGACATAAGAAGAGCCGGAGCCCGAGAAGAAGTCGTGGTTTTCACTGTCGGGGCTAAGTGCCGCCAGAATGGCCGGGTTCACTTCGGAGACTTCGGGTGGGAACAGGGCCTCGAACCCGAGGTTCTGCAGCGCCTTGTTGGCGTTGTAGTGCAGGAAGACCTTCACGTCCTCGGTCAGACCGATTTCGTCATAGAGCTCCTCGGTGTACTGGTTTTCGATACCGTAAAGCTCAAACATCAAGCCGAAGGCATAGTCTTTCAGCTCCTGCTGTTCCGCCTCAGACAGTTTCTCATAGCCCCGCTGGAACTTGTAGCCGATGTAATAGCCATGCACGGCCTCATCGCGGATGATCAGGCGGATCAGGTCGGCGGTGTTGGTCAGCTTGGCACGGCTGGACCAGTACATCGGCAGGTAAAAGCCGGAATAGAACAGGAAGCTTTCCAGAAACACCGACGCGATCTTGCGTTTCAACGGGTCGTTGCCGGGGGCATAGGTGTTCAGGATGGCCTCGGCCTTGGCCTGCAGGTGTGGGTTTTCCTCGGACCAGCGGAAGGCCTCGTCGATTTCCTTGGTCGAACACAGCGTCGAAAAGATCGAGGAATAACTGCGCGCGTGAACCGCCTCCATGAAGGCGATGTTGGTCAACACGGCCTCTTCATGCGGGGTCACTGCGTCCGGCATCAGGGCAGGCGCGCCGACGGTGTTCTGGATCGTGTCCAGCAGGGTCAAGCCGGTGAAAACGCGGATGGTCAGTTGCTTTTCATGGTCCGTCAGAGTGACCCAGCTTTGGATGTCGTTGGACAGCGGCACTTTTTCCGGCAGCCAGAAGTTCACCGTCAGACGGTTCCAGACCTCAAGGTCTTTGTCGTCGTCCAACCGGTTCCAGTTGATCGCGCGGGGGATCTTGGTTTGGATCATGTCTTTCATTTTCGTTCCCCTTACAAACTGCAGGATACGCAGCCCTGCACTTCGGTCCCTTCAAGGGCCTCCTGGCGCAGGCGGATGTAGTAAATGGTTTTGATGCCCTTCTTCCACGCGTAGATTTGTGCGCGGTTGATATCGCGGGTGGTGGCCTCGGCCGGGAAGAACAGGGTCAGCGACAGGCCCTGATCCACGTGTTCGGTGGCCGCGGCATAGGTGTCGATCAGTGCCTCGGGGCCGATCTCGTAGGCATCGCGGTAGTATTCGAGGTTGTCATTGTTCATGAAGGCCGCCGGGTAATAAACGCGGCCAATCTTGCCTTCTTTGCGAATCTCGATCTTGGACACGATCGGGTGGATCGAAGAGGTCGAGTTGTTGATGTAGCTGATCGACCCTGTTGGCGGCACGGCCTGAAGGTTGCGGTTATAGAGGCCGTGTTTCATCACATCGGCCTTTAGCGCCGCCCAGTCTTCGCGTGTGGGCAGGGCGATGTCCTCGAACAACGCCTTCACCCGCTCGCTTTCGGGCAGCCAATCGCGGGTGGTGTATTTGTCGAAGAAGGTGCCCGAGGCATAGTCGGATTCCTCGAAGCCCTTGAACGACGCCTTGCGTTCCTGCGCCAGATCGCAAGAGGTGCGGATCGCGTGATAGGCCACGGCGGCAAAGTAAACCGACGTGAACTCGACACCCTCGGGCGTGCCATAGTGGATGTGTTCGCGCGCCAGGAACCCATGCAGGTTCATCTGCCCCAGACCAATCGCGTGGCTTTCGTCATTACCGCGACGCACCGAGGGCACCGAGTCGATCGCCGACATCTCGGACACGGCAGTCAAAGCGCGGATCGCAGCTCCGACAGTGCGACCCAGATCGTTGCCATCCATGGTCTTCGCGATGTTAAGCGACCCGAGGTTGCAGGAGATATCCGTGCCCAGATGCGCATAGCTGAGGTCATCGTTGAACTCGGATGCTTCATTGACCTGCAAGATTTCGGAACACAGGTTCGACATGTTGATCCGCCCCGCGATGGGGTTCATCCGGTTCACCGTGTCCTCGAACATCACATACGGATAGCCGGATTCGAACTGCAACTCGGCAATGGTCTGGAAGAATTCACGCGCGTTGACCTTGGATTTACGGATGCGCTTGTCATCCACCATCTCGTGGTATTTCTCGGTGACTGAGATTTCCGAGAATGGCACGCCATGAACCTTTTCCACGTCATGCGGCGAGAACAGGTACATGTCGGCGTTCTTCTTCGCCAACTCAAAGGTGATATCGGGGATCACCACGCCAAGGCTTAGCGTCTTGATGCGGATTTTCTCGTCCGCGTTCTCGCGCTTGGTGTCGAGGAACCGCATGATATCTGGATGGTGCGCGTTCAGGTATACTGCCCCGGCCCCCTGCCGCGCGCCCAGCTGGTTGGCGTAGGAAAAGCTGTCCTCCAACAGCTTCATCACCGGGATTACGCCCGAGGACTGGTTCTCGATCCCCTTAATCGGCGCGCCGTGCTCGCGGATATTGGTCAACAGCAAGGCCACGCCGCCGCCGCGTTTGGACAGTTGCAGGGCCGAGTTGATACCGCGCCCGATGCTTTCCATGTTGTCTTCCAGCCGCAGCAGGAAGCACGAGATCAGCTCACCGCGCGACGCTTTACCCGCGTTCAGGAAGGTCGGCGTGGCAGGCTGGAAGCGGCCTTCTAGGATCTCCTCCATGAAGGACATGGCCAGCGCCTCATCTCCCCGCGCCAACGCCAGTGCGGTCATGACAACGCGGTCCTCATAGCGTTCCAAGAATCGCTGTCCGTCACGGGTTTTTAGCGTGTACGAGGTATAATACTTGAACGCACCCAGAAAGGTCGGGAACCGAAATTTCTTGGCATAGGCCGCATCCCAGATCTTGCGCATGAAGTTCTTGGAATACTGGTCCAGCACGGCCTCTTCGTAATAGCCTTCGGACACCAGATAGCCCAACTTTTCATCCAGAGAATGGAAGAACACGGTGTTCTGATTCACATGCTGCAGGAAGTACTGCCGCGCGGCCATGCGGTCGGCTTCAAAGCGGATCTTCCCCTCACCATCATAGAGGTTCAGCATCGCGTTCAATGCGTGATAGTCCTGCTCGTTTACGCTGCTGTCGAGCATAGATGTCTCCATAGTTTTTCAAGCCCGGCGCGGACGCGGGTGATGTCAGTGTCGGTGCCTGCAAGCTCGAACGAATAGAGCAGCGGCACGTTGCATTTTTGGGCGATGATGCGACCGGACAGGGCGTAGGTCGCACCGAAATTGCGGTTGCCTGTGCCGATCACCCCTATGATCCCGGAACGGATGGCTGGGTCATTCAAAAAGCGGATCACCTGTTTCGGCACTGCACCGCGCCCCTCGCCATCAGCGTAGGTTGGGCAGATCAGAACATAGGGTCCTTTGGGGTCAGGCAGCTGGTCCATCCCGTTCGGTATGCGGAAAGAGGTCAGGCCCAGCCGCGTCACAAAGCGGTGGGTGTTTCCGGATTTCGATGAGAAATAGACCAGCGCCGGGATCGGCGTGGCCATGGATTAGGCCAGTTGTGCGATCATGTCCGGGCGGAAACCCGACCAATGATCACTGCCGGCCACAACGACAGGTGCCTGACGATATCCCAGCTCGGTCACATGGGACATGGCGCCGTCGTCCTGGGTCAGATCGATGACGTCATAGGTTATGCCTTTAGCGTCCAGCGCACGGGTGGTGGCAGTGCATTGTACGCAGGCGGGTTTGGAATATACGGTAATGCTCATTTGTCCTCAGTCCCTTTAATCAAAGCCGAGGACGCCATGGGCAAACAGGCCCGTCAGACGCCCCCGAACCCTCCGTTCGTGGTTATCATTCACGCTTGCGGCAGGTCTCCTGGCTTGCGGATCATCGTTCGGTCTGGCCTTCCCAAAAGCGTGCTTTCAGTGGCGTAGTCAGCCGAACTCTCCGCTTACAGTTGCGGGGGCAGCGCCGGAATCTCACCGGTTTCCCTCTTAGCTTTCGACAGGAATCGAAAGAACCGAAGCAACACCATATTGGGTGTGGTGGGATTTGATTGTCAATATATAGATCGACGGGCTGGAATTTTCTTTATGGCTTGATCAAGTTTACGCGAGTCAGCAGATATCGGCCAGTACGCATTTTAGTCGTTTCAACGCGTCTTGTGTTTCCTCGCAGTGACGGTTTCTTGCACTCTTAGCCGCAAGGATAACGGGGAAGCAGTGAGGGTGGTTTTCCAAGTTCGAAACCGCTGAGGCACTTGTGGATAGGAGCAGAGTAATTTACGCAGAAACCAGCTGAGTAGCTGTCATTTCGTCAAAGGCTTACCACATCAATCCCTATCATCTGTCGGTGTTGCCCTATGACTTTTGAACTCACCCAATTTCGATGCGAACACTTAAACCCGAGTGTCGAACTATCTGCGGCCGTAGGCTGGCCACATCAGCGTAAAGACTGGGAGATGCTGTTGCCCTTTTCGGAGGGCGTCGTGGCTACCAAGAGTTATGGGCTGATAGGCACAGCTTTGAGATCTGACTTCGGGCCGGAAATGTCGACGATTAACATGGTCATCGTTTCGGAAGACCAACGAGGACAAGGGCTGGGTCGCTCCTTGGTCACGTCATTGATCGAAAAAGAAGAAAGACATATCCGGCTGGTGGCTACTGTTTCTGGCAGACCACTCTATCAAAAACTCGGTTTTCAGGATGTTGCATACATTGTTCAACATCAGGGGATCGTTGGCAAAGCACCAGGCATTGTAGGGGCGCAAGACGCAGAGGCAGATGATCTGAAAGGCGTTATCGAAGTTGAAAATCGAAGCTTCGGAGGAGACCGGGCGGCATTGGTCAATTGGATGGCCTCGAATACACGCATTTCAGTCATGCGACGGAATGGCAAGGTGTCCGGGTATGCGGCTTGTCGACCCTTTGGACTGGGATATGTTGTCGGCCCTGTCGTGGCGGACAGTGTCCAAGACGCACAAGCACTGATCGCACGCCATCTGACAGGTCTTGTCGGCCAGTTTGTACGTTTGGACGTCATGCGAGAGAGTGGTCTGTCCCCTTGGTTGATTGACTTGGGGCTGATGCGTGTCAGTCAGCCACCTATCATGCAGCGGGGGGAGATGCCTCTCTCGCCGCAGCGCTTAGCGCTGTTTAGCCAGGCTCTGGTATGAGGTTGCAATGCCCGCTCCGTTAGCAACCATAGATACGGAAACAACACTTCCTGAGCAAACTGAGGTGGTAGTTATTGGCGCCGGCATCATTGGCACCACAACGGCCTACTATCTGGCGCGGAGCGGCATACCGGTTCTGTTACTCGAAAAAGGGCGCGTTGGAGGGGAGCAATCCAGCCGCAACTGGGGGTGGTGTCGTCAGCAGAACCGGGACGCACGCGAGTTGCCGATGGCAACAAAGGCGTTGGAGCTATGGGAGAACCTTGCAGGTGAACTGGGTGAAGATGTCGGGTTTCGCCGCTGCGGCCTTCTGTATCTCAGCAATGATCTGGCAGAGATCGAAACATGGGCGTCGTGGTGTCGTTTTGCTGCGGAACAGGGCGTAAAAAGCCACCCCTTGAATGCGAAAGCAGCTACTGATCGAGGTGCCTCGACGGGCCTTTCGTGGAAAGGTGGTGTCTTTTCGGAAAGTGACGGCATCGCCGATCCGGCTCGGGCCGTGCCGATGATTGCCAAAGGTGTCGCCGCCTTGGGCGGGCATGTTGTACAAAACTGCGCTGTGCGCGGTATTCTGACAGAGGCTGGACAGGTTTCGGGTGTCGTGACAGAGCGGGGCGAAGTTCGTTGCTCTCAAGTGGTTATGGCTGGGGGTGCTTGGGCTTCCCAATTCTGTCATCAGCTTGGGATCACCTTTCCCCAGGCCTCGATCCGGCAAACTGTCCTGTCAGTAGCACCGGGTGCAGAGGGTTTGCCGGCGGCTTTGCACACGTCGAAGGCGACCGTTACCCGGCGTGGAGATGGTGGCTATACTCTTGCAACCAGCGGTCGGGGCCAAATTGACCCGAGCTTTCAAAAACTGCGCTTTGCCCGTGACTTCCTACCCATGTTTGCGCGACGCAGGCGGTTGTTGTCACCGGGGATGGCCAAGGCTCCTCATGAAGCACGTTTTCGCTGGGATTTGGATAAGCGGACGCCAATGGAGCGACATAGAGTTTTGGATCCAGCTGCAAACCCAGCTATCGTCAAAACAACATTAGAGCGGAGCCGCAAGCTGCTGCCCGATTTAAAGGCTGTCGAAATTCAGGCTTCTTGGGCCGGGTTCATAGACAGTACGCCCGACGGTGTACCTGTGATTGACCTGTCTGAAACCCTTCCTGGGTTTATTCTTGCAGCTGGCTTTAGTGGCCATGGATTCGGGATAGGTCCGGCGGCGGGCCATCTGGTGGCTGATCTGATAAGCGGAACGCCTCCGATCGTGGACCCCAGTCAATTCCGACTATCCCGCCTGCGCGCGTCCTCTTGGGGGAAAGTCGCGGAATTCTGAATGTTGATCTGGTCGACAAGTACACGGGCGTGATCCACGCGCATTCTTTGCTTGATTTTTGCCTCAGCCATAATAAGCAGGACTGGCTTCGGTTCGGGCATTTCTTATGTCCGATGAAAAGGGAACGCAGTGAGGCCGACAAAGCCAAGTCTGCGGCTGCCCCCGCAACTGTGAGCGGTGAGCCAAGCCGGAACTGCCACTGACGTGCATTGGGTGCGTTGGGAAGGCCCGGCCCAGCGACGACCCGCAAGCCAGGAGACCTGCCGAAGAGTTCATCCTGTCCGGGTGCGGGGCGCGCCAAGGGCAACGGTCAATCCGTAGCGGTGACGTTTCATCGTCCGCGGAGGAGCTTTCCTTCAAAGACATCATAGGTTTGTTGGTGTTTCGGCACTGGCGTTTTTGGAACGAAAGGCGCATTGAATGCCCCTAAAAGATAGAGAGCGTCACTACACATCTGTGTAGAGGACAGTTTTCAAATTGCTTAAGAAGATGATTGTTATGTAATCACATGACGTGATAGCAGCGCTTTCATCGACCAAAACACCAGCGTCTCAAGCCAACAGATTTTCTACTTCAGAAGGAAACCCGAATGTCCATTTTCACTCGCATAGCTCTTTCGACTTTAGTCGCCTTTGCGCCCGCTGTTCCGGTCGTAGCCCAAGAGGGCAGCTTGCGGATTTCCAACGCTTTTGGCCCAAACGCGGAAGTTCCTGATCCTCGCGCGGGTTTTAATGGATGGATGTCGAACCAGACAGGTGTGACTGAAACCCTGATGGGGATCGACTATGACCTGAACCTCTATCCTCGTGTTGCAGAAACGATCGAGCAGACCTCTCCGACCACTTGGCGTGTCACGCTGCGTGATGGGGTAAAGTTCCATGATGGTTCCCCGGTTACGGCTCAATCGGTAATCGACGCCATTGAGCCAATTTCTCAGGAAGGCCATCCGGGCAACAACGCCCGGGTATCCAAATTGCTTGATCTGGCGGGTATGTCGACCGATGGCGACAATGTTGTGGTCTTTGAGACCAACAACCCGAACGCCGCATTCCCCTGGACGCTGGCCGAACCTGGGATCGCGATCCTTGGTGCGGAATCCGATGCCTATCCGATCAACGCGACTGGCCCCTATGTCTTCCGCGAGGCAATCCCCGATCAGCTCTATCGCGCTGAGGCCAACACTGACTACAGACTGGGCGCCCCGGGTCTCGAAGAGGTTCGCGTCGTTGTTTCGAGCGACCCGGCTTCTGCCGCGTTGGCGTTTGAAGCAGGTGAAGTGGACATGGTCATCAACTACCCTGAAACCGATTTCAAACGCATTCAGGAAACTGGCGCACTTGGGTTTTCCGCCTCTACAGCACGTCTCTATTTCTACACGGTCAACGCGGCGGACGGCCCGATGGCAAACCCGCTGATCCGTCAGGCCGTGTCGGTCGCAATTGACCGGCAGGGTATCGTCGACGCGGTTCTGTCAGGGGTTGGTGGCGCGCCTGCTGGCACAATGTTCCCGGAAGGTAAAGGCTGGGCTGCGGATATCCCGGCTGTCTACGATATGGCAAAAGCCGAGGCGCTGTTGGTCGAAGCCGGAGCTGTGAAAGAGGGCGGCCAGTGGATGCTGGACGGCGAACCACTGGAACTGGATATTGTCACATATTCCTCGCGCGCTGCCCTGGCGCCAACGGCTGAACTGACGCAGGCGTTTCTGCAGGCGATCGGTGTGAAAGCCAATGTGCGCGTCGGCGAATATGGCGCCAGCAACGATGCCATCGCAGCAGGTGATGCAGATATGTTCCTGCAGGCTTGGGTGATGACACCGCAGGGCGATCCCAGTGCCGTACTTGAAACGCTGCTGAAGTCTGACGGCGGATCGAATGCAGGGCACTATTCCAACCCCGAGATGGACAAGTTGTTGGAAGATGGCCGCCTGAACTTTGAGCACGAAGACCGTGCGGTCATTTATGACAAGGTGCAAGAGCTCATCGCGGCCGACGCCGCCCTGATCCCGGTCTTCCACGTCAATCAGGTAAACGTCGCGCGCCCCGGTCTGACCGGTTATGCCGTGCACCCGACCGAGACCTATTGGGTCACACACGAAACGAAGCTCAGCGAATGACACTCTCTGTTTCCGGCCTGAGCGTTGAACGCTCGGGTCGGACCATTCTTCACCCTACATCGCTGGATATTGAGCCCGGTGCGCGCATCGGGTTGGTCGGCTCTTCGGGGTCGGGTAAGTCTACTTTGGGCCATGCGTTAATCGACGATCTGCATCGGCAGGGCTGTGGCGTCGCTCACGTG
The DNA here is from genome assembly GCF_056160045.1 of Ruegeria sp. ABF4_144. NCBI lineage: Bacteria > Pseudomonadati > Pseudomonadota > Alphaproteobacteria > Rhodobacterales > Roseobacteraceae > Ruegeria > Ruegeria sp. ABF4_144. The sequence goes on from NZ_JBSWWK010000001.1 coordinate 427,596, forward strand.
CCCCAAAGCCCGGACGAGGCGCTGGATCCGTTGCGCACAATGAGGTTCCACTGGCGCGAAGCCGAAAAAGCCCTGAGTTTGCCGCATGATGCAAAGCGTCAGAAACGACTGTTTTCAGCCCTCGGGATCGCACATGGCGATTTGCGGAAACGCCCTTGGGGTTGGAGCCGGGGAATGCAGCAACGTTTTGTGATCGCCATGGCATTGATCGGGTCACCCGAATTGATCGTATTGGACGAACCGACATCGGCGCTGGATCCGGTCGTTGCGGCCGATACGATGGACTTGTTGGATCAATTCCTTGCAGGTCGCCAGACCGCAATGATCCTGATTACCCATGATTTGGCGCTAGCGGCACGACGGGTGACGCAACTGATGGTGATGGATGACGGGCGGCTGGTCGAACGGTCAAGCACACAAGACTTGCTGGAGCGACCTCAATCCGAACCGGCTAAACGTTTGTCGGCGCATAGAAACTGGATGGCGCTTCCATGTTGAATGTCGAAAACATCAGTGTACGGCGCGGAAAGTCACCTGCGCTTCAGGATGTCTCTCTGACCATCGAGCAAGGCAAAACACTTGCCGTTGTTGGGGAAAGCGGCGCAGGAAAATCGACGCTCATTGCCAGTATATTGGGGATGCTAAAGCCTTGGCGGGGATCGATCACTTGGTCTGGCGCGCCGGTTCAGACCTGTCGTCCTGCACTTGTGATGCAAGAGCCACGTGCGGCTTTCAATCCTGTGCTGTCACTGAAACACTCTGTTATGGAACCCCTGAAGGCACGCCGGGCGGGCCTGCCATCCCAACGCTTAGAGCGCCTTTGCGCAGGCTTGGAGTTGGCACCAGAAATTTTAAACAGGAATCCGACCGAGATTTCCATCGGGCAGGCGCAAAGGGTTGGGATACTGCGCGCGCTCATCGCCGCTCCGCCGTTGATCTTGTTTGACGAACCTCTCTCAGCCCTTGATGCGGTGACCCAGAAACACACGGCAAGTTTGATTGAAGACCTTCAAGCTGAAGAAGGTTTTGCGGCCCTGATTGTGACGCATGATTTGGGGTATGCCTGCGCCTTCTCACAGGAAATGGCAGTGCTGAAATCTGGTCGGATTGAAGAGGTCAGCACGCCGGCGGAGTTCATCGCTTCACCCAAAACGGAATACGGCCGCAAGCTGAGGGATGCGGCGTTTTCCCTTGGGGCCTTGGAGCGGGCAGCATGATCCGAGGTGCTCTAAGCCTTTTGCTACGGGCAATCGTCGTTCTCAGCGCTGTAGCAATCGCTACGTTTGTACTGCTTTGGAACGCACCCGGAGACCCGGCTCTTGCCATTGCCATGGCGCGATACCACGAAGTTGTGTCGACAGATGTTCTGGACCAGATCCGAGCGGAAGTGGGATTGGACGCTGGCTTCTGGGATGCTTTCAAATCTTGGATTGGCCCTCTTCTGGTTGGCGACTTTGGAAAATCCTCGGTAACTGGCCGCGAGGTCTGGCCCGAACTGATGGCGGCGGTTTCCTACACAGTACCTCTTGCGTTTCTTGCCCTTGCTTTGGGCTTGGGCATTTCGTTACCGCTCGCCATTCTGGCGGCAAAATGCCCGGGCAGTATTCTGGATCGCGCCGCGGTTGCGCTGGCATCTCTGGGGGCGGCCATTCCCGCCTATTGGTTGGGGTTGCTTTTGATTCTGCTGTTCGCTGTCTATCTGGACTGGTTGCCAGCAATGGGTGCACGCACGACAGCACATATGATCCTACCTGCTCTGACGCTTGCATTGGGCGTGGCTGCATCGCTGACGCGGATCATCCGATCGGGCATCCTTGAAGCACGGGAACAGCATTTTCTGCCCGCGTTCCGACGTCGTGGGGTTCCGTCAACGGGTATAGGCCGGGATCACATCGCCCCACACGCCACCATACCAGTGATTACGGTGCTTGGGTTGGAATTGGCTTTCCTGCTTGAAGGGTTACTGATGGTCGAGGTCATCTTTGGTCGCCCCGGATTGGGCGGCTTTCTGGTCTATGCAATCGAAGCACGGGATTTCCCAAAGGTTCAGGCCGTCGTTCTTTTGACCGCGGTGGTCTTCGTGGTCATAAATCTTGTCATCGACATGATTTACCAAGTGATCGATCCCCGGATCGGAGAGCATGATGCGTAGTGTAATCGCGTTATCCTGCATCTTCGCGATGCTTGCGTTGTTTGGCCCGATGTTGGCCCCATATGATCCAACAGCAATAAACATTCCAAATCGTCTGAGTGCACCTTCGGCTGAATGGCCGTTGGGAACAGATGCCCTCGGTCGCGATATCCTTTCACGGCTTTTGTACGGGGCGCGTTGGTCGTTGGGGTTAGCCTTCCTCATTTCGGTAATCGGCATGTGCATCGGAACACTGGCGGGCCTCATAGCTGCTCAAGGCGGGAAAACAGCGGATTGGTTGGTCATGCGAGCAACCGATACATTCCTCGCGTTCCCGGAGTTGGTTGCGGCTGTTGTCATTGCAGGATTGTTGGGTGCTGGAACCGGTAGCCTGATATTTGCACTCAGCGTCACAGGTTGGATGCGCTATGCCCGCGTGGCCCGAGGGATCGGCCTGGCCCAAAGGAACCGCGGCTATGTGGTCCAGGCGCAGCTTGCGGGGCTTTCCTCGTTAGCGATAGCGCGTTGGCACTATCTGCCTGCACTTATACCTTCGCTAACCGTTGTCTGGACTGGAATGTTTGCCCGAGCAATTTTGGGGATTTCGGCGTTGGGCTTTCTGGGCTTTGGCGTTCAGCCCCCGATGCCGGAATGGGGCACCATGCTTCTTGATGCCCGGATTCATATGCGTTCAACGCCGTTGCAAATGATCTGGCCCGGACTGGCGGTGGTGACATGCGTACTCGCCATAAACCTCTGTGGGGACGCGTTGCGAGATGCTCTGGCAAAGCAGAACACATGATTGTCTTATTATTGGGATACCCAGACTAGCCTGCTGGATTGGCATGGGCATAAAGCGCCCTCACATTACCAAGCCGAGCGAGGTGATGTTCAACGGGAATGCCCTGAAAAAGCTGTTGGCCAGCGGCCATGATTGGACACCTTGGCGCGGAACAAATACAACCTGTGCACGGTGATGGCAGGTTTCATTTCCGATCTTCGATCCAACCGAGTAACCAAAAACTGTGCTGCTCGGTTTACCCTTCATGGTGACCAGTTTGCCATCAGCGCGGAACTGCCCATGATCTTTAATGAGCCAAGCTATACCTTCGACCAGCCCTATACCGGGGCCACCAAGTTCAACAAGCGCTACACCTCTTTGTTTGGCGACTTGAAAGCTGGGTACAGGAGTTCGATAGCGCCGTCTGTCCGGATCGGCTGGATGCGGTGAAATACCGGATTCGGAAAATCGAAGACAAGAAGACCGCCTTCTAGCTCCTGCTACCGCATGGCAAGTTCTATCCGGATTTCGTAGCGATGCTTGACGATAGGATAATCTTGGTTGTCGAATACGAGGGCGCGTATCTCTGTGACTCAGGAGATGCCAAGCGCCAGATCGGCGGCGCATGGGCTTACGCCAGCGGTGGCCAATGCCTTTCCTGTATGCCGACAGACCCGGGGTTCGATCTTATGGACAGGACAATCGGTTGGGTCCGGGCTAGAAACCTTCTCGCAGGGTCGCGGATCCGTCGGATAAGCGGCAGGGAGGATTTTGGTCGTTGACCGCAATATTCTGATTTTCAGGGGGTTTTGGTAGCGGAGGAGGGACTTGAACCCCCGACACGCGGATTATGATTCCGCTGCTCTAACCAACTGAGCTACTCCGCCATGAGTGAGAGGCGATTTAAGGGAGGGGCTGCATAGGGTCAAGAGGGAAAAGACGGTCAAAGCCGGATTCTTTTTCACCCCGTTCAAACCGCCTCGGGTTTGGTACGTGCACCTTCCGCGATCTGGCGGATGAATGCAGCGCATGCCTCTGGAAGGGTGATAAGGATCATATGACCTGCTCCTTCTATCCGTTCGTTGGTTAGGCCGAACTGCTCCATCGGGTCGCCCTGTGTCTCGGCTGGCAGGAGCGCGTCTTGCGTGCCATACAGAATCCCTCCCGGTACAGTCAGTTCACCGTATCGCGCCATCTGCGCCTCAATGCTGTTATCGATGCCGGCAACATCCTGTGATCCGGTGATATAGGCGGACGGCCGCAGCCCCAGCGCGCCGCCCGCGCGGTCGAGAAAATCAGCGGGCGCGGGTTCCGGGGCGAATACGACATCTAGTGTGTGCGGTGCGGTTTTGGCGGCCAATGGAACGGCCAGAGTGTTGCCGATCAGGCTCCGCAGCCACTCGGCACGTATTTCAAGCGGTTTGAAAACCTGCGGAGTGGATGGCAATTTGTGCGTCAAGGGCGCCAGAAGGGCGAGGGCTTTGGTCTTTTCGGGATAGTCCAGTGCCATCGCCAGCGAGACCGCCCCGCCCAGAGAATGGCCGACCAGAATTGCATCCGTGATGCCCTTGGCGTCCAGAAGCTCCTGTATCATTCGCCCCTGTTCGGGCAAGCGCCCCAGATCGGCTGTATCCCTGGTTGAATACCCGCAACCGGGCCGGTCAACCGCGATGACGTGGTAGTCATCGGCCAGCAAATCGACCAGCGCATAGGTGAAGTGTTGCAACTGTCCGGTCAGCCCGTGGATCATGACGATGGTCTGCTTCGCTGGATCCCCTCGCTCGATGTAATGAATGCTGCCGCCGTTTACCGGGATGATTTCGCCTATCTGAGGAACCCGCTTCTGCCCATCGGCCGTCAGTTTTCGGGTCCAAACGTTCATGCCGACGAAAAATGCGACGATCAGCAGGAGGATGGTCAACAAAGTCATATCAGTGGTCTCCGCCATGGGGTGGGGCAGGGTGGTACTGTTCCAGCCCGGATCGGGCCATACGCTTTTCATACTCGGATACGGTGCCGGGCCAAAGCGTTGTGTTGCGGCCCTGGTCGTCCTGATACCAGGATGAGCACCCGCCCGCCTGCCAGACGCTGTTCAGGTGCCGTTCTCGCATCTCTTGCGTAAAGATCGCCTGTTTTGCCGGGTCTGGGGTGATCGTATCAAGCCCTTCGCGCTGCATCTGCTCCAGTACGCGGCCGATGTGGCTGACCTGCGCCTCGATCATCAGCACAACCGAGTTATGCCCCAGCCCGGTATGTGGTCCCAGCAGCATGAAAAAGTTCGGAAACCCCGCGATCGCGGTGCCAAGATTGGCCTGCATTCCATCTGCCCAGGCTTCGCGCAAGGACACCCCATCCGCACCAGTGATGTCCAGACGCTCAACCATGTCGGTCACGTGAAAGCCAGTGCCCCAGATCAGAACATCTGCCTGGGACCGGGTGCCGTCCGACGCGACGATATGATCGCCGTCAATCGCGGTGACGCCATGCGGGATCACGGTGACGTTGTCTTGCGCCAAAGCCGGGTACCAGTCATTTGAACTGAGGATGCGTTTGCAACCGATCCGGTAGTTTGGCGTCAGGCGCTGGCGCTCTTCGGGATCGGTGATCGCTTTTTCAAGCGAATGGCGCCACATCTTCATGGCAAAGTTCACCATCCGCTCTTCGCCCCGAAATACCCGGTGGCGGTATTCGAAGATCATGTAAATCAGCTTGCGCCGCAGCCGGGGCAGCATCGGGATACGCCGGTACAAGCGGCGGACCCATGGTGCAATCGGACCATCCGGGCGCGGCAGCACATACGGCGGGGTCCTTTGAAAGATCAATACATGCGAGGCAGACTTGGCAATTTCCGGCACGAACTGAACGGCCGAGGCCCCTGTGCCAACCACCGCTATGCGCTTGCCGGTGAAATCCGTCTCATGATCCCACTCGGCTGAGTGGAAGCGCGGTCCGGCAAAGCTGTCGGCCCCGGGGATGTCCGGAATGCTGGGGTGGTGCAGCGCGCCGATGGCCGAGACCAGAAACCTTGCCGTCCAGTGTTGACCTTCTTCGGTTTCCACTTGCCATCGGTTTCCGTCCCATTGGGCGGACTTAAGCTTTTGGTGAAAATGGCACAGGTCGTACAGCCCCTCGTTATGACAGACGTTTTTCAGGTAGGCCTGAATCTCAGCCCCGCCCGCATAGGCGCGGCTCCAATCCGGGTTCAGGTGCGTCGCCATCGAATAAAGATGTGAGGGGATATCGCAGGCGACACCGGGGTACGTGTTTTCGCGCCATGTTCCGCCGATATCACCGGCTTTCTCAAGGATCGCAATACTGGTTATGCCGCGATTGCGGGCCTCAAGCGCCATGATCAGCCCCGAGAACCCAGCTCCGATAATCAGCATGTCCACGTTGTGCTCCATGCGCCCGCCCCTCCCAAAGCGACCGTGATGGTTGTTGCTGACTATAAGCCGGAAAGGGTTTGTGAACAGCCTCCCGTTGGGTCAGGGGGGGGTCGATCCGGGTTCGGCGGTTGGTGCCCTGCTTGTTCACTGGGACCGCGTCCTCGAATCGCAGATGCGAGGGCAAAGTAGGTAAATGTCCGGTTGCGGCGGGTCCAGAGCGCGCCTGGAAAAACAGGATCTGGTAGCATTCACCGAGGTGCGCATGAGGCATACTAAATCGAGTGTTAGTTTTATTCCGGGTAAAATTCTGAGTTCAGTTAGCTGAGGGCGGATTATTGGCCACGTCCAAAGATATATGTCGCAAAACTGCAAAATATGTCGGTTCCAGCCCGAACAGGATGAAAGCGTCAATATAGGCAGGAAAACCAGCAACTGCCACGTTTGACTGGCAGTCCGGGCATCCTGCCCCAACAGAACGTTTAGTGATCTGACCTGACGGAGGAGTGGTGTAATACCTCAAGGGATCAGGTCGAAAGATAAGAACAAGATTGGAGGCTCCCTTTTGGTGAGTTCAATCCAGCTATACCGTCAACACGGAGGTAAATATGTCGGTACCCGAACCCTTTACGGATATTGAGATAGAAACGGCGGATGCCGGTTTCTATGAGAATTACAGCGTCCCCATCGCTTTGATCAGTAAGGCCATCATGGTCGCGCTGGTTCTGTGGGCACTTGTGTTCCCCGCCAACGCAAACAGCACTCTGGGCAGCCTCAACGGCAAGTTGCTTGAGATTTTCAACAGCTTCTACGTCATCATCGTAGGGTTGTTTTTCTTTTTCCTGGCCATTGTGGCCATCATCCCCTCCACTGGGCGCCGGATCATGGGTACGCCCGGAGAAAAGCCAGAGTTCTCGAACTTCTCCTGGTTCTCAATGATGTTTGGCGCCGGTCTGGGCGTTGGCCTGATGGTGTTTGCCACGGCTGAACCGCTGGGCCTGTGGGGATCGAACCCCGTTGTGGTCTCCGGCGCTGTCGAGGGCAACTCGCCCGAGGCATTGCAATCGGCCTACCGCTTCACCTACCTGCACTACGGCTTCCACGCCTGGGCGATCTATGTCGTCACCGGCCTGTCGCTGGCTTACTACGCGTATACCCGTGATATGCCCCTGACCATTCGCTCGGCTCTGACGCCGCTGTTCGGTCGTTTCGTCAACGGTTTCTTCGGCCATGTGGTTGACGTTCTGGGTGTAGTGGCAACGATCCTTGGCGTGTCCGTGACCATCGGCTACGGCGTCAGCCAGTTCATCGACGGTCTCTATGCCATCACCGGTATGGAGTGGATCATGGATATGGGTGGCGAGGTTCCGACCCCAAGCAAAGTGGGCCTCATCAGCGGTCTGGTTGTTATCATGGGCCTGTCGATCATCTCGGCTGTTTCGGGTGTTGGACGGGGCGTAAAATACCTGTCGAACCTGAACCTGGTGCTGTCGGTCATCCTGCTGGGAACCTTCGTCGTGTTCGGCTCGTTCGTCTTTGCCATGACCACCTATGGCACGGCTATGGTTGACTACATCCTGCACTTCCTCTCGCTCAGCTTCAACGCCTATGGTCCGTTGTCGGCTGAAGCCTTTGCAGCAGCTCTGCCCGCCGAGGCACAGGCCCACGCAGCAGATCTGGTGGGTGGCGCAACCAACGCATGGGGCAGTTTTGACGGCTTCAAAAGTGGTCTGGAAGGCGCAGCAGCCGAGCTGGACGAAACGACTCTGGCCGCGGCATACGCCGCTGGTGAACAGGGCCGTCAGTTTGGCTGGCAGGCAGGCTGGACCACCTTCTACTGGGCTTGGTGGATCGCGTTCTCGCCCTTCGTTGGCCTGTTCCTGGCGCGTATCTCGAAAGGCCGTACCGTGCGTGAGTTCATCCTGGGTTGTGTGTTCGCACCGGCGCTGGTGTGCTTTGCCTGGATGACGGTTCTGGGTGGCACCGCGATTGACCTGGAACTGGCAGGTGCCGCTGAGGGCGCGATCATCGGGGCATCGAACACCAACAAACTATTCGTGACCCTGTCCTACATGATCGATGGTGGGCTGTTGTCCATGCTGAACGTCATGTGCGTGATCCTGATCATGACCTTCCTGGTGACCTCTGCGGACTCGGGTATTCTGGTGATGAACACTATCATGTCTGGCGGTAGCCAGGAGACCGGCATCAAGCACCGCATCATCTGGGGTCTGATCCTGATGGCCGTGATCGGTGCGCTGATCCTGGCGGCAGGTGAAAACAACCCGATGGACGCGCTGCGCAATGCGATGATCATCGGTGCCCTGCCATTCACCATGGTGATGGGTCTGATGTGTGTCTCGCTAGCCAAGGCGTTGTTCCGTGACGGTCAGCGCGACAAACATGGCGTTGCGACTCAAGCCGCCGAGTAAGTAGACGCGAAACACCAATAAGACGCCGCCCCGTTTGGGGCGGCGTTTTTCGTTTCGTGAACGGTGTCGTTTCTTGCAATGAGATATCGCAATCGGTGAGGTGGCGCATTCGCGAATCCTTCAGTTTTGGGGCCAGGATTGGAGACAGGCCCTATGAACACTCGTACAGCTTCGCGCTCTGGTGGGCGCTCAGCGCGCCGCGCCCTGCGCACTGCGCCAAACTTTCAGATGCTTCCGGGCCTGACCCGCGCGATCCCCGATTGTGAGGTCATGGACGGCAGCCAGGTGGAACGTATCGACGCCGCCGCGATGGACATTCTGGAAAATGTCGGCGTCCAGTTCCGCGACCCGATCGCGCTGGAAGACTGGAAGAAAGCCGGCGCCAAGGTCGTTGGAGAGCTGGTCTATCTGGATCGCAACATGGTGCGCGAGCTGATCTCGACCATCCCGGCGCAGTTCACCTATCACGCCCGCAACCCGGCCAATAACGTCAAGCTGGGCGGCAAGCACTCGGTCTTCGTGCCGATGACCGGCGCGCCGTTCCTGCGCGATCTGGACGATGTGCGCCGCAACCCGTTGCTGGAAGATCTGGCGATGTTCCACAAACTGAGCCACATGATGCCGGCGCTGCACAGCTCGGCCCACCACATTGTCGAGCCCTATGACCACCCGATCAGCCAGCGGCATCTGCGGATTACGTACTCATCGATGAAATACTCGGACAAGATGTTCATGGGCATGACCACCTCGCCCAAGAACGCCGAGGATGTGATGGATATGTGCGATATCCTGTTTGGCGAAGGCTTCATCGACGATCACCCGGTGACCACCGGCAACTGCAACGGCAACAGCCCGCTGGTCTGGGATGAGACCATGCTGGGCGCCATGCGTGCTTTCTGCCGCCGCAACCAGCCGGTGCTGTGCTCGCCCTTCGTTCTGGGCGGTGCCAACACGCCCGCATCCGTTCCGGCCACCGTGGCGCAGCTGACCGCCGAGGCGCTGTCGGCACTGGCCTACACGCAAGTGATCCGCAAAGGCGCGCCGGCGATCTGGGGGCACTATCTGTCGACGGTGTCGATGAAGTCGGGTGCACCGATGGCGGGCACGCCCGAGATCAGCCTGATGAACTTCATGATTGGTCAGATGGCGCGGTTCTATGACGTGCCATGGCGGACCTCGAACACGCTGGGCGGAGCCAAGACCTTTGACGCGCAGGCGGGCTATGAATCGGCAACCACGCTGGGCGCGGTTGTGCATGCGGGTGCCAACTATATCTGGCACTCGGCCGGCTGGAACGAGGCGGGGATGCACTGTTCCGTCGCCAAGTTCATCGTCGATGCCGAGCAATGCGCGATGGCCTACCGCATGGCCGAGGGCCCGAAATGGCATGACTTCGATCAGGCGCTGTCAGCGGTGCCGGATGTGGGCCCCGGCGGCCACTACCTGGGTCATCCGCACACGCAGGAGAACTTCCAGACCGCGTTCTTCATGCCGGAACTGTTCGACAACAACTCGATCGAGCAATGGCAGGCCGAGGGCAGCGTCGAGATCACAGAGCGCGCCCTGAAACACGCCCGCAAACTGCTGGGCGAATATCAGGAGCCGAAGCTGGACGAGGCCAGGAACGAAGAACTGCTGGACTACATCGCCCGCCGCGAACGCGAAATCCCGGCCGCCGATGAACTGAACCAGAGCTTCTAAGCACACAACTCACTCCCCGACTGGCCTGCCCAAAAGATCGGGCAGGCCTTTTTGTCGCCAAATTGCGGGTTTGAGGTCGTATTTGGGTATGATGGAGGTAGAGCGATTGCTCTACCTTGGTGCCATGACACCGATTCAACACCGCAGGACCGAAAGCCTGGACAAAGAGATCGCGAAGATGCGGTTTGCCACGCTGGGCGTTGAGGCGCCGCGCGTAGGTTTTTCTCTGCGTGCCGTGAAAAACTACATCGCGACGGTGGATGACGCATTAGCCCAAAAATGCCGCGCTGATCCTAGGCGCAATACGATCCGATATGCCGATGAACGTCACAACTCTCGCCTATGCGATCAGGTCATGACCGGACCGCAAAACACACTTCTGTATTTGGCTCCGTCCGCTCTGCAAATTGGCTGCAGTCGTTCAATGACGCCGCGCCATATCTACTTCTGAAAACAAGATGGAACGACCATGAAAATCAAAGAAATCCATATCTATCAGCATGATCTTCCTGTCAAAAACGGACCCTATACTATGGCCAATGCCCAAGTTTGGGCGCTGGACAGCACTCTGGTGAAGGTGGTTGCAGACAATGGCCTGGTGGGGTGGGGCGAAACCTGCCCGGTTGGACCCACCTATGCTGAATCGCACGCTGCGGGTGCCCGCTCGGCGCTGGCTCAGCTGGCCCCCGGCCTGATCGGAACCGAAGCCTTACCGCTAACGCTGCACCGTCAAATGGAGAGGCTGCTGAACGGCCATACCTATGCCAAGGCAGCTATCGATATCGCGGTACATGACTTGCTGGGCAAACATCTGGGGCTCCGGGTCTGTGATCTGCTGGGCGGGGCGGCAACAGAGAGGGTGCCGTCTTACTATGCCACCGGTGTTGGCGCCCCTGACGATATCGCCGAACTGGCGCGCGAGAAGCTGGCGGAGGGCTATCCCCGTCTGCAGATCAAAGTTGGTGGCCGCCCTGTCGAGATCGATATCGAGACCATCCGCAAGGTCTGGGAGGTGGTTCAGGGCAGTGGAATGCGTCTGGCCGTGGACGGCAACCGGGGCTGGACAACCCGCGATGCCCTGCGCGTCAGCCGCGAATGCCCGGACGTGCCCTTCATCATGGAACAGCCCTGCAACACCATTGAGGATTTGCAGAAGATCCGCCCTCAAGTCAGCCATGGGATCTACATGGATGAGAACAGCACCAGCCTGAACACTGTTGTCTCGGCGGCGGGCACCGGTCTGGTGGACGGTTTTGGCATGAAGGTCACCCGGATCGGAGGTCTGCACCCGATGCGCGCCTTCCGTGATATTTGCGAGGCCCGCAACCTGCCACATACCTGCGATGACAGCTGGGGTGGCGATATCATCGCAGCCGCCTGCACCCAAATCGGCGCAACTGTTCGGCCCGATCTGCTGGAAGGTGTCTGGTTGGCTGCCCCTTACATCGACGGGAACTACGACCCCGAGAACGGCATTCAGATCAGGGGTGGCCATATTGACCTGCCCACTGGCCCAGGGCTGGGTATTGCTCCGGACGAAAGCCGTTTTGGTGCTCCGGTCGCGTCCTTTTAAAAGGAATAAGGTAAGCAATGGAACTGAATGGAAAAACAGCGCTGGTCACCGGCGCAGCGGGCGGCATCGGAGCCGCTCTAGTGGCCCGTTTGCGCGCGGAAGGCGTATGTGTGGCGGTTGCTGACCGTGATGTCAGTGGTATCGAGGCCGAAGCCCATCTGCCCGGCGATCTGCTGGACGCCGCCTATGCTGATGCGCTGCCAAAGGCGGCGGCGGATCAGTTGGGCGGATTGGATATCGTCATCAACAATGCGGGCGTCATCACCCGTGGACCAGTGACCGAGACCTCAGATGACGACTGGTCCCTGTCGTTGGGTGTGAATGTCGAGGCGCCGTTCCGCATATGCCGTTCCGCAATTCCTCTCATGGCAGACGGTGGCGGTGGTGCTATCGTCAACACCGCCTCGTGCTGGGGCCTGCGCCCCGGCCCCAACCATGCGGTATATTGCATGACCAAGGCGGCGATAGCGTCCCTGACCCAGTGTATGGGGATGGACCATGCACATCAGGGCATTCGCATCAATGCCGTCTGCCCGAATGAGGTGAACACACCCATGCTGCGCTCGGGCTTTGCCAAACGCGGGTTCGACCCGGACACCGCGGTTAAAGAGCTGGGCCAGACCGTGCCTCTGGGGCGCATTGCCGAGCCGGAGGATATTGTCGACGTGATCATGTTCCTTGTCTCGGACGCTTCGCGTTATGTCTGTGGAACGTTGGTCGAGGTCAACGGCGGGAAGCCCGTATCATGAAACGGTTCGACGGCAAAGTCGCGCTGGTTACCGGCGGGCGCAGCGGCATCGGGCGGGCCATTGCTTGCCGGTTGCGGGATGAGGGTGCTCAGGTCCTTACCGCTCAGCGTGGTGAAGACCCCGAGTTTCAGGGGATTACCGCAGACTTCACCAATCCCGCCAGCCCTGCGCAGGTGGTGGAAACGGTCATCGACAGGGCAGGGCAACTTGACATTCTGGTCAACAACGCCGGGATGATGCAGGAGGTCAGTGTCGAGGATATGAGCCTTGAAGATTGGCAGCGCAACATGACGGTCAACCTGACCGCTCCGTTCCTGACGATTCAGGCTGCCCTGCCACACTTGCGCAGAAGCCGTGGCAGCATCGTCAACACCGGCTCGATTGAGGGGTTGGGCAGCAATCCGGGGCATGCGGCCTATTGCGCATCCAAGGCGGGCTTGCATGGTCTGACCCGCGCGGTGGCCGTGGATCACGGCCCCGAGGGGATACGCTGCAATGCGGTTGCGCCGGGCTGGATCGACACGGATCTGAACCTCGATTTCATCGAAAGCATGGAAGACCCTGCCGCATTCCGCCGTGACATCGCCAAGATCCATCCGGTCGCCAGAACCGGCAGCCCCGAGGAAGTTGCCTCGTTGGTTGCGTTTCTGGCGTCGGAGGATGCTGGTTTCATCACCGGTCAGGTTTACACGGTTGATGGCGGTCGGATGGCCAAGCTGAGCCTGCCCTGATCACTCGTCCCGCGCCTTCCATTCCTTCCATCTGAGAACGGTGTTTGCGCCGATTTCCCGAAAGGGTTGGGGTGGGAGACGTTTGGGCTGATCTTCCGCCTGGAAATGGCAGCTGACGTCAGAGCTGTGGCCGCAGGCCATCTCGGCCGCAGCAATACCTGTCAACGTGCCCCGCGCGGTGCCCAGACCGTTCTGGACGCAGGCGGAATAGACGCCCTGCTCAATCTCGCGGGTGACCGAGACACCATTCAAGCTCAGGCACAGATGGCCGGCCCAATGATATTCCATATCCAACCCGGCCAATTGCGGGAACCGCTGGTCGAACTTGCGTTGCATCACCCGGGAGGCCCGCGTCAGATCGTTCGCTGTTGCCGTCATGCCAGGACGCAGTGCTGCGCAGGTGCGGGTGGCAATGCGATTGCCGCCCTGACCGGTATCAATGCGCCGCATCGTGGTGCCCATCGGATCGGAGGGGGTCACGCCCCAGCGCGGCTGGCCGCCCAACTTCGCCAATGCCTCGCTGTCCAGTTCCGGCGTCATTGCTGCAAACAGGAACAGCTGCATCAGATGGTCGCGCTCGATCCCGAAGCTTTCCAAATGGCCGTTGACCGTGAGGATCACTGCGCCGGTGCTGACCGTGCCGCGCCCGGTTTTCACCTGCCACGCATCGCCCTGCTTTTCGAATCCGATGACGGCCGAGTTTTCATACAGCGTCACGCCGTCATTAACCAACCCTGCCGCCAGCCCGCGAATATAGCCTGCCGGCTGTAGCATGACCGTTCCGGATGTATAAAGCCCGGACTGGTAATGGCGCGAGCCGGTAAGGTCGTGCATCTGTTGAGAATCCAGCATCTCGCTGGTTTCACCCAGACTCTCGAGATGTTGGGCATAGCTGACGTTGTGGGCGTGGCCCGCAGCACTGGCGGCACCATTCACTTTGCCCGCGGGATCAAAAAAGTTCGGGTCGATCTTGTATTGCTCGACTGCTGAACGGGCAAAGGCAATCGCCTGCCGGTTCAGGTCGATCATCTTGCGGTCGTCACCGGACCCGGCATAGTCATCCGATGCCAAGTCATGCGGCAGATCGATCATGAAGCCCGAGTTGCGACCTGCAGCACCCTCGGCCACGCGTCCGGCTTCAAGCACCACCACTTTCGCATCTGGCTGCAACTGATTCAGACGCCGTGCTGCCGACAAGCCGGCAAAACCCGCGCCGACGACTACAAAGTCGGCGGTGGTATCGTTCTCCAGCGCAACCGCCGGGGGCTGGGCGCCAAGAATGGCGCTCCAAGCTGCCGGTCCGCAATGAACCGGCAGGGTTCTGGCAGAGTATCGGGTCAATCCACCGCCTCGTCAGCGTCATCGGCCAGATCGATCCAGATGGTTTTCAGCTGGGTGTATTGATCATGTGCATGGACGGAGTTGTCGCGGCCACCGAAGCCCGATTGCTTGTAGCCCCCAAACGGGGTTGAGATATCGCCCTCGCCGAAGCTGTTGACCGTCACGGTTCCGGCCCGCAGGGCACGGGCGCCACGAATGGCGCGTTTGGCATTGGCTGTGAAGATCGACGCGCAGAGGCCGTATTCGGTGTCATTGCCGACCTGGATTGCCTCGTCAAAGCCCGAGACCTCGATAACCGACAAAACCGGGCCAAAGATCTCTTCCCGCGCCAGCACCGCATTGTTGTCTGCGACCTCGACAACGGTGGCCTCGACAAAGCCGTTCTCGGCCTTGCCGCCGATCACCACGTTCTCGACCTGATCCAGGTACGAGCATACCTTGGTGTAGTGGCTTTCGCTGACCAGCGCGCCCATGCGGGTTTCCGGGTCCAGCGGGTCGCCGATGTTCCACTGTTTGGCGTGATGCGCGATGCGCTCCAGCAGGTCGGCCTTGACCTCCTTGTGCACGATCAGGCGGGAGCTGGCCGAGCAGTTCTCGCCCATGTTCCAGAACGCCCCATTGACCAGATGCTGGGCCACGCGGTCCAGGTTCTCGGCATCGTCCATCACGATGGCCGGGTTCTTGCCGCCCATCTCCAGCACGACCTCTTTGGCATTCGATTCCGCCGAATAGGTCAGGAATTTCTTGCCGGTCACGGTCGAGCCGGTGAAGGACACCATGTCGATATCCATGTGACGGCCGATCGGCTCACCCACTTCACCACCACCGCCGGGCAGGATGTTCAGAACACCGGCAGGCAGGCCCGCTTCGGCGGCCAGCTCGGCCACGCGCAGCGCGGTCAGAGTGGTTTCCTTGGCCGGTTTGATCACCAGCGAACAGCCAGCGGCCAGCGCCGGGCCGATCTTCCACGCCAGCATCAGCAGCGGGAAGTTCCACGGCAGCACCAGGCCAACCACGCCGATGGGCTCACGCACCACCATGGCGATGTGATCGTCGCTGGCAGGCGCCACCTGATCATAGATCTTGTCGATCGCCTCGGCGTGCCATTTCAGGCAGTGGATGGTCTCGGGCACGTCCACGGTTTCGCAGTCGTAGATCGTCTTGCCGCTGTCGAGGCTTTCCATCACCGCAAGCTCATGCGCGTTGCGGGTCATCAGTTTGCACAGCCGGATCAGCACGTCCTTGCGCTCGGACGGGTGCAGTTTCGACCAGCGGCCATCGTCAAAGGATTCGCGCGCCTTCTCGACGGCAAAGTCCACATCCTCGGAGCCGCAAGCCGCGATCTCGGCCAGCGTCTCACCGGTGGCCGGGTTGGTGCTGGTGAAGGTCTTGCCGGAAATCGCCGGGCGGAAAGTGCCGTCGATGAACGCGCCGGTGGGCAGGTTCAGGCCTGCGGCAATGGATTTGTATTCGTCCTGTGTCAGCAAGCTCATGCTTTATCCCTCCGCCACAATGTCAGCGATTTTGCGTTTCAACACGCGCGTGACCTGTTCCAGCGCGCGCTTGTCATCCTTGTTCAGACCCTTCAGCGGCGGGCGCATGATGCCTGCATCGATGCCGTTCATGGTGACACCATGCTTGATGGTCTGGATGAACTTGCCACCCTGTTCCAGCACATGCATCAGCGGCAGCAGCGCGCTCATGATACGGCGGCCCTTGTCGAAATTGCCTTCGACCACGCAAGCATTGTACAGCGCCACGTGTTCTGCCGGCAGGAAGTTAGATCCGCCACAGACCCAGAACGGCGCGCCCCAGGCAAAGAATTCCAGCGCCTGATCGTCCATGCCGCACCCCATCTGGATATGCGGATAGTCGCGCGCCAGCAGGTGCACCCGGTTGATATCGCCCGAACTTTCCTTGATGCCACAGAAGTTGCGGCTGCGACCTACGCGGTCCAGGAATTCCGGACCCATCATGGTGCCGGTGCGGTGCGGATAGTTGTACAGCATCACCGGCAGATCGGCGGCCTTGTCGATAGCCAGCGCGTTGAGCGCGTTTTCACGGTCGGTCGGAACTGAATAGGCCGGGCTGGCCAGCAGTATAGAATCCGCCCCGATTTCGCGGGCACCAGAGGCCAACGCAATCGAATCCGGCGTCATCATCGCGCCGGTGCCAACAACCAGCGGCAGGCGGCCGTTCAGGCGCTCATGAGTGAACTTTGCCAGTTCCAGACGCTCGGCAACGGTCTGAGAATAGTTCTCGCCAGTCGATCCGCCCGAAATCAGCCCGTGGACGCCGTTCTCGATCAGGTATTCGATCACATCCGAAAGAGCGTCCCAGTTCACGCTGCCATCTTCGCGATAAGGGGTGACTACAGGTGTGTAGATCCCTTCAAATTTGAACAGGGGTGTCATTTATGTCCTCATGCAGGGGTTTTGCGCGCCATTGTCCCCAGCGGCAGGTCAAGCCCGGCGGGCATGACGAACAGCTCGATCTGGTCGCGCGACAGGTTCCAATGATCGATGGCCAGCTGCGATGCAGCCGCTTCGTCGCCCGCCTCGATGGCGGCGATGATGGCGTCATGCTGAGCACTGGCCTCAGACAGGTTATCCGCCATATGGCGGTCCTGAGGGCGGTAGAAGGTCATCCCGATCCGGGCATGATCGATCAGCAAGCGCTGAAACGAAGGTGTAAGATAGATATTGTCCGCCATCTCGCCCGTGATCTCGTGGAAACGGTTGTTGGCCATTGCACGGTCCGCGCCAGAGCCACTGCGCAGAGCCGCCTTGAACGCCTGTTGTGCTTCTTTAAGGTCTTCAATCTGGTCCGGAGTGGCATTCTTGGCCGCCAGTTGAAGTACAGCGCCATACATCATCGGTGCCGCCAGAAAGAAATCGCGTAATGTGGTGTGCGACATCTCACTGACTCGAGCACCGCGGTTTTCGCGCAGGTCCACATATCCTTGACCAGCCAAGTGGCGCAAAACCTCGCGCAAGGGTGTGCGTGAAAGCTCGAACTCTTCCGATAAGCGCGATTCGTCTAAATCAGCACCCGGGCGCAACTCAAGCGTCATGATCGACGTCCGCAGATGCTCGGTCAGCTCAGCTTTGCGGGATTTGACGTCGTCTCTCATCTGCCCCTCCTCGGACGTGCGGCGCGAATCGCGTTGCGGCATCGATGTGCCGCTTGTATCCCAGAAAAATACAATCTGTATACATAAAAGAATCCTGTGATATCAGCGACCAACGACGCCAAGCAAAAGGCACTTGGCGGCCTGTCGCAGATCGCTAGGCCCTGCGGGCCTCAAGGTCCGGGACTTCTTAGGTGGGCAAGTGAGTGGAGTTTCGGCATCACGCCGCACGCGCAAACTAAAAAACGGGCTGAGTGTAAGCGGCGGGGGGAGCTGCTCTGATCGTCGGCGAGCCCGGTGGTCAGGCGCTCACCCCCTAGTCCCGCTCGTACCCCCTCGTTAAATTCTAACTCGTAAACTGATCAGCAGGATTGAGTATTGATAGATGCAAATATGGGCATAAGTATTACGAGATCGTGTCAGATGTTTGTGTTTTGCGGCCCGAGTTACGGTTTGTGCCTCATTTCAAACTGCGCCCATAAACGCCGCAAGGGTGCGAATATTGGCCGCTAGCGATCAGTTATGTTTGCGTTAGTACTTGCTTTGTGTCATTTTTATTTAGCCAAGAAAGGGACATTTTCGGCTAAAAATGGCGTTAAATCGCAACACATCCGTTCTGAGTGTTTCTAAGTCCTCATCAGGAATTAACGTTGGAGGACGCCTATGAATCTGGAATCTCACGAAGCCGCAGTGGAGTTTGCGCCGCGTGTTATCTCTGTTGCCAAGCGCGAGCGGCAGATTTGTCAGGCGTCCAAAGCAGCCGAAGCCGCTTTTGAACGTATTGCAAGTGCCGCCTCTGGTGATGTATCTGTAAACGGCGAACTGCAGGATCGTGTATTTTCAATCTTCCGCTGGTATTTTCTTTCAGCCTTTTGCACGCGAATGCTGACAAATGCCGCGCATCGACTGGAACATCAGACGCTGCAAGTGTCGGTGGATATTTTCAGTGCGGTCAAAATGGTACTGACCGAACGCGAGATCGAACGCTCCATGGAATTGGTGAGTATAGAGCGTACATCTCCAACGGTGGTTCGTGCCAATGACATCGGCAGTCGCGGGCATACCGTAGGCTGGGTCGCCGCAGGTTTGCATGAAGACGGCCGGGATTTCCCGGAAGAGATTCAGAACGCTCTGGCAGGTGCGTTGGCGGCGTCTGCCCGGATAAACTGATCCCTTCGACAGTGGCTGCCCCTACGTAACGTTCCGACTGCACAGTTTACACAAGCACAAATCCTTGCGTACGATCCGGGTGAATTCTTCCGATCGATTTAACGCAAGGGTTTGATGCGATGACAGAAACACTGGACCTGCACAAGTTTGAAAATCTAAGTCCTTTCCAGATCAAAGATGAACTCATTAAGCTGGCCGAGAAAGAGTCGCGCCAGATGGCGCTGCCCTATCTGAACGCGGGGCGCGGCAACCCCAACTGGATCGCAACCAGGGCCCGCGAGGCGTTTTTCCTGCTGGGTCAGTTCGCTATGACCGAAGCACAACGCCATCGCAACGAACCGCAAGTCGGATTGGCGGGGATGCCGCAAGGGCCGGGCTGCTATGACCGGCTTAAGGCGTATTGCGCGGACTCAATCGAGAAGAACGGCCCTCCGGGTGCGGATACTTTGGCCGCCGTTGTGGATTTTGCCATTGAGAAGTTTGGCTTCACGCCCGATGACTTCGTGCTGGAACTGACCGACGGTATCGTTGGCGACCACTATCCGATGCCAGATCGGTGCATGAAGCACAACGAAGCGATCGTCCATGAATACGTGATGTGGGCGATGTGTTCCGGACATCGACCCGAGGCCAAATTCGATATCTACGCGGTCGAAGGTGGCACCGCCGCGATGTGCTATATCTTCAAGGCGCTCAAGAACCAGCGACTGCTGAACGCGGGCGACACCATCGCGCTGGGTACGCCGATCTTTACGCCTTACCTCGAAATGCCTGTGTTGGAAGACTACGGGCTGAACGTGGTGGACGTGTCCTCGGAAGAGGAGGACAATTTCCAGCTGACCGATGATGACCTGGAACAGCTGGCCGACCCGAAGGTCAAAGCACTGTTTTTGGTCAATCCGGGCAACCCGTCCTCGGTCGCGATCAGCCCCGAGGTAATGGCCCGGCTAGTCGAGTTCGTCAAAACTCGACGCCCCGACCTGATCATCCTGACCGACGACGTCTATGGCACCTTCATTCCGAATTTTCAGTCGGTGATGGGGCATCTGCCCGAGAACACGATCGGGGTCTATTCCTACTCCAAGTATTTCGGCTGCACCGGTTGGCGTCTGGGCGCGATACTGGTGGCCGAGAACAATATCTTTGACGAGATGATCGCAGAGGCTCCGGCCGAGACAAAAGCCGTTGTGAACGCGCGGTACGAGACGCTGACACCGGATCCAAGCTCGTTCAAGTTTATCGACCGCATTGTTGCCGACAGCCGCGATGTGGCCTTGAACCATACGGCGGGCTTGTCACTGCCGCAGCAGGCGATGATGACGCTGTTCTCGCTGGTCGAGTTGATGGATGAAGAAAAAGCCTATCAGAAATTCTGCTGGGGTATCCTGAAACACCGCTTTGACGAATTGGTTGAGGGTATGGGCATTGAAGTCCCCGACAATCCGCTGTTCGACAAATACTACGGTATCATCGATTTTGAATTCTGGCTGCGCAAATACGTCGGCGAGGAGGTGGTCGAGTGGATCAAGGAAAATGTCCACCCGCTCGATATCTCGTTCAAGCTGGCGCAGGACCATGGGATCGTGCTGCTGAACGGGTCGGGCTTTGATGCCCCGAATTGGTCGGCGCGGGTATCTTTCGCCAATCTCGATGACAGCGCCTATCGTCAGATTGGCCGTGCGGTGCGGGCAGTGGCTGTGGGTTATGTGCAGGCCTATCGCGCCTCGAAGGGATTGCCGCTGCACGGCTAAGGAAAGATCGCAGGGGAGGGGCAAAATGGAATTAATAGGGTCGATCTTTGGCCACCACCCTGCTTTAGCCCTGTTTTGCAGCCTCGCGCTTGGCTATGCGTTGGGCAAAATCACAATCGGTTCTTTTACGGTTGGATCGGTTGCGGGTTGTCTGCTGGCCGGAGTCCTGGTCGGCCAAACCGGGGTGGTTGTGTCGGATGACCTGAAACAGGCGTTCTTCCTGCTGTTCCTGTTCTCGATTGGCTACAGAACCGGGCCGCAATTCTTCCGATCCCTAAACCTAAGTGCTTTGCCGCAGATTGCCGTTACCGTGCTGTTGTGTGTCGTGGCGCTGGTTGTTGCCGCGTTGCTAGCCCCGCTAATGGGGTTGTCGGTGGGGATCGCGGCCGGTCTTTTGGCGGGTGGCGTGACTGAAAGCGCAACGTTGGGCGTGGCAATCGACGCCTTTGCCAAAACCGGGGCGGACGAGGCTGCGCAGCAGATTTTCGATGGTGAGATCGCCACCGGTTTCGCCGTGGCCTATTTCGTCGGCGTGATTGCCACAATCTTTTTCCACACGCAGCTGGCCCCCAGGTTCTACGGCCGGTCACTGAAAGAGGCCTGCGCTGAACATGAGGCTGAACTTGACAACAATGGTGCCCCGATGGTGTCTGAGCATCGCGACTTTGAGGCCCGCGCCTATCGCATCAACCCCGAATTTGCAGGCCGTCGCATATCCGAGCTTGAGGCCCGTGTTCCTGACCATGTTCGCGCCTTTTTTGACCGTGTGCGGCGTGGTGACAAGATCCTGCCGACCTCACGCGACATGGTGCTGCAAGAGGGTGACATCGCCGCTATCGCAGGTCTCCGGTCCTATCTGATCGATCACACAGCCATGCTGGGAGAAGAAGTCGAAGACCCCGAACTTCTTGATCTTCCGGTGCAAACCAACGATATCGTCGTGACTAACAATGAGGTGGTCAACGCGACCTTGGCGGAACTATCCGCCCGCCCCGAGGCGCGTACGATCTATCTGCGCGGCATCATGCGAAGCGGCGAGCGGCTGCCGATCTTTCGCGGTGTCACGCTACATAAGGGCGATGTTCTAACCGTCTCGGGCACCCGTAGCCATATCGAGGATGCCGCTGCGCGCCTGGGTTATCTGGATCGTGAAACGAACAAGACCGACATGGTTTTTGTGGCCTTTTTCATTCTGTTGGGCGGGCTGATCGGCATCCCCGCGCTGAAATATGGCGCTATTGAGCTGGGCCTGGGCACCTCGGTCGGGGTGTTGTTGGGTGGACTGGTGGCGGGGTGGCTGCGCTCAGTCCATCGGACGTTTGGTTTTGTGCCCGAGGCGACGTTGTGGATATTCGACTCTCTGGGGTTGTGTGTGTTTGTGGCCTGTGTGGGCATCACCTCGGGCCCCAGTTTTGTAACAGGGGTCATGGAAAACGGACCGACGTTGATCTTTGGTTCGGTTGCCATTGTGCTGCTGGCCCATGGATCGGCAGTTTTTGTTGGGCGAAAGGTCTTTGGGATAAACGAGGGTGTTCTGGCCGGCACTTGCTGCGGGGCAGGGACCTCGGCACCCGGTCTGGCTGCGGTGCAGGAAGCCGCACAGAGTCAGGTACCCACACTGGGGTACGGCCTCGGCTATGCGGTCGGCAACGTGTTGTTGGCCCTGTGGGGCTCGGTTATCGTGATCCTGCTTATGTAGCTTACGGCACGAAGGCCACGACCAGTGGCCCCCAGAGCGTCAGGAAGATGTTCGCCACCGCATAGGTCATGGTAAAGGCCGGTGTCGGGGTCGCGTTCCCGGCCTTTTCCAACAGCGTTGCAAATCCCGGATTGCCCGAGCGTGACCCGGTCACAACCGCGCAGGCCTCGACCGGGTTTTTGATGCGCAAGACAAAGTAGTTGATCGGGAACTGAACGATCATCGGCATCAGCGTGACGACGACGCCCAGCAGTAGCAGGATGATGCCGTATTCCTGTATCGCCTCAAGCGCGGGCTTGCCTGCGTTCAGACCGACAACACCGACGAACACCGCCAGACCAAAGCTCTGCAGAAAATTCGCGGCACCGCGGTTGATGCCGCCGATCTTGGGCCGCCGGATACGCAGATAGCCGATGATCAATCCGGTCACGAGGCATCCAAGGCCGGACCCCAACGCCACTTTAGTACCGGCAATGACAAAGCTGATCTCGCCGATCAGATAGCCGACGGCCACACCGATCCCCAGTGCGATGAAATTCGTGACCGAGGCTGACGGGGGCACATAGCCCGCCACTTTCGACACCCGGTTCAGATCGTCCTTGTGGCCGACAATTGAAACCTCATCGCCCGCGTGGATTTCGGTGTTGTGCAGGACGGGCACGTCATGCCCCATGCGCGTGATCTTTGAGATATGAACCCCACGCCGCTGATCCGCTGTCAAAGCGTCGCGCAGTTCCGAAAGGGTCTTGCCTGCCAGCTTGCGGTTGGTGATGACGACGTTGCGGCGTTCTTCCACGACAGTCAGTTCGGGCGGGTATTCTCCGATCTCGCCACTGGCGGTGCCCTCGAATTGTGTCAGGGTCGCAACCAGCGCTGACACGACAATTACGTCACCCGCGTTGACAACGGTTTCCGGCGTCGGATCGACTGGGGCGCCGTCTTGCAGCAACTTCTCGACGATCAGATCACCGTCGTATCCACCCTCAATCGCCTTCACCGATTGGCCCGCAATTGAGGCGTCGTCATTCACCTGATAGGCACGGGCATCGAACCGGTTCATCGGAAGGAACTCTCCTTCCTCCAGCTTGCGGCCACCCCCGCTAAGTTTTTGGGCCAGCTTGATAGCTTCTTGCCGCAGGTCGACGCGCATGATGATCGGTATGACACTGACCGCCAGGATAGGGCCGATCGAGCCAAAGATATAAGTGACCGAATAGCCCACCGCGATGTTGGTCTTGAGCTTTTCGGCCTCATCCGCAGCCAGTCCCAGCAGGTCGATGGCGTTGCCGGCGGTGCCGATGATGGCCGATTGCGTCAGGCCGCCTGCTGCCAGCCCAGCAGCCAGCCCTTTGTCCAGCCCGGCCAATCTGGCGACGACTATGACAAAGAACAGCCCCCAAAGGGTCATCATGAACGCAGCCAAGAGCTTGGTCAGGGCAGTTCGGTTCAGGGCGGCAAAGAATTGCGGGCCGCCGTTGTAGCCGACCATGAAGATGAACAGCGAGAAAAAGACGTTCTGGACATCGGTGCTCAGGTTGATGCCGCCGATCTGGCCCACGAAAACCGCCACCAACAGGGTTCCGGCAATCCCGCCCAATTCGAACTTGCCGACCCGGAACTTGCCGACGCCATAGCCGAGGCCCAGACAAAGAAACAGCGCCATGATCGGATAGGCGCGAAGCTGTTCTGTGATCAATTCCATCTCAAATTCTCCAGGTTGCAAGTCTGGCTTCAAAACCGCCCCGAAAGACGTCTCAGAACGCTGATAAATCTTGGAAATTCAGATTACCTGTATCGCGCTGCGCTCAGGTAAGCATCGACTTTGCGATCTGTCAAATTGTACCCTACGGCCCCCTATGCTCAGAGATGCCTGAAACACATGCGTTGCATCCCAACCACTGTATCAGTGTTCGCTTGTAAACTTGGTGCATATGCGTTTGGGTCGGCTGATCCAGCAAACGAGGCTTTGTCTGTGGCGGCCAATTCGGTGAAGACGTGATGGCATCAAAAGTGCCAGTTTTGATTTCGGGTGCGCGCGCGCCGGTTGCGCTGCATCTTGCACGGTTGCTTGTACAGGCTGGTCACCCGGTCACTTTGGTCGATCACCTGAAATACCCCATTGCTGCGGCCAGTCGGTTGGGAATCGGATATCACCGAATCCCGCCCTTCACGACCAAGCCTCAGGCAGCGCGTGAGGCGCTGTCCGAGGTCGTTGCATCCAAAGGCATCAAAATTGTCATCCCCACCTGCGAGGAAGCGCTGCATCTGGGCGCAATATGGGCAAAGAACCCGATGGGTGCCGAATTGTTCGCGCCGGATTTTCAGTTGCTGAAACGGGCCCACAACAAGTTCGACTTCATACAACTGTGTGACGAGATTGGCCTAGACACCCTTGATACCCACCTTCTGACCAGCCAGGCCGACTACGCCGATTTTGCGGCGTCTGCGCGGGATTTTGTGTTCAAACCGGTGTGGTCGCGGTTCGGGTCGAATGTGCTGATCCGGCCGGATGCCGCGAGCTTGCGCCGGGTGAAGCCCACCGGTAGGGCGCCTTGGGTCGCGCAAAGCTACGCCTCAGGCACAGAGCTCTGCGCCTATGCTGTGGCGCGGCAGGGTCGACCTGTTGTGCTGGCGGCCTACCGGGGGCTGGTGCGTGCCGGACCGGGTGCTGCCGTTTGCTTTGAGCCTGCCGATGCAGAGATCGTCCGCCCTTTTGTAGAACGCTTTATCCAAGCGACCGGATGGACCGGCCAGGTCTCGTTCGACCTGATGCGGACGGAAGACGGGAGGATCGTCCCGCTTGAATGCAATCCCCGTTCGACAAGCGGTCTGCATTTCTTCACTGACGGGGCGGCGTTTGCAAGGGCTCTGTTCGCGGATGGCGCTGAGGTGAATCCGGACGTTGACGGACCGCAATCGGTACGGCTGGCGCTTTGGCTATACGGTTTGCCGATGATGCTGCAGCGACAGCAACGGCGTGTCTTTCAGGACGCCCTGCGCCGCTCGGGCGATGTGATGGGATGGCCCGGCGATCGGGTTGGCTTGGGGGCACAGCTTCGATCTGTCGCCGAGTTTGCTGGAATCGCGCTGCGACATAGGGTTCGATTGGAACGCGCCTCGACCTGGGGTATCGAATGGAATGGAGAGGGCTAAATCTCCATCTCATAGTGTTGCACGCCGGGTGTCAGGGTCTTGCCCGCTTCGATCATCTCAATCTCGCGGCGCAGAATGTCCAGTGGCCCGATCATGCGGGTGCTGCTGTGCCCGTTGTCGTAGGCCGCCGCCAACACTCGCCGGTCCTGTTCCAGCGCCACGCGAAACATCGGTTTGAAGAACAGCGCCTTGAGATGGCCCAAACCATGTTGACGCGGGGCGCTGAGCCAGCCAATGCCCTCGACCGTTTCCTCAACTGTCTGCCGCAGGTGGAAGGTCGTGGCCAGTACCATGCCCTGAGGGCCCCAATATTCAAGCTCGGCAATTCCTGGTCGGCGATAGCGGCCCACGCTTTTCGTGCGGGAACCATCCAGCAAGGCGCTGACCAGACCATGCTGACGCTCTTCCCCTTTATAGACAGCCTTGACCCAATCCGGGCCACGTGTCACCTCAACCCGAACCCGGTAGCGTTTGGAGGAGAGCCCGCGCAAAAGGCCCTTGTGCGTATAGTGTGTATGGGTGGCATCAAGGATGTTTTCGGCCACGTCGACCAAGGTCGAGCGCGTTGTGCTTTTAACAACCTGCACAACGACGTCCTGCCCTTGCAGCGGGTGAGCAACGGGCGGGGCGGTCGGCTGTCCGCCGGACAGGAAAATTCCACCTTCTGTTTCCAAAACCCGATAGCGCGGGACGCGGCAGCGCGGCAGGGGCTCGACAGTTCCGGGCATGTCGACACATGTGCCTTCGCCGGAAAACCGCCAGCCATGATAGGGGCATTCGATTGTGTCACCCACCACGCGGCCGTGCGAAAGCGGAACCAACCGGTGGGGGCATTGGTCGTGCAGCGCCGAGATGCCTGTTCCGGTTCGGAAAAGCACGACGTGTTTGCCGTCAAAGTGCACGCGGATCGGTTTGCGCCGCAAGTCGCGGCACCGGGCGACAGCGTGCCATAGATCAATTGTCATAATTC
This sequence comes from Ruegeria sp. ABF4_144, assembly GCF_056160045.1. NCBI lineage: Bacteria > Pseudomonadati > Pseudomonadota > Alphaproteobacteria > Rhodobacterales > Roseobacteraceae > Ruegeria > Ruegeria sp. ABF4_144. The sequence continues at coordinate 454,291 of NZ_JBSWWK010000001.1, forward strand.
GAACCTTTGCAGGAGGGGGACGCCGACGCCTGACAACACGCCTTCAATCGCGCGCAAGGCCATTCTTTGGCGTCTGGGCAAATGCCGGACGTAAACGGCGCTGTACTCTATGGCAGGTACAGCCCCCCGATGACATTTGAAGCCCGCCGCCCCGGCACTCATGTTGAACAGTAGGCCGCGCTCCAGCGCAGCGTGCTGCGCGAGCGCGGTGATCAACCGATAAAGCCCGTCCTTTTGCGGGCGGCTTGTGTCGTAGCCAAGAAGCGGTTGCGTCAGGGTGTGCCCGATCTGAAATCGCCCACCAAAAGCCGCAAGCTCTCTGTCTTTACCGCGCAGCCCCTCAAGCTCTATCAACCCGGCTTGGTGCATTTCAGCGATGAAGCCCGGAGTGTATTGCGGGTTTAGCGGGGTGTACTTTTCCAGATAGAGCAAACGGTACAGTTCGGCGCAGCGGGCATAGTCACGCGGTTCAAAGGCTTCATTGGTGACCAACTCATACCGTGTTTTCTGCAGAAGGCGCCGGTCGTTTTTCATGTCACGCCCCGGGCCAGGTGCTGTGCACCCATCGAAAATATAGACCTGCCGCGAGGGGATCAGATGGAAACCCTCGGCTTGGAACGCGCCCAGCGTAGGCGCATCCGCATAGGTATTGAGTGAGCGTAGGATGATCGCATGAGTCGGGAATCGGGCCGTCAGGTGATCGCGCAATGCGGCGGCTGCGGGCCGGTCGATCTGCGTCACCGGATTAGTGGAAAAGAGCCAATTGTTCACCTGAACGGAGCGGTCCAGCCCTGTGGCCCGAACGAAAGGTGACGCAGAATGGATCAGCCCGATCAAAGCGCGCTGCAACAGTGGGCGACTGACGAAGTTACGGGTCTCTTCGATGGCATAGTCGACATAGCCCGTAACCGGATCACAGATGTAGCAATTGCCGTGTAGCCCGCCGTCATTCACCGTCAACGGAGCGCTCAGCCCGCCGATCTCCAATTGCTCTACCCGCGTGGACAGGTTCGCAATCAGGGCTTCGGATTTGTGCCGGGCAAAAAGGTCGACAAACTGCGCAACGCGGGCGGGGCTATCCATCATGTCTTGTCGTCCAGGGTGCAGCGGCGCTCAACACGCCTTAGCTTCCGTGACACGTCCAGCGCAAGCGGCTTGCGTGTCAACGTTACCTCTGCTCGAAGTCCGCGATGCCTCAGCAGGGTTTCCAGTTGGTGTTTGGCGCGATCTGCTGTTTCTGACGGAAGGTCCGGCGGCAGTGTCAGGGCAATGTCCTGCCCGCCCATCTGAACGATCCTGAAATCTGTAATCCGCGAATCCGCTGTAAGCACGGCGTTGCGCAGTACGTCAGGAGTGATGAGTTGGCCCTGTAGGTGAAAACAATCGTCCATACGCCCAACCACCTCCTCTACCGCTTGTAAGGGTGAGCCGCAGGGGCAGGGTTCAGGTGCAAGCCTGAGAAGATCGTTCATCCTGTAACGGGCAAGGATCTGCGTGTCCCTTCGGAAAGATGAAATCAACGGCGTGACAAGCCCGTCTTCTGCTGGTTCGAACTCAAAGTGAATCGAATCCTCGGCCAGATGCAGGCACCCATGGCGGCAGGTCACTCCCAATAGCCCTTCAGTGGCCATATAGATTTGTTCTAACGGTGCCCCGAAGGCTGTCTCGATCATCGGCCGGTCCACCGGATCAAGCGTTTCCGCCGCCGAGAAAACGCGGATTGGCTTTACCCGGAAGCCCTGTTCTGCCATGTGGCGCAGCACTTTTGGCGGGGCGACGATCACGGTGGGATCGAAGGTTTCCAACGCACCCTGCCATGTTTCTGGCCCGACTGTCAGATCGAAAAACCGCAACTGGATTTGCCGGAATTGGTTGGCGCTGTCATACAGCCCGGTTCTCTGTGGGAGGATGATCGCCACCCTTTGCCGGTGCCAAAGAAGATCGGCAATGGTCTTTGCCACAATGGTCCCCAGCCAACGGAACCGTTCCGCGTCCGAGATGACAAAGAAACCTCGGTTACCGCTGGTTCCGGTGCTTGCACCCACGGTGTGAGAGCCGATGCGATAGTCCCGTGCCATCGCGTCTCGAACTTGTTGGGCCGTCACGCCGGGCACGTTGTAGCTGGCAAAATCCACCATGAGCTGTGCCTTGTCCATCACCGGCAGATCCACTAATCGGATCGGTACCTCGGCATAGGCGCGCACCCGTGGCACCGCCTGCCCAAGCCATCGTTGCAGCGCGCGGGCCTGCAGCTGTTCGAACAGACTTCGCGATAGCCTCGCGTTTGAGAGGCGGCGTGTCGTGACAAAGCTTATAGGGGCTTGAAGCCGGGCGATCAAAGACGGGCGCCTTCTTCAACGTCATAGGGCGAAGGCGCATCATCGTGACACAGCATGACGCGACCTCCGGAGTCGCGGAACTTCTGGACGTGATCTGTGCTGCGCCGCATGGCTTGGTAGTCATCCGAAAGAAGGCGCGGCATCAAGCGGGGCCGTGCGTTTCTGGGCAAAGCATCAATCAACCATTGCGTATCTGTGGCATAAAGCAATGGCACCTCCATTTGCGGGAACAACAATCCGAAATGGCCAGCCGCATGTCCGGGTAGCGGGATCGACAAAACACTGCCATCGCCAAAAAGGTCATGGCCGTCCGGCAGGTGTGGAACGCTCTGCTTGGGCTTGTCCTCTATCGGGGTACGCCGGGTGGCAAAGTCATCCGGCAGCAGTTCCGCGAATATCCCGTGCCGGATATTCTGGAAGCTCCTGTTGCGTTGAAGGCTGGTCCAAGCCGCCCTGCTGCTCAGGAAGCGCGCGTTCGGAAACTCGGACAGGCCAGAGATGTGGTCGGCGTGAAAATGGGTGACGATGACAGTGGTGATATCGCCAGGGACAAGACCAAACTGGCGCAGGAAAGGTTCCGGCTGCGCATCTTCATTCAGATTGGGCGCGAAGACGCGCCCATAGGCCCGCAGCCATCCGGTCCGACCCGGCCCGTGGATGCTGTGGGTGGTATAACCGGTGTCGATCAAAACAGGCCCTGCAACAGGATGAATAAAGATCCCATAGCGGACCTTTAACCAGTGTTTGCACCATGAACCTTTCCGCAAAATGAACCTTTCGCGTGCACTGATCCAAGCGCTGTTGGCAAAAACCGGTGTCATGTCGCATCTCCTGCCTTGAAGGTACGCTCGAGGCCTTCGGAAAAGGACACTCTTGGTGTCCAGCCCAGTTCGTTTTGAGCCCGCGAGATGTTGAGGCTTTGTTCAAAGGCAAACAAGCCCAGAGCGTAGCGAGTAATCGGCGGTTCGGGTTGGCCTGGCCGCATTAAGGCGATTGCTTCGGCCGCCTGTGCTGCGATCAAGGCGGGTTGCAACGGTAACTTGCGCCAACGGGGTGTGATCCTGGCCCGCTTGCAGGCGCATTCGACGATGTCACGTATCGGGATCACTTCGCCACCGGAAATATTGAAAACCCGTTGCTCAACCGAAGGCCCTGCATGAAGGGCGGCGAGCACAGCATCGACCACATCATCCACGAAGGTCAGGTCAATCCGTGCGCGGCCATCCCGAAAACGAGGCAACGCACGTGCTCTGGCAGAGTTCAGTAACCGGGGCAAAAGCGAGGTGTCCCCAGGGCCATAGATGCCGCGCGGCCGTAGAATGACTGGCCCAATCTCTTTAGCATCCATCACAAGGTTCTCGGCCACGATCTTGCTTGCGGCGTAAGCTGTAAACGGGCGGGGCAAAGCCTTGTCTTCGCTTACGTCAAGTTGATCATTCAGAGAGAAATAGATCGAGGGACTGGACACAAAAACCAACCGCCTGATGTCGCGTTTGCGTGCGAAATCCAGAACTGCCTTCGTGCCCGCCACATTTGCGCTGTGAAACGCCCGGCGCGGACCAAACGGTGCAGATAATCCCGCGCAATGAACAATCGCTGAAATGTCGTCGGGTATCCGCAGTTCGGGTGCCGGATCGGGCAATTCCCAGCAGACGGTGCTTGACCCGTAATCTTCAAGGGCCGCGAGACGTGCGGTGTCGCGCCCCTGCCCAACGCCCTGCGTGCCCAAGCGGCGCAGGACCGCACCACCTAGAAAACCGGTGGCCCCTGTGACAAGAACGCGCCCCTTCATCTCAGATCACCAAGGCGGCGCCGCCAAAGCTAACGCCTGCAGAGGTTCCCAGCATCAGTACCCTGCTGCCTTCGGACAACAAGCCCTTTTCCCGTGCGATATCGAACGCAAAGGGAATAGAGGCCGCGATTTGGTTTCCGTGGTCTTCGATAATGCGCACCACCCGATCCCGATCGAGGCCAGTCTGCCGGATCATGTGTTCAAGCCCCGATGGGCTGGCCTGATGAGGGATCACAAGATCGACTTCTGACTGTGTCCAGCCTGCCTGCTGTAGCAGGTCATCCACAAAGGTCTTGAAGTGCCGTGATGTGAGACGGAACAAGGCCTTTCCGTCCATCCTGAACTTGGCGTTGGCCTCAAACCCGTCGCGGTCAGCTTCAAAGTCGAACCGGGTGCCACCAGCGCCAATGCTGCAGGCCTCGTATGCCGAGGGAAAACTGCGGAGCCGGATTGCCTTGATCTCGCTGGCTTGGCCAATATCTGACGGGCCCAATACCACCGCTGCTGCGCCGTCTCCGAAAAGAGCTGCAACTTCGGGCTGGTCATCCCACGGTAATGCGCGCGAGGCGATTTCCGACGATACCACCAGCGCCCGCTTTGCCGCACCACCCTCAATCATCCGCGCCGCAGTTTCCAACGCGCTGACAAAGCTCAGACAGGTACTGTTGATATCAAATGCTGCGGCGGTGCCATCCGGTATCCCCAACGCGCGCATGATCAGCGGTGCGGTTGAGGGTATCGGTTGAAATGGCACGGAAGCCCCTGAAATGACCAGATCAATATCGGTTGCAGACAGGCCAGCATCCTCAATTGACGCAAGGCTGGCAGCCCTTGCCAGATCGATCTGATCCTCATCGCGACAAATAAACCGCTGTTTTACTCCGGTCGACGAGACGCGATCAGCAAATCCCAAGTCGTTGCTCATTGCGCTGCTTCGCAGTGATTGCGTCGGCAGGGACCGACCGGATCCGAGGATAGAAACTTTCATACGTCTTCCTGGCGTTGAGCCCTCATTCTATATCTCGGCCGCTTGTATTGGGAATGGAGCAATTCCCCACCTTAGCGCTGCAACGCCCCGAGGTTTCTGGCTCTTTGACGTTTACTTAAACCTGAACAGACCCAGCACCGAAGTACGCGTAGTTCAACCAGCGCTTACACCATTGTGGGCGCTAGTCAAAAGTTCGCGAATGACCCGTCAGTTATTCGGCGGCCTCACGTATTGCTGCCACAGGGAGCCGTTCCAGAATTTTGCTGACATGCGCATCCCAAGTCAGATGTTCGCGGGCAAATTCCTGCGCAGCTGAGGCCATCATTTCACGCCGCTCTGGTTTGGTGATTAGATGTTCTAGAGCGGCTTCGATGTCGCTGATGTTTTCGCCATCAACCAAAAATCCGGTTTCGCCCGAGCGTATAAAGTCCAACGGCCCACCAGAGGCGCCGGCCACCGGCACGCAGCGGAACGCCATGGCGTCGGCGATGGTCAGGCCAAATCCTTCCATATCCTGCCCCGAGTGCGTAGCGATTTGAGGATGCAGAAAGACGTGGCTACTGCGATAGAGTGGCCGCACGTCCTCGTCCGGAACCCGTCCCAGCAACTGAATATGATCCTGCATTCCCAGGTCTTCGATCAGGGCCTGCAGGCGCGCAGTTTCTTCTCCGCCACCCGCGATCCGGAAATCCAGCTTGTGACCCTTGTCAATCAGCCGTGCCACGGCCTGAATTGCGCCATGCATGTTCTTGCGTTCGACAAGACGGCACATACAGAACAGTCGCATTCCGTCCGGTTTTTCACAGGGCAGGTGGCTATCCTCTTCAAAGGAAATACCGTTCCAGTCGGAAAACGCGCCGTTCAGCCTGCGGCCTAGTTCGTCTTCGAACTTGTCCAGTATCGGCTGGCTGACGGTGGGAAAGTGATCGGCGTGACGCAGCACCCGCATCATCAACGGTCGCAGGGGTTTGGGCACCACAAAAACTTCGCGCCCATGGATGGTGACCACCATTGTCAAACTACGACGAAGGAGCAGTGCGGGTAGGGCAACCCGCCACGTTGTTGCATGTACTATGTCGTAGTCTTCGCGGCGCAGCGCCCAAAGCTGACCCATCATGCGGCGGAAGACGCGCGCTTGCCCGCCGTGCTGTCCGACGTTGATCACAGCCACATCGCCGCGCTTCTCCTGCCCGATAGCACCGGGGTGTGCAGTCAGAACAGTGACGTCGTGACCCGCGCGGGCATAAGCCATAGCGACTTGCTCGGAATAAGTTTCAACCCCACCGGTTTCCGGTGGGTAGGCTTTGGCGAGGAATAGGATTTTCATATCGCCCCTTTGCTGTGATCCGACACAACAGGCATTTGCTTTGCAGCAGGTTTACCCAAAAGGAAGACGGCGAGGCTGGGGTCGATGCCCAGCTTTCGGCGGCAATAAACGACCGCGGCTATGTTCCAGGCAATCGCAATGCCAGCGGTGCACAGGGCGGCACCTATTGTGTCTGCGTAGATGATGGCCAAGGGCATAATGGCAATGCCGATGGTATTTGCGACAAACAACACGCGGAAATACGCGCGCTCGTGTCCGCTCATTTCCAATAGGGGGCCTGTTGGGCCGGCAAGCGTGTTCACCAGAAATCCTGCTGCCAGAATGATCAACGCCGGTGTTGCGCTATCGAACCCTTCTCCGAACAATCTCATCAGGAAACCGCCAGCTACCAAAATCATCAGGAACCCCGCGGCCCCGAATCCGCCACCGACGGTGGCCGTCAAGGCGCAGACCTTTTGCGTTTCCTCTCTGTCGCCGCGCGTCATGCTGCGTGACAACATCGGGCTGCAGATCACACTGGTTGCAAACAGAAACAGGTTCAGAAGTTGCGCGGTGCGCAGAGCCGAGAAATACGGCCCCGCCTGATCGGGGCCGATCTGGCGTTCAATCAGGATGACGGACAGGCTTTGCGCGGCAATCATGATCACTGAGGACAGCCAGAGGTGGCGCATCGGCGCATTCCACTCGGAATGCCGCATATCGGCCGGGCCGAAAATACGCTGAGTTTCGCCTCCACGTTCGTTGAGCCCGAATTGCACAGCACCGATCACGAGCAGTGAGCCCGCCATGATCCAGACCCAACCTCTGGTTCCGATTGAGCCGGGCAGATAACCAAGGGCCGCCAGGCCTGCCAGTCCGCAAATCAGCAACCGCCAGATTATGTCGCGGGGCATGAGGGCCAGCGCGACGCCGCTGGAGATCCGCATCACGAAAGACTGATACTCAACCAAAGCCCAGGCGACTGTCAGCGCCACAACGGCTGCAATCCATCGCATATCCAGCCCGCCGCCGAAATATTGAAAAATAACCGCCCCGGCGCATCCAACCGTGAGGCACCCGGCCAACACAATGGCATATCCGCGCCAGATTACCCCTCTGCGCAAAGTGTCAGATTGGGTTTCGTGGTATGACGCCCCAAAGCGGAGCACTAGCGGCCGTTGCCCGAGGCTTCCAACCACCGCCAGCAACATGGTCAGCGAGAAGATTGAGCCAAAGAACCCGTAGTCGTCGCGCCCCATTGCACGAGCCAGAAGTACGAACATGACAAAGGAAAGCCCGGCACTGCCCAGCTTGATCGAGAATGCAGCAAAGCTGCGCCCAAGAAAGCGGGTGGTGAAGTCTCCGCTGGACATTCGGGCGTGCAGCTTTCCAAGAATGCTCATGTCACCGCCCCTGTTAGCTGTTTCGCCACTGGTTCAGTTTATAGCGAAGCGCGTTTGCCCAGCCACGCTCGCGGGCATAGGCGCGCAACACGCGGAATGCGTCCCCGGCACGTGCCAGTTGTAGCGCCGATTTGCCTGGTTGCCGAACCTGCTGAGCCTCGGACGGCTTGAACCCCGCCTCTTGCATGACATCAAAGCAAATCTCTTCTATCAGACGCAGATCGCCGGACGAGAGGTGTTCGCGCCAATTTGTCCCGCGTTTTTGAACGCCCTTTGCGCCAGAAGCTCCGCCCCACCGCTCTTCGCTGGAAATTTGGGACAGAGCATCATGGTCATAGGTCAGCCCAAGCCATGCGCCGAGGCGGTCCATTTCAGCCGCAGGATCCTCGACGAGATCCTCATATTTCAGACGGTGTAGGCGGTCATTGCCATACGTTTCGGCGAAACGCTTGGTCGCGTTTTGCGCGTCACGCCAGATCACTGCCCCACGCAGCAGGCTGCGGTTCCAAGCCTGTCGCATCGACAGAACGGTCGCGCGCGGATCGCGCACCACCTCAATCACACGCGCATCGGGCCAAAGGCGCATCACAAGATCCAGCTCAAATACTGTTTCGGGCGTTTTGTCGCCCCAGTATCGCACCAGACCGGTGTTTTCTTTTTCTGCTATGGCCAGGACAATGGCGCGAAATGCCTCGCTTGCGCCCAGACCAGCTATGGCCCTTTCTAGGTCATGCTCACTGGGCCAGATGCCACGCCGCCGCATGTGTTGCGCGAAAACCGAACCTGCGACCAATTCGGTGATTTCGGCCGCACTGGCACCACCGTCTGTCACAGCAGCAAAGCGCGGCAAAATCTGAAACTCGTCCGGCGGCAAGTAGACCTCTTCGAACCCCCTCAGCAAGGCTCTGGTCAGTGTGGTTCCGCTGCGCGGTGCGCCGACGACAAAAAGAGGGGTCAATGAATAAATCCTATGTTTGTTCAGCCGGCAAAACGGGTCCCGGACGCGGAATGAAAGAGGAGTATGAAGCGGAGCTTTCTGTGCTTCGGATGCAGCCTATCGCCAGTCCTAGCATCATCCATGCACAGCACCCCATGAGCAGGTTGACCTGCATGAGGAACACCTCGAACGAGACGTGGATGAGAAGAACCAGAAAGCAGGCGGTAGCATAAATTTTTATTGGCTGAGACCGGTTCGGGCGTCCGATGGCGGCCCAGACCGTGAAAAGCAACAGAAGCAGACAGCCGATCCCAATCCTGCCGGACTGCATATAGACCTGAAGGAAGTAGCTGTGCGCACTCCAATCGCTGTCATAGAGGTTCGAGAACGTCATGCCGGTGCCAAGCCCCACCCAAGGGCTTTCTGCGGTGAAGGCAATGATCAGAGGCCAGATGATCTGACGCCCGCTGCGCGCTGTCCGTCCGGTATACTCGATGAACCAGGAATCCAGATCCCGGATGTCAAAGCCCCACAACCCCGCGTAAAGTACGATCATTGCAAACAACCCGCCAACAACAACCGCGAGAACCAGGTTTCGCAGCAAGCTCATCGGAAGGACACGCAAGGTTACGACCACAGCCAGAAACGCCAAGGAAGAACCAACCATCAGCCGATGTCCAAGAAGGATACCGACAGTTGCAAGTAGCAAGAAAATCCAGAATGACACCCGCCGCAACGAAACGCCGCGCCTCAGCCAAACAACGCCGGCAGAGAGAAAGAAATAGACCACTATCCCGCTGATTGTGTTCTTACTGACTACGCCCAAGGCAGTCCCGATAAGCCCGATCAAACAGCCGGACAGCAAGAGTATAGCTCCGGTCCCTGGCCATTCGATAAGGCGACGGGCGTTCTGCACAAAGTAAAAGAACACGATACCCGTTATAAGAATGCCGATCACGTTCACGATCCCGGTACGTGTCGGGCTAAGCAGCGTTAGAGTTAAATAGTAGACAAAGAGCAGAGTGAACGCCGCCAGAACCCAGCGCACGCGCCCTGGCAGGTAGGGTTGCGACGATAGGCGTACGAACATGAACGCGGCAATCAGCAACAACAATAGGTCAACAACCACACCGGCGCGCGCAACAACCGCCAGGGCTGCCACGGTCATCATTAGAACCATGATTTGTGGTTTTACCAATGTCATTCTGGTGCGTCTTGCCCTCAGGTGTTGCGGCTTTGAGCCGGTGTCCATGTCTGATAGGTTTTTCCGCGCAAAGATTCCACGATTCCGTGCCCGGTTGCGGCCAATGCCATCAAGATTTCGCCGATTTTGCGCGCCTTGGGCAGGTCGCTTTTCCAGGCCAGCCAGGCCGCAAAACACAGCGCCAGTGCCAAAGCCAGCCCGCCAACAAGGCCCAGAACCGTTATCAGCCAGAACAGACCGCAGAGCATAGACAGTGCCAGAAAGAACGGGCTGAACCAGCGGATGAGCTTGTGCGAGACGTATTTGAACCGGTTCATCCCGCTCATGCTGCGCAGTTTGGGTGTCAGAAAGCGATGCGTGTTGAAAGCGCGACACGCGATCCGGCGCTTGCGGCGATATTCGTCGCGGCCGTCGGTTGTCAGGCGCTCATAAGCCACCACGTCAGGGGCTGAAATAACCCGGTAGCTGTCAAACAATGGGCTGATCGAGGCAGTCAGGTCATCCAGCAGATGTGGTGGCACCTCGGGATAATCAGCACGGCGCCGGGCAAAAATCGCGCCATCTGCGCCCATGGTTGAGCCGGTTTCGCTTTCCAGTGCCTTGATACGCTCTTCCAGGCTCCAATACTGGTTGCCGACATCGGCGGTTTCGCTCTCGCCCGAATTCACGTATTTCAAATGCCCAGCCACGGTGCCGATAGTCGGGTCCGAAAAATACCGGGCCAGCCGGTCGATAGCCTCTTCGTCCAGGCTGACATTGGCGTCGGTGAAAATGACGACATCACCACTTGCCCGGGCCACCAGCTGCCGCATCCCCCAAGCTTTCCCAAGCCGTTCGGTGGCAGGCACTGCGGTCAGGATGTCACACTGCTCCTGCAACATCTCCAGCGTGCGATCTGTGGACATGTCGGAATAGGCGAGAATTTCAAGCTCTGGGTAGCGTTGTTTCAACTTGCGCAGATTGGCCAGTTTTTCTGGCAGTGCAGGTTCTTCGTTGTAGGCGCAAAACACTAACGTAAAGCGGGTCTCGACTCCGTCGATCGGAGTGGCCAGTGGTTTTTTCGGCAACAGTCCAAGCACCCGGGGATAAATGACAAACGGGTAGGCCGCGACAAGGAAAAAGAGGATAGCAAGCAGAAGAAAGGTCATTGGGGTATCTGATTTGAAGACTGAACAGGTTTAGAAAAACTGAGGTGCGTTCCTTGGCGGCGCCAGAACACACCGAATGTGGGTTTCTGTCTCATGTTTTTGCTGACTGTGTGCCGGAAACGTAAGGACGCGGTTTCCCCGAGCGTGAAACGAGCTTGCGCCCTAACGCCAGAGCGGGGCGTTCGACCAGTCGTGATAGTGCGATGGCCAGTGTCACCGAAAGCACAAGCCCAGCGCACAGCACCAACCAGAACGGTTGCTCTGGAAACAAAATCCGCGTGACGAAAATTAGGACCGGATAGTGCACAAGGTAGAGTGTGTACGAGATATCCTTCGGTTCACTTTTGACCCATTGCCGCATGAAGCCCACAATAAGGCAGACGCCCAGCACTGCTTCCGCCAGTTCTGACGCAACACCGACGTCCGCAACGATGAACTTGAGGGCCAAGCCAAATGGTACCAGCAACATGGCAATTATCGAGTGACGCGCAGTTATGTTGGCAGTGACACGCGCCAACGCTACACCGATGGCGAATAGGTAAAGCTTGCCCGGCAGTTGCTTTGCCAGCGTTTCGTGAGCAAGCCCTGTCGCCCATAGAAAAGACAAGACTGAGATGATCAGCAACCAGCGCGACCGCACCAAAAGCGGAAACATCGCCGGCAGAAGAAGATAGTACGAAGCCTCGATCTTAATCGTCCAGAGCGAACCGTTTATTGCCGGGATGCCTTCAAGGAAAGTCGGGGCTAGAAAGTTAGCTGTAAGCGCGTTGAACAGAGCATATGCTGGTAGTTGCCCCCAGTTGACTAGAGCCGTGGCAAAAAGGCAGAAGACTGCGATTTGAAGGATCACGATGCTCCAGTAGGCTGGAAAAACCCGGAAAAAACGGCGCAAGTAAAACCGAACCACGTCTGGGTCCCGCGCGAAACTGACATAGGTCAGCATACCCGAAATAATGAAGAACGTAGACACGGCTACATCTGACAAGTTCATCAGAAAGAATGGAAACCGGGCGGGATCATCAAGGGCAACGTGGAACAGATTATTGCTGTGCTCTAGAACCACCAACAAGGCCAGAATGAGACGGAGGCTATCCAGGTTGTTCGCACGTGGAGCTTGCACCGTGGTGGAAAAATAAGCCATTGCCCAATAGCCTCAAAAAATATGGTCCACAATAATGTGTGGCCATGCCAAAACATTTTGCTGCCTAAAGGTCAAGGATTACCGGCGAAAGGCTTTCCGGGCCGAATCTGCTGCATAGTTTTTGACCATTGTTCACCTTTGAACACTGCCAACTTGCTTGAGTCTGATCCGGAGACGGCGGTTCCTTATTGGTCCTATGTTCAGTTCCTTCGTAGAGTATTTTTTAGATATTCAGGCGAGTGGAGGTTTTGAAACCACCCGTGTCGCCAGTCGCTAAGCCAACCCAATCTCGGAATGCGTAAACAGAGCGGACTTTGTGTTTCCGCATTTTTGCAACTGGCCCAAATATTTCTTGCCGGACTGAAAAGCGAAAAACGCAAGGAGATTGCCCGCAATGATCGGAGTTGGCTTATCAATCACGTCCCTGGCCGTTCGGCAGAATCCGGGCAACCCCTTAGCGCGCCTGGATGCGCCGCTTTTGCGCGATCCCTCCGACCTGTCTACGCTGTTTCAGGATGCGGCGGGCACTATCCCGGTGACGTCTCCGGGCGATACGGTGATGCGGCAAAACAACAAGGGCAACCTCGGGGGGCACTTTCTGGCAACCGGCGCTCTGACCTACCAAACCGACGGTTCGCATCACTGGTTGGAAACCGATGGGAGTGGCGGCACGCTGGAGTTTTCCAGAACCATTCCATTCTCGTCCGAGGTTTTTGAGGTGGTCGCGTTCCGGATGCTATCATTTAGTCATTCCTTTCCATCGCTCGTCAGCAACAGGGGGGTGTTTTCGAACAATGCCAGTCACAGACAGCCGCTGGTTTATGCGTCTCATTCCTCGCCAACGCGGATTTCGGCCTCCATCGGTGGTCCATCTATTGGCGTCAATCTTGCGGCGACCCTGCTCAATACGGATGTCGTTTTTTCTGTTTCGGGAAGCCCGGCTGCGCTGCGTGCAAATGCGAATGGTCGGACTGCTTCTGCCGCAGGCGTGGAATTGTCCGACGGAAGTTCATTCGGCTACCGTCTTTATGGCCCCAACCCGGCGCATGTTCGGGACTATGGTGGATTGCATTTGAACAGGATTCCAAGCGATGCGGAGGCCGAGACAATTCGGTCTTACTACGCGTCCAAGTCAGGTAGCCCCACCTGATCGGTTGCATCTGCCTTGCATCAATTGAGGCAGTGTCGGTAGAGCAATAGAACCTATGTGACTCATCTGTCCCTTTCGGAGGTTGGTGAGTCAGGATGCCCGCGCACTGGATACTGTTCGGCATAGGTGCCACGTGTGCCGTGGTATAGGGCCTGGTACTTGGTTCAGCTAAGCGGCTAAGTGGAAACTCGGCTATATTGCAGGGACTTTGCCAAAACCCCTGCTTTACGTGTGATCCACGCCCCTTTTGTTGGTGCTGGGGCCGAGGCTTGCCAATAGCGGGCCTATTTGGCCGTTACCCTGACGCGCGCCTGCTATTGGCAAAGGCGGCGCGGCAGGTTCCCGCGAATTGCGACCCAATCGCCGTAGGGCCTAATGCGGCGATGGCCACTGATCTGATTGCTTGTGTGCCGTCTTGGGTCTCCCTCAATTGGACTCAAAGTGCCTTGGCCAGTAATACTCGTTTCAGTGCGGTCAATTAGGTCCATTGAGTGTCCCCGGTCGTTTTTTTTGCCTGCCATAAAGCTCAATTCAGATTGGATCATTCGGGGTTTTGTTGAGGTAGTTGTTATGAACCTTTCGCGGTTGTCCCTTTTGCTTGTCGTGTTCATTGATGTGATGGGGTTTGGGCTAATCCTGCCGATTTTCAACACGATCCTGCTGGACCCTCAGCAGACCTTCCTGCCGCATGACACTCCGGCCCATATTCGTCAGGTCGACTACACCGTTCTCATCGCCGTCTTCTTCCTGTTTTACTTTTTCGGCGCGGCCTTCATTGCCAAAGTGTCGGACTACATTGGCCGCAAAAGCGGAATAATGGTTTGTCTGACCGGCGCGCTGATCGGATATGTTTTGACCGTGGCTGCGATTATGACCGCAAGCTATTGGCTGTTGCTGTTGGGGCGCGCGATTTCTGGCTTCACAACCGCCAACCAACCCATCGCGCAGGCTGCCTTGATCGACATCAGCCATGACGATCAGGAGAAGTCGAAGAACCTTGGGATGATCGTGGCGGCGTCCGCGCTGGGTCTGCTCGGTGGCCCGTTGATTTCAGGATTGCTGAGCGACCAAAACCTGATGGGATCATTCGCATCTCTGGAACTGCCATTCTATGTCGCCATTGGCCTTATCCTGATCAACATGGCTCTGGTTCTGCTCTTCTTCTCGGAACCGGGTTTTAAAAAGCAGACAATCGACTTTGGGCTTTTGGACGTCGTCATGAATTTGTGGAAGGTCTTCTCGCATCCCGTCGTTCTAAGGCTGTCGGTCGTGATGTTGTTCTCGCTTATGTGCCTGAATGCATTTTTCTTTTTTATCGACACTTACCTACTGACGCGGTTCAAGTTCGGCACATTGCAAAACAGCATGGCGCTGGCCGTATTTGGAGGGTCTATGGCCTTGGGAAGTGCCTACCTGACGGCACCGCTACACGAGCGCTTCAAGAAATTTCCGATACTATATGTGTCCATTGCAGCTATGGGCTTGGGAATATTGGTGTTTATGCTCAACCCTGTTCCCGATCTTTCATACGTGTTGATCATCCCGATAACGATTGCATTTGCCATCATGTATCCGACCATGCTGTCACTGTTTTCCAGCAGCGTCGGACCCAGTGAACAAGGGTGGGTGATGGGTGTGACGGTGGCGATCTACGCGTTGGGCTCTGGCAGCATCACGGCTTTGAGCGGCTCTCTCATGGCCATTAACCTTAGAATGCCCTTTATCATCGCTGTTGTCTGTTGCGTCTTGGCGCTTTTTGCGATGGCTAAGCTGTTCCGGCATCCCGGTGTTCAAGCGCTCGACACTAAGGGCAAATGATCACTGTCAAGATGGCAGCAAGCAGAAGCGCTGCGCCGTATGTCTTGCAAAGTCTTCGGGTTATGGCCGCGCGCGAAACTGCAAAAAGAAAACTATACTAGTGAACTGCTAGGATTTTGGTGGAGCCTAGGGGAGTCGAACCCCTGACCTCTTGCATGCCATGCAAGCGCTCTCCCAACTGAGCTAAGGCCCCATCATGGTACTGCTGAAGCAGTGGACGGACGTTTATGAGACGGCGGCGGCAAGCGCAAGTCCAAAAAATGGAAAATGCCAAAAAGTTTCCGTCCCGCGCCCGGGGTGGGCATGAGGCGGCGTGGGGCCGCCTCTGACCGGTTTTAGTTCTCGTCTTCCGACGACATGTCGGTGATATCGTCCAGCGAGACGTTATCGTTGTCGTCATCATCATCGTCCAGCAGATCATCGTCCAGTTCGACATCGACGTTGTCGTCATCCTCCAGAACCAGATCCTCATCCGAAGCGTTTTTGCGCGCTTTGGCCGATGCCGCATCTTCTGCGTCCGCGGCGATCATCCGGCTCTTGCCGGTCTCAAGCTCCACGATCTCGCCAGTGTAGGGGCTGATGATCGGGTCCTTGTTTAGGTCGTAAAAACGCTTGCCGGTTGTCGGGCAAACGCGCTTTACGCCCCATTCTTCCTTGGGCATGTCAAATCCCCTTGATATCAGGTGAGTCGTAATA
Source organism: Ruegeria sp. ABF4_144 (assembly GCF_056160045.1). Classification (NCBI taxonomy): domain Bacteria; kingdom Pseudomonadati; phylum Pseudomonadota; class Alphaproteobacteria; order Rhodobacterales; family Roseobacteraceae; genus Ruegeria; species Ruegeria sp. ABF4_144. Next base: position 470,213 of record NZ_JBSWWK010000001.1, read on the forward strand.
ATGATTCAGGTCACGTGCCACATGCAGCAGGCACTGTCAAAGCCTTTGAGCAGGAGAAACTGGCATATGGGAGATCACGCACTGCCCGGGAAGCCTCCGGTGCCGCTGACGTTGCGCAAGTCGGCGCGGGCGCGGCGGATCAGCCTGAGGATTTCCCAGCTGGATGGGCGGGTTACACTGACTTACCCGCAGAGTGTGCCTGAGACCGAAGCGCTGAGCTTTGCCCGCACCAAGGAAGAGTGGATACGCCAGCATTTGCAGGATCGTCCCGATCCGGCAGTCGTTCAGTTCGGCCAGGCCATCCCCATCGAGGGCAAAGAGCTGCGAATCGTGCCCGCAAAGGGTCGACGAGTTCAGTTGCAGGGCGATGAGATTGCCGTGCCCGCAGGGGCCGAAGCTCGGCGTCTGGCGCGGTTTCTCAAGGAACTGGCACGGGATCGTCTGACCGGGGCCTGTGATGATTACGCGGCGATGCTGGGCCGGTCTTACTCCAGCCTGACCATCCGCGATACCCGGTCCCGGTGGGGATCTTGCAGTTCTGCCGGTGGGTTGATGTTTTCGTGGCGGTTGATCCTGGCGCCCTCCGAGATTCTGCACTACGTCGCCGCGCATGAGGTGGCGCATTTGGTCGAGATGAATCACTCCCCCGCGTTTTGGGCGCAGGTCGAGAATATCTTCGGTGATTATCGTGACCAAAGACGCTGGCTGCGCGACAACGGGGCGCAGCTGCATCAGTACAGATTTGATGCTGCGGTGAGTTGACCTTGCGCACATCTGTGATCACAAATTGGGTATGTTGACCCCACGCCCCTCTGACTCCCACGGCGCGACACACGACCGTGTGTATCGCACTTTGCGCTCTCGTATCATGCATGGTGAAATGGCGCCCGGGCAGGCGCTGACCCTGCGTGGGATTGGCAAGGAATTCGGCGTGTCGATGACTCCCGCGCGTGAAGCCGTGCGGAGACTGGCAGCCGAAGGGGCGTTATTTCTGTCCACGTCGGGCCGCGTTTCAACGCCCGAGCTCACCAATGACCGGATCGAGGAACTGGCCGCCCTGCGCGCATTGCTTGAGGTCGAACTGGCCAGCCGCGCCTTGCCGCGGGCCCACATGGCGCTGATCGACCGGTTGCAGAGCATCAACATGAACGTGGCCGAGATGGTCACCAAACGTGATGCCGTTGGCTATATCCGCACCAACCTGGAGTTCCACCGCACACTCTACTTGCGGGCTCAGGCCCCAGCGATGCTGGCGATTGCTGAAACTGTGTGGCTGCAGCTTGGCCCCACCATGCGCGCGCTTTACGGACGGTTGCGGCGAACCGATCCTCCGCATAACCACAAGTTGATCATCGCGGCGCTGCAGGCCGGAGATGAGCCCGGCCTGCGTCTTGCGGTCCGCTCGGACGTCACCCAAGGCCTGCGGATGCTGGTGAGTTAAGCGGCTTGTTGCCGAAGGTCCGAAATTGCCCCTGATTGGCTTTGTCGCTGTGGCTTGGCGATCGGGTCTGCGTTACTCTGGCCCAAATCACAACAAGAGCAGTTTTTAGTCATGATCAACCGACGGATATTTTCAATTGGCCTTGGCTCGGCCTTTCTGACCGCCTGTTCCACCGGCGCACCGACCAGTACCCCTGCTTCGCGGATGCGACCGGTGCCCAATGCCGGATGGGACGCCTGGGTTGCAGGCTTTAAAGGGCGGGCGGCATCGCAGGGGATTTCGCAGACCACAATCAATCGCGCCTTTCAGGGGGCAGGGTATCTGCCCGAGGTGATTGAGCGCGACCGTAATCAGGTCGAATTCAAACGCTCGCTTGAGGATTATCTGGCGATTGCTGCCTCGGACGAGCGGATCGCCACCGGCAAACAGATGCTTGTCCGTCACGCCGGAACCTTGTCGCAGCTCGAGGCGCAATACGGCGTCGATAAAGAGGTCGTTGTGGCCGTTTGGGGGCTTGAAAGCCGTTACGGCGCGCGGCGTGGCGACGTGCCCGTTATCTCGGCAGTGTCCACTTTGGCCTATGACGGGCGGCGCGGCGCTTTCTTTGAAAAGCAACTGGTCGCGGCGCTGAAGATTATTCAGGAAGGCGACACCACGCCTGACAAGATGACCGGCAGCTGGGCGGGTGCAATGGGGCACACGCAGTTCATCCCAACGTCTTATCTTGCTTATGCGGTGGATTTCACCGGTGACGGGCGGCGGGACATCTGGTCCGAAGACCCGTCAGACTCGCTGGCCTCGACCGCAGCCTATCTGGCCCGTGCCGGTTGGGTGCGCGGGCAGCCTTGGGGTGGTGAAGCTGGTACGGTTTCAGGCACACCTGTCGCGGTGCTGCAGCCGCAAAAGCCCGGACCGCGTATAGCAGTCTTTCGCAATTTTCAGGTGATCAAGCGCTATAACAACTCGGACAGTTATGCGATTGGCGTCGGGCACCTGTCCGACCGGATCGCGGGCGGCGCGCCGTTTCAGGCTTCTTTCGGGCCGGATGCCACGGGTCTGACGCTGGAGGACCGCAAGGAGCTTCAGCGCCGCCTGACCTCAGCCGGTTATGACACGCAGGGCGCGGACGGGGTAATCGGCAAGAATACAGAGGCCGCGATCACCGCATATCAACGTGCCAATGGGCTGGCCGTTACCGGCAAACCCTCGGTCGAGTTGCTGCGGCAGTTGGGCGGTTAGGCCGCCAACCCTTTCGAGCCGATATCCAGAAATTTTTGACGGCGGTCCTGAATCAGGGCTGCCGCATCCTTGCCGCCCAGCTCTTCCAACATGGCGGCAATCGCAGAACGCACGGATTCAACAGTGGCCTCACGGTCCCGGTGAGCGCCGCCCCTGGGTTCGGTGATGATCCGGTCGCAGACGCCCAGCTTGTAGAGGTCCTGCGCGGTAAGGCGCAGCGCTTCGGCGGCTTCGCGCATCTTCTCGGCATCCTTCCACAGGATCGAGGCGCAGCCCTCGGGCGAAATCACTGAATAGACCGAGTGTTCCAGCATCGCGACGCGGTTCGCGGTCGCAAAAGCCACCGCCCCGCCCGAGCCACCTTCACCGATAATCACCGAGACCAGAGGTACGCCGATTTTCAGGCACATCTCGGTCGAGCGTGCGATTGCTTCGGATTGGCCACGCTCTTCGGCGCCTTTGCCGGGATAGGCACCGGCCGTGTCGATCAGAGTGATCACCGGCAGGCCAAACCGCCCGGCCATCTCCATCAGGCGCACGGCCTTGCGGTATCCTTCAGGGCGGGCCATGCCAAAGTTGCGTTCGATCCGCGATTTGGTGTCAGATCCCTTTTCGTGGCCGATTACCATCACAGGCTGATCGTTGAACCGGGCCAGACCACCAATGACGGCCAGATCGTCGGCAAAGTTCCGGTCTCCGGCCAGAGGGGTGAATTCAGTGAACAGTGCATCCACGTAATCGTTGCAGTGCGGACGCTCCGGATGACGCGCCACCTGACATTTGCGCCAAGGGGTCAGATCGCCATACAGCTCTTCCAGCAGCTTGGCGGCCTTGGCGTCCAGCGCGGCGGCTTCTTCGGCCACGTCCATCTCTTCGTTGGCGCGGGCCAGCGCGCGCAGTTCCTCGGCCTTGCCTTCGATCTCGGCCAGGGGTTTTTCGAAATCCAGATACTGGGTCATGACGCCTCTCAACGCGGAAGTTCCCTGCTATATGACCTGTGGTTGCCCGGGATGCAACTCAGCAAGATTTGTGGATGCAGGATATGCGACCACGGATGGGCAAGAAGAGGGAAGTGACACCAATGCCAACCAGCTATGAAAACCGCATACTGCGCGTGCTGGAGTATATCCACGACCACCCCGCGGGGGATCTGTCGCTGGACTCACTGGCTGATGTAGCGGCGATGTCCCGGTTTCACTGGCACAGGGTGTTTCGCGCCCTGACAGGTGAAACCTGCGCGCAGGCGGTGCGTCGTGTCCGTCTGCACCGTGCGGCCATTGCGTTGGTTCAGTCCGACAAGCCAGTGGCGCGGATCGCGTCGGACGTTGGCTATCCCAACTTGAACTCTTTTGCGCGGGCCTTTTCCGAGGCCTACGGCAGCAGCCCTGCCGCATTTCGCAAGGCCAGGCAGTCTTTGCCCGCCCATCCTCGTTTCAGAACCGGAGAATATCCAATGTATCCTGTGACCACCCGCACCGAACCCGCCCGTCGTGTTGTCGGCCTGCTGCACAAGGGCACCTATGCCAAGATCGGCAAAAGCTTTGAGGCCTTCGGAGCCTTGTGCAAATCCCGCCAGCTGTGGCCGCAGATCGGTCCTGTAATCGGCGTCTACCTTGACAGCCCCGAAGCTGTGCCCGAGGCCGACCTGCGCAGCTATGCCGGGGCTGAGTTCCGTGGCGCTGACACGCCCGATGGCATGGAGGCTGTGCAAATCCACGGCGGCAAGACGGCCGTTCTGACCTTCAAGGGCCCATATTCAGGGCTTTCTACGGCCTATCACAGCCTGTTCGGCAACTGGTTGCCGGAATCGGGCGAGGAACCTGCGGATCAGCCCTGCTACGAAATCTATCTGAACGATCCGCGTAATACCGCGCCCGAGGAGTTGCTGACGGAAATCTGCCTGCCTCTAAAGTAACTCAGTTCGGCCACAGGACCGGGTAAAGCGAGGCAACCAGCAGCGCCGCCATGGTCCAGTTGAACACCACCAATCGGCGCGGGTTCGTGAGGACTCGCGCCATTTGCTGTCCCAGAACGGTCCAGGTGCTGACTGACGGCAGGTTCACCGCGCCAAAGATCAGGGCCACGATCACGATGGCCTCAAGTGTATGGTCCGGCGTGTAGGCGGTGGTGGCCGTCAGGGCCATGGCCCAGGCCTTGGGATTGACCCATTGAAATGCGGCGGCCTGGAGGAAGGTCATGGGCTTGCCCTCGGCGGTTTCGCCCTTGGTTGGGGCCGAATGAGCGATCTTCCATGCCAGGTACAGCAGATATCCGACCGAGAGGAGTTTCAGCACCGAGTAGCTGACAGGATAGCGGTCAAACAACTGCACCAGCCCGGCGCCAACAAGAAGAACCATGATGGTGAACCCCAACCCGATCCCCAGCATATGAGGGATGGTGCGGCGAAACCCGAAATTGGCCCCCGATGCCATCAGCATCAGGTTGTTCGGCCCCGGTGTGATGGACGAAACAAAGGCAAAGGCGATCAGTGCCAGTAGTATCTCATAGGTCATGTCCGCTATAATTGCGGTAAAAGGGCCAAATGAAATTGCGTTTTTGTGCGTGATTGCAGTATTTTCACAATTAATGACTAAGATTGACCGAATAAACCAACATATATTGCGTGAATTGTCGCGCGATGGCCGCATCAGCAATCTGGAACTGGCAGATCGTGTCGGGCTGTCACCCTCGGCCTGTCTGCGCCGGGTTCAAGAGCTTGAGCGCACGGGCGTCATCTCGGGCTATCGCGCTGTTCTGAACCCGGCAGCGCAGGGCGTGGGGTTCGTTGCCTATATTGGCGTGGGGCTTGGCGAGCATACCAAGGCCGCACAGGAAGGGTTCGAACGCGCCCTTCAACGTGCGCCGGAGGTGGTGGAATGCCACAATATCACAGGCACGATCGAATATCTGCTGCGCGTGGAATGCGCGGACCTTGCCGCCTACAAAACCTTTCATACCGACGTCTTGGGAACTCTGCCGCATGTGACGTCAATCACTTCCTATGTGGTGATGGGATCGCCCAAGGACATGCGCGCCTGAGCGGGGAATGTGATCTTTAACTGACTTGCAGGGTGAAAATTCACGTCTTAGTGTCACCAAAAGGCCCGATCGAACAGGCAGAAGAACCTTAGACGGGCCAAGCTCAGGGAGATAACTATGACATTCGTTCGGACCGGAGCGCTTGCCGCAACCTTGGCGATGATCGCCGGGGCAACCATGGCCGCGCCGTTGAAACTGCAACCCGCAAACCCGCAACCCAACCCTAAGGCCGGGTTGAATGTGAAATACTATGGCACAGGCAATCAGCACAAGAAGATCCGAGATCTGAGTCAGGCTAAAAGTCTTTTGTCTCAAGCGCAGCCTGGAAAGCCGCTGCGGGGGTTGGACTATGCCGACACCAGCAAAGGTGAAGATGTCATGACCTTCGATGGCGCATACAATGTTGCTGCCGAAGTTACCGGGTACATGCGGTTCGACTCGCCGGGGATTTACGAGCTGGAAACATGGTCCAATGACGGGATCGAGGCTTCGGTTGGTGGTCAACAGATTGGCCGCGTGAATGGCATTCAAGGTTGTGAAGCCAATCAACGAACCGAAGTAGAGGTGCCTCAGGCGGGCTGGTATCCATTGAAGATTGTTTACTTCCAAAAACTGGGAAGCTCTTGCCTGATGATGAAGTCGGGCAAACAGGGTGAGCGCTTCACCTGGACGCCAAACGACGTCTTCGGTCGATAGGAAAAAGGCGCCCCGTAGGGCGCCTTTTTTTAACCGTTGGCAGCGATCAGCTCGGCCTGTGCCACGATCACTTCGGCCTGTTTGATCGAAGCAATATCGACAAGACGCCCTTTATATACGGTGGCACCTTCACCATTGGCCTTGGCCTGTTCCATCGCAGCGAGGATTTCGCGCGCCTCGGAAACAGCCTCGTCCGACGGGGTAAAGACCTGATTGGCCAGTGCGATCTGTTTCGGGTGGATCGCCCATTTACCGACCATACCCAGCGTGGCCGAGCGTTTGGCCTGCGCGATATAGCCCTCGTCGTCAGAGAAATCGCCGAAGGGACCGTCCACCGGTAGCACGCCATGGGTGCGGCAGGCGGCGACGATGGCGGCCTGCGCCCAGTGCCACGGATCGGACCAGTGCTTTTCGTCTTCGCGCAGCATGTAGTAGTTTTCCTGCGTGCCGCCGATGCCGGTGGTCTGCATTCCCATCGAGGCTGCAAAATCCGCCGCACCCAGGCTCATCGCCTGCATCCGGGGGGAAGAGGCTGCGATCTCTTCGACATGAGCGATGCCAGCCGCGGACTCGATGATGACCTCAAAGCTGACAGGCTTGGTCCGGCCCTTGGCGCGTTCAATGGCAGTGACCAGAGCGTCTACGGCATAGACATCCGCTGCACAGCCGACCTTGGGGATCATGATCTGGTCCAGACGGTCGCCGGCCTGTTCCATCACATCGACCACATCGCGATACCAATAAGGCGTGTCCAGCCCGTTGATCCGCACCGACATATACTTGTTGCCCCAGTCAACGGTGTTCAGCGCCTCGATCACATTGGCACGGGCAACGTCCTTGTCCGAGGGCGCAACCGAGTCCTCAAGGTCGAGGTTGATCACATCCGCAGCCGACGCGGCCATTTTCGGGAATAGCTTTGTGTTCGATCCCGGCCCGAACAACTGACAACGGTTGGGGCGCGCGGGTGCGGCGGGTTGAATGCGAAAGCTCATCTGGACCTCGTGAAAGAAAGGAAATTGCGATTTTCTTGTCGTATGAGGTATTAAATTGCGCGAGGCTTCGCAAGCATCTTTGTGCAGCTGCGGCAATGCAACCGCAGCATCTGCCGCGGGTTGGGGTCTGCGTGGTGGTTAAATATTAATCACTGTGAAAGCTTGGGAGAATCGTGCGCATTGTTTCGCATCTGCGCAAGAATTTCCCTGTTGGGCATTTGAACCCGAAGGAAAACGCGAAACACTCGTCAGGCACGTCCCTTAGCCTGCGCCGGAATCAAAGGAGCGACCGCAATGATCGAGACACCGTACCTGCTGTTTTTGGGCGATGCGCCCGACCAATTGGCGGCCAAAGTGGCAATTGGCATTAAAGACTGGCGTCCCGAAAACGCCGTGGGTCAATACCGGATGGACGGCTGCAAGGCCGACCTGGGCCTGGCCGACATGACCCTGACCGAAGCGAAAGAGGCCGGGGCAAAGACTCTGGTCATCGGCGTGGCCAACCGCGGTGGCGTGATCAGCCAGGAGTGGAAAAAGGTTCTGGTCATGGCTCTGGAGGAAGGATTCGATCTTGCTTCCGGCCTGCACAATCTTCTGCGCGATGAGCCCGATCTGGTCGCCGTTGCTGAGGCGACCGGCCAGAAACTGCACGACGTGCGTGTGCCTGAGGTCGACTATCCGATCGCCAATGGCATCAAGCGGAAAGGCAAGCGCTGTCTGGCCGTGGGTACCGATTGTTCGGTTGGTAAAATGTACACCGCTCTGGCGATGGACGCCGAGATGCGTGAGCGCGGCATGAAATCCACCTTCCGCGCCACAGGTCAGACCGGCATCCTGATCACCGGTGATGGTGTGCCTTTGGATGCCGTCATTGCTGACTTTATGGCCGGTTCGGTCGAATGGCTGACGCCCGACAATGACGACGACCACTGGGACCTGATCGAAGGGCAGGGTTCGCTGTTCCACGTGTCCTATTCGGGTGTCACCATGGCTCTGGTTCACGGTGGCCAGCCTGACGCGCTGATCCTGTGCCACGAACCGACCCGCGAGCATATGCGCGGCCTGCCGACCTATCAGTTGCCGACGCTCGAAACCCTGCGTGACACCGCGCTGGCGCTGGCCAAAGTGGGCAACCCGGATTGCCAGGTCGTTGGCGTTTCGGTCAACACGCAGCACATGTCCGAGGACGACGCATCCGCCTATCTGGCCAAGATCGAAGCCGACATGGGCCTGCCCGCGACCGACCCGTTCCGCTTTGGTTCGGGCAAGCTGGTGGACGCGCTGGCCGCGATGTGATCTGAACAACGCGCCGGGGGCAGGTTTGTCTGCCCCGGTGCATTATGGAAAAGACGAAGGAGCGGTTGCGTGCAGGTAGAGGTCTCTCGTGATGTGTTTCGGCTGGCGCAGGTGTTCACCATTTCGCGCGGGTCGCGGACCGAGGCAAAGGTGCTGACGGTTCGGATTTCGGATGGAACCCATCAGGGCTGGGGCGAATGCGTTCCCTATGCGCGCTATGACGAAACGCTCGAGTCGGTTGAGGCTGAAATCGCGGGCTTGCCTGCCGCGTTCACTCGCCAGTCTCTTATGGATCTGTTGCCTGCCGGTGCCGCTCGCAACGCAGTGGACTGCGCTCTGTGGGACTTGGAATGCAAGCATGCGGGCAAACGGGCTTGGGATCTGGCCGGACTGCCGGTTCCGGGGCCTGAGATCACTGCATACACCTTGTCTTTGGCAACGCCCGAAGCGATGCAGGCACAAGCCGCCGAAAACGCTCATCGCCCGTTGTTGAAGATCAAGCTGGGCACGCCTGACGACATGCCCCGGCTTGAGGCCGTGCGTGCTGGTGCGCCAAAGTCCAAGATTATTGTCGATGCCAATGAAGGCTGGTCTGCTGGGGTCTACGCCGACCTTGCGCCGCATCTGGTGCGATTGGGGGTTGAGTTGGTCGAACAGCCGTTGCCCGCCGGGGAAGACGATGCGCTGATCGGTATGGAGCGCCCGGTGCCTGTCTGCGCCGACGAATCCTGCCATGACCGCGCCAGCCTGCCGGGGTTGAAGGGCAAATATGATGTGGTGAACATCAAGCTTGATAAAACGGGTGGCCTGACCGAGGCCTTGGCCTTGCGTGAAGCTGCGCAGGCTGAAGGCTACAAAGTTATGGTCGGCTGTATGGTCGGCAGTTCGCTAGCCATGGCGCCCGCGACACTGTTGGCGCAGGGTGCAATGGTAACGGACCTTGACGGCCCGCTTCTGTTGGCCGAAGACCGCACCAACCCGCTGAAATTTGATGATGCCGGAGTGCACCCGCCCGTGGCGAAACTCTGGGGCTGAGGAGACAACACATGACCCGCACCGTTTACGTAAATGGCGAATACCTGCCCGAGACCGAGGCCAAGGTGTCCATCTTTGACCGTGGTTTCTTGTTCGCGGACGCCGTTTACGAAGTCACCAGCGTTCTGGACGGCAAGCTGATCGATTTCGATGGCCACGCGGTGCGCCTCAAGCGGTCGCTGGACGAATTGGAGATGGCCGAGCCCTGCACCAAAGAAGAGCTGCTGGAGATTCACCGCAAGCTGGTGGAGCTGAACGGCATCGAAGAGGGGCTGATCTATCTACAGGTCAGCCGTGGCTCGGACGGCGACCGGGATTTCGTGTTCCCGCGCGCTGATACCAAGCCCAGCCTCGTGCTGTTCACCCAGAACAAGCCGGGTCTGGCCGACAGTCCTGCGGCCAAGAAGGGTGCCAAGATCATCTCGATCGAAGATATCCGTTGGGGCCGTCGCGACATCAAGACCGTGCAACTGCTCTACCCGTCGATGGGTAAGATGATGGCCAAGAAAGCCGGCTGCGATGATGCGTGGATGGTCGAGGATGGCTATGTCACTGAGGGCACCAGCAACAACGCATATTTCGTCAAGAACGGCAAAATCGTGACGCGCCCGCTGTCCAACGACATTCTTCACGGCATCACCCGCAAGGCGGTGCTGCGCATGGCGGCTGAGGCGCAGATGGAAGTTGAAGAGCGTCTGTTCACCATCGATGAGGCGAAAGAGGCCGATGAGGCCTTTACCACTTCGGCCAGCGCCTTTGTCATGCCCGTGGTTGAGATTGACGGCGTCGCACTGGGAGACGGATCGCCGGGTCCGATCGCCAAACGCTTGCGCGAGATTTATCTGGACGAGAGCCGTAAGGCTGCGATCTAAACAAAAAGGCCCGCCAGATCGGCGGGCCATTTTCGTTTTGGGCGTCAGCCCTTCTTCGTTACGTTTTCTTCGAAGGCGACCTTGAACGCGGCCTGTTTCTCGGGGCTGGCGTCGGTCTGGTAGTTGGCCTTCCATTCATCCATGGTCATGCCATAGAAAATCTCACGGGCTTCATCCTTGCCCATCTCGATGCCTTTTTCGTTGGCCGCTTCCTGATACCAGCGCGACAGGCAGTTGCGACAGAACCCGGCCAGATTCATCATGTCGATGTTCTGCACGTCGGTCCGATCTTCCATCAGGTGCTTTTGCAACCGGCGGAACGCGGCGGCCTGAAGTTCGATTTCGGTTTGCTTGTCCATGGTCTGGCTCCGGATGAAAGTATCGTTGCCTTTGACCTAGCGGTCTGATGGCGATGTTTCAACTCAGTGCCTCAGGCCAGTTTCAATGCCAGCCAAGGGATTATGCAAAAGATCAGGGTCAGGATTTTGTAATTCGCCAGATACTGGAAATACGCCCGTTTCACATCCGCGCGCTCCATCTGAAACATCCGGCCATGAATACCTGCGATCCAATCCTGCAACAATACGATCATTAGGGTTGTGAACATCAAAATCGCGATGTTGAGCACCGCCATCCAGCCAAAGACAGAGGTCAGAAACTCCTGTGTCATGATCGCCTCCTTTCCCCTGCAAATATGGTGATCAGAAGCGGGCCTCACAATGAGGTGTGATCAAAGGCCGCTGTCTGTCAGAGCGTCCTGCAGGATCACAGCCATGCGCTCGGCCCAGGCGCGCTGCCCAGCGTGATCTGCGATCAGGTCGTTACGCAGCTCGATCAGAACATTGGGGCGGCCATGGGCGGTGCAGTGCCTGTCAATCGCATCGCCGGGCAGGACGCCGGTATAGGGTTGGTTGACACCGACGCACAGATCGCCCTCAGCCTCTAGCCGGTTGACCAGCGGGCGCGAGAACCTTTCATCCGGCGTGTGCAGCACACCGATATGCCACGGGCGCGGCGCGCGACCGCGCAATTGACGGGTGAAGGAATGCATCGAAACGATAACAGCGTGAGGCAGGCCTGCCATTCGCTCCAGCGCTTCGTGATAGGGGCGATAGCACATGTTCAGGCGGCGATCCCGCTCAACCACGTCGGCGTGGCGATTGCCGGGGATGATCGAACCGTCATACAGCTTCATCAGCAGGGTCGGATCATCCTCGCCCCGGTTCGGATCAATCACGAGGCGTGAGAAGTTGGCCGCAATTACTGGCGCGTTCAGGATCTCACCCAGATGCTTTGAGACCTCATAGGCACCAACGTCATAGGCGATGTGACGCTCCATATCCTCGCGCGGCAGGCCGAGGTCGCCACCGTTGATTTCGGGCGGCACCGTGTTGGTTGCGTGGTCGCATGTGATCAGCCAGCGCGACGGGCGATCAGCGCCGTGGATAAAAAACGGAGAATACGTCATAAGCCTGTCATCTAGTTTGTCGCAGGTGTAGGGCAGTTGCTTTGAAAAGGGAATTGCGCAATAAGCAGCGTGAGGCAATGTTTGCGGTAACATTTGTGCGAAACCAAGAGATGACGTTAGGAGAACACCACCAATGCGACGCCTGAGAAAAGTAAAAATCGTGGCGACGCTGGGTCCGGCGTCCAATGACTATGACATGATCCGTGCCCTGCACGAGGCTGGCGCAGATGTGTTCCGTCTGAACATGAGCCACGGCAGCCATGATGAGATCCGCGAACGGCACCGGATCATCCGGCAGGTGGAAAAGGACCTGGACAGCCCAATTGCCATTCTGGCTGATCTTCAGGGGCCAAAACTGCGTGTGGGCGTTTTCTCCAACGATGCCGAAGAACTGGAAGAGGGTGCAGCCTTCCGCCTGGACCTTGACCCGGCGCCGGGCGATGCGGCCCGTGTATGTCTGCCGCACCCCGAGATTTTCGCAGCACTTGAACCGGGCGCGCGCCTGCTGGTCAATGACGGCAAGATCCGTTTGATCGTTCAGGACTGCGGCCAGGATTTCGCCAATTGCACGGTTGAGGTCGGTGGCACGATTTCGAATCGCAAGGGCGTCAATGTGCCTGACGTGGTGTTGCCGCTGGCAGCGCTGTCGGCCAAGGATCGTGACGATCTGGAATTTGTCTGCCAGTTGGGCGTCGACTGGCTGGCGCTTAGCTTTGTGCAGCGTGCCAAGGATGTGTTCGAGGCCCGGGCGCTGGCGGATGGCCGTGCCTCTATCCTGTCAAAGATTGAAAAGCCCGCAGCGGTTGAGGCGTTTGATGACATCCTCGACGCCTCGGACGGGATCATGGTTGCGCGTGGTGATCTGGGAGTGGAATTGCCGGTGTCTGCCGTGCCTCCCATCCAGAAACGTCTGGTGCGGAAATGCCGGGGTGCGGCCAAGCCGGTGATCGTGGCGACCCAGATGCTGGAAAGCATGATTGAAAGCCCGATGCCTACCCGCGCCGAGGTCTCGGATGTGGCTACCGCCATCTACGAGGGTACCGATGCCATCATGCTGAGCGCGGAATCCGCCGCGGGTTCGTACCCGATCGAGGCGGTGCAGACTATGAACAAGGTCGCCATCGAGGTCGAGGCCGACCCCACCTACATGCAGATCATAACCGCTTCGCGCAGCGCCATGGGGACAACAATTGCCGACGGGATCGTGGCTGCGGCACGTGAGATTGCGGAAAAGACCGACATCAAGGCTATTTGCTGCTTTACCCAAAGCGGCACTACGGCGCTGTTGACCGCGCGGGAACGTCCCAGTGTGCCGATCATTGCCATGACGCCTGCGACCGGAACAGCCCGGCGCTTGTGCCTTAGCTGGGGGTGCCACTGCGTGATGACACCAGAACTTGAGCGGTTCAAAGGTGCCGTCGTCAACGCCGCTCGCGCCGCCCGCGCAGACGGGTTCGCGTCCGAGGCTGACCAGATCGTGGTGACTGCGGGTGTGCCCTTCAACGTGCCGGGTACCACCAATATTTTGCGTATCGCACCCTGTGATGAGCGCCTGATATACAACACCGATCCGGGCTGATCCTTGCGCCTCAGCAGCTTTCCCCTTGGTTGGGGTGAGGATTTTGCCTATTTTTTAATCGAAAAAAATACAATAAAATCAATACACAGCCGGACTCTGGGTTGAGTCCGGCAATTTCCCCTCTGTTTTTCGGTGTTTTTCCCGGATACTGGTCCGCAGGGGTAGTCTACTCAGAAAGTTCCAGGTTCCGGCTGCCCCGCCGGGGGCACGGGCCCCGGTACAATCAAAAAATAATGGAGGAACGTCATGACAACGAAAATTGTCATTGGACTGGACGGGACTGAAACCGGGGAACGAGCGATCGCCTTTGCCAAGGATTTGGCCGGGCGGATCGGATCGTGTGAATTGCTGATGGTCTATGTGATCGAATGGTCCCCTTTCACTTTCCAGACACCTGAAGAAAACGCCCTGCGGCACAAACGGCGCGAGGAAGAGGTCGAACTGGCCACGACCCGGATCGTCACACCTGCGGTAGATGCGTTGAAGGCCGAGGGCTTCACAGCACATGGCATTGTCCGCCATGGCGACGTGGCCGAAACGCTGAACGCGATCACCGTCGAAAACGGCGGCACCCAGATTATCGTCGGGCGCGCTTCGGCAGACGGATTCAAGAAACGCTTGTTTGGCAGTTCGACCCAGAATCTGGTCATGCACGCCGACGTGCCGGTCACCGTCGTGAACTGAGGGGAGTGATGAGTATGAATATGCTTCAAAAACTGAGCCTTGGTGCAATTGCAGCGTTGTTTGCCAGTCCGGCTTTGGCGCAAGATGCTCCGGGTCTGGACGACAAGATCAATCAGGCGTTTGCCGATTTCACCGGGCCATTCGTCAGCTTTATCTTCGCGCCATTCCCGGGAACTGGTTTTCCCTGGATTGTGGGATGGCTGGTCGTCGCAGCGACAGTGTTTTCGCTGTATTTCGCCTTTGTGCAGTTCCGCTTTTTCGGACACGCTGTCAGCTTGGTCAAAGGTGACTATTCCGATCCCAACGATGCGGGCGAGGTCAGCCACTTCCAAGCGCTGGCAACCGCGCTGTCGGGCACGGTCGGTCTGGGTAACATCGCCGGTGTGGCGGTGGCCGTCGGTATCGGCGGTCCGGGCGCGACGTTCTGGATGATCATGGCGGGCCTGCTGGGTATGGCGTCGAAATTCACCGAATGTACGCTGGGTGTGAAATACCGCAACGAATACGAAGACGGTACCGTTTCCGGTGGTCCGATGTATTACATGTCCAAAGGGTTCAGTGAACTGGGTCTGCCCGGTGGTAAGATCCTGGCGGTTCTGTTCTCGATCTTCTGTATCCTTGGCGCGCTGGGCGGTGGCAACATGTTCCAGGCCAACCAGGCGCATGCTCAGATCGCTGGCATTGTCGGAGACTATCCGGGCTGGATCACCGGTCTGATCTTTGCAGCTATCGTGTTTGCGGTGATCGTAGGCGGCCTGAAATCTATTGCGCGAGTGACCGAGAAGGTCGTTCCGTTCATGGGTGTCATGTACGTGCTGGCCGCGTTGGTCATCATCATCATGCATGCAGACCAGATCGGTTGGGCCTTTGGCCAGATCTTTGCGGGTGCCTTCACAGGTCTCGGCGTTGCTGGCGGTATGGTCGGTGCGCTGATCCAGGGCTTCCGCCGTGCGGCGTTCTCGAACGAAGCGGGCGTTGGTTCCGCGGCGATTGCACACTCGGCCGTGCGGACCAGTGAGCCGATCACCGAGGGCTTCGTGTCTCTGTTGGAGCCGTTCATCGATACGGTTGTGATCTGTACGATGACGGCATTGGTGATCATCATCACCCAGCAGCTGATCATCGACCCGCAAACCGGTCTCTATATGCTGAACGAAGACGGCGGCGGCATTGCAACTGTTGATGGCAACTCGGGCGTCAGCCTGACCTCGGCAGCCTTTGCCAGCGCCTTTGGCTGGTTCCCCTATGTGCTGGCCATCGCTGTGGTGCTGTTTGCTTTCTCGACCATGATCAGCTGGTCCTACTACGGCCTCAAGGCCTGGACCTATCTGTTCGGCGAGGGCCACACCAAAGAGCTGGTCTTCAAGATCATCTTCTGTGTCTTTGTGGTGATCGGTGCGGCGGCCAACCTTGGCCCGGTTATCGACTTCTCGGACGCAGCGATCTTTGCGATGGCGGTTGTGAACGTCTTTGCGCTCTACTTCCTGATGAAAGTGGTGCGGGAAGAGCTGGCCAGCTATTCAGCCCGTCTGAAAAGCGGCGAGATTCGCAAGTTCGAGCACTAAATCCTTTCACCGGGGCGTCCATTGTCGCCCCGGTGCCTGACCACCCTGCGAAAAGCGCAGATTCTGGTCAAAACCCCCTTGCCAGTATGACCGAACTTGCGTAAACGGCGCTTCTGATCGCGTGACCGGCCGAGATGGCATGCCGAGTCGCGTTTAGTACCGAACCCTGAAAGGAGACGGAAATGCCTAAGATGAAGACAAAATCGAGCGCCAAGAAGCGCTTTAAGGTGACTGCGACCGGTAAGGTCCTTGCTGGCCAGGCCGGCAAACGGCACGGCATGATCAAGCGGACCAAGAAATTCATCCGCGACGCCCGTGGCAACACCACCCTGTCCGCCCCCGACGCCAAGATCGTCAAGGGCTACATGCCCTACGACCGCTAAGAGGAGATTAAGAGATGTCCCGCGTTAAAGGTGGAACCGTAACTCACGCCCGTCACAAGAAGGTTATCAAGGCCGCCAAAGGTTACTATGGCCGCCGCAAGAGCACCTTCAAGGTTGCCCGTCAGGCCGTCGACAAGGCCAACCAGTACGCAACCCGCGACCGCAAGAACCGCAAGCGCAACTTCCGCGCGCTGTGGATCCAGCGTATCAACGCTGCAGTCCGTTCGCATGACGAAGCACTGACATATTCCCGCTTCATCAACGGCCTGAACCTAGCCGGTATCGAAGTGGACCGCAAAGTTCTGGCCGACCTGGCCGTGCACGAACCGGAAGCGTTCGGCGCGATCGTCGCCAAAGCTCAGGCCGCTCTGGCTGCCTGATCCTCTTTCGAGAGACAGTGAATGAAGGGCCGTCCCGTTTGGGGCGGCCTTTTTGGTTTCGTGTATCCAGCTCTCGGCTTGCGCAGTATCGATTGTGTGCTCCCTAGACCGGCCACTGCATGTTGGGAGCCCGGTTAGACGCCAGGTTGGGGGCGCTATCTGCATGTTAAGCAAACTTAATGGAAGCACAGTAAGAGCGACAAGATACCATCAACATATGAAGGTTACCTAACCGGAGTTGATGCGATGAACCTTACTGCTGCTGTGGGCCTTGTAGCCCTGAACTTAGCTTTTCTAAGTAACCCGGCATCTGCGGCCTGTTCATTCGGGACCGATGCAGTGACCGGTATGGAAACAATCATCTGCGAAACGGGCGGCGAGACCTCGATCTGGGGAACCCTGATCGCCGAAGCCTGACGCGTTTCCGAAAACACGCGCTGTTTAGCCTGAGGAGGACGTAGCAATGGTCAAAGGCACTGTTGCAGTATTTGCCTTCGTTGCCCTTTGTGGACCCGCCCTATCGGGCGAGTTTTACCCCGCGAACACCGTCGATACCGCGGCATTAATCGGGCCTCCGGCTGAGCCCGGCTCGACGGAGTTCGATCGGGAAATGTTCACTGTGCTGTGGTTGCAGGAAAGCCGGACGGCCGAACAAATCGACTTTGTCCAACGGTCTGTCGATTTGGAACGTTTTGCGCCCGTTGTCTTAAGCGGGCTGCTGGACATCGATATCCAGCTTTTGGGTGAGACGTTGGATCAAATCATCAATGAAGTACGCACCGACTATAACTTGGTCAAAGCAAACTATGACATCCCGCGCCCTTTCGTGATCAACAACGCTGTCGAGCCTGTCGCTACGACGTTCCCGGTCACGTCATATCCCAGTGGGCACACGATCCGCGCCATGGTATATACTTCGGTCCTTGCGGATATCTTTCCCGAGCATTCAGAGACGCTTGAGGAACTTGGGCGCGAAATCGGTTACGGGCGTGTCATCGGAGGCGTGCATTATCCAATGGACGTTGTTGCCGGACAAACCTTGGGTCAGGCCTATATGGACGTGATCAGAGATCAGCCAGCCTATCAACAGGCGTTGGACGCGATCCGGGGCGTGGATGAAGAGGTAATAATGCCGGCCACGCAATAGAACCTCGCCACTACAGCGCGGTGAAAGCTGGATGAAACAATAGTCTATCGAACGTCCCGCGCGCCAAGGTGATGAGCTGAAGCGAACGCGTCCCGCTTAAACGGTTTACTGCCCGCCGTTTTTCTTCACCAACTGCGCTGCGAAAGCGACACCCGTGCCCGGTCCTGCGTAGGTGACCATGATTACGTCATCCAGATAAACACCGTTGAAAATACCGGCCGAAACGTCCTCTCCCGAAATGCCGGCCTCGGCCAGAACAAAGCGGGTGGGGTCGTCCAGACTGAACGTGCCCATCGCCTCTTCGACGATCCAGTCTTTGTCTCCGATGCGGCGCCAGCGGTTGGTGGCGGTGATCAGGTTGCCGTCAAGCTTGGAGATCTCCAGCTCCATTTCGGTCTTCAACAGACCTTTTTCGTGGTTCGGGTTCGATTTGGCAAAAGCCACGAGATAGGTGCCGTGCCATGTACCGACGATCTGTGGGAAACCACTGCCGTCTTCAGCGCTGGCGGGGGCGGCGAGAGAGAGCGCAAGAACCGCGACCATGCTGCGAAGGATGTTGAATGCCATGGGTGTATCTCCTGAATAGAATGGCCATAGGCTACCCGAGTTCAGGAATTTGGCAAACCGCAGCGTAGAAACGAAAAAACCGGCGCGGTTGGCGCCGGTTCTCGTAGGTATTGTGCAGCGCTTTAGCCGAAAACTCGACCCAATGCGCCATCGACCGCATCAGTGATCTGGTCGATATCATCCGCTGTTGCGATCAGCGCGGGCGAGAAGCACAGCGTGTTGTTGCGACCGGGGATCGAGCGGTTGGTGACACCGATGATCACGCCCTGCGCCATACAATCGGCAACAACGGCCTGCGCCAGCTTTTCTTCGACCGGCTCTTTGCTGCCGCGATCTGCAACCAGTTCGGCCCCCAGGAAAAGGCCCTTGCCGCGCACGTCGCCGATGACCTTGTGCTTTTCCATCAGCGCCTGCAGGTTGGCCGTCATGCGATCACCCATAGCCGAGCAATTCCCCAGCAGGTTCTCATCCTCGATGATGCGCATGTTCTCGATCGCCGCGGCCGGACCGGCGGTGCAACCGCCGAAGGTCGAGATGTCGCGGAAATAGTTCAGCGGATCGGCTGCATCGTCCTTGAACATCTCAAAGACTTCTTCGGTGGTCACCATGCAGGCAATCGCAGCATAGCCCGAGGCGACGCCTTTCGCCATGGTCACGAAGTCCGGCTTGATGCCATATTGCTGATAGCCAAACCATGTGCCGGTCCGACCAACGCCGCAGACGACCTCATCGATGTGAAGCAGGATGTCGTATTTCTTGCAGATCTCCTGCACACGCTGCCAGTAGCCTTCGGGCGCTTCAATCACGCCGCCGCCTGCTGTCACCGGTTCAAGGCACAGCGCGCCAACGGTGTCGGGGCCTTCACGCAGGATGACCTCTTCGATCTGATCCGCAGCCCACTCGCCGAAGTTCTCGACCGGTGCGCCGTCCAGCTCGTGCTTGCGGTACTCCATGCAATGCGGCACGCGCACGAAATCGGGCGCGAAGGGGCCGTATTGCGCGGTGCGCTCATCCTGACCACCTGCCGACATGGTCGCAAGAGTCGAGCCGTGATAGTCGCGGTCGCGGTACAGAATTTTGGTTTTCTTGCCGCCATACTTCTTGTGGGCGATCTGGCGGATCATCTTGAACGCCTTCTCGTTCGCCTCACTCCCTGAGTTGGTGTAGTACACACGGCTCATGCCCGGCATCTTTTCGATCAGCTTTTCAGCAAAGATTGCACCGGGGATTGAACCAGCCGAGTTAGCGAAATAGCACAGCTTCATCAGCTGGTCGTACACGGCCTTACAGATCGATTCGCGGCCATAGCCTACGTTGACGGTCCACACACCGCCCGAAACTGCATCCAGATGCTCTTTGCCGTTCTGGTCCCAGACGCGCATTCCCTTGCCTTCGACAATGATGCGGGGATCATTGGTTTCAAAGGGTTTGTGCTGGATCAGGTGGTGCCAGATATGGGCGCGGTCGGCTTCGACCACACGGGAAAGATCGTTTTCGTTGAACGTGCCGTCCATGACATGTCCTTTCAGAAGTATTGGGTGTGCAAGTTGCGGGAACGATGCCGCCCCGGCTTGGAATTTTTGATGGCCCAGATCACCGCGAATGGCCATCTGTAGATAGGGCCAGATTGTATCATCCCGTATCGCCAGTCCATGCCTTCGGCGTATTTTTACGGGTTTGTCAGCCGCGATACTTTGTGATCAAGTCGCGCGAGAACTGAACTGGGAGGGTCAGCAGATGGCAACGGCCAATATCTACGAACGTCATTTGGACAAGAACCGCGCGAACTACACGCCCTTGTCCCCGCTGAGTTTCATTGAGCGTACCGCGAAGATTTACCCGGATTATGCGTCCGTGGTTTATGGTGAACGCCGTTATGGCTGGGCGGAGACCTATGCCCGCTGCCGCCGTCTGGCGGGGGCGCTGTCTGAGCGGGGGATTGGCAAGGGCGACACGGTCTCGATCATCGCTGCCAATATCCCCGAGATGTACGAGGCGCATTTTGGTGTACCCATGGCCGGCGCGGTGCTGAACACGATCAACACACGACTGGACGCGCCGATCATCGCCTTCATCCTGAACCACGCCGAGGCCAAGGTGCTGCTGGTCGATCCCGAGTTTTCGGGCGTGGTGAAAGAGGCTCTGAAACAGGTGGATCATGACGTTCTGGTCATCGACATCGAAGACCCCAGCTTTGACGGCGGTGAAAAGCTGGGCAGCCTGACCTATGACACGCTGCTGGCCGAGGGCGATCCGGAATTTGCCTGGTCCTTACCCGAGGACGAATGGGATGCGATCACGCTGAACTATACCTCTGGCACCACCGGCAACCCGAAAGGGGTTGTGTATCACCACCGGGGCGCGACTCTGAACGCACAGTCGGACCTGCTGGACTGGGATATGCCAAAACACTCAGTCTATCTGTGGACCCTGCCGATGTTCCATTGCAACGGCTGGTGTTTTCCTTGGGCAATGGCGGCCAATGCCGGGGTCTCGGTCTGTTTGCGGGCGGTGCGGGATGAGCCGATCTATGCCGCCTTCCGCGATGAAAAGGTCACTCATTTCTGCGGCGCGCCGATTGTTCTGAATATGCTGGCTAATGCGCCCGATCACCTCAAGGATTTCGATCATGAGATCAAGGTGATGACCGCAGGTGCCCCGCCACCAGCCGCCGTGATCGAAAAGATGGAAGGCATGGGGGTCGAAGTGACCCATGTCTACGGCCTGACGGAAACCTACGGACCCTCGGTTGTGTGTGCTTGGAAGGACGAGTGGAACAGCAAAGGGGCCGAGGAGCGCGCGGCGCTCAAGGTTCGGCAGGGGGTTCCCTACACGGCCCTGTCAGGACTAATGGTGGCTGATCCGGATACCCTTGAACCCGTTCCGGCAGATGGCGAGACGATGGGTGAGATATTCATGCAGGGCAACGTCGTCATGAAGGGCTACCTGAAAAACGCCGAGGCCTCAGACAAGGCCTTTCGCGGCGGATGGTTCGCCTCCGGCGATTTGGGCGTGATGCACCCGGATGGTTATATCGCGCTGAAGGACCGGTCCAAGGACATCATCATCTCGGGCGGTGAAAATATCTCATCGGTTGAGGTTGAGGATATCCTTTACAAGCATCCTGCTGTGATGGAAGCCGCCGTGGTCGCGCGCCCGGATGAGAAATGGGGCGAGACGCCCTGTGCCTTTGTTGAGCTTAAACCCGATGTGCAGGCGAGCGAGGCGGATATCATTGCCTTCTGCCGGGACAACATGGCCCATTTCAAGGCACCCAAGACGGTGGTGTTCGGGGCGTTGCCCAAAACTTCGACTGGCAAGATTCAGAAATTCAAGCTGCGGGATCAGGCGCGGGCGCTGACCTAAGCGCCCATTTTGTCAAAAATCGAAAGATCGAGGTCGAGCATCTCACCCATCCAAACCGCGCGGTCCCGGTGATCGGCCAGGTGGTCACCGGTCTCAGGGTGTGTGAAGATGGTCAAACCCTGCCGGTTCAGCATCAGCCAGGGAAACACCTGATTGAACGCGTCCGGGGCGAAAGCCAGCTGACAACTCCAACGCGGATGCGGGCCGACATTCTTTACATGCATCCGCCCCATCTGGACAGGAAACAGGCGCGCGGCCTCTTGGCAGAGCTTTTCTGCGATGTCCTGAGTTGTCGCGTCAAAATAGACATGGGCGTGGTAACCGGTGATCTCTGGCATTTTGGCCTCCTACGTTCCATAGAAGGATACACGAGGCTGGTTGGTCGGCCCACCTATGCCGGCACACAGGGCCTGTGCGCCAGATCAGGTCACGACGTCAGGGTGGGCGGCCCTAAAGGCGGGATGATCTGCGCAGGCGTCCTCGACCGCCAGACTGCGCGGCAGGTCGGACAGGTTTACGTCCCAGCGCCGCGCGTTGTACAATTGCGGGATCAGGCATAGATCGGCCAGACCGGGTTGAGACCCGGCACAATAGGGGGCTTGCTCAAACTCGGGCAACAGCGCCTCGAACGCCAGCAGGCCTGGGCGGATAAAGTGGCGCATCCAGTCGCCTAACAGCCCTTCGGCCCCACCACCCAATGCGGCGGCATGCTGGGCGACCGATAGGTTGCAAACCGGGTGTATATCCACGGCAATGGACTGCGCCAAAGCCGCCACTTTCGCCCGGTGCGCGGGCTCGGCTGGCAGCAAACCCAAGCCTCGGGTCTGATCCAAGTAGTCGATGATCGCCAGCGATTGCGTCAGCCGCAGCCCGTCTATCTCAAGCACAGGTACGAGCCCCTGCGGGTTGCGTGACAGATGGGTTTGCGTCTTTTGCACCCTCTCCCTGAGATCAACGGAAACAGAGCGATAGGCGACCCCGGCCAGATTCAGCGCGATGCGCACACGGTAGCTAGCTGAGGAATGGCTGAAGTCGTACAGGATCACCTCGCTCATGCTGTCAGCCGTTCGGCAACGCTGCGGCTTTCAAAGCCTGTGCCAGCACGCCCGCATCTCCGATATGGTTGGCCAGCACCAGAACAAGCCTGGCATTTAGAGCATCACTTGCGGACTTGTCCAACCCGTCGTGGGCGGCCAGCAGTCCGGCATAGAAATCATCACCATTGTCGAGGTTCGGACTGAGGATAAGATCGGCCATCTTGCTTACTCCTTACCGGTGGTCCGGCGGATTGCTTGCCGGAATGCGTTTTCTTCGAACGAGTCGCGTCGCGCAGCCACATGTTGATCCGGGCGGATCAGGTAAACCGCGCTGGTGGCATCCCCCAGATAACGACGCTTGAGCTCCAAAGTCAGATCATCCTTGACCGACAGCGCCAGCCGGGTGGCTTTGATGCCGTCTTCCTCGATGCGTTCGGGGGCGTCGGCGTCGATAGTTAACAGGGTGAATTTGCCCGCCAGTTTCGGCAACAGGAAGTCATCGCCCAAAGGTGCGTCCGGGCAGGCCGCGCCCGGGCGGGTGATGTCCGGCCCGTTCAGAGCGTCCGCCGAACTCAGTGAAGATCCGGTGTAAGTGCAGGGTGTACTCAACCGGCCGGAATTCACAAGCGGTCGGGCGAATTCGAAGTGTTCGCTCAGGTCCAGCACGGCATCTCTCAGCAGGCGCGACATGTCGGACTTAGGCGTGATGAAATCGGTCGAACGTGTGGACATGCGGATATTTTCATCGGCGGCCTGCACCCGCTCGCGGTTGTAGCTGTCCAGCAGGATCTCGGGCGCTTTGCCGTCGATGACCAGCTTCAGCTTCCAGCACAGGTTATCTGCGTCCTGCATTCCAGAGTTCGCACCACGCGCCCCAAACGGGCTGACCTGATGCGCGCTGTCCCCGGCGAATAGCACGCGGCCATAGCGGAACCTTTCCATCCGCCGACACTGGAAGGTGTAGATCGATACCCATTCCAGATCGAACTTTACCTCCTCACCCAGCATCGCCTTGAGCCGGGGAATGACGTTCTCGGGCTTTTGTTCATACTCTTTGTCGATGTCCCAGCCCAATTGCAGGTCGATGCGCCAGACATTGTCGGGTTGTTTGTGCAGCAGCGCCGATTGCCCGCGATTGAAGGGCGGATCGAACCAGAACCAGCGCTCGGTGGGGAAATCGGCCTCCATCACCACGTCAGCGATCAGGAAATTGTCTTCGAAAACACGCCCTTCGAAATCCAAACCCAGCATCCGGCGCGTCGGCGAATGCGCACCGTCACAGGCGATCAGCCAATCGGCCTCGATATTATAGGGGCCTTCAGGGGTTTCCACCTCAAGCGTGACATGAGTGTCATGGGTGCCGATGGCTTCGACCTTGTTTCGCCCACGGATTTCCAGCGGCGCGCCTTCGGCCTGCAACTCGCGCACACGGTCTACAAGGGCGTTTTCAAAATAGTATTGCTGCAGGTTGATGAAGGCCGGGTTTGCGTAGCCTGCATCGGGTTGCAGGTTGAATTCGTAAACCTGACGCTCATCAAAATAGACTTTGCCGGCGTTCCACAGCACACCTTTCTCGACCATTGCACGCCCTGCGCCCAAGCGGTCGGCGATTTCGAGTGTACGCTGAGAAAAGCAGATGGCACGGCTGCCGAAACTGACCTTGTCATTGTCGTCCAATACCACAACCTCGACGCCTTGCTGGGCCAGATCAATGGCGGTGGCCAGTCCGATCGGACCGGCACCGATGACGATCACTTTGTGCCGGGCAGGGGTGGGTGCGTCCTGATCCGGGCTGCGTTCATAGGCGTAAAGCGGGACTTCGAAAACTTTGTTCATGGGCTCTCCCCCGATGTCTGGCGCGGGTTACGCGCAAGATTTCGTTCTCCGGCCCTTTGGGGCCGAAGGCTTGAGCCATGGTTTCACCGAAATTTCCGCCTTAAAACGATCTGGATCAAATGCGACGGAATGTCCCCGACCGTTTTGTTGTCCTTACCGCGCGTAGGGGTCCGAGAGCGCTGGCAACACCGTGCCGGTGCAGTCGCCGAAACCGATTGTGTAGCCCTTGCCTTTGGCGGCACCAGTCAGGGTGAGTGTGTCGCCGTCTTCAATGAAACTGCGCGTCTCGCCTGTGTCCAGTGTCAGCGGCTCCTTTCCGCCCCAACTGAGCTCCAGCAGCGAGCCGCGTTCCGGTTTGGACGGGCCTGAGATCGTGCCGGACCCCAGCAGATCCCCGGTATTCATCGGGCAGCCCGAAGTCGAATGGTGAGCTAGTTGCTGCGCGGCGGAATAGTACATTTCCCGGTAATTGGTTTGTGCAATCGTGGTGGCTGGCTTGCCTTCGGGCGTCATCGTCACCGACAGGTCGATGTCATACAGCATCGGGCCGCAATCCTTCAGGTGGTCCAGCAACTCAACTTCGCGCTTGGGCGTGTCACAGCGGAACGGCTCAAGAGCGGCTTTGGTCACGATCCAAGGGCTGATGGACGTCGCAGTGGCCTTGGCCTGAAACGGGCCGAGCGGCTGGTATTCCCACGCCTGAATGTCGCGCGCGGACCAATCGTTTAGAAGGACGTAGCCGAAGATGTGGTCGTCGGCCTGCTGCACCGAAATCGGTCCATCCGAGGGGGTGCCAACGATGGCACCCATCTCAAGTTCAATATCAAAACGGCGGCTGGGCAGGAATGCGGGTTTATCCTGGTCTGGTGCTTTCAACTGACCCCAGGGGCGGCGGATATCCGTGCCCGATACCACAACCGAGGACGCCCGGCCATTATACCCAATCGGAATATGCAGCCAGTTCGGCGGCAGGGCGTTTTCCGGCCCGCGGAACATGGTGCCAACGTTTTGCGCATGGTGACGCCCGGCATAGAAGTCGGTGTATTCGCTGACGGCGAAGGGCATGTGCAGTGCTGCTGCGCCCTGCGGAACCAGTAGGTGTTCGACCTTGCCCTGCTCTTCAGACCCTTCTGCCAGAAGGGATGTTAGCCGCGCGCGCAAAGCGGCCCAGACGGCTGGGCCTTGCTCCATCAGCGGATTCCAGAAGGGCAGGTCGAACAGCGGCTCGTCGTCCAGATTGATCACCCCTTCGGCCTCGGCCGCGGTGACATCCAAAATCATGTCTCCGATTGCTACGCCGCAACGCGGGTCGGACCCGTCGACCGAAAAGACACCATAAGGCAGGTTGTTCAGCGGAAACGGGTGATTGGCGTCATTGGCCGAGGCCACCCAGGATTTCATCAATGGCATCTGTGATCCTTACAAGTTTATTGCGCGTCCCGCAGGGACTTCAGCCCCAGCAGAAGGGCGGCCAGTATCATGAAACCGCCGCCAGCCCGGTCCAGCCACAGCCGCGCCGAGCCCTTGAGGCGGGTGGCCAGCCAGCTGGCGCTGCCGCCATAGGCGGTCAGGAACAGCCCGTCTATGGTCAGATAGGTGACCGAGAGGATGGCGAATTGCGGCCAGAACGGCAGAGTGCCATCGATGAACAGCGGGAACAGGGCAGCAAAGAACACCACCGCCTTAGGATTGGCGGCTGAGGTGATGAAACCCTGCATCCAAAGCGACTTGCGGCTGGCGCGAGGGGCTGTTTGCGCCTCTTTCCGGTCGGCTTTGACGATCATTTTCACCCCAAGATACACCAGATAGATCACGCCCAGCCATTTGATCACGGCCAGCGCCGCGCCCGAAGCGGCGATGATTGCGGCCAGACCAAGCCCCGCTGCCAGCATTTGCAGCAGGTTTGCCGTTAGGTCCCCGGCTGCCGTGAACATCCCGCGCTTGAGCCCGTTGGTCGCCGAGTTGGACAGCATCAATAGCTGGCTCGGCCCAGGTGTGCTCATCAGCAACAGGATAGTCGCGATATAGGTGGTCCAGATATCAAAGCTCATGACGGCCTCACTTTTTGCCCGGGGTTCCGTCGAACTTTTTCTCAAGCGAGGTCCAGCAGTCAATGTAATCGTCCTGCAAAGGGGCCTCGTTGGCGGCAAAAGGTGTCAGGTGCTGAGGGAACCGGGTTTCAAACATGAAGGACATGGTGTTGTCCAGCTTGTCCGGCCCAAGGTTGGCATTCGACGCTTTTTCGAACGCCTCGCGGTCCGGTCCGTGCGGTAGCATCATGTTGTGCAGGCTCATGCCGCCGGGAACAAAGCCCTGCGGCTTGGCGTCATACTGACCGTATATATTGCCCATCAGCTCAGACATGATGTTCTTGTGATACCATGGCGGGCGGAACGTATCTTCGGCCACCATCCAGCGCTCGCGGAACAGGACAAAGTCGATATTGGCCGTGCCCGGCTGCCCCGAAGGTGCGGTCAGCACGGTAAAGATCGACGGATCGGGGTGGTCGAACAGGATCGCGCCGACAGGGCAATAGGTGCGCAGGTCGTATTTGTACGGCGCGTAGTTTCCGTGCCACGCGACCACGTCCAGCGGACTTTGATTGATTTTGGTCGTATGGAACTGCCCGCACCATTTCACGGTGACGGTCGAGGGCACCTCGCGGTCCTCAAACGCCGCCACGGGCGCTTTGAAGTCGCGTGGGTTGGCCATGCAGTTGGCCCCGATCGGGCCACGGCCCGGCAGTTCGAACTTTTGACCGTAGTTTTCGCACACAAAGCCGCGCGCGGGGCCTTCCAGAACTTCGACCCGATAAACCAGCCCGCGCGGGATAATCGCGATTTCCTTGGGCTCCAGATCGATGATCCCCAGTTCGGTCGCAAAGCGCAGGCGGCCTTCTTGCGGGACCACCAGCAATTCGGAATCGGCCGAGAAGAAATAGTCATCCACCATCGACTCGGTAACCAGATAGATATGGCTGGCCATACCCACCTGCGTGTTCACATCCCCCGCCGTGGTCATGGTTCGCATGCCGGTCAGCCAGGTCATACCCTGATCGGAATGCGGCACCGCATCCCAGCGGTACTGGCCCAGGCTTACTACGTTCGGATCGACAAACGGCGCCGATTTCCAGTAAGGCAGGTCGATTTTTTCATAACGATGCGAGTGCTTTACTGACGGCCGGATGCGATAGCACCACGTCCGCTCGGGCGGGTTCGCGGTAAAGGCCGTGCCGCTCAGTTGCTCACCATAAAGGCCATAGTTGCAGCGCTGGGGGCTGTTCATTCCCTGTGGCAGTGCACCAGGCAGGGCCTCGGTCTCAAAATCATTGCCAAAGCCGGGCATATAGCCCGCATGGGTGCCGACCAGGCTGCCGGCTTGGGTCATTTCATGCGGATCAGTCGGATGGTTCATCCCGCGTTCCTCCGTTTGCTGCTTGAGGAATAATAGTTGGTTTTGTAACTAACAAGCATGACTCGGGACGACTCCATGAAAAAAGATGACTTTGATTTGCAGGATTTCCTGCCCTACCTGCTAAACCGCGCGGCCGAGGAAAGCTCGTTAGAGTTTCAGAAGGTCTACAAGAACCGTTATGGTATGCTGCGCAACGAATGGCGGGTCTTGTTCCATTTGGGCAATTACGGCGAAATGACCGCGAAAGAGATCGGTGAACGCGCCCGGCTGCATAAGACCAAGATTAGCAGGGCCGTACAAAGGCTGGAAGAGCGCCGGTTTCTGCTGCGCAGCCGCAGTGACACGGACCGCCGATTGGAAAACCTGACACTGACGGCCATGGGCCAGACTGCCTATCACGAGCTTTGCGGTGTGGCGGGGCAGTATGACGCGCGGTTGGCGGCTCAGTTCAGCGCAGACGAGGCGGCCCTGTTGCGCAAAATGTTGCGTCAGTTGGCGCATATGGGGTGAACACTGGTAATTCCGCCCTCCGGTCCCCAGATGACAACCAGAGCGGACACTGGAATAATAACAAAATGACGACCCTGAACGCCGATATGGCGAAATCAACCGATCTTATTGAATGGATCGTTACCCGTGGCCTTGAAGGGGCCACGAAAGAAGACCTGTTGGACGGCTATTGCAACAAGCTGTTGGAACTTGGCGTGCCTCTGATGCGGTTTCACGCGGCGCAGTCCGCGCTGCACCCTGTGTATGGCGGCACCGGGTTCAGCTGGTATGACGGCAAGGGCGGCGAGTCCGAGACCTTTGAATACACCGAAGAGCCCAGCGAACAGTGGAAGCAAAGCCCCCTCTACGCGATTCTGAACGATGAGGTTGATGAAATCCGCGAGCGTCTGGTCGATCAGAATGAAGCCAGCCGCTTTCCCCTGCTAAATGACCTGCGCGAGATCGGGGCAACCGATTATTATGCAACTGGGGTCAGCTTTGACGTTCCGACGCATAACGGGCCCAAAGACGCCAAAGAGGCAGTAGGTGGAGTTCTTATGTCCTGGACCTCGAATGCGCCTGAAGGATTTCAGGACGACGATCTGGGGCTGATCAACACCGCGTTGCCCCATTTGGGGCTGGCGCTGAAATCTGCGTCCAGCGCTCGGGTTTCGAAGGACCTTATGCGGGTATATCTGGGCCGTGATGCGGGGCGCCGGGTCTTGTCGGGCGAAATTCGGAGGGGATCGCTACAGCAGATTGATGCTGTGATCTGGAACTTTGACCTCGAAGGCTTCACCAGCTTGTCCGAGGAACTGCCGGGCAACGAAATCATCGACATGCTGAACGACTATCTGGCCGAGGCTGTGGGTGTCGTGCATGAAAATCGCGGGAACATCCTTAAGTTCATGGGCGACGGGCTGATGGCGATGTTCGACGTTGGTGAGATCGACGAAGACGCGCGCGCGGCCTTGAAGGCCGTGCCGGTGCTGCAGCAACGGATGGAAGCGCTGAATGCTCGCCGCGAGGCCGAGGGCTTGCCGGTGGCCAGCTTTACCCTTGCCCTGCATGCGGGGGAAATCCTGTATGGTAATATCGGGTCCGCGACGCGTCTGGACTTTACGGTGATCGGGCCTGCTGTGAACCAGACCGCCCGGATCGCCGGGATGCACCGGTCATTGGGGCAGCGTATTCTGATCTCGGACGATGTCGCGCGTGCGGCGCAGCCGTGTGGCGAGAACCTTGTGTCGGTCGGTCGATACATGCTGCGCGGTGTGGCCGAACCGAAAGAGCTGTTCACGATCTACGAGCCCCCGCTTTAGGGGGCGGCTGTACCATCGCAGCAAAGACCTGCTTTCAAGCGATTTTGACGGAAAAGGCTTCTGTCGTATGATCATGCCCTGTCATTGACGGCAGTGGTAAGTAACAAGTTGCGTCTACAAGGAGCCGATCAGACCTTGCAGTTCGACAGTCTCTTTGACTCTTTCATAGTGATGCTGGCGCTGGTCGGGTCGGCGGTCTGGTTCCGACATCGCAATGTTATTCAGGAGCGCGAACAAGGGGTTTTCGCCCGCCTGGTCACCGATTTCGCCTTGCCAGCCCTGATATTCGCCAACCTCAGCAACGAGCCGTTTCGCATTCGGAACTTCGAACTCGCCTTTGTGCTCTTCCTGGCCATCGCGGTGGTCATGACCGTTGCATGGGTGGCCGGGCGCTGGATGCGATTGGACAGACCGGTTCTGGGGTCCGTGATCCTAGTGGCAGGGGTCGGCAGCACTTCAACCCTTGGATATTCGCTGTTGCAAAACATCTATGGCGACAATTCCGAGATCATGAGCCAGCTCGTCGTGATGGGAGAGATTGGCGTAGTGCTGCCTCTGTTTACCGTGGGTGTTGCGATCGCCAGTTATTACGGCGAGAACAACGACGAAGGGCCCACGGTCGCGGATGCTTTGAAGACATTCGTGCGGTCACCGATTTTCCTGGCATTTGTATTGGGTGTTTTGGCGTCTGCCATTGGTCTGCCGCAAGGCAGCAGGGTTGTGGAACTGCTGAACGACTTTCTTGGGATTGCCAGTGCCTCGCTGACATTCCTCGTGGCCTTTACGATCGGGCTGATGCTGCGGCCTGTCGGCTTTCAGCAGTTCGCGGGCTTGTTCGTGCTGGTCTGTGCGCTGAAACTGTTGCTCGAGCCGTTGGTTGCGGGCGGGTTTGCCTTTGTCCTTGGGTTGCCGGATTTTCAGCGCGACATTCTGGTGATCGAAGCCGCGATGCCGTCGGGCGCCTTGGCCGCAGTTATCGCCGCGCGATACGGATGCGATGCGGCCATCGCCTCAGCCTTGTTGATCGCGACCTTCGTGCTCAGCCTGTTTGCGGTGCCACTGATTGGGTATCTGGCGTTTTAGCCTATCCCTCGGCTGGCGGCACGGCCCGCTGATACAGGTGCCATGTGGCGTGACCAAGGATCGGCAGCGTGAAGATCAGGCCTAGAAAGGCTGGAACCATCGACAGCAGCATGGTGACCGAGATGATTGCCGCCCAGGTCAGCATAACCACAGGGTTTTCAGCGACGGCGCGGATGGACGTCAGCATGGCGGACACGAAATTGGTTTCCCGATCCAGCAGCATGGGCATTGCAATGACAGTCACCGAGAACAGAACTGCCGACAAAAAGGCACCGACGCAGGTACCAACGGCTAGGAAGGCCCAGCCCTGTGGTGTGAAGAAGACGGTATTCAAAAACCCGTCCAGATCCGAGAAGGATGCGTTCTGCAGGATGATGGCCAGCCAAAGCCGAACCTGGTAAACCCACACCCAGAAAATGAACAAGGTGACAAAGGCCATCCAGCCCATTTCACGCTTGCGCTGATTGGCCATGACACCAAGGATTTCTGACCAGCCGAAACTCTCACCCTTCTGAAGCCGTCGGGACATTTCGTAAAGCCCGGCGGCGGCGAAGGGTGCAATCAATGGGAAGCCGACGATGGCGGGAATGATCATCCAAATTTTGCCAAGCCAAACCAAGCTCCAAACAAGCAGAATACCGAATACCGCATAGAACAGGCCGAAAAAGCCGCTCATGAATGGACGCGCCAAAAAGTCAGCGAAACCGGCCTTCAACGAGGCGGCGATGTCGCTCGACGTAACCGTGTTGACTTCGGGCACGGTGTGTTGCTGCGGTGTCAGATTATTTGGTGGTGGTGACTCTTCGGTGTCGGATGTCATGGCGCGCTCCTCCCAAAACACAAGGCTTGGCGGATCCGTTTACCAACGGACCCAGCTGTCTACAGGCGCCTTTCCTTCGCAAACAAGTTTGCATCAGGTTAGGTGCAAGGGCAAGGAGGGGGAGAATGGCCGCTGAAGCGCGTGTGCCAGAGCAGCCGAAACCTTCTCAAAAGTCGATTTCGACGCCCGGAAGGTTCAGCTCTTTCATCATGTCGCGCAGCTCTTGCCGAGCGGCGATGTTCGAGATGTTCAGCTGTTTGACCCCGATATCCTTGAGGTCCAGCAGGGTCAGACCGCGCGGAAACAATTCGCGGAAGATCACCCGCTCGGAAAAGCCCGAGGCGACGCGGAAACCGATGCGCTGCGACAGCATCTCGATCGCGCGTTGCATCTTTTCCTTGTTGACCATGCGCTGCGTACCGACGCGGTTGCGCACAACGACCCAGTCGATGGGCTTCAGCCCAGCTTGCGCGCGCAGTTGTCGCGCGTTCCAGACCATCTCAGAATAGACCGACGGCCCGAGGATTTTCTCACCCTTTGAGTCAATCCGCGCCAGCAGGTCGAAATCGATGAAACTGTCGTTCAGTGGCGTGATCAGCGTGTCAGCCAGCGAATGCGCCACCTGGCTGAGGCGGGTGTGTGAGCCGGGGCAATCGATCAGGATAAAGTCGCTGTCGCTCTCCAGCTCGGCCACTGCGGCGGACAGGCGGTGGTCATAGATATTCTCACCCGGTTTCAGCTTGCTGGCGTCGATCTCGGGCAAGTCATGATGGCGTGGGCTGGGCAGACGTGCCTCGGAGCCGTTCATGAAGTTGCCGCGGTTTTCGAAATAGCGCCCAAGGCTGCGTTGACGCAGGTCCAGGTCAAGTGTGCTGACCTTGTGCCCCAGCCGCGCCAGCGCGGTGGCGACATGCATCGACACGGTCGATTTGCCTGCGCCGCCCTTCTCGTTCCCCACTACGATGATATGTGCCATGCTTGTATTCCCATGTCCCGCCGTGCTTGCCCACACGTTGTTGTGAGCCACTATATGTTGTGGAAAGCGGGAAGGGAAGGACCCCAATAGGTGATATCAGGCTCTAATTTGGAAAACCAAGGTGTGGGGGCGGGTTAGGCTGTGCTCTTGTCAAACACCGTGCCCTGTTTCACTGTCAGGGGCAGGGAAATGCGATAGGGGCAGCCGGTGGATCACCTGTTTCTGAACGTTCTGAACGTGGTCCTGCCCGTGCTGATCTGCGCCGGGATCGGCTATAGTCTGGCGCTGATCAAGGCGCCGTTCGACAACAAGGTGATTGGCGGGCTTGTCTCGCGCGTTGGGTATCCGACGCTGATCATCTCACACCTGTCCACCACCAAGATCGCCGTGGATACGTTTCTGGATGTGATGGCTGCTGCCGCGCTGGCGATTGCCGCATTCGGGGCGTTGGGGTTTGTCGCACTGAAGGCGATGCGCCTGCCCGTACGAGCGTTTCTGACGCCGTTGATGCATGGCAATGTCGGCAATATCGGCTTGCCGATCACTCTGCTTGCGTTGGGCGATGCGGGTATGGCCTATACTATGGGGTTCGTGGTGGTCGTGCTGATCAGCATCTTCACTGTTGGCATGTGGATACCGGCAGGGGAGTTTTCTCCGAAAAAACTTGCCACATCTCCCATCATCTATGCGGTTGTGATCTCTCTGATCCTGATGGCTACCGGCTACAGCCTGCCGCAGCCGGTGGCCAAGTCTTTTGACATTCTCGGAGGGTTGTCGATACCGCTGATGCTGCTGACGCTGGGCCACACGTTGGCGGCGTTGCAGATCCAAAGCCTTGGCCGGGCGGTGACGCTGACCGTTTTGCATCTGGCAATGGCGGTGGTGATAGCCAGTGCGCTGGTCTGGGGGTTCGGCTTTACTGACGCGGAGCGGGGCGCGGTGATCCTGTGTTGCCTGATGCCATCTTCGGTGGCGACCTACCTGTTCATCGATCAACACGTTCCGGAATACGGGTCGGATGTGGCGGGCTTTATTCTGGTGTCGACGCTCAGCACGATTGTGGTACTGCCGGTCGCGCTGTCCTACTGGATCTGACGCGCACCCTATGCGCAGAGGCAAAAATCACTAAACTGCTGAATAATTGCATTAATCAACCATGGTTTGAGGGCAGTTTGATGCGTGACAAGACCTCGGAAGACGTGACCCCGCAGGCCCGCGCCCGTGTTGTGTTGGCGATGACGGCAATCTGCATGATGGTCGTAGGGTTCAACACAACAGCTGTGACCACCGTGCTGCCCAATCTGAAGGCCGAGTTCGATCTGACCCCGTCAGGGTTGCAATGGGTGATGGCCACCTACACGGTCGCAAGCGCCACTCTGGTCACAATCGTCAGTCGAATGGGGGACATAACCGGCAAGATGGGCGTGTTTTTCGTTGGTATGATCGTGTTTGCCATCGGGTCGGTTTCGGTCCTGTTTGCACAGGATGGTACGATGCTTCTGATCGGTCGCGGTGCGCAGGGGGCTGGGGCGGCGGCGCTGTTCGGCACTTCTCTGTCCGTTCTGACAGCGGCCACGCCCGAAGAGCAGCGCGCCAGCGTCACCGGAGCCTGGGGCGCAGTTGTCGGACTGGCGATTGGCGTTGGCCCGATCGTGGGCGGTGCGATGGGGCATTTTATCAGTTGGCGTGCAATTTTCGCGACTGACCTGCTGTTGCTGGTTGTGGCTTTTGCCATAGGTTTGCACGTCCATAAACGAAAATATGTGCCTGACATCCGTTTGCCCGGAGCAAAGTTCGACTTTCCCGGAGCCGTTGCAATCCTCTTTTTTCTGGGGCCGTTGTCATTCGCGCTCAGCAACGGTGAAAGTGGGGGCTGGACCACACCACTGACGTTGGTGCCACTGGCCATTGCGGCGTTGGCGACGGTTGTGCTGGTAATCGTCTCACGCCGCGCCGAAGACCCGCTGATTGAGCTGCGCTATTTCCGCCATCCGCGCTATTTCATGGCCGCAGCGGGGATGTTTTTCACCGGCTTCACGCTGTTCTGCTTCTTTGTCTATTTCAACACTTTCGTGCAGTCGCCTGATGCCTTCGGGTACAGTTCTATCGGAGCTGGTTTGGCGATCATGCCGCTCAGCCTCAGCATGTTCGTGATCTCAGTCACCGCGCCGCGGTTTCTGGCGCCCTATAGCTTTCAATGGCCGGTTGCGATTGGCCTTGGCGCGATGGCCTGCGGGTTCCTGTTGTTGATGACGACGACGAATACCACTCAATACGCCGAAATCTGGTGGAAGCTGCTGATTGTCGGCATCGGGATGGGCATCTGTTTCTCGCTGCTGCCGCGCCTTGGTCTGCGCCTGCTGCCCGAAGAGCATGTAGGGCAGGGATCGGGCGTCATTAACGCCTGCCTGTATTTCGGAGCCACCTTGGGTGCCGTGGTCGGAGGCCTTGCCGAATCCATCACCAAACGCCGCGGCCTGTCCGAGGTGATCGACGCGCTGCCCGCAGGATCAACCCAGCGCGAGGATCTGGCGCACGCGCTGACTCATGGCACACCCAGCCAGATTCAGCAGCAGCTCGCGGCGATGGACCCGACCACCGGAACCGCCCTCGCCAAGGCGCTGCGGGACTTGCAGGATAACGCTTTTGACAGCGCGATGCTGGTTGCTGCGGTTGCGGCGCTGGTCGGAATGGCGCTGGCGCTGATGTTGCTGCGTGGACCGGTGCCGCCATTGCACAGCGCGGCAGACCTGACACGTGACCCTCGTTAAGCGCACGGGTTTTGGCAGGGTTTAGCCCCCAAGATACACCCCATCTTTGGGACGATAAAACACCTTCTGATCGTGAAGCTTGCCCAAAAGGTCGTGAATGCGGCGCAAGGTCTCTTCGCGGTCTGGATTGCCGGCCTCTTCCTCATCCAGAGCAGCTTGCGACAACGAAGCGACCGAGCCACGCAACGCCGTTTCGATCAGGTCCATGTCCTCTACCGAAAGCTCGATCATGTCATTGTACTGGGGCATATTCGGGGTCTCCGTGGGTTCAATACCTGCGTTGCGAACCAGTATAGCACCTGCTGACTATTGGCGAAATTGGCCAGTGCCTGATGAATGCCGTTAAAGCTGAAAATGAATGTGGTCATCATGGCGTGCGGCTCGGCATCCCTGAAAGCGGATCTTGGGAGCGGACACATTTAGGCTTTGGGTCAGATGAGGTTCAACGAAGATCTTGCCAACACGGTCGTCGTCAGACAGCACAATCAGGACTGAGCGCAAGCGTTGATGATCTAAAGTGTAACTGTGCCAAAGGGGCTGCAGGAAATCGAAATCCCATCTTAGGGTCGGCCAACGCTTTGGACAGTTGGTGCTGCCATGCTCAAAGGCGAAGTATCCGATTGGAGATCGCGTGGCACCACTCAGGTAACTGCCGTCATCCGAGTAGTAGAAGGCGAGGTCAGCCTTCTCTCCGTCATCATGTGACAGATGTGGCAGCAGGGGAAACCCGTTCAGAAACGGAAAGTTTGCGTCCAGAACAAGAGTTTTGGTTCCCGGGTATTGGCGATCCATTTCTTCCGCCGCATCCCGCAGAACATCGGCGAGTTTAGGAGAGACATAGTTTCTGTTCAGGGCGCAGTATATCCAGCTTTGAACTTGCAGCGGGCCGCTTTCTGAACAACTTAATGCCACGCGCCCGAAGTGCGGGGCGATCCAGATCGCGGCGAGCGAAAAAGCGGCATAAGCGACCACAAATGAAATCAATCGTCGTTTGAAGAACAGCGCAATTCCCCAGGCAAGCCCGCCAATCTGCGTCAGTACTGTCAGAATAAGAATGATCAATGTGTTGATGAAAATACGAAACATGAACGCAAGCTGTCACTGTTCATGGTGCGCTGCAATCGAATTGAGCTACCATTCAAGCTATTGAACAGAAAAACAAAAAGGCCGCCCCAAGGGACGGCCTTTCGCATTTCAAACGAGGCAGGTTTAGAAACCCAGACCTTCGTATTTCTTCTTGAACTTCGACACGCGGCCGCCGGCGTCCATCAGGCGCGACGAGCCACCGGTCCACGCGGGGTGCGAGGAGGGGTCGATTTCCAGAGCCAGCTGGTCGCCTTCGGCGCCCCAGGTGGATTTCATTTTCACGATCGAGCCGTCGGTCATTTTGACGTCGATGAAGTGGTAATCGGGATGGATGTCTTTTTTCATCTTTCCGCTCCTTACGCCTCGGCGCCAGCCTTGGGCTTGTAGTTGGTGACTTCTGCGATACGTGCGGATTTACCACGACGCGAGCGCAGGTAGTACAGTTTGGCGCGGCGAACGCGGCCACGGCGGACTACGGTGATGCTGTCGATGTTGGTCGAATGCAGAGGGAACACACGCTCCACGCCTTCTCCAAACGAGATTTTACGGACGGTGAACGAACCGGCGATGCCGCTGCCACCTTTGCGCGCGATGCAGACGCCTTCGTAGTTCTGCACACGGGTGCGCGAGCCTTCGGTCACTTTAAAGCCGACACGGATGGTGTCACCGGCTTTGAAATCGGGAATGTCTTTCCCCAGGGCGGCAATCTGTTCCGCCTCAAGCTGTGCGATCAGGTCCATCGCAGTTTCTCCTATCTGCTCGTGGTTGGTCCACGAAGTTGAGCACGGCCTGAGAGCTCTTGGTCTTCACCGGGTCCTGCGTACAGCCCGCCAGAGGTCAGATCGAATGTTCCTTTGGTCTGGTCCGCCCTGACACGCAGTGGCTGAAGAAAGCCGAGCGTTGCGCCATTTTGCAAACCAAAACACCGGAGTCGCGCAGTTGCGGCACCGGATTGCGCTGCTTTAAGGAATTTGCGGGCCGGGATCAAGCCTAAATCGCCATATATCCAACGCGGGGCGGTGGGTTTTCGCCGTCTGCAAAATAGGCCGTTGCCTTGTGAGGCCGAACAGGCATTCTGGTGGGAATTATTCGAGCAGAAATTTATAACAGGAACAGATCATGCGCTTAGCGTTGATGCTGGCCGTCCTGGCCATGGCGACCCTGTCATGCGGTCGCAGCACCCCTCCGCCGCAACAGGTTGAGGCCAAGGCTTTTCTGGGCACCACGTCGCCTTCGGTCATCTACCCCGCCTTTGGCGATGCCGACCCGCATGATTGGGATGGGCGTCATCCCGGCCACTATCCGGTGCACGGATTGGACGTGTCGCGCTGGCAGGGGTCGATCGACTGGCGCCGGGCCAAGGCCTCGGGCGTCAGTTTCGTATTCATCAAAGCGACGGAGGGCGGCGATGTGGCCGACCCCATGTTCGATGACCACCGGCGTGGGGCGCAAGCGGCAGGGGTGCCGTGGGGGGCATACCACTACTATTATTTCTGTCGCCCGGCCCATGAGCAGGCGCGGTGGTTCATCAGGAACGTGCCCAAGGGGGCTGACCTGCCGCATGTGTTAGACATGGAATGGACCCCGCATTCCAAAACCTGCAGGTTGCGCCCGGATGGCGCTACAGTCCGGGCTGAGGCCAAGAAGTTCCTCGACATACTCGAACGTCACTACGGTCGCCGTCCGATTGTCTACACAACGGTAGATTTCCATGGCGACACGGATATCGCCCGCTTGCGCGGAACCGAGTTCTGGCTGCGCTCGGTCGCGGGCCATCCACACAAGGTTTACCCGAAGTCTCAGTGGCGGTTCTGGCAGTATACCGGCACAGGCTTGGTGCCGGGTGTGCAGGGCAAGGTGGACATCAACACGTTTAACGGCCACCCCGAGACATGGGCGCGCTGGAAGGCGGGGGGTTAGTCCCGTGCCTTGCGGTAGCTCGCCCACAGGTCGGGACGACGTTCCTGGGTGATCTGTTCGGACATCTCGTGCCGCCACTCGGCGATGCGCCCGTGGTGGCCGGACATCAGAATATCCGGGATCGGTCGCCCCTTCCATTCGGCGGGGCGAGTGTATTGTGGATGCTCCAGAAGGCCCGACGAAAAGCTTTCTTCCTCGGCGGAGGCCTGATTGCCCAGAACGCCGGGGATCAGCCGTACCGTTGCGTCTATCAGCGCCTGTGCCGCGATCTCGCCACCGGTCATGACGAAATCACCCAAGCTGACTTCCTGCACGCCATAGTGTTCCAGCACCCGTTCATCGACGCCCTCGAACCGGCCACACAGAAGGGTCATGCCATCACAGCGCGCCAGGTTCTGCATCATGCGTTGGTCCATTCGGCGGCCACGGGGGCTGAGGTAGATCAGCGGCCAGTTGCCCTGAACTCCGTCCATAGTCTGTTCAATCGCCTCACCCAGAACATCGGCGCGCAGCACCATGCCCGCACCGCCGCCAGCAGGCGTGTCATCCACATTGCGGTGCTTGCCGATGCCGAATTGGCGCAGATCGACGGTTTCCAGCTGCCAGAGACCTTCCTGCAGCGCCTTGCCGGTCAGGCTTTCCCCTAACACACCCGGAAAGGCCGAGGGGAAAAGGGTAATGATCTTGGCCTTCCACACACCATGCAAGTCCGGCGTGGGCGTCAACAGCTCGCGCGGTTTGAGGGTTGGACGTATAGCCTTGCGGCCATAGGATTTACTGGGCTTGTCTGTCATGTCGTGCCGATCAGCGCGCCTTTCGCGCGTTCAATTATCGCTTTCTTCTGCTCGATCAGAGCACCCTCGTCCAGACGTGAACGGTTCAGGTCCAGCAA
The DNA here is from genome assembly GCF_056160045.1 of Ruegeria sp. ABF4_144. Classification (NCBI taxonomy): domain Bacteria; kingdom Pseudomonadati; phylum Pseudomonadota; class Alphaproteobacteria; order Rhodobacterales; family Roseobacteraceae; genus Ruegeria; species Ruegeria sp. ABF4_144. The sequence continues at coordinate 509,608 of NZ_JBSWWK010000001.1, forward strand.
CTCTGCCAAGGCGTCTTCGGGTAGGCGACTGTTGGCCTTGGAAGGCGGCACCAGCAGCTTGGCCTTGTCGTGGGGCAGATCCAGATACTCGGCAAACGGGGTGCCGGGGCCATAGCGGCGGAGTTGCAGTTCTTCAAGCCATTCGGCCGTAACGGCGACCGACGGTAGCCTGTCCCGGATCTGATCCACCGTGTCCTGCAAGGGGGGAAGATGGTCGAGGTTTGATCGAAAGGCCTCAAAGTCATGAACCTGGCGAATACGCTCCAGATCATGCGCCCAAAGGCTGCGCAGCCAGCTGCCACGTTGGCGCAGGGACAGGTAGATCGTGATCTCGACCTCTTGCTGGGCAAAGCGATGACGGATCGCGTCCACCAGACAGGCCGCAAGCTCTGGCGCGGCGGCGTACCCGTTTTCGGCGTTGCGGCTGGGGCGCCGACCGGAGAAGTTCTCCTCGCTCAGGATCAGTCCGCGTTTTTCACCGAAATCCAGCGTCTCAAGAAACGCGCCCAATTGGGTGCCGAACTCGGACAAGGTTCCGACCGTGCCGTAAATGGAGTGGTTGGTGGCCGCCCGCGACAGGCCGGACTTCCGGGTGCGATAGGGCAGCACCAGCGCAAAATGCGGCCAGATCAGCTCGCGATTGTCATAGAGAAAAGACTGTGCTGCCGTGGTGCCGGTTTTGTGTAGACCCAGATGCAGCAGGATGCGGCGCATCAGATCAAACCTTCGGGGGGGTCCGCGACGATGCGGCCCTTGTCCAGATCGACGGTTGGAACGGCCTCGAGCGTAAAGGGCAGTAGCACGGTGCCTTTCAGGCCCGGTCCGTGCAATTCCAGCAGATCGGAAGCGCCGTGGTTCTGGACCGATTTGACTCGGCCCAGCAGGGTGCCGCCGGTGTCATAGACCTCAAGCCCGATGAGATCGGTGTGGTAAAACTCATCATCCGGCAATGACGGCAGTTGATCGCGTCGTGCAAACAGCCGCAGACCCTTCAACGCGTCGGCCTCTTCTTTGGTTTCAACTCCGCCCAGACGTGCGGCGAACCCGTTCTTGATCGAGCGGGTCAGGACTAAAGGATAGCGCTGAGCGCCCGCCTCATCCGTCAGAGGCGAATACCCCTCGATATCCTCAGGGATCGCGCAATAGCTTTTCAGGCGCACTTCGCCGCGTACACCATAGGAGCCCGCAATGCTGCCCACGCAGATCAGATCACTCATTTGGCTTGTCCACCGTCACACATAGCCCATCCTGCCAGTCCCCTCGCACTGCGCAAGCCTCGCGCTGGTTGTTGCGTTCAAAAAACACGCCGACAATAAATGCGATCAGCAACAGGATGGGAAGTCGTATCAACCCGAACATCTGACTATCTCACCTCGACCGGCAGGGTGTCGTCGCGGCATTCCCATCCGAGACGCTCTAGTTCTGGCGTGTCCGACAGTTCCTCGGGCCAGCCGACGCAGAAATAGCCGATCAGGCGCCAGTTCTCGGACACGTCCAGATCGCGGGCCATCTGATCGGGGTCCAGAATGGACACCCACCCCAAACCCAGCCCATGCGTGCGTAATGCCAGCCAAAACAGGGTGATGGCCGAAACCACCGAATAGCGCCGCATCTCGGGCATCGTGCCCGCGCCCAGACCTTGCCCCTTGTCGGTGGCGTCGTCGCAGAACACGGCCAGTTGTACCGGGGCTTCTTGCATCCCTGACAGTTTCAGGCCGCTGTAAAGCTGTGCCTTTTCGCCGGAGTATCCGGCGAGGGCCTCGGCATTTGCGGCTTGGAAATTCTTCAGCGCCGCAGCGCGCGCGGCTTCGCTTTCGACGCGGATCACGCGCCAAGGTTCGCTGAGCCCCACTGAGGGCGCCAGTCGAAACGCGTCGAGGCAGCGCGTTAGCACTGCCTCGTCTATCGCGTCGGTGCGGAATCGGCGCACGTCGCGCCGGAGCCGCATCAACAGGTCAAACTGCGTGCGGAAATCGTCGGTGAAAGTCTGATCCTGCACGCGCCCGCCTGCTTACTCTTCTGCAGCCGCTTCTTCAGCCGGTGCAGCAGCAGCTTCGGCAGCTTCAGCGGCCTTTGCAGCTTTTTCTTCCGCGCGTTCTTGGGCTTTCTTGCCCGGGGCGCCCTTGTTGGGGTTGTTGCGCTCGGCCTTTTCACGGGTGCCGGCAGCTTCCAGCATGCGAGCGATACGGTCGGTGGGCTGTGCACCCTGGTCCAGCCAGTACTGAACGCGCTCCATGTTCATTTTCACGCGCTCTTCGCTGTCTTTCGGCAGCAGCGGGTTGTAGGTGCCCAGTTTCTCGATGAAACGGCCGTCACGAGGCATGCGGCTGTCAGCGGCCACGATGCGGTAGAAGGGACGTTTTTTCGAGCCGCCGCGGGCGAGACGAATTTTCATTGCCATGGTGGTATCTCCTTTGGATGGCGTGACCGGGAAGTGCCCGGTTATTCTTGGTATTCGTGGAAACGGATGGTTATTCCTGATGTTTCCGGTGGTGTCGGATGACTTCCTGAATGATGAAATTCAGGAAAGCCTTGGCGAAGTCAGGGTCCAGATCGGCCTGTTTCGCCAGGTCTTCTAGCCGAGCGATCTGCGCAGCCTCGCGCGAGGGATCGGACGGGGGAAGGTCGTGTTCGGCCTTGAGCTTGCCAACGGCCTGCGTGTGCTTGAACCGCTCGCCCAGCGTATAGACGAGGATCGCGTCCAGCCGGTCGATGCTTTCGCGGTGCTCTTTCAACAGCACGGCAGCTTGCGCCACGGGGTTGGTCATTGGCCGGTCCTCTTGGTGGTCAAAGCGGTGTGGGTCATGCGTAGGCCTCCATACCGCCATTCACCAGATCGTCTGGGGCGGGGTGGCGCCAGATTTCGGTGGTGCCGAATTTCGGGTGCTCGTAGTGATAGTCGAGCTGGGCGCCCAACCGTTTGGCAACGGCTTTGCTGGCGTCGTTGTCCGGGTCGATCAGCGAGATCGCGGTTTCCCAGCCCAGAATGTCATAAGCGTGGGTGCGCGCGGCCAAGGCGGCTTCGGTCGCGTAGCCTTTGCCGGTGGCATAGGTCATCAGCGTCCACCCGACCTCGGGCTCGGGCCAGCCTTCGGGGAACCAAAGGCCGACACGGCCGACATAGATGCCGGTGTCTTTTTCCTCGACCCCCCAAAAGCCAAAGCCGCGGATGGCCCAATGCCCCAGCAGCATGGCGATTGACCGCCATGTCTCATCCCGACGCAGCGGGCCGCCAACATACTTGGCGGCGTCCGAGGCGAAAAACTCGGCCTCAGCGTCAAGGTCGGCCACGGACGGCGCGCGCAGGATCAAGCGCTCTGTTTCAAGCCGGGGGATATGAAGGGCGAGGGCTGTCATTTACTTCTTCTTGCCAAACCCGCTGAGGCCAGAGGGCAGCCCCATGCCGCCACCCATGCCAGGCATGCCGGGCATCTTGCCGCCCATCGCTTTGGCCGCCTGTTCCAGTGCCTTGGGGTCCATGCCTGCTGCCATTTCCTCGGGGCTGGGGCCACCTTTGCCGAACATGCCTTTCATGGCCTGTTTCAGCATCTTGCCTTTGCCCATTTTGCCCATCTTCTTCATCATGTCCGACATCTGCCGATGCATTTTGAGCAATTTGTTGAGGTCGCTGACCTCCATGCCCGAACCGGCGGCGATACGTTTCTTGCGGCTCGCCTGAAGCAGTTGCGGGTTGGCCCGTTCGCGTTTGGTCATGGATTGGATCATGGCGATCTGCTGGCGCAGGATCTTGTCGTCGAGACCTGCCTGATCCATCTGCTTGGCCATCTTGCCCATGCCCGGCATCATGCCCATCATGCCCTGCATGCCGCCCATCTGGATCATTTGTTCCAGCTGCATTTTCAGGTCGTTCATGTTGAACTGACCTTTGACCATGCGCTTCATCATGCGCTCGGTCTGTTCCATCTCCATCGTTTCCTGGGCTTTTTCGACCAGGGCAACGATGTCGCCCATGCCCAGAATACGACCGGCGATCCGGTCAGGCTCGAAGGTTTCGAGGGCGTCCATCTTTTCGCCCAGACCGACAAAGCGGATCGGTTTGCCAGTGACTGCGCGCATTGACAGCGCCGCACCGCCACGGCCGTCACCGTCCATCCGGGTCAGAACTACGCCCGAGATGCCGACCTTGGCGTCAAACTCTTCGGCCACTTCAACAGCAACCTGACCCGTCAGGCCGTCAACGACCAACAAGGTTTCGCGCGGGTCGACCGCATTGCGGACCTGCTCGACCTCATCCATCAGTACTTCGTCGATATGTAGACGGCCCGCGGTATCAAGCATGTAGACGTCATAGCCGCCCAGCGTCGCCTGTTGCTTGGCGCGCTTGGCGATGTCGACGGGTTTCTGACCGGGAACGATCGGCAGTGTATCGACGCCGACCTGCGTGCCCAGAACAGCCAACTGATCCATCGCCGCCGGGCGATAGACGTCGAGCGAGGCCATCAGGACCTTCTTGCCTTCTTTCTCTTTCAGGCGTTTGGCCAACTTACCGGTGGTGGTCGTCTTACCCGAACCCTGTAGACCAACCATCAGGATCGGAGCAGGTGGGTTGTCGATCTTCAGTTTGCCGGGGTCTTCCTCGCCACGCAGGGTGTCGACCAGCGCGTCGTGCACGATCTTGACGACCTGCTGACCGGGGGTGATCGACTTGGTGACCGCCTGACCGGTGGCCTGTTCCTGTACCTTCTTGACGAACGCACGGGCCACCGGCAGCGAGACGTCTGCCTCAAGCAGGGCAACGCGAACCTCGCGCAGGGCGGTCTTGACGTCTTCTTCGGACAGGGCACCCTGTTTGGTCAGTCGGTCAAAGACGCCGGAAAGGCGTTCGGATAGATTTTCAAACATGCCTTCGGCCTCCTTAGCCGGTTATCTGGTGGCATTTCCTAGGTAGGAAACACCGGTTAAATACACAATTGCCCCCACGGGCGAAACTCGCTGGTGGGGGGCGATCCCTGAACGACTCAAGGGACCGGAAGGTTAGACGCTTCCGGATGTTTGGAGGGGATTTAGGCGGATTGGCTGTCGGAGTCAACCTCGTGTGCCGGAAGCCAATCGTTGACCGCATCAACCATCCGTTGCGCGCCTCGCCCGCTGACATAGGCTTCGACAATCGGGTGGCGACCGGCGCTCATACCCTTGTCTAGGATCAGAACGGGGCGATGCATCTTGGACGTGGTCCTGTCGCGGCGCGAGGTGGTGGTTTCCACCTCGGCATGGGACAGGTTCGACAGCTCATGTTCTACGGTGTCATATCCAAAGATCGATTGGCGACGGATCACGATGCTGTCTTGGCTGCGGTCCAATATGACCTGAACGCGGCGCACAAAGACGCAGAATGCGCCAAAGCCCATCCCCCCGCCGAAGACTGCAAAGAAGATGCCGAACAATATGCCCTCACCACCCTCGCTGGCCATGAACAAACCAGCCCCAACAAAACAAAGGACAAAAAGCACCAGCGTGATGCCGATGAACCAGGGCGTGTTGGACAGTATCAATTGATTTGGGGTGTTTCGCGTCACTTTCATGGCGGCACGCTAACACTGAATTCTGGCACTGTCGTGGCTTGAATTCGTCCGCGTGTTGCGCGATGAGCGCGCCAAACAGGAGGCTCTCATGGACGCATCATCCGCTTTTCAGGACTCACTACCGCTTAGCTCGGACGCGCTCTTGGCGCAGCTGGATGATTGGGGTCTGACATATCGTCTGCACACCCATGTGCCGCTGCGCACGGTTGAGGATTCAAAGTCGGTCGAGGATCAGTTCATGGTGCCGGGTGAGAATGCTCTGCGCCTGAAGAACCTTTACTTGCGCGACAAGAAAAAGCGGAACTATCTGGTGACGCTTGAACAAAGCCGCGAGATTGACCTCAAGGCGCTGGGCACAGAGCTAGGTGTGGGCAACCTTTCCTTCGGTTCGGCAGACCGGTTGTTGCAAAATCTCGGTATCCGCCCCGGAGCGGTCAGCCCGTTGGCGATGATCAACGGGGTGCAGAACAACGTGCGGTTCTTCATGGATAGCGCGGCGCAGCAGGCCGATGTCATCTATATGCACCCGCTGGTCAATGACCGAACCGTCGCGATGGCGCTGACCGATCTGATGGCCTTTTACGAACGGGTTGGCTGTGAGGTAACCTGGCTGCCTTAATCAGCGCAGTACAATAGAAACGTCCAGCCTGAGCAATTACAGGCTGGACGCATCCGGTTTCAAATGTTGATGGCGATCAGGCCGCCAGTTCCAAAACGGCCTTCTGTGCCTTGGCCAACGTGGTTTCAGCGTCCAGAGCCATCTGGTCAGCGGCTACTACGTCCACATCGTGAATGCCGATAAAACCCAGCACATGTTTGGCATAGTTGGTGGCGAAATCGACCTCGGACCCGACGGGGACACCACCCGACGCAATGGCCAGAACCGCGCGTTTGCCTTCCAACAGGCCCTTTGGGCCGTTTTCGGTGTAGCTAAAGGTCAGACCGGCACGAGCCACCAGATCGATCCAGGCTTTGAACGCTGCAGGCACTGAGAAGTTGTAGATCGGCAGGCCAACGACGATGGTGTCGGCCTCTTGCAGTTCGTTCACCAGCGTATCCGACAGCGCCAGCTGATCGCGCTGGGTCTCGTCACGCTGATCGGCGGGGGTGAAGTTAGCATTGATCCAGTCTTCGTTCAGCAGGGGCAGGTGGCTGGCGAGGTCGCGGCGGATGATGCGCGCGGCGCCCAGATGCTTGACGATGCGATCGGACAGATCACGGGTGGCAGAGCCTTCGCGGCGGGCTGAGGCATCGATGTGCAGGATAGTTTTGGTCATTTCTCTAGGTCCTTGTGGGTGCGGATTTTTCGTCTGACCCCAATATGGATGTTGCGTACGTGAACAAAAGTCGGATACATCAACAGTTGATGTTGGAATTTGCACATTAAGGTGGCGCCGTGGACAACTGGGACGAAGTGAGAACCGCCTATCAAGTGGCCCGCATGGGCACTGTCAGCGGCGCGGCCGAGGTGTTGGGTGTGCACCATGCGACGGTGATCCGCCACATTGACGCAATCGAGGCGCGGCTGGGCGTCAAGCTGTTCCAGCGCCACGCGCGCGGCTATACCCCCACTGAGGCTGGGGAGGACTTGTTGCGTGTCGCGCAGGCGACCGAAGATCAGTTCAATCAATTGATCGGGCGGATGAAGGGGCGTGGCGACGATGTCGGGGGTGAGTTGGTCGTGACGTCTCTGTCCTCATTGGCGCCTTTGGTGGTGCCGGTGCTCAGTGAGTTTCAGCGCCTGCACCCCGGTCTGATCGTGCGCTACCTGACCGGAGACCGCCTGTTCCGTCTTGAATATGGCGAGGCGCATGTGGCTATTCGAGCGGGATCCGCTCCGGATCAGCCGGACAACGTCGTGCAGCCGTTCATCACCCAAGAGGTCGGGCTATTCGCTAGCAATGACTACGTGGACCGCTATGGGAAGCCCTCGGGGGTTGAGGATTTTAATAACCATTACTTCGTGAGCACTGATGACGAAAACAGCCGGGCTCCGTTTTCCCGCTGGTTGCGTACAACGGTGCCTGCCAAGAACATCACCTTTCGCTGCACCAACAATTTCTGCATTCGTGAGGCCGTTCTGTCCGGTGCCGGGATCGGCTTTATGGCGCGATGGGAGGCAGCCCGTGACCCGAATCTGATCGAGGTGATCGACCCGCTGCCGGAATGGTTTGGAAACCTTTGGCTGGTGACCCATGTGGACCTACACCGCACCACCAAGGTTCAGAGCTTCCTGACGTTCCTTAAGGACAAGTCCAAGGGCTGGCTGGCGTGAGCCCTCAAGCGCAGGGCCACCTGGCCATGCTTGTGTTTTCGTCCTTGGTCGCGGGCAGCTTTTCGCTGGGCTCAATGGTCGCAAACCAGATCGCGCCCGAGGCCCTTACGGCAGCACGCTTTTTGATCGCGGCGCTGGTGATTGGGGCGGCTGCGCTGATGACTACAGGACTGCCGCGCAGCGCGGCACAGGCACCGTGGCGATATCTGGTGTTGGGTGGGCTGTTTGCCACGTATTTCGTGCTGATGTTTCATGGCTTGAAAACCGCGCCACCGGTCAGTGCGGCGGCAGTTTTCACGCTGACACCGGTGATGTCGGCCATTGCGGGCTGGGTGCTTTTGCGGCAGATCACGACGCCACGTATGGCGCTTGCCCTGACGGTGGGTGCTCTGGGCGCGCTCTGGGTCATTTTCCGCGCGGATTGGCAGGCGTTTACGGCGTTCCAGATTGACCGTGGTGAGATCATCTATTTCTGGGGCTGCATCGCGCATGCAATCTACACACCGATGGTGCGTAAGCTGAACCGGGGAGAACCTGCAGTGGTGTTCAGTTTTGGCACCATGGTGGCGGGGTGCCTGCTATTGCTCCTGTATGCGTGGTCCGATATCCGCGCGACGGATTGGGCTAACTTGCCGCTAATCGTTTGGGTCGGGCTGTTATACTTGTCGGTGTTCGCCACGGCCGCCAGTTTTGTTCTGGTGCAGTTCTCAGCGTTGCGTCTGCCCTCGGCCAAGGTCATGGCCTATACCTATCTGGTGCCCAGCTGGGTGATCCTTTGGGAAATCGCGTTGGGGCAGACGCCGCCACCTGCGCTGGTCCTGGTCGGTGCGCTTCTCACCGTCATGGCGCTCGTGCTGTTGCTGAAGGTCGAGGATCAGCCCCGGGCAACGTCAAAGCCTGCCTCGGAATAAATGTTGCGTTTGTTTCGGTTTGTGGCAGCTTTGCAGAAAGGTGGTACAGGGGTATTCTGATGAAACCGGCATTTTTTCTGATCGCGATAGCAGGGCTTGCAGCTTGTACCGAGCCCGCCCCCAGCAATACGGTCTCTGACGCGGACCTGAAGGGCAGCTGCGAGGCGCTAGTGTCTGCTGAGACCGGTGTACGCCCCGAGGATGTATCAGCAGGGTCGACCGAAAAAGCCCCGACGGGTTCGGTCACAACCGTTTCGGTTGTCGGAGCACAGGCACCGTGGCTGTGTCGGGCCGATCCGTTTGGGGTAATCACCGGCGTGGAATACAGTCAGGAGGGATAGCCTGAATCACGGATACCCTCTGGCGTTGCGTTAGATCAATGTGCTCATATTCGGCTTTCCCTATGCTTTGCATGAGGAGGAATTCGCCATGTACACTCACATTATGTTTCCAGTTGACCTGCATCTTCCGCCAGAGGTTCGAAAAGCCGCCGATGTTGCCGCCGAAGTTGCCAAGTGGCAGGGGGCCAGGATTACCGTCGTTAGCGTAACGGGAACCCAGCCCGGTGATCCCGTTCAGACGGACGCAAAAGTCAATGAAGACCTGCGCGCTTTTGCAGACCAACTCGCCAATAACAGTGGGACGGATGTCGCATGTCGAAACATCCATTCTGTCGATGTTGCGGCTGAGGTCGATGGTGATCTAGCTCGCGCTGCCGAAGAAATTGGTGCCGACCTGATCGTCGTTGGTACCCATGCTCCACGGATCACCGACTATATCTTTTCAAGCCACGCAGGGTATCTGGCCAATCATGCGAAAGTGTCGGTCTTCGTCGTGCGCTAGGATCAGGGATCGTCAGCGGTGGGTAGTTCGGTTTCCAAAAACCGCTCGAACGCATCCAGATTGACCGGTTCGAATTGTCCGAACCCTTGCATCCACACCGACGCCGCACGTAGGGCGTCGGGTTCCAGCTTGCACCATTTCACCCGGCCGCGTTTCTCCTGACTAATCAATCCGGCTTTGGTCAGGATGACCAGATGTTTCGAGATCGCGGCCAGCGACATCTCGAACGGTTCCGCGACATCGGTGACGGCCATGTCATCCTCAAGCAGCATCGCCAGAATGGCGCGGCGCGTGGGGTCGGCTAGGGCCGCGAAAACGGTATCGAGATCGTTGGACATGTTCCCGCTGAACCACAGCGTCTGGGTTTGGTCAACCATTTGGTTGAATATGCGGATTCAATACATTTGAGCCGGTTAAATGGGATGGGCCGGTTTTAGTGGCCACCATATTTCGCAAAAAATCATTTTATAACAAATATTTAGCCTGCGTCATTTCGGGCGATCAACGCCGTTGACTCTGCGCCCTTCGCCCCTTAGCACCATGCCCAAGACTGTGCGAGGGAAACGCCCGTGACCGATGATGACCAAAAGCAGCGTATGGCGCAGCTGGAGGCTAAGATCGACGCGGCGAAAAAGGCCAAAGCGCCGAAACCCCGTGCGGACGCTGACGTCTCGGGCGGAGAGCTTGCCTGGAGGATGGTCATCGAAATGGTATCCGGTCTGGGGATCGGATTTGGTATCGGATACGGGCTGGACAGCCTGCTCGGGACAATCCCGATCTTCCTGGTGCTATTCACATTGCTGGGCCTTGTCGCGGGCGTGAAGGTTATGCTCCGCAGCGCGAAAGAGGCTCAAGAGAAACAAACGGCAGCGACGGCTGCCGAGAAGGACGAGAGGGACTGAACGTGGCAACTGAGACCACCGCAGCAGAAGGCAGCAGCCTGGTATTCCACCCGATGGACCAGTTCATCGTCAAACCTCTGTTTGGTGGTGATATTGCTTGGTACACGCCCACAAACGTGACTCTTTGGCTGTTCTTCGCGATCCTGGCCATCATCGGTCTGCTGGTTCTGAGCACTTCAAAGCGTGCTATCGTCCCGACCCGGATGCAGTCGATCGCCGAACTGACCTACGGCTTCATCTACAAGATGCTGGAGGACATTTGCGGTAAGGAAGGTGTGAAGTTCTTCCCCTATGTCATGACCCTGTTCATGTTCATCGTAAGTGCGAACTTCCTGGGCCTGATCCCGACCTCTTTCACCACCACGTCGCACTTTGCGGTCACCATCCCGCTGGCACTGGCCGTGTTCCTGACCGTGACGGTCCTGGGCTTCGTCAAGAATGGCGCCGCTTTCCTGGGCTTGTTTTGGGTCTCTAGCGCGCCGCTGGCGCTGCGCCCGATCCTGGCGATCATTGAGCTGATTTCGTACTTCGTACGCCCGGTCAGCCACTCCATTCGTCTTGCTGGTAACGTCATGGCAGGCCATGCGGTTATTAAGGTTTTCGCAGGCTTCGCCGCGGTTGCCGTGATCTCGCCCGTGTCCGTTCTGGCGATTACCGCAATGTACGGCCTTGAGGTCCTGGTGGCCTTCATTCAGGCCTACGTATTCACCATTCTGACCTGTGTTTATCTGAAAGATGCGCTGCATCCTTCGCACTAAGGTCCGATACCCCAACATCGAAACTTCCAATTCGTAAGGAGATACATCATGGAAGGCGATCTCGCACACATCGGCGCAGGCCTGGCAGCAATCGGTTCCGGCGCAGCCGCAATCGGGGTGGGCAACGTTGCAGGCAACTTCCTGGCCGGCGCCCTTCGCAACCCTTCGGCGGCTGCTTCGCAGACCGCAACCCTCTTCATCGGTATCGCATTCGCAGAAGCGCTGGGCATCTTTGCATTCCTGGTCTCGCTGCTGCTGATGTTCGCCGTCTAATCTGCGGAACCTGATCCTTACGCGCAGGTGGGCCCAAGCCATAGCGGCCCACCTGTTGTAAAGACAACGTTCCGACGGAGGACATCATGGCGACTGAACCCATTAGCGAAGAAGTAGTAGGCGCGTGCGTCGACTCGCATGGCTCTGCCATCGGGATGCCGCAGCTCTGCTTCGATTGGTTCCCCAACCAGATTTTCTGGCTGGTCATCACGCTGGTCGTCATCTTTCTGGTCCTGTCTCGCGTGGCTCTGCCCCGCATCGCGGCAATCCTGGCTGAACGTCAGGGGACCATTACAAATGACCTGGCTGCGGCCGAAGATCTGAAGGCCAAGGCGGTCGAGGCCGAAGAGGCCTATAACAAGGCGCTGGCCGATGCCCGTGCCGAAGCGCAGCGTATCGCTGCCGAAGCCCGTGCAGAAATCCAGGCTGGTCTGGATGACGCGATTGCCAAGGCTGACGCGGAAATCGCTGCAAAGGCGGCTGAATCGGAAAAGGCAATTGCCGACATCCGTGCCGGTGCGCTGGAAAGCATTCAAGTGGTTGCCAAGGACACGGCGGCTGAACTGGTGACCGCACTGGGCGGCGAGGCGGATGCTTCGACCATCGACAGTGCCGTTGACGCGCAGATGAAAGGATAAGTGACATGCGGAACACTCTTGCCCTTATCCTGACCGTCGGTGCAGCCAGTCCTGCATTCGCTGCAAGCGGCCCGTTCTTCTCGCTTGGCAACACCGACTTTGTGGTCCTTCTGGGCTTCATCGTTTTCATCGCGGTCCTGTTCTATTTCAAGGTCCCGGGCATGATCGGTGGTGCGCTGGACAACCGTGCCGCTGGCATCAAGTCCGAACTCGACGAAGCCCGCGCCCTGCATGAAGAAGCGCGCAGCCTGCTGGCCTCGTACGAGCGCAAGCAGCGTGAAGTGCAGACGCAGGCGGACGCCATCGTGGCTGCTGCGAAAGACGACGCCGCTCTGGCCGCTGAACAGGCCAAAGCTGATCTGGAAAAATCCATCGCACGCCGTCTGGCAGCTGCGCAGGATCAGATCGCATCGGCGGAAGCCTCGGCTGTGAAGGAAGTTCGTGATCAGGCCATTACCGTTGCTGTTTCTGCAGCAAACGCAGTTCTGGCCAAGCAGATGACGGCGACACAGGCGAACAAGCTGATCGATGCGGCGATTGCCGATGTAGGTGAAAAGCTGCACTAAGCATTGCCCAGTATGAACTTTGAGCGACCCGGTAGATTTCTGCCGGGTTTGCCATTTTTGGGATAAGGATTTGCTGGAGACGACAATCAGGTTGCCGCTCCATCCCGAAACCCAACCTTAACCCACGCGCGCTGGTCTGTTTTTGCCCGCGAAAAACACGACCACGGCCAGTACGGTAATCGCGATCTCAACCATGAATGTCCAATGGTTGAGGAAAGAGAGTATCCAGTGCGAATGCGTGGCCTCAACGGTCACCAGAGGGTGGGAGAAATCTGAAAGCGGCCAAAGCCAGGTGATTTCTCCGACGATGGAATCCAGCGCCATATGGACCAGTCCACCAGCGCCAAAGAATGCCACGACGCGTCCCGCCTGCGTCCATCGCAACCCGATCATTAGTCCCGCCAACACAATTCCTACCCACAATACCGGGCGATGTGTCAGGTAAGCGTGGTGGTGATGGGCGCGGTTATCGACCAGATAGAACCATAGCATGTCCAGATCCGGTGCGACCGCGCCGAGCATCGCTGCTGCAAAGACAGTTTTCCCGACATTCGGCGTGACCGCCCGAAAGACCAGATAGGCGCCTGGTAAATGCCCGATAAACATTAGGCCTGACCCGTCTCGTGTTGTAGCCGTTGCTGCGCGATAGCCTCGTTGCGCTGTGCCTTCAGATGGTCTTCCATGCACCGCTGGACAAAGCTGAGATGCTTGTGAATTGCGTCGCGCGCACCTTCGGCGTCGCGGGCCTGCAGGGCGGTGTTGATGGCGCGGTGCTGATCCAGAATGGCTCCGCGCGTGGTTTGCTGCTGGAACATGATCTGTCGGTTGTAGAACACACCTTGTTGCAGTAGCTCGTACATTGACCGCATCATGTGCAGCATCACCACGTTGTGGCTGGCCTCAATGATGGCCATGTGAAACTGGGCGTCCAGTTGCGCCTCATCCTCAGAGGCGTTGCGTTCATGGGCGGCCTGCATCTTGTCGAATATCGCCTGCACGACCTTCAGATCGCTGTCCGATCCAAGCCGTGCAGCGCGTTCGGCGGCCAGGCCTTCAAGATCCTTGCGGAATGAAAGGTAGTCAAAAACGGCCTCATCGTGACTGCCGAACAAACGGACCAGCGCCGGGGAAAAGGCCGATCCAAGAACTTCGGCCACATAGATGCCTGACCCAGCCTTGGCGGACAGCAGCCCCTGATCCTGCAGGTTCGAGATCGCCTCGCGCAGCGAGGGTCGTGACACGCCCAGCCGTTCTGCCAGCTCACGTTCCGCCGGAAGCCGTTCGCCCGGGCGAAGGATGCCGCGCAGGATCAGCATCTCGATCTGTTTTACCACCGCGATGGACAGTTTTTCGGGCTGGATTTTTTGAAAAGGCATGGGGGCAATCCGAAATTGGTCAATTCATATGACCACGTATTCCTGGTTGGTACAAGAACGGCCGATCACCTGTTTTGTTACAGTAGGTCAGAATTATTGACATTAATGGCGCCGCGCCTAGTCTGCCCGGCATAGAGGAGGAGACCCATGTCGACGAAAGACCTGTTTGCCACGCGGGCGTCACGGATGAAGGCGTCCGAGATCCGCGAATTGCTCAAACTGCTGGACCAGCCAGGGATCATTTCCTTTGCCGGCGGCATTCCCGATCCGGCTCGGTTCCCGGCGGATGGATTTGCGTTGGCGTTCCAAAACGCATTGGGGGCTGAGAGCCAGGCGCAGGCGCTACAATACTCTGTCAGCGAAGGCTATGTGCCGTTGCGCGAATGGCTGGTCGATCACATGCGTCAGATCGGAGTCGAATGCGAGTTGGACAACATCCTGATCACCTCGGGCTCACAGCAGGCGCTGGACTACCTTGGCAAGCTCTATCTGTCGCCGGGTGACACAGCACTGGTTGGTTGGCCCACATATCTGGGCGCATTGGCAGCCTTCAACGCGTACGAGCCACGTTTTGACCGGCTCAGCATCAATGGCAATCGCGGCGCTGCGGAATACAGGGCAGCAGCAGGCGAGGGGACGGTGAAGTTTGCCTATCTCTCACCAGACTTCGCCAACCCGACAGGGGAAACCGTTGACTTGCGCAGGCGCGAAGCCCTGTTGGATCTAGCCGAAGACCTGAACTGTGCCGTCATCGAAGACGGCGCCTATCAAGCCCTGCGCTATGACGGAGAGGAGATCCCTCCGGTTCTGGCTCTGGAACTGGCGCGGAAGGGGTCGATAGAGAACTGCCGGACGATCTATTGCGGCAGCTTCTCGAAAACCCTGTCCCCGGGTTTGCGTGTTGGGTGGGTTGTGGCGGCCAAGCCGGTGATCTCGCAGCTGGTGCTGATGAAACAGGCCGCCGATCTGCATTCTGCAACGATCAATCAGATGGCCATCAACGGGGTGGCACGAGCCTGCTTTGACACTCATATCCCAATGTTGCGCCGCGTTTACGGTGCGCGCCGCGATGCGATGCTGGAGGCATTGAAACAGCACATGCCGGACGGGGTCGAGTGGACCAAACCCGAAGGTGGCATGTTCATTTGGGTGACCCTGCCCAAGGGCACTGTCGGAACCGATCTGTTGGCGCGGGCGCTTGAGACGGTCAAGGTGGCCTTTGTCCCCGGCCAGGCGTTTTTTCCGGACGAGTCCGGTGCCAATACGATCCGGCTGAGTTTTTCGAACTCGGACGAGGATACGATCCGCGAGGGTATCCGTCGTTTAGGGGACGTGTTGCGCGCCTGAAACTGGAAAGGTTCTGTTAACCATATAGCGGCTAGGCTGGCTGCATGATCCGGTACCTTTCCCTCCTCGTGCTGGCCGCTTGTTCGGCCGGCACGCCTTATTTTCGCGATGTGCCTGCCACACGGATTGCGGTGAATGGCAGCGTGTTTGACGTGCGCGTCCGCGGGGAACTGGCCGAAGCGGTTCGGGTCAATATGCAGTACGCTCCCCGTCTGGGTCCGATCCGCGACCGGGCCGGGTTGGCGATGGCGCAAGTCTCGGGCTGTCCGATACTGGATGTGCTGGGTGATGCAGCGGTCACCGTAGGGGTGCTGGGATGCGACCGCGAAGCCGGGAAAAGGTTACTGCTGACGGCTGTATCCACCCCAAACTACGAATGCGTTGATTACGGCATCTATGAAAACATCGGCCGTGGCGAGGGTTATCAAGTATTCGAGTGTACGCCCTATTGAGATACGCGTATTCCTGCGCATTTCGGCAAGATATTGTGGATAAGTCGGCCTGATATCCCATATCCTGCGCAACTCCGTTGACTCAACCCCAATCGGTTGCGCAGACTTCCAGATATAGGAATCACGGGAATAATTGCCTTTGCGCTTCAGCAAACTCAAACTCACTGGCTTCAAAAGCTTTGTCGACCCGACCGATCTGATCATCGCGGATGGATTGACCGGTGTGGTGGGTCCCAATGGGTGTGGCAAATCCAACCTTCTGGAAGCTTTGCGCTGGGTGATGGGGGAAAATCGTCCCAAATCCATGCGCGGTGGGGCCATGGAGGATGTGATCTTTGCGGGGGCGGCCACGCGACCCGCACGCAACTTCGCCGAAGTGGTCCTGACCATGGACAACTCGGAGCGTCTGGCGCCGTCGGGTTTCAACGATAGCGATCAGCTTGAAATCGTGCGCCGCATCACCCGCGATGTCGGCAGTGCCTATAAGACCAACGGTAAGGACGTGCGCGCACGTGACGTTCAGATGCTGTTTGCCGATGCCTCGACCGGTGCACATTCACCTGCGCTGGTTGGGCAGAACCGCATTGCCGAGTTGATTAACGCCAAACCTCGCGCCCGCCGCCGTATTCTGGAAGAGGCCGCCGGGATCTCGGGCCTGTACCAGCGCCGTCACGAGGCCGAGCTAAAGCTGAAGGGCACTGAATCCAACCTGACCCGCGTTGACGACGTGCTTGAACAATTGGGTGGGCAACTGGCGCAGTTGGCGCGTCAGGCTCGACAGGCCGCGCGTTACCGCGAGATTGGGGAACAGCTGCGTCAGGCCGAAGGGATGCTGCTTTATCGCCGTTGGAAAGAGGCTGACATGGCCCGCCAGCAGGCCGAGGAAAAGCTGCGCGACCGGATCACCGAGGCGTCCCGCGCCGAGGCCGAAGCCCGCGCTGCCGCTACCAAGCGTGCCGAGATCGAGGAGACCCTGCCGCCTCTGCGTGAGGAAGAAGCCATTGCCGCTGCCGTCCTGCAACGTCAGCAGGTACAGCGTGACGCACTGTCAGATCAGGAGACCCGTGCTCGCCAGACCATCGAGACGCTGACCAACCGTATCCAGCAACTGGCCCATGATATCGAACGCGAGACCGGCCTGAACCGAGACGCGGGTCAGATGATCGAACGTCTGGAATGGGAGGCGCGCGAGCTTTCCAAAGCCGCTGAGGGCCACGATGACAAGGTGGCCGAGGCCGCCGAGATTGCGCGGGAAGCGGCCGCAGTTCTTCAGGATCGAGAAGATCACCTGTCGCAAGAAACCGAGGACATGGCCCGTCTGGTTGCCCGCCACCAGTCGGCGCAACGTCTGGTCGAAGACAGTCGCAAGACGCTGGCCCGGTCCGAGGGAGAAGAGGAAAAGGCCCGCGCGGCTGTGGATGAGGCGCGCGGTGCCCTGACCCGCGCCAGCGAGGCGTTCGAGGCGGCGCAAGAGGGCGAAGAAGAGGCCCGCGAAGCCGCTGAAGCCGCTGAAGAAGCGCTGGCCGCCGCTGATGAGCTGCGCAACGAAACGCAGGCGCGTGAGGCCGAGGCCCGGGCGCAACGCTCCGAGGCCGAGGGCGAGCTGGGTGCGATCCGCGCCGAAACTGGCGCACTGGCCAAGCTGGTTGAACGCGACACGGCTGAGGGCGGGCAGGTGCTTGACCTGCTGCGCGTCGAGCCCGGCTATGAAAAGGCTCTGGGCGCGGCTCTGGCTGATGATTTGCGCGCACCTCTGGTCGAAGGGGATGGTCCTTCGGGCTGGGTGCAGGTCGCGGGGTATGACGCCGATCAGCCCTTGCCGGACGGAGTTGAACCTCTGGCGTTGCATGTTTCCGGGCCAGATCGGCTCAGCCGTCGGATCGCACAGATCGGCCTAGTCGACGCGGATCAGGGTGCGCGGTTGCAGGCTTCGTTAAAACCCGGCCAACGGCTGGTGTCGCGCTCGGGCGACCTGTGGCGCTGGGACGGGTTCCGGGCCTGGGCCGAGGATGCACCTAGTGCAGCGGCCTTGCGTTTGGAACAGCTCAACAAGCTGGAAGCGCTGAAACAGGAACTTGCCCGGATCGAAGCGCAGGCCGATGGCGCCCGCGCCGCGCATGAGGCGCTGTCGCAGCAATTGGCCGACGTGACTGAAGCCGACCGCCGCGCGCGTGAGGCCCGCCGCGCTGCTGATCAGCGTATGGCAGAAACCGCACGCCAGCTCAGCCGGGCCGAAGCCGACCGCAATCTGGCGCAAGGTAAGTTGGAGACCCTGACCCTTGCCGTCGATCGCCACAAGGAAGACGCCATGTCGGCCCGCGCGCAACTGCGCGAGGCCGAGGGCGCGTTGAACGGGCTGGGTGACCTCGACAGCGCCCGTGCGCAGGTCGAGGACATCAAGCAAACAGTCGAGGCGGCGCGGATCACTATGCTGACTCACCGCTCGACCCATGATGAGCTGCGCCGCGAGGGAGAGGCTCGCACTCGCCGAACGCAGGAGGTGACTAAAGACCTGAGCGGTTGGAAACACCGTTTAGAAACCGCCGAGAAACGAATCTCCGAACTGGCGGAACGCAAGGAAAGCTCGGAAGAAGAACTGTCCGAGGCCATGGCCGCACCGGCTGAAATTGCCGAGGCGCGGGAAGAACTGAACGAGTTGATCGACGCCGCTGAGGCTCGCCGTGCTGAGGCCGCGGACAAGCTGGCCGAAGCCGAAACCCAACAACGCGAGGTCGTGATGGCCGAGCGGGATGCGGAACGTCTGGCTTCCGAGGCGCGTGAGACCCGGGCTGCGGCTGAAGCACGTTGTGATGCGGCTAAGGAAAGCGTCACCGCTGCGGCGGAACGTATTGCCGAGGATCAGCAACTGACGCCGAACCAGTTGCTGAACCAGTTGGATGTGAACCCCGACCAGATGCCCGCGGCCGATGCCCTTGAATCCGAAGTGAACCGCCACAAGCGTCAGCGCGATGCGATGGGGGCGGTGAACCTGCGGGCCGAAGAGGACAGCAAGGAAGTTCAGGAAGAATTCGACACGTTGAACACTGAAAAGGCTGATCTGGAAGAAGCGATCAAGGCCCTGCGCAGCGGCATCGCCAGCCTCAACCGTGAAGGGCGTGAGCGTTTGCTGACCGCGTTCGAACAGGTGAACTCGAACTTCGCCATGTTGTTCAAGCATCTGTTTGGTGGCGGTGAGGCCAATCTGGTCATGGTCGAAAGCGACGATCCGCTGGACGCGGGTCTTGAGATCATGTGCCAGCCGCCGGGCAAGAAGCTTTCAACCCTGAGCCTGCTGTCGGGCGGTGAACAAACCCTGACGGCCACAGCGCTGATCTTTGGCGTCTTCCTCGCCAATCCGGCCCCGATCTGTGTGCTGGACGAGGTCGACGCACCGCTGGACGACGCCAACGTGACCCGCTTCTGTGACCTTCTGGACGAGATGTGCCGCCAGACCGACACGCGGTTCCTGATCATCACCCACCACGCGGTGACAATGGCGCGGATGGACCGGCTGTTCGGTGTGACCATGCAGGAACAGGGCGTCAGCCAACTGGTGTCGGTCGATCTGAAAAAGGCCGAGCAGATGGTCGCCTGACCGCTCACTGCAACGTTATGACGATCTGCGACCGGGCAGGGTAAGCTGGCCAAATGACCCGATATCTGATCCTCGCTCTGTTGACAGCAAGCCCAGCCATCGCCGCCGAATGGCCCACCAAACCCGGAGATGTGCCTCTGTCCCCCGAGGAACTAGACGCTCTGGCGGGCCAGACGTTCACCTTTTACGATGACGGCAAGGCCGCTTTCTCGGCTGGAGGCGCCTATTCCTATACATACGCCAGCGGAGACGCGGCCTTTGGCACGTACACTATCGCCGAGGACGGCAGCGTCTGCATCGCCTATCGCAACGGGTTCAGCCGGTGCGACTTGTATGTGCGCAGCGGCGAGAGGCTAATCCTGATTGATCAGAAAGGGGATCGGTATCCGGTGCGACCGGAGTGAGGGAAAGCAGTTTTAGTGAATTGCTGGATTGGATGTGAGCTTTGTTTCTACCAAGTTCACAATACTGCTTTTCGTTTAGATGCTCTGACTTAGGTTGAAACAGCTCGTTCATTCCAAAGCTATTTTGTAAGCTCGTACCCCTTGGATTTCATCCAGTAGTCAAGGGTTACAACGATCTTTCCATCTTCTGATCCGTACATCGACTCGCTGCCACGTGTGCCGGAGTAGGTCATAATCTCTTTGAGTGGCGTGTTTTTGAACGGTGGTGCGTCACCTTTCTCTTCCACCATTTTCATAACAAACGCAGGAACCTCAGCTATGGGTTTGAGTTCACCTGATTTGTATCTGTGCCAGTTTTTGAGGATGATTTTGCAGAGTGCGCCCTCATCATCATATTTAGCGGGGTCGTTGAAAACCTCGGTTAGCCAATAACCTCCACCTAGCACTCGAAAAACCTGGGCAGCGGTACCTTTGTCGCACGCGTCCTGTTCAAGTATCCAAGCAACCGCATCGTCTTGCCAATCGTAGTTCCAAGAGCTTGCGACCTGATGCCAAGTGTCAGGAGTCTGTCTCGTAAGCCAGTCCAGAATTTCCTCGGTTTTTCCGGCCGGAATGATCAGGTTGCTTGGGTCAGCCCACCAGAGATTGTAAGCGTCGAACAGGTTCATGAAATGATCCTCAGAGCTTGTTCAAGAGCGTTGCTGTCGGCCATGCATCCGCCGGCAGCCCAAGCCGCACCTGCTCTGCCTGAACCGCCGCGCGCGTTCCGGCCCCCAGAATGCCGTCGACCTTGCCTACGTCGTAGCCTTTGGCCTGAAGTTTGCTCTGCAACTGTTTCATCTGCGCCCCCGACAGGCCCTGTGCCGGGTTGCCGGCGTCATAAACCTGAGCACCCTCAAGCCGTGTGCCGAAATAGGCGGCGGTCAGGACATAGACAAAGCTTTGGTTCCATTCGAAATAGACGTCGAAATTCGGATAGGCCAGAAAGGCCGGACCGTTGTGTCCCTGTGGCAGGATCAGCGAGGCGGGCAGGTTAGCAAGCGATCCGCTGCGCGCCTGCACACCCATGGCTTGCCACTCGGACACCGGGCGTGGTTTTCCGGGGCCGGACAGAGACCAGTCCATTTGTGCGGGCACGGTGACCTCTTGCAGCCAAGGCTGACCGGGCTGCCAACCCAGATGCGACAGCATTTTAGCGCCCGACATCAAAGCATCCGGTGCTGAAGTTTTCAGCGAGACCTTGCCATCGCCATCCTCATCCACACCGTTTTCCAGAATATCGCGGGGCAACATCTGGACCATGCCGATCTCACCTGCCCATGCACCGGTGGTACGGGCGGGGTCGAAATTGCCCTGTTGGTACAGTTCAATCGCGGCGAAGATCTGTGGGCGGAACAGTTCGGGGCGGCGGCAGTCATGCGCCAAGGTCACCAGCGCGTTACGGGTGTTGAAGTCGCCCTGAAACGAACCGTAGTCAGTCTCGAACGCCCAAAAGGCCAATAGAACCCCTCGTGAGACGCCGTATTCGGCCTCGATCCTGTCGAACACCGCATCGTATTTTCGCGACATGGCCTGCCCGCGCTCGATCCGGTTTTGCGAGATCAGGTGGCGGGAAAAGTCGATGAACGGTTTCTGGAACACGCCCTGCGCTCGGTCGGCTTTCAGAACCGCTCCGTCCTGCTGCACGCCTTTGAAGAACGCGTTGACGGTGGACTTGTCGAACCCTTGCTGGACGGCCTCGGCCTTTAGTCCCTTAACGAAGGAATTGAATCCGCCGCCGCATTGGGCCAGAGCCGGCGAGGCGAACAGGGTGGCGGCAACAAGGCCAGAGAGAAAGCGCATGGAGGCTCCGTCAGAAAAGAAAGTTGAGCCCAACCCACACCGACACGAGGCCAAGCGCAAGCCCCCAGACCCTCCAAAGCATATCACATGCGCGAAAAACTTCCGGTGCACCGATTTCGCGCGGAGCATCGCCGTTGACCCAAGCTAGATCGCGGATCTGCCCGTCATAGCTGCGCGGACCGGCGAGAGCCACGTTTAGGGCGCGGGCCATTGCGGCCTCGGGCCAGCCGGCGTTGGGAGAAATATGGCGGCGCGCATCCGCGACCATCTCTGGCCAGCGCTTCCATTGACCTGACAGCGCCACGATTAACAAGCCGGTCAGGCGGGCAGGGATTAGGTTCAGCACATCGTCGAGACGCGCGGCGGCCCAGCCGAAATCGCGGTATTTTTCGGTGCGGTAACCGATCATGCTGTCTGCAGTGTTGATCGCCTTGTAGATTAGCAGGCCCGGCAACCCGGCGACCAGAAACCAGAAAGCAGGTGCAATGACCCCATCGCTGAGGTTTTCTGCGGCGCTTTCGATCGCCGATCGCGCCACTTGCGCCTCGGACATGTCACGCGTGTCGCGTGAGACGATCATAGCGACTTTAGCGCGCCCTTCGGTTACCGAAGCGCGCAGTCCTTCGCCCACTTCCCGCACATGTGTCACCAGAGATTTCTGAGCCAGCAGGATGGCGCAGATGATGATCTCTACCACGGGCCCCAGCAAGGCCAGAAGCCAACCAAGGATCAGCGCACCGCAAGTCAGTAGGACCACCACAGCGACCCCCTTCAGCTGCCGCTGCGCGCCGTGGTTCAGACGCTTATCCAGCCATCCGATGACATTGCCCATCATCACCGCAGGGTGTTTCACTCGCGACCACAGCCAATCCGGTTCACCCAACGCGGCGTCCAAACACATCGCGCAGACAAGCAGAAAGGCTGTGCTCACAGTGCGGCCTCCAACCTTTTCCATCCATCGGCTGGGGGCAGGCCCAGCCGCAAGTAGGTTTTGGAATAGGGGAAGATACGGCTCCAAATATGCGCTTTGGCCAGGCGGTTCTGCCAGTCGGAGGCGCTGTCAACTTCGTACAGGCGGAACAGGGTGGTGCCGCCCACAAGGGTCGCGCCCTTGGCGGTCATCAGATCGTCCAGCCGGGCGGTTTCAGAGGTCAGGCGCTCGCGGGTGGAATGTGCCCATTCGGCATCCTGCAGCGCACGCGTTCCGATCCGCAGGGCGGGGCCAGATACGGCCCAGGGACCGGTCAGATCGTTCAGCCGGGCGATAAGGTCGGGCTGGCCGATGGCAAAACCCAGCCGCAACCCGGCCAAGCCCCAGAATTTTCCAAAGCTCTTCAGCACAACCACGCCGGGCTGGGCGGCCAGATGGATCAGGGATGCTTCAGGTGTGACGTCGCAAAAGCTCTCGTCGATCACGGTCAGGGGGGCGTTCGCTTCTGCCTCGGTCCAGACCCGCCCGTCGGGGTTGTTGGGGTGCACGATGACGCGGGCCTCGGCCGGGGGGTTGGGCTGAACCGACCAGCCCTGCGCGGCAAAGGCAGCCGCGTGTTCGTTATAGGTGGGTGTCGTGATCTGCACCCGGCCTTGCGGGGCCAGCGCGGGAATGCGGGCAATCACGGCCGAGGCGCCGGGCGCGGGCAGGATCGCGGCACTTTCGGGGACGGACCAGAATTGGCGCGCGGCCTCAGTCAGCCGTTCAAATGCGCCGTGATCAGGCAATTCGGTCCAGTCCGAGGGAGACAGGCCTGAGACCTCATATGGGTGGGGGTTAATTCCGGTGGACAAGTCCATCCAATCCGCGCGGGCTCCGCCAAAATTGGCCATGGCTCCATCCAGCCCTCCGCCATGGTCGCGCGCAGCGCGCGGGTTCAAGTTTTCGGTATCGCTTGCCATGGGTTTCTCGCCGGAATCGCTCGTTTCGGCCTGCTTCAAGCGGATTTTTGCCGTTTATACAAGCAAATCCGCCTGTTCAGCGTCCCCAGATGGTGCCGTTAACACTTTGTTAAGGAATAAGCGTGATCACGATTTATGGGGGACGGCACCAGACACCACATCATGGGCCGAGGTTGTTGCGAATGAAAGTTCTGATTGTTGAGAGTAACCCCGACCTTGGTCGGGTCTGGAAAAGGCATCTCGAACGGCACGGCGCGGAGGTGACGCTGGTGCCGGGGCAAGAGGCGGCCATTCTTGCGCTCTATGGTCAGGACTTTGAAATCATTGTGCTGGATTTGGTTCTGGAAACCGGTAGCGCGCTGGCTGTGGCTGATTTCGCCAGCTACCGCCGCCCCGACGCGCGGGTGATCTTTGTCACCAACACCACCTTTTTCTCGGACGGGTCGATCTTTGCCCACAGTCCCAACGCCTGCGCCTATGTGCAAAGCGCAACGCCGCCAGAAGATCTGGCGGCGATGGTCGAACACTACGCGGCTGGCCGCTGATCACGACCATGAGGCTCCAGATAGTCCAGACCGGGGTTCACAGGTATGATCCGGTTCGGGTTAATCGTGTCGTGGCTGTAGTGATAGTGACGCACGATATGGGTCATGTTCACGGTCCGCGCGACGCCCGGCCATTGGTACAGCTCGCGGGTATAGGCCCATAGGTTCGGGTAATCGACCAGCCGCTGACGGTTGCACTTGAAGTGCAGGTGATAGACCGGGTCAAAGCGGATCAGGGTGGTGAACAGGCGCCAATCGGCTTCGGTCACGCGGTCACCCATCAGATAGCGGTTACTGGCAAGGCGGTCTTCGAGCCAGTCCAGCGTGTCGAACAGTGGACCCACGGCTGCGTCGTAGGCCTGCTGGGTTGTGGCAAAACCCGACTTGTAGACGCCGTTGTTGACGTCGGAATAGATGCGTTTGTTGACCTCTTCGATCTCGTCCCGCATCCCTTCGGGCCAGTAATCGTCAGTATTGCCGGTGATCCCGTCAAAAGCCGTATTGAACATACGGATGATTTCCGAGCTTTCATTGGACACGATGGTCGCTTGCCGTTTATCCCAAAGGATCGGCACGGTGACACGGCCCGAATAAGTGGGGTCGGCCTTTGTATAAATCTGATGTGCGAAATCGAGGCCATAGAGCGTATCCCCGGTCGCGCCGTTGTCATCCGTTTCGAACGTCCAGCCTTTGTCCAGCATATCCGGATGCACAACCGAGACCGAGATCAGGTCGCCCAGCCCCTTCAACTCGCGGAATATCAGTGTGCGGTGAGCCCAGGGGCAGGCGTGGCTGACATAGAGGTGATATCGGTCGGGTTCCGCCTGAAAACCGCCCTTGCCGGACGGCCCTGCGCTGCCATCCGCGGTCAACCAGTTGCGGAACTGCGCGGCGCTGCGCTTGAAAGCGCCGCCGGTGGATTTGGTGTCATACCAAGTGTCGTGCCATTTGCCGTCGACCAATAGGCCCATTGTGCATCCTCCGCTTGTGCGTTTTCGCAAACATAGGGCGTAGCACGCGGCCTTCCCACATCAGGCGCCGCGCATCTGGTCTGCATGGGTGCACAGGCCGGATCGAGATATCCGCGCAACAGATCGAATTCATGCCACGCTATGTGACCGTCTTCACTGGATTTTTACACTCAATGGCGCACAATAGAATCCGTTTTTCCGGGGGGAACTTATTATGACAACCTATGTTTCTAAGGAGATAAGCGCCGAATTGGATGCGGCGCGAATCGCAGGATTGAAAAAAGCCAGTCGCCTTCGAGTAGAGTTTGGCGACAATACCTTTAAAATTCTCAGATTGTGGAAGGATGGTTTTACGGTTGAGGCCGAAACCACGCCGCAACTGCGCGGGCTGGTCGATATCTATGACGGCGCGCGCCACCTGTACCAATGCCTGATCATCGCGGATGACGAGGAAGCGGGAGAGATGCGTTACGAATTCAAGCGCAGCACCGCAGCTAGCGACAAAGCTCCGCTAGATTTCTACCGCGCGCCGGACGCTCCGATCGCGCTGTTGGGGTATGAGGACTAGGGGCGGATTTCAACCACTGTGCCAGTGGCGGTCAAGCTCCAAAGCCGTGCCATCTCGGCATTTGAAAGGGCGATACAGCCCGCCGTCCAGTCTCCGGGCAGGGTCAGACCTGTGACGCCGTTGGGCTGCCCGTGAATGAAGATGTCTCCGCCCGGATTGAGGCCTTGACTTTGGGCGCGGTCGATATCTTCGGGCAAGGGGTAGTTGATCCCGAGTGAGAGGTGAAAAGCACTCTGCGGATTGCGCCGGTCGATCAGGAAGACCCCAATCGGGGTCTTGCCGTCACCTTCCTGCTGTTTGTCGCCTTCGGGTTCGAAACCCAGGGCCACATCCGCCTGCATGACAATCGCACCGTCCAGAGATGCGGTCAGTCGGCGGGCGGATTTCTCGATCAGTATATGGTCGACCTGCGTGGCTTCTGGGGCCATTGGCGGCGCGGGCGAGCGCGGGCCGTAGCGATGCCAACCAAACCACGCCACGCCAATCAGACAGATCAGCAGGACAATGCGTGCGATCCGCCGCATGGTCTTATTGCAAATCGGCAAACGCGTGTTTCAGGCGGGCGCAAGCCTCTTCCACCCGCGCACGTTGGGTGGCGAGGTTGAACCGTTCAAAGGTCTCACCACCCGGGCCGAATCCGGGGCCGGAGGAGGTGGCGATTTTGGCGTCTTCCCGCAGGCGGCGGACGAATTCGTCGTGATTCATGCCAGTGCCTGAGAAATCGACCCAAGCCAGATAGGTGGCCTGCAGTGGCATCGACCACAAGCCAGGGATTTCGGCGATGGTCGCGTCGAACAGTTTTCGGTTGCTGTCCAGATGGGCGATCTGTTCATCGACCCAGGCTGCACCTGCCGGAGAATAAGCGGCGGTGATCATGGCGACACCCAGCGCACTGGGGGCATAGTCCAGCGTGTGCAGGCGATACCGCATGGCCGCGCGCAGCTCGGGGTCGGGGATGATCATGTTGCCGGTGCGCTGACCTGCAATGTTGAAGGTCTTGGATGCCGCCGTCAGAGTCACCGTCCATGGCCGCGCATCAGGTGCGGCCACGTCCATCGGCACAAACTTGTGGCCGGGATAGACCAGATCGTGGTGAATCTCGTCCGAGACCAGGATCAACCCATTCCGCTCGGCAAATGCGGCCACGGCGCGCAGTTCGTCTGGGGTCCAAACCCGGCCTGAAGGGTTTTGCGGCGAACACCACAGCAACATCTTTTCCGTTCCGTCCAGCCGTGACTGTGCGTCCTCCAGATCGATGCCATAGCTGTCACCTTCGCGAACCAGCGGGCATTCGACCACGCGGCGGCCGGTTTTGTTCACCTTGTAAGCGAACTCATGATAGACGGGCGTGAAGATCACCACCCCGTCACCAGGTTCGGTCCAGACGTCCAGACACAGGGCAATCGCGTTGCCCAGCCCTTGCGAGGTCAGCGCCCAATCGGTGTCGATCTCCCAGTCGTGGCGGTTCTTCATCCACCACTGGACCGAGGCCAGATAATCGGGGTGGGTCCATGAATAGCCAAAAACGCCGTGATCGGCCGCTTCGCGCACCGCTTCGATCACGCAAGGCGCGGTGGCATAATCGGAATCGGCCGTCCACATGGCCAGCCCATCCTGCGGCGACACGCCGTACAGGTCTTCCATCTTGTCCCATTTGGAACTGTTGGTTCCGCGGCGGTCGGTCAGGTCGTTGAAAGTCATGTCTGCTCCGTCTGTTGGGGGGAAAGCTAGCCACAATTACAGCAGGCGCAAGGGGGGCGTTGCGGCGGGGGGCGGGATGGCCTACATCAAGCCCATGAAACGCAATATCCTGATCCATCCCGACCCCCGTCTGAAAAAGGTCTGTGCCCCGGTGGCCGACCTGTCGGACGAGCTGCGCAAACTGGCCGACGACATGCTGGAGACAATGTATGACGCCCCCGGTATTGGGCTGGCGGCACCGCAGATTGGCGTGCTGGATCGCCTGATCGTGATGGATTGCGTGAAGGAAGAAGGCGAGGCCCCGCGCCCGTTGATCATGTTCAACCCCGAGGTCATTGCGTCCTCGGAGGAAACCAACGTCTATGAGGAGGGCTGCCTGTCGATCCCTGAGCAATTCGCCGAAGTGACTCGGCCCAAAGTGGTTGACGTCACGTGGTTGGATCGAGACGGCAACCTGCAGCAGGAGACGTTTTATGGTCTCTGGGCCACCTGCGTTCAGCATGAGATCGACCACCTGAACGGCAAGCTGTTCATCGACTATCTCAAACCGCTGAAACGTCAGATGATCACCCGCAAAATGCAGAAGCTGAAACGCGAACAGGCCCGCGCATGACCGTTCGAACCTGCTTGCCGTGGCCCGACAAACGTCTGCGGACCAAGGCCGAGGACGTGGCCGAGATCACCGATGACATTCGCGCCATCTGGGACGACATGATCGACACGATGGAGGCGATGCCCGGCGTCGGCCTCGCGGGTCCACAGATTGGGGTGATGCTGCGTCTGGCGGTCGTGGATGGCTCGACCGAGCGGGGCAAGGCGGTGCGGTTAGCGAATCCCGAAATCCTGCACAGCTCGATTGAACTGCGCGAGCATGACGAGGCCAGCCCGAACCTGCCCGGCGTGTCCGCCAAGGTGAAGCGCCCGCGCGCGGTGACGGTGAAATTCCTGAACGAACAGGGCATGATCGACCGTCGCGATTTCGTGGGGATCGAGGCCACCAGCGTGCAGCATCAGATCGACCATCTGAATGGCAGGATGTATTTCGACCGGCTCAGCAAGGTGAAACGCGACATGCTACTGCGCAAAGCCAAGAAACAGGGGTGACCATGCGCGTTGTTTTCATGGGGACACCCGATTTCTCGGTTCCGGTGCTGGATGCGCTGGTTGAAGCCGGGCATGAAATAGCCGCTGTCTACTGCCAGCCTCCGCGCCCGGCGGGTCGGGGTAAGAAGGACCGCCCAACGCCGGTTCATGCCAGAGCCGAGGCCTTGGGCCTGACTGTCCGCCATCCGGTTTCGCTGAAATCCCCCGAGGAGCAGGCCGCGTTTGCCGACCTGAACGCTGATGTGGCAGTGGTTGTGGCGTATGGATTGTTGTTGCCGCAACCCATTCTGGATGCGCCCAACCACGGCTGTCTGAATATCCACGCAAGCCTGCTGCCGCGCTGGCGCGGGGCCGCGCCGATCCATCGTGCAATCATGGCGGGGGATGCGCAGACCGGTATCTGCATCATGCAGATGGAGGCCGGGCTGGACACCGGCCCCGTCCTGTTGCGAAAGGCCACCGATATCGGGCCGCAGGAAACCACGGTACAACTGCATGACCGGCTGGCGCCTATGGGGGCCGATCTGATCGTCGAGGCACTGGCCCGCCTATCAGACCTGACGCCCGAGCTGCAGCCCAAGGACGGCGTGACTTATGCCTCAAAAATCGACAAGGCCGAGGCGCGGGTGGACTGGTCTCGCCCGGCAGCGGAGGTTGATCGTCAGATCCGCGGCCTGTCACCTTTCCCTGGTGCCTGGACCGAGATTGCTGGCGACCGAGTCAAACTGCTGGCCTCGGTACTAACCGACGGGCAGGGTGCGCCGGGAGAGGTTCTGAACGACACACTCCGCGTGGCTTGTGGTGAAGGGGCAATTGACCTGTTGCGCCTGCAGCGGGCAGGAAAGGGAGCACAAGATGCGGAAACCTTCCTGCGGGGCTGGCCGGTAGCAGCCGGAACCCGCCTGAGTTCGGAGTAAGCCAGATGTTCATGGTCCTGATGGGCACCGTCGTGATTGCGGCTATCGTGGGCTACCTGTCCGAGAAAACCGGATTCACCCACAACGGTTACCTGCCCTCGATCATCATTTGCGTGGGCGGTGCGTTCCTGTTCTATTTTGTCCGCATCATGTTCGGCATCAGCTTTGGCCCGCCCGGATTGAACGCCGTAATCTCGTCCATCGGGGCGCTGATCATCGTGCCGACACATTGGAGGAAATAACGTGCCCGTCATCGCCCTGATCGTCATTGGCGCCGCCGCCGGGTTTCTGGCCACAAGGCTGATGCGGATCGAGGCCGACATCCCCACGACCATGCTAATCGGCATCGTGGGGGCGCTGGTGGGCGGCTTCCTTCTGCGCGCGTTGATAACTGTTGCGGGTTGGCTTTCGGGTTTTGTTGGCGCCGTGTTGGGTGCGTTGCTGGTTATCTGGATCTGGCAAACCTACCTGCGTCGCTAACCTCTTGACCTTCGGACAAGTTGACGGCCAGATCGCCGGAACGCTTTATCCGAAGGAAATACGATGCCCTACGATCTGAAATCCGGTGACGTCGCCCTGATGGGGGTGCCGCTGGACTTGCATTCTTCGTTCTTGCAGGGACCAGCCTTTGCGCCGGGCCGTATTCGTGAGGCGCTGCATTCCGGGGCAGCGAACCTGACGGCCGAGGATGGCACCGATCTAGGCGCGACTGACCGTTTCAAGGACACCGGCGATCTGGATGTGTTCGAGATGATGGGACAGGAACCCATCGACCGGATCGAAGCCGGGGCCGCTGATCGCATCGCCACCGGCGCGCGGTTGTTGTCGCTGGGCGGCGATCACTCGGTCGCCTATCCGCTGATCAAAGCCCACGCCGAGAAGTACGAAGGGCTGAACATCCTGCACATCGACTCGCATCCCGACCTTTATGACAGTCAGCAGATTGGTCCGCTGGGCCATGGCTGCCCCTTCGCGCGGGTGATGGAGACCTGCCAGATCAACCGACTGGTTCAGGTCGGCATCCGCACCATGAACAAGCACCAACAGGAGCAGGCCGATAAATTTGGGGTCGAGGTGATCGACATGCAAAGCTGGCGCCCTGAGCTTGAGATCAGCTTTGACGGCCCGGTCTACCTATCGCTGGACTTGGACGCGCTGGATCCGGCATTTGCGCCGGGCGTCTCGCATCACGAACCCGGCGGGCTCAGCACGCGTGAGGTGATCAACCTGATCCACCGGTTCAAAGGGCAACTGGTCGGCGCGGATATTGTTGAGTTGAACCCGCATCGCGACCCATACGGGATGACCGCGATGGTGGCGGCAAAATTCGTCAAGGAAATCGGCGGGCGGCTGCTGTCACGCTAAGGCTAGCGTTCGTCGCAGATAACGGATGATCCGAGGCGCGGTGCCCTGCCGGTGGTTAGATCGTATTGATCAGCCTCGGCGGCGGTCATCCAGTGCATCCCTTCGGCGGGCGCGGCGTCTAGGGTGTACCAATAGAACGCGTCCTCGACGCCGATATCTTCGTAATAGTCGAGGTAACGGTCATGCTCGGGGTCATCTTCCGGAATTTCGGTGGCGACGATGTTCCAGCCACCCCAGCTATGGACACCAACGCAAGCCCCAGGTTCCAGAACGCGCTTGTTGCCTGCTAAAAACAGGTCTGTTCCGCCCGAGGCGACCATTCCGTCCGAGGGAACGACCGTGTCAAACCCTTGTTCGTGCACGACGCGCGAAAACACGACATTGGCGTCATCATCGACCGAACCTTCGATGTATTGCAGTACAAGGGTTTTGATCTCTGGGTTCTGCCGAGTGACGTCCTGAAACGCGGTCAGAGTCGTGTGATCAATAGTGCCGACCACGATAATCTCATCTCCCTGCGCCTCAAAACGAACCGGGTCGTATTGTTCCGCGCAAGCACTCAGCAACGCGAAACCAGTCGCGACAAAAACGGACGATTTCTTCATTTGGAACGCGACCTTTCTTAATTTCTCGGCGGGCGACTTTTGTACACAGGGAGCCGCCAGCCAAATAGCAGCGACCCGGCCCGCAATGCCCAGCAGATCAGCGCGCAGGCGGCAAGGGCGACGAGCTCTTCGAATCCAAGACGGTCTGCCATGACTGCGGTTAAAGCCCCCGTAAATGCGCAGGAGACATACAGCTCGCCCTGCTTCAAAACCAGAGGCACTTCGTTGCAGACCACATCGCGCATCAATCCGCCGAGACAACCCGTGGAAATGCCCATCAGCACAACAATCACGCCCGATTGGCCCAGCGACAGCGCAGCGCCCGTCCCGGCAGCGACTGCGATGGACAAGGCGAAACTGTCCAGCCAGACCAGCCAGTTGTAGCGGCTTTCGACCAAATGGGCGGTAAAGAATACCAGAACCGCTGCGGCGACGGCGATTAGGATATAATCGGGTTGTCCGACCCAGAAGACCGGGTGGCGGTTCAACAGAAGGTCTCGAACCGTGCCGCCGCCCACCGCCGTCAGGCAGGCTATGAAGGCAAACCCGACCAGATCCAGCTGCGCCCGGCTGGCCACCAGAGCTCCGGTCAATGCAAAAACCAGAACTGAGGCGTAGTCCAGCAGGGCAAGCCCGCTCACGTCTGCGCCTTTTTCGGCTTGTAGGGGGCCATGCCCGCGCGGGCGAGCTCATCAGCTTTTTCG
This sequence comes from Ruegeria sp. ABF4_144, assembly GCF_056160045.1. Taxonomy (NCBI): domain Bacteria; kingdom Pseudomonadati; phylum Pseudomonadota; class Alphaproteobacteria; order Rhodobacterales; family Roseobacteraceae; genus Ruegeria; species Ruegeria sp. ABF4_144. The sequence goes on from NZ_JBSWWK010000001.1 coordinate 541,706, forward strand.
TTTTCGGGGTGGCCGGCGTGGCCCTTAACCCACTCCCAGGTCACATCGTGACAGGTCTGTGCCTCATCCAGCCGTTGCCACAGATCGACATTTTTAACTGGCTTTTTGTTCGAGGTTTTCCAGCCGTTCCGCTTCCACCCGAAAATCCAGCCAGTGACGCCGTTTTTCACATAGGCACTATCGGTGACCACGGTGATCTTCGACGAGCGCTCCAGCGTTTCCAGAGCGCTGATCGCGGCCAGCAGTTCCATGCGGTTGTTGGTGGTCTCGGCCTCGCCGCCCTTCAACTCGCGCTCTTTCAGGACTTTGTCGCCGTCGACCGCGCGTAACAACACGCCCCAGCCGCCGGGGCCGGGATTGCCCGAACAAGCTCCGTCGGTATAGGCAAAAAGCTCAGGCATGGGCCAGCACCAGAATGAAACCGTCATAGGAACCGGCCAGACCCGAACCCATACCGGTGGTGACCCGGTCGATTGTGAAACCAGCCTGATCCAATGCCTCTTCAATCTCGGTCTGCGAGAAATAGGTGTAGTAGCGATCCAGGTCGTCGCGATGTTCACCCGTGCCCAGTTTTAGGCCGAGGAAAAAGACACCCTCAGGCTTCAGTGCTCGGTGGATCGCGGCCAGATGCCGTGGGAAATCTGAGCGGGGGGCGTGCAGCAGGGAAAAGCTGGCGTAAATGCCGTCATACTCAGCCTCTTCCGTTACATCGTCAAAGGTGCCCAAATGCGCATCTACACCGTTTTCACGTGCGTGCTCGACAAAGGCCGGGGTTGCGTCCAGCGCCCGTACGGTCAGACCCTCGCGCATGAAGAACCCGCTGTCTGATCCGGGGCCCGCGCCCAGATCCAGAACATACCCGGCGCCGACGGCTTCGGCAAAAGCCATGCGAGCTTCGATCTGTTCCGGGGGCAAAGGGATCTGAAGATAATCTGCCACGCGCGTCGTGTAGGCGTTGATCGTTCTTTTGTCGGTCACAGGTAAACTCCTACAGCAAGGCAGGCCAGTACGATGGCGGTCAGCGTCACACGCAGCCGTAGCCACCAAGTTGGGGTCAGGCGCCAATAGGCAAAGAGGGCATCCAGAACCAGCACCCCGGCAAACCCGTACATCAGGTTGGTGCCGGCACCGACCGGACCACCGCCGGTTTTGAAGAACGCCCACAGCGCGGGTAGAACCGACAGCAGATAGCAGGTCGCAGCCTTGCTGCCCGAGGTCTTGGTGGCAAATCCCCACAGGACACCCGACATAAAACTGAGGATCACAGAGCCGTAGAATAACTGCACATAGGGGCCTACGAAGCGCGACCCAAAAGTCTGTGTGCCCCAGGTGTGCAAATCATCGTTCAGATACGTCAGTGCGCCCCAGATAAACGGAATCAACCCGGCCAGCCCCAGGATCAGCGGAGCCCTTGGAACGCCCCTCATGCGGGTTGCCTCAGAACGCGGGGGACCTTGAATTCGACGTTCTCGACGGCAGTTTCGACCAACTCGACAGTGACGTCGTAATGGTCGCGGAAGGCGTCGATCACCTCGTTGACCAGCACTTCGGGGGCCGACGCGCCTGCGGTGATGGCAACGGACGAGATACCCTCTAGCGCCCGCCAGTCGATATCGGTCGAGCGCTGCACCAACTGCGCATAGTTGCACCCGGCACGCGAGGCAACCTCGACCAGTCGGCGCGAGTTTGACGAGTTCGGCGCACCGACCACCAGCAGGGCGTCCGATTTCGGGGCCACGGCCTTGACGGCCTCTTGTCGATTAGTCGTGGCGTAGCAGATGTCTTCCTTGTGCGGGCCAACGATGGCGGGGAAACGCACCTCGAGTGCGGCAACTATATCCTTGGTGTCATCCACCGACAGGGTGGTCTGGGTGACATAGGCCAGTTTGTCCGGATTGCGCACCTGCACGGTCCCCACATCTTCGACGGTTTCGACCAGCAGAACCTCTCCATCCGGCAACTGACCCATGGTTCCGATCGTCTCGGGGTGGCCCTTGTGGCCGATCATGATCATCTGCAGTCCGGCGTCAGCATGGCGTTGGGCCTCGACATGCACCTTAGAGACCAACGGGCAGGTGGCGTCGACATAGATCATCTCGCGCTGCGTAGCTGTGGCCGGAACGGATTTCGGTACGCCGTGGGCAGAGAAAATCACCGGGCGGTCATCGGGGCATTCGTCCAGTTCCTCGACAAACACGGCACCTTGCGCGCGCAGCCCGTCGACGACGAATTTGTTGTGCACGATCTCGTGGCGCACATAAACCGGGGCACCCCACTTCTGCAGCGCCATTTCAACGATCTTGATGGCCCGGTCCACACCGGCGCAAAAGCCACGCGGAGCGGCAAGGTAAAGGGTCAGGGGTGGCTTGGTCATGTCGCGGTCTCCATAGGCCACAGGTAAGTCTTTTCCTGGCCCTGGTCCAGACGCCACATTGTCATTTGACTGACATGAATCGGTGCTAGCCAGAGGGCGTTTTCAGCACTTGTTCTTAGTTAAAAAAGCGCGGTCAGGTTTTCATACCCTGACCGCGCCTGTTTCTTTCCCCCGGTTTGATGAGTGGTCGGGGTTTATTGTCCGCCGGCAGCCGCAACGCTGCGCGGTTCCATCGGCATTTCACGCGGAGGCCGCCCGATCACGTCGCGCAGGTCTTCCAGTTCGATGAAGTTGTCGGCCTGGCGGCGCAGCTCGTCCGAAATCATCGGCGGCTGGCTGCGGATGGTCGACACCACCGACACGCGCACGCCCTGACGCTGCAGGCTGGCAATCAGCGGGCGGAAATCCCCATCGCCCGAGAACAGCACGATATGATCTACGCGCGGGGCCAGTTCCATGGCGTCGACGGTCAATTCGATATCCATGTTTCCTTTGACTTTCCGACGCCCCATGCTGTCGGTGTATTCTTTTGCCGGTTTCGTCACCATGGTGAAGCCGTTGTAATGCAGCCAGTCAACCAGGGGACGGATCGGCGAATACTCGTCATTTTCCAGTAGCGCTGTGTAGTAGAAAGCACGAAGCATTTTGCCGCGGCGCATGAACTCCTGGCGCAGCAATTTGTAGTCGATATCAAACCCCAGTGCTTTTGCGGCTGCATAAAGATTCGAGCCGTCGATGAACAGCGCTAGCCGTTCGTCTTTATAAAACATAAATAGATCCTTCCGGTACAAACCAGCAACACCGGGTGTTAGGTGAGTGAGCTAGAAAAAATGCGGCGTGCTGACAGTACCATAATTAGGGCATTTGATGTGTATCGCAAGCATGCAATTCGCCGAATATAGGGAGTCTAATGAGCAATTTTATGTCAGAAGCGGTGATTGCACTGGGTGGAAATCTCAGTTTGAGAGAATTAGAACCCAAGGTGACACTTAAAAAGGGAATTGACGCGATATTGCGTCATGGGGTGGTGATTCGCGCCGTTAGCCGCTTTTTCGAAACCCCGTGTTTCCCGACTGGTGCAGGCCCGGATTACGTGAATGCAGCCGCCCTGATCGAGACCGACAAAACCCCGGACGAACTGTTGCAGGTGCTGCATGAGGTCGAGCATGAATTCGGCCGCGAGAGGGTACAGCGCTGGGGGATGCGCACGCTGGATCTGGATCTGGTTTGCTATCGCGACCTTATCCTTCCGGATCGTGCGGTGTACGACCAATGGCTGGCTCTACCGCCCGAGGCGCAGACGCTGCAAACCCCGGATCAACTGATCCTGCCGCATCCGCGATTGCAGGATCGCGCCTTTGTGCTGGTTCCGATGGCGGATGTGGCCCCAGACTGGCGCCATCCGGTGCTGGGTCGAACCGTCACCGACATGCTGGCCGAGCTGCCTGCCGAGGATATTGCGGCGGTGACGCCTCTGTGAATGATGCATTTGCGGCATTTCTTGCTTGTCAAGGCGGGGATTCGCGCTTAGATAAACGTCTTCCTGACATGGATTCAGTAGTGGAGAGCGCCCCATGGCCCGCGTGACGGTTGAAGATTGCGTAGACAAGGTTCCGAACCGGTTCGAACTGGTGATGCTTGCCGCCCATCGTGCGCGCGAGATCTCTGCCGGTGGTCCGATCACGGTGGACCGTGACAATGACAAGAACCCTGTTGTGTCGCTGCGCGAGATCGCGGACGAGACCCAGAGCGCCGACGAACTGCGCGAGCGTCTGATCGAAGCCAACCAGACCCAGATCGAGGTCGATGAGCCCGAAGAAGACCAGATGGCTCTGCTGATGGGTGCGGAATCGGACAAGCCGGCCGAGGATGACATGTCGGAAGAGAAGCTTCTGCGCGCTCTGATGGAGGCTCAAGGCCAGGGGTAATTCCCAAAGACGAAGGTGCGGACCGGATGATTTCTGCAGACGACCTGATTGCGCTGGTCCGCAACTACAACCCCAAAACCAATGCTGACCGCATCGCCCGGGCCTATGAGTTCGGGCAACAGATGCATGAGGGTCAGTTCCGCCATTCCGGCGAACCCTATTTCACGCACCCCGTTGCCGTTGCCGCCATCCTGACCGAACAGCGTCTGGATGATGCGACCATTATCACGGCACTTTTGCACGACACGATCGAAGACACCAAGGCCAACTACAGCAAGGTGGCCGAGCTGTTTGGGGATGAGGTCGCCAAGCTGGTCGATGGCGTCACCAAGCTGACCAACCTGCAGCTTTCCAGCCGTGAGACGAAGCAGGCCGAAAACTTCCGCAAGCTGTTCATGGCTATGTCCAAGGACCTGCGGGTCATTCTGGTCAAACTGGCTGACCGTCTGCACAACATGCGGACGATCAAGGCGATGCGGCCTGAAAAGCAGATCGTCAAAGCTCGTGAAACCATGGATATCTACGCGCCGCTTGCAGGCCGGATGGGTATGCAATGGATGCGCGAAGAACTGGAAGACCTCGCCTTCCGCGTTCTGAACCCCGAAGGCCGTCAGTCGATCATCCGCCGTTTCATCACGCTGCAGCGTGAAACAGGAGACGTGATTCATCGCATTACCGGCGACATGCGGCATGAACTGGAAAAGGCCGGGATCGAGGCCGAGGTCTTTGGCCGCGCCAAGAAGCCCTATTCAATCTGGCGCAAGATGCAGGAAAAGGATCAGGGCTTTTCACGCCTGTCCGACATCTATGGCTTCCGCATCATCACCCAGACCGAGGAAGACTGCTATCGCACGTTGGGCGCAATTCACCAGCGCTGGCGCGCAGTGCCGGGGCGGTTCAAGGATTACATCAGCCAGCCGAAATCGAACGGCTATCGCTCGATCCACACCACCGTCTCGGGGCGTGACGGCAAACGGGTCGAGGTTCAGATACGCACCCGCCAGATGCATGATGTTGCCGAAACCGGCGTTGCTGCGCATTGGTCGTACCGCGACGGTGTGCGTTCGGAAAACCCGTTCGCGGTCGATCCGGCCAAGTGGATTGCCAACCTGACCGAGCAGTTCGACAGCGAGGACGACCACGAGGATTTCCTCGAAGCCGTCAAGCTCGAGATGTATTCGGATCAGGTGTTCTGCTTCACCCCCAAGGGGGATGTTGTGAAGCTGCCCCGTGGCGCAACGCCAATTGACTTCGCCTACGCCATCCACACTCGCATCGGTCACGCGTGCGTCGGGGCCAAAGTCGACGGCATCCGTGTGCCGCTGTGGACCCGGATCAAGAATGGGCAATCGGTGGATATCATCACCGCTGACGGCCAAACCCCGCAGGTCACATGGCTTGAAATCGCTGTCACCGGCAAGGCCCGTACATCCATCCGCCGCGCCCTGCGCGAGGTGGACCGCGAGCGGTTCATCAAGCTGGGCAAAGAATTGGCGCGATCGGGATTTGATCACGTCGGTCGCAAGGCTACGGACAAGGCGCTGGACACCGCCGCCAAGCACTTGCGTCTGAAAGACCGGCACGAGTTGCTGGCCCGCCTAGGCAGCGCTGAACTGACCGCGCATGAGGTGGTTAGCGCGGTTTACCCAGAACTAACACAGGACGAGGGCGACGCGATTTCCCCGCGCCGTGCGGTAATCGGCTTGGAGCCGGGGCAAAAGTTTGATCGTGCGCCCTGCTGCCAGCCTCTGCCGGGGGAACGCATCGTCGGCATTACGTTTCGCGGTAAGGGCGTGGTTGTTCATGCAATCGACTGTGACCGTCTGTCCGAGTACGAAAGCGAACCTGACCGCTGGGTCGATCTGCACTGGCATTCAGGCACCCACCCGGCAGCTTATGGCGTTACACTGGATTTGACCATCGGCAATGACGCTGGGGTACTGGGGCGTATTTGCACATTGATCGGCGAGAAAAAGGCCAATATCTCGAACCTGGAATTCGTTGATCGCAAACCGGATTTTTACCGTCTGCTGATCAGTGTCGAGCTGCGAGACCTTGAACAGCTGCATTCGCTTATGTTGATGCTTGAGGCTGAAAGCGACGTTGCTGCGGTTGAACGGCATCGGGATCGGGAAAAAACCGCCGTTGCGGCTGGCTGAGAAGGGGTGATCAGGAGTGGTTTTCAAGCGCCGAGATCGACGCTCGCCCATTCGGATTGCTTCGGAGTTTGTCTATCCGCGCGGCGGCTGGACCCGCGCCTTTCATTACGTCAAACACCGTATCCGGCGGTTGCCGGATTCACCTGAACGTATCGCGCGTGGTGTCGGGGCGGGTGTGTTTACCGCCTTCACGCCTTTTTACGGGTTCCATTTCGTTATCGCGGCCCTGATCAGCCGCCTCATCAACGGCAACTTGCTGGCATCGCTCAGCGGTACGTTTTTCGGAAACCCACTGACCTATGTACCCATTGGGGTTGTCTGCCTTCAAACCGGGAACTACCTGCTGGGCGACGATTTCGACGAAGGCGAAACCCACGGCCTGATGGATAGCTTTTTCAAGGCGTTGAGCGACCTGAAGAACAACTTCATGGCTTTGTTCACCGACCGCGTTGCCGATTGGCGTGGCCTCGCGGTGTTCTACGACGAGGTGTTTTTTCCTTATCTGATAGGGGGCATCTTGCCAGGGCTTCTGGCGGGGGTCATTTGCTACTATCTCAGCCTGCCGGTGGTTCGCACCTACCAACAGCGCCGCCGCGCCCGGATCAAGGCGAAGTTCGAGGAAATCAAACGGTTGGCCGAATCCAAGCTGGCCGCACCTGTTGCAAACCCTGTAGGCTCGGACCGGAATTCGGAAAAGGAAATAAGCGATGTCTGACAACCACCTGCGTTTGGGTGTGAATATCGATCACGTGGCCACGGTGCGTAACGCCCGCGGCGGTGCCTATCCAGATCCGTTACGCGCCGCCAAATTGGCCGAAGAGGCCGGGGCAGACGGTATCACCGCCCATCTGCGTGAGGACCGTCGCCATATCTCGGACGCCGATATCGACGGGTTGATGGCGGTGCTGTCGGTTCCGCTAAACTTTGAAATGGCGGCCACGCTGGAGATGCAGCAGATCGCTTTGCGCCACAAACCGCACGCTGTCTGCATCGTCCCCGAAAAGCGTGAGGAACGCACCACCGAAGGCGGGCTTGAGGTCGCGCGCGAGGAAAACAAGCTGGCCCATTACATCGCGCCGCTTCGTAACGCAGGCTGCCGTGTGTCCATCTTCATCGCCGCCGATCAACGCCAGATCGAAGCTGCCCACCGCATCGGAGCCGAGGTGATTGAGCTGCACACCGGTGCCTATTGCGACGCCCATGCCGAAGGCCGCACGGACGAGGCCGCGCGCGAGCTTGAAGGCCTGCGTGAAATGTCCGCCTATGCACATTCACTGGGGCTCGAGGTGCACGCCGGCCATGGCCTAACTTACGACACGGTGAAACCCATTGCAGCCTTTCCCGAGGTGCGTGAGCTGAATATCGGCCACTTTTTGATCGGCGAGTCGATCTTTCGCGGCCTCACCCCGGCCATTGCCGAGATGCGCCGCCTGATGGACGAGGCGCGGGCACAATGACACGAGAGATTCCTGCCCCCCCGACAGAAGCCACTGTAAAGCTTGACCACGTCACTTACGTTGGTCTTGTCTTTGCCGTTTTGGTGGTCTTTTCCATCGTCAGGCGCATGGTCGACTTTGATCTGCCTTTCCCCCTCATGCCCATGAGTTTTGCGCTTGTTGTGTCGGCGTTCATATATGGGGTTTCGGCCGGCCGGAGCGGTAAGCACTGCGACCCTTCGTTCAAAAGTTGGGTCATGGCCAGAAAGATGGTTTTGACCGGGCTTGGTATCGTTCTGACGCTCTTCCTGTTTCAGGTCTTCGTGTTGGGTCTTTGGACGATTATGTCCGACAGCACAGTGCTGATACGCTATGCCGTCCAGATCCTTGTTGTCGGTTTGATCTCATTCGTTTTGTGCCGATACGCCTTCATGCTTGGCGTCAAAAGGGGCTTTGCGATGTATCTGAAAAAGAACCAAAGCGCATGATCCTCGGAATCGGCACGGACCTTGCCAATATCGACCGCATTCAAGGCACGCTTGATCGGTTCGGCGACCGGTTCCGAAATCGTGTCTTCACTGACATAGAACAGCGTAAGGCCGAACGCCGTGCCGACACGGCGGGCACCTACGCCAAGCGTTGGGCCGCGAAAGAGGCGTGCTCCAAGGCGCTGGGCACTGGTCTGCGCATGGGCATCGCGTGGAAGGACATGGCGGTCACCAACCTACGTACCGGCCAGCCGGTCATGCATGTCACCGGCTGGGCGGCCGAGCGTCTGAAAGAGATGACGCCTGAAGGGCACGACGCGATTATCCACGTCACCCTGACCGACGACCACCCCTGGGCGCAGGCCTTCGTGGTGATCGAAGCGCGGCCTGTTCAAGATCAGGGCGCGCAGCCTTGACTTGCCCCCTTTGGCCCCGCATGTAGCACCCAACAACGCAAGGACCGGAGAGCATTATGGCCGAGGACGTGAAAACCGGAAATCCCGTGTGGGAGACGATCAAAACTATCGTCTATGCCCTGCTGATCGCGGGCGTTTTCCGCACTCTGTTCTTTCAGCCGTTCTGGATCCCCTCTGGGTCGATGAAGCAGACCCTGCTGATCGGAGATTTCCTGTTCGTCAACAAGATGGCCTATGGCTACTCTTACGCTTCGTGCCCCAGCCTGATCATTCCTCGCGTCGGTCTGGATATCGACGCCGAGGACATCTGTGGCTGGATGCAGGGGGACGAAAACACCCGCTTTCTCGGTGGAGACCCGGTGCGCGGCGACGTAATCGTCTTTCGCCACCCTGCCACCGGGCGCGACTATATCAAACGCCTGATCGGTATGCCGGGTGACCGGATCCAGATCCGCGAAGGTCAGATCATCCTGAACGGCACCCCGGTTCCGCAAGAACCCGATGGCGTTTTCACCGAAACGGCAGCGCCACAAGGTCCGCAACGTCTGCGTCCGCGCTGCGAAAACGGACCGGTGGGCGTTGGCGGTGCATGCGAAAAATCCCGTTCGATCGAAACCCTGCCGAATGGGGTCACTTACGATGTGCTGAACATCGGCAATCAGGCGTCCGACAACACCGGCATTTATACCGTGCCCGAAGGCCACTATTTCTTCATGGGCGACAATCGGGATAATTCCAGCGATAGCCGCTTGCCGCTCTCTGCGGGTGGTGTTGGCTATGTGCCCTATGAAAACCTGATTGGTCGGGCCGACCGGATCATGTTCTCGTCTGCAGGCCGTTCAATGCTGTTCTTCTGGACATGGCGCAGCGACCGGTTCTTCAAGGCGGTCAATTGAAACTCTCGGCCGATATAAAAGCGTTTCAGCAGCGATTGGGGTATGAATTCGCCACCCCTGAACTTCTGGTGCGCGCGTTGACGCACGGGTCAGTTTCGTCGTCCACCCGGCCTGACAACCAACGGCTCGAGTTTCTGGGTGATCGGGTACTCGGCCTTGTCATGGCCACCGCGCTGCTTGAGGCCGACAAGAACGCGTCCGAAGGGCAGCTCGCCCCCCGTTTCAATGCGCTGGTACGCAAAGAGGCCTGCGCCGACGTCGCTCGTCAGATCGATCTGGGCGCTGTGTTGAAACTGGGCCGGTCCGAGATGCTGTCCGGCGGTCGACGTAAACAGGCCCTGCTGGGCGACGCGATGGAGGCCGTCATCGCCGCGATCTACCGCGATGCCGGGTTTGAGGCCGCGCGTGACGTGATCCTGGCGCTTTGGGGTGACCGTATCCACAAGGTCGAGGCCGATGCCCGTGACGCCAAAACCTCGCTTCAGGAGTGGGCGCAGGCCCGGGGCCAGAAGCCGCCCAGCTATGTTGAGGTCAAGCGCAGCGGCCCGGACCACGCCCCAGTTTTTACCATCGCCGCCCGCCTGCAGGACGGAACAGAGGCGCAAGCCACCGCAGGATCAAAACGTCAGGCCGAACAAGCTGCGGCCAAGGCTTTGCTTGAAAGCCTGCCGAAGTAACAGCCCCGGTTCTCCACGGGATCTTCTTAATCTGGCCGAAAGTGTCCCGGGCGAGGAGCTGGCTCCCTTCCAGTCGGATTGGCGTAGCCAATTCGACCCTCAAACCACCCGAATGAACCCGGTCAAGCCGGTTTTCTGATGCTCAATCACATGGCAATGGAATGCCCAATCGCCGCGATTGTCTGCGACCAGACCGATGTCTACCACTTCATCCTTCAGCAGCAGCATTGTGTCAGTCATCAAAGGCGGCAAGTTGCGCAAGTTTGATTTCAGCGGCACAAAGGCCAACCCGTGCAGATGGATCGGATGCAGGTTTGGCGACTCATTGCGCAAACGCAAGACATAGCTTTTGCCCATCTCCAGCGTTGCCAGCGGGCCAACACCCTGTGCCGCGTCACCGGGCCATGGGGTCCGGTTGATGGACCAAAAATTGTAACCCAGCGAGCCACAGAACCCGTTGGTCGGTTCACCCCCTTCGGGCGTCCAGCCGAAGACAAACTCATGCAGTTCCGCCGTGCTCAGATCGGGTTTAGCCACCGGGTTTATCGGCAGGGGACGCAGCGCGCGTAGTTCACGTGCCACAGACGCCCCGACCGCCCGCAAACTGGTCATCGCGCGATGCGGCTGACCTGGAAACTTTGCCATGAGGTCTAGCGTTTGCCCTTCACTCGAAGGCATCTGTACTGCGAAATCCACTCGCTGACCCGGACCAATCAACAGCGGAGCTTCGGCGCTGGGCATTGGCACTTCTGTTTCAACCGGGTGACCGTCCCAAGCAATGATCCGGGCCTCGGCACCCTGCAAATGGATTTTGTAGATGCGGGTCGTGTCCGTGTTGACCACCCGCAATCGCACCAGACCGCCTGTCGTATGATCGTAGACTGGCTTATCCAGCCAGTTTGCCGTCTGCACATTGCCGAACGTGCCCGCTCGCGCTGCCCCGCGTGCGGTATAGGCAGGTAGGAATGATCCGTCCTCATACAGCCGAAAATCGCGAAGGTTGACCACCTGCTCGCTGTTAAAACCGGGGTCTTCGGCTTCGGCAATCACCATCACACCGGTAAGGCCATGGGCCATCTGCTCCATCGTCATGCAATGAGGGTGATACCAATACGTGCCCGCATCCGGAGGCGTGAACAGATAGTCAAACACTTCATCTGGCCCGATCGGCATCTGGGTCAAGTAGGGCACGCCGTCCATTCCGTTGGGAATGCGCAGCCCATGCCAGTGCATCGCGGTATAATCGGGCAGGGAATTGCGCACTGGAAGGCGCATCGGCTCACCCTTTTTGCCATAAAGCACAGGGGGCGGCGCATCAGGCGACAGGCTGATCATGCCAGTGGTCACTTGATCTCGCAAAGCAAAGCTGGCGGGTTGAACAACCAGTTCCTGCGGCCCCGCGGCCAAACCAAAACTACCCAAGCCCAACGCACCGGCGGCGGCGCCGGTACCTAAAAGAAACTCTCGACGTTTCATGGTTGCCTCACAGAAGAAGAATTGCCTGGCTGGGTCTGGCGCGGCATGACCGGGTTCTGCCACCGTAACCGCATGGCGGCAATGCGACAAATCCCTCTGGCCCGCCGGGCCTTTCTGCTATAGGGATGCGCACTTGCAAACAGGATCGCAGGACACATGACCACACGCGCCGGATTTATCGCCCTGATCGGAGAGCCCAACGCAGGCAAATCCACCCTTTTGAACCGCATGGTCGGGGCCAAGGTCTCGATCGTGACACATAAGGTGCAGACCACGCGTGCTCGTATCCGCGGTGTCGCAATGGAAGGCGACGCGCAGCTGGTCTTTGTGGACACGCCGGGCCTCTTCAAGCCCCGCAGACGTCTGGACCGCGCCATGGTCGCCGCCGCGTGGGGCGGGGCAGCGGATGCCGATGTTGTTGTGCTGATGGTTGAGGCGCATCGTGGGATCACCGAAGGGGTTGAACGCATCCTTGAAGGTCTGGAAGAGATCGGGCAGGGCCGCACCATCGCGCTGGCGATCAACAAGATTGACAAAGTACCAAGCGAGAAGCTTCTGGCCCTGACCAGCGACCTGAACGCACGCTATCCGTTTGCCGAAACCTTCATGATTTCTGCTGAAAAAGGCTATGGCGTTGACGATCTGCGCGCGTGGCTTGCGGCGAAACTGCCAGAAGGCCCGTGGTTATACCCTGAGGACCAGATCGCCGATCTGCCTTTGCGCATGATCGCTGCGGAAATGACGCGCGAGAAGCTGACCCTGCGCCTGCATCAGGAATTGCCATACCAACTGACCGTCGAGACCGAGAACTGGGAAGAACGCAAAGACGGCTCGGCCAAGATCGACCAGGTGATCTACGTTATGCGCGACGGTCACAAAGGCATCGTTCTGGGCAAACGTGGTGAGACGATCAAGGCCGTCAGCCAAGCGGCACGTGCCGAGTTGGAAGAGTTCCTTGACCGCAAGGTACACCTGTTCCTTCAGGTCAAAGTCCGGCCCAACTGGCTGGAGGAATCCGAGCGCTATTCGGAAATGGGGCTGGATTTCAAAGACGGCAACGCATGACGCGCCTGACGGCTGAATTCTGGGTCCACGCCTATCTGGCGCGGCTTCGATTTCAGGAAATCCCGGCCTTTGTAGTGGCCCATGGCGACGACACAGCAGGGGCAGTGTTAGTCAAACTGAATACTTTGAACGGTGAGGCAGTGGCCTTCCAGCGCAGCTTTGACCTGATGAGTGGTGAACGCAAATGGGTCGAACTGTCCAGCGGGGCAGAGGCGGATGTGGACACCGCCATCGAACGCCAGCGCAGCTTTGACCCCGACCTCTGGGTGATCGAGGTCGAGGATCGGCAGGGGCGGCACCTGTTGGGCGAAGAGGGGTTGGAGTAGGCACCTACAGCCCGGTTCGCTTGTCGTTAACCGTCTTCACCGAGAAAAACAAAGCTCATTTTGTTTCCGTCAGGGTCGCGGGCGTAGGCACCATAAAAGTTTGGGCCATATTGGGGGCGTGCGCCTGGGTCACCTTCGTTTGTACCGCCATTGGCAAGAGCAGTTTCATGCGCTTCTCGAACTTCGGCTTCGCTCTGGCACAACAATCCGACCATGTTGCCATTTCCTACTGTTGCAGCTTCTTGATTGAATGGCGTAGCGACCCACATGCTTCCTCCGCCGCGCAGTTCATAGCACACTGCGTGGGGCATGTATTCCGCGATGACCTTACCGCCGATTAGGGGCACAACCGCGTCATAGAATGTGCGGGCGTTAGCGACATCGTTTGAACCGATCATTACGTAATTCAGAGACATTTTTTGAATCCTGATTTTTAGAACATAAAGTGAACATTAATGTGCGAGTTCGTCGCGTGCAATGTGTTTTTCGCCGTGTTGCTGGAACGACCTCTAACCGCAATTGTGTTCGGCGTTTCACAAATTGCCGCAAGCGTTCGGGCATTGAAGCCGGTTTGTACCTTGCGCGCGCAACGGCCTTAAGATTTTCTGCGCACTGAACCAATGATTTAACGGAGCCATTCTTGGATTGGCGCGACCACGGCATACTTCTGACCTCTCGCCGACACGGTGAGACAGCGGCGATCATTGAGGTCTTTACCGAGGGCCACGGTCGTCATGCTGGTGTCGTGCGCGGTGGGACCAGCCGTAAGATTGCTCCGATCCTGCAGCCCGGCGCGCAGCTGGATGTGCTCTGGCGCGCGCGGCTTGAGGAGCATATCGGGACGTTTCAGGTGGAACCCCTGCGGTCGCGGGCGGCGGCGGCGTTTTCGGGGCGGCTGGCACTGGCCGGGTTGAACGCGGTGGTGTCGTTGCTGTCGTTCTGCCTGCCCGAGCGTGAGCCGCATCCGGCCATATACAAACAGACCGAACAGTTGATGGACCTGTTGGGGCAGGACGAGATTTGGCCGCTAGCCTATCTGCGCTGGGAATTGGCACTGCTTGAGGAACTGGGCTTTGGACTGGACCTGTCCGCCTGTGCGGTGACAGGGGCGACTGAGGGGCTGGTCTATGTCTCACCCAAGACCGGCCGAGCCGTCAGCGCCCAAGGCGCGGGGGAATGGGCGGACAAGCTGTTGCCGTTGCCGCCCTGTTTGCGTGGCGAAGGGGCCGCGCCGGACGCCGAAATTGCCGATGCTTTGAAGACAACCGGGTATTTTCTGGAACACAGGGTTGCGCCCTCGCTGGGCCACCATCCGCTGCCTGAGGCGCGGGCGCGGTTTGTGAACCGGTTCACTCGACGGCTGTAAACACCATCTCATGCCCGTCATCGTTGCGCAGGATCAGCACATCGCCTGACACTTCGGACTGGCTCATGGCCATGAGGGCGGCGAAATAGAAACCTTCGGCCTCAAGCCCGGCACAAGCGGCGCGGGTGGCGACAAGGTCTGTGACCTCAAACCACGGGTAGGGCGCATTCAGAGTGCCGCTATAGCTGTTGCAGGGGGCGTTGCCTTCGATCTTTCCTGCCTCGGGAAAACGCAGCAGGGCACTGGCCTCGTAAGGCTGGCCGTCGATCTCTTGCAGCGCCCACGTTCGGTCGCCCGCGCCATATGCGGCGACCGTCTCATCCTTGTCGCATTGGAACAGGGCCAGCAGGGGCAGGGTCAGGATCAGGCGTGTCATGGGTCGGTCTTAGCTCAACTAAGCGGTTGGCGAAACGGTTAGTACGGAAGCTCGCCGCTGATCAGTTCTTCCCGCACGTCCAGACGGGGGCGCCAGTTGTACTTGGTATCCTCTCGTACAGGTGCCCATGTTAACGCGCCACTGGCGCGCCATGGATCAAGGATGATCCCGTCATACATCGAGTCCCCCTTGGCGCTGATCAGGGCCGAATGGTGGATAATCCGGAACTGAGTCGGCGGGGATGTGGCCCAGTGCAGGTCCAGCGTACGGAAGTTTTCCTGACGCAGCCGTGTGGTCATGGCCTGCGCCCAGTCGTTACACAAGCCCTTTTCGCGAAAGCCGTTGATGACCTTGGCGTTGTGAATGATGGCCGTGTCGGTGACGTTCCACTGCTGTTTCAACTGCTGCGAGTAGGTATAGGCGATTGCGGCCGCCGTTTGCGCCTCGACTGGATCGACGTTTGGGTCGAGGGACTGAATGGCCTGCGCCAGATCGTCGATATCGTTCTGTGTGGCAGTCGGCTGTGTCTTGGCGCAACCGCTTAGGGCAAGGGCTGCAAGGATCGCCCAAAGTGCGAAAAGTCGTCTGGTCATTCCGGGTGCCGTTCCTTTCCAAGCGCAGGGTGCTGTAACCGGGTTGCTGCCTGAGATCAAAGGGGAAGTTCGCGTATCGGCGGATCATAACCGGTGCCAGACAGAAAAAGACCCGGCGCTAAGGCCGGGTCAGTCGGGGAAACAGGAATGCCGAATTCGGTCACCCGAGCAGACGCCGAGCGATAACCTGTGCCTGAATTTCGGCAGCCCCTTCGAAAATATTCAGAATGCGCGCGTCGCACAGGACGCGGCTGATTTTGTATTCCAGCGCAAAGCCGTTGCCACCATGGATCTGCAGACCGTTATCCGCAGCCGCCCATGCCACACGCGCGCCCAGCAGCTTGGCCATGCCGGCCTCAAGGTCACACCGCTGGCCGTGATCCTTTTCCCAGGCCGAGAAATAGGTCAGCTGGCGTGCGATCATGATCTCAACCGCCATCATTGCCAGTTTGCCCGACACGCGGGGGAAGTTGATGAGAGATTTGCCGAATTGTTTGCGATCCTGCGCGTATTGCATGGCGATATCCAACGCGCTTTGCGCTACGCCGATGGCGCGCGCGGCAGTTTGGATACGGGCGGATTCGAAGGTCTCCATCAGCTGCTTGAAGCCCTTGCCTTCTTCGCCGCCCAGAAGGTTCTCGCCTTTGACCTTAAAGCCGTCAAAGCCCAGTTCGTATTCCTTCATGCCGCGATAGCCCAGAACCTCGATCTCGCCACCGGTCATGCCGGGGGTGGGGAAAGGGTTCTCATCGGTGCCCGGTGTTTTCTCGGCCAGAAACATCGACAGGCCACGGTGGTCGGTGGTGTCCGGGTTGGTGCGGGCCAGTAGGGTCATCACATGGGTGCGCGCCGCATGGGTGATCCATGTCTTGTTGCCGGTGATCTCATAGTCGCCATCCGCGTTTTTGACCGCGCGGGTACGCAGGCTGCCAAGGTCCGATCCGGTGTTGGGTTCGGTGAACACGGCGGTCGGCAGGATTTCCGCGCTGGCCAGTTTCGGCAGCCAGTTGGCTTTTTGTTCGTCGGTACCGCCTGCGATGATCAGCTCGGCCGCGATCTCGGACCGGGTGCCCAGCGAACCCACGCCGATATAGCCGCGCGACAGTTCCTCGGACACCACGCACATCGAGGCTTTGGACAGGCCGAAGCCGCCGAACTCTTCGGGGATGGTCAGACCGAAAACACCCATTTCGGCCAGTTCTTCGATGATCTCGATCGGGATCAGCTCGTCTTTGAGGTGCCATTCGTGGGCGTTTGGCTCGACCTTTTCCTGCGCGTAGCGGCGGAATTGGTCGCGGATCATTTCCAGCTCTTCATCCAGACCCGAGGCACCGAACATGGTGGCGCCGGCCTGATCCTCCATCAGGACCACCAGACGCGTACGGGCTGCCTGAGAATTCGCCTGCGCCATCAACGTCTGAATTTCGGAGCTTTGGAAGCCCGACAGCGCGTCCCAGCCAAGGCCCATATCCTGCAGCCGCACGACCTCACCCTGGTTCATCGGAATGCCACCTGCGACCTGATGCAGGTATTCACCAAAAGCGATCTGGTGCAGCAGCTGCTCCAACTCACCAAACTTGCCGTCTGCTTCCAAAGCATCGGCCCAGCGTTGCATCTGTTGCAGAGATTGGTTGTACGTCGCCAGCCAGGCCAGACCATGCGCGGCGGTTTGGTTCGCCTCGATCAGTGCGCCAGAGATCCGGCCATCCGCAGTGACCATCTCACGGACCGCTTCGCGGGCGCGTTCGAACACGGTTTCAACTGCGGGCAAAGCAGCACGGGTCAACGTCAGAAGCTCGGGCAAAACAGCGGATGTCGTCATCTGGGTCATATCCTGTCCGTCATGGGCCATGAATCGGGTCCTTCTCTGGTGTCGTCCGGTCATATCATGCTGCACGTGCAGCGCAACAAAAATACGTGAACTGCGGCTAAATAGTTCGAAAATTGCTTTGACGATTTTGCGGTGCAGCGCCGGTCAAGAGTGATATCACGGGCGTATGACGCTGTTTTCGTTACTCACTCCGCAAGATCTGATGCTGGCTCTGGTCGTCGCCTTTGTAGCGGGGTGGGTGAAAGGCATGGTCGGGTTTGCCATGCCAATGGTTTTGGTGTCCGGGCTCAGCATGTTCCTGTCGCCCGACCTGGCGATTGCGGGGCTGATCCTGCCTACTTTGGTGACCAATAGCGTACAGGCCCTGCGAGAGGGCGTCCCTGCCGCCATTTCCGCAATCAAGCAGTTCCGGATCTTTCTGGTGGTCGGACTTGTGTTCTTGCTTCTAGGCGCCCAGCTGGTCAGCGCCGTTCCTGCCCGAACCTTTTTGCTGATGATCGGCATTCCGGTCACGTTCTTTGCGCTGATACAGGTGTTGGGGGTACAGCTTTCGCTTGGCAAGCCCTCTGCACGGATCGAGGTCGTGATCGGCGCGGTCGCCGGGTTTATCGGCGGCATGTCCGGTATCTGGGGTCCGCCGACTGTTGCCTATCTGACTGCGCTGAACACGCCCAAGACGGTGCAAATGCGGGTGCAGGGGGTGATCTATGGCTTAGGTGCGGTGGCGCTGATGGTGGCGCATCTGGGCTCGGGTATTCTGCGGGCCGAGACGGTGCCGTTTTCGGCGATCCTGATCTTTCCAGCACTAGCGGGGATGTGGATCGGGCTGGGGTTGCAGTCACGCATTGATCAGGCTGTGTTTCGCAAAGTGACTCTGCTGGTGCTTCTGATTGCGGGTGTGAACCTGTTGCGGCGCGGGCTGCTGGGTTAGCTGTGGCGGTCGGCGAACCGGAAAGTGAAGTACAGACCCAACATCAGGAAGAACAGACCCGAGATGTCGCCAATCAGAAAGGCGACGTATTCCACGCTTGCGCTGCCGAAGGCCAGATTGGTCAGGCCTGAAACAAGGAAGGACGTAATGATCCCAACCCCCATGACGCAGGACCAGCAGGGTTTGCGATCAGGTCGGGGGAACAGATCCCATCCGGCCCATTTGCACAGATAAAAAACCGCTGGCACCGTGGTGACGGCTATGGTGATTGCCATCAACCGGCTTGGCAGGAAGACGTCACTGCCACCGAGAAAGGCAAAGACCAGAAAAACACCGGGCAGCAGAGCAAAGATCGCCCGCCACCCCAAAAGCCACGCTGACAGAACCCGCACACCATGTGGCAGGAACAGCAAGCTGGCCCGACTGGGATATTCCGGAAAGAACACATTCTGTAGCGGCATCAGCACCTGAAACGTCAGGTACGATGCAACGACATAGGCCAACGAGGCCCAGAATGTGTCAGTAGCCCACCTGCGCGCGTCGATCATCAGCTACCTGTGCGCAGGTTCAAGGCATCACTTGGGGGCATGAACGATATACCGGCCCCGGTTGGCGCTGCCGCTTTGAGACAGATAGCCCTTTTGCACCAGCGATTTCAGCGCGCGAAAGAAAGTCGGGCGCGAGACGCTCTGAACAAGTGTGTGTTCGATCAGTCCAAAAGTGCGCACCTCTATGTCGGCTTTGGACAGCTCTTCAGCAGCATAATAGATATCACGCTCAACCGGAGACAGTTGCTCCAGCCCCAGTGTGCGCTCCATGCTTTGCATCAGCTTGCGCAGTTCAGTCAGTTTCGAGATTTCGGTCATATTTTACCCATCGCTTTTAAGTGCCGTCGGTCGCGTTCCTGCGACGAAATTTGACGTACTGATCTGAGTGTTTTCAGTACGTCTCACCTTGACACTTATCCCCTTTGTAATACACTACGTATCTGATTAGGTTGCTCAATTTGCTGATGTGATAGTCTGCTTGAGCTTCCCCTAGGTCTTTTCAAGTTGGGTCCGGTGCAAAATTGCGCCGGACTTTTTCGTCATAATGACGTCATCAAATACCCCAGGAAACTTTCACGAGCAACGGATTTGTAACCGATCTGTGCGCAATACAATCATAGGATGATCACATCGCAGTGAAGAAGCTCAAAGAAAAAGGGGGCAAACCCGCCCCCTTCTTCGTTTAGCCGATTGCGACGGCTTTGATGTCTTCATCGATGAACGGCAGGTACTGCTCGAAGTTCTCCGCGAACATCTGAACCAGTTTCTCGGCCTGTTTGTCGAACGCGCCCTGATCGTCCCAGGTGCGCCGCGGGTCCAGCAGAACCTCGGCCACGCCGGGTACAGAAACCGGCACGTCAAAGCCGAAGTTCGCGTCTTTGCGGAACTCGGCGTCGCGCAACGATCCGTCCAGTGCAGCTGTGAGCAGGGCGCGCGTGGCCTTGATCGGCATCCGCGAACCAACGCCATAGGCGCCGCCGGTCCATCCAGTGTTCACTAGCCAGCAGGTCGCGCCGTGCTGAGCGATCTTGTCGCGCAGCAGGTTGCCATAGGCCTCGGGGCGGCGCGGCATGAAGGGCGCGCCAAAGCAGGTCGAGAAGGTCGGCTGCGGCTCAGTAATACCACGCTCGGTTCCGGCGACCTTCGAGGTGAAGCCGGACAAGAAGTGATACATCGCCTGCGCCGGGGTCAGCCGTGCGATCGGAGGCAGAACACCAAACGCATCACAGGTCAGCATGATGATGTTCTTGGGGTGACCACCCAGGGCGCTGCTGGACGCGTTCGAGATATACTCGAGCGGGTAGGCGCAGCGCATGTTCGCGGTCAGCGAGTCGTCGTCGAAATCCAGTTCCTTGGTTTCGGGATCGAAGACCATGTTCTCGATCACGGTGCCGAACTTGCTGGTGGTCGCGTAGATCTCCGGCTCGGCCTCGGCGTTCAGGTTGATGGTCTTGGCATAGCAGCCGCCTTCGAAGTTGAAGGTGCCACGATCCGACCAGCCATGTTCATCGTCACCGATCAGGGTGCGCGCCGGGTCGGCGGACAGGGTTGTCTTGCCGGTGCCGGACAGGCCGAAGAACACTGCCGTATCGACGGGGTTGCCCACAGCGTGGTTGGCCGAGCAGTGCATCGGCATCACGCCTTTTTCCGGCAGCATGTAGTTCAGCAGGGTGAAGACGGATTTCTTGTTCTCGCCGGCATACTCGGTACCGCCGATCAGGATCATCTTGCGATCAAAGTTCAGCGCGATCACCGTCTCGCTGCGGCAGCCATGCTTGGCCGGATCGGCCTGGAAGCTGGGGCAGTTGATGATGGTGAAGTCAGCGATGAACTCGTTCAGATCTTCACGATCCGGACGGCGCAGCAGGTGACGGATGAACAGGTTGTGCCACGCCAGTTCGGTGACCATGCGCACGTTGATCGAGTAGGCCGGATCGGCTCCACCGACGAGGTCCTGCACAAAGTAGTCGCGGCCTTTCATGTGGGCCAGCATGTCTTCGTACAGCGCGTCAAAGCCCTCGGGGCTCATCTCGGCGTTGTTTTCCCACCAGATAGTGTCGACAACGCTCTCGGTTTTGACGACGTGCTTGTCCTTGGGCGAGCGACCGGTGAACTTGCCGGTGGTGACTAGGAAAGCCCCGCCATTGCCCAATGTGCCTTCGCCGCGCTTCAGCGCCTCTTCGATCAGCGCCGGTTCCATGAAGTTGTAATAGACATTGCCCAGACCCTCGATGCCCTGATCTTCGAGGCGGAATTGCGGGTTAACCCGTCCAGATGTCATGTGTGTCTTCTCCTGTGGCGGCGCTGCGGCTGTTAGGCCACGGGCGCTCTTGGGGCATTCGTGCCGGGAAAGTCCGGCGGCTGGGCGCCTCTTATCACGGTCGTTTGGGGCATGAACAGGACGGTTTGGCGCAGTTAGCGCAACCAAGGTCAGGTTTAGCGCCATCAGGAATTTCCTGTCGGAAATCAAGGCGCTTTTCTGTGCGGATTAACGGCTTTTTTGCCGCAACTGTGTGACAAGAAACACGCGATTCGCAGATACGGATTGATTCGCGGCCATAAAACCGACAAAGATGCCTTACTAATAAGCGAAATATTGCATGAGTGAGCAGGAATAGGGGTAATCCCGATGTCAAAGATTGCACTGGTGGACGACGACAGAAACATTCTGACGTCCGTATCCATGACGCTCGAAGCCGAAGGATTCGAGGTCGAAACCTATAATGACGGCCAGGCGGCCCTGGATGCATTCAACAAGAAACTGCCCGATATGGCCGTGCTGGATATCAAGATGCCACGGATGGACGGCATGGATCTGCTGCAACGGTTGCGGCAGAAAACCCAGATGCCGGTGATCTTTCTGACCTCGAAAGATGATGAGATCGACGAAGTGCTTGGCTTGCGTATGGGCGCGGACGACTATGTGAAAAAGCCGTTCTCGCAGCGTTTGCTGGTCGAACGCATCCGCGCGCTGCTGCGCCGTCAGGAGGCGACCTCGGGCGACGTGACAAATGCGAATACCGGCGACACCAAGGTGATGGAGCGGGGCGATCTGCGTATGGACCCGTTGCGTCACGCGGTCAGTTGGAAGGGCGCGGACGTCTCGTTGACTGTCACCGAGTTCCTGTTGCTGCAGGCGCTGGCGCAGCGTCCGGGTTTCGTCAAAAGCCGTGATCAGCTGATGGACGTGGCCTATGACGATCAGGTCTATGTGGATGACCGGACCATCGACAGCCATATCAAACGGTTGCGGAAAAAGATGCGCGCAGCAGATCCCGAGTTTTCGGCCATCGAAACGCTGTACGGCATCGGATACAGATATAACGAAGAATAAGCGTAGCCGCTGTAAAAGGGTGACCGGATCTGGTGCGCGATACGGAACAAGCCATCGAAGTACGGGACGGTGACGTCGTTCTTGGGGATGACTGGGTCATCCCGCAAGACCCGGAGTCGGCCGAGCTGCGCGCTTCGCGCCGCCGCCGCAACCTGTTTTCGTTGCGTGGGTCGCCGCTGGCGCGGAAGATCATCACTTTCAACCTGATCGCGCTGGTGATCCTTGTCACCGGTTTGCTGTATCTCGACGATTCCCGGGAAGAACAGGTCCAGCAGACCGCGCGCAACCTGATTGGCGACGCGCAACTGGTTAGCAACGTGTTCGAGGCCCAGCTACGTCAGAACCAAGCCGCAGGCCCGGCGGAGACGGCGGCGCTGGATGTGAAGGGCACGCTTGCGGGCCTTAGCCTTCCTGACGGGGGTGAGGTCTTTGTCTATGATGGTGGCGGTACTCTGATCGGCTGGACGCGTGGGGCCTCGGCGACGTCGCAGATGCCTGTTCTTTTGAGGTCTGATTCTGATGTTCCGACTGGCAGCACACTGATCAGCGACGCGTTGAATGCAGTTTGGACCGGCTTGTCGCGGGTTTTTGCGGGTGGTGCCAGCACTGACGCACCGACACTTGCCCAAAGGGTGCAAGAAATCATTCCGCAGGCGCTGCAGGGGCAGATGCAGGTGCAGGCGGTGCAGGATGACGTTGGACAAACCGTTATCGTAGGAGCAGCGCCGATCTTGCTGGATGGCGAGCCGGTCGGTGCCGTGGCCATGGCCGGCCCTGCCGGTGAAATCGACGCGCTGGCCCGACGTGAACAGGAACGCATTCTTCAGATGTTTGTCGTGGCGCTGCTGGTGTCGATCGGGCTTAGTCTTGTGCTGGCTTCGACCATTGCCAACCCGCTGGCCGATCTGGCCGCCGCTGCCGAAATGGGCAAGGACCGAGGGGCAGGGGTCAATCCGGGCCGTATCCGCATCCCGGATCTCACCGCCCGCCCGGATGAGATCGGACGCCTCAGTCGGGCGCTGCGCGGGATGGTGACGGCGCTCTACAGCCGCATCGACGCCAACGAACAGTTCGCCGCGGATGTGGCGCATGAGATCAAGAACCCGCTGGCCAGTCTGCAGTCGGCGGTGGGCACCCTGCGCATGGTCAAACGCGAGGATCAGCGCGAAAAGCTGTTGGGCGTGATCGAGCATGATGTGCGGCGCCTGGATCGTTTGGTCAGCGATATCTCGAACGCGTCCCGTCTGGATGCCGAACTGGTTAAAGAAGAGGAACAGCCCTTCGATCTGCTCAAACTGTTGGGCAACATCAGCCAGTTTTTGGGCGAAGATGCTCGCTCGAAAGGCATCGACTATATCACCGATTTGCCGTCTCAATCGATCACGATCAACGGGCTCGAGGCGCGTCTGGCGCAGGTTTTCGTCAACCTGATCACCAACGCCATCTCTTTCTGCGAGGAAAGCGATGCCATCCGGGTCTGGGTGCGGCGGCGCGAAAACCGGGTTTTGGTCGTGGTCGAAGACACAGGTCCCGGCATACCGGAGCAGGCGCTGACCAAAATCTTCAAACGGTTCTACTCGCAGCGCCCGGCCGAACATTTCGGCAATAACTCGGGTCTTGGTTTGGCAATTTCGAAACAGATTGTCGAAGCGCATGGTGGTGTGATCTGGGCCGAGAATATCCGCCCGACCGAGGCGGACATCACATCGGATCCGCAAGGCGCGCGTTTTGTCGTGGGCCTACCCGTGTAAACACATGAACGACCAGCCCTTATTGGACATCCAACAACAAGACAACGCCATACTTCACGCCACATGCGTTGCCGTTGAAGGGCGCGGCGCGCTGATCCTAGGGCGATCGGGGGCGGGGAAATCAGCGCTGGCCTTGCAGATGATGGCGCTTGGGGCAGGGTTGGTCGGCGATGATCGGATAGAGCTGCGAATGGAGGGTGAAAAGGCCATGGCCGATGCTGCTCCAAACCTGCGCGGATTGATTGAGGCGCGCGGCATCGGCTTGCTCCGCGCTCAGGCTGTGGGGGCAGTGCCGGTCTGCTATGTGGTGGACATTGATCAGACCGAACCGGCACGTTTGCCGGAGCCGGTAAAAACCGTGGTGCTGAGGCAAACTGTTCCCTTGCTTCGGGCGGCGGGTGTGCCAAATTTGGCCGCAGCACTAATGCAATTGTTGAAGATGGGGCGCGTGTACCCGGATTGGCCCTGTACATGACAACACAACGACGCATCGTACTGGTGACAGGCCCGTCAGGCGCGGGCCGTTCGACGGCGATCCGTGTTCTTGAGGATCTGGGCTTTGAGGCCATCGACAACCTGCCGATGGGCCTTTTGATGCGCTTGCTGGAAGGTCCGCAAAGCGACAGACCAATGGCATTGGGCATTGATGCGCGCAACCGTGATTTCTCGACCACCGGTTTTATCGCACTGGCCGTCAAGTTGCGGCGGATGGAGCAGGTCGATCTGACGACGCTGTATCTGGATTGCAGCGACGATGTGTTGCTGCGGCGGTTTTCGGAAACCCGTCGCCGGCACCCTGTGGCCACCGATGCGAGCCCGGAAACCGGTGTACGACAGGAAAAGGAATTGCTGGCCCCGATCCGCGAAATCGCTGACATCCTGATCGATACCAGCCCGTTGAACGTTCATCAGTTGCGTGAAGAGGTTGAGCGTTGGTTCGCCCCGCAGGGCGGACGACATCTGGCGGTGGCCATCGAATCCTTCTCATATAAACGCGGTCTGCCGCGGGGCTTGGACATGGTGTTCGACTGTCGGTTTCTGGCCAATCCCTATTGGCGACCCGAGCTGCGGGCTGAAGATGGTCGAAACCCGGATGTGGCGCGCTATGTTCAGACGGATACAAATTATGCGCCGTTTTACGACCGGGTGGTTGATCTGCTGAAACTTCTGTTGCCAACCTTCCGGGCTGAAGGCAAAGCGCACCTATCCGTGGCCTTCGGATGTACCGGAGGGCAACACAGATCGGTGGCAATGGCAGAAGCGGTTGCAAAGGCCCTTGCAGAGGAAGGGCAGCAAGTGGCAATTAGGCACCGCGAAATGGAACGACGATCGTTGAATGTGAGGCCGGATTGATCGGGATTGTACTCGTAGCACATGGTGGACTGGCGCAGGAATACCTGGCCGCCATGCAGCATGTGGTTGGAAAACAACCCGGTCTGGTCGCGATTTCGATCGAGCCCGATCATGATCGTGAGGCCAAGCAGGCAGAGATTTGCGCCGCGGCAGACAGTGTCGATGCCGGGGACGGCGTGGTTGTCGTGACTGACTTGTTCGGCGGCAGCCCGTCGAATCTGAGCTTGCGGGCCTGCGCGCCGCAGGATCGCCGTATCCTTTACGGTGCAAATCTGCCTATGTTGATTAAATTGGCTAAAACCCGCCACCTGCCCATCGCGGATGCCGTGCGGCAGGCGATGGAGGCTGGACGCAAATACATCAATGCGCAAAATGTGACATTGCAAGAAGACCGGATTGACTAAGAATGACCAATCGAAGCCTGAAAATCATTAACGAAAAAGGTTTGCACGCCCGCGCTTCGGCCAAGCTGGTTGAGGTGGTCGAGGGCTTTGACGCGCAGGCCGAAGTGTCAAAGGATGGTTTTTCTGCATCCGGTGACAGCATTATGGGCCTTTTGATGTTGGCAGCCTCACGCGGAACGACTATTGACGTCGAGACGTCCGGACCGGATGCTGAGGCGTTGGCTGATGCATTGGAGACCCTGGTGAACGACAAGTTCGGGGAAGGGTTCTGACCAAACCAGCCGCGATACGAATAACGGGAAGACCAGGAATTGGCGGAAACGACGCACGAGACCAAGACAGGCCCGATTGTGGATGGGACAGCGGATCAGGGTGAAGTCTACGACCGTAGAACCTTGACCTACGCCAACTCGTTTGATGATGCCTGGACGTCCACAGCCATCCGCGCCATCGAATGGTGCACGGGTAAGCTGACCATTCTGCGTATGGTCAACAAGTTCGAGAAAAAGAACGAATACTATCGCGGCCAGCGGTTCTGGGGTGGTGCGCTCGAGGTCATGGGTATCGACCTGACCACGCCGGAAGAGCAGATTGCCCGCATCCCGAAAGAAGGCCCCGTGGTTGTAGTGGCGAACCACCCTCATGGCATGGTCGACGGCATGATCTTTGCCGAGCTGATCGGTCGGGTTCGCAGCGATTATCGCATCCTGACCCGCTCGGTTCTGACAGGGCTGGACGAAGCGGCCACCTCTTTCATGATACCGGTGCCGTTCCCGCATGACCCCGAGGCGCAGTCCAAGATGCTGGAAATGCGCGGCAAGGCGATGGACCATCTGAAAGACGGCGGCGTTGTGGCCCTGTTCCCATCGGGTGTGGTGATGTCCTCGGATGACTGGTTCGGCCCGGCGCAAGAGCGGGAATGGAACGTGTTCACCGCGAAAATGATCCGCCGCTCCGGCGCCCGCGTTGTTCCGATCTTCTTCCCCGGCAGCAACTCACGCGCCTATCAGATCGCTAACAAGCTGTCTCCGATCCTGCGGCAGGGACTTTTGCTGCATGAGATCGTGCGCTCCTGCAACAAGCCGCAATCCCCGGTGATTGGTGAGCCGATTTCGGATGAGGATATGCAGTTGTTGGAACGTGACCCGCGCGGGTTCATGGCATGGCTCAGAAAGCATACGATGTCGCTTGGACAGTCGCTCAAACGCTGATCTGCCGCTTCATCTAGCCAGAAGTATCTCGGGCGAGAAGGGGGCTGGCCCCCTTTGCCTTAACGCGTCGGAACCGGAACCTCGCCCCGGTAATCATAAAATCCACGTTCGGTCTTGCGTCCCAACCACCCGGCCTCGACATACTTGGTCAACAGCGGGCAGGGGCGGTACTTGGTGTCGGCCAACCCATCATGCAATACGTTCATGATGGCCAAACACGTGTCCAAGCCAATGAAATCAGCCAGTTCCAGCGGCCCCATCGGATGGTTCGCACCCAGCTTCATCGACTGGTCGATGGACTGCACGTTACCGACACCTTCATACAGGGTATAGACTGCCTCGTTGATCATCGGCATTAGGATGCGGTTCACGATGAATGCCGGGAAATCTTCCGCGCTGGCAGCGGTCTTGCCCAGACGATCCACCACGGCCTTGCATGTGCCGAATGTTTCTTCGTCCGTGGCAATGCCGCGGATCAGTTCGACAAGTTGCATCACCGGCACTGGGTTCATGAAGTGGAACCCCATGAACTTTTCGGGCCGGTCCGTGCGACTCGCTAGGCGCGTGATCGAGATCGAGGAGGTGTTCGAAGTCAGAATCGTATGCGGCTGCAGATGCGGCTGCAGGTCCTCGAATATGGCCTGCTTGATCGCCTCACGTTCGGTGGCGGCCTCGATCACCAGATCCGTCTGGCCCAGTTCTGGCAGCTGCAGCGTAGTCTTGATCCGCCCAATTGCGGCGTGCATCGCCTCATCGCTGATTTTCCCGCGCGAGGCTTGGCGCGCCATGTTGCCTTCGATCGTCGTCACCGCAGCGTTCAGAGCGTCCTGGTTCACATCGGTGAGCAGAACGTCATAGTCCGCCAGCGCCAAGACATGGGCGATACCATTTCCCATTTGGCCCGCGCCGATCACTCCGACTGATTTTACATCCATTTTTTGACGCCTCTGTGTCTCGGGATTGAGGGGACAGTAGCGGCAGATCGGTAGGGGCGGCAAGGGGATCGAACCCATCCAATTTGCTTCAAATGCGCACATTAGCACTTTCTAAAGACATGGGGCTGCAAGGTGGCAACCGGGTGAAAAATGGGTGAGTGTTATGAGCTATCATCAAACAGGCTCGGCGGTGGCCGGGTATGACGTATGCCAATATGGTGAATCGCGTCTTTGGTTCCGCGGGCCAGAACGGTCTCTGGATTCGGCCTACATGGTCTGCGCAGGCGGGGATGAGACCTATGGCCGATTTGTCGAACGCCCCTTTGCAGCGATTCTCGAAGACAGGCTGGATCGGAGGTGCCTGAATCTGGGCAGCCTGTTCTGCGGGCTTGATGCGCTGTGCGGTGATGCGGGGTTGTTCTCGCTACTGAACGGGGCAGAACTATGCGTTCTGCAGGCTCCCAGCGTCCTGAGCCAGTCGAATCACTTCTATCGCGTCCACCCCCGGCGCAATGACCGGGTTCTGGCCCCAGCGCCGGACTTGATCGATCTTTACCCCGAGGTCGATTTTGCCGACGTCCACTTCGTGTGCCACTTGATGCGCCTGCTGCGAGGACATCAGGACGCCCGCTTCGAGGTTGTGGCCGAAGAGCTACGCCGTAACTGGGTTCGACAAATCCGCGATCTTCTGGGCAGGCTTGACACACCGGTCATTCTGCTGGGCCTTCACGTCTTGCAGGACAACGACAGTCAGAGGGTGCCGGTCTCAGTTACGGCCGAGATGCTGGAGGTCGTCCGCCCGCACACTGCCACCTGTATCGAGGTCGCGGCGCATGTGTCCGGTCAATCTGACGAGCTTGAGGATATGCTGTTCGGTACTCTGCAACAGCCGATGGCTGAGCATATGATCGGCCCCGCCGCGCACAAAACCATCGCCGATGCGTTGATTGGTCCAATTAGGAAGCTGAACTGAAAAAGGCCCGCCAGTTGGCGGGCCTCCCAAGACTTTTCAGGGAAAAGCCCGATTCTGTGATCAGCCGAGTTTCTCGGTGAGTTCCGGTACGGCCTGGAACAGGTCTGCGACCAGTCCGAAGTCGGCGACCTGGAAGATCGGTGCTTCTTCGTCTTTGTTGATCGCAACGATGACCTTTGAGTCCTTCATACCAGCCAAGTGCTGGATCGCGCCCGAGATGCCGACAGCGACATACAGGTCAGGTGCAACAACCTTACCGGTCTGACCCACCTGCCAGTCGTTCGGAGCATAGCCCGAGTCTACCGCAGCGCGCGACGCGCCAACGGCGGCGCCCAGCTTGTCGGCCAGGGTTTCGATCAGTTTGAAGTCCTCTTCCGAGCCGACACCGCGGCCGCCCGAGACAACAACGCCGGCCGAGGTCAGTTCCGGACGGTCGCTTTCGGCAACCTTGTCCTCGACCCACGACGACAGACCTTCGGAGCCCGGAACCGAAACGGTTTCAACCGGGGCCGAGCCGCCTTCGCCCGCAGCGTCAAAGCTGGCGGTCCGCAGGGTGACAACCTTCTTAGCGTCGCTCGACTTTACGGTCTGGATTGCGTTGCCCGCATAGATCGGGCGCTCGAAGGTCGAGCCGTCAACCACGCCGGATGCATCCGAGATCACCATCACGTCCAGCAGCGCCGCAACGCGGGGCATGACGTTCTTGGCGTCGGTGGTGGCGGGTGCAACAATATGCTCGTAGCCATCGGCCAACGAGACGATCAGGGCTGCGGTCGATTCCGCCAGGCGGTGACCCAGCGAGGCATCTTCGGCAACCAGAACCTTGGACACACCGTCGATCTTGGCAGCGGCCTCGCCGGCAGCAGCGGCAGAACCACCTGCGGCCAGAACGGTCACGTCACCCAGCGCCTTCGCGGCGTTGACGGCCTTGGCGGTGGCGTCCATGGACAGCTCACCATTGTTGACTTCAGCGAGAAGAAGAACAGCCATTACACAGCCCCCGCTTCTTTGAGTTTCTCGACCAGCTCGTCGACCGAGCCCACGACGATACCGGCGGCACGTGCCGGCGGCTCTTCGGTTTTGACGACTTCCAGACGCGGAGTGACGTCGACGCCGTAATCGGCGGCGGTCTTCTCATCCAGCGGCTTTTTCTTTGCCTTCATGATGTTCGGCAGCGACGCATAGCGCGGCTCGTTCAGGCGCAGGTCAACGGTCACGATGGTTGGCATCTTGACGCTGATGGTTTGCAGGCCGCCGTCAACCTCACGGGTGATCTTGGCGCTGTCGCCTTCGATGTCCAGCTCGGACGCGAAGGTACCTTGCGACCAGCCCAGCAGGGCCGACAGCATCTGGCCGGTGGCGTTCATGTCGTTGTCGATCGCCTGCTTACCCGCCAGAACGATGCCCGGCTGCTCTTCCTCGACCACTTTGGCCAGGATTTTCGCGACGGCTAGAGGCTCGATATCGGTGTGGACGTCATCCGCCGCAACAACCAGGATCGCGCGGTCTGCGCCCATGGCCAGAGCGGTGCGCAGGGTTTCCTGCGCCTGCTTGACGCCGATCGAAACGGCGACAACTTCGTCAGCCTTGCCTGCTTCTTTCAGGCGGATCGCTTCTTCCACCGCAATCTCGTCGAACGGGTTCATCGACATTTTGACATTGGCGAGATCGACACCGCTTCCGTCCGCCTTAACGCGAACCTTAACGTTATAGTCAATCACGCGTTTGACAGGCACGAGTACCTTCATTTTGCGCTTGCTCCTCACAAAAAACGGTAAGCCGCGTTGCGACTCCACCAATGCTCTCGGACGTTTGAATAACGTCTGAATTCGCCCTGCAACAGAGCAAAATCGTCACGTCATGGGCTTGGGACGTCGCGTTTCGTGTTTTTTGACGTTACGGCCCGAAACTTAGCGGTTTGCGCCGGGAACCCACAGCACGTCTTTTGTGCCGTTTTCATTGGCGCAGCGGGCGGCCACAAAGAACCAGTCGCTCAGACGGTTGAGGTACTTCACCGCGACCTCGTTCACCGGTTCCATGTTGGTCAGTTCCACAGCCAGCCGTTCGGCACGGCGCGAAACAGTCCTGCAGACATGCAGGTGTGCCGCCAGACGCGATCCACCGGGTAGGATGAAGCTGCGCAGCGGTTCCAACGATTCGTTCATGACGTCTATTTCAGCCTCAAGCCGGTCGATCTGCGAGGCGACGACGCGCAGGGGCGGATAGTCGGCCTCGGCGTCCTTTTCCATGTCGGGGCGACAGAAATCAGCACCCAGATCGAACAAGTCGTTCTGAATACGCGACAGGGCGGCGTCGACCTCGCCCTCTGCCTCGGTGCGAGCCACGCCGACAAAGGCGTTCAACTCGTCCACGGTACCATAGGCGGCCACGCGGCCCGAATATTTGGCAACCCGTTCACCATTGCCAAGCGCCGTTTTCCCGTCATCACCAGTACGGGTGTAAATCTTGTTCAGAACGACCATTTACTGTGCTCCTTGTCCACGCAGCCAGACGTAGAGCACGATCAGCACCACGGCAATGAACTGAAACAGGATACGCAACTGCATCATCCTGTTGCTTTTCATCGCGGCGCTTTTGCCGCTTTTTCCGAAATTAGAGATGCCGATCGCCAACACGACGACCACCGCCGCCATGGCCAACAGCAAAACGACCATCAAAAGGTCCATGGGTGCACCGTCCGCGTTTCTTGTTTCGTTGGCCTATCATCTAGACCCACAGGGCCAAAAAGCGAACGGTTAATTTTGCGTCAGACGTCCGAGAGGATGCGGTCGATGGTGCGGGTCGGCAGGATGCGGCGCAGGTATCCGGCGATATAGGTTGGGGTTGTCACGTAGTACCGTGCCCGGGGGCGTTTCGACCCGACCGCATGGGCCAGCTTTTCCGTCACCGCCGAGGCAGGAAGCTCGAACCGGTCTGGCCCCGAGGATTCGTACAATCTTTTCAACAGGGACGCCTCGTACCTCTCTCGCAGGGCCGAGTTCTGCCAGTTGATAAAACGTTCGAAAAACGGGATCGAGTTTTCGCGGATTTTCGAGGTGATCGGACCGGGTTCGATCAGGCTGACCTTTATGTCGGTATCAGCCAGTTCAAGGCGCAGCGTATCAGTCAGACCTTCGACTGCGTATTTCGTCGCCACATAGGCCCCGCGCCAGGGAAAAGCCACCAGTCCCAGCACCGAAGAGTTCTGAACGATTCGCCCATGCCCCTGCGCCCGCATGACAGGAATGATCTGCCGGGTCAGTTCGTGCCAGCCAAAGAAGTTGGATTCGAAAATCGCGCGCAAACCCTCCGTCGGAAGATCCTCGACCGCGCCGGGCAGGCCATGTGCGCCGTTGTTGAACAGTGCATCCAGCGTGCCGCCTGTGGCCTCCAAAACCTCAGCCACGCCCGAGGTGATGCTGTCTGCGTCGGTGTAATCAATGCGGGGGCTTTCAAACCCCTGCGCGCGCAACCGGTCACAATCGCGCTGCTGGCGGCAGGATGCAAACACCCGCCAGCCACGTGCACGCATCCCATGGGCCGCGTCCAGACCAATGCCAGATGAGCAGCCGGTGATAAGAATGGTCTTTTGCATGATCTTCCTGACTTTGAACCTGCGTCTAAGCTATTGCGAGGTTTGGGTCAGGACAATGACAGCAGGACGTCAGTTCGAGGTTTTTCGCACGAGCGAGGCAGAAACCCATCCAACCTGTTGCTGGGGCAACACGCGCAGACGTAGCCAGCCGGTGCCGGATTCACTCAGCACCTCGACCTGTTGGCCAATGGTGGCTTTGCCAATGATCGGATAGATCGTGCCCGGTCCGTCGCGCATGTTTACGCGGGTGCCTGAGATTTCGCGCATGTCCTTTTCCGGCTCGGGGGTGGCTGGTGTTTCCACCACATCGCTCTGCACTTCATTCGTGACTTGGGTCAGGCCGACCACGCCGTCTTCAAGTGAGGCCAGCGTGATGTTGGCGCTTTGGTCGTCGAACACCGTCAGGGACGAGAACGATTCGAGCGTGGCATCATCGGCCACAAACTCAACCACCTCGTCCACCACCGTTTCCGGCTGAGTGCGAACGGTCGGAACGCGGGCTGCTACATTGGTCACAAGCTCTTCAGCCCGGGCAGGGGCAACTGCTAAGTTCGGGGCAGAGGCGACACGAACAGGTTGATCCGCGCGCAGGCCGCGCGGCTCGAAATCAGGCCCACCGCTCATTACATAGAAGCACCAACCAAGTGCGGCGAAAGTCATAACAATAAGGCGCGTCATGGCGCATCCCCCGGTAATCG
Organism: Ruegeria sp. ABF4_144; assembly: GCF_056160045.1. Taxonomy (NCBI): domain Bacteria; kingdom Pseudomonadati; phylum Pseudomonadota; class Alphaproteobacteria; order Rhodobacterales; family Roseobacteraceae; genus Ruegeria; species Ruegeria sp. ABF4_144. The sequence goes on from NZ_JBSWWK010000001.1 coordinate 574,846, forward strand.
TAAGAAACAACAAATAGGCAGCAGTCTAATGTGTTGAGAATATCATATTTCGAGCCCTGAGTCGAAAAACGGGGGAAATCCGGGGGTTGCCTCCCCCTGTTGCAAAAAGCGCCACTTGTCCCCAGCAAAATAAGCGTTGCTTGCTTTACCAAGACGCGCTTGCGTCGTATCACATCATATATGAACGATACGATCGACGACCCCAACATGGAGGCCCCCGAGAACGGGGGCGAGGTAGCCGAACCGCTGCGCCGCGCGATTGGCGAACGCTATCTGACCTATGCGCTGTCCACCATCATGCACCGGGCCCTGCCGGACGCACGGGATGGTCTGAAGCCGGTTCACCGGCGAATCCTCTATGCGATGCGCGAGCTGCGACTCAGTGCGACGGGTGGGTTCCGTAAGTCCGCGAAGATTTCTGGCGACGTAATGGGTAACTATCACCCGCACGGCGACGCTGCGATTTACGACGCAATGGCGCGCCTGGCGCAGGACTTCAACGTGCGCTACCCGCTGGTCGACGGTCAGGGAAACTTTGGCAACATCGACGGTGATAACCCGGCGGCCTCGCGATACACTGAGGCGCGGATGACCATCGTCGCCGAGGCGCTGCTTGAGGGGCTAAACGAAGACGCCGTTGATTTCCGCGACAACTATGATGGCACCCTATCCGAGCCGGTCGTGCTGCCGGCGCAGTTCCCAAATCTGCTGGCCAATGGCTCCAGCGGTATTGCGGTGGGGATGGCGACGAATATTCCGCCGCATAATATTTCCGAGCTTTGTGATGCTTGTTTGCATCTGATCAAGACACCGGATGCACGTGACGACACTCTGCTGAACTACGTGCCGGGCCCGGACTTCCCTACCGGTGGCGTCATCGTCGAGCCGCCCGAGAACATCGCGCAAGCGTATCGCACAGGGCGTGGGTCTTTCCGTCTGCGCTGTAAGTTTGAGGTCGAGGATCTGGGTCGCGGTCAGTGGCAAATCGTGGTCACCGAGATTCCCTATCAGGTTCAGAAATCCAAGCTGATCGAAAAGATCGCGGAACTGATCCAGACCAAAAAGATACCGATCCTGGCCGATGTTCGTGATGAATCCGCTGATGACATCCGCCTGATCCTCGAGCCGCGCTCTAAGAACGTGGACCCTGAGGTGCTGATGGGGATGCTTTATCGCAACTCGGACCTTGAGGTTCGGTTCAGCCTGAACATGAACGTGCTGATCGACGGCGTGACGCCCAAGGTCTGCTCGATGAAGGAAGTGCTGCGCGCTTTCCTTGATCACCGGCAAGAAGTGCTGCTGCGTCGCTCACGCCACCGCATGGCTAAGATCGACCACCGGCTGGAGGTACTGGAGGGCTTTATCGTCGCCTTCCTGAACCTTGACCGTGTGATCGACATCATCCGCTATGACGACGATCCCAAAGCCGCGCTGATGCGCGAGGATTGGGGCATCGACCACGTTCGCGCGACCAGCGAGGCCGATTATGTCTCGCCCAAACCGGGTGAGGGCGAGCTGTCCGAGGTGCAGGTCGATGCAATCCTCAACATGCGCCTGCGCTCCTTGCGTCGTCTCGAAGAGATGGAACTGGTCCGTGAACGCGATGCCTTGATGGAAGAGCGTGCCAATCTCGAAGACCTGCTGGCCGATCCCGCCCTGCAATGGGCCAAGATCGCCGAGCAGTTGAAAGAAACCAAGAAAACCTTTGGCAAAGACTATGAAGGCGGTGCACGCCGGACCCAGTTCGCTGAGGCCGGGCAGGTCGAAGAAGTTCCGCTTGAGGCGATGATCGACAAGGAACCGATCACTGTTGTTTGCTCTCAGATGGGCTGGATTCGCGCCATGACCGGCCATATCGACCTGAAGCGTGAACTCAAGTTCAAAGACGGCGACGGCCCGCGGTTCATCTTCCATGCGGAAACCACCGACCGACTGCTGGTCTTTGCCTCGAACGGCCGGTTCTATACGATCAGTGCCGCCAACCTGCCCGGTGGGCGGGGTATGGGCGAGCCGTTGCGCCTAATGGTTGATCTGCCGAACGAGGCGCAGATTATCGACATCCTGATCCACAAACCGGGGCGCAAGCTGCTGGTGGCCTCGGATGCGGGCAATGGCTTCATGGTGCCCGAGGATGAGGTGTTGGCCCAGACCCGCAACGGGAAACAGGTTCTGAATGTCAAGGGCGACGAGACCGCGATGATTTGTAAGCCGGTTTCGGGTGACCACGTGGCTGTTGTTTCTCAGAACGGCAAGTTCCTGGTTTTCCCGGCCGAGGAGTTGCCCGAGATGACCCGAGGCAAAGGCGTACGTCTGCAAAAGTACAACATGGCGCGCGGGCGTCAGGGCACGTTGGAGCTGGATGGCGGCCTGTCTGACCTGACGACCTTTAATTGGGAAGAGGGCCTGAAATGGTCCATGGGTGGTGACAAAACCAGGCACGAGGCCGATTTGTCCCAGTGGCTGGCCAAACGCGCCAGTGTCGGGAAAAAACCGCCTTACGGCTTCCCGCGCGACTATAAATTCTCGTGAACAGGCTGCGTTCGCGGGTGGAATTCTGCCGATACTGCTTGGCACAGGCCGTATCGGTGCGCTAGATCAAAGCAAAACAGGCCTATCGAGACGAGAGACATGCTGCGCATTTTGACCCTGATCACCGGACTGGCCCTGATGGGCGCTTGTACACAGACGCAGGTTTACGAAGAACCTGAGTCGCTGGGCGAGTTCAAAATGCGCGTGAACTACGCCTTTGCTGACAAGGCTGTTCAGGGACCAGTGTCGCGGGACGCCACTCCGGACGAATGGACGTCCGCTATCCAGAATGCGGTCGATATTAGACTGGGCCGCTATGAGGGCGCGCAGGAATATGACATCGGCATCAGCCTCGAAGGCTATATGCTGGCCCCTCCGGGCATTCCGGTCATCTATAACCCCAAAAGCACGGCAATTGTTCTGGTCAATGTTTACGACGTGAACAAGAAAGAGTTCCTTGCCAAGGGTAAGCAGTTCCAGGTGCTGGAAGATACGACCGGGGGCAGTGCCCTGAAAGGATCGGGTCATGAGCGCACCAAAGAGGAGCAAATGAGTGGTCTTGCCCTGAAGGTCGCCGACCGGGTCGAAGAGTGGTTGGCCGAAGAACATGACGAGAACGGATGGTTCGATCGGCGCCCAGACCTGATCCAACCGCTGGATTCCGACGTCGTCACGCAAAATCCGGCATCATAAACGGGTTTTAACGCAGGATGTGCTTGATTTTCCCCTTTGAACCAAATATCTCGCGCGCGCAGATGTAACCACGGGACCAAGGGTCCCCCAAATCGCAAAAGGGCGCCTGAGGAATGGCAAAGGAAAAGTTTGAGCGTACAAAACCGCACGTCAACATCGGCACGATTGGCCACGTTGACCATGGTAAAACGACGCTGACCGCAGCGATCACCAAGTATTTTGGTGACTTCAAAGCGTATGACCAGATTGACGGTGCGCCGGAAGAGAAAGCGCGCGGCATCACCATCTCGACCGCCCACGTGGAATACGAGACCGAGAACCGCCACTACGCGCACGTTGACTGCCCCGGCCACGCCGACTACGTCAAGAACATGATCACCGGTGCTGCGCAGATGGACGGCGCGATCCTGGTTGTGAACGCAGCTGACGGCCCGATGCCGCAGACCCGCGAGCACATCCTTCTGGGCCGCCAGGTTGGCATCCCGAAGATGGTCGTGTTCCTGAACAAAGTTGACCAGGTTGACGACGAAGAGCTGCTGGAACTGGTTGAGATGGAAGTTCGCGAACTGCTGTCCAGCTACGAATACCCCGGCGACGATATTCCGATCATCGCAGGTTCGGCTCTGGCCGCGATGGAAGGCAACAACCCGGAAATCGGCGAAGAGAAAATCAAGGAACTGATGGCGGCTGTTGATGAATACATCGACACCCCTGAGCGTGCTGTTGACCAGCCGTTCCTGATGCCGATCGAAGACGTGTTCTCGATCTCGGGTCGTGGTACCGTTGTGACCGGCCGTGTTGAGCGTGGCGTGATCAACGTTGGTGACGAAATCGAAATCGTCGGCATCCGCGACACTTCGAAAACCACCTGCACCGGCGTTGAAATGTTCCGCAAGCTGCTGGACCGCGGTGAAGCAGGCGACAACATCGGCGCCCTGCTGCGTGGTGTTGACCGTGAAGGCGTTGAGCGTGGCCAGGTTCTGTGTAAGCCGGGTTCGGTTACACCGCACACCAAGTTCGAAGCCGAAGCCTACATCCTGACCAAGGAAGAAGGCGGCCGTCACACTCCGTTCTTCGCGAACTACCGTCCGCAGTTCTACTTCCGTACGACTGACGTGACCGGCACCGTGACCCTGGCCGAAGGCACCGAGATGGTCATGCCCGGCGACAACGTGTCGTTCGGCGTTGAGCTGATCGCACCGATCGCGATGGAAAACGGTCTGCGCTTCGCGATCCGCGAAGGCGGCCGCACCGTCGGCGCCGGCGTGGTGTCGAAAATCATCGAGTAAGGCGCGCTTGTCGCGCCTGGTTGCGGCAGGCGATTTTCCAAAGGAAAATCTGCTGCAAGAAACTCGGTTCAACTAAAGAAGGCCGTCCCTCGGGGCGGCCTTTTTCATTTTCGAATACACCAACACTGATGCTAACCTGTTTCGTATTGATACATTGCAATTCGAAAGAGGTTCTAAGATGCACTTTCCGGCACGTTCAATTTGCCTTGTTGCAGCCTTTGCGTTTTCAGCCACCTCAGCGTCCTCACAACAGATTGCAGATCGGATCTATTTGGGAGGGCCAATTGTCACGATGGACGATACTGCCCCGTCCGCCGAAGCCGTCGCAGTCAAAGACGGGCGCATTCTTGCAGTGGGGGCGCTGTCTGATCTGTCTGCCCATCAGGGTGACGAAACAGAAACTTATAATTTGGACGGGCGCGCGATGCTACCGGGTTTCGTCGACAGTCACGGGCATGTGGTCATGGGCGGCTTGCAGGCGCTGTCCGCCAACCTCCTTGCGCCACCAGATGGGGAGGTCATTGATATTGCCAGTCTGCAGTCCACGTTGACTGGCTGGACCGCAGAGAATGCGCAGGCCGTTGAACAGGTCAAAATGATCATCGGCTTCGGCTACGACAACGCTCAGTTAAAGGAACTGCGCCACCCAACGCGGCAAGAGCTGGATATGGTGTCAAAGGACTTTCCTGTCGTCATCATTCATCAGTCTGGGCATTTGGGTGTCGCAAACTCGAAAGCCTTGGAATTGGCGGGAATCACTGCGGCATCCGAAGCACCTCCGGGCGGGGTGATCCAACGCGATGAAGCTGGCGAGCCAAACGGAGTTCTGGAAGAGTACGCGTTCTTTGCGGTTCTCGTGCCCATGTTGGGGAATTTGGGTGAGGAGGGTTTGGCCGCCTTTGCACGCGCCGGAACCGATCTCTGGGCAAAGTTTGGATATACGACCGGACAAGAAGGCCGTTCTTCGGGTGAAATTGTACAGGTTCTCAGGAAGGTTGCCGCTGAAGAGGGGCTTCCCATCGACGTGGTCGCGTTCCCGGACGTGCTAGAGTCCAGGGACTTTATCGGGGCCAACACCTCAGTCAACTATGACGACAGGGTTCGTGTCGGGGGGTGTAAGTTGACAGTCGACGGCTCGCCACAGGGGTTCACGGCGTTGAGGGATCGACCCTATTTTGATCCCGTGGGGAACTATCCTGCGGGGTATACAGGATATGCAGCCATCACGATGGAGCAACTCCAAGATGCTGTGAATTGGTGTTACGAAAACGGTTTCCAGATCCTCGTGCACTCGAATGGAGAAGGGGCATCAGACATGCTGATTGCCGCGCTCGAAGAGGCTCAGATGAAGTACGGGGACCCGGGAAACCGCCCGGTGCTGATACACGGCCAGTTTCTACGGGAAGATCAGGTCGCGAGCTTTAAACGCCTTGGCGTTTTCCCATCGCTGTTCCCAATGCATACGTTCTATTGGGGGGATTGGCACCGTGACCATACCGTTGGACCTGTCAACGCAGAGAACATCTCGCCAACAGGGTGGCTACGTGAGAGAGACATGATGTTTGGGACGCATCACGACGCCCCGGTGGCTTTTCCCGACAGCATGCGCGTACTTGCGGCCACGGTCACCCGTCGCACCCGATCGGGCGACATTCTGGGACCGCATCAAAGGGTCGATGTGATGACCGCCTTAAAGGCCATGACGATATGGCCCGCCTGGCAGCATTTCGAGGAAGATGAAAAAGGCTCTATCGAAGTTGGAAAGGTCGCGGATTTTGTAATCCTGTCTGACGACCCAACCGCCGTCGATCCAGAAACGCTTTCGCAGCTTGAAGTGCGCGTAACCATCAAGGGCGACGAGGTTGTCTACGAAGCTGAAGGCGATGTCCGAGAGGGAAAACTGCAGTTCTCGCCTTTTTCTAGTGACCCTGTGATCGCTCACCTTTTCCTGCATGCGCTGTATCAAGGCATGAAGGTCGAAGACCCGTGGCTGGTGAGGAATTAGCCTGAAGTGGACTAGAGCTCGCTGAATATGGGCTGGGTTGGAAATGCGCTTGGCCATCCGTGAAGGCGGCCGCGCTTTCGGCGTCGCCTCGAAAGTCACCAAGTAACTTGCCCGAGCGCCCCCCCAATGAAAGGGCGTCCCTCGGAGCGCCGTTTTTAAAGGTGCGATCCACCGGATTAATCCTGTCTTCATCATTCGGTAAAGAAGCGACCCCATCTAAGCCTCGAGGCAATAGCGCTGCGTCTGAACCGCGCCGTTTAGCTTCATGTTGCAATCATATCCGCTTGAACGCATCAAGAGCCCGCACCATTCGCGGGTCGATACGCCAAGGGGTCAGAAGATGGGGAACACCATGTTTGGACTTCAGTTCGTACAATACGGCACACGCATCCTGCACAGCAAAGATCTGGATGATATGCAGGCAGCGATCCTTGGTGATGACGGTTTCCAATGCGGTGCGGGCGGATCGCAACCAAAGAAGATGGTCAAGCTGACAGCCTGCTACTCGGGGCATACCAACACGGACGCGCCTCAGCGTCGTCTGTCAGCCAAGTAGACCTTTGCCTTTTCCGGGTTTTTGACAACGGTTCGGGAACGGCACAGAAATCTTCCATGCCGGCTTAATGCACGGCTAAACTCACCATGCTCCTTTAGTAACGCGCTGCACTTTTGGGCAGGCATAGCAGACGAGGCACGGTATGGTGGGTTTGGACCTGTTGGTGAACGCGGCGAATGTCTTTTACCTTATCTCCTATTCGGTCCGAGACATTTTCTGGCTACGGGTGCTGACGGTAATCGGGGCGTTTTTCCTTCTGCCCTACTATTATTTGCAAAGCACGCCGCTATGGGCGCCGATCGGGTGGAACCTGTTTTTCACGGGGATCAACATCTTTTGGATCATACGTCTGTTGCTGGAACGCCGCCCGGTGCCTTTTACCGATACCGAACGGCATCTGTACGAAATTGCCCTGCGCAATTTCAGTGAACGTGACGCGTATAGCCTTCTTAAAACGGGTGTCTGGAAAACCGTTCCATCCGGGACAAAGCTGTTGGCGCAGGGGGAGCCAGTTCCGTGCCTTTCGCTGATCGTAGATGGTGAATTTGCCGTGGAAATGAACGGAAACCGCGTGGACACGCTGGGCGAGGGGCGGTTCCTCGGCGGCACGGCGTTTCTGAGCGGGGATCAGGATTTTACAGCGCCAGTGACAGTGACGGCGCTGGGACCGTCACGTGTCATAAATTGGGAAATGCCGAATCTGAACGCCGAACTTCGGAAACAACCGGATCTGGCGATTTCGATAGAAGCCTGTCTGGGGCTTGAAGTCTCGCGCTTTTTGCAGGCTGCCCGAGTACAGATCCCGTAAAGAACCAGATCTGCTGCACCAAGTTATCTCTGCCAATTCATCCCCCCAATAATTGAGCGTCTTCAAGCTGTTGCTTTTCAGTATCGGGTTCTTCCGAGGTGCCATGCAGTTCTTGTCGCAAGTGTTTCCGCTTTCTACGGTCACCGAAAAGCGATCGGTGCTGGGAAGGGTAAGGAGCTAATAATGAAGATTTTTCTGGCTCTTGTTCTGCTCTGTATTCCTCAGCTTCTATACGCACAATCCGCATCGACCACACCGGTTGCCACAAAGCCTGAAAAGCGAGAGCTGGTTGGGTTTGGCTGGATGTTCTCTGACGATCTACTCGGCGACGATCAGGATCGCTGGCAAACGTCCTCCTTGAATCTGTCCTGGGTTTTGGCACGAGGGTGGAACGGGGAATTGCCCGAAGCGTTTGGGGATGTGATCGAAATCCGGGCCTACACACAGATGATTTCGCCCGAGGACCTCGTTTCACCCAGCCCAACCGACAGGCGGTATGCTGGCATCCTGTCGCTGGGGGCCTATACGCATTTTCAAAAGCGAGGCGCTGAATTCACTGTTGGTGCCGAACTGGTTGCAGTTGGGCCGCAGACTGGTGTCGACAAACTACAGACCGAGTTTCACAAGCTTATTGGCAGTACACCTCCTTCACAGGCGATTCTGGATGACCAGATATCGAATGACTTCTACCCGACCGCAGTTGCGGAAATCGGCCGCGAATGGAATTTGGGGCGTAGCACGCGCGTACGGCCGTTTGCCTCTTTAAGGGCCGGTGATGAAACTTTGGCGCGCGTTGGTGTCGACGTTACTTTTGGTCAAGTCGGCCGCTCTGAACTGTTGATACGGGACAAGATCACGGGGCAACGGTATCGGACCATGCGCTCTGGCCCCAAGGGTGTTAGCGGAGTTGTTGGTTTTGATGCTGCCTATGTTGCGGACAGCGCATATATTCCGAACTCGGGTTCGGTCAGTCTAAAGCGGGAACGGTATCGCGCGCGCCTCGGCCTGAATTGGGAGGCTAAACACGGGACGTTGTTTTACGGCGCAACGTATCTGAGCGAGGAGTTCAACCAACAACTGGAAGGGCAGGTTGTTGGTTCGCTGAGTTTCAAGATTTCGTTCTGACCTCTGCGCCAAACGTGCGTGACGCAGACAGGAACGTTGCCGTCTTGTGAACGACAACGCCAGACTTTTAGGTCAGAGCCGATTCCGCTGCAGCGCGGACGGCTTTGATGTTTTCGCCGTAGACGTCGGGGTTGGACACCGATCCGCCTTTGAAAACGGCTGATCCTGCGACCAGAACATCGGCACCGGCTGCTGCAACCAGAGGCGCGGTCTGTGGATCAACGCCGCCGTCGATTTCGATATGGACAGGGCGGTCGCCAATCATCTGACGCAGTTTGCGCACTTTGTCGGTCATGTCGATGAATTTCTGGCCGCCAAAACCGGGGTTAACGGTCATGACGCAAACCAGATCGGTCAAGTCCAAAAGATGCTCGACCGCCTCGGCCGGGGTGCCGGGGTTGAGGGCGACACCGGCTTTCATGCCGGCGGCACGGATGGCCTGCAGAGTGCGGTGGGTGTGGGGTCCGGCCTCGATATGCGCGGTCAGGATATCGGCGCCGGCGTCCGCATAGGCCTGAATATAGGGATCGACGGGCGTGATCATCAGATGCACATCCATCACGGTTTTCACATGCGGACGGAACGCTTTTACCGCGGGTGGGCCGAAGGTCAGGTTCGGGACGAAATGGCCGTCCATCACGTCGACATGGACCCAATCGGCGCCCTGTGCCTCGATGGCCTGAATCTCTTGTCCGAAATTTGCGAAATCGGCGGACAGGATCGAAGGGGCGATCTTGATAGTGCGGTCAAAGCTCATGGCGGCCTCGTGTCAGCTGAAGAGTCGGCCCGCGTATACCTGTGCCGCGCCGCAATGGGTAGCCCCCGTAACTTGCGTGCCGTTACAAAACTTTCACCACACTGACACATAGCCGTTGAATGACCTCTGTAGCTGACCGCCAACAAGAATTGGGGGTGGCACGTGCTGCGTATCGAGAAACTGACCAAACGCTTCGGCGACAATATCGCCGTGGATGCGGCGACGCTGGATGTCGACAAGCCCTGCATGATTGGCATCATCGGTCGGTCTGGTGCCGGGAAGTCCACCCTGTTGCGGATGATCAACCGCCTGACGGATTCCAGCGACGGTCAGATCCTGTTCGAAGGCCGTGACGTCACCCAGTTGAAAGGTCGCGAAAAGCGTGCCTGGCAGGCCGAATGCGCGATGATCTTCCAACAGTTCAATCTGGTCCCGCGTATGGATGTGGTCTCGAACGTGCTGCACGGCACGCTAAACCGTCACTCGACGCTGGCGACCATGTTCAATCTGTTCCCGATGGACGAGATTCACCGTGCCATCGACATTTTGGACCGTTTGGGTATTGCAGAGCACGCCCCCAAGCGCGCCGAGGCCCTATCGGGCGGTCAGCAGCAGCGCGTCGCTATTGCACGCGCCCTTATGCAGGACCCCAGAATCATTCTGGCAGACGAACCCATCGCCTCGCTGGACCCGATGAACGCGCAGGTGGTAATGCAGGCGCTGCGCCGCATCCACGAAGAGGACGGCCGCACCGTCATCGCCAATCTGCACACGCTAGACACCGCCCGCCGCTATTGTGACCGCGTGGTCGGTATGCGCGACGGGCGCATTGTTTTCGACGGGTTGCCCGAACAACTGACCACCGGCGTTGCCCGCGAAATCTATGGCGCCGATGCCAGCTTCTCGGAAGAGGCGACCTCGACCGAGATCGAAACTCTGGATGCCACCCAGAAGGCCCTGATGGAAGCTGAAGCCACTATCTGAGCCACCGACCCCCTTTCATCGACCGGCCCGATGAAAGGCCGGCACATCAACCTGGAGAAAGACAGATGAAAAAACTGATTGCTGCCCTGGCGGCGACCACTGCACTGGCCGCACCTGCCATGGCCCAAGAAATCAGCGAACTCCGTATCGGCATTCTGGGCGGTGAGAACGCTCAGGACCGCCTGAACAACAACGAATGCCTGCGCGTCTATACCGAAGAAGCGCTGGGCGTTCCGGCCAAACTGTTCGCACCTGCCGACTATAACGGTGTGATCCAGGGCCTACTGGGCGGCACAATCGACGTGGCCTGGCTGGGCGCGTCGGGCTATGCAAAAACCTATCTGTCTGACCCCGAAGCCGTTGAGCCGGTTCTGGTCAAGGTCAACACCGATGGCGGATACGGCTATTACTCGGTTGGTTTTGCCCGCAAGGACAGCGGCATCACCTCGCTGGAAGACATGAAGGGCAAGACCTTTGGTTTTGGTGACCCGAACTCGACCTCGGGCTACCTGATCCCGTCGATTGAAATCCCGGCGGCTACCGGCGCGACCATGGACTCGGGCGACTATTTTGGTGAAGTGAAGTTCACCGGCGGTCACGAGCAGACCATCGTTGCGGTCAACAACGGCGACGTTGATGGCGGCGTAACCTGGGCTGACGGCCTGGGTGAATGGGAAGACGGTTACCAGTCGGGCGCGCTGCGCCGCGCTGTGGATGCCGGTCTGGTCGACATGAACGACATGGTTGAAATCTGGAAGTCCAAGCCGATCCCGGAAGGTCCGGTTGTGGTCCGCAAGGCTCTGCCTGACGACGTCAAAGCCAAAGTGACCGAGCTGTGGGACACGCTGAGCGAGAAAGACCAGGATTGCTTCTACGGCGTGGCCGCGGGCGAAGCCAAAAGCTTTGATCCGATCACTCATGACGCCTACGAAGTCATCATCGAAGCACGCAAGCTGAAGTCCAACTAAGCCTGCATATCCTATGATCGGGGTCCGGTGGAAAACCGGGCCCCGTTTTTCCACTCAGGAGCATTCCATGACAGACCTGACTGCTGGGTCCTCGACCGTTGATCAGATCCGCGACGAATACACCGCGATGGCGCGGCGCAAACGGGTCTATGGTGGTATCCTCCTGATCGTGTTCGTAGCCATGATGGCTGCGGGTTTTCGCACGGCTGACGATCGTAACGCGGGCAGTTTTATCGACGGCTGGCACCGGATTCTGGATTATCCAGCCGAGGTTCTGTCCGAGGCTTGGGAAAAGATCGCCGAGATGCCCACCAATTTGGTTGAGTTCTTTCCGGCGCTGGTCGAGACGCTGAACATAGCGGCGGCGGCGACTCTGATCGGCACCATCGTGGGCACGTTCCTGGCGCTTATGGCGACGCGTGGGATGGCGCTCTGGCCTGCGCTAATCCCTCTGTTCCGGCGTATCTCAGACATTTTCCGGGCCGTGCCCGAGATTGTCATCGCGCTGGTTCTGATCTTTGTTTTGGGTGGCGGTCCAGTGCCCGCGATGATCGCCATCGCCATTCACACCGCCGGCGCGCTGGGCAAACTGTTTTCAGAAGTGAACGAAAACGCCTCGCTCAAACCGGTCGAGGGGCTGCAATCGGTGGGCGCAAACTGGTCGCAGCGCATGTATCTGGGCGTGATCCCGCAGGTCGGTCCGAACTATGTCAGCTATGCCCTGCTGCGGTTCGAGATCAACATCCGCGCCTCGGCCATCCTTGGCTTCGTCGGCGCAGGTGGTCTTGGGTATGAGCTGCGCAATGCAATGTCTTGGGGGCAGGGGCGCTATGACGAAGCCGCCGCCATTTTCATCCTTCTGTTCGTCACAATCGTCGTTGTGGATCAAATATCCGGATATCTGCGCGACCGTCTGGCCCACGGGTCGGAAAAAGGAGCCACGGCATGAGCACCTTCGCAACCAACCTGACCGTTGATGAGCTCAAGGCCGAGGCGGATCGTATTTTCAATCGCAAACGGCTGGTGAACTTTGGCCTGCCTGCGCTGGTTCTGGCCTATCTAGTCTATGTGTTCTTTGCCTTCGACGTGCCGGGTCTGGCCGCGCAGGCGAACTGGAAAAACGGCAAGACGCTGGTTTCGGACAGCTACAGCTACAAAACCCATATCGAGCGGGACAACCGCTCGGGCGAAGTGTCCGCGGCCATCGAGGGCGAGCGCAAGGGCGCTTACCCCGAAGGTCAGGCCCCCGATTGGGTCACGCTGGGTGAGACCACGGTGATTGATCTGGAAGACGGTCATGTTGTGCGCTTTGGTCCTGAAACGGTGGAATATGACATTCCAGGTTATGGCACCATCCGGGCGACACCGACCCGTTCGGCCGGGGTGCAGGCGGAACTGCCCGCTGGCGACGTGCCAGAGTGGATCAGCGTGTCCAAAAACCGTTTGACCGTTTTCTCCGATGCGGGGCGCCTTACCGTGACCCGCAACCGGTCCGAGGTGTTCCGCTATTTCACCGGGTGGGAACTGTTCTGGTTCACGCTCGACAGTCCGTATTACGGCAAGCCCTTCCCCGAACTGGCCGGACGGGCCATGAACGGTGAGGCCGGTGCGATCCTGAACGATTTCTGGACCAACAAGATGTGGCGGCATCAGGATGTGGCCTGGGCCATTTTTGAGACCATCCTGATGGCGTTTCTGGGTACCCTCGGCGCGGCTATGGTCGCCCTGCCACTGGCGTTTATGGCGACGCGTAACTTCAACCCGGTGAAAACCGTGCGCTTTGCGACCCGCCGGGTGTTCGACTTTGTTCGCGGCGTGGATGCCCTGATCTGGACCGTGGTTCTGGCCCGCGCCTTTGGTCCCGGCCCGCTGACCGGCGCACTGGCCATTCTGGTGACTGACGCGGGCACCTTCGGCAAGATCTTCTCGGAAGCGCTGGAGAACGTGGACAACAAGCAGATCGAGGGCGTGCAATCCACCGGGGCCAACGCACCGCAACGTTATCGGTTTGGCGTGATCCCGCAGGTGACGCCGGTGCTGCTGAGCCAATTACTCTATTTCCTTGAATCCAACACCCGCAGCGCCACCGTGATCGGTGCAATAACGGGCGGCGGTATTGGTCTGCTGCTGACGCAGGCGATCATTACCCAAAAGGACTGGGAAGAGGTGGCCTATTACATCGTCCTGATCATTTTGATGGTCATGCTGATGGACTGGTTCTCGGGTTGGTTGCGTCGGCGCTTGATCCAGGGTGAGAAGGATAAAAAACGCAAACCGCGCGGCGCGAAAGCAAAGCTGCAGCCGTAAGGACGAAAGACAATGCCACGCTTGTGCCCGGATCAGCCGTTTATTCATCCCGATTGCCAGATCACGAACAGCAGCTTTGGCGAATATGTTGAGATCGGTGCAGGCAGCCGGGTCGCGAATTCGGTCTGGGGGGATTATTCCTATTGCGACCGAACCTGCGATATCGCCAATGCCGAGATAGGAAAATTTGCCAATATCGCCAGTTTCACGCGGATCGGGGCAACGGATCATCCGATGGAAAAGGCGTCTCAGCACCATTTCCTGTACCGGTCGGCTGACTACTGGGACGATGCCGAAGACGATCAGGACTGGTTCGCTTATCGAGCCAGTCGCAAGGCCGTGATCGGACACGACACATGGATCGGCCATGCGGCAATCATCAAACCCGAAGTGATGATTGGCCACGGCGCGGTAGTGGCTTCGGGCGCTGTGGTGACCAAGGATGTCGACCCCTACACCATTGTCGGCGGGGTGACAGCCAAACCGATCCGCCGCCGGTTTTCCGAAGATGTGACTGAGCGGATGCTGGCTTTAGCCTGGTGGGACTGGGACAACCAGCGTCTGCGAACTGCATTGCCGGACTTCCGGGCGTTGAACGCCGAAGCCTTTCTGGAAAAGTACGAGTAAACAGTGCAAGCCTGCGCGAGGGAATCCTCCCGCACCCGCAGGAGCATCGGCCACGTCGATCACTTTACGCCCAACGGGATGAGTCCTCCGCAAGGAGACCGAAGACAGACGGAAGGCCTTCGCCGCCTAATCGTCGTTCAGTGTCAGCGTGACTCGCTCTCCGGCAAAAACGGTGCGGCCGTACTCGACCGGTACGCCTGACAGATCAGCGTTTACTCCGGTGGAAAACAGCACCGGCGCCCCTTCGGGAAGTTGCAGATGCAGGGCTTGGGTCGCTGTTGCTGCCCGCGCGGTCAGGCGGGTCGAAACGCGGGTGTAATCCGAGACTCCACAGCGTTGCAGCGCTTTGGTCACTGATTGCGTGTCTTGCAGCGCTGCCAGGATGTCAGGCAGGCGATCCGCCGGAAAGATGCTCTGGAACAGACCGATGGGTTGACCATCAGCCAGCGACAACCCGTCATAAACATGCACCTGGTCGCCCGGGGCCAGTTCCAACGCCTCGGCCTCGGCGTCATCCGCCAAACGTGTGGTCAGCGAGAGGATCGTCTTACCCGGTATCTTGCCACTGGCCGAGATGCTCTTGTGGTATCTGACCCGCTTACCAATCGGATAATCTGTCGGGCGCGCGGCCACAAACACACCCGCGCCGCGCCTTGGATGCACCAACCCCTGTTCCGCCATATCCGCCAGCGCGCGCCGTACCGTGTGCCGGTTAACCCCATGCTGCGCCGCCAGTTGCGCCTCAGTCGGCAGGCGATCTCCGGTGTTGTAACGCCCCTCGGCGATGTCCGAGGTCAGGCTCAGCGCGATGCTTTTCCAGACCGGTGTTTTGCTCATGTCACTAAACTTTCACAGTGTTGCGGATTGCGGGACTCATCGTTGGGGTGTAATATTTGTCTAGTTGTATAGTTCACATAGACAACCCGGCCAAGAGGTTTTGATGGCGGATATTCAAGATATTGCAATCGCCACGCGCAAAGAGTGGATGGGCCTGCTGGCTCGTGCCCCCGAGAGGGCGCTGATGGATTTATGGGGCGAGATTGGTACGCCCCCAAGTTTTAATTGGCTTCGCAGCCCTGAGGTTGGCGGCGTCATGGTGCGAGGTCGCACAGGCAGCACAGGCGCGCCCTTCAATCTTGGAGAAATGACCGTCACGCGGTGTTCGCTGGTGCTGACGGATGGAACGATCGGGCATGGCTATGTGCAAGGACGGTCAAAGCGCAAGGCTGAGGCCGCAGCACTGATCGACGCGCTGATGCAGACCGATGCAGCCGGAGACATTCGTGCCCAGGTGATCGCAGCGCTTAGCCAGCAGATGCAGGAAGCCAAGACGGTCCGCGCTGCGAAAGCCGCCGCCACGAAGGTTGAATTCTTTACGCTGGTTCGGGGAGAGGATTGATGAACGCGCAGACCCAATTCTCGGGCGGATTTGAAAATGCACCGATCGATGCGGCCCGCGCCTTCCGTGCTGCGATGACAGTCATGGCACGGCCGGGTCAGATTCGCACGATCTCAGGTGCCCAACCGCCAGCACCCTTGTCTGTGGCAGCTGGAACCCTGCTGCTGACGCTATGTGATCCGGATACGCGTGTGCATCTGGCGGGTGACTTGGACACAAATGCCGTACGCCAATGGCTGACCTTCCATACTGGCGCACCAATCGCTGATGCGTCCGAGGCGGATTTTGCCGTCGGGACGTGGGAGGCCCTTGGGCCGCTGTCCCAATACCGTATAGGGACGCCAGAATATCCTGATCGCTCGTCCACACTGATTGTTGCATGCGAAGACCTGCAACAAAAAGGCGCGGAATTGACCGGCCCGGGGATCAAAGACACCGCGCATCTTTCTCTGCCGGACGTACCCGCTCTTCAGGCGAACGCGGCGCAATATCCATTGGGCTGCGACTTCTTCTTCACATGCGGCGACAAGCTCGCGGCCTTGCCACGCAGCACGCAGATCAAGGCGGAGGATTAGACGATGTACGTAGCTGTCAAAGGTGGTGAAAAGGCCATCGAAAACGCTCATGCTTGGCTGGCCGAAGAGCGCCGCGGATCAACCGATATTGCCGAGTTGAGCATCGCGCAAATCCGCGAACAGCTCTCGCTTGCAGTGAACCGGGTGATGGCCGAAGGGTCACTGTACGATCCGGACTTGGCAGCGCTGGCAATCAAGCAGGCGCGTGGGGACCTGATCGAGGCGATCTTTTTGATCCGCGCTTATCGCACAACTTTGCCCCGGTTCGGCTATTCTAACCCGGTGGAAACCGGTGAGATGACCTGTGACCGCCGTATCTCAGCCACGTTCAAGGATGCGCCGGGCGGGCAGGTGCTGGGGCCGACCTTCGACTACACACACCGCCTGCTGGATTTCAAACTGGCCGCCGAGGGTGAAGCTCCTGCCGCACCCGAAGCACAGCCGCGCACAGAGCCGACGCCGCATATCACCGAGTTCCTCAAGGGCGAGGACATCATTCAGGACGAACCTGCCAACGATGAAACCCCGGGAGATTTGACCCGTGAACCGATGGAGTTCCCGGCCGGTCGACCCTTGCGCTTGCAGTCGCTGACCCGAGGGGATGAAGGGTTTGTGCTGGGCATGGCCTATTCGACCCAGCGCGGCTATGCCCGCAACCATGCCTTTGTCGGCGAGTTGCGCATCGGCAAGGCTGCGGTTGAAATGGAAATCCCCGAACTGGGCTTCGCCATCGAGATTGGTGAGGTCGAAGTGACCGAATGCGAGACAGTCAACCAGTTCAAAGGCTCAAAGACCGAACCACCTCAGTTCACACGCGGCTATGGGCTGGTCTTTGGCCAATCGGAACGCAAGTCCATCGCCATGGCTCTGGTCGATCGCGCGCTGCGCTGGGAAGAACTGGGCGAGGATAATCTGGGTGCCCCCGCGCAGGATGAAGAATTCGTTCTGAGCCACGCCGACAACATTCAGGCCACCGGGTTCCTCGAACACATCAAGCTGCCGCATTACGTGGATTTCCAGTCCGAGCTGGAACTGGTCCGCAAGCTGCGCCGCGAGGCCGAGGAACGGATCACACCGAAGGAGGCGGCGGAATGACGTCAGAGATGTTAGTGCGCCCCTTTGTTTCCGTAAGCGAAATGTTGCCGATCGGAACCTTTGATTGGCTTTTCAGGGGAAACAAAACTGTCGGGCGATGGCTCGATTGCGCTCCACTGGGCGGTTTTATCACGACCCATAGCGCGGCGGCGTCGGTGCAAATGAACCCGTCGCCAAGCGAAATAGATCATAACGGAAAAAAAGAACAAACAACTCAGGAATATGTCCACGTCAACACCAATAAAAACAAAGTGATACAAAAATGAATGAGTATAATTTTGCATATTTGGACGAGCAAACCAAGCGGATGATCCGCCGAGCCATCCTGAAAGGGTTGGCCGTGCCCGGATACCAGGTGCCATTTGCCAGTCGTGAGATGCCGATGCCCTATGGCTGGGGCACCGGAGGGGTGCAGGTCTCGGCCGCGACGCTGACACCGGATGATACGTTCAAGGTGATCGATCAAGGCGCGGATGACACCACCAATGCCGTTTCGATCCGCAAGTTCTTTGAAAACACCGCCGGGGTTGAAACCACTGAGGAAACCGAGAAGGCAACAGTCATCCAGACCCGTCACCGCATCCCCGAAGCAATGCTGACCGAGGATCAGATTCTGGTCTATCAGGTGCCGATCCCGGAACCGCTGCGGTTTCTGGAACCGCGTGAAACCGAGACGCGTAAGATGCACAGCCTTGAGGAATACGGGCTTATGCATGTAAAACTGTACGAAGACATCAGCCAGCACGGCGCGATTTCGACCTCATATGCTTATCCGGTGAAAGTGTCGGGTCGGTATGTGATGGACCCGTCTCCGATCCCGAAATTCGACAACCCCAAGCTTGAGATGGAAGCAATCCAGCTGTTTGGGGCCGGGCGGGAACAGCGCATCTACGCGGTGCCGCCGCATACTCAGGTCGTCAGCCTGGATTTCGAGGATTACCCGTTTGAGGCCACCAAGGCCGACCATCCCTGCGATCTGTGCGGGGCCGAGGACAGCTATCTGGACGAGGTGATTATGGATGACGCGGGAAACCGGATGTTTGTTTGTTCCGACACCGATTACTGCCGGTCCCGCCGCGCGCAGGGTCACGAAGGACGCTTGAGCAAGGAGGATGCGGCATGACCCCGTTGTTGCAGGTCAATGGCATCGAAAAGCGGTATGGCGCGCGGATCGGCTGTGCGAATGTCAGCTTTGATCTCTACCCCGGCGAAGTGATGGGCATCGTCGGTGAAAGCGGTTCTGGCAAATCAACCTTGTTGAACTGTCTTGCGGGGCATTTGGAGCCCGACGCCGGGCAGGTGGTATTTGATACGCGCACCGATGGTCCGGTGGATACAGTAACCATGTCAGAGCCTGAACGGCGGATGCTGGGCCGTACTGATTGGGCTTTTGTCCACCAGCATGCCCGCGATGGCCTGCGGATGTCGGTGAGTGCAGGCGGCAATATCGGTGAGAGGCTAATGGCCGTTGGCGACCGTCACTATGGCCAGATCCGAGATCGGGCGATTGACTGGTTGGGCCGGGTCGAGATCGACGGCGCCCGTGTGGATGACCGTCCGACGGCGTTTTCGGGCGGGATGCAGCAACGCTTGCAGATCGCGCGTAATCTGGTGACCGGGCCTCGGCTGGTGTTCATGGATGAACCGACGGGCGGGCTAGATGTCTCGGTTCAGGCCCGGCTGCTGGATCTGTTGCGCGGCTTGGTGCGTGAGATGGGGCTGAGCGCCATCATCGTTACTCATGACCTGGCCGTTGTGCGCCTGCTGGCGGACCGGCTGATGGTGATGAAGGACGGTCACGTGGTTGAGGCAGGTTTGACCGATCAGGTGCTGGACGACCCGCAACACTCTTATACGCAGTTGCTTGTCTCCAGTGTTCTACAGGTCTGAAGGTGAATACGATGATTGAGCTTAAGGATGTCAGCAAGAGTTTTACCCTGCACAATCAGGGTAGTGCGGTGATCCCGGTGATGGAGCGGGCCTCGCTGAAGGTCGCACCCGGTGAATGTGTGGCGCTTACGGGTGCGTCGGGGGCAGGCAAGTCCACCTTGATGCGGGTGATCTACGGCAACTATTTGGCAGCGTCCGGGCAGGTTCTGGTCGGTGGTTTGGATGTTGCACAGGCCGAGCCGCGCGAGATTCTGGCGCTGCGCCGCGAGACGCTGGGCTATGTCAGCCAGTTCCTGCGCGTAGTGCCCCGAGTGCCAACGCTGGACGTTGTTGCTGAGCCATTGTTGGCCATCGGGTGCGACCGTCAGGCAGCGCTGAACAAGGCGGCGAGTTTGCTGGCGCGACTGAACATTCCGGAACGTCTGTGGTCGCTGAGCCCTACAACCTTTTCGGGCGGTGAGCAGCAGCGGGTGAACATCGCCCGGGGCTTTGCGCATGACTACCCGGCGATGTTACTCGATGAACCCACAGCCTCGCTGGATGTCCAGAACCGGGAAACGGTGCTGTCGCTGATCGAAGAAGCCAAGGCGCGCGGCGCTGCGATTGTGGGTATTTTCCATGACGTTGGAGCGCGTGAACGGGTCTGTGATCGTGAGATCAACGTCTCGGATTTCACGCCCGGAGTAGCAGCATGAGCCTTGCGCCGGTCATAGCGGTTGTTGGTCCCTCGGGTGTTGGCAAGGACAGCGTGATGGAGGCGCTGGAGGCCCGCGCGCCGGGTATTGTCAGGGTGCGTCGAGTGATCACCCGCCCCGAAGGCGAAGAAGGCGAAGATTTCGACCGGGTATCGGTTGAAGTCTTTCAGCAAATGGTGGCCGAGGGCGCCTTTGCGCTGCATTGGCCCGCACATGGGTTGCTTTATGGGGTGCCCAATGCAATTGGCGATCTGCGGCATCAGTCGGATGCGGTTCTGGTGAACCTGTCCCGCTCGGTCCTGCTGCAGGCGCAAGAGGTGTTTGGTGAAATGATCGTGGTCTCTTTGACCGCCGATCCGGACGTTCTGGCCCAGCGTCTGTCCGCGCGGGCCCGTGAGTGCGGGCAGGAACAAGCGCGGCGGCTGGCGCGGGCAACGACCCCTTTGCCCGAGGATCTGGCGCGGGTCATCGAGGTTGACAACTCGGGGTCGTTGGAGGCGACAATTGCCGCCATCCTGTCACAGCTTCAACCGGAAAGGGCGTAGCGATGGATCAGGTGAAAACGCCCGTCCTCTGCCTCACCCACAAGGGCCAGATCGGTGATCCGGAAAGGGGCGGGCAACAAAGGCGCAAGCCGCGTTTGCAGGGCGTCCTGAACTGTTGCCAGTGTCGGCTTACCCAGCTTGCCGCTGAGGGTGATGTGAAAGCGGAAGGCCTCCATCACATAAGGATAGCCCCACTGTACCAAATTGGCGTCCTGTTCGGGCGACAGACCGGCGGCGCGGCGACGTTCCAGTTCGGCCTCGGGCGCGGGCGCGCGAAAGCTGTCCAGATCGCGCACACATGCGGCGGCCAGCGTGTTCAGCGCGGTTTCATCCCCCAGTGGACGCAGTGCCAGAAACCGGCCGAGGCGGGCGATTTCCAGCCCGTCCAGCGTGACCGGAGGCTGCGATTGCGCAAGCCGCATGCAAGCCTCGGCCAGCGCATCCACCGACTGTCCGTCGCGCAGCCGGAAGGGTGGTTTCATCGTCGCGTGCAGCCCGTATTTGCGCGGCACCTCGCTAACGGCTGCAACGTCCACGCCATCGACCGACGGATGCTCGACGTCTTCGCCGGTTTCCGTGTCCCAACCCAGCCAGCTGGTGGCGAATTTCACCCATTCAGCCTCGGCTGGCGGCGAAAAATAGATCGCGTATCGCGTGAATGTCACATTGGCCTCCTATGCGTGGCCTTCCCAATAGCTCAGACTGTGTGAAGTTCAGATGACAGAAGAAATGATCCTTGCCAATGCCACGCTTGTCCTGCCGGATGAGACCGTAACCGGCAGCGTGCGGATTGTGGGCGAAACCATCGCCGAGATCGCCCCAGGCACCACAGTTCCATCGGGGGCGGTCGATTGCGGCGGCGACTATGTCAGCCCTGGGCTAGTTGAACTGCACACGGACAATCTGGAGCGCCATATCCAGCCACGCCCCAAGGTCGACTGGCCCCACGCGGCAGCGATTCTAGCCCATGACGCCGAACTGGCCAGCACCGGGATTACGACCGTCTTCGATGCGATGCGTATCGGCTCGATCCCCAGCGGCAATCGGTACAAGAAATATGCCCGCGATCTTTCGCGTGAGTTGTGGGAGCTGCGTGAACAGGATGCGCTGAAGATCAGCCACTTCCTGCACCTGCGTGCCGAAGTCTGTTCGGAAACTCTGGTGGCTGAGTTGGATGAGTTCGGGCCCGAAGATCGCGTCGGGCTGGTGTCATTGATGGACCACACGCCCGGTCAGCGTCAGTTCCGGGATATGTCGCAGCTTGAAGCCTACATGAAGGGCAAGCACGGCATGACCGATGACGATTTCCTACAGCATGTCGCGCAGCTCAAGGCGTTGCGGGATCGGTATGGCGACCGACATGAGGTTGAAACGGTCAAGGCCGCCCAGCGTTTCGGTGCAATGTTGGCCAGCCACGATGATACCACGCAGGAACAGGTGGCGGTGTCGGCTGGTCATGGCATTCGGTTGGCTGAGTTCCCAACCACGGTCGAGGCTGCCCGGGCCTGTCACGATCACGGCATCAAGGTGATGATGGGGGCACCCAATGTGATCCGTGGCGGATCGCATTCGGGCAACGTTGCGGCACAGGAACTGGCCGATCTGGGCCATCTGGATATCCTATCGTCGGATTATGTTCCCGCTGCGCTGCTACTGTCAGCCACTCGTCTGGGCGAAACATGGGGCGACATGGCGCGTGGCCTGCGAACGGTGACCCAGACCCCGGCGCGCGTTGTCGGGCTGGCAGATCGTGGAGAGCTACGCCAAGGCGCCCGTGCGGACATAATTCGCTTCTGTATGCGCGAAGGAGCGCCCGCACTGAACGGTGTTTGGTCACGTGGCCGGCGCGTTGCCTGATCAGGCGCGATAGAACAGATACCGGTCCGGCGCGATAGTGTCCGGGCCACTGATCTGTTCGAACCCCACCAGGGGTTGCCCAGAAATCAGCATTCCGCCGGGCCGCATCACCTGCGCGATCAGAGGGCTGAGGCGCGCCGCTTCGGCCACGTCTTCTTCCTTAATGCCACGCCCAAAATCGTAGTGCGCCATCGCGATCCTGGCCCCGCCAGCGGCCAATTTCTCCAGCATGGGTTCGGCTTCGCCCTGCAGGAAATCCTCGGCCGGAGGAGTGCTGGACGGATGGCATTGCAGCACCCGGTCCATTACCCAGATACGCCGCTCGGGCAGAATCTCTCGCAGGTGATCATAGGTGCGGCCGTTGCCCAGCCCCATATCCAGAACGTCGCCTTCGGTCTCGCTGATCTGAGCGACGGCCCAGTTCAGCCCGTCTCGTTGCGCTGTCAGGCGGCGCAGCATGGAATCCAGTCGGCTCATTCGGGGTCTCCGGTTGATGTGGTGGCAGGCAAGGCCCAGGCAAAACCGGGGCCATCCAGAAGCCTGTGCAGCAGGGCTTCGGTAAAGGTCCAGATGTCGGGATTATGGACCAGATGATGAGTCAAAACGCCGAAAGGTTCGGAATTGTCAGCCCGCCCTTCGCGCCGGTCCTTCAAAAAGTCGGCCGTCCGGGCAATCAATTTGTCAGGGGCAACCAGCCCCCGCGTTCCCCGCCAATCAATCGGGTCGAGATGAGTATTGACCTGTTCCAACCCAGGCGCGGGCTTTCTCATCTTGCGCGGAGTAGCTGTTGAGATGACGCGGTAACCCAGGGCGGGCAATTCAAGCACCACCTCTGGCGCGATCCGGTTCCAGGGAGGGACAAAGATCGGGCACAGCCTTTCTCCGAACGACGAGTTCAAACGATCAAAACCCGAGCGCGCATCGGCAAGGATATCCGGCATTGGTCTGTGCAGCCGGAATTCGGACTTCTTCTCTTCTGGCGGCGCGTGGTTTTGATGCGCCCAGCCATGTACAACCGGGATCAGTGTGTCGCGTTGTCCGACATACTCCACTAACCCGGCATCGGCATCGCGCGGGATGATCGCAAGATGGACAGGCAGGTTGAGAGAGCGGGACAGCACGGACAGTGTCTCAAGTTGCGGCGTTGCTGAGACCGCGTCATCATCCCGCCACCAAAGGGGCAGGGTCAGACCTTGGGCCTGCCAGACGTCCAGCTCGGTTTCCAATGGCCGCCAATTAATGCTCATGTGTGCTCCCTCAAGGAACATGCGATTTCAACTGACTTAGCAGCGCCATCAAAGCCCTTAGAGGAAACCGGGCGAGGGCCTTCGGAGATGACATTGGCGACGGCTTGCGCCAAAGCCGCGCCGTCAAGTTTTTTGCTTGGCAACACCTCGATAGCGGGCAAGTCCGACAGGCTTCGCCCTCGCAGGCTCTGCTCGACCTCGTTGCCATCGTCGAACGGCACAAACACGGCGGGTGTCCCGGATTGCAGGATGTCCAGCGCGGTGTTGTAGCCACACATACTGACCGAAGCCGCAGCGAGGGGCAGCATTTGCCGGAAGTCGGGGCGTACGGGTTCCAGGGTGACCGGAGTATCACCAACTAGCTGTTGCAATTGGTCGATGCGTGCGGGCGCGTCTTGTCCGCCCACCAACAGACGCCAGCGCCTGTTAGGCATCTTTTGGGCGGCCTCGATGGCCGCGCGAAAGATCGGCTGGCCTACCGAACCACCGCCTGCGCTCACCACAATCTCGCCTTCCCCAATCTCGGCGGGGTGCGGTTCAGGGGCGTCGGGGGCGACAAAGTCGGTATAGAACAACTTCTCGCGCAGCCGGTCAGTGACCGGCCAGCTGACGTTCAGCGGAACAACTTCGGGGTCGGAGTGGACGAGGATACCGTTATAAAACCCGCATACGATCTCTTCCGCGCGTTCCGCTTTTGATGGTTTAGAAGGCGGCGCAAGGATGTCCCTAATCGATCCCAGAACAACCGGACGGCGTGGCAGGGCGTGGGCGGCCTCCAGCGCTGCGGTGAATTCGGAAGCCAATGACCTGCGGCCAAAGGGGAACAACTCGGTGATCAGAATGTCCGGTTCAAAACTCTGGACAGCTTTCACCAATGCGGTTTGGCGTGCTGCCAGATAGTCCGCGTCTGCCACATCACCGCTCTGGGTCAACAGCCGGGTAAAATCGGCGCCATCCGAGCGAAGCGGCGGCAGCCCCAGCAGCGTTATGCCCGAACTGCCCAGCTGCGGAGCCGGCATCCCGCCTGAGACGACAAAGGTCTCATGCCCGGCCTGTCGAAAGGCCCGGCCCAGTGTCAGCGCGCGGCTGAGATGCCCGGTTCCCAACAAGTGAGTCACAACGATCATGACCTTCATGAAGAGACCTCGGGCCTGATCAGGCGGATTGGTTCCGGCAAGGGAGTCATATTCGACATATCAACGATATACAGGCGGTTGCGCTTGATTTTGAAGGGGGCGAGGCCGTCGAAATCCCAACCCCAGGCACGAGCGAGGATGACCCGCATTATACCGATGTGGCAGACCGCCACTGTGTCGCCCGACAGGCTTTTCAGCCAGGGTTCTAGCCGTGCCCAAACCTCGGCCGGGGTCTCACCGTTTGGGGGGCGGTATTCCCAACTCCAATCCTCGATATGGCGGTACCCGCTGTTTGGGTCGGCAATCAGATCGACCCCGCGCAGGCCTTCCCAATCTCCCCAATTCATCTCGGTCAGGGCATCGGATGTCTGCGGTTCGCGCCCGGCGACCAACCGGGCGGTTTCACTAGCCCGCTTCAAAGGGCTGGACCAGAGGGTTGCGTCCTCCCAAGGTTCGGGCAGGCGCGCGACAGCCAGTTCCGCCCGAGCGTCCTCATCCAACGGAATGTCGCTGCGTCCCTGTATGCGTCCCGCGCGGTTCCAATGTGTGTGTCCATGCCGCAGCAGGGCCAGCCGGGTCATCGGGTGGCCTCCAACAACGGGCGGGCGGCTTGCCAGAAACGATTAGTGGCTGCTGGCATCAGATGGCGTTCAGCCATCCGTTTGCGAGCCTTGGACCCCAGAGACAGGCGGAGGATCCGGTCATCAAGCAAGTTGCGTAGCCGCGCGGCCAGCCCTTCTGGCCCTTTCTCCACGGTGGGGTACTCAGACGGGGTTAACACATCCCGCACGCCGGGCCGATCCTGAGCTACGACCGGCACGCCGAATGCCTGTGCTTCAAGATAGATCATCCCATAAGCCTCGTTGACGCCAGGCCACACCAGAACGGACGCCTTCGCGTAGTGAGCCTGCAGGACATCTCGGTCGCATTGCCCCAGAAACCGGACCTTTGAACCAAACGGGGCCATCAGCGCCTCAACCTCTGGTCGGGCGGGGCCGTCGCCTGCGATGTTCAGTGCCCAATCGCCGGGTAAGAGGGCAAGCGTTTGAGCAAGCAGGGTATAAGACGCCAGTTTGTCACCCTGCCGCATCATGCCCACCGTCAGCATCGGGCCATCGCAGGTCGAGGCGGGTGGTAGGTCTGAAAGGGGTAGAAAAGGGGGCAGTTCAACAAGGCGCTGTTCCCCGAACCGTTCCCGTTCCAAGGTTATCAGATCATTGGCGGTGTGGTAGAAAATCACCTGCGCCGCGTCGCAGGCGTCATGCGCTGCCTCGGCAAACCCGGCCCACGGACCGGTCAGGCGGCTGGTCGCGCGGGTGCTTTCCAGCTGGACATAAGGGATTTTTCGCGCCTTGCAAATGCGCGGACCCAGCAGATCCGGTGCCTTGTAATAGTTGTGATAGGTCACCCACAGCGCCGTGTCCGCTGGCAGATCGTCTATCAAGCGCAAGGCCTCAGCGTGTGCTTCGGTGTGCAATGCTGCCTGCACCTGTGCGTTTCCGGCTTTGTCATAGATGCGCAGCCGCGAGGCCAGCTGGACCGTATCCCCTTGTGCTCCAATTGCCTGCATCAGATTGCGCGCCATCTCACGGTCGCCCGACGGTACCGGGCTGTCGGGGGCTTTCATTGGTGTGTAAAAGGCAACCCTTGCCATCAGACCGTGTCCGCACCCAAGGCGCGCAGCCGTTCGGACAGGCGGGCGATGCCCGGGTCCATGCGGAACTCGGCAATCAGGCGGTCATAGGCGGCGGTGGCCATTGATACGGTTTGGTCGGGCGCGACGGCCATTTCCGTGATGGCCGAGGCCAGCGCGGCTGGGTCGTCGTCGGACAAGATGCCGTGGATACCCGTTTCGATAAATTCAGGGATCGCAGAGACAGGTGTCGACAGGATCGGCAAGAGTTGCGATGCGGCCTCCATCAGCACATTGGGCAGACCGTCACGGTCCCCGTCAGAGGCAATCCGGCTGGGCAGCACGAACAGGTCGGATACGCGCATCGCTTCGATCACCTCGGGCTGGTCACAGGCGCCTTTCCATGTGATCCGGTGCGTTACGCCTGCAGCTTCGGCCCGGGCGCGAAGAGTGTCGCCGAGTGAGCCGCCGCCAATATGGGTCCAGTGCCAGTCCAGCGGGTCCTGCAGCATGGCGAAAGCGTCGATCAGCCGGTCGAACCCCTTTTTCTCGACCAGACGACCGACCGACAGCATGTGAAACGGTGCGTCCGGGCCGCGTTGGGGGCGGTGCGGGGGGGCGGGGAAACGGGCGAGATCCAAACCGTGATAGATCAGATCAACCCGCGCCGGATCGTCCGCTAGGCTGCGCAGATGGTCGGCCCCGATGGCGGTGCAGGTCGCCCCAAAGGCGGCACCGTGGGTCTGCTCCTGCAGTTTCTCGGTCTTTTCCCAATCGGGCGAGGTCCAGATGTCTTTGGCGTGGGCTGAAAAGCTCCACGGCAGGCCACGCATGATGGCCGCGTAGCGTGCGACTGAGGACGGGGTGTGCATGAAATGCGCGTACATCACCCTAGTGGCCTTGGGCAATTCGGCGGCCAGGACACAGGCCTGACCAAAGCGGCGAATGCGATTGTGCGTCGGGTCACGCCGCAGATCGGCTCGCCAGACCCGGTAGGCCTCGGCGTATCCGGGCAGCGCTTGTGCAATCCTGCGTGCGGCCCAGACGCGCTGCGGCTCTTCGTACAGGTATTCGGGCAGGTAGCGCACCTGACCCCGGAACCGGTCATGCAAGGGATGCTGCTTTATGTCGGTCGGATGGCGCAAGGACCAGATATCAAAGCTGTGCCCGGCCTCCTGCAAGGCGACAAGTTCCTGCGCGATGAACGTCTCGGACAGGCGCGGCCATCCCTTGACCAGCACCGCCAGTTTCGGCTGCGGCGTTGTCATCCGGTGGCCCGTTCCTGTTCCCGGCTTAGCAGGGCATCGACCCGGTCGGTGACGTAATCCAGCCCGTCCAGAAGTCCGCCTTGGATCGCCTCCGATGGAAGAGGCTGGTGCGCAAGGTTGCGGATTGCCTGTATCATCGCATCCGGGGTCAGCCCGTCGCGGTTCTCATCCAGCATCCGAACAAGGCCCAGACCTTCGGCACGTGAAGCACGGATCCATTGTTCCAGTCGCGGCGTCGTGCGGGGCACGATGACGGCGCGTTTGTCAAAGGACAGAACCTCGCAAAACGTGTTGTAGCCCCCCATGCAGACCACCCCGGCGGCCCCGGCAAACAGCGTTTCGATCTGGGATTCAAAACCGACTGCCGTTACCCGCCCATTCAGCGCAGCAACGCGGGCTTCGAAGTCTTCGCGCAGCTCGCCCGACAGGAACGGGCCATAGACCAGCACCGCGCGCGGCGAAAGGGTCGGGTCATTCTCATAGGCCGACAGCACAAGGTTCACCATCGCCTTGCCGTCACCGCCGCCACCCGGTGTGATCAGGATATAGGGCTGTTCCGGCGGTTCGCCGACTGGGCCGAGATCACGGCGCAGGTAGCCCGTCCAGTGGATACGCGATTGAGCCGCGTGGCTGAGCGGCAGGCCCTTTGTCGGGTCATAAATCGAGCGAAGCCCATAGACCCAGATTTCGTCGTAGAAACGCTCGGTCGCAGCCAGGGCCTCTTTCCGCTCCCACTCGGCGGCCAACACCTCGGGCTCGTCCAGCACATCGCGCAAGCCCAGCACCAGTTTCGTGCGTTCCGAATGCAGCAGTGTTTCCAACGTCGGCAGCAGCTCACCGCGAAAACCGGTAGGTTCCTTATCGACGATCAGCATATCGGGGTCGAATTGCTGCACGGCGGTTTGGATCAAACCCGAGCGCAGTTCGGTCACCTCTTCGATGCCCATGCCGATCGTCCGGGCGGCATAGGATCCATCGGCGCGTTTTGTTACGCCCGGCAGACGCACATGGTCAACCCGGCGCGGAAAGGTAAAGCGGCCTGCCACGGGGGATCCGGTCAGGATCAGGGCGGATGCCTCGGGGTTGGCTTGCGTGATGGCTGCGGCCAGAGCGCGCGATCTGCGCAGATGCCCCAATCCAAACGTATCGTGGCTGTAGAAAAGGATGCGCGGCGCCCGGCCGGTGGTGTCGTTTTGTATTCTTAGGCTCATGCCTTCGCCTGTCGTTTTTATCGGTGCAAATCCGCGCGTTTACACCCGTTACCGTATATTCTTTGCCGCCGCTTGCCAAAGGGTGAGACGCGATTGTGCAAACTCGTCAAGCATTGCGAAATGGCAACATCCGGCGCATGCGGGCTTGCAGGTGTTCTTGCGCCCCTGACGCCGCCATTCCACGCAAATTACCGGATTGGTCATATTCAGTTTTTTCGAGGTTGCAAACACCCAAGTCGCTATCATTGCACCGGGAACACGAATTGACACGATCTTGGGAAGTGAAAGGCTGAATATTTGAATACACTTAGGTGGTTCGATAATCTGTGGTGCATCACGCGGATTGGACGAATAACTCGATGAAACTCAAAATTTTTGCTGGAATTGCCCTAATGATCTGGGCCCTTGCAGCGGCCTTTGTCACCGGAGCAGCGGCGCAGACGTCTTTGATCCCCGGATACAACTCGGATTCCGGGTCCGAAGCTGACACAAGCGCCGAAGGCGACGTGGCCGCCGCGATACGGGCCGCGACGGATGCCGGCGCCAGCGTGATCGTCATCGATAGCGCGGGGCAGGTCGTGTCCTCGGGCGAAGCCAACACCGCAGCCGATGAACCTCACGATCCGATGGCCGAAGGTTCGCAGCTGATGAAAGCGCAGGAGAGGTTCTCGAAATTCCGCGAATCCATGGAATCGCGGCTGCAGGCCATGCCCTATTCGATCTTCGAAGTGCAGTACATTCTGCGCCAGACCAGCCCCGATGGCCGCATCCAGACCTATGTCGAGGTCCTGTTCTGGAACATTCTGTTCCTGCTGCTGGGGCGCTGGCTGTCCATTGAGATTTACGGCAAGCGCATGGCCAAAAGGCTGGTCGTGGCGCGGTCTAAGGAAAACCCGCAGGGTTACCGCGAAAAGATGCCGTTTCTGGTGTTCCGGTTCTTCATGGGGATTGGCGCCACGGTCTTTGCGATGCTTATGGCCCTGATTGTGGGGTACCTGTTCTTTGGCGAGGCCGAAGACATCTCGATCCAGTTCACGGTCACGGCAATTTTCACGGCGTTTTTCCTGTCGCGGACTGTGTCGGACCTGTGGCGAATGGTGCTGTCGCCTTATCTGAGCCAATACCGCCTGCCGCCCTTTTCCGACCGGGATGCAAAGCGGCTGTATGTTTGGGCCTCGGCGCTTGCGACCTATGACATTTCCGTGGTGCTGTTTGCGACTTGGGTGGCGGATTTCGGGTTGAACTACAACGTCTATGCCATGGTCTATGGCAGCCTGACCATGCTTGGAGCGTTGGGCAATGTGATGATGATCCTGTTCAATGCCCGTGCCATTTCCAACGCTATCCGTGGGGGGCGGGCGGCGGATGCGGTGTCGTGGATTGTGCGGTTCATTTCCTTCGCGTGGGCGCCCGTCCTGATCGTCTATATCGTGTTCAGCTGGTTCAAGCTGGCGGTCGATCTGGTGCTGGAGAACGAAAACTCGTTGCCGATCGTGGCCAGCAGCTATGCGATCTTCATGTCGGTTGTCGTGGCCTATGGGGCGATGAACTACCTGCTCGAGCGTTATTTCGATCGCAATCGCAAGATGGACGAAATGAACACCGAAGAAGAGACCTCGGAAGAGGTCGGTGAACCGGTGGAAACCATTGAGGCCGAGGTCCGCAAGCACAGCATGCTGACCTATGAGGATCTGGCTCGTCGCGTGGCAGGTATTCTGGCCTTTGTCGTTGGCCTTTATGCACTGGTCGTGATCTGGAACCCCGAAGCCAGCTGGAGCGAAGACCTGCCGATTGATCGGGCTTTGGACGTGATGGTGATCCTGTTTATCGGGTACATCCTGTTCCACTTTTTCCGCATCTGGATCGACACGAAAATCGCTGAAGAGATTGACGATGGTAGCGAAGAGGCGGAGTTGGGCGATGAAGGCGGCGAAGGTGGGCAAAGCCGTCTGGCCACGCTGTTGCCGCTGTTTCGCGGGGCGATCTTGGCCGTGGTCGTTGTCACCATCGTTCTAATCGTTCTGATGGAATTGGGCATCAATGTCAGCCCGCTGTTTGCGGGTGCGGGCGTGGTGGGTCTGGCAGTTGGTTTCGGTTCTCAGACGCTGGTGCGGGACATCTTTTCGGGTGCGTTCTTCCTGTTGGATGATGCGTTCCGCAAAGGCGAATATATCGATATCGGGGATGTGAAAGGAACGGTCGAGAAGATCTCTGTCCGTTCGTTCCAGCTGCGCCACCATCTGGGGGCGCTGAACACGATCCCGTTTGGCGAGATCAAGGTGCTGACCAACTATTCCCGCGACTGGGTGATCATGAAGCTGCCGCTGCGTGTGACCTATGACACGGATGTCGAGAAGGTGCGCAAACTGATCAAGAAGCTGGGGCAGGAGTTGCTGAGTGATCCGGTGATCGGTGAGAACTTCATCCAGCCGCTGAAATCGCAGGGTGTGATCGAAATGCAGGACTCGGCGATGATCATTCGGGTCAAGTTCATGACCAAACCGGGCGATCAGTGGCTGGTGCGCAAGAAGGTCTATCAGGAAATCCGTGAGCTGTTTGCGCGCGAAGGCATCAAGTTCGCGCACCGCGAGGTCACCGTGCGTCTGGCAGAAGGGAAGGAACCAGAAGACTTGTCACCGAAACAGCGTGAGGCCGTCACTGGCGCGGTGCAGGCCGCGATCGACGAGGATTATCTGGACGATATCGGCCCTGGTGGGGATGACCGTTAAGGGCAGCTCCCGCCCCTTTGAATTGCGTCTCTGGCGAGACGCCACCCAAAGCGTTGGGCCAAGCCGCGCGTGCTGCGCGGCTTGCGTGTCAGGTGGACAGCGACGGCCAGATCGGATGGGAGGTGCCCAGCTTCCCGGCGGGCAAGGGCCAGGACATCTGCGCGGCTCCAACGGCCAACGCAGGTTTCAGGCGGTGGCCTGTTCCCCAACCGGACTCTTCGAGTTGTTGCGAATAGTCTGCGGGTGATGGGCCGGTAATATCACCGTCGGGTTCGGATTTCGCCAGTGCAGTCAGTAATTCTGCCGTACGGGCCAGCGAAAGTTGCGCAAGCATGATGGAGTTGCCAGAGGCGGCCTCTGCCAGTGCGGACAAGACGGCCGCCGCCATCAGATAGCCCGTCGCGTGATCCAGCGCCTGAACCGGCAGTGGTGTCGGCTTGTCGGCCTTGGCCCAGGCGCGGCCTGCGTCCGCGATCCCGGCGCTCATCTGTACAAGGCTGTCAAATCCTCGCCGGGTGGCCCACGGACCCTGCCAGCCATAAGCGTTCAGAGTGACCTCGACCCGGTTCGGTGCCAGTTCATCGCGTTTGACCTTGGTCAGCCCAAGCGCGTCCAGTGCGCCGGGCCGGTAACCGTGGACAAAGACATCTGCTTGCGCCAGCAGATCCTGCAGTTTTGTCAGGCCGTTGGGCGTTTTCAAATCCAGATAGGCGCAGTGCTTGCCCAGAGAAATATCCGGGATGACGCCGGGCTCGTCCCATCCGGGCGGGTCGATCCGAAGAACCTCGGCCCCGAAACCCGCAAGCGTTCGGGTTGAGACCGGGCCTGCCAGAACCCGCGTCAGATCCAGAACGCGCAGGCCTGCCAACGGGCGGCTGGCCGTGGCCTGAGGGCGGTCGCGCAGAGTGATGTGTCTTGGGTTTTGCCAACCGATCAGCGGGTCGCGGGACACAGCCCGCCCCTGCGGATGCTCCAACCATTCCACCCGGCCGCGCATGGCGGCGGCAACACCGCCCTCGGCCACAATCGCGGTCTCCAGATCAGAGATCGACCACTCTTTCAGCGCTTGCGCCACGGCGTCCCGATTGCCCGGAACCCCCAAAACCTTCAGTGCCGCCGCCTTGTGGCGGGGCAAGTTGGTGTGCAGCCTGATCCAACCGTCCGAGGCCTGATAATCTCCGGCCACGGCATCCCAGAGGCTGGGCATCTCCCACCCGTCTGGCTTGAACGAAAACCCGTACCAGAGCGAGGCTAGCCGGTGGTCGACCGAAATCTCGGGCGCGGTGGGTGCAAGGTTCAATGCCATTACGAGGCGCGCCAGTTCTTGACCTACGGCGGCGAAGCTGGCCGTGGCCAGTTCAGATACCGCAAACGCGCTGGGCCGCGCACCCTTGCCGGTTGTCTTGTAACTGTCAGCGGCGGGGAGGGCGGAGAACAGGCTCATTGCTGATAGGGGTCTAGGCTGTCGCGTAGACCGTCACCGAGGAAGTTGAACGCCAGCACCACGACGATGATCGGCAGCATCGGAATGGCCGTCCACGGATAAATCTCGATTGAAGCGAGGTTCTGTGCGTCGTTCAGCATCACACCCCAGCTGACGGCCGGTGCCCGCAGGCCCAAGCCGAGGAAGCTGAGCGCAGTTTCCCCAAGGATCATCGCGGGGATCGACAAGGTCGCCGATGCGATCAAGTGAGACATGAAGTTCGGCAGCAGGTGCTTGCGGATCACCCGACCTGAACTTGCGCCCATCATCTCGGCCGCGCGGACATATTCCTCTTCACGCAGCGACAAGAATTTGGCGCGTACGGAGCGGGCGAGACCTGGCCAGTCGAGGATACCCAGGATGATCGAGATGATGAAGAACACCGCGACGGGACTCCAGTTCGAAGGTACCGCAGCGGACAAGGCCAGCCACAGCGGCAGTTCGGGCAGCGAGCGCAGGACTTCGATCACGCGGTTGATGACCCAATCGATCTTGCCGCCGAAATAACCAGCCATCGAGCCGAAGAAGATGCCAAGAACGAAGGATACGGTAATGCCGATCAGGCCCACGGTCAGCGATAGCTGCGCACCATACAGGATGCGGCTGAATACATCCCGGCCCAACCGATCCGAACCCCAAAGGAACAGCGTTGCCCCTTCGGGTGCACAGAACAAGTGCGTGTCAGACCGGATCAGACCAGCGAGTTTATACTCGGCGCCTTCGCAGAAGAACTTGATCGCGCGCGGATCATCCAGATCGGGGACGAATTTCCATTGAAACGTCTCAAGATCGGCCTCGGCCACGATCGGATAGACATGGGGGCCGATGAACTCGCCTTCATGGAACCAACTGACGCTTTGCGGCGGGGCATAGAGGTGCTCTCCGTTCCGTTCATTCGGGCCATAGGGCGCAATGAAACCCGCAAAGGGCAGCATCAGGTAGCACAGCAGTAGAAAGATGCCCGAGATCAGGCCCAGCTTGTGGGTCTTGAACTTGCGCCAGACCAGCACCCAGTTGGGCGCGTCAAGATCGGCGCGCTCAAGCTGTTGCAGGGCAACATCCGGATCATAGGGGGCGTCGTCGACATAGCGACCGTCAGGGCGTTGGGTCATGCGTCACGCCCTTCATACCGGATGCGCGGGTCCAGCATGACCAGCAGAATGTCAGAAATCATGGTGCCGATCAGAGTCAGCAAGGCCACAAACATCAGAATGAAGGCGGACAGGAACTGATCCTGAGTTTTCAGCGCCGTCAGCAGGGTCGGGCCGATTGTCTGCAGACCAAGAACCACCGAGACCAGAACCGAGCCGGACACCATCGAGGGCAGCAGGTTGCCGATATCGGCCACGAATGGGTTGAAGGCGACGCGCAACGGGTATTTCGTCAGCATCCGCGACGGGGCCATGCCCTTGGCGATTGCGGTTTCCACGTAAGGTTTGCCCAGCTCATCCAGCATATTGGCGCGCAGACGTTGCATCATGGCCGATGCGCCGGACGTGCCGATCACGAATGTCGGGACGATCAAGTGAACAAGGATGGACTTCAACTTATCCCAACTCATTGGCAGGCCTTCGAATCTGGGATCCATGAGACCGCCAATAGGCAGGTTGAAATAGCGGTGGCCGTAATAGAACAAGATCAGCGCCAACAGAAAGTTCGGAGTGGCCAACCCAAGATACCCCACAAAAGCCGAGGTATAGTCGATCCATGTCCGCGACCGCGCCGCAGCGATAACGCCCAGAGGCAGCGCTACGGCATAAACAAACAGGATCGCCGCCAGATTGACCACCACGGTCAGCCATAGGGTGTCACCCACAATTTCGGCCACGGGGCGGTCGAACTCGAACGACCATCCATAGTTGCCCTGCAACAGACCTTCGAACCCATGCGGGCCCGGCCAAAAGCCCATCCAGATCAGGTATTGCTCCCATATGGGACGGTCCAAAGCGTATTCCGCGCGCAAAAACTCGGCCTTGGCCACGCCAGCGGACTGGCCCGAGGCCTGCAGTTCCGCAATCTGGTTGCTGAGGTAGTCGCCGGGCGGCAGGTTGATGATCACGAAGATCAAAACCGACACCACCAGCAGCGTCAGCAGCATCGTGAAAAAGCGATAGACTGCATAGCGCAGCATGACCATTTAGCTGCTCCTGATCAGTCGGCGAAGAAGAATTCGTCCGGCCGGTGAATGCCGAAATGCGCGCCGGGCTCCCACGCCCACATCGCCTGTTCGGGCACATTGCGCAGGCGGTTGGAAACCACGATCGGCTGCGGGGCGCCATTCAGGATACCGATAGCATACAGCTGGTCAGCATGGATGTTCAGCATCTCGGTCCAGACGGCCTTGCGTTCGTCATCGGTAGAGGCGACCTCCCAGTCATGGGCCAGTTGCATCAGGCGTTCAGCTTCGGGCAAGTCAGGTGCTTCGCCCACATCGCCGCCGGTCTGGTAATACTGACCCCATTTGGGCCATGCCAAAAACACCTGATCCGTCGGTGCCAGATAGGCCGGAGACGTGTGGAGCTGCGGAATGCCGTCATCCCAGCCGAACCAGACCGAGGCCATGGTGTTGCCGGCAAATACACGGTTGCGCAGGATGTCCCGATCCAGCGGGCGCATCACCAGATCAACGCCAATCTCACGCCATGTGTCGGTGACGATCTGCAACGCGTTCTCGACCTCTTGCCGCTCACCGGCAGTTTCGATGATCAGTTCCATCGGGCGGCCGTCCGGCAAAAGGCGAATGCCGTTCTTGTTGCGCTGGGTCAGGCCGGCCTCGTCCAGCAGGGCGTTGGCCTGTTCGATGTCGAACTGTGCCCAGGCCTGAGCGTTTTCCTCGTCATAGAACGGGGAGGCGGGTAAGACCGACATCGCGCCGGGTTGCGCCAATTTGAAATATAGCGCCTGGTTGATTGTCTTGCGGTCAATCGCCAACGACAGGGCGCGGCGCACGCGGACATCGCGCAAAACCTCGCGCCAGCCGTCATCGGCGAAGTTCAGGTTCGGATAAATAGCGATCTGCGACGCAACACCGGTTTTCCACAGCCGCGTCGTATAGTCCCCGACCTGTTCGCCCTTTTTCAGGATCGAGGCATCGCGGAACGCCAACCCGCGCCCCTGCAGGTCGGTTTCACCGGCATTGGCCTTGGCGGCAACGAGGCCGGGCGCGACGATCTCCATTTCGACCACATCGATATAGGGCAGTTGAACGCCGTTGCTGTCGATGCGGTGGTAGTAGGGGTTGCGGACGAAATTGTGCCGGATTTTCTTGCCCGAGCTTGCGTTCAGCCAGGGCTGCAGGGTTGGCAGTTCGTGATTGTCGAACTTGTAGAGGTTGTCCAACTTGTTATGCAGCGCCGCCCAGCTTTTGACACGGGCATCGCTGACCTGAAAGGCAAGCTCTTCGGTGTCGGCATATTGTTCGTGGTATTTCTTCAGAAACGCGGCGGGCCGGTAGATGAAGGGTGGACGGGCCTGTGCCAGCGATTGCAGGAAATCGGGGTTCGGGTCTTCCCACTCATAAACGACGGTGGTTTCGTCTGGGAAGGATACGGTGGGCAGCTTGCCTTCGACGATCAGAAAATCCGGTGGGCCCGAGGGGCTTAGAAGCTCGTTATTCGCTACGTCCTCCCACCAATAGCGGAAATCCTCAGAGGTGAAGGGCGACCCGTCTGACCACTTGTGCCCCTCGCGCAGATGCAGCGTGAACTTGCGGTTGTCTTCGCTTTCAAATGATTCCAGCAAGTCGGGCGCCAGTTCGTAATTCTCGTTGAACCCCACAAGCCTGGCATAACCATAGACAACCATCTGGCGGATGTCCTTGTTCCGGGTAACCATGGTGCGCAGCGTGCCGCCCGGGGTTCCGAACTCGCGTCCTTTGGCGGCCAGATCAACCACCAGCGGCTCGTCCGGAAGGCGATCCTGAATGGGGGGTAGGTTGCCGGCGTTCACTTCGGTGGACCAGAACTCTCCTTCAACAGGAGTGGGGGTGTCTGCCGTGGCGGGCAGCATCCATGCAGCGGCCAGTGCGGTGGCCAGAAACAGGGGGCGAGTGGTCTTAAACATGGCATCTTACCTTATGGCCGGGCTCCATTTCCACCAATGAAGGTATCACGGAGTCCGTAAATCGGAAGGCGTCTTCCCAACTGTCTGGTGATCCTGCGCCCAAAGCAACCAGTTTCAGGTCGATCGGGCGGTTGATGTCAGGTTCAGGCTGAGCGGCAATCAGCGCCTTGGTGTAGGGATGGCGGGGATTGTAGAAAAGCGTCTCGGGCGGGGCCTGTTCGACCACCAGCCCACGGCGCATCACGGCAACTTCGTCGGCGATGCGCGCCACGACGGCAAGGTCGTGTGAGATGAAGAAGTAGGACAGGTTCAGGCTGTCCTGAAGGTTTTCCAGCAGCGTCAGGATTTGTTCCTGAACCGAAACATCCAGCGCTGAGGTCGGCTCGTCGCAGACGATCAGCTGCGGGTCTAGCATCATAGCACGTGCAATGGACAGACGTTGGCGCTGACCGCCGGAAAAGGCGTGCGGATAGCGTTTCAGCATGTCGGAGTTCAGACCGACCCGTTGCAGCATTTCGGCCGCCTTGTCCCTTTGCTCGGACGTTGTACCGATATTGTGGATCTCCAGCGGTTCGGTCATCGCGTCCTGAATGCGCATCCTGGGGCTGAGCGAGCTGTAGGGGTCCTGAAACACCATCTGCGCCTTGCGTTGAAAGGCAGTACGCTGTGCGCGGGTCATATGGTGTACGGTGATCGGATCAGCGTCGGGAGAGGTTCGAAACAGCACCTCTCCGCCGGGATCAGGCGGTTCAGCCCCCAGCGCGATGCGGGCCGCGGTGGTCTTGCCAGAGCCACTTTCGCCGACGATGGCAAGTGTCTTACCGCGCGCCAGATTCAGATCGACACCGCGGCAGGCATGGATAAGTTGATCGCCCTTCCAGCCCTTGCTGGAGCGCATGGTATAGGTCTTTGACACGCCCTTCATCTGCAGGATCAGGTCCTCGTCAGGCATGGGTATGCCAACGGAATCCTCGTCCGGGATCTCGGGTGCAGCATTGAACAACTGCTGCGTATAGGGGTGTGCAGGTGCGGTCAGGATGGGGGCTGCGGCACCGGCTTCCATGACGCGGCCCTTGTGCATAACGACGACCTGTTCGGCCATATTTGCAACAACGCCCAGATCGTGCGTGACAAGGATCAGCGCCATCCCGGTCTCGCGCTGCAGCTCTTTAATCAGGCCCAAAACCTGCGCTTGTGTCGTAACGTCAAGCGCGGTGGTTGGTTCGTCTGCGATCAGCAATTCCGGCTTGGATACCATCGCCATCGCAATCATGGCGCGCTGACGCATACCGCCGGACAATTCAAACGGGTAAGAATCATAGGCGCGCTGGGGATCGGGAAAGCCCACGCGTTCGAACTGGGTCAGGACTTCTTTGCGGGCCTGCGCTTCGGACGCGCCGCGGTGCAGCCACAAAACCTCGCTGACCTGATTGCCGATCTTGTGCAAGGGCGACAGGGATCGCATCGGCTCCTGAAAGATCATCGAAATCCGGTTCCCGCGAATCCCGCGCATTTGCTTTTCGCTGATCTGTGTCAGTTCTTCGGTGCCCTTGGAATCGTTGAGGGTAATCGTACCGCTGCGAATCTGAGCCGTGCGCGGCAAAATCCGCAATGCCGCCCGGCATGAGATCGTTTTGCCCGATCCGGATTCGCCGACCAGCGCCAAAGTCTGCCCGGCCTCGACATCGAAATTGACGCCTTTGACAACGGGTTCACCCTTGCCAAATCCAATGCTCAGATCGCGGACGGACAACAACGCCGTCATGCGGGTGTTCCACCCGTTGGGCCGTAGCTCGGCATTCGCTTGATCAACTCCCCGTGTTTTTTGTCGCAGTTTCGCGCGGTTGGTGCAGGCTAGTCAAACCCGTTCTTGGGGTGAAATGTCGCGGATTTGTGAAACTGACGCCAATTTGCCTACACAAAGTCTTGAGGATTTGTCATCAAACGTCCTGTCGGCGCCATCTGGCAAGCCGACTGGTATCAAGGAGAGATTTCCCCGTGTCCGACGATCAAAGCCGACTGGATCTGTTCATTGACCGCATGGTGTCGCAGCGCGCCTGCCTGGATTTCGCGATTTCCGAGACGAGTGGCCTGGAAGGGCCAGTGTTCGAATTGGGGTTGGGCAATGGGCGCACCTATCATCACATGGTGCGATACGTTAAGAACCGCCCCGTCTATGTGTTCGAGCGCGCCGTGGCCTCGCACCCGGATTCGACGCCGCCAGAAGATCGCGTGATTCTGGGGGATGTGCGCGAGACGCTGCCCGCCGCGTTGGATCGTTTCGGCGCGACCGCCAGCTTGATCCATGCCGACCTTGGCGGACATAACCGAGAAAAGAACGATGCTTTCGCCCGGTTCGTTTCTCCCTTGATCGAGCCGTTGTTGGCTGAGGGCGGGCTGATGGTGTCCAGCGACCGGATGTATTTTGATACGCTAACCGAACTGCCCTTGCCGCCAGATGCTGTCGAGGGGCGCTGTTTCATCTATCGCCGCTGATCCGAAGGGTTCCCCATGCTGTTCTACGATTGCTCTACTGCCCCAAACCCGCGCCGTGCCCGCATGTTCATCGCGGAAAAAGGGGTGCGAATCGAAACCCGCGAGGTGTCGATCGCCAAGGGGGAGCAGCTAGGCGACGCGTTCAAGGCGGTCAATCCAAACGCAACACTTCCGGTTCTGGTCACCGATGAAGGCACGGTGCTGGCCGAAAACCTTGGCATCGCGGCCTATCTTGAGGCCCGCTTTCCCGAGCCACCCTTGATGGGACGTACCCCGGATGAAAAGGGGCTGGTTCTGATGTGGAACAGCATTGTCGAACAACAGGGGGGCGTACCAATCGCCGATACTTTGCGTAACGCCCATCCAGCCTTTGCCGACCGGGCGGTTCCCGGTCTCGAGAATCACGCTCAGATTCCAGAGCTGGCTCAAAGAGGCGCAGCGCGGGTCGGTCATTTCTTCGATCTGCTCGAACGGCGGTTAGCGGAAAGTCCCTATATCGCCGGAACGGAATTCACCTTGGCCGATGTTACGGCATTTGTCTTCGTCGACTTCGCCCGCGTGATCAAACGGCGGATTCCACAGGAAAATTCGGCCACTCTGGCGTGGTACGAAAAGGTTGGCTCAAGGCCCAGCGCTCAGCTTTAAAACGAAGAAACCTCGATGTAGGCTTCGCATGATTTGAACTGTACAGAAATGTCTAGACAGATGTGAACAGTGCGTCTAGCGTCCACTGCGAGCCATGCAGGGGAGAGCAGGATGAAATCTCAGTATCGCGTTGTGGTAATCGGGGGCGGCGTTGTGGGCGCCTCGGTTCTGTATCACCTGGCCAAGTTTGGCTGGTCGGATGTAGTCATGCTCGAACGGCGGCGGCTGGCGTCGGGCTCGTCCTGGCACGCGGCCGGTGGGGTCCACGCGCTGAACGCCGATCCGAACATGGCGTCGTTGCAGTCTTACACTATCGACCTGCTGAGCGAGATCGAAAAGGAATCCGGTCAGAATATCGGCCTGCACATGACCGGCGGCTTGACGCTGGCTGGCACACCAGAGCGCTGGGAATGGCTGCAGGCCAACTATCGCATCTTCCAGTCCATCGGCATTGATGACTGCGAATTGCTGTCGCCGGAAGAGGCGCAGAGACGCTGTCCGATCATGTCGACTGATGGCGTGTTGGGCGCAATGTGGGCAGACCGCGAAGGCTATATTGATACGACAGGCACAGTGCAGGCGTACGCCACGGCGGCTAAGAAGCGCGGTGCCGAGTACTATGAAGAAACCAAGGTCGAAGAACTTATCCAGACCGCTGACGGCTGGCAGGTAGTAACCGATCGAGGCACGATCACATGCGAGCATGTGGTCAACGCGGCGGGCCTTTGGGCCAAGCAGGTTGGGCGCATGGCGGGCATCGAACTACCAGTGTCTCCGCTGAAGCACCACTATCTGATAACCGACACGGTCCCCGAAGTGGCCGAGGCCGATTTCGAGATGCCGATGACCGTGGACCTCGAGGGCTTCACCTATATGCGGCAGGACCAGAAGGGCGTTTTGGTTGGCATCTACGAGGTGGACCACGAACACTGGGCCATGGACGGCGCGCCTTGGAATTATGGTGAAGAGCTGTTTCAGGAGCAGCTTGACCGGATCGAGAACGAACTGACGCTGGGCTTTGAACGCTACCCGTCGATCCAGAATGTCGGCATCAAGACATGGGTGAACGGCGCGTTTACGTTCTCACCCGATGGCAACCCGCTGGTGGGGCCAGTTCCCGGCAAGCCTGGCTATTGGTCTGCCTGCGCCGTGATGGC
The DNA here is from genome assembly GCF_056160045.1 of Ruegeria sp. ABF4_144. Taxonomy (NCBI): domain Bacteria; kingdom Pseudomonadati; phylum Pseudomonadota; class Alphaproteobacteria; order Rhodobacterales; family Roseobacteraceae; genus Ruegeria; species Ruegeria sp. ABF4_144. The sequence goes on from NZ_JBSWWK010000001.1 coordinate 616,617, forward strand.
GGGCTTCTTGCAGGGCGGCGGCGTTGGCAAGACGCTGGCCGAGTGGATGATCCATGGCGAGCCCGAGGCAGACGCGTGGCCGATGGATGTGGCCCGCTATGGCGACTTCGCGCAGAACAAGCGGTACATCCGTGAGACGACCGGGCAGTTCTACTCGCGGCGCTTTGTGATGACCTACCCGAATGAGCAGTTGCCTGCAGGGCGTCCGCTGAAAATGGCCCCGGCGCATGACGCGATGACCGACGCCGGGTGCAAGTGGGGCGTCAGCTGGGATCTTGAGGTGCCGCTTTACTTCGCGCCCAAGGGGTTCGAGGAAACGCCGACCCTCAAGCGTTCAAACGCGCATGACATCGTGGCCGAAGAATGCAAGGTGATCCGCGAAGGCGCTGCCCTGTTGGACATCTCAGGCTTTTCGCGGTTCGAGGTCAGTGGCCAGAATGCCGAGGTCTGGCTGGATAAGGTTATGGCCTCGAAACTGCCCGCGCCGGGTCGCGCCAAGCTGGCGCCGATGCTGGGAGAGAACGGACGGCTGAAGGGCGATTTGACCGTGCTCAACTGGGGCGACGGCACGTGGTGGATCATGGGCAGCTACTATCTGCGTGCCTGGCACATGCGTTGGTTCGACGATCACATGATCGACGGCGTCAATATCCGTGATCTGGGTGAAGAATATTGCGGCTTTGCCGTGGTCGGCCCGAAATCGCAGGCCGTGGTCGAGAAACTGGCGGAACAGGATATCTCGGGCCTCAAATTCATGGGCTGTGGCGATTTCGATATCGGTCTTGTGCGCGCCCGGGTCGCGCGGATGTCGGTAACCGGTGAAAAGGGCTATGAGATCAACTGCCGGTATGGCGACCATATCAAACTGCGCCGGATGCTGTTGGAAGCGGGCGCCGAAGAGGGAATACGCGAGTGTGGTTTCAACGCGATGCTTTCGACCCGATTGGAAAAGAGCTTTGGCATTTGGTCGGCGGAATTCACACAACTTTATACGCCGGGCATGACCGGAATGGATCGTTGGATCGACTGGGATAAGGACTTTGTCGGCAAGGACGCCGCCGTAGCCGAACGTGACGGCAATGGTCCCGCGCAGGTTCAGGTTACGCTTGAGGTGGACGCGCTGGACGCAGATGCCAGCGGGTATGAGCCCATCTGGTCGGGCGAAGACCGTGTGGGCTTTGTGACTTCGGGGGGTTACGGCCACTATACCGGCAAGTCGCTGGCTATGGCGCTGGTCAACCGTGACAAGGCCGAACCCGGCACAGAGCTGACTGTGCATGTGGTCGGTGTTGAACGCCCCGCAAAGGTGATCGCACCGTCACCGTATGATCCGCAGGGCAAGGCGATGAGGGGCTGAAGATGATCTCACAAACCTCAGAACGCGGTCGGCGACGACGTGGGCGCGGGGCCGAGGCTGCGCCCACACCCAGCCGGGATGTGAACTACCGGCAGCTGAAAAACCCCTTTCCGCAGATGGAAGTGTTCCCGGCCGACCAGATCGCAGACATGCACGAAACGTCTCTGCGCACGCTAGAGGAACTGGGGGTAAAGGTCCTGCTGCCCGAAGCCCGCCGGATCTTCGCCGCGGCTGGAGCGCGCGTGGATGAAGGTACCGAGATGGTTTTTATCGGGCGCGATATGGTCGAAGCGGCTGTCGCCTCGGCACCGAAATCGATCGCCTGTCAGGCAGGAGCGCGTCATCGCGATTTCACGCTGGAACTGGGCAGTCTGGTGTTTCAGCCGGGAGCAGGAGCCCCAAACGCGACTGATCTGGAACGGGGCCGCCGCCCTGCAACCGGGCAGGATTATCTGGAGTTCTTGAAACTCACGCATCATTTCGACGTTTTCCAGATGATCTCGCCGCAGGTCGAGCCGCAAGACGTACCGACCCATCTGCGCCACTACTTCACCACGCAGGCCCAGATGGAGCTGACGGACAAGTTCCCGTTCTTCTTTTCGCGCGGAACGCCGCAGGTGATGGATTGCTTTGAGATGCTGTCCATCGCGCGTGGCCTGTCGGATGACGCGTTTCGCGGCAACGCGCATTGCTACACGATCATCAACACAAACAGCCCGCGGACTCTTGATATCCCCATGGCGCAGGGCTTGATCGACTTTGCCCGACACGGTCAGATGTCGATCATCACACCTTTTACGCTGATGGGGGCAATGGCGCCGATCACAGTAGCCGGGGCAATCACCCTATCGCATGCCGAGGCGCTGGCGGCGCTGACATTGACACAACTGACTAATCCCGGCGCGCCTGTGTGCTATGGGACCTTCACCAGCAATGTGGACATGAAATCTGGCGCGCCGGCTTTCGGAACACCCTCGCATTTTCAGGCGTCGCTGGCGGCGGGGCAGTTGGCGCGGCATCTGGGGCTGCCTTGGCGATCCGCGGCCGGGTCGGCATCGAACATCAACGACGTACAAGCGGCGAATGAGAACCAGTTCGGACTTTGGGGCTGCCTGATGGCCGGGGCGACGGTGATCATCCACTCGGCTGGCTGGCTCGAGGGCGGGCTGACGGTGTCGTTCGAAAAGATGATCTGTGACGCTGAGGTGCTGAACATGGTCGCCGAGCTATGCGCGGGGGCGCAGGCCGGGACCGCCGAGATCGGCTTTGACACCGCCCTGCGCGAGGTCGACCCCAGCGGCCACTTCTTTGCCTCAAGTCAAACGATGGAACGGTACAACACCGAGTTCTATCAACCGCACGTTCACGACTATGCCAATTTCGGTACGTGGACCGAGCGTGGCTCGGTTGATGCTAATCACCGCGCGACCGGAGTCTGGAAGGGCATTCTGAACGATTTCAAAGCGCCGGCCGGTGACAGTGACCGACTGGGTGCCCTGCAGGATTTCGTCGCACGACGCACCGCTGAAGGCGGCGCGCCGCCGGAGAGTTGAATGAATAGCAAACCGATTCTGCACCGCGATGATCCAAAAGCTGAGCCCTTAGTTGGCAACATCAAGGTCACGCGTGACGACTGGCTGAATGTGGCAATGGATGTGCTGATCTCGGACGGGGTGGACCAGATCAAGGTTCTGAGCCTGGCCGAGCGAATGGCGGTCTCGCGGTCCTCGTTCTACTGGTACTTCAAGTCACGCCAGGAGCTGCTGGACGCTTTGCTGACACGCTGGCAGGCCACGAATACAGTGGGCCTGATTGCTCAGGCTGAGGCCCCGGCAGAGACCATCACGGCAGCGGTCTGTAATGTGCATCGCTGCGTGGTGAACACCGACCTGTTCGATACGGCATTGGATTTTGCCGTGCGGGACTGGGCGCGTAAATCGGGTAAGGTCCGCCGCGCGTTGGATCAATCGGACGCCCGGCGGATTGAGGCGCTGCACGCCATGTTCGCGCGTTATGGCTACTCCGATATCGAGTCGGAAACCCGGGCACGCGTTCTGTACTACATGCAAATCGGATACGATCTGGCACAGCTGAACGAGCCAATAGAAACACGGATTTCGATGGTGCCGCATTACCTGTTTGCGTTCACCGGCGTCGAACCGAAACCTGAAGAAGTTGAGGAATTCAGCGCATATTCGCGGCGCTGCTGGAAAGGAGACCTGTCATGAGCCAACCAGACGCAATTATCATCGGCACTGGTGTCATCGGAGCCGCCATCGCGTTCGAGATGGCAAAAGCCGGGTGGAAAACCCTGTCGCTGGACCGCAATTCTCAGGTGGGCCATGGGTCGACCGCAGGGTCCTGTGCGATTATTCGGATGCACTATTCGACGTTCGACGGCACCGCTTTTGCGTGGGAGGGATATCACTATTGGCGCGACTGGCCAGAATATCTGGGACTGCCCGCGGATGCCAACCTGGCGCAGTTCCGAGAGACGGGCACCATGGTGATGAAAACAGACGCCAACGGGATGTTGGAAAAGCACATGAAGAACAGTGCCGATCTGGATTGCCCGTTCGAGGAATGGTCGCCCGAGCAAATTACAGAACGCTTGCCGATCTATTCACTTGACAGCTTCGCGCCCGCACGCCGCATGGATGACCCGGAGTTCGGCCAGCCGAACGGGCGCAAGATGCAGGGCGCGGTGTATTGGCCGCAAGCCGGGTATGTCACCGACCCAGCCCTGTCAGCGCAGAACCTGATGGATGCCGCAAAGCAGCACGGAGCCGAAGTGCGCACCGGCGCTGAGGTGGTTGAAATCCTGACCGACGGCGGTCGCGTGGCCGGGGTCAAGCTGGCCTCGGGCGAAGAGCTTCGCGCCAAAGTGGTGGTGAACGTGGCCGGACCGGGCTCGGCGATCATCAACAAGATGGCGGGCGTACTGGACGACATGACCATCGAAACCCGTCCCCTGCGGCAAGAGGTGGTACACGTCCCTGCGCCCGAAGGGTTCGATTTCGAAAACGACGGCACCATTGTGTCGGACAGCGACATCGCGTGTTATTGCCGCCCCGAGCATGGCAACCACATTCTGGTCGGCTCAGAGGACCCGGAATGCGACCCGCACCAATGGTGCGAGGATGACGTGCATTTCAATCACGACTTCACCGACCAGTGGACAACGCAGGCCATGCGCTATGCGCAGCGGGTGCCCAGCCTTGGTATCCCGTCCAAGACGCGCGGCGTGGTCGATCTGTACGATGCCTCGACCGACTGGATTCCAATCTATGACAAATCCAGCCTGCCGGGCTTCTACATGGCCTGCGGCACCAGCGGTAACCAATACAAGAATGCACCGATTGCGGGTAAAATGATGGCTGCTCTGATTGATTACTGTGAGGGCGGGGCAGATCACGATGCCCAACCGCTGCAATTCGAACTACCTTACATCAAGCGGACCATCGATGTCGGCTTCTATTCCCGCAAGCGTCCGATCAACGAAGAAAGCAGTTTTTCGGTTCTGGGCTAGCCGGTCGGGGAAAACGCCCTAACCTTCTGGAAACCGCACGAAACGGGGTCCAGAATGACCGAGCCGACGAACCGAGTTTTGATACTGGGCAGTGCCCCAAGCGCAGTGGCCGCGCAGCAGTGGCCACGCGCGACATTTACTCACATCGTGGCCATCAATAACGCCTGGCGTGTTCGTCCGGATTGGGATGTTTTGATTCATCCCGAGGACTTCCCGGCCAAAAACCAACCACAGAAAATTCGTGACCATCAGCGGGTGGTGACGGCGAAGGATTACGTGCCTGTACAGAACGATTTCGGCGGTTTCGTCTATGCTGGCGGTACCATGGCATTCACCGCTGGGTATTGGGCGCTTGCGGCGCTTCGGCCAGCAGTTTTGGCCTATTTCGGTTGTGACATGATTTACCCGGAATCCGGGAAAACGCATTTCTATGGCACCGGAACGGCTGATCCGTTGCGTTCAGATGTAACCCTAAGGTCGCTTGAAGCGAAGTCAGCGCGTCTTGCGTTGTTTGGCGCAGTTCAGGGATGCCGGATTGTCAGACTGTCCCATGGGAAAAGCCGTTTACTGTTTCCGTCCGTGACGTTGAATAATTTGATGAACGCTGAATTGCCCGCCACCGATGCGATGGAAACGGTCCTGAATGCAGAACAGAAGCTGGGCCATTTCGTCCCTTCGGGCAGGTACTGGGAAGTGGCGGACAAGTTCGACACAGCGCAACTTGATGCGTTGGATAGGCAATGGCGAGAGGCCTACCGGCACTCTACCCCGGAAATGGTGCCCGATCAGGCGGCGAAAGTCACCCAGGCCCAGACCATCGCAATATAGGTCAGATTGTGCATGCACTGGTCTAACCCGGTTGCACGCCAGAAAGCTGCCTGCGTCGGTGACAGTTGTTTCTTGTCCGAGTAGCTGGCTTTGGCAAAATCGATATTGAAATGCACAATCCATTCCAGCGCGGCAATGATCAGGATGAAAGACCACGGCGCGCCAAACAGCAGAAAGACAATAACTGATCCAACAACATGCACACCGGCATGCTGCGCACGGCCCGAGTGAAAATACTCACTGCGCCCGGACAACATTTTCGGTGTCTGGAGGAAATAGTCCGCAAACATATGTTTGATCTGCAATAAGCAGAGCATCAACAACACTGCGCCTATACTGGCAGTCAAATTGTTCCTCCCGATATCGTCCTGATGGGAATCTTAGGGGCTAAACCGTTGCGGCGCAAATGAACTTGTTCACACATGGCGGATATATGATCAAACTGGAAACCATTTGCGTCTCAGGCCACGATTGCTGTAAATTCGGAGTGTTTGATTTGCGGCACTTTCTTTAGGATCGGGTGCGTGATCCTTAACAGGGGCAGGTTCCATAGAACGTTCGATTTTCCGGTTTATTTGGAAGTACTCCAAACGCGACCAGCTGATCTTGCTGGCCGTGACCTCCACGCTTTTTCCGTTGTTGTACCTGACGCTGGAGCTGCCCAAGCGCATCATCAACGATGCGATCGGTGCGGCCAGCCCCGTGGTGAATTTTCTTGGCTATGATCTGCCGCAAACCACGTTTCTGATTATTCTGTGCGGGGCGTTCCTGCTGGCCGTGCTGTGCCATGGCCTGATGAAGATGCGCATCAACACCATGAAAGGTGTGCTGAGCGAACGAATGCTGCGTCGGTTCCGGTATCAGCTGATCAACCGCGCCTTGCGCTTTCCGCAACCCTATTTCGAGAGGGTCAGCCAGGGCGAGATGGTGTCGATGGTCACTGCCGAAAGCGAGCCGATGGGCGGACTGATGGGTGACGCGATTAGCCAGCCGGTTTTGCAGGCAGGGCAGATGATTACGATCCTGTCTTTCCTGTTCCTACAAAGCGTCTGGTTCGGCCTAGCCGCCGTGGCGTTGATTCCGCTTCAGGCTTGGCTGATCCCCAAGCTGCAGCGGCAGATCAACCTGCTGAACAAGAAACGCATTCAGGAGGTTCGCATTCTGGCCGCTCAGATCGGTGAGAACGCCGCCGGGGCCTCGACTCTGAGGGGCAATGGCGGCTGGCGCTATCGCCGGGCGATGATCTCGGAACAGTTGGGGCGTTTGTTCGGTATCCGGTTCGAGATCTATCAGAAAAAGTTCTTTATGAAGTTCATCAACAACTTCATCTCGCAGCTGACACCTTTCATGTTCTATCTGGTCGGTGGGCTGCTGGTGTTGCAGGGCTCGGTCTCGCTGGGCGCGCTAGTGGCGGCGCTGGCGGCGTATAAAGACCTGAGCTCGCCGTGGAAGGAACTGCTGACCTATTACAACCAGACGCAGGACATGTCGCTGCGCTGGGATGTGGTGATCGAACGCTTTGCCCCGCCGGGGATGCCGGACGAAAAGCTGTTCGAGGGTGAACCCGAAACCCGGCCGCGATTGAATGGCGATATCGTGCTGGATCGGGTTTCGGTCCGGGATATGGATGGCAATCAGGTTCTGGATGATCTGAACCTCACCTTTGCGGGCGGACAAACCATCGGCATCGCAGCCCCCAGCGAAGAAGACAGACGCGCCGTGGCCGAGCTGCTGACGCGGGAAATCCTGCCCAGTTCGGGCCGGGTTGAGGTGGGCGGCGAAAACCTGTCTACCCTGCACCAAAGCGTTGTGGCTGCGCGTATCGGCTATGCCTCGTCGCGCCCGGTCATGTTTCAGGGCACGTTGGGCGACAACGTCATGATGCCGATGCGCCAGAGGCCGCTGACGACCCAAAGTGATGACCCAGACTTCGCTGAAACACAACGCGCGGGCAACAGCTCCGATCCTTATACGACAGACTGGCTGGACCCATCTCTGGCCGGATTGGACAGCCCCGAGGCGTTGCGGGATTGGTGGTTGCATCTGATCGACGGAATGGGATCGGGTGCCGCATTGTTCCAGCGCGGATCGGATCAGGTCTTTGTCGCAGCCGAACACCCGGAACTGGCGCAAAAGCTGGTCGAACTGCGCCCTCTGGTACAACAAGCAGTGCAAAAGGCCGGGCTGGATCAACAGGCGTTGGTCTTCGACTGGAGCGCTTATAATTCGGCCTTGCCGGTCGCGGAAAACCTGTTGTTTGCCACTCCTCGGGTTCCGGTGACGCAGGACTTGCTGGCCCGTCAGACCGTGTTCCTTGGGCAGTTGCGCGAATTGGGGCTGGATGAAACGCTGGTCAACCTCACCCGCGACGTGATCGAGATGCTGCGCCAGATCTTTGGTCTGGATGGTACGGACCACCCGTTGTTCCGCAAGCTCGGTCTGGAAGCCAAAACTTATGAAACTGCGCTTGAGCTTGTCGAGAAAACCCGGAACGAGGGCGTGTCAGGGCTGGATGATGAAAAGCTTGCGAACCTTCTTGCGGTGCCGTTTGTGATCTCGGCCGAGCAGATCGGGCCTGCCTTTACGGATGAGCTAAAGAACCGCATTCTGGAACTGCGCCATAGCCACTCGGAAAAGCTGTTGGAGCGGCTGCAGGATGTCTTTCTGCCGCTGCACAAAGATGCTTTTGCACCCGGCCTGACGGTGATGGAGAACGCGCTGTTCGGTAAGGTCAGCCAGATTGGCGGTGGCCGCTCGGATGAGGCGCGCAAGCTGATTGTGGATGTTCTGGACGAAAACGGCGCGCGCCCGCTGGTGGTCGAGCTAATCTATGATGTGCCGGTCGCGATCGGTGGTCAGAACCTGCCCGCCGTCTTTGCCGAGCCTTTGGCCTTTACCCGGGCGACAATCAAGAAGCCGGATATCCTGATCCTGGAAAACGCGCTGGCAAGCTATGATATGGCGACCCAAGTGGCGGTCTACAAAAACCTGCGCGAACTGCTGCCAGACACGACGGTAATTTATCTGAACGACCATTTTGAAAATCCGGACAAATTCGATAACTTTGTCGAAATCCGGCAAGGTCGGGTAGTCTCAGACGAAAGGGACGCCACGGTGGAAGAGGACAGCGCTGCCTCGGCAGACTTGGCGCGCAAGCTGCGCGCCTTGGAGCAGACACCGCTGTTTTCCGGTCTCGACCGCAGACAGTTGCGCCTGCTGGCCTTCGGTGCGCGCTGGTATAATGCTCAGCCCGGCGAGGTCGTGTTCCTGAAAGACGACCAACCCACCGACGGAGCCTATGTGGTGCTTGAAGGTGAAGCAGGGCTGTACTTGCCGCAGATTGAAGGCCCGGACCAATTGATCACCAAGGTTGGACCGGGGGCTCTGGTTGGGGAACTGGGACTGATCCGCAAAGAACCCCGCGCGCTCAGCATGGTTGCCGAGACCGAGCTGTCTTGTCTGCGCATCGGTGAAGAAGAATTCCTGGCTGTGGTCGAAAACGACGCCGCGACTGCGTTCAAGCTGCTGCAGGTGATTGCGGGCTACGTCTCGAACTAACCGTCCGGCTTGCAGAACAGATCGTAGAGCAACCCGATGACCTGCGTGGCGTTGCCGTTCTGCAGCGAGTAGTAGATAGTCTTGCCATCCCTGCGGGTCGAGACAAGCCGTTCCTGACGCAGCCGGGCTAACATCTGGCTGACGGCGGCCTGCCGGATTTGCAGAAGGTCTTCAAGTTCACTGACCGATTTTTCCCCTTGGCCCAAATGGCACAGGATCATCAGTCGCCCTTCGTGGGCTAGCGACTTGAGAAAGGCCGCCGCCCTCGCAGCGTTTTCTTTCATGTCCGCGGGGTTATCTGCTTGATCGCTCTTATCTTCTTTGTCTTTTAAGGCCACGTGCGTCCTGTTTCGCAACTTGGTGTTGACCCACTATGCCCTAAAGTATGTTATAATGTCACCCCTCAGTCGCTGGCGCACCGCCCTGAAAGGCATTTCCATTGACATAGTCGCAAGGCTCTTCCTGCATTTGCAGGTGCAACCCATCGCCAGTGTAGTGATGTGCGCGGGCCAGATCCTCGTCCACCTCAATCCCGAGGCCGGGCGCGGTCGGGGCTGCTACAAATCCATCATCCACGCGCAGCGTTCCTTTGATCAACTTATCATGGAACGGAGTTTCTATGGTTTCCAGCAACAGCAGGTTCGGGATTGATGCAGCCAGGTGGATATTGGCGGCCCATTCCACAGGACCGGCATAAAGGTGCGGGGCCATTTGCGCATTGAACACCTCAGCCAAGGCGGCGACTTTCTTCATTTCCCAGATACCACCGGCGCGACCCAATGCAGGTTGAAGGATTTCGGCCGCCCCTGCGCGCAGGACGGCTCCGAATTCGGCCTTGGTGGTCATGCGTTCCCCGGTAGCGACGGGGATGCGGACGTTTCGGGCGACGCGGGCCATGTCTTCGATCATGTCTGGCGGGGTAGGCTCTTCGAACCAGAGCGGGGAATACGGTTCTAATGCTTGGCCGAGACGAATGGCGCCTGCGGTGTTGAACTGGCCATGGGTGCCAAACAGCAGATCGGCCTTGTCGCCCACAGCCTCGCGGATCGCCTTGCAGAACGCGACCGACATCGAGATATCGGACATCGCAGGCATATGCCCGCCGCGGACGGTATAGGGACCTGCAGGGTCGAATTTGACTGCCGTGAACCCGCGCCGCACCATTTCCGCCGCGCATTCACCGGCCTGATCGGGCGAGGTCCAGAAGTCGCTCAGATTGTGCTGGGGCAGGGGATAAAGGTAGGTATAAGCGCGGATTCGCTGGTTCATCAGCCCGCCTAACAAGGCATAGACTGGGCGGTCGCGATCCTTGCCCAGAATATCCCAGCAAGCAATTTCGAGCCCCGAGAATGCGCCCATCACGGTCAGGTCCGGGCGCTGGGTAAAGCCGCTGGAATAGGCGCGGCGGAACATCAGTTCGATGTTTTCGGGGTTTTCGCCCAGCATGTGCCGCTCGAACACGTCCCGGATCACGTGCCGCATCGCCTCGGGGCCAACCGAGGACGCATAACATTCGCCCCAACCGGTGATCCCGGTATCAGTAGTGACTTTCACCAGTATCCAATAGCGCCCCCCCCAACCCGGTGCGGGTGGGGCGGTTACGACGATATCGAGGTCTTGCAGTTTCATCCGCTGTTACCCCCTGTCGAACAGGATCACATTGCGCTTGGCTGATCCGGTCTTGGTGTCCTCAATCGCCTCGTTGATCTGATCCAGAGACCAGCGGCCCGAGATCAGCTCATCGAGTTTCAGCCGCCCCTGTTCGTACAGGTCGATCATCCAAGGGATATCGCGCTGAATAACCACATCGCCCATTTTCGAACCGACAACGCCCTGTCCCAGCGCCGCCAGAACGACGGGTTCATAGCTGGACATATCGCCTGAATGCGGCATGCCGATCATGATGGCCTTGCCGCCTCGACCCAGATAGCGCGGGGCCTGATCGTAGGCCGGGATGGCGCCAACGGTGATCAGCACCGCATCTGCGCCGCGCCCGCCCAGTGCCTCATAAGCAGCTTTCCACGGTTGCTTGAGGCTGGCCAACACGCCATGGGTGGCGCCGAACTCTTTCGCGATGTCCAGCTTTTCCTCGGTCATATCGACCGCCACGATCCGCCGCGCGCCGGCAAGGCGTGCGCCCTGAATGGCGTTCAGCCCAACACCGCCTGCACCGATGACAACCACATCCTGGCCTGGGCGCAGTTTCGCAGCATTCACCGCCGCACCAACCCCGGTGATCACCCCGCAAGACAGCAGACTGGCCACGTCTTTCGGCATGGTTTCGGGAATCTTCACAATCTGCCGGTGGCTGACTACAACCTTCTCGGCAAAGGCCCCGCAGGCCATTGCTTGATCCAGAGGTCCGCCATCCGCCGTGCGCAGGGGACCGTTGATCGAGTCATATGGGGTTTCGCAGATCGTTGGCTGACCGCCTGCGCAGGACGGGCAAGACCCGCAGGCACGGATCAGAGTGACCACAACGGCATCACCCACCTGAAACCCGCCGACCGCGTCACCAGTTGCGGTGATGATCCCGGCGGCCTCATGCCCGTAAACGGCGGGCAGATGCCCGCCCCACGCCCCAGTGGCGTAAGTGATGTCGGAATGGCAGATCGCCACCGCCTCCAGCGTCACCTCGACCTCTCCGGTGCCGGGTGGCGCGATTTGGATGTCTTCGATGACCAGAGGTTCGTTGAACGCTCGGCAGACGGCGGCTTTGATGGTGTGCATTCTTGTTCCTCACTCCCTTTTGTCCACGGTGGCGCGGGAAACAGTGTGTCGCAAGACGGAAACCGTCATTCGGGTGTCGCAGTTACGCCACGACAGGACGTGCCCGCAAAAACAGTGCGAAACCGACACACATTAGCAACAGGGCCAGAAGGAATGGTGCCCCAGGCAGATAAAGCACGGCCTCGGCTTTGACGAACTGCGCGAAGACAGTGGTCATGACCAACGGAGAGATTACCATCGAAAGCGCGTGCAAGGACGTCAGCACACCCTGCAGTTCGCCCTGCTGAGAATCGGGCGTGGCACGGGATGTCAGGGCCTGCAGGGCAGGGGTCACAACCGCCCCAAGCGCAGTGATCGGGATCAGCAACAACGCGATGAACCCGTTGGTTAGGAAGGCTAATAGTAAGAAGCTGACGATCTCAAACCCCATTCCGTAGATGATTGTGACCCGTTCACCCAAGTATCGCGTTGCCGGGCGGATCAGGCCGCCCTGAACGGCTGCCATTCCTATTCCGTAGACACCCAGCGACAGGCCGATCATCTGCGGTGACCAACCGAAGCGCTCGGTCGTGAAATAGGCCCAGATCGCGGGGTAGACATAGATCGACACCGAATACAGGAAATAGACCCACAGCATTGGACGAATGCCGGGCAGCGCAGCAATCGCGCGGAGAGAGTTTACCGGATTGGCGCGGCGGAGGCTGAAGGCCCGGCGGGTATTGTCTGTTACTGTCTCTGGCATGACGAGTAAGCCGGTCAGAAAAGTTAGGGCAGACAAACCGGCAGCGGCCCAGAAGGGCGCGCGGGTGCCATATTCGCTCAGCAGCCCTCCGATCACCGGACCCAGCACAAAGCCAACCCCAAACGCAGCGCCAAGCAAGCCAAAATTGGCGGCCTTTTCATGGGGTTTTGATACATCTGCCATAAACGCGGCGGCCGTGGCGTGAGTGGCAGCAGTGATCCCGCCAACGATCCGCCCAACCAGCAGCAGCCAGATGCTGCCCGCGATCGCCATCACCACGTAATCCAGCGACATCACGAACAGCGACACCAATAGAACCGCGCGACGCCCATAAGCGTCGGACAGGTTTCCCAGAATAGGCCCGAAGACGAATTGCATCGCGGCAAAGGCCGTACTCAGAACGCCGCCCCAGATCGCCGCATCGGCCAGGGTGCCACCCTGAACCTCGACAATCAGATCGGGCATAATTGGCAACACAAGGCCGATGCCCATGGCGTCGATCATGACCGTACCGAGAACAAAGAGAAAAGGCAGACGCATGGCACCCAGTCGCGAGTTTTGGCCGGACATTATCACGGTTCGTTCACGTGTGAAGCGTCCGTTACGTGCGGTCAGGCTGCTGGCAGCTTTTGTTGCAGATCGTCCAGAATTTCAGCCAGATGGCGGGGGTGCGAAAAAAACGGCGAATGAGAGCTGTCGATTGTCGCGCGCAGCTCTTCGGGTGCGATGTGGCTCATCTCTTCTTCATATTCCGTCGGAATCGTGTGGTCGTCCGTGGCACGGATATAGGCTTTGGGGACGCGCGTGAAATTTTCGGACAAGGGCAGAGGGGTTTCCTGCGGCGCAATTGCCTGCGGGCACAGGCGCGCGAAGGCAAAGGGCACGATCTCGGGCGGGCAATCGTGATAGAACAGGTCGCGCACCGTGTCTGGCCTGACCGTGTAAGACAGGCCGTCGGTGGATTTTTCGACTGCATCGACGATCAATTGCCGCGGCGCGCGCCTGCGCATCTCAACCATGGACAGGCCGTTTTGTGGAACATAGGCGCATAGATAAATCAGCGCGCGCATGGCCTTGGGGTTGGCCTCGGCGGCTGCACTGATCGGATATCCGCCCCAGGAATGGCCGACCACAATCGTCTGCGGGGTCGAGGCCGACAGCACCGCATCCCGGCAGCCCTCCAGCGTGACATCGGCAATCGGAGTAGGGTCTGAGCCATGGCTGGGCAGGTCAATGGCGCGCGCCGAATGACCCAGAACCTCTAGCGCTGGGATCAGATCACGCCAGCACCAGGCGCCATGACAGGATCCATGGACCAACAGAAAATCTGCCATTGTCGCGCTCCTTCATTTATGTCCGATATCGGTCAGGAAATTCCGCAGCAGGGCCGCGTACTCCTCCGGTTGTTCGACGCAGGGCAGATGACCTGCCCGGCGCATCAGTTCGAATTTCGAGCCAGGGATCAGGTCAATCGTTTCGCGCACCAGATCTGGCGGGGTTGAACCATCCTCGCTGCCGGCAATCCCCAGCGTTGGCAGTCGCAGGCCGCTGGTGGGGGTGTAGAAATCCGTGCCCGAGATCGCTGCGCAACAGCCCAGATATCCGTCCACCGGTTGCCGCACCATCATGTTGCGCCACAGCAGGTGATCGGTCGAGGCGCGGAATTTCTTGGAAAACCATCGCTCCATCGTTGCATCGGCCAAGGCTTCGATACCGCCCTGACGCACCGCATCCATTCGATCCTGCCAGATTGAGGGGATGCCGATTTTGGCAGCCGTGTTCGACAGCACCAACGCGCGGACCTGATCCATGCGCTTTACCGCCAGACCCTGAGCAATCAGCCCGCCGATGGACAGACCGACAAAGACGCAATCCCGGACGTTCAGGTGATCCAGAAGCCCCTCGGCATCGCGGACCAGCGCTCCCATGGAATAGGGGGCCGGGGGCTGCGACGACAGCCCATGCCCGCGTTTGTCATAGCGGATAATCCGAAGACCGGCTGGCAGATGAGGCAGCACGGCGTCCCAAAGGCGCAGATCGGTACCCAGTGAGTTGGCAAAAACAATCGGCGCACCATCCGGATCACCATCGACCCTATAGTGCAACTGCACTTCGCCAATATCCAAGATTTGCATGACACAATCCCCGTTGTCATACGTTAAGACATCACATTGACCTAATCATTGATTCATGTCAGGTCAGGAATTCCAGCGCTTTTCCAAACACTTCGGGGTCAGCATTGCCCCCCGAGGCCACAACGATCACCGTATCGCCTTTGATTTCATCACGGCGGAACAGAGCCGAGGCCAGCGACACCGCGCCGCCCGGTTCCAACACCAGCTTAAGGCGCAGGAATGCCTGCGCCATTGCGCGCATTGCTTCTTCTTCTGTGACCGATAGACCGGGCCCGCACAGGCGGTTCAGAATCGGAAAGGTGATCTGCCCCGGCTGCGGTGTCAGGATCGCGTCGCAGATGTTTCCAGAAGCAGCGTCGTTGCTTTGAATCTGGCCTGTGGCGAGCGACCGTTTGACGTCATCGAACCCTTCTGGCTCGCACGGGCGGGCACGCAGACCGGGCGCGTGGCCTTCCAGCGCCAAAGCGATCCCCGAGGTCAGCCCGCCGCCACCGCAGCAGACAAGTACATCAGCTTGGTCTACACCCATTGCGGCGGCTTGTCGGGCAAGCTCCAACCCGGTGGTGCCCTGACCGGCAATCACCTGCGGTTCGTCATACGGGCGGATCAGGGTCAGGCCGCGCTCAGAGGCCAGCGCTTCGCCAATTTCTTCGCGGCTTTCGTTGGCGCGGTCGTACAGAACCACCTCGCCGCCCAGCGCGCGGGTATTGTCGATCTTCAGCTGCGGGGCGTCCGATGGCATGACGATCACCGATGAAATCCCGTGTTGCGCGGCGGCATAGGCCACACCCTGCGCGTGATTGCCCGAGGAAAAGGCGATGACACCGCGCTTCCGATTCTGCTCGTCCAAGGCCGAGATCGCGGACCAAGCACCGCGAAACTTGAAGCTGCCGGTGTGCTGCAGACATTCGGGTTTCACCAGCACCCGGCGTCCGGCCAGTTCGTCCAGAAACGGTGAGTTCAGAAAAGGTGTTTCCCGGACGTGGCCCTTCAACCGCTTGGCGGCGGCTTCGATCATTTCCAGCGTGCTCATGCGGCGTCCAATACCTTGTGAATAAGGTCCAGTGACTGCGGTTCATCCAGAAACGGGACATGACCGCGATCCGGGACCTCTATTGAGATAAGACCGGGATGACGCTTGTGCATTTCGGTAAGCGTATCCTTGCCCAGTACATCCGAATTTGCACCCCGAATGACACCTGTCGGGATGTCGCGCAGCGCCTCAAAGAACATCCACATGTCCGGTATGGCCCCGGCGGCGGCCTGGTCCAACAAGGCTTTGCGCAAGGCGGGATCATAGCGCAGGGCCAAACCGTCCGCAGTTTGCTCATATTGAATTTCGGCTTGCTGCCGCCACCGGCTGAGGTGGACGCCAGGGAAGTGCGGCTCCATTACCTGCTGTAGGGTTTGGGCGGCTTCGTCATAGGTATTCGCGGCTGGCTGTCGGCCGACATAATCCATAATCTTGGCCATGCCCGAGGTTTCGATCACCGGACCCACATCGGTTAGCACCACCGCTGAAAGGCGCTCGGGATGGCTAGCGGCCAGAGCCATGGCAATCAGGCCCCCGCGCGAGGTGCCCAGCACCGCCACCCGGTTAAGCCCCAGATGATCCAGCAACTCGATCGCGTCATGGGATTCGCGCAGGACGTTGTAGTTCATGAAGTCCGGATCAAACTCCGACTGTCCACGTCCCCGGTAATCCATCGTGATCATGCGCAAGTCTGTGATGTGCGGTGCAAGAAACGAGAAATCCCGGCTGTTGCGGGTCAGTCCGGCCAGGCAGAGCACCGGGGTCCCAGACCCGGTATCGGAATAGTAAAGACGCCTGTCGTCGGAGGTGTTGAAGAAAGCCATTAAAGTCCAGCCAGTTGAGGGATTCTTGTCAGGTCGGACAGTACATGTGCTGGTGTCCATGGCAAGCGGTCCATTGGCTCGTTTGCCCGATTGACCCAGGCGGTTACAAAGCCGTAACCGCTGGCCCCGGCGGCATCCCAACCGTTGGAACTGACGAACAGCACCTCGTCCCGGGCGCAGCCGAATCTCTGCTGGACCAGATCATAGACGCTGGAATGGGGTTTGAAGACACCGACGCTTTCGACCGACAGAACATCGTCCAGCACATCGCCAATTCCAGCCGATTTCACTGCGCCATCCAACATGGGAAGCGACCCGTTAGACAGAATCGCGGTGTTCAGCCCTTTAGCTTTCAGGTCGGCCAGCATTTGAGGTACCTCGGGGTAGGCCTGTAACTCCCAATACAGGTCTAGCAGGCGCTGGCGTAGGGTTGGATCTCCGTGCAGCCCTGTGGCCTCAAGCGCCCAATCCAGCCCGTCTTGGGTCACGTCCCAGAAATCGGCATGGGCATGGGTGATGGCGCGTAGCCAGGTGTATTGCAGCTGTTTCAGCCGCCAATGATTGGCCAGTTCGGGCCATTTCTGCTGCAGTTTCTCAAACCCAGGCTCGCCTGCGGCCTGTCGTGCTGCGGCTGCAACGTCGAACAGCGTTCCATAGGCGTCGAATACGCAAGTGGTGATCGGCATGGTTCCCCTCCCTCAGTCGCGCGCAGGTTGGCACAAGAGTTGTAAGCGCAAAAGGGGGGCAGGGTTTACAATGCTGTGTCACACCCTAGGGTTGGCCGCCTAATCCATTAACGGCCGGAGGCCACCCATGACCGAGATCAAACAAGGCGACACTGTTCGCATCCACTATACAGGTACGCTGTTGGACGGCAACGTGTTCGACAGTTCCGAGGGGCGCGATCCGCTGGAGTTTGTGGTCGGGTCAGGCCAGATCATTCCCGGGTTGGATACCGCCATGCCGGGCCTGACGGTGGGTGAGAAAAAGCGGGTCGAGATTGCTTGCGTGGATGCATATGGCCCGATCAACCCCGCAGCGCGTCAGCAGATTCCGCGTGAGGGTATTCCTGATGACATCCCATTGGACCCCGGCACCCAGTTGCAGATGCAGACGCCGGACGGGCAGGCGGTACCGGTGACAGTGGTGGATTCTGACGAGGCAACCGTTACCTTGGACGCAAATCATCCGCTGGCCGGGCAAGACCTGATTTTCGATATTGAGGTCGTCTCAATCAACTGACCGCAATAGGGCAGTGTGTCGGATCAGCCTGAGAACAGGCTGGTCCAGGAAGTAAACGCAGCGCGCACATCTGGCTGTGTGAAAAACACAAACAGCATCAGAAGCATGGTCAGGGCCAGCAACGTGATACGTCCGCGTTGTCCCAAAAAGCCCTGTTTGCGCCGGGATGACCGAGAGGTGTTCGTGAGGATTTGTTCTGCTTTGCTCATGCCGCTATCCGTGCCCGCGAAAGATGGTCAAATCTTGGCGCGGGCAGGGAAAGTTCGAGTCACATGTGATCAGGCTGCGGCATACCCAGAACGTGGAAGCCGCCGTCGACTTTGATGATCTCACCTGAGGTGCAGGCACCGGCTTCGGATGCAAGATAAACGGCGGTACCGCCAACGGCCTCAAGCGTTGCGTTAGAACGCATCGGTGCGTTCTGATCGCAGAACTTGTAGGTCTTACGCGCACCACCGATGGCTGCACCTGCCAGCGTTTTCATCGGGCCGGGCGAGATCGCGTTGACGCGGATGCCTTCGGGGCCAAGGTCGTTGGCCAGATAGCGGGTTGCCGATTCCAGCGCGGCTTTCGCCACGCCCATAACGTTGTAGTTCGGCACGACACGGTTTGAACCCTGATAGGTCAGAGTCAAAAGCGTACCGCCATTTTCTTTCATCAGCGGATAGGCACGGCGCGCTACCTCGATAAAGGAATAGGCCGAGACGTCCATTGAATGTTTGAAGTTCGCCCGCGTGGTGTTCAGGAACCGGCCAGTCAGTTCGGACTTGTCCGAATATGCAATCGCGTGGACCACGAAATCAATCGTTGGCCAACGTTCGCCCAGCTCGCTGAACGCGCGGTCCAGCGATGCGTCGTCGGTGACATCAGCATCCACCATGAAATCGCTGCCAAGGCTCTGTGCCAGCGGTTCCAGCCGTTTGCCGAACGCTTCACCCTGATAGGTGAATGCCAGCTCCGCGCCGGCCTCGTGCATGGCTTTGGCAATGCCCCACGCAATCGAGCGGTCATTGGCCACGCCCATAATCAGGCCGCGTTTGCCCTTTAGAAGATCCGACATCATATTCACCCGTTATACTTTGACAGAACCATGGACCCGTTTGTGCCACCAAAGCCGAAGCTGTTGGTCATGACACTGTCCAGGCCTGCGTTTTCAACCACTTGAGTTGCAATTTCACCGGGCAGGATGCCTTCGGCAAGCGTGTCGACGTTGATCGACGGAGTAATAAAGTCATTGTCCAGCATCAGCAGGCAGAAGATGGCTTCCAGCGCGCCAGCAGCACCCTGTGCGTGGCCGGTCATCGACTTGGTCGATGAAATCGGCGGCACGTTGCCTTCGCCAAAGATGCGGCGGACTGCTTCGACCTCGCCCACATCGCCGACCGGGGTCGAGGTGCCGTGGGCGTTGATGTAACCGACCTTGCGGCCTTCGGGCAGGGTATCCAGCGCCAGACGCATCGCGCGCTCGCCGCCTTCACCCGAAGGGGCCACCATATCGTGCCCGTCCGAGGTAGCCGCATAGCCGGTAACTTCGGCGTAGATCTTGGCGCCGCGCGCCAGCGCGTGATCCAGATCCTCCAGCACGACGATGCCGCCGCCGCCGGAGATCACGAACCCGTCGCGATCCTGATCGAAGGCGCGCGAGGCTTTACTCGGCGTGTCATTGTATTTCGAGGACATCGCGCCCATCGCGTCAAACAGGCAGGACAGGGTCCAGTCCAGTTCCTCGCCGCCGCCAGCAAACATGACGTCCTGCTTGCCCAGCATGATCTGCTCTGCCGCGTTGCCGATACAGTGCAGCGAAGTCGAGCAAGCCGAGGTGATCGAGTAGTTGATGCCTTTGATTTTGAACGCAGTCGCAAGGTTCGCGGAAATCGTCGAACACATACATTTCGGAACCGCAAACGGCCCGATCCGCTTGGTCGCACCGGTTTTCAGCACCGTCTGATGTGCGGTCAGCATCGCACTGGTCGAAGGGCCTCCGGACCCTGCAACCAGACCGGTGCGCGGGTTCACCACCTGCTCTTCGGTCAAGCCAGCATCGGCAATCGCCTGGCTCATCGCGATATGAGCATAGGCGGCACCGGGTCCCATGAAGCGCAGGGTGCGCTTGTCCACATGCTCGGCCACGTCGATCTTCAGCGACCCGGCGATCTGGCTGCGAAAGCCGTGTTCGACCATTTGTTCATTGGCTTCGATGCCGGACTTGCCAGCCTTCAGCGAGGCCAGAACCTCTTCGGCATTGTTCCCGATGGAGGAGACAACTCCCAAACCGGTGACAACTACTCGACGCATGTGCGTGCTCCTTATTTCAGGCCGGTCCGGCTTAGGCTTCGGACAGAACGACTTTCATGTCTTTGACGTCGTAAATCATTTCGCCGTCCGCTTCGACGATACCATCCGCCACACCCATGGTCAGGCGGCGGGTCTGGATCGCCTTTTTGAAATCAATTTTATAGGTCAGCATTTTGCGGTCCGGGCGCACCATACCGGTCAGCTTGACCTCGCCCACGCCCACAGCCATGCCGCGCCCCTGCCAGCCACGCCAGCCAAGGTTGAATCCGGTCAGCTGCCACAGCCCATCCAGCCCCAGACAGCCGGGCATGATCGGATTGCCGGGGAAATGGCAGTCAAAGAACCAAAGGTCCGGTGTAATATCGAACTCGGCCAGAATGTGACCTTTTCCATGCGCGCCTCCATCGGCCGAGATGTCGGTGATCCGGTCCATCATCAGCATCGGCGGAGCAGGCAACTGCGCATTGCCGGGGCCGAATAATTCGCCTCGGGCGCATTTCAGCAGATCGTCCTTGTCAAAGCTGCTCGGGAATTGGGCCATTCTGCCGCCTCTCCTGCCAGGGGTCCGTTTCTTTAATCTGGCCTCACCTAGCACCCGTATGCAAGGTCCTGCAAGAGCGGTCGCCCACATCATGTTGTGTTCATGACATTCTTTGCGAATGAATTTCATTTGAAATTACCTGACCAGAGCACTTATATATAGATCAGCAACAATTGGGTTTCGGATTCATGACACCTCAAAGCCAGAGCAGAGCCACAAATTGGTTGGTCGACGCAGGATTGCGTCCGACGAGACAGCGTATGGCTTTGGCCGAACTGCTGGTCGGCGACGGCCTGCACCGCCACGTAACGGCGGAGAGCTTGTTTGAATCGGCGAAAAAGAACGGCGATGCTGTC
Source organism: Ruegeria sp. ABF4_144 (assembly GCF_056160045.1). Lineage (NCBI taxonomy): Bacteria > Pseudomonadati > Pseudomonadota > Alphaproteobacteria > Rhodobacterales > Roseobacteraceae > Ruegeria > Ruegeria sp. ABF4_144. Next base: position 637,787 of record NZ_JBSWWK010000001.1, read on the forward strand.
TCTCTTGCAACGGTCTACAATACGCTGCGCGCGTTTTGCGAGGCCGGTGTTCTGCAGGAAATCACGGTAGACGGATCGAAAAGTTATTTCGACACCAACACCCATGATCACCCCCATTTCTTCTGGGAGGATGAGGGCCGTCTGAGCGATGCGCCTTCAGAGGAACTTGTGATTCAGCGGCTTCCCGAAGCCCCCGAAGGGGTCGAGATCGCCTCGGTCGACGTCGTGATCCGTTTGCGGAAGAAGTAACCTCACGTCACTATTACTGTCAGGGCGCGTTCGGCGACCGCAATTTGCGCGTCTGTTGGGCCTGTGCCGTGCCGAGCCAGCACCACCGGTTCGGCTGCAAACTTGTCAGAAATCGGCAAGCTCACCAGCGGCACCCCGTCATAGCTGACCTTGGTGGGTGGATTGGCATAGCTGATCGCAACGCCCTCGTTATGAGCCGCGAGGCTGCGCTGAATCTCTAGTGAAGCTGCACGGTGGGCCACTGTCGGGCTTTCTCCGATCTGACGAAACAGCCCCAGCACATGCTGCGCGGATAGGCCCTCGTCGGACAGGATCAGCGGGTAGGCGGCTACATCCTTTAGGGAAACCTCGCATTTGGCGGCCAGTGGATGATCCGGTGACAGAAGCGCGCGCGGAGAGCTGGTAAACAGTGTGTGCCGCGTAAAGGTTGCATCCATGCTCAGCCCATAGGTCAGTGCCAGATCGATCCGCCCGTCGATCAGGCCGGAAATCAGGCCTTCGAAACTGTCCACCCTGTAGGATACGGCCACATCCGGCATCTCGACGCGCAACTGACGTAGCGCACGGGCCAACAGAAAAGGGGCCAGATCGACGAAACAGCCCAGCCGCAGCCGCGCCTTGTCCGTGCTGGTGTCAGTGGCGTTTTCCAGACGTGCTGCGTTGGCCAGCAACGCCTCGGCCTCTTCGATAAAGCTGCGACCTTGCGGGGTCAGAGCCATGGCCGCGCCGCGCCTGCGGGCGAACAGGGGATAGCCTAGTTGTTCCTCAACTCGTGTCAGCGCGTTGGACAGCGCCGGTTGCGAAACGTTCAGATGCTGCGCAGCGGCGGACAGGCTCCCATGCCGTCCGATGGCGCAGACATATTCATATTGGCGCAGCGAGATATATAACATGAAGTTAAGTGTATCTTTGAAAGATATGACTTGAACAGAGGGCTTTCCCATGGGCAGATCACAGCATCCAAAGGCACGGAGACAGACATGACGCACCCTCTGGTCACGCAAGAGATGATCGACACCTATCAGCAGGACGGTGTCGTCCTGATCAAAGGGCTGTTCGCCGACCACGTCGATGCCCTGCGCGAGGGTGTCGCCGTGAATATGGCCGAGCCGGGCCCCTATGCGTCGGACAACAAGAAAGAAGGCCAGACCGGCCTGTTCTTTGATGATTACTGCAACTGGTCGCGGATTGATCAGTTCCGGGATGCAATTGAAAACTCTCCGGCGGCCGAGGTCGCGGCGGATCTGATGCAATCGCAGACCGTGCAGATGTTCCACGACCATGTGCTGGTCAAAGAGCCCGGCACGTCGATGGCGACCCCGTGGCATCAGGACGGTCCATATTATTTTGTCGAAGGGCAACAAACGATCAGCTTCTGGTCGCCTCTGGACCCGGTGAAACAGGCAACGCTACGTTGTGTTGCAGGCTCGCACCGGTGGGAGAAAGAGGTTCTGCCAACCCGTTGGGTCTCGGAAGAGGGCTTCTTCCCAGATGAAGGTCAGTACATCCCGGTCCCGGACCCGGATGCCGAAGGGATGAAGGTTGTGGAGTTCGAAATGGAACCGGGTGATGCAGTTGCCTTCAACTATCGCACTTTGCACGGCGCTCGTGGCAACCAATCCGACAGCCGCCGTCGGGCGTTCTCGCTGCGTCTGGTTGGGGATGATGCACGATATGTTGAACGCCCGGGCCGGACCTCACCGCCGTTTCCGGGTCATGACATGACCCCCGGCCAGCGCCTGCGTGAAGATTGGTTCCCAGTGCTGCTGCGGCGCTAGGGTCAGAACCACTGGCCCGATTCGATCAGCCCCAGATCGAGCAATTGGCCCGACGTCCACTGGAATGGAACCGAGTTGTGCCAGCAAAAGCTCGGGATGTCGAAGGTGGACCCGGCATTGCTTTTCAGCGCTTTGGCGGCGCGGAATGAGCACACGGCGGCCGTCATGTTGTGGTGCCACGGGCAGGAATAGGTGTTGTATTCCGGCTCGTCAAAGGTGTGATCGGGACGCAATTCCAAACCCTTGCGGGATTTAAACAGGGCGATCCGGTCGATACGACGGCGCTCGTATGGAATGTGATCCTCGAACCGCCAGCGCAGGCCGCCGGACATGTCCAGCTGTCGCTCGACCGGGTGGCCTTCGGCATTGTGGCGGGTGTGGGCGTAATAGCCCGTGCTGTCCAGCATCGCGCGGTCTGGGGCGACTCCGTTCGGATAGGCGTCCAGGTCGTCGGCATAGAGATCGACCACATGGCTCAGCATTGCGTTGCGGCGCTCTTCGGCGTGGAAGGCCAGCAACTCGCCGACCGTGCGGGTCTCGCAAAACGGAAAGAAAAGATATTCGGCGTTATAGCAGTAATACATCCAGATGCCGGGGGCAGCCTGTATGATTCTGTTGATGGTGTCGAAGACAACTGTGCTGGGCACGCAGGTCAGGCCGACGCGGTGAATGCGCTCGGACAGATCGGGGTCCAGCGCAAAATCCTGCGACATGAATGCGATGACGGATTTGAAACCCAGATGCAGATGATGCCGGATGGTGCTGTCGATCTCGACCATGTCTTCGGCAAAGATCAGGGCGACCGGGCCTTTGGCCAGCGCCGATTTGCCTGAGTTCAGGAAAACGTCGAGTGAGTCGTATTGCATTGCCTGTCCGGTTCCACTTTGCTGGAATCTTCGGCCAAAATCGGGTATCCGCCCCGGCATTGCAAGCGGCGTTCGTAAGGTATAGATGACGCCGATCCCGCGAACGCAAAGGCCATACTCATGTCAGAACCCAAAAAGCTGTACATCAAAACCTATGGTTGCCAGATGAACGTCTATGACAGTGAACGCATGTCCGAGACGCTGGGTGGGCAGGGATATGTGGAAACGCAAAGCCCCGATGACGCGGATATGATTCTGCTGAACACCTGCCATATTCGGGAAAAGGCTGCCGAAAAAGTCTATTCCGAGTTGGGTCGGTTTAAGGGTCTGAAAGCGGAAAAGCCCGATCTGAAGATTGGTGTGGCGGGATGCGTGGCGCAGGCTGAGGGCGAAGAGATTATGCGCCGTCAGCCGCTGGTCGATCTGGTTGTGGGCCCGCAAAGCTATCACCGGCTGCCCGAGATGGAGGCCAAGACCCGCACCGGCGCCAAGGCGTTGGACACGGATTTCCCCGAGGAAGACAAGTTCGAAAAGCTTAAGAACCGCCCCAAGGCCAAGCGCGGCCCGACCGCGTTCCTGACCGTTCAGGAAGGTTGTGACAAATTCTGCGCCTTCTGCGTGGTACCTTATACCCGTGGGGCCGAGGTCAGCCGTCCGGCAGATCGCATCATCCGCGAAGCCCACGATCTGGTCGAGCGTGGTGTGCGCGAGATCACTTTGCTGGGCCAGAACGTCAACGCCTATCACGGTGCTGGCGCGAATGGTGACATGACGCTAGCCGGTTTGATTTGGGAGTTAAACAAGGTTGATGGGTTAGAGCGCATCCGCTTTACCACCTCGCACCCCAACGACATGGCCGATGACTTGATCGAAGCACACGGAACCTGCGAAAAGCTGATGCCGTATCTGCATTTGCCGGTGCAGTCGGGTTCGGACCGTATTCTCAAGCGGATGAACCGTAGCCACACGGCCGAAAGTTATTTGCGCCTGATCGAGCGTATTCGCGCCGCGCGCCCGGATATCGTGATGTCTGGTGACTTCATCGTTGGTTTCCCCGAGGAGACCGAAGAGGATTTCCAGGCGACTATGGACTTGGTCGAAGAGGTTAAATACGGCTATGCCTATTCCTTCAAATACTCGACACGACCCGGTACGCCGGCGGCCGAGCGGCCTCAGGTTGAGCCTGCTGCGGCGGATGACCGCTTGCAACGTCTGCAGGCGCTGATCACGCAGCATCAGCGGGAAATTCAGGATGCGATGGTGGGGCGCACGGTAGGCGTTCTGTTTGAAAAATCCGGTCGCTTGCCCGGGCAAATGGTTGGAAAATCAGATTATTTGCACTCGGTCCACGTGTCGGATGCAGACGTCGCTGTTGGAGAGTTGAGGAAGGTCAAAATCACAGGCTCCGGGGCAAATTCGCTGGCGGGAGCATTGATCTGACTTGAGCGACGGGTGCTGTCAGAAAACCATAGTCGGCACTTGTTTCAAATTTTAACCCTTGATTCACAACCGAGAACTATGTTCCGAAAAAGGCCAGATTTTTTCAGGGTCTAGCGCGCGGCGCTCCTGAAAATCCAGTTCTGTGCCGGTCCGGCTATCGGGTTGGGACGATGGAGGTAACGAGTGGAAATTCTAACACGTTTTTTTGGACCGAGCCGCCGGGGTATTTTTTCGTCGGCGCTGGTGCTTTCGCTTCTTTCCAGCGCGACTGTTGCTGGTAACCTGGAACAGGGTGTGACAGATCCTCCGATCGTAAGCCCGAAGCGTTTCGGTAGCGATGTCAGCGCTTTTTATTTGGGCCTTAGTGGAGGTTACGCGACCAGCGGCACCGACCGATTCGGCCTGACGACCCCAAGCGGAACTTTCGAAGTCGGAGAACTTGACCTGACTGGCAACTACGGCGGTGTCCGTGGGGGCTGGCGTGGCGTTTTGCCGGCCGTCGGGGGGCGTGACTATGTCTATGGGTTCGAGCTTGGGTATGATTTTGGCACGCTCGAAGACGACGTCATGACGGATATCGGCAGCAATACTGTCACCGGCTCGTCCGAGGTTTCGGACATCTTGTCGGTTCGGTTTCGTAATGGTCTGACTAATAAAAGCGGTACAGTTTTGTACTTTGTTACGGTCGGATACGTGCAGGGGGACGTCAATACCACCAGCAGCCTGACGTCCGGTGCCACGACGCAACCTTTTGAAGACAGTGATACTCGGAACGGGTTTTCGGCAAGTATCGGTGCTGAGCACAGCCTGAGTGAGAACTGGTCGATCACGGGTGAATATGAATACGTGCAGTTCGACTCGCGCCGCGTCGAATTCAGCAATGGCTTCTCGACGAAATCCACACCGCGCTACCGCGGGTTGCGATTTGGACTGAACTACACGTTTTGATCAATTCCTTGCTTGGGGACGGTGCGATTGGGGCACGCTTCGGCGGTTTTGCCATCCGTTTCGGAAAATTTGAATCTGTGGCTTGCGCCCACCGAGACTTGTTGTCTACGCTCAGGGTGAAACGCCAAGACAGGAGAACGGATTGGCCATCGGTGCCCTTACCCCACCGCAAGATGACATGCCCCAGCGCGAGGCGTTTGTTGAATTCCCTGACAATCGGTTGTTGATTGATTTGTGCGGCGAGTATGACCGCAACCTGACCGAAATCGAACAAAAGCTGTCCGTCCAGATCGTCCGGCGCGGCAACCAATTAGTTGTCATGGGCGATGAGGATTCGCAAAAGCAGGCCATCGAAGTGCTGCAGGCGCTTTACACCCGTCTCGAAGGGGGGCGCGATGTCGAGGCCGCCGACGTGGATCGCGAGCTTCGGATGGGTGGCTCCGAGACCGGAACCGGCAGCCGTGATGGCGACCAGCTTGAGATGTTCAAGGGCGGCACGGTCGAAATCAAAACCCGCAAGAAACTGGTCGAGCCGCGCACGGATGCGCAAAAGACTTATGTCCAGTCGTTGTTCCAAAACGAGCTGGCCTTCGGGATCGGTCCCGCGGGCACCGGCAAGACCTATCTGGCTGTGGCCGTTGGCGTATCGATGTTCATCGGTGGGCATGTGGACCGGATCATCCTCAGCCGCCCTGCCGTCGAGGCTGGTGAAAAGTTGGGCTATCTGCCGGGCGATATGAAGGACAAGGTCGATCCTTACATGCAGCCGCTGTATGACGCGCTGAACGATTTCCTTCCCGGCAAACAGTTGGCCAAACTGATCGAAGAAAAACGAATCGAAATTGCTCCTCTGGCTTTCATGCGCGGACGGACGCTGGCCAATGCTTTTGTTGTGCTGGATGAGGCGCAGAACGCCACCACCATGCAGATGAAGATGTTCCTGACCCGTCTAGGTGAGGGCAGCCGCATGGTGATCACTGGTGATCGGTCGCAGGTGGACTTGCCGCGCGGTGTTCAGTCGGGTCTGGCGGATGCCGAGCGTTTGCTGAAAACCATCCCGAATATCAGCTTCAACTATTTCACATCGAAAGACGTGGTGCGTCACCCGCTTGTCGCCGCCATTATCGAAGCGTATGAGGCCGACTCAGGCCGTGAGACGGGGTAACCGTCCAGGGCCGCGGGCTTTGGGCGCAGTGACATGAACCTTGAAATAACGATCGAAGACGTCCGCTGGCAGGGGCTGGAGCCCTTGGCCACGCGGGCCATTGAGGCAGTTCTGGATCATTGCGATCTGGATGCAGACCTGTGTGAGATCAGCTTGCTGGCCTGCGATGACACCCGCATCACCGAGTTGAACGCGGAGTTTCGGGAGAAACCCACACCGACCAATGTACTCAGCTGGCCAGCCGAGGATTTGGTCGCCGACCAGCCGGGACAGGCTCCGCTGCCGCCCGAGCCGGACTTTACCGGTGAAATCGCTTTGGGGGATATCGCGGTTTCCTATGATACCTGCGCACGCGAGGCGGCCGAGGCGGGAAAGCCCATGGATGATCACGTCACACATCTGATTATTCACGGAACGTTACACTTGCTGGGATACGATCACATCCACGACGCAGACGCTGATTTGATGGAAGCGGCAGAGGTCGATATACTTGGCAAACTGGGTCTCGATGACCCATATAATGCGTAGACGGGCCATTAGGGCCGATTATTTGGAACAGGACTATGGGCGATACAGACGGCAGTTCTATGGCGGCGCAGAGCGCGCAACCAAAGAGCAGCGGTGACAATGTCAAAGAGAAACCCGGATTGTTTTCTCGACTAGTGGATGCGTTTTCTCCGCCAGACGAGGATGAAATCCACGTTGCGAACGGACACGAAGCCGACAAAGCGCAACCGCGCGGTATGATCAACCTGCGACGGATGCGGGTCGAAGACGTGGCCATTCCGACGGCCGAGATCATCTCGGTCCCCTCCACCATCACGAAAGACGAGTTGGCGCAGCTTTTCCGCGATAGCGGTCTGTCGCGGATACCAGTGTATGAAGGCACGCTGGATACGCCATTGGGGTTCGTCCACCTCAAGGATTTCGCGCTGACCCATGGGTTCAACGGCGGTGGCGCTGAATTTGATCTGGTTTCGATGCTGCGGACCTTGCTGTTCGTGCCGCCCTCGATGCCGATTGGTGTGCTGCTGACCAAGATGCAGACCGAGCGCCGCCACATGGCGTTGGTGATCGACGAATATGGCGGTGTTGATGGCCTGTTGACCATCGAAGACCTGATTGAACAGGTTGTTGGTGAAATTGCCGACGAACACGACGCCGACGAAGATCAACTTTGGGTTCAGGAAAAACCTGGTTGCTACATCGTTCAGGCCCGCGTCCCGCTTGAGGAATTCGAGGCCGAGATCGGGCGCTCACTGACAAGCCACGAGGATGTGGACGAGGAAGAGATCGACACCCTTGGCGGATTGGTCTTCATGCTGTCGGGCCGGGTGCCCGCACGCGGTGAGGTTGTCCTGCATCCCGAAGGCCCGGAATTTGAGGTGATCGACGCCGATCCGCGCCGGATCAAGCGATTGCGTGTCATGTTGCCGGATCTTGCTGCATGAACCCATCGCGGGGCTGGCCGTTTTGGTTAAGGTTCGTGCTGTCGGCGCTGTTGGGCGCGCTGGCAGCATTTGGCCTTGCGCCCTATGGTGTTTGGGCGGCGACGCTGATCGCTCTGGTGCTGCTGGCACCTCTATTCGTATCCACTGAGGCGCGCGGCCGAGCCGCATGGTTGGGTTGGGCTTTCGCCACCGGGTACTTTGCGCATGGGCTCAGCTGGATTACCGAGCCGTTTTTTGTGGATGCAGAGCGCCACGCTTGGATGGCCCCTTTTGCGTTGATCTTCATGGCCGGCGGGCTGGCCCTGTTCTGGGCGCTGGCCTTTTGGGCCACGAGGCGGCCGGATGAGGACAAAGTCAAACAAGCGATTTTCCTTGCGCTAGCCGTGTCTTTGGCCGAATGCGCCCGAGGCTATGTGCTGACGGGGTTCCCTTGGGCCGGTCTGGCACAGGTATGGGTCGACACGCCAGCGGCACAGCTATTGTCCCTGTTCGGGCCCTATGGCCTGGGCGCAATGACTCTACTCGCAACTCTGCCCTTAGGCGCGGCTTTAGCACAACGCGGAGGGTTTGCGTTGCCCTTGGCGCTGTTGGTTGGCACAGCCTGTCTGACGTTGGGCTATGCGGCCACGCGCCCTTCTGTTGCTGAGACCGACCACACCGTCCGCCTGATCCAGCCCAACGCCCCACAGCATCAGAAATGGGACCCAGATTACGCACCATTGTTTTTTGCACGCCAAATTGAGTTCACCGCCGCGCAACCCCGGCCCGACCTGATTGTCTGGCCGGAGACCTCGATCCCGGCCTGGCTGGGTAGCGCGCAGCCTTACCTGAACGCGGTTGCGGATGCGGCGCAGGGTGTTCCAGTGTTTCTGGGTATCCAGCGGGGAGACGGGCCACAAATCTACAACTCGATGATCTATCTGGACGAGATGGGCCAGCAACGGGGGCTTTATGACAAACACCACCTTGCGCCTTTTGGGGAATACGTGCCGCTGGGCAACCTTATGGCAAAATTCGGCATTCACGGGATGGCGACGACTGCTGGTCATGGCTTTAGCTCGGGGCCAGGGGCGGCGCTGATGGATGCCGGGAAGCTGGGGAAGGCACTGCCGCTGATTTGTTACGAGGCCGTGTTCACACAGGATGTCCTGTCCGCGCCCGGTCGTGCGGACTTCTTGCTACAGATCACCAACGACGCCTGGTTCGGTACACGGTCCGGCCCATACCAGCATCTGGCTCAGGCGCAGATGCGCGCGATCGAGCAGGGCCTGCCGATGATGCGATCCGCCAATACTGGAGTGTCGGCGATGATCGATCCTCTGGGGCGCATTGTGGATTCGCTGGCGTTGGGGCAGGCGGGTTTTGTGGATGCAAAACTGCCGGCGCCGTTTGCCCCGACCGTATACGCCCGGATCGGTGATATCCCAATCTTTACTCTGCTTGCGATTCTGTATGCGCTGCTTTGGCGCAACGTCCAGCGACAACAGTCTTAATTTCCGATTGACCCTTTGAAGTTGTGGGCGTATGCCCTCGCATGCCTGTCACAACGGCTTCCTGACGTGATGGGGAAATCTTATTGGAGCACTTTCATGTCCCGACAGAACTACACTTTTACTTCGGAATCTGTATCCGAAGGGCACCCGGATAAGGTTTGCGACCGCATTTCCGACGCCGTACTTGACGCATTTCTGAACGAAGAACCCGAAGCACGCGTTGCGTGCGAAACCTTTGCCACGACCGACCGTGTGGTGATTGGTGGCGAAGTAGGTCTGTCTGATCAGGAAAAGCTGCACGACTATATGGGCCGCATCGACGAGATCGCGCGCGCTTGTATCAAGGATATCGGCTACGAGCAGGATAAGTTCCACCACGAAACCGTCGAGGTGACGAACCTGCTGCACGAACAATCCGCTCATATCGCGCAGGGCGTGGATGCGGCAGAAGACAAAGACGAAGGCGCAGGCGACCAGGGCATCATGTTCGGTTACGCGACCACAGAAACCCCCGCGCTGATGCCGGCACCGATCCAGTACTCGCACGCGATTCTGCGTCGTCTGGCAGAAGTGCGCAAGAACGGCACCGAACCCGCGCTGGGCCCGGACGCGAAATCGCAGCTGTCGGTTGTGTACCGCGATGGCAAGCCGGTTGGCGTCAGCTCGATCGTGCTGTCGACCCAACACCTGGACGAGGCACTGACATCGGATGACATCCGCGCGATTGTTGAGCCCTATATCACCGAGACACTGCCCGAAGGCTGGCTGACCGCTGAAACCGAGTGGCACGTGAACCCCACCGGCAAGTTCGTGATTGGCGGCCCCGATGGTGATGCTGGCCTGACCGGCCGCAAGATCATTGTCGACACCTATGGCGGTGCCGCGCCGCATGGCGGCGGTGCGTTCTCGGGGAAAGACCCGACCAAGGTTGACCGTTCGGCTGCATATGCAGCGCGCTATCTGGCCAAGAACGTGGTCGCTGCAGGTATGGCGGAACGCTGCACCATTCAGCTGAGCTATGCGATTGGTGTGTCCAAGCCGCTGTCGATCTATGCCGACACGCACGGCACCGGTCAGATTGCGGACGCTCTGATCGAAACAGCCGTCGGCCAGGTGATGGACCTGACCCCGCGCGGCATTCGTGAGCACCTGCAGATGAACAAGCCGATCTATCAGCGTACTGCTGCTTATGGCCACTTCGGGCGCGAGCCCGACGCGGATGGCGGCTTTAGCTGGGAGCGTACCGATCTGGTCGACGCGCTGAAAGCGGCGGTCTGATCCGAAACCAAACAAAGCGCGCCGATTTCGGCGCGCTTTTCGATTTGGCCCCCGGGGTTGCAACGGTGCGGCCCGCGCAGTAAGGGCTCCGCCATGAGCACCCAGACACCCCAACGCCCCCGCAGAAACTTCTATGGCCGCTTCAAGGGCAAAACCCTGAAGCCCAGTCAAAAGACGTATCTGAACGAAGACCTCGACGCACTGTCACCCGGCGCGGTTGATTGGGAGAACAACCCGGAACGCCACCCGCTGGACCTGCAGGCGCTGTTCGGTGGCAAGGATGTCTGGCTTGAGGTCGGCTTTGGCGGTGGTGAGCATCTGGTGCATCAGGCCGCCAGCAATCCCGATATTGGGATCATCGGGGCTGAGCCTTATATCAACGGCGTCGCAATGCTGCTGGGCAAAATCCGTCAGGCCGGGGTCGAAAACTTAGCGGTGCATCCCGGCGATGCACGTGATCTTTTCGACGTTCTGCCTGAGGCCAGCATCTCGCGCGCCTTCCTGCTGTACCCCGACCCGTGGCCCAAGACCCGGCACCACCGCCGCCGTTTTGTCACGCCCGAGCATCTGGAGCCGCTGGCGCGCGTGCTGAAACCGGGGTCAATCTTTCGCGTGGCCACGGACATTCCCGACTATGTCCGCCAGACGCTGGAGGAAGTGCCGCGAGCAGGGTTCGAATGGCTGGCCGAGCGACCGACAGATTGGCGTGAGCCTTGGGATGACTGGATTTCCACCCGGTATGAGCAGAAGGCCCTGCGCGAAGGCCGCACACCGCATTACCTGACGTTCCGCAAAATCTGACCGCTAGGGCTTGGGATCGCGCAGGCTGGGAAAGGCGCGGCCTTTGGTGAACCATGCCAATCCGAACGCCCAAAGCGCGATGGTTTCTACAAAAAACGTCATGTTGTAGGACTTCCACCCCGACTGGCTGCCTTCGCCGGAAAAGGCGACGATACCCAGAACCAGAACGCAGGCCAGAATCGTGATGCCGCACCACGCATACCGCGTATTGCGGCGCCTTTTGGTCGGGATCATCTGCCCGTCTTTTATGTGACGCTCGGGAACCACGCGACGTAGAACGAATAGGCAATAGAGGCCCAAATAGATAAACAGGATGCCGGCGGCCCAGGCGTGTAAATGCGGGGCGCTGGAAAACAGAGTAAAGAACGCGTCTGGATCAGGGGCTGACAGGTCAGGCGGAGGCGTTTGGTTCACGTCGGCAAAGATCCGTGACTTGAAGCTCACGGGTTCTTCGCAGCCAGATCCGCTTGTAGGGAAAACGGCGACAAAACACGCGCCAATGCCAGCGATCAAGGACCCGACATCCTCAAGCGGATGATCTCCGGTATAGGCAATCAGAAAGCCACCGATAAAAATTAAGCAGCCTACGAAAATGGCCCCCAGAAATTGGGCGTAATAAAAGTGGCTGATGCTGTCGCGAAAACAGCTACCACCAAATACCGCACCTCCGGCCAGAATGATCGGCAGGCCAAAGGCAACGAGGCCGACCAGAAAGGCCAGCCGCATCTGCAGAACGCTGTCAGTCTTTAGCGGGTCTTTGGGTTGAAAGTACTTTTCTGTTCCGCTGGAAAGCATGGACTGAAGTTGCGACATGAGAAATGACCTCGGACAGTGAATTGCGGAAAACAAATGAACTCGCCCTGAATTCGCCCATTGTAGCCCGTAAATCCCTGATCACCCAAATCCTGCTTGCTACGGTGGTCGTATTGCGGCTGGACCAAGCCGCCCCAATTCGCTAATCGGCTTGGGCACTGATAGCGAAAACAGGAGCCCCCATGTCCGGACACGGCACGCCCATCCCGATGACCTCGCATCCCTGCGGCCCGCTGACCGGCACGGCAGAGGTGCCCGGCGACAAGTCGATCTCGCACCGCTCGCTGATCCTTGGCGCGATGGCGGTGGGTGAGACGAAGATTTCCGGCCTTTTGGAGGGCGAGGATGTCCTGGACACCGCCAAGGCGATGCGCGCCTTTGGCGCCGAGGTTACCGATCACGGCGGCGGTGAATGGACTGTTCACGGGGTTGGTGTCGGCGGCTTTGCCGAACCGGATCAGGTGATCGACTGCGGCAACTCTGGCACCGGCGTGCGACTGATCATGGGCGCAATGGCGACCTCGCCCATCACGGCGACATTCACAGGCGATGCCAGCCTGAACAAACGCCCGATGGCGCGGGTGACCGATCCGCTGGAGCTGTTTGGCACGCAATCGGTTGGCCGTTCCGGTGGACGCCTGCCGATGACCATCGTCGGCGCGGCAGAGCCAGTGCCAGTCCGTTACGAAGTGCCGGTCCCGTCGGCACAGGTAAAATCCGCTGTGCTGCTGGCTGGTCTGAACGCGCCGGGCAAGACCGTCGTGATTGAGAAAGAGGCCACCCGTGACCATTCGGAGCGGATGCTGGCCGGATTTGGCGCAGAAATCACCGTTGAAGATACCGATGAAGGCCGGGTGATCACTCTGACCGGTCGCCCTGAACTAAAACCGCAAGTCATTGCCGTGCCGCGTGATCCGTCCAGCGCGGCTTTCCCGGTCTGCGCGGCGCTGATCACGCCGGGTTCGGACGTTTTGGTGCCCGGTATCGGTCTGAACCCCACCCGCGCGGGTCTGTTCACCACGCTGCGTGAAATGGGGGCCGATCTGACCTATGAAAACGAACGCGAAGAGGGCGGCGAGCCGGTTGCCGATCTGCGCGCGAAATACTCGCCCAACATGAAGGGCATCAACGTGCCGCCGGAACGTGCGGCCTCGATGATCGACGAATACCCGGTTCTGTCCGTGGTTGCCGCCAACGCCACCGGCACGACGATGATGGGAGGCGTAAAAGAGCTGCGCGTCAAGGAAAGCGACCGGATCGACGCCATGGCCCGCGGGCTGCGTGCCAACGGCGTGACCGTGGACGAGGGTGAGGAATGGTGGTCGGTTAACGGGCTTGGTATCGGCAACGTCCCCGGCGGCGGCACCTGCGAGAGCTTTCTGGACCACCGCATCGCCATGTCGTTCATGGTGATGGGCATGGGCTCGAAAACCCCGGTTTCCGTGGATGACGGCGGTCCGATCGCGACCTCGTTCCCGATTTTCGAACCGCTGATGGCGTCTTTGGGCGCCAAGGTCGAACGCACGTGAGCTTTACGGTCGCCATTGACGGCCCTGCTGCGGCGGGTAAAGGCACGATCTCGAAAGGCGTTGCTGCGCATTTCGGGTTTGCGCATCTGGATACGGGGTTGCTCTACCGTGCGGTTGGGCGTCGGACGCTGGATGGCACCGATCCTGTCGAGGCCGCGCAGGCGTTGACGGCTGAGGAACTGGAGCAGGGCGATCTGCGCACGGCCGAAATTGCGCAGGCGGCGTCGAAAGTGGCCGTGATCCCCGAGGTCCGCGCGGCCTTGGTGGATTTCCAGCGCGCGTTTGCCCGTCGGGCAGGTGGCGCAGTTCTGGACGGTCGCGATATCGGGACGGTGATCTGCCCCGAGGCCGAGGTGAAGTTGTTCGTCACCGCCAGCGCCGAGGTCCGGGCCGAGCGGCGTTTTCTGGAACTGAACGCCAAGGGTTCAGACGTGACACGCGAACAGGTTCTGGCTGACGTTCGTGAACGTGACGCGCGGGATGCCGAACGCAGCACCGCGCCGATGAAACCTGCTGACGATGCCGTTCAGCTGGACACATCCGATCTGAGTATCGAGGCGGCGCTGGCTCGGGCCGTGGCCTTCATCGAAAAGAAAAAGCCCGCGACAGCTTAGCGCCGCAGGCTTTCAGGATTACAATTCACCAACGGCGATGCTTTTGATATTCGCCCACTGATTGTCAGCGGTTTTAGCCGTGGCAGCCACGTCTTTCAGGAAGGCCGCGCGGGTTTCGGCGTTCAGGAACAGGTACAGCTTGCCATCCGCGACCAGATACTGATCCGGGTCTCCATCGAACTTCTTGCCCACCGACACACCGAACGAGCAGAACCCGCCATGCTGCGGCAGATAGGCGGCGGGGTTGGCCTCGAACGCTTCGCGGTTTGCGGCGCTGGTAAAGTAGTAAGATGCGCCGTCATAGGTCGCAGAATGAGTGGCAAAACCTTCGACCGGGTTGCCGTCATTCACCAGTGCAACCAAATCTACGCCATGCGCTGCCAGCGGCGCGCCTGCGGCCGAGATACCGTTCGAGACGTTGATCTCATCTGCGGCAAAGGCCGGGGCCGCGACCAAGGGCAGGGCGGCGATGAGGGCGGTCAGAACCAGAGACTTCATTGGAATTTCCTTTCCTGTTCAGGTTTGGATCAGCCGGGTGGCCAATCGCTGAAACATAGGTAGAGGGGCGGTTCTGAACGGGCTATCGCAGGAAGCCCGACAAATCTTGCAGATCGTTCGAACCTGCGACCGCGTGCAGAATCCTCATCACCAAGCTTTGTTTGGTCAGCCTGTCAGGCGACCCCTATTGTTGGGGCATAGCCTGCAGGAGAGATGCGATGATCCGACTAGCCCTAACGCTGATTTTTCTGGCCGGAGGTCTGGCCGCTCAAGAAGCCGAGCCGCCAATGGACTATGAACGTCTGGGCAATATCATTTTTGCGCTTGATCCTGAGGCGCAGCCCTTTGGGCCTGGGTTCGAGCTGACGGTTGCTGATGTGACGGTGCTGGTTGTCACCGATACCAATGCGGACCGAATGCGCGCCATGGTGCCAATTGGCAGCGCCGCAGATTTGTCACCTGAGGACCTGCAACGCATGATGCAGGCAAATTTCGACAGCACGCTGGACGCACGGTATGCGATAGCCAACGGCACCTTATGGGCTGCGTTTATCCACCCGTTGTCGCCGCTGAAGAAAGACCAGTTAATCTCGGGGCTGGCACAGACGGTGAATATCGCAAAAACCTATGGCACCTTGTATACCGGTGGCGCCGCCGAGTTCGGAGGCGGCGACAGTCAGGATCTGCAGCGTGACCTGATCGAAGAGCTTCTGAAAAAAGGCGAGGAAATCTGACCCTCTTCCGGATTTTGTTCTTTTCTCATAGGTGAAGAGGGTGTGCGGCACTGTTTCCTTGAAACGTGCCGTGCGTTTGTTCGGCAGCGCGAGTTTTGTCTGCGCAAAAGTTGCAAGTCATAGGCTCTAGCTGAACGTAGGAAAGCTGCTATGGTTTCCTGAAAGCCAAAAAAGGGAAGGCTGCTCTACAACCCCAAAAATGGGGGAGGCAGTCATAAAATTCCCACAAGCCAACAGGGACCAATAATATGAACAATCGTTTGGGCAAGATAACTATCGTGGGTGGAGGTACGGCGGGTTGGATGACCGCGCTAATACTGGACATGGTGTTCTCCCGTACTTCTGGGCCAAAGGATCGACCGCGCATCTGCCTGATCGAAAGCCCCAATATCTCGACCGTCGGCGTGGGTGAGGCCACGGTGCCACGCATGCCGGTCACCCTTCGACAGGCTGGTATCGCCGAGCGGGATTTCTTTCGCGAGACAAACGCATCCTTCAAGCTGGGTGTGAAATTCTGCAACTGGAACAAGGATGCCAAGGGGAACCGGATCGACTATGTGAACCCCTTTGCCCACGGTCAGATGTTAGAGGGGCTGGACGCTGCCGAGTATTTCCTACGCTTTGGCAACGGGGATCGGGATTTCACACAGTCAATCTCGCCGCATGACCATCTGGGCCGCCTGTGCAAGGGTGCGCGGCAGTTGGGGCAGCCCGAGTTCGAGCAACGATTTGGCTATGCCTACCACCTGGATGCCGTGAAATTCGCGGGTATGCTGACCAGAGTTTGCACAAGCCGCGGCGTTGAGCACATTCAGGACGAGGTGCAAGCGGTCGAGCTGGACGAGCAAGGCAATGTCAGCCACCTGATGCTAGAGCGAAAAGGCCGTCATGACGTCGAGATGGTTATCGATTGTACCGGGTTCCGCGGCTTGATCATCAATCAGGCGCTGGGTGAACCGTTTATGGATTATTCGGACTACCTGCCCAACGACCGCGCCATGGCTTTGCAGGTCGAACATCCCGATCCGGAAAAGATCGAAAGCCTTACGCGATCGACCGCACTTGGGGCCGGTTGGACGTGGCGGGTGCCGCTGTATAACCGGGTGGGCACGGGCTATGTGTTCTCATCGGCGCACCGAACTGATGATCAGGCCGCCGATGAGTACCTTGAATGGCTGGGCGACAGCGGCAAGGGTCTGACACCGCGGGTGATCCCAATGCGCGTTGGTCGCGTGCGCAATGCCTGGGTCAAGAACTGTGTAGCGATTGGCCTGTCCGGAGGGTTCATCGAGCCGTTGGAAAGCACCGCGATCCATATGATCGATCACGCAGTACGCTGGTTCGCCGAACACTTGCCAACGAAAGATATCGAGCCGTCACTGCGGGCAAGATACAACCGTCAGATGGACAAGATGTACAACGAGGTACTGGAGTTCATCTGTCTGCATTATAAGTTGGGCAACCGCACTGACGACCAATATTGGATCGACGCGCGGACTCAGATGAAGGTGCCGGATCGGCTGGCTGAGAACCTCGAGTTGTGGCAGCACCGCCTGCCCATAGACCACGACGTCGAGTTTGCCACGCTGTTTGACCATCGCGTTTACCAGACGGTTCTACTGGGCAAGCAGGTCTATGATACCGGCTATGGTCCGGGCATCCGTGATCGCCTGCGCCCATTGAAGAAACCGATTTGGTTCCAGGGTATGAAACGCGCCAAAATGGACCTTGCTCAGATCGTCAAGACAATGCCGGACCACAAGACGCTGCTGCGCGATATTCGCGGAGAGCTGAAGAAACCAGCTTTCGGCATGGCTGCGGCGATGCAGCCGACGGTGGCGATGCCGGGTACAAAACCGGCACCCGTAGCGGTTCAGAACATGCCAAATTTTGCAGAAATCCAAAGCGGGGCGAAAGATTTGCAGCTCTTCTAAGGTGTTCGTAGCGGCTAAACTGGGGGAATTCGACACGATTTTCCCCCAGCTTTGCAAGCGGGGCGCGCGGGTCCTGCGCTGTCAAACTTTGTAAGTTAGGTCGCTCGCAACCCTAATAACTTGCAGCCACTTGGCGAACCCGCTATAGAGCGCGCGTCGACAAGGCGATTTGAGCCATAAAACAATGAGACGAGCAGGGTCGGAAGCAACCGGCCCTCTTTGTTTTGTGGCATATGTCAGGTCGTCTGACCAATCCATTAAGACCGGCGGAGACAACCGCTCGGCCAGCAAAAACGTTATGTAAAGGAAAACAACGCCACATGGCTAACGCATCCATGGAGGAATTCGAAGCCCTCCTGAATGAAAGCTTCGAAATGGACACACCCGAAGAGGGTTCTGTTGTCAAAGGCAAGGTTCTGGCGATCGAAGCCGGCCAAGCCATCATCGACGTAGGCTACAAAATGGAAGGCCGCGTTGATCTGAAAGAATTCGCAAATCCTGGCGAAGCCCCTGAAATCGCTGTAGGCGACGAGGTAGAAGTTTACCTGCGCGCCGCAGAAAACGCCCGTGGCGAAGCTGTCATCTCGCGTGAGATGGCCCGCCGTGAAGAGGCATGGGACCGTCTGGAAAAAGCATATGCCGACGACCAGCGCGTCGAAGGTGCAATCTTTGGCCGCGTCAAAGGTGGCTTCACCGTCGATCTGGGTGGCGCAGTTGCGTTCCTGCCCGGCTCGCAGGTTGACGTGCGCCCCGTGCGCGACGCTGGCCCGCTGATGGGTCTGAAGCAGCCGTTCCAGATCCTGAAAATGGACCGTCGCCGTGGCAACATCGTTGTTTCGCGTCGCGCTATCCTGGAAGAATCGCGTGCCGAGCAGCGTGCTGAAGTTATCGGCAACCTGTCCGAAGGTCAGACCGTCGAGGGTGTCGTCAAGAACATCACCGAATACGGTGCATTTGTTGACCTGGGCGGCGTTGACGGCCTGCTGCACGTCACCGACATGGCATGGCGCCGTGTGAACCACCCGTCCGAGATCCTGACGATCGGCGAAACCATCAAGGTTCAGGTCATCAAGATCAACAAAGAGACCCACCGCATCAGCCTGGGCATGAAGCAGCTGCAGGAAGATCCGTGGGATCTGGTTGCTGCCAAGTACCCGCTGGGCTCGGTCCATCAGGGTCGCGTCACCAACATCACCGATTACGGCGCGTTCGTCGAGCTGGAAGCCGGTGTCGAAGGTCTGGTGCACGTGTCCGAGATGTCCTGGACCAAGAAAAACGTCCATCCCGGCAAGATCGTTTCGACCAGCCAGGAAGTCGACGTCATGGTTCTGGAAATCGACGGTGCCAAGCGTCGCGTGTCTCTGGGCCTCAAGCAGACTCAGCGCAACCCGTGGGAAGTGTTTGCAGAAACGCACCCCGAGGGCACGCAGGTCGAAGGCGAAGTCAAGAACATCACCGAATTCGGTCTGTTCATTGGCCTCGAAGGCGACATCGACGGCATGGTTCACCTGTCGGACCTGTCGTGGGACGAGCGTGGCGAGGATGCGATCCAGAACTACCGCAAAGGCGACATGGTTTCGGCCGTTGTCTCGGAAGTTGACGTTGAAAAAGAGCGTATCTCGCTGTCGATCAAAGCCCTGGGCGGTGACAAGTTCGCCGAAGCCGTGGGCGGCGTGAAGCGTGGCTCGGTCATCACCGTTGAAGTGACTGCTATCGAAGATGGCGGCATCGAAGTGGAATACGAAGGCATGAAATCCTTCATCCGCCGCTCCGACCTGTCGCGTGACCGTGCCGAACAGCGCCCCGAGCGTTTCTCGGTCGGTGACAAGGTCGACGTCCGCGTCACCAATGTCGACAGCAAAACCCGTCGTCTGGGCCTTTCGATCAAGGCACGCGAGATCGCCGAAGAGAAAGAGGCCGTGGAACAGTACGGTTCCTCCGACTCGGGCGCATCGCTGGGCGATATCCTGGGTGCAGCGCTGAAGTCGGGCGACTAAGCCCGGACCTCAGCCTTAGCCGAATTTACGGCCCCGCGTACCCGCGCGGGGCCGTTTTTGTTGCGAATCAATATGTTCCGATTTCCGGGCTAAATTGACCTAACGTACGCTCTTTTTGAGACGAAACCCCGAGAACAAGCGAAAAATCGCGCGGTTTCGCTGCAAAATGAAGGCTTTGCACATAGAGTTTACGTTCCCCCGATCAGACTTTTTTCCTATACTGTTCAGAACAATAGAGATTGTTAACCGGTCGCCTGGGAGGGTAGCACTCATGATCCGTTCAGAACTGATTCAGAAAATCGCCGACGAGAACCCGCATCTTTATCAACGCGACGTCGAGCGGATCGTGAATACCGTGTTCGAAGAAGTGACGGATGCCATGGCGCGTGGTGACCGTGTCGAACTGCGTGGCTTTGGCGCCTTTTCCGTCAAACAGCGCGACGCGCGGGTAGGGCGCAATCCCCGCACCGGCGAAACCGTTCAGGTCGAAGAAAAATGTGTGCCGTTTTTCAAAACTGGTAAGTTGCTTAGGGATCGATTGAACGGTAAAGCCTAAGCCATGATGCGCTACCTTCGATATGCTTTTCTGGCGATCCTCGGGATCGTACTTATTTCCGTTTCTCTAGCCAACCGGGAATCGGTTCAGCTTTCGCTGATGCCGGAACCTTTTGCGGAGCTTGTGGGTTTTAACCTGAGCACGTCGCTGCCGCTGTTCGTGGTGGTGCTGGGCGGTGTGGTTGCGGGCCTGATTATCGGCTTCCTGTGGGAATGGCTGCGCGAACATAAGCACCGCCGGGATGCGTCGGCTAAGAAAAGCGAAGTACGCAAGCTTGAGCGTGAAGTTAAGAAGCTCAAGAAAAAGCAGAACGAAGGTCAGGACGAAGTTCTGGCTCTGCTGGACGAAGCCAGCTGAGGCAAACCAATGCCCCAAGAAGCAAGTGTCAAAATCTGCGGTCTGACCGCCCCTGATCACGTGCGCGCGGCCGCTGAGGCTGGCGCGCGCTATGTCGGGTTTGTGTTCTTCCCGAAATCGCCGCGGCATGTGGAACCTGAGGCCGCTGCCGGACTGGCGCATCTGGTGCCCGCCGGGATCGCCAAGGTCGCGCTGACCGTCAACGCATCGGATGAGGAACTGGACCGAATTGTAGCCAGTGTGCCGTTGGACATGTTGCAGCTGCACGGCAAGGAAAGCCCGGATCGCGTGGCCGAGGTTCGCGAACGGTTTGGTCTGCCCGTGATGAAAGCCATCGGCGTGGCCGAGGCCGAGGATCTAGCGGCAATCGACCAGTACTCTGAGGTCGCGGACCAACTTCTGATCGACGCCAAGCCACCGCGCAACGCCGAGCTGCCGGGTGGCAACGGGCTGGCTTTCGACTGGCGTCTGTTGGCCGGACGTAAGTACTGGCGCCGTCCGTGGATGTTGGCCGGGGGGCTGACGCCTGACAACGTGGCCGAAGCCATACGTATGACCGGCGCCCGTCAGGTTGATGTGTCTTCGGGTGTTGAAAGCGCACCCGGCGTTAAGGATGCTGCTCTGATCCGCGCCTTTATCGACGCTACCCGGTGATCTGATCGCTGAGTGCCCGCGTATCCCCGTTAGGGGAGGGCGCAGCAATGCTCGCAGCGATTGGCGGAGTTTCATTGAAACGGTGGTATCACGGGCCGGAGTTCTTCTGGCGTGCGCGTCAGGCGATGCTGCAGGCGCGCGGTGATCCACTCTGCATGAAGGTGGAAGTCTTCCCGCATAAAGGGCTCTATTTCTCGCTTAGTGTCTGGCACGATGCCGAGGCGATGCTGACCTTCGCCCATTCGGGTCCGCACCGTCGTGTCGTGCAGGCGGCGGCGCGTCTGGCCGAGGTCAATGAGTTTCATCACTTCCCCTGCATCGCTGTACCCAGCAGGGATCAGGCGTTGCAGGTTTGGGCACAGCGTGTTCAAGCGGCGGAATGATACGTTTTGCCATGGCAAATCCCGCCGCCACCTCCTATGAACAACGAATACGACGATGGAGACACCCATGGCCAACGATCTTTTCAATTCCTTCATGTCCGGCCCCGACGAACAGGGCCGCTTTGGCATCTTCGGCGGGCGGTTTGTCAGCGAAACGCTGATGCCCCTGATCCTGTCTCTGGAAGAGGAATATGAGAAGGCCAAGGACGATCCCACCTTCTGGGCCGAAATGGACGATCTGTGGGCGAATTATGTGGGTCGCCCCTCGCCGCTGTATTACGCGGAACGCCTGACCGAGCATCTTGGCGGTGCCAAGATTTACCTAAAGCGGGATGAGCTGAACCACACCGGCGCGCATAAGATCAATAACGTTCTGGGCCAGATCATTCTGGCGCGGCGCATGGGCAAGACCCGGATCATCGCGGAAACCGGGGCAGGGCAGCACGGCGTGGCAACGGCCACGGTCTGTGCCAAGTTCGGCCTGAAATGCGTGGTTTATATGGGCGCGCATGACGTACAGCGTCAGGCCCCGAACGTGTTCCGGATGCGCTTGCTGGGCGCAGAGGTGATTCCGGTGACCTCTGGCCGTGGCACGCTGAAAGACGCGATGAACGATGCGCTGCGCGATTGGGTGACCAATGTGCGTGATACGTTCTACTGCATAGGCACCGTGGCCGGGCCGCACCCGTATCCGGCGATGGTGCGTGACTTCCAATCTATCATCGGCAAGGAAGCCAAGGAACAGATGATGAAGGCCGAGGGCCGTCTGCCCGACACGATTATCGCCGCCATTGGTGGTGGCTCGAACGCGATGGGCTTGTTCTACCCGTTCCTCGACGACAAGGACGTCAACATCATCGGCGTTGAGGCTGGTGGTAAGGGCGTGAACGAAAAGATGGAGCACTGCGCCTCGCTGACCGGTGGTCGTCCGGGCGTACTGCACGGTAACCGCACCTACCTGCTGCAGGATGACGATGGCCAGATTCTTGAAGGCTATTCGATCTCGGCCGGTCTGGACTATCCGGGCATTGGGCCCGAGCATTCCTGGCTGAACGACATTGGCCGCGCCAACTATGTCTCGATCACCGATAAAGAGGCGCTTGAGGCGTTCCAGCTGTGCTGCGCAACCGAAGGCATCATCCCGGCTCTGGAACCGTCCCACGCGCTGGCCCACGTCATGAAGATCGCGCCCGACCTGCCTAAAGACCACCTGATCTGCATGAACATGTGCGGACGCGGTGACAAGGACGTGCAGACCGTGGCCAAATATCTGAACTTCGACATGTCGGATACCGAAGGCCGTACCGCCGATTGACCAAGCGGTAAATTTTGAAATTTCTGAAAAGAGCGGCGCGCCTTTGACGGGTGCGCCGCTTTGTTTTTGACATGCGGCCTTTTCGAATATTGCGCGGCTGGGTAACTTTGTTGCGCGACCGCCACAGGTGCGTATCAGCGGTACAAAAAAATATTGAGCGAATCCAGACCCTTCGCCTAAACCCGCCGTTACCGGTCAAAACGGGCCGGACCCTAGCGGGCAGAGGTGATCACTCTCCCGGTGCGGACGGCACTGCCGAAACCGTATGCCAGGGCCGAAACCGGGGATTGGTATGCTTTGTAGCTCAATTGGATAGAGCAACAGATTCAGGTTCTGTGAGCGAAGGTTCGATTCCTTCCAAAGCCGCAAGTGTAGCTCAATGGTAGAGTAATCGACTGCGAATCGATGTGTTGCGGGTTCGAATCCCGTCATTTGAAAAAACGCTGTTAAGTCAGCACCGGCCTTCAACGCCGGCCCGTGAAAACGGTCCAAAACATATGGGTCCGGGTGTTCCCCAGCAGGGGCGGCACCGCGCAACGTCAGGCTTAGGTCGGGCGGGGCAGGGGCCTTCGCTGCTCTGGCCTTGGGCCGGAGGGCGGATGACGGTACCGCCGGATCGGTGCCCCGCTTGACCCTTGGTTTGCGCGGCGCATGGGTCCCGCGCCCCTCTCTCTGACCCTCCCGCGCAGGGGCATGGCGCGGGGGATGTCCGGATCTTTCCTGCCTTCGACCGAAGGTTTCACACCTGTCACCCGTTCGGGGTGCAACCCACTGAAAACATGAAAAGGAGTTCGCATTTGCGACGACGATAGAGCGAGACGAAAAGGAGAAATGATATGACACTGTTCCAAGATCTGATTGACCGGCTGACCGGCCACCGGCGGCTGACCCTGACCGAGACCCAGCGGATGCTGGTCCTGCGCAACGGGGTGTTCGATGCAATCCTCGGCCCCGGGAAACACCGGTTGCCGCGCAAGGATGTGCTGACCGAGCTGCACGATCTGGAGAAGCTCTTTTTCGTGTCGCCCTATGAGCGGGCGCTGATGCAGAACCGGCCCGAACTGGCCGCCAAGCATTTGACCGAGTTTCGGGCCGCACCTGACGAAGTTCTGGTTCTGCTGCGGGATGGGGTGCCTGTTCGGGTGTTGAACCCCGAAGCCCGGGTGCTGGTCTGGAAAGCTGCGGGGCCGTGGAAGGTCGAGCATTACGCGCTGACCGAAACCATGGCCGTTCCCAAAGCAGTCGCACAGCGGCTGGTTCGTGCCGGGCTGCGGTTGAACCTGACGCAGGTCGAGATTGCCGAAGGGCATACCGGGCTGCTGACGGTGGACGGGGTGCTGGTGGATCAGCTGACTACGGGTGCGCACGCCTTCTGGAAAGTCGGGCGGAACGTCGAGGTCAAGCAGATCGACCTCCGGCAACGGACCCATGAGGTGACAGGGCAAGAGATCCTGACCAAAGACCGGGTAACCATCCGGGTAAACCTTAGCGCCGACTACCGGGTCGTTGATCCGATCACGGCGGTGGGGGCGGTTAAGGACTTCGACCAGGCCCTGCACCGGGCGTTGCAGCTGGCGTTCCGGAAGACCTTGGGCGCGATGACGCTGGACCGGCTGTTGGCCGAGAAAGTGACCGTCGACACCGAGGCTGCAGATCGGGTGCGGACACAGATGGCCGGGATCGGTATCGAAGTGGGTGAGATCGCGTTGAAAGACGTTATCCTGCCCGGTGAGATGCGGGAAATCCTGACCGCCGTGGTCGCTGCTGAGAAACAAGCCGAGGCAAACGTCATCCGGCGGCGGGAAGAAACCAACGCCACGCGGTCCCTGTTGAATACCGCGAAGGTGATGGCCGAAAACCCGGTGATGCTGCGGTTGAAAGAGCTTGAGGCTCTGGAAACCATCGCCGGAAAGGTCGAGCGGCTGACGGTCCATAACGGGACCGAAGGTCTGATGACCGACCTTGTGAAACTGCGGGAGTGATCCCGCCCAAAGCAAAGGGCCGATCCGGCGAAAATCCGGGTCGGCCCATTCCGTCAGCTTTCGATCAGGACCGTCTCAAACCCTTCGAATTGCGGCGGCCCCATCAGGGCCGACTGCGTTTTACTGTTCCCGGCATTCCGATGAGCATCGCGGAATTGCTCAGACTTGGTCCACGCTTCGAAATCTTCGCGGCGATCCCAGACTACATGGCTGGAATACAGGCGATAGCCGTCACCTTCGGGTCCTTTGAGCAAACGGAACTCGTTAAAACCCGGCAATTCGTTCAGGCGGCTCTGGCGCTCTTTCCAGACGTTTTCGAAATCGGCTTCACTGCCCAAACGGACTTTGAAACGGTTCATTGCGATATAGCTCATGGCAGGCCTCGTCGGTGCTAAGTACATGGTTAGCTAATCAGAATTGGCTGCAGGGTTTGTGATGCGGATTTCGCTAAGGGTCAATCAACTTCGGCCGCGTGCTGATGCAGTATGTCCAAGGGTACCACATCCAGCGCGCGCTGATGGGTGGCCTCAAGATGCACCTTGGGGGCACAACCTTCGTCATGGGCCTGCAAAAATCGCCCGGCGCAAAGGCACCAGCTGTCACCGGGCTTCAGACCGGGAAAGTTGAACTCGGGGCGTGGGGTGCTCAGATCGTTTCCCACGTATTTTGAAAAGGCCAGAAATTCGGCCGTCATAACAGCACAAACGGTGTGGCTGCCCTGATCCTCGGGGCAGGTGTTGCAGGCACCATCGCGAAAGAACCCGGTCAGCGGATCGCGGGAACATGGGGCGAGCACACTGCCCAACACATTGATGCTGTCCTGTTTTTCCATACGCCTACCTTACAGGCTTTGCGCGATTTTGCGGAACATTTCTATGTTTGCTTCGTTCACGCCATCGTCGCGGAATTTCCGATCTGCCCCGGTTGTGACGATCAGAACCCCACGCGGCCGGTCGAAATAGATGTACTGACCATAAACGCCACGTGCGAGAAACTCACCCTCATGCGCTCCGACCGGAATCCACCACTGATAGCCGTACCCGATCTTGCCCGTCTCGGTCGGCGCGCTGGGCAGGACGGATTCGGCGATCCAGTCTGCTGGCACCAATTGCTGGCCGTCAATCTCTCCGTTTTGCAGGATCATTTGACCAAAGCGGGCGAAGTCACGGGTTGTGAAGTTCAGCCCACCCAGCACAAAGGCAACCCCGGCACCGTCGGTCACGTAATAGCCATCATACTCCAAACCCAGCGGCTGAATGATCTTTTCGGTCAGCAACTCGGTCACGCTGCGTCCGGTTGCGCCACGGATCACCATGCCGATCACATGGGTGTCGATTGAGACGTATTGCCAGGTCTCGCCCGGGGTGGCGAACGTGTCCTGAAGCGAGGCCGCGAAGTCGTCCAACTCTCCGCCCAGGGCCACCACGCGGCCCATCCGGTTAATGTCTGAATTGGGGTCGAAATAGTCCTCGTTAAAGGTGACGCCGCTGGCCATGTTTAGCACATTCCGGATTGTCGCGCCGTCGTATGCAGTGCCCGCCAGATTTGGCGCGTATTTCACAACCGGATCGTCCAACGAGTCGATGGCCCCTTCGGCCAACAGGACACCGAACAACGACGAGAGGTAGCTTTTGGCAACCGACCATGAAATCCGGCGGTCCTCGGGGGTGGTGCCCAGATAGTACTCTTCGAACCGGATCTGACCGTCCTGCATCACCAGCAGCGAGGTAACCGCCCGATCCTCGATCCACTCATCGGTGCCGTCGGGCAGGTCAAAACCGGGACCATAGGGAAGCTCCCGTGTTGGGCCATCGCCGCGCGGCAGATCGACCGTCAGGAAAGCCTCATCCATATGAGAGAAGTTATGAACGATCTTGTCTTCGGAGAACAGAGAGTTCACGGCCATCAACCGCTGAATCTCTTCGCGTTTCCAAACGCCTACAACAATTGCAGCCAGCACTAACATCAGCAGGATGCGCAGCGCCCATTTCAACAGAGCTTTCATCTATTGCCTCCCATATCCCTGTCACATTGGACCCCGCCCAATGCGTTTCCGCAATTGAGACGTTGCGGCAAGGTCAGCTGCCTATTTGAACTTGTCCAGCAGCTTTTGCATGGCCGAGCGTTCGTCGACCTCGGGTTCGGGCACGGGTGCGGTCTCCGTTTTCGGTGCCTTGACCGGCGATTTAGACGAGCGAGGTGGCGCGGTGCGCAGGGCAACCGCGTTCATGAACTTTCCGCTTTCGCCGTCGGCCAGTTGTCCGGCACCGTCCGATACACCACGCAGCACATCGTCCAGCCAATCAGCATCAGACTTGGCAAAGTCGCTTAGGACATAGGGCGAGACCATCTCTTTCCGCCCCGGGTGCCCAATGCCCAGTCGCACCCGGTCATAGGCAGGGCTGATATGCTCATGGATCGAGCGCAGTCCGTTATGGCCGGCATGCCCGCCACCCGCTTTGACGCGCACTTTTCCGGGGGCCAGATCCAGTTCGTCGTGAAAGACGGTCACGTCGGTCGAGTCCAGTTTGTAAAAGCGCATCGCTTCGCCCACCGACTGGCCCGAGCGGTTCATGAAAGTCTGCGGCTTGATCAACAACACTTTTTCGCGGCCTAGTCGCCCCTCGGCGATTTCAGCCTGAAACTTGGATTTCCAGGGACCAAAACCGTGATCCCCGGCAATCCGGTCCAAGGCCATAAAGCCGATATTATGCCGGTTGCGGGCGTATTTTGACCCCGGGTTACCCAATCCGACAAACAGTTTCATAGTCTCGTCCTTGTGCGATGCACGTGGTTGATGGCACGGAATGCCACCGTTTTTCCAGACCGGGCGGAAAAGAAAACGGGGCCTGCTAGAGGCCCCGTTTTACAATCCGGATATTTGGGTCCGGACTTATTCTTCTGCTTCTTCCTGACCGACGACTTCAACTTCGTCTGCGGCCACTGCTTCTTCTTCTTCGTCGTCGCTGGTCGACAGGCCAGTCGGCGCCGACACGTTCGCGATTACGAAGTCACGGTCGATGGTCGGCTTGGTGCCTGTGGGCAGGTCAACGGACGAGATGGTCACAACGTCGTTGATTTCCATGCCGGTCACGTCAACGGTGATCTTCTCGGGAATGTCACCGGCGGTGCAGACCAGTTCGACTTCCGGACGAACAACGGTCAGAACGCCGCCCTTCTTGATGCCGGGCGCTTCGTCTTCGTTGATGAACTCAACCGGGATGAACAGCGCGATCTTGGTGGTCCGACGCAGGCGCATCAGGTCCAGGTGGGTCGGCAGGTCTTTGACAACGTCACGCTGAACGTCGCGGCAGATGACGCGGACGTCTTCGTGGCCTTCAACCTTCAGGTTCCACAGGGTCGACTTGAACCGGCCTGCTTTCAGGCGCTTGAACAGGACGTTGAACGGGATCTGAATCGGCAGCGGCTCTTTGTCACCACCAAAAACAATGCCCGGAACCATGCCGTCGCGGCGTGCTTGACGAGCGGCGCCCTTGCCTGTCCCCGTCCGTTCCAGAGCTACGAGATCAGGAATCTCACCAGCCATGATATATCTCCAAATGTTAGGGCGGGCATCCTCCAAGGCTGTATGCCCGCGTGAAGCCGCGTCCTTAGCTTGATTCATTGGGTTTGGAAAGGGGTTTTTACCCCTAATACCTATTTGCGAGGCTCTGCCTTTCGCTTTGGGATAGTTGGGGCCAGATGAATACAGGATCCCTTGCTTCATCGGGCTGAAAGTATCCCGGGGGAGTTGCCCAAACGGCGGCGGGAGCAGGGCCCACTGATCCCGCGTTTTCAGTCCTGCCAGCGGCCGCCGAAATCTTCGGGGATCAACAGGTTGTGCCGGCCCAGATCGCCAACATTGCGCTCTCCACACAGAGCCATTGTAGTGTCCAGTTCCTTTTGGATGACGTCGAGTGCAGTTGTCACACCTTTCTGCCCCATCGCGCCCAAGCCATAAACAAAAGCGCGGCCGATATAGGTGCCTTTGGCCCCCATTGCCACGGCCTTGAGAACGTCCTGACCAGATCGGATGCCGCTGTCCAGATGGACTTCGATATCCCCGCCGACCGCATCCATGATCTGCGGGAGCATACGAATGGAACTGAGTGCACCGTCCAACTGCCGTCCGCCGTGGTTCGACACGACGATGGCATCGGCCCCAAGTTTCGCGGCCATTTTGGCGTCTTCGGCGTCCAGAATGCCTTTTAGGATAACCTTGCCGCCCCATTGCTCCATCAGCTTTTCGACCTTGCCCCAGTCGAGGCTGGGATCAAACTGCTCGGCCGTCCATGCGCCTAGGGACGAGGCGTCCGAGATACCTTCGACGTGACCGACAATATTACCGAATTCACGACGCTTGGCGCCCAGCATTTCGATGCCCCACGACCACTTGGTCGCAAGGTTTGCAATGGTCTTCGCCGTGAGTTTTGGTGGCGCGGACAAACCGTTCTTCAGGTCTTTATGGCGCTGGCCCAGAATCTGCAGGTCGAGCGTAATCACCAAGGCGGAGCAGTTTGCATCCTTGGCGCGCTGAATCAGGCGACTGACATAGTCCTGATCCTTCATCGTATAGAGCTGAAACCAGAACGGTTTCGTTGTGTGCTCGGCCACATCCTCGATCGAGTTGATTGACATTGTGGACAGGGTAAAGGGTACGCCGAACTCCTCGGCGGCTTTGGCGGTTTTCATCTCACCATCCGCATGCTGCATGCCCGTCAGCCCGACCGGAGCCAGTGCGACGGGCATCGCGACATCCTCTCCGATCATCTGCGACGTGGTAGAGCGCCCTGCCATGTCCACGGCAACCCGTTGCCGCAGGCGGATATCCGAAAAATCCGAGCTGTTGTCGCGGAAGGTCTGCTCGGTCCAACTGCCGCTTTCGGCATAGTCGTAGAACATCCGTGGGACACGACGTTCATAGATGCGCCGTAGGTCTTCGATAGTGGTGATTACGGGCATGGGGTCGCGCCTTTGGTTAAGTGGTCAAGTATTTCTAATGGGGCAACCGGGTTGGCGCAATTGGCTGCAAGTAAGAAAAAACCGCAGCAGGCCAGTTGCTTGCTGCGGTTTTCCGGATGTGTTCAGAACGGAACGCTCAGGCGGAATGCGCGCCGTCGGCCAGTGTTTTCACAAAATCCAGAACCTCGGGCACGGGTTTGCCCGCAGCGATTTGGCTGACAATGGCCGAGCCGACCACCGCACCATCAGCGACGCTGGCAATGGCCTTGGATTTTTCGGGTGTGTTGATGCCAAATCCCACGATCACGGGCAGGTCGGTTGCGGATTTGATCCGGGCGACTTCGGGGCCAACATTCGTGGCCTGTGCCTCGGCTGCGCCCGTGATACCAGTGATCGAAACGTAATATACAAAGCCCGAGGTGTTCTGCAGTACACGGGGCAGGCGTTTGTCATCGGTGGTCGGAGTCGCCAAACGGATGAAGTTCAGACCCGCCGCTTGCGCGGGCAAGCACAGCTCTTCGTCTTCCTCTGGCGGCAGGTCTACGACGATCAGGCCGTCGATGCCGGCGGCTTGGGCGTCAGCCAGAAACCGATCCACACCGCGGCTGTAGATCGGGTTGTAATACCCCATGAGAACAATCGGGGTCGTGTCGTCGGTTTCGCGGAATGCAGTTGCGAGGTCCAGAGTGCGCTGCAGGGTCATACCCCCATCCAGCGCCCGTTGGCCCGCGGCTTGAATGGTCGGGCCATCCGCCATTGGATCGGTAAAGGGCAGCCCCAGTTCGATGACATCCACACCGGCGCCGGGCAGGCCTTTCACAATCTCAAGCGAGGTGTCGAAATCGGGGTCGCCTGCCATGATATAAGCTACAAAGGCCTTTTTCCCCTCGGCCTTCAGGGCGGCGAATTTGGCGTCAATACGGGTCATCTGCAGTCCTTGCATTCAGAGTTGAACCTGATGTGCAGAAACTTTGCCCGGAAATCAATCCCGCCGGTTCAGATTGACTCAGAACTGGTAGTGATATCGCAGCAGGGCCGAGTTGACACCGGGGTTTTCGATATTTGTGCTGGCGTTGGACTTGTGGGTGATCGCAAACGAGACCTTGTTGCCGTTATCAAGGGTATAGCCAAGGCTCAAAAGGCTGCGGATCTGGAACTCCCCGCCAAGATCGTTCAGTTCGTCGCTCTCAGAGAAGTACCCCGGCATGACACTGCCTTCGACAAACCAGCGTTCCGCAAAGGTGTATAAGCCGATCAGCCCGATGCCAATATGGACGTTGCTTGCCGTATCCACCGTCAGGGCAGCGCCCCAGGATGCGGAAAAGCGGGTCGCTTTGTGAAACGGGCGGTGATGGTATTCAAGCGCAAATGCGGCTTCGTCTTCAGCCGCGCTGTTGGAAAAGTCAGAATAGCCAGCGCCAAAAACAAGGGACTGGGCTTGCGCTGTCTGGGCGGCCAGCAGCAGCGCAAGGGTAGTGGCTGTTTTCTTCATATCTAATATTCACTATTTGTTTGTTATTAAAGCTCTATACGCCGATCTTAGGGCGCGGTTTCGAGCCCGGGCAAGCCGCCAAACGATGAACATTTTTGTGATGTTGCCGATTGGACTTGGCCCGGTTGTTTGCAGTCCGGCTTGCGCATTGATCCGGACCTGCATAGAAGCACCCCTCGAATGGCATCAGGAGACCGTCATGGGCTTTAAAATGGGAATCGTGGGTTTGCCGAATGTTGGCAAGTCGACCCTCTTCAATGCGTTGACCAAAACCGCAGCCGCACAGGCGGCGAATTTCCCGTTCTGCACGATCGAACCCAACGTGGGCGATGTCGCCGTGCCTGATGACCGTCTGGACAAACTAGCGGCAATTGCCAGCTCAAAGCAGATTATCCCCACCCGGATGACTTTCGTGGATATTGCCGGTCTGGTGAAGGGTGCCTCGAAAGGCGAAGGTCTAGGCAACCAGTTTCTGGCCAACATTCGTGAGACGGACGCCATCGCCCATGTGCTGCGCTGTTTCGAAGACGGCGACGTGACACATGTTGATGGCCGCGTTGATCCGGTGGCAGATGCAGACACAATCGAAACCGAGCTGATGCTGGCTGATCTGGAAAGCATCGAAAAGCGCCGCGCCAATCTGGTGCGCAAGTTGAAGGGCAACGATAAGGAAGCCCAACAGCAAGATCGCCTTTTGGCCGAAGCGCAAGCGATGCTGGAAAACGGCAAACCCGCGCGTCTGGTCGAGGTCTCGGACGAGGATGCCAAGGCGTGGAAGATGCTGCAGCTGCTGACCACCAAGCCGGTGCTCTATGTCTGCAACGTGTCCGAGGAAGAGGCCGCCGACGGCAACGAATACTCGGCCAAAGTTGCCGAGATGGCCGCTGCACAAGGCAACGCCCACGTCATCATCAGCGCCAAGATCGAAGAAGAGATCAGCCTGCTGGAAGACGAAGAAGCCCAGATGTTCCTTGAGGAAATGGGTCTGGAAGAACCCGGTCTGGATCGTCTGATCCGCGCTGGTTACGACCTGCTCAAGTTGGAAACCTATTTCACCGTCGGCCCGAAAGAGGCCCGCGCCTGGACTATCCGCACAGGCACCGCCGCGCCGCAAGCCGCTGGCGTGATTCATGGTGACTTTGAGAAAGGCTTCATCCGCGCCGAAACCATCGCCTATGACGACTACATCGCTACCAATGGCGAGCAGGGCGCGAAAGAGGCAGGCAAGATGCGGGCTGAGGGCAAGGGCTACATCGTCAAGGATGGCGACGTGATGCACTTTTTGTTCAACACCTGAGCCAGCTTGTCCAACGCGTACATCAAGCGTTTCGTTTAAGCAGCGATGGGTAATCGGCCACCTGCCGTCGGGAACTTGTACCAATCGTTGAGCGATGTCCCATGATCCGCTGCCTCTTCACTGAAGCGGGTTAGGCGCCAACCGATGGGCCCGTTTGTGTCGGCTTGCACGACCTCGATGGCTTTGGGTTCGGCATCGTCTTAGAAATAGGACGCGCATCCTGCTGGGTCATTGGATTGATAAACTTCGACATAGCCATCGAACAGTTGCTGAAGTTCC
Organism: Ruegeria sp. ABF4_144; assembly: GCF_056160045.1. Classification (NCBI taxonomy): domain Bacteria; kingdom Pseudomonadati; phylum Pseudomonadota; class Alphaproteobacteria; order Rhodobacterales; family Roseobacteraceae; genus Ruegeria; species Ruegeria sp. ABF4_144. The sequence goes on from NZ_JBSWWK010000001.1 coordinate 670,652, forward strand.
AGGATTGCGGCCAACGTGCGCCCTCTGCCATTCTCTTGTGTCAGGCTGTATCGAGTTGTTTTCGTCGTGCCATTACGTGGTGAATGATGAAGCTGAGGACTTCGATGTCTTTTTGATTGTACGTTCGATAACGGAAACGAACCGTACCCCGATCAGGCTTGGAACGGGATGGCTTGATCGCTTCGACCGTGACGCGCGCGCGGATGGTGTCGCCTGCGAAGACTGGTGCCAACCACCGGACTTCGTCCATGCCATGACCACCAAGATTTGTGCCGTTAAGAACGCCCGTGTCGCGAAAAAGCCGAAAAGTAAGGGCAATGGTCTGAAAGCCACTTGCAATAAGGCCGCCAAAAATCGACTCGGTCGCGGCGACCTTGTCTATGTGGAAGGGTTGTGGGTCATGCACAAGGGCAAAGTCCACAATCCCGCCCTCCGTAAGAGAAATGCCCCCTGTCTCGAAGCAGTCTCCAACCGCCAGGTCATCGAGATATTTGCCGTCAGACATACCAATACTCGCTTATACTGTGCCTCTCATCGTATCGCCTATGAAACCAATAAGAAACTGTTCACAGTTCATCGACGGCGGGCATTTCTACATCGATAAAAACGCGTTAGTCTGCTGTTCGCCCTCTAATTGGACCGTCTGCAAATGATTGAAATCCGCGACCTTCAACTGCTCAGCGCCTTGGCGCGGCATCAGCATTTTGCCAAGGCGGCCGAAGAATGTGGGATATCGCAGCCTGCCTTCTCGATGCGCATCCGCAATCTTGAGGATCGACTGGGCGTTTCCATCGTCCGCCGCGCAAACCGGTTTCAGGGCCTGACCGAAGAGGGCGCGATGATCGTCCAGCGCGCGCGGCGTATCCTCGACGACGCCAAGGCGCTGGAACAGCAGGTTCAGGCTGCGAAGGGTGAAATCACCGGCACGCTTATGCTGGGAGTGATCCCAACGGCCATTGCCTTTACCGGGCGGTTGACGAAACGCCTGCGTCAGGCGCATCCACGCATCGTAACGCGCATTGAAACTATGTCCGCTTCGGCCATACAGCACCGTTTGGATGAGGGAAGTCTGGACGCCGGTGTCACCTATGGTGACAGTATCGGCACCGATCTGCGCCATGTTCAGCCCTTGTACGAAGAGACCTACGTATTGCTGGCTCCGGCGCATTTTACGGAGGAAAACGGGCCTATTCCGTGGGCAAAAGTCGCTGAATTCCCGCTGAGCCTGCTTGTCCCGCAAATGCAGAACCGGCGTATTCTGGATCGTATTTTCCTGGATCAGGGTTTGCACCCGATCGTTGTGGCCGAGACCAGCGGTTTCACCGCCTCGATGGTCATGGCGCGCGAGGGGCTGGCGGCCACCGTCGTTCCGCGCGTGTTGGTCCGTGCGTTGGGAGACTTAAAGGGCACGAAAGTGCTGCCTCTGGTCGACCCTGTTGTCAGCAAACCGATCTGTTTGGCAACCCTGACCCGAGACCCGGAATTGCCGACGGTCGAGGCTTTGCGAGCGGTGGTGACCTCTTTGCGGTGATAAGGTGTCGTTATCGTGCGATTGAATTTGGCGATTTGACGATATGCTTCTCTGATGAGACAGACTTGAGTCTCAAACGGAGGAAAGCATGGCACCCTTGGATACCAAGCCATCCGACGCGAATAAGGGCGTTTGGAAGTCAGGTAAAGGCAGAGGACGGCACACACCAAAAGGCCGTCAGTTCACGGATGAAGCACAGGCGGAGATTACCCGTCTGTTAGGGGATCGCCCGCGCCGCCGCGACCTGCTGATTGAATTCCTGCATTTGATTCAGGACGAACACGGCCATATCAGCGCCGACCACATCGCAGCACTTGCGGTCGAGATGCGGATTGGTCAGGCCGAAATTTACGAAACTGCGACCTTCTATGCCCATTTTGATGTGGTGAAAGAGGGCGAGACGCCTCCTCCGGCGTTGACGATCCGCGTTTGTGATTCTCTGTCCTGCGAAATGGCCGGTGCCCAGCAGTTGCAAAAAGCACTGGAAGACGGCCTTGATCCTGCTGAAGTCCGCGTTGTGCGCGCGCCCTGCATGGGCCGCTGTGACACCGCACCGGTGCTTGAGATTGGTCACAACCACATTGACCATGCGACCCCCGAGAAGGTGCAGGCCGCGATTGCAGCCGATGACACGCATGCACATCTGCCCGACTACGAGGAATTCCAAGTTTATCGGTTCAAGGGTGGCTACGACAAACTGATCGAACTGCGTGAAAGCGGTGATTGGGAGAAGGTGCAGGAAGATGTGCTGTCCTCAGGCCTGCGTGGTCTGGGTGGCGCTGGCTTCCCTTCCGGCAAGAAATGGGGCTTTGTTCGTATGAACGAAGGCACGCGCTATCTGGCCGTGAATGGTGATGAGGGCGAGCCGGGCACGTTCAAGGACCGCTATTACCTGGAGCGCGCACCGCATGTCTTCCTCGAAGGGATGCTTATCGCCGCTTGGGCCGTAGAGGCACAGACCTGCTTCATCTACATGCGTGACGAATATCCGGCGGTGCTGGAAATCTTGCGCCGTGAGATTGCTGCGCTGGAAGAGGCCGGGATCGTCGAGAAAGGCTATATTGACCTGCGCCGAGGTGCAGGTGCCTACATCTGCGGTGAAGAATCCGCGATGATCGAGTCGATCGAGGGCAAAAAGGGCCTGCCGCGCCACCGTCCTCCATTCGTGGCGCAGGTTGGGGTCTTTAACCGCCCGACCTTGGTGCACAATGTCGAGACTCTTTATTGGGTCTCGAAGATTTGCCGCGAAGGGCCGCAGATCCTGAATTCAGTTGAAAAGAATGGCCGCAAGGGCCTGCGCAGCTATTCGGTCTCGGGCCGGGTGGCGAAGCCCGGTGTCTACCTGCTACCCGCGGGTTCGACCATTCTTGACGTGATTGGTGCCGCCGGCGGCATGGCCGAAGGTCATGTGTTCAAGGCGTATCAACCGGGCGGGCCGTCGTCAGGTCTTCTCCCCTCTGACATCGACGACGTCCCGCTCGACTTTGACACTCTGCAGCCGCTGGGCACCTTTATCGGGTCCGCCGCGGTTGTGGTTCTGTCCGATCAGGACACTGCCCGCGATGCGGCGCTGAACATGCTGCGCTTCTTCGAAGATGAAAGCTGTGGCCAGTGTACGCCCTGCCGCGCGGGCTGCGAAAAGGCAGTCAAACTGATGCAAGCCGATAAATGGGACACCGATCTGCTGGAAGATCTGTGCCAGGTCATGGGCGATGCCTCGATCTGCGGTCTGGGCCAGGCGGCCCCGAACCCGATCCGCCTTGTCATGAAACACTTCGCCGACGAAATCTGAGGGAGACAGAGCCATGCTTGATGCAAGCCCAAACAAGACCGTCACCTTCAACCTGAACGGCGAAGATGTCACCGTGCCCGAGGGCTGGACCATCTGGGAAGCCGCCAAGGGGCAGGGGTTCACCATTCCGCACCTGTGCCACAAGCCGCAGCCGGGCTACCGCCCGGACGGCAACTGCCGCGCCTGTATGGTCGAGGTGGAAGGCGAGCGCACGTTGGTCGCCTCGTGCATCCGTCCCGCAGCGGACGGTATGGTGGTGAAAACCGACTCAGACCGCGCCGAGAAATCGCGCGCCATGGTTATGGAACTGCTGGTCGCCGACCAGCCCGAAGAGGCGCACGACACCTCCAGCCATTTCTGGGATATGGCGAAGCTGAACGATGTCAGCGACAGCCGTTTCCCGGCGAAAGAGGCCGAGAAGATCCCACTGCTGGATGACAGCCACGTAGCGATGCGCGTCAATCTGGACGCCTGCATCAACTGCAACCTTTGCGTCCGTGCCTGCCGTGAAGTGCAGGTGAATGACGTGATCGGCATGGCCGGTCGTGGACATACGGCGCAAGTGGTGTTCGATCAGAACGATCCGATGGGCGATTCAACCTGTGTCGCCTGTGGTGAATGCGTCCAAGCCTGCCCGACCGGCGCGCTGATGCCCGCCACCGTGCTGGACGACCAGCAAAAAGGTGACAGCAAGGATTACGATAGCGAAACCGAAAGCGTCTGCCCGTTCTGCGGTGTGGGCTGCAAGGTCTCGCTGAAGGTCAAAGACGGTAAGGTCAAATATGTCGAGGGCATCAACGGCCCCGCAAACGAAGGTCGTCTGTGCGTCAAAGGTCGCTTTGGTTTCGACTACATCCACCACCCGCACCGTCTGACCAAGCCGCTGATCCGCCGTGAGGACGCACCCGCTAAGGGCCTGAACGTCGATCCGGGTAACCTGTCGACCCATTTCCGCGAAGCGACGTGGGAAGAGGCGATGGATCTGGCGGCGACCAAGCTGAAAACACTGCGCGAAGAAGACCCGCGCAGCGTCGCAGGCTTTGGTTCGGCCAAGTGCACCAACGAAGAAGCGTACCTGTTCCAGAAGTTCATCCGTCAGGGTTTCAAGCACAACAACGTCGACCACTGCACCCGTCTGTGCCACGCGTCGTCCGTTGCGGCTCTGATCGAGAACGTCGGTTCGGGTGCTGTGACCGCGACTTTCAACGAGATCGAAAACGCGGATGTGGCGATCATCATTGGCTCGAACCCAATCGAGAACCACCCCGTTGCGGCGACCTACTTCAAACAGTTCGCCAAGCGCGGCGGCAAGCTGATCGTGATGGACCCGCGCGGTGTTGGCATGCGCAAGTTTGCGGATGAGATGCTGCAGTTCCGTCCGGGGGCGGATGTTTCGATGCTTAACGCGATCATGAACGTGATCGTCGAAGAGGAACTCTATGACAGCCAGTACATCCACCGCTGGACCGAGAACTGGGAAGCCGAGAAAGAGCACCTGCGCCAGTTCACGCCCGAGGCGATGTCGCCGATCTGTGGCATCGAACCGGATCAGCTGCGCCGTGTCGCGCGCACCTTCGCGCAAGCCAAGGCCGGTTTGATCTTCTGGGGTATGGGCGTCAGTCAGCACATCCACGGCACCGACAACTCGCGCTGCCTGATCTCGCTGGCTTTGATGACCGGTAACGTTGGTAAACCCGGTGCGGGTCTGCACCCGTTGCGGGGTCAGAACAACGTGCAGGGTGCCTCGGACGCCGGTCTGATCCCGATGTTCTTGCCGGACTACCAGACCGTGACCGACGATGGCATCCGCGCCAAGTTCAACAACGTCTGGAATTCGGACGACTTCTCGAACGAGAAGGGTCTGACCGTCACCGAGATCATCGATCAGGCGTATGCGGGCAACATCAAGGGTATGTACATCATGGGTGAGAACCCGGCCATGTCCGACCCAGATGTAAACCACGCCCGCGACGCACTGGCCAAGCTGGACCTGATGATCGTGCAGGATATTTTCCTGACCGAGACGGCGAACTATGCCGACATCATCCTGCCTGCCTCGGCGCTCTATGAGAAGAACGGCACCGTGTCGAACACCAACCGTCAGGTTCAGCGTGTGCGCCCGGCCGTGACTCCTCCGGGTGAAGCGCGCGAGGATTGGAAGATCACCGTCGAACTGGCGCAGCGGATCGGTCTGAACTGGGAGTACACTGATGTGTCTCAGGTCTTTGCTGAGATGAAGCTGACGATGAATTCGCTCAACAACATCACGTGGGAGCGTCTGGAAACCGAAACCATCACCTATCCGTCGCTGTCTGAGACAGACCCGGGGCAGGCGATTGTGTTCGGCGACGGCTTCCCGCGTGCGGATGGTAAAGCCCGGTTTACCCCGGCCAGCGTCATCCCGCCGGATGAGGCACCGGATGATGAGTATCCGATGATCGCTACCACTGGCCGTCAGCTGGAGCACTGGCACACCGGGTCGATGACCCGCCGATCCAATGTTCTGGACGCGGTTGAGCCGGAGGCGAACTGTTCGCTGAACCCTCGTACGCTCAAGCTAATGGGGATTGAACCGGGCGAGATGATCCGTCTGACCACCCGTCGTGGTTCGATCGAGATCATGGCGCGTGCCGATCGCGCGATTGCCGAAGACATGGTGTTCATCCCGTTTGCCTATGTCGAGGCCGCGGCGAACATCCTGACCAACTCGGCCATCGATCCTTATGGCAAAATCCCCGAGTTCAAGTTCTCGGCGATCCGGGTCGAAAAAATCGAAGACGCCATCGCAGCGGAATAAAATCACTACTCACGAATAAGAAAGGCGGCCCTCTGGGTCGCCTTTTCTCTTTCCTTGACAGAGTGTTGCTTACAGCCAAACCTGTCCCCAACTTGATGTTGGAGAAGCATATGGCCCGCCGTTTCGTTGATCTGTCCGTGCCTTTGGAAACCGGGATCGTATCCGACCCACCGATCATGCTGCCTGAGATCGAGTACATGACCCATGACCAAACCGCAGAACAGGTCATGGGCTTTTTCCCGGGACTACAGAAGGACGACCTGCCGGGCGGCGAAGGTTGGGCCATCGAGCGGCTGCAGATCGCCACACACAACGGCACGCATCTGGATGCGCCGTACCACCATCACTCGACCATGAACAATGGTGAAAGGGCGATCACCATCGACGAGGTTCCGTTAGAATGGTGCATGAATCCCGGCGTGAAACTGGATTTTCGTCATTTTGACGATGGCTATGTTGCAACCGCGGCCGATGTCGAGGCCGAGTTGAAACGCATCGGTCATGACCTGCAGCCGCTGGATATCGTGATTGTGAATACCTCGGCCGGAACGCGGTACGGCCAGCCCGACTATTTGATGAAAGGTTGCGGGATCGGGCGCGAGGCGACCTTGTACCTGACCGAACGCGGCGTGCGGGTGACCGGTACTGATGCCTGGAGTTGGGACGCACCCTTTCCCCTGACAGCGCAGGAATACGCCGAAACCAAGGATGCCTCGATCATCTGGGAAGGGCATCGCGCCTCGATAGAGATCGGCTACTGCCACATCGAAAAGCTGACCAACCTCGAAGATCTGCCGCCCACCGGGTTCGAAATCTCGTGCTTTCCGTTCAAGATCAAAGGGGCATCTGCAGGTTTTGTCCGGGCTGTCGCGATCTTTGAGGAGGACAGTGATGAATAAACCCCTCAGCGGACATGACGGACCCTATGATGCACCCGTCGAAATGCGGGGGTTTTCGGTCCTGCCGGATTGGGTCGACTATAACGGCCACATGAACGTGGGATATTACGGCGTGGCTTTCGATATGGCGCTGGAGAAGCTGATGGTCGATCACCTTGGGCTGGGTGAGGTGCAGGTCAAGGCGTTGGGGCAGGGGCCTTACGTGCTGCAATCCAACATGAATTTCCTTCGCGAGGTTCAGCCGGACGAGCCGTTCTTTTTTCGAATCCGGATGTTGGACTCCGATCAGAAACGCGGCCACTATTTTGCGCAGTTGTTATCAGAAAAAGACGACGCGATTTGCGCGACCCAGGAAGCGTTGTTCATGAATGTCAGCCACGCAACTGGACGATCAGAGCCCTACCCGGACTGGGCGATCGAAAGATTGGCCCGCATGGTCCGCGATCACGCGAGGCTGGAGACTGCGCCGAAGATCGGGCAGTCGATTGGTATACGGCGAAGCGGTCAGTAATCTCGCTGAAAAAACACACCAAGCCCGGTTTCGCCGCGCCCGTCCACAGTACCGCGCACGGTGAAACTATCGGTGACGTCAAGGTTCAGGTTCACTTCGGTGTCGCCCTCAGTGTTGACGCTGAAGTCAGTATAGAGATTGTCGCTCAGATATGCGCCCGCACCCAAGACGCCGCCTCCACCTTCTGCTGAACCCACGTCGATCGTATCCAGACCAGTTGCCTCACGAACGCCTTTTGTCGCATCGCCGCCAGCGCCGCTGAGTTGGGCAAGCGAGGCCGCCATCTGGGCAATGACAAAGGGCGACAGTTCCGAGAAACTATTGCCGAACAAAAGCATGGCCAAGGCCTCTTCGGCCGGGCGTTCGGGGTCAGAAAACACATTCACTTCGGGTGCATCCAGCGGACCGGCGATTTCGATCGTGGCGGTGCCTTCGGACGTGCTGGCTGACGAGGCGAACTCGATATAGGGTTTCAGGTCTCCCTGCAGCGAGACGATCCCTTTGGTCAGGGCAAGCCTCCGGCCAAGAATGTCAAAATTACCGCGGATCAGCTCGATCTGGCCGGATGGTATTACCGACGTTGTGGTGCCGCGAATGAACAGGCTTCCACCCAGCTCGGCATTCACGCCACGACCACGCACGAAAACTGCCTTGGGGGCCAGCAGGCTGATGTCCAGCGCGATCCGGGAATCGCTTTGGCTGGTCCCTTCCTCAACGATCAGCCGTGCGCGTTCGCGGGTGATGTAACCGGCCCGGCTTTCGTTGATGTGTTCGATCTCGGGGATCGGCGCCGCCCCAACAGCGCCGGCCGCAGCGGCGAGGTTGATGTTGGTCTCTTCGAAAGTGATTTGCCCGGAAATGGCGCTGTCGCCTGCCAGCGCACCGGTCATGGCAATCTCACCGTCCAGGGTGGTTTCATACAGCAGCTGGTCGGTCAGCACGAGTTGGTTGAGACGCGCAACGATATTCGCATTGAGTGGTGGTGTTAAGTCCACAGGGCCCGAGATGGTAAAGTTGCCGCCGGCTCGCATCCCGCCACTGAGCGAAATCGTGGCCCGGCTTTGTGCCAACTCGACGGAACCGCTGATGCCTGTGACCGTTTGCCCGATATTCGGGATTGCCAGTGACGTACCCGAGGTTGTGATAGACCCGCTGAGCGACTCAAGCGCGGGTTTGCCTTTTAGGCGCAGATTGTGCCGGGCTTGCCCGTCGATCTTGTTGGGCGAGATAAAGAGGTTGGCGATACCCAGATTGATGCCACCCTGCGCCTGCAAGTCAGCCTCACCCGATGTTTCATCGAAAGTGCCTTTGACCGTGCTGCTGATTTCAGCCGGGCCATTGGCCGAACTGTCGATCGTCCAGACACCGTTTTTGCGCTTGGCGTTGCCGGTTGCCGCGATGGTGCCGGGGAATTCGGGCGCAAAACGTTCGATCTTGTTCAGCTTGGCGTCGAAATCCACATCTGCTGTGCCGTCTGTGTCTACGGTTCCCTTCAGTTCCGCGTAAGAACTGTCCGGCCCGCTCAGCCGCATGGTGCCCTCAAGCCCTGATCTGTTTGGTGCGACGTTACCGTCCAGTGTCAGTGGTCCGGACATCGTGGTGAGGATACGGGACACATCGTCGAGCTGCGCGGTAAAGCTCAACCCGCCGGCGTCACGGTCCAGCTTGCCGGATGCGGTGGCGGACAAGGCGGTGCCATTCAGTCGGAAGGTGCGGATATCCACGCCATCCTCGCTTTTTTCGGCATCGACGTTCAGCGTCGTGCGGCCCTGGATCAACTTGTCGACCAATTCGATACCGGTTTGAATGTCATCCGCATTCACGCCGCCCTGAATGTCAAATATCTTGTCGGCAAGGGTGGCAGAGCCCTGAAGATTGGCCGAGATCGCCCCGGCTAGATCCCGTTTGGCGAGCCCCGAAAAAAGCGAAAGATCGGGCGCATTCACCTGTGCTTTGCCGTCCACCGCAAGGTCGCCGGTTGGATCATCAACCGTTGCGGCGACTTGTGCGGTCAGGGCGGTGCCGTTCACAGTCGCCTGTCGGATTTCGATCTGATCTGCCGTCCGCGCACCGTCCCAAGTGATCGCGGTTTTGCCGCTCAGCAACGGATCAATATCGGACATACCGGTCTTGATATCCTGCCCGGTCATGCTGGCCGTGCCGTCGAATTCCAGCGTCTGTACCGTGCCCTTGCCATCAAACTCCGCCTGTAAAGCACCACCCAGCTCGCGCTTGGCCAGACCAGAGAAAACCGACAGGTCCGGCGCATTCACGCTCGCCTGCCCGTCGATGGTCAGGTTGCCATCAGGAGTTGTGACCTCGCCGCTGGCCTGGGCCTGCGCGGCCTCGCTGTTCAGGTCGAATTCGCGGATGGTGATGCCGTCGCTGCCACGGCTGGCATCCAGCGTGATCGTGGTCTCGCCTTTGATGACCGGATCGATATCGTCGCGCCCGGTGACCAGATCGCGGCCCTGGACCACCACTTTGCCGTCAAAGCTGCGTTCCAGCGGAGAGCCTTTGCCCTCAACCCGCGCCGAGGCCTCGCCGCCCAAATCCATCTGCGCCAGTTCCGAGAACCTTGACAGGTCCGACGCGTCAAGCGTGGCTGATCCGTCAACCGTCAGCCCGCTGTTCAACCCGTCGATCAGCGCATCCAGCGCAAGCGTATAGTCGGTGCCAACCAGCTCGAACCCGGACAGGTTCAGGGATTGATCGCTGCCATAGTCGAACTGACCGTCCAGCGTGAGACGTTCGCCCAAAGCGGTGTTCAACGCCTGATCGTTCAGGTCGATTCCGTCCACGATGGCTTGAAGATCGCCGGTGACGGTGAACGCCTCGCCTTGTTCCAAAACGCCCTGCGCGGTGATCCGGGCATTGTCCAGTTTCGCCTGTGGCGACTGAAACGCGTCTGCGGTCAGGCTTAGGTCCCACAGGTTTCCGTTCTTCTGATCGAACAGCATAGATACCTGCGCTGCCTCGATCGAGGTGTCCCCGCCTGCGACCGGCAGCACCACGGTATTGCCATCCGGTGGCGTGATCCGGCCCTGCAAGGCTGCAAGCTGCAGGGTGCTGCCTTCGGCCAGCTGCAACTCACCCTTCAAGTCCAGCGCTTGCGTTGTCAGCTCCAGATCAGAGATATCTAGTGCGCCTTCAGGTTTGGTCTGACCATCCACGAAAAGCCGCGTTCTGGGGCCAAAAAATGGGTCCAGATCCTCGGCCAGGAAGGGGGTCAGATCGCCGCCCAGATCGGCGGTAAAGGCGATCCCGTCAGCCGCACCTGTTTCCGCGGCCCGCAATTCAACCTGTCCGGTTACCCGAGGCTGCTTGTCGCTGCTGAGCGCGATATCGGCGGTGAAATCGGTCAATGGTCCGGTACCTTTGGCCGTAAAACCGATCGGCGGGCTGTCGGGGATTTTCAATGCGGTCGAAATCAATCCGCCTTCGGCCTCGTTCACGTCCAGATCCAGATTGATTTCACGCGAAGAGTTCTGGAACCCGGCCGTCAGCTTTATCCGATCACCTGCACGGTCCAGACGGGTGATGTCGAGATTGGTGTCCAGCGCGCCATCGGCAAGCGACAGGTTACCAGTCACCGACAACGCGGCAGAGACTCCGATCAGGGGTTCACCCAATAACAGCTCATCCACGCGAATCTCGCCAATCTCAATAGAAACCGGCAGTTCGGGCAGTTGAAAGGGTTGTGTTTCGACCGAAGGGGGCGATGCCTCTTTGGTGGTAGTGCCAGGGGCGCGGGCGATGTCGATCTCTTGCGCGGTCAGGGCATTGACTGAAAATCGGCCGCGGATCAGGGCCAGCCGGTTCCAGTCCAGTTCGGCATCCTTGATGGTCAGCCAGATCCCTTCATCGTCCGAAACAGTGATCTCTTGAATCGTGGCGCGCGCGCTCAGCGCCCCTTGCAGGCCCTTAACGGTGACGTTTTGATCGTCGCCCGACAGCGTGTCTTGCAGGAACCGCTCCAGCATACTGCCGCCGCCATCATCCTCTTGCGCGGTCACAGGCGGGGCGGTCACGATCAGGACCGTGGCCACAACAGGATATGCATAGCGCCGTATCAAAATGCCTGTCCGATCCCGATATAGAATTGCAGCCCGTCGCCAGTGTCGCCCTGCACAGGCAGCGCAAGGTCCAGACGCAGCGGGCCGAACCCACCCAGATCATACCGAACGCCAAGACCGGCGCCCGAATGGTACTCCGCGCCACTGCCGATAAAGGATGACGTGTCCACGGTACCGAAATCATAAAACCCAACAAGGGAAATTGTGTCTGTGATCTTTCCGCGGACCTCACCAGACAGCCCGAGGAAGGATTTGCCCCCGGCGACGCCACCGTTGACCGGAATACCGAGGCTTTCATAGGGTTGCCCGCGCACAGTTCCTGCACCACCCGAGAAAAACAGGAAATCCGGTGTCACGTTGCTGGGCGAAGGCCCGATCACCGAACCGATCTGAGCGCGACCGGCCAAAACGATCCGACCGCCTGTGCTCAGGCTGGTATAGGCGCGTGCGTCACCGAATAACCGGATGCCGGTGTCCGTACCCGAAAACCCGACGAAGGGCATGGCTTGCGCGTCCAGATAGAACCCACGGGTCGCGCTGACTTTGCTGTCGCGCTGATCCCATTCAGACCGGAGCGGAATGATAAAATACCGGAACTTTCGGCCAGTGCCATAGGCGTCATCCGCATCCGACCACTGGAAACCGGCTGACGCTTCGGCATAAAGCCGGTCGGAAAAGGTACGCCGCGCACCATAGGCCAACGAAGCGATGGTGACATTGTAGTTGTCGGTGTTGCGCCGCTCCAGCAATGCGCTCCAGAAGGTGTTGTCATCCGGACCTAGCCGGTCGGGCTGATCCAGACGCAGACCGATACGGCCGTCAAGGTCTTCGGACCCGCCGATGTTGCGCAGTGCAGCTTCGAACCGCAGCCGTTCAGCGCGGCGGAACACGTTGCGATGTGTCCAGGTTGCGGTGATGTCTAGCCCTGCGTTGGACGCCGCCTCGATCCCGAAGGTCAGGCGGCGCTTGGGCATGTCTTCAAACGTGGCATCGAAATCCAGCGTGCCATCCGGATTTGGAGTTTCATGTTCCTCGATAGACACGACGCTGAACGTGCCGGTACGGCGCAGGCGCGTGCCAACCTTCTGGATTTTCGCTGGTGAAAATACCTCTCCCGAGGGGAAACCGGCGATCTTTTCGATCGACCGGTAACGAACATCGGTATCGCCCTTGATGATCATCTTGCCAAAGACCAACTGCGGCCCTGGTGCCAGGTCGATCTCGGCGTCCAGCCGATCTTGCGCGTGGCGGGCAATGACCTTCTGGCCCTCGACCTTGGCCTTTGCGTGCCCGGTATCGCGCCAGCCTTGCACCCCGGCCGAAGCCGCCTGTTGGATGGCGCCGGTCGTGGCCAGTTTCCCGGGTGCAAACTCTTCGGGCAGGGTGGTGCCCGGCGCGACCGGCTCAACGATAGCAGTCCCGAAAGTGAAGGTTGGGCCAGTATTCACAGTGATCACAGCGCGGTTGATCGCATTGGGCACTGTCAGCGAGCTCATGTCCGCAGCTTCCTGCCCATCCAGCTTGATGCTGACGACAGGGCTGAAATAGCCCTCGTCATACAGAATTTGAACAATGGTGCGGTAATCTGACAACGCGGCAGAGAGGATCTCTAGCGGCGTATCCAGCCCCCTGTCTTCTGCGGTCGCGACCGAGGACGTTTCCTCGATGCGTTCGATCAGCTCTTTCGGGGCACCGGGCGCGGACAGCGTCGTTTCCAGCGCGGCCAAAGGCGAAGGCAGAGCGAAGATCGCGCCAAGAAGGCAATATTTCACAAAGCCGTTTGGCCTGCTTCCCTGCATCGAATGGCTCCAACTGCCCCAAGTCGAAATCAATTTCGCCGTTTTATGCAAAGCAACGGCTCATTACATTCATGTTAGAGCATCAGTTTCCACGCAGGGAAAGAACTTATCGAAAACAACGCCGAATTAACCGGCCCTGTTGTGGTCAGGACCCGGCATTGCGGAACCAGCGGATAATCGCGTCGCGGTCTTCGGGTTCCATATAGGTGACGTTCGCGGGGGGCATAGCGTGGCTGATGCCCGCTTGCAGGTAGATTTGTTTGGCATTGCGGGCGATATCGCCTTCGGTTTCCAGCAAGACCCCTTTGGGGGCCCACTGAATGCCCTCCCACACCGGTTCGCGGGCGTGGCACATTGAGCAACGGCCCAGAACGACGTCATGTGCCTCTGCAAACCCGTCTGCTGCTGCGAATTTCTGTTCATAGGGCGTCAGCGGTTGAGCTTCTGCCTCTTCCAACGGCTTGTACATCGGTGCGGTGGAAAGCCACATGATGGCGATGAACAGAATGGCGGTGGCGGCCCAGGTCCAGGTCGGGTTGCCAGCGCGGGCGTGGCGGGTGTTGAAGTAGTGTCGGATGGTGACGCCCATCAGGAACACCAGCGCCGCGATGATCCAGTTATACTCGGTGGCAAAGGCCAGCGGGTAGTGGTTTGACAACATCAGGAATACGACGGGCAACGTCAGGTAGTTGTTGTGGGTCGACCGCAGCTTGGCGATCTTGCCGTATTTCGGGTCCGGTGTGCGGCCGTTTTTCAGGTCATCCACCACAATGCGCTGGTTCGGCATGATGATGAAGAACACGTTTGCCGTCATGATCGTTGCGGTGAAGGCCCCCAGATGCAGCATCATCGCACGGCCCGTGAAGATCTGGTTATAGCCCCAGCCCATCGCCACCAGCAGAATAAACAGCAGCACCATCAGCAGGGTCGGGCGCTCGCCCAGCCCGGATTTGCATAGGAAGTCGTAGATCAGCCAGCCAACGGTCAGCGACGCGGCCGAGATCAGGATGCCCTGCCACAGCGCCAAATCGGCCTTTTCTGCGTCGATCAGATATAGCTCTCCGCCGACCCAGTATATGATCATCAAAAGCCCCGCGCCGCTGAGCCAAGTGGCGTAGCTTTCCCATTTGAACCAGGTCAGGTGGTCCGGCATCCGCTCGGGCGCGACCAGGTATTTCTGGATGTGATAGAAGCCACCGCCATGCACTTGCCATTCCTCGCCATCCGCCGGGCCGGGGATGTCGCGGTTCAGGCCTAGGTCCAAAGCGATGAAGTAGAAGGACGATCCGATCCAGGCGATCGCGGTGATGACGTGCAGCCAGCGCACGGCAAATGCCATCCAATCCCAGAACACGGCGAATTCGAACATGAGAGGTCTCTCCGGTAAGTTATCGCCACACTAGGCAAACGGGCTTTTCTTCGGTATTCCCGTATATTGTCAAACTGTATCAAAAAAAACGATAAGATGTCCTATCTCGACAATATCCGCACGTTTGTTCGTGTCTACGATCTGGGCAGCATGTCTGCTGCTGGCCGCGATTTGAGGATTTCGCCTGCTGTGACCTCGGCGCGGATATCGCAGCTTGAAGATCATCTGGGTGTGCGCCTGTTCCAGCGCACCACGCGCAACCTCAGCCCGACCGAGCAGGGCCGTGCATTCTATCCCGGCGCGGTGGCGGTTCTGGACGCCGTGGATGAGGCCGAGGCGCAGGTCGTTCACCTGACCGAAGCACCGCGCGGGTCGTTATTTGTCGCTGCACCATTAGGGGTCGGGCGTAGGCTGCTGGCTCCGCATGTACCTGATTTTCTGGAGGAATACCCCGAGATCGATGTGCGTTTGCGTCTGACAGATCGGTTGGTGGATCTGACGACTGAAGGGTTGGACCTGGCGTTTTTCATTGGTCAGCCCGAGGACAGCACCCTGCGCATCCGCAAGATCGCCGACTGCCAAAGGGTGCTTTGTGCAGCGCCCGACTACGTGCAGCGACGGGGGATGCCACAGACAGGGGCCGACCTGATCGCGGGCAAGCACGAGTGCCTGAACCTGCGCTTTCCCGGCGCAACAGAGTTTCAGTGGCAGTTGGAGACACCCGAAGGGCCGAGGCGTTTCGCAGTGTCGGGCCGTTTCGAATGTGATGATGGCGATGTGCTGACCGATTGGGCCCTGTCGGGACAAGGCATTGCGATGAAGCCAGTTTTTGAAGTGTCCGAACACCTAAAGGCCGGGCGACTGGTGCCCGTTGCGGCCGAGACACCTCCGGTTCCAGTGCAGATGGCCTGCCTGTATACCCACCGTCGCCATCAGGACCCTAAGGCGCGCCTGTTCATGGACTTCATGATCGCCCGGATTGGCAAGGTTGTACGAAGTTCCGAAACTTCAAACTAGCAACGGCTCCCGCCCCTCATTGCGCCCTGCGGACACCCTACGGTTTTTCTTCAGCTGCCGCGATAGGTCGAGTAGCCGTAGGGCGACAGCAACAAGGGCACATGATAGTGCGCTTCGGCGTCAGACATGCCGAAACGGATCGGCACCTGATCCAGAAACAGAGGGTCCTCGGCGGCTTGACCTGACGCACGTAAGTAGTCTCCGGCAAAGAAAACCAACTCGTAGCTGCCTGTTTTGAAATCCTCCTGCGGTAGGATCGGACTGTTGGTGCGGCCGTCGGAATTGGTTTCGGTCTCGGCCAGTTTGCGGCGGTCTTCCCCGGTGATTTCATACAGGGCGATCCGCAGCCCTTGGGCCGGGCAGCCGCGTGCCGTGTCCAGAACGTGGGTTGTCAGATAACCTGCCACGAGGGCCTCCTTTGATTTGCCTTTCGCTTTGTCGCAGTGTGGCGCAAAGTTCGAAACAGTGGAAATGCCGAAAGAACCGGAAACAGCGTTCGGATTAGTTTGATAATCAACCGCGCGTTTCTGGGCTAAGGCTGACAAAACACAAAAGAACGGAAGATGCCATGCAGCCGCCTCGATACCCTCGTGACATGATCGGATATGGAGCCAACCCGCCCGAGGCCAAATGGCCCGGCGGGGCCAAGTTGGCCGTACAGATCGTGCTGAATTATGAAGAGGGCGGCGAGAACAACATCCTGCACGGGGATCCCGCGTCCGAGGCGTTCCTGTCCGAAATCGTGGGTGTTGCGGCATGGCCCGGGCAGCGCCACTGGAATATGGAGTCGATCTATGAATACGGATCGCGCGCGGGATTTTGGCGTTTGCATCGGTTGATGCAGGACTTGCCGATCACGGTTTATGGCGTGGCAACGGCGCTGGCTCGCTCGCCGGATCAGGTTTCGGCGATGAAGTCGGCAGGTTGGGAAATTGCCAGCCATGGTCTGAAATGGATCGAACACAAGGACATGCCCGAGGATGAGGAACGTGCGCAGATCGACGCGGCCATCCGGCTGCACACCGAGGTCGTGGGTGAACGCCCGCGCGGCTGGTACACCGGGCGCTGTTCCGAGAATACCGTTCGGCTGGTGGCTGAAGAGGGCGGTTTTGACTATGTGGCCGATACCTATGCCGATGATCTTCCCTATTGGATGCAGACCGGCGGGCGGGATCAGTTGATCGTGCCATACACTTTGGATTGCAACGACATGCGCTTTGCCACGCCGCAGGGGTTCAACTCGGGCGATCAGTTCTACACCTATCTCAAGGACAGTTTTGATGCACTTTATGCGGAAGGTGAGACGGGAGCGCCCAAGATGCTGTCGATCGGGTTGCATTGCCGCCTGATTGGGCGGCCAGGGCGGGTGAAGGCATTGAAGCGGTTTTTGGACTATGCGCGTGGGTTTTCGGATGTCTGGTTTGCGACGCGGTTGCAGATTGCGGAACATTGGGCGACGCAGCATCCCCCGGTGCAGCATCCGAAGCCTTCGCAGATGGAACGTGATGAGTTTGTAGCGGCGTATGGGGGCATTTTTGAGCATTCCGCTTGGATCGCGGAGCGTGCCTTTGATCTGGAACTTGGACCGGCTCATGACACGGCGGGCGGGTTGCACAACGCGCTGTCCCGCATGTTCCGCTCGGCCTCGGACGAGGAACGTCTGGGCGTGTTGACCGCGCACCCGGATTTGGCGGGCAAGCTGGCGCAAGCCAAGCGTTTGACGCAGGAAAGCACGTCCGAGCAGGCCTCGGCCGGGTTGGACGCTTTGACGGATGAAGAGCATGCAGCCTTCACCGATCTGAACCAGCGCTACACAGAGACGTTTGGGTTTCCTTTCATAATTGCAGTGCGCGATCACAATAAGGCCTCGATCCTACAAGCGTTCCAGCGTCGGATCGAACAGGATCGCGCTACGGAGTTCGCCGAGGCCTGCCGTCAGGTCGAACGGATCGCAGAGTTCCGTTTGCAGGACGTGTTGCCCGCATGAGCCGCCGGATCGTTGCCGCGCCGCTGACCGCCGAGGCTTTCGCGCCGTTTGGCGATGTGCTGGAGGTCGAGGGGGAGCCGGACAAGATTATCAATCAGGGGCAGTGTGGCCGGTATCATGATCGCGCTGGGCTGGATTTTTCTGACGGACGCGCGGGGATCAGCCTATTCGATGCCAATGCGCGCAGCTTTCCGTATCGGCTAGATATGGTAGAGCGGCACCCCGAGGGCAGTCAGGCCTTCATCCCGATGACGCAACACCCATTTCTGGTCATCGTCGCACCCGATGTGGGCGGGCAGCCGGGAGAGCCTTTGGCATTTGTCACCGCGCCCGGGCAGGCGGTGAATTATCATCGGGGCACATGGCACGGCGTGCTGACCCCGCTGCATGCGCCGGGTCTGTTTGCGGTTGTCGATCGGATCGGCGAGGGGGCCAATCTGGAAGAGGTGTGGTTCGACGAGCCGTATGAGGTGGTGGCCAGTTAATACCGGCTCTCCCGCCCAGCCCCTTGCGCATCAAAGATGCTTGGGGCCCGTTGGGCCGGGCAGCGCGCGTGCAAGCCCGCCTGCTGCGGTTTCGCGAGGATCAGGGTTGTGCCATCAGGCGCGCGACATCAAGCATCCGCGCGGAAAAGCCCCACTCGTTGTCGTACCAGCCGAAGATGCGGACCTGATTTTCGCCGACCATGCGTGTTTCGGGGCCAGCGACGACCAGTGATTCAGGTCTGGTCCGCAAGTCCGACGATACCAGCGGGTGGTCGGTCCAGCCCAAAACGGGGGAGTGTGCAATCGCCTTTCGCAGTTCGGCCTCAAACTCGGTGGCGGACATGCCGCGGTTCAGGGTTGCGACCAGATCGACGGCGGAGACGCTGGCGGTTGGGACGCGCACCGCTGCGCCCGAGATACGGCCAGCAAGATGGGGCATGACCTCATCAATCAGATGCGTGGCGCTGGTTGTCGTAGGAACCATGGACAGCGCCCCGGCGCGCGACCTGGCGAGATCGCCGCGCGGCGCGTCCACCATGGGCTGGCTGTTGGTATAGCAATGGATCGTTGTCATATGGGCCGAGGCGATGCCTGCGATCCCGTCCACCACCTTGACCAGTGGCGCAAGCCCGTTGGTGGTGCACGAGGCGTTCGACACGATCCGTGCGTTACCCAACTGCCCTTCATTCGCACCCAGGACGATGGTCACTTCGGTGGCAGGCGATGGCCCAGAGATCAACACTTTGCCCGCCCCGGCAGTCAGCCCCTGTCCGGCTACGTCCGAGGTGCGTGCGACGCCGGTGCAGTCCATTAGAACGTCAACGCCGGTCAGGTCTATGCTGGACAGGTCCGGGCTGTGGGTGACGGGGATCGAGCGTCCGTCGATCAACAATACTTCGTCACCGGCCTCAACCGCGCCAGGGTAGGGCCCGAAGGTGCTGTCGTATTTGAATAGATAGGCACAGGTTTCAAGTGGTGCGATATCGTTGATCAGCACCAATTCAACATCACTGTCTTGCGGCAAAGCCAGCAGCTGCCGCAGGATCGTGCGGCCGATGCGGCCGAATCCGTTGATCGCAAGTTTCATGCGCAAGCTATGGCAGCGGGTCGCGTCGACCTCAATGCCCGTTTCGACCTGAGGTCAGTTGCAGCTGACCTGCGAGAAGAACTGACCTGAGATGTTTTGATACATACTGGACCGGAGCGCCTTGCATCCAGTTGCCGCCTGAATGGCCGCCATCGCCTGAATGGTGCGCAGGCGCGGCGGTGGGCCAAACGGGTTCAGGTTGTTGTTGTCGCGGGTGGCGCGATACACGACCGGAGAGTCTGAAACCTTTGTAACGGCCCATGTGCGGCTCATGACGAATACCGATTTGGTTTCCTCTCTGGCTGCAACAGGGGTTGCCTCCAGGGCCGATAGGCCAACTACAGCTGCCAGTGCCAGCATCGATCCGCGCAGTACCATTGAACAATCTCCAGTGCTAAAAACCGGTGTTATTTCACCAGATTAAAGCGCATCTGTGAACCCCCGCGCCGGAAAAAGCCGATTTGGCGTCAGCGTTTAGGCAGGGACAGCGGCATGTGTCGGTTTACGTCCTTGTAGAGCAGGTAACGGAATCGTCCCGGACCGCCTGCATAGCAGGCCTGCGGGCAGAAGGCGCGCAGCCACATGTAATCGCCGGCCTCGACCTCAACCCAATCCTGGTTGAGCCGGTAAACGGCCTTACCTTCAAGAACATAGAGGCCATGTTCCATCACATGCGTTTCGGCAAAAGGGATCACGCCGCCGGGCTCGAAATTGACGATGTTCACGTGCATGTCGTGGCGCAGGTCCTGCGGGTCGGCAAAACGGGTGGTGGACCAGCGGCCCTCGGTGCCGGGCATCTCGACGGGGGTCACGTCGCGTTCATTGGTGATGATTGGATCAGGGGCGGGCAGGCCGGCAACGGCCTCGTAGGCTTTGCGGACCCAGTGGAAGCGGGCGGTTTCGTCGGTGTTATTGTGCAGGGTCCAGTCTGAACCCGCTGGAATATAGGCATATCCGCCTGTGCCCAGCGGGTGCGCCTCGTCGCCCAGCGTCAACGTCACCGCGCCATCGACGACAAACAGCACGCCTTGCGCTTGCGGGTCGGTCTCGGGTCTGTCGCTGCCACCGCCCGGCTGGACCTCCATGATGTATTGCGAAAACGTCTCGGCAAATCCGCTGAGGGGGCGAGACAGCACCCAGAGCCGGGTTTTGTCCCAGAACGGCAGCGCGCTGGTGACGATGTCGCGCATCGTGCCTTTTGGGATCACCGCATAGGCCTCGGTGAACATGGCGCGGTCGGTCAAAAGCTGGTCCTGACCGGGGTGGCCGCCGGTGGGCGCGTAGTAGGTGGGGTTTGCCATTGGATGCCTCTGCTTGGTGATTGGGGCACTATGCGGGGATTGCCGCACCGGTCCTAGCGGCGGTGTAGAAATAGGTTTGTTCGGGATTATTTGAAGGTCGCTCAACGGGGCTTGGCCCCGGTTCGCGGGCGGTATATTCTTGAATGCAAATCTATTTCAGCAAGGCGAGGCGCACATGAAAGCCTGGATTTCTTCTACACTGTTGGCGGTCGCGATGTTGGGATCGGCCCCAATCGCTCAAGCCCAAACAATTTCCCGAATCATTGCGGATATGGGCCTGAGTCCGGCGGACTTTGAAATTTTGAGCGCAACCTCGGCTGCAATGTTGGCGGATGGTACGCCCCGCGTAGGCGAAGAAAGCACCTGGGTGAATGACGACACCGGATCGAAAGGCACGGTCCGAGTGCGCGATGTGCGTGACAACTGCGTGCACTTGCAGCACTTTATTCAGCCCGAAGGGGCGGATCAGACCCGAGAGGTCAGGACCCGCCGCTGCCGCGATGCGGGCGGCAACTGGATCCTGACGCCCTGATCCGGGATCAGTAACCGCGCGCCCTGTCGACCTCGTGCAGCAGAGGGTCCCCAACGCTCAGCCGTTGAAAGTTTTCACCGACATCTGACAGCGCGTTGCCCAGATGCCAGCCAGAGACATGCGGTGTGATGGTAACGCCGGGATGCGTCCAAAGCGGGTTGTCAGACGGCAGCGGTTCGGCCGAGGTCACATCCAGCACCGCGTGGCCCGGCGTGCCTTGGTCCAGCGCAGCCATCAGTGCATTTTCGTCAATCAGATCGCCCCGGCCCGCATTCAACAGCTGGCTGCCAGGTTTCATCGCGGCCAGCATCCGGGCATCGAACAGCCCAATGGTCTGAGGGGTCGAGGGCAGAATCGAACAGACATGATCGCACTGGCCCAGCAGTTCGGGCAGGGCTGTGTCGCCGTGCAGGCAGGTCACGCCTTCAATCTGTTTGGGCGAACGACTCCAACCCATGACCTGAAACCCGATTGCGCGCAGCATTTTAGCGCTGCGTGCACCGATATGGCCCAGCCCAAGAACGCCGACTACGGTTTCGGGCGCATAGAGCGGCGCCTTGGGCAGCCATTCCGCGCGGCGCTGGGCGGCCTCGTGAAAGACCATGTGGCGCTGATGGCGCAGGACGTAGCCCACGAACCATTCGGCGATTTCCTGTGCAGGAGCATCCGGCTTCAACCGCGCCACGCGCACATGGCTGGGCAGGTAGGGGTTGCTGACGATGGTCTCAACGCCGGCGCCCAGTTTTTGCACCAGTTGTAAATTGGGTAGGCGTTCGGGGTGGTCGTTTCTCAGCCCTACCACGGCGACCATGGTGATGTCGGCGGGATTGCCCAAATTGTCCGGCGTCCGCACATCCGCGTCCGGATATTGCCGCTGGATATCACGGGCGATATCGCTGTCGCTGATCCAGTCAGACAGCCCGGTTTCGATCAACAACGCCATGTCGCACCTCCCACTGCTTCAAATTGCGTTATGCCCCGTCGTTGAACTGGACATTTTCCACGCAGCTAAGTCATTCTCGGGCCGAAGGTAAAGCCCGGTCTGGGGCGGGTGATCAGAAAACACTTGAGGCAGTCGATGAACGGCACATCAGAGCAAAGCCGGCAGGCTTATTTCCACTTGCGCGATGACGGAGCTTTTATCGGCAATGATCCTGCGCGCGGGCCGTGGTCTGCCGATCATTGCCACGCGGGGCCAGTCAGCGGCCTGATCGTGCGCGCGGCGGAAACCGAGGTTGGGCCCGAGAAGATGCTGACCCGTCTGACGGTCGATCTGTTGCGGCCACAACCGTTGGCGGGGTTGCGGGTGGCTGCGGAAACCACGCGCCATACAAAGACGCTGGCGACCACGCGGGTCACCGTACATGATTTGGACGACAGGCTCTGCGCGACGGCTACAACGATGCATCTGGTACGCCGAGATCTGGGCCAAGTTCCGAATGTGAAGATGGTTCCACCTCGGTTGGAAGACGCGGTGACCGGCCCGTTCCCGATCGGTGAGGTGCGCCACGATTTACCCGGCTTCGCCAATCATTCGGACGTGTTGTATCCGAAAAACGGCAATCAGGACGCAGGCCCCAAAACTGTCTGGATGCGTGTCCCGACCCTGTTGGAGGGAGAGGCTCCGTCGCCGATACAGGCCCTGTGCCCGCTGGCCGATTGCGGCAATGGCATCTCGTGGAACGCGCCGACGCGTGAGATGGGGTTCATGAACACCGATCTAACGGTCCAGATTCATCGTGAGCCCGTGTCGGACTGGTTGGCCTCAGAATCGATCAGCCATTGGCAACCCTCAGGAATCGGGATGTCTCAATCGGTTCTCTATGACACCGAAGGGCCGGTGGGCACGGCCTTGCAAACAATTATTCTGTTCCCACCAACCTGATCTGTGGGCCGGTTTCTGCACGTCACCCGTGAATCGCATTGCCGGGCGTGGGTCGAACCCCTATCTTTCGTCCATGCGCTGGATTGTGACCCTTTTGACCTGCTGCCTGCCGATCCCGGTGATGGCGCACCCGCATGTGTTCATCGACACCGGGTTGGAGTTCATCGTGGACGAGACCGGCCAGCTGACGCATGTACGCGTGACCTGGGCCTATGATGAGTTCTACTCGTTACTGATCCTCGAAGACATGAAGCTAGATCAGGATGCGGACGGCGTTCTGACGGACAGCGAACAGGGTTTTCTGGCCGGTTTTGATGCGCAATGGGTTGAGGGGTATAACGGCGATCTGGTCGTGTTTGCAGATGGCGCTCCGGTCGCCTTGTCCGGCCCGATGGAGCCGCAGGCCACCACCGAGGACGGGCGTATCGTTTCGTCCCACCTTCGTGCCGTTGAAGCAGGTGTTGTGCCAGCTTCGGCGCTGACGGCAAAAGCCTATGATGAAACTTATTATACCGCGTATGAGGTGACCCGCCCGGTGACGGTCACAGGCCCCGCGTCTTGCCAGATCAGCCGGATTGATCCTGATATCGACGGTCAACTGGCCCAGATGCAGGCCTTCTTGTTAACGCTGGATGCCGACTACGATCTTGAAGAAAACGATATCCCGCTGGTCGGGGAAAGCTTTGCGACCGAGATTTTCGTTTCATGTCCAAATACTTGATTGTTCCGGTTGGCATCGCCATTGCGTTGCTGCTGTGGTTCTGGGGAAGTGGCGGCTTTGACAGCCTGGCCGCTTGGGCCGCCGGTGAGCAGCGCGAGTTCCAAAACCAGATCGCCCGCGCCCTGCGGGCCGCGCGTGCCGAACAGCCCGAGGCTGTTGCGACCCTGCTAACGGTTTGTTTCGCCTATGGCTTCTTTCACGCCATCGGTCCCGGCCACGGCAAGGTGCTGATCGGAGGCTACGGGCTGGGCCGTCGCGTCGCCTTTTGGCGCCTGTCCGCGATCAGTGTGCTGTCCAGTTTGGGTCAGGCGGTGACGGCCGTTGTGCTGGTCTACGCAGGGGTTCTCATCTTTCAGATGTCGCGCGAGAGCCTTGTAGGAACGACTGAGCAGGTCATGGCCCCAATCAGTTACGCAGCCATTGCCGCAATCGGTCTTTGGCTAGTGGTCCGCTCCGTTCGCAGCTTTGCACGGCGGCATCGCACCGAAACCAGCCATCAGCATCATGATCATCACCATCACCATCAGCATAACCAGAACCACCATCATCATGATCACGATGACGGCGTCTGTGCCGATTGCGGCCACCGCCACGGCCCGACGGCCGAAGAGGTCGCTCAGGTCGGTAGTCTGCGTGAGGCCATGCTGCTGATCGCTGGCATTGCCGCGCGGCCCTGTACCGGCGCTTTGTTCGTATTGATCCTGACATGGCAAATGGGAATCGCAATGGTCGGCATCGCAGGCGCGTTTGCTATGGCTTTGGGTACCGCGTTGGTCACGACTCTGGTCGGTTGGACCTCGTTCGGACTGCGCGGAGGGTTGTTGGCCTCTGTTTCGGCCACGCGATTTGCCTCGGTGTTGGCGCCGACGATCGAACTGGTAGCAGGACTGATCATCGTTGTGATCGCCAGTGGCCTGCTGATGCGAGCGATCTAGTCGAACACAGGTTCCGGATAGCCGACCCGCGCAAGGTACAGGCCCTGCGGCGGGCATACTGGCCCGCAGGCGGCCCGATCTGCGGCCTCTAGCGCATTGCGCACATCATCGGGCGTCCAAGCACCTGCACCGACGCGTTCCAGTGTTCCGACAAAACTGCGGACCTGATTGTGCAGGAAAGACCGCGCGCGGACGTGGAAATGCACCTCGGGGCCGGAAAAGCCTTCAACCTGCTCAATCCGCAGCTCGTCCAGGGTTTTAACCGGGCTGGCAGCCTGACAGATGGACGAGCGGAAGGTGGTGAAATCATGCCGCCCGATCAGCATATCTGCCCCGGCCTGCATCGCATCAATGTCCAGCCGGTGATTAATTTGCCAGACCTGCCCGGCGTCATGGGTCGCGGGTGCGCGACGCATCAAAATACGGAACAGATACTGGCGTTCCAGCGCCGAAAACCGAGCGTGCCAGTCGTCATCTACCCGAGCGGCCTTTACGATGGCGACAGGCTGCGGCTTGAGGTGATAGTTCAACGCTTCGGATAGGCGGAACGGGTCCCAGTCCTTGATCAGATCGCAATGGGCCACCTGACCTAGCGCGTGCACACCTGCATCGGTGCGCCCGGCGGCGGCGATGGTGTGATCGCCGGGCTGAATACGTGACAGTGCCTGTTCGATTGCCCCTTGCACGGATGGCAATTCCTTTTGCCGCTGCCACCCGGCAAACGGTTCCCCTTGGTATTCGACTTTCAGCGCGTATCTGGGCATGGGCCGCTGGTAACGTGCCGCGCGAAAAGGGGCAAGGGCGGGAAAGCTCTGGCAAGTCCGGTGTGCTCTACCTATCTTGAGCGAAACGAAAAAAGCGGGGCGACAGTTTGGTCATCTCATCCCTGGCAGACAGTCTTGTACGTAGTGTCGAATCCGTCGGCGACCGCGTGTCCGAGACGTTGTTCGAGCCTGTCATACGTCTGGGTGTCACCGGACTGGCGCGGTCGGGCAAGACGGTGTTCATCACGTCTCTGGTTGCAAACCTGCTGGATCGGGGGCGGATGCCCGGATTGGTCGCGCAGCAGGAGGGCCGGATCAACACCGCCTATCTGCAGCCGCAGCCCGACGATACAGTGCCCCGGTTCGACTATGAAAACCACCTGGCCGCGCTGACTGGCCCGCAGCCGCACTGGCCTGACAGCACCCGTGCTGTGTCCGAGCTGCGCCTGTCCTTCAAGGCACGTCCATCTGGTCTGCTGTCCGGTCTGCAGGGGCCGCGGACCATCCACCTGGATATTGTTGACTATCCCGGCGAATGGCTGCTGGATTTGGCGCTGCTGGACAAATCCTATGAGGTCTGGTCGGCAGAAACATTGGAGCGCATTGCGCAGCGATCCGAGGCTGAGGCATTTCTGGCGCAGGCTAAAGCAGCCGACCCGGCTGCTGCGCATGACGAACCAACGGCTCAGGCATTGTCCAAGGCATTTGCGGCTTATCTGGCTGGCGCACGAGATGCCGGGTTCTACGATTGCACGCCTGGCCGTTTCCTTTTGCCAGGCGATCTGGAGGGTTCACCGGTGCTCACCTTTGCCCCCCTGCCGGTGGAGGGACACGCCCCCCGCCGTAGCCTGCACCGCGAAATGGCGCGGCGCTACGAGGCGTATAAATCTCAGGTTGTAAAGCCGTTCTTTCGCGATCATTTTTCGCGGATCGACCGACAAGTGGTTCTGGTCGACGCGCTGGGCGCTATCCACAAGGGGCCGCAAGCGGTCGAGGATATGCGCCGCGCTATGGCCGATATCCTTGCGGCTTTCCGTCCCGGGCGCAACGCTTGGCTCAGTCAGTTACTGTTGGGCAAACGTGTCGAACGTATCCTATTCGCAGCCACCAAGGCTGATCACCTGCATCACACACAACATCCCCGCCTGACCCATATCATGGAGGCCCTGACCCGTGATGCCCGCGACCGCGCCAGTTTTGCCGGGGCGGAAACAGCGGCGTTGTCTTTGGCTGCGTTGCGGGCGACGACCGAAGAAATTCGCGCTCACAATGGGGCGGATTTGCCTTGTGTGCGCGGCACTTTGCTGGATGGCAAGCAGGCGGCGTTTTATCCGGGCGAACTACCGGACGATCCGGCGCATTTGCTGGGACCTGCTCGAAACGGAGCAGAAAGCTGGTTGGGTGAGGAATACGGTTTTATGGCCTTCGCGCCAGCCCATTTGACCCTGCGCCCCGGTGATGGGCCACCGCATATCCGACTAGACCGCGCCGCGCAGTTCCTGATTGGAGACCGCCTGTGACCGTCACCCTCCGCCCCGCCCGTACCACGGACGCCGGCACTATCGGAGAGATCCTGCACCGGTTCGCCCTTGAAAACGACTGGATGCCTGAACTGCATTCCCGAGCCGAAACCATCGCCTTTTGCGGTCGCATGATAGACTGGGGTTGGGTCACTGTGGCCGAAGCGGATGACCAGGTCCTTGGGTTTCTGGCGCTGAACGGGGATGACATCCACTCGTTGTACTTGACGCCAGCGGCGCGCGGGCAGGGGATCGGGCAGCGTCTGCTGCAAGGCGCCAAATCCGGCCGGACGCAACTGTCTCTATTTGCGTTTCAGGCCAATTTGAGTGCGCAGCGGTTCTATGAGCGCAATGGGTTTGCCGAGGTTGCCCGCAGCGACGGCACCGACAATGATGAGAATCTGCCGGACATCAAATATGTCTGGCGCAGCGAAGGGGGGGCGGATGGCTAAAGGTCCGGTACTGATTGATCTGGACGCGGAAGAACCCGCAGCCGACGTGTCGCAGGCACCGCCGGTGCCCGATATAGCGCCGCCGCAAGGGCAGGCGATGCAGACGGCGGCGCGGTTGGCGGCGCGCAAACCTTCGGCCTTGTCGAGATGGTTCTGGGGCTTGGCGCTGGCGGTGATCGGTGCAGTGGTCTCGGTTGCTGCGTGGGATTTCGTCAATTCGCTGCTGCTGCGCGCGCCGATTTTGGGCTGGGTGGTGACCGGCCTTATCGGAGCGCTTGTTTTGGTTGCTTTGATCATCGCGGTGCGGGAACTGGCGGCCATTGGGCGACTGTCCCGGGTGGATGGCATGCGGCACGCTGCCGACGTTGCGCTGGCTGAAGGTGATCTTGCAAAGGCCCGCGCGGTCACCAACCGTCTGATCGCATTCTACAAAGGGCGCGACGAAACCCAATGGGGCCGCGACCGTCTGGCGGAGCGGATGGGCGAGCAATTCGACGCCTCGACCCTTTTGACTTTGGCCGAAGACGAATTGCTGGCCCCTCTGGACGCCGCTGCCAGCCGCGAGGTCGAGGCCGCCGCCCGGCAGGTGGCGACCGTGACCGCGTTGGTGCCTCTGGCGCTGGCGGATGTAGTGACGGCGCTGGCAGCGTCGCTGCGGATGATCCGCCGGGTGGCCGAAATCTACGGCGGTCGCGCAGGGTTTCTGGGCAGCTGGCGACTGACCCGGGCGGTCTTTGTGCATCTTGTCGCAACCGGGGCCGTGGCTGTGGGCGACGACCTGCTGGAACCGGTTCTGGGCGGATCGGTCCTCAGCAAGCTGTCTCGCCGGTTTGGTGAGGGGCTGGTGAACGGTGCCCTCAGCGCGCGGGTAGGCGTGGCCGCGATGGAGGTCTGCCGTCCGCTGCCATTTTCCGAGCGGCACCAACCCTCGACGCGTGGGATGATCAAGCGGGCGCTGAGAGGGTTGTTTTCGAAAACTTGACCTGACGCAAAGCCCTCCGGTCTGCTGGTGCGCAATATAAAGCCGGAGCCAGCCATGACCGATCACGGACACAGCCAGCAGGAAATCGCCGCGCGGATCAATGCGCCACCGGGTCGGGGGGTGCTGCGCGATGTGGTCTATGGGGGAATCGACGGGTCCGTGACTACCTTTGCCATCGTGGCCGGGGTAGCCGGGGCGGGGCTGTCACCCTTCATCATTGTTGCATTGGGGTTGGCGAATGTGCTGGCGGATGGGTTTTCCATGGCCGCCGGGAACTATTCGGGCACCAAGGCTGAACTGGACAATATTCGCCGAATCCGCGCCATTGAGGAGCGTCACATAGACCTCTATCCCGATGGTGAGCGCCGCGAGGTACGCGAGATTCTAGCGCAGAAAGGTCTGTCCGGTCGCGTTTTGGATGAGGCGACAGATGCGATCACAGCCAACCACGAAAACTGGATCAACCTGATGGTCGAAGGCGAATACGGGCTGGGCAGCGTCGATCCGCATCCGTTCAAGGCTGCGATGGCTACGTTCATTGCGTTCCTGGTTGCTGGTATGGTGCCGCTGCTGCCCTTCCTTCTGTCGGTTGATCAAGCCTTTGCCGTCTCGGCCTGCATGACCATGGGTGTTTTTTTTGCCATCGGAGCGTTCAAGAGCCGCTGGTCGTTGTCGCCCTGGTGGCGATCCGGGTTCGAAACTTTCCTAATCGGCGGGGCTGCGGCATTGATCGCGTTCCTCGTCGGGTCACTGTTTCACCCCTGACGGGCTAGATTAATCCAGCTTGGCGCAGGAGGTTGTCGCCGACAACAAATGCAGCCTCAGGCCTGTCCCGCAACTATTCTGATTGCGGGCTTGCGGCTTTTGCGGCGGTGCAGACCATCCTCGGACAGTTATCGCGCGCCCCACGCTAGGCTAGATTCAGCGCGCGGATGTACCTGCAAACTGGCGGGTTTTCTGACTGTTGCCCAATGCGTGCCTCGGGTAGCCTGACGGTGAAACCAACCGGAGAGCCCATTGGAATCCCTGCTTGTTCTTGTCGGATTGATCGTACTGGCCATCCCGGTAGCCATCATTGTTCTGCTTGTCGGTCACACCCGCCTGCGTCGCCGTGTCGAGCAGTTGGAAAAGCAACTTCGCGCGCTGGGGGGCGATGTCTCCGAAACCAGCGCTGCGCCACCCCGACCCGAGCCGCGCAAACCGACCGAGAAACCAGACAAGCCGCCAAAGCCCGCCCCGTGGTCCAAGGCGCAGACACCCCAACCCGCTGTTGAGCAGACACCGCCCGCCGCCGTCGTGTTTCGTGAGGATCGGTTTGCCGCGCTCGCGAACTGGTTGCGTGAGAACTGGTTTTATGCGGTGTCCGCCCTGTCGCTGGCGCTGGCGGGGATATTCCTGGTTCAATACGGTGTCGAAAACGGGTTGCTACCGCCGTCCGCCCGCGTGATTGCTGCTTTGAGTTTCGGTGCGGTGTCGATTGTAGTTGGAGAAGTAATCCGCCGCAGGTTCGGCGATGATGAAGCCTCGGCCACCGCCTATTTGCCCTCGGTCTTCTCTGGCGCCGGTTTGGTTACTCTGTTCGGAGGCATTCTGGCCGCAAGGCAGCTCTATGACCTGATTGGCCCCGAAGCCGCATTGATCGCGATGGTCGCGGTTGCCCTGGTGGGATTGATCCTCGGCTGGTTTCACGGCCCGTTGCTGGCGGCCGTGGGTTTGATCGGGACCTTTTCGGCGCCCTTTGTTGTTGGTGGCACGTCCGAGGATCCGGGTTGGCTCTATGCCTATTTCTTCGTGATCGCGGTTTTGGGATTGGGTATCGACACAGTGCGGCGCTGGGCGTGGATTTCAGTTCTGACCCTGTTTGGTGCCTATACCGCCTGCCTGTTGCTGGTGCTGTCCTCGCCGCTGACAGAACCGGACTATCTAATCTGCGTTACGGCACTGGCGGTGATTGCGATTGCCATCCCGGTTCAGCGTGTCTGGCCCGACCATGACGGCGCGATGATCAGCCAGATCATCACCCGTAAAAAGGGTGATGCGTGGCCCGAGTTTCCCACGCGGCTTAGCTTTGCCGCAGTTGCCGTGAGTTCCGCGATTCTGTCAGTGCATTGGGCCGACAGCCCAGCGGAGTTCTGGTTGGGTGTTGCGCTATTGGCAGGACTGACGCTTGGACTGATGCTGTGGGGCAGGCGGGCAGGGGCCTTGCAGGACGCGACGGTGTTACCTGCGCTCGGTCTGGTTTGGTTCGTTCTGATGCATGGGTGGGACAATGGGGTCGTACTGCGCCATTTCGCTGAAACCTATGCGGAGACCGCCGAGGCGGAT
Source organism: Ruegeria sp. ABF4_144 (assembly GCF_056160045.1). Classification (NCBI taxonomy): domain Bacteria; kingdom Pseudomonadati; phylum Pseudomonadota; class Alphaproteobacteria; order Rhodobacterales; family Roseobacteraceae; genus Ruegeria; species Ruegeria sp. ABF4_144. Next base: position 701,419 of record NZ_JBSWWK010000001.1, read on the forward strand.
TACCCGTGGGTGGTCACGATCCTGATCATTCTGGGTGCGATGATTTCCGTCACCGCAGTGTGGCGCTCGATGCAGGCGCACAGGTTTGCGGCAGGCTGGGCCGGTGCCGCCGCCGTCTTTGCGCCCGTGTTGGCCATCGCGCTTGAGGTTGGTTGGCACCCCGCGACAGTCATCGGAGCTTACCCCTGGGCACTGCATGGTATCGCCTTGGGCGTTTTGATGGTTGTCTTTGCCGAACGTTTTGCGCGCGTTGACGGGGATGAACGGATGCGCGCCTCTCTGGCGACGCTCTCGGCCTTATCCTGTTTGACCTTTGCCTGCGTTATCGTCCTCAGTTCTGCGGCGCTGACTATCGCTTTGGTCGCGATGGTTGTCGTGGCCGCCGCGCTGGATCGCAAATTCACCTTACCGCCGATGAGTTGGTTCATATGGGCGGGTGTCTTCACGGTCACGGTTAGGCTAGTGCTGAACCCGGGGCTTGGTTGGGCCAGCACGGCTCCGGTCCTTGAAATGACGCTGGTCTATGCGGTCGCAACCCTTGGTTTCCTGTCGGGTTGGCTGCTGATCCGACCGCTTAACCGACCCGTTGCAACGCTGCTGTTAGAGAGCGCCACCTGGGCCACCGGGGGTATATTCCTGTCCTTGCTGCTGGAACGTTGGCTGCAGAGCTTTGGCGAGGGCAACGCTACAAACAGTCACTGGGGGCTGGGCCTGCTGGCGATCATCTGGTTGCTGCTGGCCTTTGCGCAGGTGCAGCGGTTCGAACTGGGCGGAAAGCTGAACTATGCCCGATATCTGCTGGCAGCTTTCTTTGCCGGGCACGGTCTTTTCCGTTTGGTTCAGGCGTTGGTTGATGCGAACCCGTTGCTAAGCACGGTTGCGCCACCGGTTCTGGGGCCGCCGGTATTGAATACGCTCGCAGTTGCTTACTTGTTACCCGCACTGGCCATCGGGTTCTCGGTCTGGCGTATCCATGCAACGCCGCTGTGGCTGAAACGCGCCAGTTGGGGCTTGAGCGGACTGTTGGCAGCCGTCTGGCTGGGGCTGATGATCCGTCATGTCTGGCAGGGCGCGACCGGCATGTATGAGGTCAACGGCGTGACCCAGCCTGAGCTTTACACTTACACTATGGCCCTGCTGGTGATCGGGGCGGCGTTGTTCTACCAGTCGTTGGCGCGCCGATCTGACCTGATGCGCAAGGCGGGTCTGGTGGTGATCGGGTTGGCTGTGGCCAAGGTGTTCCTGATCGACATCGCCGGGCTTGGCGGCCTGATCCGGGTGTTCTCGCTGCTGGCTTTGGGTCTGGCGTTGGCAGGTCTGGCTTGGCTCAATCGCTGGGCCAAGCTGCGCCATTCGCCGCACGACCCGGAACCTCTGGACCATTAGGCGTGGGCGTCCTATAAGCCCGGCCATGTATGACCGGACGGCCATCATTATTCGAATTATATCCCCGGCGCTCTGACCCTCTGAGACGCCGGGCAAAGGTGTTTGAGACTTCGCACCGACCGCTTCGATCCTAGTACGACCAGATCATCCAAAGGACGCCCCCAATGTGCGCCGACACGATCCAGACACCTGATTACAAAGACACGCTGAACCTGCCCAAAACCGATTTCCCCATGCGCGCTGGTCTGCCCAAGCGCGAGCCCGCATGGCTGGAGCGGTGGGAGACCATCGGCGTATATGACCGCTTGCGCGAAAAAGAGGGCCGCGCGCCCTTTACGCTGCACGATGGCCCGCCCTACGCCAACGGCCACCTGCATATCGGCCACGCGCTGAACAAGACCATCAAGGACATGATCGTGCGGTCGCATCAGATGATGGGCTTCGACGCGCGCTATGTGCCCGGTTGGGACTGTCACGGTCTGCCCATCGAGTGGAAGATCGAAGAGCAGTACCGCAAGAAGGGCAAGAACAAGGACGAGGTGAACGTTGTCGATTTCCGTCAGGAATGCCGCAAGTTCGCCGAGGGCTGGATCGACATCCAGCGCGAAGAGTTCAAGCGCCTGGGTATCACCGGCAACTGGGCCGATCCCTACATCACCATGGACTATCACGCCGAGGCCGTGATTGCCGATGAGTTCATGAAGTTCCTGATGAACGGTACGCTCTATCAGGGCTCGAAACCTGTGATGTGGTCGCCCATCGAAAAGACCGCCTTGGCTGAGGCCGAGGTTGAGTATCACGACAAGGAGAGCTTCACCATCTGGGTGAAGTTCAAGGTCGTGAATGCGGGCGATCTGGATGATGCCTTTGTCGTGATCTGGACGACGACTCCGTGGACCATGCCGTCGAACAAAGCGGTAGTGTATGGCAAGGATATCTCCTACGGCCTGTACGAAGTCACCGGCGCTCCAGAAGAATGCTGGGCTGCGGTGGGCGACAAGTTCCTGCTGGCCGACAATCTGGCCGCCGATGTGCTTGGCCGCGCTCGTCTTAACGACGACCAGTGGACCCGCGTTCGTGACGTGACCGCAGATGAGCTGGCAGGCGTGCAACTGACCCACCCGCTGGCCGGTGCTGAGGGCGGCAATGGCGAATGGGATGACATCCGTGACTTCCGCGCGGCCGAGTTTGTGACCGATACCGAAGGTACCGGTTTCGTCCACTGTGCACCCTCGCACGGTATGGAGGAATTCGAACTCTATCGTGATCTGGGCATGCTGGAACAGGTCATCACCTATAACGTGATGGACGATGGCAGCTTCCGCGCCGATCTACCGTTCTTTGGCGGTAAGTTCATCCTGTCCCGCAAGGGCGGTGAGGGTGACGCAAACAAGGCCGTCATCGACAAGCTAGTCGAGGTTGGCGGTCTGCTGGCGCGTGGCAAGATCAAACACAGCTATCCGCATTCGTGGCGCTCGAAAGCTCCGATCATCTATCGCAACACGCCGCAGTGGTTTGCCTCTGTCGACCGCAAGCTGAATGACGGCATGGGTGAGATGGGGGATACCATCCGCGAACGTGCCCTGCGGTCTATCGACGAACTGGTGAAATGGACGCCGCAGACCGGCCGCAATCGCCTGTATTCGATGATCGAAGCGCGCCCGGACTGGGTTCTGTCACGCCAGCGCGCCTGGGGCGTACCGCTAACCTGCTTCACCAAGAAGGGCGCTCTGCCGACCGACGCGGATTACCTGCTGCGCAACGAAGACCTGAACGCCCGCATCAAGGCGGCGTTCGAGAAAGACGGCGCAGATATCTGGTACACGGATGGCTTTAAAGAAAAGATCCTCGACGGTATCGCCAACCCCGACGATTACGATCAGGTGTTTGACGTGTTGGACGTGTGGTTCGACTCCGGCTCGACCCATGCCTTTGTTCTGCGTGATCGCGAAGACGGTACCGAGGACGGCATCGCTGATGTTTACATGGAGGGCACCGACCAGCATCGCGGTTGGTTCCACTCGTCCATGCTGCAGGCCTGCGGCACCAAGGGTCGTGCACCGTACCGCAATGTGGTGACCCATGGCTTCACGCTGGATGCCAAGGGCAACAAAATGTCCAAGTCGCTGGGCAACACAATCGTGCCGGAAGAGGTGGTCAAGCAATACGGCGCCGACATTCTGCGCCTGTGGGTGGCTCAGACCGACTATACCGCTGACCAGCGGATCGGGCCGGAGATTCTGAAAGGCACCGCCGACAGCTATCGCCGTCTGCGCAACACCATGCGGTTCATGCTGGGCTCGCTGGCCGATTTCACCGAGGCCGACCGCGTCGCGCCCGAGGAGATGCCGCGTCTGGAACGCTGGGTTCTCAGCCGTCTGGCCGACCTGGATGAGCAGGTCCGTAAAGGCTATGCGTCTTTCGACTTCCAGGGCGTGTTCAGCGCCGTCTTTACCTTTGCTACGGTCGATCTGTCGTCCTTCTACTTCGACGTGCGAAAGGACGCGCTGTATTGCGACGGTGACAGCCTGCGCCGCCGCGCGGCCCGCACCGTGCTGGACATCCTGTTCCATCGCCTGACCACATGGTTGGCCCCGGTGCTGGTGTTCACTATGGAAGAGGTCTGGCTGGAACGGTTCCCGGGCGATGACAGCTCGGTCCATCTGGTGGACTTCCCGGACACGCCCGCCGATTGGCGCAACGAGGTGATGGAAACCTACATGGCCAAGGTGCGCCGCGTGCGCCGCGCCGTGACCGCCGCGTTGGAGGTTCAGCGTCAGGACAAGGTGATCGGCTCCAGCCTCGAGGCTGCGCCGATCGTGCATGTTGAGGATCAGGAAACACGTGATCTGCTGGCCACCTTCGACGTGGATGACATGTGCATCACGTCCGGCCTTACCGTCACTGGCGACCCGGCCCCAGCCGAGGCATTCCGCGTGCCGGAAATCGAAGGCGTTGCAGTGGTGTTCGAAAAGGCTGATGGCGAAAAGTGCCAGCGTTGCTGGAAAATCCTGCCCGATGTGGGTCGCCACGCCCACGCAGGTGTCTGCGGACGCTGCGACGAAGCGCTGAGCTAACATCAACCCCCGGCCCAACGGCCGGGGTTTTTTCGTTGCGCCGGACGAAGCGATCTGAAACCCTACGCCCATGCCTATGATTGCCGTAGAAACTCAGTTCGGTTGCCTCGGGGTTGAAGAGACTGACGGGGCCATCACACGCCTTGTTTGGGATGGCCGGAACGAAGGGCCCGATACGCCTTTGTTGCAAGAAGCTGCCGCGCAGTTGACGGCCTATGATCAGGGGCGGCTGGAACGGTTCGACCTACCCTATAACGTGGCCGGGTCCGCGTTTCAGCAGCAAGTCTGTGATCTGATGTATGCCATCCCGTTGGGCGAAACCCGCACCTATGGCGATATCGCCAAAGAGCTGGGGCAACCCGCTCAGCCCGTGGGGCAAGCCTGCGGAGCTAACCCGATCCCGGTTATCATTCCCTGCCACCGGGTTCTGTCGGCCAACGGACTGGGTGGCTTTTCCGGCGATGGTGGAATCGAGACCAAGGTTGCCTTGCTGCGTCATGAACGGGCAGCGGGCTTACTGATCTGAGACGCGGAATTCTATTGCAATCCGGTTGCTTGAGGCCCAATTTGTATCAGATAGAGAATTCAAGGGACCGCATTGCATGACCGCCCAAACAGATACGGCCGCTCGTAAAAAGGCTATTATTGACCGACTGATGTCGTTGGAGGAACAAGAGCTGGCAACTGCTCAGGCGCATTACGATGCCTTCCTGAAGGATTCCCAGCTGGATGACCGGGAAGGGCATGACAAGGACGATATTGCCGCCTCGCGCGAGAATGCGGACCTGGCGGCAGCCTTTGACGCCCCTGTCCACGCCCACCACGCAAAGATCGACGTGATCGAGAACACTGATTTTAGTGTGACGGACAAGGTGCAGCCCGGTGCAGTGGTCAAGTTCAACAACCGCCGCTTTGTGGTCTGCGTTTCGACCACGCGGTTCGATGTCGATGGTAAAACCTATATGGGGATCTCAACCCAAAGCCCGATCTACCTGTCGATGGTAGGCTTGCAAGAGGGCGACGTCTTCACCCATAACGGTACCGAGTTCGAAGTTCAGGAAGTTCTGTAATCCACGCTTTTCCGCTGCGGAATGATCTGCTGCGCAATTCCTGCTGACACCAGATACAGGCTGGTGATCACCAGGCCCCAATGCGCCCAGCTTTCAGGATGGAAATCGACCCAGGCAGCCCAACCGGCAAAGAAAGTCCAGGCAAACGCTATGGGCAGTGATATGGCACGCCAGCGTTCAGTGCGGACGGGGTGAATGAACTTCAAGGGCAGGAACATCGCCAGCGACAGCAGCGACACCAGCAGCAAGATGATCCAGAAATTGGGCTCCAGCGCGAAGATCACGATCACGAACATGTTCCAGCAACCGGGGAAGCCTGAAAAAGAGTTATCCTTTGTTTTCATGCGCGTATCGGCAAAATACATCGCGCTTGCAAAGGTGATGACGATGATCGCGAACCAGCCAGTCCAGCCGTCCATCAGCCCGGATTTGAACAGCGCATAGGCCGGGATGAACACATAGGTCAGATAGTCGATGATCAGATCCAGCAGCACACCATCGAACTCGGGCGCATTCTTTTTCACATGGTAGTGGCGGGCCAGAGGACCGTCGATGCCATCCACGATGAACGAGACCACCAGCCATAGATACATCAAGCTCCACTTCTCTTCGACAGCGGCCAGCATGGCCAGCATCGCGAAAACAGCGCCAGTGGCGGTGAAAAGATGGACGAGAAGCGCTTTGAATCTGAGTGTCATGCGGGTGTCATGTACGAAGCGCGCCACAGATGCAAAGCAAAAAACTCTCTATTGCGCACGCGACCAACATAAGATGAATTTTGATCACTTTAGAGCGGTGATAAGCCCAGCCCTTCTGCTAGACGCGCTACCTGTGTAGTTTCCATGCCGCATGGTGGAGAGTACCTTTTAACGCGAGCTTTACGCGTTGTTGAGTACTTTTGGGTGCGCAACTAGCACCCTAACTGCACAACCAAAAAACAATCCAATTCGGAACAGTTCCCAACTGAAAATTGCCCCCTTCACTGCCGTCATTCTGACTTTGGTATGCACGGCTTGCGCGACAAAACAGGAGAGTATTCTCAAAGCCAAAGGCCATGCTGAGAATGTAGAGTTTGCCTCAGACGTAGCATAGCAAGGCGTTATCGGTTTTCGCGCAACAAGCGTGCGGGTTTCGCGTGACGAAAACTCAAGTCTGCAGGCGACATGTGATCTGGTAGGCGAGGGTTTTGCAGCGAAAGTCGCCACTCCGGGGATCGTCAATCTTCCCAGCTACGGGAAGAATACGAAACCCATTCAGGTGAAATGCCTGGTAGATGGAAAAGAGCTTTCTCAAACCGTTAAGCCCTCAAACCCTTCGGCTGACAACCGCAAGGCCAATGCCATCGGAGCGGGCATTCTTGTCGGCGGTATTATCGGTGGGGCGGTCGCGGGATCGGTGAGCGGTGAAAAAGAGGGCGACGCTTACGGCTATAAAGCCATCAAGTTGAAGGCGGACTAATCAGGCCTTTGGATGCGCGCGGTTGTAGACCTCCATCAACCGCGCGGTATCCACGGCTGTATAGGTCTGGGTGGTCGACAGCGACGCGTGTCCAAGCAGTTCCTGAATGGCGCGCAGGTCGCCCCCGGCGGATAGAAGATGGGTGGCAAAGCTGTGTCGCAGAGCGTGCGGCGTGGCCGTTGCAGGCAGGCCGAGTTGCATCCGCGCCTTGGCCATCACGCCCTGAATGGCTCGCGGGTTCAGAGGGCCACCTCGGACGCCGCGAAACAGGGCCTTGTCCTTGTCTTGCGGATGGGGGCACAGTTTCAGGTAGTGATCCACCGCCGCGCGAGCAGCGGGCAGGACAGGCACGATCCGCTCTTTGTCGCCTTTGCCGACGATTCGCAGGGTTTCGGGCAACGGCGCATCTGCTCCGGTCAGGGACAGGGCCTCAGATATGCGCAGCCCGCAGCCGTACAACAGCGTGACTACGGCCACATCGCGGGCAGATACCCAATCGTTGGTCGATTGTAGTTCGACCGTTTCGATCATGGCGCGGGCAGCGTCTTCGGCCAGCGGGCGGGGCAGTTTCTTGGTGAATTTGGGGGCGCGGGTCGACAGGACGGCTGTGGGTTCGAACCCCTCACGTTCGGCCAGCCAGCGGTAAAAGCTTTTGACGGCTGAGAGTTTACGAGCCAGCGACCGCGCACCCACGCCCGAGGCGCGTTGATCCGCCATCCATGCGCGCATATCAGATACGGTGATCCGGGCCAGCGCCGCCAACCCCTGGCGTTCGCTGTGATGCAAGGTCATGAAAGACAGGAATTCGGTGACATCACCACGATACGCGGTCTGCGTGTTCTCGGATCGCCCAGCCAGTGCTCCCAGACTGTCCAGCCAATGCTGAAGCGCATCGCGACAGGCGGGAGAGATCAGGCTCACGATAGCCAGTGGCGCATCGAGCGTTCGAACACGCCAGCGAAGAAGGACAGAAGATCAGTACCCAGTTGCGGAGTGAAGTGGTTAGCGTCTCTGGCCGCCATAATAATCATGCCAGGCAGGCGGCCTTCACCCAAATTCAGCCTCAGGCAGGCTTCGGATCGAAGCTGACCGGCCATGGCGCCGAAAATTCGGGGATTGGCATGAGCAATCGGGCGCAAGACAACTTGCCGGGCCGGCCCGCCGCGGTCCTGACTGAGATAAGCATCGACTGCACCCGGTTCGACCACGGTCAGCACTCCGCCTAGCTTTTCGATCGCGGGGTCTTCCTGCAGGGCTGTGGTTTCCAGAACCAGCGTGATGTGGTCCACGCGCAGGATATCGGCGACTTCATCGCCCAGCGTGCGCAGGAAATCTTCGAAATCGACCGGTTCCAACAACCGCAGTATGGCGCGGTGCACCTGATTGGTGCCAGCGAGGTTTTCATAGGCCGCCGCGATGACCGAGCGGTGCGTGTCCTCGAGCCGATCCAGCCGAGCCTCAAGCCGCTGCATGGCGATGCCACGCAGGTCGATGACATTGTCACCACGCGCCTGTTCGTTAGCGGCCACAAGCGCCTGCATCAGGTCCTTGTCGTCCAGCACGGCGTCTGGTTCAGCCAGAATCGCGGCGCGAAGATTATCCTTGAGTTTGATGTTGCTGCTCATGTCCCGTCCGGTCTTTTTTTGTTGAGCGGCTTATAACACGGGACGCCCGATTTGCCTTGGAAAAAATGCACGCAAAAGTGGATTTAACGCTTGATTGTGTCGGAATGGCTCCCGCCTGCAATGCCCTGATCAGAAGATCGGGCTTCACAGTTGGGCCGGGCGCGGCGCCTCACGGCACCGCGTGGTCGCGTTCAGTGTCAGAGGATTTTCTGACCGGTCTTGGCCCAGTCTGCCAAGAAGGTTTCAAGGCCCTTGTCGGTCAGGGGGTGGTCGGCCAGTTTCTTGATCACGGCGGGCGGGGCGGTGATCACGTCAGCGCCGATACGCGCGCTGTCGGTTACGTGGTTCACCGTGCGGATCGAAGCGGCGAGAATTTCGGTTTCGAACCCGTAGTTGTCGTAGATCTGGCGGATGTCAGCAATCAGGTCCATACCGTCGAGGTTGATGTCGTCCAGGCGGCCAATAAAGGGTGAGATGAAGGTCGCGCCCGCTTTAGCGGCCAAAAGCGCCTGATTGGCCGAGAAGCACAGGGTCACGTTGACCATCTGACCTTCGTCGCTGAGGGTTTTACATGTTTTCAGGCCGGCCCAGGTCAGCGGCACTTTGACGGCGATGTTAGGCGCGATCTTGGCCAGTTTGCGGCCTTCGGCGATCATATCGTCGGCCTCAGTGGCAACCACTTCGGCGGATACGGGGCCGTCGACCAGATCGCAGATCTCTTTGGTCACTTCCAGAATGTCGCGGCCCGATTTCAGGATCAGCGAGGGGTTGGTGGTTACGCCGTCCACCATGCCCAGATCGTTCAGTTCGGCGATGGCATCAATCTCGGCGGTGTCTACGAAGAATTTCATGAGGGCAGTCCTTTGATGGGTTGGCCTTGGTCGCGGATGGCTTTACCTCAAAGAGACCCATGCTGGAACCCCCTGCAAAGGATATGCAGTGAGCGCTAACGGATTTTTCGACCACGGAGAGCTGGTGGCAGTGCTGACCACACAGCCGCTGGACCGGACGCTGGATTACAAAGCGCCCGAGGGCGGTTGTTTTCTGGGTGCATTTGTCGAGGTGCCTTTGGGGCCGCGAAAGGTGCTGGGTGTGGTCTGGGGGCCGGGACAGGGCGGCTTTGACATCAGCAAGGCGCGGTCGGTCATCCGGGTGCTTGAAGTCGCGCCGATGCGTGAAGAGATGCGGATGTTTCTGGGTCGTGTCGCCGATTACACGCTGACGCCGATGCCTGCGATGTTGCGGCTGGCAACGCGCGCGCCCGGGCTGGGTGATCCGCCGTCGATGCGCAAGATTTATCGTCTGGGCGATGGTGAGCCGGATCGGATGACCGATGCGCGAACCCGTGTACTTGAGGTGCTGCGGGATTTTGGTGGACTGGCATTCACGTTGAAAGAGCTGGCGGAGCAGGCAGGGGTGACATCCTCGGTCGTGAAAGGGCTGGTGAAACAGGGTGCGGTTCGGGAAGAGGACAGTCCCCGCGATCTGCCCTATCCACATCTGGACCCCGACCTGCCTGGAAAAGAGCTGACCGAGGATCAGGCGGCTGCAGTTGCCAAGCTTCAGGTCGGGCAGCGGACGGGTGACTACGGAACAACGTTGCTAAAAGGTGTGACCGGGTCGGGCAAGACCGAGGTCTATCTTGAGGCCGTCGCCGAAGCGCTGCGTATGGGACGGCAGGCGTTGGTGTTGTTGCCTGAGATCGCGCTGACCGCCGAATTCCTGACGCGGGTCGAGGCGCGGTTTGGTGCGCGTCCTGCAGAGTGGCATTCCGGTGCGACCATGACCGAACGTCGTCGGGTCTGGCGGATGGTCGGGCAGGGCGATGCGCAATTGGTCGTGGGCGCGCGGTCAGCGCTGTTCTTGCCGTTCCGCGATCTAGGATTGGTCGTGGTCGATGAGGAGCATGATACCTCCTACAAACAGGAAGACGGCGTGCATTACAGCGCCCGCGACATGGCGGTTCTGCGTTCGGCCATATGTGGCGGTCGGGTGGTTCTGGCGAGTGCGACGCCCTCGCTGGAAAGTTGGGCCAATGCCGAAGCTGGCAAGTATGAGCGCCTCGACCTGACCTCGCGGTTTGGTGCGGCAGTTTTGCCAGAGATGAAGCCGATTGATATGCGAGCCGAGCAGATGCAGCCTGGGACGTGGATTTCCCCGTCTCTGCGGCAGGCAGTGCGGCAGCGGATTGAACGCAGCGAGCAATCGCTGCTGTTCATCAATCGCCGGGGTTACGCGCCGGTGACGCTGTGCCGGGCTTGTGGCGAACAGATCGCCTGCGACCACTGCGATGCGCGGATGGTCGAGCATCGGTTCCTCAAACGTCTGATGTGCCACCAATGCGGTGAGACCAAACCGATGCCAGACACTTGCCCGTCTTGCGGGGTCGAGGGCAAGCTGGCCCCGGTCGGGCCGGGAATTGAACGGTTGGCGGAAGAGGCCGAGGCGACCTTTCCCGAAGCCAAAATTGCAATGCTCAGCTCTGACCTGTTCGGTTCCGCGCGGGCACTGAAGGCCAAGATCGAAGAAATTGCCGAAGGGGACGCGGATATTGTCATCGGCACGCAACTGGTGGCCAAGGGGCATAACTTCCCCAAGCTGACACTGGTGGGTGTAATCGACGCCGACCTCAGCCTTCACGGGGCCGATTTGCGCGCGGCCGAGCGGACGTTTCAGTTGATGCGGCAGGTCGCGGGCCGTGCGGGACGGGCGGACAAGCCGGGTCAAGCACTACTGCAAACCTTTCAGCCCGAACACCCAGTGATACGGGCCATCCTCTCGGGCGACGAAGAGGGGTTCTGGAAGGCCGAAGCCGCCGGACGGCAGGCCGCCGGAGTGCCGCCCTATGGGCGCATGGCCGGGATCGTGCTGTCTGGGCCAGAGGTGGGGCCGGTGTTCGATATCGGCAACGCAATGGCCCGCAATGATGCACCGCTGCGCGAGATCGGCGCGCAGGTTTTCGGCCCAGCCCCGGCGCCGATTGCGCGTATTCGGGGACGCCACCGCGTGCGCCTGTTGGTCAAGGCCCCCAAGGGCGCGCCCATTCAAGACGCCATCGCCCGCTGGATTGCTCCGCTGCGCCTGAAAGGGGATATCCGCCTGACCGTCGATATCGACCCGCAGAACTTTTACTGACCCTGCGTCAGCGCAGGGCTAATGTGCACCGCGTCCTTGCCCCTCGCCAAACCGTGAAAATGGGCGTAGAGGGAGTCCCATGTTGAAACCCATGCCGCTTTCCGAGGCGCAAAGCCTGCCGTTCTGGCGCCGTCCCATAACGCTCTTGTTCGTGATGGCGCTGACTATGCCTATCGCTTTCAACGCGTGGAGCGCACTGCTGAACAACTTCGTTATCGAAGTGGCCAATTTCGACGGTGCGGATATAGGTCTGCTGCATACGGTCCGTGAAATCCCCGGTTTCCTCGCGGTAGGTGTGATCGCAGTAATCATCTTCGTCCGCGAGCAAGTGCTGGCGATGATCTCGCTGATGATGCTGGGTGTGGCGACGGCGGTGACGGCGTGGTTCCCGAGCCTGGGCGGGTTGCTGTTCGTGACCTTGTTCAGCTCGATCGGATTTCACTACTACGAAACTGTGAACCAGTCATTGCAACTTCAGTGGCTGCCCAAGGATCGGGCGCCACAGGTGCTGGGTTGGTTGGTGGCCATGGGCTCGGCGTCCACCGCGGTGGTCTATGGCTTAATCGTGCTGACCTGGGATCGGTTCGATCTGTCCTATAATTTCGTATTCATGGCCGCAGGAGGTGTGACGGCGTTGCTGGCGCTGTTCTGCCTGTTTGCCTACCCTCAGTTCGATGCACCCACGCCGCAGACTAAAAAGCTGGTCCTGCGCAAACGGTATTGGCTGTATTACGCGCTGCAATTCATGGCGGGCGCGCGGCGGCAGATTTTCGTCGTCTTCGCGGGCTTCATGATGGTCGAAAAGTTCGGCTTTGAAGTACACGAGTTGACCAGCCTCTACCTGATCAACCTGGTGATTAACATGGCCGCCGCCCCTATGTTGGGCAAAGCGGTGTCTATGTTTGGTGAACGCCGCACGCTAATTTTCGAATACGCGGGTTTGGCCATTGTCTTTGCGGCCTACGGCGGCATCTACTGGTTCGGTTGGGGCGTTTTGTTGGCGGCGATCCTTTATGTGATCGACCATGTGCTATTCGCTTTGGCGCTGGCGTTGAAAACCTATTTCCAAAAGATCGCTGACCCGGCTGATATCGCGCCTACGGCAGCTGTGGCCTTTACCATCAACCACATTGCGGCCGTGTTCCTGCCCGCGCTGCTGGGACTGCTCTGGGTAGTGTCGCCTGGCGCGGTCTTTGCACTGGCCGCCGCAATGGCGCTGGTGTCGCTGGCCTTGTCGCTGCTGATCCCACGCCACCCCGAGCCCGGCAATGAGACCATCCTGTCGAAATACGCTCCGGCGCCCGCGGAATAGGTGTCAAAGCTTGACCTTGCCAACTTGTGGCCCTAGGCGCTGTCTCAACTGAGACAGGAGGCCCTCATGCCCACATTTACCGCGCTTACCACTTTGACCGGCAAGAAGGCCGCCGAAGGTCTGGGCGAAGCGATGGAGCGTCTTGATCCGGAGCCCACCGGCGTCGGCGTGTTCGAGGTCGAGGATGGATCGGGCCTGTGGGAGATCGGCGGCTACTTCACCGAAGAACCGGATGACACCGCACTGGCCGTTTTGGCCGCCGCGTTCGAGGCCAAGCCGTTTGTTGTTTCGGAATTACCTGAAACCGATTGGGTTGCCCATGTGCGCCGCGAACTGGCCCCGGTCGAGGCCGGACGATTCTTTGTCTACGGCAGTCACGATGCCGATAAACTGCCTGAGGGGCGCATTCCGCTGCTTATCGAGGCCGCGATGGCCTTTGGCACCGGCCATCATGGCACCACGCTGGGCTGCCTTAAGGCGCTGGATCATCTTCTGAACGACGGGTTTGCGGCGACCAAAGTGGCCGATATCGGCTGCGGCACTGCGGTTCTGGCTATGGCGGCCGCGCGGGTCTGGGATGGTGACATTATCGCCAGTGACATTGATCAGGTCGCGGTGGATGTGGCCGAGGCCAACCTGAAGGCCAACGGTATGTCCGGGCAGGTACACTGTGTCGAGGCCGCCGGGTTCGACCATCCTGACCTGCAGTCACACGCCCCCTATGATCTGATTTTTGCCAATATTCTCAAGGGCCCGCTGGTGGCTTTGTCCCCCGATATCGCAGCGAATCTGCAAGTCGGAGGATATGCGATCCTATCGGGAATCCTCAACGAACAGGCCGATGATGTAATTTCGGTTTATTCTCGGAACGGGTTCAATCTGGTCAAAAGAGATGAGATTGGTGAATGGACAACGCTAATTTTGTGCAAAAAAGGCCTAAATTAGACCATTTGCAGGAGTTCCATGGATTCTTGCCTCTTTTTTGTCGCAATCTGTAACTACCGTCATTGCGTGGTTACGGGGGCGGTTTTTGGAGGCTGCCATGACGGTGAAACATCTTGAATTCGATCAGCGCGTTCAACGCCTGAACAAAAAGCACGCTAAGCTTAGCCGGGGCTATCGCGCGACCATGCGCAAGGATGGCCTTGTGGTGATGAAGCCGCAGCGGGTCAAATCTGCGGTTCCGGTTAAGGCGCTTGTAGGGTGCTTTGTAGGCTTATTCGCGTTCAAGGTCTTTTTGCTGACAAGCCTGGGGGCGTCGGCATATCAATACCGCGTCGACAGTCTGGCGCAGGGGACATCTGTTGAAAAAGCCGGTGCTTGGGTGATGCAGATTGATCCGGTATCCGAGTATCTGGCGACGCTGATCGGCGGTTTCCTCAGCTAAGCCCGCTGGATTTCAAAAGAAACGCCGCGCATTGGGACATGCGCGGCGTTCTTTGTTTGTGCCCCAGTGGGGAGAGTGAGCGGTGGTTGTCTCTTAGCGACGACCATCTGCCACGAGGTCAATGTCCCCGCGGCACATACCGATATCGTCCAGTTCGCGGTCCGACAGACCGTTCAGCACGTTGCGTGTTACGCGGGCGTCATTCCATTCAACAACGGCGTTTACGACCGATGCGAAAGTCTCGCCGATACGGCCGACGAGGCCGAACGAGCCAGTGGTGGTGCGAGTGGTGTCCAGTGCAGCCATATCCTGTTTCCTTCTGGTTAGTGTTTAATTTTTAATCATCTGATGTACGCGGCATCTAGTCTTGTCGATCTGGTCGCGCAAGTGCGGAAATTGCATGTGTCCTATGCGTTTTTTGCAAGGGTGCTGAATCCTTAAAAGCCGTTAATTTATAGGCCATTAATCGTTCAGAAAACGTGTCGAATTCAGACTTTCTGCAGTCGCAAACAGGCCGTTTTGTCGCCCCTGAGATAGGTGTGTCGTTTTCAGGCTTGGGGTCAATTCGCTTGGAAAATGTTCACGCTTCGTGCTAATCCGAAAGAAAGATCACAAAAACCCGAGCAGGCTGAGGCGAAACATGCGAATTCTGGGCATTGATCCGGGGCTCAGGACCCTGGGATGGGGCGTCATCGAATCGCATGGCAGCCGCCTGAGCCACGTTGCGAACGGTCTATGCAAATCCGACGGCGATGATCTGGGCGAACGGTTGCTGTCGCTACACAACCAGATCGTCGAGGTCATTGCCGAACATCAACCCGATCAGGCCGCCATTGAACAGACTTTCGTCAACAAGGACGGCGCAGGCACGCTCAAGCTGGGTCAGGCCCGTGGCGTAGCGCTTTTGACGCTGGCGCAGGCCGGGCTGCCGGTCGGGGAATATGCACCCAATCGGGTCAAGAAGACCGTCGTGGGTGTGGGGCACGCCGAGAAGGAACAGGTCCTGCACATGGTCAAACTGCAATTGCCGGGCTGTCAGCCCAAGGGCGCGGATGCCGCAGATGCGCTGGCGATTGCCATCTGTCACTCCTATTACGGTACGGCGCCGCAGGCGCGGATGAAAGAGGTGCGGGCATGATTGGAAAACTGACAGGGCGACTGGATTACCGCGCGGCGGATCACGTGCTGATCGACGTGCGTGGAGTTGGCTATATCGTCTATTGCTCGGATCGAACCATGGCGGCACTGCCAGGTGTGGGCGAAGCAGTCTCCATCTATACTGATATGGTGGTGCGCGAGGACCTGATGCAGCTTTACGGCTTCCTGTCTTTGGTCGAGAAGGAATGGCATCGTCTGCTGTGCTCGGTTCAAGGGGTTGGTGCCAAGGTGTCGCTGGCTATCTTGTCAGCGCTGGGGCCGGACGGCGTTAGCCGGGCGATTGCTCTGGGCGACTGGGGTGCAGTCAAGGCGGCCAAAGGGGTTGGGCCGAAAACGGCGCAGCGAATCGTGCTGGACCTCAAGGATAAAGCGCCGGGTGTGATGGCGATGGGCGGAACGGTTACCGAAGCCACGGAGGGACCCGCTCTTGAAGTCGTGGAACTGGCCGAACCCACACCGGCGCCGAAGCGGGCGGCGAAACCGGCCTCGGGGTCTGCAGCCGCTTCGGCGGGCGCATTGTCGGCCCTGTCCAATCTGGGGTATGGACCGTCTGACGCTGCATCCGCCGTGGCCGAAGCGGCGGCCAGCCTGCCCGATGCCGGTGAGGCTGATCTGATACGCGCGGCGCTGAAATTGCTTGCACCGAAAGGCTGACTGAATGGTAGACGCCGATCCCACCCTGCGCCCCGAGCCCATGCCCGAGGACAATGACCGCGCGCTGCGTCCGCAGGGGCTGGATGAGTTTATCGGTCAAGCCGAAGCGCGTGCCAACCTGCGCATATTTATCCAATCCGCCCGCCAGCGGGGCGAGGCGATGGACCATACGCTGTTCCACGGCCCTCCGGGGCTTGGGAAGACGACGCTGGCGCAGATCATGGCGCGCGAGCTGGGGGTGAACTTCCGCATGACCTCGGGGCCCGTGCTGGCCAAGGCGGGGGACTTGGCTGCTATTCTGACGAATCTTGAATCGCGGGATGTGCTGTTTATCGACGAAATTCACCGCCTGAACCCGGCGGTCGAAGAGGTGCTGTATCCGGCGATGGAGGATTTTGAGCTGGATCTGGTGATCGGCGAAGGCCCCGCCGCGCGCACCGTCCGGATCGAGTTGCAGCCATTTACTCTGGTCGGTGCGACCACGCGGATGGGCCTGTTGACGACGCCCTTGCGGGATCGGTTCGGTATTCCGACGCGCCTGCAGTTTTACACGGTTGAAGAATTGCATGAGATCGTCACCCGCAACGCCCGCAAGCTGGGAGCGCCCGCTGACGATGACGGCGCGAGAGAAATCGCTCGTCGGTCACGCGGTACACCCCGAATTGCTGGCCGATTGTTGCGCCGGGTGGTGGATTTCGCCATCGTCGAAGGCGACGGGCGGATCACGCGCGAATTGGCAGACGGGGCGCTGACCCGGCTGGGCGTCGACAATTTGGGTCTGGATGGCGCTGACCGGCGGTATCTGAAGCTGATTGCCGAGAATTACGCTGGCGGACCGGTAGGGATCGAAACCCTGTCAGCGGCCCTCTCGGAAAGCAGGGATTCGCTGGAAGAGGTGATCGAGCCCTATCTGCTTCAGCAGGGTTTGATCCAACGCACGCCACGCGGACGGATGCTGGCGAAAAAGGCGTGGACGCATCTGGGCATGGCCGCTCCGAGGGGCCAAAGCGATCTGTTTGGTTGAAGCCGGGCGTCAGAGATTTTATGCCGTTGGCGAGAGTTTGTTCGAATAGATAAAGGACAGGGCGTGACACCCGAAGACATCCAGGCGTTGTTTACCCGCGAAAGCGGTGATTTTCTGTTCGCTCGCTGGGGGCGCCCCATCGTGCCCATCGTCTTTGGCGTTCAGGATGAAACGCTGGCCACCGTCAAGGGCGCGTTCGAAGCCGTAGTGGCGTTGGCCTGCCACAAGATGGCTGAGACCGACCCGGAACTTGGCGCCAATTGCATGGTGTTCTTCTTTCGCGATTGGCAGGAGCTGCTGGAAGTCCCTGACTTGGACCGGCTGATCCCCGATCTCGGGCCTCTGGTAGAGCGCTTGGTCGCCGCGGATGCCAACCAATACCGCGTCTTCCGGTTCGAGGACGATGGTACGATCCGCGCGGCCTTTGTTTTTTTGCGGATGGACAAAGAGATGTCCAAAGTACCTGCTGAAACGCTGGCGCTCAGCCAGGTGGTGCAGACCATTCTGTTGTGGTCGGATACCGCGTTTCGGTCTCAGTCACCGCTGGCCGTGGCCGGAGATACAACGGTTTTGCGCCCCGACATCGCTGAGCTGATCCGGGCCGCATACGATCCGGTTTTGCCCGGGGCAGCGCAGGATGGCTCTCATGCGTTGCGGCTCTTTGCGCGAATGCAGCCGCTGCAATAAGGGTTAGCTGGGCGGGCTATTCGCTCGCTTAAACGCTTTAACCAGATCAGTGCCACTTTCAAAGTAAGCCTCGGGGCCGACAAGATCGGTGACACCGTAGCGATCAAGCTCTTTGCGGACATTGGGTTCGACCAGCAGAAAAACCAGTTTGATGTTTTTGGGCTTGAGCAGGTCGTGAATGCTGCGCAGCGTGTAGCCTGCGGTAAAGTCGATATCATCCACGGCGGACGCTTCGATACAAAGCCACTGCAGCGGTGGATCGGATTGGTCGACGATGGCCGCGACCTCATCCGACAGGCGTTGGGTGTTGGCATAGTACAGGCTGTGGGAAAAACGATAGATCACAAGGCCCGGATCAAACTGGTTAGGGGCAGTGATGGGTTTCGACCGCCACCCTCCATCGTCGCTTTTGACGATTACAGCGTTTTTGGGCCGGTAACCGCGGCGCGTGTGGTCAATCAGTGACAGGACCATTGCAAAAATGATCCCTTGCTCGACGCCCACCAGAACCACCACGGCGGCGGTGGCGATTGCAATCCAGAACTCGGACCGCGCCTGGCGGTAGATGGCAGCAAGGCCCTTGAGGTCTATGAGTTTGACGCCGATCAGGAATACTACAGCTGACAGTGCCGCGTTCGGCAGAAACGCCAGTGGGCCAGTCAGAAACAGGATTACCACGAGGACAATGGCAACCGTCGTTAGCTGCGCGATCTGGCTGCGCCCGCCCGCGCTGGCGACCATTTCGGTCTTGGTGGGGCTGCCGTTGACCACAAAGGTTCCGGTAAAGGCCGCGCCCAGATTGGCCAGCCCCAGCCCGACGAGGTCGGTGTTTTCGCTGAACTTGTCATCATAGCGAGCGGCATAGGCGCGAGAGGTCGCCGCGCTTTGTGCCAGGATGACCACAAAGATCGACAGCGCTGTGGGTAGAAGCTGTTTGAACAGCGACCAGCTCCAATCCACATCGGGGATCGACAGGGCGGGCAGTCCGCCTAGAACCGTTCCCAATACGCCAATGCCGGATGCGCTGAACTGAAAGGCCCAGCTACACAGAATGATGCCCAGTATGGCGAAGAGGGGCCCGGGAAGTTTGGGTGACAGCCTTTTGCACCCGATCACAACCGCCAACACGGCCGCAGACACCGCCACTGTCGGCCAGTGGGTCTGGCTGAAATGCCGCGCGACGTCTATGAGCTTGGTAATTGTGCCGTGGCCCGCGCCCTCGATCCCCAGCATTCCGGGAATCTCGCCGGTGGCCACCTGTATGCCCACACCGGTCAGAAAGCCGACCAGAACCGTACGCGATAGGAAATCCGCCAGAAACCCAAGGCCAACAATGCGCGCGGCGATCAACAACACCGCCGCCATCAGGGCCAGCAAGGAGGCCAGCGCCAGATACTCGGACGACCCAGACACGGCCATGCCCGCCAGTGCCGACGCCGTGATCGCGGCTGTGGCAGAATCCGCCCCCACCACAAGGTGCCGCGACGATCCGAACAAAGCGAACAGAGCCATCGGGATTAGGATCGTATAGAGCCCCGTCACCACAGGGGTGCCAGCGATTTTGGTGTAGCCCATGACTTCGGGGATTGCGAGGCAGGCGAAGGTCAGTCCGGCCAGAACTTCGGCCGGCAGGGTAGCGCGATTGACCGGCAGGATTCCCTGCAGAACGGGAAGCGAAAATTTGCTCTCTTTTCCTTGGGGTTCGGCCATTCAATCACCTGTTACGTTCACAATCCAATTTTGGCAGGTTAGTCGGCAAAGGGCAGGATTTCGATACCGAGAACCGTGTGCGCCGAATTTTGTAGTCTCGCAGGGATTGCACGACCGCGACCGCGGGTGCATCTGTTGAGGGGGGGGCTCGTCCGAGCCCGATGATTTAAGCGGATTGAATAACCGGATTTGTAACCATGGCCGAAAACACCCAAGCGCAAGACACGCACATCTATCGGGTCAGGGTGTATTACGAAGACACCGACATGGGCGGCGTGGTCTATCATGCGAATTATTTGAAATATATCGAGCGCGCCCGGTCGGATTACGTACGTCGTCTTGGCAATGATCAGAATGCCATGCGTGACGACGGCGTTGTCTGGGTCATACGACGGATCGAGGCGGATTATCTGGCAACGGCAAAATTCGAGGATGAACTGACCATTGAGACCTGGTTCATTTCGCGTTCGGGCGTTCGGCTGACCATGGGACAGTTGGTAAAACGCGGCGAAACCGAGATTTTTCGCGCTACCGTCACGGCTGTTTGCATGAATGCGCAGGGCAAACCGGTGCGTCTTCCGGCAGAGATTCGCGCATTGTTGTAACAAATTGCGGCGTTGGGGTGGTTCTGTTGGCTTTTCAGGACCATCTGGGTTAGCGTTTGGCAAAACAAGGCCAAACCAACGGCCATCAGGCAAAAAAGAGCAGGTTCATGGAAGCTGAAACGCTGGCGCTGGCGCAGGAGATCGATTTCTCCATGTGGGGGCTGTATGCCCGCGCAACATTTATCGTCAAACTGGTGATGTTGATGCTGGTTGGCGCATCGATCTGGTCCTGGGCGATTATCATTCAGAAACTGATAAACTACCGCGCAGCCAGACGTGAGGCGCAGGGGTTTGATGAAAGCTTCTGGTCCGGGAATCCTCTTGATGAACTGTTTGAACAGATTGGCACTCAGCCTGACGGCAGTTCGGAAAAGATATTTGCCGCCGGGATGATCGAATGGCGGCGGTCTCACCGCACCGATGGCGGGTTGATTGCCGGGGCTACGGCGCGGATTGACCGCTCGATGGATGTGGCCATCGCGAAAGAAGCTGAGGGCTTGCAAAAGGGCCTGTCCATTCTGGCAACAGTGGGTTCGACCGCGCCGTTTATTGGCCTCTTCGGCACCGTCTGGGGCATCATGAACGCCTTTATCGAAATTGCCGAGCAACAGAATACCAACTTGGCTGTTGTGGCCCCCGGTATTGCCGAGGCCCTTCTAGCCACCGGTCTGGGCCTGCTGGCAGCGATTCCGGCGGTTATTTTCTACAACAAGCTCAGCGCGGACAGCGACCGGATCGTCAACGGCTATGAAGCCTTTGCCGACGAGTTCGCAACTATCCTGTCGCGCCAGTTGGACAGCTGACATGGGTGCGGCGGTTCAGCAGAACGGTGGCGGCAACGGACGCAGGCGCGGGCGGCGTCGTGGCCGCGCGCAGCCGATGGCCGAGATTAACGTAACGCCATTCGTCGACGTTATGTTGGTGTTGTTGATTATCTTCATGGTGGCGGCCCCGCTGCTGACAGTCGGGGTGCCTGTGGATTTGCCGAAAACTGCGGCCAGCGCTTTGCCGGGCGACAACGAGGAACCGCTGACCATCACACTGACCTCGGACGGTCGGGTGCAAATTCAGACCACGGATGTTGTGCGGGAAGAGTTGATTGGCAAATTGCGAGCGATTGCGTCAGAACGCAGCAGTGACCGCGTGTTCCTGCGGGCCGATGGGGCGATCCCTTACGCACAGGTGATGCAGATCATGGGCGCGCTGAACGCAGGTGGGTTTTCCAATGTCGGCCTGGTGACTGACACCGGTGGTCCGACGCTGGAAGAAGGTGGAGAGTGAGGCCGCACGGTGGACACCGGCACCAAGATCTCGGCAGTTGCCCACGTCGTTTTGATCGGATGGGCTTTTTTCGGCGGTACGTTCCGGTCCGAACCCCTGCCTATGGCGGTGCAGGAGGTGTCGGTGGTCACGGGTGAGCAATTCGATGCGATGACCGCACAGCGGGACGCTCCCGAGGTGACAACCCCAACAGCCTTGCAACAACCCGAGACACCAGAAGACGAAGTAACCCCGCCCGCGCCGGCAGAAGAGGAACTGACCCCTCCCGAGGTTGTGACCCCCCCGGAACCGGAACCCGATCCGGTGCCCGATCCGGTAGAGGAACCACCCGAGCCAGAAGTGGTCGAGGAACCTCCGACGCTTGAGCAACCCGAACCAGTGACCGAGGTGTTGCCGGTGCCTCCGGGCCCCGAGGCGCAGCCGCGTCCCGCGGACAAAGTGGCGCCGGAACCCATCGCACCACCGCCACCCGAAGCGCAGCCGGATGATGTGGAAACACCCGCCGTGTCGCTGGATGAGGGCGCCGAGACTCAGCAGGAACAGCAGGATCAGACCGCCCCGGAAGAGGCGACCGATGAGATCGTAACCGAGGCCGAAGAGACCAAGGATAACGCCCCGCGCACCTCTCCGCGGCCGCGGGTGAGGCCGAACCGCCCTGCACCTCAGCCGCAGACCGAAGTGGCCGAAGAGCAGGAGCCGACGCCTCCGAAACAGGTTGACGAAAACGCGGTTGAAGATGCGTTGGCTGAAGCTTTGCAAGAGAGCAACGCGCCGTCTGGCCCGCCTTTGACCAGCGGAGAGAAAGACGCCATGCGTCTGGCCGTGTCGCAGTGTTGGAATGTAGGGTCCTTGTCCACGGATGCATTGCAAACGATTGTGGTTGTTGGCTTTTCACTCACACCTGATGGCAAGGTCGTTGGCAACAGCCTGCGTATGATCGACAGCTCTGGCGGCACAGAAGTGTCTGCAAAACAGGCCTATGAGGCCGCCCGGCGAGCAATATTGCGCTGCGGTGCCAGAGGATATGACTTACCTGCTGACAAATATGATCAGTGGAAAGATATTGAGATTACATTCAATCCCGAGAGGATGCGGATCAAATGATGAGATTTCTGACCAGTCTGTTGCTAGGCCTGACGATTTTGGCAGCACCGGTACACGCCCAGAATGAACCGCTGCGGCTGGAACTGAAAGACGGGATCATCGAACCCTTGCCCTTTGCCGTGCCGAACTTTGTGCCCGATGGGCCAGCGGCCACGCAATACGCCAACGACATCTCTCGGGTCGTTGCGGCCGATCTGACCGGCACCGGGCTGTTCCGCGAAATCTCGTCGGACGCGTTCATCAGTCGGGTTAGCAGTTTCGAGGCCCCGGTTCAGTTCGCGGACTGGAAGGCTATCAATGCCGATGCGCTGGTGACGGGTGCCGTTAACGTTTCGGGCAACCGCTTGACGGTGCGGTTCCGGGTGTGGGACGTGTTCTCGGGGCAGGAACTGGGCAATGGTCTGCAATTTGCGGGCACCACCGACGGCTGGCGGCGTATGGCGCATAAGGTGGCCGATCAGGTCTATAGTCGGATCACCGGCGAGGGCGGCTATTTTGACAGCCGCGTGGCGTTTGTATCCGAAAGCGGCCCAAAGAACCAACGCCTGAAGCGGCTGGCGATCATGGACTATGACGGTGCGAATGTGCAGTACCTGACTGACAGCGCTGCCATCGTTCTGGCCCCGCGGTTTTCGCCCACTGGCGACCGGTTGCTGTATACCAGTTATGAAACCGGCCAACCGCGCATCTATGTTCTGGACGTGGACCGCGTCCGCAGGACCGAGCTGAAAACCCAAGACGGCACGATGAGTTTTTCGCCCCGGTTTTCTCCGGACGGTCGGTCAATTGTGTATTCGCTGATTCAGGGCGGCAATACTGATCTGTGGAAAATGGATATCGCTTCGGGGCAAAGTGTGCGCCTGACCAACACACCAGCGATTGAAACGGCGCCCAGCTATTCGCCGGATGGGTCACGGATCGTATTCGAAAGCGACCGCTCCGGTACGCCGCAACTTTACATCATGCCCGCAAATGGGGGTGAGGCGACCCGGATCAGCTTTGGCGCGGGCCGCTATGGTACTCCGGTCTGGTCGCCGCGCGGGGACTTGATCGCCTTTACCAAGCAGAACAAGGGCCGGTTCCATATCGGCGTTATGCGCACTGATGGCAGTGAGGAACGCCTGCTGACCTCGTCGTTCCTGGACGAAGGCCCCACGTGGTCGCCCAACGGTCGGGTTATCATGTTCACTCGCGAAACGCAGGGAGCCAGTGGCCGGGCGTCGCTTTATTCGGTTGATATCTCAGGGCGGAACCTGCGCCCGGTGCGTACGCCGGATGGTGGCAGCGACCCGTCATGGGGGCCATTACAGAATTGATCGGGGCAGGGGCTTGGAAAAGTTCACAAAAATCCTGCACTGTGCTACAGAGACGGCAATAAACCGATAAATCAACGAGGCACTTGAAATGAACGTATTGGGCAAAATCCTGGCCTTGGGCACGCTGAGCGTGATGGCCGCATGTACCAACAACGATCCGTCTGCATTGGGTGGCGGGTTTGGGAATGGCGCGAACGGTGCGATTGAGCCGGGCTCGCCCAGCGATCCGCGCTCGCCGGCCTATTTCCAGCAAACCATCGGCGACCGAGTGTTGTTCGCGGTAGATCAGTCGACACTGACGCCGCAGGCGCAACAGATCCTGCAGGGGCAGGCCGATTGGCTGATGGCAAATCCGGACTACGTGGCAACAATCGAGGGCCATGCGGATGAGCAGGGCACCCGCGAATACAACCTCGCCTTGGGCGCACGCCGGGCCAATGCCGCGCGTGAGTTTCTGATTTCGCGCGGGGTGGCGGGCAACCGTCTGACCACCGTCAGCTATGGCAAGGAACGCCCGATCGAGATTTGTAGCACCGAGGATTGCTATTCCAAGAACCGCCGTGCGGTGACGGTGCTGACCGGTTCAACCTTGGGGTAAGACGATGAAAGTTGCAGGATGGGTTCTGGCCGCGGTTGTCGCGACCGCTGGCATGGCACAAGCACAGGATCAGCAAACTCTGGCGGATATCCGGCAGGAGCTGACGGTGCTGCATGTGGAAGTTCAGCGTCTGAAGCGTGAGTTTTCGACCACGGGCTCTCCGGCCCCGAACCTGTCCGGCAGTTCCGTTTTGGAACGGGTAGACGCCATCGAGGCCGAATTGCAGCGCCTGACGCGCCAGACCGAACAGCTGAACCAGCGGGTGCAGAATATCGTGACGGACGGAACCAACCGTATCGGTGATCTCGAGTTCCGTCTGGTCGAGCTGGAAGGTGGCGATCTGAGCACATTGGGTGAAACCTCAACCCTTGGCGGAGATGCTCAGATCACCGCAGCAGCACCTGCAACACCAACGACCCCTCCGGTAATCGAACAGGGAGAATTGGCGGTAGGTGAACAGGCAGATTTCGATGTTGCAGCGCAGGCTTTGGCCGAAGGAAACTTTCAGGCCGCCGCCGATCAGTTTGCGCAGTTCGAGGCTTCATACCCTGGCAGCCCCCTTGCGCCCGAAGCCAATTTGAAACGCGGACAGGCGCTGGAAGGTCTTGGCGATACGCGTGAGGCTGCGCGGGCGTTCCTGGCCAGCTTTACAGGTGACTCCGAAGGTGTCTTCGCGCCCGAGGCCCTGTTTGAACTGGGTGCCGCATTGGGGCGCTTGGGTCAGACCGATCAGGCCTGCATCACCTTGTCCGAGGTTGGCGTGCGTTTTCCGTCCTCGGCCACCGTAGCCGCTGCCACGCAGGAAATGGCGTCGCTGGGCTGTTCTTGACCGATCAGGGCAATACGCTTCGATCCAAACTCCGCGCGCGGCTGCCTGACCGGCTGCCGCAGCGATTGGGTGTCGCGGTGTCTGGCGGGGGAGATTCGGTTGCTCTTCTGCACCTGTTGCACGAAATCACACAAAGTGAACCAATTCGGCTGTTTGCCGCGACGGTAGATCACGGTTTGCGTCCCGAAGCGTCTGCCGAGGCCGATCAGGTGGCCGAGCGGGCCGCGCGTTTGGGCATCCCCCACGAGACGCTGCTGTGGCAAGGCTGGGATGGATCGGGAAATCTGCAGGATCAGGCGCGGCAGGCGAGATACCGTCTGTTGGCCGACTGGGCGCAGCGCCACGACATTCCAGTGATCGCTTTGGGTCACACCGAGGACGATCAGGCCGAAACGGTATTGATGCGTTTGGGGCGGACGGCCGGCGTTAGCGGCCTTTCAGGCATGCCCTACGCGCGGGATCACAACGGCGTCACGTTGCTTCGCCCGATGTTGGGGATCACGCGGCAAAGCCTGCGGGATTACCTTTCTGAGCTTGGAGAGGGCTGGATCGAAGACCCTTCGAATCAGGACCAGAAATTTGACCGGATCAAGGCGCGCGAGGCGTTGACTTGGCTTGGAGAGCTCGGGATTTCGGCCCATTCTCTGGCCCGGGTCGCTGAAAACCTTGCACAAGCGCGTGAGGCGCTGGCGCTCTACACGCAAGAATCCGCGCGGAAGCTTGCAAAAGTAGACGGCGGTGACATCTGTATCGACCGCAATGGGTTCAGGCTGCTGCCAACGGAAATCCAAAGGCGGTTGGTCGTCGGCATCATCGCCTGGATTGCGGGGAATGGTTATCCGCCGCGCGGCGCGGCCGTTGATCAGGCCGTGGCCGCCGTTGACGAAGGGCATACGCTGACCCTCGCGGGGTGTCTGCTGATCTCGCACAAGGATAATATGTGGTTTTGCAGGGAACTAAACGCAGTTGCGACGGAAACCGCTGCACCGTCAGAGGTCTGGGACAACCGGTGGATTTTGTCCGGGCCGCAGACCGCAGGTGTCAAAATCCGCACACTGGCAGAGGCCGGCTTGCCGCAGGTGCCTGGGTGGCGGGCTATGGGCAAACCGCGTCAGGCGCTGTTGTCCACTCCGGCCGTCTGGAGCGGGGAAAACCTGCTCGCGGCTCCTCTGGCCGACTATTCAAACGGTTGGACCGCAAAATTCGCGCCGCAAAGACCCGAGTTTTACTCTTCTCTTTTATCGCATTGAACATGCTTGAATCATCTCTATTTTATAGAGCAACCCGGCAGGTCCCCATCTGCCGAAACCTTTTGGGAGATTTTCCTTGGGCAACGCTCGTAACATCGCCTTCTGGGTCGTTCTGTTTCTGCTGATCCTTGCACTGTTCAATTTTTTCAGCGGTCAGGGCGGAACACTTCAGAGCAATGAAAAAACCTATTCCGACTTCGTAACCGCTGTTGAAAGCGGCGAAGTCAAGAATGTGACGCTGGATGGTGAGCAGATTCGCTATACCACCCAAAGCGGCGCAAACTACGTCACTATCAAGCCTGGCGATGCCGAGGTCACCCAGCTGCTGATCAAGGAAGACATTCCTGTTCAGGCGGTGAAGCAACAGCAATCGGGCTTTCAGTCCTTCCTGATCACGTTGCTGCCCTTCCTGCTGCTGATCGGTGTGTGGATTTACTTCATGAACCGCATGCAGGGCGGCGGCAAAGGCGGCGCGATGGGCTTTGGCAAGTCCAAGGCCAAGATGCTGACTGAAAAGCATGGTCGCGTGACGTTTGACGACGTTGCAGGCATCGACGAGGCTAAGGAAGAGCTGGAAGAGATCGTCGAATTCTTGCGCAACCCGCAGAAATTCAGCCGCCTGGGCGGCAAGATTCCCAAGGGTGCGCTACTGGTTGGCCCTCCGGGTACCGGTAAAACGCTGCTGGCCCGTGCCATTGCGGGTGAGGCGGGTGTTCCGTTCTTCACCATCTCAGGTTCCGACTTTGTTGAGATGTTCGTTGGTGTGGGTGCATCCCGTGTGCGCGACATGTTCGAACAGGCTAAGAAGAATGCACCCTGTATCGTTTTCATCGACGAGATCGACGCCGTGGGTCGCCATCGTGGCGCTGGCTACGGGGGCGGTAACGACGAACGCGAACAGACCCTCAACCAGTTGCTGGTCGAGATGGACGGGTTCGAGGCCAACGAAGGCGTGATCATTCTGGCCGCGACCAACCGTAAAGACGTTCTGGACCCCGCGCTGCTGCGTCCGGGCCGGTTCGACCGCAACGTGACCGTTGGCAACCCGGACATCAAAGGCCGTGAGAAGATTCTGGGCGTTCACGCGCGTAAGACGCCGCTGGGCCCCGATGTCGATCTGCGCATCATTGCGCGCGGTACTCCAGGTTTCTCGGGCGCTGATTTGGCGAACCTCGTGAACGAGGCCGCGCTGATGGCTGCACGTGTAGGTCGCCGCTTTGTTACCATGGAAGACTTCGAAAACGCGAAGGACAAGGTGATGATGGGGGCCGAGCGCCGTTCGATGGTGCTGACCCAAGATCAGAAAGAGAAGACCGCATACCACGAGGCTGGTCACGCAGTTGTTGGTCTGGAGCTGCCACTGTGCGATCCGGTGTACAAGGCGACGATCATCCCGCGCGGCGGTGCGCTGGGTATGGTTGTCTCGCTGCCGGAAATGGACCGCCTGAACTATCACCGTGATGAGTGCGAGCAGAAGCTGGCCATGACCATGGCCGGTAAGGCTGCCGAGGTCATCAAGTACGGTGAAGATCACGTTTCGAACGGCCCGGCGGGCGACATCATGCAAGCCAGCCAGTTGGCACGCGCCATGGTGATGCGCTGGGGTATGTCGGACAAGGTTGGCAATATCGACTACGCGGAAGCCCACGAAGGTTATCAGGGGAACACCGCAGGCTTTTCGGTTTCGGCTCATACCAAAGAGCTGATCGAAGAAGAGGTGAAGCGCCTGATCCAGCAGGGCTATGAACGCGCCCACCAGATCCTGACCGAGAAGAACGAGGAATGGGAGCGTTTGGCGCAAGGTCTTCTGGAATACGAAACCCTGACCGGGGATGAGATCAAACGCGTCATGAACGGTGAATCACCCGGCGAGGGTGACGACGAGGGTGACAAGCCGGATGAAGGCAGTGCGCCCAGCGTGACGGCGATCCCGAAGACCAAGGTCAAGAAGTCTCCTCCCGATGGCGGGATGGAGCCGGAACCTTCGGCATAAACATACAAGACCCGGGCTTAGTCCCGGGTCTTTTTTCTTTCCAATCAGTGCCGACTCCCCTCTACTGCCGGGCGACAAGACCGACACAGAAAGGGGCAAAAATGCCGGTGATGCGAGAGACCGAATTCAAGGGTGAAGTTGTCTGGCTGGGCCATGTGCCCGCAGGTGGATCGATCCGAGCCAAGGCGGTCAATTCACTGGAATTGGGCTTTGCCGGGGATCGCGGTGCGCGGCATGAAGGGGTAAACCGGGCCTCATGCGTGCGAATGACGAACCTCTACCCGCGGGGCACGGAAATCCGCAATGTCCGGCAGCTTTCAGTACTTTCCGCGGAAGAGATCGAAGCGACCGCACATGAGATGAAACTGCCTCAACTGGACCCGTCTTTTTTGGGTGTCAGCATCGTGCTGCGGGGCATCCCCGACTTTACCCATATTCCGCCTTCGTCACGGTTGCAGGCCGCAAGCGGTGTCACCATCACAGTTGATATGGAAAACCGCCCTTGCGTGATCCCTGGCCGCGAGGTTGAGGCAGACTATCCAGGGCACGGCGCTGCGTTCAAACCGGCGGCTAAAGGACGACGAGGCGTTACCGCTTGGGTCGAACGGCCAGGTGAACTGAAGCTGGGCGAACGCATGAGCCTATTTGTTCCTGACCAAAGGGCGTGGGCACCATAAGGGGCGCTCGTTTCCGATCTGAAACGGCTGAAATGACGCTACGCCGTTTCGCGGCATAATTATGTCGGAATCCACAGCCATCTGTTCGGTACACAACTGTATGGATTGCCCAGCGCCGACGTTCCATGTCGGTTTTGCACGGCATTCAATCAGGGACCCTGCCCAATGAGCTATAAATCCGATATCGAAATCGCCCGCGAAGCGAACAAAAAGCCGATTCAGGAAATCGGTGCCAAGATCGGCATCGATTCCGCCGATCTGCTGCCCTACGGCCACGACAAGGCGAAAGTCAGCCAGGACTTCATCAACTCGGTTCAGGACCGCGAAGATGGCAAGCTGATCTTGGTTACCGCGATCAACCCGACCCCAGCGGGCGAAGGTAAAACCACTACCACCGTTGGTCTGGGAGACGGCCTGAACCGCATCGGCAAAAACGCGATGATCTGTATCCGCGAAGCCTCGCTTGGCCCGAACTTCGGCATGAAGGGCGGCGCAGCAGGTGGCGGCTACGCGCAGGTTGTTCCGATGGAAGAAATGAACCTGCACTTCACAGGTGACTTCCATGCGATCACCTCGGCTCACTCGCTGCTGTCGGCGATGATCGACAACCACATCTACTGGGGCAACGAAGCTGAAATCGACGTACGCCGCGTTGCATGGCGTCGTGTGGTCGACATGAATGATCGTGCTCTGCGTCAGATCACCGCTAGCTTGGGTGGCGTATCGAACGGCTTCCCGCGTGAAGCAGGTTTTGACATCACCGTTGCATCCGAAGTTATGGCGATCCTCTGCCTCGCAAACGACCTGAAAGACCTGGAAAAGCGTCTCGGCGACATCATCGTTGCTTACCGCCGTGACAAGACACCGGTCTACTGCCGCGATATCAAAGCAGAAGGCGCAATGACCGTTCTGCTGAAAGACGCAATGCAGCCCAACCTGGTGCAGACGCTGGAAAACAACCCGGCCTTCGTCCACGGCGGCCCCTTCGCGAACATCGCGCACGGCTGTAACTCGGTCATCGCGACCAAAACCGCTCTGAAAGTCGCTGACTATGTCGTAACCGAAGCTGGTTTCGGTGCTGATCTGGGTGCCGAGAAGTTCATGAACATCAAATGCCGCAAAGCAGGCATAGCACCGTCGGCCGTTGTTCTGGTTGCCACCGTGCGCGCGATGAAAATGAACGGCGGCGTTGCCAAAGCCGATCTGGGTGCCGAGAACGTCGACGCCGTGGTCAGCGGTTGCGCCAACCTGGGCCGTCACATCGAGAACGTGAAGTCCTTCGGTGTTCCGGTTGTTGTCGCCATCAACCACTTTGTCACTGACACTGATGACGAAGTTGAAGCGGTTAAGAGCTACTGCGCCGATCACGGTGTTGAAGCGGTTCTGTCGCGTCACTGGGAACTGGGCTCGGACGGCTCGGCGCCGCTGGCCGAAAAAGTTGTCGAAATCGTAGAAGGTGGCACCGCGAACTTCGCGCCGATCTACCCCGACGAAATGCCGCTGTTCGAGAAGATCGAAACCATCGCCAAGCGCATCTACCGCGCCGACGAGGTTCTGGCCGACAACAAAATCCGCAACCAGCTGCGCGAGTGGGAAGACGCTGGCTACGGCAACCTGCCGGTCTGCATGGCGAAAACCCAGTACTCGTTCTCGACCGACCCGTCGCTGCGCGGCGCGCCCACCGGCCACTCGGTTCCGGTGCGTGAAGTTCGCCTGTCCGCAGGTGCCGGCTTCATCGTGGTTGTCTGCGGCGAGATCATGACCATGCCCGGTCTGCCCCGTAAACCTGCAGCTGAGACAATCCGTCTCAACGAAGAAGGTCAGATCGAGGGCTTGTTCTAAGCCGCCGAATAGGACATCTCGTGGTCCGGGGATATCCCCGGGCCATGAGGAGATCGCAATGCCCACTCTGACACCGCCGCAAGATTGCCAATCGATGCAGGAATTGCGCGTTCAGATCGACAAGCTGGATCGCCAACTGATTGAAATGTTGGTGACGCGCGCAGGTTACATTGATCGCGCTTCGCAGCTGAAACCCGGCGAGGGCCTGCCGGCCCGTATTCCGGATCGTGTCGAAGACGTGGTGCAGCGCGTGCGCACGAGTTCCGGTGAACTGGGGATGGACCCCGATCTTGCCGAGCAGCTTTGGCGCATTCTGATTGACTGGTCGATCGCCCGCGAAGAACGCGTGCTCGGCCCCGATTGAACACCCGGGCGCCTTGCGCCCGATCCGTTTTTTGGAAAGAAGGGATCACAGGATGGTAGCCCAGGTTATCGACGGTAAGGCCTTTGCGGCGAAGGTGCGCGCGCAAGTGGCCGATCAGGTTGCAAAGCTAAGAGAGGAAAACGACATCACGCCCGGTCTGGCTGTGGTTCTGGTGGGCGAAGACCCGGCCAGCCAGGTCTATGTCCGTTCGAAGGGTAAGCAGACCGTCGAAGTCGGCATGAACTCGTACGAGCACAAGCTGGATGCAGAAACTTCGGAAGAGGATCTGCTGGCGCTGATCGACAAGCTGAACAACGATCCGGCCGTACATGGCATTCTGGTGCAACTGCCGCTGCCCAAGCACCTGAACGAAGATCTGGTGATTAACTCGATCGATCCCGCCAAGGACGTTGACGGCTTCCACATCTCGAACGTGGGCCTGCTGGGCACCGGTCAGAAATCTATGGTGCCCTGCACCCCATTGGGCTGCCTGATGATGCTGCGCGACTATCACGGCTCACTGTCGGGTATGGACGCGGTTGTGATTGGCCGTTCGAACATCGTGGGCAAGCCGATGGCGCAGCTGCTGCTGGGTGACAGCTGCACCGTGACCATCGCGCATTCGCGTACAAAGGACCTGCCGGATGTTGTCCGCCGCGCAGACATCGTCGTTGCCGCCGTTGGCCGCCCCGAGATGGTGCCGGGCGACTGGATCAAGGAAGGCGCCACCGTAATCGACGTGGGCATCAACCGCATCGAGCGTGACGGCAAGAACAAGCTGGTTGGCGATGTCGACTACGCCAGCGCCGCCGAACGCGCAGGTGCCATTACTCCGGTTCCGGGTGGCGTCGGTCCGATGACTATCGCCTGTCTGTTGGCCAATACGCTGACCGCCTGCTGCCGCGCTAACGGCCTACCAGAGCCCGAAGGCCTGACCGCCTGATCATCAGCGTATTGTAAGTTTTTTGGGTCGAGGGGTGGAGGCACCCCTCGACCTCATTGTTTCAATCCCCTCGCGTTAAGTTTTAAATCTCGGGGTTTGAATGTATCGGGTTCAATGATAAACACATGAATCCAGCCGGTTACGTTGTGATATTGCAAGTCTCCGGGGTTTGTGCTGGACCCGTAGACTTATTGTTGAGTAGGTATGAACAAAACGCTGAGTCTGTTTCTGGCCGAGGTCTCATTGCGCAAAGTAATTGCTGTCCTTGCCTTTCCGCCTTTGCTGGCCTCTGCTTTTCAGCCGTTTTCAACCATTGACCTTACCTATACCCAACGACTGGTGTTCTGGGTCGGTGTTTTGGCACTGGCTTTGTGTGTGACATGGGCTGCCAGACATGTGGGGCGGACGTTGTTTGCAGGTGTTCATTTTTCCTGGCGGGACACAGCGCTGGTTCTGGTCAATCTGGCTCTTTTCGTTCCCTCCCTTTGGGTTTTGTCCTACTTGTTGATCACCATCAATGGACAACAGGCCCCGGGTTTGCTCTCGGTGGTGCCTTACGGGGCGCTGTTCGTCACCGGGTTGCTGCTGGTACGAGGACACAAGCCGACGGATGCGCTGCAGGAAGACTCTGCGCCCGCATTACCGCGGTTGGCGAAGCGTCTGCCGGAAACCTTCCAAGGCCAAATTTACCGCCTAACGGTCCGGGATCATGCCGTTGATGTTGTCACATCCGAGGGGACCTTCACCATCAGGTCGCGTTTTACCGATGCGATTGCCGATATGGATCCGGTGCCGGGCCACTGCACACACCGTTCGCACTGGGTGGTGGATAATGCAATCGTCGGGGTCGAACGTGAGGACGGCAAGACCTTTGTTCGGTTGCTGAACGGTGACTTGGTTCCGGTCAGCCGAAAGTACAAACCGATGCTGGAACAGGACGGCGTCATGTAACCCGCCTCATCTGGGCATGGGGATGATCTGGGGTTGAGGGCCAGTCAGGATTGCCATCGCCCGATCGTCCATCAACGCGTTCAACACGGCTTCTGAGCTGCGTAATCCGCCGGTGTAAGTGCCGTAAGCGGGCAGGATCAGTCGCGTCTGGTCGACCAGAAATGCCGGACGGCTGATCGTACGCCCGCGCGTGCGCAGCCGGGCTTTGGGGTGGTAATGCCCAGAAACCTCTGCCTGTGCCTCAGTCTGCGCGATGTGGCGAAAGGTCAGCGGGCCGGTACTGAATTCAGACAGGTGCGCCCCGCCCAGATCAATCGGGCCGGGGTCGTGGTTGCCTTCAATCCAGATCCAACGGCGGCCGGCCTGCAACGCGGAGATGTCCCGTTTCTCAGCCAGGCCCATCGCTGCCAAGGCATCCAGATCGTCAAAGCTGTCGCCCAGACAGATGACGGTATCCGGAACAGTGTGTGCGATGTCGTCAGCCAGACGGGTCAAGGTCTCATGACTGTCATAGGGTGGCAGGGTGGGGCCGCCGCGCCGGGCAATGCGCTCGGACTTGCCCAAATGCAGGTCAGAGACGCAAAGCAGCTTCTGCTCGGGCCACCAGAGCGCTCCGGACCCCAAAGCGCTGAGGCTTTGACCGGCAAAGGAAAACGCGATGCTGTTCATGATCCGTTCTTCGCGTGTTTCGATCTGGGGCGCAAGTGGTATCAGCCGGGCGCCAGCCCCGCGGCCTGCAACAGCCGCGCGCTTTCCTCGGCTAACAAGCGTTCCTCGGCCGCGCCTTTGACCGGCACTTTGCCGACCTCAAGGAACAGCGGTGCTGCAAGGGGTGACACGCGGTCCAGCCGCAGCAGGTCAATCCGGTCGCCAATGCGGTCGATCATCGCCTCGATCCGCCCGAAATCCACTAGCCCGCGCATAGCCTCTTCGCGGGTGATCTGCATCAGTAAGTGGTCGGGGTCGTATTTTAGCAAGGTGTCATAGAGAATATCCGAGGAAAACGTCGCCTGACGTCCGCTTTTGCGTTGCCCGCCGGTGTTCCGTTCGATCAGACCAGCAATAGTGGCCGAGGCGCGGAAGGTACGCTTCATCACCGCGTTACTGGCCAGCCATGTCTCAAGCCCATCGCGTAGGGTATCCAGCTGAAACAGGGGGCGCGGGTCGGTCACCGCGTCCAGCCCCCAGATCAGGGTGGCATAGTCAGTGGCGACGAAACCCAGCGGGGCAAGGCCGGTTTCCTCCATGCGTTTGGTTAACAGAAGGCCCAGCGTTTGTTGTGCGTTGCGCCCGGCAAAGCCGTATACACACAGGTTTTCGCGCCCGTCATTGGGAAAGCTCTCAATCAGCAGGCGGTCGCGTTGGGGCAGGCGGGATATCTCGCGCTGCAGGGCCAGCCATTCGGCTGTGTGCGTTGGCAGCTGCGGCCAGTCGGGTTGCGCGAACATGCGCAGGATGCGGTCGCTCAGCTGCGTGGAGGTGGCGAATTTCGTGCCCGAGAACACCGCAACCTTTGGCTTGCGATCCGCGCGGCGGCTTACTTCGACCACCATCTCGCGCAGGCCTTCATAACGGACGATCTGGCCGCCGATCAGAAAGGTGTCGCCGGGGGTCAGCGAGGCTGCGAAAACCTCTTCCACTTCGCCCAATGGTTTGCCTCCGCGATTGCGCTTTAAGCGCACCTTGAGCGTATCGGTATCCTGAATGGTGCCAAGATTCATGCGGATCCGCTGTGCTGCGCGGGGGTCGCGCAATTGCCAGCGGCCATCGGCGCGCTGTTGCAGCCGTTGCCAGCGATCATAAGCGCGCAAGGCGTAGCCGCCGGTGGCGCAGAATTCCAGGCAGGCGTCGAACTCAGCGCGGCTCAGCTGCGCATAGGGTCCGGCGGCGGTCATTTCGGTAAAGAGTGTATCCGCGTCGAACGGCCCGGCGGCTGCCGAGATCAGGATATGCTGGCACAGTACGTCTCGCGGCCCGGGGCCGCGCGGATCACCGTCCAGATCATGCGCCTTGGCAGCCTCAAGCGCGGCGACACATTCCACCACCTCAAACCGATTGGCAGGCACCAGAAGCGCCTTGGAGGGCGCGTTGTAGCGGTGGTTCGCCCGCCCGATCCGCTGCACCAGACGTTTGACGTTCTTTGGCGCGCCAATCTGGATCACCAGATCGACATCGCCCCAGTCGATACCCAGATCCAAAGAGCCGGTGCAGACGATGGCGCGCAGGTCACCGCGGACCATGGCGGCCTCGACTCGTTCACGCTGTTGCCGGTCCAGGCTGCCGTGATGGATACCGATAGGCAGGCCATCTTCGTTGGCAAGCCACAGGTTGTGAAAGAAAATCTCAGCCTGCGCACGGGTGTTGTGGAAGATCAGCGTGGTCCTGTGCTGCTTGATCTGATCCAACACAGCCGGGATCGAATAGGCTGCGCCGCCGCCGGACCAGGGGGGCATTTCCTGCGTCTCCAGCATGCGAATGTCGGGGTCCGGGCCGGGATCGGCCTGAACGATCTGGCACGGGTCGGGATGCCGGGCCAGAAACCGCGCGATGGCATCGGGGTCTTCGACTGTGGCTGACAAACCGACCCGGCGCAGATCGGGGCACAAGGATTGTAAACGCGCTAAGGCCAGCATCAGCTGATCGCCGCGCTTGCTTTCGGCTAGGGCGTGGATTTCATCGACGATCACCCGCTGGACGTCTGCAAACATCCGGGGTGCGTCTTCGTACGAGGTCAGCAGGGCCAGGCTTTCCGGCGTGGTCAGCAGGATATGCGGCGGGTCCACACGTTGGCGTTTCTTCTGCGTGGCCGAGGTGTCCCCGGTGCGGTCCTCGATCCGGATGGGCAGGCCGATTTCATCGGCGGGGCCGCGCAGATTGCGGCGAATATCGGCGGCCAGCGCCTTAAGCGGCGAGACATAAATGGTGTGCAGGCCGTGATGTTCTGTTTTGGCCAATTCGGCCAGCGTCGGTAGAAATCCAGCCATGGTCTTGCCACCGCCGGTGGGGGCGATCAGCAACGTCGCCGGGTCCGAGGCCCGGTTGAACATGTCCTGTTGATGGGGGTGGATCGACCAGCCTTTGGCGGCAAACCAATCGGTAATCCGGGCGGGAATCTGCGTCATGGTCGCATGATTACCCGCCCGGGATCAGAATTGCAGGGGGTCAGTGAATGATCTTTTCTTCCCTGACGAACATGTTGGCCCAGGCGCGGTCGATCAGGTCGGGGCTCATCTGATAGGGAATGCCTTCAAATTCGCATATCGAGATCATCTGGTCGATCAGGAAGATCGGCTGATAGTTCGCGTAGATATTGTTGATGGTCGGGTACTTGACCTTCAGCAAATGTACCAGTGCGGCCTCATCCAGCGGCATACCGCGTTTGCGGGCCACCATCGCGAAGATTTTCAAGAAGTTCTCTTGGTTCGGGCCGTCGATCTTGATCTTGAAGAAGATCCGGCGCAAAGCCGCTTGGTCGAAGATTTCGTTGGGGTGGAAGTTGGTCGAGAAGATGACCAGCGTGTCGAAGGGAACTTCGAACTTTTCACCCGATTGCAGGCCGAGGATATCCTTTTTCTCTTCAAGGGGAACAATCCAACGGTTGATCAGTGCCTGCGGCGGCTCTTGCTGACGGCCAAGGTCGTCCACAATGAAAATGCCGCCAGTCGATTTCAGCTGCAATGGAGCCTGATAGGTCCGCGCTGTGGGGTTGTAGACCAGATCCAGCATGCTCAAAGACAGTTCACCACCCGTAACAACGGTCGGGCGTTCGCACTGAACATAGCGTGTGTCGAACCGTTTGCGGCGGCGCAGGCTGTTGGGATCATCGGGTTCCTGCTCGACCGCGGTGTGCACGATCGGGTCATAAACGGTGATCACCTGACCGGCGTATTCGATGGCATAGGGAACATAGACATTGTCCCCCAAGGCATCCTTGATCCCGTTCGAGATCGAAGACTTACCGTTGCCCGGCGGGCCATACATCAGGATCGACCGGCCGGCGCTGACTGCTGGGCCAAGGTGGTCCAGCAGGCTGTCGGGCAGAACGAGATGGCCCATCGCGCCTGTCAGCTGGTCTCGGGTGACCTGAATGTTGCGGATCGATTGACGCTTGACCTGTTCGCGATAGACATCCAGCGGCACGGGCATGGCGCCGAAATATTCAGATTGACTCAGCGCGTCCAACGCGCGGGCTTTGCCGGCATCGGTCAACTGATAGCCCATCTCGTTACCGCTGTTGGCGTTCAGCGTGCCGGTGGCCTCAATCAACTTTTGCTCGCGCGCCATGTCGATCAGTTCTTGTGTGACAGAACCTGGCAGGCAGACAGCTGCGGCGATCTCGGAAACGGTGTCCACGTTTTTGCGGAAGATCGTCTTCAACATGATGTCGCGCATCATGACTATGGGCAGTTTCATTTCACCCAAGCCCTTGGGGGCAGGGGGGGCCATTACCGTGGTTGTCTGCATATTCATGAGCGTTGCCCGTCTATCCAGTTTTCGCGCCAAAGGCCCCGAAAAGGGCCACTACGGTGAAATCTGTCCCGGCTTTGTGTCAGCACCAAGGCACGGGCAAGGCGGCATAATGATAGTTCACGAGCCGTAAACAGTACCGAGAACCAGATAGAGGGCGAGAGCGCCGCCCAGGGAAAGCCCCATAGGTATGCGTCTGGCCCTGCTCCAGCTTTTCCAATCTGGCGCAAAATTCCGCAGGCCCGTGATGCTGGCGACCCGATGAGTTACCAAAGCCGCCACGTTCATCGTCGTCAGAATAAGGATCACCAGAACATAATCGCCGGGCCAGATAAATGGCGAGGCTGCAGCCAGAAACTTGGCGTCTCCGGCCCCCATTTGGCGCATCAGGTTGAACAGGATGCCAAACGCTAGCGCCGGTATGATATTAAGCAGATGCCAGACATACGGCGGCAGCGAGATCGTTAATGAGCCCAGATTTGTGGTCGACCACGCGGTCGACCATGGTGGCAGAACGAACAGACCGAAAACAACAAACACCGCGAACAGCGCATACACCGCTTGGTTCTTGATCCGCATGGCACGCAAGTCCGTGAAGGTCACGTACAGGCAGATCGGCAGAACGAAGGGCAGAAATAACAGCGCCGCGTTCGCGGGAATGTTCATCAATCAAGCATCCTCAAGCGCGCGGAGCGAGCGGACGGCCTCGTCATAATGCTGAGGGTGCGTGGCGATGGCTTCGCGGAAAAGGTTCTTGGCCGTGGCCACATCGCCTTGTTTGACCGCAGAAATCCCCATCGTGTTCAACAGCATGGCGCGTTCGATCTGTGTCATCGGCACCACCGGCAGGCTGTAGTTACCCTGCGCGGCCCGGGCCAGAACCAGGTTGTTCTTGGCGGTGAAAAGGGATTTGTCCTGCTGGATCGCTTCGTTGAACAAGCGTTCGGCTTCGGCGTACTGGCCACGGGTCAACTTGGAATAGCCCCAATTATTCATAACTCCGCCGGGGCGCGTGGTCAGGCCGACAGCGGTTTCATAGAAATGATCCGCGCGTTTCCAGTCTTGTCTGGAATCGGCCACCACCGCCTCAAGGCGATAACGTTTGAAAGTTTCATAGGTGGGCGGTACCGAATCCAAAACAGATTTAGCCTGGCTCCAGTTGCCGGAGCGCACAAGGGCGTCGGCATATTCGACCTTGTCGACACTTGCCGAGCCCTTCATGGTCGTCACCTTTTTCCAGGCGGCGGCGGCCTCGGTCGTGCGTTTCGCGCGGGCAAGTGAAATCGCCAATCCGCGCTGCAGGTCGATCCTGCCGGGGTTCTTGGCTGCCGCACCCTGAAAGTAGGTCACGGCCTCATTCGGATCTGCAGCGGTCAGAAGCACTTCGCTCAGGTTGGTCTCGTCAATGACGTTGACCTCCTGATAGGTGCGTTCGACTTTTTCTTCCTCAGTCTCTTTTTCGCAGGCTGACAGGATCAGCCCGCACATCATCATCGGCGCAATCAAGAATTGTTGGCGCATTTTTGCGTCCTTTACTGCTCTTGCCTGTTTTATGGGAGCTTGCGCAGCTTGAATTGCCCGTCGCCTTGCCGCTCCAGCGTATATTCTTGTTCTTCCGCTGTATTATTAGCAGGATTTTCCATTTTTGCGAGTGCTAAGCGTAGATTGTCGCGGATTGCGTCACTTTCGCCATTGTCCAGCGCATAGGCGCGTTTGAAGACCTGTGCGGCCTCTGGGTATTCGCCCGTTTCGACCAGCAAAACGCCAAGATTATTCCACGCGACAGACCATTCGGGGTCAGCTTTTACAGCGCGGCGCAGCAGGGCTTCGGCCTGTCCCAGACGGCTGAGTCCAAGGTTAGCCGTCCCCATCGAAGTCAATATCTGCGACGTCATCCCCTGATCCAGTGCGGCACGGGTAAAGGAATCCAACGCCAATTCGTATTCTCCGGCAGCCATCAGCCGATTTCCGACCGTAAGCTCGTCCGCGCCCGGTCCATTCGGATCAATTCCGGGGGCGTCCAGATTACCCGACGCGTCCGTGCAAGAGGCCACCATGGCGATCACCACGGCGGCCTTTAATAGGTGGCGTATCCCAAAGCGGATACGCCTGAAGCTGGATGTCTTGCTGTTATCCGCCAGCATTGCCTGCAAAATCTGCGATCCCTTTTGCCGAAGGTCCGACCAGAATGACCAGCAAAGGCGGTACCGTCAGCATCATTGTGGCAAGTGTCATCTTGGTTGGCAACTTGTTCGCAGCCTCTTCCGCGCGCATCACGCGTTTGTCACGCATCTCGCTGGCATAAACCCGCAGAGCTTCGGCGATGGATGTACCGAATGTCGCCGATTGGATCATCACGGTCACAAATGCGCTGACATCCTGAACGCCGCAGCGGGTACCGAAGTCGCGCAACACGGTGTCCTTGTCTTTACCAGCCTTCATTTCCTGGGCGACGACTTCAAATTCCTGCGCGATATCCGGGTAGGAAACGCTCATCTCGCGGGCCACCCGCACGATGGCCTGATCCAGAGACTGACCAGCCTCGACGCAGACCAGCATAAGGTCCAGCGTGTCGGGAAAGCCGGCTGTGATCGCTTCTTTCCGTTCTTCGACGCGCCGGGTGATCCAGTAGCGGGGCAGGAAATACCCTGCGGCCGATGGAATCAGAACGCGAATTGTCATCTGGCTGCCGGTGAATTCCTGCCCGCCCGACAGCACCGTAACCAACAATACGCCGACCAGAATTCCGACAATGCCCAGTGCAAACTGAGCAAAATGGAAAAACCTCACCGCATCTTTCGAGTGATAACCGGCCTGACGCAGCTTGAGCTGCATCGCGGACAGTTCTTCCTCGTTCTGGGGTTCAAGGAAGGTTGCGAATTTCTGCAACTGCTCGTTGCGGCTGGTATTGCGGAGCTTGTCCTTCTTGGACTTCTTATCGGACTTGGGCGCAGCAGTAGATTTCTGCAGCTTTTTCAGCGGATCCTCTGGCTGGTTCAGCATCAGGGAAACAGCGATCAGGATCATGAAAAGCCCCAGAACGCCGATGACGATCAGGGGTCCGAACTCGCCCAGGTATTGTTTGATCAGGTCGTTGATTTGGGTCAGGAATTCCATTGCTAAGCCCTCAGACCTTAATGTTGGTAAGAACGCGCA
Organism: Ruegeria sp. ABF4_144; assembly: GCF_056160045.1. Classification (NCBI taxonomy): domain Bacteria; kingdom Pseudomonadati; phylum Pseudomonadota; class Alphaproteobacteria; order Rhodobacterales; family Roseobacteraceae; genus Ruegeria; species Ruegeria sp. ABF4_144. The sequence continues at coordinate 742,478 of NZ_JBSWWK010000001.1, forward strand.
TCACAATCAGGTTCAGTGTCAGCATGATGCCCACAAAGAAACAGAGCGGGATGAACAGGGGGTGGTCGATCACGTCGTCATAGTACCCGGGATCAGTCACCAAAATGAACAGTAGGCAGAAGACCGGAAATCCGGACAGGAACTTGCCCGACCATTGCGCCTCGGCAGTGATTGCCTTGACGCGCCGGAACAGGCGGAAACGGGCGCGGATCACCTTGGCAAGTCCGGCCAGAATCTCGGCCAGGTTACCACCCGATTGTTGTTGAATCCCGACGGCCACCGACAAAAAACGAAGGTCCTGCATACCCAGACGCTCGGCCATGTCTTTCAGGGCTTCACCCACGTCACGGCCATAGGCGCATTCATCGGCAATGATGCCGAACTCGGTACCCAAGGGGTCCTGCACTTCGTTTGCAACGATCTGAACGGATGAAACGAACGGGTTACCCACGCGCAGCGAACGAACCATCAGTTCAACCGCGTCTGGCAGTTGTTCCTCCATCAGGGACATACGTGTTTTTGCCTTGCGGTTTACCCAGGTGTAAACGCCGCCAACACCGATAAAGACCGACAGCGCGACCCGCAGAACCATATCGGTCGCGGTACCAATGCTGAGGCCCACAAAGGCAAAGCCGGACAACAGCACCATGACCATGATCAATTGCCGCGGGGTGAAGGCGATCGCCGCTTTTTGCGCCTTGTCGGCTAGCAGCGAGTAGAGCGGGATACTCTGCGTCTTCATGTGCTGCTGCATTTCCTTGCGCAGCTGTTCCAGAACCTGCTCTCGGCCGACACCTTTGTCGAGCATGTCGAGACGGCGGTTGACCTTGCTGTTCAGGCTGATGGATTTGCCGAAGGCCACCAGATAGATGCCTTCGACCAGAAAGAACACCGCGATGAAGATCACGACATATATGAGCGCCTCAACAGGCAGTTGCATATCCAGATCTCCTACATAGTCGTGGGTTCATAGATCGATGTGGGCAGATCAAAGCCCCACAGGCGGAAGCGCTCGGAATAGTGGCTGCGCACGCCTGTTGCCGTGAAATGACCGATGATCTTGTTGTCCGGTGTCAGGCCAACCCGCTGGAATTTAAAGATTTCCTGCATCGAGATAACGTCACCTTCCATGCCGGTGATCTCGGTGATCGAAGTCATCCGGCGCGAGCCGTCCTGCAGACGGCTGGCCTGTACGATCAGGTTCACAGCTGACGAGATCTGGCTGCGGACGGCTTTGATCGGCATTTCGATCCCTGCCATCGCGATCATGTTTTCCAGACGCGAGATACCATCCCGCGCCGAGTTAGCGTGGATCGTGGTCATAGAACCATCGTGGCCGGTGTTCATGGCTTGCAGCATGTCGATCACCTCGGCGCCACGTGTCTCACCCACGATGATGCGGTCAGGACGCATACGCAGGGCGTTTTTCAGACAGTCGCGAGGGCTGACCTCACCTTTGCCTTCCACGTTGGGCGGGCGGCTTTCCATTCGGCCCACATGGGTCTGCTGCAGCTGAAGTTCCGCCGTATCCTCGATGGTTAGGATGCGTTCGGCGTCATCGATAAAGCTGGACAGGGCGTTCAGAGTTGTCGTTTTACCGGAACCTGTACCGCCCGAAACGATGATGTTCAGGCGGGTCGAAACGGCGGCCTGCAGATAGGCGGCCATCTCTTCGGTAAAGGCGCCGAAATTGACCAGGTCGTCGATGCCCAGCTTGTCTTTTTTGAACTTACGAATCGAAACCAGCGATCCGTCCACCGCAATCGGCGGGACCATGGCGTTGAAACGAGAGCCATCAGCCAGACGGGCGTCAACATAAGGGTTGGATTCATCAACGCGACGTCCCACAGCGGACACGATCTTGTCGATGATCCGCATCAGGTGCTTTTCATCCTTGAACGTGATGTCGCTGATTTCCAAACGACCGTCACGTTCCACAAAGATCTGTTGCGGGCCGTTGACCAGAATATCGTTGACCGTGTCGTCCTGCAGCAAGGTTTCAAGCGGGCCAAGACCGGTGACCTCGTCATACAGCTCTTTGTTTAGCTGCGTGCGATCCTCTCGGTTCAGTACGATATTGCGCGATTCGAGAACTTCGCTGGCAATGGCGCTGATTTCAGCACGCAGTTCAGATTCACCCGCATTCTCGAGTGCGGCGAGGTTCAGGTTCTCCAGCAGTTCGCGGTGCAATTCGATCTTGATTTCGCCAAGACGCTCTTTGCGTTTGCGGTCACGATCGGCGACCACGGGCTCGGCTGCCTTCTTCGGCGCAGGGCGTCGGGCGACGGCATTGGCCGTGGGCTTTTTTTGAACTGCGGGTTCCGGTGTAGCGGCCGGGGTTTGAACCGGCTGCGCTTCGGGCTGTTTCTTATATCTTGAAAACACGGCGGCTCGTTCCCTTTCAGACTGTGTTACGCAGCTTCAGCGTTGTTGCTGCCCAGGCTGTGAAGCGATTTCGCAAGTTTCGCAATTTCACGACGCAGCGGGTTTTTGGCGGCCGCATTGGCCAATGGTTGTCCGTGGTCACCGCTTTGCATGACCTGCTTGCCGCCATCGGGCAGTTGCAGATCGATCGAGATACCAAGGCTTTCGCCCATCCGCTTAACCCGGCTCTTGCCGTTCAGATCGGTGAATTTCGGGGCCCGGTTCAGGGCGAAACGCAATTTTTCAAACGGCAGTTCCTCGGCCTGCAGAGCACGCTTCAGACGCAGCGCGTTCTGGGCTGAGCGCATGTCCAACTCAATCAAGGCGAAATATACGTGCGCGGCCTGAAGAACGGTTTCCGACCAGTGAACAAGCGTCGAAGGCATGTCCACGATCACATAGTCAAAATGACGGCGGGCGGCGTCGATCACCCGTTGAATATCCTCAGGTGTGATCAGATCCAGCGGTACCATGTCCGACGGCGCGGTCAGAACCTGCAGCTTTTCTTCGTAGGTTTGAAGCGCCTGAGCAAACACGTCCTCATCCATCGAGGCCGTGTCGGACAGCATCTCAAAGACGGTTTCACGGCGGGGCAAGTCCAAATAGGTGGATACGGTGCCAAATTGTAAGTCCAGATCAATCAGGCAGACCGAGGGTTCCTCTTTTTCCGAAACGGTGGCCAATTCCCAGGCCAAGTTGACCGCCATTGTAGTCGAGCCCACGCCTCCGGCCAGACCATGCACAACGAAAAGTGCGCCTTCTCTTGATTCGCCATGTGTCAGCGTCGCGGCTGATTCGTGAACGGCAACCGGGTCAGGTTGGTTCATCCGGGTGATGGCTTCCTGCAGCTCGCCCTCGGGGAGGGGGTAGGGGACGAATTCATCCGCCCCCTTACGCAGCAGCTGATGCAGAGATGCCGGCGTGACATCTTCGGCAATCAGAACAACCTTGATCTTCTTTTCTTTGGCGCGGGAGATGATTTCGCCCATCAGCGACAGGTTGTCTTCATCTTCGCCATCGATCGCCAAAGCCACAAATTCCAGTGAATCTGCATCGGGTTGGCTGAAAAAGGCCAGTGCTTCAGCAAAGCCGAGATCGCCCCAGCGTTCCCCCAGTGCGGCCTCCATATCCTCAATCAATAGATCGAAGTTCTGGACATCACGGCTGATGGTGCAGGCCAGAATGCCATTCGTATCGTCTTGTGGCGAAGCGCTCGTCATTAACACAATCCTCGTCGCAGGAGCAGGCAAACACAGTGGGCTTGAAGACCCGTCTGGTTCGCTCTTGCCCCAGTGCGGCCATGATCAGCCGCAAGTCACCTAATTGTTGAAAATTTGGCTTGGAACTTAGGCAAGATTTAGGCGCAAAAGAACCAATTGTAGGGAAATGGGCGACGATGCCGCCCAGTTCCAGTTTATTGTTACTCGCTAGTGTCGCCAATAGCGGTATCTTTGCTCAGTCGGCCGACATATGTCGCGCTTGCAACATACTCGCGATAGATGACTTCCGCGTACTTCCCGTCCAGGATGAGCGGGTTGCGATCCACAAAGCCGGACACTTCGGTCACGGTGCGGCGGTTGCGGCGATCCCTGTCCGGCGTGGCGATGAGTGGCCGCGTTTTACCAAAGGATACGACGGCTTCGAGGCGCGAGCGAGAGATGCCTTGCCGCGTCAGGAACGCAACAGCCGCATCGGCGCGTCGCTGGCCCAGTGCCTTGTTATACGACGCCGATCCAACCGCATCGGTATGGCCGTACACGCGGAAGCGCGCCTCGGGGAACTGTTTGATCCACGAAGCCTGCCGCAACAGAACACGCTGAGCTGTTTCATCCAGCTGTGCGCTGTCGAAGGCAAAGTTGATCTGCGTCGGAACCTCGGCCGCGAATCGCTGGCCCAAGATCTGAGCGTAGGTCAATTCGCCGTTCATGACCTGGAGGTTGTTCAGGGTCGCATTCCCGAATGAACCTTGGTCGACTTCGTACCCGGCCTCACGCGTACATGCGGTGACAGCGACCGAAAGACCCAGTGTGATGATCCACTTGTGCATTGGTCTATCCTCCTATCAATCCAGAACGTAGCCGTAGGAGCTGCCAAAGTCTTGCTTGGCCACTTCCGAAGCCGCACCGGAACCCGGGCGTGTTGTACGACCGACTTTGCCGTTAACGAACAGATCAAATTCGCTGGGCGGTTTAACCCGATCCGTTGGCAATGCCAGGGCTTCACCACGTGTCGGGGACACCAAATGAGCGGTGATGATGACAACCAGTTCGCTTTGCGCGCGCTGGTATTCTGCGCTGCGGAACAAGGCACCCAGAACCGGAACATCACCGATCCAAGGAAGCTGACTGCTCAGGTCGGTAAAGTCGTCCTGAATCAGACCGGCAATCGCAAAACTCTCACCATCGCGCAGCTCAATCGTTGTGCTGGTCTGGCGGGTGACAAAGCTGGGGATCGTGTCACCCTGGATCGTGAAGTTCGAGTTGGTATCAATGCTCGAGACCGAAGTTGCCAGTTCAAGATTGATCAGATCGCCATCGACCACACGCGGGATAAAGTCGATTTCGACCCCGAAGCGCTTGTATTCAATGGCAATTACACCAAATTCCTGCGGTACCGGGATGGGAACTTCGCCACCGGCAAGGAACGTTGCTTCCTGACCCGACAGAGCGGACAGGTTGGGTTCCGCGAGACTGCGTGCAAGCCCTTTAGATTCCAAAGCTTCAAGCAGCAGGCGAACCTGCGTCGATCCGGCCCCAAACCCGAACAGGATGGCACCTGTATTGGTCTGCAGGGGAGGGATATTGTTGTTCAGTGCGTTTGCCAAAGCAGCCGAAGTGTTCAAGCTGTTGATACCACCGGTCACGTCACCGCCGCCGAAACCAAGCGAAGCGGTCAGGCTTTTGGCTACCGAGCGGTTCATTTCAGCAAAACGTACTTTTAGCATCACCTGCTGAACGCCGCCAACCGACATCAGATTCGAAACCCGGTCAGGCGCGTAGCGTTCGGCCAGCTCCAGCGCGCGCTCAAGTTTTGCGCTGCCTGAAACCACACCCGAAAGTACAATGCCGTCGTTAGCCGTCCGCACTTCGATCGGCTCAGCCGGCAGAATCTGCCGCAGCCGCTCTTTAAACTCGGACACATCCGGAGAAACACGGACCCGAACGTTCGCAAGCAGATTGCCCGCGCCGTCAAACAGGGTCAGCGTGGTCAAACCCGGTGTTTTGCCCAACACATAAATAGTGCGATCCGAAAGCGACGAAATGTCAGCAATGCCGGCATTGGCGATGCTGAGTTCGGCGAACGGTTCTTCGCTTTCCACGACAATCGCGCGGTTCATCGGAACGTCCAGAGTTTCCGCTGTACCATTCTTCACCACGCGTAAAGTTTCAGCCCAGGCCGTATGGCCGACCGGACCAACTGTAAGCGCCAACCCCAGCAGGGTTGCGCTGATCCAAGAACGTATTTTCATGTGACCTGCCTCTCCGATCACGCCTCGTTTTTAGGTCTAATGCCCTATGTGACGTAACACTGCGCGAATTACGAATTTATTGCAATAATCAAGGGTTTCCGGAATTTTCCTTATGTGGACAATGCGCAACATCAAAAACGAAACAAGCCGCGCAAATGGCGCGGCTTGTGGTCGTAAATCTCTGATTTAACGTCAGTTTGTGCAGGGAATCTCGGTTTTCACGATCTCGCCGCCGCGCCGTGTGTTTACGGTGCAGACCTTTTCCACGACCGGGGCCGCAGCAGGGGCCGATTCCTTGAGGTCCAGCAATTTGCGCTGGTCCACTTCGACGGCCGATGCGACCGTATCATCCTGTACGCCAACCAGAGCCAGAGACAACCGGCCAGTGTTTTGGGCCTGTGCCAAAGCGGCGATCTGTTCCGGTGTCGCTGCAACGGTTACGGTTCGCGCGATCGTTGCGCCCGTCACGTCGGATCCAGCGGTCTGGTCCACCGCGATAAGTTCGATGTTGGTCTGAATCAGGCGGGTGATTTCGTTGCCGCCGCCTTCGAATTCCCGGCTGACAGCGCCAGTCCAATATACGTCCACCTTGTCGCCCGGACGTAGAAACCCGGAAACGCCCGAGGAAACGTCAACGCTGATGGCAAACGCGCGCATACCTTTTTCAATGCGAGAGACAAGGCCTGCCGCCTGGCCAGGTTTGGTGACCTTGACCTCCATAAGCGCTTCGTCTTTTTCCATCGCCCTTAGAACAAAGCGATCCCCTTTGGCGTCATCAGGAAACAACACCGCCATGTCCACAAAGCTACCTTCGGGAATCGCATCCTCGGGCCAATTCACGATGCGAACGTCTTCTTTGACCAGAGGTTCGCCGTATTTCATCGCCCGTGTGGACACAATGACTCCGACGGTTGGCACCGATTTGACGTTTTCCAGCGCATCCTTCGTGGCTTGACGCTCACGGGCGAGCTGATCCTGATACTGAGCGATGTAGTCGCGGGCCATGTAGACCGCACCCCCGGCCAAAGCCACACCGGCAATCAGGACAAGTCCAAATACCAAACGCATTCGCGTCCCCTCGTTCTTTCTATTCCGTGTTAATTGCCGCAGAAGCTACGACAAAGATCACTTTTGGATAAAGGTAGATTGTGTCGAAAAAGGGGACAATATTTGAAATATTTTGCCTCCGTGGCTTTCGGGACAATCATGGGCCGTGTCGATCAGGGGTCCGTTGTGTCAAAGTTGACGCTGATATCTTCGGCGACATCGACGTTGCTCAGAGCAGCACCTGATCTGGCATCCAGCTCTTTTACGGGGTCTCCAAAGTAAGCGTATACGCTGGCGCAGATGCCTACGATGGCGGCTGTCAGCACGACCCAGTCAACAGTTACTGCCCCGTCTTCGTGCTCTATGAAGTTTCGGATTCTGTTCATCATGAAAGCGCCGGACTTAGGTGGTTACAAAACAAATGGGGCCACGCCTAAACAGGCAAGGCCCCACTAAAGAATTTCTTAGGCTAAGCAGCCGGTCTTATTATTCGGGGTTGACCGGGATGTCGCTTGCAACGCTGCTTGCTGCGGTGTCCAGGGTCGAGCCAACAGCGTCGGCGATCGCTTTGGTGCCTTCACCAACCTGGGTGTAAGCAACGGCGGCCAGGCCAACGACAGCTGCGGTCAGAACAACCCAGTCTACAGTTACGGCGCCGTCTTCGTCTTTGCGGAAGTTCTTGATGAACTTGATCATGTTACGTCCCTCCTAAAGGATCAAAAAAGTCAATTAAACCTCGGTGTCTAACAGAGCTTTCTCTCTCAGTCCGCTCCCGACCGTCTCGGTATGGCATTATGTTTGCCTGTCAGGCGTGGCAGGAATTGGGCCAAACACCGTTTTTTTCCTTCTGGGCTTAACTTTTTGGTAGTTTTTTACCTAACATATTGAAAATAAATGAAATAAAAATCGGAACGAAAGGCGGCCTTTGGTATCGCCGATGCAAAATTGCGGCAAATGAGGCGAAATTGCCCCAATTCGCCGTGTTTTTCTGGCTTTTCAAAGGGATTCGGGGTTCAAACTGTTGAAAAGAAAAAACACGAGGCAGGCAAAATGAAACTCCGGGACGCAATCACATGCGCCGGTATCGCGGCGTTGATGGTGTCAGCACCATTGCCAGTCGTCGCGACCGAAACCGAACCCAGGGGCGTTTATAAGAGAGTGAAGGCACCTAAGCCCGGCTCCCGGCCCAAGGTGACTGTTCAGATATCGCCCGAGGAACACGCGGCGGCCCCTTACGCGCCCAGCACGGGGGCTGAGATTTCCATACCCGAAGTTGCTCCGCGAACGGCGACCGTTCCGCCAAGCGCTCCGGGCCCAGGATCGCAGAAAAAGCCGGTGGGGTCCTACAAAGCCTTTTGGGACAATATCTCGCCTGCGCTCTCTGCTTCGGGGGCGGGTCGGCTGAATGAGGCGATTAGGGCGTTGTCCGCAACCAATGTGGCATCACCGCGTTTGCAGACCCTTCAGAACATCGCACAGCAGCAAGGGATCGAGATTCTACGATCCACTGTCGGGACAGAAGTATCACCCGCGCTGGTGCTTGCCGTGATCTCGGTCGAATCGGCGGGACGTGCGGATGCGGTGAGTTCGGCCGGAGCGCAGGGATTGATGCAATTGATGCCAGCCACAGCCAAGCGATTTGGTGTTCAGGACAGTTTCCAGCCCAGTCAAAACATTTCCGGCGGTGTGAAATACTTGAACTGGCTGATGGAAGAGTTCGGCAATGACCCAATTCTGGTGCTGGCCGGGTACAATGCAGGTGAAGGGGCTGTGCGCAAACATGACGGCGTGCCACCCTATGCCGAGACGCGGGACTATGTGCCCAAGGTGCTTGCGGCCTTTCAGATTGCAAAGGCCCTGTGTTCCACGCCACCCGAATTGATCTCGGACGGCTGTGTGTTCCAAACTCTGAATTGAAAAAGGCCCGCCACTTTCGGCGGGCCTTCTCTCTCGATCATGCAGATCAGTTGACGATCTTGGCTTCAGTGGCCGCGCGGATTTCGTCTTCGGTCACGCCCTCGGCGATTTCGACGATCTTCAGGCCGCCTTTAACCACATCCAGAACGCCCAGATTGGTAATGATGCGATCCACCACCTTTTTACCGGTCAACGGCAGGGTGCATTTCTGCAGCAGCTTGGACTTGCCGTGCTTGTTGGTGTGATCCATCACGACGATCACACGGCCGACACCGGCCACAAGGTCCATCGCGCCACCCATGCCTTTGACCAGCACGCCGGGGATCATCCAGTTGGCCAGATCGCCTTCTTCGTCCACTTCCATCGCGCCCAGAACAGCCGCAGCAATCTTGCCGCCGCGGATCATGGCAAAGGATGTGGCACTGTCGAAATAAGAGGTGCGGGACAGCTCGGTGATCGTCTGCTTGCCAGCGTTGATCAGGTCGGGGTCTTCTTCACCCTCGAACGGGAAGGGACCCATGCCCAGCATACCATTCTCTGATTGCAGAGTGATGTCCTTGTCACCCACATAGTTCGCCACCAGCGTCGGGATACCGATGCCGAGGTTCACATACATGCCGTCTTCCAGCTCTTGTGCCGCGCGGGCGGCCATCTGATTGCGGTCCCAGGGCATTATGCTTCCTCCTTCTGACGGGTGGTGCGCTGTTCAATGCGCTTTTCGTGATCGCCCTGAATAATGCGATGCACATAGATGCCGGGCAGGTGGATGCCGTCCGGGTCCAGCGAGCCGCGCGGGACGATTTCTTCGACCTCGGCCACGCAGATTTTGCCGCAGGTGGCTGCAGGCACGTTAAAGTTGCGGGCGGTCTTGCGGAAAATCAGGTTACCGGTGTCATCGGCCTTCCACGCCTTGACGATGGCCAGATCGGCAAAGATGCCTTCTTCCATGATGTAGGTTTCGCCGTTGAAGTCTTTATGCTCTTTGCCTTCGGCGATCACGGTGCCCACACCGGTTTTGGTGTAGAAACCGGGGATACCGGCGCCGCCTGCGCGCATACGCTCGGCCAGAGTACCTTGCGGGTTGAATTCCAACTCAAGCTCTCCAGCCAGATATTGACGCATGAACTCGGCGTTTTCGCCGACATACGAGCTGATCATTTTCTTGACCTGCTTGGTCTGCAACAGGATGCCGATGCCGAAATCGTCGACGCCCGCGTTGTTCGAAGCGAAAGTCAGGTCCTGCGCACCCGAGTCCTTGATCGCTTCGAGTAGCAGTTCAGGAATGCCGCACAGGCCGAACCCGCCTGCAGCAATCAGCATGCCATCCGTCAGCACTCCGTCGAGTGCTTCGGTGGCATTGGCATAGATTTTCTTCATGGAAAACTCCCCCAATGATATGGTGATGGGCAGGTTGTGCCGCCACGTCACGGGGAAGTCAACGAATCCAACTGTGTAGTGGTATTTCTACCTAATCCCTTAGTTGACCGCCTTTTTGGTTGTCTTCTTAGCGGCGGCTTTTTTCTTCGGCGCGGCCTTTTTCTTGGTGCCTTTTTTGGCTGCCCGCTCATTGACCAGTTCGATGGCCATTTCTTGGGTCACGTCCTCGGGCTTAATGTCCTTGGGGATGGTGGCGTTGACCTTTTCCCATTTCACATACGGCCCATAACGCCCGTCCAGAACCTGCATCGCGCCGCCATCGGGGTGGTCGCCCAGTTCTTTCAACGGCTTCGCGGCCGCCCGTCGTCCGCGCCCCGGATTGGCACGTTTCTCGGCCAGCATCTCGACCGCGCGGTTCATGCCGATTTCGAACACGTCATTGGGGTCTTTGAGGTTGGCGTAGACGGGTTTCGCCTCTTCCGGCAACTGGTGCATGATATACGGCCCGAACCGCCCGAAGTTTGAGCTGATCATGCCGCCCTCAGGATGCTCACCGATCTGGCGGGGCAGGGACAACAGCGTCAGTGCCTTGTCCAGATCCATGTCGTCCTTGCTCCAGCCTCGGGGCAGGGAGGCGCGTGGAGGTTTCTTGTTTTCGGGCGTGGGTTCTCCACGCTGTACATAAGGCCCGAACCGACCGGATTTCAGCCAGATCTCATCGCCCGCATCCTCGCCCAACAGACGTTCGTCGCCCTCGGCGCCTTCGCCCGCGATGGGGCGGGTATAAGTGCATTCGGGATAGTTGCCGCAGCCCACAAACCCACCGGTCCGCGAGGTTTTCAGATGCAACTGGCCCGTTCCGCATTTCGGGCAGATACGCGGGTCAGAGCCGTCTTCGCGCGGGGGGTAGAGCTGAGGGGCCAGCGCTTCGTCCAATTTGTCCAGCACTTCGGAAATACGAAGTTCCGACGTCTCGCCAATGGCCGCCGAGAAATCGCGCCAGAACTTGCCCAGCAGGTCCTTGTAATCACGGTCACCGGCGCTGACGTCGTCCAATTGTTCTTCCAGATTAGCCGTAAACTCATAACCGACATATTGCCGGAAGAAGTTCAGCAGGAAGATGGTGACAATCCGGCCCTTTTCTTCCGGTATCAGCCGGTTCTTGTCCTTGCGCACATATTCCCGGTCCTGGATCGTGGTCACGATCGAGGCGTAGGTCGAGGGGCGCCCGATCCCCAGCTCTTCCATCCGCTTAACCAGAGTGGCCTCAGTATAGCGCGGCGGTGGCTGGGTGTGGTGCTGCAGGGCCAGAACAGCTTCGTTGTCGGACAGGATGGCGGCCTTGTCCTCCGCCTTGGCGAACTGATCCTTCAGAGAGGTTTTTGCGAACGGAGCCGGATCGCCCTGCATGATCTGCGGCAGGCGCTTTTCGTCGTCGTCCGAGACGTCGTCGCGACCCTCTTCATAGACACGCATGAAGCCGTCGAACAGAACCACCTGACCGGTGGCGCGCAGGCCGACTTGACCGTCTGCGCTGCCAATCTCGACCGTCGTCCGCTCCAAACGTGCGGCGGCCATCTGACAGGCGATGGTGCGCTTCCAAATAAGATCATAAAGCTTTCGTTGATCTTCATCTGTCACCTTCAGGGCCTTGGCGTCGCGCGACATGTCAGTGGGGCGGATACATTCGTGCGCTTCCTGCGCGTTCTTGGCCTTGTTTTTATAGATACGCGGGCTGTCCGGCACATATTCCGCACCATAGCGGTCCGTGATCGCGTCGCGGGTGGCGGTCACAGCTTCGGGCGCCATGTCGATGCCGTCAGTCCGCATATAGGTAATGTAGCCCGCCTCATAAAGCCGCTGTGCCACCTGCATCGCGTGACGCGCGCCCATGCCGAACTTGCGGCTAGCTTCTTGCTGCAGGGTTGAGGTCATGAACGGCGCGCTGGGGTTACGGGCGGCCGGTTTGGCCTCGACCGAGGTGACGCTGAGCGCGCGGCTGGTAATCGCCTGCACGGCCAGTTCGGCCTGTGTGGCGTTCGCCAGATCGTGTTTATCCAGCTTCTTGCCGGCCAGAGTAATCAGACGGGCTTCGAAGGTCTGGCCGCGCGGTGTTTCAAATACTGCGCGCACCGACCAGTATTCGACCGGTTTAAATGCCTCGATCTCCATCTCGCGTTCGACGATCAAACGCAGGCAGACGGATTGCACACGACCTGCGGACTTTGCGCCGGGCAGCTTGCGCCATAAAACAGGCGAAAGATTGAACCCCACCAAATAGTCCAGCGCACGCCGCGCCAGATAGGCCTCAACCAGAGGCATGTCGACCTCACGCGGGTTTTGCATTGCCTCGGTCACCGCGTCTTTGGTGATAGCGTTGAATGTCACTCGGCTGACCGGCGTATCTTTTTTGATCGAGCGGCGCTTGGTCAGCGCCTCCTGCAAATGCCAGCTGATCGCCTCGCCCTCGCGATCGGGGTCGGTGGCGAGGATCAGGGCATTGTCTTCTTTCAGCGCGTCGGCGATGGCTTTGACATGTTTGCGGCTGTCATTGCCGACCTCCCATTTCATCGCAAATTCGTGCTCAGTGTCGACGGATCCGTCCTTTGGGGGCAGGTCGCGAACATGTCCATAAGACGCCAAAACCGTGTAGTCGGGGCCAAGATATTTGTTGATTGTCTTGGCTTTAGCTGGGGATTCTACAACAACTACAGGCATTTAAGGGAAAACCTCGCTCGACGAATTGGGCGCCTTCTATGATCGTGCAAAATGTGTAGGGCAAGAGCGAATTGTCAATGCGTTCCTTTAAAAACCGAAAATTGATGGCGATTCCAGTGTGCTAGACGCGGCGTTTTCAGCGTTTGCTGCGTCAGGCCGTCAGTGACAATAACCCGCCGGGCTGTCGCTGAATGCGCCCGTCCAGTTCCAGATCGACCAGAGCCGGGCCAATCTCGCCCGCCGTGGCGGCGATGTCGCGGATCAGCTGGTCTTCGGCGATAGGCGACGGTCCCAGCCGGGCAAGAATCTCACTTTGGAGCGTCGCGCCCGAGGGGGGCGATTCCACAGGCATTTCGGTCAGGGGAGCATCAAACAAATTGGTCTGCTGCTGTGGCAACGCTTCGATGACGTCTTCGGCAGACCGAACCAATGTAGCCCCGTCGCGGATCAGCAGGTTGCAGCCAGCCGCTCGGGCATCGAATGGGTGGCCGGGTACTGCCAAAACCTCACGCCCCTGATCCAGGGCATCCCGGGCAGTGATCAGACTGCCGGACTTAGCCGCGGCTTCGACCACCACGACCGCCTGCGCCAGCCCCGAGATGATCCGGTTGCGGCGCGGGAAATGCCGGGCCTGCGGGGTCACGCCCATCGGTTGCTCTGACACGCGCAGCCCAGATTGGGCGATGTCTCTGGCCAGTTCGGTGTTTTCGGTTGGGTAGATCACGTCCACACCACCGGCCATAATCGCTACGGTGCCGGTGTCCAGTGCCGCCATATGTGCCGAAGTGTCGATGCCACGTGCCAATCCGGACACGACGACATAACCCCGCTTTCCTAGATCGGTTGCCAACCCGCGTGCCATCCGCGCACCCAGTGATGAACAGTTTCGCGCCCCGACCACGGCAATACAGGGTTTGTGCAGCAAAGACACATCGCCAACCGCCCACAGCATCGGAGGGGCATCGGACAGATCATTCAAAGCATCAGGAAAATCAGCGGACCCAAGGCACAAAAGCCGCGCATTTGCGACTTTTGCGGCCTTGAGTTCCGCCTCAATCACGCCGGGCGGGCAAATTTCATACCCTTCAATTCCGGCAGCGCGTGCCATTTCAGGCAGCGCGGCCAGCGCGTTCTGCGCCGAGCCATGTTCTCGCAATAGCCGACGAAACGTCGCCGGACCGACCTTGCGTGAACGCAACAGACGAAGCCAGGAAAACCGATCCTCTTCCGTGGTGGGTGGGAGTGTGGGGTGATAGGAAGAAAGCTGCTCTTCGGTCATCCGATGCTCCGCCTGATTGCAGAACTGGTTTACGGCTGCAGGGGTTAACAGCTTGTGAATCCAGCCAAATTATTCGGACAATTTTCGAGGTTCCATGCGTGAAAACGCGTAATGCACTGATCTTAATGTAAAAACTAAATGCGTCCGCTTGAGGTGAATATCAAGCGAACGCAAGAAAGCCTAGTTTTCAAAGGCGTGGCGTTAACCGTAACGGACTCCGATTCTCTCAGGCCGCTGAGCCGCCGACCGTCAGGCCATCCATCAAAACTGTGGGCTGACCAACACCAACCGGCACCCACTGACCATCCTTGCCGCATGTTCCCATGCCCGGATCAAGCGCCATGTCGTTGCCCAGCCCGCGAATACGGTTCAACGCCGACGGCCCGTCGCCAATCAATGTCGCGCCTTTGACCGGAGCACCGATCTTGCCGTTTTCAACCCGATAGGCCTCGGTGCAGGAAAACACGAACTTGCCGTTGGTGATGTCGACTTGTCCGCCGCCGAAACCCACGGCCCAGATGCCGTCTTTGATATCTGCAACCAAGGATGCAGGATCAGCGTCCCCGCCCAGCATCACTGTATTGGTCATGCGCGGCATGGGTTTGTGCGCATAGCTCTGCCGCCGACCGTTTCCGGTGGGGGCAACCCCCATCAGGCGGGCGTTCTGGCGGTCCTGCATGTAACCGGTCAGGACACCATCCTCGATCAACACGGTCCGCGAACTGGGTGTGCCTTCGTCATCCACCGTGATCGAACCACGCCGGTCAGCAATGGTACCGTCATCCACAACCGTCACGCCCTTGGACGCGATCTGTTGACCCATCAAACCGGCAAAGGCCGAGCTGCCCTTACGATTGAAATCGCCTTCCAGCCCGTGCCCGATGGCCTCGTGCAGCAGGATGCCGGGCCAACCGGGGCCAAGCGCAACCTCCATCACACCAGCGGGGGCAGGGACGGCGTCCAGATTGACCATCGCGATCCGCAGCGCCTCGCGGGCTTTGTCCTGCCAATCAGATGGGTCAATCAGCCCGTCCAGACCAACGCGACCGCCACCTCCTGCCGAGCCGCTTTCGCGACGGCCGTTCTGTTCCACAATGACCGAGATGTTCAGGCGGGTCATCGGGCGCACATCGCGTACCAAAACGCCATCAGGGCGCAGGATTTCGACCTCTTGCACCGCAGCAGCGATGGTGGCGCTGACCTGTACGACGCGGGGGTCAAGGTCGCGGGCAAACGCGTCGATCTCGCGTAGTGTTTCGATTTTAACCGGAAAGCTGGCAGATTCGATCGGATCTTCGTCTGTATAAAGCCGGGTGTTGGTGGCGCGCGGCGCCTCGGCCAGCGTGCCGCCGCCGTCACCCACAGCCAGCCGCGCAGTTTCCGCCGCCCGCTTCAGCGCCGCAATCGAGACGTCGGTGGAATGGGCATATCCCGCGACCTCACCTTGAACTGCGCGCAGACCGAACCCCTCGGACGCGTCGTAGGATGCTGTCTTCAATCGCCCGTCATCAAAGACCAGAGACTCGGATTTCCGGCGTTCGACAAACAGCTCTCCGTCTTCGGCCCCGGCAGTGGCAGACTGCAAAACCGACAGCGCTTCGTCCTGCGGAAGAGCGCTCTCAAAAGGGCGAAACGGGTCGTTGGGCATCACTTGGGACCTTTCGAGTTTGATCCAGATCAAAAATAGCGTCTGTTTGACGCAAGCATTTTGCTTTATCTAGCATCAGGAATATGGTTTTTAACTTCGCCAAAGACAACGGGAGAGGTGCGACCGATTCACACCTTTTCGCGAGAGAAGCAAAGATCAAACGATCAGGACAGAATATGAAGAATGCTTTGATGCTTTCGGGCTTTATGACAGCCCTCTCCAGCCTTCCCGCCATGGCTCAGGAGCTTGAGATTATTGGCAAACCGGTTGACGGGGGTATGGGTTTCCAGCCCGCAGCCACCAGCCTTGCTGACGGGATCCATAAGTTGGACGGCATGATTCTGGTGATCATCACCGTGATCTGCGTGTTCGTTGCCGCGCTGCTGGTTTACTGTATCGTGCGTTACAACCAGCGTGCGAACCCGACACCGGCGCGTTTCTCGCACTATACCCCGGTTGAAATCGCATGGACCTTGGGGCCGATTCTGATTCTGGTCTTCATCGGTGCCTTCTCGCTGCCGGTTCTGTTCAAACAGCAGGAGATCCCGGAAGGCGACGTTGTGATCAAGGTGGTGGGCAACCAGTGGTACTGGACCTACGAATACGTTGATCACGATTTTGCATTCGACAGCTATCTGCTGGGCCACCCGGCCACGCTGGACGAAGGGGCTCGCCCGGCGGATGCCGAGGTTACTCCTTTTGTTCTGGATGATGCGATGCGGGCCAAGCTGGCTGACGCCGGTTACAGCGATGACGAATGGCTGCTGGCCACCGACACCGCTGTTGTTGTCCCGGTCGGCAAGATTGTCGTCATGCAGGTGACTGCATCCGACGTGATCCATTCGTGGACCATCCCGTCCTTCGGCGTGAAGCAGGACGGCGTACCGGGTCGTCTGGCGGAACTGTGGTTCCAGGCCGACAAGGAAGGCGTCTATTTCGGCCAGTGTTCGGAACTCTGCGGCAAGGACCACGCCTATATGCCGATCACCGTCAAAGTGGTCAGCGAAGAGGCGTATGAGCAATGGCTGCAGGGCGCTCTGGAAGAGTACGCAGGCCAGCCTGCTGCCTATCAGGTTGCCTCGAACTAAGCCTGATAAGGCCTAGGTAAATACACGTGAGCTGCGCGGGAAACGCGCAGCTTTCGCCCCAAAAGGACCGAGTATGAGCGACGCAAGCATCAATGCCAGCACAGTGACCGCCACGGCACATGCGGACGAGGCCAGCTTTGGCGATTTTTTCGCCCTGCTGAAGCCCCGCGTGATGTCACTAGTCGTGTTTACGGCTCTGGTTGGTCTGCTGGCCGCGCCGGTGCCGGTGCATCCGTTTGTGGGCTTCTGCGCCATCTTGTTCATTGCCATTGGCGGAGGCGCGTCCGGCGCGCTGAACATGTGGTGGGATGCGGATATCGACAAGGTGATGAAACGCACCAAAGGCCGACCGATCCCGTCCGGTAAAGTGCAGGAAGGCGAGGCGCTGGCGCTGGGTTTGGCGCTATCCGGCCTGTCGGTGATCATGTTGGGGCTGGCAACGAACTGGTTTGCCGGTGCGTTTCTGGCCTTCACCATCTTCTTCTATGTCGTTGTCTACACGATGTGGCTGAAGCGTTCGACGCCTCAGAACATCGTAATCGGCGGTGCAGCAGGGGCTTTCCCGCCGGTGATCGGCTGGGTTGCCGCCACCGGTTCCATGACGCTGGAGCCATGGCTGATGTTCGCCCTGACCTTCATGTGGACCCCGCCGCATTTCTGGGCTCTGGCGTTGTTCATGCGTTCGGATTACGACGATGCGGGCGTGCCAATGCTGACCGTGACCCACGGGCGCCGCGCAACCCGCTGGCATATCCTGATCTATACCGCTCTGCTAGCCACGCTGGCCGTTGGCACCGCCTTTTCGGGCATCGGTGGCCCGATCTATCTGACCGTAGCGGTTGTGATGAATGCCCTGTTCCTACGCGGCGCTTGGCAGATCTCGCGCCGGACCGAGGACGACGCGGAGGCGGATAACTTCAAGGTCGAGCGCTCTTTCTTCAAGCTGTCGCTGCTCTACCTGTTCTTGCACTTCGGTGCGATTCTGGCCGAAGCCCTGCTGAAACCCTATGGCTTTGGAGGGTGGTCATGAGCCTGCGCAAGAGCCACGAACTGCACGAACGCCGCTTTAGCCGCAATCTGGGGGTCGGCGTGACATTGGCTGCTTTCATCGTGATTATCTTTGGCCTGACGATCGTGAAGGTTTCGGGCACAAGTATGGGTGTGCCCGCGCAGGAGGTGCAGAACTGATGGCTTTGACCGGTCCGCAAAAGACAGTAGCGCAGACGGTGGGTGTGGTTGTCCTGATGGGCAGCCTGGCCTGGGCCGCGGTGCCGTTCTATGACTGGTTCTGCCGCGTAACCGGTTTTGGTGGCACCACAGGTGTGGCTACCACCGCGCCTGAGGATATTCTGGACCGCACTGTGACCGTCCGGTTCGATGCCTCCAAGGCCAAAGACATGGCCTGGGAGTTCAAACCGGTCGAGCGCGAAATGGAAGTGCGCATCGGTGAGACCGGTTTGGCCTTCTACGAGGCTTACAACCCGACCGACCGCCCGATTGCAGGGCAGGCATCTTACAACGTTGCGCCTTATTCGGCCGGTGGGTATTTCCAGAAAATCGCCTGTTTCTGCTTTGAGGAACAGGTGCTGCAACCCGGGGAACGGGTGCAGATGCCGGTTAGCTTCTTCGTCGATCCTGAAATGGTTGAAGATCTGGAAGCCAAGTATGTGCATACGATCACTCTGTCGTATACATTTTATGAAATAGACCTGCCCGAGGGCTTTGCTGCCCTGGAAGCGCAGGCAGACACAAACACGAACTAACGCCTGTAGGTGAGGGACGCTGATGGCACACGCTAAAAACCACGATTATCACATTCTGGCCCCGTCGATCTGGCCGCTCTTGGGCGCAGTCGGCGGCTTTGTGATGCTGTTCGGAGCTGTCCTCTGGATGCACGGCATTACCTCGTTCATGTTCTGGATGGGGCTGGTGGCGGTTCTCTACACCATGTTCGCCTGGTGGTCCGAAGTGGTGGCCGAAAGCCGCGCCGGCGATCACACACCGGTTGTTCGTATCGGCCTGCGCTATGGCTTCATCCTGTTCGTGATGTCCGAGGTGATGTTCTTCTTTGCCTGGTTCTGGTCGTTCTTCAAACATCGCATGTACCCGATGTACGACTATGCTGGCACCGAATACATCCAGCCGGATATCCACGCGGTTGATCCGTTCCACCTGCCGCTGATCAACACACTGGTTCTGCTGCTGTCGGGCTGTGCGATCACCTGGGCGCACCACGCTCTGGTTCATAACAACGATCGCAAAGCGCTCGTGCAGGGTCTGGCCATCGGCATCGTTCTGGGCATCGCGTTTACCTTCCTGCAGGCGTTTGAATACTATGAATTGCTGGCGCATGAAGGCTGGAAGTTCGGCGGCGACCAGTTCTATTCGAACTTCTTCATGGCAACTGGCTTCCACGGTGCGCACGTGATCATCGGGACGATCTTCCTGTCTGTCTGTTTGATCCGAGCACTGCGCGGTGACTTCACCCCCGAAAAACACGTCGGATTCGAGGCTGCGGCTTGGTACTGGCACTTCGTGGACGTTGTCTGGCTGTTCCTGTTCTTCGCCGTCTACATCTGGGGCCAAGCCCCGCTGATGTAACGCCGATCAGGCTGTTCAATTGCAAAAGCCGCCCTTCGGGGCGGCTTTTTCTCAATCAGGACGCAAGATTGCGCCCGATACAATTGCGTGGTTGCAATTCGGGTCGCGCGCCCCTTAACAAGACGCCGGTTTCTGCAACAAGGTTTGACCCCAACATGCGCCGCATTCTGTTCTTGCTGACCTTCGGCCTCGCCGGTTTGGGCGTGTTGCTGTCGCTGGGCGTCTGGCAGGTGCAGCGCCTGTCGTGGAAGCAGGATGTGCTGGCGGATATCGAAGCCAGGATCGAGGCAGAGCCTGTCGGCCTACCACAAAACATCGCACCGGAACGTGACAGATATCTGCCAGTTAAGCTTGCCGGAGATATGGAACCGGGTGAAATCCACGTTCTGGTCTCGGTCAAGCTGGTAGGGGCGGGGTATCGGATCATCCAGTCCTTCAGCACGGAAGATCGGACTATTCTTGTAGATCGGGGGTTTGTGCCGACGACGGCCAAGCAGGCTGATCGCCTGACCGGTCCGATGGAGGTCATCGGTAACCTTCATTGGCCGGACGAGATCGACAGC
Source organism: Ruegeria sp. ABF4_144 (assembly GCF_056160045.1). Classification (NCBI taxonomy): domain Bacteria; kingdom Pseudomonadati; phylum Pseudomonadota; class Alphaproteobacteria; order Rhodobacterales; family Roseobacteraceae; genus Ruegeria; species Ruegeria sp. ABF4_144. The sequence continues at coordinate 762,609 of NZ_JBSWWK010000001.1, forward strand.
TACACCCCCGAACCTGATATCGACGATAACATCTGGTTTGCCCGTGATGTGCCCAACCTGGCGGCCGCCTTGGGGGCCGAACCGGTGCTGCTGATCGCCCGTTCGGAAACAGATCCGGGTGTGACGCCTCTGCCAGTGGATACGGCAGGCATTCCCAACGATCACCTGCAGTATGCAATCACATGGTTTGGTCTGGCTCTGGTCTGGGCCGCGATGACCGGTTATTTCCTGTGGCGCAACCGCGCCCCTTCTGAGAGTGAAGAGCAATGAAGTACATCTCGACCCGCGGCCAAGCGCCAGAACTGACGTTTGAAGAGGCGATGCTGACCGGGCTGGCCCGGGATGGCGGACTGTATCTACCCGCCGAGATCCCTGTGATGTCGCGCGACGAGATCGCAGCGCTCGCCGGTCTGCCCTATGAGGAAATCGCCTTTCGGGTGATGTGGCCCTATGTCAGCAGCTCGTTCGCCGAGGATGAGTTCAAGGCGATCATCGCCCGCGCCTACGACGGGTTCGGCCACGATGCCCGCGCGCCGCTAAAGCAGCTGAACGAGAACCACTTCCTGCTGGAACTTTTCCACGGGCCGACGCTAGCCTTCAAGGACTTTGCCATGCAGTTGATCGGCCAGCTGTTCCAGGTGGCTCTGAAACGGCGCGGTGACCGGGTGACCATCGTCGGCGCAACCAGTGGTGACACGGGCTCGGCTGCCATTGAGGCGTTTCGGGGGCTGGACGCGGTGGACGTGTTCATCCTGTTCCCGCATGGCCGCGTGTCCGAAGTGCAGCGCCGCCAGATGACGACGCCTGCGGACGGCAATGTTCATGCTCTGGCTGTGGACGGAGACTTCGACGATTGTCAGGCCGCGCTGAAGGACATGTTCAACGATTTCGACTTCCGCGATGGTGTGAAGCTGGCGGGTGTAAACTCGATCAACTTTGCGCGGGTCCTGGCTCAGATCGTCTACTACTTCTCGGCGGCGGTTAGCCTTGGTGCTCCGCATCGCAAGGTGAGCTTCACGGTGCCGACCGGTAATTTCGGCGATATCTTCGCGGGCTATCTTGCCAAACGCATGGGCCTGCCCATCGACCGTCTGGTGGTGGCGACCAACCAGAACGACATCCTGCATCGCTGCTTGTCGGACGAAGGGTATTTCAAGGGTGACACCATCCCCTCGATCAGCCCGTCGATGGATATTCAGGTCAGCTCGAACTTTGAGCGTGCGCTGTACTATGCCTATGGCGAGGATGGTGGTGCCGTGGCTCAGTTGATGGATGAGCTCAAGAATGGTGGTTTCAACGTCAGCCAGGGCGCAATGGAAGCGCTGCGCGAAAGCTTCGACTCGGGCCGTGTGTCTGAGGATGAAACGCTGGAGACCATTAAGCACACGCTCGCCCACAGTGCAGAACTGGTCTGCCCCCACACTGCAGTTGGCATCAAGGTCGCCGAAGAGCATCGCGCCGCAGACGTGCCGATGATAACTCTGGCCACCGCGCACCCCGCGAAATTCCCTGAAGCGGTCGAGAAGGCCAGCGACGTGCATCCGCCTCTTCCATCCCGCATGTCTGATCTGTATGAACGTCCGGAACGGGTGACCCGCATTGCCAACGATCTGGGTGCCCTTGAGGATCATATCAGAAGGCATATCGCTGAGTGACAGTCAGACAAGACCAACTGAAGAACGGCTTTCGTATCGTCAGTGAACATATGCCGGGGCTGCAATCTGCGGCCATCGGCATCTGGGTGACCGCCGGCGGGCGGCATGAGCGGATCGAACAGAACGGCATCGCGCATTTTCTTGAGCATATGGCGTTCAAGGGAACTGAGCGTCGTTCGGCATTGCAAATCGCCGAGGCGATCGAGGATGTGGGCGGATACATTAACGCCTACACCTCGCGCGAGGTGACGGCCTATTACGCGCGCGTTCTGAAGGACGACGTGGCGCTCGCGATGGATGTGATTGGCGACATCGTTTTGAACCCCGTCTTTGACCCGCGCGAGATCGAAGTCGAGCGCGGCGTGATCCTGCAAGAGATCGGTCAGGCCTATGACACGCCGGACGACGTGATCTTTGACTGGCTACAGGAGCAGAGCTATCACGATCAGCCTTTGGGCCGCACCATTCTTGGCCCAACCGAGCGGGTAAGTGCTTTCTCGCGTGAAGATTTGTCGGGATTCGTGGCCGAGCATTATGGCCCCGAGCAGATGATCCTGTCAGCCGCAGGTGCCGTGGATCACGATGCGCTGATGAAGATGGCCGAAGAAATGTTTGGTCATCTGCAGCCGCGCAAGGGGCTGATCCCTGACGCGGCTCGATTTACAGGCGGTGAAGCGCGGCAGGAGAAAGAGCTGGAGCAGGCTCATTTCGCGCTGGCGCTGGAAAGCCCCGGCTATCGTGACGATGCGATCTATACCGCTCAGATATACTCTACCGCTTTGGGTGGTGGTATGTCCTCGCGCCTGTTTCAGGAAGTGCGCGAAACGCGCGGGCTCTGCTACACGATATTTGCGCAAACCGGGGCCTATGCCGATACCGGGACGACCACGATCTATGCAGGGACGTCGGCCGAACAAGTCGCGGAACTGGCTAGTATCACCATCGACGAGATGAAGCGCGCTGCCGAGGATATGAGCCCCGAAGAGGTCGCCCGCGCGCGCGCTCAGATGAAGGCCGGGATGCTAATGGGCCTGGAAAGCCCGTCGAATCGGGCGGAACGTCTGGCGCGGCTGGTGCAGATCTGGGGTCGGGTGCCCTCGCTTGAGGATACCGTTGCCAAGATCGATGCGGTCAGCACCGAGGACGTGCGCGCCTTTGCCGAAGCCATGGCCGTCAAAGCCCCGGCGGCGCTGGCGCTGTACGGTCCGGTTTCGGGCGCCCCCACTTTGGCGGAACTGCAGGAGAGGCGTGCGGCGTGATGCTTCTGGGCAGACGCAAGCTGAAACTCGAAACCGAGCGCTTGAGCTTGCGCCCGCCCGTGCATTCGGACTTTAACGGCTGGGCGGCGTTACGGCGTTCCTCCAAGGAATACCTGACTCCGTGGGAGCCGGTCTGGGCCAAGGATCATCTGAGCCGCAAGTCCTTCACCAACCGGGTCTATTGGGCACAGAGATCGGTGGCGAGCGGTACTGCGATTCCCTTGTTTCTGTTCCGTCGCGAAGACGATATTCTGGTAGGTGCGATCACTCTGGACAACGTCCGCCGCGGCCCGGCGCAAGCAGGGACTCTGGGCTACTGGACCGGTGAGGCTTTTGCGCGCAACGGCTACATGCGCGAGGCGATCGGAGCAGTGGTGCATCACGCCTTTACCCGTCTGGACCTGAGTCGGATCGAAGCCGCCTGTCTGCCCGAAAACAAGCCCTCACGCGGCTTGCTGGAAAGCTCGGGTTTCAAATACGAGGGCGTGGCTCAGTCGTATCTGCAGATTAACGGGCGGTGGCGAACGCATGTCCTGTATGCCAGCCTACGGTCGGACCGACGCGGGAAAACCGACGCGGGGTAGGGGGTTCTGCCACCGTCGCGGCAGGCCGCGACTCCCTAGGTTGTTTTCGGCCGGATGAACAAGGGGCATGACATGAGGGCGATCTGCGCTACACTTCCGTCATGCGCTGGATAGTTGCGGCATTGATGGTGATCTCGGGCGGGGCTGCGGCGCAGGAGCGGCGGTCGAGCCATTGTATCGCCATCGCCGATGCCGCGCCGGGTATTGAGTACATTCACAAGGCTGCTTGGCAGGATCCCATCCCCGACTATTCAGTGCGGATCAGCTATATTGCTCACGCCTCGTTCCTAATCCAGACGCAGGGCGGGTTGAACGCGGTGACCGATTTCACTGGCTTCATCGGCAGCGCTGATCTGATCCCGGACGTGGTGACCATGAACCACGCCCACAGCACCCATTGGACGGCCCATCCCGATCCGGCCATTCCGCATGTGTTGCCCGGTTGGGGAGAGTTCGGGCAGGGCATCGAGCATCACCTCGATTTGGGTGAGATGTTGGTGCGCAATGTCTCGACCGATATCCGGTCCCCCTATGGTGGGGTTGAAGAACGTGGAAATTCGATTTTTGTGTTTGAGATCGAAGGGCTTTGCATCGGTCATCTCGGCCATCTGCACCACGTGCCTTCGGACGAACAGTTTGCCGCTTTGGGGCGGTTGGATGTGGTGATGGCTGCAGTGGATGGCGGCACGACCATGCCGCTTCCCGACATGATCTCGGTTTTGAAGCGGCTGAAAAGCTCGGTGATCATCCCGATGCATTGGTTTTCAGGCTTTTCGCTGGACCGGTTCCTGGTTGATATCCGCAATGACTTTCCTGTCGAACGCGATGGCGCTTCCGAGTTGACCGTATCGCTTCAGACACTTCCGGACCGACCCACGGTGGTGGTGTTGGAGCCGCGCTATCTGATTGAATTGGAATAGGGCTTGTCGCGGTCGTGCCGCTTGGGCAAGGAATGGGTATGACACTGAATCCTGCCAATGAGACCTTTGCCAATCTGATCCGCGCCAACCTTGGTGACGATATCCTGCGCCCCGTCACAGAGCGATATCTGGAAGAACCGCGCCGCCGGTTTGCCGGGCATGCGGGGCTGCTTGCCCTGCCGCGAACGGTTGAAGAGGTAGCCGGGCTGGTGCGGTTAGCTTCGGACACGCGGGTGCCGGTGGTGCCCTATGGCGGTGGCACCGGGCTGGTGGGCGGTCAGGTCATGTCCGATGGGCCTGCGCCGCTGTTGATCTCTCTGGAACGGATGACGGCGATCCGGGCGGTATATCCGACTGAGAACATTCTGATCGCCGAAGCGGGTGCGATTCTGGCTGATGTGCAGGCCGCCGCTGAGGAGACGAACCGGCTGTTTCCTCTGGCGCTGGCGGCGCAAGGGTCATGCCGGATCGGCGGGAACCTGGCCACCAATGCTGGTGGAGTTAACGTGTTGCGCTATGGCAATGCGCGCGACCTGTGCTTGGGGCTTGAGACGGTTTTGCCGAATGGAGAGATCTGGCACGGTCTCAGCCGTCTGCGTAAAGACAATACCGGATATGACCTTCGCAACCTGCTGATCGGGTCCGAGGGCACGCTGGGGATCATCACCGCGGCTTCTCTGCATCTGTTTCCACGGCCCGAAGCGGTGGGGACGGCGATGGTTCAGGTCACCTCGCCTGAGGCGGCGATTGAGTTGCTGGCGTTGGCGCGGGATCAGTTGGGTGATGGCATCAGCACGTTTGAACTGATCCACCGGCAGGGCCTGCAATTCCTCACCGAGGTGCTGCCGGAAGTGCGGCAGCCCTTTGCGGCGCAGCCCGAATGGTGCGTGCTGATCGAACTGGGATTGTTTGCTGGCCACGTGCCGTCCACGGCACTGGAAACGCTCTACGCCGCAGCGGACAACGCCGGCCTAGTCGGCGACGCCGTCATAGCGCAAAGCGAGGCGCAGCGTGCGGACCTCTGGGCCGTGCGCGAACGCATCCCCGAGGCGAACCGCTTGATCGGGTCGGTATCGAGCCACGATATCTCTGTCCCTATCTCACGGATTCCCGAGTTTATCGTTCGTGGCGCCGAAGTCGTGGCGGCGCTTGGTCCGTTCCGCATCAATTGCTTTGGGCATCTGGGGGACGGCAATCTGCACTACAACGTGTTCCCTCCTAAGGGTCATGACCGATCGGAATTCGACGGTCTGAGGCAGAACGTTAAGTACGCTGTGCACGATCTGGTGCACGCGTTTGGTGGGTCCGTCAGTGCCGAACACGGGGTCGGACGACTAAAAACCGGCGATCTTGAGAAATACGGCGATGCGACAAAGCTGGCGGCCATGCGCGCCATCAAAACCGCGCTGGACCCGTTGGGGATCATGAATCCAGGCGCGGTTTTGAGGTAGTGACGCGGCCCCTGGCTTGTGCCGGGCCGCGCCTGGGCGATTACGACCCTGGCAGGATGACCTTGTCGATGACGTGGATCACGCCGTTCGAGGTCTCGATATCAGCCTGCACAACGTTGGCGTCATTCACCATCACGCCGTTGTCCAGATCAATGGTGATGTCCCCGCCCTGAACTGTGGCAGCGGTCATGTCGTCGGACAGATCGCCTGACATCACTTTGCCCGGTACCACGTGATAGGTCAGCACTGCGACCAGCTGATCTTTGTTCTCGGGCATCAGCAGCGTTTCTACTGTGCCTTCAGGCAGCGCCGCGAATGCTTCATCTGTGGGAGCGAAGACAGTGAAAGGGCCTTCGCCTTTCAGCGTGTCCACGAGGTCGGCGGCTTGCACGGCGGCCACCAGGGTTTCAAAGCTGCCGGCACCAACGGCGGTGTCGACGATATCCTTCGAGTGGCCATCTGCGAATGCGGATGTGCCAACGATCAGGCTGGCCACACCAGCGAAAGCGAGCTTGCGAAACATGATACAAATCCCTTGTTGGAATGCCTCATATGGCATCAACAGCGATACGCGTGATCTCCACAATAAGATCACTGAATGTGTCTATGAGACTGGGTTGAAATAAAAGTATCCCGCGCTAAGCCAGTGCGAAATCCAATTTCCACTCACGTTTTTGTGAAGAAAAAGGGGTTAAAGCCCTTCGAACTCACACAGAATATGCACGTCCATACCCATCTCTTCCAGCACCTTGCGGCCGCCCAGTTCCGGCAGGTCGATGATGAAGGAACACGAGACGATCTCACCCCCCAGCCGTTCTATCAGCTTGATCCCGGCAGCGGCCGTGCCTCCGGTGGCCAGCAGGTCATCGACCACAAGGATTTTTTCACCCGGCTGAATGGCATCATCATGGATTTCGACAATGGCCTCACCGTACTCAAGCTTGTAATCCTCGCTGATGGTGGTGCCGGGCAGCTTGCCCTTTTTGCGGATCGGGACAAAGCCGACGCTCAGCTGGTGGGCAATCGCGCCACCAAGGATGAAGCCGCGCGCCTCAAGGCCGACGACCTTGTCGATCCGCTCGCCCGCATAGGGATGCAGCATCTGGTCGATCGCCATGCGGAACCCACGCGGGTCAGCAAATAGGGTGGTGACATCCCGGAACATGATCCCTTCGTGCGGGAAATCAACGATGGTTCGGATGTAATCCTTGACCGACTTGTTTCTGGACATGGCCAACCCCTTTGGCGTCAAAACACGCGGGCGTGTTTGGCCCATTGGGGTCAGCCTTGCAAGGAAAGATTACTACCAGCTTACTTGCGACGTCGCGAAATTGAGTTCGGCAGGCTTTTGTAGCGATACAGCGCGGCGGGCAGCCACGACAGATGCGGTTTGCGCCAGTTGCGCTGGTCTCGCAAAAGAAATGCCTGAGCAGCATGAAGGTTCATTGCCATGTTCCCTTTTTTATTGTTAGGTGCTCGATAACTACAACTTCTATGCTATGTATATACAATGCATCGCAAAAAGAATCAAGAGCTGGACAGGGAAAAGACGCGTGGGAAAGAAAGACGGTATGGGGTCTACCAAGAAAAACAGTCAGTTGGTCTTGCGTCTGGACAAAGATGAGCGCGACGCTTTTGTTGAGCTGTGCAAGGAGTTGGATACCTCAGCTGCGCGGGAAATCCGTCGGTTCATCCGTGGATTCATGAAGGAACACGCCGAGGATTGATCCTCAGGCCGGGCGACGCAGGACGGCGGTCGCTACCCCCATTCCGATCAGAGTCAGCCCTCCGAACCGGGTCATCGCGGTGATGACACCGGCCCGTCCGATCATGCGGCGCAGGCGGTCCGCAAGCAGGGCATAGGCCAGAGCGTTTAGCCAGGCGAGGCCGACGAAAGTTGCGATCAGGATAGCGAATTGTGGGCCCAATGGGTCCGCCGGGCGCAGGAATTGCGGCACGAAGGCTATGAAAAACGCGATGGACTTCGGATTCAGCGCCGTCACGGCGGCGGCGTGGCCAAAGACGCTGCGGGCCGTGACGTCGCGCCCAGTCTCAACTGTCTGTAATCCGCCTTCCGGCGCGCTGCGCAACAATTTGATACCGAGCCACACCAGGTAGGCCGCGCCCACCCATTTCAGCACCGAAAACAGCGTGGCCGAGGCCAGTACCAGCGCCCCCAAACCCAGCAGCGAAGCGGTCATTGCCACCAGATCCCCAACCGCGACTCCGGTGGCCGAGGCGACAGCGACGCTGCGCCCTTTCGATAAGGCATAGCTAAGCACCAGCAGAACGGTCGGTCCAGGGATCAGGAGCAAGGCGGTCGATGCGGCCACAAAGGCCAGCCAAAGGTCGAGGGACATGGGCGTTCCTGTTTTGAAATCGCCCTTACCAAGCCCCGGTGTGGCGACAAGGTCAAGCCTTTCGTGAATTGCGAGGCTGTTCTGTTTCCGCGGATTAATCGAAGGGGTGCGAGCGCCGGTCAGATAAAGATATTGTTAAGGCTTCTACATGTTCCTTGAAACAAGCTTCTGGCATTCCAAACTCAGGTAAATTGAGGATTGGAGGCTATCGTGTCGCAGACGCATCCCGACTATTCGAAAGTGTTCGAAGACATGTCCCGGTCGAAAGCCGGACGGTTGAGACGTGTTCTGATCCTTTTCATCCTGATTGGTGGCGTGATTTACGCCGGGATCGTAGGTTACATGTACGCAAATCAGGATACGCTGCTTTACAAACCCTCGGGCGAATTGCCGGACCCCAAGGCTGTCGGTCTTGCAGATGTTGAGGTAATCAAGGTCCCAATGTCTGATGGGGTGGTACTAACCGCATGGACCGCGCCGCCAGCGACCGAGGGTGCGCCGACGGTTCTGTTCTTCCATGGTCAAAGCGGAAACCTGGGTGACCGTGCAGACCGTATGCGTGAAATCCTCAACAGTGGTTTCGGCCTGCTTGCACCCAGCTATCGTGGCTTTCCGGGCAGTGGGGGTGAGCCCTCGGAGTTGGCGTTGATCTCGGACGGGATTACTCTGTTTGATCGTTTGGACGCAGAAGGCTCGAACATTGTTTTGCATGGCCAGAGCTTAGGCACCGGCATTGCGGCTGCGGTGGCCGAAGAGCGCCCGAATGCGCAGTTGCTGGTGCTTGAGGCACCGTTTACGGCAACTGTGGACGTTGCGGCTGAGCGCTATCCGTTTCTGCCGGTCTCGCTCCTGATGAAGGATCAGTTCGCCACCCGGGACTTGATCGACAGCATCACCGTGCCAACCCTGATCTTCCACGGCACCGAGGATGAAACCGTCCCGCTGCATCACGGTGAGGCACTGGCTGCGATGTCTGGGGATAGTGCCCAATTGCACGTCATCCCGGGCGGAACCCATAGCGATCTCTGGTCGCATGGGCTTTGGTCTGAAGTGCAAAACGTGCTTGGGCAGCAGCCCGGTTAGAGAATCCGACCGGCAACTGCATCCAGCTTGGCCAGTAACGCCGGGTCGCGTTTTTCCGGTGCCGTCAGGATAGCATATTCCAGCGCCCGGTCGCAGCCATGGGGGCAGGGTTCGCGCTCAGCTCCCAACAGATCGGGCAGACCTTTGACCAGCGCGCGGCCTTTCTCGGCATTGCCAGTCAGCGTGGCGATGATTGCGGTCACGTCAACCTCGCCGTGGTCCGGGTGCCAGCTGTCATAGTCGGTAACCATAGCGATCGAGGCATAACAAAGCTCGGCCTCGCGGGCGAGTTTGGCCTCGGGCATGTTGGTCATGCCGATCACGTCACAGCCCCATTGCTCGCGATACATCTTCGATTCCGCAAGTGATGAGAATTGCGGCCCCTCCATCGCCAGATAGGTGCCGCCACGGTGAATGGTGATGCCCGCAGCTTTGCCCGCGGTTTCGCAAGCATCCGACAAGCGCGGGCAGGTCGGGTGCGCGACGCTGACATGAGCGACGCATCCAGTGCCGAAAAAGCTCTTCTCGCGGGCAAAGGTCCGGTCGATGAACTGGTCCACGATCACGAAGTCCCCCGGCGCCATATGCTCGCGGAATGACCCGCAGGCAGAAACTGAGATCACATCCGTCACCCCCAGCCGCTTCAGCGCGTCTATATTGGCACGATAGGGCACGTCGGTCGGAGAATGCACATGGCCGCGGCCGTGGCGGGGCAGGAACGCCATTTCGACACCGTTCAAGGAACCGGTCAGGATTTGGTCCGAAGGATCTCCCCATGGCGTTTCAACAGTCACCCATTCCGCGTTCTCCAGCCCGTCGATATCGTAAATGCCTGATCCACCGATGATGGCGATTTTGGTCTGGGTCATGGCTGTGCTCCGCAAGAAAAAAATCCGTTGGGGAATTTCTGCGGGGCGGCAGAGGATTTGGCAAGTGGCTTCAACGGTTTGTGTTGGGCGCTGGTCCGGTATGCGTCAGACGCATATCAGGGTCCCGCCTGACGCGGTATCTCAGGTGGGGTTTGACCGCTAAAAGGCCCCTTTCGCGCGAACAAAAACTGACCGACAGGACCGCCCCATGCCCCGAGCCATGCTGGCAAGCTTTGCCAATCGTATAGCCAAACCCGATTTGCGTTGGGTGCCGGACGAGGGGCTGACTGCTTCACGTTTGCGGATCGAGCTGCTGTCCGGTCTGACCGTGGCCCTGGCGCTCGTGCCCGAGGCGGTGGCTTTTGCCTTTGTTGCTGGGGTGCACCCGCTGGTAGGTCTTTACGCGGCCTTCATGGTCGGTCTGATCACAGCGCTGATCGGCGGTCGCCCGGGCATGATCTCGGGTGCGACCGGAGCGCTGGCGGTTGTGATGGTCGCGTTGGTGGCCGAGCATGGAGTTGAATACCTTTTCGCGACCGTTGTGCTGATGGGTATCCTGCAGGTGATTGCCGGAGCCATGCATTGGGGACGGTTCATACGTCTGGTGCCGCATCCGGTGATGCTGGGCTTTGTGAACGGTCTGGCGATCGTGATTTTCCTGGCGCAATTGGGCCAGTTCAAAGTGCCGGGTACCATGGAAAACACCGGCCATGGCGTTGGTGGGGGCGAATGGCTCTCGGGCATGCAGCTCTATACTATGCTGGGGTTGGTTGCGCTGACCATGGCGGTGATCTGGGTAATGCCGCGTATCACACGCATCATTCCCGCACCGCTGGCGGGAATTGTGGTTGTGGCCGCGCTGGTGATTGGCTTTGGACTGGAGGTCCCGCGTGTCGGCGACTTGGCCTCAATCGAGGGCGGACTGCCCGCATTCCACATCCCAATGGTCCCGCTGACCTGGGAAACCTTTGAAATTATACTGCCCTACGCAGTCATTCTGGCCGCCATTGGCCTAATTGAATCGCTGCTGACCCTGAACCTTGTGGGCGAAATCACCGGCAAGCGCGGCGGAGCCTCGCAGGAGTGTATCGCGCAGGGCGTCGCAAACGTGGCCACCGGTTTCTTTGGGGGTATGGGCGGTTGTGCGATGATCGGTCAGTCGATGATCAACGTAAAATCCGGTGGTCGTACGCGGATTGCGGGCATCGCAGCGGCGCTGTTCCTGCTGATTTTCATCCTGTTCGCTTCACCCCTTATCGAACAGATCCCGCTGGCTGCGCTGGTCGGGGTGATGTTCATGGTGGTCATCGGAACCTTTGCCTGGAACTCGTTCAAAATCCTGCGCAAGGTGCCGCTCACCGATGCGTTCGTGATCGTTCTGGTAACCGTTGTGACTGTGATGGAAGACTTGGCAGTTGCTGTGGTGGTCGGTGTCATCGTCTCGGCGCTGGCCTACGCCTGGAACAATGCCAAGCGTATTCACGCCGTTACCCGCGACTCTTCGACGGAAAAAGGTGCGAAAGTCTACGAAATTCAGGGCCCGCTGTTCTTTGGCTCATCTGAAGGATTTGTTGAGTTGTTCGATGTGCCCAACGATCCAGAAACTGTGATCGTAGATTTTGCCGAAAGCCGCGTGGTCGATCAGTCGGCGCTGCAGGCAATTGAGAACGTCGCCGCCAAATACGAGGCCGCGGGCAAACGCGTCATGCTGCGCCATCTCAGCCGGGACTGCCACAAGTTGCTAAACAAGGCCGGACACTTGATGGTCGATAGCGATGATGACCCGGATTACGAGTTGGCCGTCGATTATTCAGTCCGCACGGGTATCCTCGGCGGTCACTGATTATTGCGAGACTCAGCCTCGCGCTCTGGGATAGTTTAGGCCAGATGAGGCAGGGAATCGTTGCTTCGTCTGGCCTCAAGCTTTCTGGCGTGGAATGCATCCACAAACGCACATCAATCGTCCGGGCGGCTCAGTGAAAACAATTCGGTTACGACCGAATAATCCCGATATCCAAGCCGGGCCAGCGGTTGGAAGGATGTGACATCAAAAATACCGTCCTTCAGGCAGTCGTCGCGCAGGTGAACACCAGTAACTTCGCCAAAAACGACACGGTTTGACTCGCCCGGAAGAGTGACAATCTTCGTCAGTTTACATTCCAATGCGGCCGGAGCGCCTTGGACCCGGGCGCAAGGGATGGTTTCGCATTCGACCGGTGTCAGGCCGGCGTGATCGAATTCGTCGTGGTGTTTGGGCAGGCCTGCGGAACTGGCATTCATCGCGTCTCGATGTGCATGGGCCACCACGTTCACGCAGAACACGCCGGTTGCCTCGATATTCGACACACTGTCCTTGCCACTATCCTGATCGTGTTTGGTGCCGGTTGAGGCGAACATCACTTGCGGCGGCGTGTAGGCAACGCCATTGAAAAATGAATAGGGCGCCAGATTGTTGATCCCGTCGGGGCTTCGGCTGGAAATCCAACCGATCGGGCGAGGAGTAATAACTGCATTGAACGGATTGTGCGGCAGGCCGTGGCCGTCTTCGGGGCGATAGAACATCTGATCTCCAAGCGTTTGCCCAAGGCGTACCGAAGTGCTAGGGCGAATGCCAGCAAGGAAAAGAGGGCCGGGGTGCAGCAGTTCGGGATCAGGCCGGAAGAGCCGGATGATTGGTGGGAGGTCGAGGCCCTCTATGACCTGTGCTTTGCGCCCGGGCGCGAGGCGCTGTCCTCGTACCGTTTGCGCGATGATGTGCCACCCGTTTCAGGTATGTCCTTGGTGGCACGTGACGGGCAGGGCATTTTGGCCGGTGCCATCCGATTCTGGCCGGTGCATGTGGGGGGGCACGATGCCCTGTTACTGGGGCCGGTTGCCGTACACCCCACCCACCAGGGCGAGGGTCTGGGTGGGTTTCTGATCCACGAAGGCCTTGAGGCCGGCCGCGCTTTGGGTTGGGACCGTGTCATGCTGGTCGGTGATGCGCCCTATTACGCCCGGTTCGGGTTTACTCTTCTTAGAGGGGTAGAGATGCCGCCGCCTACCAACCCGGACCGTGTTTTGGGCGTGGAATTGTCGCCAGGCGTTTGGGATGGGATCCGTGGCCCGGTGACCCGTTGGAGCCGCTGAGCTATTGAAACGCTGACCGTAAGCCCCGATGTCTAAAGGACAGGAGGGAGTTTATGCAGGACGTGGTTCTTGTCGAAAAACTGGATGCCGAGGCTGAACTTGACCGTTTGGCCGGGTATTACAGGTCTGCGGGTGGCCCGGGTGTCAAACTGTTGAACAGTTTGGGCGGTTCGGCCGAATCCTTACTGGAGCAATTGCCCGAACCGATCCGACACGGCTTGACGGGTGCTACGGAGCAAGCGCTGTGGCTGGCCATGCACGCAGCCGAAGGGTCACGACGTGCAGTTCCCGATCAACGCCCGTGGGTCAATACCGCAGTGACTACCGCCATGGGCGCGGCGGGTGGGTTGGGTGGTGTATCAACCGCCTTGATGGAGTTGCCTGCCACCACCGCAATGCTACTGCGCGCCATTCAGGGTGCTGCGGCACGCGAAGGGTTCGATCCCTCTGAAAAGGGTGTGAAGTTCGATTGCGTGCGCGTTCTGTCTGCGGCGGGCCCCTTGTCCAATGACGATGGTGCCGATCTGGGGTTCTTTTCCGTCAGGCTAACGCTGACCGGACCAGCCATGCAAAAACTGGTTGCGGCGGTTGCTCCGCGCCTGTCCGTTGTGCTGGGGCAGAAACTGGCGGCGCAGTCCGTGCCGGTGCTGGGGGCGATTGCTGGTGGCGGCACCAACTATGTCTATTCGCGCTATTATCAGCAGATCGCCCGCGTGCATTTTGGGTTGCGGCGATTGGCGGTCGACGCCGATATCCCGCATGATGATCTGGTGCGGAAGCTAGTCGCGCGCATGTAATCCAAAGCCGTGGGCTTGGAGGAAAACGCCTTATATGGTATCCGTTATCTGAGGACCCGCTAAATAAGCAGAAAACTGCGGGAAAACAGGCAAGAATCCCATTTGAAAGGCGGCTCAGCGTGGTTGACGCCAGAATTGCGCCACATGTTTCGCGAAAGACCCGGCACATTCCGGTGCGCCAGCAATCTGCGGCGCTGTGCTATCGCGTTGCGCAGGGGCGCCCCGAGGTGTTGCTGATTACCACCCGCAAATCCCGCCGCTGGATCATTCCCAAAGGATGGCTGATCGATGGGCTTAGCCCATCCGAAACAGCCTGCCAAGAAGCATGGGAAGAGGCGGGTATTCGAGGTTTGTGCGACAGCCACGCGATTGGCCGGTTTCACTATCAGAAGAATCGCAGCAAAAAAGGGCCGGTACTATGTGCCGTGGACGTTTATCCCCTGTTGGTGCAGTCGGTCTCTTCGCGTTTTCCGGAATGTAGGCAGCGGAACCGAAAGTGGTTCTCGCCGAAAAAGGCGGCTCAAATGGTGAATTCTCGCGAATTGGCAATATTGTTACGCAAGCTTGAGCCCGTTAAGCACTGAGTTGTCTTTGGAAGGGCTTGATCTTGTCATGTCCCTCGGTATCTATTCGGCAACCGACATTTGGACGGACCATGATTCAGTACGCATTGAAGTGCAGCAACGGCCACACCTTTGACAGCTGGTTCCAATCGGCCGCTGCTTACGACAAACTGGCATCCGCGGGTATGGTGACCTGCGCGGTGTGCGGGTGCTCGGATGTTGAAAAAGCTATCATGACACCACGCGTTCGCCCGGCCCGCAACGCCGAGGCACGGCCTCTGGCGCCGACGCCCGAGGCTGAAACGATCGATGTTGCGGCCCCGGACCCCGATGTCGAAAAGGTACTGACCGAACTGCGCCGCAAAGTCGAAGAGAACTCGGACTATGTCGGTAAGGATTTTGCTAGCGAAGCGCGCAAAATACACTTGGGCGACGCCCCCGAGCGGGCGATCTATGGCGAGGCCAAGCCGGAAGACGCGCAGGCGCTTATAGATGACGGGGTGCCGGTGGCTCCGCTGCCCTTTGTTCCCAGCAGAAAGACCAACTGACCCATGCATGTTGTGATCACTGGCGCCGGTCGTGGGATTGGCCGAACGCTGGCGGATCACTATCGAGCGCGCGGAGACACGCTGACCGGCACCGCGCGTGATGGGTCCGCGCAGGTGGTGCTGGACGTCGCCGACCCGGCGCAGCAAGCCGACATGGCAGCGCACTTAGCGGACCAGCCGGTTGATCTGTTGATCTGTAACGCCGGGGTTTATCTTGACAAGGGGCAAGGGATCGACGGCTATCCGGCTGAGATGTGGGCACAGAGCTTTGCCACCAATGTCACCGGCGTATTCCTGACTGTTCAGTCTTTGCTACCCAACCTGCGCGCCGCGCAGGGGAAGGTTGCGATCCTGTCCTCTCAGATGGCTTCGCACACGCGTGCACCGGGCGGCAGCTATATCTATCGTGCGTCAAAGGCCGCTGCTTTGAATCTGGGGCGAAATCTGGCCACCGATCTGCGAGCGGATGGCATCGCCGTGGGCGTCTATCATCCCGGTTGGGTCAAAACTGAAATGGGTGGACCTGCGGCCGAGATCACCTCAGCCCAGGCCGCAGAGGGCCTGATTGAGCGGTTTGACGCGTTGTCACTGGACACCACGGGCTGTTTCGAAACCTGGGACGGTCGTCCCCACGCTTATTGACGGATTAACGCGGCCGAAGGGATTTCGTAGACCTCATCGGGGTCAATAAAAACCACCGTAAGGTCACCGCGAGTCTCATGCGTGATCTTGGCGGGCGAGCTGCTGGACGTCGGCACGCCATCGGTGAAATAGATGCTACGCACCTCACCGGCACCCAGCGCAACGGCAAGGGTGGTGGTGCCATCGTCATGGTGGCGCAGTTCGGCATGGCAGCTGCTTAGGGGTGCGCCGCCCGCAGCGCAGGGCACCGTGCCCAAGGCGTTCTTTCCATCGGTTGCGGCCAATGAGGCCTCTTGCGCAATAGCGGGCGAAGAAAGCAGCATGGCTGCGATGGCAAGGCGGAGCATGGAAAACCTCTTGGAAAATTCGGTGTCTAAGGCTGACACCGGCACGATCAGATGTAAAGCGGCCCCATGCGGCATTCGCGGCAGTTTTGAACCCTTGCCCTTACGGCCCCCCTCGCATAAGACGCACGGAACCTGAATTCCAAGGCGCGGAGAGACCACCCCCATGCCCTTACTTGTTATGAAATTCGGTGGCACGTCGGTTGCCAATCTTGACCGCATCCGCCGAGCGGCGAAACGCATCGGTGTCGAAGTGGCCAAGGGTTATGATGTGATCGTCATCGTTTCGGCCATGTCCGGCAAGACCAATGAACTGGTGGGTTGGGTCAACGAAACGTCTCCGCTGTTTGATGCGCGCGAATACGACGCCGTGGTGTCCTCGGGTGAGAACGTCACAGCTGGCTTGATGGCGCTGACGCTGCAGGAAATGGATATCCCGGCGCGCAGTTGGCAGGGTTGGCAGGTGCCGCTGATGACCACCAGCGCCCACAGCCAGGCGCGGATTGAGGAAATCCCGACCGAAAACCTCAACCAGAAGTTCGGCGAAGGCATGCGAGTAGCCGTTGTGGCGGGTTTCCAGGGCATTAGCCCCGAAGGCCGCATCACGACGCTGGGCCGGGGCGGTTCGGATACCACAGCTGTGGCCTTTGCTGCCGCGTTCGGCGCCGAACGTTGCGATATCTACACTGATGTTGACGGGGTCTATACCACTGACCCGCGCATCTGTGAAAAAGCGCGCAAGCTGGACCGTATTTCGTTCGAAGAGATGCTCGAACTGGCCTCGCTGGGGGCCAAGGTGCTGCAGACCCGCTCGGTCGAGCTGGCGATGCGCTATAAGGTGAAACTGCGCGTTCTTTCAAGTTTCGAAGAACAATCCGATGAGGCCGGTACGCTGGTCGTTGACGAGGAGGATATCATGGAATCCAATGTTGTGGCCGGTGTGGCCTATTCCCGCGACGAGGCCAAGATGACCGTCGTATCGGTGGCGGACCGCCCCGGAATCGCCTCGACCATCTTTACGGCACTCAGCGATGAGGGCGTGAACGTGGACATGATCGTGCAGAACATCTCGGACGAGGGACGCACAGACATGACCTTCTCGTGCCCGACTGATCAGGTGGCGCGCGCAGAAAAAGCCCTGCTGGCGATCAAGGACGCGGGCGAGTTGAACTATGCCGAACTGGTTGCGGATCAGGACGTTTGCAAGGTCTCGGTTGTTGGGATCGGCATGCGCTCTCAGTCCGGTGTGGCAGCCAAAATGTTCAAGGTGCTCTCGGATGAGGGAATCAACATCAAGGTTATTACAACCTCTGAGATTAAAATTTCCGTCCTGGTCGACAGGAAATACATGGAACTTGCGGTTCAGGCACTGCATGATGCCTTTGAACTGGACAAGGCGGCCTGAGCTTTCAGCCAAGGTTTTAGCCTGACACCTTAATTTGGTTGGGCCATGGCGGACGGCACCGAAACAGAATCCCGCAAGCTGCTGGGGCGGCTGCGCGAAGAGATGGCGAGCGAAGCCGCCGGTCAGGAACGTCTTGATCGGATCACCAGCCTGATCGCCGACAGCATCCGGGCCGAAGTCTGCTCGATCTACCTGTTCCGCGACGAAGACACGCTTGAACTGTGCGCCACCGAAGGCCTGTCGCCCGAGGCGGTCCATAAGACCCGCATGCGCATGGGTGAGGGGCTGGTCGGTCGTGTCGCCCAGTCCGGCAAAGTGATGAACACGGCGGATGCGCCGTCGGCCAAAGGCTTCCGCTATATGCCGGAAACCGGCGAGGAACGGTTCTCGTCCTTCCTTGGTGTTCCCATTCAGCGCTTGGGTGAAAAGCTGGGCGTGCTGGTGGTTCAATCCCGCGAAGCGCGCGAGCTTTCAGCGGATGAGGTTTACGCGCTTGAAGTGGTCGCCATGGTTCTGGCCGAAATGGCCGAGCTGGGCGCTTTTGTGGGTGAAGGCGCTGCCCTGTCGCCGCTGCACCAGCAATCGGTGCAGCTGAACGGTGGCCCCGCGCAGGAAGGTTCAGCCGAAGGGCATGTTTGGCTGCATGAACCCCGCGTCGTGGTGACCAACCCAATCGCCGAAGACCCCCATCGTGAGCTTGAGCGCCTGACCGAGTCGATCGAGGAGTTGCGCGTCGGCGTCGACAAGATGCTAGAGATCTCACAAGGAGCAGACAAGGAACAGCTTCAGGTTCTGGAAGCCTACCGCATGTTTGCCAATTCCAAGGGCTGGATGCGGCGGATGGAAGAGGACATCGCCCGCGGTCTCAGTGCCGAAGCCGCTGTCGAGAAAGAACAATCGCAGGCCCGCGCCCGTATGGGGCAGGTGACCGACCCCTATCTGCGCGAGCGGTTGGCCGATCTGGACGATCTGTCGAACCGGTTGCTGCGCATCCTGACCGGGCAGGGCAAAACCGATGGGGCCGACCTGCCGCCAGATCCGATCCTGATCGCCCGCAATATCGGCCCCGGGGATCTTTTGGAGTATGGCCGCTCGCTCAGGGGCATCGTGCTTGAGGAAGGTTCGGTCGGTAGTCACGCGACGATTGTTGCCCGTGCTCTGGCGATTCCGCTGGTCGTTCATGTGGGTCGCATCACCACCGAGGCGCTGAACGGAGATCACATTCTGGTCGACGGCGATCATGGCGTTGTTCACCTGCGCCCCGAAGATACCGTGGTCAGTGCCTTCCGCGACAAGATCGCGATGCAGGCCAAGGCGCAGGAACGCTACGCCTCGATCCGCGAAACCCCGACCGTGACGCGGGATGGTGAGCGGATCAATCTGGTGATGAACGCGGGGCTGATGGCTGATTTGCCGTCTTTAAACAACTCAGGCGCTGAGGGCGTGGGCCTGTTCCGGACCGAGTTGCAGTTCCTAATCCGCAACCAGATGCCGAAACGGTCGGAATTGGTGGCACAGTATCAGCGGGTTCTGGATGCCGCCGGCGACAAGCGTGTGGTGTTCCGGACGCTGGATATCGGGTCAGACAAGGTTCTGCCCTATATGAAACACGTGGCCGAGCCGAACCCGGCGCTGGGCTGGCGCGCGATTCGTGTCGGGCTGGACAAGCGCGGGGTCATGCGGATGCAGTTGCAGGCCTTGCTGCGCGCCGCCAATGGGCGGCCACTGACAATCATGTTCCCCTTCGTGGCGCAGGCCGACGAGTTCCGCGAGGCCAAGTGGGAAGTCAACAAGACCATCGAGCGGGAAAAGCGCCTTGGCCATGTCCTGCCCGAAACAATTGAGGTCGGCGCGATGCTCGAGACACCGTCGCTGGCCTTTGCGCCGCAGAAGTTCTTTGACGAGGTCGATTTCGTATCGATCGGCGGAAACGACCTGAAGCAATTCTTCTTTGCCGCCGACCGCGAGAACGAATTGGTGCGCCGCCGCTATGATACGCTGAATGTCAGCTTTCTAAGTTTCATCGAGCGTATCGTGGAGCGCTGCAACATCTCGGACACGCCACTGTCTTTCTGTGGCGAGGATGCGGGCCGCCCGGTCGAGGCGCTGTGCCTGGCCGCGATGGGCATTCGGTCACTGTCGATGCGCCCGGCCTCAATCGGCCCTGTCAAAAGCCTTCTGTTGCGGGCTGATTTGCAATCGCTGCGCAAGATTATCGCCGACGCGCGCCATCGCGGAGAGCAATCCGTTCGCCCGGCTGTCATGGAATGGCTGCGCAATCAGAGTTGATTTTCCAAATCCGGGCTTGCTTTCTGCATCCGCATTGCCTATTCAGACCGTGAATGTTAGCGGTAACATTACCCATACCCCAAGCGCAACCAATTGGTGGTGCTATGGTGGCTCAGGTGAACACTGAAGGAGCCCGTCGATGGTTTCACGCGTAATTCCGGTCAACCCGTTCGATCTGGTGTTGTTCGGCGCCACTGGCGATCTAGCACAGCGCAAGATTCTGCCGGGCCTCTATCATCGCTTCGAAGTGGGTCAGATGCCCGAAGACGCCCGGATCATCGGCACAGCCCGGTCGGATATGGACAGCGACGCGTTTCGCGAACAGATCCGCACTTCGATGAAGGAATTTGCGCCCAAGTTCAAAAAGGACGTGCTGGACCAGTTTCTAAGCCGGGTCGAATATGTGCCGGTCGACGCAATGGGTGAGGCGGGCTGGTCTGATCTCGCCAAGTTTCTGCGTCCGGATGTGGTTCGCGCCTTCTATCTGTCGGTTGGTCCCAGCCTGTTTTCGGGTATCGCGCAGCGTTTGCATGATCACGGAATGGCGACGCCGGACAGCCGCATCGTGGTGGAAAAACCCTTCGGTCACGATCTGCCCTCGGCCAAGGCGCTAAACGAGGGTCTGCGTGCCTGTTTCGAAGAGCATCAGATTTATCGGATCGATCACTATCTGGGTAAGGAAACAGTACAGAACCTGATGGCTCTGCGCTTTGCCAATTCTTTGTTCGAACCGTTGTGGAACTCGACCCATATCGATCACGTGCAGATCACTGTCGCCGAAACCGTAAGCGTCGAAGGACGCGGCGGGTATTACGACCAGTCCGGTGCCATGCGGGATATGATCCAGAACCATCTTGTGCAGCTTCTGTGCCTGACGGCGATGGAGCCGCCTTCGAGATTCGCGCCGAACGCTGTGCGGGACGAAAAGGTCAAGGTGATCGAGGCGCTGGAACCGGTTGAGCCCAAAGATATTGCGCGTGGCCAGTACCGTGCTGAAGAAGGGAAGGGTGGGTACGTTGATCACGTCGACAATCCCGCCAGCCGGACCGAGAGCTTTATTGCCCTCAAGGTTCACCTGGGCAACTGGCGGTGGGCCGGGGTTCCTTTCTACCTGCGCACCGGTAAACGCCTGCGTGCGCGGGAATCCGAGATTGCAGTGTTCTTCCGCGACCCTCCACATACGATCTTTCCGAATGTCGGCCCGCTGCATGGCAACGTCCTGGTAATCCGTCTACAACCGGACGAAGGCATCACCCTACGCACCACGATCAAAGATCCCGGCCCGGGTGGGTTCCGCCTGTCGGATGTGGCGCTGGACATGAGCTTTGCCGACGCGCTGGGTGCTGAATCCAGCGCACCTGATGCCTATGAACGGCTGGTTATGGACGTCATCCGCGGCGACCAGACCCTGTTCATGCGCGGGGATGAGGCCGAAGCGGCCTGGGCCTGGGTCGATCCCATCATTCAGGGTTGGGAAGAGAGGGGCGATCGCCCTGCGCGCTATGATCAGGGCAGTTCAGGCCCCGAAGAAGCATTGATGCTGATGCATCGCGACGGTCGTCGCTGGCGTCAGATCGGAGGTTAATCATGGTTCATTCTGTTATCACTGACGTAACCCAGCGGATCATCGGCCGCAGCGCCGACCTGCGCGGACCGCACGTAAAACGGATGGAGGAAGCCCGGTCAAAAGGGCCAGCGCGCGCGCATCTGTCCTGCAGCGGTCAGGCCCATGCCTATGCAGGAGCAGGGCAAGATCAGCAGTCGATGGCAACGGGAACTGCTGGAAATCTGGGCATTGTCACCTCGTATAACGACATGCTTTCGGCCCACCAACCATTCGAACGCTACCCCGGCCTGATCCGCGATGCGATCCGAGCGGCCGGTGGCACTGCACAGGTTGCAGGCGGCGTGCCTGCCATGTGTGATGGCGTCACACAGGGTGAAGCGGGGATGGAATTGTCGCTGTTCTCACGCGACGTGATCGCGCTGGCGACGGGTGTAGCGCTTAGCCACAACACTTACGACGCGGCGGTGTTCCTTGGCGTCTGTGACAAGATCGTGCCTGGTTTGATTATCGGTGCGCAGGCGTTCGGGCATTTGCCTGCGGTTTTCTTGCCTGCGGGTCCGATGACCAGCGGCTTGCCAAACGACGAAAAGGCCAAGGTCCGACAGAAATTCGCCGCCGGAGAGGTTGGCCGCGACGAGTTGATGAAGGCGGAAATGGCAGCCTATCACGGTCCCGGCACATGTACGTTCTATGGCACGGCCAACACCAACCAGATGCTGATGGAATTCATGGGTCTGCACCTGCCGGGCTCCAGCTTTATCAACCCAAACACTCCCCTGCGCGATGCGTTGACAAAAGAGGGTGCTCGCCGCGCCCTTTCCCTCAGCGCGTTGGGCAATGATTATACTCCGGTCTATCAGGTGCTGGACGAACGCGCCTTTGTGAACGGCATTGTCGGATTGATGGCGACAGGTGGCTCGACCAACCTGCTGATTCACCTGATCGCCATGGCGCGTGCGGGGGGGATCGTGCTGGATTGGGAGGACTTCTCCGACATCTCTGCAGTGGTGCCGCTGATCGCGCGTGTCTATCCCAACGGTCTGGCCGATGTGAATCACTTCCACGCAGCTGGCGGTCTGGGCTTTGCCATCGGCACACTGCTTGAGGATGGCTTGCTGCATCCGGACACGCTGACCGTGGCGGGGCAGGGCCTGCACAACTACACTAAAGAGCCCAAGTTGAAGGGCGGCGAGCTGAACTGGGAAGAAGGCGCAGGCCACAGTCTGAACGACAAGATCGTGCGCCCCGCCAACGACCCGTTCCAGCCCACCGGTGGCCTGTCGCGTCTGACCGGCAATCTGGGGACAGCCGTCATGAAGGTTTCGGCCGTGGCCCCTGAACATCAGATCGTCGAAGCACCCGTGCGTGTGTTCCACGATCAGGATGCGGTCAAAGCAGCCTTCAAGGCCGGTGAATTCACCGATGACGTTATCGTTGTTGTCCGCTTTCAGGGCCCCAAGGCCAACGGTATGCCCGAGCTGCACTCGCTGACGCCAATGCTGTCGATCTTGCAGGGACGAGGCCAAAAGGTGGCGCTGGTCACGGATGGCCGCATGTCCGGCGCGTCGGGCAAAGTTCCCGCTGCGATCCATGTCTGCCCCGAGGCGCTTGACGGCGGCCCGATCGCATATCTGCAGGATGGTGATCTGCTGCGCGTTGATGCAGTGAAAGGGGATCTGGAAATCCTCACCCCAAGCGTGCTGGACCGTACCCCTGCCACCGCCGACTTGTCGGCCAACCAACACGGAGTTGGTCGCGATCTGTTCGCCGCTTTCCGCAACAATGTCGGCTCTGCCGACGCAGGCGCCAGCATTTTCGGAGCTTAATCCCAATGTCGAAAACCCAACGTACCCGTGAGATTTGTGCCCTTGCGCCGATTGTGCCCGTTTTAGTCGTCGATGATGCCAAACACGCCCGCCCTCTGGCCGAGGCGTTGGTCTCGGGCGGGCTGCCCGCGTTGGAGGTCACGCTGCGTACACCTGCGGCATTGGACGTAATCCGCGAGATGGCGCAGGTGCCCGGCGGGGTCGTCGGGGCAGGCACGCTGGTTACCCCCGAAGACGTCCGCGCTGCCAAAGCGGCGGGCGCACAGTTCGGCGTATCACCCGGCGCGACCGATGCCCTGATTGCGGCCTGTGAGGCGGAAGGCCTGCCGCTGCTGCCCGGTGCGGCCACGGCTAGCGAGGCAATGCGCCTGCTGGAGCAGGGCTATGACATGCTGAAATTCTTCCCTGCCGAGGCTTCGGGCGGCGCGCCTGCGTTGAAAGCCATTGGTGCGCCTCTGCCTCAGATCACCTTCTGCCCGACCGGCGGCGTGTCCCCCGCAAACGCGCGGGATTACCTGTCATTGTCGAATGTGGTCTGCGCCGGAGGCAGCTGGGTCGCACCTAAGCAGAAGGTTTTGGATGGGGATTGGGCCGGTATCGAAGCACTTGCGCGTGAGGCCGCCAAGCTAGCGGATTGACGCCACTTTTAGCTGCGTTAGGGTGGGCGTTAATTCAAACAGGTTGACCCCATGACAAATCAAATCTCTCTCGCGCGGGGGCGCGAGTATCTGGCTATTCCCGGCCCGTCCGTCATGCCCGATGCGGTGTTGCAGGCGATGCACCGTCCGTCGCCCAATATCTATGACGGCGAACTGATCGAGATGATGCCTGCTCTGACCCGCGATCTGAAGCGCGTGGCCCGGACTGAGCATCACGTCGCCATCTATATCGCCAACGGTCACGGCACATGGGAGGCCGCGCTGTCCAACGTGATCGCACCGGGGGAAACCGTGCTGGCACCGGCCTCGGGCCGGTTCACCCATGGCTGGGCCGAAATGGCCGAAGCCATCGGCGCCAAAGTTGAGCTGATCGATTTCGGCACGTCCTCACCGTGGGATATGGAGCGCATCGCGGACGCTCTGCGCGCGGACACAGGCCACCGGATCAAGGCGGTTCTGGCAGTGCATGTGGATACCTCAAGCTCGATCCGCAACAACGTCCCGGCGCTGAGGGCTCTGCTGGACGATCTGAACCACCCCGCGCTGCTGCTGGCGGATTGTATCGCGTCGCTTGGCTGTGATCGGTTTGAGATGGATGCCTGGGGCGTCGATGTCATGGTCACCGCTTGCCAAAAGGGGCTGATGACCCCGGCGGGGGTCGGGTTCGTGTTCTTCAACGAAAAAGCGCAGGCCAAGCGGGCTGAAATGCCGCGTGTCTCTCAGTATTGGGACTGGCAGCCGCGAGCAAAGCCGGAACTGTTTTACCAGTATTTCAACGGCACCGCCCCGACGCATCACCTGTACGGCCTGCGCGCCGCCTTGGACCTGATCCACGCAGAAGGCATTGAGACGGTCTGGGCCCGCCATGAACGCCTTGCCACTGCAATCTGGACGGCATGTGAAATCTGGGCTGACGACGGCGCGCTGCACCTGAACGTCGCTGATCGCGCCTATCGCAGCCACGCTGTCACTACTCTGCGCCTAACAGATGAGCGCGGCACGCCATTGCGCCAGTTTACCGAGACACAGATGGGTCTGACACTGGGCATCGGTCTTGGAATGGAAGACTGGAACGGCTTTTTCCGTCTGGGCCATATGGGCCATGTGAACGGTCAGATGGTGATGGCGATGTTGGGGGGAATGGAGACCGCAATGACCGCCCAGAACATCCCGCGCGGTAAAGGCGCGCTCGAAGCGGCGGCGGCTGTTCTATCCCAATAGACGAAACCTATTCGGCCCGCGCAGCCGCCAAGGCTTGTGGCAGCGCGGCAGCAAATGCGTCCAGATCATCCTTTGCACCACAGCTGACACGGATGCACCGGTTTTGGGGCGTGGCGAAGGGCATACGCACAAAGATGCCCTGCGCTACAAGTGATTCCAGCACCGCCTTGGCGAAGGCGCTGTCCCGTCCACAATCAATGGCCACAAAATTTGTGGCCGAGGGGAGGGGTTCTAGCCCGTTATCTCGCGCAATTTGGCCGATCCGGTCGCGGGCAGCACTGATCTTCACCTGCACATGGGCGAGCCATTCCGTATCCTGCAACGCTGCCAAAGCCCCAGCCTGAGCAGCCCGATTCATGCCGAAATGGTTGCGCACCTTGTTGAACGCTTCGATCAAACCCGGCGCACCTATGGCGTAGCCAACCCGTGCCCCTGCCATGCCATAGACTTTGGAAAACGTGCGCATCCGGACTACTCGCGGATCATCCGCTTCGATCGGGGCCGCTGTTCCGTCGGGTGCACACTCCACATAAGCCTCATCCAATACCAAAAGGCATCCATCGGGCAGAGCGTCCATCGCGGCGACGATTTCTGCGCCGCTATGCCAGCTGCCCATCGGGTTGTCGGGGTTCGCCAGATAGACCAGCTTTGCATCCACTTCCGCGGCCCTAGCGAACAGCACCGCGGGGTCTTCGTGGTCACCCTTGTAAGGAACCTTGTGCAACACGCCGCCGAAGCCTGCGACGTGATAGTTGAAAGTCGGATAAGCCCCGTCCGATGTGACGACCGCATTACCGGGTTCAACCAGCAACCGCACGAGGTAGCCTAGCAAACCGTCGATGCCTTCGCCAACCACGATGTTTTCAGGCCTCACATCGTGATGATCCGCAAGCGCTTGGCGCAAATCATAGTTCTCGGGGTCGCCATACATCCAGATATCGGTCGCAGCCATCGCCTCGATCGCGCGAGGTGAGGGGCCGAAGATGCTCTCATTTGCGCCCAACCGCGCCACAAAGGGCGCGCCGCGCTGACGCTCTTGCGTCTCCGGCCCGACAAAGGGCACGGTTGCAGGCAGTGACAGGGCAAGCGGGGTATAGCGTGGGTCAGTCATGCTGCGAGATAACCTCATGACCTCCTGTCAGGCAACCACCTGCAACAGTACCGCTGGACGTGCCCCCACGTTGCGGTGGAACTTGGCGACCCATCCGGGCATGTTTGGGGTAACAGAATTTGGGAGGGCCGCATGACACGCGTATCCGTCGAGTACAAAGATCACATCGCCCATGTCACGCTGACGCGCGGCGACAAGATGAACGCGTTGGATGACGCGATGATCAAAGCACTGCTGTCCGCCGGGCAAGAGGTCGCGGCCTCAGGCGTGCGCGCGGTGGTGCTGTCAGGCGAAGGTAAAGGCTTTTGCGCTGGCCTCGACATGGCGAGCTTTGCCAAAATGGCCCATATGGACCCGACCGAATGGCTGATGACCCGCAGCCATGAAGACGCCAACGAGATGCAGGAACTGGCCCTGGTCTGGCGACGTGTGCCGGTGCCGGTGATTTGCGCCATTCAGGGCGTGGCCTATGGCGGTGGTCTGCAAATTGCGCTGGGTGCGGATATCCGCATCGCCCACCCCGAGGCCAAACTGGCGGTGATGGAGATGAAATGGGGCATCATCCCCGATATGGGCGGGATGGTTCTGCTGCCGCAGCTTGTCCGCTCGGACGTGCTGCGTTTGCTAACCTACACTGCGCGTCCCATCGGCGCGCAGCAGGCGGCAGACTGGGGGCTGGTCACGAAACTCTCAGATGACCCGTTGACCGAAGCACAAGCGCTGGCCGAAGACATCGCGGGTAGAAGCCCTTCAGCTATCCGCGCGGCAAAACGCCTGATCGAAGTGGCTGAGACTAAATCCCGCGCCGAAGTTCTGATGGAAGAATCCGCCGAGCAGGTCGAACTGATCGGCAAACCCGATCAGATGGAGGTGGTGGTGGCACAGATGCAGGGTCGTAAGCCCGAGTTCAAATGACCGATGCCGCGATCACCCGGATCATCCTGTACACCAAACGCATGGAGGAAATGGTTCGTTTTTACGAAACGCATTTCGGGTACTCTGCGCATCACGCAGAGGGGGACCGCATCATAGAGTTAGTCCCCAGAGCAAAGGGCCTGCGTTTGCTTCTGCACCCGGCTGGTAAGGCAGCACGGGAAGGTCAGGTCGCCATAAAGCTAGTTTTTGATGTTCCGGATGTTGCGGGTTTTTGTGAGGCTGCTCGTGAAAGGGGACTGGATTTCGGTCCAATCCACAAGGCAGACGGATACCAGTTTGCAAACGCAAAGGACCCTTCAAAAAACTCGATTTCCATTTCCAGCCGCGCTTTTGCCACCTGAGGTCAGCGCATAAACGCTCGCCGCGCATCGCGTGCCATGTTGTACCGCATCTCAAGGTCTGCAATCCGGACCATTGCGGCTCTGCGGTCATTCGGGTCGGTCAGCACAGCATAGTCTTTTCGGGCTGCATCCAGCTTTTTCCGGATCTCGAATTCTTCGGGAAGCACTCCGGCCTGCGCCATGATCCGATGCCCGGCGGCGATGGCCGGGTCGCTTTGGGCCTCTCCGGATCGGTCAGGCAGCGGGCGGCCTTCGCCTTCCAAACCCTGCAATTGGCCCTCGGCCTGCGCCTTTTTGATCTGGCGTTCGATCAGTTTACCTAGCGATCCAAACATGGCGAAAGGATACTCCAGCTCTGTGGCGGGTGAAAGCGGCTAGCGCGTTCGGTTCGTCACAAGATAGGCAATGCCACCCACCACCAAGCCCCAGACGGCCGCACCCAGGCCAAAGACGGATATGCCCGAAGCTGTTATAGCAAAGGTCAGAATCGCAGCCTCGCGTTCGGCGGGGATTTCAAGCGCGGCGTGGGTGGCGTTGGCCAGCACTCCGATCAGGGCGATCCCGGTCAATGTGCCCATCAGCAGAGGATCGGCATGCACGGCGAACCCTGTTATGGCCACCGCGAAGATGCCGAACAGGCAATAAAATACCCCCGCCATCACGGCCGACCAGTAGCGTTGGGTCGGGTCGGGGTGGCTGTCTTCGTTGGAACACATCGCGGCGGTGATCGCGGCAAGGCAGGTCGCCGGAGCACCGAAAGGCGCTGACAGAATACTTGCCGCGCCGACG
The DNA here is from genome assembly GCF_056160045.1 of Ruegeria sp. ABF4_144. Taxonomy (NCBI): domain Bacteria; kingdom Pseudomonadati; phylum Pseudomonadota; class Alphaproteobacteria; order Rhodobacterales; family Roseobacteraceae; genus Ruegeria; species Ruegeria sp. ABF4_144. The sequence goes on from NZ_JBSWWK010000001.1 coordinate 790,957, forward strand.
GATGAGAACAGTTTGCCCGGCGCGGGTGTGTACCCAAAGCTGCGCATCACCGCGATGCCGGGGATGTTCTGTGTGGCCATGGTGACAACGAATAGCGGCACGCCTATGCCTATGATCGATGCCAGAGAAAACGTCGGCATGATCCAGACAGGCGCGGCCATCAGATGAGAGGGCGCAACCGATGTGTCGCCGGCGTTCAGGATCACGATAATCGCTGCAGCGACCACCGCCGCCGGAACGGCGAACAGCCGATTGATCCGTCCGGCGATGAACCACGTTAGGATCACCGGCAGCGCTTGCCAGGGCAGGTCAACGGCAGCCTTGAAAGGGGCGATGCACAGCGGCAGCAGAACGCCGCCCAACATAGCTTGTGCCAATGTCGTTGGGATGGCTGCAGCCAACCTTCCCAATGGGCGCCAAAGCCCGGCCAACACGGTAAGCGCGCCTGCACATAGAAACGCCCCCACGGCTTCGGAGAAACCCTCCGCAGGCATCGCGGACACCGCCAAGAGTGCAACTCCGGGTGTCGACCACGCAACGCTGATGGGTTGACGGTACCACAGGCTGAGACCAATTGCCGTCAAGCCCATAGCGATAGCCGCCATCATCAAGCCCGAGGCGGACTCGGCCGGGGATGCGCCCATAGCAGCCAGCCCCTGTAACACAATGGGGAATGAGCTGAAAAACCCGACAATGGCCACGACCAGCCCGGTCGAGACGGTTTGGATCGGGGGAACTGTACGTGCCATTCTGACCTCGGGGCTTGTCACCAGCACTTGCTAACAAGGGTCAGGCTTTGGGGGCAAGTCCCCTAAGGTAAAAGAAAACCCCACCGCCGGATCGGGCGGTGGGGTTTGGTGTTGCGTAATTTCGAAAAGGTGAAGATCAGGCGATTTCAGCCAGACGGGCGAGCGCCTCGTTCAGTTTCTCTTCTTCTTCTTCGCGGGCGGCGAGGTTGGCTTTGGCTTCTGCGACAACCTCTTCCGGGGCCGATGCCACGAATTTCGGGTTGTTCAGGCGCCCGCGCAGACCGCCGAGCTCTTTGGCGAGCTTGCCCTTGGCCTTCTCAAGCCGTTCCTTTTCCGCGCCGATGTCGATGATATCCGCCAGCGGCAGGCCGAAACTCGCGCCGGGGGCGGCGATCGAGATGGTGCCTTTAGGCAGCTCACCGGCCTTGGTCAGGCTGTCGATCCGCGCCAGACGTTTGATCAGCGCCTCGTTGCGGTCCCACGCGGATTGGCCGTTTTCGTCGATCTCGGTCACCAGCATTGGCACATAGAGGCCAGCAGGGACGCGCATCTGCGCGCGGGCCGAACGGGTGTTTTCGATCACGGAAATCACCCAGTTCATCTCACGATCCGCATCCGCATCCACCAGATCGGCAGCGGCGTAGGTCGGCCAGTCGGCGTGAACGATCATCTTTGCACGGTTGCCTGTCAGGCCCCACAGCTCTTCGGTGACAAAGGGCATGATCGGGTGAAGCAGAACCATGCACTGATCCAGAACCCAGCGCATGGTGGCTCTGGTTTCTGCCTGCGCCTCGGCGTCATCGCCCTGCAGTAGCGGTTTCGACAGTTCCACATACCAGTCGCAGACCTTGCCCCAGACAAAGGCATAGAGACCGTTGGCGGCATCGTTGAAGCGATAGCTTTCCAGCGCCGCATCAACCTCTTCCCGCACACGGGCGGTTTCGCCAATGATCCAGCGGTTCACGGCGGCTTTGGGCTTCAGATTGGCCACGTCCAATTGCGGAACGGAGTCGGTGAAGACCTCGTTCATCTCGGCAAAGCGGACGGCATTCCAAAGCTTGGTGCCGAAGTTCCGGTAACCGGTGATACGCTCTTTGGACAGTTTCAACACCCCGCCAATCGCCGCCATCGAGGCATTGGTAAAGCGCAGCGCGTCGGCACCGAATTCGTCGACGATTTCCAACGGATCGATGACGTTGCCGGTGGTTTTGGACATCTTCTTGCCCTTCTCGTCACGGACGAGCTGGTGCAGGTAGACGGTGTGGAACGGGATCTGATCGACCACGGCCAGCTGCATCATCATCATCCGGGCGACCCAGAAGAACAGGATGTCGAAGCCGGTGATCAGAACGTCCGTCGGGAAATAACGCTCCAATTCCTCGGTTTGCTCGGGCCAGCCGAGAGTGCCGATGGGCCAGAGGCCGGAGGAGAACCAGGTGTCGAGGACGTCGGGGTCGCGCCACACCGGGTAAACCAGCTTGGTCGGGTCTTGGTCGACAGCGTATTGAGCAAGGCTTTCAGCGAACTGGTGGATCGCTTCCTGTTTGTCTGCGACTTCGATGACGGTCGCGTGGCTCAGCGGGCTGGGGATGTTTGCATTGTCGTCGAGGAATTTTTCCGTGACGGCCTCAAGGTTCGCCGCGCATTCCATAACACTGCCACGATGCAGCATGCCGCCTTCGTTCAGCAAACGGCCCAACTCGACCAGATCAAGGTCGCCGTCGTTCTCGTCGTCCTTGAACCCTTCTGCGGACAGATTGAGCCCATACCAAACCGGAATCTGATGCCCCCACCACAGCTGGCGCGAGATGCACCAAGGCTCGATGTTTTCCAGCCAGTGATAATAGGTCTTTTCGCCCGACTCGGGGATGATCTTGACCGTGCCGTCCTTGACCGCATCCAGCGCGGGGCCGACAACCTTTTCGGCATCTACGAACCACTGGTCGGTGAACATCGGCTCGATCACCACTTTCGAGCGGTCGCCGAAGGGCTGCATGATCGGTTTGCTCTCGACCAGCGGAACCAGCTTGTCCGCGCCCTCGTGCTCAGGTTTTAGAGCAGTGGAGCCGAGACGCGCGTCATCGGCACGGCACATGACGGCCAGACCGTCATTGGTGATTTCTTCGACGACCTTCGCCCGCGCCTCGAACCGGTCGAGCCCGCGCAGATGGTCGGGGACTAGGTTGATCGCGTCGATCTCGTTCTCGGTGAACTCACGACCGCGCGCGTATTCCTGCGCCTTGCCCGCCTCGTCGGCGTAGGGCGCACCATCGGCCCGCATCGCACCTTTGGTGTCCATCAGGCGGTACATCGGAATGCCACCGCGCTTGGCGACCATGTTGTCGTTAAAGTCATGCGCACCGGTGATCTTCACCGCACCCGAGCCGAAATCAGGATCAGGATAGTCGTCGGTGATGATCGGAATTTGACGGCGATGCTCTTTCGGGCCAACAGGGATTTCGCAGAGTTTTCCAACGATTGGCGCGTAACGTTCATCCGAGGGGTGAACCGCAACTGCACCGTCGCCCAGCATAGTTTCGGGGCGGGTCGTGGCGATCGAGATGTAATCGCGCTCTTCCTCTAGGATAACGTTCCCGTCTTCGTCTTTTTCGACGTAGGTGTAGGTCTCGCCCCCGGCCAGCGGGTATTTGAAGTGCCACATATGGCCCGCGACTTCGATGTTTTCGACCTCAAGGTCCGAGATTGCGGTTTCGAAATGCGGATCCCAATTGACCAGACGCTTGCCGCGATAGATCAGGCCCTTTTCGTACATGTCGACGAAGACCTTGATCACCGCGTCGTGAAAATTGGCGGAGTTCTCGTGCCCCGTGCGCGGGTCACCCGCGGCACCGGCCATGGTGAACGCGTTACGCGACCAGTCGCACGACGAGCCGAGCCGTTTCAACTGCTCGATGATCGTGCCGCCGTACTCGCCCTTCCATTCCCAAACTTTCTCAAGGAACTTCTCGCGGCCCAGCTCGCGCCGACCGGGTTGTTGGGTGGCGGCGAGCATTTTCTCGACCTGCATCTGCGTGGCGATGCCCGCGTGGTCCTGACCGGGCTGCCACAGCGTGTCAAACCCGCGCATCCGGTGCCAGCGGATCAGGATGTCCTGCAGGGTGTTGTTGAAGGCGTGACCCACGTGCAGCGCCCCCGTCACGTTGGGGGGCGGGATCATGATGGTAAAGCTTTCGTCGCGCGATTTGTTCGCGCCTGCCTTGAAGGCTCCGGCCTGCTCCCAGGCTTCGTAGATGCGGGCCTCGGCCTCGGCCGCGTTGAATGTCTTTTCCATCGCCATGGGGTGCGTCCTGCGTCATCAATCTTGGGTTAGCGCCTGCAATAGCGAAACGCGGCGCGAAGTGGAAGGGTCTGCGGACGCTCTGGACAACGAACCGGCGCAGCCTAATGTCGCCTGCAGGGCAGCGACAGGAGCACGCAATGGAAAAGTTCGGAAAAAGCCAGCCGGTCAAGCGGACCGAAGATCAGCGCTTTTTGACCGGACAGGGGCGTTACATGGATGACGATGTGCCGGGTGACGCGCTGTATGCGGCGTTTTTCCGCAGCCCAGTTGCCCATGGCCAGATCACTGCACTGGATCTGGACGCAGCAAGAGAGGCCGACGGCGTGCGGCTGGTCATGGCGCTGGATGATCTGACCGGGGCCGGGATAGACACCGTGTTGAATGCGGCGACGCTTCAGAACCGAGATGGCTCCAAGGCGGCGGCACCGGATCGGCATATGCTGGCCAAGGATCGGGTGCGGTTTGTCGGTGAACCAGTGGCGGTGGTTATTGCCGAGACCCCGATGCAGGCCCGCGACGCGGTTGAGATGATCTGGATGGAGATCGACGATCTGCCCGCCAAGCTGGATGTCCACACCGGAGGAGAAGTGCTGCACCCCGAGGCTCCGGACAACCGAGCCTTTGACTGGGGGCTGGGGGACGAGGCTGAGACCGCGGCTGCGTTTCAGCAGGCTGCCCATACTGTTTCGCTGAATGTGGCGGACAATCGGGTGATCATCACCTCACTTGAGCCGCGCGGCTGTCAGGCGCATTGGGTCGATGGGCGACTGCAGTTTTCTTATGGAGGCCAGGGGGTCTGGGCCATGCGAGCGCAAATGGCACAAAAGCTGAAGCTGGAGCTTGAAGCGATCCGTGTCACCACCCCCGATGTGGGCGGTGGCTTTGGCATGAAAGTGATGCCGTATCCTGAATACTTCTGCGTCGCGGTCGCCGCGATGAAGTTGGGTCAGCCCGTCCACTGGATGTCTGACCGGTCCGAGGCGATGCTGTCTGACCATCATGGCCGTGATCTGACATCGCTGGCTGAACTGGCGTTTGACGAGGACCATCGGGTTACCGCTTACCGCGTCCACAGCAAGGTAAATCTGGGCGCCTATAACAGCCATTTCGGTCAGGCTATCCAGACCAACCTATTCAGCAAGGTGTTGATGGGGGTTTATGATGTCCAAACCACCTATCTGCGGGTCGAGGGGTTTTATACCAACACCACACAAGTTGATGCATATCGTGGTGCCGGACGGCCCGAGGCCATCTATGTGCTTGAACGTTTGATGGACCGAGCAGCACGTGAGCTGGGCGTGGATCCGTGGGAGCTGCGGCGGAAGAATTTCATCCGACCCGAGAAGTTTCCCTACACCTCTGCGACCGGCGAAACTTATGACGTCGGCGACTTCAACATGGTCCTGAACCGAGTAGGTGAACAGACGCAGGGGTTTGCTGATCGTAAGGCGGCCGATGCCGAACGTGGCCTGATCCGGGGGCAGGGGTTGTGTTACTATATCGAGAGCATTCTGGGTGACCCGTCTGAAAACGCAAAGATCGAATTTTGTGAGGATGGGACCGTGAACCTCTATGTCGGAACCCAGTCAAACGGGCAGGGGCATGAGACGGCCTATACCCAGTTTCTGTCAGATCAAACCGGCATTCCCATGGACCGGATCATCGTCATTCAGGGCGACAGCGACCAGCTGCCTCACGGTGGCGGCACAGGTGGGTCACGTTCTGTCACTGTGCAAAGTACCGCGACGCTGGCAACAATCGACGTCATGACTGCCGCATTCACGCCTTACCTTGCCGATAAGATGGGCGTTGAGGAGGCTGACGTGAGCTTTGATCACGAAACATTCCGCGCGCCGGGGTCAAACCTGACGCCCACCCTGACCGAGGCGGCCGAGATGGCCCGCGCCGATGGTCGCACCGATTTGTTGCAGCACGAAGCACGCGCCAACCTGGATGCCCGAAGCTATCCCAACGGCGCGCATGTTGCCGAAATCGTTATCGACTCCTTCACCGGTGAAACATGGGTGGACAACTATACAGTCGTTGATGATTTTGGTAACCTAATCAACCCGATGCTGGCCGAAGGGCAGGTGCATGGCGGTGTGGTTCAGGGCATTGGACAAGCCTTGACAGAGCATGTTGTGCATGATGCGCAAGGGCAACTGCTCACGGCTTCGTTGATGGACTACGCCTTGCCCCGCGCGGCCGAGATACCCATGATTAAGTTTACCTCGGCGCCGGTTCCGTCAACTTCCAACCCGATGGGGATGAAAGGCTGCGGAGAGGCCGGCACCGTGGGCGCGCTGGCCGCTGTGGCAAACGCGGTTCAGGACGCGCTTTGGGATCACGGGGTGCGGCAGGCGGATATGCCTTTCACACCCAACAGAGTATGGGAATTGTTGACGCATGGTTCTGTCGCGGCTGAGTAGAAAGGTACTGGGATGGCTCGGACGGCCTCTGCGATCCGAGCACTCGGCCGAGACGCCTCATCGCGAGCCTGTCAGCCATGTCATCATCCTCGATGGTACCATGTCGACGCTGGAACCGGGATTTGAGACCCATGCCGGTCAGGCATTCCGCCTATGTCAGGAGATGGGTGGCAAGGTCTCGGTATTCTACGAAGCAGGGGTTCAGTGGGAAAGCTGGAAAACTTCGCTGGATGTGATGATGGGGCGGGGGATCAACCGCCAAATCCGCCGCGCCTATGGCTATCTGGCGTCGCGCTACAAACCCGGTGACCGGATTTTCTTTATCGGTTACTCGCGCGGGGCCTACGGTGTGCGCAGCCTTGCGGGCGTGATCGACATGATTGGCCTGCTCAAGGCCGAGCACGCCACCGTGCGCAACATCAAACAGGCTTACCGCCACTATGAATGCAATCCCGAAGGCACCGCAGCCCGGGATTTCCGCCGCAAGTTCTGTCATGATGAAATCGCCATCGAAATGATTGGCGTTTGGGACACGGTCAAGGCGCTGGGCTTGCGTCTGCCGTTGCTGTGGCGCCGGGCTGAGGAAAAGCACGCGTTCCACAACCATCAGCTTGGGCCTGCCACCCGGCACGGCTATCATGCCATGGCGCTGGACGAGACGCGTGAGGTTTATGAACCGGTTCTATGGGAGTGTACCTCTGACTTCGACGGTCATGTCGAACAGGTCTGGTTTCGCGGCACCCACGGCGATGTCGGCGGCCAGCTGAACGGGTTCGAAGACGCACGACCGCTTAGCAACATTTCTCTGATCTGGATGTTGGACAAGGCCGAGTTGCACGGGTTGCCGCTGCCCGACGGCTGGCGCGACCGGTTTCCGACCGCGACAACCGCGCCGTCGGTCGGCACCTGGCGCGGGTGGGGCAAGATTTTCCTGCTGCGCAAGCACCGCAAGATTGGTCGCGATCCGTCAGAACGCCTGCATGTCTCGGTCGCACCGGATGAATTGCCGGGCTGGGTGCCGATGCCGGATTTGCCCTCGCATCCGGCGCAGTAGAAGGTCAGCTTGGGACGCAGACGTTTGTGACTTGTTTGATCAGTGCATCCGGACGCTCGACCAGATCGAAGCGCCATCGTCTCGGGGACCAATTGTAGATACGTTCTTCGTCGGTATCATCGACAAACAGCAGACCGTGAAAGTACCATTCGGAAGTCGATTTGTAGCCGGTCTCTGTTGTGTAGAATGAAAACCCACGTAGTTGGTGCAGGGTTTCGATCGGAGAGTTTTCTGCATGTTCGGCGATGCAATAGGGCGAACCACCCGCGATCACACGTGTTTGAATTAGGATCATCGGAACGGTCAGCAATGACCACAGCGCTGCGATAACCGACACCGCTATTCCCAGCTTTGCAAAACGTGATGGACGTACTTTTCCATCTTTTCTCGACCAGATGAGGAACCCGAACCCCAATGCCATTGTCAGGGTAAGGCCATGGAGCAGTTGAGTGGTGGAAAACAGAGAAAGTACGCCAGAGGCTATTGTGAAGAAAACTCCAAGAAGAAGTGTGACGGCGAAAAGGGTATGGGCGAGAAATGTGGGAATCCCGCGCAAACCCATGAGGGTCATGGCTGAAAGGATCAAAGGCACCGCAGGCGCAATCCAGACCACAAGATACATGGCCTTTATCCAAAATTCGAAAGTTCCGAAGGAATAGTTCGGCTCGACAACATTTCGATCCAAAGGCTGGAAATAGGCCAAAAGGATCAGGGCAGCGTACCCGCAGAAAAGGTATTTGGGATTCAATCTGAACTGAATCTGAAAAACTCTTGTAAAGAAAGCGGAGTGTTAGGATTGACCGCCCGCCATTGGGCGAGCGGCCAGCCTATTTGTTAGATCAAGCTTACCGGCGGCGGTCGCGGCGCGAGCTCATGGGCTGGAAGGCTACGCCGACATGCGCCTCGCAATAGGGCTTACCGGCTTCTACGGGCAGGCCGCAGAACCAGAAATCCTCGGTCGCGGGGTCACCCACAGGCCATTTGCAGGTCTTCTCGGTCAGTTCCATCAGCGTCAGCTTCTTGGCCTTCTTTTCGATCTCGTTGACCTTGGCCAGTGCCTCGGGACTGATCTCGTTGGCCGAGGGCTGCGGCGGCAGCGGCTGACCTGCCGGGATGATCTGGCGGCGTGCAGGTACGGCGGGTTTCGCCTCTGCCGCGGGGGCAGGGGCGGGACGCGCCGGTTCGGTTTTGGGTGCGGGCTTCGGCTTGGCCTCGGCCTTGGGCGCGGGTGCCGGTTTTTCCTTGGGCTCGGCCTTGGCAGGCGTTGCACCGGTTGCGCGGTTCGACAGGCCCAGACGGTGCACTTTGCCGATCACGGCGTTGCGGGTTACACCGCCCAGTTCCTTGGCGATCTGGCTGGCCGACTGGCCTTCGCCCCACATTTTCTTCAGAAGTTCTACGCGCTCGTCAGTCCAGGACATCGGTTGCCTTTCAAAAGCGGAAAGCGGCCCCGGATTCGGGCCGCCTTGGGAATTCGTCTCAGCCCCCTATTTTAATCACTGCGGGCCGAGTTACAAGCGGTCTTCGAATCAGCTATGGGGCAGACATGCAGAATCTTATTGATCAGGACGCGCGCCGGTTTGGTGCGGTCAACTGGATGGGCCTCTACACGCTGGCCAAACGCGAAACGCTGCGGTTCTTGGCCGTCTGGACGCAGACCTTGCTGGCGCCTTTGGTGACCGCAGGATTGTTCCTGCTGATCTTCACCATCGCCATTGGACCAGGGCGACCCGACGTAATGGGGGTTCCGTTTCTGGTCTTTCTGGCACCGGGCATCATGATGATGACAGTTATCCAGAATTCATTTGCCAATACGTCGTCTTCGATCATCATCGCCAAGATTCAGGGAAACATTGTCGACACGCTTATGCCGCCACTTTCGCCTCTGGAAGTTCTGCTGGGCTATCTGGCTGGCGGCATTATCCGGGGCGTGTTGATCGCCTTTGTCGTCGCGACTGCGTTCCTGGTCTTTCTGTCGATTGCGCCGCAAAACCTGTTGATCACGCTGGTTTTTGTCATCCTCGGTGGGGCCTTCATGGGTGCGTTGGGCCTGTTTGCCGGTATCTTCGCAAACAAGTTCGACCAGATGGCGGCGATTACCAACTTCATCGTCACGCCGCTCGCCTTTCTGTCGGGCACGTTCTACTCGGTCGAGGCGCTGCCGCCGCTGCTGAACAAGCTGAGCCACCTGAACCCGGTATTCTACCTTATAGATGGCTTGCGCTTTGGGATGATCGGAGTGTCCGACAGCTCTCCGTGGTTAGGAATGGTCGTGTGCACCAGTGCTACGCTGGTGGTTGGCGCGATCACCTGGCAGATGCTGCGGACGGGTTACCGGCTCAAGGCCTGACGCTGCCGTGTTTCGCGCCAGACCAGGATCAGCCCACCTGTCAGGATGATGGCTGAACCGATCTGACTCACAACATCCGGGATCACGTCGAACACTGCAAAGTCGTACAGGGCGGCGAAAATCAGCGTTGCATAGCTGATGGGCGCGACAAAGGACGCATCCGCGCGGGCCATGCCGTTGACAAAACAGGCCTGAGCGCAGGCCATCAGCACGCCAATACCCGCCAGTGCCGCCCATTGCGCAGGCGTTGGCATCTGAAACACGAAACTGACCGCTACCGAGGCAATCGTAAGCCCCATCGCGTTATTGACCAGCAGGATCTGGATCGGAATTTCTCGGCCCGAGAGTTTCTTGATGAAAATCAGCTCCATCCCAATCACCGCCGCCGCTGACAGTGCAAGCAGCGCTGCGGGCTGAAAACTGGCAGGCGTCGGTCGCAGTAAGATCAAGGCTCCGGTCAGTGCCACAGCCGCAGCCAGCCAGCGCCAGGGGCCTACCCCCTCTTTCAGCAACGGGACGGCCAGCACCATTGCGAAGACCGGGTTTAGGAATGAGATTGCCGTGGCGTCCGCAATCGGGATGAACGCGACCGAGGCGAACATCAGCGTGATCCCGACCCACCCGAAACTGGTCCGTCCAATATGTAGTCCCCAATGCGGGCGACGCAGTTTTGGGCGCAGAATGCCCACCGCGCTAACAATCACCAGAAACGCAAACAGAAACCGCCCGTGGCTGATCTGCATCGGATGCAGCGCGGGGCCCAGCGTATCCGTCCCCAGTGCTTTGGCCAGCAGCGTCGTGCCCGCGATGAATGCGCTGGCGGTCACGATCAGCAAAGCCGCAAGGGCAGGGTTCTGGCGCGCGGGTGTCATGCCCCTAGCGGTGGGCCAGCATCGTGAAAATAGCAAGCAAGAAACATTCGTCTCAGAACGAAATTTCGGAGGTCGTGATTTTCAGGGTTTTCACAACGCCCGCGCCCCGCTATACGGCGCGACATGATCAAACACGCACATATCCTGCGACTCCGACGCCGACGCATTGCCGCGTAACCGGCCTGTTTGATCTATTGCGCGCTGTAAATCCGCGCAAACCCCACCAAATCTGTTGACGAACACTGCCTTCGTGTATCACTCACGGGGCTCAACATATCGAAAAGGATGATCCGATGATCCCGTCCGTTCTGCCGACCTATAATCGTGCGCCCCTGACCTTTGTGAAGGGCGAAGGCGCTTGGCTGACCGAGGCGGACGGCCGACGTTTTCTGGACCTCGGCGCCGGGATTGCGGTGAACGCGCTGGGCCATGCGCACCCCGCACTGGTCAATGCATTGACGGAACAGGCGCACGCGCTGTGGCATGTCTCGAACCTGTACAACATCCCGCAACAGCAGGCGCTGGCGGATAAGCTGGTCGAACATACTTTTGCCGACACGGTGTTCTTCACCAACTCGGGTACGGAATCCTGCGAGCTGGCCGTGAAGATGGCCCGCAAGTATTTCTATGACAAAGACCAGCCTGAGAAGGTTGAGATCATCACCTTCAGCGGCTCGTTCCACGGCAGGTCCTCGGCCGGTATCGCGGCGGCTGGGTCCGAGAAGATGACCAAGGGTTTCGGCCCGCTGCTGCCGGGTTTTGTGCATGTCACGTTCGGAGACCTCGATGGAGTCACCGATGCGATCACCGACAAGACGGCTGCCATCATGATTGAGCCGGTGCAAGGCGAAGGTGGTATCCGCCCGGTACCAGACGCTGAGATGAAGGCCCTGCGCCAGATCTGCGACGAAAACGGCTTGCTGTTGATCCTTGATGAGGTGCAGTGCGGCGTCGGTCGGACCGGTAAGCTGTTCGCGCATGAATGGGCGGGAGTTACGCCGGATATCATGATGGTTGCCAAAGGCATCGGCGGCGGCTTCCCTCTGGGCGCTGTACTGGCCACCGAAGACGCAGCAAGCGGCATGACGGCGGGTACCCATGGCTCTACCTATGGCGGCAACCCTCTGGGCTGCGCCGTCGGCTGTGCGGTGATCGATCAGGTCGCCACCCCCGCTTTTCTGGAAGGGGTAAACCGCAAGGCCGGCCTGCTGCGCCAAAAGCTGGAGGGTTTGGTTGCCGATCACCCGGAGGTGTTTGAAGACGTGCGCGGCTCTGGGCTGATGCTGGGCATCAAATGCAAGGCGACCAACACGGATGTTGTGAATGCGGGTTATGACAACGAGGTCATCACTGTTCCCGCTGCGGACAACGTGATCCGCCTGCTGCCGCCGCTGACCCTGACCGAGGATGACATTGCCCAGGCCATGATCCGCCTCGACAAGGCCGCCGCGCAGGTCGAAGGCGCGCTTGCGACCGCCTGATCTTCATCTTTTCCCAATTATTCCGGGGTGTGGGGGCTGACCCCCGCCGACCGACAGCCAAAAGCGAAACGAAATGAACCATTTTCTCGATATCCACAAAACAGACGCAGACGATCTGCGGGCGATGATCAATCAAGCCACCGCGATGAAGCAGGCCCGTTCGGGCCAGCCCAAGGCAGCACTGGACGACGAACAGCCGCTCAAGGACCGCATGGTTGCGTTGATATTCGAAAAACCCTCGACCCGGACCCGCGTGTCCTTTGATGTGGGCGTGCGTCAGATGGGCGGCCAGACGATGGTGCTCTCGGGCAAAGACATGCAGTTGGGCCATGGTGAGACGATCGCGGACACCGCGCGCGTGCTGTCGCGCTATGTCGACATGATCATGATCCGGACTTTTGATGAAACCATCCTGACCGAGATGGCCGAATATTCCGACGTGCCGGTAATAAACGGCCTGACGGACCGCACCCACCCCTGCCAGATCATGGCCGACGTGCTGACGTTTGAGGAGCATCGCGGCCCTATCGCGGGCAAAAAGGTTGTCTGGACCGGCGATGGCAACAATGTCTGCGCCTCGTTCCTGCACGCCGCTGGCCAGTTCGGATTCGATCTGACCTTCACCGGCCCGGCCCAATTTGATCCCGAAGAGGAATTCATGGGATTTGCACGCCAGAAAGGCTCGAAAATCGTAGTTGAGCGGGACCCGTACAAGGCCGTTGAAGGCGCTGATCTGGTTGTTGCTGACACCTGGGTCTCGATGCACGATTCTCAGTCGGCTAAGGAGCGCCGCCACAACCTGCTGCGCCCGTATCAGGTCAACACCGAGTTGATGTCCCACGCCAAGCCCGACGCGCTGTTCATGCACTGCCTGCCCGCGCACCGAGAGGAAGAGGCAACGTCTGAGGTCATGGACGGCCCGAACTCGGTGATCTTTGATGAGGCCGAGAACCGCCTGCACGCGCAAAAGGCTGTCATGCGCTGGTGTCTGGGCGTTTAACGCCTGCCTACATCCCAAACACGCAGTTTGGCGAGCGTCCGAATGCTCGCCAATACGACCAACGTGCACAGGGCGGTTTTGGTCATAACTTCCATCGTGCCTTCGATCAGCATTGCGTGCACCACGCTACCGATGATGGTTACAGCGGCCAGTCCCGTATGACTTAGCCTCCATACTCTGAACCGAAGCCCGAGCCGTTGCCGGTATACGCCTAAAAGGGCGGCCCCAAATGCCGCCCACATTGCAACTACGCCCCAAGCCGAGAACGGAGTGGGTGAGACGAACAGCAAAGCGTCCACAACGTCGGGTGGGCTGGTAATCCATAAGCCGCCGACATGGATCAGGATGGCCGCGATCAGAGTGATGCCAACCCACCGGTGCCATCTACGGCTGGTCAGCGGAGAAAGCCCAGGCAGGTAACGACCGGCCAGAAGTGGCTGGAGCAGCAGCAAACCCATACCGAAAACGCCCGCAAACCCTGCGATGATGTAGACTGGATCGCGCCAAGCCAGAAACGGGCTGTTCACTGCCGCGATCAACGGGACCGTCAGGACGAGGGCAAGAACCGTCCAGATCAGCAAGGCACGGGTCACGAATGGTCAGAGGGGTTGCAGGACGAAGTGTGCGGCTAGGGTCTTGTCCTTTGAACTTGCCATGATCGGGCGCAGGAATACTGTCTCAAACTCACCACTGTCATAGGCCAGATGGCCATGGGGTTGGCCGAACGCAGGTACGATCTGTGGCATCTCGAGCCGAAATTCTCCGTTCGCATCGGTCAGAGTTGCGCCGTGGCTCTGCGGGTCGCGTTCATGGCCTTCGGTCGTGTGCGCCCAGATCTGGATGCGCTGGCCGGGAAGGGGCGCTCCGTCACCCGCGCGGCGTACGGTACCGGTCATCCAGAATCCGCCACCTCCGATCCGATCAACGACGGGTGCGCCTGGGCGATAGTTGTTGGATCCTCCGCGCATGGACGGTGTCGGGGACAGCCCAGCTGCACGTGCGGGCAGCAGCAATCCAGTTGTGCCGGTTGCCAAAACAGCACCGCCGATGGCAATCATGGAACGGCGGGAAAAGCCTGTCTTCGTCATGTCGGGACCTCCTGCAAGGTGTCTTCCAATAGGATCGCAACGCGCCACTGCGCAAAGATAGCACGGTTCACGCAAATTCCGAGGCGACCTTCACGGGCCTGTGATCGTTCAGCGCGAATTTCTTTGACCGCAAGCAAACGGTGGTGCCATCCTTGCGCTACCGATCCGAAAGGGCGCCCAATGGACAAAATGCAAGCAGTGTCACCTGACGAAATCGCCGCCTTTAAACGCGACGGGGCCGTGGTCCTGCGCTCGAAGTTTTCGGGCCATTGGCTGTCGTTGCTGCGCGCAGGAATTGATGCGGACCTTGCCGACCCAACAGACAACTTCACTCGCCACACCAAAGACCCCAGCGCCCCGGCCTATTTCGAGGACTACTGGGCCTGGAAAAAAATCCCTCAATTCACTGATTTTGTGCACAATTCCCCTTGCGCCGCGCTGGCCGGGCAACTGCTTGGCGCACCTTCGATCAACCTTGTCATGGACAACTGGTTCCTGCGCGAGGCCGGGTCGACCTCACGCCCACCGTTCCATCAGGACCTGTCCTATTTCGATTTCGAAGGCACGATGTGCGTGCTCTGGCTGCCGCTGGAGCCTGTCAGCAAGGAAAACGGAATCGCCTTCGTCAGAGGCTCGCACCTGTGGGACAAGCTGTTCATGCGGGTGCGGTTTGCGGACGGACATCCTAGCTATGAACCGACCGAGGTGGCCGGCCTGACCTATCATCCGCCGCCCGATGTCAACGCTGACCCGGACGCCTATGATCTGCTGCAGTGGGATATGCAGTTGGGCGACTGCATTTTTTTCGACATGCGTACGCTACATGGTGGTCTGTCCTCGGTCACGCCCAGCGAAACGGTCCGACGCTTTACCCTGCGAATGACGGCGCCCGACGGGACCATCCGGTATCGCGGCGATTGGGCAAAAGATGAGCGCGCGCAGTTCGAGGCGGCTGGCTACCGTGAAGGGGATCGCATCGACGGGCCGTTCTTCCCACAGCTGTGGCCGTAGGCATCGCGAAAATGCCTGCACCCTGTCTGTGCGAATTTGCAATTTTTATTGCAAAAATTCGCCCTATATCCTTCTTTTGTGAACCTTAATACCCTGATCACAGGAGAGCTGGAATGAGTTGGAACCCGACCCACACCCCCGAATGCCTGTCGGAAAGCACGGCGCTGGAAACCTTGATCATCCCGCGTGCTCGCGATCTGGGCGGGTTCGAAGTGCGCCGCGCGCTGCCTTCGATCAAACGCCAACTTGTCGGGCCGTTCATCTTCTTTGATCAGATGGGTCCCGCCGAGTTCATCACCGAAGGCGGCATCGACGTGCGCCCGCATCCGCATATCGGTCTGGGCACGGTCACCTATCTATATCAGGGTGAATTCGAACATCGAGATAGCTTGGGGACCCATCAGATGATCTACCCCGGCGAGGTCAATTGGATGGTGGCCGGGCGTGGTGTTACGCATTCTGAACGTACCAGCGCGGAAACGCGTGCGCAAAAACACAGTCTGTTCGGCATCCAGACTTGGATCGCTCTGCCCGAGGCGCATGAGGATATGGCCCCGGATTTCGAGCATCACAAACAAACCGCCCTGCCGCATATTCAGGACCAAGGGGTCAGCGCCCGCCTGATCCTCGGCTCAGCCTATGGTGAAACCAGCCCGGTTACGATGCTGTCCGAAACTTTTTACCTGGACGTTCAGCTTGAACCGGGCGCCGCGTTTCCCCTGCCGGATGATCACGAGGATCGGGGTGTTTATGTCACGCAGGGTTCGGTCGAAATTGCCGGTGACACGTTCGAAGAGGGTCGCATGATGGTGTTCCGCCCGGGGGATCATCTGTCGGTCAAGGCCGGGCCATTGGGGGCACGGCTGATGCTGTTGGGTGGTGCGACACTGAACGAGGACCGTTACATCTGGTGGAATTTCGTGTCGTCCTCGAAGGAGAAGATCGAGACCGCCACCCGTGAATGGAAAACCGCCGATTGGGCGAATGGCGCATTTCACCTGCCTCCGGGGGATGATCAGGAGTTCATTCCGATCTCTGAAGAGTTGGAGCGAACCCGGCCAAGACTGGCCCGCTGACCAAACGTCAGGGGGGCTTGCCCGGCACTTTGATCCCGGCGATCCTTCCCGCCGGGGAGGCGCACCATGAAGATTGTGATCGCAGGCGCGGGCAGTATCGGATGCTATTGCGGGGCGTTGCTGGCCAATTCCGGCCATGACGTGGCCCTGCTGGGCCGACCACGCATTCTAGACCCAATCCGGGACATGGGTCTGACGGTTACCGATTTCTCGGGCTTGAATTGTCATGTGGCAGCGCAGAATGTGACTCTGACCGAGGATGCAAGCTGTCTGGCTGCAGCAGAAGTGGTGATCGTGACCGTCAAGACCGGTGCAACGGCTGAAATGGCGGCCCGAATTGCCCAGTTCACGCAGACGTCTGCCCCGGTTCTTTCCTGGCAGAATGGGATGGAAAACGCAGGCACACTGCGTGAGGCCCTGCCGGATCACGATGTGCGGGCCGGGATGGTGCCTTTTAACGTAGTGCCGACTGAACCGGCTTGTTTTCATCGGGCAACTTCGGGCGAGATTGTCATTCAAAGCGGCCCCGGTGCCTTGGGCCAAAGGCTCAGCAGCCCCGATCTGCCGGTGATCGAAAGCGATGACATCGACGCCGTGCAATGGGGTAAGTTGTTGATCAACCTCAACAACGCGCTGAATGCGCTGTCTGGTCTGACGCTGAAAGAGCAACTGCTGGATCGCAACTGGCGGCGGCTGATGGCCGATCAGATGACTGAAGCCTTGGCAGTTCTTAAGGCAGCAGGTCACCCGGTGGCCTCGACCACACCTCTGCCGGCGTGGATGACGCCGCACATTCTGCGCCTGCCGACGCCGGTGTTTACCCGGATCGCCGCGCGTTTGCTGACGATTGATCCCAGTGCGCGAACCTCAATGGCCTATGATCTGATGGCAGACCGCCCGACCGAGATCGACAGCCTGCAAGGTGAAATTATCTGCCTTGGCGTGCAGTTTGGAGTGGCAACCCCAATCTGCACCAAAGTGCGGGCGCTGATCGAACAAGCACCGAAAACCGCACTGTCGCCGGATCAGATCAGACCATAGTCGCGGTCAGACAAAGGCCGTCAGGAACACGAAAATCGCCGCCGACATCGCCGCCGCAGCAGGAACGGTAATCACCCAGGCTGCCACGATGGTCATGAAATGCGACCGACGCACCAGCTTGCGACGCTGGTGTTCTTCGCGGGCCAAGCGCTGTTCGGCGGGACGCTGGAGGTTCGATTGTTTCCAGCGGCGGTCCGAGTGCCACTCGCGGTAGAACCCAACTCCGAACACCGCACCTACGGCAATGTGGGTGGAGCTAACCGGCAGACCAAGCCAGCTGGCCACGATTACTGTAATCGCAGCCGACAACGCCACACAGAAGGCGCGCATCGGGTTCAGTTTGGTGATCTGACTACCCACCATACGGATCAGCTTGGGACCGAACAGGAACAGACCAAAGGAAATCCCAAAGGCACCGATCACCATCACCCAGCTTGGGATCGCCACTTTCGAAGCGAAATCGCCGAATTCCGCCGCGTGCACGATCGCTGCCAGCGGACCAACCGCATTCGCCACGTCATTGGCGCCATGGGCAAAGCTGAGGAATGTGGCTGAGATCACCAACGGCAAGCCAAACAGCGTCTTTAGTGACTTCGTTCGGTTCTCCAACCCTTCGGATTTGCGCCGCACCCAAGGGACTGTCACCGACCAGGCCAGCAGGCCCGAAGCCAGACCGATCAGCAAAGCGATCTCAAGCTCGATCTTCACGATCCGCTTTAGACCTTTGACAGCCAGATATGTGGCGAATGCCGCGGCCATAACGGCCACGAGGATCGGAACCCATCGCC
Source organism: Ruegeria sp. ABF4_144 (assembly GCF_056160045.1). Lineage (NCBI taxonomy): Bacteria > Pseudomonadati > Pseudomonadota > Alphaproteobacteria > Rhodobacterales > Roseobacteraceae > Ruegeria > Ruegeria sp. ABF4_144. Next base: position 809,197 of record NZ_JBSWWK010000001.1, read on the forward strand.
GGGCGGCAGCAATCTTGTCGTCCTGATACTGGATTTTGGCTTTGATCAGCGCCAGGAAACCCGCCGCGATGACTCCGCCCAGAACAGGAGAGATCACCCAGCTTGCCGCGATAGCGCTCATCGTGCCCCAGCTGACGGCGCTCAGGCCCGCTGCAGCGATGCCCGCGCCCATCACACCTCCGACGACCGAGTGTGTGGTTGAAACCGGTGCGCCGACCCAGGTGGCAAGGTTGACCCACATCGCCGATGAAATCAGCGCCGCCATCATTGCCCAGATAAACACGTTGCTGTTCTGAACCGAGGCCGGGTCGATGATCCCTTTTGAAATGGTCGAGACCACATCGCCACCCGCCAACAGCGCGCCCGCACTTTCGGCGATGGCTGCGATGACGATCGCGCCGCCCATGGTCAGAGCATTTGCGCCAACCGCTGGGCCCATGTTGTTGGCCACATCATTGGCACCAATATTGACGGCCATATAGGCCCCGAAAACCGCAGCCGCGACAACAATAAGCCCGCCGTCCGCCTGTCCGAAAAACACGGCCGCAGACAAGCCGGCCAACGCTATAAAGGCCAGTGCGATGCCGGGTGCCAGCATGGGGCGAGCGACGTGGACATTCGCGTTTTCGACACGCGAGATGCGGTGCAGGTCGCTGTCCAGCGCCTGCCAACGGGTTTTAGTAGTCATGTTTGACATGGGATTTTGCGGCTTATTTGAATTGACACACGCGGCTAGACGGTTTCACCCGCGCGGGCAACCGCTTTGTCATCAAATTTTTGGGAAACTGTTACAATTGGAGCAGTATGTCGCGCAGTTCCGGCTCATTTACACGTTCGGCGGCTACTGCGGGAGTTACCCAATCTCGGGTGCGTTCCCGGGCTTCGGGGAAATCATCTGCAAGATCCCGCACCACGATCCGATAGACGCTGGTCAGAACCGGCAGGGCCGAGCCGTCTTTTAGAATTTTGTCATAGGTAAAATGGCCAATCGGGTCTTTGGCGGGAACTGGCGCGCGTACGCCAGCCTCTTCCCAGGCCTCCTGCAGGGCGGTTTCAGCGCCGTCCTTGCCGTTCATCGGCCAGCCTTTGGGAATGATCCAACGTCCTGTGTCGCGGCTGGTGATCAGCAGAACTTCAGGTCCGGTCTCAGTTTCACGTGTGCACAGCGCAGCGAACTGCACCCGCTTGGGGCGCAGGAAAATAGGTCGTGCGACCTCCTCCCAAATATTTCGCAACCATTTTGTCATGAGTTGATCAACTACACGCGCGTTACTGTTAAGCCGCAGAGATATAGCAACACAAAGGCGCAGCTTCAATGAACCTTTTATGAAAGCCGGCGTGTCCCCTTTGCTCGCAAAGATGTTTGATCGAAAAACCTGAAGAAAAGATCAATCGCGATTTTGCCCACGCCGTTTAGCGCGCAGTGTGGGATCAGCCTGGGTCGGATCCTCGGGCCAGGGGTGCTTAGGGTATTGCGCGCGCATGTCCTTGCGGACGTCCGCATAGGATCCGGCCCAGAAACCGGGCAGGTCGCGGGTGATTTGGATCGGGCGCTGTGCCGGAGATAGCAGGGTGATCTTCAATGCTTCGCCTCCGACAACGGGATGGCGGGTGATACCGAACAATTCTTGCAGACGTACCGATATTTCAGGCACGGCGCCGCTGTAATCAATCGGCACTTTGCGCCCCAGCGGCGTTTCAAACGATCCCGGCGCGCGGCGATCCAGCTCTTGTGTCTGGTTCCAGTCCAACCGGGCGCGTAGGGCCGGAAGCAGATCAAACCGCTTCCACTCCTCTGCATTTCGCACGTTTGAGAGCATCGGCAAAAGCCAATCTTCAAGGGATCCCGTAAGCCCAACGATGCTGAAATCGGGCAGGTCAGCACCTTCAGTCCGCACCAGTTCAACCCGGGCGGCAAGGCGGGCTGCAGCGCCGTCCAGCTTTAGGCCCAGATCGCGTACACCGTCCAGCATGGCTCGGGCCACCGCGTCGTCAGGGACATTCTTCCAGATGCGGTCGCTCAGAGTGATCGAGCCAAACCGCTCTTGTTGGCGAGCCACCACCCTCCGGTCGCGTTTCGACCACTCGCAACTGTCAACCCACTCGATCTGGTCCGTGAACAGGTCGCGGATTTCGCGTTCCGAGATCTGGGCCGCCATGCGCACGCGCGCCTCACGCGGGTTGCCGTCGGTATCTGTGACCACCAGATAGGGAGCAGCGGCCAGTGTGTCGCCAGCGTCCAGCACTACGCCTTTGCCGCCCGACAGGACATAGCGTGGCACATCGCCCTTACGACGTTGTCCGATCCGGTCGGTATAGGCCAAAGCAGCCATTGAGGCTGGGCTTAGATCAGTGCGCTTGCCCTTTTGGCGCAACCGCTTGGTTTCGGCCTTGATCCGCTCCACGGCGCCCGCATTGACTTGCCAGACTCGGTTGCGCTGAAACGCGCGCATGTCGCGCAAAGCTTCCAACCGCAGCAGCAGGTCCACCGTTGCCCCTTTAAGAGGATCGCGTTCGGCCATCAGCGCGGCCAACGGCGCGGCGTCAGGTCCGGCGCGTACCAGCATATGCCCCAGACGCGGATGTAAAGGCAGCGCGGCCAGTGCACGCCCGTGTTCAGTGATCCGCCCTTTGACATCCAGCGCGCCCAGCATGGTTAGCAGTGCCTTTGCCTCAGCCATGGTGCCTTCAGGCGGCGGTGTTAGAAAGGCCAGATCCCCAGGCTCGGCGCCCCATAAAGCCAGCTCCAACGCGAGTCCGGTCAGGTCCGCCGCTTCAATCTCGGCCGGGGGGTAGGCGGTCAGAGCGCCTTCTTCGCCCTTGGACCACAGCCGATAGCAGACCCCTTCGGCCACACGTCCGGCGCGGCCTGCGCGCTGGGTGGCCTCGGCGCGTGTCACACGCTCGGTCACCAACTGCGACATGCCCGAGCCCGGATCGAACCGCGCCCGCCGCGCTTGGCCCATATCGACCACTACGCGGATATCGGGAATGGTCAGAGAGGTTTCGGCAATCGACGTAGCGAAGACCACTTTGCGCCCTTCTTTAACCGGGGTAATCGCCGCGCGCTGGGCGGAAAAGGGCATCGCGCCGAACAGGGGGCGGGTCACGCAATTGCCGGGCAAGCGCCCGGACAGGGCGGCCTCGGCCCGCCGAATTTCGCCCTCGCCAGGTAGGAATACCAACACGCCGCCGCCGGTTGCGCGCGTGTCTCGCTCGGCCTGAACAACCAGATCGACCAGGGCGTCCAGCCGTCTGGCCTGCGCACCTAAGGGCCGGTCCAGCCAGCGGGTTTCGACCGGATAGCTGCGCCCCTCTGAAGTGACCAGCGGCGCCTCCATCAGTCGCCCTACGGGTTCCGCGTCCAGTGTCGCGGACATGGCCAACAGGATCAGATCGTCCCGCAGTGCTCCTGTGACCTCCAGACACAATGCCAGCCCAAGATCTGCGTTCAGGGACCGTTCGTGGAATTCGTCAAAGATCACCGCACCGACGCCGGGCAGGTCGGGATCGGATTGGAGCATCCTTGTCAGGATACCCTCGGTAACCACCTCAATCCGCGTGGATTTCGAAACCTTGGCGTCACCGCGCACGCGATAACCAACCGTTTCACCCGCCCGCTGGCCCAACGTTTCCGCCATCCGTTCGGCAGCAGCGCGTGCGGCCAGTCGGCGTGGTTCCAGCATCACGATCTTGCCCTCGCAAATACCCGCCTCAAGCATCGCCAGAGGCACTCGCGTCGTCTTGCCAGCACCTGGAGGCGCTTGCAGAACGGCCCGGCCCGAGGCTTTGAGGGCGGCAAGCAGGTCAGGAATGGCGTCGTCAATGGGCAGGCGTGTCATTTGGGCTTTATCAGCCAACCGCCCGGCAAGGTCCAGTTCCGACACGCTGCGGCAATTCTCACGGTGCTTGGCACTGGACAAACCCCGTTCCGCTACGCCATCAAGGCGAAAATCGGGTAGGGGACACGCATGAACACCGCTGAGCTGGGTGACAGGATTTTGAATGGCGAGCGCCGCGCGCTGGCCCGTGCGATTACTCTGGTCGAAAGTGGCCGCGACGATCACCGAGCGCAGGCGACCGAGTTGCTGGCCCATGTCGGAAAGCCCCAGCGGCAATCTTTGCGCATCGGTCTGTCGGGAACGCCGGGGGTGGGTAAATCCACCTTTATCGAGAGCTTCGGCATGATGCTGATCGGGCAAGGGTTGCGGGTGGCAGTTCTGGCGGTTGACCCCAGCTCGACCCGGTCGGGGGGGTCGATTTTGGGCGACAAAACCCGGATGGAGCGTCTGAGCCGTGAGAGAAACGCCTTTATCCGCCCGTCGCCCAGCCAATCGCATCTGGGCGGTGTTGCGCGCCGCACACGCGAAGCAATTGCCTTGTGCGAAGCGGCGGCCTTTGATGTCGTCCTAATTGAAACCGTAGGAGTGGGCCAGTCTGAAACCGTAGTTTCAGAAATGTCGGACCTGTTCTTGTTGCTACTGGCCCCGGCGGGTGGCGACGAGCTGCAGGGTGTCAAACGCGGCATCATGGAAATGGCCGACATGATTCTGGTCAACAAGGCGGACGGAGACCTGAAGGCCACCGCCACCCGAACCTGCGCCGATTATGCCGGCGCCCTGCGCCTTTTGCGCAAGCGCCCGCAGGATCCGGAAGGGTTCCCCAAGGCGATGACGGTTTCGGCGGTTGAAGAACACGGGTTGGAGGGCGCGTGGACCGAGATGCAATCCCTTTCTCAATCACGCCGGGATAGCGGCCATTGGGACGCGAACCGGGCGGCGCAGGCGCAATACTGGTTCGAACAGGAGGTGCGCGCCGCCCTTCTGGCGCAACTGTCCACCGTGCAGGCCCGGAGCGATATGGAGCATCTGGGCGCGCAAGTACGGGCGGGCGGTCTCAGCCCCTCGGCCGCGGCAGAGACTATGCTGTCCTCACTGATCGCCCGTTAGGGATTCCGCCGGGCCGGGCGATGTGCGTAATTCCACCAAAAATTGTGCTATTCGCTGACGTTGGCGGGGAAACATGGTATTCTGATGCCCTTGAAGCATTGGACCTGCCCTAATGCCCCGAATATTTGGGACGAACAACGACGACGATATTGAGGTCACTGGTGATAGCGGAACCCTGAACGGGGCTCCGCAAGGGTCTCCGATTGACAATATTCGCGGGCGCGGTGGCGATGACGACATCACCGTCACGGACAGCACCATCGCCGACAATGTGATCGGCAATGGCGGCAGCGACAGCATAACCGTTACTAGCAGCACAGTGGGTGGTCGCATTGCATCCGGGGCGGATGCCGATACCGTTGATGTCAGTGGTTCGACCGTCGGGTCCATTCGGCTGGGCGGTGGCGACGATACCCTGAATTTCAGCAGTACGTCCGTCGACGACGATATTCGCGGTGGCGGCGGAACAGACACGCTGAACCTGCCGGTAGGCACGGTGATTAATGACAACGTCTTCGGTACCATCACGGTCGAGGACGGCGTCGGTTATTCGGTGTCCAGCGGCACGTTTACCCTGCCGTCTGGCATCGTGGTTACGTATTCGGCGTTCGAAAACGGCTCAGGCGTTCCTTGTTTTACACGCGATACAGTTATTATGACACAGACCGGGCAACGCCCGATTCAGGCGCTGAGCATCGGGGATATGATCTCTACCCTAGAGGATGGGCTGAATCCCATCCGATGGATCGGCCATCGATCGTTCGATCGGGCAGCGTTGCTGGATAATTCGCGCCTTTGGCCGGTGCGCATACTGGCCGGTGCGCTGGGCAACGGGCTGCCCCGGCGGGATCTGCTGGTCTCACATCAGCACAGGATGCTGGTCCAATCAAAGATCGCAGAACGCATGTTCGGCACGTCCGAAGTGCTTGTACCAGCGATCAAATTGACTGCCTTGCCGGGAATTTTCGTTGATGAAACCGTGGCAGGGGTCGAGTATTTTCACCTACTGTTTGACCGCCATCAGGTGATTTTCGCCGAAAACGCCCCAACCGAAAGCCTGTTCACCGGCGCTGAGGCCATGAAATCGCTTGGCGCCGAGGCAAGGCGTGAGATTTTTGAGATTTTTCCTGAGTTGATCGAAAAGCGCCTTACACTAACGCCTGCGCGCCTTATCCCGCGTGGACGGCAGCAGGTGCGCCTTGTAGAGCGGCACCGAAAAAACAATAAACCGCTGTTATGGGCGCCAACCAAACCGGTCCGTGACGTCGGTGTAAAGAATTCGCGTGATCCGTCTTGACCCTTCCGGCGATTCCCACTACACGCATCCAACCAGTTTTCGGGCGCGACTTCGGGTTGCGCCCCTTGTGATTTGGCCGAGGGCGTTATGCCCGGCCTCCAGAAACAAAGGAAGAAACCATGTCGCGCCGTTGCGAACTGACCGGAAAAGGCCCGATGACTGGCAACAATGTCAGCCACGCCAAAAACAGAACTCGTCGTCGTTTTCTGCCGAACCTGAACGACGTTACCCTACAGTCCGAAACTCTGGGCCGTGGCGTCAAGCTGCGCATCTCGGCTGCTGCTCTGCGTTCGGTTGACCACCGCGGTGGTCTGGACGCGTTCCTGGCCAAAGCCAAGGACGAAGAGCTGTCGGCAAACGCTCTGAAAGTGAAAAAGGAAATCGCCAAGGCACAAGCCGCGGCCTAAGCCCTTTTTTATCTGCAAAAAATTCGACCCTGTGCCGCAAGGCGCAGGGTCTTTTCTTTCGTGGTCTGTTCCTAGATTGGAATTAAAAATCCTTCGTTGGTGACATTGTTCACATACACTTGGCTCTGCCTGTTTTATGTTTAGTCATATTCATCTGGCGGAGTTCTATCTCATGTCTTTCAAGCTATCTGATTACCTCTCCCTGTTGGCTGCCTATTTTGGCAAAACGTTTGGGACATGCTTTCGGATGCAACGACAGGTGAACAGGTTGCATACGAGCCTGACCAAAGGGTCTGTCAAACGTCCCGGCGTGGACGGCTGACAGCGTACCCATCCTGGCGGACTTCAGGCGTATCCGATTGCGCTTGAAGCCCGCTTTGAGCCGGGCTTATATCTGGCGCAGGATGAAGACCGTTCTGAACAGTTTCCTGCCATTGGTGCTATCTCTGCTTGTCATGTTGACGGGGCAGGGCGTAGCTGCGTCGCGTGGAATGGACAGAGCGGTCGGGCAAATGGTGTTGTGCACCGGCTCGGGCCCGGTGGTGGTCTACATGGACGCCGAAGGCCAGCCGACTCATCCGCCACATTTCTGTCCTGACTACGCGTTGACCCTCTTGGGTGCGATTAACGTTCCGGCACCCGAGTTGCCTATGGCACCAGAGGCGGCACGACCTGTGCCCCTGCGCAAGGCGGACAACCTTATTGCCCTTCCGGTGCCTTACAGGCCGGCACGCGCGCCTCCGGTTCTGAACTGAGAACTTTTCCATTCCTATCAATTATCCATGTAAGGAGAGGCGCGATGTCCCTCAAATCCAAACTGTTCGCCACATTGGCTGCTGTAACCCTGGCCACGACTGCGTTTGCGCAAGATACGATTGCTGTTGATGACGCCTATGCCCGGTCGTCTGGAAAATCGGCCAAGGCCGGAGCGGCGTTCATGATGATCCAAAACACCGGTGAAGCCGATGACCGTCTGATCGGCGTGGAATCGGATGCCGCCGCGCGTGTCGAGCTGCATACCCATCAGGTCGATGACAGCGGTGTGGCCAAGATGGTCCACGTCGAGGAAGGCTTTGTCATCCCGGCAGGAGAAACCCATATGCTGAAACGTGGTGGTGATCATGTGATGTTCATGGGGCTGACCGCTCCGTTCGAGCAAGGGGCGATGGTTCCTGTTACCCTGATCTTTGAAAACGCGGGCGAGGTCGAGATCGAGGTTCCCGTCGATCTTGAGCGTCAGGACAAGGGCGGTCACGGGTCGCATTCGCACTGAGGACACGCTTGTCTTCAGGCCGCGTTGCGGCCGTCATCCATGCGTCAGGTCGGGCTTTGCCCGGCCTGTTTGCGTTGGAGAGGGTGGTTCAGCGGTTGACCACTTTCATGGCCACGCGGTCATGGGCGCGTTTGAAACGGGCGGTCAGCCAGAACATGACGGCCGAGAAGGCCAGCGCCCCGAAGGCAATCGCCCATCCCAAGGCCACCATGCCGCTGCCGGGCCAGAAGATCAGAACCAGCCCGATCACTAGCGCCGCGATCCCCGAATTACGGACCGAAGCGGCATCTGGGTGCTGATCCGACATCTGTCGCCACGCCATCAGAGAGCCGACCCCCATGATCAGCGCCCATGCGCCCAGCAGGAAGAAGGTCAGCCGGGCTACGCCCTCTGGCCAGATCAGCAGCACCAGCCCGATGAGCAGAGCCCCGATGCCAACGCCACCGATCAATCCGCGTCGACCGAAGCCCAACAACGTCAGGCCGCCGTCGAGCACCAGCAACAGGCCGAGAAGTCGCAACAACAGTGAAATACTGCCTGTCGGCCAGAACAGCGCTGCAATGCCCAGCGCCCCGGCCAGAATTCCACGCAGCAGAAAGGTCCACCACAGATCCGCCAGTTGATCCCCCAATGCGTCGCGGCCCTCGAGGCTGTTGTCGTCCAGGATTTCTTCGCGTGGATGTTGGGGGTCTGTCATGATACTCTCCCGGCGTGTTAGGCCTTTATTATAAACAGGAAAATCCGGTGCTGTCTGCGGGAATTGCGGTCAAGGCTGCGTCAGCAGTCCCTCGACCCATCGGGGAACGGTTTCCGATGCGGGACCGAGGATGACCTCAACAAAACTGGAAGCCCCGTCTGACGGGTCAAGGTTCAGTTCGACCGTTAGCGCGCCGGACATGCGGGCTTCGTGCACAAACGCGGCGGCAGGATAGACCTGACCTGAGGTGCCGATCGCCGCGAACAGGGTCGCGCTGGCCAGATGGTCGTAGATTGTGTCCATGTCATACGGCATCTCTCCGAACCAGACCACATCCGGTCTCGCCGTGGGCGCATTGCAGGCTGGGCAGGATTCGCCGACCATCATTTCTGGGGGAGCGGTCCAACGGTGATCACAGGCTGCGCAAAGTGCCCCAGCCAGCGTGCCGTGCATGTGTATTACGCCTTGTGCGCCACCTGCCTCGTGTAGGTCATCAACGTTTTGGGTGACAATCACCACATCACCGCGAAAGCCCTGTTGCAGGCGGGCCAACGCCGTGTGCGCCGCGTTGGGTTGCGCCTTGGCCGCCTGTACCCGGCGGGCGTTGTAGAATGCATGAACCAGTGCCGGATCACGGGCAAAGCCCTCGGGCGTGGCGACATCCTCGATCCGATGTTGCGCCCACAGGCCGTCTTCGTCGCGGAACGTGCCCAGCCCGCTTTCAGCGGATATTCCGGCCCCCGTCAGAATCACGATCTTTTCCATCTTTGCCTCACGCGCTACACCTTGCCCATGACCCACCGTATCCTCTTTGTCTGTCTGGGCAATATCTGCCGTTCCCCCGCCGCCGAGGGCGCGTTTCGTGCACGTGCGCCACAACACGTGACCGACAGTGCCGGAACCTCGGGCTGGCATGTCGGTGAACCGCCTTATGGACCGATGCAGGCGGCCGCGCAGGCGCGGGGTATCGATCTGAGTGACCTGCGGGCGCGGCAATTCGTTACTGAGGATTTTGATCGGTTCGACTTGATCATCGGCATGGACGCCGAGAACATCTCGAACATCGAAGCCTTGCGGCCTATTGGGAACGAGACCTCGGTTCGCCTGCTGACCGATTTCGCGCCTCAGACCGGGGCCGATCATGTGCCCGATCCTTATTATACGCGGGATTTTGACGGGGCGCTGGACCTGATCGAGGAAGCCGTGGCGGGGCTTGACGCGTATCTGCAGGTCTAGCCCATCACTTTTAGGCGGTCGGTCAGCCACGGCAATTGCGCGAGCGCCGGATCGACGATCTGATTGCGCATCAGGCGGCGCATCATGCCCGCGACCTCTTGAGGAACCTGATCGGACCAGTCGGTACGTGTGAACAGGGAAATCGTGCGAGCGAAATCACCGAACGGCGCGGGGTGCGCCTCGAGCGCGTCGTGAAACCGGGTAGCCCGCATATAGCCGAGCGGAGTGGTGATCGCCCATCCCAGCCCGCGCGCGACCATCGCCATCATTGCCAGATGCGAGCCAATCTCGAACCGTTCTTCATAGTCCAGCCGCTGCCTGGCCAGATGCGCCTCAATCTGGCGGCTGATAAGCTGCTCGCGTGCATAACGCAGAAAGGGCAGCTTCTGTACGGCGTTTTCGACCCCTTTGGGTGTCACAAGAATGAACGGGTCTTGGACCAGAGGGTACTCGACCACCCCCTCCAACACCTCGCCGGAATGGGCCGACACAACCAGATGCAGGCGCTGGGCCTCCAAGTCTTCGAACAGATCCAGGCTGGGCAGGGTTAGCAGTTTGAATTTCGATCGGGTCAGGCTGTCGGCCAGCAGGGTCGCCAGCCGCGGCGTCAGGTCATTGTCGAAATCGTCGATCAACCCGATGGACAGGGTGGTCAAATGTCCCAAGTCCATCACAGCCAACTCGCTTTGAGCCATCTGCAACTCGGCCAGTACCGACTCGGCCCGGGCCAGAAAGCTGCGGCCTGCCTGCGTCAGTCGCATTGGACGGCGCCCGTGATCGACCAGATTGGTCCCCAGGGCGTTTTCCAGATTGCGCAATTGCTGCGATACAGAGGGCTGGCTGAGTCCTGTGATCTCGGCAGCCTGCGCCACCGATCCTGTCCGCGCCAGCGCCTCGAACACTTCGAGCCCGCGCAGGGTCAGCCCTTTCATAACCATAAAATATCCCTTTCGCTGCGCCTTTCTGAGGCGCAGTTCGGGTCAGGTCAAGGTTTCAGAGGCAGTTAGCTGCAGATCGCCTGCGCCATCTGGCCGAAGTTCCGATAACGATCCCACAGCGCATCGTCGCGTGCGGTCTTCGACATCTTCAACTCTTGCGCCTGATGGGGATCGTTGAACCACTTGGCGACTGTCTTCTGATCGCTGCGTGTCAGGGCCTGATCCGCAACACGCTGGATACAGCTGCACCGGTCCCGCGTTGCGGCCGTCCGGTCGGATGCCAGACACGCGCGCTTGATCTGTGCCGCATCAGCTGTCTGTGGGGCCGCCGCCGAGATCGACGTGGCACAAAATGCGATTAAGAGGAACTGTTTCATGCTCGAGCCTCGTTTTTGCCTGCCCGGAGAGATCTATCGCCCCTCTCGGTCTGGTCGGGAGTATGAATCAAACGCCCTTGTGGATCAATGGACAAGATTTTCTGTATCAGAAACATGGCTTCGCGCCGCTTCAGGGCTAATCTTGCAGTCTGCATCGCGATGTGACTTTGCGCATCGATATCGGGGAAGAACAGAGCGTCGGGGTCATCAGACGCGCTCGACGGTGCCGCAAGAAGGCTTTCCGAAGCCGCGCCATTGGCTTTGATCACTGCGTGCCGATCCAGCAGAAGGTGATGGTAGCAGGCCGTTTTTTCATCTGACATTTCGGCAAGCCCGGCGTCTACAAGGCTGACGGCGGGCACAAAAACCTCGGATACGCCAAAATGCAGTTCGGCAAGTGGGTGGATAACCAGAAGCCTATGCTGTTGCGACACCATCAAGGGCGCAAAGTTCGTCAACACACCTGTCGGGATTTCTACCATCCGGAACCGCCCGGTTGCGATCACATCCCGTGAACCGACCCAGCGGACAGGGGCTAATCCGTCGTCCTGCGTCCAAACCACGTCGCCAGGTTTTATCGTCTCGATAGGGATATCCCGGCTATCGGTACGGATCAGCGTACCGCGGTGGTAACAGATCGGCGTGACGTAATCGACTGCCGCAAAACTGGGTCCTTCCTGCGCGCCGACGACCTGTAGTTGCACCCCAGCCGGAGGAAATTCACCCGGACCGCCGATAAAGGCAATCCCTTCGACCGTTGCATAGGCCGGGGACGAATTGTTCACGTTGAAGGCAATGGCCTGATAGGTGTTCACCCCATCCGTCAGTGTTATGCCGTATTCGGCCTCGACCGGTGTGCCGCCTGTGAACAAGGTGCCGTCAATGGTCTGATCACCATCCAGTGTCTGATTGCCGTCATTGTCGGCAAAATTGGCATCACTTCCGCCGTCGGTGATGAACACTTCGGTGGCTGCGCGCGAGTCGATCGTGATAGTCTGGCCAATCAGGTGGCTACCGTCGCCCTGATTAAGGCCGTCCAGCCCCTGCGCCAACGAGATTGACAGCTGGCTTTCACCCAGAACAAAGATGGAATAGTCGGCCATGTGCTATACTGCTCTCTCATCGGCGTTTTGACCGGGTGTTAGCAAAATCGCCGGCAGACCTCAATTTACAGTAAACGCGGCTGGTCAATAACGCGCTCTGAGTGTCCTGTCAGGGCGCTTCCCGGCTTGACGAGGGGCCATTCTACGGACATATCCCGATCCATGACTGACCTCGCTCATATCCGCAATTTCTCCATCGTCGCGCATATCGACCATGGCAAATCCACCCTTGCTGACCGGCTCATCCAAGAGACCGGAACGGTCAAGGATCGCGACATGAAGGAACAGCTGCTCGACAGCATGGATATCGAGCGCGAGCGTGGCATCACCATCAAGGCCAACACGGTACGCATCGACTATACCGCCGACAATGGCGAGCAATACGTGCTGAACTTGATCGACACGCCCGGTCACGTGGACTTTGCCTATGAGGTCAGCCGTTCCATGCGCGCGGTCGAGGGTTCTCTGCTGGTCGTGGATTCGACTCAAGGGGTTGAGGCGCAGACGCTGGCGAATGTGTATCAGGCCATCGACGCCGATCATGAGATTGTGCCCGTGCTGAACAAGATCGACCTGCCCGCGTCGGACTGCGACCGCGTGGCCGAACAGATCGAGGACGTGATCGGTATCGACGCGACCGACGCCATTCAGGTCAGCGCCAAGACGGGGCAGGGTATCCATGAGACGCTTGAGGCCATCGTCCAGCAACTGCCTGCACCGCAAGGCAATCTGGATGCGCCGCTCAAGGCGATGCTGGTGGATTCGTGGTACGACGCCTATCTCGGCGTGATCGTTCTGGTCCGCATCATGGACGGCACGCTGAAAAAGGGCATGCGGGTCAAGTTCATGTCGAACAACACCCTGCACCATGTCGACCGCGTCGGCGTCTTCCGCCCTGAGATGGAGATGATCGACGGCCTCGGCCCCGGTGAGATCGGCTTTCTCACGGCTTCGATCAAACAGGTCCGCGACACCCGCGTGGGTGACACCATCACCAATGACCGCAACGGGACTGAGGACGCGCTGGACGGGTTCAAACCCGCGCAGCCGGTGGTGTTCTGTGGCCTATTCCCCGTGGACAGCGCCGAATTCGAAGACCTGCGGGATGCCATCGACAAGCTGGCGCTGAACGACGCCAGCTTCAGCTTTGAAATGGAAACCTCTGCCGCGCTGGGCTTTGGCTTCCGCTGCGGCTTCCTCGGTCTTCTGCACCTTGAGGTCATCCGCGACCGCATCGAACGCGAATATGATATCGAGCTCATCACCACCGCGCCGTCGGTGATCTATCACGTCTACATGAAAGACGGTGAGATGATCGAGCTGCACAACCCCGCCGACATGCCCGACCCGTCAAAGGTCGACCATATCGAAGAACCGCGCATCAAGGCGACCATTCTGGTGCCCGACGAATACCTCGGCGACGTGCTGAAACTCTGTCAGGACCGCCGCGGCATCCAGCTGGACCTGACCTATGCGGGCAGTCGCGCCATGGTCGTCTATGACCTGCCGCTGAACGAGGTCGTGTTTGACTTCTACGACCGCCTGAAATCGGTGACCAAGGGCTATGCTTCGTTCGACTACCAGATGACCGGCTATACCGAGGATAATCTGGTCAAGATGTCGGTGCTGGTGAATGACGAACCCGTCGACGCGCTGTCGACCATGGTTCACCGCGATCGGGCCGAGATGCGGGGCCGGGCGATGTGCGAAAAGCTCAAGGACCTGATCCCGCGCCACATGTTCAAAATCCCGATTCAAGCCGCCATCGGAGGCAAGGTGATCGCCCGCGAGACCCTCTCGGCGCTGCGTAAGGACGTGACCGCCAAATGCTACGGAGGCGACGCCACGCGGAAACGCAAACTGCTGGACAAGCAGAAGGCCGGGAAGAAGAAGATGCGCCAGTTCGGGAAAGTGGATATCCCGCAGGAGGCGTTTATTTCTGCGTTGAAGATGGATAGTTAACGCTGATGCTTCAGATTCCACTCCAAGAGGCTAGTGAATTAAATTCGAGAAGCTATTCAAGAAGTATCTCGGCACCTTCGATTGTGAGGACTAGGGCGCGAAAATCTGGGTCATTCGAGTATTGATCAAAAGCTTCGTCAGCTAGAACAAGTATTGCTCTGGTCGGATTCTTTTCAATTAACCTACCAAGTTCAATTATCATATTTGATTTTTGATCGGCAAGTGCGTACACCCTTGCAAGAGAGTAATCTATTTCATGAGTGCTTTGCCCTCTGTATGCTTCTAGCACTTTTAAGGCCTCTGAGAAATTGGGGTTTGATAGTTCTGTAAATGATAACGCCATATTAGATGCCATTGTGTCTTGGTTTGCCTCGGGCAAGTCTATTCCCTCTTTTAAAACATCAATTGCTTTTTGATGGCGCTCGTCGCGGATCGTTTCATCTACGGTTTCCTGAGCCCAGGAAAAATAAACGCTGCTAAGATTATTATACAAAGCAGGTATGTTGGGATCGCTATTTATTGCAGAAAGGTAGTGAGATTCTGCCAATGAATACTCTTCTTCACGCAGATACGTTTCCGCGATTTTTGCGTCATAAAAAGCGGTGTTATCATCTGGATCAATTTCTTTGGCATCAAGCAGCTTGGCGCGCGCCGCCGCATATCTACCTTGTGAACTCAACACTTCTGCATCACGAATGTATCGCATTTCTGGAGGCAGTTGATCACCAAATGCATCCAATATTCCGAGTACGCCCAAGCTATCTGCAGAACTCATTTCTGTCTCAGCGCTTGGGGCCAACCTCGAAGCTACCTCCAGACGGGTTATTAGTTCGGATACTCTGGTGTCAAGTTTCGAGAGTTGAGAGAGCTGAAGCTCAAGTTTCGTGGTGAAATTTCCGGTGTTTTCATCTAACCTAACCAAGGTTTTATTAAGTGCCGTTTGAAGATTGTTGAACCCTTCATTGAAGTCATTAGCTGCTTGCCGAAATTTGACAATTGTTGGCTCAAGATCCTCTATCTTGTCTTCAAATTCACTGGGTATCTTTTCAACTTCTTTTCTGATTTCCGATATGTCTCCATTTATGTTCTCAACTTCTCCCCCAATACTTATTGTGTTCCAAAGAGAGCCGCCGGTAGCCGCTAAAACAATAGCCCCAGCGGCAAATAAGGTTGCCAGAGGGGGCGTTTTCTTTTCAAGTGCGCTGACTTCTTGCTTTACTTCACTTGAGGTTGTGTTCAGAGAGGTCACTTTTGCTTCAAGGTCTTTTATTTTTTCAGATTGGTTCTTTATTTCAGCAAGCTTGTCGGAAATTATTCGCAATTCTGCTGATACCTCGGGGTCTGGCATTTGGGTTCCTATCTATTGGTTTCTTTAAAATAAACTGGCTGATTTTAGCAAAAGTGGTGTTTTTGATCAAGTAATTCAAATGCTTGTCGTTGGGAATATGCAACCTGACCCAGATCAAGGCTCTCTCCCAGCCTCGGTTCTAGTCTCCGCTAAAACAGACTGAAAAAACGAGGCCCCCATGTCGCCCCTGACGCTGATCCTTCACATCTTCCTTGGTTCCACCCTTGCCGGGTCCGCTGTGATTGCGGTTCTGGTCATGGGCTATTCTTCGTGGACGGCCATCCTGATTGCCGCAGTTGTGGGTTTTGTCGCGGCGTTCCCGGTCTCGTTTGTCGTGGCCCGCAAGCTCGAAGGCTGAGCGCCCGGTTTAGACGCAAAGAACGGAATGTGTTATCCTCCGCGCGGGGGACCGCGTTCAGGCGGTTTTTCTTTACATGCTTGCAACGCCAGCCCCTCAGAAATGAGAGGTTATTATGCACAAGTTCTTAACAGCGACCACTACCACAGCCCTAACCCTCGGCCTGTCCGCCGGCTTGGTCATGGCCGAGACCTACGACGCCACCGGCAAGGGCATGGGGATGAATGCGAACCAGGTCTATGGCATTGCGGACGGCCATGCGGTGATCAAATCGCAGACCGACTACGATAGTTTTGAGGTCGCCGCCGGGCACCCCTTGGAAGGGGCGTCCGGTTCGTGTTTTGGTGCGATACTGATCAACGGGGCCGGCGTCTCGGGCACCGGAAATTGTGTGTTTGACACTGCGTCAGGGGAAAAGGCGGTGATGACCTGGATCGCCACCGGGATTGGCGCGGATGGCGCTTTGACCGGTGACTGGACGGTTTCGGGCGGCTCGGGCAACTGGGCGAGTGCAACCGGAGGTGGCAGTTTTTCGTCTCTGACAGACCCCGATACAAAGAAATTCGTCAATACGATCACCGGCAATATCACTGTCGAATAAACCTGCTTACACAATGGATTAGGACGGGGGATAAGCCCCCATCCGCCCGAAACGTCTGAGAGTTCGATGAACCACAGATGAAGTTTCCCTTAGGTAAGTTGTAACTGGCGTACTCGCTTCCAATCTGTTCAGCAGGCCAAGGACGGCCACTGTTTGGAGGAGAGAGCCAATGACCAGATACATGACTGCCGGAGCAGCCGCTCTGGCCGCGACCCTCACCCTTGGAACGGCCGCTCTGGCCGACGCGCCGGATCTGCGCGGCACATGGTTGGGGTCGTATACGACCGTCTCGCCATCTCATACCCATCGGGGTGAAGAGCCTCGGTTCAATCAGGCCGAATGGATGTTGGATATCCAGATTCAGGAAGAAAATGTCTTCTGGGGCCCCAGCAAGTGGCGGCGTGATGGCGACACCGAATGGAATGAGAACGAAGCCACCGGCACCATCAGTCTCGATGGATCCGGCAATATCGGGATCATTGAAACCTCACCGTTGGTCATCGGCGCGAATGCGTTGATCGATGCGAAATACGAAGACGGAAAGATCTTTGCAGATTTCCGTAGCCTGCGTAACGGAACGACCTACAGCACCGTTCTGGAACGTCAGGTGAACTGAAGCGTCTCTGGCCCAATCGGTCTGTAGGGGGTACTGGCTGCGATTTACTGCGGCGTGTAATAAGTCATCCCGTTTGGGCCGGAGCGCTTCTCAGGAAACGGAACCATTGCCTCCAACGGACGGGGGCGAGTCGGGCGGCCATTACGCCACCTGCGATAGGGTTTGGATCAATACGTGCTGGAATGCGGCATCGCTTGGCACAGACGATCCAACTTTCGTGAACCTTCAGCACGCCGTCGCAGGCGGGTTAGGGGCACGTCCGGCTCTGGTTCCGTTTTCATGTCTCTCTATAAAAAAGAGATCACACGAATCGCGGAACCGAAATCCGAAGGGCACGGCGCCATGATTTCCAGCGCTTAAGTCCGCCATCGCCATTCGCAGTTGCAGAAACACGGCCTGATCGGGTGTTTTGGCCCGATTCAGAGTTTTCCTGCTTCAAGTCGGCGGAGCAGTGCAACTTCCGGAGTTATCCACAAAATTCTCCCACTGGATATCAACACGTTATCCCCGCCTAATTTTTATGCTGCAGTGCTATTTTCTTGTCGGATCATGGCCTCGGTGCAACCATGAGCCCACCACCACAGCTCCTCGGAACTTGGGTGGGGCGCAAAGGCCAGGGGGTCGGCGCGGTAAGGCCAGATTTTAGGATCTGACTTGTTGTGCAGAGACTTACCGGTGGACGGTCGTGTGATCGGGATGCCGCATCCGGATCAGGTGGCCAGCCTCTCAGAAGGTCGGCGCGTGCGGTGAGGCGCTTTTCGGCGCGTCACGGCAGCCTTGGTGTGCAACACGTCCAGGGCAACTGGCTCGGGACGTCCCCCGGACGTTTCGACCCGGCGAGGCGTCAGGGGTGTCCGCAAGGATACATGCATAGACCGTGTCTAAGCACCTGACGCCTTTTCCTTTGCCGTATTCGCGGATTGAAACAGGCTGCCACTTTACCCTTGTTTGACAAAACGGCGGGGCCTTGTGTCTTCACAAGTCCCCGCTGGCATATCAGAAATGTAATACGGCGTCCGCGCGCTCATAACCGAAAACTGTGGTGGTTCGGCAGAAGCTCTTAGGGTGTGCAGGCCGCGTGCTACGTAGCTTAGCTCACCCAGAGGTCAGAGGTTTTCCTGAACGTCCGTGGCTGCGTTCTGGATCGCATCACCAGCGTTTTCGATGTCTTTGCCGGCGCCTTTTGCGGTTTCGCAGGCGGTGAGGGTGAACAGGGCTAGCCCAATCAGAATTGCACGGATCATCAGTGTCTCCATTCGTGTCAGTCCTGTGTTGCGTAGCAGTTTTCCTTGAATGGAACCAGTGCTTTGACGCCTGTGCAGGTCTTGTCTGCCGAAGAGCCCAGGCCGGCGGCAGTATTGAGCAATCAGCCTTTTTCCTCACCGCAGAACATGTCGTAAACCAGTTCGATCATGCGGCGTGGGCGGTCATCGGCCAAACGATAATAAATCGCCTTGCCTTCGCGTCGGGGCGTCACCAGTCCTTCAAGACGCAAACGGGACAGTTGCTGGGACACGGCCGCTTGGCGGGCGGACAGCAGCTCTTCCAATTCAGTCACTGATTTTTCGCCCGACACCAAGTGGCAAAGGATCATCAGCCGACCTTCGTGGCTGATGGCCTTCAGGAAATTGGATGCGCGCGTTGCATTTTCGACCATCTTGTCGAACGACTCGGGGGGCATATCTTGCGAAAGCTGGGGAAGGGCCATCGTTTGTTTCCTTTTTTGCCCTCAGACAGGGGCAGTTTGGTGTGGGTGGTTCTACATGAGTAAAAAGCTTGGGTACATATTCTGATCATGTATTTCCATATGCATGAATCAAAATGACGTGATGTGACACGGAATTTCCAAGCGAGTGCCTTTTCTTTGAACGCCAAGGTAGCCGGTCGTACCCACATGGCACGGCCACAGTCACGAAGTCATCTGTCCCCCTTGCAGCCCCCCGATGGCGACACTAAGACTCAGGTAACGTTTATTCGGGTAATGTCCCGATCCATAGCAAAGCAGGCAGGTTCAGAATGTTCGATCCAGTTGATACCTATATGAATACGCTCGTTCCGATGGTGGTCGAACAGACCAGCCGGGGCGAACGCGCCTACGACATTTTCTCGCGCCTTCTGAAAGAGCGGATCATCTTCATCAACGGCCCGATCCATGACGGGATGAGCCATCTGGTCGTTGCCCAGCTTCTGCATCTTGAGGCGGAAAACCCCAGCAAAGAGATCTCGATCTACATCAATTCGCCTGGCGGCGTTGTGACCAGCGGTTTGTCGATTTACGACACAATGCAGTATATCAAGCCGAAATGTTCGACATTGGTAATCGGTCAGGCCGCCTCGATGGGGTCGGTTCTGCTGGCCGGTGGCGAGAAAGGAATGCGGTTCTCGCTGCCTAACAGCCGCATCATGGTTCACCAGCCCAGTGGCGGATATCAGGGTCAGGCAAGCGACATCATGATTCACGCTGCCGAGACACAAAAACTAAAAGATCGCCTATATGACATTTACGTACGTCATACCGGGCAGACTAAAAAAGCGGTTGAAAAGGCGCTGGATCGTGACAATTTCATGAGCCCGGAAGAAGCGAAAGACTGGGGTCACATCGACGAAATCGTCGAAAACCGCGCCAAAATGGACGGTGACGACGCCTGAGTATGAGGCCCCGCGCGGGTCGCGCGGGGCGCATTTTGAGATTGTAGCCGTCTCGGTGCTGTCCTAAGCTGCACCAACAGGCGGCAAGCGGTCCAAGGGGGACCGCAGGGACGAAGTCCGAAAGGTAGAACATGGCGACGAATTCAGGCGGTGACGGCAAGAACACGCTCTACTGCAGCTTCTGCGGCAAAAGCCAGCATGAGGTACGCAAGTTGATCGCGGGCCCGACCGTGTTCATCTGCGATGAATGCGTCGAACTGTGCATGGACATCATCCGCGAGGAGACCAAAGCCAGCGGGCTGAAATCCTCGGACGGTGTTCCAACACCTAAGGATATCTGCGAAGTTCTAGACGATTACGTGATCGGCCAGGCCACCGCCAAACGTGTTCTGTCGGTCGCCGTACACAACCACTACAAGCGCCTGAACCACGCTCAGAAAGCGGGCAGCGATATTGAGTTGGCAAAGTCCAACATCCTGCTGATCGGCCCGACCGGTTGCGGTAAGACGCTGCTGGCGCAGACGCTGGCGCGTATTCTGGACGTGCCGTTTACCATGGCGGACGCCACCACGCTGACCGAGGCCGGTTATGTGGGTGAGGATGTCGAGAACATCATTTTGAAACTGCTGCAAGCCAGCGAATATAACGTTGAGCGCGCGCAGCGCGGCATCGTCTATATCGACGAGGTCGACAAGATCACCCGTAAGTCTGAGAACCCCTCGATCACCCGTGACGTGTCGGGCGAGGGCGTGCAGCAGGCGCTGCTGAAGCTGATGGAAGGCACCGTGGCGAGCGTTCCCCCGCAAGGTGGGCGCAAGCATCCGCAGCAGGAGTTCCTACAGGTCGACACCACGAACATCCTGTTCATCTGCGGCGGTGCGTTTGCGGGTCTGGACAAGATCATCGCTCAGCGCGGCAAAGGTTCGGCCATGGGCTTTGGCGCAGACGTGCGGGACAATGACGAACGTGGCGTGGGTGAGATTTTCAAAGATCTGGAACCCGAAGACCTGCTGAAATTTGGACTGATCCCGGAATTTGTCGGCCGTCTGCCAGTTCTGGCAACGCTGGAGGATCTGGATGAGGACGCGCTGGTCACGATCCTGACCAAGCCTAAGAACGCTCTGGTCAAACAATACCAGCGCCTGTTCGAACTGGAAGATGCTGAGCTGGCCTTTACCGATGATGCGTTGAAGGCGATTGCCAAGAAGGCCATCGAACGGAAAACCGGCGCACGCGGTCTGCGGTCGATCCTCGAAGATATCCTGCTGGATACGATGTTCGAACTGCCCGGCATGAAAAACGTGACCGAGGTTGTGGTCAACGAAGAGGCGGTTTCGTCCGACAAGCAACCGTTGATCATCTACGCGGATGCGGCGGAATCGGCCTCGGCCGGTTAAGCTCAAAACGGTTTAACAAACACGGCGCGGTGATCACCGCGCCGTTTTCTTTTTGGGGATCATTATGACGATCAAACGCATTTCCTCGGGCGGCGAATTTGAGGCCAAAATCGGCTATTGCCGCGCAGTGGTTGCAGGCGGCTGGGTTCATGTCGCCGGAACGGTAGGGCAAGGCGCTGATGTGACCGCGCAGTGCCGCTCGGCGCTTGAAACGATCGGCAAGGCGCTGACCGAAGCCGGAGCCAATTTTGCCGATGTCGTGCGCGTGACCTATATGCTGCCGGACCGGTCCGAGTTCGAACCTTGTTGGCCAATTCTGCGAGAGTACTTCGGCGACAATCCACCGGTCACAACGATGATTGAGTGCGGCTTGATTGATCCGAAATTCCGGATCGAGATCGAAGTAACGGCATATTTGCCGGAATAGTAGGTGCGGCCCTAGTGGCACTGGACCTTGGCGATCCTTTGGTCCATATCTGCGGGAACAGAAATGTCGGAGGCAACCGATGGGTATCCTGAATAGTCTATTGCGGGCCGTAACCTGGTGGAACGGGGCCACTCTGAACACACAGATCTATACCGCGCGCAAGGGCGTCAAGGTCGGTGAGGACAATGAGGGCAACGTCTTCTATCGCAATGCCGACGACAGCAAGCGCTGGGTGATTTTCAATGGCGAGGCCGAGGCCAGCCGGATCGACCCAGACTGGCACGGTTGGTTGCACCGCACTTGGGATGAGCCGCCGACCGACAAACCGCTGCAGCACAAGTCCTGGGAAAAACCGCATCAAGAAAACCTGACGGGAACGGCATTGGCCTATACTCCTGCGGGGTCTCTGCGCCGGGTCGACCCGGTCGAGCGCACGGATTACGAGGCCTGGAGCCCGGAATAAACGAGGCGAGCAATGTCGAGTTACAACGTTACCGAAGTTCTTGTCGGTGGGGCCGTGCTGGCCTGTGCCGTTGCCTTTGGCGTTTATGCAAGCCAGTCTACCGGCCTGTCGCAAGGTGGTGCCGGATATCAGCTTGCGGCGTCGTTTCGCTCGCTCGAAGGCGTCGGTGTAGGCACAGATGTGCGTCTGGCGGGGGTCAAGATCGGCACTGTGACCGGCGTCACCCTGAACCCGGACACCTATCGCGCCGATACCACATTCTCGATCGCTGACGGCATTCTGGTACCTGACGACAGCGCTATCGTGATTTCGTCCGAAGGTCTGCTGGGCGGCAACTTCGTTGAGGTGATGCCGGGCGGCTCACCGTTTTATTTCGAACCCGGCGATCAGGTTGAAGACACGCAGGGCGCGGTCAGCCTGATCTCGTTGCTGGTCAAATTCGTGGCCGGAGACGGCAGCGAATGAGGCGTTTTGCCCTGATCGTAGCTTTGCTGGCTTCCACGGGCGCAATGGCCCAGCAAAAGGTTCAGTCGGGCCCCGGAGCCATCCTTCGGGGTTTGGACAAGGTTAGTGGCCAGACCGTCGATGTGGAAATGCAGAACGGCGAAACCACGGCGGTATTTGGTCTGGACGTGGCGCTGGGGGATTGCCGTTACCCGGCTGAGAACCCGACCGGTGACGCCTTTGCCTATCTGACGATCTGGGAAAAAGGCAAATCAGATCAATTGTTTGACGGCTGGATGATCGCCACGTCACCAGCGCTGAACGCGCTGGATCATTCGCGTTACGACGTTTGGGTGATCCGCTGTATGACCCCATCGGCTGATTGAGCCAGCGGCGCGGTGAAATCCGCGCTGGCGTTGATCGCCTCTTCCAGTTCCCGCCGGTATTGCGTTCGGGGGATTTCAATCGCGCCCAGTGATGCCAGATGTGCGGTCAAAAACTGTGTGTCGAACAGCTGAAACCCGGTTTGCCGCAGGCGGTCCACCAGATAGGCCAACGCGATTTTCGAGGCATCAGTCCGGCGCGAAAACATGCTTTCGCCAAAAAACGCGGCGCCAAGGGTAACACCGTAGACTCCTCCAACCAGCTGATCGTCCTCCCACACCTCGAGCGAGTGCGCGTGTCCAGTGTGGTGAATTTGACGATAGAGGTCTCGGAGCTCGTCGTTGATCCACGTGTCCGCGCGATCAGCGCAGCCGTCGACAACCCCCGCAAAGTCCTGATTGATTGTTACCGAAAATCCGCATTTGCGGATGCGCCGTGTAAGGCTGCGCGAGACGTGAAAGCCGTCGAGGGGAAAGACGCCACGGAATTTGGGATCAACCCAGAACAGTTCAGGCGCGTCACGGTGTTCGGCCATCGGAAAAATGCCGATGGAATAGCCGTGCAACAGAAGTTCCGGGGAAAGGCTCATGCAGAGTGCCCGAAGGCCGAAGGGCAGGCACCCTTCGGCCTGTTTAGTTTAATCGGCCATATGCTCCGCAAGCCAGTGCTCCAACCAGTGGATGTTGTAGTTGCCGCTGTGGATATCGGGTTCTTGTAGTAGCGCGTGGAACAGTGGAACGGTGGTGTCGATACCGTCCACGATCAGCTCACCCAAAGCCCGTTCCAAACGTGCCAGCGCCTCGGCCCGGTCACGGCCCTGAACAATCAGTTTGGCAATCAGTGAGTCGTAATAGGGCGGGATCGAATACCCATCATAGAGTGCCGAATCCATCCGAACACCCAGCCCCCCCGGCGCATGATAGGCCGAGATTTTGCCCGGACAGGGCGAGAAGTTGGGCAGCTTTTCAGCGTTGATCCGAACCTCGATGGCGTGACCATTGATCTCCAGATCATCCTGTCCGAACGACATGTCCTCACCAGCGGCGACAAGGATTTGCTCGCGCACCAGATCGACCCCAAAGATGCCCTCGGTCACCGGGTGTTCCACCTGCAGTCGGGTGTTCATCTCGATGAAATAGAACTCGCCGTTTTCGTATAGGAACTCGATGGTGCCCGCGCCGATATAGTTGATCTTGGCCACAGCATCGGCGCAGATCTTACCGATCTCGGCGCGTTCCTCCGGGCTGATCGCGGGGCCGGGGGCCTCTTCGAATACCTTCTGGTGGCGGCGCTGCAGCGAGCAGTCGCGCTCACCCAGATGGACCGCCTTGCCCTTGCCATCGCCAAAGACCTGAATTTCGATATGGCGCGGCGTGGTCAGGTACTTCTCGATATAGACCTCGTCATTGCCAAAGGCGGCTTTTCCCTCGGCCCGAGCGGTCATGAACGCGCTTTCCATCTCACCCGCATTCTGCGCGACTTTCATGCCGCGACCGCCGCCACCTGCGGTGGCTTTGATGATGACGGGGTAACCGAATTCCTCACCGATCTTTTTGGCAGTTGCCAAGTCAGGCACGCCGCCGTCCGAACCGGGAACGCAAGGCACACCCAGTTGCTTCATTGTATCTTTGGCGGTGATCTTGTCGCCCATAACGCGGATGTGTTCTGCGGTGGGGCCAATGAACGTGATGCCATGGTCCTCGACGATCTGAACGAATTCAGCGTTCTCGGACAGGAAGCCATAACCCGGGTGGATCGCTTGCGCGCCGGTGATTTCACAGGCCGAGATGATCGCGGGTACCGACAGATAGCTTTGCGGGCTGGGCGGAGGGCCAATGCATACCGATTCGTCCGCCATGCGCACATGCATCGCATCGCTGTCGGCGGTGGAGTGGACGGCAACCGTCTTAATCCCCATCTCGCGCGCGGCGCGGATGACGCGCAGGGCGATCTCGCCTCGGTTGGCAATCAGGATCTTGTCGAACATGGGCCCGCCTTACTCAACAATGACCAGAGGGGTGCCGAATTCCACAGCGTCGCCGTCGCCGACCAGAATACGCTTGATGGTGCCTGCCTTGGGCGCGTGGATGTGGTTCATGGTTTTCATCGCTTCGACGATCAGCAGGGTGTCGCCTTCGGACACAGATGCACCAACCGAGATGAACGCAGGCGCACCCGGCTCGGGCTGCATGTAAACGGTGCCGACCATGGGTGAGGTCACGGCGCCGGGGTGGCTGGCAGGATCTTCCTGAGCAGCGGGTGCTTCGGCGGCGGCAGGGGCCGCAGCAGCAACCGGTGCGGCAGGAGCAGCAGCCGGAACTGCGACTTGTACCGGAGCGGCGGCGGCCTGGGTCATGCGGCTGACGCGCACGTTCAGGCTGTCTTCCTCGCCATATTCGCGTTTCACCTGCAGTTCGGTCAGGTCGTTCTCGCGCAGCAATTCGGCCAGTGCCTTGATGAATGCCACGTCCGCTTCGTGTTTGGTGTCTGTCATGAGTGTCCTCGACGGTTCCCCTTTGGCCCGTCTGTTCCATGCGGGCTTTGGTCTGATTACGCAGCGTTATAAGCCATGCGCCCGGTCATGAAAAGCGCGTCTGAGCCTGTCAGATGAGGGTTTTAACGAAGAATTTGGGTGGTGAAAGAGGCTAGAGTGGCATTCCCGATAGTTTTGCCACCAGTTCGGGCAGTTTGCGGGCTCCGAATTTCTCCAAAAGGCGCGCACGGTAGGCCTCGATCGTGCGATAGCTGAGGTTCAGTTCAGCCCCGATTTCCTTGGCAGATAAGCCACGGCAGGACAAGATCGCCACTTCGCGTTCACGAGCGGTCAGCTCGACTAGGGGGCGCTCCTCCGAGATGTCCGAAAAGCTCCAGATACCGTGGCGGAAGGGGTCATCCGGGGTCAGCGACCGCCCACGCGCGCGGCACCAGAACAGATCGCTGTTGCGCCGCCGCATGACGCGTTCATCGGTGTAATAACCAGTGTCGCGCATTACCTGTAGGCTGCGCGCACCGATGCGCTCCCAGTCGGCAACAGAGGGATACAGGTGCAGCAGGGGCATATTGCGGTAATCCGCGGCCTCTCCGCCAAAGGTGCGGGCGAACTGCAGATTGCAGCGCCGGATGATCCGGTTCTCCAATTCAACAAGTCCGACTGGCGCATATTCAAAGGCGGGGTCGCTCATACGGCCATCGTGCCGGGATTTCAGCGGAAATAGAAGGGGTCCGCCGCAAATTCTACGCGGACATCGCCTGCTTGGAAGGAATGAACTCTGTCAATCTTGTAAAGGGTCTATGAAAATTCTTCTCTAACCAATAGAAATACATAAAGACTTCTGAAAATAGTCTGGGACCAAATCGGGTGGTTTCGTTTTGTACGAGGTGAGAACATGCGCGACACGCTGACAGGCAGCCGCATTCGGGAAAGGCGTCAGATTGCTGGCCTGCGGCAGGCGGAACTTGCGCGTCAGGTCGAGATTTCAGCATCTTATCTGAATCTTATCGAACATAACCGCCGCCGGATTGGCGGCAAGCTGCTGGTCGACATTGCGGCGGCGCTGGCCGTGGAGCCCTCAGTTCTGACGCAAGGGATCGAGGCTACGCTGATCTCGGCCCTGCGCGAGGCCGCCGCCGATGCGGTGGGTCAGCAGGCGGAATTAGATGCGCTTGAGGAATTCGCCGGACGGTTCCCCGGATGGGCGGGTGTGCTGGCACAGATGCATCGCCGCGTCGTAACATTGGAGCGTACAGTGGAAACGCTGTCCGACCGTCTGACACATGATCCGCATCTGGCGGCCTCAATGCACGAGGTTCTGTCGACTGCAGCCGCGATTCGGTCAACCGCTGCAATTCTGGCAGACACGCAGGACATTGAGCCAGAATGGCAGGATCGGTTTCACACCAACCTGCATCAGGATGCCGAGCGTTTGGCCGAAAGCTCCAAGTCGCTGGTCGCTTATCTGGATGAAAGCGATTCTGATAGCGATCACCGCGGTGTGCCGTTGGAAGATGTCGAAGCGTTTTTCGATGCGCACGAGCACCATTTCCCTGAAATCGAAAAGGGCGGAGAGCATGCAGACATTGACCTGGGCGATCTGAATTCGAGCGCGGCGAGAACGGTGGCTCGTGAATTTCTGAAAGTCTATGCCGCGGACTCCAGGGCGATGCCATTGGACGAACTGCAGGCCGCTCTGTCCGAGGCCCCGCTGGACCCGTTGCAACTTGCGGCGCGGTTTTCGGTTAATGTTGCAGCGGTGCTGAGGCGATTGGCTGCTTTGCCGGGCGGGTATCTGGGGCGACCGACGGGCTTGGTGGTGTGCGATGCCTCGGGCAGTATTTTGTTCAGCAAGTCCGTTCCCGGTTTCGCCATGCCCCGTTTCGGTGAGGCTTGCCCTCTGTGGCCCGTGTTTCAGGCGCTGAACCGGCCGTTGGTGCCCATCCGCAAACGCATCGTACAGCTTGGGCGGACGGCGGCGGTGTTCGATTGCTATGCCTACGCATGGCCGCAGCACGTTTCCGCTTTTGATGACGCGCCGGTTTATCGCTCGGTGATGCTGGTGCGTTCGGTCGAGGATGTTGCGCAGGATGAACAAACAGTTGCCCGGGTTGGCCCCAGTTGCAGGGTATGTCCCAGCAGTGATTGCGCGTCCCGTCGCGAACCCTCAATCCTGAGCGAAGGTTTTTGACAGTTTCCTGACAGAACGCGTAAGCTGGCGGAGATGGGTCATTCAGTTTATGACCTGTCACGGGGAGGACAGATAATCATGAGCCGCAAGGTTCTGCTAATTGAGGATGAGCCGAACATCGCCGAGGCCATTCGGTTTCTGCTGACGCGCGAGGGTTGGCTTGTCGAGACGCATGCCGAAGGCAGTGACGCCTTGCAGGTCATTCAGGGCGCAAGCCCGGATCTTGTGATTCTTGACGTGATGTTGCCGGGTAAAAGCGGGATGGAGATTTTACGAGACCTGCGCGAAGTCGAAAGTATGCAGGGCCTGCCGGTTCTGATGCTGACCGCACGGGGGCAGTCGCGGGATCGAGAGATGGCCGAAAATGCCGGGGTTAGTCGTTTCATGACCAAGCCGTTTTCCAATACCGAAATGCTGACTGCAGTGCGAGACCTGCACGCGCAGGCCACCCAGTCATGAGTTCCGACGAAGACCGTCAGCCCTCGGGCGTTCGGCCTTCGCTGTTTCTTGAACGGCAGAGCTATCGTCGCCGCAGATTATCCGATGCCGCGCGTCTGCTTCCTTTTCTGGGGGCGGCCCTGTTGGCCATACCGCTGTTATGGCCCGATGGTCAGGGAGGGCAGGAGGGCGTCTCACTGTCTGCCGCGATCTTTTACATCTTTGCGTGCTGGGCAGCGATGATCTTGGCCAGCCTAGTATTTGGATTTGCCGCCAGACGCATGGGTACCCATGAGGAATCCGAACCCGAGACGGATCGATGGCAACGCTGAACATTTTGATTCTGGTCTGCCTGGGTTATGTGGTTCTGTTGTTTGGCGTCGCCTTTGCAGCCGACAGAATGGCTGCTGCGGGGCGGGGGGCCTGGCTGCGGTCGCCACTGGTTTACACGTTGTCGCTGTCGATCTACTGCACCGCCTGGACGTTTTACGGTGCTGTTGGCAATGCCGCACGTTCGGGGCTGGAGTTTGTGACGATCTATCTGGGTCCAACGCTGGTCATGATCAGCTGGTGGTGGGGGCTGCGCAAGCTGGTACGGGTCGGGCGCAGCCAGCGGGTGACCTCGATCGCCGACCTGATCTCATCCCGGTACGGCAAATCTAATACGCTGGCGATCTGCGTGACCATTCTGGCGGTGTTGGGCGGCACCCCTTATATCGCGCTGCAACTGCAATCCATCACCCTGTCGTTTTCGATCTTTGCTGAAGCTGACCCCACGGGCCTCTATCGCGAAGGCTCCAGCGTGTTTTGGGTGGCGGCGGGGTTGGCCGTGTTTGCTATCCTGTTCGGTACGCGAAATCTGGACGTTAACGAGCGCCACCACGGTGTAGTCACCGCCATTGCGCTGGAGTCGGTTGTCAAACTGTTTGCCCTGCTTGCGGTCGGCGCGTTTGTGGTCTGGGGCGTCGCGGGCGGTGTCGGGCCGATGATGGAGCGCATCGACGCGTCTGAGATCGGCCAATGGAACGTGGACGCAGGGCGCTGGACCACCTTCATCTTTCTGTCTGCTGCAGCCTTTATCTGCCTGCCACGAATGTTTCAGGTCATGGTCGTCGAGAACGCGGATGAAGGGCATCTGAGAACCGCTGCCTGGGCTTTCCCGCTCTATCTGCTGTTGATGAGCCTGTTTGTGGTTCCCATCGCCGTTGTTGGACTGGACTTGTTGCCCGAAGGCTCGAACCCCGACCTGTTCGTTCTGACCGTACCGCTGTCGCAGGGCAATGAATGGCTGGCGATGCTGTCCTTTATCGGCGGGTTTTCTTCGGCCACGTCCATGGTCATCGTGACGGCTATGGCGCTGTCGACGATGGTGTCAAACCACGTGGTCATGCCGATCTGGCTGAGCACTCAGGAAGGGTCCGGTTCCATATCCGGCGATGTTAGGAGCGTGGTGCTGGTAGCCCGCCGGGTGTCGATCGCGGTAATCATGGCGCTGGCCTACTATTACTATCGCCTATCCGGGGGTGGGGCGGCGCTGGCCTCAATCGGGTTGATTGCTTTTGCCGGGATCTCTCAGATTCTGCCTGCTTTGGTCGGCGGCCTGTTCTGGCGCGGGGCGACCCGGACAGGCGCCCTGGTTGGGCTGACAGTGGGATTCCTGCTATGGATCTATACCCTGCTCCTGCCGGGTATGGATGGGGCGCTAATGTCCCAAGCGGTTTTGCAAAACGGCCCGTTCGGCCTGGGTTGGCTGCGCCCGCAGGCCCTGTTCGGGATCGAGGGCATGGATCCGATGGTTCACACGGTCATGTGGTCACTGTCCCTGAACACCATCGCGTTCTGTGTCGCCTCGTTGCTAAGCTTCCCCAGCCCGCTGGAACGCCTGCAGGGGGCGCAATTCGTCAACGTTTTTGATCATTCTGTTGCGCCACGCGGCTGGTCCGGGTCGGTTGCGCAGAGCGAAGACCTTATGATCATGACACAGCGGATACTGGGCACCGGCCCCGCGCAGGAGTTCTTTCAAGCCGAGGTAGAGCTGCAGGGTGGACGCTCCAGCCTGCCCGAGCCTACCCCCGCATTTCTTGAGCGACTGGAACGAGAGCTGAGTGGCTCTGTTGGCGCCGCCACCGCCCACGCTATGATTGGCCAGATCGTCGGCGGTTCGTCCGTGTCGGTCGAAGACCTGCTGGCTGTGGCCGACGAATCCGCGCAATTGCTGGAATATTCCAGCCAGCTGGAGGTGAAATCCGCTGAGTTGACCCGAACTGCGCGGCAGTTGCGTGAGGCCAACACCAAACTGACGCAAATCTCGGAACAAAAGGACAGCTTCCTTAGCCAGGTCAGTCACGAGCTGCGCACGCCCATGACCTCGATCCGCGCGTTTTCCGAGATCATGCGCGATACCGAAGGGCTGAGCGGTGAAGAACAGACGCGCTATGCCGCGATCATCCATGACGAAGCGTTGCGCCTGACCCGGTTGTTGGACGATCTTCTAGACCTGAGCGTGCTGGAAAGTGGACGGGTCCATCTGAATGTTGGTGACGACACACTGCGCTCGGTGCTGGATCGGGCCGTGCCCAGCGCGCTGGCGGGTTCGCACAGGACCCTCACGGTTCGGCGTACGAAGACAACAGAGCGCATTCCGCTGCACACTGATCTGGATCGGTTGGGTCAGGTTTTTATCAACCTGATTTCCAATGCACAGAAATACTGTGATGCCGAAGAACCGGTGCTTACGATCTCAGCCCATGATGTCGGTGGCCAGGTGGTGATTGATTTCGCAGACAATGGCAGCGGCATTCCTCCCGAAGCCCGCTCGATGGTATTCGAGAAATTTGCCCGCGTGGGCGTCGACAAGGCTGGTGGGGCCGGGTTGGGGCTGGCGATCTGCCGCGAGATCATGCAGCGATTGGGTGGAGAGATTACTTATCTGCCAGGGCAGGACGGGGCGGCGTTCCGTGTCAGGCTGCCGATGGCATATCAACAGGCAGCCCAGTGACGCTGATGTAAAGGTATTCGTAACCTGAACCGGGTTAGACCGGATGTCAGATACAGCAAACAACAACGGTTTTGGGGCATGACGCAAACTGTCAGCGCAGCTTTGGTGCGCAAGCTTTCAGTCGGGCAGGAAGAGCAGGGCGACAAACCGCGTTCGGTCCTGCGCGCGCTGCGGCTGGCCTTTGCCCGCGCTGCAGGGGAGCGGTTGCAACTGCCCATGGTTGTTATTGGGGCCAGGCAATCCCACCGAACTCCGGACGTGTTGGCGGAGCAGATCGGCGAGGATTGGTTGCTGATGCAATTTGTCGATGAAGACGGGATGTCGTCGGCCATTTGCATGGATTTGGGCGCGGTTTCGGCCATTGTTCAGGTACAAACCATTGGTCATGTAATGGCGGATGAGCCCACACCCCGCGCCTTTACGCATACTGACGGAGCAATGGTGGCACCTTTGGTCGAAGACGCCTTCGCGCGGGCGGTTGATCTGGTTGAGACACCGGGCGATCAATCCAGCCTGTCCGGGATGGAGTATTCCGCTCGTCTTGCCGATCTGCGTACTTTGTCGCTGGCCATGGCCGAAGACGCGTATCGGGTGTTTGACCTGACTGTGGAACTGGGCGGCGGTTTGCGACAAGGGCAGATTTCCGTGATCCTACCAGACCGAACCACTGAGAACGCCGAAGACGTCACGCAAGAGGATATCGGCCCAAACCTTGAGCAAGCATCAGGGGTGCTGCGGGCCGAATTGAACACGGTGATCTGCCGTATGTCCCTGCCTCTGGCATCTCTGTCGCAACTCAAGGTAGGGGACGTTCTGCCCCTGACAGGATCAAGGCTCGACCGGGCCGAGGTTCTGACGATTGACCGCAACCGCGCTGCGATTGGCCGGTTGGGACAATGCGGCGGAATGCGCGCTGTGCGCCTGAACGAATACGCACCGCTGACAGGGTTGACCCAGTCCGAGGCTGAGGAATTTCTTGAGGCCCGAACGCCCGCAACGCCGGAGCCCGATATGCCTTTGCCAACAGAGATCTCGCAAGTGCCTGTCCAGTTCGATCCCGGTGTGACTAGCGACATTGGACCTGACCTGAATTTCACCGATTCAGATCAGATGGTTGCCGAGATTTCGCAACTCGCTGGGCTGAAACTCTCAGACACAGACCCTGGCGGCCTTGGTTGACTCAGTCGGTGCCGCGAATCTGATCAAGGGTCGGGCGCAGGTTTTCCAGTGCGTAGCCCGCTTTGGTGGTGGCATCCAGAATGTCGTCGGTGCTCATCCGGTCGCATTGACCTAGCGCCCAAATCACGGAGCAACGGGTGCCGGAGGCACAATAGGCCAGAACCGGTCCGCTGCAGCTTTCGGCCAATTCGCGTTGCAGGGCTACGTTCTCGGGCGTCATGGTCTGGTGGGTCAGTTCCAGAACCTCGTATTCCAGCCCCGCCGCGCGCACCGCGTCACCGATCACATCGGACTGCATGACGGCCGGAACCTCAACGTTTGGCCGGTTGCAGATCACTTTGACAAAGCCGGCTTCGGCAATGGCTGGAACGTCCTCGACCGTGATTTGCGGCGAGACGGCGTAGCGGGGGGTAATCGTGCGAATCTCCATGGCAATTGATTAGGCCGGGTTTGCGACTCTGTCCAGTTGCGCGCTCAGAGTCGGCGCAGCGTACATCCCAGCGATCATGGCCAGCAGAAAGACAACTCCGCCAACACCGCCATAGCTGAGCGAGGCAAGGGCAGGCCCGGGGCACAGCCCAGCCAGAGCCCAGCCCATCCCGAACAGGACAGAGCCAAGGATCAGGCGGCGGTCCAGTTCTTGCGCGACCGGATGCGGAAACTGGCCGCCGGTCAGGGGGCGTCGATGCGTGGTCAAGCGCCAGGCGATCAGCATTGGTAGGATCGCCCCGCCCATCACGAAGGCAAGCGTCGGGTCCCAATGCCCGAATAAGTCCAGCCAACCCTGTACTTTGGTTGTGTCGGTCATCCCCGACAACAGCAGGCCCGCGCCGAACAAAGACCCGGCTAAAAGCGAAACAAGTGCACGCATCAGATCACTCCCCAGACATGGCGGAATAGGTAGATCGTAACAACTCCGGCACCGATATAGATCAGGGTGGCGACGATGCCGCGCATCGAAAAACGCGAAATCCCACAGACACCGTGACCGGATGTGCACCCCTTGGCGATCCGTGTTCCGGCCCCCACAAGCAGACCAGCGATGATCACCACGGCGAAATTGCCGGTCAGATGTGTCTCGGGTGCAGGAGAGAGCAGGGGCCGCAGCAACAGTGGCATCCCGATCATGCCTGCCAGAAAGCTCAGCCGTTCCAGCGACCGGTCACTGTTGTCGACCAGTCCACCCAGAATACCACTGGCCCCCATGATGCGTCCGTTGCCCAAAAGATAGATGGCGGCGCCGAGCCCAATCAGAAGGCCCCCGCCAAGGCCCCAAATCCAGTCTGTGTACATTCTTGTGTCCTTTGCCGTGCTGCGGCCAGTAATTCAGAGTTTGTTCAAAGGAAGTTTGAGGAACACGTCACCATGTTCATCCGCCGGTGGCATTTGCCCCGCGCGCATGTTGACCTGCAGGGACGGTAGGATCAGGCGCGGCATACCCAGCGTTGCATCCCGGGCGTCGCGCATCTCGACGAATTCCTCGATCGGGCGGCCCCGACCGATATGAATATTCAGCGCTTTCTGCTCGCCAACCGTCGTCTCCCACGCATATTCATCACGCCCCGGTGCTTTGTAGTCGTGGCCGACGAAAACGCGGGTCTCATCCGGCAGCGACAGGATTTTCTGGATCGAGTCGTACAGCATTGCGGATGAACCACCTGGAAAGTCGCAACGCGCCGTGCCGAAGTCCGGCATGAACAAGGTGTCGCCGACAAAGGCCGCATCGCCGATCACATAAGTCAGGCAGGCCGGCGTATGCCCGGGCGTGTGCAGCACGTCTCCGCGCATCTGGCCAACGTGGAAGCTGTCACCTTCGTGAAACAGGGCGTCGAACTGGCTGCCATCTCGCTGAAACTCGGTGCCTTCGTTGAAGATTTTTCCGAAGGTTTCCTGAATGGTCACGATCTGATCACCGATACCGATTTTGCCGCCCAATTCCTGTTGTAAATAGGGGGCAGCTGACAGGTGGTCGGCGTGGACGTGGCTCTCAAGAATCCATTCAACCCGCAGGTTTTTTTTGCGTACGTGATCAATGATGTGATCCGCTGAACGCGTGCTGGTTCGGCCCGAGGCGTGGTCGAAATCCAGAACACTGTCGATGACGGCGCAGGCAAGGCCTTCGGGCTCCTGCGCCACATAGGAAACCGTAAAAGTTTCGGGGTCAAAGAACGCTTTTACATTGGGTGTCATAGGCCCCTCCGCCGGTTTCGCCATCTCATATATTAATTACGGAATGTGTAATATTCAACATGCATAATTTGATACTGGTCAAGGCATAGTAGCCTCAGTAAGAGTAATATTTAGTCAAATCGCTTTTGAACGCCGAAACAGCAGACCAGACAGGCGAATACCCGCCCGTTTTTCCGGTAATCTAAGCAAGTCTTAAAATGGTCACATATATCGGAGTGAATGAAGACATTTGGGAGGATGGAAATGTCGTCTATCAATTTATATTCAGAAGCCGAACAACTAGAAAAAAAGATCAACGGCGCATGTCTGGATACGCGGCTTGCCCTTCAGCCAAGCCTGACAAAAGTGATCGAACGGATGCGCCAAGAGGGTATGCACGTCCCGTCGCGTCTGCGGCGATTGGATGCAGCCTTGTGTGAAGACGCCATGGAGGCGCGGTTTGATAATCTGCCGGTTTAGTTTGGAAGGTTAGCCGAAGGAAATCCCCAAGATTACCACCATCAAACCAATCACCGACAGAAACAAAGACGCCAGATTCCACGGCAGAACACCCTGAACAACGGCGCGCAGCTCTTCATCCGAGAGGCCGGATTTGCGCGCCTTCATCACATGTGCAATGCACCAGACCAGGCCCACAAGCCCGGCAAGCGACAGGGCGGCCCCGCCCCAGGTGATGAATTCGAACATGGTTCCCCACATTTGCTTGTCATGTTCCTCTGCGCTTAGCCGAGAACCCCCGCGCACACAAGCCCGCCTGCGATTGTGCGCTTGCGGCGCGGGCGGCGGCAATGTATCCGGCATATTGCCCGCTGCCACAGAAACAGAAATCACCCTCTGGGAGAGACGTATATGGATGACATGACCGAAGATCAGGCCTCTGCCAATTATCGCGTAACCGCCGGTGAACTGCGCCAGTTCATCGAGCGGTTCGAACGACTGGATGCGGAAAAGAAGGATCTGGCGGAACAGCAAAAAGAGGTGATGGCCGAGGCCAAAGCCCGCGGCTACGACACCAAGGTCATGCGCAAGGTGATCGCTCTGCGCAAACGCGACAAAGACGATATCGCCGAGGAAGAAGCCGTACTGGAGATGTACAAGGAAGCGCTGGGCATGAGCTGAGGCTCGCCTGACTGTACACTCAAGATGTTCGATACATGTGTGCCCCGCAGGGATTGTGTTGATCCGGGGCGCACACGACCTTCCAAGGGCAGGGAGGTTTCAAATAGGCTGAAGCTGGGGTGTTTCTGACCGCATACACCCCTGACCGGACAGCTACGCAATCGCGGTGTCAAAAAACTGTTTTCGCAAAACGAGATCAGGGTCTGAGAACCTGCACCCCGGGAATGCCGCCAAGCCGTTCAAGATCCTGTTCATACAGTTCGGAAAACGCGTCCACGATCTCGGTGCTCCACCCTGGCAGGTGCAGTTCTTCTTCAATTTCTTCCGGCTGCGCGTGATTGTCGAAAATACGAGCCATGTTTTCGTGCAGGATTGCCTTGCCTTGCGCAGCATCATGGCTTGTTAGTTCCCGGACTTCATTTTGGCCGGTTTCGTCCAGCAAGGACAGCAGCAGATCGTTTTCGTCTTCCAGAGGTGTATCTTCACTCAGTCCTGCCAGAGCACGAATGATTTCACCCCAGATAAAGGGGGTGTCTTCGTTGCTCCACAAGGTAATCCGGACGTTGGGCGCAAGATCCCGGATGTCCTCGATCATGCCAATCCAGCTCAGGCAGCTTAGATCGGTGTCCCGAATTGCTTCGGCGCGTGCTTCCTCTGGCAGAGACATCAGCAGTTTAGGAACGAAGCTACCCGGGTTTCTAAGCCCCATGAACAGCTCAACCTCGTGGTCGCGAAAGCCCTGTTCCAACAAGGCCATTCTGCGGCCAGCGAAAGGGTACAATTGGCCGTCCCGAAGTGCTGTTTCCGGTTCGCCTGGAAATCTGCCGCTTGAGTATATTGCCCGCTGAGTGCTCTCTTCCCCTGGCAAGACACTATTGAATTTTTGCTCGGCAGGGACCTCAGTCGTCATGGCTTCGAATTTGTCAAATGCGGGCTTGAACACGCGTTTGTACCGGCGCGGACCAAAATACTCGACCCCGTTTGCCGCCAAGGCAGAAGCGTTTTTTGTCAACGAGTCCAGCACCCGACCTCCGTCGGTAAAAGCTACGCCTGCGTGGATCGCAACCTGCATTTTCAGCTCTTGTCCTTTGCTTCATAGCCCGCTTGTCGGGTTACAGCCCGCGGCCGGAACAGTCAAACACGGGCCATTGAACACCGAGCTATCTATGTGCGCACAGGAAAACTGCCAATCCCTAACTTAAGATAAAAATATGTGCTTGCAGTCCACAACAAGAGAAAGTAATCGACACCAAGCGCCCCTATAGCTCAGCTGGTAGAGCAACTGATTTGTAATCAGTAGGTCCGCGGTTCGAGTCCGTGTGGGGGCACCACTCTTCATACAAATGTTGGGAAAGCAGGATGGCTCTGTTTGGGTTTTAGTTTTTTGTGAAGAGCAGCCAAACAAAGTTCAAGACTCTGAGCGGCGCCGCGTGCGCGCAGAAAAATAGCTCACTAGTCGATTCTATTGCGCGCCAGCGATATAAGGGATCAAGCTCACATTACCAGTTCTGAAAGGCTTCCAGCTCTCTCTATGATTGGAGGTTGGGGCGTTAGTGAAGACCGCGTGCGCATGAAATACGGCACTTGGCCAGTTCCCCTTGCAACGATCAACTTAGCGGCTTTTCAATCCGTTTGGTTGGCAGTAAGAGTTTTCAAACGTCACCGGCGCATTGGCCTCGGAGGCGCGCGGATGTGGCGAAACTGGTAAACGCAAGGGACTTAAAATCCCTCGTCCTAGGACTTGCGGGTTCGATCCCCGCCATCCGCACCAAACACTCCTTCAGACCGGGAAACCCAACTTAGAGATCAGGCGCCAGATGTCGCGGTTCGCGGCCGAGAGCTGTGCGACGATGTCTTCAATCTCCTGAATGGCCTTTTCGTCGACGGTATCTTCGCGCCCCAGTTTGATGTCGGTCTTACGATCAGCGATACGCATCAGGATGGTCTTGGGGTTTCCGCTGTCGGCATCGAACGAATAAATGCAGTGATTGTACCTGTTGCGGATGAACGACAGTTTGCTTAGGCGCTGTGTGTGTTCAAGGATCGGATCGCGAATCTCGGCAGGGCGACCTTCCATCTTGGCAAGCCGCTCGACCAGATCGATCCGGGCGCGCGTGGTGTTGAGGGTCAGGAAGATGATGACTGCGACATCCTTGTTGGTCCCGCTCAGGCCGGCAATCAGGTGGATCAACAGACTCTCGGTGTTGGTCCACATGTAGTTCAATTTGCCGACCAGAAGGATCAGACGGTCAAAGCGGGTTTCGAGTGTCTCAGTCAACGGTCTGACCGTGCGTTTCGTTTGCAGTCACTTCGAAATAGAACTGCGCAGCTGCGGTTCTGTTACTGACGCCGATCTTGCCCGCCACATTATGCATGTGCAGCTTCACCGTATGTTCGGTGATGCCAAGGTTGGCTGCGATGATCTTGTTGCTTTGGCCTTTCGAGACCAATTGAAGAACCTGCTTTTCTCGCCGCGTCAGCCGCGAGTAGATCGGATGGGGTTCTTTTGGCTTCGACATCGGTTCTGCGCTGGTTTCACTCAGCAGACAGGGTTTGCTCTGAGGGCGGGGCGCAGACACGCAGTCGGCTAAGAAGCTGGGCAGATAAAGCTCTTCATGCATCAACAGACGAAGGATCGAGCGCCACACATCCGGCGCGACGTTCATGGGAAGATAGCCGATATCTCCGAACTGAGCCCGATCCCAGGTCTCGAACAAAGCGCGTGCGGCGTCCTCTTTGCGGTAGGCAAAAGCAAGGCAGCCTGTCCCGGCTGCTTCTTTATAGGCCTTCGGGCGGGCAAGCAAATCATCCAGCATGATCTGGTCAACGACTACGACCTTTCCAGCTGACGACCGCGGATCCCCTGTTGCTTTCAGGTCGGCCACGTCCTCATAGCGGTGCGCGGACACGCCGAATTCCGCCTGAACGCTTCGTAGAGTTTGATTTGAATAGAAGAGTTCCTTGCCGATGAAATTGATCGAAAAGTCCTCGGAACAAACATTTATTTGGGTAACACTATCCTGCAACGGACTGCTCATTACTTCCCCCTATAAACCCACGCCACCAATATCTGTGGCGAAATCGTAAACAACACGCGGAGCGTAAATTAACGGTAAATTAACTGCTATTGCTTAGTAACTATACCTGAAAGTCTATTTTTCATCAACATTCCGTGTGGTCCTGCTGATTGGGTCTAGAACTTTTGTATAGGTTCACCATCAACATTCTCGTAAAAGTAGAGCAAAAATATGGTTTTAACCGATTTGCCGAAATTCGGCCTTATTTTCATGCCTGCGCCCTGACTTTCTGAATAGTTTTTCCAAAATTACAAATAATAACAATTGGATAAGCTGTCTAATGCTTTAGAGCAGCTATTCAGACCGTTCTCCTGCTGCAACCATGATCCTGCTTCAATTTGGGAAGCGATGTTCCTGACGCGTCCGCGAATCGCGCATTTACGCGAATTTGAATTCAGCGGTCCGCACATCGGCTTAGCCGGGAAAGGGAGGTGGGAGACGACTTCACAGAACAAGACCGCATCATGCGCGTTTCGCGCTTGAGTGCTTAAAGTTTGTTTCAACTGCGCCAGTAGCCGTTTTGTAGATGAATGACGGTCGGGCGCTCAGAGATGGAAAATAGTTATGAGTTTGAAAGATCGTAATGGCACGAACAACATCGCAGTTGGCGAAGTTAATGTTGAAAATGCAGAAGTTCCGATTGATGCAACGGTGAACGTACGGCACGCTGACGTCGAAATTGATGCAAACGTCAACGACCAAGACAACAACAACAGCAACGATCAGGGCCAAGGCCAGGATCAGTCGCAAAGCACCGACGTTCAGAATGGTCAGGGCCAGGATCAAGGCCAGGGTCAAGATCAGGGCCAAGGCCAGGATCAAGGCCAGGGTCAGGACCAAGGTCAGAAGCAAGCCCAGAAAAACGGCGACAATGACAACGACAACTCGAACCAAGTCAACATCGACTTCGGTGGTGGCGAGTGGATTCCGCGCGACGATGATCAGATCGATGTAGATCTGCAAAACGTCGGCTCTGTCGAAGACGTCATCTCCGTAGGCAATGACTTCGACTATGATCCGGGCGACGATATGAACCTGGACATCTCGCTGGACGGTCAGGGCAACGACATGCTGTCGATCAACAGCCAGTTGGCTGAGCTGAACGACAACGATGACCTGGGCGAAGCCAGCGTTTCGAATGACAACGGTTATTTCGAACAGTCCGGCGACGCCCACGGTGGTGAAGCTTACGCTGACGAAGGTATCGGATCGCAAGCAGACGGTGGCAACTCCGGTGACGGCGGTTCAACCGAAGGCGGCAAAGCCATGTCGTTCACCATGGGCAGCAAAGCCTATGGCGACGGTGGCGAGACTGGTAACGCTGACGCTGACTCGACCGCCGGAGACGGTGGTGCCTCGGGTGACGCAACTACTCTGGGTCTGAACTTTGGTAAGTCTTCGGCAGATTCCGATGGTGCGGGTACCGGTGGTTCTTCGGGTGACGCAGCAAGCGCATCCAATGCCAACAACAACGGTTCTTCCGACGCATCTGATGCTGACGGCGACGGTGGCGAAGGCGGAGACGCCGGTTCGCTTGGTCTGGGCTTGGGTCTGGGTCTGTCGAATGCTGACAACGATGGTCAGTCGACCGGTGGCGAAAACGATAGCGTTTCGCTGGCCAAAGGCGGTGCTCTGGCAGCCAATGACGCGTCGGCTTACGGCGCAGACGGCGGCGACAGCGGCGCTGGCAACATTGGTCTGGCTAAGAACGAAGCCGAAAGCGAAAACGAAACCGGCGATGCTGCCTCGGGTGGTAACATCGGTCTCGGACTGGCTGGAAGCCTCGCGAATGCTGACGCAGATGCCGATGGCGGCAAAGGCGACGGTGGCGATGGTGACGGCGGCGAAGGCAGCGGTGCCATGGGCGATGGCGGTGACGCCAACGGCGGCGGCGGTGCAGCCGGTGACGCAGCCCAGGTCGACGGTGCTCTGGCTTCGAACCACCAGCTGAATGGTCTGGGTGGTCTGAACCTGGGCGGCGCAGATGCCAGCAACGGTGGTGGTGACACCAACGACGGTGGCAACGTGAACGCAGGTGGCGGTGCCGGTGGCGAAGGTCGCGGTGGCACTGGTATCGCGGGCGACGGCCCCGGTGGTGACGGCAACGGTGGTGACGGCAACGGCGGTGATGCAGATGCTGTTTCTGACGCACAAGGCGTTGGCAACCAGGATGCCGCAGGTCCGATGGTAACCCCGACTGCTGGTGATGTTGTTGGCACAGCCCGCAACGATCAGGATGCAGACTCCGACGCTGGTGACGGCGGTACCATGACTACCGACGGACGCGCTGATGCGGACGGAACCGGTACGGCGACGGCAGATGGCGTCGGCGGCGGCGGTGGCGCAATCGATCAGGATGCGCGTTCCGACGGTACCGGTACTGGTTCTGTAGATGCCGACAACGACGCCGGTAACGGCGGAGATTCCGAAGTATTCGCGGTAGCGGACACTGACGGAAGCGCAGACAGCCTGTCCGAAGCGATTTCGGGCTACGGCGGTGACGGCAGCGCGGACAACGATGCAACATCGACTGGATATGGCCACTCTGAAGGCATGTCCGAGTCGGGCATCGGTGGCGGCGGCGGTGCTGCTCAGGCGTTCGGCGGAACCAGCGGTAACGCACACGGGTTTGCCGAAGCTGGCAACACCTTTGGTGGCGCTGTCGACGGCGGTAACGCATGGGGTTCCAACTCGGGTGCTGGCGGTGCCGGTGGCAACGGCGGAACCTGGGGCTCCAACAACGGTGGCGACGGCATCGTGAGCGGTGAGTCGCATGCATCGGCTGCTGCGGTAGTTGACACATCGGCCTTCAACCAGTCGATCGTCATGGGTGCCAACGTTCTTGGCAACGACGTCGATACGACCATGGTTGGTGGTAACATGTCGTCCAGCTACTCCAGCGAAGACACCGACGTATAACTGGAAACAGAGCCCGCTTAGGCGGGCTCTGAACCCTTTTTCAAGAAAACGTCGGGGCCGCATAAGGCGGCCTCGACCCAACTGAACCTAAACCGGAAATTTTAGGCCGGGGCGGGGAAAGGAAAAAAAATGTCGCTCGACAGTATTACGGAACAAATTGCACATTTCGTTGGAACATTTGAGTTAACGACCGAGCAGGCCCGGTGGCGTGATCAGTATGAAGAATTTATTGCTCTGAGACGGAAAGCGGAACTTGAAGAACTTGAAGATCCGACAAAAATTCAGGTTAAAGCACATTTGAAATTGGACCCGGGTGAATATGGCCCGCTGCCTTACAAATTTACCGGCGTGAAAGCCGACGTCCCCCCACCAGCTGCGATCCCTGGACCGATCGAAGATTCCAGCGTGTCCTCTGGCCCCACATTTGCCCCAGAAGGATATTTCCCCGACGCGCAGTTTTCGGCGATGACGCAACTGAACGTCGTTATAGAGCCGGTCATTGAATTCGAACTGGTCGGCTCGGCGGTTACGTATACGTTCCAGAAAATCCGCCTTAACGACAACGACACCGTTGGTGAGGGCGATTTCCGCGACGTCGAGGCGCTGATGGCGCAAGGTGAAGGAACGCTGCAGTTGGCGCTTTCCTTGCACGCGATCACCCCCCCGTCGATCCATATTCTGGACTACCAGACCGGCGAGGCAGTCGAGCTTCTGCTGGATCAGATTTATACCCCCGTGAACGTCGAAATTGACGGTGTGACGGTGCATCAGTTCTTGGGCGAGGGTGCCACGGGCATCATCGTGAATGGTGAGCATGTCGATGAAATGCCCGATTTCATGGAATTGTTGCCAGCCAACCACCAGACGGAAGAAGAGGAAGAAACCGAGGACGAACACGCCGAGGCCTTACCGGCCGAGTGGGACCAGTCCGAAGATTCCGTGTTCGAAGACGGTCATTCCGTCGTCGCAGGCGCCAATTTGGCCATTAATGAGGTCGCGATCTCAGTTGGTTGGATAGACGCGCCCAATATCGTGGTCGGCGGAAACTCAGTGAACCTGAGCGTCGTTAGCCAGGTCGCCGTTGTTGTGGACGTCGACGAAGGTGAAGAGGGCGTCCAAAGCGAAACGCATGTGGTTCAGGCCTCGCACATCAGTTCCGAATCCAAGGAGGCACATTGGCTGGACGATAATGTCACCGTTGAAGATCAGGATCCGATTGTCGTAATCGACTGGATCAGCGGCGACCTGTTGGTGACGAATTTCATCCAGCAACTTATCGACGCCACGGACATCGACCAGATAGCAACTGAAATCGCGGCCACATCCACCGCGTACACGTTGGGTGAGAACATCATGACCAACGTGACCGACATCCTTCAGCTTGGCACGTTCTACGACATGATCATCATCGGTGGTGACATGGTGTCGATTGATGTCGTGAACCAGACCATCGTGTTGATGGACAGTGATGTGGTTCATGGTGCCACGCCGACCGAAGCAGAAGACAATCTGGTGATGAACCAGGTGTCGCTGACGGCCGAGGGTGAAGATACCCACGAGGCCCTGAGCCAGAATCTGGCCAGCACAATCGAATTGCAGGAGGTTGATTCCGACGCGCTGGAAGATGCGCTGCTGAACGATCCGCTGTTCGCCGGAACCGAACTTGTTCGTGTTCTCAAGATCGAGGGTGATCTGTTGCAGGTTAACGTGATCGAACAGATTACAATGCTGCAGGACGACGACGACGTTTATGTCGAAACGCCCGGCGGCGAGGAAGTCACCGCGCTGGGTGCCGGAAACGCCATCCTGAACTCGGCCAGTGTAAACAAGATTGGCGTCGACTCCGTCGTTATGGCCCAAGGGGAAGAGTACTCGGAAGTGATGTTGCATCAGGCAAGCCTGATCGACTCCGTAGAAGAGGAAAACACCGAGTTGGTCAACGAAGCGATCGCAATTCTGATGGAAGAGGTCGATGCAGCAGGCGACGCCGAAAATCTGGCTGGATCGTCCACTCTTACTTCTTCTGAAATGGCAGCCATCGACGACGGCCTGCAAACTATGCTAGCGTAGTAACCCTGTTTGTTACGAGTGACCTGAAAGTTTTGACATGTCGATTGTTTTTCCGTCGCGCCCGAGTCGATACGCCAGCCCATTGGATCGTAACGGCGGCAGCGCTTCTAAACCGCCAAGCGCGGGCCAGTCTGATAAGAAACCAAAGAAAATCCCCGGATTACGACTCAGCGAAGATTTACGCATCAGTGATCCGCAAGACGGTAAACGGGAGGCAGTCGCCGAAAGCGATGCGAGCGCCGAAAATACCGTGAAAGCGAAACCCACTCAGCAACAAGCGAATGAGGAATCGCAATTGCGCGCCGGATCTTCCCCCCGGCGCAAGCAGCCGCAGCCTGTCGAAGACAGTGACCAACAGGGCAGCGGTGCTGGGGTGGCCGACGTTGAGAGCCCCGATCCCGAACCCGTCAATAAAACGAGCGACCGTATACCCCCCGCGTCGCGCTCGAGTGGCGGTGATCGCATGGGCACCACTATCGAGGCCAAGGCGAACGAACCATTGCTGCGCAGCAACTCAGGTGGCGGCGATGGAAAAGGGCCACCCCAGACATTTCATAAACGTACCCCGCCAGAGGATTTTCGCAAGACACTGCGAACTTCGTTACGCGCAATCTATCGCAATCTGGCCTTTGTGCTGGTTCTGACCTGCGCGACGAACATCCTGATTTTGGCGATCCCGATCTATCTGTTCCAGATCAGTGACCGGGTTCTGACCAGCAGGTCACTGGACACGCTGATCATGCTGACGGCCATTGTCGCCGGGGCGGTGATTTTCCAATCAGCCTTTGACGCGGTGCGGCGTTTCATGCTGATGCGGACGGCGGTCGAGGTGGCGGCTCGTTTGGGTGCCCCGGTCCTCAGTGCCGCAGCGCATGCTTCGCTGCATGGTTCTGGGCGAGAATACCAGACGCTGGGCGATTTGCAGCAAATGCGCAGCTTTTTGGTTTCTGGCACGCTTATTTCGTTCCTGGACGTGCCTTTCGCACCATTGTTTATCCTGATGATCTTTCTGGTGCATCCGCAGCTTGGGATGATCGTGATCGTAACGGCCCTGCTGCTGATGACGATCGCATTCATCAACCAGCGCATGACGGCCAAACCATTTGCCGAGGCCAACAAGGCGCAGTCCATGGCTAACATGCATCTGGACTCGATGGCGCGAAACAGCCAGATCATCAACGCCCTGGCAATGATCCCCGAGGCGGTACGCATCTGGGGCCGGGACACTGCGCAATCGCTGACGTGGCAGGTCCGTGCGCAGGA
The DNA here is from genome assembly GCF_056160045.1 of Ruegeria sp. ABF4_144. Classification (NCBI taxonomy): domain Bacteria; kingdom Pseudomonadati; phylum Pseudomonadota; class Alphaproteobacteria; order Rhodobacterales; family Roseobacteraceae; genus Ruegeria; species Ruegeria sp. ABF4_144. The sequence continues at coordinate 854,058 of NZ_JBSWWK010000001.1, forward strand.
CCGGAATGTGATTTTTGCCGCCATTTCCCGCGCGGTGCGCCTGCTGACGCAGGTCACCATTTTGGGCTGGGGTGCGTTTCTGGCGCTGCAGGGTGAGATTACCGGCGGCATGGTTATCGCCGCTTCGATCATCGCGGGTCGCGCGTTTGCGCCGATCGAAGGGTCAATCGAGGGCTGGAACGGCTTCCTGCTGACCCGCGCCGCTTATGGCCGCATCAATCAACTGCTGTCCAATTCGGCGCTGCAGTTCGAAAAACTGCGCCTGCCGCGCCCAGAAGGCCGGCTGGACGTGGAACGCCTGCTATACGTGCCCGGCGGCACCAAGCGCGTTGTTCTGAACGGGATCAGTTTCTCGCTGAACCCGGGCGAGACGCTGGCCATCATCGGCAACTCTGGAGCGGGTAAAACCACGTTGGGTAAAACGTTGGTTGGTTCGATCCTGCCCACATCGGGCAGCGTGCGTCTTGATCTGATGGATATCCGTAACTGGGATCCGCGTCAGTTTGGCGAAAGCATCGGATACCTGCCGCAGGATGTGCAGCTGTTCCCCGGTACGATCAAAGACAATATCGGCCGGATGCGCGCGGATGCGACGGATGAACAGATCCACGACGCGGCCGTTCTGGCCGATGTGCACAACATGATCGCAACACTGCCTCAGGGGTATGAGACCGTAGTGGCGGCGGATGGCTCACCCTTGTCCGGTGGCCAGAAACAGCGCATTGCGCTGGCGCGGGCCTTCTTCGGCAATCCGCGTATGGTGGTGCTGGACGAGCCGAACTCGAACCTGGATGTTGCCGGCGACAAAGCGCTGGCGCGGGCCATCGAACAGGCCAGAGAAAGCAAGATCACCGTGGTGGTGATCACGCAAAAGCCGACGCTGCTGAATGTAGTCGACAAGATCATGTTGCTGACAGATGGCCGGGTAGCGCTGTTTGGCCACCGCGAACAGGTTCTGCAACAATTGAACGGGCCGCGCAACAATGCGCCCGGCATTCAGAAGAAGTAAGGGGGTGCGATATGAATGAACTGGTGCCCGTAAACAATGATCCCAAGGATCCAACGGTCTGGTATGCAGAGGTTCCCCGCTCGATCAATCGTCTGATCGTCATCGGCTTTGTTCTGCTGGTCGCCTGCTTTGGCGGCTTCGGTGTTTGGTCTTTCCGTGCGCCTCTGGCGGCCGCTGTGATTGCTCAAGGCAGCTTTGTTGCCACTGGTCGCAACAAGATCGTGCAGCATCTGGAAGGCGGTATCATTCAGGAAATTCAGGTGGTCGAAGGCCAGTCTGTCAAAGCGGGCCAGGTTATGATGACGCTGGACCAAACCTCGGCCGAAGCGAACGAACGTGAATTGTTCATCCGCAAAATCCGCCTTCAAGCTATGTCCGAGCGCCTGAATGCAGAATATGGCGAAGCGCAGCGGCTGGAGTTTTCCACGAACCTGATCGAAGCTTCGGATGATACCGAGGTGATGAGCATCCTTGACGGGCAGAAGATCACCTTTGATCTGTCCCGCAAGACCCTGCTGAACGATATTGCATTGCTGGAACGAAACATGGAAGCGCTGCGCATCCGCTCCAGCGGGTTCGAGGCGCAGTTGGACAGCATGGTGCGGCGGTCGGAAATCCTTCAGGAAGAGTTCGAAACCAAGCAGGCGCTTTTCGAAAAAGGGCTGGTGCGCAAAGGTGAGCTGAACACTATTCGCCGGGTTCAGGCCGAAGCCGAAGGCCAGCAGGCACGGCTGCAAGCCGAAGCGGCTGAAATCAGCCAGATGCTGTTGAAATACGAAGAACAGATCTCTCGCACCCGGGCCGCATACCGAGAGGCGGCGCTGGATGAGCTGGGCGTGATCGAAGCTGATCTGGAAAGTGTCCGCGAAAAAGCCCGTCAGGCTCGCAGCGTTCTGGACCGCGCGGTCGTGCGGGCTCCGGTGACGGGTACGGTGGTGCGGCTGCACTATCACACGCCGGGCGGCGTGATCGAAACCGGTGAACCCATCGCCGAGATTCTGCCCGCCGACGCTCCTCTGATCATCGAGGCGCAAATCCCGCGTACCGAGATCGACAGTGTGGTCACCGGACAGGACGCGACGGTGCGTCTGGTTGCTCTGAACCAGCGGACGACACCGGTGTTGCAAGGCCAGGTGTTCTATCTGTCGGCGGACTCAGTGATTGAAGATTCCACTGGCGCACCGCAAGAGGTCTATCTGGCACGCATCTCGCTGGAACCGGAAGAGATCGAGCGCGTGAGGGGCTTTATCCCGACCCCGGGTATGCCTGCCGAGATCATGATCCAAACGGAAGAGCGCACATTCGCGGCCTATATTGCGAAACCTGTGACAGACAGCATGTCGCGCGCTTTCCGCGAACAATAGGCAGACTGATCTCAGGGCCGGTCTGCCCCTTCCACGAATTGCGTGTTACCCTCCGGTGAAAACCACCGGAGGATGACCTATGCCCCTGACCGTTCAAGACATGATGGAGGCCGCAAATGCCGTGGTCGAACGTATCGATACTGGCAAGTCGAAAGAACTGATAGGGCAGGGCGGCTTGCTGCTGGATGTGCGGGATGCCGTCGAATTGCAGAAGACTGGGCGGGCCAGCGGTGCACACCACATCCCACGCGGCATGTTGGAATTCCGCGCCGATGAAAGTCTGAAATCCCATGATCCGGAACTTCGGAAAGACCGCCCGATTGTCCTGTATTGCGCAGCTGGTGGTCGCGCCGCGTTGGCAGGCAAGTTGCTGAAAGACATGGGGTATCAGCGGATCTATAACCTCGGCGGTTTGCCCGATTGGGTCAATGGCGGGGGCGAGGTTACGGCCTGAAGGATCAGGCGTTCAGGAACGCCCGGACGGCGGCTTCGAACTCGCGCGGTTTTTCGGCGTGCAACCAATGGCCAGCGCCCGGGATCTTGGCAAACTTGGCAGCTGGAAACAGTTTGCGGATCAGGTCGCGATGCTCTGGCAGGACATACTCGGACTCTCCACCCGACAGGAAAAGGGTCGGGCCGTCCCATGAGCCGTCCAATTCAGGGAAACCCATGATCTTCGGCATCTCAGTCGCCAGCACATCAAGATTCAACAGCCAGCGTTTCCCCTTGATATCAAGTGATTGCGTGAAAAAGCTCTGAAGTGCAGGTTCAACACCCTGATCGGCCAGTTGCTGTGCCGCATCTGATCGCCGCTCGATCGTTGAGAAATCGACAGCGCGCATGGCTTCAATGAATTGGATCTGGCTGTGCGTGTAGTTCACCGGCGCGATGTCGGCGACCACCAACTTGCGTACCAGAGACCCATGTTGCAGGGCCAGCGTCATCGCGGCCTTACCGCCCATCGAATGGCCCACAACGTCGGCTTGGCCACCAAAGTGCTCGATCACCTCGGCCAGATCGTTGGCCAATTCGGGATAGCTGTGCTGGTCGGTCCACATGCTGAAGGCATGGTTGCGCATGTCGACGGCCACAACCTGACGTTCATCCGCCAGACGACGGGCAATCACACCCCAGTTCCGGGCCGAGCCATATAGCCCATGTGCAATCAGCAGTGGAGGGTTCGCGGTCGGTTCGCCATGTACGATCGTGTTCAGCATTTGGCTGTGATACCCGTCGCGATCAGAAACAACCAGCCCCATTGTCGCCTTCGCTCGTGGGGGTTAAGTTGACAACTTCGGAGGCCCCGTCATGTCGGAAAACACAGATATCCAAAGCCAAATTGCGCAAACGGTTCAACTGTTGCGCAAGAAACTGGGCGTAAAGGACAAGACGCTGGCAGAGTCGATCCGTAAGGCCAAGCGGCTGCTACCACGGCGTATATACAAACAAGCGTTGATGCTGGCGAATGCCGAGCAAATGGCGGCTCATCCGAAGTTGCGGTTGGTGCTGGATGCGCCGACACTCGCACGCGCGTCCGAAGAGGTTCAAACCCATCTAAGCGGTATCAACCGTGCCGATCGGCGACTAGGATGGTTTCTGGGGATGCTCGGTGGGCTGGCGTTCAATCTGCTGGCCTTGTTGGCGCTGCTTATCATTTTCCTGCGATGGCAGGGGTTTATCTGATCGAACCCAATTAAGAACGGCGCCCGTTGGGCGCCGCTCAGGTCTTAGATTGTAAACCTGATTACAGGTTAGGATAGATTGGGAATTTGGCGCAGAGGTCTGCGACCTCGGCTTTGACCTTGGCTTCGACGGCGGAGTTGCCGTCTTCGCCATTGGCGGCCAGACCGTCGACCACTTCGATGATCCAGTCGGCGATCTGGCGGAATTCAACCTCACCAAACCCACGGGTGGTGCCGGCGGGCGAGCCCAGACGGATGCCCGACGTGATGGTCGGTTTTTCCGGGTCAAACGGCACGCCGTTCTTGTTGCAGGTGATATGCGCTCGGCCCAGAGCCTTCTCGGTCGCGTTGCCTTTGACGCCTTTGGGGCGCAGGTCGACCAGCACCACATGGGTGTCAGTGCCCTGGGTCACCGTGTCCAGACCGCCTTTGATCAACTGATCCGACAGCGCTTGCGCGTTGGTCACAACCTGCTGGATATAGCTTTTGAACTCGGGGCGCAGAGCTTCACCAAACGCAACCGCTTTACCAGCGATGACGTGCATCAGCGGGCCGCCCTGAATGCCGGGGAAGATGGCCGAGTTTACTTTCTTGGCGATCGCCTCGTCATTGGTCAGGATCATGCCGCCGCGCGGGCCGCGCAGGGTCTTGTGCGTGGTGGTGGTCGCAACATGGGCGTGCGGGAAGGGCGAGGGGTGCTCACCCGCCGCAACCAGACCGGCGAAATGCGCCATGTCCACGTGCAGATAGGCGCCAACCATATCGGCGATCTCGCGCATGCGGGCAAAGTCGATCTGACGCGGGATGGCGGAACCACCAGCGATGATCAGCTTGGGCTGGTGCTCTTTCGCCAGCGCTTCGACCTGGTCGTAATCCAGCATGTTGTCTTCTTTGCGCACACCATACTGGACAGCCTTGAACCACTTGCCCGACTGGTTGGGCGCGGCGCCGTGAGTCAGGTGACCACCTGCATCCAGGCTCATCCCCAGGATGGTGTCGCCGGGCTGGATCAGCGCCTGAAACACGCCCTGGTTAGCCTGCGAGCCCGAGTTCGGCTGCACGTTGGCGAATTCACAGCCGAACAGCTGCTTGGCGCGGTCGATGGCGAGGTTTTCGGCGATGTCGACGAACTGGCAGCCGCCATAGTAACGACGACCGGGATAGCCCTCGGCGTATTTGTTGGTCATCACCGAGCCCTGCGCCTCCATCACGGCGGCAGAGACAATGTTCTCGGATGCGATCAGCTCGATCTCGTCGCGCTGACGGCCCAGCTCGGATGTGATCGAGCCAAAAAGCTCAGGATCACGGTCGGCAAGGGATTGGGTGAAAAAACCGGTATCACGAAGATTGGCGTTCATGGGGGCTCCAGATTGCTGGGGTAAATCTTGCGGATTTCCTATCGGAAACGACACATCTGCAAAAGCTTTAAAGCGACGATTTGGCCCGCTGCGGCGTCAAGACTGGTCTATCGGGGAAAGGTATGTTTGTTTCGGAACCAAATGTGTAACACCGGAAACCGGATAAGATGACTAAGAGAATCGCCTTTCTCGCCAGCGACGTCAAAGTGGCGCAAACCGCGCGGGACAGCCTTGTGAAACTGTATGGCAATGCGGCCCCACGGGACGCGGATGTGGTGGTCGCGCTGGGCGGGGACGGGTTCATGTTGCATACGCTGCACAACATGCAGCATCTGGACACACCTGTTTATGGCATGAATCGCGGTACCATCGGGTTCCTGATGAATGAATTTCACGAAGAAGACCTGATGGAGCGTCTGGCCGATGCCGAAGAAGAGGTGATTAACCCTCTGGCAATGCAGGCCATGGATCAATCCGGTAAACTGCATGAGGCGCTGGCCATCAACGAAGTTTCACTGCTGCGGGCCGGTCCACAGGCGGCTCGGTTGAAGATCAGTGTCGACGGGCGGGTGCGGATGCCTGAGTTGGTTTGTGACGGCGCCTTGTTGTCGACGCCTGCCGGTTCGACAGCATACAACTACTCGGCGCATGGACCTATTCTGCCCATCGGGTCGGATGTGCTGGCCCTGACGGCGATTGCCGCGTTCCGTCCCCGCCGCTGGCGCGGGGCACTATTGCCCAAAACCGCGAAGGTCCGATTCGATGTGCTGGACGCCGAAAAGCGCCCCGTCATGGCAGATGCGGATTCGGTTTCTTTTGCGGATATAGACTGGGTGGAAATCCGTTCAGAGCCGTCCATCCAACACCGCATCCTGTTCGACCCGGGGCATGGTCTGGAAGAGCGCCTGATCTCTGAACAGTTCACCTGAAACCTTGGGGTAAAGGCTTTTTGCAGCTTATGTGACCCAGTTCACAGGCGTTTGATTCATCTTTTGTTAATCTCAACTTGCCCGGAGAACACGCCTAGGTGGGAGTGAGTGGCCACCAAGCGGCGTTGTCGAATGATTGCGCAGTTTTCGCGCCGGCGAGGGTAGGTGGTGCTACGCTCGTTGACCGATTTCCGGGTTTATTTAAGCAACAGGACCCCGGGCACAAAACCCCGGGGTCTATTTTGTTTGCTCGGCCTATTTGGCCGCGCCCATTTTGTCCCATAGCGGTAGGCACATCTGACCGACGCGCGCTTCGATGGCTGCTGCAGCGTCCACGGCCATATCCTCGCGCCAGCGCCGGGCGGCGATCTGAATGTTGATCGGTTGCGGCCCTTGCGGCAGATCGGCCAAACGCGCTGGAACGCTGGCCGCGGGCAGGCCCAGAAAGTTCATTGCATAGGAGTAAACCGCACAGCCCAGAACCTCGTGCACACCTTCGACACCTTCCGTGTCGCGGTCGGGTTTGAAAAACGGTTGCGGCAGGAAAGGGGACAGGATCAGAGGATAATCCTGCATAAACAGCGACCATTCCCGTGCGTAGTGGGTACGCTTGCCCAGCATCCGGACCATATCGGTGCCCACGATGGGGGGGAACTCCTGAAAATAGACGTCGAAGATATCGCGTATGGTGTCAGACCCCGCAGCCTCGATATCGCGTTTCAGCAGCGTCAGAACCTCGCCCATCAGCGTACGGTATCCCGTACGTCCGCAGTCGAAGACATCGGGCGGGCTGACTTCTTCGACCTGATAGCCCGCATCGACCAAAGCATCGCGGGCGGTGTCCAGCGCCTTGTCGACCTCAGGGTGCAGAGCATAGCCAAAGGTGTCTTTGGTAAAAGCGACTTTGAAAGGTTCGTCCAGCGATTCAACGCGCCAAGGCATTGGCACGTGGAACGGGTCGCGCGGGTCAGCTGCGATCAGGCTGGGCATCGACTGGTGAAGATCGGCAGCGCAGCGTGTGATCAGCCCCTGCACCGACATGGATTGCGCCAGAAGACCACGCTCGGCCTGTTGGCTGGGGTTCCAAGCGGGTACGCGACCGAGGCCGGGTTTTACTGTGACCGCACCGTTGGCTGCTGCCGGAAAACGCAGGCTGCCGCCAATGTCGTTACCATGTGCTAGTGCACCGATCCCGGCCATCACCGCGGCGCCAGCACCGCCCGAAGACCCGCCGGGCGAAATGTGGCGCCCCCATGGATTATGCGTGCGCCCGTGCAGCGGGTTGTCGGTGTCGGCCCGGAACGAGAACTCGGGTGTGTTGGTGCGCCCTATCACCACTGCCCCGGCTTCCTGTAGGTTGCGCACAACCGGAGCGTCATCGGGTGCGATCACGTCTTTCAAAGCCACAACGCCGTTCGAGGTGGCATGGCCCTTTTGATCGACGTTGATTTTGATCGTCACCGGTACACCGTGCAAAGGTCCGGTTGGTATTCCTTTCGCTCGGATCTGATCGAGACCGCGTGCCCGTTCCAGCGCTTCGGTGCTCAGATCCTCGACCACCGCATTCAGGTCCGGGTTGACTTGGTGCATTCGGTCAAGGGATGCGCGCACCGCGTCTTCGGCGCTCAGGTCTCCGCTGCGGGTGAGGGCGGTCAGGTCGGTGGCGCTCAGTCGCCAGATGTCGGAATGTGTCATGCGGCCTCATTGTCTTGGTCAGACAGTAGGGGCCTTGGTCCCGGTTGCAAGGGAAAGGCGCAGTGCGGGCGGCCGGGAACCGCCCGCAGGGCGTTTACTGGGCGTAGCCGATGGATTTCAGCGCCACCGTGATTTCGTCCAGAATGGCTGGATCATCGATGGTCGCGGGCATCTTGTACTCCTGACTGTCCGCAATCGACACCATCGTGCCACGCAGGATTTTGCCCGAGCGGGTTTTGGGCAGGCGATCCACCACGACAGCCTGTTTGAAGGCAGCCACAGGGCCGATCTTTTCACGGACCAGCTTGACCACATCCTGCACAACCTCGCCATGGTCGCGATCGCAACCGGCGTTCAGACACAGGAAGCCAACGGGCATCTGACCCTTAAGCTGATCGGTCACACCAATCACGGCGCATTCGGCCACGTCGGGGTGGGCGGCCAGAACCTCTTCCATTCCGCCAGTAGAAAGTCGGTGGCCCGCGACGTTGATCACGTCATCGGTGCGCGCCATGATGTAAAGGTATCCCTCTTCATCAATCATACCCGCATCGCCGGTTTCATAGTAGCCGGGGAAGTGGTTTAGGTACGAGCTTTTGAACCTATCTTCCGCGTTCCACAACGTCGGCAGGGTGCCCGGAGGCAGTGGCAGCTTGACCGCAATCGCACCCAGTTCACCCGGCTTCATCGGGTGGCCGCCTTCGTCCAAAATTTGGACGTCATAACCCGGCATCGGCTTGGCCGGAGAGCCAAGCTTGATCGGCAGTTCCTCGATCCCCAACGGGTTGCCTGCGATGGCCCAGCCGGTTTCGGTCTGCCACCAGTGGTCGATTACCGGAACTTTCAATGCGTTTTGTGCCCATTCGATCGTGTCCGGGTCTGCACGCTCGCCAGCCAGAAACAGCGCGCGCAGATCGGACAGGTCATATTTTGCCAGCATCTCGCCCTTGGGGTCTTCGCGTTTCACGGCGCGGATGGCGGTGGGGGCGGTAAAGAAGCTTTTCACCTTGTGTTCGGAAATCACCCGCCAAAAGGTGCCTGCGTCGGGGGTGCCGACCGGCTTGCCTTCGAAGACGATGGTGGTGTTGCCGTGGATCAGCGGCGCGTAGCAGATATACGAGTGCCCCACGACCCAGCCGACATCGGACGCGGCCCAGAACACGTCACCGGGATCGACGTTATAAATGTTCTTCATCGACCAGTTCAGCGCAACCAGATGGCCAGCAGTCGGGCGCACGACGCCCTTGGGCGCACCCGTGGTGCCTGAAGTATAGAGGATATAGGCCGGATCATTGCCATCCACCGGCACACAATCTGCCGGTTCGACGCCGTATTGGAACCCGTGCCAGTTAAAGTCGCGACCTTCGACCAGCTGCGCTACTTCCTGTTCACGTTGGAAGATCACGCAGAAATCAGGTTTGTGGCTGGCCATATCGATGGCGCCGTCCAGTAGCGGTTTATAGTGGACAACGCGGCCCGGCTCCATCCCGCAGGACGCGGCGATGATCGCCTTGGGTTTTGCGTCGTCAATGCGAACCGCCAGTTCGTTGCTGGCAAATCCACCGAAAACAACCGAGTGCACGGCACCCAGACGGGCACATGCCAGCATCGCTTCAAGCGCTTCGGGGATCATCGGCATATAGATGATGACCCGGTCACCTTTTTCTACGCCCTTGGCTCGCAGTGCTCCGGCCAGATTGGCCACACGGTTGCGCAGTTCGACATAGGAAATCTCGCGCTTGGTGTGGGTGATCGGGCTGTCATAGATGATGGCTGTCTGCTCGCCGCGACCGTTCTCGACGTGGCGGTCTACGGCGTTCCAGCAGGTGTTGACCTTGGCGTCACAGAACCATTCGTAAAGTGGGGCGTTGTCGTCAAACAGTGCTTTGGTCGGAGGTTGAACCCAATCGATCCCTTTTGCGGCCTCCATCCAGAATGCCTCTGGATCGGATTTCCAGCTTTCGTAAACGTCCTGATAAGCCACGTTGGTCTCCTCCTTAAATCCCTTGCCACGTGTGTAAGGGCGGCGGGGGGCTGCGCACAAGCGAGGGACATAACGGGGCGTCACTTTATCGCAAAAGATTTGCAGAACACGTCAGATTCGTCTGCAAAGTTTTGCAAAGCGGTTTAAGGCGGCAAAGTTGAATGCATGAGGTGATAGTTTTTGCAAACTTGCAAAGTTAAGCATGCAAAGAATCACTGAAACTTGGAATCTGCTCAGGTGCCGCGCTGGCACCTAAGCAGCAGTTGCGGGTTTTAGCCGTAGTGCGCCACCGGGGTTCCGGCTATGGCGGCCATGTTCAGCAGCCCGCGGGCCGTAATGGACGGGGTTACGATATGCGCCTTGTTGCCCATTCCCATCAGGATCGGCCCGACCTCAAGCCCGTCAGCTTTCATCTTCAGAATGTTGCGCACGCCGCTGGCCGCATCGGCATGGGCGAAGATAAGAACATTCGCTGTACCATCCAGGCGCGAGTTCGGGAAAATCCGCGAACGCAGTTCCGGATCCAGCGCCAGATCGAGGTTCATCTCACCTTCATAAGTAAAGTCGCGCGGCTCAGTATCCAGGATGTCTAGCGCGGCGCGCAGCCGTTTGCCCGACCCCTCGGCCTGGTTGCCGAATTGCGATTGCGAACAGAAGGCGATCTTGGGTTCGATTCCGAACCGGCGCACGTGCCGCGCGGCGCCGAGTGTGGACTCGGCCAGTTCTTCGGGTGTCGGCAATTGCCGCACATGTGTGTCGGCGATGAACAGGGGGCCATCCTCGAGGATCATCAGGGACAGCGCGCCATGTGGGCGCAGGTCACCATCGGCCAGCACCTGTTGCACATAGTTCAGATGCCAGCGGTATTCGCCGAAGGTGCCGCAGATCATGCTGTCGGCCTCACCCCGATGCACCATGATGGCTGCAATCGCGGTGTTGTTCGTGCGCATGATCGCCTTGGCCAGATCGGGCGTCACACCACGGCGCTGCATGAGTGCGTGATACGAGTTCCAATAGTCATAGTACCGCGGGTCATCCTGCGGGTTTACAATCTGGAAATCCTCACCAGGACGAACCGTCAGGCCCAGCCTCTCGCACCGGGCACTGATAACGTCGGGGCGGCCAATCAGGATGGGTGTTTCGGTTGTCTCTTCCAGAATGGCCTGCGCGGCGCGCAGTACGCGCTCATCCTCGCCCTCGGCAAATACGATCCGGCGCGAGGCAACGGCCGCGGCCTCAAATACAGGCCGCATCAGCAGGGCGGACTTGAACACGGTCTGATTCAGACGCTCTTTATATGCCTCAATATCTTCGATCGGGCGTTTGGCGACGCCGCTGTCCATTGCCGCTCTAGCCACGGATGAGGACACAACGCCCACCAGGCGCGGGTCAAACGGTTTCGGAATCAGGTAGTCCGGCCCAAAGGTCAGTTGCTCGCCCTTATAAGCTGCGGCGGCTTCGGCGCTGGTGGTAGCGCGGGCCATCTCGGCGATGCCATCGACGCAGGCGATCTGCATCTCGTCATTGATTTCGGTCGCCCCCACATCCAGTGCGCCGCGGAAGATGAAGGGGAAGCACAGCACGTTATTGACCTGATTGGGAAAGTCGCTGCGACCTGTGGCGATGATCGCATCCGGCGCGACCTCGCGTGCGGCCTGCGGCAGAATCTCGGGCGTCGGGTTGGCCAGCGCGAAGATGATCGGGCGCTTCGCCATTTTCGCAACCATCTCGGGTTTGAGCACATTGGGGCCGCTGAGACCAAGAAACAGGTCGGCATCGCCAATCACGTCATCCAACGTGCGCAGGTCGGACTTCTGCGCGAACTGGTCCTTGTGCGGGTTCATATCCTCGGCGCGCCCTTCGTAGACCAACCCGTGAATGTCGCACAGCCAGATATTCTCGCGTTTAACGCCCAGTTTCACCAGCATCATCAGGCAGGCAATGCCCGCCGCGCCGCCGCCGGTCGAGACGACTTTGATATCCTCGAACTTCTTGCCTGCAACGTGCAGCGCGTTTTTTGCGGCCGCGCCAACCACGATAGCAGTGCCGTGCTGATCGTCGTGAAAGACCGGAATGTTCATCCGTTCACGGCACAACTTTTCAACGACAAAGCAGTCAGGTGCCTTGATGTCTTCCAGGTTGATCGCACCAAAGGTCGGTTCCAACGCGCAGACAATATCTGCCAGCTTTTCAGGATCTGGCTGGTCAACCTCGATATCGAAACAGTCGATGCCGGCGAACTTCTTGAATAGAACCGCCTTACCCTCCATCACCGGTTTCGAGGCCAGTGCGCCGATGTTGCCCAGCCCCAAAACCGCCGTCCCATTGGAAACAACCGCCACCAGGTTGCCGCGCGCGGTGTAGAGCTCGGCGTTGGATGGATCTGCCTTGATTTCGAGGCTGGCTTCGGCCACGCCGGGCGAATAGGCGCGGGCAAGATCGCGGCCGTTTGCCATCGGTTTGGTCGCCTTGATCTCCAGTTTCCCGGGTTTCGGATGGGCATGATATTCAAGCGCGGCCTGCCGCAAACTGGGTGTATCCGACATCGAAATTCAGCTCCCTTCTGAAATTTGATTTAGCCTTAAACTAATTCTTCCGGCTTGGCTACGCCGCGTCACTTAGGAGGTAACATGCCGCTGATTTGCTGTTGCGGTTGATTTTCGTCACAAAATATTTAAGTTCCCCCGACCTTCAAACTCACTCCTTTCTACATCGAGCAGACCGGCATGAGCTACAAAGAAGACTTTGAGGCAGGTACGCACCTGTGGTTAGGCGCGCGCAATTTCGGCACCGACCGTGTTGCGTTTCGCGTGTCTATTGTTGTGGGCATAGTGATCCTGTGCGCCATTTCGCTCTGGCCGATGCAGGCGGCGGTATTCAATCAGGAAGGCGGTTTGATCGAAACCGGCTCGGCTGCGGCATTGCTGGTTGCTGGCTTGGTGGCGCTTTATCGGTATCGCGGGATCAGCCGATTGTATATTGGCGTGGTTCTGCTGTTGTTGGCGGAGCGAGAGCTTGAGGCTGACATCTATGCCGTGGACAGCGTGCCTTTTTTTGTTTTGCACGGTCTGGATGTTCTGCTGGATATGACGCTGGTGCGCGTGGTGCTGGCAGTGATCGTGCTGGGCGGTCTTGTCTGGAACGGGATTCCAAACGCCTGGCGCGCGCTGAAGGTACGGGCGCCGTTTCTTTTGGTGTTCTTTCTGGCCGGTATGTGTGCTGTCATCGCTCAGGGGTTGGAAGAGATCAGCAGCGCCATCGATGCCGAGATGACGACCGCCATGGCGACCCGCCTGTTCGTGTTGGAAGAAACGCTTGAGATGTTCTTTTCGATTGGCATTTTGGCCGCTGTTCTGATCGGATGGCCGAAAGCCAAGGCCGATGAGATCACCAATGAGCAAACTGCCCGCCCAGACCCAAGCTGAAATTCGCCTGCCTACGCAGGAATTGCGCGACGACATCCCGTTTTACACCAAGGTTCTTGGGATGCGGATGGATATGATCTATCCCGCCGACGATCCACGTGTCGCCGTTTTCTCGGGCCACGGATTGCGCCTGCGGATCGAAAAGGATGCGCCCGAACCGCCCGGAACATTACGCATCCTGATCGAAAGCCCGGATGAATTCGCGGGTGGTCAGCGCAGTCTAGTCGCGCCGAATGGTACCCGGGTTGAGATTGATGAATTGAATCCGCCTCTGATCATGCCGGAAACAGTGCATTCCTTCGTGGTGCGCAGGCTCAAGGATCAGGCGCCATGGATTATCGGCCGGGCCGGGATGCACTATCGCGATCTGGTGCCGGACCGGCTGGGCGGGTCGATCATCGCCAGCCATATTCGCATTCCCGATGGTGGCCCGGTCCCCGATATGGTGCATTTCCACAAGGTTGGGTTTCAGCTGATCTTTTGCATCCATGGCTGGGTCGATGTGGTCTATGAAGATCAGGGCGACAAGATGCGCCTGACCGCAGGGGATTGCTTTATTCAGCCTCCGGAAATCCGCCATCGCGTGCTTGAAGCCTCGGACAATGTGCAGGTGATCGAAATCGGCGTTCCCGCCGAGCACGTCACCGAGATTGACCATGAGATGGAATTGCCCACTCCCCAGTATCGCCCGGATCGGGAATGGCAGGGCCAGCGGTTTGTCTTCAATCAGGCCGAAGGGGCCGAGTGGGCTCCGTTCCGTCTGCCAGGCTATATCTGCCGCGACACAACCATTGCCGAAAACACCAAAGGCGTCGCCGGAGTGCAGGTTGTGCGCAAAGGGCAGGGCGATCCGGTGTGGGCGGTCCATGACACGGATATCCACTTTACCTTTGTCATGAATGGCGAAGTCACGCTGGAGGGCGAAGGCCGCGATCCGTTCCAGCTTGAACAAGGGGATGCGTTCGTCATTCCGCCCGGTATGCGCACCCGTCTGACTGACCCCTCAGACAACGTCGAACTGCTTGAGGTCACGCTGCCGGGGCGGTTCAATACTATTTTGGGGTAAGGATTTTGCCATCCGGGGCTTCAACTCCCCGGCCGGTTTCATTTAGGGTACGCCTTTCTGACCAGATGATCAAAAATTGGGGAATCGCCATGACTTTGAAAGACGCAGCACTGTCCGTCCGAGAAAAGGCCTATGCTCCCTATTCAAACTTCAAGGTTGGCGCGGCGATCCGGTCGGCCTCGGGCGAGGTTTATTCCGGCTGCAACGTTGAAAACGTGGCCTACCCCGAGGGCACATGTGCCGAGGCGGGAGCCATAGCCGCCATGGTTGCCGCGGGCGAACAGAGCCTGACTGAGGTTTACGTGGTCGCGTCCTCTCCGCAACCGGTGCCGCCCTGCGGGGGTTGCCGCCAGAAGCTGGCCGAATTCGGCAAGCGTGACGTCAAGGTGACGCTAGCCACGGTCGACGGGGCCGAGTTCGAAACCACCATCGGTGACCTGCTACCGGGGGCATTTGACGCGTCGCATATGGAGGACGTCTGAACCAATGGACGCCCGTTCGATCATCGCAAAACTGCGCCGCGGGCAGGTGCCCACCGGTGAGGAACTGTCTTGGTTCGCGGAAGGTCTGGCCGATGGCGGCGTCAGTGACGCACAGGCCGGGGCTTTTGCTATGGCCGTCTGTATGGGCGGGCTGGGTGCGCAAGGGCGTGCTGATCTGACCGTGGCCATGCGCGACAGTGGCGATGTATTGAGCTGGGATTTCGACGGCCCAGTGATCGACAAGCACTCGACCGGTGGGGTGGGTGATAGCGTTTCTCTGGTGCTGGCCCCGGCACTGGCTGAACTTGGCGCTTATGTCCCGATGATCTCGGGCCGTGGGCTGGGTCACACCGGTGGTACGCTGGATAAATTGGAGTCCATTCCGGGTGTCAGCACCCAGATTGGGCAAGAACGCCTGACCCAGATTCTGCGCGAAACCGGCGCGGCCATTGTCGGTGCGACGGGGCAGATCGCCCCGGCCGACAAGCGGCTATATGCGATCCGCGATGTGACGGCGACGGTGGAAAGTCTGGACCTGATCACCGCGTCGATTCTGTCCAAGAAACTGGCCGCCAGCCCGCAGGCTCTGGTGCTGGACGTCAAGGTAGGTTCTGGCGCGTTCATGAAGACCTTGGAGGATGCCCGCAGTCTGGCTCAGGCTCTGACGGAAACGGCTAATGCCGCGGGGTGCCGGACCTCGGCCGTGATAACCGACATGCATCAACCTTTGGCGCCGGCACTGGGCAATGCATTGGAAGTGGCCGAAGTGATGAATGTTCTGACCAAGGCGCATTACGAACCGCTGGCCGAAATCTCGGCGGAACTGGGCGGGGTGTTGCTGGCCGATGCAGGCATGTTCGCAACCGCTGATGAAGGGCGCGACAGGATCACCGACGTTATTCGTGATGGCCGAGCTGCCGAACGGTTTGGTCGCATGATGGCCGCCGTGGGCGGGCCGTTGCAGTTTGTCGACAACTGGTCCCGCTACCTACCTGAAGCCAGCGTGATCCTCGAAGTTTCCGCCGAGACGGGCGGTCACGTCACCGCAATAGACGGCGAGGCGCTGGGCCTGGCAGCGGTTGCGCTGGGCGGCGGTCGGCAGGTCGAAGATGACGTGATCGACCCGGCGGTTGGTTTGTCGGGTATTGTCCGGTTGGGTGACAGGATCGAAAAAGGCGCGCCTTTAGCGGTTGTCCACGCGGCGCGGGAAGACGCTGCACAACGGGCCGCTGAGGCGGTGAAACAGGCTATAGCAATTGGTCCGGATGCAGGGCCACTGCCGACATTGGTTCACGAAAGGATCACGCCATGACACGTGCCTTTCTTGTCGTGATGGATTCGGTTGGTATCGGCGGTGCGCCAGATGCGGATCGGTTCTTTAACGGCGATACCCCGGATACCGGCGCCAACACCCTTGCGCATATCGCGCAGGCCTGCGCCGAGGGGCGGGCCGAGGATGGACGGTCAGGACCGTTGTATCTGCCCAATCTGGATACACTTGGGCTGGGGGCAGCGACGCGGTTGGCCTCGGGTGCTGATACGCCCGGATTGCAGGCCGAACCGTCGGGCCTCTGGGGCTGCGCGCGCGAGCACTCACGGGGCAAGGACACTCCCTCCGGCCATTGGGAGTTGGCCGGGCTGCCGGTGCCGTGGGACTGGCACTATTTCCCCGATACCACGCCGTCCTTTCCCGCCGATCTGACCCGCGCTGCCGCCGAGGCTGCGGGAACCGATGGCATTCTGGGCGATTGTCATGCCTCGGGCACGGCGATCATTGCCGAGTTGGGGGCTGAGCATCTGCGGACTGGTTGGCCGATCTGCTACACCTCGGCCGACAGTGTTTTTCAGATCGCAGCGCATGAAGAGAGCTTTGGCCTCGACCGTCTGCTGGACATGTGCAAGGCGCTGGCCCCGCGTTTGCATGAGATGAAGGTGGGCCGTGTCATCGCGCGGCCCTTTGTCGGCTCGCCGGAACAGGGTTTCACCCGCACCACCAACCGTAAGGACTTCGCGATTCTGCCGCCTGCACCGGTGCTGACCAACTGGGCGCAGGATGCCGGGCGACGCGTCCACGCGGTGGGAAAGATCGGCGACATCTTCTCGATGCAGGGGATCGACACCCTGCGCAAGGGCTCGGACGCCGAACTGATGGGCCACCTGTCCGACCTGGTCGATGAGGCCGAAGAGGGCAGCCTGACCTTCGCCAATTTCGTTGAGTTTGACAGTCTCTATGGCCATCGCCGCGATATCAGCGGATATGCCCGTGCGCTGGAGTGGTTCGACCGTGAGATCGGCACAATCCTGTCGCGCTTGCGCCCCGGCGACCTGATGCTTCTGACTGCCGATCACGGCAATGATCCTAGCTGGATTGGCACCGATCACACGCGCGAACAAGTGCCCTTGCTGATCGCCGGGCAGGGCGCGGGTCAGATCGGCGCGGTTAACTTCGCCGACGTCGCCGCTAGCATCGCCCACCATTTGAACATTCCGGCACAAGGGCCGGGGAAGAGTTTCCTATGACCGTCGCAGACCTGCCCAAGATCGAACTGCACCTGCACCATGAGGGTGCAGCGCCGCCCGCCTTTATCCGTCAACTGGCGCATGAAAAGCGCATTGACCTGAGCGGGATTTTCAAGCCCGATGGCAGCTACGATTTTCGCGATTTTGCACATTTCCTCAGCGTCTATGAGGCCGCCTGCGAAGTGCTTAAATCACCCGAGGATTTTCGCCGACTTACGCTGGCTATCCTCGAAGAAAGCGCTGCAAATGGAGTGGTTTATTCCGAAACCTTCCTCAGTCCCGACTTCTGTGGCGGCGGTGATCTGCACGCTTGGCGGGACTATTTGAATGCCATTCAGGACGCAGCAGACGAGGCCGAGCGCAAACACGACATCACGCTGCGTGGCGTCGTGACTTGTGTGCGCCATTTCGGGCCGGAACAGGCCAAACACAGCGCCTCCTGCGCCGCCGAGACTGCGGGCGATTGGATCACCGGCTTTGGCATGGGCGGCAACGAATCCATCGGCACGCAGGGCGATTACAAATGGGCCTTCGACTGCGCCCGCGAAGCTGGCCTGCGGCTGACCACCCACGCCGGTGAATTCGGCGGGCCGGAGAGCGTACGCGATGCGGTGCGCGATCTGGGGGTGGAACGTGTGGGCCACGGCGTCCGCGCCATTGAAGACCCCGATCTGATCCGCGAACTGATCGACCGTGAGGTGACACTTGAGGTCTGTCCAGGCTCGAACGTGGTTCTGGGCTTGTTTCCCGATTTTGTAACGCATCCGATTGCCCGGTTGCGTGACCATGGGGTCAACGTCACTATCTCAACCGACGACCCGCCGTTTTTCCACACCACCATGCGGCGTGAATATGAGATGCTAAGCCAAGCTTTTGGCTGGGACGCCGAAGACTTTGCTGCCCTGAATGAAACAGCCCTGAACGCGGCCTTCTGCGATGAAGAAACCCGCGCGCGGGTCAAGAAAAGACTGGAGAAAACATGAGCGAACACCTGACCGTCGTTGACCACCCGCTGGTGCAGCACAAACTGACGCTCATGCGGGATAAGGGCACCTCGACCGCCGTTTTCCGGCAGTTGCTGCGCGAGATCACGCTGCTGCTGGCCTATGAGGTCACGCGCGAGCTGAAGCTGACTACCCGCCACATCGAAACCCCGATGGAGGAGATGGACGCCCCCATTCTGGCGGGCAAGAAACTGGCGCTGGTGTCGATCCTGCGGGCCGGTAACGGGATGCTGGATGGTGTGTTGGAGCTGGTGCCCTCGGCGCGCGTTGGATTTGTAGGTCTGTACCGCGACGAAGAGACCCTGAAGCCGGTGCAGTATTACTTCAAGGCGCCCGAGGGGCTGAAGGACCGTCTGGTGATTGCGGTCGATCCGATGCTGGCAACTGGCAACAGCTCGGCCGCGGCGATTGACCTGCTGAAAGAGGCAGGTGCCACCGATATCCGTTTCCTCTGCCTGCTGGCCGCGCCCGAAGGCGTTGCGCGCATGAAAGAGGCGCATCCGGATGTGAAAATCGTCACCGCGTCTTTGGATCGCGAGTTGAATTCCAAGGGCTACATCATGCCCGGTCTCGGCGATGCCGGGGACCGGATGTTCGGCACCAAGTAACGCTTATTCTCCGCAGATATTCTGCAGCCGGACCCAATCGCGGTCCGGCAGAACCTGTTGAAGGGGGCGGCCCGCCATCGGGTCGGCCTCGATCAGGCCCAGCACTGTCTCACCGGTGACATCCATCGCATAAGCATAAGGTGTTGACGGCAGCGCGGCCTGCGCGAATACGGCCAGAAGATCGTCATCAGGCAAGGTCGGGCGGGGTTCGGCCAGCACCTGTTCGGTGTAGGTGTCGACAATATCAGGCGTCAGCTCTCCGGTCGTCAGCAGGCGGAAGGCGGTTGTGACACCGGTGCGGTCCAGCAGCTCGTCCAGCGGGTCCTGCGCTTGATTTCGGGCGCGTTCGGCTATGATATATCCAGCCGCGACCGAGGGGTCTTCGTGATCCTCGACCAAGGCCCGGTTCAGCAGAATGATACCACCTGGCAGGCTGAGGCTGGTTTGCACCCCGGCAGGCAGAATGATGACCTTTCGCACCCCGGTACGTGCGGCCAGTTGGTCCAGCGCAGCGTCTGCGTTCTCAGAGGTGCAGGCCCGCCCCGACACCCGCTCGATCCGGTGCAGAATCGCGTTGCCGATGTCCTCGCGTTTAATCTCGGGCACGACCGAGACGACGTGATTTTGCAAAGCCGATGGCATCCACAGCAGCAACAGCGCAGCCACGGCGGCCACCACACCCGCGACGCTGAGCCAGCGCAACCGCCCCGGATGCGGACGTGCCCGGTCGATAGCCCGTTGCAACCGGTCGATGGCTTCGATCATCGTGGTTTCGGAGTCTTCCAGTTCCAACGTTTCATCCGGGTCGCCATCGGGGTTGAAGATCGCAGGGAAGACACCCGGGTTCTGCCGCTCCAACGCGGCCAAGGACCAATGGGTCAATGCCTGTTCATTGAAATCCGAAATCGTCAGCGTAGCCTCGCCAAGCGACACCACGACCTCGCGCCGCTGCGCATCGGGCGAGGAGCGCCACAGACCGGTGGCTTCGATCCGCTGGTACTGTTTAAGTGCCGTTTTCAAGATGAGGTATGCTCGTGATTATTTTGACTCAGCTTAGCATGGTAAAATCCAAAGGCGCAAACCTGTTGCGGCCGGATTGCAAAATGTGCTGGATAACGCGACGTGCGGCAATCCACGCCGCTTTGTAACCGGGGCTTGGAATGCAGGCGGACAGTCAGACCTCACCGATTTTGTCCTCGGTCTTGATGGTTGGTGCAATGGCGATTATCGGGGTCATCGACAATGTCGTGATCCTGCTGGCCGACACGATTGGCCTGTGGCAATTCCACCTGAGCCGCGCCCTGCTGATGTTGCCGCTGATCGGGGGCCTTTCCCTGATGGGAATGGGCAGTTTGCGCCCTCAAAGGTTGGGTCCGGTCATCCTGCGTAGCGTTCTGATTACACTGGCGATGCTGTTCTATTTTGCCTCGCTTGCGCTGATGCCGATTGCGCAGGCACTGGCGGGGCTGTTCACGTCACCGATCTTCGTGCTGCTGATCTCGGCCGTTGCGATGGGGCAAAGGATTGGCCCGTGGCGCATTCTGGCTGTTCTGATCGGGTTCGCCGGTATTCTGTGCGTGCTACAGCCCAATCCTTACGAATTCGATGCGCAAACCCTGCTGCCTGTTGCCGGCGGGTTTTTCTACGCGCTCAGTTCCATCATCACACGCAGCCATTGCGCGCAGGAGAGCACCGTGGCGCTGTTGGCCGCGATGATTACCACCCTTGGGCTAGCCGGAGCTATTGGTCTGACCGTGTTTTCGACCGTTCCGCATTCCTTTGCCGATGGTTTCGTAACGCGCGGCATGGTCTGGGACATGCAACCGGCGCTGCCGTGGATCATCGTGCAGGCGGTCGGGTCCACGATTGCAGTTTTCATGCTGATCAAGGCCTATCAGATTGGCGAAACTTCTTATGTCGCGGTGTTCGAGTATTCGGTGATGATCTTTGGTCCGCTGTTCGCGTGGGTTGCGCTTGGGCAGGTGATCGGAGTCATGCAGGTTGCTGGGATCGGGTTGATTGCCGCTGCTGGGGCGTTGCTGGGCTGGCGATCAAGACGCGCGGCGGCGTTGGGAGAGACGGTGTGATCATTTCGCGTGGGCGCGGCTATGTGTTCGTTCACATCCCCAAAACGGGCGGTACCTCGCTGGCGCAGGTGTTAGAGCAGCGGGCAATGAAGGATGACATCCTGTTCGGAGATACACCAAAGGCCGTGAGGCGCCGTAAACGGGCCAGGGCGCTGAAGGGCAGGGGACGGTTGTGGAAGCACTCCACGCTGGCGGATATCGACGGGGTGCTGTCGATTGAGGACCTGCAGGCGATGACCACCTTCACTCTGGTGCGCAATCCGTGGGATCGGATCGTCAGCTATTACCACTGGCTGCGCGAGCAACACTTTGAACATGGGGCTGTCTCGCTGGCAAAGTCTTTGCCGTTCGATAGGTTCGTGCAGCATCCTGACATCGGGCGATCTTTCCGGCTGAACCCATCACGCCGTTACATGACGCGCGCCGATGGCGTGGAACAGTGCCGCTTTTTCATCCGACTGGAGTATTTTGAACAGGACGCAGCCCCCTTGTTCGACCACCTTGGGTTCGAGGTGTCGTTGCCCCGTCTCAACTGCTCTACGCGGCGAGGAGATTACCGAGGATACTATTCGGATCAGGCGGCGGCGGCGGTTGCCGAAGCCTGTGCAGAGGACATTGCCAGATTCGGATATGTTTTTGATCCGGCTTGCGGCGCATAGTTTCCAAACTGAACCCAATTATCTTAAAATGCGAATAGTTGTTTATATTTTGGGTGCCTGATGGGGCCTAAATGGTTCAAATTTGGCCATAATATGTCAAAATTAAGTCGCCTCACCTGATCCTGTGATACGCATTAATTGTGTTTGTTGTGTAATGAGTGGGTGGGTTCTTGTTGAAGATTGATAGAGTCATAGATTTTGCGGAGAGGTCCGAATACCCAAGAAGCGCAGAGCCGCAGGTCGCGCTGAACGCGCGCCGGGGGGGGCTGGTACACGGGACCAAAGTTTCAACAAAGGTCGGGTGGAAGCCGGTTGAAGAACTGCAGGCCGGTGACTTTGTTCGGACATTGGACAATGGTTTTAAACCGATAAGTCGCGTTGCATCAGATTGCATAACAGTGCCGCCGGGGGAAACCAGTGCCGAAAACATGCCGGTACGGGTGCCTGCAAATGCCGCCTATAATGGCCGACCGGTTTGGTTGATGCCCGAGCAGGGCGTCGCTTTGGATAATACCAAGCTGGGTCATGATCCGATCACGCTGCCAGTCAACCTGCCGATTGTTTCGGCCAGACTGCTGAGCGGGATGTTCCGGATTACCTCTGATGTGCCGGCGTCATATTTCGACATCAGCACACTGTTCTTTGATCAGGATGAGGTAATCTATATCGAAGGCGGATTTCGAGCTTATTGCCCCGCCGGTCGCTTCGGTTCAAGCAGGCTTTCCGGGGGGGCGTCGTACGAGGTCGTCTCGGGCGAGGCGGCTGCGGACTTGATCTATCTGACGACAAGACGTGGTGACGTTGGCGTTTTGGCGAATTCGTTGGGCTCGGTTCCAGCGCCGGTGTTCGATCATCCGATTGTCCCGGTGCGGCCGGTTAGGGGCGCGCGGCGGCCCGGGCGGCCGGGTCGACCTGTGATGATGATTTGAAGGGGGAACTATCTGAACCCACAAATTGACGCTGGCGCATGGGGGGCATGCGCCAGCGTTTTTTGTTTAGGCTGCTTTCGCTTCGGGGGCGAAGCGTCCGTAGAAGCTTTGGCCCTTTTCGGCCATCTCACGCAGCAGCGGCGGGCAGGTGAAGCGCTCGCCATAAGCCTCGGTCAGCTGATCGCACCGCTCGGCAGCGTAAGGCGTGCCGATGATGTCCAGCCAGCTCAGCGGGCCGCCCGACCAAGGCGCGAAGCCCCAACCCAGGATTGCGCCAACGTCACCTTCGCGGATGTCTTCCAGAACGCCTTCTTCCAGCGCACGAACCGCTTCCAGAACCTGAGCAAACATCAGGCGTTCCTGTACTTCGATCAGGTCCGGCTGATTTTCGGCCAGCGGATATTTCTCCTGCAGACCTTTCCAGTATTCGACGCGCTTGCCTTTGTCGTCATAGTCGAAGAAGCCTGCGTTTGCCTTGCGACCCAGACGGCCCTGTTCTTCCATCCAGAAGATCAGATCGTCCGCAGGGCTTTCCGGATAGGCATCGCCCATCGCAGCCTTAGTGGCGCGAGCGATCTTGGCGCCCAGATCAATCGAGGTCTCATCGGTCAGTTGAACCGGACCAACCGGGAAGCCCAGCTGACGCGCGGCGTTGTCGATCAGTACGGGGCTGACGCCCTCGGTGATCATACGCGCACCTTCGTTGATGTACGGAATGATACAGCGGTTGGCGTAGAAGAAGCGCGCATCGTTGACCACGATCGGTGTCTTCCGGATCTGGCGCACATAGTCCAGAGCCTTGGCGACAGCACGATCCCCGGTTTCCTTGCCCTTGATGATCTCGACCAGGAACATCTTCTCAACCGGCGAGAAGAAGTGGATGCCGATGAACTGCTCGGGCCGCACTGACGCTTTCGCCAGATCGCTGATCGGCAGGGTCGAGGTGTTCGAGGCAAAGATGCAATCTTCGGGGATGATCGCCTCGACCTTTTTCGTCATTTCGGCCTTGACACCGGGGTCTTCGAACACGGCCTCGATGATCAGGTCGCAACCTTTCAGATGCTCCAGGTCAGGGGTCGCTGTGATGCGGGCCAGCAAGGCCTCTTTCTTCTCAGGCGTAGCCTTGCCGCGCTTGATGCCCTTGTCCATATAGCTTTCGCTATAGGCCTTGCCCTTGTCAGCAGCTTCCTGATCACGGTCGATCAGAACAACTTCCATCCCGGCCTGAGCCGAGACCAGAGCGATGCCCGCACCCATCATGCCCGCGCCAAGAACACCGACCTTCTGAACGCGTTGATCCGGCACGTCTTTGGGACGGACCGCGCCCTTTTCCAGTGCTTCTTTGTTGAGGAACAGCGAACGGATCATCGCCGACGAGGACGGGTTCATCAGAACGTTGGTGAACCAACGCGCCTCGATCTTCAGGGCGGTGTCGAAGTCGACCAGCGCCCCCTCGTAGATCGAGCTAAGCAGAGCCTTTGCCGCCGGGAAGGCGCCTTGGGTCTTTCCGTTCACCATTGCGTTGGCGCCAACAAAGGTCATGAATCCAGCAGGGTGGTAGGGTGCGCCGCCGGGCATCTTGTAACCCTTTGCGTCCCAAGGCTTGACCAGATCGGCGTCTTTGGCGTTTAGCACCCATTCCTTCGCTGCAGCAACTGGATCATCAGCCACGGCGTCGATCAGTTGTGCGCCCTTGGCTTTCTTCGGATCCATCATTTTGCCTTCCAGCAGGACAGGAGCCGCAGCCATGGCACCAACCATACGGCTGAATCGCATGGTACCGCCGCCGCCGGGGAAGATACCCAGCAGAATCTCAGGCAGGCCGATCTTGGCCTTGGGATTCGAAGTCATGACGCGGTGATGGCAGGCCAGAGCGATCTCGGTCCCGATTCCGGCGCAGGTGCCGTTGATGGCACAAGCGATCGGCTTACCGCCTTTCTTGGTCTTGGGGTCCATGCCCGCCAGTTCCATCTTGCGCAGGATGTGGTGGCCGCCCATTACGAAATCGAACAGGGCTTGCGCCGGTTCATCACCCGATTCCTGACGGATGGTGGCCAGCGTGGTCAGGTCCATGCCACCTGCGAACGAGCCTTCTTTGCCCGAGGTGATAACGATGCCTTTGATCTCATCATCATTCAGGGCCTGATCGATCAGTTGGCTGACCTCCTGAAAGGCCTCGCGGGTCAGCACGTTCATGGATTTGCCCTGGGCGTCCCAGGTAACAAAGGCGACGCCGTCTGCGTCTTTGCTCAGAGTGAAATCAGTCATTGTCATCTCCAATCTGGTCAGCCGTCAGCGGGCTGCCGTCTTTCCGGGTGAAAGAGAATCCGTTCTCATCATCCTTCACCATCATGTCTATGTCGCTGTAATAGCCGGTCTCGGTCGGGGTCCGTGTGCCCACTACCAAAAAGGTCGCGGGCGCATCGGTCTTGTTCACAAGGTGATGGCCGTTGGCCTCACCTGCTGGCCATGCGGCGCAGTCGCCGGGCTGCATCTCATGCTCACCATCGTCGTCGATCAGCACGCAGGTGCCGCTGAGCATGATGGCAAACTCGTCCTGCTCCATATGGTAGTGGCGCAACGACGAGAGGCCCCGCGGCTCCAACCGCACGATGTTGACCCCGTACTGGGTCAGTCCGCCCGCATCACCGACGCGCTGCACGAAACGACCTGCGGTCGCCTCGGCCAGCTTGCCGGGATAGGCCGAGCCGCCCTTGAACGGGATCTGAGAGAGATCCAGCTTGGGCATCAGACCCGCTCGATAATGGTTGCCGCACCCATGCCGGACGCGATGCAAAGCGTGGCCAGACCGGTTTCTTTGTCCTGACGCTCCAACTCATCCAGCAGAGTGCCGATGATCATCGCGCCTGTCGCACCCAGCGGGTGACCCATCGCGATCGAACCGCCGTTTACGTTGACCAGAGCCGGGTCCACATCGAACGCCTGCTGGAACCGCAGCACGACAGAGGCGAAGGCTTCGTTCACTTCGAACAGGTCCAGATCGCTGATCTTCATGCCATTGTCGGCAAGGATCTTCTCGGTCACCGGAACCGGGCCAGTCAGCATGATGGTCGGGTCGGTACCGATCTTGGCGGTCGCCTTGATGCGGGCACGCGGCTTCAGGCCGTATTTCTCGCCAAATTCCTTGTTACCGATCAGAACGGCGGCCGCACCATCCACGATACCCGAGCTGTTGCCCGCGTGGTGGATGTGGTTGATCTTTTCCAGATGCGGGTATTTCAGCATCGCCACCTTGTCGAAGCCGGGCATCTGCTCGCCCATCATCGCAAAGGACGGGTTCAGCGACCCAAGGCTCTGCATATCGGTGCCGGGCCGCATGTATTCGTCGCGGTCTAGGATAGTCAGGCCGTTTTGGTCTTTGATGGTGATGACCGACTTTTCAAACCGGTTGTCTTCCCAAGCCGCAGCCGCGCGTTTCTGAGATTCTACGGCCAGTGCGTCAGCGTCGTCACGGCTGAAGCCATACTCGGTGGCGATGATGTCGGCCGAGATGCCTTGCGGAACGAAGTAGGTGTCCATTGCCAGTGTCGGATCGACGGCAATTGCCGCGCCATCGCTGCCCATAGCCACACGGCCCATCATCTCAACGCCGCCGGCGATATAAGCTTCGCCTGCGCCGCCTTTGACCTGGTTCGCCGCCAGGTTTACGGCTTCCATGCCCGAGGCACAGAAGCGGTTGATCGCCAGACCGGGGATCGACTGGTCGAGGTCCGAGGCCAGAACCGCCGAGCGTGCCAGACAGCCGCCTTGCTCCATCACCTGCGTGACGTTGCCCCAGATCACGTCCTCAACGGCGTGGCCTTCAAGATTGTTCCGCTCTTTCATCGCGTTCAGGGTCAAGGCGGACAGGCGCACCGAGGTTACCTCGTGCAGGCTGCCATCCTTACGGCCCTTGCCGCGCGGTGTGCGCAGGGCATCATAAATGTAAGCTTCGGTCATGGGTCTTCTCCTTAAGCTCGATCCGACGGGTTGCCGGGCATCAGGTCATATGGGTGTTTCCAACCGGGCTGTTCGGACAGGCGAGTCAGCCAGGCGTCGATGTTGGGCCAATCGGCACGGTCAAAGCCGAAGGGTTCAGGGTAATAGAGGTAACCGCAGCAGCTGAGATCGGCGTTGGTCACGCTGTCGCCGACGATCCAGTCGCGGCCCTCAAGGTGGTTGTTCAGCACGTCGTAGGCCGCTTTCAGGCGGCCTTGGTTGAAGGCAATCACATCCGCATTTCGGTGCTCTTTGGGCAGGAAGTTCATCAGGAACCGGGTCATTCCCGCCATCGAGCTGAGCTTGTGATTGTCCCACAGCACCCAGCGAAATATTTCGTAATTCTCATCGCGATCCTTGCCGCCGAATTTACCCGATTTCTCGGTGACGTAAGCCTGAATGGCACCGGATTGAGAGGTTTGAAAATCACCATCGATCAAAAAAGGCGCTTCGCCCATCACGTTGACTTCTGAACGGAATTCAGGGCTGCGGGTGACGCCTTTGAAAAAATCGACAAAGACCGGTTCCCATTCAAGGCCAGACATCTCCAGCGCCAGCGCGGCTTTGTACGAGTTCCCGCTCTCTCCGAAACAGTGAAGTTTGATGGTCATGCGATCGCCCCTCCCGTGGCGCATGGTGCCGTGCTGCAATCAGCGTATTTCGAGAAAGCCGAACCCTGTGGCGTCGATGCGGGGTTCGTCTTGCTGAAAATACGCACACCCGAAACAGGTGTGAATAAAACCGTCAGCGCTTGCGCGCCTCTAGCTCGGTATTGAATTCTCGTAGGCGGCGCGTCAGTTTCTCCTCATCTGTGACGCTGTTGAAATTTTCGAACAGGAAAGAGAGCGCCTCACCTTCATCCAGCCCCGCCTCACGAGCAAAAGCCCTGAGCTTGCGATAGCCGTCCTCAGTCATGGCGACTGGAAAGCGGCGGGTCAGGCGAAAGCGTTTTGGCATTCTCTTTCCTCCGAAAACCGGTTCCGGGGCAGGGCCCCGGAACCGGGTTGAGATCAGAAGTTCGCGGCCTCCAGTGCCATGACCGTATCCGCACCGGTCTGGATGCGGGACAGGTGCAGCGCGGTGGCCGGCAGGCGGCGGGCCATGTAGAAACGGCCGGTGTTGATCTTGGTTTCGTAGAACTCTTTGTCCGAGGCACCACCGTCCAGCGCGTCCTGAGCGGCCTTGGCCATCTGCGCCCACATCAGGCCAAGGCAAACGTGGCCGAACATGTGCATGAAGTCATACGAGCCGGACAGCGCGTTGTTCGGGTTCTTCATGCCTTCCTGCATGAAATACATGCCAGCGGCCTGCAGATCCTTTGATGCGGCTTTCAGCGGTTCGATGAAGGCCTTGTCAAAGGCTTCGTCCTTGCCGCCGTTTTCCTTGCAGAAGGTTTTGACCATGTCGAAGAACGCCATGACGTGCTTGCCACCATCCTGCGCCAGCTTGCGGCCAACAAGGTCCAACGCCTGAACGCCGTTTGCGCCTTCGTAGATCATCGCGATACGGGCGTCGCGGGTGTATTGCGACATTCCCCACTCTTCGATGTAGCCGTGACCGCCATAGACCTGCTGCGCTTGAACCGTCATGTCGTAGCCCTGATCTGTCAGGAAGCCTTTGATGACCGGGGTCAGCAGCGAGATCAGCCCGTCCGCATCCTTGTCACTTGAGCGGTGCGCCTTGTCGATCATGGTCGCGCCCCACAGGATGAACGCGCGCGCGCCTTCGGTGAAGCTTTTCTGGTCCATCAGGTTGCGACGGATATCCGGGTGCACGATCAGCGGATCGGCGGGGCCGTCCGGGTTCTTCACGCCGGTCACATCGCGGCCCTGTAGGCGGTCCTTGGCATATTCCAAGGCGTTCTGGAACGCGGCTTCTGCCTGCGACAGGCCCTGCATCCCTACACCCAGACGCGCTTCGTTCATCATGGTGAACATGGCGCGCATGCCTTTGTGCTCTTCGCCCAGCAGCCAACCGGTGGCTTCGTCATAGTTCATCACGCAGGTCGAGTTGCCGTGGATGCCCATTTTCTCTTCGATCTTGCCGACCGAGACACCGTTGCGCTCACCCGGGGTGCCGTCCTCGTTGACGATGAACTTGGGCACGATGAACAGGGACACACCCTTGATGCCCTCGGGGCCGCCGGGGATCTTAGCCAGCACCAGATGAATGATGTTGTCGGCCATGTCATGATCGCCGGACGAGATAAAGATTTTCTGACCGGAAATCTTGTAGCTGCCGTCGCCTTGCGGTTCCGCCTTGGTGCGCATCAGACCCAGATCGGTACCGCAATGCGGTTCCGTCAGGTTCATGGTACCGGTCCACTCGCAGCTGACCATGTTGGGCAGATAAGTGTTCTTCTGCTCTTCGGTGCCGTGTGCCAGGATAGCCGAGGCCGCACCATGGGTCAGGCCCTGATACATCACAAACGCCTGGTTCGCGGCCGAGAACATCTCACCCACGGCGGTGCCAATCACGTAAGGCATGTTCTGGCCGCCATACTCTTCCGGCATGTCGAGGCCAGTCCAACCACCTTCTTTAACCTGCTCGAAGGCGTCCTTGAAACCGGTTGGGGTGTAGACAATGCCGTTTTCCAACCGGCATCCCTCGGTGTCGCCGACCACGTTCAAAGGATGCAGAACGTTGGTAGCGACCTTGCCGGCTTCTTCCAGAACAGCGCCGGTAAATTCGGCCTCCAGTTCGCTATAGCCTGGAATATCGGATTCCGAGACTTTCAGCACATCGTGCAGAATAAACTGAGTGTCTTTGGTAGGCGCGTTGTAGACGGGCATTTGAAGCTCCCTTAAATTCAGATGTCCGGGGATTGAGCCGCTGGGGTTATCCGGCGGCCTTTTTCTCATTGGTTATCGAGGCGATGACTTTCTCGCCCCAGCGCAACTGCTCTTTCAGATCGTCAATGGCTTGCGTCAGCTCTTCGCGGCGGGCTTCCATGTCGGCCAAACGTTCCCGTGCGATTTCAATCGTACGGATCATCTGGGTCTTCTGTTGGTCACCCACATGGTACAGATCTAGCAGTTGCCGGATCTCTTCCAAGCTAAAGCCGAAACGCTTGCCGCGCAGGATCAGTTTCAGGCGCGCCCGGTCCCGTTTGGTGAACAGGCGTTTCTGGCCCTCGCGGATCGGAAACAAAAGTTCCTTTGCCTCGTAAAAACGCAAGGTGCGCGGCGTGACCTCGTAGGTCTCGCACATTTCACGGATGGTCATCAGGTCTTCGGTCATGGTTTCAGCACTCTCGTCACTGGCGTCTATTTAAGTCAGGTGCGCAGTCGATGCGCACGTTACAACACGTAGGTGACGTTCACGTAATGCAAACGCTACGTCACATTGAAAGTTGACGTTACGCCCAGTCGCGTCAAGATGTGCATTGACCGCGTTTTCAGAGATGACGTAACGGAATTTCGGTCGAGTGGGGGCACCGCCTACACCGCCTACACGGTGCAAAAACACAAGCAGTCGGCCCAAGGCTTTACGCCCGGGCTTAAGGACTACTAAAATGAAGACGTGTTTAACGTAGGGACTTCGCGGTCTGGTCGCGAAGGCGCTGGAGCTCGTCCATCGCCTCATCCAGCTGCTGCCGCTGCTTTTGAAGTTCCGGCATCTGCCGGTCTGCCAGTTTAATGAACTCAGCCATCTGCGCCTTGTCGCCCTGATCTTCGTAGATCAGCAGCCACTGGCGAATCTCTTCCAACGAGAATCCAAACAGCCGTCCGCGCATGATCAGCTTCATCCTGGCGCATTCACGAGGGCCGTAATACCGGCTACGGCCTTCGCGCTCTGGCTGCAAAAGCTCAATATACTCGTAGTAACGCAAGGTGCGCTTCGTTACGTCGAACTCTTCGCACATCTCGTTTAATGACAAACGGTTGTCGGTCATTTTCGATCTCCCTGGCCGCAAACTAGGCCGTCGTGGCGGCAAGCGCAACAGGCGGTCTTGCTCTTTTGCAGGGCACAGGCTCATAAAGAAAGAAATCAAAGGGGCACCACGACATGGTCGATAAAGTAGAAATTGCGCGCCGGTTCATCGAGGCGATCCCGCACGCCAAGGCGCTAGGGCTCAAGCTGACCACAATCAGCGATGGTGAGGCCGCTATATCGATGCCATACAACGCTGAGCTGATCGGCGACCCAAGAACCGGTGTCATCCATGGCGGCGCTGTGTTTGCCGCGCTGGATACCTGCTGCGGTGCGGCCGTGATGTGCCACCCTTCGGCCCCCGGCGGAACCGCGACCATTGATCTAAGGATCGACTATATGCGTGCCGCGACACCCGGACAGAGCATTACCGCGCATGCCACCTGCTATCACATCACCCGCAATGTCGCCTTTGTCCGGGCTACGGCGATGGATGAAAACCAGGACCTGCCGGTCGCAACCGCCGCCGGTTCCTTTACGGTGGAGGGTCTGTGATGGCGCGTCCTCGTCCCGAACCGATGCAGGTTGTCAAACAACGCCGTGATGCGGCCCTGAACG
Organism: Ruegeria sp. ABF4_144; assembly: GCF_056160045.1. Taxonomy (NCBI): domain Bacteria; kingdom Pseudomonadati; phylum Pseudomonadota; class Alphaproteobacteria; order Rhodobacterales; family Roseobacteraceae; genus Ruegeria; species Ruegeria sp. ABF4_144. Next base: position 885,349 of record NZ_JBSWWK010000001.1, read on the forward strand.
CAATCGTCGCAGGGGTGCCGTATATCCGGTTCCTGAACATCACTTTCGACCGGCGTGGCGATGAACTGACCGGAGTACTTAATTTCGAAGACAAGCTGATCGGAAACCCTTTGCTGCCAGCCTTGCATGGCGGTGTCACGGCGGCATTCCTTGAAGTCACCGCCGTCATCACTCTAAGTTGGGAATACTTCTTTCCCATGATCGAAAGCGGTGAGGTTGAGGCGGAAGAGCTGTTCAAAGCGGACTCGGTGCGTTTTCCCAAAACCGTTGATTTTACCGTGGATTATCTGCGTTCGGGCCTGCCACGCGACGCCTATGCCCGCGCCTTCGTCAGCCGGTCTGGCCGTCGCTATGCATCGGTCCGGGTTGAGGCATGGCAGGACAATCACGCGCGTCCGATTGCGCAGGCCACCGGGCATTTCCTGATGCCGCAGTCCAAACCCAAAGCGGAATAACTAACGGTGCAAACCGCCTCGGGACCTCTCACCCATAAACGGGTGCTGAAGATCGCGGTTCCGATCGTGCTGTCCAATGCGACGGTGCCAATTCTTGGGGCCGTAGATACCGGAGTGGTCGGACAGATGGGGCAGGCGGCCCCCATCGGTGCCGTGGGCATGGGCGCTGTTATTCTGGCGACGATCTATTGGATCTTCGGGTTTCTGCGCATGGGCACCACTGGGCTTGCTGCACAGGCGCGCGGGGCAGGGGACACCGCCGAGACCGGTGCTCTGCTGATGCGCGGGCTGCTGCTGGGTGGCGCGGCGGGGCTGTTCTTTATTCTGACGCAGATCTGGGTGTTCTGGGGCGCGTTCGCCCTGTCACCCGCCAGCCCCGAGGTCGAAGCGCTGACGCGGGACTATCTGCAAATCCGCATTTGGGGCGCTCCGGCGACGATTGCCCTTTATGCCGTGACAGGCTGGCTGATTGCGGTCGAGCGGACGCGCGGGGTGTTCATCCTGCAAGTCTGGATGAATGGGCTGAATATCCTGCTGGACCTGTGGTTCGTGCTTGGGCTTGGCTGGGGCGTCGAAGGTGTCGCCATCGCCACCTTGATCGCCGAATGGACCGGGCTGGCGCTGGGCCTGTGGCTGTGCCGTGATGCGTTTAGCGGAAATCAATGGCGCGACTGGCCGCGCATTTTCGATGCGGCCCGGCTGCGGCGAATGATGCAGGTGAACACGGATATCATGATCCGTTCGATCCTGTTGACCGGGGCGTTCACCACCTTTCTGTTCGTAGGTTCTGATCTGGGCGACGTGAACCTTGCGGCCAATCAGGTGCTGCTCCAATTCCTTGAGATCACCGCCTTCGCATTGGATGGCTTTGCCTTCTCGGCCGAGGCATTGGTCGGCAGCGCCGTGGGCGCGCGGGACCGCCATCAGGTTCGTCGCGCGTCGATCATGGCCTCGCAATGGGGCGTGGGCGGAGCCTTTGCGCTGGGCGCTGTTTTCTATCTGGCTGGGCCGGCCCTGATCGATCTGATGACCACTTCGCCCGAGGTGCGGCTTGCCGCGCGGGACTTCTTGATTTGGGCTGCACTCGCCCCGGTGATCGGTGTGGCGAGCTGGATGTTCGACGGCATCTATATTGGGGCCACATGGACGCGCGCCATGCGCAACGCGATGATCCAGTCGGTTGCGATCTATGTCGTCGCGCTGTTCATTCTGGTGCCGACGCTGGGAAATCACGGGCTATGGGCCGCGCTGATGGTTCTAAATATCGCGCGCGGCATCACGCTGGGCTGGCGATACCCCCGGCTTGAGGCGCAGGTGGCTTAAAGCAGCGCTAGCAAGTTCTCGGGTGGGCGGCCGATGGCGGCCTTGTCGCCCGCAATGGCCAGAGGGCGCTCGATCAGGATCGGGTTTTCGGACATGGCGGCGATCAGGTCGTCTACAGGGGTGTCCTTGGTCAGGCCTAGCTCTTTGAACCGCTTCTCTCCAGTCCGCATCATGTCGATAGCGTCGATGCCCAACAGGCCCAGCAACGCGCGGATTTCATCCGCCGAGGGCGCATCCTCAAGGTATTTACGAATCTCGAGTTGCGCGCCGTTCTCCTCCAGCAACGCCAGCCCGGCGCGAGATTTCGAACAGCGCGGGTTGTGCCAATATGCGATCACAGCCAATCCTCTCGTTTGCTTCCAACGGCTTGCGAGACAGAGTTAAACCCGTCCTGCGCCAGCAACTCATCCAAGCCTTGCGCGATCTCAGCCGTCAGAGAAATCCCGCCATAAACCAGCGCCGTATAAAACTGCACGGCAGATGCACCGGCGCAGATCTTGGCATAGGCCTGTTCCGCGTTGCTGATGCCGCCCACACCGATCAAAGGGATGTTCCCTTCGGTCAGGTGGCTGAGGCGTGCCAGAACTCGCGTCGATTTCTCGAACAGCGGAGCGCCAGACAAACCGCCCATTTCGCCCTTGTGGGCACTACGCAACCCGTCGCGCGACAAGGTGGTGTTGGTGGCGATCACCGCATCCACGCCGGTTTCCGAGGCAACCTCGGCGATGTCCTGCAATTCGGCCTCGGTCAGGTCGGGGGCGATCTTCAGGAAAATCGGGATTGGGCGTGGCAGCGTGTTACGCGTCTCAATGACACCGCCCAGCAGCGCGCCAAGCGCCGCCTTGCCCTGCAAATCCCTCAGCTTTTCGGTGTTGGGCGACGAGACATTGACCGTGGCGAAATCCAGGTGCGCGGCGCAATGGGCCAGCACTTTGGCAAAATCGCCGGGGCGGTCGTCACTGTCCTTGTTCGCCCCCAGATTCAGGCCGATCACCGCGTCTTTGGGGCGGTTGGCCAGACGGCGAGCCATGACCTCCATGCCCTCGTTGTTAAAGCCAAAGCGGTTGATGGCGGCTTTGTCTTCGGACAGACGGAACAGGCGGGGTTTGGGGTTGCCGGGTTGAGGGCGCGGGGTGACGGCACCCACTTCGATGAAGCCGAACCCGGTGCGGGACAGAGGGGTCAGAACCTCTCCGTTCTTGTCGAACCCTGCGGCCAGACCCACCGGGTTGGGTAGGTCCAGACCGGCGACCTGGGTTTTCAACCGGGCCGAGGTCACGGGCCCCGGCATATGGGTCAACCCTGCCTTCAGCGCTTTGATCGACATGCCATGGGCGGCTTCGGGATCCATCTTGTGCAGGACGGCAAGCCCCAGTTTCTCGGTCAGTTTCATCCGAAAGCCTCTCCGCTTTGGGTGGGTGCACAGCGGATCAGGCGCGAAGTTTCTACCGCCGCCTGCCGGTGTATGACGGCCTTCTGGTAATCCGGGTCGGTCACCATCTCAAGGAATGCGTGGGCAGTTGGATAGCGTGCGATGAACACCTCATCCCAAGCCTCATCCTGCGGGCCGATCAGAGTGGCCTGATAGGCGCCGCGCCACAGGATCGACGCGCCCAGACGCGCGATGATCGGGGCGGTTTCAACGCCATAGTTGCGATAGGCCTGCGCGCCGGTCATCCCGGCCTGTGCCAGTTCGTGCCCAGCTGGATAGGCGGCCTTGGCACGGAACTTCACCAGATTCAGCATCTCAATCGGGTGATCACGGTCCAGCGCTTTGAATGCCTCGAACTGGGCGCGGTCGGGGTCGATGAACGTGGTCATACCATCTCGACCGGGAACTGGTGCGCCTGTCCATCAAAGGGCAGGGGGCGCGACCACACGACATCGGTCATGCGGATCTGGCGGTAGAGATGCGGAAACAGGGCATCACCGCGCGACACTTCCCATTTCAGATCATCACCCATCGCACCCGCATCGCAGGCCAGCAGCGTCAGCCCCTCGATCCCGGCAAAATGCTTGGCTGCGGTCTCGGCGGCCTGTTCGGCAGTCGAGAAATGGACAAACCCGTCGGATATATCAATCGGCGCCCCGTCCGAGGCCCCCTGATCCTGCAACGTGGCCCATTCGTCGGCCCTAAAAATCTTGTAAATCAGCATAAGGCCGTGATGCCCCGCGTGACGGGCAGAATCAAGCCGGATTTCCCCCTTTGACTCTTCCTGCCGCTGAGCGCACCATCGGGCCAAACAAATACAGGGAGTATCAATATGTTCACCCGTTTTCTGACGTCAGTGGCCGTTCTGGGCCTGACAGCAGGCATGGCAGCAGCTGAGTATAAGCTGACGATTCTGCATACAAACGACCTTCACAGCCGTATCGAGTCGATCAACAAATACGACTCGACCTGTGATGCTGAGGATGAAGCTGAAGGCAAGTGCTTTGGCGGTGTTGCTCGGCTGAAAACCATAGTGGATAGCAAGCGGGACGAGCTGGCGGATCAGAACGTGTTGTTGCTGGATGCCGGTGACCCGTTCCAGGGCTCGCTGTTCTACACGACCTACAAGGGTGCGGCCGAGGCCGAATTCATGGAGGCCATCGGCTATGATGCGATGGCGGTCGGTAACCATGAATTCGACGACGGCCCCGAGGGTCTGGCGGCGTTTATCGACGCGGTGAGCTTTCCGGTCATTTCAGGTAACCTCGATCTGTCGTCTTCGGCCGAGTTAAACGGCAAAGTGGAAAACCATCTTGTGCTTGAGGTTGGTGGCCAGAAGATCGGTATTGTTTCGGCGCTGGCCACGGACACCGTCGATACCTCCAGCCCCGGTAAGGACGTGGTGTTTCAGGATGAAATCGAAAGCCTGACCGCGGATGTCGAAGCTCTGCAGGCCGAAGGTGTCGATATCATCATCGCGTTGAACCATGTCGGTCTGGCCAAGGACATCGAGATTGCCGAAAAAGTGCCGGGCCTTGATCTGGTGATCGGCGGGCATTCCCACACGCTGTTGTCGAATACACAGGAAGGCGCGGCGGGGTCGTACCCGTTGATGGTCGGCGATGTGCCGGTGGTACAGGCCTATGCCTATTCCAAGTATCTGGGCGAGGTGGTGTTGACCTTCGACGACGATGGCAACCTGATTTCGGCGGAAGGTGAGCCCATTCTGCTGGACGCTTCGGTTGAGCCCAACGCGGATATCGCCGCGCGTGTGGCTGAAATGGGCGCTCCGATCGAAGAGATGAAAAAGCGCGTCGTTGCCAACTCTGCTGACGCTATCCAAGGCGATCGTGCGGTCTGCCGTGTGCAGGAATGCGAGATGGGCAATCTGGTCGCCGACGCCATGCTGGCGCGGGTCGCCGATCAGGGCGCGCAGATCGCGATTGCCAATTCGGGCGGATTGCGTGCTTCGATCGATCCCGGTGAGGTGACCATGGGCGAGGTGCTGACGGTGCTGCCTTTCCAGAATACGCTTTCAACCTTTGAGATCACCGGTCAAACCGTCATCGACGCGCTGGAAAACGGTGTCAGTCAGGTCGAGGAAGTCAAGGGTCGCTTTCCGCAGGTTGCCGGTCTGACCTTCACCTGGGACCCGTCTGTTGCCCCGAATGAAGGGCGCATCACCGAGGTCATGGTTGCCGATGGTGATGGCTTTGTTCCGATTGATCCGGCGGCGACTTATCTGGTGGTCACCAACAACTATGTTCGCAACGGCGGGGATGGGTATTCCATGTTTGAAGGCGACGACAAGAATGCCTACGACTACGGGCCTGATCTGGCGGATGTAACAGCCGAATACCTGGCCGAAAACGCGCCGTACCAGCCTTATCTGGACGGGCGCATCAAGCAAAAATAAGCGAGCGCTGGATAACAAAAAAAGGCCGCATCTACTGATGCGGCCTTTGTCTTTTCAGTAGGATTTAGCCAAGGTCGTATTCGGGCCAAAGCGCAGGGTCCAAACCGTCCAACATCGGGCTCAAGTGCTCGGACACGCTCTGCCAGCCCCCAACCGATTTGGTTGAGATCTTGTTGCGGACCTGATCGAGACTGGCCGTTCTGACCTGCTGTGTGTTCTCCTCGGGGCGCATCATGGTTTCGTTCCATTCGATATCGCAGAACGCAGCGACCTGTTGGCTATAGGTTTTCGGATCGGCCACAAGTTTCTCGTAAGGAACCGTCAACATACGATCGCCAAATACGGCATCCCAATGGGCGATGTAGCGGCGGTACAAATTCGCTGAATGCGCAATGGACGAGAGGTTCGAGGCATAGCGCATCCCACCCGCCGGGAACCGCCGGATCCATTTGGACAGTCCGACGTCACGAGGATCACGCAACATGTTGATGATCTTGGCGTTGGGGAACGCGGACAGCAGGAAGCCAACATTCTGATAGTTGTGTGGCAACTTGTCGACAAATGCGAAGGACCCTTCGGGAACCGGCGGCATCATTTTGCGGAATTTCTGAGCAAATTCAGCAGCTTTAGCAGCGTTAAAACCTTTGCCACTCAATTCGAGTTCATGCGACAGTTCAGGAGCCAATGTCAGTTCACCACACCCGGCAATATCGGGGGCTGAGCTCAACATCATTTCCATCAAAGTGGTGCCCGATCGTGGTTGACCCAAAACGAAGATCGGAACCGGGCTTTCGCTTACCCCGGCAGTTGGTATTTCGGCACCGATCGGGAACAGGCCGGTGATCCGGTTCAGCTTTTCCTCTTCCTCGGCGGCATCATAAGGGTTGCTGTCGTGTTGCACCCTGTTGGCATGTGCATATTGCGGCATGGCCGCGCTCAAACCGTCTGTTCTCGAGATCAGGTTAGCCTTGGCGAACTCCAGTTCGTGGTAGTCCTCATCCTTGTTAGCGATTGCGGATTCAACCGCCTCCATCAGTTTTGGCGCTTCATCCCTAGAGGCCATCGTAGACATCTGCAGCAGGGCATGAATATTTTCCGGGTCTTTCTCCAGAAGCTTCTTCAGGACTTCCTGTGATCCGCTTTTGTCGCCACTCTGATGCAGGTTCACAGACTTGTAGAAAGCGATGTTTATGTTTTCCGGATCAAGTTCAAATGCGCGAGAAATATCGCGCGAGTGATCTTCGACAAACCCGATCATGGAATAGGCGCGGGCCCGCTTGGCAAGAAGCTCCACATCGTCGGGTTCGCTTTGCAGCTTCTTGCTCGCATGTTCAACAACCATGCGCCAGTTGCTGCCTTTCAAGTGGATCTCGTCCAGGACACGGTTCAGCTCTTTGTTATTGGGGAACTGTTCCAGTTTTTGTTCGGTGTATTCCAGTGCCTTTGGAATCTGCCCGGTTTGCATCAACGCATTCGCCAGATTTTCCGCAAACTGCGGATCGTCCGGTTTCATCCGGGAGGCTTCGACGAAATGGGGAATGGACTTCCTGTATTGCTTCAATTCGGTCAGGACAAAGCCCGAGATCGCGTGGAAATCTGAATCTTTGGGGAATTTCTTGACGCCAAGCTGCGCTTTTTTCAGCGCTTGTTGCAGCTTGCCCGCTTCCAGAGCCGCCACCGCTTTGCTCTTCAGAGCACTCGCTGTTTGATTTTGCATGAGACCCCGTGACACTCTGTGCCTGATAAAACGACTATTGATGGTTCATTACCCATGTGCGGACGGTTTGCAATAACCCTTCCCAACGACGCAATGGCGCAGCTGTTTTCCGCACGACCCGCGAACACGCTGCCGGCGGTGCCGAATTTCAACGTCTGCCCGACCAATCAGGTGCATGTGATCCGCGCCGGAGAAAACGGGCGCAGGCTGGACCCGCTGCGCTGGGGGTTTCTGCCGCATTGGTACAAGACCGAAACCGCCGGTCCTCTGCTGATCAATGCGCGGGCCGAGACGTTGGCTGAAAAACCTGCTTTCCGGTCAGCCTGCCGCGAGCGGCGCTGTTTGATCGCGGCGACCGGGTTTTACGAATGGACCAAGACCGAACAGGGCACGCGACTGCCGTGGTACATCCACCGCAAGGATGGGGCGCCGATCGCTTTTGCCGGGGTCTGGCAGGACTGGGGGACTAACGAAGCCCGGCAAGGCACCTGTGCCATCGTGACAACGGCCGCCAACACCCATCTGAGTGCCATCCATCACCGGATGCCGCTGATCCTTGAGCCCGAGGACTGGCCGCTTTGGCTGGGTGAGGTCGGGAAGGGAGCTGCGCGTTTGATGCGTCCCGGTGCCGAGGACGTTCTGGACTTTTACCGTGTTGACCCGGCGGTGAATTCGAACCGCGCCAGCGGGCCCGACCTGATCGAACCGTTTCCGGTCTGATGCTGTGCCTTTTCAACGCAGTCGTTGCAGGATAGACCCCTGATATGGCTTTGAACTTCACCGACCTGCCCAGCCTCTATGCGCATGACTGCGATACGGTGATCGACGTACGTAGCCCGGCAGAGTTTGCCGAGGATCATTTTCCTGGTGCCATCAACTTGCCGGTTCTGAACAACGAAGAGCGCGCGCAGGTCGGCACGATCTATGTGCAGGAAAGCCCCTTTCTAGCCCGCAAACTGGGCGCGGCGTTGGTGTTCCGCAACGCCGCCAACCACATCGAAAACAGCCTGTCGCATCACGAAGGCGGCTGGAAACCTTTGGTCTATTGCTGGCGGGGCGGTCAGCGGTCAGGGTCGTTCACCTGGATGCTGCAACAGATCGGCTGGCGGGCCGAGGTGGTCGAAGGCGGGTATCGCACTTATCGCCGTCTGGTGAACCGCTTTTTGTACGAGGATTCCTTACCCCATCGTTTGATCGCGTTGGACGGCTATACGGGCACAGCCAAGACCGACCTTTTGCTGCATCTGAAGACACGCGGCGTTCAGGTGCTGGACCTTGAAGGGCTGGCCAATCATCGCGGGTCGCTACTGGGCGAGATGCCTGGTGGACAACCCAGCCAGAAGGCGTTCGAGTCCGCTCTGGCCGCAGCGCTGTGCGGGCTTGATCCGGCGCGTCCTGTGGTGGTTGAGGCCGAGTCCTCAAAGATCGGATCACTGATCCTGCCGCCAAGCGTTTGGACTGCTTTGCGCAACGCGCAGCGCATTCTGGTTCAGGCCTCCGTCGCGGCCCGCACGGCCTATCTGGCCCGCGCTTATGACGACATCTTGTCGGACGCGGAGCGTTTGCGCGATCGGCTATCCCCGCTGCGGTTCCATCGTGGGCACGAGGTCGTAGAAGGTTGGCTTGCCTTGATCGATGCCGGCGACAAGCAGGCGCTGACTCGCGCTCTGATGGAGCAGCATTATGACCCGTCCTATGCTAAATCCAGCCGCGCCCGCAGGGCCGAGATTGTCGCGCAGGTGGATGCGGCCTCACTTGATGACGCGGGCCTGAAGGATGCGGCTGAGCGTATCGAACGGGTTCTGGATCAGCTTTGAAGGCGCAGGCCTGGTGTGTCGGACATGTGTCCAATGATGACCGCCGGAAAGCCCGCGTGCCTTAGCTTTTCGCACAGCGCATGCGCCTGATCGGGTGCGACGGCGGCCAACAGCCCTCCAGCTGTTTGTGGGTCGAAAAGCAGGTTAGCCTTGTCTCCAAGCGGTAAACCCGGCGCGACGGAGCGGTTGTCCTCGAATACTGTTGATCGGATACCCTGTGCGCTTAGTTCCAGCGCACCAGTCATAAACGGGATTGCGTCCAGGTCCAGTTCCGCGCCGCAGTCTGATGCCTCGCACATGCCCAACAGATGCCCGGCCAGGCCAAAACCCGTTACGTCAGTCATCGCATGGGCGTCTGCCAAAATGCGAGAGGCGTCGCCTTGCGGATGAACCATCTGCCGGAATGCGTCAACAACCCATTCGCCCCGGGCTTTGCCAGCCATTTCAGCGGCCATCAACACGCCGCTGCCCAGCGGTTTGGTAAGGATCAGCTTATCGCCCGGGCGCGCACCTGACAGGGTAATCGGGTCATTCTCACATAGGCCAGTCAGGGTGAACCCGATGGTCATCTCATCGCCCATTGAACTGTGACCGCCGACGATTTCGGCCCCGGCGTTGCGTACGACCTCGGTTGCGATGGTCATGATCTCGGCCATGGTTCGATGCTGCAATTCGGGGGACATGCGGGGCAATATGATCGTTGCGGTTGCCGCTTGCGGGCTGGCGCCCATGGCCCAGATATCGCCCAGCGCGTGGACGGCGGCGATGCGGGTCATCAGCGCCGGGTCATTGGTGAACCCGCGCAGATGGTCCGAGGTCATGACCTGCCGCACCCCACCAGTCATCAGCAGAGCCGCGTCATCGCCGGGCAGGGGGGTGATATCGGGACGCTCTGGCACAGGCAGGTTGTGCAGCGCAGCCTGCAGCGCCCCGCGCCCAACCTTTGCGCCGCAACCACCGCACATGGGCTTGTCGCCCAAAGCCTCTTGCAGTCCCGAAGCATGAAGCCTCGGCGGGGACGGGGGCGCCATTTCAGGCAGATCGCGGAACCTGTTCATGAAGGTCTGGTCGATTTGGTTCTTCCAGCGCCACATCAATGGTCCGCTGAACGAGGTGCCCAGCCGTTCGGCCAGTGCGGACTTTCCTCCCAGAGATATCAGTTTCAGGTAGTCCTTCTGCGGCGTGTACCGCCGCATCCGTCCGGCCCCTAAAACGGCACGCAGGTTGTCGTACAAGACCGGAGCCTCTCGCACCGCATAGACCCCCGCCTTGGGGCGTGGGTTGTCTGACAGGTGAGCGCAATCCCCGGCGGCAAAGACTGCTGGATCGCTGGATTGCAGAAACCCGTTCACGCGGATGTAGCCGTCTTGCAGATCAAGACCCGTTTGAGCGATCCAGTCGTACGGGCGGGCACCGGCGGCGCCGGTTACGAAGGCGGCAGGAATTTCGCGACCATCGCCCAGAACAATGTGATCAGCCTTGATGCGGGAGATGTCGGTGTTTTCGATCAGATCAACGCCCAGTTCGGCCATTGCCTTCCGAATGGTTGCGGCTGCCTTCGGTCCTGTCGCGGTCAGGGCTTGGGAATTGTCGATCAGTGTCACCTGTGCTGCGCGGTCTTTGGCACGCAAAGCGTGGGCCATTGCCATCACCAGCTCAACACCTGCCACGCCGCCGCCGATTACCGCAACCGATGCAGGACCAGAGCCTTGCAGGTACATGGCCCACCGTTCCGCGAAGGGACCCAAAGGTTTGGCAGGGATCGCATGGTCGGCAAAACCGGGCAGTGCGGGCATGTCAGAGGTGATCCCCACATTGACCGACGCCACATCGAAGGCCACCGGAAGGCGACCGGGCACTCGGACCAGACGCTGATCAATATCGATCCCTTCAACTGGACCGAGAATAACGCGTGCACCGGCGAACCGCGCCAGACGCACCAGATCGATATCCAACTCCTCGCGCAGATAATGCCCCGCGACATAGCCGGGAAGCATTCCCGAATAGGGCGCAGTGGGACCGGGATTGATAACCGTTACGCGGGCACCAGGCAACGGGTTCATCCCCCATTTTCGCAGCACCAGCGCATGGGTATGTCCTCCGCCAATCAGAACCAGATCACGGGTCAGGGGCAACGGAGGGTGATGCATGGGCGTTAGTTCGCTGTGTGGTCAGGGACGTCTTCGACCTGCTCGACCGCGTGGGTGGCCCAAAGCTCATCCTCACCTGCGTCGGGCAGATCACTTGGCTTTTCATGGCGGTGAATGTGCCATTTGGCAATGAACAGAGCCGTGATCGGCGCGGTTAGGAACAGGAAAAGGGTAATCAGCAGTTCGTGCAGCGACAGGTGGTCTTCGATCAGAACCGAGTGGCAAATCGAGGCCAGCAACACGCCGCCCACGCCTAGCGTCGTCGCCTTGGTCGGCGCGTGCAGGCGGGACATCGGGTCCTTCAGCTTGATCATCCCGAACGATCCGACAAAGCCGAAGATGCCCGAGACAATAAGGAAAAAGGCGATCAGAATTTCGAAAAGGAACTCCATACCCGCCTCACTCGATGATATTGCCGCGCAGCATAAAGCGCGCATAGGCCACGGTTGAAACAAAGCCGAGCATGGCGATGATCATAGCGGCCTCAAAGAAAATCTCGGTCCCCAGAGCAAGCCCATAAAGGATCATCAGCGCGATGGTGTTGATCACCATCGTATCCAGCGCCAGAACACGGGTGCCGACACCCTCGGCTGAGATGATCCGATAAAGGCACAGCATGATGGCCGTTCCAAAGCAGGCGAAGGCAAACCAGATCGCAACATCGATCATTCGAAAATCTCCTTCAGGCGACGTTCATAACGCTGTTTGATCTGATCCCGTACCGCGTCAGGGTCGGGTGCATCCAGGCAATGGACCAGCAGATTATGCCCTTGCGCCGACAGGTCCGAGCTGACGGTGCCAGGGGTCATGGTGATGGTTCCGGCCAGAACGGTGATAGCCTCGGGCGTGCGCAGTTCCAGCGGGACACAGATCCAGTTGGGTTGCCGGTCGGCATCGCGTTTGAACAGGATGATCCTTGCTACCGTGATGTTGGCAATCACGATGTCCCACAGCACGACCAGCATATATTCGACCACCATCGGCCAGTTGCGCAGCTTGGGTCGGTCGGGCCAGTAGGGCTGGGTTATAAACGGGATGATGATCCCGAGTAGCAGGCCGAAAACCAGCGAGTTCAGCGAAGGTTTGTTGGCCAGCAGAACCCACACGATCGTCAACAGGAAGGTCAGATGAGGGTGTGGGAAAACCCGGTGCAGAAATCTCATCATTCTTCTCCTCCCAGTACGGCCGAGATGTAGTGTTCGGGTGTGAACAATTGCTCGGCTGTTTTACCAGCGTAGGTCAAGGCTGGGCCTGCGAACAAGGTCAGCATAACAAGGCCCAGTACCAGCCCAAAGACAGCGGAGAAGGCCAGCCCTGCATTCGGCTCAGGCGCAGGTTGGGCGGGGGCCTCTTCGCCCTCGTCAGGCTTTGGATTGTGTTGGGCGTCGTGGCTTTTCCAGAAGATCAGCGATCCCGCGCGTGCCAAACCGACGATGGTGACAAACGACCCGATCAGAATAACAGCCCAGATCGCGTTTGCATCCGGCGCGTCTCGGGATGCGTCCAGCACCAGCAGTTTGCCAATGAAGCCCGACAAAGGCGGCATCCCCGCCAACGCGATGGCCCCGACAAAGAACAGGGCTGAGATCAACCCGCTCTGTGGCATCGGCGCCTTGGGTTCGATGGAGCCACCCTGCCGCTCCATCACCAAATCAGCGACTAGGAACAGTAACGCGGTCGCAAGGGTCGAGTGATAGATGTAGTACAGCGCTGCAGCGGTGGCCGTTTCCGTGAACAGCGAAATGGCAATCAGCAGCGTCCCCATCGAGGCGATGGCACAAAAGGCAACCATTCGCGCGATGTGCCGTGTCCCTAGAATGCCGATGACCCCAACGGCCAGTGTGACCAGCGCCGCCGGTTGCAGCCAGGCGCCCACTAAACCTTGCGTTGCCTCAACCTCGGGGCCGAAGCCCAGCGTGTACATCCGCAGGATCGAATAGGCTCCGACCTTGGTCATGATGGCAAACAGCGCGGCCACAGGCAGGGGCGCGTTGGCATAGCTGGCGGGTAGCCAGAAATGCAGCGGCAGCACGGCGGCTTTGATGCAGAACACCAGTAGCAACAGCACTGCGCCGACGCGCAGCAGGGCTGTATCGTCGGCGGGCAGCTCCGCCACGCGCATTGCCATGTCCGCCATGTTCAGCGTTCCGGTCACCGCATAAAGCGTCCCAAGCGCAAACAGGAACAGGGTCGAGCCAATCAGGTTATAGGCCACATATTGAACACCGGCCTTCAACCGCACCGCACCACCGCCATGTGTCATCAGGCCGTAAGATGCGATCAGCAGAACCTCGAAGAACACGAACAGGTTGAATGCGTCACCGGTCAGGAAGGCACCGCAGACCCCCATGAGCTGGAAATGGAACAGGGCGTGGAAATGCTTACCTCTTTCGTCCCAACCCGAGGCAATGGCATAGAGCACAACGGGCAAGGCCAGTAAGGCGGTCAGCAGCACCATCATGGCCGACAGCCGGTCCAGCACCATCACGATGCCGAAAGGCGCGGGCCAGTTGCCTAACTCATAGACCTGAATATCGCCGCCAGAGGCCTGCGCAGTTATGGTCAGGGCGATCCCCAGCAGGGCAATCACACCGGCGACCGAGAAGATGCGCTGCAGGTCCAGATGGTATCGCAGGACCATGATGATGAACGGGGCCAGGATCGCGGGCAGAACGATCGGCGCTACGATCCAGTGGTTCATGCGTCTTCTCCCGGCGCGTCCACGCTGTCCTGCGCGGTCATGTCGATATGGTCATCCTTCGAGGACAGATAGGCCGAAAGTGCGATCATCACGATCACCGCCGTCATCCCGAACGAGATAACGATGGCCGTCAGCACCAGCGCCTGCGGCAGCGGGTCGGTATAGGGCACTTCTTCGTATTTGTTCAGAACGGCTGGCGCATCCAGTGCCAACCGACCGGTGGCGAACAGGAACACGTTCACCGCGTAGGTGATCAGTGACAGGCCCAGGATCACAGGGAATGTCCGGCGGCGCAGGATCAGGAAAATCCCGGCAGCGGTCAGAATACCTACGGCTGAGGCTACGAGCGCTTCCATCAGGCCTGCTCCTTCTCTTCGTCGTCTTTCAGGTCATCCCGAAGCGGGTTGATATCCATCGGGAATTCCTGTGCCATGCCCGGCTGCCACGCAAAGCGCGACAGGCTGTCCAGCGCCAGCATCACCGCACCCAGAACGGCAAGGAATACTCCGGTGTCGAACAGAATTGCAGTGGCCCATTCGAACTCTTCCAATGGGGGCCAGTTGATATAGCCGAAGTCGCTGGTCAGGAACGGGCGATCATTGAACCACGCGCCCAAACCGGTCGCAGCGGCGATCAACACACCCCAACCGATTGTACCGTGGTAGTAGAAACGCTGTCGCTCGATAGCCCAGGTATACCCGCTGGCCATGTACTGCATCAGGTAGGCAATCGCGACGATCAGACCGGCGATGAACCCGCCACCCGGCTGGTTGTGACCGCGGAAAAAGATATAGGCGCCAACCATCAGGGCAATCGGCATCATCACGCGTGTCGCCACGACCATCATCAGCGGATGCGAGTCCCCCGATTGCGGCCAATGCGGCTTGCGGTTCAGCAGATAGGCGCGGACATTCGAGCCCAGAACAGCCTCGGTCAGGGCAAAGATGATCAGGGCGGCGATGCCCAGAACGATAATCTCACCAAAGGTATCAAAGCCCCGGAAGTCTACCAGGATCACGTTGACCACGTTGGTGCCTCCACCACCTTTGTAAGAGTTCGCCAGATGGAATTCTGAGATGGTCGGGAAAGCAAAGTCCCGCAGCATCAGCGCATAGATCAACCCGCCGGTACCAAGACCTGCCACAACCGAGATTGCTGCATCGCGCCAACGCCGTGCCGCGCTGCTGTCCCATGGTGTGTCCGTGGGCAGGAAGTTAAGCGACAGCAGAAGCAGGATCATCGTCACCACCTCGACCGAAATCTGCGTCAGCGCCAGATCCGGAGCCGAGAGATAGTTGAACGCCATCGAGACAATCAGGCCGACCACGCCGATCAGCACCAGCGACAACAAGCGGTTGCGGTGGAACCACATGATCGCAAGCGTCGCAGCAACCAGACAGATCCAGCCGATGAACGGGATGATCTGTATCGGCAGAGGCTCACGCGTTTCCGGGCCAATCGTGCCGGTCGAAAAGGCGTAGTAGCCAAGTCCGACAGTAAACGCGATCAGGATGATCGCATAGCGGCTAATCACGCCGTTGTGCAGCGTATCAGTGACCATCCGGCTCAGCGCCGTCAGGGCGCTGATCAAGGCATCGAAGATCGTTTTGGCCTCGGGGCGGGGCAGTGCATTCCACAGCGCCTCGCCCTGACGATGCAGAGCCAGCAGGAACAGACCGCCCAGCGTGGCCACTGCCGACATATACAGCGCAGGTGTGAACCCATGCCACAATTTAAGCGAATAGTAGGGCAGCTTCTCGCCACCAATCACCGCGCTGGAGACAACCGCAACCAAAGGCCCGACGATAGCTGCCGAATAGAGGCCAATCAGCACCACCAGCACCACAAGGAAAGCCGGGGCCAGCCACAACCCGACCGGCGGGTCATGTGGATGGTGCGGATAGTCGGTCCGTTCCGGGCCAAGGAAGACATGGCTGACAAAGCGGAACGAATAAGCCGCCGAGAACAGGGCCGCCAACAGCGCCAGTCCCGGCACCAGATAGTGCGAGTTCAGCCACGTGGTGTGGACCGTCTCTTCCAGCATCATTTCCTTGGAAAGGAAGCCGTTCAGCGGCGGCAAACCGGCCATAGACAGGGCGGCAATAGTACCGATGGTAAAGGTAATCGGCATCAGGTGTCGCAACCCGCCCAACCGTTTGATGTCGCGCGTCCCGGTCTCGTGATCCACGATCCCGGCGGTCATAAACAGTGCGGCTTTGAATGTTGCGTGGTTGATGATGTGGAAGATCGCGGCCACGGCAGCAATCTTGGTGCCAAAGCCCAGCAGCATGGTCACCAGGCCTAAATGGGACACGGTCGAAAAGGCCAGCAACGCCTTTAGGTCATCCTTGAAGAGCGCGATGCAGGCCCCGATCAGCATGGTCACCAGACCAGTGGTCGCAACGATATAGAACCAGGCCTCAGTCCCAGCCAGAACCGGCCACATCCGCGCCATCAGGAACAGTCCAGCCTTCACCATAGTGGCCGAGTGCAGATAGGCCGAAACCGGTGTAGGCGCAGCCATGGCGTGGGGCAGCCAGAAGTGGAACGGGAACTGCGCCGACTTGGTGAAACAACCCAGCAGGATCAGGATCAGCGCCGGCAGGTAATAGGGCGAGGCCTGGATCAGCTCTTTGTTTTGCAGGATCACGCTCAGGTCGAAAGACCCCACGATATTGCCCAGGATCAGCATCCCCGCGATCATCGCCAGCCCGCCCGAGCCGGTTACAGCCAGCGCCATTCGTGCACCTTGGCGACCCTCGGGCAGGTGTTTCCAATAGCCGATCAAAAGGAATGAGCTAAGCGACGTAAGCTCCCAGAAAATAAGCAGAAGCAGGATATTGTCAGACAGGACAATCCCGACCATCGCGCCCTGAAACAGAAGCAGATAGGTATAGAACTGTCCCATCGGGTCTTCGCGCGACAGGTAGAACCGCGCATAGAGGATGATCAGCAACCCGATGCCAAGGATCAGAAGGGCAAACAGAAAGCCAAGACCGTCCAACATAAAGTTCGCATTCAGACCCAGCGCCGGTATCCAGTCGAACCGGGCCGTCACGACGTCTCCGCGCATGACCGAGGGGATGTGGATCAACAGCCCCATAAGAGCCAGAAAAGTGGTCAAGCCCGCCGCCGAAGCTGCTGCGTTTCGTCCTGCCCGGATCAGAAGGGCTGGGAAAACAGCTCCGAGGAAGGGAAGGGCCGCGATGAGGAATAGGGACAAGTGCGATACTCCGGTCTGAGCGGTCAAAAGTAGTACTGATTTTGTAAGGATAATTTTCTGACTGTCCAGCTATTGCAAGCGTTTCGCTTTGTTCTAAGGCACAGTGAGAGGCCTTTTTTGGGCTGCGAAAAAATGACGCGAACTTGATCTGCGTACCGAATTTCGACACAGCAGCTTCACGGCGACTGTGGTAAAACCGGCCTGTCGGCTTCGGAGGGCGCTGAATGGCAAACAAGGTAAACCGGACCCGAAGATGGGTTCTGTTGGGTGGTGGCGCTGCCATCGCCGCTGGTTTTGCTGTGCGGCAGTACCGGCTGATCCCCCCGGACTATTCGGGCGATCAGCTGTCCGTTACGGATGCGCATAAGCGGGCGCTTTCGGGCGACGTTCTGTTGGTCGACATCCGTACCCCGCGCGAGTGGACGGCCACTGGCATTGGCGAAGGGGCCTATCCGCTGGACATGCGCCGCGATGATTTTGAACAGGCGCTGACACAGCTTACGGGAGGGGATATCACTGCGCCGGTCGCGTTGATCTGCGCCCGTGGTGTGCGGTCAGCCCGTCTGAGCAACCGGCTGTCGGACGCCGGGTTTACGAATATCATAGATGTGCCCGAAGGCATGTTGGGGTCGGCCGCAGGGCCGGGATGGGTGCGCGCCGGCTTGCCGGTTCAGCGCAATACAGGAGAGACTGGATGATCCGTGAATTGACGCTGGCAACCGGACTGGTTCTGGCGGCGCAGGCTGGCCTTGCCGCTTGTGACGATCAGGACGGCATGTGCGAAATCGCTTCGGGCGGTTATCACATTGAAATGCCCGAGACAGAAAACCCGCCGCTGGTGGTGTTTCTGCACGGCTATGGCGGCAGCGGGACCGGCACGATGAAGAACCGCAGCATGGTCGAACCTCTTCTTGCCCGTGGATATGCCGTAATGGCACCCGAAGGGCTTGAGCGGCCTAACCGCGACGGTATCAAAAGCTGGAACTTTTACCCTGGATTTGGCGAACGGGATGAAACAGCGTTCTTAACCGAAGCCGTTCAGGATGCGGCGGACAGGTTCGGGATCGACACCGAGAGGGTTGTTCTGGGCGGATTTTCTGCCGGTGCGTTCATGGTCTACTATCTGGCCTGCGCCGCGCCGGGTACGTTCTCGGCTTATGTTCCGGTGTCAGGCGGTTTCTGGCGTCCGCATCCCGAAGCATGTGATGGCCCGGTGCGGTTGTTTCACACTCATGGCTGGACCGACAACGTGGTACCGCTGGAAGGGCGGCTGCTGGGCGGCGGCCGGTTCCATCAGGGCGATATCTTTGCTGGACTGGAAATCTGGCGCATCGCCAATGAATGCGTCGACACCAAGCCCAGTGGGTTCTCTACCACTGACCAATTCATGCGCCGCTATTGGAGTGGATGCGCCGAGGGCAGCGCGCTGGAATTCGCGCTGTTCCCCGGCGGTCATGGTGTGCCCAAGGGCTGGGCGGACATGATGGTCGATTGGTACGAAGGTTTGCCCGGCGGCTGATCCCGGCGCCTTTCGTTTGGACTTAATAAATGCGCGGCCTCTCACTTGGATTGGCCGCGCATTTTTTGACAAACTCAGATGAAACACAAAGCGCTTTATTCGGCGGGGGTCATCACACCTTTGCCTTCGATCAGCCGCTTCAGTTCATCCCGGTGACGCCGGGCCGAGCGGGTGATTGCGGGTTCGCGGAAATCCTCGCGCATCCCGACCATACGCCGCGCCGCACCCGCCGAGACACCGCTGAGCGCGGACAATGGGATCGCCAGCGCAAGACTGATCGCGATTGGAGCCAGCCAGACAGAAACGAGACCGGACAGGATGCCGACGCTCAGCGCAACGCCGCTGACGGTTTCCAGCGTGTGGCACAGGATCAGGGTGCGCAGGCTGTAGGTGCCACCATCGCGGGCCTGAGGGGACCAACCCTTTTGGATACCAAGCGCCGTACGGAACACAGCAATCATTTGCTGCACCATCAGGATCGGTGCATAGAGGATCGACAGGATCACTTCGGACAGGAAAGACGTCACGAATTTGGACCCGCCTCCGAATTCCGCATAGCGCACACCGCTCAGGGGCAGGGCCAGAACGCCCAGCACCTTAGGGGCAAGCAACATCGCGTACATCACCAGAATGATCAGCACGTGGCGGGTTTCTGACATCTCAGGCCACTGAGGGAACATCGGGTTATCAGGGCTGAAATAATGCAGGACCGAGGCATCCTCGCCCTGACCAATCAGCGCCCACATCACCAGCAGCGCGAACCACAGCGGTGACATCAGATACCCGACTGCACCATGGAACATGTGGAAGCGCGATACAGCACGGAACCCCGTCGAGCCCAACAGTTTCAGATGCTGCAGGTTGCCCTGACACCAGCGGCGGTCGCGCAGGGCATGATCAATCAGCGTGGGTGGGGTTTCCTCATAGGAACCACGGATACGCGGCAGGAACCGTACGCCCCAACCAGCGCGGCGCAGCAGACCGGCCTCGACGAAGTCATGGCTCATGATCAGCTTTTCCTGACCATTGTAGGCCCGCAGCTTTGGCAGACCTGCACTTGTGGCAAAAGCCCGCGTACGGATGATGGCGTTGTGACCCCAATAGTTGCCTTCCTGCCCGCACCAGCGCGCCAGACCTTCGGCAAATGCAATGCCGTAAACACCATTGGCAAACTGCTGCATCCGGGCAAAGACCGATTGTGCGCCGATCAGTTGCGGGTAGCTCTGGATCAGACCGGCACCCGGATCACGCGCAAGCGAATCCGTGAGGCGCAGGATCGCGCGACCTGTCATCAGGCTGTCGGCATCCAGCACCAACATTGCATCCCAATCCGCGCCCCAGCGGCTAACCCAATCGGCGATGTTGCCGACTTTGCGGTCTGTGTTTTTCTCACGCCGCCGATAATACAGCTCCAGACCGGGGGCGAGGGTGGTGCGTAATGCCTCGACACTGGCCTGTTCCTGCGCCGCGATCGCGGGATCGCGAGTGTCGGACAGAATGAACATGGCATAGTGGTGCTGACCGCCCCGGGCGCGCAGGTCCTCAAGCATCGTGCGGGCGTTGCCCAGCACGTTCCACGGCACCTCGTTGTAGACCGGCGTCAGCAGCGCCACACGCAGCGGCTGCGGGCGGGTTTCGCGTTTCGGCTGTTCCTGCCGCGAAAGTGACACCATGCCCAGCAAGACGGTGCAGACCGTGAAAGAAATCCAGAAGAAGTTGAACGAGATCAGAGCCAACAGGATGGCTTCGATCAAGTTGATACCTTCGGCGCCGAACCAATCGCTCATGACCCACAACAGGCCCAGCGTGGCCGCCATGGCCGGAGAGAACGCCAGCGCACGCCAGAACCCGGCTGAGGGGCGCTTACCCGATGGTACCTGTGCATCCCGGAAGTCCGTGCCGAAATCTTGCGCGGGCATGTCCAGAGGCGCCTCAGGGGGCATGATATGAAGATCCTGGGTCATGCAGTCCAACGATAAAGCCAGACCTCAGAGGCCGGTTGTTTGTCTTTCAGCAACTGCGCGCGCAGTTCCACATGGTTGCGGTCGCCCGGCTGGAACGAGAACGCCAGCCGCAGACCGCCCGTGTCGGGATTGCGTTGCAATACGCCCTCGGAGGTTTCGGCATGAGGAGAGTCGACAAAGATCGTCATCGCCTCAGGGTCGTCGAACAGTTCGCTTTCCTCAAAGTCGATGACGGCCAAACGGCCCTCGCCAAAGGTGTTGTCACCCATCGCCGTGTTGATCACACGCGGCATTGGGGTGCGCTGAGGCTCTTCCCCCCAGATCAGGCGGTAGGACAGATCGACCTGGCTGCCCGCGGCATAAGGCTCGGCGGGGCGCCAATATGCGACGATGTTGTCATAGATTTCCTGATCGGCCGGAATCTCGACCAGAGTGACGGCCCCTTTACCCCAATCGCCGTTGGGTTCGACCCACAGGCCGGGGCGCTTGTGGTAGTTCGCCTCAAGATCCGCGTAGTCCGAAAACTCACGCTTGCGCTGCAACAAGCCAAACCCGCGCGGGTTCATGTCTACAAAGGACGAAAACTGCAACCGAGTGGGGTTGGCAAGCGGGCGCCAAAGCACTTCACCGGCACCGTTGCGGATCAGCAGGCCGTCGCTGTCATGGACGGCAGGGCGGAAATCGTCAAATCTGCTGTGGTTGGTCTGATCGAACAGGAACATCGAGGTTCCGGGTGCGATGCCGACATGGGTCAGCTCTTCGCGCGGGAAGAGGGTGGCCTCGATATCCATCACGCAATCCGCACCGGCTGTCACTTTGAACCGGTAGGCACCGGTCACGCTGGGGCTGTCCATCAGCGCGTGGACCACCATGTCACGCTGACCAGGTTTCGGGCGTTCCAGCCAAAAGCGGATGAACTCGGGGAACTCCTCACCATCGGGGTCGCCGGTCTTAAGGGCAAGACCGCGAGCGGACAGGCCATAGACCTCGTGTAGACCTATGGCGCGGAAATAGCTGGCCCCTTGCCAGACGCAGAATTCGTCGGTTTTACCGGGGCGGTGCATTTCGGTGCGCAGGCGCAAGCCCGAAAACCCCAGCGTGTCGTCGATCGGCAGTTCTGGTACGTCCTCGGACTTGTCGAACATGCTCAGATCGAAGGCGACCGGGGCGGCCATGCCGTTTTCGACCATCGACACCTTAACAGTGCGAGGGAAATACAGGCCGGGGGTGAAGAAATCGACGTTGAAGGGCGTCTCGGTTTCATACCAAAGCGCGCGGTCCAGGCGGAACCGGATCGAGCGGTACTGCTCGTACGTCAGGTCCTGCCATTCCTGCGGCACCATCTCGCGCTCTGCATAAGGTTGGCTGGCCAGTTCCCGGGCCATGGCAATGACGTCGTTGCGGTCAAACGGGGTTTCCCCGCCGGTTGCAAAGGTAGCCGGCGCGAAGGCAAGCGCCGAAGTCGAGGCCAGAAATGCGCGACGTGTAAAGTTCATTTTTTCGACTTCCAGGGTTGTGACTTGAACCAAGCGGCCATGTAGGCCACGCCGATGATCATCGCAAAGCCAATCATGTTAGCGACGAACACACTGGCAACATCCCGCCCACTGACGTCTAATCCGACGCCGATAAGTCGTGCTGCTGCCATGGAAAATACGAATACTGCCAGTGATTGCTGTCCGACTTTAGTGATTACGGTCAGCAGGAACTGCCAGACTTTGGCGGCAGCTCCGTGGCCGGTTGCGATCAGGCGGTGACCGTGCTCACCCGCCACGACCCAGCCAAGATAGGCCAGCGACAGGAAGTGCAGATACCGGAACAGACCGAAGTCGGTCTTGTCGCGGAATTCTTTGGTTACCGGCCAGACTTTGCGGATTTCATCCGCCAAATCGGGGGCTGCCGCGTTGATCCAGGTGAACACTTTCCACGAGCCAAACGGCATCGAGAAAATCAGAAACAGCGCCGCTGCCCAGATCAGCGCTTTCGAAACAGGCGGGGCCGGAATCCAGCCACGCATGAACGCGAAGCCTGTGAAGAACAGCAATTGCCAGCCGAATGGGTTGAAGAACCACTGGCGGTCCGACCAAGGCTCGGCCGGTAGATCCAGCACATCGGTCTGCGCTACCAGCCACAGTGTGACCGAGCCCAAGGCAACCGCCCAGAACCCGATCCGTGACAGGCCCATAACCAAAGGCATCATCGCCAGAACCACCAAATACATCGGAAGGATGTCGAAATAGTTCGGCACATAGGTCAGGGTGAAGATCCCGACGATCTGCGGTGCTGGGTCATTGAAGAAATGCTGAAGGTTCAAGGCCGAGATATAGTTTTTCTCGAACAACCCGCTTTCATTCAGAGCTGCCATGGACATGGCGACAAAGAAGAACAGCGCGATATGCGCCCAGTAGACCTGCCAGATGCGGAAGGCGACGCGGGCCGTGCCCATCCACCAGCCTTTGCGCAAGAATGCGCCGCCGAATGCGATAGCCGAGGCCATGCCCGAGCAGAACACGAAAATCTCGGTCGCGTCCGAGAACCCGAAACGGGCGGGAATCCACTTGGCCCAAGGGTCGTTCGGGATATGCGCGATCAGGATGATGAACATCGCGATGCCGCGATAGAAATCCAGCCGCGGATCGCGCGTGCGCGCAGGGGCGGCCGTCGAGGCCGCCACAGGCGCAAAATCAGAAGCGGGCGAAGCTGTCGCCATACGTATTCTGTCCTTCTTGGTCTTTTTTGTTTTGTTATTCAGCCGGGACGCTTTGTGCATCCCGGTCATCGCGGGCCGCGTCGATCAATGCGCGGCGCGCCAGAGCGTAATTATCCTCGCCACCGGCACGTTTGGCGCGGCGATCGTCCAGGATGCGCTCGACAGCATCCAGACGGCCCGCGCGCAGGCCGGAATCAATTGTGATGCGCTCGAATACATCACGTTGGGCGTGGCTGCCACCTGCCAGTTGCATACCACTTCTGGCGGTCGACAAAAAGTCGAAGGCTTGGCCGTAGAGCCCGTCGCCAAAGGCCTCAAGCCCCTTGGCGGCTGCAATACCCGGATCGGACATCCGGATCGGGGTGTCCCCCTGATTGCGCTGGGCGTCCTTTTGGATGCGCTGCAACATCTTGTTGGTCGCGTCGGTGCGGTTGTCGCCGGTCAGGGCCAGCAGATAGTGAAGATCGGCAAAAATCAGGCAACCATCCTCAGTTCGTGCGGCGCTGAGATCGGCCAGTTCTTCCCAGCGGTTGCCGACATCGACGCCTTCCAGTTCCAGCCGCGACAGCAGCGAAGTGGCATTCGAGATATCGCGGTAATCGTCGGTTTTGTCCTGACGGATATAGTTGTCATACAACTCCATCACCTGATCCACCTGACCCAGATCCAGATGCATCAGCGCCTTGTGCCACCAGACGTGATAGCGGAAGTTGTTGCAGTGGGTCCAAGCGTCTTCGCGCCCGGCCAACCAATCCAGGCCCAACTGGGCGTTGCCTGTCATCTCATGCACATGCGCCACTGCGTGCAGGCCCCAAGCGTCGTCGGATACCATCCACAGCGCCTGTCGTCCGGCTATCTCGGCCTTTTCATAGGCGCCAGTTTCTTCCAGAGCAAACGAATGGCAGCCAAGCAGATAGCCGCGCCCGGCATGATCGGGTGCATAGGCGGGCATGACCCGTTCAATCGACCGCCGCATCCCGGCAGCGTCGCCCAGAACGAACCGCGTTGCGTGGCTGAGCTTCATCGCCAGAGAATCTTCGGGATGACTGCGCAGGATCTCTTCGAACTTCTGGATAGCCTGCGAGGGCAGGTCGGCCAGATACAGACCCAGCGCGTCGATATACAACTGCTCGCGCGCAGAAACCGGCTGCCGTTCCACGGACGCGTTTGCGGCTGCCAATGCTTCAACCGCGACCGCCGTCATCTCCCGCCGGCCCAGCAAAACCATGAACAGACCTTTGATCGCATGACCCAGGGCAAAGTCGGGCTCAAGCTCAAGCACTTTGCCCAGATGCTGCGGCGTAGCGGCCGAATGCGCCATGAAGCCAAGCAGAACACCATTCCATGCCTCGACGCTTGCGGGCTGGCTGAGGGTGTTCATTTGTCCGAAAACATCTTGTTTCATGCGTGTGATCCGATCCAATTATGAATTTCTACAATATCTGATTTAGCAGAGACTTCGGCGGCGTCGTATCAGTATCGCCGCTGCTCTCGAATTGGTGAAATGCCGTGTGTGGAAAACGTGAAAAAAACCGCCGATTCAACGGCATGTTTCAGCAACATGCCGCCGAAATAGGCGCTGTGTTTCAATCTTCGAATGGGTTTTCGGCGTTCAGAACAGCCTGAGTGTCGGCCCCGAACACGGGCGGAGCACTGCGATATGTTACGGGTGTGCGGGACAATTTCAGCGGATTCCCGATCAGTTTTACTTCGCCCGGTGCGGCCTGCATCGCGATCTGCATCTGTCGTGCGGCAACCTGATCTGTGGCGAAAACCTGATCCAACGTCTGCACCGGACCGACAGGAACTTTACGGGACTCCAGCTCGGCGATAACGGTGTCTGTGGCATAGGTCTGCACCGCCGGACGCAACACTGCATTCAGGGAGTCTCGGTTTTCCAGCCGGGCGGGATTGGTGGCAAAGCGTGGGTCATCCGCCAGTTCCGGGTGACCAATGAATTCACAAAAACGGCGGAACTGGCCGTCATTGCCCACTGCCAGAATGACGTGTCCGTCGGCAGTTTCATAAACGTCATAGGGTACGATATTGGGATGCCCGTTGCCGCGCCGCTGCGGTGTTTTATCCGAGGTCAGATAGTTCACGCCTTCATTGATCAACCACGACACCTGCGTATCGACCAGGGCCAGGTCGATCTGCTGACCGTCGCCGGTCTGATCGCGGTGGCGCAGTGCGGCCAGAATGCCGACGGTGGCGTACATCCCGCACATCACGTCTGAGATGCCGACGCCCACTTTCATCGGCATTCCGTCAGGGTTACCGGTCAGCGACATGATTCCGCCATAGCCCTGCGCCATCAGGTCATACCCGGGTTTGGATGCGTTCGGTCCCGTTTGGCCGTAGCCCGAGATCGAGCAATAGACGAGGCTAGGAAACTCTTGTGACAGGGTCGCGTAGTCCAGCCCGTATTTCGCCAGCCCGCCGGGTTTGAAATTCTCGATCAGGATATCCGCGTGCGAGGCCAGCCGCTTGATCTGCGCCTGACCCTCAGCCGTTGTGATGTCGATGGCCACGGATTTCTTGTTGCGGTTGGTCGACATGAAATAGGCGCTCAGGTCCGAGCGGTTGCCGTCTGCATCCTTGACGTACGGAGGACCCCATTGCCGTGTGTCATCGCCGTCCGTCGCCGGGTTTTCGATCTTGATGACGCTGGCGCCCAGATCGCCCAGCAACTGCGTGCAGGTCGGCCCGGCCAGAATGCGGCTGAGGTCGAGTACTTTGACTCCCTTCAGCGGTCCCTCAGATGCGGCCATCATATCCTCCACGATCGATTTCGGCGGCGATCACGGTGAATGTATCGGCCTTGACGGCGGCATCAAGCGCGGTGCGCAGTTCTTCCCGGTTGAGGACCGTGTGACCGTTTCCTCCAAAGGCCCTGCCCATGGCGGCAAAGTCATGACGATCGAAATCGACACCCATATTGCCCATCTGGCGTTGTCGCTGTTTCAACTCGATTAGCGCAAGGCTGGCGTCAACAAAGACCAGAAAGATCGGGTTGCCGCCCATTTCGGCGGCGGTCGACAGCTCTCCCGCTACCATGAGGAACCCGGCATCGCCCGAGAAGCTGATGACCGGGCGCTCTGGTTCCGCCAACTTCAAGCCAATCGCCATAGGCACGGCACAGCCCATGGTGCACAGCGCCGAGGACTGGA
Source organism: Ruegeria sp. ABF4_144 (assembly GCF_056160045.1). Taxonomy (NCBI): domain Bacteria; kingdom Pseudomonadati; phylum Pseudomonadota; class Alphaproteobacteria; order Rhodobacterales; family Roseobacteraceae; genus Ruegeria; species Ruegeria sp. ABF4_144. The sequence goes on from NZ_JBSWWK010000001.1 coordinate 911,946, forward strand.
TCAGCCCGCGTTCTTCGTGGCAGTCCCACATCTGGCTCAGCAGAATACGATGCGCACCGCTGTCTGCGGTCGCCAGCGTTTCAGCGGGCAGGGCGGCGCGAGTCTCGGCGATTACTGCGGCAGGCCCCCAGTCGTCATCGCTGGGAAAGGCCTGAGCCAGCGCGGCCTTGACCTGCGCCGGCTCACCACCCGGCCATGTCGCACGGGCAGGGTTTCCCTTTGCGATGGCTTCAAGTGTAGCACCGGTGTGGGCAACCAGATTCAGCCCGGCTTGATGCATGTAGTGATCGTTGACCACGGAAGAGATGTCGATGACGCGCTTTTCCTCGGGGTCCCAGATCTCGCGCCAGCCAGGGCGCATTTCGATGGGGTCATACCCCAAACACAGCACCAAATCGGATTGTTCGACCAGTGGCACCAGATGTTTGTCGGCCAGCGGCGACAGGCCCGCACCTCCAAGGCACAGAGGATGATCCTCGGGCACCACACCCTTGGCCTTGTAAGTGGTCACAAAGGGAATGCTGAAATGTTCCAGAAACGCCTGCACCACATTGCGCGAGTCGTCGTAGAGCACGTCCAGCCCCACAATCGCAATTGGCCTCTCTGCGTCGGCAACCCAACGGCGGGCTTTTTCAACGCAATTCCCTTCGGGCGCGACGGCAGCGGGTTTGGTCAAGCGGCGGCGCTTTACCCCAGATACGCGCATATCCGCGACCGAGATCGGCACGTCGATGTGCACCGGACCGGGACGCGGTTGGTTGGCCAGCGATACCGCCTTGTCAGCCACGATATCCGCCCCTTGCGCGGTCAAAATAAACGTCCCCTTGGTGATCGAGCGGTAGACCTGCGCATGATCCATGACCTGATGGGTATAGGTCAGCGCCTCATCTGCATCGACGCAACCGGTCAGTACGATCATTGGCACCCGGTCCTGCAGCGCGTTGGCGACCACGTTGATTCCGTTCATCGCGCCGGGGCCGAGGGTGGCGACCAGAATCGCAGGCGCGCCGTCGCGGTGATGCACGGCCTCGGCCATGAAGCCCGCGGCGTTTTCGTGTTTGGTCAGGTGAAAGGTGATCCCCGCCTGCTCCAGCGCGTCGACCAGCGTTAGAACCTCGCCTCCGGGCATACCAAAGGCGTGGCGGCATCCAGCCTCATAGAGACGTTGGGCCAATAGATCAGCCGCACGGGGGGACAGGTCCTGCATCAATCAAGCTCCGAAATTCGTGTTGTAAAGGAAATTGCGGAGGACGCGCCCGGACGCAAGCAGGTTCACGTCAGTGTGACTATTTGACTGCGGATTCCGCCACCGCTTGAAACTTTGTGTCAAGTTCTGAGGCTATGTCGCTTAACGGTTCACCGCCTTCATACACATAAGGTGCGAATACAAAGCTGGGTGTTTTGTAAGACAGGGTTGCTGAGCCGTCCTCGTTTTCGGTGACGTAGAACCGTATCGGGGCCTCGATCATCGCCCGGACCGAGGTTTCCAAAACGCGTACCGCGTAGTCGTTGTTGAAGGCACCGATCACCAGATTGCCCGGTATGATGATGCCCCGCGCGGCTGCCGCCTTGGTTGGCCCGGCCTGAGTAACAACAATCAGCCCGTTCTCTTTCACCGCTGCCTTGGTGTCGGCCACAAGGTTTTCATAGCTTTTGTCGGTTGGATAAACCGCCCAGCCGGACAGGGGCTCATCGGCCCAGGCAGGCAGCGTTAGACAGCAAAGCAAAGCCCATAGAAAACGCATTCGTGAAACCTCCGGCATCATGACTGGTTGTATTGGTGACAGAGAACGGCGAGCGACGCTCTCACAATTCCGTGCGTTTGTGCAGCAAATAGATATCCATAATCCAGCCGTGATCGGCCCGAGCGCGGGCGCGGGTGTCCAGAATCTGCTGCGCCACTTCGGCCATGGGGCCCTTGATCAGCAGTTCCTCTTTCATGCCCACATAAGCGCCCCACCAGATGTCATAGTCCTGCATCTTAAGGCTTTGGAATGAGCATTCGCCATCCAGCATAACCGCCACTTTCGAGGCATTTACCGGCCACCCTTCATCCCGGATACGACGGCCAGTGGTGACGACATAAGACGCACCCAGGTCGTTAATCGGAATCGCATGGGCTGCCGTCAACGCCTGCAGGGCGGTGATGCCGGGGATCACTCGGGTTTCCGGCTTGGGGTCCAAACGCGAGGCGATCCGCAGTGAGCTGTCATACAGCGACGGGTCGCCCCAGATCAGCAGCGCCACATGTTTCGCGTCCGGGTGGGCTTGGATCGCTTCGCGCCAGCGCACGGCAATCGCATCGTGCCATTCATCCACACCACGCAGATATCCGTCATCTGAGCGACGCTTGGGAATGTCAAAATAAGCGATCTGAGGTGGCGTGTTAGTCACGGCGCCGATGATCTCTTCCCGCAATCCGGCCAGATCGGCTTTGTTCTCACCCTTGCGGGGGATCAGGATCAGGTCTGCATCGCGGATCGCTTGCGCGCCCTGAAAGGTCACGTGATCCGGGTTGCCAGTACCGATACCGATCAGTGTCAGATCATACATCGTCAATCTCTGCCAGCGGGCCGTAAAGGATCAGCGCCGGGGCGGTGCCGATCTCATTTGCCAGTTTTTCCGACAACGCGCCGATTGTTGCGCGATGCAGTTTCTGGTCAGGGGTCGAAACGGATTCAGCCATCAGCGCCGGCGTGTCCAGCGGCAGGCCATGCTCGTGCAATGTCTTGACCAACAGGGGGAATGTCCGCTTGCCCATGAATACGACGGTTGTCGCATCCGGATCGGCCAACGCAGACAGATTCAGATCATCGGGCAGTTGGCCACTGACATCATGGCCAGTGACGAATTGCACCCGACGGGCGGTCAGGCGCCGCGTCAGAGGAATGCCAGCCGCCGCTGCGGCGGCCACGGCCGAAGGGATGCCGGGGATGATCTCGTACTCAATCCCGGCTTCGCGCAGGGCGACCAGCTCTTCTTCAAGCCGACCGAACAGTCCTCCATCGCCGGATTTCAGCCGCACCACGCGGGCACCGGTCTTGGCATAGTCCACCAACAGGCGGCTGACATGATCCTGCTTGGGCGAGGGCCGCCCGGCGCGTTTTCCCACGCCGACCAGATCCGAATCCTTGCGTGCATGCTCCAGAATCGGGCCGCTGCTCAGGTCGTCAAACAGCACCGCGTCGGCCGTCTGCATCCGGTCGACGGCTTTCAGCGTCAGCAGTTCCGGATCACCGGGGCCTGAGCCGATAAAGGAAACGAAGCCGCTCATGCTGTGGCCTCCGCAATCAGGTGAAAGAAGGTGCCGGTGACGTTGCCGCGTACCGAACCGGTTTGCGGACCCTCGGCCCCTTCGGCATCAAAAACCCGCGCCAGCGGCGCATCGGGTTGTTCGACAATCGAGGAGTAGTGGAACTCATGTCCACGCAAAGCCGCACCTGACGTGAAGCCGGGCATCGGCGCCAACAGTTCCGCCTTGCGATAACCAAGGTTGAACTTGCGCTTCTCATACGAGGTCACCAGCCCCAACAGACCGGCCATCTGGTGCTGTACACCTTCCTTGTCGATCAGCGCCTGACCCAGAGCCATATACCCACCGCACTCCCCATGAACAGGTTTGGTTTCCGCGTGCTTACGCAGCCCGGTCAAGAAGGTCTCGGCTGCGGCCAGCGTACCGGCGTGCAATTCGGGGTATCCACCGGGCAGCCAGACCAGATCGGCATCCTCCGCCGGGGCCTCATTTGCCAGCGGTGAAAACGGCAGAATCTCGGCTCCTGCGGCGCGCCAGCCTTCCAGCAGATGCGGATAGGTAAAGGAAAATGCGGCATCCCGGGCCAACGCGATCCGTTGCGCCGGAGGGCGCGGCAGCGCGGCTGACGATGGCCCCTTCGGGCCTGAGGAAGCCGCCGCCTTGATGGCCTCCAAATCCACATGTTCGCGCAGAAACGCCGCGTAGCCGGCAATCGCGCTTTCCAGATCGGGATGCTCAACCGCCTGGATCAGACCCAGATGCCTTTCGGGCAGGGTCAGGTCACCGCGACGGGGCAGCACGCCCAGCACCGGCAGGCCTGCGCGTTCCATCCCTAGCCGCGTCAAACGCTCATGCCGGGGGCTGGCGCATCGGTTCAGGATCACACCTGCGAATGGCAGATCCGGGTTATACATCCGGAACCCCAGCGCAGTGGCCGCAGCCGATTGTGCCTGACCACCAACATCCAGCACCAGCACCACAGGCCAGCCCATCCGCAGCGCAGTCTCGGCGCTTGACCCATGACCAAGCTCTCCGGGTTTGGCGACACCGTCGAACAGCCCCATCGAGCCTTCAGCGACCACGATATCAGCCCCTTCGGCCTGAGCCGAAATGGCCCCTAGCAGTGGATCACCCATGGCCCAGCTGTCCAGATTGAACGAGGCGCGCCCCGCCGCCGCGTGGTGGAAAGCAGGGTCGATATAGTCCGGTCCGCTTTTGAAGGGCTGAACATTCAATCCGTCCTCCGCCAATGCCCGCAGCAGGCCCAGCATGACAGTGGTTTTGCCGGTCCCCGAAGAGGGCGCGGAAATCAGAAGACCCGGAGGGTTAGTCATCACCATGGCTCCAGCTTGACCACGGGCTGTCGGCGCTTTGCGGACGATAGCGGCGGTCGTAATCCTTGGAATACAAGCAGCTTTCGTCAAAGCCTTCTCCGGCCAGTGCAGGCCCAACCAGGATCAGTGCAGTGCGCGAAATGCTCTCGTCCAGCGCGTCTTTCAGCGTGGCCAGAGTGGCGCGGATGATCCGCTCATCCGGCCAGCTGGCACGGTAGACCACAGCCACCGGGCAATCCGCACCATAGGCTGGGGTCAGGTCGGCGATCACCTTGTCTAGATTGCCGATCGACAGGTGAATGGCCAGAGTCGCCCCGGTACGGGCGAAGTTTTCCAGCGTCTCACCCTCAGGCATCGACGACGCACGTCCAGGTGTCCGGGTCAGAACCACCGATTGCGCTAGTCCGGGCAGTGTCAGTTCGGTTCCAAGAGTTGCCGCCGCAGCGGCAAAAGACGGCACACCTGGGGTCACGCTGACCGGGATACCCATCTCTTTAAGGCGGCGGAGTTGTTCACCCATCGCCGACCAGACCGACAGGTCGCCTGAATGCAACCGCGCTACATCCTGACCAGCTTTATGCGCCGTTTCGATCTCGGCCATGATCTGATCCAGATCCATCGGGGCGGTGTTGATGATCTTTGCCCCCTCGGGGCAATGGCCCAGGATTTCCTCGGGCACCAGCGATCCGGCATACAGGCACACCGGACACGAGGCGATGATATCGCGCCCACGCAAGGTCAGCAGGTCGGCAGCGCCCGGTCCGGCGCCGATGAAATGAACGGTCATGTTTGTCCTCCGATGGCGACGGCGCAGGTTGCAAGCCGGTCGTCCGAGATATGTCTGGGTGAGGTTAGCCGCGCGCCGGAACCGGCAGCGGCAAGGGCGGATGCTTCGGCCACGCTGCCGGTGCCGTAGGTGGCGCGGCTGCGGTTCGAGCAGGTAAGGGTGCGCTGCCCAGCCAGATCGGCTGGCGCGACGAAATGCAGCGGCAGGGCGGTGGATGCTGCGAATTCGGTCAGCGCGACGTGGCCTTCTTTGTCAGCGACTGTTGCCAGCGCCTCAACTTGCAAGTCGGCGCTGGCCCGGTTGAAGGCTGCCCGCAGGCTCTCTACCGAGGCCGTCGATGAAAATCCCAGACCCGCGACGATCATAGGGTAACGCTCCATTGCACTACGGGATACGCAGATTTCCACCCGCGCCGGGGGCCTAGGGCACCAGCCTGCGCTAACTCGATCCGTAGCAGTTCGCCTCCGAGTCGCTCGTGCCATTGCGCCAGCAACGCCTCGCTTTCCAGCGTCACTGCATTGGCGACCAGCCGCGTACCTGCGGGCAAAGTATCGTTGAGCCACGCCAGTAAGTCGGCGCTGAGTCCGCCGCCGATAAAGACGACATCAGGTGGGGTTAGCCCCGTCAGAGCATCCGGCGCAGTGCCGTGGACTACATTCAGACGGTCCTGTCCCAGCGCGTCGGCGTTTCTACGGATACGCTCGGCGCGGTCCGCTCGGGGCTCGATGGTGGTGGCTGTCAAAGTCGGGTCACACATCAGCCATTCAATGCTGATCGAGCCGGTGCCGCCGCCGATGTCCCACAGATGCTCGTCCCGCTGCGGGGCCAGTGCCGACAGCGTCAGCGCACGTACCGGACGTTTGGTGATCTGACCGTCGGTTTCGAAAATTTCATCCGGTTTGCCCGAGGCTTTCGGGAATGCGCGTCCTTCGCCCGCGACTTCAAGCCCGACGCAGACGGGGTGGTCGAAGCCACCCAAAAGCGCTTCGGTCAAGGACACAGAGCGCGATCTTTCGCGAGGGCCGCCGAGCGCCTCCATCACGTGCAGGCGCGTGTCCGCAAAGCCGGTCTCGGTCAGGTAGGTTGCGAGTTCTGCCACCGCCGCGCCGTTGCGCAGCAGCAGGATCGCGTGCAGGCCGCGTGCAAGATGTGGCCGCAGCCGGGTCAGCGGTGCGGCGTGCAGGCCGAAGGTCAACGTGCTTTCCAGCGGCCAGCCCAGCCGTGCAGCGGCCAGCGAAAAGGTCGACTGGCCGGGCAGGGCAGCCCATTCCCCGGCTTCGAAATTGCGCGCGATGACCGAACCCGCACCGAACCAGAACGGATCGCCCGAGGCCAGAACAACAGTTGGTTGCCCCCGAAACTTGGTCAAAATCGGCAGGCCGTCGGCGAAAGGCACTGGCCATTCGACCCGCTGTGCGGTGGTCTCGGGCACCAATGACAAGTGGCGCGGCGGGCCCATGATAATTTCAGCGCGCTCCAGCACTTGACGGCTTGCGGGCGGCAGGCCATCCAGTCCATGTTCGCCCAAGCCCAGAACGGTCAGCCACGGAGCTTCATGCATGACACACCTCCTGATCCTTGGCGGCACGACCGAGGCCACCGCACTGGCCAAAGCTGTGGTCGAACAGGGTATTCCGTCCACTTATTCCTATGCCGGGCGCGTTGAAAATCCGCGCCCGCAGCCCTTGCCGGTGCGTGTCGGTGGGTTTGGCGGTGTTGAAGGGTTGGCAAGCTACTTGCGCGACCACGCGATTAGCCATGTGGTCGATGCCACCCATCCCTTTGCCGCGCAGATGAGCGGGAACGCCGTCGAAGCATGTCGCGCGGCCCAAGTGCCATTGGCCGCGCTGACCCGCCCGGCATGGGAAGCGCAGGACGGTGACAGATGGCTTCACGTTGCGGATATCAACGGTGCGGTCGCCGCTCTGCCCGGCCAGCCGCAGCGCGTATTTCTGGCCGTTGGACGAATGCATCTTGAGGACTTTGCCGCCCAGCCCCAGCACCGCTACTTGCTGCGTTTGGTTGACGAGCCCGGACAGTTGCCATTGCCGAATTGTGACGTGGTAGTCTCGCGCGGACCGTTCACCGTTGCGGATGACCGGGCGCTGATGCAGCAGCATGGGATTGAATTGGTTGTGTCCAAGAACGCAGGCGGTACCGGCGCGCGCGCCAAGCTGGACGCCGCGCGGGCGCTGGGCGTGCCGGTGCTGATGATCGACCGTCCGGCACTGCCGCAGCGGACGGAACTGTCGAATGTTGCTCAGGTTCTGGACTGGTTGGCTCATTCCGGTGTGAACCTCGGGGTATAGACGATCGGGGCGCTGTCCCGCTCAATCACGCGGGTCAGGGAGGAGCCGACGATGACCACTGTCTGCATGTCGGCCATATCCGGCGTCGCCTCGGCCAGTGTTGAAATCCGGATTGCTTCATCTGCGCGGGAAACAGCGCGGGCAAACAGGATCAGGCGCTCGGGCTCGCATTCTTCACGCAGGATTTCCAGCGTTTTCACAAAGCCTTCGGGGCGGGATTTTGAGCGCGGGTTATAGAACGCCATCGCGAAATCCCCCTGCGCGGCAAGGCGCAGGCGTTTTTCGATCAGAGACCAGGGCTTCAGGTTGTCGCTGAGGTTGATGGCGCAGAAATCATGCCCCAAAGGCGCACCGGCCCGAGCCGACGCCGCCAGCATCGCAGTGATGCCGGGCAGGACGTCGATGGGAATGTTACGCCATTCGGCGGGGCCGTTCTCCAACGCCTCGTAAACCGCGGCTGCCATCGCGAATACGCCCGGATCGCCTGACGAGACCACAACCACGCGTTTGCCTTCGGCCGCCATCTGCAGCGCGTGCCGCGAGCGGTCGATCTCGACCCGGTTGTCACTGGCGTGCAGCGTCAGCCCAGGGCGTTCAGCCACGCGCGCGACGTAAGGGATGTAACCAACGATATCGGTGGCCTCGGCCAGCGCGGCGGACACCTCGGGCGTCACCAGGTCTTCGTTACCCGGTCCAAGACCCGCGATCTTGACCCAGCCGCTCATGGGCGCCGCCCCTGACCATGCACGATGATGATCGAGAAATAGGGGGTGACCTTGTCACAGGCCTCTGACAGTTTTGTCACCGTTTGGTTTGGCATCTGCGCAAATTCCACGATCCACGCCCGGTCATACAGACCAGCCGTTTTCAGAGCCCGTTTCACCTTGTCGATATTGCGCCCGATCTTCATCACGACCAGAGCGTCGGTCTGGGCCATGCGCTGCGCCAGATCGTCCTCGGGCAGGGTGCCGACCAGTACGGTCAGCACGTCATCGCCCCAAGTGATCGGATCGCCGGTCGCCGTCCACGCGCCGGACATGCCGGTGATGGCGGGCACGACTTCAACATTAGCTTCATCGCGCAAGCGGCTATAAAGGTGCATGAAAGAGCCGTAGAAGAACGGGTCGCCCTCACACAGTACCACCACGTCTTCGCCCTGATCCGACAGGGATTTCAGATGTGCGGCGCAGTCTTGGTAAAAGGCCGAGAGCAATTCGTTGTAACGCGGATCGGTCAGCGGGATTTCGGTGGTGACGGGGTATTCCATCGGGAACTCCACCGCGTCGCCGGGAATCATACCGTTGACGATCTTACGCGCCTGACCGCTGCGGCCCGGCTTGCGGAAGAACGCCACGTGGCGGGCGCTGCGCAACAGGCGGTCGGCGCGGACGCTCATCAGGTCCGGGTCACCGGGGCCAAGGCCCACGCCGAATATCTTGCCCGCGCTCATTCGGCACGGCTCGCGATGGCGTTGACAGCGGCGACGGTGATAGCGCTGCCGCCCAGACGGCCTTTGACGATGCAGGACGGCACTGGCTGCGCCTCCCACAGAGCGTCTTTGGATTCGACCGCGCCGACAAAGCCCACAGGGCAGCCGATGATGGCAGCGGGACGCGGGCAATCGGGGTCTTCCAGCATGTTCAGCAGGTGGAATAGCGCAGTGGGGGCGTTGCCGATGGCGACCACAGCACCTTCCAGATGCGGGCGCCACAGTTCCAGCGCCGCGGCGGACCGGGTGTTGCTCATCTCGGCTGCCAGAGGGCGCACGCGTTCGTCATGCAGGGTGCAGATCACCTCGTTGTCGGCAGGCAGGCGAAAGCGGGTCACGCCTTCGCTGACCATGCGCGCGTCGCACAAGATCGGTGCACCGTTTTCCAGCGCGGTGCGGGCAGTAGCCACAAAACCCGGGGAGAAATGCACGAACTCTTCCAACCCGACCATCCCGGCGGCGTGGATCATGCGGACCGCGACCTGCTCTTCGTCAGCGTCGAACCGGGCCAGCTCAGCCTCGGACCGGATGGTGGCAAAGCTTTCCTTATAGATAGCTGCTCCGTCGGTTTCGTATTCATAGGGCATCAGGTGAAGTCCATGGTCATAAGTGTTTCTTCGGTCAGGCCGTACTGGCTGGGCTCATCCCCCGCACGGCCCTGTTTGACAAGATCAAATCGTCCATCATGGCCGACTAAAGTGACATCTGCCGCACCCATTCGGGCGCATCCCTTAGAGCAGCCTGAGACATGCAGACTGCCGCTGACACGTGGCGCCAATGCGCGGGCGATGTCGCGGGTTGCTGCCTGCGCCTGCGGGCAAAACGGTGCACCGGGGCAGGCGTCGGTGGTCATCAGCGGGTCGGTGCTGTCGGTCACAAAGGCTGATGCAGGGATCGCCGCCCCGCCTTCAAGCAGGATCAGCCGCCACGGGGTTACCCGCAGGGCGGATGCGCCGGTATCTTCGATCAGGCCGAACAGACGCCGCGCGGGCAATTGCCCGAAGGCCGCGCCATACATCGCGCCCAGATCACAGGCACCGGGTTGCAGTGGCGCGCCGATGGTGGCTGGTACACTGCCCAGCCAATTCTGCGGCAAGCCCTGCGCCGCAACCACGCGCGCCATCCGGCGTGTTTCGGGCGTAAAGTGTTCGGCAAACCACTCGGCCAAGGCGATCACTCGGTCGATGGCGTCCGCTTCTGCCACATGGCACCCGGTGTCACAGCCGTCGGCGCGCAGGATCAGCCCCTCGGTACCGGTTTCGATCCTGATATCTGCGGAGTCACTGGCCAGCAGACGTTCAGGGCCGGTATCGACGGCAAAGCCGAACTTCGCGGGCAGGGCAGGCAGTTCGCTCAGCCGGTTGATCAATTGTTGTGTCAATCGAGCGGTCACGTCTCCGGTTGCATACAAAGGCGAGACAAGGATATTGCGCCGCACTTCGATGCCGGGTTCGGCGTCCAGCAGGTCCAGCGCTGCCAGTTCCTCCAGCAGTGGCTGATGATCGGTCTCTTTCACGCCACGCAATTGCAGGTTGGCGCGGTTGGTCAGGTCGATAGTGCCGTTGCCATAGCGGTCCGCCAGTTCACACAGGCCAAGCGCCTGCGCCGCGCTTAGCCGGGCCAGCCGAGGACGTACACGTACCACCAGCCCGTCGCCCGACATCATCGGGCGATGAGCGCCGGGGCACCAGCCTTGAACAACGGGGGCGCTCATCTCAGCCCCTCCAGATCTGCTCGGATCGAATTGCGGCGTGTGTTCCACAGCCCAGCCTCTAGCAGCGCCAGGAACCTGTCCTTCATGGCCTGATGTGCCTGCGGGTTGGCCTCTTGCAGGAAGGCATCGACCTCGGCGTCACCCAGCGTGGCGTCATGGTAAAGATCGAATAGATGCGGTGCCACCGTTCCGGACAGATGCGCGAAGGATGCCATGTGGTCCAACGTCGCCGCGATCTCGGCAGCACCCCGGAACCCATGCCGCTGCATCCCCGCGATCCAGCCGGGGTTGGCAGCGCGGGCGTGGACGACGCGGCTGATCTCTTCGGGCAGTGTCCGGGCGCGTGGGTTCTCTGGGTTCGTGTTGTCCAGATGATAGAGCTGCGCCGTGCCGCCGGTGATCTTCTTGGCGGCAGCGAATCCGGCCTCGTGCGTCGCATAGTCATTGGCCAACAGCAGGTCGGTCTCGGTCAGGTCCTGCAGATGAACGAAGCTGTCGGCACTTGCGACACGCCGCGTGATGCCCTCTTTGTCTTGTGCGATATGCTCGCCTTCAAGCGCGAAGGAACTGGCCTCCAACCAGGCTTCACCGGCCTGAGCTCGTGCCTCATCCGTGTAGGTCTCAGACAGGTGGGTCATGTTCAGGCCATAGCTGCCGGGGGCAGGGCCATAGACGCGGGCGGCAGGGGCCTGACCGGCGTACGGATTCCAATCCTGAGCTTCATCCCGGCCCGCCAGTGCCCGCACGGCCTGACCGAACAGAGCGGAAAGTGTCGGAAACACATCGCGGAACAACCCCGAGACGCGCAGCGTCACGTCCAGGCGCGGGCGGCTGAGGTCGGTGATGGGCAGTACTTCGATGCCCGAAACCCGTTCCGAGCCTTTGTCCCAAACCGGCTTCACGCCCAGCAGGTGCAATGCCATGGCGAATTCTTCGCCAGCGGTCCGCATGGTGGCCGAACCCCACAGATCGACGATCAGACCCTTGGGGTAGTCGCCTTCTTCCTGCAGGTGGCGCCGCACCAGTTCCTCGGCGAGTTTCACCCCTTGGGTGTAGGCTGCACGGGTCGGTACGGATCGCGGGTCGGTGGTGTAGAGGTTGCGCCCGGTCGGAAGCACGTCTGAACGACCGCGGTAGGGAGAGCCGGATGGACCGGCTTCAATCCGTTTTCCAGCCAGCGCGTCGATCAGGCCGTTGCGCTCGGCATGGGCCGAGGGCGCTGGGTCAAAGTTTCCGGTTACCTCGGGTACGCGGCCAAAGATGTGCAGACCGTCGCCGAATTGGCTTTCCTTGATGTCACAGACAAAGCGGTCGATGCGGGTGATCGCCTCGGCGGTGCAGGTGGCCTGATCGAGGCCCAGATCGCTTTCCAGCCCGATGGATTGCGCCTCATCGCGGATGTCTTCCTGCAAGCGGTCGCGGCGCTTGGGGTCCAGCCCGTCTGCGTTCGAGAACTCATCCAGCAGCGATTCCAACCGTACCATCCGATCCGGCGTTCCGCTTTCCTTTAGGGCGGGTGGGATGTGGCCAAGCGTAACGGCCCCAATCCGGCGCTTGGCTTGCGCTGCTTCGCCGGGATCGTTGACGATAAAAGGGTAGATCACCGGAAGATCGCGGATCAGCGCTTCGGGCCAGCATTCATGGGAAAGCGCGACAGATTTGCCGGGCAGCCATTCCAGCGTGCCATGGGCGCCGATATGGATCAGGGCGTCCGCGCCCAATCCCGTACGGAGCCACAGATAGAAGGCGACATAGCTGTGGCGCGGGGTGCGCGACAGGTCGTGATAATCGTCATCGCGAAGTTCGGGTGTGCCGCGTTCAGGTTGTAGTGCAATCAGAGCTTTGCCACGACGCAGGGCGGTGAAATGGAACGCACCATCCGCGAAGGTCGGATCGTCCTCGGGGGTGCCCCAGACGTTTTGCAAATCCACGCGCAATTGTTCAGGCATCTCCGCCAGAGCGGCCTGATAGGCGTCCAATGGCCAGGCAAGGCGAGCGTCTGGCAGGGTCTCGGCAATGGGTTCCGCCGGAGCGGTGTCATACCCCTCGCCCTGAAGGTCTGACAGCATTGCCTCGGCCGAGGCCAGCGCGTCAAGGCCTACAGCATGGGCCATTTGCCAGTCTTTACCGGGGTATGTGGAGAGCACCAGCGCCGGGATCTGATTTGCTTTGGGCTTGTCGTTCAGGTTTAGCCACCCGGTGACGCGATCGATGATGGCTTCGATCCGCTCGGCTTCAGCCCGGTGGGCGAAGCGGGAGTATTCCAGATGCGGATCGCGTTTACCCGGTTCCTTGAAGGACGCAATGCCCGCCGAAATGCGGCCGTCCACTTCGGGCAGCACTACATGCATGGCGAGGTCGGCGGGTGAGAGGCCCCGTTCCGCCTCGGCCCACGCTTTGCGGCGGGACGTGGCGAGGGCGACCTGAAAGACCGGCACATTCGCCGCGTCCAGCGGCGAGGTGCCTGACGCGCCTTTGCCTGAGAAAGAGGTGGCGTTGATAATCGCCGAAGGTTCCAAACCGACGATGTTTTCGCGCAGCCATTCGGCAGCTGCGGGAGCTTTGAGGGACGGGGCGAACATGCCCACAGCCTCGAACCCGCGATTGCGCAAGCTTCGGATCAAGGCCGCGACCGGAGCTGTGTCTGCCGAAGTCAAATAGGCGCGGTAAAAGGTGACGACTATGCGTTTCGCGTTGCTTGAGAAGGCAGCTTCCGCCGGGATCACGCCACGATCCGGGCACCATGCACCGCAGTCGGGCAGGGTTTTAGCCCCCATCACTGGACCGGCATAAAGACCCGCCGCCAGCGCCATCTGCGCCAAAGCGGCTTGTGCGGCGACCTCTCCACCGGTATCGCACAGATGCGCCAAGCGGCGCAGAGTCGAGACGGGCAGTGTGGAATAGTCATCCAACCGCGTGTCTTCACGACCATCTGCGGGCAGTACTGCCAGCGCAATGCCCTTGGTCTGCGCCAACGCCAGAACCTGCTGCAACCCGTACGACCAGTAAGGCACGCCGCCGATCAGGCGGATCAGGATGCCTTTTGCGCCCTCCAGCGTCTGTTCGACATAGGTGTCAACGGACAGAGGATGTTTCAGCGCGGTCAGATTGGCCAGCCGCATCGTGGGCATCCGCCCCTCGGGGCCGCCACCGCGATGCCAGCCTGCCGCGAAAGCGCCAAGGTCGCTGTCAGAAAAGGACAGCACCACCAGATCCGCCGGGCTCTGGCCCAGATCGGTCGGGGTTTCGGTTTCTTCTAACCCGTGGCTTTCGCGGAAGACGACGTGCATGGCTTACTCGGCGGCCTCGGTCAGGCCCACGAGGATATCGCGGATAGCTGCCTCTTTGATGTCGTCATGCTCGGCGATGACCACCAGACGCGAGCGGCGCTCTTCACCGGGCTCCCACGGACGGTCATACTGGTGACGCACGCGGGCACCAACAGCCTGCACCAGCAGACGCATCGGTTTGCCTTCAACGGCGGCATAGCCTTTGACGCGCAGGATGTTCAGCTCATTGGCCAAGCGTTCGATTTTGGCGACCAGATCGGCGGGGTCGGTCTGTTCCGGCAGTTCGACGATGATGCTTTCGAAATCGTCATGCTCGTGATCATGGTGGCCGTCATGATGCGACGGACGGGCGTCCATGTCGTCTTCGGCGGCGGCTTCCAGACCCAGCACAACGCGCACGTCCACCGCACCTTCGGCCACTTCAACCACGGGCAGCGGGCGTGGAGCCTCGGCTGCAATGATCGCCTTCGCTTTGGCAACGCCTTCAGAACCCGCCAGATCAGGCTTGGTCAGCAGGATGATATCAGCGCAAGAGATCTGATCCTCGAACACCTCGGACAAGGGCGTTTCGTGGTCGATCGAGTCATCGGCCAGACGCTGGGCGTCCACGGCTTCAACGTTCGGAGCAAAACGACCAGCGGCGACGGCTTCGGCATCGGCCAAAGCGATTACGCCATCGACAGTGATCTTGGACCGGATATCGGGCCAGTCGAACGCCTTCAGCAGCGGTTTGGGCAGGGCGAGACCGGATGTTTCGATGAGGATGTGATCGGGGCGTGGCTCTAGCGCCATCAGCGCCTCGATAGTGGGGATGAAGTCATCGGCAACAGTGCAGCAGATGCAGCCATTGGCCAGTTCCATAATGTTTTCCGCTGGGCAATCCGGGATGGCGCAGGATTTCAGGATATCGCCATCGACACCGACATCGCCGAACTCGTTGACGACCACGGCCAGACGCTTGCCCTGGGGATTCTGCATCAGATGCTTGACCAGCGTAGTCTTTCCCGAGCCCAAAAAGCCGGTGATCACAGTAACAGGGAGTTTTTCGAGGTTTGACATTTTAAGCTCCAATCGGGGGAATACGGGCCGCACAGTTCTTGCGGAAATGCTCTGGGCGCTCACGCCATTTGACCAAGCCATCTTCGGTGGCCAGATACTTGGTCACACCTTCGATGATGGTTTCGACGTGGTCGGTTTCATTCAGGTTTTCGTACACGAAGGTCCAGCGCGAGGGCCCGCCGCGTAAAACGATCGAACAGCCCTGGTCACAGTTTGAAAGGCACTCAACTGGTTTCAGTTCGATGCCTTCGGGCAAACCAGCGTCTTCCAATGCTTTGTGCAGCAAGGTGCCCGGTCGCTGCGAGTCATCCTCGACAGGCACGCCACGACGGCAAGTGGTACAAACCAGCAATTCCACTGGTGTGGTCTCAGTCATGTCTCTCATCCCCCCAAAACCTATTCGTGGGGGACGGGGTTTCATGCGGGCCACGTATTCCGACATGGACCCGACACCGGAACACCCCGCCCGGTTACAACTTCGGGTGCTGGCAGGTCTCCCGGCTTGCGGATGTCAGAGGCTGAGCTCTGGCAGGTGTCCCGCCTTCCCGGCCTTTTGGGCCAGTGGCTTTGGGCACCTTCTCCGGTCACGGTCGCGGGGGCGGCTGCGTTTGACGGAAGTTCCGCTGACGCATTCCCTTTTCATCCATCCGGGGATGGACACCAACGCAAGCGACATGCGGCACGGGCAGGGGCCTTGTCAAGCGCGAGACGGGGGCAGAAACCTCTTGGAATGGAAAAGCGACCAGCTTGGGTCAATCCGCGGCATCTGTTGCCAGCCGATCCCGCAACCACGCGCAGAACAAACCCGCCGCCGCTGTGGTCTGGGTCGCCCGTTCGGCGCTGACCAGATAGTGCGACTGGGCAAAGGGAATCGCGGCGCCTGCTATCGCAATCGGTGCACCTTGCCGGATTGCGTTTTTGGCGAACCGTTCCAGGATCGTTGCATACCCCGCGCCGGCCATCACAAGTTGCAGAGCCGCGACCGTCGTATCCACCGAATGCTGGGGCGGTTGGTCGGGAGGCGCAATGCCGTTGGCCTGAAAATACCGCGCCCAGTTGTCCTCGTACCCAAGGATATGAACCAGCGGCCCTTTGTTCAGTTTCGGGGAGCCGTCCCCGGCTCGGCAGACCGGAACCAGCTTTTCATCGGTGAGTTTTTCGGATCGCACCCCGGGCCAGTCGCCATAGCCAAGCCGGATTTCCACATCCACATCGCCGGGTGTTCCGCTGTCGTTCCAGATGTGCGAGACCAGACGGATAGGAATGTCCGGGTGTTGTGCGGTAAAGTCCGGTAGTTCAGCGGCCACCCAATAGGCTGCCGTCGAAATCGCGGCCCGGATTGTCAGGGTCTGGTGCGAGGCTGGGCCAAACAGGCTGTTGGTGGACAGGGCGATATCGGCCAGCGCGCGTCGCACAGTCAGAGAATAGGATTGCCCCAGCTCTGTCAGCTCCAACCGCCGCGCGTTCCGCGTGAACAGCTTTTGCCCCAGCTCGGCCTCAAGTGACCGAATATGCAGTGATACCGCCGTCTGAGTCAGGCCAAGTTCCCGCGCGGTTGTGGTGAAATTCAGATGGCGTGCGGCGGATTCAAAGCTACGTAGCCAGGCGGGGTTTGGAAGTCGGTCCATCTATCACCAAAATATTTTGCCGATAATGCGTGTTATTATTCATTTACGCTTTGGGCATGCAATAGCGATACTTTGCGCAAACAGCGACCTTCGGGAGGGTAATATGAAAGTCGGATTTATCGGTCTGGGCAATGTTGGCGGCAAGCTGTCGGGATCGCTTCTGCGCAACGGGATTGACCTGACGGTCCATGACCTCAACCCCGATCTGGTGGCCGAATTTGTAGCCCAAGGTGCCAGAGCAGCGGAAAACCCGGCGCAGATGATGCGGGATTGCGATGCGGTTATAACCTGTCTGCCGTCGCCTGCGGCCTCGGATGCCGTCATGCAACAGATGCTGCCCGAGGTCGGATCCGGCAAAATCTGGATGGAGATGTCGACCACCGACGAGGCCGAGGTCAAACGCTTGGGCGCGATGGTGATCGAACGCGGCGGCGCCGCTGTTGATTGCCCTGTGTCCGGCGGGTGCCACCGGGCGGCGACCGGCAATATCTCGATCTTCGCAGGGTGCGACCGTACTACATTCGAGCGGATTTTGCCGTTCCTTATCACGATGGGGCGGCGTGTGCTGCATACAGGTGAGTTGGGCACGGCCTCGGTCCTGAAGGTTCTGACCAACTATCTGGCCACCGCCAACCTGATCACCTGCGCCGAGGCGCTGGTAACTGCCAAGGCTGCTGGAATGGACCTCAACACCACTTATGAGGCGATCAAAATCTCGTCCGGCACGTCCTTCGTGCATGAGACCGAAAGCCAGGTCATCCTGAACGGATCGCGGGATATCTCTTTCACGATGGATTTGGTGAAAAAGGACATCGGTCTGTTTCAGGACGTTGCAGACCGTGCCGGAGTGCCGTTGGAGATCAACCCGGTGATGATCAAAATCTTCGAAGATGGCATCGCCCGCTTCGGTGAGCGCGAACTGTCACCGAACATTATCAAGCGGTTAGAGGAAGCCACCGGTCTGAACATCACGGCCCCCGGGTTCCCGCCCGAGATGCTGGACGACGAGCCCGAAGAGCCGGGGTACGAAGTCATACCGCAGGGCCAGCAGGCAGGGTGAACTACCAGGCGGTGCAGTGCAATCAGTAGCAAACGAAGGGCTGTCCCGGAAGGGGCCGCCTTTTTCCGCGCCGGATGTGTTTGCCTGCGAGACCTGTTCAAATGACGGGATTTCGACGAGCGGGCAACCTTTGTAGACATCAAACTGTGACTCTCGGCCTTTCCTCCAATCGCTTACCGGCGCTTGGGTTCAAACGCGGTTAGTAGAAAATCAATGGCCAAACGAACGCGTCGCGGCAAAAGACGCCCGTCGGGGTAGACAATCCAATGCGCTCTTGCGGCGTCTGCATCTTCGAAATCCTCAAGCAGCAGCTGCACTTTGCCTTCAGCAACCAGGTCCTGAATGTTCTCGTGCGCTGTATAGGCAATGCCCAGCCCGCGTTCGAGCGCCGTGCGCATCAGCGGAATGCTGTTAAAGCGAAACCTGCCACCGACCCTGATCTGCAAGGGGTCTTTGCTTTCGGGATCGCGAAACATCCACGTGTCGCTGGTGGTCACAAGGCAGGAGTGGTCTCTGAGATCCTGTGGTCTTTCCGGTGCTCCGTGTTGTTCTAGGTAGGTGGCAGAGGCCGCGCAGGCCAATTTGCGCGTGCAGAGCTTTCGCGCAATCAGCGAACTGTCGGAAAGTGCACCATAGCGAATGGCAAAATCATACCCTTCTCCGATCAGATCGACGTAGCGATTGCTGAAATCCACCGTGAGGGTCAGCAGGGGGTGATCCTCAACGAAACGCATGAGTTCCGGAATGACGTTTTGCTCGGCAAAGGGACCTGCGGCCGTGACACGCAATGGGCCGGCCAGTTCACTGACCTCGCCCGAGATCGCGTCCTGAGCTTCCTCGGTCGCCGCGATCAAGTCGTTTACCTTGCGTTGATACGCGATCCCTACCTCAGTCAGTCGAACGGTACGTGTTGTGCGTGCGATGAGTTTTACACCCAACTTGTTTTCCAATGCCTGAATGCGCCGGGAAACGTGTGAGGTGGATACGTTCAGTTGATTTGCGGCTTTGGTAAAATTGCCCGTGCGCGCCACTGCTGCGAATTCTTCCAGACCGTCCCAGATCGACAAAATGCACCCCATTATTTCACACTAGCAAAAGAGCATTGCAAATATACCCAATTGAACCTGGTCAACAACACCCGATATGTCCCCCATCAAGTAGATCGCAGCACGCTGCGCCTCAGCCCAATAGGAGACACCATGTCCAAGAAAATCCTAATCGTTTTGACGTCGCACGATACACTTGGCGATACCGGCGAAAAGACCGGGTTCTGGCTGGAAGAGTTGGCCGCGCCCTATTACGCGTTCCTGGACGCGGGTGCCGAACTAACATTGGCCTCCCCGAAAGGCGGCCAACCTCCGCTTGATCCCAAGAGCAGTTCCGCAGACTTCCGGACCGCTGACACTGATCGATTTGAAGCAGACGAAACAGCCAAGGTAGATCTTGCCAACACGCTGAAGCTGTCCGAGGTAAGCGCCTCTGATTACGACGCTGTTTTCTACCCCGGCGGTCATGGCCCGATGTGGGACTTGGTCCAAGATGCGCACTCGATCCAACTGATCGAGGAGTTTTGGGGCCAGGACAAAATCGTGTCAGCCGTGTGCCATGCACCGATTGCTCTGGCGAACGCCAAAGACAAAAGCGGCCAACATATCGTGGCTGGGCGTAGCGTCACGGGGTTCACAAACTCTGAAGAGGATGCAGTTGGTTTGACACAAGTGGTGCCTCAGTTGCTGGAAGACACCCTGAAGGACCGCGGGGCAGAGTTCATCAGCATTGAGGACTGGGCTCCGTTTACGCAACAAGACGGCAACCTCATTACCGGACAGAACCCTGCATCATCGGCCAGTGTTGCCAAGCGTGTGCTAGATACTTTGGGGTAGTCACCGAGACCAAAACTAAGGTCTAACCAAGGCTTCGAAGTCTTGAGTAGAGTTCGTATCGGAAGCAGCCGTTCGCTTTGAAAAAGCCAGCGGCTGCTTTGCTTTGTGTCACATGAGCCCAGAGCGAATGGCGGTTATCAGTGTGTTTCTGTTCCCGTAACCCAGAATTCATTTCGTCTGGACTTGACCCGCTGGGCAAGGAAATCAACAAACAGCCGAACCCGTGCGGTGTTTCGAAGATCACGATGCAGCAGAAGCCAGATGCTCCGATACGGCATCGGCTTTTGAAACGGCGCGCGGATCAGGTTGGGATGTCGGTCGCCAAGATTGCACGCAAGATACGCCATACCCAAACCAGAGGCCGCCAATGTGATCAACGGAACGAGTTCAGAGACCCGGTGTTTCAGAGTGGCCTTTGGATAGTAGCTGTCTTTCACCCATTTCGCCGTGGTCGCCTCTTCGGGTTCGTGCCAGCCGATCAGATTTAATCCTTCGCCGCCATTGTCGCTGATCCGCTCGGCGTATTCTCGCGTGCAATAGGCTGCCTGTGACATCTGAACGAGCTTTCGCCCGACCACATCTTCAGTCACCTCATCAGCCACACGCAATGAGACATCGGCCTCTCGTCGCATCAGGTCGCGGATGTCGTTGGTGAAATTCATGTTCAACGTGATGTCCGGGTAAAGCTCGGCAAAGGCGGTAAAGTCGGCCATCAGCGACGTCATCGCCAGCCCGTGGGGCAGGGTGACGTAGACGGTACCTGAAGGCTGCGCATCCCGGCCGACAATGACACGCGATGCGGCGGCCATTTCCGCCTCAACACGTTCCGCGTGAGGCATCAGATCTTCACCGAGCTGCGTCAGCGCCAGACCGGATTTCGATCGGTCGAACAACCGGGCACCTACGCGCTCTTCCATGGTGGATAATCTGCGCGTCAGCGTGGTGTGGTTCACCTGGATACTGTCAGCCCCACCGCGAAGAGTTCCGGTTCGGGCAACGGCCAGAAAGTACTTCAGGTCATCCCAGTTCAGGGAATGGCTTTCCTTGATCGACATTCGCCATGTGTTTCATTTTTGACGCACTGTGTCCAGTTTTGCCTATCTACAGATCAATTTTATGTCGCCTTACCTTGGTCACATCATACGTGACTTCAAGGAAACCAACTCATGAACCAGATCCAATCTGTTTTGATTACAGGTGCAAATGCCGGGCTGGGCCGCGAAGCTGCCCGACAATTGGCGCTGCAGAAAGGCATCGCCACGGTCTATCTGGCCTGCCGCAATCGAACCAAAGCCGAGGCCGCCAAATCCGCGCTTGAGCGTGAGACCGGGCGCAATATCTTTGAAATTGTACTCATGGACGTCACCGATCCCGCCTCGGTTCGCGCTGCGGTGGCTGAGCTTTCCACCCCGATTGATGCTGTCATCCTGAACGCAGGCGGCACGGGTGGGCGACAGCCCAATAGCCTTACCAAAGATGGCGTAACCAATATCTTTGCGACCAATGTTCTGGGCCACGTGGTGCTTGTAGACCAATTGTTGGAGCGTCAGCTGGTGACGTCCACGATCCTTTACGCAGGGTCCGAGGCCGCACGGGGTATTCCCAAGATGGGCATGCACCGTCCTGATCTCTCTGCCGGATCTGTGGAAGAGTTCAGATCGATCGCAGACGGCAGCAAGTTCGGCCCCGAGGGCGACCCGATGCAGACCTATGGCTACGCCAAGCTGACGGCGACCCTGTGGATGGGGGCGATGGCGCGCGAGCACCCTCATATCCGATTTGTCACCATGAGCCCCGGCGGTACGACCGGAACCGCGGGTTTTGACAATCTGCCCCTGATGAAGCGCATCGTCTTCAAACATGTGGGCGGAGTGCTGATGCCATTGTTCGGTATAATGCACAGCGTCGAAACAGGGGCAAAACGGTATCTGGACGGGCTGCTGAATCCAGAATTCAGGTCCGGCCACTTCTACGCCAGCCAAGCAGGCTATCCCACCGGACCAGTCGTGGATCAGTCCGGCATTGATGGAGCCCTGTCGGACATCACCACTCAGGACAACGCCAATCAGGCGCTGCGCCAGTTTGCTTGAAACAAAAGGAGCAATGGAATGGAAACCGCAATGAATACGCTTGTCATCCTTGCAACCCTCATGCTGACGGGTCTTGGCATCATGTCGATGTTTGCCCCTCGACGTATGGTGGCCAACTTTGCTGTCGAGCCGGTGGGAACCGCCGGGCTTAGCACGATCCGTTCGGTGATCGGTGGGCTGTTTCTGGCCTCGGTGGCTTTGCTGGTCATCGGTTTGACCACAGGCCAGACGCTGGGCTATGTGGCGGTTGCGATCCTGATGGCAGTTGTCGCTTTTGGGCGCATTGTCGGCATTCTGTCGGACGGGTTTGACAGGGCGGTTGTGCCGCCGCTGGTCGTTGAACTTGTCATCATCGCGGTGTTGATCACGGCCTACTACCAGCTTTCCGTCTAATCGGATTGGCCTCGGATGGACGGCGGTCAAGGTGAAAGACCGCCGTCCCCTCAGTTTCCCTTCAAAAAAAACGATCACCCGAGCTCATTGACGATAAGCGAGTTCCAACAAATCTGGACTGGGTTCTTGCTGTGAACGGCCTGATGTCGGGCAGCGATGCAACTGTGGTTTGCAGAAAACTGGTGTGTTCTCGAATGCGCTGTGCGTGCTGTTCAGCGCCCCACAAGTGTCTATCTATCTGGAGAGGCGTCGCTATTTTGCACAGCCTTTGCCTGCTAACGGCGGTGAAGCTCTCGACCTACCAAAACGCGGTAAACAGTGTTGCAACGGCAAAATCCTACACACGTTCGCGAACAGCCCGGATAGGGCATAGAGAAAAAAGGGTGCCGCGCGACTGGAGAAAAGTGGAGGCGAGTACCGGAATCGAACCGGTGTACACGGATTTGCAATCCGCTGCGTCACCACTCCGCCAACTCGCCTTTTCAAGTAAAATCAAATACTTGCCGTGGTGTGACAGGCGTTTTAACACCTTTCGACAGGGGCGTCCAGTGGGTTGATTGCATAAATCTGTGCCCAACTGTCGTGACTTGGCGCGGTGCGACACCAAGTTCCTGCAATCCGGCCAAACTTTCAACGCCAAGCCGTTGCCGGTTTCGCCAAGATATGGCACAAGCCGGACATACTTGGGACTAACATGAGCGATCCAATGACAGATTTCGCAACCCGGCGCCGTACGATGGTTGATACGCAGGTCCGACCCTCGGATGTCACGAAATTCCCCATCATTGACGCCATGCTAACCGTCCAGAGAGAGAATTTTGTGCCGGATTCCCAACGCGAAGCAGCCTATGCAGAGGGCGTGATCGATCTGGGGAACGGGCGCTGCCTGCTGGAGGCGCGGACGCTGGCGAAAATGTTGGACGTCCTGAACATCTCGAATGACGAGGTCGTTTTGGATATTGCTCCGGCGATGGGATATTCCACTGCCGTCGCGGCGCGCATGGCTCAGCTGGTCGTGGCCGTGGAAGAGGACGAAGCGCTCGCAGCTGAGGCGCAGACGATTCTGATGGAGGCAGAGGCCGACAATGCAATCGTTCATGTTGGCCCGCTGAATCAGGGTGCGACCGAGCACGGCCCCTATGATGTCATCATGATCCAGGGCGGGGTCGAACAGGTGCCCGAAGCGCTGATTGCGCAGCTCAAGGACCACGGGCGTATCGCCTGTCTGTTCGTCGAAGGAGAGCTTGGAACAGTGCGGATTGGGCACAAATCCGGTGGGCGGGTGACGTGGCGTCATGCATTCAACGCCAACGCCCCGGTTTTACAGGCCTTTTGCGCCGAGTGTGCATTTTCGCTATAATTCGATTTCATATTTTTCTGCTGCCTTGATTAGTTGAAAACAAACGCGCAAACTGCACTCAGGGCAGCGTAATTTTGGTTTGAGAAGGATTTCGTTATGCGTTCGTGGACGGGGGGGAAGTTTGTAAAGGCATTGGCACTAACAGCGGGAATTGCGCTGAGTGCTGTGCCGGGTCGTGCGGTTTGGGCGGACAACCTGACCGATGCATTCATTGGGGCTTATAATACCAGCGGCTTGCTGGAACAGAACCGGGCGCTGCTGCGTGCGGCTGATGAAGATGTAGCGATTGCGCTTTCGGCGCTTCGTCCAATCATCAACTGGGCGGTCGAAGTCAGCCAGGATTACACGCGGTCCTCGACGGATGTCGGCGTGGTCAGGAATGAACCAGCCAACTTTTTTACCGGTCTCACGCTGAGCCAGCTCATTTATGACGGCGGCTTCTCGGTCTTGGGCAAGCAATCGGCACAAGAAACTGTTCTGGCAACACGGCAGACCCTGCTGGATGTCGAACAGCAGGTCCTGTTCCGCGGTCTGAACGCCTATCTGGGTGTGCTGCTTCAGGAAGAAACCGTGCAGATCCGCCTGAACAACGTCGATGTGTCTGCTGAGGAACTCCGGGCCTCGCAGGACCGTTTCGATGTGGGTGAGGTGACCCGGACGGACGTCGCATTGTCCCAGGCGCAGTTGGCAAGCTCGCAAGCGGACCTCGCGGTCGCGCGTGGTAACCTGAGCATTGCGCAGGCGGAATATGTCAACGCCGTCGGCAAAGCGCCGGGGCGTACAGCCGGTCAGCCGAGCCTGCCGAATCTGCCGCGCTCGGAAGGTGAGGCCGTCAGCCTCGCGCAGCGAAACCATCCTGCCATTCAGGCAGCTCAGCACCAGGTGCGTGCGCTTGATCTGTTCGTAGAGCAGCAGCGTGCCAACCTTGGTCCAAACGTCAGGCTGAACGCTGATGCAGGTATCCGCGAGAGCTATGACAACGATGACAGCCTTGAAGACGCAACCATTGCGCTGCGCTTAGAGCAGCCGATCTACGCCGGTGGTCGCCTGGCGGCTACCGTACGCCGGGCAATGGCCACGCGGGACGCGTCGCGTGCTAACCTGCTGAACGTGCAGAAGGACATCACTCAGGGTGTTGCTGATGCCTATGCCGGTTTCCAGGCCGCCAGTGCAAGCCTGAGAGCGTCGACCGAACGGGTTCGCGCCTCACAGGTTGCGTTTGACGGTATCCGGGAAGAGGCGACATTGGGTGCGCGGACTACTCTGGATGTGCTGAACGCTCAGCAAGACTTACTGGACGCGCAATTGGCCGAGGTCGCCTCGCGCACCGAACGGTCTCGTGCTGCGTATCAGCTGCTGCAGGCGCAAGGTTTGTTGACGGCAGAACGTCTGGGTCTGGCCGTACAGATCTATGATCCGACCCTCTACTACAACCTGGTGAAGAAGGCTCCGGCCCAGATCAGCAGGCAGAGCAGGGATCTGGATCGCGTCCTCAAAGCGTTGCGTCGCGACTAAGGGCCAATACTACCTGTTGTGAGCTCCGATTTGTTTGGTTACACTCGATCCTGAGGATAGAGCGGTAGAGAACAATGACGGATAAAGTCGTAAAAGCGGGAATCGAGGACGTCCTGTCCTCGATTAAACGTCTGGTCAGCGAAGATGACCGAAAAGCGTCTGGCGACGTTGCAGCAACCCTTTCCAGAAAACCCAGTAGGTTGGTTCTGACCGACGCTTTGCGGGTTAATGAAACGGTGGTGGCAGAGCCGCCTCAGCCTGACAATAAGGAAGCGGCCTACAAGGCCGAGGACTCGGTCAAGCCGATGCTTTTGCGCGCTTGCGATATTGTCAAACACGCAGAGCCTGCGGTCGAACAGCAGCCAAAGCCCGACTCTGAGGATGGCCTTGCTGGCAGCTTGAGCGCCAAGATCGAAGCGCTGGAGGCCGCAATTGCCCGGACCGAGGACCAGTGGGAGCCGGACGGCGACAGCGAGGACGCCTATTCCGGCACGCCGAACAAGGCGCTTGAATGGCATGCTGAGGACGAGTTTGTCGTCTCGCAGAATTCCAGCGTTTCGGAAATTGCGCCTGAGCAGCCGCAGACAGAAATCAAAGCGACGTTCATTCGCGATCCGGGGTCGTCCTCTACTAAGCCGACTCAGCCTGCTGAACCGGAAGTTGATGACGGAACACTGTCGATGAACGAGGATGCGCTGCGTGACCTGATCGCTCAGGTCGTTCGCGAAGAACTGCAGGGCGTTCTAGGCCAGCGTATCACCCGCAATGTTCGTAAGATGGTACGGCGTGAGATTTACCGGGCTTTGGCCGAGCGGGAACTGGACTAGGCCTTAGGGACGTTTTGGCGGCCGGGCCAGATCCAGCAGGCGGTCCAGATCCATATGCCGTTCCAGATGGTCGGCCAACGCGTCCAGCGTTTCCTCAACCCCGTCCTCATATGACAGGTCCGAAGTCGCGCCCAGCTGTTTCAAATAACGGGCGCGGAACGTATCGGACGAGAAAATACCGTGCAGATAGCTGCCCCGAATGCGGCCGGTCCGGTCGGCGGCACCTTCGGGACGGTTTTCGATCTCAAGCCAGGCGCGTTCGCAATCGGGGCCTTCGGTCCGGCCCATGTGAATCTCGTATCCGGTAACCGGTTCTTTTTCGGGAACCGTGCGCGCTGTGCGCAGATTGACCTGCTTTTCACCTGCCATCGTGGTGGTCACGTCCAGAAGCCCCAACCCTTCTACAGTGCCCGGGCGACCGTCCACGCCGTCGGGATCGGCAATGGTTTTTCCCAGCATCTGGTAACCTCCGCACAGGCCCAACACGTGGCCGCCACGGCGGACATGGGCAAAAAGGTCGATATCCCAACCCTGTGCCCGGAAATAGGTCAGATCGCCGATGGTAGACTTGCTGCCCGGCAACAGGACAAGATCGGCATCGCCGGGCAGGGGACGCCCGGCGGGGATGATCTCGACCGTGACGCCCGGTTCGGCGGACAGGGGGTCGAGATCGTCGAAATTGGCCATGCGCTCCAGTTGAGGCACCACAACCTTGCAGGAACCGCCGCTATGGGAACGAATGTCCATCATGTCTTCGGCGGGTAGTTTCCAGGCGTCGTGGAACCACGGCACAACGCCTAGACAGGTCCAGCCGGTGCGCGCAGCGATGTCATCACGCCCTTCGTCGAACAGCGCGACATCGCCCTTGAACCGGTTGACGGCAAAACCGCAGATCATATCCAGATCACCGGGGCCCAATACAGCCTGAGTGCCTACGATCTGTGCGATCACGCCGCCGCGATGGATATCGCCCACCAGAACGACCGGCACGTCGGCAGCGCAGGCAAAGCCCATATTGGCGATGTCGCCCTTGCGCAGGTTGGTCTCCGCCGGGCTGCCTGCACCCTCGATCAATACCAGATCGGCGTCATTGCACAGCCGGTCAAAGCTTTCTAACGCAGCGCTCAGCAATTTGGATTTGTCCTTACGGTAATCGCCCGCCTTCATGGTGCCCGCGCGCTGGCCCTGAACAATAATCTGAGCGCCGGTATCGGTTTCCGGCTTCAGCAGGACCGGGTTCATATCGGTGTGGGTTGCCCGCTTGGCCGCGCGTGCCTGCAGGGCCTGCGCGCGGCCGATCTCGCCCCCGTTTTCGGTCACGGCGGCGTTGTTCGACATGTTCTGTGGCTTGAACGGAGCGACCCTTAGCCCGCGTCGGGTATAGGCGCGGGCCAGCCCGGCGACCAAAACCGATTTTCCGACATTGCTGCCGGTACCCTGAATCATGATGGCGCGAACCATAGCCGTCTCCTATACGTTGACGCGCAAATGACCTGATTTGAGCCCAAAGGGAAAGACCGGATGAACACGCCCGCGCATCTTTTGATCGGTGCTGCCGCCTTTGCGCGGCCTGCGCGCGGACGAATCCTAGCGGCGGCTGTGCTGGGGTCGCTGCTGCCTGACCTGTCGCTTTATGTGATGGCGGGGGTATCCCTGTTCATTCTGGGTATTCCCGAGCAGGTGGTGTTCGATCAACTTTACTTTTCGCCCGCTTGGCAAACGGTCTTTGCAATCGACAATTCGTTCTTTCTGTGGGGGCTTGCGCTGGCGATCGGTCTTTGGCGCAAGTGGCAGGTCCTGATTGTTGCCGCTTCGGCAGGGCTACTGCATTTGGCGATGGACTTCCTGCTGCACGCAGGCGACGGGCGGCCGCAGTTCTGGCCGATGAGTGATTGGGTTTTTCACAGCCCGATCAGCTATTGGGACAGCACGCACCACGCCTTTTGGGTGGCGCCGGTTTCCATTGCGCTGTGTGTCGGCTCTTACGCTGCGCTGTGGGGTAGGGGGCTGTCCGTGTCCGCCAAACTGTTCTTTGCCGCCCTGCTGGCCGCTGAAATCTGGGTCGCACGGCAGTGGTTCATGTACTTCTGATAGGGCAAAAGAAAAACGCGCTCCGGACGTCCGGAAGCGCGTTTTTTCCTTCAGAAGTCGCTAGGCTTATGCGGCTTCTGCCTGCTGAGCGGCATTACGGCGCTCGCTTTCTTCACGCGACAGTGCGACCGACGTACGCACGCCACGACCAACGAACTCCATCAGTCCGCTGACAACGCGCTCGTTCGGGTCAATACCGGCGCAGGACAGCACTTCGCGACCATCGCGCGAGCGCGCCCAGCGGGCAATTTGTTCGGGGCCATTGCCGTATTTCTTGTCATCGGCGATAGCATCATCAAGTGCAGCCAACACAACGGCCGCGAAAAGTTTGCGTGCACGATTGCCTTGTTCATTGTTAAAGGCAGTGCCGTCAACGAAATCTCTCATCTCGTTTTCCTTGTTGTTCTTGCTCTTGCATTTTCGGCGTGACGGTCCTTATGACCTATTCGACGTGATTCGGATACAGCTAAAATGCATAGTTGCGTTGCGTCATGTGCATGGCTTGCTGCAAGTGCAGCACTAGGTCTCGTTGTCTTGTCAGGTGGTGTCCTGCCAGATATAGGGACGGGAACTGACGCATCAACCGTTTGTGAAGGAATTAAGTAATGCCCAAGATAAATGGGAACGAAATTCGCCCCGGCAATGTGCTTGAGCATAACGATGGACTGTGGGCCGCGGTTAAAGTTGACCACGTAAAGCCCGGCAAAGGCGGCGCTTTTGCACAGGTCGAACTGCGCAACCTGCGCAATGGCTCGAAGCTGAACGAACGCTTCCGCTCGGCGGACAAGGTCGAGCGCGTGCGCCTTGAGCAGAAGGATCAGCAGTTCCTGTACGAATCCGACGGCATGCTGGTGTTTATGGATTCTGAAACTTACGAGCAGATCGAACTGCCTGCTGAGCTGCTGGGCGAGCGTCGTCCGTTTCTGCAGGACGGCATGACAATTGTGGTCGAGTTTTACGAATCCGAGGCGCTGAACGCCACGCTGCCCCAGAAAGTGACCTGCAAGATCGTTGAGACCGAGCCGGTTGTTAAAGGCCAGACCGCTGCGAACTCGTTCAAACCTGCCATCCTCGACAATGGCGTCAAAGTCATGGTGCCTCCGTTCATCGGCCAGGATGAGATGATCGTGGTGAACACCGAGACCATGGAATATTCCGAGCGCGCGTAACCTCGCGTCTGTTCGAAACAGGAAAAGACCGCGCAGACATCGGCCGCGCGGTCTTTTTAGTGCCGGTCCTTTATATACCGATAGCGTTCCGGGTGAGGGCCGAAGAGTTCCATCATCAGCTCATACTTGATGCGGTTGGCGCTGACCTGTCGGTAAAAGGCGATCAGAAAGGCAGTAGGCCCCTGAATGCGACTAAGGCCACTGGTGGCAGCAACCACAGTGCCAACATCCGTTTTGCCGTTCAGAACCAAATAGCCACCCAACATCAGCACACCGACCGTACCCGCGCCGTTGATGACGCTCAGCAGGAATTTGGCCGACAGTTTCCAGAGGAACATGCGGCGGCGGGTTTCAAAGATATCGTCGAACTGGGCGTCGATCTCGCGTGCAACATCATTGATGTCTTCGATCGTCAGCTTATCCGTAGCGTTACGTAAAATGCGAACGCGCTCGGCCACAAAGATGTTCACCTTGCGCTGTGAGATCAGCACGATGACGATCTGGGGTACGATCATGGAGAAAGCGATCATGCCCAACCCGGGCTGAGTGGATGAGATATATCCGATCACGCTGATTAGCGTGCCAATCTGCACCACCGGGTCCGAGAACGCGCCCCCTGCGAACTTACCCAACTCTTCTGCCTCTGCCGAGATGGCAGTGGTCATTGTACCCTTGCGGACGGTTTCGCCAGTTTCGCGGAGGTCAGACGCGCGGACCAGCAGCCGCTGGCGGATCATGCGGATCATGTCCTCGCCCAGTGTGCCCGCGCGGTAGCCAAGTAGCCATTTCAGGGCGAGGCTCAGCAGGATGACCGACATCATACCTGTGCCAAGATAGATCAGCCGTTCCGTGGCGATATCGTCTGTAGTGAGGTGATTGATGATGTCGCGCTGAAACTCCAGCGGGACCGCCGCCAGAGCGGCGATGGCGATGGACAGGATAATAAGGATGATCTGCCGCCCGGCGCTGGCACGCCAAATCGCACGATATAACCTAAACATATGCGCATCCGTTCATTGAACTGACCGCAGTGTGGCAGCGCCAAAGGTCCGGTTCAAACGGGGCGGTATCAGGCCAAGGGCCAGCCGTGCCGGATTGGCAACATGTTAGGGCGTCAGGATCACCGTGGCCTCACCGGCCTGCATGTCTCCGGTTGCACGATCAAAGCGTAGATAGGCGATCCCGTGACCGTTCGACTGGGTGAACAACGTGCCTGCAGGTTTTCCGCCCGAGGTGATTTCGGTTCCAACCGGTGCCGTACCATCGACTTGAACGCGGCGCAGCCCTTTGCGCAATTCGGTCTTGTGCTTCATCCGCGCGGTAACTTCTTGCCCGACATAGCAGCCCTTTTTGAAGTCGACGCCGTTCAGAGCCTCGAAACGGGATTCGAGGACATAGCTGTCGGGCGTCAGTTCAATACCGGTTTCCGGGATGCAGTGCTGCACACGGATGGCGTCCCAGTCGGTGCCATCATCCGCTTCGGCCTCAGTGGTATAAGACCGCCAACCCAAATCCGGGTGGCGAGGGTCGGGCAGGGCGCCTTCGGGTGTAGGACCAGTACCGCGTTGAAGGTTCAGGCCGCTGTCCTCAATTGCAACATCGGCGCGCAGTTTATACATGCTCAGCCTTTTGACGAAGCCTTCAGCGATCTCTTCGGCGACATCCAGAAAGATTGCATCGCCGTCGCGTTTCATAAAAAAGTCGGCCAGAAATTTGCCCTGCGGGGTCAGCAAGGCCGCATAGACCAGCCCGCTTTCCAGCCCGTCAATATCATTAGTGACCAGCCCCTGAAGAAAGCTGTCAGTGTCCGAACCGCTAAGGCGCAGAATACGGCGATTGGGCATCGGGTGGTCCTCGTCATTTCCCTCGGCACCGTGATATAGGAGTTCCCGCCGCCATGACCAGAGGGTATCCGCCTTGCCAGCACCGATCAGCATCGTCATCCCGACCCTGAACGCGGGCGAGGCCCTGGCGGAAACCTTGCCAGCACTGATGGAAGGCCTGCACACCGGGCTGATCCGCGAGTTGATCGTCACCGATGGCGGATCGACCGATCCGACCCTTGAAATCGCTGATGAGGCAGGGGCTGAGATCGTCGCCGGTGCGCCTTCACGTGGAGGGCAATTGCGGCGGGGTTGCGCGGCGGCCAAGTCCGAGTGGTTGTTGGTCCTGCACGCCGATACCGTTCTTCAGGCAGGGTGGAGCAAAGAAGTGGGTGAACACCTCACTACTGGTGAGCCTGCAGCGTTTCGTCTGGCATTTGGGGCAAACGGGTTCTGGCCCGCATGGGTCGCGGGTTGGGCCAATCTGCGCAGCCGGGTGTTTGGTTTG
Organism: Ruegeria sp. ABF4_144; assembly: GCF_056160045.1. NCBI lineage: Bacteria > Pseudomonadati > Pseudomonadota > Alphaproteobacteria > Rhodobacterales > Roseobacteraceae > Ruegeria > Ruegeria sp. ABF4_144. The sequence goes on from NZ_JBSWWK010000001.1 coordinate 943,528, forward strand.
CCTTACGGGGATCAGGGCCTGCTGGTGCCGCGTCGTATGTACGAAAAGGTCGGAGGTTATCCCGATCAGCCGCTTATGGAGGACGTAGCGCTGGTGCGCGCCTTGCCCCGCACCACTCTGCTGAACACCCGCGCAGTTACGAGCGCGGACCGCTATGCGCGGGCGGGCTGGTTGCGTCGGGGTGCCCGGAATCTATGGACTCTTGGTCGGTACTTTCTTGGGGCCGATCCTGAGCAGCTGGCTCAGGCGTATCGGCGGTAAGGGTCGTTCGCAGCTCGACAATGGATTTGCCCAAACGGAACGGTGCGGCAAAGCTGACCAGACATAGCGCGATGATCTGCAGCACCAGAATATGCGCGTTGGCCTGCAGGTATTCCCATTCGTCTTTCAACTTGCCGACTTGTTCGACCAGGTCATCATAGCTTTGGGCCAGGATCAGATAATCCCCTGCGATGGCGGGGACCTTGCGGCGCATGTTGTCGATAGCGGTCTGAGTTGTTTCATCCAGCGTCGTAAAGACAAGAAACTGGTCGATATTGAACGCGTCGGCCTTTGCGGCCATTTGGTCTATCTCTTCTTTTTCCTGGCGCCCGAATAGAAAATGAAGCCCTTGCAGCGGGGCGACCTCGTTAGTCACCGCGATGAACAGGGGCAGATCGGCATTGCTGGCGGTTGAGGCCGACAGGAACTCGACCCTGTCGCACAAGACAGCAGTGTCAGGGTCGTAAGCCGGATCGCAAAATCGCAGTCGGAACCGAGCGGCGTCGCGGTCAAAGGCCAGCGTGGCGGCATAGGCCACGTCAATCTGCCGGTCCAGACGCGAGCTGTCCGAGGTATATAGCCCCGCAAGAACTGCCACTAGCGCGCCAATTCCACCAAGGACGACCCAAACCAGATCCGCGAGTTTCCACGCCCGATGCCCCGCCGGTTTGCGAAACAGAAAGGCGGTGCCAAATGATCCGGCCAGAAAGAACAGGATCAGCAGCGGCAACTGGTTTTCGGTCACAAAGGTCATGACACCAAAGTGACCACCTGCCAGCGTGCTGGCAACACTCCTCACGGGCAGTTGTAGTTAAGAGCCAGAGCTTTGGCCGAATTTCCGGAACAGTTTGGTGCGGTCGAAGGCCTGTTCCAGCTCGGCGGTGCGGTCCTTGACCGAATCCCACAGTCGTTCCTGTACCTCGGCAATGACGCATTCCATCAGGACTAGAATCGACGCCATCGAATCCCAAGCCGACGGGACGGCGATACGCGCCGCGAATGTGTGTTTAGCTAGCCGGTGAATGGGCGAACGCCACTGATCGGTGAACAGAACGATCTCGGCCTCGCGCTCCTGACAAAGCTGCCCGATCAGCATGGTCGAGTTCTCATAGCGCCGCACATCCAGCGCGATCAGCACGTCGCCCTTGCGCACATCTAACAGGTCATGGGTCCATGAGGCCGCAAAGGGCAGCATTCGAACATCGGGCCGGATCATCTGCAGGTGCAGGTAGAGATATTGTGCCAGCGCGCCGGTGATGCGCCCCCCGGTAATGAAAATACGCCGGTTGGGATCGCAGAGCAGGGTGCAGAAGCTGTCGAACTCCGCCGGATCAACTTCATCAATCGTGCGTTTCTGATTAGCCAGAGCCTGCTGAGAATAACGGTTCAGGATATGCTCTTCGGGCAGGTCATTCTGCCAGACATCACGTTTTGCCACGGGTCCCGAGATCATCTCTTTGACCTCACCTCGCAGGGCCGCCTGAAACTGCGGATAACCGTCAAACCCGGTCTTTTGCAGCATCCGCGCAACGGTTGTGGTTGAGACCGAGGCCACGCTGGCCAGTTCCGTAATGCTGCCAAGGCCCGCCATGGGGTAGTCGTCCAACAGGACGCTGATTAGTTGCCTTTCAGACGGGGTCATCTTGTCCCGATGGGCCAGCAGCCTGTCCGTTACCCGCACGTATGGGTCCTCCTGCAACAATTCCGGCAAGTTGTGCAGAATTTTTCAGCAGAACTTGGCCTGATTAAATCTTTACAGGAAAATTATTGACAGGTGAATGCGTCATGTGGAAATTTTTCCACAATTCACATTCATGGAATCGCAGGACGGCACATTGGACTTCGGAACGGTTGTTCACACGGATAACGCGGACGGCGCACCAAAGGTGCTGCTGGTGTGCGAACATGCCTCGAACCGTATTCCGGCGTTTCTGGGTGATATGGGCCTGACGACCGAGGCGAGGGAAAGCCACATCGCGTGGGACCCGGGTGCGCTGGGCGTCGCGCAGCACTTGGCCGGGTTGATGTCCGCGCCGTTGGTGCATGGAGGGGTGTCCCGATTGGTCTATGACTGTAACCGCCCGCCGGAAGCTGCGGGGGCTATGCCGGTCAAAAGCGAGCAGTATGACATCCCCACCAACGCTAGGATGGCGCCAGAGGAGCGTCAGGCACGTATTGAGAGCATCTATGTTCCTTTTACGCAGGCTGTCTCAGGTCAGATCGCGCAGCACCGTCCGTCGCTGACGCTGATGGTCACCGTGCATAGTTTTACTCCGGTTTTTAACGGCCATCAGCGGGCCGTTGAGTTGGGCGTCCTTCATGGTCGTGATGATCGGTTTGCTGTGGCGATGATGGCGGCTGTGCCCGCGCGGCCAACCTTTGTGACCCGCCTAAACGAACCGTACTCTGCCGCTGACGGAGTGGCCCACACGCTGGATGCTCAAGCTTACCCCGAAGGGCTGCTGAACGTCATGATCGAGATTCGAAACGATCTGATCCGCACGCCACAGCAGCAACAATCCATGGCCGAATATCTGGTGCCGTGGATCGACCGCACCTTAGCCGGATTCGGGGAAGGGGGTGCTGCATGATCAGGGCGATGGCTTCATATGTGCGAGTGGTCGATGCGATCAACTACCGGATCGGTCGGGTTATGATGTGGGGCCTGTTCGTGATGATGGGGATCCTGTTGTGGTCCTCGATCTCAAAGACGTTCTTCCTGCCGTCCCTCTGGACGCTGGAAATGGCGCAGTTTGCGATGGTCACGTATTACATCATGGGTGGTCCGTATTCGATCCAGCTGGGTTCGAACGTGCGGATGGATCTATTTTATCACAACTGGAGCCATAAGAAGAAAGCCTGGTTCGATGCATTCACGGTAATGCTGCTGATCCTGTATCTGAGCGTTCTGCTGTATGGCGGGCTGGGGTCGACGGCCTACAGCCTTGGCTATTGGGGTGACGCGCCGGTCTCGTATTTCACCGGTCTTCTGACCGGTAGTGAAGAGATCGGGCGGCTTGAACGCTCCTCGACCGCGTGGCGCCCGTATATCTGGCCGATCAAGGCGATCATGGTGTTCGGCTTCTTTCTGATGCTGCTGCAGGCAATATCGGAATTTTTCAAAGACATAGCCCGGATCAACGGGCAGGAAATCGGGGTGAGCCGGGCATGAGCCAGGAATTTATCGCCATCTTCATGTTCGCGCTGATGATGCTGATGCTGTTCACCGGCCAGCGGGTCTTTGGGGCGATCGGTGCGGTCGCCACCATCGCTGCGCTGGCGCTATGGGGCACTGGCGGGCAGGACATCACATTTTCGGCCGCGATGAAGCTGATGAAATGGTACCCGCTGCTGACGCTGCCGATGTTCATTTTCATGGGTTACGTGTTGAGTGAAAGCCGGCTGGCAGACGACCTCTATCGCATGTTCCATGTGTGGATGGGGCCAGTGAACGGGGGTTTGGCGATTGGCACCATCGGGCTGATGGTTCTGGTTTCGGCGATGAACGGCCTCAGCGTGGCTGGGATGGCAATCGGCGCAACCATTGCGTTGCCGGAACTGTTGCGGCGGGGCTATGACAAGACGATGGTGACCGGGGTCATTCAGGCCGGGTCCAGTCTGGGCATCCTTGTGCCACCCTCTGTGGTGCTCGTGCTATACGCCATGATTGCGCGGCAACCGGTTGGTCAGTTGTGGCTGGCGGGTATCCTGCCGGGTCTGCTGATGGCGGGCCTCTTCATCCTCTACATCTGGATACGTTGTCGCATTCAACCTGAACTCGGCCCCGCAATGGAAGACGCGCACGAGGTGCCGTGGTCCGAGAAAATCCGACTATTGGGAGCAGGAGCGCTGCCGCTGATCATCTTTGCCGCCATGATGGTTCCGTTTGTGAATGGCTGGACCTCGCTGGTGGAAAGCTCGGCCATTGGGGCGCTGACTGCGCTGGTCGTGTCGGTCCTGAAACGCCGGATGACGTGGAAGATTTTCGAAGACTGCACCAAGCAGACAATGGCAATCTCGTGCATGTTCATGTGGATCATCCTAGCCGCGCTGGGCTTTGGTGCCGTGTTCGACGGTTTGGGCGCGGTGAAAGCGATCGAGAATCTGTTCACCGAACAACTCGGCCTGTCGCCCTGGATGATCCTGATCCTGATGCAGCTCAGCTTTATCGTGATGGGCACGTTTCTGGACGACACCGCGATGCTGGTGATCGTCGCGCCGCTTTACGTGCCCTTGGTCGGCGCACTTGGGTTCGACCTGATTTGGTACGGGGTCCTGTACACGATCACCACGCAGATCGCCTATATGACGCCGCCCTTCGGCTATAACCTGTTCCTGATGCGCGCGATGGCTCCGCCCGAGATCGGGTTGAAGGACATCTACCGCTCGATCATTCCGTTTGTCGGCGTGATGGTGCTGGCCCTGATTATTATAATGGTATTCCCGGAGATCGCCCTTTGGCTGCCCGGTTATGTCTATGGAAATTAACAAGAATGCCCGGTGAACGGGCGCGCAAACTTCAACGGAGAGGAAATTGACATGACGACAAGACGTAAGTTTCTGAAGACCGCCGGGGTGGGCGTTGCCGCCGCACCGCTGGCCACGCCTGCGCTTGCGCAGAACACTATTACCTGGCGGATGCAGACATATGCGGGCCCGGCTCTGGCCGAACACGTGATCGACCCGGCCATCAAGATGTTCAACCAGATCGCCGGCGACCGGATGCAGATCGAGCTTTTCTATGCGGACCAACTGGTTCCGACGGGCGAACTGTTCCGGGCCATGCAGAAGGGCACCATCGACGCGGTGCAATCGGACGACGACTCGATGGCCTCGCCGACTGAAGTCACCGTGTTCGGCGGCTATTTCCCGTTTGCCTCGCGTTACTCGCTGGACGTGCCGGTCCTGTTCAACCAGTGGGGTCTGAACGAGATCTGGGATGAGGAATACTCCAAGGTCGGCGTGAAACATATCAGCGCCGGTGCGTGGGACCCTTGCCATTTCGCAACCAAGGACCCGATCAACAGCCTCGCGGACCTGCAGGGCAAGCGCGTCTTCACCTTCCCGACGGCGGGCCGGTTCCTGTCGCAATTCGGTGTGGTGCCCGTCACCCTGCCATGGGAAGACATCGAAGTGGCCGTGCAGACGGGTGAATTGGACGGCATCGCATGGTCAGGCATCACCGAAGACTACACTGTCGGTTGGGCTGATGTGACCAACTACTTCCTAACCAACAACATCTCGGGAGCTTGGGCGGGCCACTTCTTTGCCAACATGGATCGCTGGAACGAACTCCCCGAAGACCTGCAGACTCTGTTCAAGGTCTGCTGTGACCAGTCGCACTATTACCGCCAGTGGTGGTATTGGGGCGGAGAGGCCAATCTGCGTGTGAACGGTACCAAGATGAAGCTGACCACCATCCCGGACGAAGAGTGGGCAACGGTCGAGGAGGCCGCGGTCAAATTCTGGGACGAAATCGCCGCCGAGTCTGAGACCAAGGCGAAAGTTGTCGACATCTTCAAGCGCTACAATGCTGAAATGCTTAAAGCCGGACGGCCGTACCGCTACAGCTAAAATGATGCGAATCCGGCGCGTTAGCGATACCACGCGCCGGATTCGAGCCACGGGAAACGACTTTGCGAATGTTAGCATCCGTTCATACACAGAAAACAGAACTTCGGGCGCACCACGTTGCGACCCGGATCAACGGGGTGTGAACGGATGGCTATCGCAGGTTTTTTGATCGAGATTTTTGCAGCGACTATGTTGCTGCTGTTTGCCGTACGGCTGGTGCGCACGGGGATTGAAAGACGTTTTGGGGCGTTGTTTCAATCAATCCTGACGCGCCACTCAAACACATTTGTGGCGGGTGGGGCCGGTATGGTTCTGGCGACGATCCTGCAAAGCTCGGCTGCGGTGACGGTGCTGCTGACTGGCTTTGCTGCGGCAGGAATGGTCAGCTTTGGCCTTGCGCTGGCCGGTGTGCTGGGTGCCGATCTGGGCGCAGCCCTCGTCATTCAGGTGCTGTCCTACGATCTGGGTTGGCTGCAACCGGTGCTGCTGGCGCTGGGCGGGTGGCTGTACCTCAAATCCGATCGGGCCAATGTGCGCCTGATCGGGCGGATCGTTCTGGGCGTTGCCTTCATTCTGGTCTCGCTGCAGTTCCTGCGCGATGCAGTTGATCCGATCCGCGAAAGCGCCTTTTTACCGGCCATCGCGGGTTATCTGGAAAGCGACTATTTCAGCGCCTTCATCGTAGGTGCGGTGCTGGCGTTTGTTATGCACAGCTCGGTCGCGACCATCCTGATGTGCGTGACGCTGGTGCAAGTCGGAGCTATCCCATTCGCCGCCGGGTTGTCACTGGTACTGGGGGCCAATCTGGGTTCGGCCTTCATCCCGATCTGGCTGACGCGCGACATGACCATCACAGCTCGGCGCATTCCCTGGGCCAACCTGCTGTTGCGTGGCAGCGCGGCCTTGTTGATGCTGATCGTTGTCAATGTGACCGGCGCACATGAAGCGCTGATGGTTGCCGGGGCAGGGCAGTCGCTGATCCTGGCCCATATTGGGTTCAACCTGACTGTGTTTCTTCTGGCCACCGGTTTCGTGAACTGGATGGAGCGGCCAATGGCCCTGCTACTGCCCGAGCCGAAGGTTGAGGCAAACGTGATGGACCAGTTCACCGACGCGCTTAGCCCGCTGGGTGATCCCAGCGCGTCCGGGGCGAGTGTGGCGATGTCCTCAGTCCGGCATGAACTGTTGCAGATGGTCACGCAGGTCGAACGCATGTTCCGTCCGGTGCTGGATATTTATGAGCAGGACGACAGCGACGCCATCTCGGCCCTGTGGCAGCAGGATGAGAGGGTGAACGCGCAGCTTACCGAAATCCGCCGCTTTGTCGCGCGGATGCCGCGCCAGAACATGAGCAAGGCGCAGATAAAGGCGGCTCGCGGTCTGGTGGAATATGCCATCCGGCTTGAGGCAGCAGGCGATGTGGTTTCCAACCGCATGACCCGCACCGCCCAGATCAAACACACCGAACGCACTGAGTTTTCTGCCCAAGGCTGGAAAGAGCTGACCGATCTGCACGCGACCATTCTGGAGAGTTTCTCTCTGGCTCGCCACGTGCTGCTGGTTGATGACATGGACTGCGCCCGCCGTCTGGTTCTGGACAAGGCCGAGGTCAAACGCTTGTCACGCCGCAGCCGCAAAGCGCATCTGAAACGACTGGAGCGGGGGCAGACCGAAAGCTTCCAATCCAGCGATCTGCATCTTGAGACGTTGCGCGCCATGCGCGACCTGCACGGCCACATCGCGGCCATCGCCTATCCGATCCTATACAAGAGCGGACAGGTTCTGGAAACGCGGCTGGTGATGGAAATGGAAAAGGATGCGGCCGACGATTAACGGCTGCGAAAGGGAGCACGAGACCGGGGTCTCGGAGGGTGACAAAGGATGAACGGGATGGGCAATCAAGCACGTTTGGACGACCTAAAGGCCAAGGTTGATGCAGGCGAGGTGGATACCGTGCTGGTTTGCATGGTCGACATGCAGGGGCGTTTGATGGGCAAACGGTTCCACGCTGGGCATTTCGTTGCTGGCGCGTGGCAGGAAACCCATTGCTGTAACTACCTGCTGGCCACCGACCTTGAGATGGCGACCCCCGATGGCTATGCGGCCACCAGTTGGGAACGTGGCTATGGCGACTATGTCATGAAGCCTGATCTCAGCACGCTGCGCCCGGTGCCGTGGCTGGAAGGCACTGCGATGGTGATGTGTGACGTGCTGGATCATCACACGCATGAAGAGGTGCCCCATGCGCCGCGCTCGATCCTGAAGAAACAGGTAAACCGCCTGAAGTCCATGGGCTATGACGCCATGTGCGCGACCGAGTTGGAGTTTTTTCTGTTCGAGAAAAGCTTTGACCAAATCCGCAAGGAAGGGTTCCGCGATCTGGAGCCGATCTCGGGCTATAATGAAGATTACCACATCCTTCAGACCACGAAGGAAGAGCATGTGATGCGCCCGATCCGCAACCATCTGTGGAGTGCGGGTATCCCGGTTGAGAATTCAAAAGGTGAGGCCGAGACCGGACAGGAAGAGCTGAACATCAAATACGCAGGTGCGATGGAGACGGCCGAGTATCACTCGATCGCCAAGAATGCCGTGAAGGAAATTGCTTGGCAGCACGGGCACGCCGCGACCTTCCTGCCGAAGTGGCATCACGACAAGGTGGGCAGTTCTTCGCACGTGCATCAGTCGCTTTGGGCCGATGGGCAACCGGCGTTTTACGATGCGGCGGATGAGTTGGGCATGTCGGCGCTGATGAAAAGCTACATGGCCGGTCTGCTGAAATACGCCCCTGATTACACCTATTTCATGGCGCCTTACATCAACAGCTATAAGCGCTTCATGAAGGGTACCTTTGCGCCCACGCGGATCATCTGGTCGGTGGACAACCGTACCGCCGGCTATCGTCTGTGCGGAGATGGTACCAAATCGGTGCGAGTCGAGTGCCGGATTCCAGGATCCGACATGAACCCGTATCTGGCGATGGCCGGGATGCTGGCCGCCGGTATTGCAGGGATTGAGGAAGGGTTGGAGTTGCAGCCACCGACCACGGGTGACGTCTATCAGGGCGACACCGGCATGATCCCCGGCAACCTGCGCGAAGCGCGCGACGCGCTTCTTGCCTCAGCCATGCTGCGCGCGGCAATGGGGGATGAGGTTGTCGATCACTACGCCCGTGCGGCAGAGGTCGAGATTGAGGAATTCGAGCGTGTGGTGACCGATTGGGAAGTCGCTCGCGGGTTCGAGCGGGCTTAGAGAGCTTGCTGGGGGCTTTGCCCCCAAACCCCCGAGATTTTTTTGGGCCAGATGAAGCAGGGGATCCTGCTTCCTTCGGAAATGGAGTGGATATGGGGCAGATGTTGAAATGTGTCTCACCGATTGATGGATCGGTTTTTGCGGAGCGAGAAGTGTTGTCTCGGGACGCGGCGTTTGAGGTTGCGAGCCGGGCGCGTGCGGCGCAGGCCGCATGGGCGGCACGACCGTTGAAAGAGCGCGTTGATCTTGTAATGGCGGGTGTGGCCGCAGTTGGCGCGATGAATGATGAAATCGTGCCTGAACTGGCCCATATGATGGGTCGTCCGGTTCGCTATGGTGGAGAATTTGGCGGCTTCAACGAGCGCGCCAGCCATATGGCCGAGATCGCCGAGGCTTCGCTGGCCGATATCGAGGTAGGCGAGGATGAGACCTTCAGGCGCTACATCAAGCGTATCCCGCATGGCGTGGTTTTTGTCGTGGCACCGTGGAATTACCCTTACATGACGGCGATCAACACGGTGGCCCCGGCGCTGATCGCAGGGAATACAGTGATCCTTAAACATGCCACACAGACCTTACTGGTCGGCGAGCGCATGGCGCAGGCGTTCCATTCGGCAGGTGTGCCAGAGGACGTGTTCCAAAATGTGTTCCTAAGCCACGACGTGACCAATGACCTGATCGCAGGCAATGCGTTTGACTTTGTGAACTTCACCGGTTCAGTTGGCGGCGGACAGGCGATGGAGCGCGCTGCGGCTGGAACCTTTACCGGCGTCGGAACCGAGTTGGGCGGTAAGGATCCGGGCTATGTCATGGACGACGCGGATCTGGATGCGGCCGTAGATACTCTGATCGACGGGGCGATGTTCAACTCGGGCCAATGCTGTTGCGGGATTGAGCGGATTTACGTGCATGAAAGCCTCTATGACGATTTTGTCGCCAAGGCTGTTGAGGTCGTGAAAGGATACAAGCTGGGCAACCCCCTGGACGCCGAGACGACAATCGGCCCGATGGCCAATGTGCGGTTCGCCGACGAAGTGCGGGCGCAGATTGCCGAGGCTGTCGCTGCCGGTGCAGTCGCCCATATCAAGACGCTTCCAGAAGATGATGGCGGTGCTTACCTGACGCCACAGATCCTGACCAGTGTCACCCACGACATGCGTGTGATGCGGGATGAGAGCTTTGGCCCGGTCGTGGGCATCATGAAAGTGTCCTCGGACGAAGAAGCCATCGCACTGATGAATGACAGTGAGTTCGGCTTGACCGCCAGCCTCTGGACCGGTGATGTGGACCGTGCGGCGCGCGTGGGTGATCAGATCGAGACCGGCACGGTATTCATGAACCGCGCTGACTATCTCGACCCTGGCCTGTGCTGGACGGGGTGCAAGAACACTGGGCGCGGCGGCGGTTTGTCCGTCATCGGTTATCACAACCTGACACGTCCCAAATCCTATCACCTGAAAAAGGTCACGGGTTAAGGACACCGGCCTGCTCTGGACAGACCCCCTCGCCAGAGCAGGCCTCAAATTACAAAGGAAACCTGACATGTCACTTGTTGGAAACTGGTCGTATCCGACCGCGATCAAATTTGGGCCGGGGCGTATCAAGGAATTGCCCGAAGCCTGTGCGGCAGCCGGGATGAAGCGCCCCTTGTTGGTCACCGACAAAGGTCTGGCCGATCTGCCGATCACCACGGCGACGCTGGATATCATGGAGGCCGCCGGTCTGGGGCGCGGTTTGTTTAGTGATGTGGACCCGAACCCGAATGAAAAGAACCTAGACGCGGGTGTTGCGGCCTATAAGGCGGGCGGTCATGACGGGGTCATCGCGTTTGGTGGCGGTTCAGGGCTAGACCTGGGCAAGATGGTTGCTTTCATGGCCGGTCAGACACGCCCTGTGTGGGATTTCGAAGATATCGGCGACTGGTGGACCCGAGCGGACGCTGATGCCATCGCCCCGATCATCGCGGTGCCGACCACCGCCGGCACCGGCTCCGAGGTTGGGCGCGCCAGCGTCATCACCAATTCCGAGACCCATGCAAAGAAGATCATCTTCCACCCCAAAGTTCTGCCGACTGTGGTGATCTGCGACCCGGAACTGACCGTTGGGATGCCCAAATTCATCACCGCAGGCACCGGTCTGGATGCCTTCGCGCATTGTGTCGAGGCGTATTCCAGCCCGCACTATCATCCGATGAGCCAGGGGATCGCGCTGGAAGGGATGCGTCTGGTGGTGGAATATCTGCCGCGTGCCTATGCCGACGGGACTGACATCGAAGCCCGTGCACAGATGATGAGCGCAGCCGCGATGGGTGCGACGGCCTTCCAGAAAGGCCTTGGCGCCATCCACGCGATGAGCCATCCCGTGGGTGCGCATTTCAACACCCATCACGGCACCACCAACGCGGTCTGTATGCCTGCTGTGCTAGAGTTCAACGCCCCCGCAATTGCGGACCGCTTCCAACAAGCGGCCGCTTATCTGAACATCAACGGTGGCTTCGACGGCTTCCGCGCCTTTGTGCAGGAATTTAACGATGGCCTGGGTATCCCGCGTAAACTGTCCGATCTGGGCGTCACAGATGCGTCGATCCCCGAACTGGTCAAAGGCGCGATCATCGACCCGTCTTGCGGCGGTAACCCGATCGAACTGACCGAAGACAACCTGACCACGCTGTTCAGAGCCGCGCTGTAACAGGCTTGCCGAACCCATCCCTCACCTCTCATACTGATCGGAGGTGAGGGAGATTTTCATGACCAAAGAGATTGTTCTGATCCACGGGGCCTTTGCCGGACCGTGGTGTATGGAAGATTACGCGGGCTTCTTTCGCGACCGCGGCTGGACGGTGCACACCCCGGCGCTGCGCTATCACGGCGGAGACCCAAAGGCCGAGCCCGACCCCAACCTGACCGATACCAGTGTCATGGACTACGCCAATGACATCGCTGAATTCGTGCAGGGGTTGGACAGCAAGCCGGTGCTACTCGGCCATGCGATCGCGGGTGTGGTGGCGCAACAGGTAGCCTCGCGGGGGTTGGCCAGCGCCATAGTCTTGATTAACCCAAACGCCGCGTGGGGGACGTTGCCGGAAACCGACGACGAACGCGCCATTCCGCGCGCGCTGATGGAGGGCGGGGCGTTTTGGAAACAGCCCATGCGGGTCGAGTTCGACCTGATGGCCCCCTTTGCGCTGAACAAGATGCCCGAGACGCAGCAGCGCGCTGTCTTCGACCGCCTGGGTGCCGAAAGCGGGCGGGTGATGTTCGAGATGTTCTTCTGGATGTTCGACGATCACCACGCGATGAAGGTGGATATCGACAAGGTCGATTGCCCGGTGCTGATCGTCTCGGGCACCGAGGACCGGGCCGTGAACCCCCACACCTGCCGCGCGCTGGCCGATCTGTACAAAGACCGCGCGACGTTCATGCCCGTCCAAGACCACGCGCATTTCCTGTTCATGGAGCCCGGCTGGGAAAAGCCCGCCGCGCAGATCGCAGACTGGCTGGAGGATAAGATGGGCTAGATCGCCCACCCCAAGCGCTTAGTTATTGGTCGAAAACGTGCTTTGCGGTTTCCATTTCAGGGTGCCGTCGCCTTCACGGTGACAACGCAGCAGGCGTTCTTGCACGGTGCTGACCGAAGTGGTGACGGTGTTGTCGCCCACCAGCAGGACAAAGGCGTCCTCGGAATAGGCCATGCCCTTGTAATAGCAGAATTTGGTCTCGGCACCGTCTGGAATGGGTGATGCAAAGCTGAGCGTTTGCTGCGCGGTCGCCTGACTTGCCAGCAAGGCAAAAGCCAGCCCAAGGGTGAGTGTTTTCATGTCGTCCTCCCGTTCGGAAATCTGTTGATCTTATTCGGTTTTGATACGTCGGAACCTCGAAAGGCGTTCTTTAATGGCGGTTTGAAGGTAAGTGTGAACGAGATCAACGGGTTAGGCAACGGAAATGTTCACTAGCCGCTTGCGGAAAGTTTCCGCGATATTCACCCAATGCTTGATGCGAAGCATCAAGCACGCGCCCGACCCGCCCCCATGGGTGGGCGCGGCGGCTGTTAATTGTTGCATAATAAGATAGAAGAAAATGTCAGCGATCTTTTAGAACGCGAACTCCTTCAGGAAACGGAGAGTAGTTTTCCCAAAACTCAGCCCTCTTTCTCGCCCATTCAATAATACGGTCATAGGTGAGAATTTTAATGTTCTCGTTCGAGAGCACGTCTGACCTTAGTTGATTGAAGCGCTCGGTGACGTCCGAGCGACGGCCAACAACAATGTAACCGGTCAGCAGACGCGACATATCATGAAGGCCCAGACCGCCGCGGAGCCTAGATTTTTTGGCAAGCTCTTGGTTTTCAAGCAGCCATCTCTTCCAATCGCGTACTTGCCCGATGGCCGTCCTAACGGTTTTTGCGAAATCCCCGTCCTTTGTAACTAGCTTTACCTTTGGTCGCTCAATTTCGATAAGCATCCAAATCGTTTCTCCAGAGCACCTTTCTGGGGCCACGAAATCAGTGACATACTGACCCGCGAGACTGAACTGAGGAATTATGAAGTGACAGTGCGGAAACTGTTCAGAGAGAAGCCATGGGTTCTCTTCTAAAAAACTTTGAACGACTCGTTCATCCGGGCAAGTATCTACTAGCGCTTTGAATTCCTCGCAAGCCTTAGTGGCGAGGCAGGTCGAGAGACGCAGTGTTTCTCCCAGAAGTTATCATCATAGTCATCGCGCATGCGCGTTCCTCAAACATCCAACTCCTCCACGAACCGCGCGTTCTCCTGAATGTATTGGAACCGCAGTTCGGGTTTTTTGCCCATCAGGCGCTCGACCAGATCGCCGGTCTCGCCGGGTTCGTCCTCGTCGATGGTGACCCGGATCAATTTCCGGGATTTCGGGTCCATCGTGGTCTCTTTCAGGTCTTTGGCGTCCATCTCGCCCAGACCTTTGAAGCGGGACACGTCAATCTTACCCTTACCGCCCAGCCCTTTTTCCAGCCATTCGTCGCGCTCGGCCTCATCCAGACAATAGACGCGTTTGGCACCTTGGGTCAGGCGATAGAGGGGCGGGCAGGCGAGGTACAGGTGACCCGCGTCGATCATCGGGCGCATCTGGGTAAAGAAGAACGTCATCAGCAACGAGGCGATATGCGCCCCGTCCACATCCGCGTCGGTCATTATGATGATCTTGTCATAGCGCAGATCGTCGACGTTGAACTTGGTGCCAAGCCCCACACCCAGCGCTTGGGTCAGGTCGTTGATCTCGGCGTTCGTGCCAAGTTTCGAACTGGCCGCGCCCAGCACGTTCAGGATCTTGCCGCGCAGGGGCAACAGGGCTTGTGTCTTGCGGTCACGGCCCATTTTTGCGGAACCGCCCGCCGAGTCGCCCTCAACGATGAATAATTCGGTGCCGTCGCGTGTTGAACTAGAGCAGTCCACCAACTTGCCGGGGAGACGAAGTTTCTTAGTGGCGGACTTGCGTTGTGTTTCCTTCTCGGCCCGACGGCGCAGGCGTTCTTCGGCCCTCAGTATGAGGAAGTCGAGGATCGCGCCGGCGGATTTCGTGTCCGCGGCCAGCCAGTTGTCGAAATGGTCGCGGACCGAGTTTTCGACCAGCCGTTGCGCCTCGACCGTGGCAAGGCGGTCTTTGGTCTGGCCGACGAATTCCGGCTCGCTGATAAAGCACGACACCAAGGCGCAGCCGCCGGTCATCAGGTCATCACGAGTGATCTGCGCGGCCTTTTTGTTATTGATCAGTTCCCCATAGGCTTTGATCCCCTTGAGGACCGCGGACCAGAACCCGGCCACGTGGGTGCCGCCTTCGGGGGTGGGGACGGTGTTACAGTAGGACTGGATGAAACCGTCGCGCGAGGGCGTCCAGTTGATCGCCCATTCGACCTTGCCCGGTGTTCCGAATTTCTCGTTGAAGTCCACGGTTCCGGCGAAAGGCTGCTCGGCATATGTCGAGGAGCCGTTCATCGTCTCTTTCAGATAGTCCGACAGGCCGCCGGGGAAGTGGAAGGTCGCCTCGGTCGGGGTCTCACCATCGTCGATATGGGACTTCCAGCGGATTTCGACGCCCGAGAACAGGTAGGCCTTGGAGCGGATCGACTTGAACAGTCGCGCCGGTTTGAAGCGGTGATGGCCGAAGATTTCCTCATCCGCGTGAAAGGTGACCATGGTGCCACGTCGGTTGGGGGCGGCGCCGACTTTCTCGACCGGACCCAAAGGAACACCGCGCGAGAACCGCTGTTCGAACAGCGTCTTGTCGCGCGCCACTTGCACCACCATCGAATCCGACAGAGCGTTGACCACAGACGCACCCACGCCGTGCAAACCACCCGAGGTCTGATAGGCCTTGCCCGAGAACTTACCGCCCGCGTGTAGGGTACATAGGATAACCTCAAGCGCGGACTTGTCCGGGAATTTTGGGTGCGGGTCGATCGGGATACCGCGCCCGTTATCGCGTACAGTCAGGGCGTAATCAGCGTGCAGCTCAACCTCGATCCGGTTGGCGTGACCGGCGACCGCTTCGTCCATCGAGTTGTCGAGGATCTCGGCGACCATATGGTGCAGCGCGCGCTCGTCGGTGCCGCCGATATACATACCGGGGCGTTTTCGGACCGGTTCCAGCCCTTCAAGCACCTCAATCGAGGAGGCGTCATAGGTGGTGGTCGCGCTGGGCGTCAACAGATCGTCGGGCATCGGTGCTGCTCTTGTTTTTGGGTTGGGTTCCATTATGGCAGGTGATGTGGTCCGGGGGAAGAGGGGCGCGAGGTGTTGTGGGCAATTGGCTGTGTGCAGCGTGCAAAATGCTCCGCCCCACGTTTGCGGTCACAAGGGCAAAGCTGTGCTCAGCGCGGGGTTATTGTGGTTTTTCAGCTGTCAGGCGCACGCCGCCGATACGTCGTTGCTGCACGTCGCCGACGAATTTTGCGTACATCTTCAGAAACTCATCCCCCTTGGAGGGGTTGCCTGCGCGCTCAGCCTCGGCATCCAGAGTTTGGTACATACTCAATCGCCGCGCCAGAATATCGCCCCAGGGCCCGGTGATATCGTCGGCCGAGACGATCTCGAATCCGGCTTTTCGCAGGTCAGTTTCGTATTCAGGTATACTCAGCAGGGACTGGCAGGCAAAGCGTTGACGGTATTGTTCCATTTCATCTTCTGGCAAGGGTGTGTGCATCACCCAGTCGGTAAAGGCAAAGCGGCCTCCGGGGCGTAGAACGCGAAACACCTCGTGCAGGGCTTTAGGTTTGTCGGGGATGTGCAGGAAGGATTCCTGGCTGACGGCGGCATCGAACTGTGCATCGTCAAAGGGCAGATCCATCGCGCTGGCCAACACGGGATGAATCTGGCCCTGCAGTCCGACCAGCGCGTTCAGCTCTTTTGCGCCATCGACGCGGTTGGGGCTGATATCGATGCCGGTCACCTGAACGCCGCGCTCGGAAGCGTACCAGCGCGCGGGGCCGCACAACCCGGCGCAGACATCCAGAACACTGTCTCCGGCGTTCATGCGAACCTTGTCAGCAAGCCGGGCGTTCGCCTCGAGCCCGTCATAGTGATCCTGATCGTAGGGGTAGAGTTCTTTCGGTGTTATACCTTCAAGCGAGCCATGAAGGTTCTTCAGCTTTGTCAGGATATGTGGCGCAGAAATCGGGTGATTGGCATACCAGTCCGCGACCGTTTTTTCCGCCATTTCCATCGGATACTCCCCCCTTGCCTTTGTCCAGCTTAGCCTGACATGGTTGGCCAATCCAGTTTCGTCTTGTCGATGACAAGGTCGAGGCCGGGGCAGCGACGGCACGATGGAAAGAAGGAAAACCGCATGAGCTGGATCAAGATTGTTCCATTCGACCAGGCCAGCGGCAAGCTGCGCAAGCTATACGAACGGGTCACCGGGCCGGACAACAACGTCGACAACATCATGATGGTGCATTCCCTTCGGCCGCATTCGATGGAAGGCCATATGGCACTTTATAAGAAGGTTCTGCACCATTCGGCCAATAAGGTGCCAAAGTGGTTTCTTGAGGTGCTGGGTGTCTGGGTGAGTTCGCTGAACCAGTGCAGCTATTGCGTTGAGCATCATTTCAGCGGTCTGCAGCGATTGCTGAATGATCCGGACCTAGGCAATGCCATCCGCGCTGCGATCGAGGCAGAAACGCTGAGCGATGCTCCGTTGGACGGGGCGCAAATCGCGGCGATGACCTATGCGCGTAAGCTGACCGAGGCACCGGCGGAAATGGTCAAGGCGGATGTGCAGGCCCTGCGGGATGCTGGCTGGGACGACGGTGAAATCCTCGAGATCAATCAGGTCTGCGCTTACTTTGCTTATGCGAACCGGACGGTTCTAGGGCTGGGGTGCTCGACCGATGGTGACATTCTGGGCCTTTCCCCAAACAACTCGGACGACCCCGAGGATTGGGGGCATACCTAAGCGGTCAAACCTCGATCCAGTTCAAAATGGCATTGGCGACGGCCTCCGGCCGCTGGTGATGCAGCCAGTGGTCGGTGCCAGGGATTTCCATGCGGGTTAGATCGGGAGCGAACTGTTCCAGCCCCGCAGTGGATTCAGGCAACAGAGCTTTGTCATCCGGCCCCCACAACAGCAGGTGCGGGCAGCGGACCATCAGGCGGTCCAGCGGTAACTCGGGCAGATCGGTGCATGGTTCTCCGGGTTTGGCGACGACCAGAGGTGAGGCGCGGTACCAATTCAGCATCGCCTCAAGCCGCCCAGGGCGTGCCCACTCGGTGCGATAGTCTTCCATGCGCTCCTCTGACAGCCAATCGACGCCCATGCCAAAGCGAAAGAACTGTTCGAGCTTAGCAAAATTGTCTGTTGAAAACTGCGCGGCCGCATCCGGACCGCGAAGGGCGTTGATGTATTGTGATGCCTCGGACTGCGCGCCGCCAGAGGCCATGGCGCGCTGAAACGGCACCGGGTGGACGCCGTTTGCGATGATCAGACGGCTGACCAGATCGGGGCGGAACATTGCCAGCCCGTATGCCACCGACGCACCCCAGTCGTGACCAAGAACGCAGATCGGACCTCCAACCTGTTCGATCAGCGCGGCCATGTCCGAGACAAGCTGAGACACCGTGAAATTCCCCACGCCTTCGGGGCACCAGCTTTGCCCATAGCCGCGCTGGTCCGGCGCAATGCAATGAAAATGGCTTGCCAAATGCGGGGCCAGATCGCTCCAGGCACCGCCATATTCAGGAAAACCATGCAACATCAGAAGGGGCGGCAGGTCAGGGTTGCCCCAGCATCGCAGAAAGAAAGATTGACCATTCAGGTTGATGACGTCCGTTTCCAAATTCGTCCTCCTGCCAAACCTTGAATTGATGGGTTTTTCGCTCATCAATTTGACACCAATCAAAGCGCAAAGCAGCCTCTTCTGCTAGCCGTCTTCCCGGATAGTGAGAAAAGGAAAAACTGAATGGAAGCCGCGGCAAAAATTGAAGAAAAGCAATCCCCCGTAAAAATCGTTCCGACCCCGAAACCCGAGCCGTCCCAACCCAGCCCGGAAAGAATACGGCAGGCGTTTGAGAGTGGTAAATACCCCTATGGCCGCAAGATGGCGCGTAAGACCTATGAGATGCAAAAGGCCGAGTTGCAGGCCGAGTTGTTAAAGGTACAGCTATGGGCCCAGGAAACCGGTCAGCGTTTTGTGCTGCTGTTTGAAGGTCGTGATGCGGCAGGTAAAGGCGGTACGATCAAACGGTTCATGGAGCACCTGAACCCACGTCAGGCCCGCGTTGTCGCCCTGAACAAGCCGACTTGGGAAGAAAAGGGCCAGTGGTACTACCAACGCTATATTCAGGAACTGCCGACGGTTGGCGAAATGGTGTTCTACGACCGGTCCTGGTACAACCGCGCGGGCGTTGAGCGGGTCATGGGTTTCTGCTCGCCGAACGAGTACCTCGAATTCATGCGCCAGACACCGGACCTTGAGCGGATGTTGGTACGCTCGGGCATTCAGCTTTACAAATACTGGTTCTCGGTCACTCAGACCGAACAGCAGCGCCGGTTCAAAAGCCGCGAAACCGACCCGCTGAAGCAGTGGAAACTGTCGCCAATCGACAAGGCGAGCCTTGATAAATGGGACGACTATACCGAGGCGAAAGAGGCGATGTTCTTTTACACCGACACCGCCGATGCGCCGTGGACCATCATCAAGTCCAACGACAAAAAACGCGCCCGCCTGAACACGATGCGCCACTTCCTGTCGACGCTGGACTATCCGGACAAGGATCACGATATCGTAGGGACGCCTGATCCTCTGATTGTGGGGCAGGCGCATCACGTGATCCATCGATCCGAGCATATTCTGGGCAATACGCTGCATCCGGAAACCTCGTGACAGGCTAAGCCAAAGGCCGCGTACATATAGTCTCAACTTGAAATTTCTATGATCGCCTCTTGTCCCGGCCTCTGGCCGGGCATAAGGCTGATGGAATGAACAAGGTGATGACATATCGCGGCCATTTCCAGGCCATCGCTGTGCTAGGCCTGCCGTTGATCGGCGGGCATCTGGCGCAGTTTGCCATTGGCCTGACTGACACCATCATGCTGGGCTGGTACGGGGTCGAGGCGCTGGCCGCTGTGACGCTGGCCAGCAGCTATTACTTTGTGCTGTTCCTGTTCGGCGCCGGGTTTGGCTGGGCTGTGATGCCCATGGTGGCGACTGCCGCTGCCGAAGAAGATGAGACCAGCATCCGCCGCTCGACCCGCATGGGGCTGTGGCTGTCGTTGATCTATGCAACGCTGATGATGCCGCTTTTGTGGTGGTCTCAACCCATCCTGATCGCCTTGAAACAAGACCCACAAGTCGCTGAAACCGCGTCAGAATACCTTCGTGTGGCCGGGTGGGGGCTGTTCCCGGCCCTATTGGTGATGGTGTTGAAATCCTATCTGGCCGCGCTGGAGCGGACGCAGATCGTGCTGTGGATCACCGTCACTGCCGCGGTGGTGAACGCCCTGACAAATTATGCGCTGATCTTTGGCAACTGGGGTGCGCCCGAGTTGGGGGTCATGGGGGCGGCCATCGCCTCGGTCGTGACTCAGATTGTTTCGCTGGTCTTTGTCGTCATCTACGCGGTGCGCGTGCTGCCGGAACACAGCCTGTTCCAACGCTTCTGGCGCCCGGATTGGGAGTTCTTTTTCAGCGTCCTGCGCCTTGGCGTGCCCATAGGTTTGACCACTCTGGCCGAGGTCAGCCTGTTTGCCATGTCGGCCATCATGATGGGCTGGCTGGGTCAGGTGCCGCTGGCGGCACACGGGATCGCACTGAACCTGGCTTCGGCCACCTTCATGGTGCATCTGGGCTTGTCCAATGCGGCGACGATCCGGGCAGGGAATGCTTTGGGGCGCAAAGACCGCGCGCACCTTGAAAAGGGTGCTATCGCGGTAACGGGTATGTCGTTGGTCATGTCGGTGCTGACGGTCATCCTGTTCCTGACGTGCGCCGAGCCGCTGATTTCACTGTTCATGGAATCCGACGATCCGCAACGCCCGCAAATCCTTGCGATCGGTACCGGGCTGCTGGCCATGGCCGCTTTGTTCCAACTGGTGGACGGAGCGCAAGTGATTGCGCTGGGTCTGCTGCGTGGATTGCAGGACGCCAAGATACCGATGGTGATGGCCGGGCTCAGCTATTGGGTCGTTGGGATACCGGCGTCGTACTATTTTGGCTTCGTGCAGGGCATGGACGGTATCGGCATCTGGCTTGGCCTCGTTCTGGGCCTTGCGTGCGCCGCCGTTCTTCTGATGGCGCGGTTCTGGATGCGCTCTGTCCGTGAGGTTGGTGTACCGGCCGAATAATCACCCGGTCAGCCCTTGGTCAGTCGATCCGCCTTTTTGCGCACCAGAACAGTGCGTAAGTCGTGCATCGCCATAAGCAACCGGTCAGTGACATCCTCTAGCTGCTCATCCGTCGCCTTGGACTGCGCCCATTGCGTTGTCAGGTTCATGTAGTCGACCGCGCGATGAATGTCGTCGATATCGCGCTGCGCGAGCAGGGCTTTGCGCTCGGCCATCCAGCGCGCGATTTCGGCCTGATCGGCTTCGGTCAGGGTGCGTTGGCCTTGCGGTTTCACCTCACCATTGCGGATGTTGATGACCGCGATCTGATCCATCTCGATCCGCCGCTGGCGGTTTTCAGTATCGATCCTGAAAACCACCGCGCCATTCTCGCGGATACGGAAATAGTATTCGGGCAGCTCTGCAGTCATCGGTTGCCTCTTGCTCAGGTCAGGGACGCGCAGAAGCGCTGGATGCGGGTGCAGGCCTCGGTCAGAGCCTCGTCCGAGGTTGCGTAGCTGACACGGAAGTTCGGCGACAGACCAAAGGCTGCGCCGAAGACAACGGCCACATCGGCCTCTTCCAGCAGGGCGGTGGCGAAGGCCTCATCCGTATCGATCAGAATACCGGCCGGGGTGGTCTTGCCGATCAGTCCCGCGATCGAGGGATAGACGTAAAACGCGCCTTCGGGCGTGGGGCAGGTGATGCCGTCGATTTCGTTCAGCATCCGCACGACCAGATCGCGGCGACGTTTGAAGGTCTCGTTGTTGGGGGTCAGAAACGCCTGAGTGCCGTTCAACGCCTCAACCGCGGCCCATTGACTGACCGAGCAGGGGTTCGAGGTGGACTGCGATTGGATCTTGCGCATCGCGGCGATGATCTCGACCGGGCCAGCCGCATAGCCGATGCGCCAACCGGTCATGGCATAGGCTTTAGAGACACCGTTGCAGGTCAGCGTGCGGTCATACAGGCCCGGTTCGACCTCGGCTGGGGTGCAGAACTCAAACCCGTCATAGTTGAGGTGTTCGTACATGTCGTCAGACATGATCCACACATTCGGATGCCGCATCAAAACATCCGTCAGCGCCTTCAGCTCGTCACGGCTGTACCCCGCTCCGGTCGGGTTGGACGGAGAGTTGAAGATGAACCATTTGGTCTTGGGCGTGATCGCGGCTTCAAGCTGTTCGGCGGTTAATTTGAAGCTGTTCTCCAGCGCCGTCTCGACCACGACCGGAGTTCCTCCCGCCAGCAACACCATATCGGGATAGCTCACCCAATAGGGCGCGGGGATGATGACCTCATCGCCATCATTCATCGTCGCCATCAGTGCATTGTACAGCGTCTGCTTGCCACCGGTTCCGACCGAGATCTGCGCGGGCGTGTAGTCCAACCCGTGATCGCGCTTCATCTTGGCGCAGGCTGCTTGCTTTAGCTCAGGGATGCCGTCAGGCGCAGTGTATTTGGTCTTGCCCGCAGCAATGGCCGCCACCGCTGCGTCCTTGATGTTCTGGGGGGTATCGAAATCCGGTTCCCCCGCGCTCAGGCCGATCACGTCACGACCAGCGGCTTTCAGCTCGGCCGCTTTTGCTGTCATCGCAATGGTCGGAGAGGGTTTTACGCGTGACAGTGTCGCAGACAGGAAACTCATGGTCGACCTCGGTTTGTATGTTCAACCTGACTGTCATAGGGTGCGTCCGAATTACGATCAAGCCGTATGAAAATTTGAGTTAGGAGACCCCGATGAGCGACGAAAACGACTGGTATGGAGCAGACGCAGCAACATTCGGGGACAGGCTGGCAGGCGCACGTGAGGCAGCGGGTATGTCCCAAACCCAGTTGGCGCGGCGTCTGGGGGTCAAAAAGGCGACAATTGCAGCCTGGGAAAATGATCTGTCTGAACCGCGTGCCAATCGCTTGTCGATGATGGCGGGCATGATCAACGTTTCGATCATGTGGCTGTTGACCGGTGAGGGCGAAGGCATGGACGCGCCTGTAGAAGAAGGCTCAGCCGATCTGGAACTGGCGGATGCGGTGGCAGAGCTGCGCTCGATCCGGGGCGAGATGCGTGCCAGTGCGGAACGCGCCGCACGTCTGGAAAAGAAACTGAGGTTGATGCTGGAGCGGACACAGTGACCGAGACACGCGAGGTTCGGATCAAACGTATGCAGATGCGGTCCATGCGGCGTGGCATCAAAGAGATGGATTTGATCCTGTCTGCTTATGCCGCGCGCAATCTTGACCAGATGGATACTGCCGGTTTGGATTTGTACGACGCTATGCTGCATGAAAACGATCAGGACCTGTATCAATGGGTCACGGGCCAGGTGCAACCGCCCGGTGTTTTTGCCGACCTCATCGCGGATATCGCGCAGACCTTTCAAAAATAAAGAAAATCCGGCTTAACCGATTTTTCGGGATTTCGATTCATCCTGCCTGAAACAGCGCGACTGAATCGGAGGATCGGATGAGTATGGAAATGCAGGTCTCCGCGCCGGAAACCAAAGGGTTTATGACCAGCTATCTCGAGGCGCTCGCTTTAGTCGAGCGGCTGCATCGTTTGCTTCTGGACGTCATCAAGGATGAGTTCGAGCGCGTCGGCGTGCTAGAAATCAACGCCGTTCAGGCCCTGTTGCTGTTCAATATCGGCGACCATGAGGTGACAGCGGGCGAACTGAAAAGCCGCGGTTACTATCAGGGCAGCAATGTCAGCTACAACCTCAAGAAGCTGGTCGAAATGGGCTACATGCACCACCAACGATGCGAGATCGACAGACGCTCAGTCCGTGTGCGTTTGACCCCGCGCGGGCGTGAGATACGCGATATCGTTTCGACGCTTTTCCTTCGACATGCCGAGGGATTGCAGACCCGCGGCGTACTTGGGCTTGAGGGGATCGACGACATCACCACTTCTCTGCGTCGGGTCGAGCGGTATTGGACCGACCAGATTCGGTACATCTATTAGTCAGGGACGGCGGGGCAGGGCCGATCTGTGCATCCAATTGGCGTCGTCCTGCAGCGCGCCGATTTGCAGCCCCGTCAGTTCCCGTTCCAGTTTGCGCCGCATCGCGCGTTCGAAATCCTCGAACCCCTGCGCGATTTCCAGAAAGGCGCCGGGCCCGTGCAGGACGTTGTTTTCGAAAAAGGGGATCAGGTACAGTTCGCCTTCGAAATCGGCGGCATTGATTACCAGCCCGTTGACGACAGTGTCCTTAAAGGGAAAGTGCCGATAGGCCGAGTCCGGGCCGTAGCCGTCATTGTTTGACCCGTCACCCGACAGATCAATAGTCTGGAACAAACAGGGTGGGGCTTGCTGCATCAGTGTGGCCCCAAAGGCCAGCGCATATCCCATTGCCGTGGCCGAGCCACTGTCGGACCGAACCGATTGCTGTACGGTCGCGGCTGCTGCCAGCAGGTCGACCTGCGTATCGATCATCGTCCAGTCCAGTATGATGCGTTGGTTAGAGCGACCGCTCCACTCATAGACGGCAAGCGCCACCGGCATGGGTGAGGAAAAGAACGCCTCGGTCACTTCGGGCGCAACCAGTGCTGCGGCCAGGCCCTGCCGTTGCAGCGCGTCTTCGGTCGCATCTACCGAGGTTGAAATATCCATGGCCAAAGCCAGGGCCAGACGGCAGGTTTCGGCCCGAAGCGGGCTGGCCAGTCCGGCCAACCCTAGTGCTGTCAGCCAGCGGATCACCAGTGGCCGGTGCTTTCCATGCTGGCCCATGGCTCAGCAGGTTCCAGCGCGTCGCCATTCTGCAGCAACTCGACCGAGATATTGTCGGGTGAGCGCACAAACGCCATGCGCCCATCGCGCGGTGGGCGGTTAATCACGACGCCATTGTCCTGCAGGTGCTGGCAGACCTCGTAGATGTTGTCGACACCGTAAGCCAGATGCCCGAAATGGCGGCTGTCGCTGGGCAGGTTTTCATCTCCGTCCCAGTTATGGGTCAGCTCGATCGGCCGATCCTCTTGCCCCGGGGGTGCCATGAAGATCAGTGAGAACCGTCCGGGTTCGCTGTCGTAGCGGCGTGTTTCCTTCAGTCCCAGCAGCTCATAAAATGCCATCGACTTCTCCAGATCCTTCACTCGGACCATGGTGTGAAGATATCTCAGCCCCATGTGTGGCTTCCTTTCTGTTCAGGTAATGCGCAGCAGCTTAGCGCGCCGGTTAAGCAAGTCGAGGGGCAGCAGGGACACAATTTGGAATTTGCGGAATTGAGCGCACATATCGCGGTTCCGGTCCGACAGTTGCCGAGATATAGTGGTGGGCGACTCATTGCTGGAAAGGAAATTTCATGCCGCTGTCCTCTGATCAACTGGCCGAGATCGAAGCGCAAAGAGCGCAATCGCATCAAACACGCCGCGTTGTGGCTGCAGGTATGGAACAGCATCTGTATACCGCGCATCAGGTGCTGGATCATGGTTTTGTACGTGTGATCGACTACATGGGCGATGACGCGGCGATCTGTCAGGCAGCGCGGGTCTCTTACGGCAAAGGCACCAAATCTGTGCAGAACGATGAGGGGCTGATCCGCTATCTGATGCGCCACTGGCATTCGACCCCGTTCGAGATGTGCGAGATTAAATTGCACGTCAAACTGCCCGTGTTCGTGGCCCGGCAATGGATTCGTCATCGGACAGCGAATGTGAACGAATACTCTGCGCGCTATTCGATACTGGACCGCGAGTTCTACATTCCCGCACCCGATCACGTAGCCGCGCAGTCCGAGGTCAACAACCAGGGCCGCGGCGACGCGTTGCAAGGGGAAGAGGCTGCGCGTGTGCTTGAGATGCTCAAGGCCGACAGCGCGCGCTGCTACGACAACTACGAGGCGATGATCAGCCAGGACGGCCAGCAGGGTCTGGCCCGTGAACTGGCGCGAATGAACCTGCCGGCGAACATTTACACGCAGTGGTACTGGAAGGTTGATCTGCACAACCTGTTCCACTTCCTGCGCCTTCGCGCTGATCCGCACGCTCAATACGAAATCCGCGTATATGCCGACACCATGTGCAAGATCGTCGCCGATTGGGTGCCTTTCGCCTACAAAGCGTTCGAGGATTACCGTCTGGGTGCGGTCAACCTCTCGGCGCAGATGGTCGATAGCCTGCGCAGAATGCTGGCGGGTGAGGCGGTTACACAGGAAAACTCGGGCATGACCGCGCGGGAATGGCGCGAGTTCGAGGCTGTCATCCGCGAAGGCTGATTTCGCATATCACTTGTCTATACAAGGCGTCATGAAGTTGTTACATTCACCTCATGACGCTTTGTGCTGCAATCCGAACAGCTTGCCTTTGCCTTGTGCTCGCACCTGCAGCGCAGGCTAAATCTCCGATTGCCGAAGTCATTTGCGAGCCGACCGCCCGGATGCACGAGAAGCTTGAACTGCAGTTCGGCTCGGAACGGGTGGCGACGGGTGTTCGCGGACCTGAACAGCTGATGGAAGTTTGGACCAGTAAATCCGGTGATTGGACGATGGTTGTCACCCATGCGACCGGGACGTCCTGTATCGTGGCGATGGGACAAGACTGGTACACTCATGCCAAGGTTGACCCGGCGCGAGGGTAAGGTTGTCTAACCTTTGGGGGTTGGTCAACGGCCGGTAATTGGCCGTTGGCCTGTTTTGATAACCCGCAGACCGCGGTTTTCTTACAGTGGCTTCAAATCAGCTGCCATTTGGCGGCCGTCACGTCCGTCTTGCAGCTCGTACGAGACTTTCTGATTGTCAGCGAGCCCGGTCAGACCGGACCGTTCAACGGCCGAGATATGAACAAATACGTCCTTGCCGCCTTCATCGGGGGCAATAAACCCGTAGCCTTTCGTGGTATTAAACCATTTCACGGTGCCAGTTGGCATTTCCCGTGTCTCCTTCTACTTACACGTTGTCCCACATAATTGGTGGGGGCAGTGGTTGACGCCGCCGCAACACATCACTGCATCGCCCACACGATACAGCCCGAATTGCGTGTTTCGTCTTTTTCAACATTGCACGGTGAAGTAAAAAATCAAGAATTACCGAAACGATCAGGCAAAATTGCCGGAAATTGAACCAGATACAGGAGAACCCCGCAGATGCGCCTCTATGGCCTCAAGAACTGTGACACGTGCCGTAAGGCATTGAAATCAATGCCGGATGCTGAATTTTTTGACGTTCGAGCCGACGGTGTGCCAGATTCGGTGCTTGAGCGGGCTTTTGACACCTTCGGCGAGGCTTTGCTCAACACCCGTTCCACAACCTGGCGTGGATTGGACGATGCGGAACGCGCGCGGCCCGCACTGGAGCTGTTGGGGGATCACCCGACGCTGATGAAACGTCCCTTGATCGAGCATAACGGCACGCTGTTCCTGGGATGGACCGCGGAAACGAAACAAGGTCTTGGCGTCGCTTGACCGGGTAACTATGTGAATTGTCGCTAGTTAGAGGGTTTTGAATGCGCAACGCAGCTATGATTCTGGGTGTCATCGCCGGTCTGATCGGGATGATCGTGGGCTTTTTCGGATATGGCCGTATCGAACTGATCGAATATGTCGGAGAGATTGACGGCCTGCTGGAGCAGTCGGAAAACCCGGGGCTGATTCAGGCCATGTCGATCATGGCGCCCTTGCTGGCTATCGCCGGTGGCGCAATGGCTCATGCGCGGGCTCTGGTCGGAGGGGTGTTGTTGCTGATCTCAGCGACCGGGATGTATTATGCCTTTGGCTTTAATGTCTTCACCATGTTCCCGGTGACCTTTGCAGCAGTGGCAGGCCTCCTTGGGCTGGCCGCGGGTAAACCGGACGAGCCCAAGGCACATTTCTAGATCACTTGATGCGCAGGATACGATCCAGTGACAGGGGGCCAGCTCCGTTGATTACGATCACCAGCAGCAGGAAGGTCCACAGCGTCCGGTCATCCAGCAAGCTCACGGCGTTGGTGAAGTAGCTGCCCAGTTCGGTGCCATGCCCGTTGACGTCCACGATCGTCTGAACCCAGACAAACGCAACCATACCCAATGCGGCAAAGCGCGACAGCAGGCCGACGACGATCAGCGCGGGCAGCAGGAATTCAGCCCAGGTCCCTGCAACGGCAATGGCCCAATGAACGATACCCAGTTGCGAGCTGTCATAGCTGACCGCTTCCATCGCTTTGGGAAAGATCTGCACATAGGCCCCGTCTGAGGGGCGGAGGAACCCGAAGAAGCCGCTGCCCAGCTTTGTCATCGCCGAGTTCCAGTAATAAATCAGCAACGTCGCCGCAAAGACCACCCGAGCCAGGGTTGGTGTCAACCAGCCGGCGGTCATTTCCAACCGTCCCAGGGTGTTGTTGTGCAATGAGATCAGGGCAGTCATGTCGCCAGCCTTTCGATAGTCACAGAGGTTATTGCGCCGCCTTGTAAAAGCAGCGCCAGAGTGGCCCCAAGGTCAAAATCGGGGAATTTGGCCACAGTTTTTTCAAACGCGTCACCAATGGTTTGTCCGGCCTGCAGGCCCGCGAGCCAATGCGCGCCGCCTTCGGGCAGCAGGTGCGGGGCCGGGTCGTACTCAGGTCGGGTGATCAGAACGGCCTCGGGTCCGGGCGTGGGTTTGGGCGCATCTTCTTCAGTGTTAAAGCGCCAGACCGAAAAGATCGGCCAATCCGAATCCAGAACCTGCATCGACGGGGCAAACCCAAGCCGTGCCCGCATGATGTCTTCCGGCGGCACGGCCAGAGCCTCGGCCGGGGCGGGTATGCTATCGGCTGCGTGGTATGACCGGCGCAGCGCCAGCTCCAAACGTGCGACGTCGGGCAAGTAGCCCAGATGGGATAGCTGTTCCATTCCGCTCAGGAAATCCGGAAATGCTTCTCCGTAGAACATCATCAGTGGGGACGCGGGTGGATGTTTGCGCAGGAATATCCCTGACAAACCATCCATGTTCTGCGGCCCCAAAAGCTTGGTGATCACAGGAAAGGCCTGATGCATCGCCTCGGTCAGGGAGACGGCCACATTGTTGCGGTACACGCTGAACCGGCGTCCGGCGGGCTGCGCGTCGGCGTCCAGCAACCCCTCGGGGATAGCTGCAGACGGGTCCAGCAATGCTGTGTGGAAGGTTGTTTGCGATACGCTCATGCCGGGATGCGGTCCAATGCCGCCTGCGCGCGATCTGCCTCGGCCCGCAGAATAGGCCAATCGGGCACATCCGTGTCCCATTCGATCAGCACCGGTTTCGGGCCCGAGCGTTCCAGAACGTAATCCAGCAAAGCCCAGACCGGGTCGACCACCTCACGCCCGTGGCTGTCGATCAGCAGAGGGTGGCCGTGGTCGTCTTCGTCCTCATCATGACCGCCCAGGTGAATTTCGCCCACTTTGTCCAGCGGGTAGGCGTCGATATAGCCCTGCGGTGAGAAATCCAGATTGGTGGCCGAGACAAAGACGTTGTTCACGTCCAGCAACAGGCCGCAGCCCGTGCGGCGGGCAATCTCGCGCAGGAAGTCCGGCTCGGACCATGTGCTTTCCTCGAACGCCAGATAGCTGGAGGGGTTTTCGAGCAGCATCTGCCGCCCGACGGTGTCCTGCACCTGATCGATGTGATCGCAGATGCGCGCCAGCGTGGTGTCGGTATAGGGCAGGGGCAGCAGGTCGTTCAGGAAATGGCTGTCATGGGTTGACCAGGCCAGATGCTCGGAAAAGCTGGCAGGGTTCAGCCAACCGACCAGATGTTTCAGACGGGCCAGATGATCCGCGTCCAGCGGGCCTTCGCCGCCGATCGACAGGCCGACGCCATGGACGGAAATCGGGAATTGTTCGGACAGGTGGCGCAGTTGTGCAATGGGACGACCACCATCGCCCATGTAATTCTCAGCGTGAATCTCAAGCCATGCGACCGGGTTGGCGTGGTCCAGAATCTGCGCAAAGTGCTGGGGTTTGTAGCCTACACCCGGCGCGGCCGGCAGATTGTTCGGTCTGGTCGTATGATCCAACATGTGCGTGCTCTCCGATCACGAAAAAGAGGCGGGCGATATGCCCGCCCCTTCGGTTCTTGAAAGCTTGGGCTTATGCCGGCAGGTCGCGGTCCAGCGGTTCCAGCGAGCCTTTGCGGTTGTCCGGCAGCTCAATATCGGCGCAGGTGCCTGCGTCAACCAGAGTCCAGGCGTTGCCCTGATAGTCGACGGTCGAGGTGCCCGCACAGGTGGTGCCGGGGCCAGCGGCGCAGTCGTTCTGACCGGCCAGCGATACGCCGTAGCATTTCTCTTTGGCTTGTGCTGTGGCAGTGGTTGCGGCGCCCGAAACGGCGGCTGCGACTGCGCTTGCGATAACCAGTGTTTTTGCGGTGTTCGACATCTCGGTAATCCCTTTTGATGACTGCGTATGTCTGCTTGTGACAATGACAAAGGTAGTGCTTGCAGGGCTGCAGTTGAATTCACGAGCCCGTGTCTCACAACCCCGTCAGGACATGCTATGCCCTCTTGAAGGTTAACAAATTGTTTTTGAAAAGAAAAAGGGAAATTGTTTCAATCCGGCCCCTAATTCGGGGCCGGATATAGGGCGAATTACCGCCTAATGTTACAGCAGGTCCGGCGGGGTTGCCGCTTTCGACAGCTCATTTGTTACAGCCTCAAGCGACTGAACCTGCGTCTGTTTTTCACCCAGGCGCCGGACGCTGACGGTGCGTTCCTCGACCTCGCGGTGGCCGACGGCCAGAATAACCGGCACTTTACCGACCGAATGTTCGCGGACCTTGTAGTTGATCTTCTCGTTGCGGATATCCGCCTCGGCGCGGACACCTGCAGCCTTGAGGGTTTCAACGACTTCCAGCACATAGTCATCCGCCTCGGACGTGATCGAGGCGACAACGACCTGACGTGGGGCTAGCCAGAAGGGCAGCTTACCGGCGTGTTCCTCTATCAAGATACCGATGAAGCGTTCAAACGACCCCAGCGTTGCCCTGTGCAGCATGAACGGGCGGTGCTTGGCACCATCTGCGCCGATAAAGCTTGCGTCCAGACGTTCAGGCAGGTTGGGGTCAACCTGCAGCGTGCCGCATTGCCAGGTCCGGCCGATCGCATCGGTCAGGGTGAACTCCAGCTTGGGTCCATAGAACGCGCCTTCGCCTTCAAGGATCTCATAGTCGTACCCGGCGGCCTTACAGGCATCGCCAAGGGCTTTTTCGACCAGATCCCAGCTTTCATCTGAGCCGATACGCTTTTCCGGACGGGTGGACAGCTTGATCGTCCAGTCATGGAAGCCCAGATCGGCGTAGACCTTGGACAGGAAGGCGATGAACTTGGCGGTCTCGGATTCGATCTGATCCTCGGCACAGAAGATGTGGCCATCATCTTGCGTAAAGCCACGCACTCGCATGATCCCGTGCAGCGCGCCCGAGGGTTCATAGCGTGCGCAGGAGCCAAACTCGGCCATCCGCAGAGGCAGGTCGCGATAGGACTTCAAACCCTGATTGAACACCTGCACGTGGCACGGACAGTTCATTGGCTTCAGCGCGTTGATCGCCTTTTCGCGGGCATGCTCTTCGTCGACTTCGACGATGAACATGTTTTCCTGGTATTTGTCCCAGTGGCCCGAGGCCTCCCACAATTTGCGATCAACGACCTGCGGGGTGTTCACCTCGACATAGCCGTCACGCTCCTGCATCCGGCGCATATAGTCCTGCAGGGTGGTGTAGATTTTCCAGCCGTTCGGGTGCCAGAAGATTTGGCCCGGAGCCTCTTCCTGCATGTGGAACAAGTTCATCTCACGGCCCAGCTTGCGGTGGTCGCGCTTGGCAGCCTCTTCCAGCATATGCAGGTGCGCTTTCAGCTTTTCTTTGCCGGTGAACGCCACGCCGTAGATGCGTTGCAGCATGGCGCGGTCGCTGTCGCCGCGCCAATAGGCACCCGCGATGGACATCAGTTTGAACGCGTCGCCGGGCAGTTGGCCGGTGTGCTGCAGGTGCGGGCCACGGCACAGGTCTTGCCAATGGCCATGCCAGTACATGCGCAGGGGTTCGTCGCCGGGGATCGCTTCGATCAGCTCGACCTTGTAGGGCTCATTGTTGGCCTTGTAGAACTCGATCGCGCGCTGACGGTCCCACACCTCGGTGGTGACGGGATCACGCTTGTTGATGATCTCTTTCATCTTTTTCTCGATGAGGCCGAGATCTTCGGGCGTGAACGGCTCTTCGCGGTCAAAGTCATAGTACCAGCCGTTCTCGATGACGGGGCCGATGGTAACTTTGGTCGCGGGCCAGATTTCCTGCACAGCACGGGCCATGACATGGGCCAGATCGTGGCGGATCAGCTCATTGGCCTGTTCTTCATCCTTCATGGTGTGGATGGCGATATTGGCATCTGCATCGATGGGCCACTGCAGGTCCCAGTGCTGGCCGTTCACTGTGGCCGAAATGGCCTTTTTGGCTAGCGAGGTTGAGATATCGGCAGCCACCTGCGCGGGCGTAACCCCTGCGTCATAGGAACGTGCATTGCCATCGGGAAAAGTGAGAGAGACGGATTTTGAATCCAGGGCCATATCGGCTCTCCTCGTCGGTTTGGCGCCCACTGAACGCCCGGTTGCGGGTTATGTGTGTGCGGCTCATCTGGCAGGTGCAACTTTGCCTGTCAAGAGTGGAAGGTCATGGCGCTTACGCTGCGGGACGGCTGAATTCGGCAATTGCGACCACCGGGCTAGCGTGCATGATATCCCTCAAACAGAAAGAGGGTTTCATGGCAGCGACGGAATTTCTGGAAACACGGCAAGGACGGCGGTTGGCCTATCACAAAAGCGAAGGCACTGGTCCGACCATCGTTTTCCTTGGCGGCCTCAAGTCGGATATGGAGGGCACCAAGGCGGTGCATCTTGAGGCTTGGGCAAAGGCACGCGAGCAGGCTTTTCTGCGGTTCGATTACTCCGGTCATGGCGAAAGCTCGGGCACGTTCGAAGAAGGGTGCATCGGCGACTGGCATCAGGACACGGTGGCCGCCGTATCAGAGCTAACCGCCGGGCCGCTGATCGTTGTTGGTTCGTCCATGGGCGGGTGGCAGGCGCTGTTGCTGGCCAAGGCGATGCCCGAGCGGATTGCGGGGATGGTCACCATCGCGGCCGCGCCGGACTTTACCGAAGACGGCTATTGGGCGTCGTTCAGTGATGAACAAAAAGCGGCTTTGGATACCGTCGGCCATGTCGAATTGCCCTCGGATTACATGGAGCCTTACATCATCACCAAACGGATGATCGAAGATGGTCGGCAACAGCTGGTGTTGCGCGATGCGCTGGAGTTGCCATTTCCCGTGCGGTTCCTGCAGGGTACAGCAGATACGGCGGTGACGACTGAAACGGCCGTGTGTTTGCTGGGCCATGCCAGTGGGGATGACATGCGCTTGTTACTGGTCAAGGATGCTGACCATCGTTTCTCGGACGGTCCGTGCTTGGGATTGATCGAAAATGCGGTGCTCGAAGTGATCGAGGCATCCTGATGCAGCGCTTTGGATGGATACTTGGTCGTCTTCTGTTGGTGCTGATTGTTCTTGGCGGGCTGATCTATTGGTTTGGGCCGCGTGAGGAGGTCGACCTGCACCCGCGCTTTGAGCCGCGCAAATTCGGTGAGGGGGTTCAGGTATATTTCGAAAGCACGGAATCCGCCTTCGATGACATCGTCCCCGGCGTTGAGAAACGGGTTGTCTGGCAGGATGGGTTCAAGGAGCAGCGCACGCCGATCTCGGTTCTCTACGTGCACGGGTTTTCGGCTTCGTCCGAAGAAATTCGCCCGGTGCCGGATCGTGTAGCTGACGCGCTTGGGGCCAATCTGGTCTATACGCGGTTACTGGGTCACGGGCGGGATGGCGCCGCAATGGCCGAGGCAACGGCCTCGGGCTGGATGCAGGATATGGCTGAAGGATTGGCCGCAGCGCGGGCTGTGGGGGACAAGGTTGTGGTCATGTCCACCTCGACCGGTGGCACGCTTGCTGCAGCCGCCGCGTTGGACTCAGACCTAAGTCAGGACGTGGCGGCGATGATCTTCGTCTCGCCCAACTTCGGAGTGAACACACCCGGCGCGTGGCTTCCTGCTCTACCTTGGGCGCGGGATTGGCTGCCTTTGGTGATGGGAGAGGAGCGCGACGTTTCTGGCCCGGATCCCGAAAAGAACAAGTATTGGACATCAGTCTACCCATGGGAGGCCGTCGTGCCTATGACCGTGCTCGTTGAAACGGTCTATGCGCTGGATTTCTCGGGCGCGCAGGTGCCGGCGCTGTTCTGGTTCTCGGATGACGATCAGGTGGTTCGGCCAGACAAGACCCATAAGGTGGCCGAGGCATGGGGTGGCCCGTCCACGGTCAATCTGGTGACGATGGGGCCGGGGGATGATCCCTCGTCACATGTGGTCGCAGGGCGGTTGATGTCTCCGGGGCAGACAGATGCGACTGTGTCGGGCATTCTGGGCTGGCTCAAAGGGATTGGAGTCGAGTAGCGATGCGCAAGCCGGGCAGCATGTGGAGCCTTGAAACACTTGGCCGCGTACGCCTGTCCCGGCATTTCTTCATGCGGGATTTTCTGTACTCCGAGATTGGGAATTTTCATGAAAAACAGAACCTTCCCGACAATCCTGATCTGGCCGTCGAAACCGGCCGAGCGTTTTGCCAAACCCTGTTGGACCCGCTTGAGGAAACCTTTGGGCGCGTCGCGGTTCGGTCAGGTTATCGTTCACCTTCACTGAACCGGTTCGGGAATGAAAACCGCCTGAACTGCGCCCGGAACGACCACCCGCTGGAATGTCATATCTGGGACCGGGGCGAGGGCGATGCCCGTATCGCGGGCGCCTCGATCGTTCTACCGTGGTTTGCCGATCAGTATGAAACCGGACGGGATTGGCGCGATTTGGCGTGGTGGATGCACGACCATTTGGACTATTCCGAAATCTGGTTCTTTCCCAAACTCTGCGCCTTCAACCTTGTCTGGAGGCCCAAGCCGCTCCGCCGGATTGACAGTTACATCGTGCCGCGCGGCTGTTTGTTGCGTCCGGGGGCCGAGCCGCACGAGGACATGTTGTTGCGGCGCCAGAGATACGCGGACTTCCCTTCGTTCCGGGGCATCAATTATCCCTGAAGTTTAACTTGCCCGAAACCGCAAAACCCCGCATCCTGTTTACAAAGAGTACAGGCCGAAAAGGTCGAATTTTACGAGGCCCCGCGTGATCGAGCCGCTGGTTTTACTGCCCGAAATGATGTGCGACGCACGGATTTTTGAACCCCAGATCAATTGCCTGTCGCGCCAGCGCGCGGTGATGGTTGCGCCGGTATCGCTGGGGGAGCGGATCGAAGAAATCACCTCAGCCCTGCTGGACCAGTTGCCGCATCGCTTTGCGCTGGGCGGGCTTGGCATGGGCGGTGTGGTGGCGCTGGAGCTTATCCGCCGGGCGCCGAACCGGGTGTCGCGCCTGTGCCTTATGGCTTCGGATGCGCAGGCCGATACGCCGCAACTGGCCGCCGCGCGCGAGGAGCTATTGGTTGGGGCAAAAGCGGGGCGGCTTGAGGACGTGATGCGGCGGATCATTGGGTCTGACACGTTGGCCCCCGGGGCAAAGCGCATTCCCATCCTCAACACCCTGATTGAAATGGCGTTGGATCTGGGACCAGCGGTGTTCGAACGTCAAATTCGCGCTCTGCAGCGACGCCCGGACCAACAGGGTGAGTTGCGGCGCATCAATGTGCCGACGCTAGTTTTGTGCGGCGCATATGACACGCTGACGCCGCAACGAAAACACGCGTTCATGGCGGACCTAATCCCCGGCGCCGTGTTGAAAGTTGTTGAGGGTGCCGGGCATCTGCCGACACTGGAAACGCCCCACGAAGTCAATGACGCTCTGACCGAATGGCTGCGTGCACCCGCACGGGCAGCTTATGTGTAATACTTCGCGCGCTCAGACTTGCTGAGGATCTTCGGGGGCACCACAGGGTCGCCGCTGTCGATATTGAAGAACGGTGTGTTCCTCCAATTGCCTGACGTCCAGGATTTCATCAGACGCGACAACAGCCCTACCGCAGCAAAACGTATTTTGTCGTGCGACTGCTTCCCATCCGGCTTCGGAACAAAGCCACGGGTGGTGACCGGACCAAGAGGGCCGGGATCAGCGATGCGTTTGACGATGAATCCGGCGAAGGGAAACTTTGCCGTACGCGACGTCGTCGCGATCGGCGCATTGCAGCAATCCGCGTACCACCTCAGCATTCCCTTTGGGCTCAGCTGCATCAACGCAAGATGTTCTGCGCCGCTGTCGATTCTGATGTCTTCCGGGCTCATCTGTAGAATGTCGACGGGGCCGGGGGCCGGGTCGGGTTGTCCGAAATACAGCTGAGCTGCGCGGCAATCATGGCAATAGCAGGAGACATGGGTGCCGGTTTGCACTCCGCTAGGCGTGATGTGCCCGCTCAGGGTGCCGCAAGTGCAGGAGAATGGCATTTCTTCGACCGCTCTCCTGCGCATCGAAATCAGGCCACCTTGTTGCTGTTGGCGGCGCGGCGCGATGATTTGCGCGAATTGGCGTTCATGAAGTCGATCACCAGCGGTCGGATATTGTCGCGCCAGCTGCGCCCCGCAAAGATGCCATAGTGACCGGCGCCGGGTTCAACGTGACTGGCTTTTTTGGTATCCGGAAGGCCGGTGCACAGGTTCAGTGCCGCGATGCACTGGCCCGGAGCCGAGATGTCATCATTGGCGCCTTCGACCGTTTTGACGGCAACATCCGTGATTTTGCCGATATCGACCTTGTGGCCCGCGACCACGAATTCGTTCTTCGCGATCTCGCCGTTTTTGAAGACACGCTCGACCGTGGACAGGTAAAACTCGGCGGTCATATCCATGACGGCGAGGTATTCATCGTAGAACCTGTTGTGCGCATCGTGATCCGATGCCTCATCGCGCATCACGCGCTGGATCTGGTCCGAAAACGCCTTGGAGTGGCGATCGGCGTTCATCGACATGAACGAAGCCAGCTGCAAGAGGCCAGGATAAACCATACGGCCTACGCCTTTGTATTTGAAGCCGACGCGCTGGATCATGGTTTCTTCCAACTGGCCCATTGTGACACGACGGCCAAAGTCGGTCACGTCGGTCGGGGTGGCGTCCGGATCAACCGGGCCGCCGATCAGAGTCAGCGTGCTGGGTTGCGCCTTGGGCTCGACCTCGGCCAGATAGGCGGTCGCGGCCAGCGTCAGAGGTGCGGGTTGGCAGACGGCGACAACATGCGTGTCCGGGCCAAGCTCTTTCATAAAATCGACAAGATAGAGGGTATAGTCCTCAACATCGAACTTGCCTTCGGAAACGGGAATGTCGCGCGCATTATGCCAATCTGTGATGTAAACTTCGCAATTGACCAGCAGGCTTTTTACAGTCGATCGCAGCAGCGTGGCATAGTGCCCCGACATCGGCGCAACCAGCAGAACCTTGCGAGGCTGTTCTTCGCGGCCGTTCACACGGAAATGAACCAGATCACCAAAGGGGCGTTCGACGACGGTGGTGACATCGACCAAATGGTCTTTGCCGTCCTCGCAGGTAAAGGTGCGGATGCCCCAGTCAGGTTTGACGATCATGCGTTGGAAAGTGCGCTCGGTCACTTCGCCCCAGGCGGCCATCATGCTGAATGCGGGGTTGGGAACCATCGAGAACATGGGGTAAGATGCAATGGCGCTGGCAGTTGCGCCCATCCATTGGTTGGTGTTGCGCACCGTTTCCATCAAGTCGTAAGTCATCATGTAGCGCATGAAAAAGGGGCCTCCTGCGTGTCAGCCTGTTTTTATTCGGACTATTCGCCGCTTTGCCCCCCGAGACACACGACGTTATTCTGCATAGCAGCGAGGTTAGGGGGGAATTGTTAAAATGACAACAAGTGAAGACCAGATGCCAGAATTGACAGAAGAAAACATTGAACGCCTTAAAGAAAATATGGACAAGGTCGAGGAACTCTCGAAGCGGCTAATTGATGTTATGGCTGTTAAAAAGCCGCACACACCCGCTTTGGACGGCCCGAATCAAGAGCTTTTCGCACGAGCAGCAACGGCTTATTGGGCCGATGCTTGGCAAAATCCCGCCAAGCTGTTGGAGCAGCAAATAGAATACTGGGGAAAGTCGGTTCTGAACTTCGCCGAAGCGCAGCAGGCGCTGACAAAGGGCGAGGTTGATGACGAGGAATTCAAGCCCACTGACAAGCGGTTTTCCAACCCCCTTTGGGAAACCAACCCGTATTTTCGCCTGATCCGACAGCAATACCAAACCAATTCAGAAGCCATCGCCCAGGCGGTCGCCTCGGTCGAGGATCTGGACGCTAAAGACAAACGGCGCCTGCGGTATTTCTCGCAGCAGATTGTCGACATGATGGCGCCCACGAACTTCCTGGCGACAAACCCGGACGCGCTGCAAAAGGCTGTCGAAACCGAAGGCCAGTCGCTGATCCAGGGGCTTGAAAACCTCGTCTCGGACCTTGAAGCCAACGATGGCGAGTTGGTGGTGAAACTGGCGGACGAAAGCGCGTTCGAAGTCGGTGGCAATTTGGCGACGACGCCAGGGGATGTGGTCTATCGCAACCGTATGATGGAGCTGATCCAGTACAAGCCCGTAACCGAAACAGTTCATGAAACGCCGATCATCCTGTTTCCGCCCTGGATCAACAAATTCTACATTCTGGACCTGAAGGCGCAGAACAGTCTGATCAAATGGGTGACCGAACAGGGCTATACCCTGTTTGTTGTTAGCTGGGTCAATCCTGATGAAAGCTACGCCGATACCGGCATGGAAGACTATATTCAGGACGGCTTCCTGACCGCGATCGAAGAGGTCAAGAAGATCTGCAAGGTCAAACAGGTCAATGCCATCGGATATTGTATCGCGGGCACTACGCTGAGCCTGACTTTGGCGTTGATGAAACAGCGCGGCGATAAATCGGTCAAGTCTGCCACCCTGTTTACAGCTCTGACCGACTTTTCCGAACAGGGTGAGTTCACACCGTTCCTGCAGAACGACTTTATCGACGGGATCGAGGAAGAAGTGAACAAAGAGGGTGTGCTGCGATCATGGATCATGGCGCGAACCATGTCCTTTCTGCGCTCGCGCGATTTGGTCTACGGCCCGGCAATCCGCAGCTACATGCTGGGGGAGGTGCCTCCGGCCTTTGATCTGCTGTTCTGGAACGGCGACGGGGCTAACCTTCCTGCTAGAATGACGGTCGAGTATCTGCGCGGCTTGTGCCAGCGCAACGAATTCGCCACCGACGGGTTCGAGCTGTTCGGTCACAAGCTTAAACTCAGCGACGTGGATGTACCACTGATGGCGATCACCTGCGAAACGGATCACATCGCGGCGTGGAAAGACTGTTATCGCGGCGTCCAGAAAATGGGGTCCCGGAACAAGACCTTTGTGGTGTCAGAGTCCGGCCATATCGCGGGCATCATCAATCCGCCCAGCAAGAAGAAATATGGGCACTACACCAACCCGGATCTGAAGGCGGATGCTGATACTTGGCTGAAAGAGGCTGAGTTCCACGAAGGGTCTTGGTGGCCCCTCTGGGAGGCATGGCTGAAGAAGCGTTCAGGCAAGCAGGTGCCCGCCCGCGATACCGGTGATTCGAAACATCCTCGTTTGGCCCCCGCACCGGGTACCTATGTCGTGGCCCATCCAAACGGCTGATTTCATTTTGAAACTTGAAAAATTCTGCGCCGCAGCAAGAAAAAACTTGAAATGCTGCGGCGCAGCATTCATATTGTCCTCAAGCTGATGAAAGCCGGGGTGGGCCCGGTTCGGCAATAAGGATTAGGACAATGGCAAAGACTCAAGACTTTACCGCGACCCTGAAAGAAATGATGGGTGCGTTCCCTGTTGACACCACCGCTCTGGAAGGTGCCTTCAAATCGACCGCCTCGCTGAACGAAAAGCTGTCGGGC
This sequence comes from Ruegeria sp. ABF4_144, assembly GCF_056160045.1. Taxonomy (NCBI): domain Bacteria; kingdom Pseudomonadati; phylum Pseudomonadota; class Alphaproteobacteria; order Rhodobacterales; family Roseobacteraceae; genus Ruegeria; species Ruegeria sp. ABF4_144. The sequence continues at coordinate 983,285 of NZ_JBSWWK010000001.1, forward strand.
GTTGCTCTGGAAGCCGCTGAAAAGTCGGCTGAAATCTCGAACAAATGGACCAAGGACACCCTGTCCAAACTGACCGAGATGTCGAAAGCAAAGGCAGAGCCGGCCGACTACGCAAAAGCCGCCACCGATTTCGCAAGCGCTTCGGCCGAAGTTGCTGCTGAAAACATGGCTGCCTTCGCTGAAATCGCGAAAAAACTGCAGACCGAAACCGTCGAGCTGCTGATGGCTGCAGGCAAAGAAGCTGCTGAAGACGCAACTGCTGCCGTCCAGAAAGCAACCAACGACGTGACAGCTGCTGCCAAGAAAGCTGCAACTGCAAAATAAGTAAGGCCGCGACACGCACCCAATCCTCCCAACGGGTGCAATCGCACAGGGCAGGTCTTTGACCTGCCCTTTCTTTTTGTTCTGCGCTCGCATAATCTCTGCTGCAACGCATCATCCTTGGGGAGGGCAAACGGTGTCGGAACAAGAAAAACCACTGTTGATCAAACGGTATGCAAGCCGTCGGCTGTATAACACCGAGACCAGCGACTATGTCACGCTGGAAGATATCGCGGCCTTCATCCGCGACGGGCGTGAGGTGCAGATCATCGATCTGAAAACCGGGGACGATTTGACACGGCAATACCTGCTGCAGATCATTGCCGAACATGAAAGCCGGGGTGAAAACGTACTGCCGGTAAATGTGCTTAACGATCTGGTTCGCAGCTACATGATCCCAGGCGGTGGGATGATGCCGCAATTCCTGCAAAGCTCGTTCGAGATGCTGCGCGAAAGCCAAAGCAAGATGATGGAAAACATGAACGCGATGAACCCGATGTCTCAGATGCCGGGGTTTGAGGCGATGCAGGCGCAGCAACAGGCCTTTCTGAAGGCGATGACCGGTGGTCTGTCGGGCAATTGGTCCGGGCCGGACAAGGATGACGAAGGCAAACCGGAATCCAAGGAAGACCTGGACGACATCAAGAAGCAGCTTGCCGAGCTGCAGCAGAAACTCTCCAAGCTGAACTGACCGCGCCTGGGATGCGCTGGCTGGTCCTGAGTATTACACTACTTTGGATGCAGCCCGCGCTGTCGCAGGGCGTTTATTCGGAAAATTGGTCTCCGGTCTGCAGGCTGGGCAGCCAATCCGGGGCCGGGTGTGATGCTGTTCGCAGCCGCGAGATTCTGGATGCTAGCCAGCCGCCGTGGCGCGCGATCGGGCGGATCAACTTTGCAAGCAGGGATCAGAGGTCTCATTGCACCGGTGTACTGGTGTCGGATCGGCTGGTTCTGACCGCAGCCCACTGCCTTTACAACACGCCTCGACAGCGGTGGATTCCGCCTTCCAGCATTCGGTTTGCTGCCGGGTATCAGCGTGGATCAGCCGCTGCGGTGTCTGAGGTGGCAGGGTATCGTCTGCATTCCGAACAGGGCACAGACGGCGCGTTCGACGATCGCGCTGGTCTGGATTGGGCGATTTTGGAACTCAGTGAACCGATAGGTCAGGACTTCGGGTATCTGTCGATTGCGACAGCTGTTGATCCGTCGGGTTTTGTCGCGGGATATCCCGGCGTTCGGCCGCATGTTCTCAGTCAAACCGAGGCCTGCCCAACGCGTCGGTATCAGGGCGGGGTTTTGTTGGCAGTTTGCCCTGTAATGATGGGGGATTCCGGTGCGCCGCTTTTGGTGGATACGCCCGAGGGCCCGCAGGTCGCTGCAATCCTTTCGCGCGTGGCTGCAACCCCTGAGGGGGTCACAGCGCTGTTTCTATCGACTGAACTGTTCGACCTAGAACCGCAATAGCCGTCAGGTGCCGTAGACTGGAACCGGACCAGTCACTTCGCCGACCGAGGCCAGTAGGATATCGGCGATGATATCCAGCTCTTCGCGTGTCAGGCGAACAGGCAGGCGCACGTCACAAGCCTTCATCAGCATGTCACGCGTCTGCGGCAGATCGAACTTTTCAGGCAGGAATTGCCAGTTCCAGAAGGCGCGCGCGTTGTCCTCGCTCAGACCAAAGATCTGAACCTTCACGCCGCGCGCTTCAGAGGCGGCGGCAAAGGCACGAATTTCGGCCTCATCCATCCCGACCAGATTGAACTGGATCGAATCCGGTGCACGGCGCTCGGGCGTCAGCGGGGCAGGGACGTTGATGTAATCCGAGCTGTTCAGGCGCTCAGCCACATAGTCGTGGTTTGCCAACCCGTCACGCACGCGGCGTGCCAGTTCCGGGATCTGCGGGCGGATCACGGCGGCGCTGAGGTTGCTCATACGCAGGTTGTAAAGCGGCAGCTGGTTCTGCCAGCGGGCAAAGGCCTGCTCCAACTCGGGCGAGTTGTCGCCGTGCGGGCCTTTGTGTTTCTTCCAGTTATGCTCATAGGCGCCCGACATGATCACGGCGCGGGCAACCAGATCAGCGTCGTCGGTGATCAGAATGCCACCTTCGCCAGCGTTGATCATCTTATAAGACTGGAACGAGAAACAGCCGACCTTGCCGATCGTACCGATGTTCTGACCATGCCAGGTGGTGCCTAGCGAATGGGCCGCGTCCTCGATCACCGGGATATCGCGTTTGTTGCATAGGGCCATGATCGCGTCCATGTCAGACGTATGCCCGCGCATGTGGCTGATGATCACCGCCTGAACGCTGTCCAGCTTGGCAGCGAAGTCTGCCATGTCGATGCGATAGTTCTCGGCCACTTCGCACAGCACCGGAATGCAATCAGCGTGCACGATCGACGACGGCACGGCGGCAAAGGTAAAGCCAGGGATCAGCACCCGCGCGTCGCGCGGCAGGCCCAACGCTTTGAGTGACAGGAACAAAGCGGCCGAACAGGACGAAACCGCGAGCGCGTATTTCGTACCCAGTAACTCGGCGAACTCGCTTTCTAGCAGAGCGACCGGGGCATCTTGCGGAGCGGTATAGCGGAACAGGTCACCCGACTGCATCAGGGCGTCGATGGCGTCACGGGCGGCTGCGGGGATGGGTTCGGCGTCATGAACGTTTGGAGGAAGCGTCATATTTGGTTTTCCCGAATTCTATCTTTGGGAAAGATAAAGCTAATTGGTGGGCAATAAAACCCCTCAATCGCCTTGTGGGCGAAAATTCACCATTCTGTTGCAATTCCTTAAGATCAGACCCCGAGGCGATCCCGCAGCGCAAACCAGGTCATCGCCAGTACCAGCAGGGGGCTGCGCAGGGCGGCGCCGCCGGGGAAGGGCTGGGCGGGAACGCGGGCCATGGTATCGAATCCTTCGGCCTGACCTTGAATGGCCAGCGCCATCAACTGTCCGGCATGGGTTGCGGTGCCGACGCCATGGCCGGAATAACCCGAAGCGGTCAGGATATTGTGTGTAACCCGCGCCAGATAAGGCATCCGCCGCATGGTGATCGCCAGAGTGCCGCCCCAAGCATAGTCGATCTTCACGTCGCGCAGATGCGGGAAAATCTCAGTCATCGGTTTGCGGACCTTTGCGGCGATATCAGAGGGAAAGCGGTAGCCATAGCTTTCGCCTCCTCCGAACAACAGCCGATTGTCGGCGCTGAGGCGGAAATAGTTCACTACAAACTTGGTGTCGGCGACCGCAACATCGCGGGTCAGGACGCGGGCGGCGTCTGTACCCAGAGGTTCGGTCGCTGCGATGAAGTTGTTGATCGGCATAACGCGCGAGGCCACTTTGCCGTTCAGATCACCCAGATAGCCGTTGCAGGCCAGAATAACGTGGTCAGCTGTCACCTTGCCTTGCTCAGAGTGGACGATGGCCGGGGTTGCCTCGTTAACACCCGTGACTTCAGTGCCTTCGTAAATTCGCACTCCAGCCTTCGCGGCCGCTTGCGCCAGACCCAGCGCGAAATTCAGCGGGTGCAGATGCGCAGCCCCCATGTCCAAATACCCGCCACGATAGGCGGGCGAGGGGCACAGGGCGTGACCCGCGCCTTCGTCCAGCAGTTCCATCTGGTCATATCCGTAGCGGCCAGACAGATGCGCCGCGTGGTCATGCAGTTCAGCCCGTTCCGAATTGCTCAGGCTCAGAACCGCAACGCCGGGTTTCAGATCGCAATCGATCTGATGTTTGGTGATCAGCGACTTGACCAGATCCTTGGCGTCCTCGGCCAAATCCCAAAGCTTCGCCGCGTCGTCATCGCCGACCAGCCTCTCAAGGTCTTCCTGATCCATCCGCTGCGCACTGCCCAGCTGACCGCCATTCCGGCCCGATGCCCCGAAACCAACCCGATGCGCCTCGAGCAGCACCACGTCAAACCCGGCCTCGGCCAGATGCAGCGCAGCGGACAGGCCGGTATAGCCACCACCCACCACGCACACGTCCGCCTTCACTTCCCCTGTCAGAGTAGGAAACCGATCCATCGAATTGGCAGTCGCCGCGTACCAGCTGGCCGGATATTCGGCCTTGCGGTCATTGGCATATAGCAAGTTCATCGCGCGCCTCAGACGTTCATCAGCAGATGCTCACGCTCCCACGGAGAGATGACCTGCAGGAATTCCTCATACTCGGCGCGTTTAACGATGCCATAGACGCGGGCGAATTCGGGGCCGAGCACCTCGTGCAGGGCAGTGGCCTCATCAAACAGGTCCAGCGCGTTGCCCATGACCTGCGGGATATCACCGTCGCCCTCGTACGCGTCGCCATAGAACTGACGGCGCGGGCGTTCCTGCTGGGTCAGGCCCAGATATCCACATGCCAGCGACAGCGCGATGCCCAGATAGGGGTTGCAGTCCATCCCGGCGATGCGGTTTTCCACGCGCCGTGCCTCGGGGCTGGACAGAGGTACGCGAATGCCTGTGGTGCGGTTGTCACGCGCCCATTCCAGATTGATTGGCGCCGCGTGGTCTTTCACGTAGCGGCGATATGAATTCACATAAGGCGCCATCACCGCCAGACCGGCGGGCAGGTGGTTCTGCAGTCCGGCAATGAAGTGATAGAACGCGTCCGTCTCACCACCTTGGGGCCCGGAGAAGATGTTCTGCCCGGTTTCCACATCGATGATCGAGTGGTGGATGTGCATGGCTGAACCTGGCTCATCCTCAATCGGTTTCGCCATGAAGGTTGCAAAGCAGTTGTGGCGCAGGGCGGCCTCGCGGATCAGGCGTTTGAAGTAGAACACTTCGTCGGCCAGCTTAACCGGGTTGCCGTGGCGCAGGTTGATCTCCAGCTGACCGGCGCCGCCTTCCTGGGTGATGCCGTCGATCTCGAACCCCTGATGCTCGGCGAAGTCATAGATGTCGTCGATCACCGGGCCGAACTCGTCCACGGCGGTCATCGAATAGGCCTGGCGCGCCGCTGCCGGACGGCCCGACCGGCCCATCATCGGTTTGATCCCCTGCGCCGGGTCGACGTTTGGGGCGACCAGAAAGAATTCCATCTCGGGCGCGACAACCGGCTTCCAACCCTTATCGTGATACAGCTGCACCACGCGCTTCAACACGTTGCGCGGGCTGAACGGGATCGGGTTGTCGTCGCGGTCATAGGCGTCGTGGATCACCTGCAGCGTCCAGTCACCTGTCCACGGCGCGGCCGACGCGGTCGTGAAATCGGGTTTGAGGATCATGTCCCGTTCGATGAACCCGTCTTCGCCCGCGGCCTCGCCCCAATCACCTGTGATGGTTTGGTAAAAGATGCTGTCAGGCAGATGGAAGTAAGCCTGTTTGGCAAATTTGGACGCAGGCACCGCCTTGCCCCGCGCGATACCGGGCAGGTCCGAGATAATGCACTCGACCTCGTCCAGTCGCTGGCCTTCGATATAGGTCCGGGCTGCCTGTGGCAGCTGATCTTTCCAGTCGGCCATCACGCCCTCTCTTTCTTCAGAAACTCTGCCATCTGTTGCCCAATCACCGGGTTGTCATCCTTAGTGGGCAGGCGATGGGTTGCGGCCTGCATCAGGTCATCGGGCACCACGCCCTTTCCGCGTGTTTCCATCAGGCCATAAATAAAGCCGTCACCATATTCCGGGTGCGCCTGAACGGTCCAGATCGTGTCGCCATAGGCCACCATGGCATTGCGGCAGAACGCGTTAGAACCGGTCACCTTGGCCCCCTCGGGCAAATCAACAACCTGATCCTGGTGCCATGCATTAAGGGTCACCGTCTGTCCGTCATAGTCGTAGTCTGTTCGCCCGATGGCCCAGCCGCCAGAGAACTTCTCGACTTTGCCGCCAAGTGCCTGCGCGATGATTTGGTGGCCAAAGCAGACCCCGATCAGGGGTTTGCCAGTTTTTTGGATATCGCGAATGAGGTCTTCAAGCGGAGGAATCCATGCGTGATCCTCATACGCACCGTGGCGCGAACCGGTGATGATCCAACCGTCGGCCTGATCCGCGCTGTCGGGGAACTGATTGTCGACGACAGCAAAGCTTTCAAACTCAAAGCCGTTTCCGTCCAGTAGAGCGCGAAACATCGTGTCATAGGCACCGAATTGGTCGCGTAATTCGTCGGGCGGATGGCCGGTCACTAGGATGCCGATTTTCATGGGTCACCAAATTTGATCAAATTTATTCTAGCCCACCGCATCCGGTCGGGCAAGGGGGTCATACTGCCTCGAGGTAGCTGAGCCAGTGTTCATCCGGGGGGCGCTCAGCAAAGCGCCGGATCTCCTGCCGCTTGGTCATGGCGAAGAAGCGGATCAAGTCGTCCGGAAAGATGCGCGCGACCAGCGGGTCGGTCTCAAAGGCGGTAATCGCCGAGGCCCAATCTCCCGCCAGTTGTGGCAAGCCGTCGATTTCATAAGCGTTGCCCGAGATTGGCGAGGGGGGTTCGGTTTCGTCCTCAATCCCGTTCATCGCAGCCCCCAGTACGGCGGCCAGCATCAGATAGGGATTAATATCACCGCCCGCGACACGATGCTCGATCCGGCGCGCGGCGGGGGCGCCGCCAGGAATGCGCAGGGCGGCGGTGCGGTTCTCATAGGCCCAGCTTGCGCCGGTCGGGGCGTGCGCGCCGGGCACGAGGCGCGTGTAGGAATTGCCGTGTGGGGCAAAGATCAGAGTGCATCCGGGCATCGCCGCCAAGCATCCGGCAACGGCGTGGCGCAGCAGGTCGGTGCCCTCTGGCCCGCCATCGTCGAATACGTTTCGCCCCTGATCATCCAAGACCGAGAAATGCACATGCATTCCGTTGCCTGCATCATCGGCATAAGGCTTGGACATGAACGTGGCCGTAAACCCATGTTTGCGGGCAAGGCCGCGCGTCAAGGTCTTGAAAAGCCAAGTATCATCAGCGCAGCGCATCGCTTCCTGATGGTTCAGGTTGATCTCGAACTGGCCGATACCGCTTTCCGAGATGGCGGTTTGCGCGGGAATGCCCATCGCGGCACAGCCGTCATAAAGTTCGGTGAAGAAGGCATCGAACGCGTCCATTTCCGCCATGGATAGGACGGATTCATCCGCCAGCCTGCGACCGGTCACCGGATTGATTGGAGGCTGCGGTTGAGTGCCAGACGCATCAAGCAGAGTGAACTCCAGCTCGGTCGCCGCGATGACGGACCAGCCGCGTTGCGCGAACCGCTCCAACACCGCGGCCAGAGCGTGCCGCGGGTCTCCGGCAAAGGGGACGCCAGCATCGTCATACAGGCACATGGGAACCAGCGCAGTATCTGCCGCAAGCCATGGCATCGGCACCGGGCCGCGATCCGTAGGCAGCAGCATTCCATCCGCATCGCCAGATTCGAAGACCAAAGGGCTGCCGTCGATATCCGCGCCCCACAGATCGACGTTCAGCGCAGAGAACGGCATCCGCACCGTCCCTTTGTCCAGTTTGTCGGCGTAAGAAGGCGGGACACGCTTGCCACGCATCTGACCATTCAGGTCACAGGCGGCGACGCGAAAACTGTGCAGGGCGCTCAGGTCCATCGGGGTCTCCATCACTCAAGATGTCCGAGATGTAATCGAGACCGCGCGCCTTGTCACTAAATTTGATCAAATTAATAGCCTGCGTGATAAAGGCAGAGTGCTCCGCGCCAGAGGGGGATGGCGCGGAGCAAGTAGGCATCAGACGAAGTTGACGCCGTTTTCAGCCATCGGCAACGACGTTACCTTGACGCCCGAAAGCGCCCGGATCGCGTTGGCAAGGGCAGGGGCCGAGGGTGGCGTGCCGGGTTCGCCGACACCGGTCGGAGCTTCGGCGGATGGCACGATATGGACGTCAATCGCCGCGATATCGCCAATGCGCAGTGGCTCGTAATCCGGGAAGTTGTATTGGTCCACGACCCCACCGGTCAGGGTGATCTGGTCACGCATGACGTGGCCGATGCCATAGCCGATACCGCCCTCCATCTGTGCCCGCACCACGTCAGGGTTCACGGCAATACCGCAATCCACGGCACAGGTGACCTTTTCGATCTTGACGCCGTTTTCCGGATCGCCCGAAACCTCTACAACCTGCGCGGCATAGGACCCAAAGGACTTGTGTACCGCGATGCCCTGTGCCCGGCCTGCGGGTGCGTTGCCCCATCCCGCTTTTTCAGCGACCAGTTTCAGCACGCCTGCTTTGCGTTGCTGATCCGCGTCGCTGGTGTCGACCAGATGCGCCAGGCGGAACTCGACCGGGTCGCGGCCTGCAGCCTCGGCGACGAGATCCATCATGGCCTCCATCGTATAGCCGGTGTGGGTATGGCCTACCGAGCGCCACCACAGAACCGTTGTAGCTTTGGGCGTGTCGGTCAGGCCCACAGCCATTCCGGGGATCTTGTAGGGGCTGTCGGCAACCCCTTCGACCGAGCTGTGATCGATGCCATCATGCACTAGGACCGCTTCGAACGGTGTGCCTTTGATGACCGATTGCCCGGCAACCTGATGGTGCCATCCGACGATGTTGCCCTCGGCGTCCAGCCCAACCCGGACCTTATGGCCGAAGGCGGGGCGATAGTACCCGCTGCGGATGTCATCCTCGCGCGTCCAGACCAGTTTTACCGGGCGGGAACGGTCGGTGACGACAAAGGCCAGCGCGGCCTCGACCTGATAATCCGCATCGGGGGTCGCGCGACGACCGAACGAGCCACCGGCCAGCATGGTCTTGATGTGGATTTTCTCGGGCGGCAACTGGAAGATCTGCTGATAGGCCATATGCGGCCCGGTCGGCATCTGAGCGCCGTCATGCAGCACGATGTCGCCTTCGGCGGTCTGCTCGATGGTGCAGTTCAGCGGCTCCATCGGGGCATGGGCCAGCAGCGGGAAGTAGAAGGTCTTTTCGACAACCTTGTCCGCCCCATCGATGGCCGCCGACACCGCTGCCAAATCCGCCTGGTTGACGTTATACGTGGGTTCGGCATCCAGCGCGGTCATGATCTCGGCCTTGATCTGGTCCGAGTCTCGGGTTTCCGCAGCGGATATATCCCATTCCACCTCAAGCGCGTCGCGCGCCTGGATCGCGGCCCAAGTGTTTTCGGCATAGACCGCCACACCCGACTGATTGGGCAGAACGGCAGCGTTAATATAGCCTTTGACCTCTTTCGAGGCGCTATCATCGAAACCCTTGGCAATTCCACCTTTCGAGTCCGGGCGCTTGATCATGGCAACCATCTGGTTCGGCAGGTGAACGTCCATTGCGTACATCGCCTGACCGTTGCCTTTGATCGCCGAGTCCTTGCGGCGTACCGCTTCGTTGCCGATCAGGCGGAATTCGGACGGGTCTTTCAGGCGCGGCTCGGCCGGAGCTTCCAGCTGAGACGCCGCGGCCACGAAGTCTGCAATCGGGGCCGACTTGTCGCCTGCTTTGACGATGCCTTCCTCGATGGTGATGCCAGACGCATCGACGCCCCAACTTTGGGCGGCGGCATTGATCAGCATTTCGCGCGCGGCGGCGCCAGCTTGACGGTATTGCATCCACGAATTCGCCATCGCGGTCGAACCGCCTGTACCCTGGAAGGGGCCAAACAGCAGGTTGTTATAGACCTGAGGATCAGAGGGCGCGAATTCGTATTCGATCTGGTCCATGGTCAGGCCGATCTCTTCGGCGATCAACGTCGGCAGGCCGGTTGCAGGGCCCTGACCTTTTTCGAAATGCTTGACGATGGCGGTCACGGTGCCGTTGGCATCAATTTTCACGAACGGGTTGAACTGAGTGGTCTCGGTCGACCCGGCAGCCAACACGCCATCGGGGCGCGCGCCAACCAGCAGCACGGCACCGGCAGCGGCGGCGCCTTTCAGAAATCCACGGCGGGAAGTGTTGATGGTCATGGATCAGGCCTCCAGAATCTCAGACGCGCGCTGGATACCCGCGCGAATGCGTTGATAGGTGGCACAACGGCAGGCGTTGCCGGACATGTAATCGTCGATTTCCTCGACACTCGGCTTCGGGTTCTCGGACAACAGGCCAACCGCCGACATTACCTGGCCGGATTGACAATAGCCGCACTGGACCACGTCCAGTTCAACCCAGGCCTGTTGAATGGCCGCGCCGATCTTGTCGTCACCGACAGCCTCGATCGTGGTGATCTCGGCATCTTCGACGTCTTCGATATAAGTCTGGCACGAGCGTACGGGCTCACCATTCAGGTGCACCGTGCAGGCGCCGCAGGATGCAACACCGCAGCCGAATTTGGTTCCGGTCAGCTTAAGCTCATCCCGGATCACCCACAGCAGGGGGGTGCCGGGTTCGGCGTCGACCGTGTGGGTCTCGCCGTTTAGTTTCAAGGTCAAGGCCATGATGGGGGTCTCTCCATGTTGGGCTGGTTACCTGAATCGGTAAACTGGCGGGTTTACCATAGGTGGCGTTTTCGCACTTGTAAACCCGTGGGTTTACCTAGTGTTTGACCTTGCTCCGTCAATAGGTCTATAGCTTTGAAACATGAGCGATTGCTGCGCACCGAATGCGCCCAAACAGACCCAGATCATCGAAGCCGCCGTGGCTGAATTCCAGGAAAAGGGATTCGCAGCCGCCAGTATGGACCGCATTTCCACTCGTGCCGAAGTCTCAAAGCGTACACTTTACAAGTATTTCGAAAGCAAGGAAAACCTGTATCGTTCGATTGTGGTCGAGCTGTCCAACCGTTTCGCTACTGTTCGTGATATCAGGTACAAGCCGGGGCGCAATATCCGTGAACAGTTGACCGAGCTTGCCTGGGCCGAAGGGCGGATTCTGATGATGCCCGAGGTCATCGCAATGGCGCGGATGGTGATCAGTGAGACTTTGCGCAACCCTGAGATGGCGGCGGCCGCACAGGGCAAGCTGGACAAGACACCGATCTTTGTCGCCATGCTGAAAGATGCGGCAGATGATGGGCAGTTGCATGTCGAAGACCCCGAGCGGGCCGGGCAGGAGTTCATCGGCCTGATCAAGGCCAAGGCGTTCTGGCCGATGATGTTCACCGGGGGGGTGCTGAGCAAGCAGGACATGGCAGAGACCATCGAAAGCAGCGTTGATCTGATCCTCAGCCGCTATGGCGTAAAGGTGTCAGGCTAGGTGCCGGGGCGTAGACCGTGCAGGCTGCGCATACGGTCCGCTACTAGTTCAAAGGGCGCGTAACCTTGCCGCGGTTATATGACCAGATTTACCCATCCGCCCCGCTGCTGAACAGCGAAGAGGCCACGCATATGTCGGCGGCCGCGTTGATGTCAGTCCGGTATTTTCAAGCCGATCCCGGGACTATGCCCGAGGACATCTTTGACGAACACCACATCCTTTTGAACCTGCAGCCCGATCCCCATCGCGTGCAAAACATGCGAAACGGAGAGCTGCGGGACTTCAGCTTTAACTTGCATGACATCATAGTCACTCCAGCGGGCACACGGTCGGGCTGGCGTTGGTTTGCGAAATCGAACGTCATCGTCATCACAATCGACCCGCAAAAGGTCGAGAAATTTGCGCAATCCGAGCTTGGGATGTTGTTGGAGCCGAAACAGTTCGAAGACCTCCCGCTGTTTTCCGACCCCGATCTTTGCGCCGCCGGCGTCATCCTGCGCGATGCGCTTGAGAGTGATGACATGTCCTCGGCCGTGATGTTCGAGGCGATGAGCCGCGTTTTTCTCGTCAAGTTGCTGCAGAAGTACGGCCGCCGTCGACCCGAGGACGTGGCGCTGAGCGCACGGTTCACCTCGGTTCATTACAACAAGGTTCTGGCCCATATTCGCGCGCATCTGGATCAGACAATCACGGTCGATGATCTGGCGGCTGTCGCCGCGATGAGCAAATCCCATTTCAACCGGGTATTCAAAGAAACGCTGGGCACTACACCCATGCAATACGTCATGGCTTATCGGATTGAACAGGCGACCCGGATGCTGTCTGAGTGGGATCAAAGCTTTGCCGAGGTCTCGGCCACATGTGGTTTCGCCGATCAGGCGCATTTCTCGCGTAGCTTCAAAAAAATCACGGGGCAGACACCCAAAGAGTTCCGTGCGCAGCACGTTTCCGACAAGAAATAGCGCGATCCTTCAAAACTCGGGCTGCCTCGTTCAATCAATCTGCGGGCGCTGGGCGTAGTTTTCTGGTCATCCGGTGAGGTTCTCACCACACGAGATCAGGAGATACGGCAATGAAGAAAACAGCCCTTGGAACCGCCGCGCTACTTATGGCCTCGACCGCCGCAATGGCACAGGTTGAAACCCGCACCGTTACCTTCGAGAACGAAGGTGCGACTTTGTCGGGCACGCTCTACCTGCCCGAAGGATATGAGGGCCAGAAACTGCCCGTCGTCGTCGTCACCGGCGCCTGGACATCTGTGCAGGAACAGATGCCCCGCGTCTATGCCGAGGAAATGGTCGGCCGCGGTTTTGCGGCCTTCACCTTCGATTTCCGCGGCTGGGGCAAGTCCGGTGACCTGCCGCAGCATGTTCGATTTGTCGAAAGCCCCGAGGCGAAAACCTCGGACATTCGCGCGGCGTTCGAATTTGTCGCCACTCTCCCCGAGGTTGATGCGGCGCAGATCAACGGTCTGGGGATCTGCGCCTCGGCCGGATACATGGTCGACGCGGTGTCTGGGAATGAACTGGTACAGCGGATCGGTCTTGTCGCACCTTGGCTGCAGAACGCCGAGATCGTCGAAGCGGTTTACGGCGGTGCCGAAGGCGTTTCGGGCCTGATTGAGGTCAGCCGCGCTGCCGAGGCCGCAGGTGGCCAGATCATCCCGGCCGCTGGTCCCGAAGGGGCCGAAGGCGTGCTGATGCCGATCGGTGGTTATTATTATGAGCCCGAACGCGGTGCGATCCCGGAATATGACAACCAGTGGAACAATGCGGGCTGGGAAGGCTGGCTGACATATTACCCGGTGGAAAATCCCGGTCGTCTAACGCAGCCCTTGGCTGTTGTGCATTCGGAATCGGCCGCCATCCCGCAGGGAGTACGCAGCTTCCTGGATGGCTTCGCGGGTGACGCGACGCTGCAGATGCTGGAAGACGTCACGCAGTTCGATTTCTATGACAACCCCGAGGACGTGACCCGCGCCGCCGATACGGTCGCGGCGCATTTCGCAGCTGGTTCGGCGCAAGGCAACTAACCCGAGTGCAGGCCGTAGCGCTGCCTTAGTGCTGCGGCCTTAACCTCCCCAGGACTTGTAGGAGACGAGCAATGAAACTCTTGCCGATTTTGGCAGCCGCCACGGCTGCTGCAGCTTCACCGACCTTTGCGGACGATGCCGCCCAGATCAATACAGCAATTACCAGCATAGCAGCCGGCGCGGATCGGCATGACTGGGACCGTGTGCGCGGCGCTTTCGCCGATGAGGTCACGCTGGACTATACCAGCCTGTGGGGCGGTGAACCCGCCACCTCGGCTGCGGATGATATCATCGCGCAGTGGTCCGGTTTTCTGCCGGGGTTCGACGTGACGCACCATATGGTCACCAACGAAACCATTGTCTCGATCGAGGGTGACCTGGCGACCGCACAGGCTGACTTCACCGCGACGCATAGGATTGACAAGGATTTCTGGGTTCTGGGCGGGCGATACGACTACACGTTGGTTCGCGATACCGAGGGTTGGAAGGTTTCAGGGCTGACTATGACCGCATTGTGGGAAACCGGCTCTCGCGATCTGGTTGCTCTGGCCGCTCAGCGGGCTGGTGACGTAGAACAATGACATGACCACGATTGCCGAACGTAATAAGTCCACCGCGCGCGCCCTTTTTAAGGCATTGGAAGCCGAAGACGCGGCTGCGGTGGCCGCGCTGTTTGCCGAGGCAGGTGTGCACGTCAATCCTTACCACTGCGGCGTCTTTCCAACCGGCGCTGAAGGTCGTGATGCGATCAAAGCGTATTGGGCGCCGACCTTCCCAAACTTTGACGGCATGACCTTCTCTATACACGAGGTTTGCGCGATGGAAGACGGGCAGGGGGTCTTCGTTCGCTACTCAGGCCGCATCAAGCTGAAGAATGACGCGGGGTGGTATAACAACGACTACTACTCGACTTTCAAGTTCAATGAGATTGGTGAGATCACGGAGTACGTGGAAGTCTTCAACCCAGTTGCTGCCGCGCGCGGCTTTGGCCTGATGGACAAGTTGGCCGCACAAGGGTGATTGGTCAAAAGGATGTTTAGGTCACGAGGTATTCCTTCAGCCCGACCATGGACTTGAACACGCTGTCCGTTCCCGGCGGATGTGCTACACCCTAGCGCACTCGAATCGATCCCCCGGAAAACGGAATACCCGGGGCGTGTTAAACGGCACCGTCGGAAGTGGAACTACCGCTGTGAAAAAAAACGCACAAAATGCGGCGCGTTTAAGCGTGGCTCCGATGATGGATTGGACAGATAAGAACTGTCGTTACCTACACAGACTGCTGAGCGGGCAGGCGTTGCTTTATACCGAAATGGTGACGGCTCCGGCGTTGGTGCGGGGTGGGGCGATGCATCTGTTGGATTATAACCCGCAAGAGCATCCGGTCGCGCTGCAACTGGGTGGCTCTGATCCGGAAGAGCTGGCACAAGCGGCGCGGTTCGGGGCGGATGCGGGTTATGATGAGATCAACCTGAACTGCGGTTGCCCCTCGGATCGGGTGCAATCGGGCACGTTTGGAGCGGTGTTGATGAAAGACCCGGGTCGGGTCGCGGAATGTGTCTCTGCCATGGGCGAAGCGGTGGATGTGGACGTGACCGTAAAATGCCGCATCGGCGTGGATGAACAGACCCCCGAAGAAGTGTTGCCCGCCTTTCTGGAACAAATCCGCGCAGCCGGATGCGAAAGGGTTGCGATCCACGCGCGAAAGGCGTGGTTGCAGGGGCTGAGCCCTAAAGAGAACCGCGATATTCCTCCCCTAGACTATGATCTGGTGCATCGGATGAAGGCTACGTTTCCGGATATGCACATATCGATCAACGGCGGCATTGCCTCGTTGGATGAGGCGCTTACGCATCTTGATGCCGGATTGGACGGTGTAATGATCGGGCGGGCGGCTTACCACCAGCCGACGGATATTCTGGCCGGGGCTGATCCGGTGATCTTCGGAACGGGGCAGGTGGCCGACCCGATTGAAGTTGTTCAAAAAATGGTGCCCTATGTGGAACGTCACCTTGCCGAAGGCGGGCGGTTGCACCAGATCACCCGTCATATGCTGGGCCTGTTTGCCGGGCGCCCCGGTGCGCGAGCGTGGCGGCGCGCCTTGTCCGAAGGTGCGGTGCACGAGGGTGCAGGCCCCGAGGTGATGCTACAGGCGCTGGAACGTGTGGCGCCTTTGGCCGAGGCTTGAACGAACGAAGATCGGTAAGGGGGAAAGATGCCCGAGACGATGTTGCTGGCCCAAATGCTGGGCCTTTTGCTTGTGATCGGGGCGCTGGCTGGTGTGCTGGCCGGATTACTGGGCGTTGGTGGAGGCATTGTACTGGTGCCCGCGTTTTTCTATGCATTCCAGACGCTTGGCTATGGCGGCCCGCAGTTGATGCAGCTGTGCCTGGCGACCTCTCTGGCCACGATCATCGTGACCTCATTGCGGTCTGTGATGGCGCACAACAAGAAGGGCGCAGTGGATTGGGATATCCTGCGCGGCTGGGGGCCGGGGATTGCCGTGGGAGCTATTGTCGGTGTGCTGGTCGCCTCGGCACTGCGGACCGAGGCGCTGCAGGCGCTGTTCGGCGTTCTGGGGATGGTGATTGGGGCCTATCTTGGGCTGGGTAAGTCCGAATGGCGGCTGGGCGATGCCATGCCCAAAGGGATCCGACGCGTGGTGCTGTCGCCGTCCGTAGGATTTCTGTCCGTCCTGATGGGGATCGGAGGCGGCAGTTTCGGTGTGCCTCTGATGAGCCTGTACAACACGCCCATTCACCGCGCCGTGGCCACCGCAGCCGGGTTCGGCGTCATTATTGCAGTGCCTTCGGTCTTGGGTTTTCTGTTTCTGGATATCGCGCCTGAACACCGCCCGCCGCTGACCATCGGCGCGGTCAATCTGGTTGCCTTTGCCATCGTTGTTGCCATGACGATGATCACCGCGCCTTGGGGGGTAAAGCTGGCCCATGCGATGGACCCCAAGCCGCTCAAGCGCGTCTTTGCGGTGTTCCTAACGCTTGTTGCCCTGAACATGCTGCGCAAGGCGCTGGGCTTGTGAGTGATTTTCACGAAAAGGGCTGGGTCAAGTTTCCCTATGATCCGGCGTTGGCGGAATGGGTAGGGCACGCGCTGCCCGCGGCACGGGCGTCGGTCACAGATCCGGCCCATGCAGAATGGTTGGATTGCGAAGGCACGTGGTTCATCGGAGTGGACGCCCTGGACAACGACCCACAAGGCCGGGTCGGGCAGTCAGGCGCGCTATCCGGGCAGGCCATGGATTTCGTTATCCGGCAGTACGGAGAGCTACCTTTGCACAAGGGACAGGTCTCAGTCATTTATCCGGGATATCCGCGTCCCAGGCGGGGTGAGGGCGAAAGCGCTTCGAGGTATCGGTTAAATCGGGATGCGGCGCATGTGGATGGGTTGCGGCCGATGGGGCCGGATCGGCGGCGACGGGTGGATGAGCCTCATGCCTGGATACTGGGCATCCCGCTGACAGAAGCCAGCGCGGATGCGGCCCCCATGGTACTGTGGGAAGGCAGCCATAAGATCCTGCGCGCTGCGTTCGAACGCGCGCTGGACGATCATCCCCGCGATGCGCTGCATCAGGTCGACATTACGGATATCTATCAGTCCGCCCGCCGCCAGGTGTTCGACACCTGTCCACGCATCGAACTATTCGCCAAACCGGGTGAGGCCTATCTTCTACATCGTCACTGCCTGCACGGCGTCGCACCATGGGGCGAGAGGGCCTCGGCGGGGCCGGATGGACGGATGATCGCTTATTTCCGCCCTGAATGCTCAGGGGGAGTAGCCGAATGGATCGAATCCGCCTAACGTCCTGTCCTTATTAAGGTTTGGAGGTTTTGCCAGATGATTACGATCCACAAGAATTCCGACGGTGCGCTGCTTGAGGTTGAGCTGTCAGGCGAGGTGACTAGCAGCGATTACAGCGACACACTGGTCCCCGCGATTGAGGCTGCACTGGCCGAACACGACACGGTGCGCCTGCTGGCCGTCGTTCAGCCCGAGTTCAAAGGTTACGATCTGGGCGCGGCTTGGGCAGACACCAAGCTGGGCCTCAGCCATTGGCGCGGATTCGACCGTATTGCTGTGGCCGCGGATCAGAGCTGGGTGCAGACTGGTATCCGACTGGCCTCACCGATCCTGCCATGCCCGGTTCAGGTTTTTGAATTGTCTGAATTGGAGGCCGCACGGCGTTGGATGCGGGAGTCTCTCGGCGCCATTCATGTGATCGATCTGGGCAGTCCCTGCGTTCAGATCAGCCTGCTGGGCAAGCTGGACCCCGAGGAATACGCGCGGGCCGAAGAGGATCTGGACAAATTGCTGGCAGGCAAAAACGGATTCCGACTTTTGGTTGATCTGCGGGAATTTGATGGTTGGCAGGGGCTTACGGCGCTAGCCTCGCATTTCCAACTGGTGCGCAAACACGTTGGAATGCTGAACCGTGCGGCGATCGTTGGGGACAAAACCTGGCAGCATATCGCACAGAAAGCAGCCAGCCATATACTAGGAACGCGCACCCAATTCTTTCCCTCAGAGGACTTCGAAAATGCCAAGGCATGGCTTGCAGCTGGTTGAAAACTGTAACCTTTCGAAAGTGACGTAACGTAACGAAAGGTAAAATTCTCGTTTTTCTTGACTGATTGGTCAAGCAATTTACACAGGTTGCATTCTTCCGCCGGACCACTGCGGGAGAATACATATTCTGAAGCGCGCCGCTGTGGACTGCCACTCACTCACAAAAAGTGTTCGAACTTGACCCCCTCGAAGTTCACACCAGCCTGCAGCGGCGCAGGTTCAGTTCAAGCCGTCTTTCGAGAAGTGGGTTAAGTTTTGTTCATCCGCGCGGAACGACCGCCGCGGCGCTTGGCCAGACGGGGCTTGCGCGAGGGCAGTTCGTCCATAATCTCTGCACGCTCGCTACTGTCCATTTTGGACCAGCGCGAGATCTCGTCGATTGTGCGGTAACAGCCGGTGCAGATGCGTTCGGTCGGGTGGACAACACAAATTTGGACGCACGGGCTTTCGACCTCGTTCCTTTTCCAAACCATGTTTGTCATCGGCATACTCCGTCCGTTACAGAAAGCGCAGCCTGTCCAGCGCTCCTTGCAGAATATAGCCAGCGGCAACGTGATCGATAACCTCTCCGCGACGTTTTCGTGTCGTATCCGCCTCCAATAGTGCCTTTTCGGCCGCAACTGTGCTGAGTCGTTCGTCCCAGAACCCGATCGAAACCTCGGTCAGGCGCGAAAGGTTTCGGGCAAAAGCACGGGTCGATTGGCAGCGGGGCCCTTCGGTTCCGTCCATATTTTTCGGCAGGCCGAGGATGATTCCGCCGATTTCACGGTCGGCGATGATCTCAAGCAAGCGGGCCGAGTCCAGTGTGAACTTCTTGCGCCGCACGGTTTCCAATGGGCTGGCGACACCACGCATCCGATCCGAGACCGCGACGCCGATGGTCTTTTCCCCCAGATCCAGCCCCATCAGCGCGGTCATGGGCGGAAGCGCGGCCGCGAAGTCTTCGAACGCGTCGTGGATCATTGGGCGACCCCGGCCTGACGGGCGGCAGCAGCCAGAATTTCCAGCGCGTCCGTGTTGCCAGCAAACACCGATTGGGATTCCTCATAGATGCCAGAGGCTCGTTCACTGTCGCCAACCACACCAAGAGCGGCGATCAGGCGGGCCCATTCCTCGGGCGAGCCGCCTTCGGTGGCCAGACGATCCGACAACTGGTTGATCATGCCAAGGATCATCTCTTGCCGTTCTTCCGGGGTCAGAGCGGCGGCGGCCTCCATGTCTTCCTGACTGGGGCCGGTATCAGCTGGGGCAGGGATGTCCGGAGCGTTGAACACACCCGCGCGGAAGGCCAGTTCGTCCAGTTGGGCACGTATGGCGTTCCCCCAAGGCGCACCGGCCGGGGCATCCCGCAGAGCATCGACCCAGATGCGGTACCCGATATCGGGGCGCCCGACCTGAACCATCATTTGTCCCAAATAATACTGTGCCGGGCCATGGCGTGGATCGCGTTGCAACGCTTGCTTCAAGGCCTCTTCCGCCTCGGGCGAGACATAGCCGCCTGCGGACAGGATCAGCATCTCGGCCAGATGCGAATAGGCGTCGGCGGGGGCTTCATCGCCCGAGAGCTCGATCACGCGTCGCTGTGCTTTGTAGGCGGCGGGGAAGTTGCCTGCGTTCGCCTCATGCTGGGCTAACAGGATGTGACCCTGCAGATCGTCCGGCCGTTCGGCGACAGTATCGCGCAACTGGCCGAGAAGATTGGCATAACTTTCGTCCAGCTGTGGTGTCTCGGTCGGTTGTGCGGCGGCTTCGGCTTCGGCTTGACTGGGGCGATCAGCGCGTAGCAATTCAGCCTGCGCTTTGCGCAACGACAGAGGCTGATCCGGTAGCCCGGCAGCCCCCATCTGGCGGTACATTTCAGCACCCCCACCAACTACGACCAGAGAGATGACGACAAAGGCAGCAGCGGTCGCCCACAACGGCGCCCCGGCCTGTTTGGCACCTGCCTGCACCTGCGCGTCGGCGGCCAGAATACGACGAGAGATTTCCGTACGTACGCGCTCGGCGTCGGCCTCGCCAATCACACCACGGGCCAGATCCTTATCAACACCGGCCAGCTGTTCGCGATAGACCCGCAGATCATAGGCGGCGGCGGGTTCGCGCGTTTTGCGCCCGCGCAGCAAGGAAAGACCCAGGATCAGCGCCGTCAGCAGCGCGGTTAGTATTGTCACGACCAGGAACGACATGGCTACTCCGATATGGCTGCCCTGACTTAGACCTCTCGGCAGGACGAAAAAAGGGGCAAATGGCCGCGCAACGACGTCATGTCGCAATAATCGAGCCGATGTCGCAATAGTTCGATATTGTGGCGTTGTGCGGCAGGGGTAAACTGTCCGCACACGGCATATCTGCGCCAATCACCGAACCGGATGGATTCGCTCATGAAACACTATTCAGCCTTTGCTGTGGCGCGGGAGGCCCTGCGCTATCACACCGGGTGGGAACGCGCGTGGCGCTCGCCCGAACCCAAGAAACGCTATGACGTCATCATCGTTGGCGCCGGCGGACATGGTCTGGCGACAGCCTACTACCTTGGCAAGAACTACGGCATTCAGAACGTCGCCGTTATCGAAAAGGGCTGGCTGGGCGGTGGAAACACCGGCCGGAACACGACCATCATCCGGTCGAATTACCTGCAGGATCCGTCGGCGGCGCTGTATGAAAAAGCGCGCAGCCTGTACGAGGACCTTAGTCAGGATCTGAACTATAACGTCATGTTCAGCCCGCGCGGCGTTATCATGCTGGCACAGACCCAGCATGAGATCCGCGGCTATCAGCGCACGGCGCATGCAAATGCGTTGCAGGGTGTCAAAACCGAGTGGATCACGCCCGAGCGCGTGAAAGAGCTGGTGCCGATCATCAACCTTGAAGGCCCGCGCTATCCGGTGCTGGGTGGTCTCTGGCAGGAACGCGGCGGCACCGCCCGTCACGACGCTGTGGCTTGGGGTTATGCGCGTGCGTGTTCGGCGATGGGCATGGATATTATCCAGCAGTGCGAAGTGACCGGCGTACGCTCGGACAACGGTCGCGTTGTGGGTGTGGACACCACCAAAGGTGCCATCGACTGCGACAAGCTGGGTATCGTTGTCGCGGGTCATTCCGGTCAGCTGGCCGAAATGGCAGGCTTCCGTTTGCCGCTTGAGGCCGTAGCCCTGCAGGCGCTGGTGTCCGAGCCGATCAAACCGTGTATGGACGTGGTCGTTATGGCCAACACCGTTCACGGCTACATGTCTCAGTCCGACAAGGGCGAGATGGTGATCGGTGGCGGTACCGACGGGTTCAACAACTACACCCAACGCGGTTCCTTCCACCATATCGAGGAAACGGTCCGCGCTCTGGTCGAGACCTTCCCGATGATCTCGCGCCTGAAGATGCTGCGCCAGTGGGGTGGTATCGTGGATATGACCGGCGACCGCTCGCCCATCCTGTCGAAAACACCGCTGCAGGGCTGCTTTATCAATGGTGGCTGGGGCACCGGTGGCTTCAAGGCGATCCCGGGGTCCGGTTGGGGCATGGCTCAGCTGATGGCGACAGGCCATTCACCGCTGACCGAAGCCTTTACAATCGACCGCTTCAAAGAGGGTCGCTTCATCGACGAA
Source organism: Ruegeria sp. ABF4_144 (assembly GCF_056160045.1). Classification (NCBI taxonomy): domain Bacteria; kingdom Pseudomonadati; phylum Pseudomonadota; class Alphaproteobacteria; order Rhodobacterales; family Roseobacteraceae; genus Ruegeria; species Ruegeria sp. ABF4_144. The sequence goes on from NZ_JBSWWK010000001.1 coordinate 1,004,896, forward strand.
AGCGTCGCCGCCGGGGTGGCCCACTAAGGGCTCTGCCCAAGATGGCCCGCTAACAGAATTCAGGTCGGCCCTTGTGCCGACCGACCGCCAAAAAGGATGACCATATGCTGATCCTGAATTGCCCCTATTGCGGCGTCGATGCCGAAGAAACCGAACTGGCCGCTGGTGGCGAAGCGCATCTGAAGCGTTTCGGACCGGGCTCGTCGGATGACGATTTCCACGACTACCTGTTCATGCGTGAAAACCCCAAAGGTGTTCACTTTGAACGCTGGCGCCATGCGAATGGCTGCGGCAAGTGGTTCCACGCTGCCCGCTGCACGAGCACGCTTGAAGTATTCGGCACGTATTCTGCCCAAACCACCGAGCCGCCGCAAGAGATCAAGGACGCCATCACTGCCAAACGTCCGGGATGGACATGGAGAGAGTTCTCCTGATGCTCCGTCTTTTCAAGAATATTCCCGCCGGGGGCTTTGATGCCTCCACCTGCGAAAGGTCCGCAACATGAGCACCCGTCTCGCAAAACAGGGCCGGCTGATTAACCGGTCGAAACAGGTCACCTTTACCTTCAACGGCACCTCGATGCAGGGCTACGAAGGCGACACACTCGCCTCGGCCCTGTTAGCCAACGATCAGATGATGGTGGGCCGGTCGTTCAAGTATCACCGTCCGCGCGGCGTTGTCGCCAGCGGCGCGGAAGAGCCGAACGCTCTGGTCGGTCTGGGGCAGGGCAACCGGTTCGAGCCGAACCAGCGCACCACCACGACCGAGCTGTTCAACGGCCTTACCGCGATCTCACAGAACCACTGGCCGAACCTCGAATTCGACATCGGTGCCGTGAACACCGCGTTTGCGCGCTTCCTGCCGGCCGGTTTCTACTACAAGACGTTCATCCATCCGAAACCGTTCTGGAAACACGTCTACGAGCCGTTCATCCGTCAGTCTGCCGGTCTGGGCAAAGCGCCCGACAAGGACAGCCGTGACGCGGATACCTATGAGCACTTCTACCACTTCACCGATGTTTTGGTGATCGGCGGCGGTGTGGCTGGCCTGCAGGCTGCTAAAGCTGCTGCGCAATCCGGCGCTAAGGTCATGCTGATCGAACAGACCGCGCATTGGGGTGGTCGCGCTCCGGTTGACGGTGGCACCATCGATGGCGAGCCTGTGGATAAGTTCGTGGAACAATTGGTTTCCGAACTGGAAACAATGGACAACGTTACCCTGCGCACTCGCTGCATGGGTGCAGGCGTTTATGACCACGGCTATGTGCTGGGATACGAGCGTCTGACAGACCACACTCCGGGTGTGCAAGGCCCGCGTCACCGCCTGTGGCGCATTCGCGCGAAACAGGTCGTGACCGCGACCGGCGCGATCGAGCGTCCTCTGTCTTTCGCAGGCAACGATGTGCCCGGCGTAATGCTGGCCTCGGCCATGCGTGATTACGTGGTGAACTGGGGTGTAACTCCGGGTGAGCGCGTGATCGTGGCCACCAACAACGACGACGCCTATCGCACCGCGATCATCCTGAAGCAGGCCGGTCTGGACGTTCTGCGCATCGTCGACGCTCGGTCTGCCGCCGGTCCTCTGGCGGAAGAGGCACGTCAGCTTGGTATTCAAGTCGACCCGGGCAAAGCCATCGCCAAGGTCAAGGGTGGCAAGCGCGTCAAGAAGGTCGCGCTGTGCAATCAAGAAGGCATCGGTGGCGCTCGCGAGGAAGTTGAATGCGATGCGGTTGCCATGTCGGGCGGCTGGTCCCCGGTCGTGCACATGTGGTCGCACTGCGGCGGCAAGCTGATCTGGGATGAGGCGAACGCCCATTTCCGTCCGGATCCCGAACGTCCGCCGCTGGGCGCGAATGGCGAAGGCTTTGTGGTCGCCGCCGGTTCGGCCAATGGTCCGCTGGCGCTGGGTGACGTATTGGCCGATGCGCAGACCGCTGGTGAAGCCGCGGCCAACGGCGCGGGATTCACGCCAAAGACCGCTGAGGCTCCGAAAGGGGAAACAACAGTTGAAGCTCCGATGGAGCCGGTCTGGCTGATGCCTGCCAATGCCGAGATTAGCCTGCGCATGAAGTCTTGGCTGGACTTCCAGAACGACGTCAAAGTATCCGACGTCCAACTAGCCGCGCGCGAAGGCTATGAAAGTGTCGAGCACACCAAGCGTTACACCACGTTGGGTATGGCGACCGATCAAGGTAAGTTGAGCAATATCAATGGATTGGCGATCCTTGCTGATGCGTTGGATGCGGAGATTCCGAAGGTCGGCACCACCACATTCCGCCCGCCCTATACGCCCATTTCGCTGGCGTCGATCGGCGGTGAGGCACGTGGCGAGGTGTTCCAACCGATCCGCCAGACACCGATGCACAATTGGCACGACAAGAACGGCGCAGACTGGGAGCCGGTCGGCCACTGGCGCCGAACCTATGCCTATGTCCGTCCCGGTGAGTCCGTGCATGACGCCGTGAATCGTGAGGTAAAGAATACCCGCGAAAACCTCGGCCTGCTGGACGCATCGACGCTGGGCAAGCTGATCGTCAAAGGCCCGGATGCCGGTAAATTCCTGGACATGCTGTACACCAACATGATGTCCACGCTGAAGGTCGGAAAATGCCGCTATGGCCTGATGTGTTCGGAAAACGGTTTCCTGATCGACGACGGCGTTGTTGCCCGCATCGACGAGGATACCTGGCTGTGCCATACAACCACCGGCGGAGCAGAGCGCATCCATGGCCACATGGAAGAATGGCTGCAGACCGAGTGGTGGGACTGGAAAGTCTATGTTGCTAACGTGACCGAGCAATACGCTCAGGTCGCCGTGGTCGGCCCGAACGCCCGCAAGGTATTGGAGAAGCTGAACGCACAAGCGGGCGGCGGCATGGATCTTTCGAAAGAGGCGCTGCCCTTCATGGAATGGCGTGACGGCAAGATCGGTGAGTTCGACGCACGGGCCTACCGCATCTCGTTCTCGGGTGAGCTGTCCTATGAAATCGCGGTTCCTGCGTCTCAGGGGCAGGCGTTCTGGGACGCATTGATGGACGCAGGCAAAGAGTTCAGCGTGATGCCGTATGGCACCGAGTGTCTGCACATCCTGCGGGCCGAGAAGGGCTTTATCATGATCGGGGACGAGACCGACGGCACCGTGATCCCGCAGGATCTGGGGCTGCACTGGGCGCTCTCGAAAAAGAAAGAGGACTACCTCGGCAAACGTGCCCATTCGCGTACCCATATGGCCGATCCGGACCGCTGGAAACTGGTCGGGCTCGAGACTGTGGATGGATCGGTTCTGCCAGATGGCGCTTACGCTGTTAGCGGCGGCGTCAATGCCAACGGTCAGCGCAACATGATCGGGCGGGTGACCTCGACCTATTATTCGGCCAACCTGGGCAAAGGTATCGCCATGGGGCTGATCAAGCACGGTCCTGATCGCATGGGCGAGATCGTCGAGTTCCCGGGCACCGACGGTAAAATCTACAAAGCCAAGATCGTGGATCCGATCTTCTTCGACAAAGACGGGGAGAAGCAGAATGTCTGAACCCATCAGCGCACTGAACCACGCCAGCTATGAGGGCATCGCCAAGGTTGCGGAATGCGGCCTGCAAGGAATGATCACCTTGCGCGGTGACCTATCGGACAAAGCTCTGGCCAAGGCTGTCAAGGACGCAACCGGGCAAAACGTGCCCGGTCAGCGCGAAGCTCTGGTTAATCGGGATACCGGCGTCTGCTGGATGTCCACCGATGAGCTGCTGGTGCTGGTTCCCTACGCCGAAGTCGAGGCCAAGCTGGCCGCGATGAACAACGCCCTTAGCGGCACCCACGCGTTGGCCGTCAACGTCTCGGACGCGCGCGCCGTGTTCAGCATCTCGGGCGCAAGCGCGCGTGAGGTGATGGGCAAGGTGTCACCTGTTGATCTGTCGACCGAGGCGTTCCAGCCCGGCCAGATCCGTCGCTCGCGTCTGGCGCAGGTGGCGGGCGCGTTCTGGATGGACGATGCCGAAACCTTCCGCGTCGTGTGCTTCCGCTCGGCCGCGGACTACGCGTTCAAACTGCTGAAGGTTGCAGCACAACCGGGCAGTGAGGTTGGCGTTTACTAAGCCTGCGCAAAACCCAGATTAAAATTGGACCGCCCGTGCATACGGGCGGTTTTTTTGTGACCCAAATGTCCCAGATTGAGAGAAATTCTCTGAGGCCCGCCAGACACCTGTTATTCGGTGGCACCCCCCTACACTTTTGGTATGAGTTTCGCTGCCAAGACTTTCGTTTTGCGCGAAAACAAATCGCGATCCGGGCACCATAAGCCTGGGCAGGAATTGTAGGAGAAAGAAAGAAGTAATGAGTCGTTTTAAGGCGTTGACCCTTGTGTGGGCAGCTTTGTCGGCTTTTCCGGTAGTAGCCGTGGCGGAAAACTACAAGGAAAGCTTTGAATGCGAATTTGAACCCGGAATTGTGAACCGCCCAACACCAGAGCGTTTGGTGTTTTCCTTAGATGAATTCGGTCGCTCCGCCCTTTTGCATGATGTCGAGATACCGAAAATAACCACCGAACCCGGATCTGGACGGGTGGGAAGAGACACTCCGAAAGTGCTGTTTATTGCTTGGGTCGGTTCGAATTATGTCTACACGGAATCCGGGCGTACCTACGCAACAAACGAAAGCCGATACGATGCGATCGATCTGATCGACCTCGAGTTCTCGGTCATGCTGAACCGCAATACGATGAAAGCCATTGCGAAATCGCGCACGTTCGGCACGTACCTTCCCCGCGACGGCTTTGCAAATGGCCGCTGCAAAGCAATCTCAGCACCAAAGTAACTCTATAGGATCAAGTAAATGAAAGCGCTCTTTGCTGCACTTACGTTGGCTTGCGCTGCCGGAGCAGCCCACGCCGAAGTTCAAAATTTTGACTGCAAACTGCACAGCATGGAAGCCCGCGGATGGATTCCCGGCAGGGTACTGGTGAGCGTTGACGCAGACGCCAAACAGGCCCGTGTGTATGATGGTGCAATCCGGTCGTCCAATGAACTGGCGAACGTGCCGGATGAAACGCCTGCCAAAGCGAAGCTGAAGGTAACGCGTAAAGGTGAATACCGGATGTCCTGGCGCATTAATCTGATGGCTGCCAGTTCCGGACAGCTTCGTGTGGCCTACACGGCGACGATTGACCCCAAAACAAACGCTTTCAAAATGTCGGCCAGCTTTCCACAGGCCAACATCTTGAACCGTCCAAGCGGAGTTGGGTCCTGCGAAGTGGTTTCATCTCCGAACCTGTTTTGAAACTAAGACAAGCTTGCCGGAAACGCTGTTTTCGTCAGTTGGTAAACAAATAGGTTTGAAACCCGACTAGCGCTGTAGGTTCGGCCAAGTCGTCTACTTTTCTACCAGTTCCGTCACTTTGGTGGCAGGACTGGTAGAAGGACAACAAGTCCCAAATTTCTGCCATCCTGTCTTTGCGCTCGGTTTCGGGCAGAAGAGGCGCATGTGTTGAGAGAAGCAGCGCAGGTCGGTGTTTTTGTAAAAACGGTACAAGCGTTGGCAGCACAGTGTACTCTGCTCCCTCGATATCCATCTTGAACATTGACACGCGGGAAAGATCGTTTGCGGCCTCGAACTGATCCCACGCAATAGTCAGCGCATCGGACCCATGCTCGCCGTCATGTAGCAGGGAACTGGTGGAATCGCCCGGCTCTCCGCGAACCGAGGCCATGCGGGCAACGCCGAACTTATCCGACAGCGCCACCCCAAAGGCAGAGACATTGTGGATGCCGTTCAGGTCCAGATTCCAAGCCAAATGCCGGAAGGCGGTCGGGTCAGGTTCGAAACACCAGACATGACGGGCCTTGCGGGCACCATACAGGACCGTGGGGCCGATCCAGGCGCCGACGTCCAGGTAATCGCTGTCTGGCGATAGATATTTGTCCAGCACGGCGAATGTTTCCGGTTCCCACGCGCCATCAGAAGCTTTGCGCCAGAATTTCGAATGGTAAGGGTCCAGACGAAATGACTCTCCGTTCAGATTGCCCGCATAGTATCCGCGGGCGCGATAGAACATCTTGCGCGCCTGTGTCAGCATCCCCTGCCTCCGGGTTTTGTGATCTCTGCCCTTGACCTGCGGCGCTTGCCAAAGCATTTAACCCTTGGGAACCGCAACTTTTATTTTACAGGGGGCCGAGATGGCTTTTGAACTTCCTGATCTTCCTTATGCACATGACGCGCTGGCAGCCAAGGGTATGTCCGCGGAAACGCTGGAATATCACCACGACCTGCACCACAAGGCCTATGTTGACAACGGCAACAAGCTGATCGCCGGCACCGAGTGGGACGGCAAGTCGATGGAAGAGATCATCGTCGGCACCTATGACGCAAATGCCGTCGCGCAGAACGGCATCTTCAACAACATCAGCCAGCTGTGGAACCACAACCAGTTCTGGGAAATGATGGGCCCCGGCGGCAACGCCATGCCCGGTGAGCTGGAGAAAGCTCTGGTCGAGAGCTTCGGTTCGGTCGACGAATTCAAGTCGCAGTTCAGCGCCGCCGGTGCCGGTCAGTTCGGTTCGGGCTGGGCATGGCTGGTCAAGAACGCAGACGGTTCGCTTGCTGTAACCAAGACCGAAAACGGCGTGAACCCGCTGTGCTTCAACCAGACCGCACTGCTGGGTTGTGACGTGTGGGAGCACTCGTACTACATCGATTTCCGCAACAAGCGTCCGGCATACCTGTCGAACTTCCTCGAGAATCTGGTGAACTGGGAAAACGTTGCATCGCGGATGTAATCTTTAACCCGATCAGGGTTGAACAAGGGCCTGCTGGCGGAGACGCTGGCAGGCCTTTTTTTTGTTGCCGGGCACGGCTGTGTCTAATCGCGGGTCGAAACCGCGGAACTGTGTGCCGGCCTGACAGGTGAAAACCCGCCTATGAAAAAAGTTTCATACTGAGACGGGATTGTACCCCGCCCGACAATGCTTACCTAAGGTGAGGCGGAGGGAGAGACCGCCAATCAACTGAAACACAATCAGGCAACGCACTGGATCACTCTGGTCGCGTAACGGGAGATTTTTGCCTGATTAACGAGGGCTGGCCTTAACAGCCATTAAAAAGGAGAGCACGATGGTCGCACTTGAACAGGGAACCTGGGTTGTCATTGCCGATGGGGAAAAGGCGCTGTTTGTCGAAAACATCACCGACGCCGAAGACCCCAATCTGGTCGTCGTCTCGGTTGAGGAGCAGGATGCCTCCGCAGGCCCGACCGACCGGGCAGGGCGACGGTTCGATGGTGGGCCAAACCAGAAATCTGCGGTTGAAGAGCCGAACTGGAAAACCCATGCGAAATCCCTTTTTGTTCAGGATGTTGCCAATCTGCTGAACCGCAAGGGTCTGAAGGGTGCGTTTAACCGTTTGGTTCTGGTCGCTAGCCCGCATGTTCTGGGCCTGCTGCGACGCCGCCTGCACAGCGAGGTGCTGGCCAAGGTTGTAGCAGAGGTCGACAAGACTCTGACCAACCACCCCATTCACAAGGTTGAAAAGCTGCTGACCAGCCGCCTGAGCCCGGCCACTTAAGCGATGTCCCCAAAACGGGCGGTCAAGAACCGCCCGTCCCCACGTCAGGTCAGGACATCGCGCAGGGCGGACATTGCGTCTGCCGGGTCATTGACCCATGTGATGAAATCCGCCAGCGAACCGTCGGCGAACCCCTGACCGATGACTTGCTGCAACAGATCGTGCAGTGCGTCCCAGTAGCCGTCCACATTCACCACCAGTATGGGTTTGTCGTGCAGGCCCAGCTGACGCCATGTCAGGGCCTCGAACAGCTCGTCCAATGATCCCGGGCCGCCGGGCAGGACGACCACTGCATCCGCATTCATGATCATGACCTTTTTGCGCTCGTGCATCGTTTCGGTGATTACGAAACGGGTCAGGTCGGTCTTGCCGACCTCGCGCTGCAAAAGATGAACCGGGATCACGCCGAACGTGTCGCCCCCTGCGGACTGGGCGGCGCGTGCGACTTCGCCCATCAGGCCCACATCACCGGCGCCGTAAACCAGACGCCAGCCTTCCTGCGCCAGCAGGGTGCCAAATGCTTTGGCGGCGTCGGAATAGGCGGAATTAGCGCCATTGCGTGACCCGCAATACACACAAACAGATTTCTGAGTCATCGTGAACGCTCTCCGGGGTTGTGCCTGAGGTTTTGACCCCTGATAGCGGGATTGATAGATTGGCTCAACCGTCAGGCAGAATGTGTTATAGTCAAAGCACTTGCGCTGCGGAGTGAAAGGAAAAACATGAACGCCGAGTCGGGAGAGACAAGCTCTGGTACCGTCGTCTGGGGGGTGATCGCCGGGATCGTGGTTGTTGTCGGAGCAGGCGGGTTGCTGTTGTCCCGTATGGGTGCAGACGCACCCGAAGAACCTGCGCCGCAAGTTGAGGTAGCAGCTCAAAGCACCGAAGACAGCACCCCGGACGAGCCTGCCGCTCAAGCGCCCGAGGCCGAAGCGCCCACCGAAGCGGCTGAAGACACGGCAGAGGCACCGGCGCCTGTCAGCCCCTCTCTGGACCAGATATTTGTCGAACCGGACGGGAATGCAGTTCTGTCCGGCACGGCCGAGCCCGGCGCTGAGGTGAACGTGCTGCTGGATGGTGAACAGGTACACAGTTTCACGGTCGATTCCACCGGCCAGTTTGCCGAATTCCTGTCGATCCCGTTTGCTGACAACGCGCGCGGCCTGACACTGCAAACGCAGGGCGATGAGCCGGTGCGCTCGGATGACTATGTCATCGCCGCCCTGCCAGAGCCGGAACCGGTGGACGAGCCGAAGGCGCCCGCTGAAACGGCAGACAACGCCGCCGCCGAGACGGAGACTACGGAACCCGAAGACGTGGCAGTCGCCGATACGGCTGACGTGTCCGAACCGACCGAAACAGCTGATGCGCCCGCGTCAGAGGGTGAAACGGAGCAGGTGGCAGACGCGGCGAGCGATGACGCTCAGGGCCAGGGTGTTGCCATCCTGCGGTCGGGTGAAGACGGTGTCGAGTTGGTGCAGGCACCAACAACGCAAACGCAGGCGCCGGATCAGGTCGCTCTGGACACGATCGGTTATTCCGATGCCGGCGATGTCGAATTGACGGGGCGGGTGCCGGATGGATCGGTTGTGCGCCTGTATCTGGATAATCGGCTTGTGGATGACCTGACCCCCACCGAAGACGGCAAATGGCGCAGTGAGTTGGATGATGTCGAGCCCGGCGTTTACACCCTGCGCGTGGATGAGGTCGGCGCGGATGGCACAGTGTTCAGTCGCCTTGAAACCCCGTTCAAACGCGAGTCGCAGGAGGTCCTGCGCGCGGCTGAGGCGACGAACGAGCCAGAGCTTGATCCCGACACGCCTCCGATCCGATCCGTGACGGTGCAGGAGGGCGATACGCTTTGGGCCATTTCACGCGAACGGTTCGGGGATGGTGTATTGTACGTCAGGCTGTTTGAAGCCAACCGAGAGGCGATCCGCGATCCTGACCTGATTTACCCCGGTCAGATTTTCACGATCCCTGAATAGACTTTTGCCTCTGGCCCTTTGCGGGGCAGGGGCTATCTCTGACCGCAGATCAGGTACGTGATGAGACGAACAGCCCCGATGCATTCCGACGATATGCCCAAAACTGACGAGCGCCAGTCCGGCTGGCGCACGATCCGCAAGGTTGCACCGTACCTCTGGCCCGAGGATGAGCCATGGGTCAAACGCCGCGTGGTCATCGCTATGGCAATGCTGGTGCTGGCCAAGCTGATCGCGGTCTGCACGCCGATCCTGTATAAAGGCGCTGTCGATGCTCTGGCCGGTGAGGGTGTCCCACCGCTGGCGCTCGGGGCCGTGGGGCTGACCGTCGCCTATGGTGTGGCGCGGATGATGACCGTTGGGTTTCAGCAGTTGCGCGATGCGGCCTTTGCGCCGGTTGGGCAGCGCGCCTTGCGGGCGTTGGCGCTTGAGACGTTTCAGCACATTCATCAGCTTTCGATGCGTTACCACGTAACGCGCCGCACCGGGGGCCTCAGCCGGATCATTGAGCGCGGCGTCAAAGGTGTTGAGTTCCTGCTGCGCTTCTTGCTCTTCTCAATCGGGCCGCTGATCCTGGAGCTTCTGCTAGTAGCGATCATCCTGATGTGGTTGTTCGATGTTTGGTATCTGGTCGTGGTGGCGGTGACTATTGGCTTCTACATCTGGTTCACCTTCGCTGTCACCGAATGGCGCGTAAAACTGCGGCGGGAAATGAACGATCAGGATACCGAGGCCAATCAGCGCGCCATCGACAGTCTCCTGAACTTCGAAACAGTCAAGTATTTCAACGCGGAACAGCGCGAAGCTGAACGCTATGACGTATCGATGAAGGCCTATGCGGGTGCAGCGCTGAAAACGGCATACTCGCTGGCCTTCCTGAATTTCGGTCAGTCTTTCCTGATTACCAGTGGGTTGATCGGGGTGATGGTACTGGCGGCTATTGGCGTTCAGAGCGGTTCGCTGACGGTGGGCGATTTCGTCATGGTCAACGCTTACATGATCCAAATCACCGTGCCGCTGAACTTTCTGGGCACAGTCTACCGCGAAATCCGCCAGTCGCTGGTCGACATGGGGCAGATGTTCGACCTGCTGGAACAACCCGCCGAGGTCACCGACAAACCCGACGCGCCGGACCTTCTGGTCAATGGCGGAGAAGTCACGCTGGAGAATGTTCATTTTGGCTATGACGCAGATCGGGAAATCCTGAAGGGTATCTCGCTGATCGTTCCGGCCGGTCAGACCGTGGCAATTGTTGGGGCGACAGGCTCGGGCAAATCCACCATCGGGCGGCTGCTGTTTCGGTTCTATGACGTAACCGGCGGGGCGCTGAAGATTGACGGGCAGGACGTGCGTGACGTGACGCAGAACAGCCTGCATTCGGCCATCGGTGTGGTGCCGCAGGACACGGTGCTGTTCAACGACACCATTCGCTATAACATCGCTTATGGTCGCGACGGTGCCTCGCAGGACGAGGTCGAAGCCGCAGCCAAAGCCGCTCAGATCCACGATTTCATCGTCACGCTGCCCGAAGGGTATGACACCAAGGTCGGTGAGCGTGGGCTAAAACTGTCGGGTGGTGAAAAGCAGCGAGTCGGCATTGCCCGAACTTTGCTCAAGAACCCGCCGATCCTGTTGCTGGACGAGGCAACCTCGGCGCTGGACACTGATACCGAGCAAGACATCAAGGACGCGTTGGCCCGGGCCGGGGAAGGGCGCACCGTGCTGACAATCGCGCACCGGCTCAGTACCATTGCCGAGGCTGATCGCATCGTTGTGCTTGAACAGGGTGAAATCCTTGAGCAAGGCACCCATGACGAGCTGCTGCAACACGAGGGCCGATATGCGCAGTTGTGGAGCCGCCAGCAATCGGACTCACAGGCAGCGTGACATGCGCTGCGCGCGGATGTGTTATGCTAACCGGATTGTAGAGGAGGTGGTGTGATGCGAAATTTCGTTCGACAAGCAGCTGTTGTGGCCGCATTCGCCCTTGTAACGCCCGTCCTTGCGGCGGCTGATCCCATCGTAGGTGTCTGGAAAACGGAACCCGACCGCAAGAACCTGATCTCGCATATCAAGATATCCGCCTGCGGCGACAAGTTCTGCGGTCAGATTCAATCGGCTTATGACGCGTCCGGCAAAGAGGTGCAGACCCCGAATATCGGCAAGAAACTGTTCTGGGATGTTTCCTCCGAAGGGGGCGGCAAATACGGCGGAGGGGATTTCTGGATTCCCATGGTCAATGTGGACGTTGCGCCGCAAATGACCCTTAGCGGAGACACCCTGACAGTGCGGGGTTGCGAGCATGTGGTCTGCGGCCACCAGACATGGACTCGATTACCCAAGTAAAGCGGCTTGTTGAAGTGACGCTGTTGCTGGAATGTTAATTCTGCCGGTGCTCAGCTTGGTCGTGGACGATTGTCGTTTGATCAATGGCGTCTGGCCGTTATGACCGAGGTACCAACCGCTTCGTGTTGGAAAACAAACCAGGGAAACACCTAATGAAGAAATTGTTTGCTGCGCCGTTGGTTCTGGCGTCGCTTTTTGCATCGTCTGCATCTGCCGAAGATCTTGTATTTCTGCTGGCCAATGAAAGCAGCGCCGATCTGGTCGAATTCAACGTCTCTCCAAGCTCGTCGGATAATTGGGAAGCGAACTTGCTTGGCGGTGACTACATCGCGCCTGGATACGAGGCGGATGTGCTGATTGCTGACGGTCTGAACACCTGCGTTTACGACATTCGTGGTGCGTTTTCGGATGGTTCCTATGCCGAAGACTTCGGCTTGGATCTATGCGATTTGGGCGAATACGTTTTCACCGACTAAGACGGTTCAACGTGAAAATGGCGAGCTTTTGGGCTCGCCATTTATTATTCAGCGGCTTTTAGCGGCGCCCCGGGCGGGTGTCCCGGCTTATCGGCATCCGAGGACGCAGGTTCTGGTTCATCGCCCCAAACAACCTCGGTCGCCTGTGCCTGACGCGCGGCTTTGCCGATGGCCATGTCCTGCGCAATCTGGCTGGACCGTCCTCTTGTAGCGCGGGCCAGAACTCTGCCAAGCCAGACCAGGTAGGTCGTCACCCACACCCGCAGCGCAAGCAGCGAAGGCGTCACGATTAGCGTCAGGACCGTGGCGATACCCAAGCCAAACACCACTGCGGTGGCCAGCTGTTTCCACCACAGCGCCGTTGGGCTGTTGATCGAATAGCCACCATTGATGAAGTCCAGCGACAAGCCGAACATCATTGGTGTCAAACCCGCCATCGTGGTCAGGGTGGTCAGCAGAACTGGACGAATACGCGCCTCGGCCGTGCGGACGATCGCCTCGATCCGGGGCATATAGCGGCTGTATTCCTGATAGGTGTCGATCAGAACGATGTTGTTGTTCACCACGATCCCCGCCAGCGCCACGATGCCCGTCCCGGTCATGATGATCGAGAACGGCTGCTGCATCACGATCATCCCGATCAGAACCCCGGTGGTCGACAGAACCACCGCCAGCAGCACCAGCACCGAGTTATAAAGCGAGTTGAACTGTGCCAGCAGGATCACGAACATCAACCCCAGAGCGCCAAGGAATGCGCTTTGCAGGAAGGCGCCAGATTCCTCCTGATCCTCCTGATCGCCGGTCCATTCCCAGCTGATCGCGCTTGAGAACGGGTCGGTGTTCAGCCACTCGGTAAGCACCGCGATCCGTTCGTTCGGATTGACCAGTGCAAACCGCGCGTCGCCGTTTTCGATTGCGGTAAGCAGGTCGTCGGTCGAATTGGCACCGGTCAGCTGGAACAGCTCATATACCGTACCGTTAGGGCTGGTGACGGTTGTACCACTGGGTTCGGCCCCTTCTTCGACTGCTCGCACAACAGCCAGGCGTTGTTCGGTTCCGTCTGGGTTATCGACAACTACTTTGGACAGGCCCGGTTCAACATCCGCTTTCACGTCATAATACCGCTGCTGATCAATGCGGTTGATCTCGGCCAATTTAGCCACCGGTTGGCGGGTGACGAAGTTCGACAGCGGCACCAGCCCATCCGGTGTGCGTACCTTGAGCGAATCCAGCGTCGAAAGAACCCTGTCTTCTTCGGGCAGGCGAACGCGGATTTCGACCTCTTCATCGGTGCTGTCGGGGCGCATTTCCCCCAACAGGATACCGCGTGTGACCAGTTGCACCATTGCGCCAACGGTAGCGACATCGGCGCCGAACCGGCCAGCTTTGGCGACGTCCACGTCGATCTGCCAGTCAATGCCGGGCAGGGGCATGGTGTCTTCGACCTTGATCAGGCCGGGCGTCTCATCGAATACGGCACGCGCCGATTGGGCGGCTGTGGTTAATTCTTCCCAACCGTCACCCTTGATACGCAGATGCACGGGCTTGGCCGCCGCTGGACCCTGTTCCAGCGGCAGGATTTCCACGATGAATCCGGGCAGCTTGGCCAGTTCCACGTTCAGCTCGTCCAGAACGAAATCACCGTCATATTCAGGGGCAATAATTTCCCTGTCGAACAGCCCGAAAAAGACGGGTTCGGTTTGCTTGGGCCTGTCTTCCCATGGGGTGATTTCAAACTGAACCCGGCCCACGGTATCAGCAGGCGCCTGCGCGCCACCGTTGTTTTGGTTCAGCCCTCCTTCGCCAGCAAACGAGAACACGTTGGTCACGGCGGGGTGCGCGCTGATCACCTCTTCCGCAGCAAGAACCATTGCATCTTTTTCCTGCAGCGACAGGTTGCCCCGTGCGCGCACATATGCGGTCGCCTGTTCCGGTTCGGTTTCGACAAAGAACTCAACGCCGCGGTTGTTGCCCATGAAGTAGGTCATCACCCCCATGACGCTGAGCGCGACGACGGCTATCGAAACCACGGGCATGATCGGGTTGCCGACCAGGAATTTGACCACGTAGCCGAACGGGGTGTGTTCACGTGCGGTTTGGACGCGTTCTTCGCGGTGGCGTTCGATCTTGGCAGCGCTCAGAGTCACCGATCCGGCAAAGCCGCCGAAGACGAACAGCGCAGCCCCCAGAGCGACCGACCAAAAACCCCCACCCGAAGTCAGATATGTCGGGTTGATCAGCTGCATCGCACCCAGAAAGATCATGTACAGTGACGGCGGCACCAGTACCGCACGCACCCACCAAGGCGCGACGCCGCGCAGCCAGGTAGAGGTGCGGTCGAAGGTTCGGCTCAGGCGACCCGAAACACCGCCTACAACGGGCAGGTAGATCAGCGCGACAATCAGTGACGAGGACAGCACAAAGATCAGCGTGATCGGCAGCATCTTCATGAACTCGCCCGGAACACCCGGCCAGAATAGCATCGGCAGGAAGGCACAGAGCGTCGTCGCAGTAGACGATACGATGGGCCAGAACATCCGTTGCGCGGCCTCGACATAGGCGTGCATCGGGCCGATGCCTTCCTTGATGCGCTTGTCGGCGTATTCCACCACGACGATGGCCCCATCGACCAGCATCCCGACAGCCAGGATCAGACCGAACATCACCATGTTCGAGATGCTGACGCCCATGATGGCCAGAAACGCAAAGCTCAGCAGGAACGAAGTCGGGATCGCAAAGCCCACCAGCAGCGCCGCACGCGTACCCAGCGAGGCCAGAACCACGATCATCACCAGCGCAATGGCGGTCAGGACCGAGCCCTCAAGCTGACGCACCATCGAGTCGACGATGCGGCTTTGATCGTTCGATGTGCCGACATCCACGGCGGCGCGCAGCTCGGCAGGCCATTTCTCCTGCGCAACGGCGAGGGTTGCTTTCACCTGTGCCACGGTGTCGATCAGATTGAAGCCTTTGCGTTTGACTACTTGCAACGCCACGGTGGACTCACCATCGAAGCGGGCAGTGCCTTCGCGATCTTCGAAAGTATAGTTGATTTGCGCCAGCTCACCCATTGTGACCACGCGGTCGCCATTGACCTTGACCGGCAGGCTGTAGACGTCCTCAGCGGTTTTGAACGAGGACGGGATCTTGACCGAGAAGGTGCCCTGCGCGGTATCAACCTCACCCGCAGCGATCAGCTGGTTGTTGTTCCGCACGACGTTGATCAACTCGTCAGCCGAGACGTCGTAGGCTTCAAGCCTCAGCGGGTCGATGATGACCTCAAGCAGTTCGTCGCGATTGCCCGCGATCCCGGCCTCAAGCACCGAATCCAGCGCTTCCAGATCGTCCTGCAAGTCCTTTGCAATGCGTGCCATTGTACGTTCGGGCACGGCGCCGGTCAGATTAACGATGACAATGGGGAATTCCGAGAAATTGATTTCGTACAACGAATACTGTTCGGCACCTTCGGGGAATTCTGCCTGCGCGCTATTCATTGCGTCACGCACATCCGCCATGATCGCGGTCTTGTCCCATCCGAAATCAAATTCGAGCGCGATTCCAGCATAGCCTTCGGCGGCGGTGGCGGTCATTTCCTTGAGACCATCCAGATCTGCCAATTCTGTTTCCATTGGCTTGATCAGCAGGTTTTCGGAATCCTCGGCGGAGATGCCCGAAAACTGGACCGAGACGAACAGCGCCGGAATCTCGATATCCGGCTCACCCTCCTTGGGCAGGCCGACATATGCAAATCCACCGACGATCAGCGAGATCGCGATGAAGGCCAGAACCATGCGGGCTCTGTCGGCGGCCCATCCTACCAAACCCGTCATTGTGCAGCTTCCCGATAGGTGGGCTCAACGGTCACACCCTGTGTCACGAATTCATGCCCCACGACAATGATATCTGCGGTTTCCGGCAGACCGTCGACCCAGACGCCCTCGGCCGTGTCGCGCAGCAGGCGGATCGGCATGAAGCCGACAACGTTTTCCGCGCCTACGGTGCGGACGCCAACCTGACCTTCGTTGTTCAGTGTCAGGGCGGATTGCGGCAGAAGATGCGCCTTTGCCCCTTCGGCGGAAATACGGATATCAGCGGTCTGACCGTCGCGGATAGTCAGGTCTGGATTCGGGACTGTGATCTCAACCTCAAACGTGCGGGTTGTTTCATCTGCAGACCGGCTCAGGAATGTCACGCGACCTGCGACCTGAAGACCGGTAACCAGCCGCGCTGAAGCT
This sequence comes from Ruegeria sp. ABF4_144, assembly GCF_056160045.1. Classification (NCBI taxonomy): domain Bacteria; kingdom Pseudomonadati; phylum Pseudomonadota; class Alphaproteobacteria; order Rhodobacterales; family Roseobacteraceae; genus Ruegeria; species Ruegeria sp. ABF4_144. Next base: position 1,021,488 of record NZ_JBSWWK010000001.1, read on the forward strand.
TCCGAGCCGACAAGGATTTTGTTCACATCAACCTCGGGCACGAAACCGACCAGCTTGATCGGGTCCAGCTGAATGACGGTGGCACACAACGAGCCGGGCTGCATCAGGCTGCCCAATTCGGCGGTGTCGCTTTCCAACAGCCCTTTGAACGGGGCTTCAATGGTTTGACGGTCGATCTCGCGCTGAGCGGCCTTGACCTCCGCGGTGGCAGCTTCGATGCCAGCGCGTGTGGCTTCCAGACCAGCCTCAGCTGTTTTCACACCAGCCTCGGCCGAGCGCATCGCGGCTTCGCTAGAAATTCGGCGGGTTTCCGAACCGAACCCGGTTTCCGACAATTTCTGCGCCGCCGTCAGATTGATCTGGGCTTCGGCAACCAGAGCATGCGCTTCTTCTAAGCGGGCTTCGGCCTCGGGGATTCGGCTTTCAGCCTCAAGTCGGGCGGCTTCGGCCTCGGCCAAGCTGGCGGGGCGGGTGCCGGGGTCCAGCTCGCACAGCAGGTCACCAGGTTCGACGAATGTACCCCTGCGTTTGGGTTCCGAAATCACGGTCGAGGTGGTTTCGGCCAGAACTTCAACCTGACGGTTGGCCTTGGTTTGCCCGCGCAAAAGTACTGCGCTGTCGATTTCCCGCGCTGCTGACCGAAGGACAACTACGCCAATTGCGTTCTGATCTGACGTGACGTCGCTCGCGGATTCTGTGTCAGATACCGCATCGACCTCAGAGTCGCCGCGACCGGCAAAAGCAAACAGCGCGTCCCGCTCAAAAACAAGAAAGAACAGTGCTGCAATCACCAAAATCGCATTCACGAATGAAATCAAACGCATACAGAGACTCTCCCAGAATTCTTCACCGATTGTCCTTCGGCGTGTATGCCTGAAAATGGGGTCAGACATCTATCATTTCTACACTAAACTGAATAGTTCGGTTCACTTTTTTACGCAAGGACAGCGTGTCGCGGTGAAAATGCGCGAATTCCGGCCCTTGGCTTGGCAAAAGCGGCGGGGTATGTCATGCCGCCATATGAACTGGTTACAGCCCGGGGAGCAGGGATGAGCGACACCGACAGTTTTATTGATGAGGTGACCGAAGAGGTCCGCCGCGATCGCCTGTTTCTGCTGCTGCGCCGTTGGGGCTGGGTCGGTGTTCTGGCGGTAGTCCTGATCGTCGTCGGCGCTGCCTTCAACGAGATTCGCAAGGCCCGCACCACCAGCGCGGCTGAAAAGCTGGGGGATCAGATTCTAAACGCGCTGACGCAGAATGACTCGGCCGAACGTGCGGCCAGCCTTGCCAGCATCGACGCGGCCACGCCCGGTGGCGATGCGGTTCTGAACCTGCTGCTGTCTTCTTCTCAGATCGAGGCCGGATCGCGCGAAGAGGCTGTGAACAGCCTGAATGCCGTTGCCATTCAGGGCGACCTACCAGAGATTTACCGCGCCATTGCCGCCTTCAAGGCGCTGCTGTTGCAAAGCGACACCCTGCCGGTGGCTGACCGTCGCCAACAGTTTGAAGCCCTTGCGGCACCGGGTGCGCCCCTGCGTTTGCTGGCCGAGGAACAGTTGGCCTTAATTGATATTTCTGAGGGCAATGCCGAGGCCGCGATCGAGCGGTTGCAGGCACTGCGTCAGGACGCAGAGATTGGTGTTGACCTGCAGCAGCGTGCTGCACAATTGATTGTCGCGCTTGGCGGCGAACCGGAACCGTTGGTGGCCCAGCAGGGCTGATCCGACGGCAGAAAAAATGACAGGCGAGTTCGGAGCATCATGGTGACAAGTCTATTCTCCCGCATTGGATTGTCGGTTGCGGCACTTTCGCTGACGGCGCTTGCAGCCTGTGAAGAACCCGAGGTCATTCTGCCCGGCGAACGAGAAGATATCCGTCCTGCTTCGGATTCTGAAGTCACTGAAACCCTCGGCTCGAAGCCGATCAGCCTGCCTGCGCAAAAGGCGAATGCCACATGGTCGCAGAGCGCCGGAACTCCGGCCTACCGCACCACTAATGCCGCCTTGAGGGCAACGCCCCAGCGCATCTGGTCTACCTCGATCGGTGACGGAGATTCGCGCAAGCAGCGTATCACCGCTGAGCCCGTCGTTGCTGGTGGCTTGATTTATACGCTGGACTCCGGGGCGACCGTTTCCGCAGTGACACCGCAAGGGCAGGTCGCGTGGAGCACAAATCTGATCCCGCCAACCGATGGTGATACGGACGCAACAGGGGGCGGGTTGGCTTATGCCAATGGTGTGCTTTACGTGTCGTCCGGGTATGGCCGGCTGACTGCGCTGGATGCGAAATCAGGTGGGATCAAATGGCAAAAACGCCTGAATGCCACTGGCAGCGGCGCGCCGCTGGTCAATGATGGAATGCTGTATCTGGTCGCGGGCGACGAAACCGGCTGGGCCGTGAACACTAAGGATGGCCGCATCGCCTGGCAGGTTCAGGGCACACCGAGCGTCGGCAACGTGCTTGGCGCTCCTGCTCCGGTCATCGCGTCCGAGTTTTCAGTCTTTGCCTTCGGTTCGGGTGACATCGCCGCGACCTTCCGCAAGGGCGGTATCCGGCGCTGGAACGCCTCGGTCGCGGGCGGCCGCCGCGGTCGGGCCGCAGCGCAGATCGTGGACGTCACAGGCGGGCCCATGGTCGTTGGCGACAGGATTTACATCGGTAACCACTCGGGCCGAACTGTGGCGTTTGACTCGGGCTCGGGTGAGCGGATCTGGACCGCAGATGAAGGCGCGGTTGATACGGTCTGGCCCGCGGGCAACAGCCTGTTTCTGATCAGTGATCGCAGCCAGCTGGTCCGCCTGAACATTGCAGATGGTTCCATCGTCTGGGCGCAGGATCTGCCGGGTTTCGTCAAGGACAAGCGCGGCCGGCGTGGACCGATCTTTGCCCACTATGGTCCGATTCTGGCAGGCGGGCGGATCGTGATCGCCTCAAATGACGGTTATCTGCGGTTCTTTAATCCGGTCGATGGCACGCTGGTGAATAGCGTCGAAGTGCCCGGCGGCGCCACCACGGCCCCGGTTGTCGCAGGGCAGACGCTGTACGTCGTATCGTCCAAAGGTGATCTACACGCTTTCCGTTGACCGCAAGATGCGTTAAAGGGCGCGTCTGAGTCTTGAAAGTTGAGTATCATGTCGCTGACCCTCGCCATCGTGGGGCGCCCGAATGTGGGCAAATCCACCCTGTTCAACCGCCTTGTGGGCAAACGTCTGGCTTTGGTCGACGACCAGCCCGGCGTAACGCGTGACCTGCGCGAAGGCGAAGGGCGTCTGGGCGATCTGCGTTTTACCGTGATCGACACGGCAGGTTTGGAAGATGCGACCGACGACAGCCTGCAGGGCCGGATGCGCCGCTTGACCGAGCGCGCGGTGGACATGGCAGATGTCTGTCTGTTCATGATCGACGCCCGCGTCGGCCTGACCCCTACCGATGAGATGTTTGCCGAGATTCTGCGCAAGCGATCTAAACACGTGATCCTCGCGGCCAACAAAGCCGAAGGCAACGCAGCGGATGCCGGTGTGCTTGAGGCCTATAACCTGGGTCTTGGGGAACCTGTGCGATTGTCGGGCGAGCACGGCGAGGGGATGACGGATCTTTATGCGCAGTTGATGCCTCTGGCTGATGCCGCGGCGGAGAAGGCCGTAGACGACGCGCCGGAAATTGATATCGAGCTGGATGAGGATGGCGAGGGTGAAGCCCCTCTGATCACCGCTGCCAAGCCGCTGCAGGTGGCGGTCGTGGGGCGTCCGAATGCGGGTAAGTCCACCCTGATCAACAAGATTATCGGCGAAGATCGCCTGTTGACCGGCCCCGAGGCTGGGATCACCCGCGATGCCATCAGCTTGCGGATCGACTGGGCTGACCCGGATGGCGAAAGCACCCCGATGCGGATATTTGACACGGCGGGGATGCGTAAAAAGGCCAAGGTGCAGGAGAAGCTTGAAAAGCTCTCGGTGTCCGATGGTTTGCGCGCGGTGAAATTCGCCGAGGTTGTAGTGGTTCTGCTGGACGCCGCGATTCCGTTCGAACAGCAGGATCTGCGCATTGCCGATCTGGCCGAACGCGAAGGTCGCGCCGTTGTTGTTGCCGTCAACAAATGGGACATCGAAGAGGACAAGCAGGAAAAGCTGCGCGATCTGAAAGAGTCCTTTGAACGCTTGCTGCCGCAACTGCGTGGCGCACCTCTGATCACCGTGTCAGCCAAGACCGGTCGCGGGTTGGAGCGCCTGCGTGCTGCCATTCTGCGCGCGCATGACGTCTGGAACCGCCGTGTCCCCACCGCGGCGCTGAACCGTTGGCTGACCGCGATGCTGGAACAGCACCCGCCGCCAGCCCCGCAGGGCCGCCGGATCAAGCTGCGCTATATGACTCAGGCCAAGACACGTCCCCCCGGGTTCGTGGTCATGTGCTCACATCCCGACAAGATGCCGGAAAGTTATACGCGCTATCTGGTCAACGGTTTGCGTGCAGATTTTGACATGCCGGGCACCCCGATCCGCCTGACACTGCGTGGCCAGGGTGACAAGAACCCCTACAAGGGACGGCGCAAGAAAAACGCAGGCGCGCTGGCCAAACATCTCAAAGGTCGCGCGTAACTGCGCCAATTTTCAGCATTTTTGGCTGAGGGGCGTGACAGCCCGGCTGCCGCAGGCTAGCATTCGCTTGCGTGCATGTGATTTTGTGCGCGCCGCTTGAATACGAGGATTATGTAGATAGTTTCGTTGTGATATTAACTTGGCCAATCGTGGGGACGGGCTGAATGAATTTGCGGGAATACACACGACAATACGCGGTGCAGGACAATCGGCTTGCCGCGTTAAGCTATTTTGGAACATTCGCGGTTTATTTCACGTCGCTGGCGCTGGCTATCGTGTATGTCGACCGTTGGTACATCATGGTCCCCGCTGGGATCGTCTTCGCCTTTTCCGCCGTGCGTCTTTATGTGCTGCAGCACGATTGCGGCCATCACTCTCTGTTTGAAGCGCGTGAGCAGAATGAATGGGCCGGGCATGGGTTGTCGCCCTTCACCTTTGCTCCGTTCGAGGTGATGAAACAGAACCACAATCTGCACCATTCGGGCATTGGCAATCTGGAGCACCGGGAAACCGGTGAAATCCACACCATGACCCTGCGCGAGTGGAATGAGGCGGATTGGAAAACCCGTTTGTTCTATAGGCTTTACCGCAACCCGTTCATCTTGGTTCCGGTTGGTGCGCTGTTTACCTACTTCATCCGCTATCGTTGGCCCAAGAATACCGTGCGGTTCGGGGTAAAGGGCGTGGTGCTGCACAACCTGTCCATCGTCGTGTTCCTCGGCCTGCTGTACCTGATTGCAGGCACGACGGGCATATTGGTTTGGTTGGTTTTCTCGCTATTGGGCGGGATGTTGGGCGTGTTTCTTGTCTATCTGCAGCATAACTTTGAAGACACCTATTGGGACCGTCGCCCAGACCTTGATCCGCAAATGGCGGCGCTGCAGGGCTCGTCCGCACTGGATTTCGGCTGGTGGTTCGACAACGCCGTGGCGTGCATTACGTTGCACGACATCCACCATTTTAATGCGCGCATTCCGTCTTATCGGCTGCGGGCGTGCCACTATAACCTACCGCCTGAATACACGCCGCGCCGGATCAAATTCCCCGAGGCTGTCGCGGCGCTGAATCTGAAGCTCTGGGACGAGGATGCCAAACGCCTCGTGCCATTTCCGAAAAAGGACACAACCAGTACGCTGGCGCACAGCAGTTGACACTTATGGGCGGCTTGTGCCGTTCACCGGCTTGCTGAGGTGTATATACGGCGTATATTTTGTTGTGCACAGGGAGAAAGAAAGGACAAAGAATGACCGCAGTGACAGCAGTTAAGGGTGTGGGAGAGGCAATGGCGAAGGCGCTAAGCGCCAATGGCTTCAAGACCGCCGAAGCCATGGCCAAAGCCAACCCCGCTGACCTTACCAAAGTGCCCCGTATTGGGGCGGCGCGGGCTCCGCTTTTGATTGCTGCTGCGAAAGAAGCGATTGCGGTCAAACCAGCCGCCGCCAAGACACCGGCCAGAAAGCCTGCAGCGGCCAAACCAGCTGCGGCTAAAACTCCGGCCCGAAAGCCTGCAGCGGCCAAACCAGCTGCGGCAAAAACTTCGGCAAGAAAGCCCGCAGCAGCTAAGCCCGCGGCTGCCAAAACTGCTGCCAGAAAACCCGCTGCGGCGAAGCAAGCCGCTGAGAAAACAACCCGCTCCCCGGCGCGCAAGCCGACTACGCGCCGTGCTGCTCCGCGCAAAACTGTTGCAGCTGCAGCCGCCGAGAAACGCGCAGAAGAGGCCGCGCGCAAAGCTGCAGAAGAAGCTGCGCGTAAGGCCGCCGCAGAAAAAGCTGCTGCCGAGGCCGCCGAAGCAAAAGCTCGCAAGAAGGCCAAGGCAAAAGCCAAGGCTGAAAAGGCCGCAAAAAAACTGCAGGAAATGGAAGCCGTTTTCTCGAAGGCTAAGGACAAGGTGAAAGCCAAGTCGAAAAAGGGCAAAAAGTCCAAGACGGACGACAAGAAAAAAGATCAGAAGAAAAAAGACGATAAGAAAAAAGATAAGAAAAAAGATAAGAGCAAAGATAAGAAGAAGGATAAGAAAAAGGCGAAGAAGTAAGCCTTATCCGCCTTTAGGATTATCGAACCGGTGCCGATTGCGGCGCCGGTTTTTTTAGACCAACGTGCCGTCCAGTTGCAGGGTCAGCTTGCCGCCCAGATAGGGGGCCAGAACTTCGGGCAGGGTCACGGTGCCGTCGGCGTTCTGGCCGTTTTCCAGCACGGCAATCAAGCAACGCCCTACGGCCAGACCCGACCCGTTCAGGGTGTGAACGTATTCCGGCTTGCCGCCGCCTTCAGGGCGGAAACGGGCGTTCATGCGGCGGGCTTGGAAATCCCCACAGGTCGAGACCGAGCTGATCTCGCGATAGGTGTCCTGACCGGGCAGCCATGCCTCGATGTCGTAAGTCCGGCGTGCGCCAAAACCCATATCACCGGTGCACAGGATCACGGTGCGATAGGGCACGCCCAGCTTTTCCAGAATACCCTCAGCACAGCGCAACATGCGCTTTTGCTCGTCGTCCGATTTGTCCGGGTGCGTGACCGAGACCATCTCAACCTTTTCGAACTGATGCTGGCGCAACATCCCGCGCGTGTCTTTGCCCGCGCTACCGGCCTCGGAGCGGAAGCAAAGCGAATGCGCGGTATAGCGGCGGGGCAGGTAGCTTTCCTCGATCATCGTATCGTTGACAATATTGGTCAGCGAAACCTCGGAGGTCGGGATCAGCCACCAGCCTTCGCGGGTCTGATAGCTGTCTTCGCCGAATTTTGGTAGCTGGCCGGTACCCTGCATCATCTCGGACAGAACCAGAACCGGGCCGTTGACCTCGGTCAGTTCGTTTTCGTTGATATGCGTGTCCAGCATGAACTGCGCCAGCGCGCGGTGAATACGGGCGACACCACCGGACAGAAGTACAAAGCGCGAGCCCGACAGTTTGGCGGCGGTCTCAAAATCCATGCCGTTTTGAACGGCTTCGATCTCGAAATGCTCTTTCGGCGCAAAATCCAACTCGCGCGGGGTACCCCAGCGGTTGACCTCGACATTGTCGTTTTCATCCGCACCCTCAGGTACATCTTCGGCGGGCAGGTTGGCGATGCGGATCAGTTGGTCGGTCAGCAGGGCGTCAAGATCCTTGGCTTCGGTCTGCATGCGCGCGACCTGGGCCTTTTTCTCGGCCACCAGAGCGCGCAGGCGTTCAAACTCGGCTTCATCACCGCGCCCTTTGGCTGCACCGACCTCTTTGGACGCCTTGTTCTGTTCGGCCTGCGCAGTTTCTGCGGCCAGAATCTTGGCACGGCGGCTTTCGTCCAGCCTCAGCACATCTGACGACACCGGCGCGTCCCCGCGGCGCGCAAGGGCGGCGTCGAAGGCGGCTGGGTTTTCGCGAATGGCGCGGATGTCGTGCATGGTTCAGATCCTTAAATGCGTGAATCACTGAAACCGCTTATGCACCATCTGAAAGGCAGGGTGTAGCACCGGTTACGACTTATCCGCGCCCTCGTGCGATTCATGCGCCAGGTGTCCATCCCATTCCTCTGCCGGGATTTTCGGTTCGGCCGGATCAGCCATGTACGAGGGCGTCATGATCTGAACGCCGTTCTCATTGAACACGGCCACGATATTGCGATGTAGGTCCGAGCGGATTTTCGGGATGATGCTGCCGCGCGTGCTATAGCCGTTGATCTGATAGTTGATCGCATAGTCGGCCAAAGCGGTCCACAAAACAAAAGGCTCTGGCTTGTTTTTGATCCCTTTGGTCCGATGAGCAGCCTCGATCAGCATCGCCTCGACCTTCTCAGGCGGTTCTTCATAACCGATGCCGACCGTGGTGTGCAGCAGCAGCCCGCTGCCATCTGTCCTTTTTGAAAAGTTGACCACATCTGAGTTCATCAATTGCGCGTTGGGGATTGAGATCAACTCGTTCTTGATTGATTTCAGATGCGTCTCCATCAGCTTGATCTGGACCACATCGCCGATGTGATCCCCAATCTGGATGCGATCCCCGATCGAGGTTGAGCGGCGGTAGATCACAAACAGCCCAGCCAGCATATTTGACACGACCGAGTTTGCACCCAGAGAAAGCATTGCGCCCACAAGAATGGTCAGGCCCTGAAACGCGGCTGAATCTGATCCGGGTATGTAGGGGACGGCAAAGACCAGCGCGATCAGGATGACAACGACGCGGGCGATGTTGAAGGTTGGGCTGACCCAGTGTTTTTCGAAATCACCCAGATCGAACGAGCCCGCCTCTACCGCATCAAAGAAGACCCGCATGCCTCGGATGATATACATCGTGACCCAGGATATCAGACCCAACATGATCAGGTTGGGGATGTAGCTGAGAATGCCTTTGAAGATCAGCAGGACCGGCTCGGTCAGGTAGGTCAACAGCAGTTGTGCGAAGTAGCGGGTCTCGGCAAAGGCCAGAAGAACGAAGGACAGGTAATAGTAAAAGCCCAGAAAGAAGATCACCAACAGGATGAAATTCAGGCCATAGCGGACCAGCGCGGCTATTGCTTCGGCTTGCACGCTTTTAGCGGTGGCGGTTTCTACATCTTTCAAGTGGCGTTTGACGAATTCCAGCGTGCGCCGTCTGATCCTGCGATGCAGCCACATGATCGCAAAGACAAAAACACCGAAACCCACCGTCCACGCCGCCGCTTCGATGGCACCTGAAACACGGGCCTCCTCGGACCGGTTTGTGCGATAGGCGAGAATTGCATCTTCAATGGCCTGACCGTGCAGAAAGCTGAGGACATCAAGCTCCATCTGCTCAAGCTCGGCGTCGGCGACGGTGACCATCGAAACCGAAACACCATCGACCAGAATGCGCGTGCCAAGGTCGGTATCCTCATACGTAACGACAACGTTTGAACTGTCCGAGGCTTCGGCAACTTCGACAATTGTGTTCTGAACGGATTCTGCTCTTTCCGAGGCCGGGAGCGCGCTTGAGCCGCGCAAAAAGAACAGTGCGTCGCCATCCACGATAACAGGGGCTTTGAAAACCTCTGACTCGTTTGCTTCGGTCTCCTCGGGCGCGGCCGGTGCGTCTTGCGCCGCGATTGGTCCGGACAGAAGGGCAATGATAGCGGTCGCATGCACCAGATGCATCAACAGCTGGAAGGGCTTGATGTTCCTTGTCATTCGTCCTCCTTCCCGCTGACTATATCCGAGTGAGCGCATGTTCCTAGGACATATCTGCAACGCTTGAGAACATCCTTGGCGGCAGTTGTATCGAACCGAAACAATCCAGTGCCGCCTTTGCTTGCAAACGGCGGGTTCAAAGCATAGGTTCTCGCCAAATTTGCGGAGCCCCTCCGCATCTCCAAACCAAAAGGAATATCCCATGGAAGGTGGCGCAATCGCCCAGTTTCTCCCGCTGATCTTGATCTTTGCGATCATGTATTTCCTGCTGATCCGTCCGCAGCAGAAGAAGATGAAGGAACACCAGGCCATGGTCGAAGCCGTACGCCGGGGCGATCAGGTTGTCACTCAGGGTGGTCTGATCGGCAAGGTGTCGAAGGTCAAGGAAGGCGAGAACGAGATCGAGGTCGAACTGGCCGAGAACGTCAAGGTCCGTGTGGTCAAGTCGACCATCGCTCAGGTTCTGAACAAAACCGAACCAGCGAAGTAACTTCGCACGACAATTCCTTGAAAAGGCAGGGTAATGCTGCAAATTGATACCTGGAAGCGGGTTCTGATCTGGCTGGTCTGTGTGACCGGCCTGCTCATGGCCCTGCCGAATGCGTTTTATACGCGCGTCGAGCAATCCAACGATGCCAAGGCCGCGATTGAGCTTGGCATCGACACCCCCGAAATGCAGGCGCAAGCGGCGCAGTGGCCGAACTGGCTGCCTTCGTCGCTGGTCAATCTTGGCCTCGACCTGCGCGGCGGGGCGCATCTGTTGGCCGAAGTGAAGGTCGAAGATGTCTACGAATCCCGGATGGAGGCGATGTGGCCCGAGGTGCGCGATGCCCTGCGGGTCGAACGCGCAACCGTCGGCACGATCCGCAAACAGGAATCGGCCCCCGATGAGATTCGCGTTCTGATCAGCCAGCCCGAGGGTATGTCCCGCGCGCTGGAAGTTGTGCGCGGTCTCGCCCGTCAGGTGCAGACGCTGACCGGCGTTGGTGCCACCGATATCGAGGTTCGCGCTGATGGCAACACCCTCGTCGTGCAACTGTCAGAGGCCGAGAAGCTGGCTTCGGACGACCGCACCGTGCGTCAGGCGCTGGAAATCATCCGCCGCCGGATCGACGAGGTCGGCACACGAGAACCCACCATTCAACGCCAGGGCGCGGATCGTATTCTGATTCAGGTGCCGGGCATTGGTAGTGCCGGTGAACTAAAGGGTATCATCGGTACCACGGCGCAGCTGACTTTCAATCCCGTAGTGGGGCGCGGCACCGACCCGGACGCCGTTCCGGGCATCGGGCAAGAAGTGGTGCCGTCGATCGATGAAAGTGGCGTGTACTACATCATTGAATCCGCCCCCGTTGTGACGGGCGAGGAATTGGTAGACGCGCAGCCGGCGTTCGATCAGAACGGCCGTCCTGCGGTCAGCTTCAGGTTCAACACATCCGGCGCGCGTAAGTTTGGTGACTACACCCGCGACAACATCGGCGCGCCTTTTGCCATCGTGCTGGATGACGAGGTGATCTCAGCCCCTGTGATTCAAGCTCATATTGCCGGTGGGTCGGGGATCATTACCGGCAACTTCACCGTCGAGGAAAGCACCAATCTGGCCGTCCTGCTGCGCGCTGGTGCGCTGCCTGCCGGGCTGGAGTTCCTCGAAGAACGCACCATTGGCCCCGAGCTAGGTCAGGACAGTATCGACGCGGGTAAAACTGCAACCATCGTGGCCTTTGTCGCGGTTCTCAGCTTCATGGCGCTCAGCTATGGCCTGTTCGGTGTGTTTGCCAATATCGCGCTGATCATCAACGTTGGGCTGATCTTTGGCCTGCTGTCGTTGATCGGGGCTACGCTGACTCTACCGGGTATTGCGGGCATCGTTCTGACGGTGGGTATGGCGGTGGACGCCAACGTGCTGATCTTTGAACGTATCCGCGAGGAACTGAAATCTGCCAAAGGTCCGGCGCGCGCGATCGAGTTGGGTTATGAAAAGGCACTGTCGGCCATTGTCGACGCCAACGTGACGACGTTCATCACCGCCGTGATTTTGTTTGCCATGGGCAGCGGACCGGTGCGCGGTTTCGCGATTACGCTGGGTCTTGGTATTCTGACCTCAGCCTTCACCGCGATCTTCGTCACGCGCCTGTTTGTCGTGATGTGGTTCGAACGCCGCCGCCCGAAAACGATCGAGGTTTGACATGAGACTGAAACTCGTACCCCAGAACACCTCGTTCGATTTCTTCAGCCGCTGGAAGGTTTGGCTGGGCATCTCGGCCCTGATGATGGTTGTGGCGTTCACGTCCTTCATGCTGCAGGGGCTGAACTTTGGCATCGACTTTCGTGGCGGGACCACGATCCGGACCCAATCCGCGCAAGAGATCGACATCGGCGCTTATCGAGACGCCATCGCGCCGCTTGAACTGGGCGATGTGACGATCACCGAGATTTTCGATCCGACCTTCGGGGCAGACGAAAATGTTGCCATGATTCGCATTCAGGCGCAGGCCGATGCCGAGTCTGTCTCGGCCGCCACTGTCACTGCGGTGGAAGAGGCTTTGAAGATTTCCGTGCCGGATATCGAATTTGTCTCGGTCGAATCTGTAGGCCCCAAAGTCTCTGGCGAGTTGATCCAGACCGCCGTGATCGCGGTCGTTCTGGCAATCGGAGCGGTGCTTGTCTACATCTGGCTGCGTTTTGAGTGGCAGTTTGCGCTTGGGGCTGTGGCCGCGCTGGTGCATGACGTGATCCTGACTATCGGTATCTTTTCAGAGCTGCAAATCCGCTTCGATCTGGCCATCATCGCAGCGCTTCTGACTATCGTGGGTTACTCGCTGAACGACACCGTGGTCGTGTTCGACCGCGTGCGTGAGAATCTGCGGAAGTACAAGAAGAAAGACCTCAAGGAGGTTCTGAACATCTCGATCAACGAAACGCTTAGCCGGACGGTGATGACCTCGGTGACCACGCTGCTGGCGCTGATCTCGCTTTATGTGCTGGGCGGCGACGTGATCCGCGGCTTTGTCTTTGCGATGATCTGGGGTGTGATCGTGGGGACGTATTCCTCGGTCTTCGTGGCCTCGACCATCCTGTTGTGGCTGGGGGTCAAGCGCGACTGGTCCAAACCGTCGAATACGGCGGGCAATCAGTTTGCCAACATCGACGCCTGAGATATTCGGCCAGTCCCCAACGGGGCTGGCCGTTATTCTTTTTGCCGCCTTTCTCAGCGGCATCGTGCGCGGATTCTCCGGGTTTGGTACCGCGCTGATCTTCCTCCCCATCGCTACGCCATTTCTTGGCCCGTTCGGAGCCATTATTGGCCTGACCATCATGGACATTTTCGGCCCGCTGCCGAACCTGCGTCGTGCATGGCGTGAGGTGGACAGGGGTGATCTCGTCCGATTGGTGGCTGGATGCGCTTTGTTACTGCCGGTCGGACTATGGGTTCTGACGCGGGTTGAGCCCGAGGTCTTCCGTTATGTGGTCAGCTTGCTGGCGCTCTTCATGCTGGCCGTGTTGATCCTCGGTCTGCGATATCACGGGCGTGTGGGGCGCGTGATGGTTGCCGGGATCGGCGGCGCTGCCGGGTTTCTGGGCGGCGTGGCGGGCTTGCCCGGTCCGGCGGTGATCCTTTTCTACATGTCGCGTCCCTTACCGGTCGAAGTCATCCGCGCCACGATCCTGTTGTTCCTGTTCGCCTTTGATTTCCTGATCCTCGGCTATCTGAGCGGCATGGGGCGCGTCACTTGGCCTGCTGTGGGCCTGGGATTGGTGCTGTCCGTACCGAATCTACTGGGCAACTGGCTTGGGGGCTGGCTTTTTCGGCCCGAATACGAACGGCTTTACCGCGGCGCTGCGTATCTGGCGATCGCGGTTGCGGCCTTGTCTGGGTTGCCGCTTTGGGGCTAGAAGGTGCCTATGCGCCTGAATGAGATCACCTACAACAACGCAGTTCCGGTTGACGGCTATGGTCCCGGTTTTTATCGCATCGGCGGAGAGGTTCATCATGGACCCGTACTGACCGGGCCAACCGGCACTGCCGACTGGGGTGGATACGCCGACACCGCGTCTTTGTTGGCGCTGGCAGACGCGGTGGATGTTCTGTTCATCGGCACCGGAGAGGCGCTGACGCATATCCCATCCGATTTTCGCGCGTCGCTTGAGGATGCGGGGATGGGTGTTGAGATCATGAATTCTCCGGCCGCTTGCCGCACTTACAACGTGTTGCTGTCCGAAGGCCGACGTGTTGCATTGGCGCTATTGCCGGTCTGACCGAGGCGCAGGGCCTGCGGCAAATCTTACCTTTTGCCTATGTCAGCAATCAGATAAGCGGAACGCATGACACTGACTGTGACCGATCTGGCCATCGCCCGTGGTGGCGTTCCTGTGCTTGAGGGGCTGAGCTTTGCGCTGCAACCCGGCAAGGCACTGATCCTGCGTGGGCCGAACGGCATCGGTAAGACAACATTGCTGCGCACGCTGGCAGGGTTGCAGCCACCTTTGACCGGGCAGATCGAAGGGGCCGAGGACCAGATCGCCTATGCCTCACATTCCGATGGGTTGAAGCCGACGCTGACCGTCGTCGAGAACCTGACCTTCTGGGCGTCGGTTTTCGGCACGAATGGCATTCAATCTGCACTGGACGCTTTTGCACTAAATGAACTGTCGGATCGGCATGCGGGCAACCTGTCGGCGGGGCAAAAGCGGCGGCTGGGTCTGGCGCGGATGTTGGTTACCGGGCGGCCGATCTGGATGCTGGATGAGCCCACCGTGTCACTGGACAAAAACGCCGTGCAGATGTTCGCCGATGCTGTGCGTGCTCATCTGGGGCAGGGTGGTTCGGCCCTAATCGCCACCCATATCGACCTCGGCCTGGATGGCGAGGTTCTGGATGTCGGCCCCAATAAGGCCAAACCCAAACCCATCGATGATTTCGACGGAGGCTTCCTGTGATCGCCCTGTTGCTGCGCGACCTGAAACTGGCCTTCCGCGCCGGAGGGGGCTTTGGCCTCGGTCTGGCGTTCTTTCTGATCGTGACTGTTTTGGTGCCGTTTTCGGTCGGGCCGCAATCGTCGCTTTTGTCGACCATCGCGCCGGGAGTGCTGTGGCTGGGCGCGCTGCTGGCCTGCCTGCTGTCACTGGATCGCCTGTTGGCGCTGGATTGGGAGGATGGTTCGCTCGACCTTCTGGCCACTGCGCCGCTGCCCCTGGAATCGGTGGTTTCGATCAAGGCGCTGGCGCATTGGCTGACGACGGGTCTGCCGCTGGTTCTGGCCGCGCCTTTTTTGGGCGTGCTGCTGAACCTTCCGGTGCCGGGTTTCTTCTGGCTGGTGGTTTCGCTGCTGATTGGCACCCCGGCCATGAGCGTCATCGGCACCTTCGGCGCCGCTTTGACCGTGGGCCTAAAGCGCGGCGGCTTACTGTTGTCGCTGCTGGTCCTGCCTCTGTACGTGCCAACCCTGATTTTCGGTGCCGAAGTTGCACGCCGTGGCGCCACGGGGATGGAGACACAAACACCTCTTCTGATGCTCGCCGGGATAACGGCAGCCACCATCGCTCTGCTACCTTTTGCCAGCGCAGCCGTTCTGCGCATCAACCTTCGGTGACGCAGTCAAACTTTGACCGATGTCAATTGAGAACGCACCCGACTCGGACTAGATAAGGCACATGTCTATCGCAGCCAAAGCCAACGCCCTCTGGGAATACGCCAATCCGCGCAAGTTCCTTGCCACCAGTGAACGGGTGATGCCGTTTTTCTGGGTGACCTCGCTTGTGTGCATCGTGGTCGGACTAGTTTGGGGGTTCTTCTTTACGCCCGACGATTACAAGCAGGGCTCGACCGTCAAGATTATCTACCTGCATGTACCCGCGGCGCTGATGGCGATCAATTGCTGGCTGATGATGTTGGCGACCTCACTGGTCTGGCTGGTGCGGCGTCACCATGTCAGCGCGCTGGCTGCGCGAGCGGCGGCCCCGATTGGTATCGTCATGACGCTGATCGCACTGGCAACCGGGGCGATCTGGGGCCAACCCATGTGGGGCACATGGTGGGCCTGGGATCCGCGCCTTACCTCGTTCCTGATCCTTTTCCTGTTCTATCTGGGCTATGTCGCCCTGTGGGAAGCCATCGAAGACCCGGATACGGCTGCGGATCTGACCTCAGTCCTGTGTCTGGTGGGCTCTGTCTTCGCGCTCCTGAGCCGCTATGCGGTGAACTTCTGGAACCAGGGACTGCATCAGGGCGCATCAGTCATGCGTGCCGCGGCCGTAACAGGAGCGGATACCGAAGAGAAAGTCAGCAACATCTATTTCTACCCGCTGCTGCTGTGCATCATCGGGTTTGTACTGCTGTTCATCGCGCTGGTCTTGTACCGCACAGGAACGGAAATCCGAGCGCGGCGGATCAAGGCGCTGCTGGCACGGGAAAGGGTAAGCGGATGATCCCTGATCTTGGAAAGTATGCCGATACGGTTCTGTGGTCTTATGCGGCCTCAATCGCGCTTCTGGTGTTTCTGATCGTGTTCAGCATTGCCCGCGGGCGCAAGGTTCGGGCCGAGATGGAGAAGGTCGAACAAAGGATGACGCGCAATGGCTAAGATTTCGCCCCTGATGCTGGCGCCGCCGCTGATCTTTGGTGCGTTTGCTGTCGCGGCCTTGGTGCAATTGCAGGATGGCTCGGACGACACTCTGCCGTCTGCCCGTCAGGGGCAGCCTGCACCACCGGTTGTTCTGACCGAGTTTCCGGGCAAGGAGATGTTCGACGACGCGACCCTGCGCGACGGTGAGGTCAAGCTGGTCAACTATTGGGCTAGCTGGTGCGCGCCCTGCCGAGCCGAGCACCCCAACCTCGAAGCGCTGTCCGACGAGGGCATCCCTATATACGGGATCAACTACAAGGATCCGTTGGGCAATGCTGAAGCGTTCCTGACCGATCTTGGCGATCCGTATGAAGCCATCGGACGGGATGAGCAGGGACGTATGGCGTTGGATTGGGGCCTGTATGGGGTACCGGAAACCTATGTCATCGATGGTGAAGGCACGATCATCCTGCGATTTGCCGGACCGATCACGCAACGCGTCATAGAAAGCACCATCCGACCTGCGCTTGAAAAGGCTGGTCAGTAAGACCAAGCGGTACGTGTCTGCGGCATGCGCTCTGTTTCTGGTAGGCTACGAGAAGCGACCTGAACAAACAAAAGCCCCGGTGCACTCGCCGGGGCTTTTTTGGTTCAACCTGCTTTTGCTAGGTTTCTCAGTACGTATTGAAGCACGCCGCCGTTTTCGATGTATTCGATCTCGGGTGCAGTATCGATGCGGCACTTGAGGCGAATTGTAGTCTCGGCACCGTCGGCATAGGTGATGGTGCATGGGACCTCTTGCAGCGGCTCGACCGTGTCCAGCCCGTGGATCGAGACTGTCTCATCCCCTGTCAGCCTCAGTGTCTTGCGGTTGTCGCCGTCAGTGAACTCGAACGGGATGACCCCCATGCCAACAAGGTTCGAGCGGTGGATACGCTCAAAGCTCTCGGCAATCACCGCTTTGACGCCCAGCAGCGCGGTGCCCTTGGCCGCCCAGTCCCGGGATGAGCCGGCGCCGTATTGCTCGCCACCGAACACCACCAGCGGGACACCCTGTTCCTGATAGGCCATCGACGCCTCGTAGACCGAGGTCTGCTGACCGTCAGGGCCTTTGGTATAGCCCCCCTCAACGCCATCCAGCATCTCATTTTTGACGCGGATATTGGCGAAGGTGCCGCGCATCATGACCTCGTGGTTGCCCCGACGTGAGCCGTATGAATTGAATTCACGCGGCTGCACCTGACGGTCCATCAGGTACTTACCCGCGGGCGTCGTGGTTGCGAAGGAGCCAGCCGGTGAGATGTGGTCGGTTGTGATCATGTCGCCCAGGATCAGCAACACTTTGGCACCGTCGATATTCGCGATTGTGCCCGGCTCGGGGCCCATGCCTTGGAAGTAGGGCGGGTTCTGGATGTAGGTCGAGGTCGGCGGCCAGTCATAGGTTTCCTGTTGCGGAACCTCGACCTGTTGCCATTTTTCGTCGCCCTTGAAGACATCGGCATATTTTGACTGGAACGCCTCGCGGGTGACGGTTTGCTGCACCAGATCGGCGATTTCGCTTTGGGTCGGCCATATGTCTTTCATAAAGACGTCGTTGCCTTCCTTGTCCTGACCGAAGGGTTCCGAGGTCAGGTCGATATCCATGGTGCCCGCAAGCGCGTAGACGACCACCAGCGGCGGTGAGGCCAGATAGTTGGCGCGTACGTCCGGGGAAATCCGGCCCTCGAAATTGCGGTTGCCGGACAGGACCGAGGTTGCGACCAAATCACCCTCGGCAATCGCCTCGCTTATTTCCCTCTGAAGCGGACCCGAGTTGCCGATACAGGTGGTGCAGCCATAGCCCACAAGGTTGAAGCCAATGGCGTCCAAATGCTGCTGCAGACCGGCGGCCTCAAGGTATTCAGACACAACTTGCGATCCGGGCGCCAGCGAGGTTTTGACCCACGGCTGGCGGTTCAGGCCCAGCTCATGCGCCTTCTTCGCCACCAGACCGGCGCCGATCATCACATAAGGGTTCGAGGTGTTGGTGCAGGAAGTGATCGACGCGATCACGACCTTGCCCGACTCCATGCCGTATTCTTCGCCCTTGACCTCAACTTGCTTGCCCATCGGGCGTTTGAAGGTTTTCTCCATCTCGTTCAGGAAGGCCGCCTTGGCATCGGTCAGAGCGACATAATCCTGTGGACGTTTCGGACCCGAGATAGCGGGAACGATGGTACCCATGTCTAGCGTCAGGGTGTCGGTATAGATCGGCGCATAATTTTCGTCCCGCCAGAAGCCGTTTTCCTTGGCATAGGCTTCGACCAGCGCCAGCCGATCCTCATCGCGGCCGGTGTTGCGCATGTAGCGCAGGGTTTCGCCATCAATCGGAAAGAAACCGCAGGTTGCGCCATATTCCGGCGCCATATTGGCGATGGTCGCGCGGTCGGCCAATGGCAGGCGATCCAGACCTTCGCCATAGAACTCGACGAACTTGCCGACCACGCCCTTTTCGCGCAGCATTTCCACGACCTTCAGCACGAGGTCAGTACCAGTAGTGCCTTCGACCATCGCGCCGGTCAGCTCAAAGCCCACAACCTCGGGGATCAGCATCGAGATCGGCTGACCCAGCATCGCGGCTTCGGCCTCAATCCCGCCAACGCCCCAGCCCAGAACGGCCATGCCGTTGACCATCGTGGTGTGGCTGTCGGTTCCAACCAGCGTATCGGGATAGGCGACCTCTTCCCCTGTCTGGTCAGTGTCGGTCCAGACAGTCTGGGCGAGATATTCCAAATTCACCTGATGGCAAATGCCTGTGCCGGGGGGCACGACACGGAAATTGTTGAACGCCGACTGACCCCATTTCAGGAACTGATAGCGTTCCATATTCCGCTCATATTCCCGATCCACGTTCATTTGGAACGCGCGCGGGTTGCCGAACTCGTCGATCATGACCGAGTGGTCGATGACCAGGTCTACTGGGTTCAGCGGGTTGATCTTTTGCGCATCGCCGCCCAGCCCTTTGATCCCGTCTCGCATCGCGGCCAGATCGACCACGGCCGGAACTCCGGTAAAGTCCTGCATAAGTACGCGGGCAGGGCGATATGCGATCTCACGCGGGTTCTTACCGCCATTGGTGGCCCATTCTCCAAACGCCTTAATGTCGTCGACTGAAACGGAAAAACCGTCATCTTCGAACCGCAGCATGTTTTCCAACACCACTTTAAGCGCTGCAGGGAGTTTCGAGAAATCGCCCAGACCGGCCTCTTGTGCGGCGGGAATCGAATAATATGAAACGGATTTGCCATTTACGTTCAGGCTGCGGCGTGTCTTGGCGGTATCCTGTCCGACTTTAATGGGCATGAGTTGGCTCCCTCTCAAATGACTTGGGTAACGGGGTTCGCTGATAGCAATCTTTAGCACCTTTCGCCGGGGTTCAAGGACCAAGACGCGCAAAACTCGATTGGTTTCACTGCTTCACGCTTCGTTGAGGGCGGGCTTGTTTCAAGAAACCTTGATTGGAGGGTGAGGTCCAAAGGGTCTAAACCATTCAGGTATCTTATCGGTCGCAGACAGAAAAGTTATCAGCCCGAGGTAAAATATGCTCAGATCTGCCGTTATCGCCACCGTGCTTTCCCTTGCTTTTGCCGCGCCAACAGCGGCAGAAAATGACCCGGTGGTGGTCGAACTGTTTACATCTCAGGGCTGTTCATCCTGTCCGCCAGCTGACCGGCTGATGCATGATCTGGCCAAGCGTGATGATGTGATCGGTCTCGCCTTGCATGTGGATTATTGGGATTACATCGGCTGGGAAGACGAATACGCCGACCCCAACCACACATTGCGTCAGCGGGCGTATGCACGACAGGGTGGGCGGTCGATGATCTACACGCCGCAAATGGTGATAAACGGGCAACACGATGTTGTCGGCGCCCAAACGCGCGAGTTAGAGCGGCTGATCAACGCGCATCTGACAGCCGCTCCCGAGGCTGAAGTTGTGGCAACCCGATCGGGGAATGACGTAATCGTCGATGTCACGCCAGTCGAATTGCCTGAGGGTGAGACTTTTGACGTGCGCGTTGTGCAGTATTCACCGATGCGTCACGCCTCGATCCGTAGGGGGGAGCTGGCCGGGCATGAACTGGATTATGCAAATGTTGTGGAATCCTGGCAAGTGGCCGGGCAGTGGGACGGGGTCGCTCCGCAGCAGTTTTCTGCCAAGCTGACCTCGGACCTGCCGGCGGTTGTTCTGGTTCAAAGGGTTGGGCATGGCCCAATCGTTGCCGCCACCAGGCTCAAGTGATTAGGGCATGTCCTCGGGCTGCACACCTAGCCCGTTCCAGGCCTTCCAGCGCCGGTGAATCCAGAACCATTGGCCCATATGCTGCCGGACCACGGCCTCAAGATCATCATTGGTGAACTGTGTCATGGTCTTGGGATCCGTATGGGGTACCGGATCGTGTAGAACGATTTCAAAATCGATGCCGTTTGGCTGGCGAATGGCATAGCAGGGGATCAACTCGGCTTTGTATTTCATCGCCAGTTCGGCGTTCAGAACCGAAGTGACCGCGGGTTTACCGAAGAACGTCAGTTCCTCTCCGCCATGAGCGTGAAGGTCCGAGACGATGGCGATGATTCCGCCCTTCTTGAGCGAGCGCACCATCTCGACCATGCCGCGTCTGCCCTGTTCGAACATGGGCGAGCCGGTTTTATAAAACGCGTCCACGTAAGCGTCGTTGAAATACGGGTTTGCCATACGACGGTAAAGGCACCCGATGGGCTTACCGCTGCGGGCCTGAAGGGCAATGCGGGCGGCCAGGTAGTGGCCGAAATGCGCGGTAATCATCATCACCGGGCGCCCCTCGGCCACGGCAGCGTCAAACGCGGCGATACCGGGTCCGGAAATTTTGGCCGTGCTTTGACGTTCGGTGAAGCCTTCGGGTGAGAAGTGCTCCATGATGGCACGGCCCGCGTTGTCTGGGACGGCCCGGCAAATGCGTTTCACCTCGGCGTCCGAAAGCTCGGGGCAGGTCAGTTTCAGATTTCTGCGCACCCGCTCGGTAAACCCGACCAAAGGGGCCAGGCCGCGCACAATGGCACCCATCGTTGCAATGCGCCGCTCGTAAGGCAGCAGGCGCATCGCGCCGATCACGCCTTTCATAAACAGGCCGGTGACATAGTATTTTCGAAGCGCCCCGCGGCTTAGTTCCGACTTTTCGACGGGCATAGTCTGGTCTCACCGGCTGTTTTGATTTGCCGGGCCAGACATACAAGGCACATTCTCTGACCACAAGCGTTGCAATGGCTTGAGCGGTTTACCTAGTCTTCACTTTCCTCTTCGATCAACGTGATCGCCCCTTCATCCACGAGGGTACGGATAGCGCCCACGATCTGCGTCATCGCCTCTTCGGCGTCGGATTGCTTGACCTTGCCGCGTTCGGATATCTCTTCGCGGAGGTTGTCCGCCATCCGCGTCGACATGTTGGACAGCATGAATTCGGCCGCAGCCCTGTCATCATCCGCCGCTGCGCCCGCTAACGCAGTGACCAGATCGGCCTGGTCCACACTGCGCAGAATCGCGGGAACGTCACGGGGCATAATTCGGGCCGGAATATGCGCAAAGGTAAAGATCGAACGGCGCACGACGCTGGCGAAATCCGAATCCTCTTCGTCCAGTGCGGTCAGCAGCCCGTCGCGGGTGGATGCCGCAGATTGGTTCAGGATCGCACCGACCCGCGCGCCAGGACCATCAACAAAAGCCTGAGACGGGCGCTGGTCCAGTTGTGCCGCCAGAGACCAACCGATCCGTTCCACCGCTTCAGGAGTGACATTCGCGGTTTTCGAGATTGCATAAGTGATCCGACGCGCAACAGGGCCGGGCAGGTGACCCAGCAGTTGCGCGGCCTTCGCAGTTTCTAGTTTGGAGAGCATCACGGCGGCAATCTCGGTGCTTTCCGCCTGCGCCATCGTGGCGAGATCCTCGGTCGGAATTTCCCGCAGGCGTTGCCAGGGGTCACCGATCTGGCGTACCCCGGCCACCTTGCGCAGCCGCGCCGCCGTGGCCGTCCCAATCTTGCCATCCACAGCGTCCAGAGCGCCTGCCAGACCATGCGGGAAAGACAGGCCGACGCTATCCAGCGCCTCGGCAAATTCCTGCGCCACGGCGTCCAGAGTGATGCGATCGACAAGACCCATCTGACCCAGTTGATGTGTCAGTTTTTCCTGCAGATCATCAGGAAGCTCTTCCAGCGGGATGTCGGCGCCTTCATTCAGCAAAAGCCGTACGACGACGGCAGCCTTTTGACGATTGCTGAGGACGCGTGGAACGACACGAGGGGCGTCGTCCTTCTGATCAGCCACCGGAGCTGCCCCCGGTGCCACCTGTACCAATGTGTTTGTGTCCTGCATCTGCCTGTGGTGCCAAAGTTTTGTTCCACAGGCAGATTAAGGAGAGTCGGGTAAAGAAAGACTGAAGCTTAGTAGTTATAGGTCAGCCCGGTACGGATCGCTTCGCGCAGGGACGCCTCGGCCCAGGTGCCTTCACCGCCACGCGCCTTGATCTCGCGCCACTGTTCAATGGCCAGATCGGTTTTACCCTCGGTTACAAAACCCTGACCCATATAACTGCGGGCGAGGATGTTGTCGGGGTTGGCCTCGATGGCGTTGTTGTAGAAGAGGTTCGCCAGTTCAAGCTCACCCATCTTGCGGTAGGTAAAGCCCCAATAGGTCAGTACGCGATCATCGTCCTGATCCATGACGCGCAGGATGTTCTGCGCATTCTCGAACTGCCCGTCATAGGCCAGCTCGCGCACGGCGTCGTAAAGCTCATCCTGGGTGAAGTTGGACTTGTTTGGTTTGACACAGCGCCCCGCATCCTTGTCGTAGACGCGGCCGAACAGGCATTTCTTGGTCGTGTTCGTCGGTTTCGGCGGGGTTGTGGCTCCGCCACCTCCGGCCGCATAGACGGCCGGTGCAAAAGCAAAGGCCTGAAGGGCAATAGCTGAAACTAATACGAGGCGCATTTTCCTACTCCGTTCTTTGGGCTGCTCTCATCAAGCATAGCGCGATCTGATAAAAAGCTAACAACCGGCTGCTCGCTTTTATTCACAGGTAGGAAAGATTTTCTCAGCTATTGACGATTTTTTCGCAGTTCTGGGACTCGGCATCCCAATAAGTGCCCGGCGCACAGGACTGGGTTTGCTTGGTGTGACCACTGCAGGCAAGAGCAACGGACGCTGAACATCCAAGGGCCAAAGCGCAGATAAGAGTGCGGATCATGCTGTTTCTCCTGTTCGGAAATACACGCACACCATAGCTGATTTTATGAATTTTGGCAAAAGACAGGGCCCGGATCGCGATGTGCGAGCCGGGCCCTTTTGAACCGATTGTTCGGTTTGGGTTTATTCGCCGAACACGCGGGCGAAGATCGTATCGACGTGCTTGGTGTGATAGCCGAGGTCGAATTTCTCTTCTATCTCTTCAGGGCTCAGCGCGGCGGTGACGTCGGGGTCTGCCAGCAGCTCCTCTTTGAAATCAGTGCGGTGTTCCCAGACCTTCAGCGCGTTGCGCTGAACCATGGCATAGGCATCTTCACGGCTAACGCCGGCTTGGGTCAGCGCAAGCAGAACCCGCTGGCTCATGACCAGACCGGGGAACTTGTTCATGTTCTCGATCATGTTCTCAGGGAAAATCAGCATCTTGTCGATCACACCGGTCAGGCGGGCCAGCGCAAAGTCCAGCGTGATCGTGGCGTCCGGCCCAATCATCCGTTCGACCGAGGAATGTGAGATATCGCGCTCGTGCCAGAGCGCTACATTCTCCATTGCTGGGATGACCGCCGCGCGAACCATGCGCGCCAACCCGGTCAGGTTTTCGGTCAGCACTGGGTTCTTCTTGTGCGGCATGGCGGATGAGCCTTTTTGACCCATCGAGAAGAATTCAGCCCCCTCCAACACCTCGGTCCGCTGCATGTGGCGGATTTCGATGGCGATGTTTTCGATGCTGCTGGCAATCACACCAAGTGTCGCGAAGAACGCCGCGTGACGGTCGCGCGGGATGACCTGAGTGCTGATCGGCTCGGGCACCAGACCCAGCTTGTCGCAAACATGCTCTTCCACCTGCGGGTCGATATTGGCGAATGTGCCGACCGCGCCGCTGATCGCACCGGTGGCGATTTCCGCACGGGCGTCGCGCATACGGGACAGGTTGCGGTCCATCTCGGCGTAAAAACGCGCGAAGGTCAGGCCCATGGTGGTGGGCTCGGCGTGGATGCCGTGGCTGCGGCCAATACGAACGGTGTTCTTGTGTTCGATCGCGCGACGCTTGAGTGCAGCAAGCAGGCCTTCCAGATCGGCGATCAGCAGGTCGGCGGCGCGGGTCAGCTGCACGTTAAGGCAGGTGTCCAGCACGTCGGACGAGGTCATGCCCTGATGGACGAAACGAGCCTCTTCACTGCCGACATGTTCAGCGAGGTGCGTCAGGAACGCGATAACGTCGTGCTTGGTGACAGCCTCGATCTCATCAATGCGGGCTACGTCGAATTCCACGTCTTTGGCCTTCCACACGGCCTCGGCGTTTTCACGCGGGATCACGCCCAGATCGGCCATGGCATCGCAGGCATGGGCTTCGATCTCGTACCAGATGCGGAACTTGGACTCGGGCGACCAGATGGCGACCATGTCGGGGCGGGAATAACGTGGAATCATTGGCAGCGGCACCTTATTGTGATTTGGCAGGAGGCGATGCGGCGGGGTTTAAACCTGACCTGCCAAATGAACAAGGTGCGAGTGTGCAGATGAGACGGTTTGCCCTGATTTTAGCTGTCTGTCCGGGTGTTTTGGTCACCATTCGCCGAAACGGCATGCGCCGGTTTTCCATAGTGAATGCCGTCATCCGTTGTTTTGCTCGCAACGGCGGGATCACTGTCGCATGACCCTGCCGCACACTCTATCCGATTTCGAAGGCCGCTGGACCCTGAGCCGCACCATTCACGACACGCGGGCGGGGCAGGTGGTACAGGCGGAAGGCGAGGCGGTTCTGCGTCCTGCAGAAGACGGTTTGGTCTATGACGAAGAGGTCACGCTGCGCATTCCGGGGCAGGCCGAGATGAAAGGCACGCGGCGGTATCTTTGGCGGGATGCCAGAGACAGGATCGCAGTTCATTTCGACGATGAGCGGTACTTTCATGCATTGAAGCTGGGGCATTCACAGTCTAGGGATCACCACGATTGTCCGCCAGACAGCTATGATGCGGTTTATGATTTCACAGGCTGGCCAAACTGGTCCGTGCGCTGGACGGTGTCCGGACCGCGCAAAGCCTATGAAATGAAAACCGATTACCGCCCTCGATAGCGCAATCATCTTGAAGTACCGATGTGAAACGGGCATTCCTGAGTCCGAAGTTCCATCCGAACGTGGAGAAATGATAATGACTACAAATGTACTGGCCGAGGCGATCGGCCCGCGCGAGGGGACCGCTCTGCGTGTCAAACAAGTGGCGCTGGTGGCTCTTGGCATCTTGGCCCTGGCGATTGCCGCAAAAATCAAAATTCCGATGTGGCCGGTTCCGATCACCATGGGCACCTTCGCAGTGCTGACCATTGGTACCGCTTACGGCGCGCGTCTGGGTCTGATCACAATGCTGGGCTATCTGCTGGTTGGCGCGCTGGGCTTTGACGTTTTCGCAGGGTCCTCGGCCGAGAAATTTGGTCTGACCTACATGATGGGTGGCACCGGCGGTTATTTGGTCGGCTACCTGATGGCGACCGTTCTGCTGGGTGCACTGGCAGCGCGCGGTTGGGACCGTTCGGTTGGTAAAATGGCTCTGGCGCTGGTGCTGGCCAACGTGCTGATCTACGTGCCCGGCCTGCTTTGGCTGGGTCAGCTCTATGGCTGGGACAAGCCGATCCTGGAATGGGGCCTGACACCGTTCCTGGTGGGTGATGCAATCAAGCTGGCGCTGGCCGCACTGCTGATCCCGGGCCTGTGGAAACTGATCGGCGACGCCCGTACTTGATTTCTGAAAACTCGCATGACCAAAACCGCGCCCGGAGCAATCCCGGCGCGGTTTTTTTGTCGCCCGATGCACGCGGTGCTGGACAAGCGCCGCCAGCCGGGGGCAATCTGATGCCAAAGAAATCATCAGGTTATTCAGATATGCGTTTATTATCCGGCTCTTCTTTGGCTGCCTTCGCTGCATTGTGGCTTGGGGTTGCTGCTCCGGCTGCTGCAGACACCCCGATCACCTATACCGATGCAGGGCGCGCGCTGTTCAGCTTTGACGTACCCGATTTTTGGACTGTACGCACCGGCGGCCCGCGCGAGATTGAGGATACCGAACTGGGTGATCCGCGTGCCGTCGCGCGCGTCATGGGTATACGGCCTGTGACCGATGACAATGTCTGGATGGGGTTTGTCTCCCCGGCTGGGGTTGCTTCGATTGACGGAGGTCTGCGGTATCTCGACGATATCGACAAGTTTCTGGTCAAGGACCCGACGGTCTCAAGCACCAGCGACACCCGGATTGGGGGGTTTCCGGCACGTGTGATCCGGGGCACCGGCACGCGCGACGGGCGTGGCATCAACTTTACCGCTACTGTGATTGATCTGCCAAAGGATCGTGTGGCCGTCGTCGTGGCCATTCTGCGCGACGGTGCCGATCCGGCCTATGTTGACGTTCTGAACGACGTTTTCGCGTCGTTCCGGGCCCTGCAGTAAGGAGAGGCGCAGATGACCATAAAACCTATCAAACGTCTGTTTCTTGCGCTGGGCCTAGGGGCAGCAAGCTTCTCTTTGACCGCCTGCGATGGTGTCACGGTCGGAGTCGGCTATGGCTATGACCCGTTCTATGACTCAATGCTGTGGAACGACTATTACCACGATGTCGACGTGGATATTGATGTAGACCGGCCGGTGCGTCCAAACCCGCCAAACAGCAGGCCTCCGATACGGCCAACACCGCCGATTGCCAAACCACCGGCCCGGCCGCGCCCGCCTTCGGCGCGCCCACCGGTCGCTCGTCCGCCCGTGGCGCGTCCGCCCATCCACCGCCCGTCGCCGCGCAGGTAGTCTGAAGGGGTTAGCTCAACAGTTCTGTAGTGATCTGGGCTGACCCTTCCAACGTTCTATGGACGGGGCATTTGTCTGCGATTTCCAGCAGTCGTGCGCGTTGTTCCTGATCCAGCGGACCCTCCAGCCGGATCTTGCGGCGGAACTGGTCTATT
The DNA here is from genome assembly GCF_056160045.1 of Ruegeria sp. ABF4_144. Taxonomy (NCBI): domain Bacteria; kingdom Pseudomonadati; phylum Pseudomonadota; class Alphaproteobacteria; order Rhodobacterales; family Roseobacteraceae; genus Ruegeria; species Ruegeria sp. ABF4_144. Next base: position 1,048,963 of record NZ_JBSWWK010000001.1, read on the forward strand.
TTTCCGTCGCCGGCCAGTCCGGCATCCTGCCCATGCACCTTGTTGTGGCAGACATCGACGGTGATGCCGGTCAGCGGCCACCGTTTTCGCCGCGCGTACATGCGGATTGTCATCGATGTACAAGCGCCAAGGCCCGATGAGACAAACCCATAGGGCGACATGCCCTTGTCTGTCCCGCCGTAGGACGCAGGCTCATCCGCCACGGCGTGATGCCGGGGGCCGGACTGGATGTCTTGCAGAAAGCCCGAAGGGTCAACCTCGGTCACGCGCACCACGCCCTCGGGCGCACCGGGGGGCGGGGCGGGTGGGCTGAGGGGAATATATCGCGTCACCCATGCCGCAATCACGTCAGCGGCGTATTCAGCGTCCGAGGCACGAGTGATCAGGTGATCGGCGTCGTCCAGCGTTACAAAGCTTTTTGGGTGTTTGGCGGCCAGAAATATGGTGCTGGCGTTGTCGATGCTGACGGTTTCATCGCGCGGCGCGTGCAGGATCAGCAGTGCCGCTTTTAGATCGGCGATCGCCGGGGTTAGCGCGGATTCTGAGATGTCATCGACAAAGGCCTTGCCTATGCGGAAAGGACGACCACCCAGCATAACCTCTGCTGACCCATCCTGTTCGATTTGGGGCAGAGCGCCCTCGAAATGGTGGGCCACATGGCCGGGATCGGCGGGTGCGCCCAGTGTGACCACTGCTTTGACACTGGGAATACCGGCCCGGGCGCGCAGGACGGCTGCACCGCCAAGCGAGTGACCGATCAGCAAGGCCGGGGCCATGTTGCGGCCTGCCAGATAATGCGCGGCGGCGATCAGGTCCTCGACATTCGAGGTGAATGTGGTGTTGGCGAACTCTCCGCCGGAATGGCCAAGCCCGGTGAAATCAAAGCGCAATACGGCGATGCCCATCGCAGCCAGTCGGGCTGCAATGCGTCGTGCGGCAGGGATGTCCTTGGAGCAGGTAAAACAATGCGCAAACAACGCAGTTGCCAGCACCGGACCATCTGGCAGGTCAAGGCGTGCAGCCAGCTGGTTGCCGTCGTGACCGGCGAAAGTAATGCGTTCCGTGGGCATGGCAATTCCTTACGTGTCGGGATGGAACCAATACTGTGTGCTTGCGGCTGGTGCCTCAACCCCATTGTAAGACGCGTCACGGGAAGGTGAGAAAAGTGAGCGCTTTCGGATCAGGCAAGCTGATTTTCTGAATGTTCAATTTATGTGATGATATGGATGATAAATATTCGTTTTATTAATTTAAGAAATGCCCCCATCTTGCAGCTATCACACAGAGCAAGCCAAGGAGGCTCACATGTCCTACACCGCATCCGCCCCGCGTGGCGTTGTTTTCCGCCCCGATATTCTGATCGTCATTGCCCTGACCGGGGTTCTGGGGTTCACGCTGGGTCAGAGCTGGCCTGCAGCATCGACCACAGCCGAAGTCACCATCCCGTCCGAGGACTGGCACGGCAACGTTCGGCGATCAACATCGCCGAACTAAGACCTTAAACCTGTCCCATTAACTGCGGATCGAACGGGTAGGTTGTCAGGTTTTCATACCCGTCCTCGGTGATCAGAACCTGATCTTCAAGCTTGATTGAGAAGTCGCCGCCAACCTCTCCGACGGCGGCTTCGACACACAGGACCATGCCAGGTTCAAGCGGATAGTCGTAAGAGCCCGCTACTGCCTTGTCCGGATAGGCGACTAGCGGCCATTCATCACAGAGACCAACGCCATGCATCAGGCAGCCATATTTTTGCGCCTGGAATTTGTCGTCCAGCTTATGCGCATTGGCGGTCAGTTCGGGGATCATCACGCCGGGCTTCAGCATTTCCATATTGGTCATGATGTGTTCGTGAGCGTGCTGCATGGCATAGACCATGTCGGGACGGGGCTTTTCGTCTCCGATCCACCAAGTGCGTGAGATGTCAACGCAGATGCCATAAGATCCGATCAAGTCGGTATCAAAGGCGATGATCTCATTTTTTTGCGTGATCCGCGGCCCGCATTCCTGAAACCACGGGTTAGTGCGTTGACCCGAGGCCAGCAGGCGGGTTTCGATCCATTCCCCACCGCGTCGGATATTCTCGGCGTGAAGAATGGCCCAGATATCATCTTCCGAGGTTTTGCCGTCGCCCACATTGGCGCGGGCGAATGTTTCCATCTCGGCCACGGCTGCTTCGCAGGCATGGCTGGCGCAGCGCATGGCCAAAATCTCATCCCGGCCTTTGATGGCGCGGGTCTTTTCGGTGACCTCTTCGCCTTCCATGATCTCAAAGCCCTGCGCCTCCAATGCGCGCAGACCGTGCAGCATGATCTTGTCGACGGCCAGACGCTTGTTGCCACCGCTGTGTTCTTCGATCAGCAACCGCACCTCGTTCGAGAACACGTCCGCCGCCACATCCACCTTGTCGCCGCGGTCGAAGTAAAACAGATCCGCGCCTGAGCGTTGTTCACGCACCAGCGGGTTAAACTTCGACAGGAAAGGTGAGTTCTTGTAATCCCAGATCACCATGTAGCCGTCAGCGCACAGCAACACTGCGCGGAACGGGTTGTGGGTGTTCCACAGTTGCATGTTCGTGCTGTCGGTGGCGTAACGGATGTTGAGCGGATCAAACATCAGCAGCCCGCCATAACCCCGGTCAACGATGGCTTTGGTCAGACGTTTCCACCGGTATTCCCGCATCCGCGCCAAATCGGGCAGGGCAAGGCCGGCCGCTTCCCATTCTGCAAAGGCCAGTTGCGTCGGGCCAATCTCGATCCGGTCATTGTCGTTCGGGGTGCCGTCACCCAGTGTCGCGCCTTTGGTTGGGTCGATCTTGCGGCTGTCGCGATAGTGCTGGTTCATGGTGGGTCTCCCTGCCTGAGGTGTAGCGTGACGACTCATTTCCCAAGCGTCTTGAAGGTTTGCGACGGCGCACCCGTCGCTTTTGGGCCGACACCCCGATCAACTGGTGATAGACCAATATCATGACGATCCTACAGACCTCGATCCCTTACAACCCACTGATCCCACGCCCTTTGCCGGGGATCCAGCCTGCAAGCATGGATGACTGGTTGCATTGTGATGATGCCTTTTCCGAGCAAATGCAGCGGCGTGCAGAGATTTTGCATGAGCGGCGACCGGACGTTCTGGCGTTGGACCCCGAAGCCGAACCTGCAGCGCAGGAGCTTTTGGATTTGGTTCTGAAACACGCCTACCCAGGCAGTTCAGATCAGGTCACCCGCCCGGACGGGCGGGTCGTTGAAATTGACCGCACTCGCCCGCTGGATACGCTGTGCTATCTGGTGCAGGAGGATTTCTGCATCCTGCAAAAACACGGGGACGAACACGTCCTGACGGGCGCCCTTCTGTGCTTTCCGGCCAGTTGGCGCCTGTCGGAAAAGTTCATGCGGCCCTTGATCGATATCCACATCCCTGTGTCCGGCTATGACGCCAACATCGCGCGCCGGGTGCAGCGCCTGTTTGATGGGATACAGCCGGGGAGACCACTTTGGCGGTTCAACGCGCTTTGGTATGAAGATGCTGAGCTGCACCAGCCCCGAAGCGCCAGCAACCCGCGCGATATCGGCGATCCGGGGGCTGCTCGGTTTTTGCGCAGCGAACGTCAGACATTGTTGCGCCTGCCGGAAACGCGGGCGGTGATCTTTTCGATTCACACCTATGTGCTAGAGGCAAAGCGCCTGCAAAAAATGGAAAACCCCGCCTGATGGCGGGGCCTCCAAGGAGGGTAGTGAAGTTAAGTTCTACATGCCCAGCGCGTTCGCGACACCGGCGAAAGCTCCGCTTGTGCTGAGAGCAGAGATTGCGACAGTGTAGGCAAGTACCTGAGTGTTCAGGCGAAAATCTTCGCCTCTGATCAGGTTGACCGCGGCCACAGAGACCGCGATGGGTACTGACACGCTAGCCACGGCCCCGGTCAATCCCCAACTGGTCAGTCGAAGGATGTCGCTGGGCTTGTCGTGGACGAGGGGGCGCGTGTCTTCGTCCCCATCAGTTTGCTGCTCTTGGGTTTCTGTCCGAAAAGCGATGCTGAGCAACTGCTCATCAGACAACTGGATCGGCCGGGCTGCTGGTGCCAGCGCCTTTTTTTGTGGCTCGTCCAGATCCTGTTCTTCAGTTATGTCCAGCCCGGCGAACGGGCCTGTTACTGCCTCAAAAATCTGTTTTCTGTTTCTTGGTTTTGAGGGCGTCAACGTGTCGAACGCGCTCATGAATTGTTCAACGGTCAGAATGGTGTTGGACGACAGCCACTCGACACGCTGTGTCGCGCAGATGTCGACCATCCGGTACAGGATGACCACCATCATCAACTCGGAAATCTCGCTGTCATCCAGCAAAGGGGATACCGGCGAAAGCGTGATCGTAAGCCGGTTTTTCGGCAGGGTCACGGCGGGTCTGCTTGCGGTTTTCAATCCGGCAGCGCGGTCCAGACGTCCGAACCGATCTTCCGAGCTGACCACCTGAGTGTCCAATGTCAGGCGAACCAGATACTGGCTGGAAACGATGCTGGCTTCGGTTGCGCTCAGCATGTTTTTGCGTTCGACCAGGTGGCCGTAGTCTTCCAACGTCGTTGCAACGATGGCACCGAAACGTTCAATCGCGCCGTCGGTTTCCCCGTTGAACTGAAGACCGCCATGATAGCTGTGCTTCGAAGTCACCACGCATTCCTTTGTCGTACCTTGTCCTGAGAAACAGGTTAACAACGGATATTGGGCAGAATTTGGCGAAAATGGAAAAAAATGAGAAATCAGCAGGATTGATTACTCATTGGAAACCTAGGCATTTTAGGGGCCACTTAACATCTGTGGCAACAATGTGTCCGGATTGCGGTGGATTGGCGCATGATGATGGCGGGCCTTACCCGTCGATTCGGGCCGCCATAATTGCGATGGATTGCTGATAAACAGAGGCGGCGTTCCATTCCTGAATCACCCTGAAATTGGGTTGCCCCGGTTGATAGCCGCGCCCCGGTTTCCAGCCTTTCTGACGTAGAAAATTGGCGGTTGAGGCCAGCGCGTCAGTCATGTTGTAGAAATCCACCTGACCGTCGCCGGTGGCGTCGACCCCATAAACCAGCGCGTTGCCCGGCAGGAACTGAGTGTGCCCCAATTCGCCGTGCTTCGCCCCCTTGGTGGCGGTCGTAATGCTGCCTTGATCGACCAGTTTCAGCGCCCCGATGGCATGGGGGATAAAGAACTCGGATCGGCGACAATCATAGGCCAGAGTGGTTATTGCTGACACAACTTGACTGTCACCCATGAAATTCCCGAAACCTGTCTCCATCCCGTGGATGGCGATCAGCACACCGCTAGGGACACCGTATTGACGTTCCAGCGCGGCGTAGAATTGCGGGTTGCGCGCCTTGCGTTTGCGCCCTTGGGCCACGATCGTATCGGCGCCGCGGACCCTCATGAATTTGTCCAGCGAGTATTTAAAGCTCTTCTGATTGCGATCTGCGGCAATAGTGCGCGTGGCGTATTGGGTCTGCGCCAGTGCCTGCAGCCCTTTCTTTTTCACACCGGCCCGCTTGGCCTGTTTCGCGAAGTCTTGTTTCCAGGCCTCGAAACCACTGCTGGTGTTGCCACAGGGGGCGGCCATAGCAAGTGTTGGGAGGGATAGGGCAAAAATCAAAGCAAATCGTAGCATCAGCGAAATCCAGTTTAACTGCTCAGAGCAAGGGTAAGCTGCAATTCGGTATCCTCAAAGGAGTTAATACAGATCGAGTTCTCCGGTGCCTTTCAAGGACTCGAACCATTCCTCGGGCGTTTTGTTAATTTTGGCGTGTTTGACCATCATCGCGTTCATATTCGGCAGATTTGACGAGTCCGGCCATTGCTCAGGCTGCCACAGGTTCGAACGGATGACGCATTTGGGGCAGTGGGCAAATACTGTCTCAACTTGGATCAGCAGGGCCAGCTTGGGCGCGTGATCGTTTACCGCCATCTCTTCTAGCAACTCTGGATCGGCGCAGATGCGGGCAGAGCCGCGAATGCGCAGCGTCTCCATCTTGCCGGGGACAAAGAAGATCAGGCTGACGCGCGGGTCCAACAGGACATTGTGAAACGTATCCACGCGCTTATTGCCGGGCCGGTCAGGGATCGCCATGAGAGTATCTGAAATCACCTGAACAAAACCTGCCGGGTCGCCACGCGGTGAAATGTCCAGATGCCCGCCTGGGTTGGCCGACGCGATCAGGCAAAACGGTGAGGCAGCGATAAAGTCGCGGCACATCTGATCCAACGAAGTCAGTTCTTTGGCGATGATCTGGGGCAGGGGCGCGCCGGTTATGCGCTCCAGTTCCTCGGGCGTCGTCACAAAGTTGGAAAATTGCGAAAAGGGGTCGTCAGTTGGCATTGAATCTCTCCTGACCGGGACGGCCTCAAGTGTGAAAGATCACGCCACAGGAGACAAGGGCGCCCGATTGGACGCCCTTGCAGATGTAAACCCAAACCGGATTAGCAGCTGTAGTACATGCCGTATTCAACCGGGTGCGGGGTGTGCTCGTAGGTTTCGACCTCTTCCATCTTCAGTGCGATATAGCCGTCGATCTGGTCTTTGGTGAACACGTCGCCCTGCAGCAGGAAGTCGTGATCGGATGCCAGCGCTTCCAGCGCTTCGCGCAGCGAGCCGCAAACGGTCGGGATGTCGGCCAGTTCTTCGGCAGGCAGATCGTACAGGTTCTTGTCCATGGCTTCGCCCGGATCGATCTTGTTCTTGATGCCGTCCAGACCGGCCATCAGCAGCGCGGCAAACGCCAGGTAGGGGTTTGCAGCCGGATCGGGGAAGCGGGCCTCGACGCGCTTGGCTTTCGGGCTTTCGGTCCACGGAATACGGACACAACCCGAACGGTTACGGGCCGAGTAGGCGCGCAGAACAGGTGCTTCGAAGCCCGGGATCAGACGCTTGTAGCTGTTGGTCGACGGGTTGGTGAAAGCGTTCAGGGTCTTGGCGTGCTTCAGAACACCACCGATGAAGTACAGCGCTTCGTCCGACAGGTCGGCATATTTGTCGCCGGCGAAGAGCGGCTTGCCGTCCTTCCAGATCGACATGTTCACGTGCATGCCGGTGCCGTTGTCACCTGCGATCGGCTTCGGCATGAAAGTGGCTGATTTGCCGTAGGCGTGTGCAACGTTGTGGATGACGTACTTGTACTTCTGCAGTTCGTCGGCCTGCTTGGTCAGGCTGTCAAAGATCAGGCCCAGCTCGTGCTGACAGGACGCAACCTCGTGGTGGTGCTTGTCAACTTTCATGCCCAGACGCTTCATGGTCGACAGCATTTCCGAGCGCAGATCTTGCGCTTCGTCGATCGGGTTGACCGGGAAGTAGCCGCCCTTGACGCCCGGGCGGTGACCCATGTTGCCCATCTCGTACTCGGTGTCGGTGTTCCACGACGCGTCGGTTGCATCAACTTCGTAGGATACCTTGTTGATGCTGTTCGAGAAACGGACATCGTCGAACAGGAAGAATTCAGCTTCGGGGCCCATGTATGCGACGTCGCCGATACCCGATGCTTTCAGGTATGCTTCCGCTTTCTGAGCGGTGCCGCGCGGGTCACGCTCATAGGCTTCGCCGGTGTCGGGCTCGACAACCGAGCAATGCACACAGATGGTTTTCTCTGCGTAGAACGGATCGACATACGCGCTTTCGGTGTCTACGACCAGCTTCATGTCGGATGCTTCGATCGACTTCCAGCCCGCGATGGACGAACCGTCGAACATGAAGCCTTCTTCCAGGAAGTCCTCGTCGACCTGATCAGCCATCAGGGTGACGTGCTGTAGCTTGCCACGCGGGTCGGTGAAACGAACATCGACGTATTCGGCGCCTTCGTCCTTGATCAGCTGAAGAACTGCGTCCTTGCTCATACTCTCTATTCCTCTACTTGGAGTGTTCGATTACAGCGCTTCCGAGCCGGTCTCACCGGTCCGAATGCGAATGGCTTGTTCAACGGGCGAGACAAAGATCTTGCCGTCGCCGATCTTGTCGGTTTTGGCGGCAGATACGATGGCCTCGATGGCGGCATCAACCTGATCGTCGTCCAGCACGACCTCGACCTTCACTTTGGGCAGAAAGTCGACCACGTATTCCGCACCGCGATAGAGTTCGGTGTGGCCTTTCTGACGGCCAAACCCTTTGACCTCGATCACGCTAAGGCCCTGGACACCAACGTCCTGCAGCGCCTCTTTCACTTCGTCCAGTTTGAACGGTTTGATGATCGCTTCGATCTTCTTCATCCCGGGCTCCCTATAACACTTGTCAGGATGGGACTGATCACGTCTAAGATCGGTCGGCAATCTGATTGCGAAATTGGCGGCACGTGTGTGCCGAGAAAATAGGCGGCAGGTGAAATTTTGATCGATTTGCACAAAAAGTAATCAGAATTGAATCGCTGAGGGATTTGAGATGACGGAATTGCTGACAGCTGCGCAAATGCGGGCCATCGAACGGGCCGCGATTGACTCCGGTGAGGTAACAGGGCTGGAGCTGATGGAGCGGGCCGGGCAGGGCGTTGTCGAGGCGATTTTTGAAGAGTGGCCAGACCTAGTGACGACAGCTGGTCGGGCTGTGGTTTTGTGCGGTCCGGGAAACAATGGCGGCGATGGGTTTGTCGTGGCGCGTCTGTTGCGTGATCAGGGTTGGGAGGTCGAAGTCTTTCTGTATGGCGATCCGGAAAAGCTACCACCGGATGCGCGGGTGAATTACGATTGGTGGCTGGGGCTAGGGGAGGTTGCACCGCTGACTGAACAGGACATGCGCAGGGGTGGTTCTGTCGACCTTTATGTTGACGCTCTGTTCGGGACGGGTTTGAAACGCGGTTTGGATGGTGAACTTTTTAAGGTCGTTCGGCATCTTTCTGGTGTGAACGGTGACCATTACGCTGACCGTCTGGTCAGCATTGACGCCCCATCCGGCTTGTGTTTGGACAGCGGACGGGTGCTGCATCAAGAACCTTTGAACCCATTGCCTCGCGAGTTGCTGGACAGTGCTCCTGCAGAGATGCGGAGCAAGGTTGTTCGTGCCGGCGGCGCGCGTGCTTTGTATGACCGTTTTGCGTCGTTGACTGTGTGTTTCGACAGCCCAAAGCCCGGGCATTTCCTGGCGCAGGGGCCGGATTTGTGTGGCAAGCTTGTTGTGAAAGACATCGGTGTTTCCATACGGCGTTGCCGCTATAGCGGTGAACCGTATGACAGTGCCTTCACATTTGGCCCAGCAGCTTCTCACAGGGGGAACCGCCCTGCTTTTCTGACCCTTGCCGAGACACCGGGGCGCGTGAAGGACGAGCGAACTTGGGGTGGATTGCCACTCTATCGCTTGCCCAAATTTAAACGGCATCACAAGTTCACGCACGGTCACGCCCTGATCTTTTCCGGTGGCTCAGCCAAAACCGGGGCCGCGAGGCTGGCCGCGCGGGGGGCGTTGCGCATTGGGGCTGGGTTGGTGACCTTGGCGGTGCCTCAGGCTGCTCAGGTGGAGGTCGCAGCGCAGGTGACGGCCATCATGTTACAGCGGGTTGAGGGGGCGAAAAGCCTTACAGATGTGCTGAAGGATGAGCGGTTGAACGCACTGTGCCTCGGCCCTGGATTGGGTATAGAGCGGGCGCATGAGTTGGTGCCGGCTGCGCTTGCGGCCGAACGAGCTACGGTTTTGGACGCAGACGTACTGTCGGCGTTTGCGGATGATCCGGCGGCGTTGTTTTCTCAACTCCACGAGAACTGTGTTCTGACGCCACATGGCGGAGAATTCTCGCGGCTGTTCCCGGATATTGCCGAGAAGCTGGCGGCAACTCCGACCAAAGGACCGGCCTTTTCCAAGGTGGATGCAACCCGTGAAGCGGCCGAAAGGGCAGGCTGCGTGGTTCTGTTCAAAGGGCCGGACACCGTGATCGCAGCTCCAAACGGGCGGTGTTCGGTCAATGCGGCGGTATACGACCGCGCTGCTCCTTGGTTGGCGACCGCAGGATCGGGCGATGTGCTGGCAGGATTCATCACCGGATTGCTGGCCCGAGGGCTCGGCCCGATACAGGCTGCGGAAACAGCCGCGTGGCTACATGTGGAATGCGCGCGCGTATTCGGACCGGGTTTAATTGCCGAAGATTTGCCCGAGCAGTTGCCTAAAGTTTTTAAAGAACTGAATATCTGATTTTTTGAGCGGGAATTGGCCGATCCGCGCTGCTTTCGGCGGCAATTGGCCGACAGGTTTGCAGTGGTGTCAAAGCGAGTGTTTGCCAGTCGCATAGCCGGGCGTCAGAATTCCCTTGTAGCGGTTCTGTGGCTGCGACTTGGACACAGGTAAGCTATTGATTAAAGTGGAAATTAAGTCCGGCTTTCTTGATCTCAGTGGCAGGTTTGCAATACTCTGACAGTATCGCTGCCGACTGCTGGAACGTTATGGATAACTACGCGATTTTAGGCCAATCGGGAGCCGGAATTTTCGAGGTGAATGAAATGACCCAGAGACTAAAACTGTCCTCAATTGCTGCTGTGCTGGCCGCGACAACGGCAATTCCTGCCGCGGCCGAGTTGAAATACGAAAACAACAGTGGCGGTTATGTGCTGCTGTACGGTCAGTTTGATCCGGTGATCGTGTCCGTCGATGATGGCGAGGAAACAGAGACCCGCTTGCTGGACAACGACCTGTCCAACAGCCGCGTCGGCCTGCGACTGATGCAGCCCTACGGTAGCAACGAGTTCATGTTCCGCTTTGAATCCGGACTGGGATTGCCAAGCACGGCCACGGCCAACCAAGATGGGACCAATACCGACGGCTGGAGCCGTGAAGACATCCGCCACGTCGATTTCTCGTTGAAGGGTGGCTACGGTAAATTCTCGGCCGGTCAGGGCAGCATGGCCTCGGATGGGGCTGCTGAAACTGATCTGTCTTATGTTGGTACAGCCCTCTATTCGTTCACTAACGATGAAAACGGCGCCTTCTTCTATCGCGGGTCTGACGGGATCCTGAGCGATATCACCGTGGGCGACTCGTCCAGCAACTTTGATGGCGGTCGTCGCGGGCGCATCCGCTACGACACGCCGGATTTCAACGGTTTCTCGGCTGCAATTGCTTATGGCCAGAACATCCTGTCCAGCAGCGATGACGACGACTACTACGATATCGCCATCAATTACGGCAACACCTTCGCCAACGGTGTCGAGTTTGCCGCCAGCGTGGCTTATGCGGTGCGTGACTTTGACGACAGCTCGGGCGAGCGGAAGGATACGATCGGGTCCGCCTCGGTTTTGCTGCCCAGCGGGTTCAGCTTTACAGCAGCTTTGGGTACGCGTGACGATACGGCGACAGGAGCAAGCGATCCGGACTATTGGTACACCAAACTGGCGTATGAAGGCGATTGGGTGTCCTGGGGTAAGACCGGTGTTGGTATCGACTACTTTGACGGCTCGGATTTCGAAAACGAAGGGTCTAGCACCAAGTCTTGGGGTATTGCAGTCGTTCAGCGGATCGACAGCATCAACACCGATGCCTACCTGAAATACCGCAACCACGATTTCGACGACACGACCGATTTCGACAAAAACGAAGCGTGGGTTCTGGGCGCGCTCTGGAAGTTCTGATCCAGCTCATCTGAGGGACAGACGCCCCGGCCTGGTCCGGGGCGTTTTTTTGTTCAAATCGGCGGCAAAACAAGACTGATCCGGGCTTTGCCCCTTGCACGCGGGCGGCTGGGCAAATAGAAGGCGTCAAATTTGCCCGGCGCGCCGTTTTGCGCGCCCCGAATCCTATGGGGACTACCATAATGCAGGTTACCGAGACGCTGAACGAAGGTCTGAAACGCGGCTACAATATCGTCGTATCCGCAGCTGAGCTGGACGACAAAGTAAACGAGAAACTGGTCGAAGCGCAGCCTGAGATTGAGATGAAGGGCTTCCGCAAAGGTAAGGTGCCGATGGCGCTGCTGAAAAAGCAGTTTGGTCAGCGTCTGCTGGGCGAAGCGATGCAGGAAAGCATCGACGGTGCTATGAACCAGCACTTTGAAGACAGCGGTGACCGTCCTGCGCTGCAGCCGCAGGTTAAAATGACCAACGAAGACTGGAAAGAGGGTGACGACGTCCACGTCGAGATGTCCTATGAGGCGCTGCCGGCAATTCCGGAAGTCGACTTGAAATCGGTCGAACTGGAAAAACTGGTCGTCAAAGCAGACGACGCGGCCGTCGAAGAAGCGCTGAACAACCTGGCCGAAACCGCTCAGGATTTCAAAGCGCGACGCAAAGGTTCCAAAGCCAAGGACGGCGATCAGGTTGTGATCGATTTCGTTGGTAAAGTCGATGGCGAAGAGTTCGAAGGCGGTTCCGCCGAAGACTATCCGCTGGTTCTGGGCTCGAACAGCTTCATCCCCGGCTTCGAAGAGCAGCTGGTTGGCGTGAAGGCCGAGGAAGAAAAAGACGTCAACGTCAAATTCCCCGAGGAATACGGCGCCGAGCATCTGGCCGGTAAAGACGCTGTCTTCTCCTGCACCGTGAAAGAGGTCAAAGAGCCCGTCGCGGCCGAGATCAACGATGAGCTGGCCACCAAGTTTGGTGCCGAAGACCTGGAAGCGCTGAAAGGCCAAATTGCCGAGCGTCTGGAAGCTGAATACGCCGGTGCATCGCGCGCGGTCATGAAGCGCGCCCTGCTGGACATTCTGGACGAGAAGGTTTCCTTCGACCTGCCGCCGTCGCTGGTTGAAGCCGAAGCCAAGCAGATCGCACACCAGCTGTTCCACGAGGAAAACCCGGACGTAGAGGGCCACGACCACGGTGAAATCGAGCCCACCGACGAGCACAACAAACTGGCCGAGCGCCGTGTGCGTCTGGGCCTGCTGCTGGCCGAGCTGGGCCAGAAGGCTGAGGTTGAGGTCACCGATGCAGAGATGACTCAGGCGATCATGAACCAGGCACGTCAGTATCCGGGTCAGGAACGTCAGTTCTTTGAGTTTGTGCAGCAGAACGCTCAGATGCAGCAGCAGCTGCGCGCGCCGATCTTTGAAGACAAGGTCATCGACTACATTGTCGAGCTGGCTCAGGTCGCTGACAAAGAAGTCAGCAAAGACGACCTGCAGAAAGCCGTTGAGGCACTGGAAGAGGAGTAATCCTCTTCCGCCCATCTATTGCGTGGGCACGAAAAAACGGAGCCGCCTGTAAATCAGACGGCTCCGGTGTGTGGCTTTGTACTATGAGGTGAGGGGGTCAGGCCTCATGAGCAAAAGCACGGGGGGTTCTTAGCAGAGCGGTCTTCTGCTCTGGTGTGAAGCGGTCTGAAAGGGCCTCGATCAACTCCAGCACAGCGCTGACCTCTTCTTTCGTCTTCGCCGAATGCATCTGTTCGACAAAGTACTTTTCAAGCTCGGTCAGAGGCTGGTGATCACGATTGGCAACGTTCTTCTCAGCATCTTTCTTGCTGTTGAACAGAGCCAACGCCTCTTCTTCTTCAAGGAACACGTTATCCTGGATGTCCGCAAACTCTCGCAGGCTTGCGATACGTTCATCGGTGCAGTCAACCAGTGCCGCAAGCGCTGAAACCTTGCCCATCGGCACGGTCTTTCCGACATAGTCGTAAGGCGCACAGGCCGAACGTTTGAGCACCCTGTCCATTACTGGATCAATGACTGTGACGATATCCTGGACACCTGCAGCTTTGGCGTATTCCAGAGAACCGATCATCAATTCACAGGTGGCATAGGACAACGAGTTCGCACCCTTGCCGCGGGTCAATCGTTGGGTGTCGACGCAGAAGCGGGTGGATTCCCAGAGTGTCGCACTTCGAATAGGCGGTTCTCCGTCCAGAATGGCCGAGAAAACATCGGCCAGCATATGGGGGCCGGTGGTCTGAAGGGCACGCACGGCTGCGACGACATTCCCCTCGTCGTCGAAACCGATTACGTAAGTCGGATCTAGACCGTCGAACTCGTCTATCTCTTTTCCGTTCTCGATTTGGACGTCCCAACCGAGACGCTCACCAAATACACGTGCTCTCAACTCGAACATCTCGTCAAGAACGCCGCTGAACAGATGTCTGTTCAGCCCATCTACTACGATGATCATTTCTTCCCCCTTCGAGTGGTTGTTTGGTAAACTAGACGTTACCGTTTTGGGGGAGAATTTCTATTGGGGGTTTCCCGTATTTTGTTCGAATTGTGGGATTTTTGTGTTTAACCGGTCCCAATAAGCCCGACTGCGATGGCACGCCCCACAGCTTGCGGCGTGGTCAACGCGCACAATTTTTCGCGGCTTGACCGCAGATGAACCTCGACGGTTCGATGTGAGATCGACAGAATATCACCGATATCTTGCTGCGACTTTCCTGCGGCAACCCATTGAAGAATCTCTGCTTCTCGGGTCGACAAGTTGGGGTGATACAACGCACCGGTGACGTCGTCCGAAGAAATCACGTTGTCATGCATGTGCACCGCCATGCCTTGAAGATCAGTGATGACGTGGGCGTAGAGCTTTTGCCACTCCTCCTTCGAGCAATCACGTGTCACGCTGAGAAAACCGATATCACCGTAAGGCCCACGGACGGGTATGGTAACCCCTTGACTAGGAAGCCCAAAATCGTGAGCGTCTCGGAAAACGCGCTGGAAGTTTTGGCTGCGCTCCAAGCGACTCCAATCAACCGGTGCGATGCTGCGTTTGGCCATGTGCAGCGTCGGATCAATCATCACTAGGTCGTGCTTTTGGTAATGCTCTTTCCAGTCGTCATTGTAGGTAACGTGGCCCGCAACTTTCCCCTCGGACGGATTCATCCCGGCATAGGCTGCGTGGTCCATGCTGAATTTGTCGCACACCTGCTTCAAAAACTCGGTGTACCGAGTTTCTGATCCTGGCAGGGTGCTCAGATCGATAATCTCCATTTTGCGCCTACAAACTAAGACTTGTATTGAAGCCCGATGGTGTTTTCGGGCCAGTAACGAACCAAGAGTGGAGCAGTTTTACCACGCGTCATCAAGGACAGCATATTTTCCAGAACATGACAAGACGATGGGAATTCTGTACGTGCTTTTCACTCGTATGTTATAAGTAAATGGGCATTTGTGTCACTTATTCATCACTTATGTTCTAGTTACATCATACATTAACGCCCAGAAAACTAGGGTGATGACGGCTGTAGTCCAGTTTCGACCAGCATGCCCCGCGCTTTGGCTTCTGGATAATACCCTTTGGCGTACAGGAAAATTGCCCGTTTCTGGTCCCCGTCCGACAGCAGCCAAGCGCCTCGCAGGTACTTGCCCGCAAACTCCAAGTTTGTATCAGCGTCCAGCAACCCTTGTGCATTTCCGGAATAACCCATCGAGCGCGCAGTGGCCGGCAGGATCTGCAACAAACCGTAGTAGGGGCGATTTACGGCCCATGGGCGGTGTGTGCTTTCCCGGATTGCCAGCTTGTGCACCAGTTCGCGCGGAAGTTCGTAGTGATCCGCCCAATGGTTGATTGATGCGCGCAGTTCGGGCGTTTCATTAGGGTATAGCGGAGGATCGAATGCGTCCTGAGTGACGGTGTCCGGTCCGCCACATGCTGCGAAGGGGGCTATCAACAGGATGGCCAGAACGCTGCGACGAAGGAAAGATTTCATCAGTGTACTCCGAAATTCAGGCTGCGATGATAGGAAACACGAAGCCGCGCGCAAGCATAGGTCTAAATTCTGGCTGAATTTTGCCCGTCTGGCGTGTGCACGAAAAAAGGCCGCACATATCGTGCGGCCTTTTCAATTCTTGCCTAAGCCGGATCAGGCTTTGGCTTCGTCTTCTTCAGCGGGTGCCTCGTCAGCAACCAGCTCTTCGTCATCCGAAGCGGCGGAACCGATATCGTCGAACAACTCGGCGATCTCGAATTCAGCAGCGGCTTCTTCTTCCGCGGCCAGTTCCTGGATCGATTTACCCGACGCCTGCAGTTCGGCCTCTTCTTCCGAACGGGCAACGTTCATCTTGATTTCAACTTCGACCTCGGGGTGCAGCTTGACTGCCAGCGAGTGCAGACCCAGTTCCTTGATCGGCGCGATCAGGGCAATCTGTTTCTTGTCGACGGTGAAACCTGCTTCGGTTGCGGCGTC
Organism: Ruegeria sp. ABF4_144; assembly: GCF_056160045.1. NCBI lineage: Bacteria > Pseudomonadati > Pseudomonadota > Alphaproteobacteria > Rhodobacterales > Roseobacteraceae > Ruegeria > Ruegeria sp. ABF4_144. The sequence continues at coordinate 1,064,999 of NZ_JBSWWK010000001.1, forward strand.
TGCGGCGTCACGCGGAGTGACCGAGCCGTACAGAGCGCCGGCATCTGATGCCGAGCGAATCACGATGAACTGCTGACCGTCCAGCTTTTCAGCCAGTGCTTCAGCTTCTTTCTTGGTTTCCAGGTTGCGCGCTTCCAGCTGAGCTTTCTGGGCTTCGAACGACGCGATGTTGGCGTCCGATGCGCTCAGGGCTTTGCCTTGGGGCAGCAGGAAGTTGCGGGCGTAGCCGGGCTTTACGTCAACGACGTCGCCCATTTGACCCAGTTTCGCAACGCGTTCCAGCAGGATAACTTGCATGTCAGTCTCTCCTTACTTCACAGCGTAGGGCAGCAGAGCGAGGAAGCGGGCGCGCTTGATAGCACGAGCCAGTTCACGCTGCTTTTTCGCCGAAACGGCGGTGATGCGCGAAGGTACGATCTTGCCGCGCTCAGAGATGTAGCGCTGAAGCAGACGGGTGTCTTTGTAGTCGATTTTCGGCGCGTTCTCACCCGAGAACGGGCAGACCTTGCGGCGGCGGAAAAATGGTTTTGCGGCCATGGTTTATGTCCTTTCGTCAGGCTTAGATCAGCGGCGCTCGCGGCGGCCTTCGCGCTCATCGCGCTTCTGCATCTGGACCGAGGGGCCCTCGGCATGCTCGTCGACCTTGATGGTCAGAACGCGCATGACGTCTTCGTGCAGGCGCATCAGGCGCTCCATTTCCTGAACGGCACCAGCAGGGGCGTCGGTCTTCAGGAAGGCATAGTGGCCTTTGCGGTTTTTGTTGATCTTGTAGGCCATCGTCTTAACGCCCCAGTATTCGCTTTCGACGACGTTGCCGCCGTTGTCAGCCAGAACGGTGCCGAAATGTTCGACGAGGCTTTCTGCCTGCGCGTTGGACAGGTCCTGACGCGCGATCATTACATGCTCATACAGTGGCATGTGCACTCCTGTTTCTATCAAGGCGCATTTCATAGGCGGGGCCGTTTTGTCCTTCGCGACCCTGCCACGAGAGGCTGCGCGATTCATGTGATTTGCGAAGGATGGCCCCATATACACGTTCCAGCGTGAGGGGCAAGCCCTGCCACAGATGCCTTTGTGAAGTCGTGCTATTTCCTTTGGGCTGCCCAATTCCTGACGTTTTTCGGCTCAAAGTTGTTTTCATACCGGGGAATATCCGGAGAAACCGGACCCAGGACGGCAACCTGAAAACAGGGTGAGAGATATGACCGCGATGAATACGAACACATTCGAAGAGTCCGCAAACGCCGCGAACTATGAGAAATCCGTACCAGTGCTGATCGGTTTCGAGCCGAACTGGAAAGTCCGGATGGTCCTGGCCCGCGTTGTTGGCGCGTTTCTGATCGTGATGGCGTTTTCCATGTGGCTGATGGATGGTTCCGCTATGGCAACCGAGGTCTGGCCGATCAAACTGGCCGCGTCGCTCATGTTCCTGCTGGTTGGGGTCAGCCTGCTGACGATCCAGGTCCTTGATGCCCGCCCTGACGCATATTTCGATCCGATCCGCCGCGAGGTCCGCGTTTTGCAGAAAAACGAAAACGGACGCCCGCAAACCGTTCTGCGCCGCAGCTATGACACGCTGGGTGGTGCGCGCTTTGCCGATGAACAGGTCGAACTGTTTGATGTCGACGGCAGCCTGCTGATGAAGCTGCCGCTGCAATCGGCGGATGTCAGCCGAGCGCTCAAGGGACAACTGAGCGGAAGTGTAACAATCTTCGCCTAAGATTTATTCTGTTCATCAAAGAACAGAAACTGTGAGAGAATAAGACTTGTGTGCTGCCTTTAGGCAGCACATTTTCGTTATCGAGCAACCCAACAGGTTTGCATTCACAAAATTGCGGAGATTGTCATGAAATCCACCCTTCTTGCTGCTGCACTGGCCGTTTCGGCGACCTCGGCGTTTGCAAGCGCCGAGAAATACACTCTGGACCCAAGCCACAGCCAGGTCATCTTCAGCTATAACCACCTTGGTTTCTCGACCACCTATGGCATGTTCTCGGGCTTTGAAGGCGAGATCATGTTTGATCAGGAAGACCCCGCCGCGTCCAGCGTCACCGTTGCGATGCCCGTTGTCGAGATGTTCACCGGCTGGAAGCCGCGTGAAGATCACTTCATGACCGAGGACTTCTTCGGCGTGGCCGAAGGTGACATGATCACCTTTACCTCGACCGGTATCGAAGTCACCGGTGAAGGCACCGCCAACATCACTGGCGATCTGACCATGAACGGTGTGACCAAGTCGGTCGTTCTGGACGCCAAGCTCAACCAGGTTGCTGATCACCCGATGGCGAACAAGCCGTGGGCGGGTTTCGATGCCACCACCACGTTGGTGCGCAGCGACTTTGACCTGGGTCAGTTTGCACCCTTCGTCAGCGACGAAGTTGAAGTACGGATTTCGATCGAGGCACAGAAGGCCGAGTAAGTCGGTATCGATCCTCTGAAACGAAACCGCCGGGGTGTTGCCCCGGCGGTTCTTTTTAGCTTTCGCGTTCGGCTGTCAGATTGACTGTGACCACAACCCCAAAGCCCAGTGACTCTTCGGTCGGTTGTGAGGTGCCAACGTCGAAGTCCAGGCGGTTCAGCTGCAGTTCCCCGGCCATCGTTGCAGTGTTCTCTTGAAGATCAAGAGTGAACGGCAGTACAACGTCCACCGACTTGTCACGGATGGTCACAGGGCCACGCGCCTCATACCCGGTGTCCGTCTTGTAGATGTCGGCTTTGAATTGGGCGGTCGGGAATTGGGCGCTGTCAAAGAAATCGGCGGCCATGGCCTGGTCTGTAACCGTACCAAGGCTCAGCGATGCAATTGCAATCGTAACGTCCACAGTTCCGGCAAGCCCTGGTTCTGATGGGTCCTCAAAAGCGATTGCAGCGGTCCAGTCGGCGAACCGGCCAGTCACCGGGCTGCCCAATTGGCTGATGGTGATGGACAAGTCGCCTTCCTGCACCTGCCAGTCCGATTGCACCTCGGTCAGTTCAGCGGTGTCGGTCGCCGCGGCAGAGTGGTCCGAGAATATGCCGATGGACCAGCCGCCAACCAGGACCGCCACCCAAACCGTTAGTGCTGCAATTGCCGGAGTAAGCGAGTGGTGCTGAGCAGGAGGTTCTGGCGCATCCGATTGGCCGGGCAGCATTCGGCGCAAGGTGCTGTCCTTGTCGACAACATGGTGCTTGAGAGCCCCGGCAATGTGCAGGACCAGAGACCCCGCCAGAACCCAGATAAACAGCCAGTGCAGACCGGATGTGAGTTCAGACAAGAACGGAGACTTGGGCACGAAAGGTAGGTTTTGCCCAAAGGGCCACAGGATCGGCGCGAAGCCTTCGGATGCGGCATGGTGCACCCAGCCGGACAGCGGCACCAGAACCAACGAGGCGTAGAGCATCCAGTGTACGGTTTCGGCAGCGAAGGCTTCGGGTTTGTTGTCGGCGTTAAGCAGGCCCGGCTTGGTCTGGATCACAGCCCAAAGGATGCGGGCAAGGGCGACAAAGAAAACTGTGACACCCACGGTCTTGTGCAGTGAGAACAGGCGGGTTGCCCGGGCGATGTCATCCTCGGTGGTCGGAATCGACGGATCATAGATCGCGTGGGCCAGATCATTGGCGATCCATCCCAGCGGCAGCGCAGTGAATATCAGCAAGGCGGTTAGCCAATGAAACGTCTTGGTCACGCTGCCATAGCTTGAGAAGGTATTGGTCGAGGGCATCGGTTGCTCCGGGCTGGGATGGCTGGGTTCAACCTAAAGCCATGGGGGCAGGACTCAATAGCGCGATGCGCACACCAAAAGTGCCACAGTGCAGAGGTCAGGCAACGCTTGTGCAGCGCTCACACTCAGTTTACACCCCCCCGCAACCTAACGTCATCCAAGAGGTCGCAATGACACGCGCATTCGTTTTTCCGGGGCAGGGCGCCCAAACCATCGGGATGGGCAAGGCTCTAGCCGAGGCTTATCCGGCTGCTCAAGCTGTGTTCGATGAGGTCGACGAGGCCTTGGGTGAAAAGCTGAGCGCCCTGATCTGGGAAGGTGATATTGCAGACCTGACACTGACGCAGAACGCACAGCCCGCGCTGATGGCCACGTCGATCGCCGCGATGCGCGCGTTGGAGGTCGAAGGCGTTTCGATCACCGACGCGGCCTTTGTCGCTGGTCACTCGCTGGGTGAGTATTCTGCATTGGCCGCGGCTGGCGCCCTGTCGGTTGCCGACACCGCGCGTCTGCTTCGCACGCGTGGTCAGGCTATGCAAAGCGCCGTGCCGGTGGGCGAGGGCGCAATGGCCGCCATTCTGGGCCTTGATCTGGACGCTGTCCGTGCCGTCGCTGAAGAGGCCGCGCAAGGTGAGATTTGTCAGGCTGCAAATGACAACGACCCGACGCAGGTTGTGGTCTCGGGCGCGAAGGCTGCTGTCGAGCGTGCGGCAGAGATTGCCAAAGAAAAAGGTGCTAAACGCGCGGTTATGTTGCCTGTAAGTGCTCCATTTCACTGTGCGCTGATGCAACCTGCTGCAGATGTAATGGCGGAAGCACTGGCTTCTGTTGAAATCGTGGCTCCTGCCGTGCCTCTGGTGGCTAACGTGCGTGCCGAAGCGGTTACTGACCCTGACCTGATCCGCCAGTTGCTGGTCGAGCAGGTCACCGGCTCGGTTCGTTGGCGTGAAAGCGTTCAGTACATGGCCGCGCAGGGTGTGACCGAGACTTGGGAGGTCGGCGCAGGCAAGGCTCTGTCCGGGATGATCCGCAAGATCAACCGGGATATCGCAGGCAAAGCCGTTGGCACGCCGGACGACGTCCAAAAGGTCACCCAGGCCGAATCGTAAGTTAAAAAACGTTCCGTTGGGACGCACCAAAAGGGAAACCGAATGTTTGATTTGACAGGTAAGAACGCGCTGATCACAGGCGCTTCGGGCGGTATTGGGGGTGATATCGCGCGCGCGCTGCATGGTGCGGGAGCCTCTGTCGGGCTGTCTGGTACACGGGTCGAGCCTTTACAGGCGCTGGCGGATGAATTGGGCGAACGCGCCCATGTCCTGCCCTGCAACCTGAGTGATCCCGAGGCCGTTGCCGCGCTACCAAAACAGGCGGCGGATGCTATGGGTTCGGTCGACATTCTAGTCAATAATGCGGGCATCACGCGGGATAACCTGTTCATGCGAATGTCGGATGACGAATGGCAGAGCGTGATAGACGTAAACCTGACCGCCACCGCCATGTTGTGCAAAGGCGTGCTGCGCGGAATGATGAAGGCGCGGTGGGGTCGGATCATCAACATTTCGTCCATTGTAGGCGCAACCGGGAACCCGGGTCAGGTCAACTATTCCGCGTCTAAGGCGGGCATGGTCGGCATGACCAAGGCGCTCGCTTGCGAGGTCGCAAGTCGCGGAATCACGGCTAATGCGGTGGCTCCGGGTTTCATCACGACGGCGATGACGGACAAGCTGACCGATGACCAGAAATCGGGCTTGCTGACTCAGGTTCCGGCTGGTCGTATGGGTGAGCCTTCGGAAATTGCTGCGGCGGTTCTGTACCTTGCCAGCCCCGAGGCCGGTTATGTCACAGGAGCGACCTTGCATGTGAATGGCGGTATGGCCATGTTGTGATCGCAAACCGAGACAGTCGCGAAAGCGTTTGCCTCGGGCGTTGTCTGTGCTATAGGCGGCGCATGTATGCAGGGGTCGGCCAAACGGTCGGCCTTCTACTTTCCCGGTAATCGGGGATCCAAACCGCCCGGACCGGGCAAATCAAAGCCAGCCTGAGCGGGCAAGGGCTGAACCGGGCTTTAAGCCCTGAAATGGAATGAGGAATAGACATGAGCGACGTCGCAGATCGCGTTAAAAAGATCGTTGTTGAGCACCTGGGTGTTGAAGAAGACAAAGTAGCTGAAAACGCTTCGTTCATCGACGATCTGGGCGCAGACAGCCTGGACACCGTTGAACTAGTCATGGCCTTCGAAGAAGAGTTCGGCATCGAGATCCCGGATGACGCAGCCGAAACCATCCAGACCTTTGGCGACGCCGTCAAATTCATCTCTGAAGCGTCTTAATCGCTTCGATATCCGTTAAAAACGGCGCTTCCGGGCAACGGAGGCGCCGTTTTTTTTGCTCAATGGGAATTCGGGCTTGTCAGGATGACGTTGTGTTCGCAACCTTCGATGAGAGGCACAATAATCTTGAGCGGGCAGGGCATGATACGATCCACCCCGACAATAAACACATCGCGCCTGATGCTTAGCGGCATGCGGCCAGAGGATTTCAACCGGTTCGCCGAGATTTGGCGCAACCCCTGCATTGTGCGGCATATCGGCGGCAAGCCGCGATCGCGCGGTGAGGCTTGGGATTCGTTCCTACGCAACGCGGGGCACTGGCAGATGGCCGGGTTCGGGCAATGGGCCGTGTTGCAGCAATCGAATCGGCTGATGATCGGCCAGGCCGGATTCTTCTACGGAAACCGAGCGATGGGCGAAGATTTCGACAGTTTTCCCGAAGCAGGATGGATTCTGGTGCCCGAGGCGCAGGGGCAGGGGTTGGGTTTGGAGGCCGCTCAAGCCGCGCATGACTGGTTTGACCGCATCATGCCAGGACCGCTGGTGGCCATGGTAGATATGGCGAATTCGGCATCGCAAAAGCTGGCGCAAAAGCTGGGCTATACTGTGATGCGTGAATGCGAATACAACGACGCTCCGGTGGTGTTGTTGCGCCGAAACGGACCGCCCGCGCGCATATAGTCTCAATTTGGGTGTGATGCCGCAAAATGTCCTCAGTTTGCCGAAACTGGTGGAAGTGGGATTTATTCTGATCTGTATGATACAGTGAATTGCAATGCGATTGAGCGGAGGAGCGTGCTCATGAGGATTTATCCCACTATGGAACTGCAGAACGGCCGGTGCGTGACGCTGGAAAAGGGCCGTCTGGATGAAGCTATGATCTGGCACGTGGACCCCGTTGAAACAGCGCGTGGTTGGTCGTCCGCAGGTGCGGAATGGATGCAGCTGACCGATTTCGACGCTATCGAAGGTCGCGACACCAATGTTGAACTGGTCGAAGAGATCCTGCGCTCGTCTGAGATGTCGGTTCAACTGGCCGGAGGTATGCGTACCCGTGAACAAGTTGAGCAGTGGATCGACAAGGGCGCAGGACGTGTCGTCATCGGTACTCTGGCCGCTTGGGATCCGATCCTGGTCAAGGAACTTGCCAAGCTGTATCCGGATCAGATCGTTCTGGCTGTGGATGTGTGGCAAGGGCAGGTGATGACCGAGGGCTGGCGTAGCCAAAGCGCGTTCACCCCTGAAGCCTATATTGAGGCGTTCGCCGACACCCCGTTTGCGGCCATTCTTGTGACGGATATCGACAGCGACATGGAAGATGTCGAGGCGCAACTGGGCTTGATTTCCGGTCTGGCTGAGAAATCCCGCACGCCGGTTATCGCCAGCGGTGTTGTTCGTACGGCGGACGATATCTCTCGCTTGGCCTATATACCGAACATTTCGGGCGCAATCGTAGGACGGGCGCTGTTCCGCAAGTCGATTGATCTGGCGGAGGCACTAGAAACAGCGCAGGCAGCACACGAGCCGGTCGCGCAATTCCAGTAACACACCGACAAAAATGAAACCGTCTGTTGTCAGTTCGGACAACAGACGGTTTTTTCCTTTTGAACCGTTGTCGCCGTGTTGAGCGAAGTTTCAATTCGTTTCGGCAGGTTGCTGCCGGAAGGGAAAATACCGTTGCTCTTGCCCCCGGACCCCGGGCCGGGGTATGAGCGGTTCTCAAATAGGAAGCAGGCAAGAGGCATTTCATGCGCAGAGTCGTTGTAACCGGTCTGGGATTGGTCACTCCGTTGGCCAGTGGGGTCGAGGAAACCTGGTCGCGGCTGCTGGACGGAGAATCCGGTGCGGGCCCGATCACTCAGTTCGATGCTGAGGCAAGTGGGGTCACCACGACCTATGCCTGCGAAGTACCGCGCGGAGACGGTACCAATGGGACCTTTAACCCCGACGATTGGATGCCGCCGAAAGAGCAGCGTAAGATCGAAGACTTTATCCTGTATTCCATCGCGGCGGCCGACATGGCCTGTGCGGATGCGGGCTGGACGCCCGAGGACGAAGATGCACGCCTGCGTACTGGTGTTCTGATCGGGTCCGGTATTGGTGGCCTTGGGTCCATCGCGGACACCGCAAACCTAATCCGCGACAAAGGACCGCGTCGTGTGTCGCCGTTCTTTATCCCCGGTGCGCTGATCAACCTGGCCTCGGGTCAGGTTTCGATCCGGCATGGGTTCAAAGGGCCGAACCACTCGGTCGTGACTGCATGTTCGACCGGTGCCCACGCGATTGGCGATGCCAGCCGTATCATCCGCTCGGGCGACGCAGACGTGATGGTCGCTGGCGGTGGTGAGGGCTGCATCTGCGAGATTGGCATCGCTGGCTTCAACGCATGTAAGGCACTGTCGACCAAGTATGCCGACGATCCGAAAAAGGCGAGCCGCCCCTATGATATCGACCGTGACGGGTTTGTTATGGGCGAAGGCGCGGGCATTGTCGTTCTGGAAGAGTACGAGCACGCCAAGGCGCGCGGCGCGAAGATTTACGCCGAAGTTCTGGGCTATGGCATGTCCGGCGACGCCTATCACATCACGGCGCCGTCCGAAGATGGCGACGGTGCCGAGCGTTCGATGAAAGCCGCGCTGCGCAGCGCCGGATTGGAGCCGAAGGATCTGGACTATATCAACGCGCACGGCACCTCGACCATGGCGGATACGATTGAACTGGGCGCCGTAGAACGTCTGCTGGGCGATCATGCTAGCAATGCGACCATGACCTCGACCAAGTCGGCCACTGGTCACTTGCTGGGCGCGGCTGGCGCGATCGAGGCAATCTTCTCGATCCTGGCGATCCGCGATCAGGTTGCTCCGCCGACGATCAACCTGGACAACCCAGCGGTTGAAACACCGATTGATCTGGCCCCGAATGCGAAGCGTGAGCGTGAGATCAATGTGGCGCTGTCGAACTCGTTTGGCTTTGGCGGCACCAACGCCAGCGTGATCTTTGGAAAGGTCAGCTAAATGTGGCGGGCTTTGGCATCGAACGCGCTGACCATCCTGGTGGTCAGCCTGTTCCTGATCGGCGGTCTGATCCTTTGGGGACAGTCGCAATACAAGGCCGAGGGCCCGCTGCAAACCGCCATGTGTCTGCAGGTGAAAAGCGGATCGAACATGACCCGCGTCAGCCAGCAGCTTGAAGATGAAGGTGCCATCAGCAGCGCTATGCTTTTCCGGATGGGGGCCGATTACACCGACAAGGCCCAGCAACTGAAAGCAGGCAGCTTTCTGGTGCGAGAAGGCGCGTCGATGGAGCAAATCATCGACGAGATCACCAGCAGCGGTGCAAGCACCTGCGGGTCCGAGATCGAATATCGTATCGGTGTGACACGGGTTCAGACCCGTGTGCGCGAACTGGACCCGGCGACGCTGGATTTTGTTGAGATCGCCAGCTTTGAGGCCGGCGAGGAAGAAGCCCCCACTGAGTACACTGAAAAGCGTCAGGACGCCGACACCCGCTATCGCGTTTCGGTCGCTGAGGGCGTGACCTCGTGGCAGGTGGTTGAAGCGCTGAAGGGCATCGACGCGCTGAGCGGCGAGGTGTCCGAGGTTCCGGCCGAGGGCATGCTGGCCCCCGACAGCTATGAACTGGCCCCGGGCGATGACCGAGTGGCTGTGCTGCAGGATATGCAGGAAAAGCAACAGCTACGGATCAATGCGGTTTGGGAAAACCGGCAGGGTGACTTGCCGATCAACAGCCCAGAAGAGATGCTGATCCTTGCCTCGATCATCGAGAAGGAAACCGGTGTTCCGCACGAGCGTGGTCAGGTGGCCAGTGTGTTCGTGAACCGGCTGGAAAAGGGCATGAAGCTGCAGACGGACCCGACCGTGATCTACGGTGTCACCAAGGGTCAGGGCGTTCTGGGCCGTGGTCTGCGCCGTAGTGAGCTTCGCCGGGCAACGCCTTGGAATACATACGTAATCGATGGTCTGCCGCCGACGCCGATTGCCAATCCAGGGCTTGCAAGTCTTGAGGCTGCCGTGGCGCCGGAGGAGACGGACTATGTCTTCTTTGTTGCTGATGGAACAGGCGGGCACGCCTTTGCGGAAACTCTGGACGAGCACAACCGCAACGTTGCCAAATGGCGAGAAATCGAAGCTGAGAGAAACAGCTCGAGCAATTAAGAAAAAGGGCCGCGTCGAAAAACGCGGCCCTTTCTTTTTATGCTGCGGGGCGTCGGCGTGGGCGACGACGTTTGGAGGGCGCGGGTTTTGACGCCTCATTTGCCCCGTGCGGCCTGCGACCCCGGAACCCGCCACGCTTGCGGGGTTTCTTGGGCTCGGCGAATTCGGGCATGGTGCCGCTAGCGACCGGGATTTCGATCTTCATAAGTTTCTGAATCTGGCGCAGCTGGTCCAGTTCGTCCGGCGCGCAAAATGCGATGCCTTCACCCTCGCGTCCGGCGCGAGCGGTGCGGCCGATGCGGTGGACATAATTGTCGGGCACTTCGGGTAGGTCATAGTTGATCACGTAGGCAACGCCCGGAATATCAATCCCACGCGCGGCGACATCGGTGGCAACCAGCACATTGATCTCGCCAGCACGGAATGCCTTGATCGCGCGGTCGCGCTGCCCCTGGCTTTTGTTGCCGTGGATCGAGGCGGCGTTGAAACCATCTGCCACCAGGCCTTTCATCAGTTTCTCAGCCCCGTGTTTTGTACGGGCAAAGACCAGTGTTAGGGCGTCCATGTCTGCCGAAAGGACTTCACGCAGTTTCCGTGGTTTTTCGGCCCGGTCGAGGAAGTGAACCGATTGCGTGATCTTGTCTGCGGCTTTGCCAGGAGGCGAGACCTGCACCCGCTGCGGGTTGTTCAGGTAGGACTGGCTAAGCTCCTCCATCAGTTTCGGCATCGTCGCCGAAAACAGCATGGTTTGGCGTGGTGTGCCCAAGGCGGGCTCGATTTTGCGCAAGGCGTGGATAAAGCCCATGTCCAGCATCTGGTCGGCCTCATCCAGAACCAGATGACGGACCGAGCTGAGGTCGACAGCGCCACGCTCCATCAGGTCGATCAGGCGGCCCGGCGTGGCGACCAGAATGTCGGTGCCGCGCGACAGAAATGAAATCTGTTTACCGATTGATTGGCCACCGACCACGGTGGCGACGCGCAGTTTCGTTTTTTTTGTCAGGTTGCGCAGGCTTTCAGCGATCTGGTTCACCAGCTCGCGGGTGGGGGCCAGGATCAGGGCCTTGACCGTCTTGGGGGCCGGTTTGCCGGGTTGCGCTAGCATGTGATCAATCAGCGGCAAGCCGAAGGCCAGCGTTTTGCCAGTGCCGGTTTGGGCTAGTCCTAGGATATCGTGGCCCTGCAGAGCCAGCGGGATCGCCTGGTTCTGGATCGGCGTGGGTTGGGTAAATTTTGCGCTTTGCAGCGCGTCATTCAGAGCCGGGGCAAGGCCCAGCATATCGAAGTCGAACAATGAACTATCCTTTGCTGCCCGAGGCATCAGCCTGCGGGCAAGTCGAAATGGGCCGCATCCGCGACCAACAGGGTTTCTGCGAGACCTCGGGATACACAGGCGGATCCTGCTGTATCCGGTCTTCGCGTCAAGAACCCTGCGTGATGGGGAACTATGGGGTGGTTGGGCGCTGTGGGGCTGTCTAGGCCCGAATGCTCACGCGGCAGCGCTGTTTGGAGGGCACATGCTAGCTGCGAGGGGAAATGTCAAGCTAAATGGTGGTTGTTCCTCTCAGGGTCGCGTTTGTTGCATGTCAGAAAAAGAAAGATGGGTCCGGTGTCATTGGCTCAACCCAACTGCCTGGTTGATCACTAACCCAGTTCCTACGGCCCTATATGTCGGGTAGGGCGTACGTGCGTCGGTTTCGACGTCGCGCCGGATCCAATCCTGAGATTCTAGTTTAAGCAGGGAGGAAGACAGGGCCCGGTCCGTGATTGTAACCAAATCCGTCTTGATGGCAGAAAACCGATGAGGATTTCCGGTAAGAGCCAATACCGGCACGGTCCAGGATCTCTGAATGAGCCTTTTTGCACTGTTGTCAGAAACTGCTTTGGTGATTTCGCTGGCCATACGGGCTGCTTCTATCCCGGCAGTGGTCAAGCGAAACTCAGGTCGAAGAGGGTGCCCATGACCCGGATTACGTTCGACGAGGTCTAGCTGGATAAGGTGGTGAAGGCTTGCTGCGAAAGCCGTTCTGCCAGCGCCGCTGGCAGCGAGTAGGGGTGCCTGCCTGCCAGGAACACCCGAGTGCATCAGGTTCAGAATGTTCAGAGACCATGCGCGGCAGGTGATCTTGACAAGTGTGTTAATGTCCATAAAGTATAGTTAATATATTTTCAGAAGAATGGGAAGATCGATGCCGCTTGTTTCCTTGAAGAAAACGATTACGCTCGCGATTTCAGTACGGGATCGTCATGCCAGCGCCGACTGGTACAGCGACAAACTTGGGTTTGAGTTGATCCATCATATCAATGAAGCGGGTTGGAGCGAGATGCGGACCAACGTGGATGGAGTCACATTGGGTCTGGGTGAACAGGCCGAGCCATCACCGGGTAATTGCGTTCCAGTGTTTGAAGTTGCGGACATCGCCAACGCGCGCGACGTGTTAGAGACTGCTGGGGTGCAGTTCGACGGCGACACGGAAACAATTGAAGGTATGGTCAGCACAGCAACCTTCTATGACCCTGATATGAACGCGTTAATGCTGGCGCAGGATTTGACTGGCTAATCTCTCTCGTTTTGGCGAGCAAGTTTTAACCAACACCGTTCGGTCCCCGTTGCGCTCCTGTTGCGCAAAACGTTGACTTTGCGCGCTTATTCTCGTATAAGTTGTGCCATGCTAGAAGAAGTGGGCAACGGCCCCGGGGAAACCCGGCGGCCGTTTTTCGTTTCTCTCGTGCGGAAAAACTCACGCATGAGGTCACAGGCAAACATGACTTTGATTACCCCGGAAGAGCGGATGTCCCAGACGGCGGAACTTTTGCAGTCGCTTGAGACATCCATTCGCGGTTTGCGCCAAGCAGCGGAAGAACTGCGCAAGCAAATCGGAACCGGGGAGGATGCAGACCTGGCTGGTACAGCCAAACAACTCGGACAGTTAGAGGGGCTGATCCGAAGTTGCCAAAAAGTGGAGACAAGCTTTGTCGAACAACATCACAGACAAGCCGGAATTGCCCAAAGGGGGTATGCGCTCGACCTTGAGCGCGCTCGATTTGAAATCGGGTGCAGGTTGGCTCGCCTCCGCGCCTGCTGCGGTGCAGGACAGATTTCTGAGTGAGATCGGGGAGGGGGGGCTGTGTGCCCTCCCTTTCCTGTTCGAGTTCTGGGCGCTGCCGCATCAGTTGCCGCCCGAGGGTGACTGGCGGTCCTGGGTGATCATGGGCGGGCGCGGGGCCGGTAAGACGCGGGCGGGGGCCGAGTGGGTGCGGTCGGTGGTCGAGGGGTCTTTGCCGTTGGATAAGGGCGAGGCGTGTCGGGTGGCTTTGGTCGGTGAGACATTCGATCAGGTGCGCGATGTGATGATCTTTGGGGATAGCGGGATATTGCAGTGTTCACCGCCGGATCGGCGGCCTGTTTGGAAGGCGTCCGAACGCAAGCTGGTTTGGCCTAACGGGGCCGAGGCGCAGGCGTTTTCGGCACATGATCCCGAGGGGTTGCGCGGGCCGCAATTCGATGCGGCCTGGGTGGATGAGCTGGCCAAGTGGAAGAAGGCTGGAGAGACCTGGGATATGTTGCAATTTGCACTGCGTTTGGGGGATCGGCCTCGGGTCTGTGTAACCACGACACCGCGCAATGTGAAGGTTTTGAAGGAGTTGCTGGCGTCTCCGTCCACCGTGCAAACCCACGCGCCGACCGAGGCGAACCGGGCCAATCTGGCGGAGTCGTTTCTGGATGAGGTGCGCGCGCGCTATGCTGGCACGAGGCTGGGGCGTCAAGAGTTGGACGGGGTGCTGTTATCGGATGCCGAAGGGGCACTGTGGACCGGTTCGATGCTGGAGGCGGCACGCTGTGCGCAGGTGCCCGCGTTGGATCGCATCGTGGTGGCGCTGGACCCGGCGGTGACGGCAGGGTCGGATGCGGATGCCTGCGGGATTGTGGTCGTGGGGGCTCAGGTGCAGGGACCGCCCGAGGAGTGGCGAGCGTTTGTTTTGGCGGATCGAACGGTGCAAGGCGTTGGCCCCGCGGGCTGGGCGCAGGCGGCGATTGACGCGATGGATAAATTCGGCGCTGAACGGTTGGTGGCCGAGGTCAATCAAGGCGGGCAACTGGTGGAAGAGGTCGTGCGGCAGGTGGACCCTCTGGTGCCTTATCGGGCGGTGCGGGCGTCGCGCGGCAAGGTCGCGCGGGCCGAGCCCGTGGCGGCCCTGTACGAGCAGGGGCGTGTGTCTCATGTGGTCGGGCTGGACACGCTGGAAGAGCAGATGTGCCAGATGACCGCGCGGGGGTTCGAGGGGCAGGGCTCACCCGACCGGGTCGACGCACTGGTCTGGGCGCTGCATGAGTTGGTTGTGGCACCTGCGGGGGCGTATCGGCGGCCGAGGGTTCGGAGTTTGTGAAACGCTACTTCCTTGGTGTATGGTTGCTGATGCGCCTTACACCGATTTTATCTGGTTTCAGGTGCTTACGCGCTGTATGGCCAAACGTATGTCATTCGTTACAGTTACAGCTCACCGTTCGCCTGATTTGGAAGAAATCCTTACTCCAAAAGAGCGCTTGCTTTGGTCAGGACGTCCGGGTTTTGGCTTGAAGTTTTTTCAAGCTGTAGGCGAAGAACAGAAGTTGCAAGTGTTTATTCTAGTAGCACTTGTTGCGCTTTGGGCAACGCTACCATTAATAGATGCTGACCCAGATGCACGCTTCGGTCGATTTAAGGCGCTGTTTGTGTATGGCATTGCAACGGTAGCCTTGCTTTCGTTTTCGGCCTACCTCGCTGCTCAACGCCAGTTTGTTTTAAGCAATTTGATCTACTACGTTACCGATACACGCGTAATCATCTGTCGTTTTGGAAGAAATTGGAGGCTTAGCACCCGGCTATTTGTCGTTTCGTGCGAACATTCAACAACGTTTCCATACGAGGTGCTGCCCACCCGGCCTTATCCGTCGCTAAGGGTAGGAACCCTGCTTTCAGAACAACAGGTTCAATTCCTAGGGTTTGGTTTGTCGCATGCAGGTCATCCGGAACGGTTTGCTCGTGGTGTTGAACCGATTTTCCTGGACTACCTGGCAAATTCAGAACAGTTGCTTGCGATGATAAGGTCTTGTGCAGAAGATCGAAGAGTGGCGAACGACACCTGATCTTGAAGGTCGTTTCTATTAGATGACCGTTGGATTTGTAACGGCTCGTTGCTTGTCCTGTCTCCGCCCGTTGCTCATCCCCCGTACGCCCCATTCCCAAGGCTTAAACTTCTTTCCGTCATAACTCCTTTCAACAAGCCGGGCAGAGCGGCGGCAGAAAGGAGCACAGATGGTATTCGATTTCTTGCGTCGTGGATCGGCTGGCGAGGCACCCGAGGCGAAGGCGAGCGCGGCAGGCCCCGTGGTGGCGTGGCAAACCGGGGGGCGTGTGGCGTGGAGCCCTCGGGATGCGGTGTCGCTGACGCGGACGGGGTTTTCGGGGAATCCGGTGGGGTTTCGCTCGGTCAAGCTGATTGCCGAGGCGGCTGCGGCGCTGCCGCTGGTGCTGCAGGATCAGGCGCAGCGTTACGACACGCATCCCATGCTGTCCTTGATGCGCCGCCCGAACGCGGCGCAGGGGCGGGCCGAGTTGATGGAGGCCTTGTTCGGGCAGTTGTTGCTGTCGGGCAATGCCTATGTCGAGGCGGTGCAGGCTGAGGACGGCTTGCCCGTTGAGCTGCACGTATTGCGCTCGGACCGGATGAGTGTGGTGCCTGGCGTGGATGGCTGGCCCAAGGCCTATGATTACACGGCGGGTGGCAAGACGCACCGGTTCCCAGCGGATGCAATCTGTCACATCAAATCCTTCCATCCGCAGGACGACCATTATGGGTTCTCGCCAATGCAGGCAGCGGCCATGGCAATTGATGTTCATAACAGCGCGTCTCGGTGGTCTAAATCGCTGCTGGACAATGCGGCGCGACCCTCGGGGGCGCTGGTGTGGAAAGGCGATGGCCATGGGGTGATGGCCGAGGATCAGTTCCGCCGTTTGTCGGACGAGATTGAGCAGAACTATCGTGGGGCGCGGAATGCCGGGCGTCCGATGGTTCTGGAGGGGGGGTTGGATTGGAAGCCGATGGGCTTTTCGCCGTCCGACATGGAGTTTCAGAAGACTAAGGAAGCCGCCGCCCGCGAGATCGCACTGGCCTTTGGTGTCCCGCCGATGTTGCTGGGAATTCAGGGCGACGCGACCTATTCGAACTATCAGGAGGCCAACCGGGCGTTCTATCGCCTGACGGTTCTGCCCCTGGTGACGCGGGTGGCGGCGGCGATGTCGGAATGGCTCTCGGGGCACACTGGCGAAGACCTGATGCTGAAACCGGATCTGGATCAGGTGCCAGCGTTGTCTGCTGAGCGGGACGCACAATGGTCGAGAGTCAGCCGTGCCGAGTTTCTGAGCGATGCCGAAAAGCGGTCTCTGCTGGGGCTTCCTGCACTGGCGGAGGGTGCGGATGGCTGAGGGGTATCCGCCATTCGATTGCGCGCCAGGCCTGCGTCTAGCGGCGCATGAACGGGTGGCAGAAATCCAGCACGCACATCTGTGCCGCCGGTTGGATCAGATCGAAGAGATGATGGAGCGGCTTGAGAAGCGTTTGTGGCTGACGGTCTACGGTGTCGCGGCCGTGATCCTGGCGCAGGTTTTTCAATCGTTCCTTGCGGCCGCGCCGTGAAATCAAAATCTTACGAGGAGGTGTTCATGGATTTGGAGCACAAGTTTGCACGGTTCGGAGACGGGCTGTCGGTATCCGAGGATGCGGTGATCGAAGGGTATGCCAGCCTGTTCGGACAGGTCGATCAGGGCAGCGACGTGGTGCAGAAAGGTGCCTATCGCTCCTCGCTGGCAGGGCTTGAGAAGGAGAGCCAGCGGGTCAAGATGCTATGGCAGCACGACCCGGCACAGCCCATCGGCGTCTGGGACGAAGTGCGCGAAGACGACACCGGCCTTTGGGTCAAGGGCCGCCTGTTGGAAAGCACGCAAAAGGGCCATGAGGCGGCGGCACTGATCCGTGCCGGTGCGATGGATGGGCTGTCGATTGGCTATCGCACCAAACGCGCCGTGAAGAATGAAAAGGGCCATAGGGTCCTGACCGAACTGGAGCTGTGGGAGGTGTCGCTGGTGACTTTCCCGATGCTGCCCAGTGCGCGGGTGGCGGCAAAGGAGTTTGATCCTGATGCCGACGAGACCCTGCGCAGTATTGCCGAGGTGTTCAACGATGCCCGGCAGGAGCTGGCGCGACCCTAGCGCGCCTCAAACCCACCCAAGAAATGGAAGTGCTGATGAGCAAGACCGAAACCCCGGCCTTGACCGGAGAGGGTGCGCCCCTGGTTCAGGAGGTGAAGCAGGCGATGGCTGGCTTCGTGAATGAATTCAAGGGCCTCAAGGCTGAAGTTAAAACCAAAATTCAACAGACAGAAGAGCGACTGACCATGCTGGATCGTAAATCAACCATCGCGGCGCGCCCGCATCTTGCGGCTTCGATCGGGGACGGAGCACCGCATCAGAAGGCCTTCGACGCTTATGTACGTTCGGGCGAGGATGACGGCTTGCGCGGGCTTGAGATGGAATCGAAATCGTTGTCGAGCGCGGTCAACAGCGACGGCGGTTATCTGGTTGACCCGCAAACCGCCGAGATCATCAAGTCGGTTCTGAAATCCACTGCTTCGATCCGCTCGATTGCGTCGGTGGTGAATGTCGAGGCGAACTCGTTCGACGTACTGATCGACCACACCGATGTGGGCGCTGGTTGGGCGGACGAGAACGCGGCCGCGACTGAAACGGCAACTCCGTCCATCGACCGTATCTCGATCCCGCTGCACGAGCTGAGCGCCCTGCCCAAAGCCTCGCAACGTCTGCTGGACGATAGCGCCTTTGATGTCGAAGGCTGGCTGGCAGGCCGTATTGCTGACAAGTTCGCCCGCGCCGAGGCCTCCGCCTTTATCAATGGGGATGGGGCGGATAAGCCCAAGGGGATCCTGAACCACACCAAGGTCGACAATGACGTTTGGGACTGGGGCAATATCGGCTACGTGCCCACCGGTATCGACGGCGGTGTCGAGGCGGATGCGATTGTCGATGTGGTCTATGCGCTGGGTGCCCAATATCGCGTGAACGGCACCTTCGTGATGAACTCAAAAACTGCGGGCCTCATCCGTAAGCTGAAAGACAGCGATGGCCGTTTCTTGTGGTCGGACGGTCTGGCTGCTGGCGAGCCTGCGCGTCTGATGGGCTACCCGGTTCTGATCGCCGAGGACATGCCGGATGCAAGCACTGATAGTTTCTCGATCGCCTTCGGTGACTTCCAGGCAGGTTACACCATTGCCGAGCGTCCTGACCTGCGCGTCCTGCGTGACCCGTTCAGCGCCAAGCCGCATGTCCTGTTCTATGCGACCAAGCGCGTTGGCGGCGACGTTAGCGACTTTGCCGCGATCAAGCTGGTGAAATTCGGCACCGCCTAATGCGGGCTGAATCCTCAGGGGGCTATTGGTCCCCTGGGGCGGCGGGCGCGGGCCGGGGTGAGATCCTCTGCGTTGTCTAGCTGCTCCCCTCCGTCCGAGCAACGTGGGGCGGCGCGTGCCCGTCAATTCCTGAAGTTACGGCCCCGGAGGGGTCCGAGATTGCGGAGTGTATGGATGATGTTGATCGAAGAAACCGCCATCGCGGATGCGGCGCTGCCGGTGGATCAGTTCAAGGCACATCTGCGGCTGGGAACGGGTTTCACCGAAGACAGCGTGCAGGACGAAGTGCTGAAAGGTTTTCTACGAGCGGCGATCGCGGCGATTGAGGCGCGTACGGGCAAGGTGCTGATCAAGCGGGACTTCTCCTGGAGTTTAACCGCTTGGCGTGAAGCGGCAGGCGAGGTGCTGCCGGTGGCTCCGATCATGTTGATCCGAGCGGTAACGGTGACCAACGCGGCGGGGGTTGATAGTCCTGTGGACAGTGGGCGTTTTCGCCTGACCGCAGACAGCCAGCGCCCGCGTTTGCGCCCGGTGGGTGCGGCTTTGCCAGCCATTCCGACGGGTGGGTCGGTGAAGATCGCCTTTACGGCCGGTATGGCGGCGGATTGGGGTGGTTTGCCCGCCGACTTGGGGCAGGCAGTTCTACTGCTGGCCGCACATTACTACGAATACCGCGATGAGACGGCGCTGGGCGCGGGCTGTATGCCCTTTGGCGTCACCAGCCTGATCCAACGGTATCGGGTCATTCGTTTCGGTGCCGGGGTGGCGCAATGAAGACACCCAGATTGAACAGAAAACTGGTGCTTGAGGCACCAGAACGAACGGCGGACGGCGCCGGTGGGTATACCGAAACCTGGGCGGCTTTGGGTTCGGTTTGGGCAGAGGTCACCGCGCGTAGCGGCTCGGAACGGTCCATCGCAGGAGTTCCAGTATCACGGGTCGGATACCGCATCGTGGTGCGTGCTGCGCCTGAGGGATCGAACATGCGTCCCTCGCCGGATCAGCGGTTTGCCGAAGGGTCGCGCCGTTTCGTGATCCGTGCGGTCGCCGAACGTGACCCGCGCGGCCAGTACTTGACCTGTTTCGCAGACGAAGAGGTGGCGGCATGAGCTACGGCGTTTCAGCCGCGTTGCAAGCGGCGGTGTTTCAGCAGCTTAAGGGGGATGCTCAGGTCAGCGCGCTATCGGGCGGCGCGATCTATGACGCGGTTCCCTCCGGTTCGGTGCCGCAGACCTACGTGACGCTGGGTCCGGAAGAGGTGCGTGATGCCTCGGACCGGACGGGCGCAGGCGCGGTGCACCGATTCACGGTTTCAGTGATGTCCGAGGCCGCTGGTTTTGGCGCGGCCAAGACGCTGGCGGGCGCGGTGTGTGACGCGCTGGAAGGCGCGGCGTTGGCGCTGGATCGGGGCCGCCTTGTGGGGTTGTGGTTCGAACGCGCCTCGGCCCGGCGAACCGGAACCGGCGGTGCGATCCGCCAGATCGACCTGAGATTCCGCGCTCGAGTGGAAGACGACTAAGCAATCAACGGAGAGAGCAAATGGCTGCCCAGAACGGAAAAGACCTGTTGGTCAAAGTGGATATGAACGGCTCGGGCCTGTTCGAGACCATTGCGGGGCTGCGCGCCACGCGGGTCAGTTTCAACGCGGAAAGCGTGGATGTCACCAGCCTAGAAAGCCAGGGTGGCTGGCGCGAGCTGCTGTCGGGGGCAGGGGTGAAATCCGCTGCGATCTCGGGCTCGGGCGTGTTCAAGGACGCGGGCACCGATGAACGTGCGCGACAGCTGTTCTTTGACGGTGAAACGCCGAATTTTCAGGTGATCATCCCCGATTTCGGCATCGTCGAGGGCGCGTTCCAAGTGACGGGCATCGAGTATGCGGGCTCGCACAATGGCGAGGCGACCTATGAGATGAGTCTGGCCAGCGCCGGTGCTCTGGCCTTTACGGCGCTGTAATACGATGGCCAATCCGTGGACTGGTGAGGTGGCATTGACCATCGATGGGCAGCAACGGGCGCTCAAGCTGACGTTGGGCGCTCTGGCGGAGTTGGAACAGGAACTGCGCACCGGGTCTTTGGTGGAACTGGTGCAGCGGTTCGAGGGCGGGGCGTACTCCAGTGGTGACGTGCTGGCACTGATCGTGGCGGGTCTGCGGGGCGGTGGGGCCGATGTGAACCGCGCTGACCTGCTATGCGCCGAGATCGAAGGCGGCCCGATGGCGGGCGCGCGTGCAGCGGCCGAGCTGCTGGCGCGGGCCTTCATGGTGCCAGAGCAGACATGAGCGGGTTTGACTGGCCTGCCCTGATGCGGGCCGGGATGACAGGCCTGCGCCTGCCGCCTGATCAGTTCTGGCGTCTGACCCCGGCCGAGTTGCGGCTGATGTTGGGGCAGCACGCGGGGATGCCGTCGATGAACCGGGCGGGACTGGACGCCTTGCTGGCGGCCTACCCGGACAAGAAACAAGGAGAGCGTGATGACGACGGATCGTGACGGGTTGGATGACCTGCAGGAACGGGGTGAGGCGCTGGGCGACTCGCTGGGGGATGCGGCTTCGATGGCTGCAGCTTTCGATGGTCAGATGAAACGGATAAGCGCCGCTTTTGAAGAGACCGGCAAGGATGTCGCTACGTTGGAGCGGGGGATGTCTGGTGGGTTGCGCAAGGCTTTTGACGGTGTGGTGCTAGACGGGATGAACCTTTCGGACGCGTTGGACGTTCTGAAGAACTCAATGATCAGAACAGCTTATTCGGCGGCGATTAAGCCGGTGACAGATCACTTCGGCGGCATGCTGGCCAACACGGTTGGCGGTCTGGTGCAAGGCATTTTGCCCTTTGCCGATGGCGGCAGCTTTGCTCAGGGGCGAGTGATGCCTTTTGCCAATGGCGGCGTGGTTAGCGGGCCTACCACGTTCCCCATGCGGGGCGGAACGGGACTGATGGGCGAGGCCGGCCCCGAGGCGATCATGCCTTTGGCGCGCGGTCCGGACGGCAAGCTGGGCGTGCGCACTTCTGGCGGAGGACGTGCAGTGAACGTGGTGATGAACATCACAACCCCGGACGTTCAGGGGTTCCGGCGCAGTCAGGGACAGATCGCCGCCCAGATGAGTCGCGCCTTGGGTCGCGGCAATCGCAACAGATAACACGAGGGAGCAGGTCATGAATTTCCACGAAGTCAGATTTCCCGCCAGCCTGAGCTTTGGCTCGGTCGGCGGCCCGGAACGGCGCACCGATATCGTGACGTTGGCAAACGGGTTTGAAGAGCGGAACACGCCTTGGGCGCATTCTCGGCGGCGTTATGATGCCGGGCTGGGGATGCGGTCGCTGGACGATATCGAAACACTGGTGTCGTTTTTCGAGGCGCGTCAGGGGCAGATGTTCGGTTTTCGTTGGAAAGACTGGTCGGATTACAAATCTGGGGCGGCCACGGCAGACGTGTCGCAGGACGATCAGGTCATCGCCCGGGGCGATGGCACGAGAACTGAGTTTCAGCTGGTCAAGATCTACAGATCTGGCGGCTTCAGCTATGTCCGGCCGATCGTCAAACCTGTGCTCGGCACAGTCAGGATCGGCCTCGAACAGGACCAAATGCGCGAGGGCGCCGATTTCGACGTTGATCTTGCTACGGGCAGGATTGTGTTCTCCGCTCCGCCACCCGAGCAGGTTGAGATAACCGCCGGGTTCGAATTCGACGTTCCGGTTCGGTTCGATACCGACAGGATTCAGACCAGCGTGGCCAGCTTTCAGGCCGGGGACGTGCCGAATGTCCCTGTGGTCGAGGTACGTGTCTGATGGGCGCTGATAAGCAAGGGCTGCAGGCCCATCTGCAAACCGGCCTGACCACGACCTGCCGGTGCTGGTTGATCCGGCGCCCAGACGGGCAAGAATATGGTTTCACCGATCACGACACGGAGCTGAGCTTTGGCGGGATGACCTTCAAGGCCAGCACCGGCCTAACGGCCTCGGCAATCGAGCAGGCGACCGGTTTGTCCATCGACAATTCCGAGGCCATGGGCGCGCTGTCCGATGTTGCCGTCACCGAAGAAGATATTGAATCCGGTCGATTTGACGGTGCCGAAGTTCGCGCGTGGCTGGTCAACTGGGCCGCGCTTGAACAGCGTGTGCTGCAATTCAGGGGTTCGATCGGTGAGATGCGTCGCGCAGGCGGCGCGTTTCACGCCGAATTGCGGGGCCTTACGGATTTGCTGAATCAGCCCATGGGGCGGATCTACCAGAAACCGTGTACTGCGGTGCTGGGTGACAGCGCCTGCAAGTTTAACCTCAACATGTCGGGTTTCCGGGCCGAGGCTGAAGTCGTGAGCGTCATCGCGGGCACTACTTTGCAACTGAAAGGCGCGGGCGGTTGGGACACGGGCTGGTTCAAACGCGGTAGGTTGGATGTGGTGTCGGGTAAGGCAGCCGGGCTCTGGGACGCGATCAAACAGGACGAGCAGACCACCGGCGGGCGCAATGTCTCTCTTTGGTCCGGGATCACCGGAGGTTTGGCTGTTGGAGACCGGGTCAGGCTGTCAGCCGGTTGCGACAAGAGCATGAAAACCTGCCGCTTGAAGTTCAATAACATTCTGAACTTCCAAGGCTTTCCTGATCTCCCGGGCGAAGACTGGATGATGGCCGTGCCGAAGCAAGGCAACCCCAATACAGGGGGTAGCAGACGATGAGCGCACGAAAACAGGAAATAGTGGACGAGGCACGTAGCTGGCTGGGCACGCCCTATGTGCATCAGGCTTCGGTCAAGGGGGCGGGTACGGATTGTTTGGGTTTGCTCCGGGGGGTGTGGCGCGCGCTGCTTGGCCATGAACCCGAGGCAGTGCCAACATACAGTATGGATTGGTCCGAGCCTCAGGGCGAGGAGCGGATGTGGTCTGCAGCCCGACGCCATCTGATCGAAAAGAACCCCAACGACGCGGCTGTAGGTGATGTCTTGCTGTTTCGGATGCGCGATGGACGCGTGGCCAAGCATGTGGGCATCGTCAGCGCAGCCGGGGCGGTGCCACGGTTCATTCATGCTTATTCCGGATATGGCGTTGTCGAAAACACGCTGAGCGGCCCCTGGCGCCGCCGGGTGGTCGCCTGTTTTGAATTCCCGCTGGAGGATAAATGAATGGCTACAATAGTTCTGTCCGCAGCAGGAGCCGCGCTGGGCGGCGCAATTGGCGGCACCGTCGCGGGGCTGTCCACAGCTGTTATCGGCCGCGCGATTGGTGCGACATTGGGTCGGGTCATCGACCAAAGGTTGATGAGCCAATCGGTCATGGGCGGCGGTAGCGAAGTCGTTGAAACCGGACGACTGGACAGGTTCCGTTTGACGGAAACCGGAGAAGGCGCCCCGGTCTCTACGATTTTCGGGCGTATGCGAGTGGGCGGTCAGGTCATCTGGGCGTCGGACTTTCTGGAAACCAGAAGCACAAGCACGACCACGCAATCCGGTGGGGGCGGGGGTGGCGGAAAGGGATCGCCTAAGCCTCCCGAAGTCACGACAACCACGCACAGCTACAGCTACTCGATTTCCCTGGCCATTGCTTTGGGCAATGGCCGGATTTCGGATGTCGCGCGCATTTGGGCGGATGGCGAAGAGCTTGAGTATGCAAGTCTGAACATGCGCATCTATCACGGGGACGAACACCAATGGCCCGATCCCTTGATTGAGGCCGTCGAAGGCGCGGGCAACGTCCCGGCGTACCGTGGTACGGCCTATGTGGTGATCGAGGATCTGCAACTGGCCTCCTTCGGCAACCGGGTGCCTCAGTTTTCATTCGAAGTTGTGCGGCAGGAACAACCAGGATTGCCGGATACACCGGGTGCATTGTCCAAAACGATCCGGGGCGTTGCGCTGATGCCGGGCACCGGCGAATACGCTCTGGCCAGTGAACAGATCAACTATACCAAGGGCAGGGGGCAAAGCTGGGCTGCGAATGTCAATTCCGCCTCGGGGGTGCCGGATCTGGTAACCGCCACCAGATCTCTGCAAACCGAGCTGGCGTCCTGCGATGCCGCTTCGTTGATTGTGTCCTGGTTCGGTGATGATCTGCGGTGCGGAACCTGTCAGCTGCAGCCGAAAGTTCTACACAAGGATATTGAAGGCGAGAACATGCCTTGGCACGTGGCTGGCGTGGATCGCTACTCTGCCCAGCAGGTCAGACACAAGGATGGTTTGCCTGTCTATGGCGCAACACCGGCTGATCAGTCGGTGGTGCAGGCGATCCAACACCTGAAGGCCACCGGCAAGCGCGTTATGTTCTACCCGTTCATTTTGATGGACCAGCTAGAAGGCAACGGGTTGCCTGATCCATGGTCTGACTCTGGCCACCAGCCCTATTTGCCATGGCGTGGCCGGATCACGCTGAGCGAGGCTCCGGGGCGTTCCGGGTCGCCGGACCAAACAGCGGCTGCAGACGCGCAGGTGGCGGCTTTCTTTGGCTACGCAAGGGCCAGTGATTTTGCCGTCGGTGACGGTGTTGTGTCCTATACCGGACCGCAGGAATGGGGCCTGCGCCGGTTCATTTTGCACTACGCGGCCCTGTGCAAAGCTGCCGGTGGTGTGGACTCTTTTTGCATCTCGTCCGAGATGCGTGGTCTGACGCAAATCCGCGGTGCGTCCGGTTTTCCGGCCGTGGGGCAAATGCGGGCGCTCGCGGCTGAAGTGCGCGCGATTTTGGGACCGGACACGAAGATCGGCTATGCGGCGGATTGGAGCGAATACTTCGGTTATCAGCCCAATGATGGATCGGGCAATCGGTATTTTCATCTCGATCCGTTGTGGGCCGATGGCAACATCGATTTCGTCGGCATCGACAACTATATGCCGCTGTCCGATTGGCGTGATGGGGTAGACCATCTGGACGCCAAGGCCGGGGCAGACGCGATCTATGATCTCGACTACCTAAGAAGCAATATCGAAGGCGGCGAGGGCTATGATTGGTATTATGCCTCACCGGAAGAAGCAGAGGCCCAGATCCGCGCGCCGATTTCGGATGCGGATCACGATGAGCCTTGGATTTGGCGCTATAAGGACCTGCGCAACTGGTGGTCAAACCGGCACCACGAACGCATCAGTGGCATTCGGCAAACAAACCCGACGGATTGGGTGCCCGGGTCCAAGCCGATCTGGTTCACAGAACTTGGGTGCGCGGCTATCGACAAAGGTACCAACCAGCCGAACAAGTTTCTTGATCCCAAATCTTCGGAATCCCGCTTGCCCAAATACTCCAATGGTCTGCGCGACGATTTCATGCAGGTGCAATACCTCAAAGCGATGCTGGGCTATTGGTCTGATCCCAAGATTAATCCGAAATCGGATCAGTATGCGGGTCGCATGGTAGATATGGCAAACGCCTATGTCTGGGCCTGGGACGCACGCCCTTTTCCGGCCTTTCCAAACTTGCGCAGCCAGTGGAGCGATGGTGTGAACTATCCGCGTGGCCACTGGCTGAACGGGCGGTCGGGAACGCGTACTCTGGCCTCGGTCGTCACAGAGATCTGCCACGGGGCAGGGGTTACACATATCGATGTGTCGCGATTGTATGGCGTGGTGCGGGGTTACGCGATTGAGGACGTCACCAGCGCGCGTGCGGCGCTACAGCCGCTGATGCTGCGCTATGGCTTTGACGCGATTGAACGGGATGGTGTGTTGCTGTTCCAGATGCGCGATGGTCGTAAACCAATTGAGCTGGATACCGATCTCTTGGCCGACAGCGCAGACGTAGAAGGTCGCATCGAATACCGCCGCGAGGCTGAAGCCGAATTGACGGGCCGCGTGCGTCTGCGGTTTGTGCAATCGGATGCCGATCATGAAGTGGTGTCTGAAGAGGCTGTCTTGCCGGATACCGGCACGCATTCGGTGTCGGTGAACGAGGTGCCTCTGTCGATGACGCGCGCCGAAGGCCGCCAAACAGCTGAACGCTGGCTGAGCGAAGCACGCGTCTCGCGTGAGACGGCCCGGTTTGCGTTGCCACCGTCGATGCTGCATCTGGGTGCCGGCGACGTTGTTACTCTGACCAAAGATGGGCAGGGCGCACGATACCGTATCGACCGCCTGGAGCAGGCCGATTTACAACTGGCCGACGCGGTGCGGATCGAACCCGGCGTCTACGCGCCATCTGATTTGCCCGATGACGAGGTGACCGCAAAACCCTTTATCGCGCCGGTTCCCGTCTTGCCCGTGTTCATGGACTTGCCATTGATCACCGGGTCGGAAGCGCCACACGCCCCCTATCTGGCCGCCTCCGCAAACCCCTGGCCCGGCAGCGTTGCCGTCTACTCGGCAGCGATTGACGAGGATTATGCGTTGCAAGAGGTCATCTCGGGGCAGGCGGTCATCGGGTTCACCGAAACGCCCCTCAGGCGGGCTGGTGCAGGTATCTGGGATGAGGGTGCGCCGCTACGTGTCAACCTGGTCGATGGTTTGCTGGAATCGCGCCCGCGGGATGCCCTTCTGAACGGCGCAAATCTGGCAGCAATCGGGGACGGCACGCCGGGCAATTGGGA
This sequence comes from Ruegeria sp. ABF4_144, assembly GCF_056160045.1. Lineage (NCBI taxonomy): Bacteria > Pseudomonadati > Pseudomonadota > Alphaproteobacteria > Rhodobacterales > Roseobacteraceae > Ruegeria > Ruegeria sp. ABF4_144. The sequence goes on from NZ_JBSWWK010000001.1 coordinate 1,092,169, forward strand.
GGTTTTGCAGTTCGCCGATGCCACCCTGCAGGAGGCTGGCATCTATACCTTGTCCGGGCGTTTGCGCGGCCAACTGGGGACTGATGCGGCCATGCCCGATTTCTGGCCAGAAGGGTCGATGTTTGTGTTACTGGATCAGCGTGTCTATCAGACCAACCTGCTTCGATCCGAGCGGCGGGTGGCGAAACACTATCGTATTGGTCCGGCGACGCGAGGTTATGACGATCCGTCCTTTGTTCACCTGGTCGAGGCCTTCGACGGCAACGGATTGCGCCCCTATGCGCCGGTGCATCTCAGGGCGGTCCCCTTGGCCACTGGGGACCGGTTGTCATGGATACGTCGCACCCGGCTGGACGGGGACGACTGGGCGGGGCTGGACGTCCCTCTGGCGGAAGAGAGCGAAACCTACCTTGTTCAAATTCGCGTCAACAGCACGCTGGTAAGGGAACAGGTCGTGAGTGAGCCGAACTGGCTTTACACGGCCGCGGCAAAAGCGGCGGATGGGATCAGCGGGGCGTATGAGGTCCAGGTGGCACAGGTTTCGGCCAGCTATGGGCCGGGTCTGCCGTCAAGCATGACTGTTGGGTAAGCAGCGACATGCGCCCTGTTTTGCACGGTGATGTCAGCGCTGCGGCGCGCGCCCTTTTGGCCGCGCCGCCGATGGACCGCGACCGCCTCTGCTCTCGCATGATCCGCGAAGCGGAACTGGCCGACACACATGTTTGCCAGACTGGGCGGATTCATCCATTGTTCGGCAATGGCTCATTGATGGCAGCAGCGCGTCGCAGGCGCCTGGCGGATGAGCCGGGGTTCGATGATCCGCAATACTGCCAGTGTTTTGAAATAGTTCTGCGGCATCTCATCCGATTTCAGATCAACCGGACGCGCAGCTGACGCATTTGGTGGCGGCGAGGTCAAGGTTCAGCCGGCCTATGGGGATCTCGTCGCCGCAATCTTCGCAATACCCGAATTCGCCCTCCCCAATGCGGATCAGCGCGGCTTGCAGGCGCCGCGTCTCGATATCCCGATTGGCTTGCTGGGCTTTAGCCATAGCCTGATTCTGCAGCGCATCCATCCGGCTGAGGCGCCCAACGGCTTGTTGGTCCAACTCGACAATGGCCTGCGCGTCTTTTTCCGCAGCCGAATGATCTGCAAGTTCGTCCACTCGCGCCTGAATCCTCGCCGCGAAGCCTGTCAATTCGGTTTCATTCATTTTCGTTACCTTGCAGATCACGGGTTTGCGTTTGGTGTTTTTACAACTAAATGGCATTCTAGGCGCAGCAAAGGATCAAAAGCCATGTTGGAAAAGCGCAGTCACGTGACACCGGTTGACCCGGTCTGGACCCGTATAACCACCGAAGCTCAGGCGGCCGTCGAGAATGAGCCTCTGATGGGCGGTTTGGTGCACGCCTGTATTCTGCACCACCGCAGCCTAGAGCGGGCCTTGTCGTACCGGGTATCGGCCAAACTGTGCTCGAACGAGATGTCGATGATGGTGCTGCGTGAAATCGTGGACGAAGCGTATGCGGATGACGCCTCGCTGATCGAAGCGGCGCGCGCGGATCTTATGGCCGTCTATGAACGCGATCCGGCGTGCCACCGTCTGTTGCAGCCGATCCTGTACTTCAAGGGTTATCAGGCGATGCAGGCCTATCGCGTGGCGCATTGGCTATGGAACAAGGGCCGCCATGATCTGGCGTACTTCTTCCAGATGCGTTCGTCTGAGATTTTCGGGATAGACATTCATCCCGCTGCGAAGATCGGCAAGGGTATCATGATCGACCACGCGCATTCCATCGTGATCGGTGAAACGGCTGTGGTTGGCGACAACGTGTCCATGTTGCACTCGGTGACCCTCGGCGGGACCGGCAAGGAAGAAGAGCAGCGCCACCCCACCATTGGTGACGGTGTCCTGATCGGAGCTGGCGCCAAGGTTTTGGGCAATATTGAGGTCGGCCATTGCAGCCGCATCGCCGCCGGTTCAGTGGTGCTGCAAGAGGTTCCGGCCTGCACGACCGTTGCTGGCATTCCTGCTAAGATCGTGGGCGAGGCCGGCTGCGATCAGCCGTCCATCTCGATGGATCACATGCTGGGCAAAGACAAGTAACACTCAGTTCGAGCGGTTGTTCCTCCGGTTCTGCCGCTCGCGACGTCGTTCCTCGCGCTCCTTTTTTCGCAACTCAATGCGCTTTTCGCGTTCGACTTTCTGTTGTGCAATGGCCGCAGGATCAACAGACTTGAACTTGGAATTCTCACCCGGATAGCTGTTTGGTTTTGCCAACGCCGCCGTTGTTGTGTTGGTCGCCAAAATTGCCACCACAAGCAAAGTTATGCTGAAGTCAGAAATACGCATGATCCACCTTTGGTTAGCGAAAACCGTCAGAAGCAAAGGTGGGGAAAATTGGTTGTTTAAACAATCAAGCTCGCGATCACTTTGGCTCACGTATTAGCACTGATCTCGCGAGAGAGACCCCGCCGGGGGTGGCCCCGGCGGGAGAAATGGGGTCAGGCCAGCATGACCATTGGGTTTTCCAGATTATCGACGATAGCCTGTAGCAATTCAGCTCCGAGTGCCCCGTCGATAACACGGTGATCAACCGACATGGTGACTGACATCACGGTGGCTACAGCCAGCTCTCCGTCATTACCCACAACCGGTTTTTTCACGCCGGAGCCCACAGCCAGAATACCGGCATGGGGCGGGTTCACGATGGCGTCGAAATTGTCGATGCCGAACATGCCGAGGTTCGAGATCGCAAAGGTACCGCCCTGGTACTCATGAGGTGCCAGCTTGCGCTCGCGGGCGCGGGAGGCCAAGTCTTTCATCTCGGTCGACAATGCGGAAAGCGACTTGGTGTCTGCATCCTGCAGGACCGGTGTGAACAGGCCACCTTCGATTGCGACAGCAACTGCCACATCTGAAGGCTTCAGTTGCAGAACGCGATCACCAGCCCATACCGCGTTACAGGCGGGAACCTGTTGCAGAGCGTTGGCAACTGCCTTGATGATGAAATCGTTGACGCTGAGCTTCACGCCCCGGCCTTCCAGCTGCTTGTTCAACTGGCTGCGGAACTTGAGCAGTGCATCCAGCTTGATATCACGACGAAGGTAGAAATGCGGGATAGTCTGTTTGGCCTCGCTAAGGCGTGCGGCAATCGTCTTGCGCATACCGTCGAGCTTGATCTCTTCGTACTCGCGATCCTCGTACATGCGGGCTACTGCGTCTGCTGAGGGACCTGCAGGTGCTGCCGCTGGCGCCGCTGCTGCTGCAGCCGCGGGGGCCGAGGTAGCTGCTGCCGGAGCCTCCGAAGCACTTTCCACATCTGCTTTGACGATACGGCCATGTGGCCCAGTGCCGGTGATCTGCGCCAGATCCAAGCCTTTCTGCGCCGCGATCCGACGGGCAAGGGGCGAAGCGAAGATACGACCGCCATCCGCCTTGACCGGAGCAGCCGGAGCAGGGGCTGGCGCCTCGGACGCCGCTGGCGCGGCAGCCTCGTTGCCCGCGGCGGCTGCTGGGGCAGCCGCTGGAGCTGCGGCAGGGGCGGCGGCGATATCATCGGCGCTTTCGCCGTCTTCCAGCAGAACCGCGATGGCGGTGTTGACCTTGACCCCTTCAGAGCCTTCCGGGATCAGGATTTTGCCGATCGTGCCTTCGTCAACGGCTTCGAACTCCATCGTGGCCTTGTCGGTTTCGATTTCGGCCAGCAGGTCGCCGGAAGAAACGGTGTCACCTTCCTTGACCAGCCATTTGGCAAGCGTGCCTTCCTCCATGGTCGGTGAAAGGGCGGGCATCAGAATTTCTGTGGGCATTAGTGTTTACTCCCTTGGAGCGATCCCGAAAACTCCGGGTATTGATTCAAACGATCCGCAAATCCGCCTTCGATTTGTGCAAGAAGCTGATCTGCCGACCCCGCGTCCGGACGATCCTGTAGCATGCCGTTGACGGCATGCTGTGCAATGTCTGCCAAGATGGAACCCCAAAGGCGGGGTTCGTCCTCGGGATCGAAGAGGCCGATATTCAAAGTTATTTGATGCTCTTCATCTGCGATCCAGAAACGGACCATTTCGTGGGCCGTTTCATTGGTTTCAACAAAGTCAGGCGGGTCCAGTGGCCGCATGGTCGCTCCTTACCGATAGGTCACTTGTTTGACGGCGGCGATCACCTCATCCGTGGTGATCAGGGCCAGCTTTTCCAGGTTCGCGGCGTAGGGCATCGGAACGTCCTTGCCGGTGCAGTTGATGACCGGCGCGTCGAGATAGTCGAACGCCTCCTGCATCACGACCGAGCTGATGTAGCTGCCGACCGAACCCTGCGGCCAGCCTTCTTCGACGGTGACAAGACGGTTGGTTTTCATCACCGAGTTGATGATCGCGCCGGTGTCCATCGGGCGGATGGTGCGCAGGTCGATCACTTCGGCGCTGATGCCTTCTTCGGCCAGCTTGTCGGCGGCTTCCAATGCAAACTGCATGCCGATGCCGAAGCTGACGATGGTCACGTCTGAACCTTCGCGCCAGATGCGGGCCTTGCCCAGCGGGATGGTCAGGTCATCCACTTGTGGGACGTCGAACGAGCGACCGTAGAGGATTTCGTTTTCCAGGAAGACCACCGGGTTGGGATCGCGGATGGCCGACTTCAGCAGACCTTTGGCGTCGGCTGCAGAATAGGGCATGACGACTTTCAGGCCGGGGATCTGCATGTACCACGCGGCGTAGTCCTGAGAGTGCTGCGCGGCTACGCGGGCGGCGGCACCGTTGGGGCCACGGAACACGATGGGACAGCCCATCTGACCGCCGGACATATAGAGAGTCTTGGCGGCCGAGTTGATGATCTGGTCGATCGCCTGCATGGCGAAGTTGAAGGTCATGAACTCGACGATGGGTTTCAGGCCACCAAATGCCGAACCAACCGCGATACCAGCGAAACCGTGTTCTGTGATCGGGGTGTCGATCACGCGTTTGGAGCCGAATTCGTCCAGCAGACCTTGCGAGATTTTGTAAGCGCCTTGATATTCGGCGACTTCCTCGCCCATCAGGTAGACGTCTTCGTCCCCACGCATTTCCTCGGCCATTGCGTCGCGCAGCGCTTCGCGGACGGTTTCGGATTTCATTTCCGCATCTGCGGGCCAGTCGGGCGACAAGTCGACGACCGGAGCTGCGGGGGCAGCGGCAGGAGCTGGGGTCTCAACCGCCGCAGGGGCGGCCTCAGTCACCGCTGCGGCTGCGGGCGCAGCCGCGGGCAGGGCAGAGGCGTCTTCGCCTTCTTCAACCAGAACCGCGATAGGGGTGTTGACCTTGACCCCTTCGGTGCCCTCGGCAATCAGGATCTTGCCGACGATACCTTCATCGACCGCTTCGAACTCCATCGTCGCTTTGTCGGTTTCGATCTCGGCCATGATATCGCCCGAGGATACGGTGTCGCCTTCCTTGACCAGCCATTTGGCCAGCGTGCCCTCTTCCATCGTGGGCGAAAGGGCGGGCATGAGAATTTCGGTTGCCATGTCTTAATCGTCCTCTCAGGCGTAAATGTCGGTCCAGAGCTCTTCGACGGAAGGCTCGGGGCTTTCTTTCGAGAATTCGGCGGCCTGATTGACGATCTCTTTGATCTCTTTGTCGATCGCCTTCAGGTCATCCTCGGTGGCGTGCTTGCCGGTCAGCAGCAGCTCGCGCACATGTTCGATCGGGTCGCTTTGTTCGCGGACCTTCTGAACCTCTTCACGGGTACGGTACTTGGCCGGGTCGGACATCGAGTGGCCGCGGTAGCGGTAGGTTTTAATCTCAAGGATGTAGGGGCCTTTGCCTGCGCGGCAGTGGGCGACGGCTTTTTCGCCCGCGGCTTTTACAGCCAGAACATCCATGCCGTCGACCATTTCGCCGGGGATTCCGAAGGCCTGACCACGGTGGTAGATGTCAGCGGAAGACGTCGAGCGCGCCTGCGCCGTGCCCATGGCGTACTGGTTGTTCTCGATCACGAAAACCACCGGCAAATCCCAGAGGGCAGCCATGTTGAACGTTTCATAAACCTGACCCTGGTTAGCTGCGCCATCACCGAAGTAGGTGAAGGTCACGCCGCCATTTTCCTTGTACTTGTCAGCAAATGCCAGACCCGCGCCCAGTGGGACCTGCGCGCCGACGATGCCGTGGCCGCCATAGAAATGCTTCTCTTTCGAGAACATGTGCATGGAGCCGCCCTTACCTTTGGACAGACCACCGATGCGTCCGGTCAATTCGGCCATCACGCCGCCGGGCTCCATTCCGCAGGCCAGCATGTGACCGTGGTCGCGGTAAGAGGTGATACGCTTGTCGCCTTCTTTGGCTGCGGCCTCGAGGCCCACAACAACGGCTTCTTGTCCGATATAGAGGTGGCAGAACCCACCGATCAGACCCATGCCGTACAGCTGGCCCGCTTTTTCCTCGAATCGGCGGATCAGAAGCATTTCGCGGTAGTAGGTTTTAAGCTCTTCCGCAGAAACATTTGGTTTCTTTGTGGTTTTTCGCGCAGCCATCGTGGCGATCTCCCCCTTCCGGACAGATAGTTTAGCGTTAAACTATCTCTTAAAGCATTTGCGGCTTTCTGGCGAGGGTAAATGTGACGCAGCGTCCGATCCTGCGGAAACAGGCCGTAAATTGTTGGGTATGACGCCGGTACCTAGGTATCTTTTGTTGAGAATCTTGAGGGGGATCAGCGAATGACGATCTCATCCGAACGGATCATGCCCAGAACCGAGCGCGCCTGCTGATCCAGCAGGTCAAGGTCCAGATAGGTATCCGAAAGGCGGCGGGTCAGGTTTTCCATCTCGGCGATCTCAGCCTCAAGTTTGGCCAGGTCGCGTGACAGGGCGTCCCGTTCCGCCGCAATCTCGACCCGCCGGAACAGGCCATAGTCGCCCTGCACGGCGGCAAAGGTGAAGTACACACCCAGCATAAACGCCACCATGAAGAAAACGACTGCGCCCAAACCGGGCCGATGGGAACGGGACACTCTGTTTACCGCCGTATGAACTGCCTCAATAACGTGCCCTTTGCGAGCATCTGGTCGCACTATGTCACAGGTGATTCGGGTTGTGAATCCCTTGATTCGCAATTTTCCAAAATTGTTGATGACCCGCGCCTAGCGCCATGCCTCCAATGCCTGATTGCGGGTCAGGGTTTGCTGTTCCATGCAGGCCCAATAAAACATAGGCGCAGCACTGCCGTCGCTTTTCAACTCGGGCTCACAAGCAGCGTCGCGGGTTTTCAGCCAGGCGCGTTGCTCGGTCAACAGGGCCGGGCCGTCTCCACGTGCATCTGCTTTCGGTTTGATCTCTTTCCAGAGCCTGTTCAGCTCGCGGTCAGCGATCTCCCATTTCTCCTTGGCGCAAAAGTTCGCATCAAGCTGGGTCTGCCCGCTGCAACTGGATTGGGAAATGGCGGGCAGGGGAAACAGGGCAATGATCAGGCAGGCAAAAACTCTCATGGCAAAATCTCCACCTTAATGGGGAGAGTTTACCACGAGCTTCGACGCGCGACCAAATTGCGCGGTTTAGCCTTCCAGCGCAGCAACGCCGGGCAGGGTCTTGCCTTCCATCCATTCAAGGAACGCGCCACCAGCGGTGGAGATGTACGAAAAGTCCTTGGCCGCCCCCGAAGCGTTCAGCGCAGCGACCGTGTCACCACCGCCCGCGACCGACACCAGCTGGCCCGAACGGGTCAGCGCTGCGGCTTTCAGCGCTGCAGCATTGGTGGCTGCGTCGAAAGGTTCGATCTCAAACGCGCCCAGCGGTCCGTTCCAGATCAGGGTCTGGCTTTCGGCGAATATCTCGGTAATCGCTACAACGCTATCCGGACCTGCGTCCAGGATCATGCCGTCATTGGTGCATTGATCCGCTGGCAGTACCTGATACGGGGCGTTGGCTTCGAACTTTTCCGCGACAACGATGTCAGTTGGCAAAACGATGGTGCAGCCCGCGCTTTCGGCTTTGGCCAGGATCTCGGCCGCGGTGTCTTTCATTGCGGTTTCGGCCAGCGATTTGCCTACGTTCACGCCCTGAGCAACAAGAAAGGTGTTCGCCATGCCACCGCCGATGACCAGATAATCTACCTTGCTGATCAGGTTGCCCAGCAGTTCCAGCTTGGTCGATACTTTCGCACCGCCCACCACGGCGGTCACAGGACGCTTGGGCGCGCCCAGAGCGCCTTCCAGCGCCTCAAGCTCGGCCTGCATCAGACGACCAGCGCACGAGGGGAGCAGGCGGGCGATAGCCTCGGTCGAGCTGTGGGCGCGGTGAGCAGCCGAAAACGCGTCGTTGCAATAGACCTCGCCCAGCTTGGCCATTCCTGCGGCCAGATCAGCGTCGTTCTTGGTTTCAGCCGCGTGGAAGCGGGTGTTTTCCAGCAGCAACACCTGACCGGGTTGCAGCGCCTCGGCGGCCAGTTCAGCCTCGGTACCAACGCAATCTGCGGCGAAAAGGACAGTAGAGCCAAAGGCATCTTGCAGCGTGGGGACCAGTTGCTTCAGCGACAGGTTCTCGCGGCGTTCACCGCCCGGGCGCCCAAAATGCGCCAGCAGGATCGGTTTGCCGCCCGCGGCCAGAATATCGCGAACCGTTGGCACAATGCGCTGAATGCGGGTTGCGTCGGTGACGACCCCATCCACCACCGGGACGTTGATATCGACGCGCACCAACACGCGTTTGCCGTTCAGGTCCATGTCGTCGAGAGTTTTCCAGCCCATCGTGCAATCCTCGGAAATGTGAAACAGATTTAGGCGGTTCTTTTCCTGCATTTTGCCCTCAGGTCAATGCGTCACTTGGCATTCATGTGCATGGCGAATAGGTATTTGCTCAAGACCAAACGACAGGAGGGCCTCATGGCCGAGATTAAGGATCCCGAAAACACAATCATCATCGAACTGAAGGGCGGCAACGTCGTCATCGAACTGCTGCCCGATGTGGCTCCGCTGCACTCTGCACGGATGAAAGATCTGGCGCGCGGTGGTGAGTATGACAACGTAGCTTTTCACCGTGTGATCGACGGTTTCATGGCGCAAACCGGCGACGTACAGCATGGCGACATGGAAGACGGGTTCAACCTGCGTATGGCGGGCACCGGTGGGTCGTCGCTGCCCAACGTTCCGGCCGAATTCTCGAAGCTGCCGCATGACCGTGGCACGCTGGGTGCGGCACGCTCGCAGAACCCAGACTCGGCCAACTCGCAGTTCTTCATCAACTTCAAGGACAACCACTTCCTGAACGGCCAATACACCGTTTATGGCCGTGTCATCGACGGGATGGAGCATGTGGATGCCATCGTACGTGGTGAGCCGCCTGCGAGCCCGGATCGCATGATCAGCGTCAAGGTGGCCGCAGATGTATAAGCTGGCCGCCGCTTTTGCCCTGCTGGCCAGCCCTGCGCTGGCCACCGGGCTTGAGATCGAGATCGAGGGGGAGGGCGCCAACGGTGTCGTCACCGTCGACCTGTTCGAAGATCTAGCCCCCAAACATGTCGAGCAGATCAGTGCTCTGGCCGCTGAAGGCAAATATGATGGCGTGGTGTTTCACCGTGTGATCGACGGCTTCATGGCCCAGACCGGAGACGTCGAATATGGCCGTGTTGGCGGTGATATGCGACGCGCCGGCACAGGTGGGTCTGACCGCCCGAACCTGCCTGCAGAGTTCTCGGACTATAACTATGACCGTGGGGTTGTGGGGATGGCGCGGGCGCAAGACCCCGACAGTGCGAACTCGCAATTCTTCATCATGTTCGAACCGGGTCCGTTCCTGAACGGCCAGTACACGGTTGTTGGTCAGGTGACCGACGGCATGGATGTGGTCGATGCGATCAAGCGGGGCGATGGCCCAAACGGCGCTGTGATCGGTCAGCCGGACGTGATGAAAAAGGTCACTGTCACCGAATAAAGAAAAAGCCCCGAAGCCTTCCGCTTCGGGGCTTTTTTTATCTCAATCGTCGCCCATGGCCTGCCAGATCAGAGCCCCGATGGCCGCACCGATAAGCGGAGCAACCCAGAACAGCCAGAGTTGTCCAAGGGCTGGAGCATCTGCGAACAGGGCTACACCGGTGGACCGTGCCGGGTTGACCGACGTGTTCGTCACCGGGATCGAGATCAGGTGGATCAGCGTCAGGCACAGGCCAATGGCGATCGGAGCGAACCCGTCGGGCGCAAAGTTGGATGTAGCGCCCAGAATGACAATGATGAAGAACGCGGTCATCACGATCTCAATCACCAGCGCTGACATCATCGAGTAGCCCTCGGGCGATGCCTCGCCGTATCCGTTCGACGCAAATCCACCGACACCCTCGAACCCCGGAGCGCCGCTGACAATCAGATACAAGACGGCTGCGGCGGCAATGGCGCCGATCACCTGTGCGATCCAATAAGGGATCAAGTCCTTGGCCGGGAACCTGCCGCCCATCATCAGTCCTAGGCTGACCGCTGGGTTGAAATGCCCGCCCGAGATGTGGCCGACCGCATAAGCCATGGTCAGAACCGTGAGGCCGAAGGCAAAGGAAACGCCCAACCAGCCGATGCCCACATCCGCGACGCCTGCTGCCAGTACGGCGCTGCCGCAGCCACCCAGTACCAACCAAAACGTTCCGAAAAACTCGGCCATGAGTTTTGATGACATGAAAATCCCTCCTGAAAACACTGATTTAAGGTTAATTCAAAAAACGCATTTTGTGAAACGATGGAAAACGGGGAAATTTCAGACACCGTTTTCAGAAATGAGCCACCGGGTTTGAACGGGCGTCTAACCCCAATTTGCGGGGTCCAGACGAAACAATTTCGACAGCTGTTCATACACCTCGGGCACGGCAGCCTTCAGCTGTTGCGGCTGTTCGAAAAAGACCTCGACCGAAACGGCAAAGAACTCTTCGTGGCCGGTCGCTCCATAGGGATCAATGACAGTGTGCCGACCGTGTTCGACAGCGCGCACATGGGCGTCATAGGCTGTCAGGAAAACGCGCTCCCATTCGGCAAAGCTCTGCCCGTCGCTCAGGATCGGAACACCGTTGGTGCCACCCGAGAGGTCGTCGACCTGATGCGCAAACTCGTGCAGCACGACATTTTGACCGTCATGGTCATTTGCGGCACCGGCTTTGCTGTGCCGCCACGACAGGATCACGGGGCCGCGATCCCAGCTTTCGCCGGTGCGCACGATTTCTTTTTCGCTGACGACATAGCCTTCCTGCCTGCGTTGGCGCGATTTGAAGGCGTTTGGATAGATCAGGATCGTCGTCAGGTGATCATACCATTGGTCGCTGTTGACCAGCAGCAGGCTGGCCTGCGCGGCGATGGCCAGTTCCATCTCTTCGGTGACTTCCAGCCCGTCGCAGCCGTGAAACTGCACCTGATCCAAAAACAGGTTCACCTTGCCGTCCAGCTTGGCGCGAAGGTCACGGGGCAGGCGGCGGATCAGCGGCACCTGCTGTTCGATCATCTTGCGTTGGTGATCGGTTAGCGGAGTAGCCAGCAGCTCTTGCCGCGCCTGTGACCTGGACCTGTAGCGGTACAGGAAAAAGCCTGCGATCAGCAGGAGGATCGAGAAAAAGATCAACATGTCAGAACCCTATACCGACCTGTCCTGTCGGCAAGGGCAAAAGAAAAACGCCGCAGGATGACCCGCGGCGTTTGTACATTCGGATATCGGGTCAGCGTTACTGCTTGACTTCGGCCGCCGGGTTGGCGCCGGCCTTGGCACTGCGGCCCGGGTTCAGCGGGTCGTCCTGACGCTGCACAGATCCTTCGAAATGCGCACCGCTTTCGATGGCGATGGTCTTGTGGATGATGTCGCCTTCGACACGTGCGGTCGAGGTCAGACGCACTTTCAGACCACGCACGCGGCCCACGATGCGGCCGTTGATTACGACGTCGTCAGCAGTGACTTCGCCCTTGATGGTGGCGGTTTCACCGATGGTCAGCAGATGCGCGCGGATGTCGCCTTCGACAGTGCCTTCGACCTGAATGTCGCCGGTGGTCTTCAGGTTGCCTGTGATGTGCAGGTCCGAGGACAGAACCGATGCCGGAGGCTTGGGCTTGGGCGCGGTGCTGGCCTTGTTTTCCGCCGGTGCAGGGGTCGCCGGTGTGGCCGGAGCGGCAGGTTTTGCCGCCTCGGGTGCATTCGATCCGGGCTCGTTGATTTTGCTCTTAGAAAACATTTCTCGCAGCCTTGATGTAAGTCATTGGGTTTACAGGTTTTCCGTTTACGCGCACCTCATAGTGCAGATGCGTGCCGGTAGACCGTCCGGTGCTACCCATATCAGCAATATGATCCCCGCGCGAGACCCTTTGACCAACCTTGACGCGGATCTTGGTGTTATGGGCGTAAAGTGTCTCAATTCCAAAGGCGTGGCGGATCTTGACCATGCGTCCGAAACCGGATTGCCAGCCTGCATGTGTGACGACGCCATCTGCGGTTGCGAAGATATCCGTGCCCTGCGGACCGGCAAAATCAACGCCATTATGCATGCGCCGCCCGCCGGTTTTCGGGTCACGGCGGGTACCGAAACCACTTGTAAACCGCACCACGGAGTTCACCGGATTGGCGAACGGCGCTTTCTCGGCGGCAAGGCGGTACAGGTTCAGCTGATCCATCTGCTGCAGCAATACATTTGCGCGAATCTCGTCGGGGGTCAGGTCCTCGCCGCGCGTGCTGAATGAGATGGGTGTCAGGGGTCCGCCCATACCGCTGTAACCGCGGCGGACCTCTTCAATAATACGGTCGGTGGGCATACCGGCTTGGCGGAACATCTTGTCCAGTGGTTCGACCGAGATCACCATCGCCTCTTCGAGCTGGCGGAAAATCTCGTCACTGCGTTCCTGCATCAGCTGGATCTCCAGCTCAAGCTCGTCGCGCTGGTCCAGCGCGTCCCGGGCATCGGCCGCAATCTGGTCGCGCTCTTGCGCTGTGCGGGCCAGAGCCTCGGTCATAAATGTCATCTGCTCGGGCGAGGCCAGCGCGGTCACGTACATCTCACCATCATCGGCCTCGACCTGAACGCTGGCCAGTTCGGTGCGGGCTTCTTCGCGCTGTTTCATGGTCGCACGCAGGGTGGTCTGGATGACCTCGATTCCGGTCTCAAGCTCGCGCCGGCGGTTTTCCGAAGCCAGCAATTCTGACTGCATGGCCGAAATCTGCTTCAGCGCCGCGTTGAACCGGTCTTGTGCGGCCAGTGCCTCTTGTGCGCGGGCGTCGCGTTCAGCGGACAGGATGTTCAGGCGTTCCTGATAGGTGGCCTGATCCCGTTTAGCCTGCTCACGGAAATTGCCCGATCCGATGCTGTCCATCAGCAAGGTCGCGGTGGCGACCGCTGTCCAGCCAACGATTACCGCCACACCGGCGACGGCTGCGACTTGGGTTTCCGAACTCAGCCGGATGAATCGCGTGTCGTTGTCAGATTTCAGGAAGACCCGGCGCTCCGGGAAATGCCGCTCAAGCAGTGAGTGTAGTTTGATTGCCAGACGTGTTCGCACGCGTCTTTACCTCTCATCCCCAAGATCGGGACCGGTTGTGAGTGATGTCCGTCCCTTGGGCGCATTGCATAGAACGGGCGTGTGCTTTGGGCAAGTTTGTTAACCAGTTCACACAAGAAAGCCTCATATTCCCGCCAATTCTCGGCGGGAAATTGCCGATAACGTCAAGTTGCGTGCGTTTAAGGTGCAGTCCCGGGTGGTGGCAGGTCTTCGGTCAGCGGCCAGTAGAAGTTTGGCGGCAGCCCGGCCTCGGCCCGCTTTTCCTCGTTGAACGGGGGTTTGAGTACCCCGTGGAAATAGCGCCGTACCAGCTGGTGAAACACGTCCTTGGGGTCGGCATTTTCGCGCCCGCATAGGAAATGGAACCATTTCGAACCATAGGCCACGTGGCCGACTTCTTCGGCATAGATGACCTCAAGCGCGGCGATGGCCCTTTCGTCTTTGGCTTTGCGGAAAATGCCGATCATGCCGGGCGTGACGTCCAGTCCGCGCGCCTCAAGGACCATCGGAACCACGGCTAGCCGTCCCATAAGATCTTCGGCTGTGTCTTCGGCGGCGCGCCACATGCCGGCATGGGCGGGCAGGGCACCATAGTGGCTGCCCATGTTTTCCAGACAATCGCACACCATTTCGAAATGGCGCGATTCCTCCTCGGCGCATTTGACCCAGTCGTCATAAAAGCCGATCGGCATCGGCACGTGACCGAACCGCGCGATGATGTCCCAATGCAGGTCCACCGCGTTCAACTCGATATGCGCGACGGCGTGCAGTAGGGCGATGCGGCCCGCCTCGGTTCCGGGTTTGCGTTTTGGCACCTCGCGCGGGGATAGCAGCTCGGGTTGATCCGGGCGTGCCGGTTGCAGCGGGGGTCTCGCGGTGCCGATCTCAATCGCCGGGGCCTCACCCTTGCGCGATGAAAACCATGCGGCGGCGAAGCGTTTGGACAGGGCGGTTTTCTCCCGCCCATCCGCTGTGGTTAGAACCTCGGTCGCCATCTGTGTTAGCGTCTTGGACACCTGTCTTTCTCCGCATAGATGTATGCGCAGCTGATAGACTGGATGGCGGCCTTGGTCGAGGGGTCTAAAGGGCGCGTACGGCCTCGAGCACCTCGTCGACGTGACCGGGTACTTTGACCTTGCGCCAGACGCGCGCGATCTTGCCATCGGCGTCAATGATAAAGGTCGAGCGTTCGATCCCCATCGACTTGCGGCCGTACATGTTCTTTTCAACCCATACGCCGTAATCCTCGCAGACCGACGATCCCTCATCCGACAACAGCGGTGTGGTCAGATTGTGTTTGGCCACGAACTTGTCGTGCTTAGCGACGCTGTCGCGCGAGATGCCAAAAACTTGAGCGCCCGCATCGGCAAAGGCTTGAAGTTGTTCCGAGAAACCGATGGATTCCTTGGTGCAGCCCGGCGTATCATCGCGGGGATAGAAGAACAGAACCACAGTGCCGCCGCGCAGGGCAGACAAGGTGACCTCGCCGCCTCCGTCGCGGGGCAAAGTGAAATCCGGGGCGATGTCTGAAATGTCGGGCATTGGAAACTCCGCTAAAGTTTTTTAAGGGCTGCCCGAGATCATAGGGCGGCGCAAGCGGGTTGGAAGGCGTGGATAAAAAATTGGTGCAGCACGAGGACAAAAGTGCGACGCAACCGGAGAAACCCCGGCGCCGTCGCTCGAAACGTCGTATCGCTGCGCATTTTTCCATTTGGACGGTTCTGTCGCTTGGCCTGCTGGCGTTTGTGGCCTGGTTCTTTTTGTTCGGGCAAAACCTACACGCGCCGGAATGGGTGCGTAACAAGGTTGAGCAACGGCTGGAACAAAGTCTGGGTGGACTGAAAATCCGTTTTGGCGATGCCAGTTTCATCGTCAACGAAGAGTGGCGACCACGTCTGAAATTGACCGATGTGACGATCAGCGATGCCGCAGGGCAGCAGATCGCGAGGGTCTCGGACCTGCGCACCCGGCTGTCCATGCGCGGTTTGCTCCGGGGGCAGATTCGCCCGCGCCGCATCACCGTAAGGGGGGCGCAGTTCGATTTGACGCGTGGTCTGGATGGGGCGTTGTCTCTGACCGTTGGATCGGGCAGCGCCCCAGTTCACGAAGCGCCCGACCTGGCAAAATTGATCGATCAATCGGACGATGTGTTCCTGTCGCCCATCCTGTCCGGCCTGCGTTCGGTCGATTTGGAATCCTTAACGCTGGACTACAAAGACCTGCGCCTTGGTCGTGCCTGGGTCTTTGATGGCGGCCACATCACGATAACCCGTAGCGGTGACGAAATGCACCTGGCCACCGGGTTTTCGGTTCTGACCGGGCGCGACTATGCCAGCTCGATCGAGGCTAATTACACCAGTGTTCTGGGTACGCCACAGGCACGTTTTGGTGTTGCGATTACCGATCTGCCCGCAGAAGACATCGCGGGGCAAAGCCTCGCCCTGTCGTGGCTGCAGGTCCTCCAAGCGCCGATCTCGGGCGCGCTGCGCGGCAGCGTTGACGGCAATGCGGCGCTGGGTCCGCTATTTGCAACGCTGAACCTTGGCGCGGGCGCGTTGCAACCCACACAGGAAACACGTCCGATCCCGTTTGAGTCGGCTAGCACGTATTTCACTTACACTCCAAACCGTCAGGAACTGGACTTCAACGAAGTATCCGTGGTCTCGGCCTGGGGTGCGTTTCAGGGTGAGGGCAAAGCCTTTTTGAACGGCATTGAAAACGGCAGCCTAGAGAGCCTGACCTCACAACTGAGCTTCAACAGTATCAACATCAACCCGGCCAACCTGTTCCCTGAATCGCTGAAACTGGCTCGGGCCGAACTGGACATGCAGATGAAACTGGCCCCGTTCGAGCTGCGTCTGGGGCAGATCATGGTGGAAGATGCCAATTACCGTCTGCTTGGCACGGGCGAGCTGACGGGCGAACCGCGAGGCTGGGCCGCGCAGGTGGACGCGCATCTGGACCACATGAACGCGGATCAGTTGTTGAATTACTGGCCGGACCGTCTGGCGCCGAAACCGAGGAAATGGGTTGCGGACAACCTGTATGAAGGGCAGTTCTCGGATGTCGATTTTGCCATGCGGCTGCAGCCGGAAAGCAAGCCTGAAATCTATCTGGACTTTGGGTTCGAGAAGGCAAAGATAAGGTTTGCCAAGACCTTGCCGCCACTTGTTAATGCGCAAGGACAAGCCAGCCTGATTGATAGCCGGTTCACGGCTACTGCAGAATCGGGGGTTGTTATTGCGGATCAGGGTGGCGCGATTGATGCCACTGGCACCTCTTTCATTATACCGGACACGGAAATCAAAGGAGTGTCGCCGTCGATCACCCGGATCGCTGCCAAGGGCAGCGCCACGGCCGCACTCTCGCTGCTGGACCGGCCGCCGTTGGAGTTGCTGACTAAGGCGAACCTGCCGGTCGATCTGGCGGACGGTCAGGTCAGCCTGACCGGTACGCTGTCTCTGCCGATGAAAAAGGGTCTGAAATTCGAAGAAACCGAATTCCACTTCCTGGGTGAGATCGACAACGTGCAAAGCGACCGACTGGTGCCCGGATTTTCTGTCAGCGCCGCCCGGCTTGATCTTCAGGGCGATCAGACCGGGGTCGAGGTTTCGGGCAATGGGTTGTTTGGCGACGTTCCGCTGCAGGCCACTTGGCGCCAGCCCATTGGCGGCACTGAACCGCAGCGCAGCGAACTGACCGGACAAATCGAGCTGTCGCCCCGGCTGATGACTGAGTTGAAGGCCGGATTGCCTAAGGGAATGCTGACCGGGCAAGGCACTGCGGATATCACGTTGGGTATCGGAGCAGGTACACCGCCAAAATTGACAGCAACGTCCAATCTGGCGGGCGTTGCGCTTGCCATCCCCGAGCTGGGTTGGCGCAAAGGGGCTGGCACGACTGGCTCGATGACGGTTGCGGCGACGCTGGGCAGCAACCTGAGCGTCGATGAGCTCAAGCTGAACGCCGCAGGGTTGCGCACCACCGCATCGATATCATTCCGCGACGGGGATTTTGATCGTGTCCAGTTCAGCTCTTTCGATCTGGGCGATTGGCTGGCGGTTCCGGCTGAACTGGTCAATAGCGGCGGTGCGGTACCAGACATCCGTGTGTTGGGGGGCGTGATGAACCTCGGCCAAGCGACTTTCGGCAGTAGTGGTGGCGGAGGAGCGTCCGGGCCCGGACCCCGGATGGATGTGACGCTGGACCGCCTGCAAGTCACCGAAACCATTGCCCTGACCGGGTTCAAGGGCACATTTCAAACGACCGGGGGTGTCAACGGTGCCTTCAACGCCAGCGTCAACGTCGGCGCTGCGGTACGAGGGCAGGTCTCGCCTCGCGCGGGCCGTAGTGCAGTGACGTTGACATCGAGCGATGCCGGTGCGGTGCTGCGGTCGGCCGGCATGATCACGCAAGCGCGGGGCGGATCGATGAACCTGCAACTGGAACCTGTCGCAGGTCCCGGCAATTATGACGTGAACCTGAAAATCTCCGATACCCGCATCAAAGATGCCCCGGCGATGGCTGCGCTGCTGAATGCCATCAGCCTTGTTGGATTGTTAGATGAAATGGCTGGGCAGGGCATCTTTTTCGCGACCATTGAAAGCCGAATGCGGATCACGCCAACGCAGGTCAAAGTCCTCAGCGGCAGTGCGGTCGGGCCATCGATGGGCTTGTCCTTTGACGGCACCATCGACACGGTTAACGGGTTGTTGAACCTGCGCGGGGCAATCTCTCCGATCTATCTGGTCAACGCGATTGGCAGTGTCTTCACCAAAAAGGGCGAAGGCATCATTGGCTTCAATTACACCCTGACCGGACCGTTGCGGCAGCCGAAGGTCTCGGTCAATCCGCTCTCGGGGCTGGCGCCACTGTTCCTGCGCAACCTGCTGAGAGCACCACCGCCCAAAGTCACGGACGGACCAAATGCACAGCCTGTCAAACCGGATGAGCCGAAACGAACTTTCGGGGCACCTGCATCAGACCGTTGAACTGGGATAAAGGGCGCTGTATGGCGCGGCCATGAAACTCAGCGATTTTGATTTCCACCTGCCCGAAGACCTGATTGCCACGCGGCCCGCCAATCCGCGATCCTCGGCGCGTTTGCTGGTGGCCAACGGTGATGCGGTGTCGGACGCACATGTGTTCGATCTGCCCGAGTGGCTGCAACCTGGCGACCGGTTGGTGCTGAACGACACTCGCGTGATCCCGGCGAGACTGAACGGTCGCCGCCACCGCGACAGCGCACAGGGGCCAGTGTCTGCTGCGATCGAGGCCACCTTGCTTGATCCGCAAGCGGATGGCACATGGGCAGCGCTGATCAAACCGCTGAAAAAGGTAAAACTGGGCGAAGAGATTCAGTTCTCAGACGACCTCAGTGCCACGTTGGATCGGGTCGCGGACGGGCAGGCCTACCTGCGGTTCAACCTGACAGGAGACGATTTCGACACCGCGCTGGAGCAGGCGGGCGCAATGCCGCTTCCGCCCTATATCGCCGCCAAACGTCCAGCGGATGAGCAGGACAAGACTGATTACCAGACGATCTGGGCGCGCAACTCGGGCGCGGTGGCGGCCCCCACTGCCTCGTTGCATTTCGATCCGGCACTGATGCAAGCCTTGCAGGCGCGCGGTGTTAAATTCAGCCATGTGACCCTGCATGTGGGTGCGGGCACATTCCTGCCGGTCAAGGTCGAGGACGTCACCACTCATAAAATGCACGCCGAATGGGGCAGGGTCAGCGCAGACGCAGTCGAGGAAATCCGCGCCACCAAAGCCGCTGGCGGGCGGGTTATTCCGGTAGGCACCACAGCACTGCGGCTGATCGAAAGCGCAGCGCGTTCGGGTCAGATCGAACCGTGGGAGGGTGATACCGACATTTTCATCTATCCCGGTTTTGAATTCCACGTGACCGACGCGCTGATGACCAATTTCCACCTGCCAAAATCTACATTGTTGATGTTGGTTTCTGCCCTGATGGGCCAGGATCGGATGCGTGACGTCTATGCCCATGCGATTGAACAGAAATATCGTTTCTTCTCATATGGGGATGCGTCGCTTTTGATCCCGTAAAGGCCGCGATGTCGGGATCACGCCCCCGCAATGTCGTAGACAAGCTGGTTCTGAGCCGTTTTTCATATCAAAACGAATCCTAAAGGCCGGTCGGCTAACAGTACGGAGACCCCAATGCTTCAGGTCCTTTCCAGCGCGTGGGCGCTTCTTTTAGGTATGGGGCTTCTGATGGTCGGTAACGGCCTGCAGGGCACGATCCTGGGTGTCCGGGGTGAGATCGAGGGTTTTTCGACGCTCGAGATGTCCTTTGTGATGTCAGCCTATTTCATGGGCTTTCTGGGCGGATCACGCCTTGCGCCCGAGATGATCCGGCGGGTCGGGCATGTGCGGGTGTTCGCGGCTTTGGCCTCGTTCATCTCGGCGGTCATGATCCTGTACCCGCTGATGACCAATCCGATTGTCTGGGTTCTGGGCCGTTTCGTCATCGGGTTCTGCTTTTCCGGCGTGTATGTCACCGCCGAAAGCTGGCTGAATAATGCAGCCAGCAACGAAAACCGCGGTCAGGCGCTGTCTCTGTATATGATTTTTCAGATGACGGGCATCATCAGTGCGCAGGGGTTGGTGGTGTTGAGTGACCCGGCTGGGTTTGACACTTTTGTAATTGCGTCCATTTTGGTCTCGGTCTCATTCGCCCCGATCCTTCTGTCGATTTCGCCCACACCAGCGTTCGATACGACCAAGCCAATGACCCTGCGAGAGTTGTTTAACAGCTCTCCGCTGGGCTGCGTCGGCATGTTCCTTCTGGGTGGAGTGTTTTCGGCCCAGTTCGGTATGGCTTCGGTTTACGGTGCCCGATCAGGGCTGACACTGGTCGAGATTTCGACCTTTATTGCTGCCTTTTATATTGGTGCCTTGGTGTTGCAGTATCCGTTAGGTTGGATGTCGGATCGCATGGATCGACGGTTCCTGATCATGCTGGTTGCCGGGGTCGGCGCGTGCGCTGCCGTTGTGGGTATGCTGTTCGGGTTTACCTTCCCAATCCTACTTGGGGCGGCCTTTGTAATCGGCGGAATGTCGAACCCGCTTTATTCGCTGCTGATCGCTCATGCGAACGACTTTCTCAATCACGAAGATATGGCTGCCGCTTCGGGTGGTTTGTTGTTCATCAACGGTCTCGGAGCTATTGCCGGGCCGTTGATCACCGGTTGGCTGATGGGGGATGCTGTCTTTGGTCCTCCGGGCTTTTTCCTGTTCATCGCCGCTTTGCTGGCCATCATGGCGGCCTATGCGCTCTACCGTACGACACAGCGTGCTGCGATCCCTGTTGATGAGACCGGAACAATGTCGCCGTTCTATCCGACGGCCTCTCCGGTCGCGCTAGAGGTAGCCCAAGAAGTTGCTATCGAGGCCGCTGAAGCAGAACAGGAAACGCAAGATGTTGCCTAGGACACAAGATTATGTCGCAAGTGTTGCAATTTTTTACTGTTACAAATCTGTAAAACGTTTTTAAATGACCTTACGTCCCTGGGGAGGGCAACACGACGGAGTTAGGGCAATGGTAGGGCCTGAAGACGTATTGAGTTTTTGGTTGGATGAAGTCAGTCCCGAGGGGTGGTATCTTCAAGATGACGCCTTGGACGCTAAAATTCGCGAACGGTTTTTGACCACCTGGGAAGCCGCGAATGAAGGCAAGTTTTCTCTTTGGCTGACTTATCCAAGCGGGGCGCTAGCGTACATCATCCTGATGGACCAGTTCCCGCGAAACATGTTCCGTGGCAGCGCAAAGGCGTTCTCCTCGGATCGGGCGGCTTTGTCAGCCGCCAAATGTGCGGTCGACAAAGGGTGGGACCTCAAGATCGACGAACCTGCGAGGCAGTTCTTCTACCTGCCGATGATGCATTCCGAGAATCTGTGTGATCAGGAACGTTGTGTCCGTCTGATGTGTCAGAACATGACGGACAGTGGTTCCAGCAATCTGTTGCACGCACGTGCCCATCGCGAGGTGATCCGCAAATTCGGTCGTTTCCCTTATCGCAACGAAGCGCTGGAACGCCCGATGACCGCGCCCGAGGCAGCCTATGTCGACATGGGCGGCTACGGGGCCACGGTGCGGGAACTGCAGGCCGCCGGTTAAGACGACGGCACACATCCCCGAACAGCAATAATTCGGTCGGCGATCACGTCGGCCGATTTTTCTATGGCGGTGTTGATCAACATATCCGGGGATTCCGTGATTTCCGCGATGCGGGCTTGCGAGTCCTGCATGCGTGCCTCCAGATTGTCCAGCGTCACCAAAGCCGTGGAAAGCCGGACTTTTTCGGCAATATCTGTTACAGCACCGTCTGTTTGAAGATTGGTGAGATCGGTGCGCAGCGCGGCAAGCTCGCCACGAACGCCGCGAATTTCGTCCTTAAGCGGTGCAACAACGCCAAGCTTTTCTTCAAAGGCCGTGGTGACGCTTTCGACTGACGACGCCAGCTTCCAGCCCAGAAACAAACAGAGTGCCACCAGGATAAGGGTGGCGTTGAGCAGAGCAAGCAAGAGATCCTTTAGCGTTTTGGCCATGGTAAGCCTTTCGAATGACTTGTGTTAAGGAATGTGCGGGCAGGCCCGGCCCCTATGTTCTAGCCATTGAGACGTGCCCGGTATAGGCTGAAAACTGCAGAAACCTATACCGTTGACCCTGCGTCGCTTTTGTCGCGGGGGTGGTGTGTTGATGCGTTGCGAAATTTAGTTTAATGGTAAACTAAATTTCATTCGACCTGTGCCGAGAGGAAACCATGGCTGCACAATCTTTTGATCTGATCGTAATCGGCGCCGGTCCAGGCGGCTATGTGGCGGCTATCCGTGCGGCACAGCTGGGCCTGAAAACTGCCGTGGTTGAACGTGAGCATTTGGGCGGTATCTGCCTGAACTGGGGCTGTATTCCAACCAAGGCTTTGCTGCGGTCGTCCGAAGTGTTCCACCTGATGGAACGCGCCAAGGATTTTGGTCTGAAGGCGGAAAAGGTCGATTACGATCTGGACGCAGTCGTCAAACGATCGCGTGGTGTGGCGGCGCAGCTGTCGGGTGGCATCGGCCATCTACTGAAGAAAAATAAAGTTGCAGTACTGATGGGTGAGGCCACGATCCCTGCCAAAGGCAAGGTCTCGGTCAAAACCGACAAAGGCACTGAAGAGCTGACTGCAAAGAACATCGTTCTGGCCACTGGTGCACGGGCGCGTGAACTGCCGGGTCTTGAGGCTGATGGTGATCTGGTCTGGACCTATAAGCACGCACTGCAGCCGCCACGGATGCCCAAGAAACTACTGGTCATCGGCTCGGGCGCGATCGGTATCGAATTTGCCAGCTTCTACAACACGCTGGGCGCGGATACGACTGTGGTCGAGGTCATGGACCGCGTGCTGCCGGTCGAGGATGCCGAGATCAGCGGTTTGGCCAAGAAGGCGTTTACCAAACAGGGTATGACCATCATGGAAAAGGCGATGGTCAAGCAGCTGGACCGCGCCAAGGGCAAGGTCACCGCGCATATCGAGGTTAAAGGCAAGGTCGAAAAACACGACTTCGATACCGTCATCTCGGCTGTCGGGATCGTGGGCAACGTGGAAAACCTTGGCCTTGAAGCTCTGGGCGTGAAAATCGACCGTACCCACGTTGTCACCGATGAGTTCTGCCGTACTGGTGTTGATGGCCTCTATGCTATCGGCGACATCGCCGGCGCGCCGTGGCTGGCACACAAAGCAAGCCACGAAGGTGTAATGGTGGCCGAACTGATCGCTGGCAAACATGCACATCCGGTAAAACCCGAAAGCATCGCGGGCTGCACCTATTGCCAGCCGCAGGTGGCCTCGGTCGGGTACTCAGAAGCGAAAGCCAAAGAGCTGGGTTATGACATCAAAGTTGGTCGCTTCCCCTTCATCGGCAATGGTAAGGCCATCGCTTTGGGTGAGCCTGAAGGTCTGATCAAGACTGTTTTCGATGCCAAAACGGGCGAATTGCTGGGCGCGCACATGATTGGCGCCGAAGTAACCGAATTGATTCAGGGATACGTGGTTGGCCGTCAACTGGAGACCACCGAAGAAGACCTGATGAACACCGTCTTCCCGCACCCAACACTGTCGGAAATGATGCACGAAAGCGTTCTGGACGCTTACGGCAAGGTCATCCACATGTGATGAAGTGGGTCAGGGGGCTCTGTCCCCGCCGCCCTTTGGGCGACCCTCAGGGATATTAATAGCCAGATGAAGCAGGGGATCCGTACTTCATCTGGCCGAAAATTTCCTGGAGCGCGAGGCAGAGCCTCGCATCTTACTTCTTCGTCAGTGCATCCAGAATGCGCGCCCAGGACCGGATGCCTTTGTGAAAGCTCTTCACGTCGTATTTCTCGTTCGGTGAGTGGATGGCGTCGTCGTCATTGGCAAAGCCGACCAGCATCGAGTCCAACCCGAGTTCGGTGTTGAAATAGCCCACAACCGGGATCGATCCGCCCATGCCGGTGAATACGGCCTCACGCCCCCATTCATCAGACAGCGCGCCGCGGGCGGCTTCGAATTCCGGGCGGTCGAGGTTCATGACCGAGGCAGGGGACCCTTCCAGATCATTGTCCCATTCAACCTTGGCGTCCGGCGACAAACGCTCTTCCACATGTTTACGGACTTTGTCGCGCAGGGCGTCCGGGTCCATATCGCCGACCAGGCGGCAGGTGATCTTGCAATGTGCCTGCGATGGGATCACCGTCTTCGATCCCGCGCCGTTATAGCCGCCCCACAACCCGTTGACCTCAAGCGTCGGGCGAGCCCATTGCTGCTCGAGCGTCGAATAGCCTTTTTCGCCATGCGGCTGAGAGTAGCCGACCGAGCTCAGGTATTCCGTCTCGTCGAACCCGCAGCCTTCCCATTGGCGCAGCTGATCGGTGGGCACTTCGTGGACACCTTCGTAGAAACCTTCGACGGCGACGCGCCCCGTTTCGTCGTCATAGAACGAAGCAACAATTTTCGACAACTCGCGCAGCGGGTTCAGTCCGGGGCCGCCATAGTGGCCCGAATGCAGGTCGATCCGCGGACCGATAATGGTGAATTCATCCTTGAGCATCCCGCGCAGTTGCGAGGCGATCGATGGCACACCGCGCGACACCATCGAAGTATCGCAGACCAGAGCCAGATCAGCTTTCAATTCGGCGGCGTTTTCGCGCAGGAACGGCACGAGCGACGGAGAGCCCGATTCCTCTTCGCCCTCGAAGAAAAAGGTGATGCGACAGGGCAGGGTACCATGCACCGCTTTCCACGCGCGGCAGGCTTCGACGAAGGTCATCAACTGACCCTTGTCATCCGATGAGCCACGACCGCGAATGACTGGGCCGTTGTCAGTGTCTTCGATGGCCGGGTCGAACGGGTCGCGGTTCCACAGCTCAAGCGGGTCGACCGGCTGCACGTCGTAGTGCCCGTAGAAAAGGACATGGGGCGCGTCACTGTCTTCTCCGACATGGCCGACGACCATTGGGTGGCCGGTTGTTGCGCGCTTTTCGGCATCGATGCCAATGCTTTGCAGGTCGGCAACCAACCAGTCGGCGGCCTGATCCACCTGTGTGTTATAGGCCGGGTCAGTAGAAATCGACGGAATGCGCAGCAGTTCCATCAGGCGGTCGATCGAGGTTTGCAGATCAGAGTCGATGCGGTTCAGAACAGCGTCCAGCGACATGGGTGTCTCCTGCTTTTGAGATTTGCCGGAACCCTAACAGCGCAAACAGCGCCGTCCAGTGCGCTTTGCCGGGAATGTGGTATAATCTCGGAGTCGCTGGCATTTGCCTGCGTCGTTTCCTCGCGTCCGATAGCCGTAACTTTACTTGTCGGAACGGGTGCGACGAGATATTTGATGCAAATCAAATATGTGATCCCAATGTCGTTTATACGTGATGGGCACAAGGGAACGCATCGGCGCACATCTGGATTCGTTCAGCTAACGCGTCAGAAAGAACGTCCGGTCAGTGATTGCACTGGTCGGGCACGTAAGGAGACACCGGTGGACTATACTGCTCAGCTCGATTTAGCGATTGCCAGGCTGCATGATGAAGGACGCTACCGGACTTTCATCGATATCGAACGCCGGAACGGCCATTTCCCACATGCGGTGCGGACACGCCCGGACGGGTCGCAACAGAATATCACCGTGTGGTGCGGCAATGACTATTTGGGCATGGGGCAAAATCCAGTTGTTCTGGATGCCATGCATGAGGCGGTTGACGCTGCCGGCGCAGGCTCGGGCGGTACACGCAACATCTCGGGCACCACTGTTTATCACAAGCGGCTGGAAGCCGAACTGGCAGATTTGCACGGCAAAGAGGCAGCGCTGCTGTTCACCAGTGCCTATATCGCAAATGATGCAACGCTGAGCACGTTGCCGAAACTGTTCCCCGGTCTGATCATTTACTCCGACGCGTTGAACCATGCCTCGATGATTGAAGGCGTGCGCCGCAATGGTGGAGCTAAGCGCATTTTCCGTCACAACGACGTTGAGCGTCTGCGCGAGCTGCTGGAAGCAGACGATCCCAAGGCGCCCAAACTGATCGCGTTCGAGTCGGTTTACTCGATGGATGGCGATTTTGGTCCGATCGAAGCGATCTGCGATCTGGCTGACGAATTTGGCGCTTTAACTTATATCGACGAGGTCCACGCGGTTGGTATGTACGGCCCGCGCGGCGGTGGCGTGACCGAGCGTGATGGTCTGGCGCATCGCATCGACATCATAAACGGCACGCTCGCCAAGGCCTACGGCGTGATGGGCGGCTATATCGCGGCCAGTGAGAAAATGTGTGACGCTGTGCGCTCTTATGCGCCGGGCTTCATCTTTACCACTTCGCTGCCGCCTGCGGTTGCGGCAGGGGCTGCGGCCTCGGTTGCTCACCTTAAGATTTCGCCTGAACTGCGCGAGCAGCACCAGACGCAGGCCAAAATCCTCAAGCTGCGGCTCAAAGGGCTGGGCCTGCCGCTGATCGATCATGGCAGCCACATCGTACCAGTGATCGTTGGCAACCCAGTTCATACCAAAATCCTCAGCGACCGGCTGCTGGATGACTTTGGAATTTACGTGCAGCCGATCAACTTCCCGACCGTGCCCCGCGGAACCGAGCGCCTGCGCTTTACCCCGTCGCCCGTGCATGGACCCGACGAAATGAACCGTCTGGTGCAAGCGATGGACGAACTTTGGTCACATTGTGCGCTAAATCGCGCCGAACTTGCAGGTTAACCTCACGCTAAAGTGTGCATCGTGTTTGCCGCGTGTTAAGCTTACGCTAACAAAATCAACGGACGAATCGTTAATGGGACGATTCGCCGTTAGCGCGAAACACGCGCAGGCAGAATGGGGCAGCAGGGATGATTGGGCGCAGATCTCAGCGCGATTCCGAAGGTGATACCGACGTCAGGCCGAAGGGCTATGACGATTATGAGGTACGGCTTGGCGACATGATGCGCGGTGAACGCGCGACCATGGGCAAGTCTCTTTTGGATGTGCAGCGAGAATTGCGGATCAAAGCCAACTACATCGCTGCCATCGAAGACTCCAACCCAGAGGCATTTGACACACCCGGCTTTATCGCCGGGTATGTACGTTCTTATGCCCGTTATCTGGGGATGAACCCGGATGAAACCTTTGCCGCCTTCTGCAAGGAAAGCGGGTTCGAGGTTGCGCATGGCATGTCGGCTGAGGCGTCGGTTGTCCGCAAGCCTTCAGGCGGTCTGCCCGCGCGTGGGCCGATGGGTCGCGATCCCTTCATCTCGCCCAACACACCGTTTGTTCCGGGCAAGGAATCCCTTGTCAGTCAGATTGAACCGCGGGCTATTGGATCGTCTCTGGTCCTGATCGCCGTCATCTGCGGTATTGGGTACGGCGGCTGGTCCGTGCTGAACAAGATTCAGCAAGTGCAGGTCAGCCCGGTTGAACAGGCGCCGGTGGTTTTGTCCGATCTTGATCCGCTGGATGCAGCTGGCACTGCAGCTACCGAAGTTGCCGTGGCTGATACCCCCAGCGCCGAGGCGCTGGATCGTCTGTATCGTCCGCAGGCTCTGGACGTTCCGGTTCTGGTCGCTCGCGACGCACCAATCTCTACGCTTGATCCGCGCACGGTTGGCACTTTCCAGCCGCAGGAACTGCCAAAGGTCGAAGTGGCCGAGGTTCACACAGTTGAACGCCCGGCCTTGCCACAGGTGGTTGAGAAAATTGACACAACGCTCAAGATCGTTGCGGTCAACCCGGCTTGGATGCGAGTTACCGCCGCCGATGGCAGTGTGATTTTCGAGGGCACTCTGGGCACTGTTGAACAAGGCAGTGTGTTCGAAGTACCTCTGACCGAAGAGCCGCCGCTGCTGCGCGCAGGTGCGTCGGGGTCTGTCTTTTTCTCGATGAATGGTGAACACTTCGGTCCGGCCGGTGCACCGGGAACCGTGGCCAAGGGCGTGGTTCTGTCCAAAGACTCTGTGGCCGAAACTTACGCGGTGGCTGATCTTCCGGCGGAACAGAACAGTGCGATCACGCAGTTGGTGGCCGAGTTTCAGGCACAGGACACCGAAGACACCGCCGAGTGATCTAGCCATTGCGATGCCCCTGTAGGCGGACTATTTAAAGCGCAACTTAGGCTGTCTTGGACCCGTCCCCATGTCGCTCAATCACGTTCGCCCGTGGCGCAATATCTATCGCCGCAAATCCCGTCAGATTATGGTCGGAGACGTTGCTGTAGGTGGCGATGCGCCGATTGCGGTCCAGACGATGACCAACACGTTGACGACCGACGTGGCAGCGACCGTAGTGCAGGTGCAGGCAGCGGCTGAGGCGGGCGCGGATATCGTGCGGGTGTCGGTGCCTGATGAAGCATCGTCGAAAGCCCTGAAAGAGATCGTGCGCGAAAGCCCGGTTCCTATCGTGGCCGATATCCATTTCCACTACAAACGCGGGATCGAGGCCGCCGAGGCTGGGGCCGCCTGTCTGCGGATCAACCCGGGCAATATCGGTGACGAAAAGCGTGTAAAAGAAGTGATTAAAGCTGCGCGCGACCACAATTGCTCGATCCGAATTGGCGTGAACGCGGGCTCTCTGGAAAAGCACCTGCTTGAAAAGTATGGCGAGCCATGCCCCGAGGCGATGGTCGAAAGCGGGTTGGAGCATATCCGCATTCTGGAAGACAACGACTTTCACAACTTCAAGATCAGCGTGAAGGCCAGTGATGTATTCCTGTCGGCTGCCGCCTATCAGGGCATTGCCGAGGCCACGGACGCGCCCATCCATCTGGGAATTACCGAGGCTGGCGGGCTGGTCTCTGGCACCATCAAATCGGCGATCGGGCTGGGCAACCTGCTGTGGATGGGGATTGGTGACACGATCCGTGTCAGCCTGTCTGCCGATCCGGTCGAAGAGGTCAAGGTCGGTTATGAAATCCTGAAGTCTCTGGGCCTGCGCCATCGCGGGGTCAACATCATCTCGTGCCCCTCCTGCGCGCGGCAGGGCTTCGACGTGATCAAGACGGTCGAAGCGCTGGAGCAACGGCTGGAACATATCAAGACCCCGATGAGTCTGTCGATCATTGGCTGCGTCGTGAACGGTCCGGGTGAGGCATTGATGACCGATGTCGGCTTTACCGGCGGTGGGGCCGGGGCGGGTATGGTTTATCTGGCGGGCAAGGCCAGCCACAAGATGTCCAACGACCAGATGATCGATCACATTGTCGAAGAGGTCGAGAAAAAAGCGGCAGAGCTGGACGCGGTGCAGGAAGCTGCTGAATAAGAGTTCTACCGTTGCAGCGTGGCTGAGATTTCGCGAACAAACTGACCGCGAAATCTCAGATGGTTCAGCGCCTGCCCAAAGGGCAGGGCTGGCGGTGTTTACTTGGCGGACGAATGCTTGGCGTGCAGGTCAAACCAGCCGATGACAACCGCAAACAGGTTGTTCGGCGCGTGTTGCGCGGCGAGGTTCAGGCCTTTCTGGACCTTCATTGCATCGTCATAGGATAGCCATTCGCCTTCAAGGTCCTCTCCGAACAGTCCGGACGCCCCATCAGGGAACTCGTGGTCCGAAACCTTGCCATGCGGCGAGTAGGGCGGAATGGTCTGATAATGCGTGTATTTCTGGTTAGAGAACTTGAACTTGTCATACCCGTTCTCGTGCAGTGTCTGCAGCATGTCCGAGCTGCCATTCTCGACAGAAATATAGGGTGGCCGATCCGGCAGCGACATGATTTGCGCCAGGGCAACGCTGTCCAAGCCTTCGATGTCAATCTTCACATAGCGGATCTGTCTCGAAACATCCTCTAGCAGGTTCGAGACATCAACCGCCGGCACGACGATCTTTTCAGCTCCTTCCGCACGGCTTCCGATCTCTTCGTCGACCGAACTCCATTCGGTGTCAAAATTGTTCACATAGAACGTGACCTCATCCGCGTCCGAGTCGGTGATGGCAAAGTTTTTGATGTCGACGCCATCGATACCCAGCTCGTCAAACTTCTTGGACACCGCAGAGCAAAGATCAGGAATGGCCTCAACAGCGATGACCTGAAAACCCCGTTTGCGGTAGTAGAACGAGTCTGTGCCATCATTCATGCCGATGTCGACGATGATGCCCTGATCCGCTGCAGGAAACGGAGCTTCAGCAACCGTTTCAACTTCGGCTACGTTGCCAAGAGGCGCAGTGTTGCGCGGTGACTTGTTCTTTCCGCGAATAGTACGGCCTGCCTCACGCACTTTGGCGGCTGCACGGGACAAACCTGATTTTCTGTTATTGCTCATGCGTGCCTCTGGCTTTGGATCAATTACTTTGGTGCGTTCAATGCCCGAGACCAAAGTAGCGTTCAACTCAAAAATTGTGAACTTGAAACTTAGTTGGCAGGTCCTTCAGAAAACGCGCCAATTCCCGCTGAAATTGGGGTTTTCCGAGCGCTCGGTTGTCTTGAATTCATCCATTTTCCCGAGGATTGGCCCGAGATCCGTCAAACTCGCGCCTCAATCGCTGATCAAAACACGCTCACGTTGATTGGAGTGTTTTATGATTTCTTTGAAACGCCGCCTTTATCGGGAAAGACGCAGACTGATCGCCATTGCTTTGATGTCGTTCATAGCAGGGCTTGTTCTGGGAATGAACGACGACCGCGTTCTGTTCGGCATACCGTTTCAAGTGGTATACGGTTTGGCCTTCGTAGCGATCCTTACGCCAGTCTTGATGATAATCGCGTTGGTGTTTCCGAGTATCAGAAACACCACGGAATCCGTTGCCTTTTCGCTTCCGTTTGTGTGTTGGATGAAACAATACGGCACCAGTTCTGATGGCGCGGCACTGCAGAATGTAATCGCGGTCCTGTCGATCCTGTTCCTGTATCTGGTGTTCGCCGTCTACGCCGGTGGGTGGCTGGATCGGTACCTACCTGCAAGAAGACGGACGTTTTTCAGCAAAGTGAAAACCGGGCTCAGCCCCGAAGAACTGTGGCCCTTTTTGGTGGTGACGCCGGACACGGTCGACACTTACGGCGGGCAAAAAACGGTGTCGATGACCTGGGTCGATCCTGGCGTCAGCTTTGTGGAAACTGAACAGTTCGACGATCATTCGCGAATAGAAGAAATGACAACGATCGAGACTTGCGAACCTGACACGCATTTCCGCGGCCGTTTCGAGTCGCTCAGTTCCAAAGCCGACGCAAATGGCAAAAGCGGAGTGCTTGAGAGAAAGTTCAACAAAGCTTCAAAGGGAACGCAATTGGTGTCCAGCCGCAGTTATGACCGGTCGTCGCCAATCATGGCTTTCAGACTGTGGTTGGATGACAGTTTTGGACGATTTGACGACGAATATGTTCTCAGGGCAGAACAATTGTCCGGACTGTAGAAAGGCAAGGGGCGGAAAACCCGCCCCGTACCATCAGCTTTGATCTTCACGTACGCCGTTTGCGATTTGCAGCATCTGTTCGGCGGGAAGGAACCCACGCAGCATTTCGCTGCCCAATACAAACGACGGCGTGCCAGAGATTTTCATCCGCTGGGCCAGAGCACGGGTTTGCGCGATTTCCTCGGTGACTTCGTCGCCGCCCATCGCCGCAATGATCGCGTCGCTGTCCAGCCCAAGACCATCCGAGATACGGCGCAGGGTGACCTCGGTCGGCTCTCCGCTGAATTCCAGAAGTGCGTCGTGGACTTGCTTATAGGCATCGTCACCGGCGACCTGTTTCGTGGCAATAGCAAAGCGCGACGACATGACCGAGGCTTCGCCCAGAATCGGAAGCTCTTTGATTACGAGGCGAATATTGCCGTCTTCGGCCAGCAGGCTGGCGACTTCGGGGACGGCCCGGCGGCAGTAACCACAACGGTAATCCATGAACTCGACCAGGGTGATATCGCCGTCCGGGTTGCCACCAACCCAGCTGTAACCGTCGTTAAACAGTTCATCTGCATTGGCCTGCACCAGTTCCTTGTCAGCGGCCGCTTCGGCAACGGCGTTGCGTTGTTCAAGGATGTCGATCGCCTCGATGATCACTTCGGGGTTTTCCAGCAGGTATTCGCGTACCTGTTTACCAAACTCGGCCTTTTCGGCATCGCTGAGCGCATTCAGGTCCAGCGCCTGTGCCGGGCCGGTGATCAGGGAAAGCCCCAGAAGGGCGGGCGCTGCATGTCTGAGGATCATTTCCGTTTCCTTTTTGCTTTGTTTGCGCGTTCCGAGGCAATCAGCACATCCTGTGCCCGTTGCCAACCCGGTGATCCTTCGGGCAGTTGTCTGATTGCGCGTTTTGCGTGGATGCCCGCATCGGCTAACCGGCCTTGCAAAGCATATCTTTCTGCGGTCACGGCCGAGGCCATGCCGTTGTTGCCGACCTTCGCATAAGCGACCCCAAGGTCTTGCATAAGGCGGGCGTTCCGGTAGTCTCTCAATCTTGCTTTTTCAAGCACTTGCAGGGCGTTCTTTGTCTCGCCTTGCGCCAACATGGCCCGGCCATAACCGGCTAGGATCAAGGCATCGTTTGGGGCCATTTCAACTGCTTGGCCATAGGCTGCAACAGCCTCCTGCACTTGTCTGTTTTCCAACAGAATTTGGCCTTTGAGATCGTAATAGAATGGATCATCCGGGCGAATAGCCAACGCCGCGTCAATCGCGGCGCGTGCTTGGGCCAGATCGCGGTTTTGGTGATGTGCGGCGGCCTCGCGCATCAGTCGGATATCCTCTGCGCTTTCTTCCTTTGCACGTCGCAGGGTCCAACCCGGTGAGCGCAAAAAGGCCGATAGTTTGCCTTTGACGCGCGCAAACCAATAGTCAGCATTCGGGTTGGGCTGCGCCTTGTCCGCGAATTGCTCCATAAACGCCTCGGCGGCGCGCAGGCGTTCCCGGCTGGTGGGGTGCGACCGCATATAGGGGTCTTGATTGACGGTGCTCAACAGCTCCTGGCCCGCGAATTTCCGATGTAGGGCCACCATGCCGCTGGGCGAGATGCCGGCCCATCTGAGATAGCTTGCAGCGCTTCGGTCGGCCGAAGATTCTTCGGCCCGTGTGTGCCCCAGAAAGCTGCGTATAGCAGCGCTTTGTGTGCCTGCTGCGATGCCTGCTGCAGCCTCGCCACCGCCAGCGGCTGCCGCGATCAGGGCGAGCGCGGTGCCCAGTCCTGCATTTCGATTTGCTGTACGCAGGTTTTCGACCCTGCGAGCCAGATGGCCATTGGCGATATGCGCGGCTTCGTGGGCGATGACGGCCTGCAGCATCTCGGGGCTCTCGACCGTCAGAATCAATCCGTAATTCACGTAGATCGCGCCATAGTCGATCACGAAGGCGTTGAACGTGCTGTCATTGACCACCAGTATCCGGACCCGATTGGTGTTCAGCCCTGCGGCTCGCAAGACGGGAAAGGCCAGTTCTCGCAGCCCGTGTTCGATATCGGGGTCCCGGATCAGGCTTTGCGCGGTCGAAGGCACAGCGCTTGCCATCCATGTCGCTGCAACCAACAACAGGGCCGGGATTGACGCCACCCTGGATAAGCGTTCAAAAGCCATGGCTGCAACATGGGAGATGGGCATGAGAAACTCAACCCGATCCGGGGTCGATCCCTTCATCGTGATGGACGTGATGGAGGCCGCACGTAAGGCCGAAGAGGCCGGGCGTCACATCATCCATATGGAGGTCGGACAGCCTGGAACCGGTGCGCCCAAAGGGGCAACCGCCGCACTCGCCAAGGCGATGGAACAAGCCCCGCTGGGTTACACGGTTGCGTTGGGCCTGCCCGCCCTGCGGCAACGGATCGCACGGCTGTATGGTGAATGGTATAATGTCGATCTGAACCCGGAACGCGTTGTGATCACTCCAGGCTCGTCCGGAGGGTTTCTGCTGACCTTCACGGCGCTGTTCGACAGCGGGGACCGCGTTGGTATCGGCGCGCCTGGTTATCCATCGTACCGGCAGATTCTCAAGGCGCTGGGTCTGGTGCCGGTCGATCTACCCACCGCGCTGGAAAACCGATTGCAGCCGGTGCCTGCGGATTTCGCCGGACTGGACCTGCAGGGGCTGATGGTGGCGTCTCCCGCCAACCCCACCGGCACCATGCTGGACCACGCGGCGATGGGCGCGCTGATTGAGGCTGCGCACGGGCAGGGGGCGTCGTTCATCAGCGACGAGATCTACCACGGTCTGGAATATGAGGCTAAGGCCGTCACCGCGCTGGAACTTACGGATGAGTGCTATGTGATCAACTCATTCTCCAAGTATTTCTCAATGACCGGCTGGCGCGTGGGTTGGATGGTCGTCCCAGAAGATCAGGTGCGGGTGGTCGAGCGCATCGCGCAGAACATGTTCATCTGCGCGCCCCATGCCAGTCAGGTGGCCGCGCTGGCGGCGATGGATTGCGAGGATGAATTGCAGGCCAATCTGGCCGTCTACCGCCGCAACCGCGCGCTGATGCTAGAGGGGTTGCCCAAGGCAGGGTTCACAAATATCGCGCCGCCCGATGGGGCCTTTTACGTTTATGCGGATGTGTCCGATCTGACCGACGACAGCCGCGCGTTTGCTGCCGAGATTCTGGACAAGGCCGGGGTTGCTGTCACGCCGGGGCTGGATTTCGACCCGGCGCGTGGGCACCACACGCTGCGATTCTCATACGCGCGGTCTTCGGTGGATATCGAGGAAGGCCTGCTGCGGCTGCGCCGTTTCATGGCCGAGCGCGGTGCGATCACCGAGCAGGCCTAGGGCGTTCACAAAACCGCGCGGGTCGGATAGGCTTGCGGTCAAACGATCTCGGGAAAACTTGAGACCATGAGCAGGATTTTCTACGCCATCGCGCTGATCTGGGCGCTGACCGGTGCTGCGTTTGCGCAGGACTTCAACGCGCTTGCCCGCGTTCTGCCGGAGGATAGCCGCATCACCGATGACGGCCGCGCGGGCGTACGGGTTGAACTTGGCCTCAGTCAGGGGGTGCCGTACCGGGTGTTCACCCTGCGCGATCCCTACCGCATGGTGCTGGACTTTCAGGAGGTCGACTGGACCGGGTTGGAAACAGAGACCTTCCTGCAGACCGACCGGATCAGCGGCGTGCAGTTCGGGGCTTATGTTCCGGGCTGGTCCCGCATGGTGCTGGAACTCGGCGCACCTCTGGCCGTCGATACCGCTGACCTGCGGGTGGATCAGGTCACCGGTGCTGCGCATTTGTCATTGAACCTGCGTGGCACCGATTTCGACAGTTTCACCGCCGGTGCCGGTGCGCCGCGCCAACCGGGTTGGGATTTGCCGGAACCTGCCGTGACACCGGCCAAACCCGGCCGCGATGGCACGCGCCCATTGGTGGTGATGCTGGACCCCGGCCATGGCGGCATTGATCCGGGGGCCGAGGCTGGCGGTACGAATGAGAAAACTCTGATGCTGACCTTCGCGCGCGAACTGCGGGAAATGTTATTGCGGGCAGAAGATTACCACGTGGTATTAACGCGTGTGGACGACCATTTTGTCAGCCTTGAACGTCGTATTGCGCTGGCCCATCGGGCGGGCGCGGATGTGTTTATATCTCTGCACGCGGATATCCTGTTGGAAGGGCGTGCGCATGGGGCGGCAGTGTATACATTGTCCGAGGAAGCCTCGGACGTGGCGAGCCAAAAGCTGGCCGAGCGTCATGATCGAAGCGACTTGATTTCGGGTGTTGACCTGAACGGCGCAGACGATCAGGTGACAGACATATTGCTGGACATCGCACGGCAAGAAACAAAACCGCGCACGAATGCGTTGGCGCTGTCGCTGGCAGATGGAATGGCACAACAGGGCGGGCCCATGAACAGCCGCCCGATCCGTTCGGCTTCTTTTTCGGTTCTTAAGGCTGCAGATATTCCATCTGTGCTGATCGAGCTTGGATTTCTTTCCAGCCCCAGAGACCTGAAAAACATACAAAATCCCGAATGGCGCAAGGGCATGGCGCTTGGCATCCTGAACGGGTTGGAACAATGGCGGCAGGATGATCTGGTCAAAAGGTCCCTGATTGGCCAGTGACCCTGCGGCACAAACCGGCTAATATTGGCCATCGTGTTTTGACCCTGCGCCGGTGCATCCTTATATAGACGGCAGCGCGAGTAAAAGGCAGCAACGTGATCCGTTTCATTCTTTCCGTTTTCGGGGCGATTTTCAGCCTCGTCACCTTGGGTATTTTCATGGCCGCGCTGGTTGTTGGCGCGATCTTCTGGATGTATGGCCGCGACCTGCCCAGCCATGAGTCGCTGGCGCAGTACAAGCCGCCGACAATCAGTCGGATTTACTCGGGCGAAGGCCAGTTGATCGACGAATTCGCGCAGGAACGTCGCCTGTTTACGCCGTCCGAGGAAATTCCCGATCTGGTGAAGCAGGCTTTTATCTCGGCGGAAGATAAGAACTTCTACACCCATCAGGGCTATGACCCGCGCGGTATCATTGCCGCCGGGGTCGAGGCGGTTAAATCCAAGGGTGAAAACGTCCGTGGTGCGTCCACGATTACGCAGCAGGTGATGAAGAACTTCCTGCTATCCGGCGACCGCCGAGCGGAACGCAAGATCAAAGAGATCATCCTCGCCACGCGGCTTGAGGATACGCTGGACAAGGAACAGATCCTCGAGCTGTATATGAACGAGATCTTTCTGGGCCAAAACTCCTATGGTGTGACTGCCGCAGCGCAGACCTATTTCAACAAGACGCTGCAGGAACTGGAACCGCATGAGGCCGCGACTCTGGCCGCGATGCCCAAGGCACCGTCGGATTATCATCCGGTTCGGCAAAAAGAACGCCTACTGAACCGCCGCAACTATGTGCTGCGCGAGATGCAGCAAAACGGTTACATTGATCAGGCGACCTATGAGGTCGAAGTCGATATGCCGCTGCGGTCTGTGCAGAACGGCGACTTTGAAAGCTTCCGCACCGCGCTACCACCGCGTGATTACTTCACCGATGAAATCCGCCGCCAACTGAGCGAGGATTTCGGTGAGGGTGAGTTCTTTACTGGCGGTTTCACCGTCCGCGCCTCGGTCGATGAGGAAATGCAGGTCGAGGCCGCCAAAGCCCTGCGCACAGCTTTGCAGAAATACGATCGGTCGCGTGGTAAATGGCGCGGCACGGGTGAGGTGATTCCCGAGGAAAAACTGGCCGATGAAACCCAGTGGCGCGAGGCGCTGGCGATCATGGAGATCCCCCGCGATGTGGTGCTGCCGACGCAATGGTACCCGGCGGTGGTTCTGAACGTAGCTGAGCAATCTCTGACGGTGGGCATTGAAAACGGCCCTGCGGATGGCGTTGTTCCACGCTCGGACATCAAATGGATGCAGGGCGATTTCGCGGCCAACTTCAATCGTGGCGACGTCATTCTGGTTATGGCCGGGGAAGAGGGCCAGTGGTCCGCCCGCCAGGTGCCCGAAGTGCAGGGCGGTTTCGTCGCGATGGACGTGAACTCGGGCCGTGTTCTGGCGATGCAGGGCGGGTTCTCGTATCAGGACTCGGTGTTCAACCGCGCCACGCAGGCGCAACGCCAGCCCGGATCGAGCTTCAAGCCCTTTGTCTATGCCGCTGCGCTGGACAGCGGCTATAGCCCGGCCACTATCGTTGTGGACGCCCCGATTGAGGTGAACACGCCGCAGGGTCTGTGGCGACCCAAGAACTCGTCGAACAAATTTTATGGCCCAACGCCGTTGCGCACCGGTATTGAACAGTCGCGGAACCTGATGACTATTCGTCTGGCGCAAGAGGTCACGATGCCGGTTGTGGCGGGCTACGCCGAACGCTTTGGCGTTTACGACCGGATGGGCGCGTTCCTTGCGAACTCGCTGGGGTCCGAGGAAACGACGCTCTACAAGATGGTCGCTGCCTACGCGATGTTCGCCAATGGCGGCGAGCGGGTTGAACCCACTCTGGTTGACCGTATCCAGGACCGGTTCGGCAAAACGATCTATCGCCATGACGACCGCCAGTGTCTGGATTGCAACTCGTCTTGGCTGGAACCGGATGAATCGCCGACCATCGAGACTAATCGCTCTCAGGTCATGGATGCGATCACGGCGTATCAGTTGACCTCGATGATGAAGGGCGTCGTGGATCGTGGCACCGCTTCGGCGCATGTCAAACTGCCGGTGCCGACCGCGGGCAAGACCGGTACAACAAACGAGTCCAAAGACGCGTGGTTCATCGGCTTCACCTCGAACATCGTGGCTGGCTGCTATATCGGTTATGACCGGCCACGCCCGATGGGCCGAGGGGCTTATGGTGGCACCATGTGCGGCCCTGTGTTCCAGAGCTTTATGGAAACAGCTGTCGAGAAATACGGTGGCGGTCCGTTCGAAGTGCCCGAGGGTGGCCATTTCATCAAGATCGACCGTTTCAGCGGCGCGCGTCTGCCTGCGGATGCGACCGGTGATTACGTTGTCGCCGAGTATTTCCGCGATGGCGTCGATGGATTCATCGACCGCGTTTATGACGGTGGTTTTGCCATGGGATCGGACTTGCCGCTGTTCGAGGAAGCCAGCTCGGGCCGTCAGGTCACCACATCGACGGGCAACACCGTTACCGTTGGCCCCAATGCGAGTCAGGGTGATCTGTCAACCGGCGGCCTTTACTGACATCAGAAATGTTTCGGGCCGCCGCTGTCTTGTGGTGGCCTGAACCTCTTGCTATCACGCACACCTGATTGAGAAAGTTGGGACAAGACCATGCGCGCCGAAACCCAGAATACCGTGGCGGAAATCGAAAAGTCGCTGGAGCTGCTGGCACAGCGCATGGACTATGAAACCGCCCCCCATCGCCTCGAGGAGTTCAACGCGCGGGTTGAGGACCCCAACCTATGGGACAACCCCGATACCGCGCAGAAATTGATGCGCGAACGGCAGATGTTGGTCGATGCCATCGAGACCTATGAATCCATCAAGACCGATCTGAGCGACAATATCGAGCTGATCGAACTGGGTGAGATGGAAGAGGATGAAGAGGTCGTCACCGACGCGGAAGAGGCCATCAAGAAGCTGGGTGCCAAGGCCGCCAAGAAAGAGCTTGAGGCGCTGCTGGATGGTGAGGCCGACGGCAATGACACATTCCTCGAGATTAACTCGGGCGCGGGCGGCACTGAAAGCTGCGACTGGGCCTCGATGTTGGCGCGGATGTATGTCCGTTGGGCCGAGAAAAAAGGCTATACGGTCGAACTGCAGTCCGAGACCGCGGGCGAAGAGGCTGGAATCAAATCCGCCGCCTACAAGATTTCCGGCCACAACGCTTATGGCTGGCTGAAGTCCGAAAGCGGTGTGCACCGTCTTGTGCGGATTTCTCCCTATGACTCGGCGGCCAAGCGGCACACTTCGTTCAGTTCAGTCTGGGTCTATCCGGTGGTGGATGACAATATCGAGATTGAGGTGAACCCATCGGATATTCGGATCGACACCTACCGGTCGTCCGGTGCGGGTGGTCAGCACGTGAACACCACAGACTCGGCGGTGCGGATCACGCACATCCCGACCGGGATTGTGGTGACCAGTTCCGAAAAGTCACAGCACCAGAACCGTGATATCGCGATGAAAGCCCTGAAATCGCGTCTGTACCAGCAAGAGCTGGACCGCCGGAACGCCGATATCAACGCGGCGCATGAGGCCAAAGGTGATGCGGGTTGGGGCAACCAGATCCGATCCTACGTTTTGCAACCTTATCAGATGGTCAAAGACCTGCGGACAAACCACGAGACCTCGGACACCAAAGGGGTGCTGGACGGTGATCTGGACGGGTTCATGGCGGCAACGCTTGCGTTGAACGTGGCGGGCAAAAGCCGCTCCGAGGCGCAGGGCGAAGGCTAAGCGCGAACCTACGGGATACACGTGATGAGCATGATCAAAGGCCACTGGCAACTGATCGTGATTGTTACGTTGGTCTTTACGCTCTGGCATACGCCAGTCGTGATTCCGCTGAAGATTCTTGTCGTTTTCCTGCACGAGCTTTCGCATGCCATCGTGGTTGTCGTTACCGGCGGTTCGGTGGAAAGCTTCAGCATCTCTCCGCGACAAGGCGGGCTTGTAACCGCCCGAGGAGGTAATCGCTTTCTGACTCTGTCGGCGGGCTACCTGGGATCATTGGCCCTTGGCATGGGGTTGTTGTTCATTGCGTTGCGCACGAATTGGGATCGGGCCGTGCTGGGCGGCTTTGGCGCGGTCATGCTGTTGGTGACTCTGCTTTACGTCCGCGAGCCATTTGCGGTGCTGTTCTGCTGCGTCGTCGGTGCCGGGATGCTCGCAATGGCGTGGTACCTCAGCCGACCGCTTTGCGATCTGTTTCTGCGGATCATCGGACTGACCAGCATGATCTACGTCCCCTATGATATTTTTGACGATACGATCCGTCGCTCGGGCATACGTTCGGACGCCTTTATGTTGGCCGAGGAATTCGGCGGTACCACTATGCTGTGGGGCGGTGCTTGGCTCATCCTCAGCCTCATGTCGATCCTTCTGTGCTTGAGGTATTTCCTTGGGAGCGACAGCAACTTGCGATTTGGTCAACAGTCCCGCTGATCGCCAGTGGTCCGTCCTAAAAGATGTATTCAAACTGTGGGTTTAAATAGAGAAGACCCCCGGCTAGGCTGACCCTCAAGGAGGGGCGAGCCAGGGATGGATCTAAGCCAGACAACTGCAATCGACCTATTGAACGGGATCGCCGCTGGGCGATTGTCGGCGGTTGACGTAATGCAGGCAACTTTGGACCGAATTGCCGCTGTCAACGGATCGGCGAATGCTATCGTTGCCTTGCGTGATGCGGATGACTTGCTGGCCGAGGCGCGGGCGCTGGAGGCCGGGCCGAACCGGGGGCCGCTGCATGGGCTGCCGATTGCAGTCAAGGATCTGGTCAATGTTGCGGGGATCGTGTCCTCGCAAGGTTCGCCGATATTTCGGGATCATGTGCCACAGAAGGATGATCTGATTGCTGCGCGAATGCGTGCAGCGGGGGCGATCCTGATCGGAAAGACCAATGTGCCGGAATTCGGGCTGGGCTCTCATACCTTCAACCCGGTCTATGGGGCGACAGGCAACCCCTACGACGCGTCGCGGACCAGTGGCGGGTCGTCGGGCGGTGCTGCTGTGGCGCTGGCCACCGGGATGGTCGCTTTGGCGGACGGGTCCGACATGATGGGCAGTCTGCGAAACCCTGCCGCATGGAATAATGTCTACGGGTTTCGGCCCAGCTGGGGGAGGGTGCCACCGGAGCCGGTTGGCGACGGGTTCTTGCATCAACTCTCAACACTTGGGCCCATGGCGCGCAGTCCCGAGGACCTGGGTCTGTTGCTGGATGTGATCTCGGGGCCGGATGCGCGGCACCCTTATGAGGATCTCAGTCCAGCGGTGTCGCCCGTTCAGGCGGTAGATATGCAAGGCCTGCGGATCGGTTGGCTGGATGATTGGGGCGGGGCTTACCCGTTTCAGGATGGCATTCGCGAATTGTGCCGGGACGCGTTGGATGTGCTGGCCCAACTCGGGGCAGAGGTCATCCCTGTCGCGCCGCCCTTTGCGGCTGATCGGATTTGGAACAGCTGGGTAACTTTACGCGCGTGGAGCGTTGCCGCCGGTTTTGCTGAACTGATGGAACAACGGACAGAGTTGAAAGACACCGCACAATGGGAACTGGATCAGGGGC
Organism: Ruegeria sp. ABF4_144; assembly: GCF_056160045.1. Classification (NCBI taxonomy): domain Bacteria; kingdom Pseudomonadati; phylum Pseudomonadota; class Alphaproteobacteria; order Rhodobacterales; family Roseobacteraceae; genus Ruegeria; species Ruegeria sp. ABF4_144. The sequence continues at coordinate 1,133,750 of NZ_JBSWWK010000001.1, forward strand.
TGGCCTTGACGGCCATGCAGGTCCATGAGGCCAGCGTCATGCGGTCAGAATGGTTCCGCTGCGCGGCTGCGTTGTTTCAAGACTACGACGCGCTGATCCTGCCCTCAGCGCAGGTCTGGCCGTTCGAGGTTGAAACACCGTATCCAAAGGACATCGCGGGAACGCAGATGGACACCTACCATCGGTGGATGGAAGTGATGGTGCCGGTCAGCCTGATCGGCCTGCCGTGCTTGTCAGTTCCGGTCGGCTTCGGAGGAGAAGGATTGCCGATGGGAATGCAGATCTTTGGCCCAAGGGGAGCGGATGCCCGTATCCTGTCCATCGGTGCAGCCTATCACGCCGCCACCCGTTGGCCACAAAAACGACCGGCCTAAGGAACGGGCCGGCAAGGGAGGAGAGACAATATGGAGAAACCTTTCGGTGTTCCGGATTTGGGGCCGGTGAACATAGGCATGCTGCGTGAAGCGCTGCGCAGGGCCTGGGTCGACTTCCGGCGCGCGCCGGTCTTTGGCTTGATGTTCGCCGCGTTCTATGTGCTGGCCGGATGGGCGATTGCCTGGGTGACGGTGCGCACCGGAACCTCGTATTGGTTGGTGTTGGCGGCCATCGGGTTTCCTCTGCTAGGCCCGTTCGCTGCCGTCGGGATGTATGAAGTATCGCACCGGCTTGAGCAGGGCGAGCCTTTGGATTTCGGTGCGATCTTCGGCGTTGTAATTCAGCAGGGTCGACGCCAGTTGCCTTCGATCTGCGCGATCATCGTAGTGATGTTTCTGTTCTGGTTCTTCCTGGGTCACATGATCTTTGCCCTGTTCATGGGGCTGTCGACGATGACCAATGTCTCAACCTCGTTGGAGGTATATTTTACGGCCAACGGGTTAATGATGCTGGCCGTGGGGAGCGCTGTGGGCGCAGCGTTTGCGACGATCTTGTATATGATAACCGTGCTGTCGATTCCGATGCTGCTGGATCGGGAGTTGGACTTTGTAACGGCCATGATCGCCAGCTTTGCCTATGTGCGCGACCATTTCGGAGTGATGCTGGTTTGGGGCGGGTTCATCGCGATCATCACTTTTGTGGCGATGATCCCATGGTTTCTGGGCTTGCTGATCGTATTACCGCTGTTGGGACACGCAAGTTGGCACCTGTATCGCTTGATAACGCAAGTACCCAACCAGACCGCGGGATGATCTAACCTGCGGCCTGCGGAACAGGGTTTTCAGAGCGGCGCGCGGTGCGCGCCGCCGCGAGTATCGCCGAGGGGCTTTCGCCCAGATGACGCAGCAGAATCCGTCGGGTTGTTGTTGCGCTGGCAGTAGTTTTCGACAGACAGATAGCCACCCCACGCCACCGGTCCGCGTTTTCGTCCGCCCCGCGCGTCACCAGATAGATCCGGCTGTTTTGTGATGCACGGCTGGACATCAGAATATAGATTTGCCGACCGGCGCAAGCTGCGATCCCCTGTACCTCGCGGTCGATGGGGGCAGCTTCGGGCATTCCCGGGCGTGGCTCGTATCCGCGCACCAGCGTACACTGGGGCAGGCGGCGTGCGTGAAACAACCTGTGCCGCGAGGGCTGTGTGTCATGCAGCTCGGTTTCGGTGGCATAGTAGAAACCGGCCGGGAACAGGTTCTCGGTCAGCGTCGCCGGGCCAGAACCCAGAAAATCGGTCAGGGCCGAGGCCGCAGGGTGCGTGGGCGTGCGGTCGATTTCGTCCAAGGGCCGCAGCAGAATGCGGGCGTCGACCTCAAAAAACCGGCATATGCGGTCCAGCACGTCAGGGCGCGGAAAGCTCTCGCCGCCCAGATATCTGTTGAATTGCGTGCGGTTTATTCCCAATTGCCGGCAAAGTTCGGATACCGACGAGTATTGCTGTGCGAGACGCCTGAGATTGGCGCCGAACATTTGGCGCAGTTCGTCCGGATTACGGATGGAATTGGTCATAGGCGTCCCAGGTTCTCGCGACTTGTTTCGATATACGCAACATGTTCGACCGGTAGGCCGACAATACGTAGAAATCGTACAGATGACACGAACGGGCGCATCCCAACGCCGCGTCTTAACCCGAGGCTAGCGTTGATTGCCATAAACGCAATAGGCTTTATTTTATTTTGCGTGATCTTTTTCGGCGGTAGTGCACCGGGCGCGTTTCACGCCCGCCAAATCCGGGGATGAGCCGGTTTTGCCAAACCGAAAATCCCCCACCCGTGTCGAACTTCCCGACAGGGTGGGGGCAAAACTCACTCGCCGCGCAGCAGGGCCGCGACGCCGGTGCGGGCCACTTCGACGAGGCCCAGCGGGCGCATCAGATCGGCAAAAGCGTCGATCTTGTCCGGGGCGCCGGTAATTTCAAAGATGAAAGAGTTCAGCGTGCTGTCGACTACATTGGCGCGGAAGATATCGGCCAGACGCAGTGCTTCGACGCGTTTGTCACCAGCGCCGACAACTTTGATGATGGCCAATTCGCGTTCCACGGCAGGGCCTTCGACAGTCAGATCGTGAACTTCGTGAACCGGGACGATACGGCCCAGTTGCGCCTTGATCTGTTCGATCACCTGCGGGGTACCGGTGGTAACGATGGTGATGCGGCTGAGGTGGCCGGTGTGGTCGACCTCGGCCACGGTCAGGCTTTCGATGTTGTAGCCACGGCCCGAAAACAGGCCGATCACGCGGGCCAGAACACCCGGTTCGTTTTCGACCAGAACCGCAATTGTGTGACGTTCCTGAACGTCCGAGAAAGTAGGCCGTAGGTTATAGGCCGAATGGCGGGTGGAGCCTTTTTTGATATGTAGGGCAGACATTTACGTCCCTTTCATCATCCTTGTGGTGTCGGGCGCGCGGGGCGCCCAACGGTATTTCGTCAAACCAGAACCGAACCTTTGGAGTCGATCACGCCCTGCGTTTCTGCTTCACCCAGCAGCATCTCATTATGCGCCTTGCCCGACGGGATCATGGGGAAACAGTTTTCATGCTTTTCAACCAGACAGTCAAAGATGACCGGACCGTCATAGTTGATCATCTCCATGATCGCGTCATCCAGATCGGCGGGGTCGGAACACAGGATGCCTTTGGCACCAAACGCCTCGGCGAGCTTGACGAAATCAGGCAGCGCTTCGGACCACGAATGCGAGTACCGCTCGCCATGCAGCAGCTCTTGCCACTGGCGAACCATGCCCAGACGTTCGTTGTTCAGGATGAACTGTTTCACCGGCAGGCGGTACTGAACGGCGGTACCCATTTCCTGCATGTTCATCAGCCAAGAGGCCTCACCTGCAACGTTGATCACCAACGCGTCGGGGTGCGCCATCTGCACACCGACAGAAGCCGGGAAGCCATAGCCCATCGTACCCAGACCACCCGATGTCATCCAGCGGTTGGGGTCTTCGAACCCAAGATATTGCGCGGCCCACATCTGGTGTTGGCCAACCTCGGTAGTGATATAGCGGTCGTGTTTTTTGGTCAGCTCTTCAAGACGTTCCAGCGCGTATTGCGGTTTGATCGTCTTCTCGCTGTTGGTGTAGGCGAGGCAGTTGACCTTGCGCCAGTCGCTGATCTGCGCCTGCCACTGTTTGACAGCCGCCGCATCGGTCTTGCGACCGCGCGCCTTCCAGACCTTAAGGACATCCTCAAGCACGTGACCCACGTCGCCGACAATCGGGATATCAACGCGGATGACCTTGTTGATCGAAGAAGGATCGATGTCGATATGTGCCTTTTTCGAGTTCGGCGAGAACGCGTCAATCCGTCCGGTAATCCGATCATCAAACCGCGCGCCGATATTGATCATCAGGTCACAGTCATGCATCGCGAGGTTGGCCTCATAGAGACCATGCATCCCCAGCATGCCCAGCCAGTTTTCACCCGACGCGGGATAGGCGCCCAGACCCATCAGGGTCGAGGTGATCGGGAAGCCGGTTGCATCGACCAGTTCACGCAGCAGCTGGCTGGCTGCCGGGCCCGAGTTGATGACGCCGCCGCCAGTGTAGAAAACGGGCTTCTTCGCCGTCTCGATCGCGGCAACCAATTCGGTGATCTCTTCCAGATCGCCCTTCAGAACCGGCTGGTAATGCGAGGTCGACGGCTTTGGCGCGCTGTATTCGCCAGAGGCGAATTGAACGTCCTTTGGGATGTCGATCAGCACAGGGCCGGGGCGACCCGAGGTGGCAACATGGAAAGCCTCGTGCATTGTTTCGGCCAGCGAGTCCGTGTCTTTCACCAGCCAGTTGTGCTTGGTGCAGGGGCGGGTGATGCCAACGGTGTCGGCCTCTTGGAACGCGTCCGAGCCGATCATGAAGGTCGGGACCTGTCCGGTAAGAACAACGATCGGGATCGAGTCCAGCAGCGCATCCGTCAGGCCGGTCACAGCGTTCGTCGCACCGGGGCCAGACGTCACCAGCGCAACGCCGGGCTTGCCAGTCGAGCGGGCATAACCTTCGGCGGCGTGGATCGCGCCCTGTTCATGCCGCACCAGAATGTGACGGATGTCGTTCTGCAGAAAGATCTCATCATAGATCGGTAGCACGGCGCCGCCGGGGTATCCGAATACCGTGTCCACGCCCTGATCCTTGAGGGCCTGAACTACCATCTTTGCGCCGGTCATCTCACGTGTCATCTGCTTTGCTCCGTTCGCGACATGTGTCTTGCGTTTTGCCAAAAAAAAGCCCCCGAGATTTTCGGAGGCGCATGGGTTCGATTATGGTTTACCGTTACCGGCCCATGCGCGTGTTTCCTACGATTACGACTAGCGCTTTCATCGCCAGAGGCTCCTTTTTTGCGTGCAGGGACATTATGAGCGGTGCGACGGGGCGTCAACAGGCAATCGTACCAATTTTGTGACCCGAGGGGCGGATTTTGCGACATTTTATTGCGCAGATTGCCGCAGGTCGGGAATTTCCGCCAATTGCGCTCTGTTGGAGGGATGAGAATCTGAATTTGAACTGGTCAGTTTGCGTCAGAGCAATGTCTTAAACTGACATGAGGGCCGCTGGCGGCTGCGGCACGCTGAACCTGACGATTGTGTTTAGGGAGGCGGTTCATGTTAGCGGATTTGGTTGACCTTGGTCGGTATCCCATCGATTGCCCGGGCTCTCGCGCGTATGAACAGATGATAACGGACTTGCGGCGGGAACTGGATGAGGACGGGTGCGCGGTATTGCCGGGGTTTGTCCATGACGCGGGGCTTGAGGTGTTGATCAAAGAGGCCGACGCGGTCGCACCTCGGGCGCATAGGTCTTTCAACAGGACAAACGCCTATTTTACCAAAGATGATCCGAGCTTTGGCATCGGTCACCCGATCCGGCGCTTTTATGACCGCTCGAACGCGTTTGTTCCGGCGGATAACTTTCCACGATCCGGTCCGCTTCGTCGCATCTATGAGTTCGACGGTTTCATGCCGTTTATACGCGACGCCCTGAACGAGAGCGAAGACCGTTTCTTTCGCTATGATGATCCGCTGGCAGACGTGATCATAAACGTAGTGGAAGAGGGGCAGGGCTTTCCTTGGCATTTCGACACCAATAACTACACCGTAACCTTGGCCATTCAGAACGGAGAGACCGGGGGCACCTTTGAATATGTCCCGAACCTGAGAACCGCTGAAGACGAGAACTTCAGAGAAGTGGCCTCTGTTCTGGACGGGAACATGTTGCGCGTTCGTAAGTTGGAGCTACAACCGGGCGACCTGCAGATTTTCAAGGGGCGGTATGCGTTGCACAGGGTGGCGCCGGTGGAGGGTACGCGCAATCGCTATGTCGGGATATTCTCCTTTGTCGAGGCTGAAGGTATGTGCGGCAGCGTTGAACGCACGCAGCAACTCTATGGTCGGGTGTTGCCACGTCATCATGAACGGGAAGGGCTGAGAAAGGACCAGTTGCTGGACTAAGATGTGTTAGGCTACGGCCATATCATTTCAAAGCCGGAGAGTCTGGTGCCTGATATTCTGCAACTCACGCCTTTTGTTCTGTGTTCTTCCTTACAAAAGCAGATTGACTTTTATTGTGATCGGTTGGGATTTTCCTGCGGGTTTCGACAGGACAATTACGCGTTCCTGTCTTTGGGCCCTGTTGCCATCCGGTTGCTGGAATGCCCGCCCCGCGAGGATGGTCGCCCATTGGGGGACGATCAGTCGTTTTATATAGACGTGGACGGGATAGACGAGCTGTATGAAAGCCTTCGCCCGGGTCTGGCGGACCTGCCAGAGGGACGTGTGCGCCCGCCTTTCGACCAGCCTTATCAGCAGCGCGAGTTTCACGTCATCGACGAGGATGGCGCGCTGGTGTTTTTTGGTCAGGACATTCGCCCGAGGGGGTAGGCCCTCCCGCCCGTTGTCAATGCGCCTGTGGCGCATCTCCGTCGGTTGGGCCGGGCAGCGCGTGCCGCGCTGCGGGGGCGCCTAGAAGCCGGGGCTGGTGCCCTGCAGCACCCCGTGTTCCAGCGCGTAGCGGGTCAGGCCAGCGGTGGATGAAATCCCCAGCTTGCGCTTGATGTTCTTGCGGTGGGTTTCCACCGTGCGCACTGAAATTTCCAGCGCCTGAGCGACCTCTTTGTTCGATTTACCCTGCGCCAATTCCAGCAGGATCGTCTGTTCCCGGCCCGTCAGCGCCTCGCGTGCGCTGTCTTTCTTGGGCTCCAGCGACCCGCTTGCCCCGGTGCACAGGTATTGCTCGCCGCGCATCACGGCGTCGATGGCCTGTTTTATCTCATCCGTTGGGACGTCTTTCAGCACATATCCCTTGGCGCCGTGGCTAAGCGCGGTCGAGATGTATTCGGGGCTGTCATGCATCGACAGGATCAGGATGCGGGTGTCGGGAAGGCGTTCGAGGATCATCTCGGTCGCGCTTAGGCCACCGAGACCGGGCATGTTCAGATCCATCAGGATGACATCGGGGGACAGATCGGTGGCCTGGTCGACGGCCTCCTGACCGGTGCCGAGCGTGCCGACCACCTCAATCTCATCATAGCTTTCAAGGATCGATTGAATCCCCTCTGCCACCATTGGGTGATCATCAACGATAAGAACTCGGATTGTCATGTACCGGCCTTTCGGTTCGGAGAGGATTCTTCCTGCGGCGGCAGCAGGTGGCTGAGCGGCAGGCTGGCCTCGATCACGGTGCCGCCGCGCGGGCTGCGTGATGACAGAATACGCAGGGAGCCGTCAAGCTGCTCTATGCGTTCCTGCATGTTGCGCAGACCGATCCCGGTGCTGGCCTGATCCTGCCCATTGGGCAGACCGCGGCCATTGTCGGAGATGCGCATCGTGGCACCCTTTTTGTGACCGCGCAGGTCGATATTAACACGAGTTGCCCCGGAGTGGCGTTCGATGTTTGTCAGAGCCTCTTGCGCGATGCGGTAGAGCGCGATCTTGCTGTCCTGATCCAGACGGTTTCGGAACACCACCGTCGTAAACTCGGTCTCGATACCGGTGCGTTCGCGGAAGTCGTCGGTCAGTGTTTTCAGGGCAGGGCCAAGGCCCAGATCGTCCAAGACGCCGGGACGCAGGTCGCGGCTAATGCGGCGGACCTCGGTGATGGCAGTGCCAAGGTGGTCTATGCCTTTGTCCAACGGTGCGCGGGCGCCATCGTCATCCCCGCGATCCAATCGCCGCCGCGTATTGTCCAACGCGTAACGCACGCCCACGAGGATCTGGCTGATCCCGTCGTGCAATTCACGTGCCACGCGGCCGCGCTCTTCCTCTTGCGCGTCGAACACCCGCTGGGTCAGTTCCTTGAGCTTGGCGTCAGCCAGCCTGCGCTCACGGACATTCAGCAACATGCCCGAGGCAAAGACGATCAGAACGGCGGCAAGAACGATGGCACCGATATACATGAAGGTGCGCTGTACGCGGGCCTGGACCTCGGCACGGGCGTTGGCCACAGTGGCCACAATGTCGTCGATGAAGACGCCGGTGCCGACGGCCCATTGCCAGTCCTGAAGGCCGACGACATAGGCAATCATCTGGGCTTCTTCCCCGGTCGAGGGTTTTTGCCACATGAAGCTGTGCCAACCGGCCCCTTGCCGGGCGAGGCTGATGAATTCGTCCACAACAGGGGTGCCGTCGCTGTCCGTCAGGCCCTCCCAGTTGCGGTTGATGAACTGGGTCTGGCGCGGGCTGACCAGATTGTTGCCGTCATAGTCATAGACAAAAAAGAACCCATCTTTTCCGTAGATCATGGCTGCAAGGATTTGCGTCACGAGGTTCTTTGCAATCGCGTCATCCGGAGACGCACGCCCATAGATATAGGCAAACCCGTTTCGGGCCTGCGTGACGTAGTTTTTCAGTTCTTCTTTCTTGGCTTCAATCAGGCGGCGTTCCAGCGCCTGTATCTCACGTTCGGCCGTGGCGCGGGACTCATGGGTAACCAGCAAGGCAATCGCCGCCACCGCAACGACCAGTGGAATGGCTGCGACCAGCGACAGTTTCTGGCCGTAGGTCAGTGAAATCAGGTTGCGAAATCCCCTCATGGTCGAATCGATACGCAAGCGCGGGCAAAAATGCAAAATTTTTGGACATTCCGGTGCAGATACAGCCCAAGTTGCGCGGTGCCGACGGGATTTTCCACGGAATTGACCGGTTGCGCTTTCAAAAAACCCACCCCTCTACGTAGTTATTGGTATTCACATTCAAAACCCGCTGTTTAAGCTGGCGCGCACTGATAACGACTGCGCCCGGACCTTGTCCGGGTTTTGAATATGTAGGGGAGGAACACTCATATGGATCGTCGTTCATTTCTGAAAACATCTGCACTGGGCGGCTCGGCAGCTGCTGCCACCACGCTGGCAGCTCCGGCTTATGCGCAGGGCAAGCGCACACTGACCATGGTGACCTCGTGGGGTCGTGGTCTGGCGGGTGTTTTCGACAGCGCGCAGCGTTGCGCCGACAGCATCACTGCAATGTCGGACGGCAACCTGACCGTTGACATCAAAGCCGCCGGCGAATTGGTTGGCGCGTTTGAGGTTTTTGACGCCGTTTCGTCGGGTCAGGCCGACATGTACCACGCAGCTGACTACTACTTTGTTGGTCAGCACCCGGGCTATGCCTTCTTCACCGCCGTGCCCTTCGGCATGACCGCACAGGAAATGGTGAACTGGTATTACCAGGATGGCGGCATGGAGCTGCATGACGAGCTGGGTCAGATCTTTGGCCTCAAGTCGTTCTTGGCCGGTAACACCGGTGCGCAAGCGGGCGGCTGGTACTCGAAAGAGATCAACAGCCCTGATGACTTCAACGGTCTGAAGTTCCGTATGCCCGGTCTGGGCGGTAAAGCTCTGGGTAAACTGGGCGCATCGGTTCAGAACATTCCGGGTTCGGAAGTGTATCAGGCGCTGTCTTCGGGTGCGATCGACGGCACCGAGTGGATCGGCCCGTGGGCCGACGAAAAGGCCGGTTTCCAGGAAATCACCAAGGTTTACTACACCGCCGGTTTCCACGAGCCGAATGCGGGCCTGTCGCTGGCAACAAACCGCGACGTGTTCGACAGCCTGACACCTGCACAGCAGAAGATCATCGAGATCGCAGCGGGCGAAGCGCACCAGTGGAACCTGGCGCAATTCTTGGCCAACAACGGTGCCGCGCTGCAGCGTCTGCAGTCGGGTGGCGTAAAGGTCATGGAATTCCCGGACAGCGTCTGGGACGCCTTCGGTGCGGCCAGCCAGGAAGTGCTGGACGAGAACATGGGCGACGAGCTGTTCAAGAAGATCCACGACAGCGCAATGGCGTCCTCGGCATCTTCGGCTGGCTGGTTGGACCTGTCTTCGGGCGTCTACACCACGCAGCGTAACCGCGTACGCGGCTAATCCTTGAAACTATGCTAGACTGGTTTCCCCGCAATAGCGGGGAAACCTTTCCCGTTGCACATGTACGGTTCGGACAAAACCGTGACAAGAAACAGTGCAACCGATACGACCTGGGGACAACATGCAGGACGATAACGGTATCTCGTTTTTCGGCGCCCTGTGGAACGGACTGGTGTGGTTCGTTCAGAACATTGCCGAAGCCTTCTATAATTTCGGATACGCCATCACGCATCCGCAACTCTGGCTGAACTGGTCGGACAAAGAAGCCATCATGCGCTTTGTCTACTATGGCGGATCGGTCGAGTTCTTCTTTGTGGTATTCACCCTCTTTTTGGTTTTGACCGCCATCGGGTTGTACTACCGCAACTTCATGTGGGGGATGGTGCGTGTCCTTGAAGGGTTCGCCAACACGACCGGGCGTTTCTTTGCCTGGGCGGGCTTGCTGATGGTGATCCAACAAATCGTTATCGTGTTCATGCAGCGGGTGTTTGCGCGGCCGGACATGTCTTTTGGTCTGGGAATTCCGTTCAGTCAGGACATCAGCTGGTATGCAGAAGAGCTGAAGCTTTATAACGCGATGGTCGTGTGCCTGTGCTGCACATACACCTTCGTTCAGGGTGGCCATGTGCGGGTCGACTTGGTCTATGCCGGGATCAGCCACCGCGCCAAGCGCGTGGTCGACATGCTGGGATCATTGTTCTTCATGATGCCGATCGCCGTGCTGACATGGATGTATGGCTGGTACTTTATGTGGCGGCACCTGATTGTGCCGAAACCCTCGGCCAGTGATGCGCTGGACCGGCTGGTCATGAAAGCCCGAGCGTTGCGCTGGAACGTGGAAACTATCGGGTTCAGTCCCAACGGGTTCAACGCCTATTTCCTGTTCAAAATTCTGCTGATCTGCTTCGCGGCGATGGTGTTCCTGCACGCGATCGCCTTCCTGTACCGCTCGTATCTGGAATATGTAGAAGGACCCGACAGCATTGGAAAATACCTCGACAAGGACACCCTTGGCGAGGGTGAAGAAGCCTACGAAGGCGCACATTAGGGACGGAGACCCAGACTATGTTATTCGGACTTGATGGCGTCGAGATAGGCCTCATTATCGTATTTTTCTGCCTTTTCGGAGGCATTCTTTCCGGCTTTCCGGTGGCGTTTGCCATCGGTGGCGCTGGTATCATTTCCTTCGGGATCATCGCGGCGCTGGACAGTGCGGGGCTGCTGATCCATCAGGCAATTGATACCGGATCACAAGCCTATCGGGATCTGGTCAATTCAGGGGTTAAACCTGACACCGTGTCCACGTTCCGATACCCGGATTTGCCCAGGATCGCCGAGCCGGTCTTTGTGCAGGGTTGGGAAACCGCGCTGGACCGCAACGTCTCGTTCATCGTGAACCGCATCAACGAACGTGTTCTGGCTGGCCAATCCATCGAAACTCTGCTGGCCGTTTTGATGTTTGTTCTGATGGGCATCACGCTTGAGCGTTCCAAGATCGCCAACGACCTGCTGACCACAATGGCGCGTGTCTTTGGCCCGCTGCCGGGTGGTCTGGCCGTGTCGATTGTGGTTGTGGGCGCGTTTCTGGCTGCCTCGACAGGGATCGTGGGCGCGACCGTTGTGACCATGGGCCTTTTGGCGCTGCCGACCATGCTGCGGAACAACTATTCGCCCGAATTGGCGACCGGTGTGATTGCGGCTTCGGGGACGTTAGGGCAGATCATTCCACCCTCGATCGTGATCGTTCTGTTGGGGACGCTGGCCGGTGACCTGTATTCCACTGCGCAAGAAACCCGCGCGGTTGACGCCGGTTGTACCGACGCGCTGACCTATCTGGGTGAACCTGCGGTGGTCTCGGTGGGTACGCTGTTCCAGGCGGCATTGTTGCCGGGGATCATGCTGGCCTTGCTGTATGCGCTCTATGCCTTTGGCTATGCGCTGCTGAACCCCGAAAAGGCCCCAGCGGTCGAGATTTCGGGTGGCAGCGGTGAGCCGATCACCCGTGGCGAAGGTCTGACCTGGCTGCTGGGCGCGCCGGTCGCGCTGATCGTGGGTGCGATCCTGCTGGGCAATGTGGGTGTGATTGGTAGCCAGAACATCAACGTGTCGGCCTTCTCGGATATCGGTGCCGGAGCCTCGCTACGGACCAACGTATCCGAGGAATGCAAAGTGTCGATGATCGAACTGCACGGACAGTCCGCATGGGATCAGGCCGTGGCCGAGCAAGAGGCTATCGACGCCGCTGGTGGAACGGCCGCTTCCACGCGCCTGAGCGAGGAAGAACTGGCCGCCGCGCAAGAAGCCAAGATTGCTGCGGCTGCACCGATCGGCAATGGTGTTGCCGTAGTTGTAGTGCTGCTGGGTCTGACCTTGCTGATGGGACGCGGTATCGCACCGTCGAAATCGCCACAGCCGCTGATCCTCGGGGCCATTGGCCTGTTGCTGATGCTGCTGGTTGATTTGGTGCTGATCTCGCCGACAACGTCGTCTGGGGCGACGTTCCTGCTGCTGGCGGTACCTTTTGCTCTCGCTATCTATGGGTCGAAGGAAGCAGCGATCCGATGTTCAACCAACGATCTTATCCGGGTGGTCTTCCCACCTCTGGTTCTGATTATCGCGGTGCTCGGTTCGATCCTTGGAGGTGTCACCAACCCGACACCGGCGGCTGCGCTGGGCGCAGGCGGAGCGATCATGCTGGCGGCTTATCGCAAGCTCCAGGATCAGGAACGCTCGGGTAAGGTGATCATCTGGTCGACCTTTGCTGTCATCATCTGCCTGGTGCTGGGCGTGAACTTCGATCTGCGCGTCAATCAGGGCAATGTCTCGGTCGAGACTTGGATCGCATTTGTGTTGTCCTACGCGGCGTATCTGTATGCGTTGTTCGGCCTGATTTACGCCTGCTGGGTTCTGTTCTCCAGCGGAGTTCTGACCCCAGTGGTGCGTGAGACGGCCAAGGTGACCTCGATGGTCTTTACCATCCTGATCGGATCGCAGTTGCTGAACCTGGTGGTGATCTCGTTCGGTGGGGAACACTATATCCAGCAGTTCCTCAAGAGCTTTGACAACGAGTTCACAGTCTTCCTGATCGTCATGCTAGTGCTGTTCATTCTCGGGTTCGTGCTGGACTTCCTTGAGATCATCTACATCGTGATCCCCATTGTGGGCCCGGTGATCTATGGCGGATCGTTCGATCCAAAATGGGTGACGATCATGGTGGCTGTGAACCTGCAGACCTCGTTCCTGACGCCACCGTTCGGCTTTGCGCTGTTCTACTTACGGGGCGTCGCGCCGAAAGAGGTGACAACGGGCCATATCTATCGCGGTATCGTGCCCTTCGTGATCATTCAGGTCGTGGGGATTGGAATTCTATGGTTCTTCCCGTCGATTGTGACCATTGTTCCAGATCTGATCCCGAATTGATTTGGTGCTGTAATCAAACGGAAAAGGGGGCCGAATGGCTCCCTTTTCTTTGGAGTCTTGGGAAAGGAGCCAGCCCCTTCTTGGCCTGCGGCAAACTCAACCCCGAGATATTTCTGGCTAGATGAGGCGGATCAGGTGAACTGGATCAGATCCCAGCGATTGCCAAACGGGTCGCGCCAGACGGCGACCGTGCCGTAAGGTTCGTGCCTTGGATCTTCTTCGAATTGGACACCTTTGGCACACATCGCGTGGTGGTCACGATCAAAATCATCCGTTTGCAGGAAGAAACCCACGCGGCCACCGGTTTGGTTTCCGACGGCAGCGATCTGGTTTGGCCCATCGGCCCTTGCAAGCAAAAGAGATCCGCCTGCTGAACCTGGAGGTGACACCAGTACCCAACGCTTGCCGTCACCCAGGTCGATATCCTGTGTCAGGGTGAAGTTCAGCGTTCGGGTGTAAAATGCGATGGCGGCATCGTAATCAGGCACCACAAGGGTGACAGCATGAAGGCTCTGATGCATGGGGTGTCAGCCTTTGGTCGGGTGACGGTCGGGTAGTTGAATACCGGCGACCTGTTCGGCGATCGGGGCCGTGGACAAGGGGTGATGGCTGGCCTGTGCCAGAGCCGCGGGATTGTCGACGCGGTTCCAATCACCCTGCATATAGGCCTCAAGCCCCGAGAACCGCGCTTTGTAGCCCATCTTGGGGCTGCCGGGCACCCAATAGCCGAGATAAACATAGGGCAGGCCCGCCTCGCGCGCGATGTCGATGTGATCGAGGATCATATAGGTACCCAGAGAGCTTTGCGGCTGTTCCGGGTCATAGAACGAATAGACCATGCTCAGCCCGTCATCCAGAACGTCGGTCAGGCTGACGGCAATCAGGTCCCCGGTTTCAGGGTCGACATATTCGACGACGCGGCTGCGGATCGGGGTTTCTTCGATCATCGCGGCGAATTCGAACACGTCCATATCGGCCATGCCACCATCGGCGTGGCGGGTGTCCAGATAGCGGCGGAACAGGTCGTATTGTTCATCCGTCGCCCACGGCGAATTTGCCCGACGCCGCAGGTGTGCGTTGCGTTTTGCTGCACGTTTTTGACTTTTGGTAGGGCGGAAGGCCGAGACGTCGATCCGGGCCGACAGGCAGGCTGCGCAATCAGTACAGGACGGGCGGTAGAGCACGTTCTGCGAGCGGCGAAATCCTTGCTGCGACAGTGAGTTGTTCAGCTGATCGGCCCCTTCGCCCTGCAGGGCAGTGAACAGCTTACGCTCCATCCTGCCCTCAAGGTAAGGGCAGGGCTGGGGGGCCGTTACATAGAATTGCGGCGCAATGGGCAGCGTGTGTCGCATGAAGGTTCCGTGTTTCCTAGGATAGGATGATAACAACGGTTCCCTGAGCCGCCAAGTGATTCAATAGGCTGATTTTTATGCCCTCTGGTTGATCATGACGGTGCCAAGAAACGCATCGGTAAGGCCCTGGCAGCGCGCGCTGGTCAGCATCATGATGACCGAGACGATCTGAACCACAAAAAACGCCATACTAATGAAATACCCGGCGGTGTGGGCGACGGCCTTGCCCATGTCCATGCGGGCGCCAAAGGCGTCGCGCAACTCGATGCCCATAAAGCGCATGCCCAGCGTCGCCGATCCGTTGCTGATCGTGATGACGCGGTAGACGAAACTGATGACGCCATAGATCAGCGGCAAAAAGAACAGCCCGGCGCCGAAAGTCAGAAAAACCGGCACGATGCACAGCAGAGAGATTAAGGCGATGTCAAAGAGCCATGCGACAAAGCGTTTGGTCGCCACCGATTGATAAAACTCCGGTTGGCTGTCTGGATCGGGCAGGTGGGTCATTCAAAAAGTTCCGCGTCGTTGATTGGGGGCACCCTGTCCCGAAAGTCGGGACAGGGCAAGGTTGGATCAGGCGCGTTCGCCGTTTTCGGCCTCATCGCGGTTTTCGCGGGCACGTTCGTCCATGAACTGGTCAAACTCGGCCTTGTCCTTGGCTTCGCGCAGACGACGCAGGAAGGATTCAAAGTCCTGCTGTTCCCGCTCCAGCCGTGCCAGCGTATCGGCCTTGTAGGCGTCAAACGCGCTGTTGCCCGAGGGCTTCATGGCGCTCATGTGGCTGTGCCAGGATTTGCGGCGGCTGCAGGATTTGCTGAACATGCGTTTGCTCCAGATCATATAAGCCAGAAGGGCAAGGCCAACGGGCCAGAAAAAGATGAACCCAAGGACCATGGCGGCGATCCAGGCCCCTTTGCCTTTGTCATCCATCCAGGCTTCGGCACGGTAGAACCATCCCGGGTTTTCAGGGACGGCGTGGTCGGAAAGTGCAGTCATTGTTGGTCTCCGGGGTTTATGTAAATCATTTTCACATTGTTAAGATGGGGAGCGTGCGACTTGTTGCAAGGGGTCTATGTGAAAAAGATTTACATTGGGTGCTGAGACGCGTTCTTCGGTTGACCTTCCTGAGGATCGGGCGCAGGTTTCGCACATGCAAAATACTGACAACACGACCCCTCCGGCGCTGGACGAAATACTCTCCTTGGAAAAGCAAGTCTGGACTGCGTTGGTTGATGGCAATGCCTCGGCTGACAGGGCGCTGCTGAGCGCGGATTTTCTGGGTGTGTATCCCACCGGGTTTGCCAATCGCGACGACCATGTCGGGCAGTTTGCCGATGCGCCGACCATGGCCCGGTTTGATCTGAGCGAGACGAAACTGCGCGTTCTGACCCCGGACATTGTGTTGCTTACATATCGCGCAGACTATCAGCGCCCCGGATCCGACGCTTGGGAGGCGATGCTGATCTCGTCCCTATGGGAACGTCGCTTGGACGTGTGGGTCAACAGTTTCAGTCAGGATACTCCGTTGGAGGCGCAATGACCGGCCCGCTGACTATTCACCGCGTTCCCCGTGCCTTTGATGCCGTGCTGGGGGAGGAGGCTCTGAAGGCGGTTTCTGACATCACACCCCAACAGGGTGAGTTGATTGCAGGGGCGGCAGGGTCCAGCCCCTATCTGAAAGGTCTGATCGAGCGAGAACGAGAGTGGTTGCCGCAAGCCCTGCAGCAACCGGATCAGGCGTTGGCCGAGGTTATGGCCGCAGCCAAAGCTCTGCCACCGGATCAGTTGAAGCCGGGGCTGCGACAGGGCAAACGACAGATAGCGCTGCTGACCGCGCTGGCTGATCTCGCCGGGGCGTGGCCGTTGGAGAAGGTCACGGCGGCGCTGACAGATTTTGGCGCGTTGGCGGCGGATGTCGCGGCGAAGGCCGAAATCGCAGCGCTGATCCGGCGCGGCAAACTGCCCGGCATGGGGCCGGATGATGTCGAAACCGCCGCCGGGATGATCATTCTGGCGATGGGTAAGATGGGCGCGCATGAGCTGAACTACAGCTCGGATATCGACCTGATCGTGCTGTTCGATGAAACCCGCTTTGACCCGGATGATTTCTACGATGCGCGGCATGGCATGGTGCGTGCGACGCGTAATTTCTGTGCCACGCTCAGCGACAAAACCGCTGATGGCTATGTGTTCCGCACCGACCTACGCCTGCGTCCCGATCCCGCAGTGACCCCGGTCTGCATGGCGGCTGAGGCGGCCGAGCGGTACTACGAAAGCCTCGGTCGCACATGGGAACGCGCCGCTTATATCAAGGCGCGCGCCTGCGCCGGTGATTTGGCGGCAGGCCAGCACTTTCTGGATACGCTGCGTCCCTTTGTCTGGCGCCGGCATTTAGATTTCGCCGCCATTCAGGACGCTCATGACATGCGTCTGCGCATACGCGAGAACAAGGGCACCGGCGGCACGCTGGCCATTCCGGGCCATGACATGAAGCTGGGGCAGGGCGGCATTCGCGAGATCGAGTTCTTCACGCAGACCCGCCAGTTGATTGCCGGAGGGCGCGACCCGGATCTGCGGGTGCGCGGCACCGTGCCCGGTTTGGCCGCGTTAGCCGAAAAAGGCTGGGTGCCGCAGGAGGTCGCCGACAAGCTGACCGATCACTACCGCGCCCACCGCGAGGTCGAGCACCGCATCCAGATGGTCCACGACTCGCAGACCCATAAGGTGCCGCAATCACCGGACGGGATCGAACGTGTCGCGTGTTTGATGGGGATCGACAGCACCGAGCTGACCGCCGACCTGACCCGTCGCCTGACCGAAGTGCATGAGCTGACCGAAGGGTTTTTTGCCCCCGGATCCTCGACCCCGGCGCCGGTCAAAGAGGCTGAATTCGACCAAAGCATTCTGGCGCGCTGGCCCACCTATCCGGCGCTGCGCTCGCAGCGGGGCGCGCGGATTTTTGAACGGTTGAAGCCTGAACTGCTCTCGCGCCTGTCTAAAACCGCAAAACCGGATGAGGCATTACTGGCGTTAGACGGATTCCTCTCCGGTTTGCCTGCCGGGGTGCAGCTGTTTTCTCTGTTCGAAGCCAACCCGCATCTGATCGACCTGCTGGTGGATATCGTGGGGACCTCGCACGCGCTGGCGGGACACCTGTCGCGCAACGCCGCCGTATTTGATGCCGTAATTGGCGGTAGTTTCTTCGATGATTGGCCGGGGCAGGCAGTTTTGCAGACAGAGTTGTCGCAGGCGTTGGAGCAAGAGGCGGACTATGAAACGCAGCTGGACTACGCCCGCCGCTGGTGCAAAGAATGGCATTTCCGCATCGGGGTTCATCACCTGCGCGGGCTGATCGACGGAGCGCAGGCCGGACAGCAATATGCCGAACTGGCCAGCGCGGTGATCGCCGCGATCCTGCCTTGTGTCGTTGAGCAATTCGCCAAGAAGCATGGCCCCGCTCCGGGGCGTGGTGCGGCGGTTTTGGGCATGGGATCGATTGGGGCAGGGCGGATCAACTCGCAATCTGATCTGGATATGATTGTGATCTATGATCCGCAGGATCAGGATATGTCGGATGGCCCGCGCCCTCTGGCCACGCGCACCTATTACGCCCGGTTCACGCAGGCGCTGATCACGGCGCTGTCGGCGCCGATGTCGCAAGGACGGCTTTACGATGTCGACATGCGCCTGCGCCCCTCGGGCAATCAGGGGCCGGTGGCCACAAGCTGGGCCAGCTTCACTAACTATCAGCAGAACGAAGCCTGGGTGTGGGAGCATCTGGCCCTGACCCGCGCCCGCGTCGTAGCAGGGGACGCCGAGTTGGCGCAGGATATAGAAACCTTCCGTGCCGATTTCCTGGCACAGCCCGAAGATCGCGAAAAAGTACTCCGTGAAGTGGCAGAGATGCGCGTTCGTCTGGCGGCGGCCAAATCTCCGGCCGGGATCTGGGATGCTAAGAACGGCGCAGGCCGGATGATGGACATTGAACTGGTGGCGGAAACCGGGGCGCTACTCTCGGGCGTTGCGCAGCGCGACGTACAGTGCGGGCTGGAAGGCGCTGTCGCTGCGGGCCTGCTGGACGTCGCTCAGGCGCAGACGTTGAAAGAGTGCTACGATCTATTCTGGTCAGTGCAATGCGCGGCCCGGCTGCTGTCGGGCAAGGTGATCGAGGCCGACAAGATCGGCGAGGGCGGCGCGGCCTTTCTGTGCCGCGCCACCGGGTTCGAA
Source organism: Ruegeria sp. ABF4_144 (assembly GCF_056160045.1). Classification (NCBI taxonomy): domain Bacteria; kingdom Pseudomonadati; phylum Pseudomonadota; class Alphaproteobacteria; order Rhodobacterales; family Roseobacteraceae; genus Ruegeria; species Ruegeria sp. ABF4_144. The sequence goes on from NZ_JBSWWK010000001.1 coordinate 1,152,538, forward strand.
CAGGTTGAACAGCTTCAGGCCGCCTTGCAGGACAGTTACACCACCGCCGCCGGGGTTATTGGCAGCGTGATCCAGGAGGGGAAAGATGCCGCGCAGTGACGATCCGAATGATCACAAGGGCCTGATCCGAGAGGCCTATCGCATCGACGGCATCACGCTGCCTGAATGCCGCAGCATCTTTCTGGACTGGGCGCTGAGCTTGCCGGTAGAGCGCGACCAAAAACAGGCCCTGACCGAGCTGCACACCATCTACGCCGCGCAAGAAGCCGATCATCCGATGACGCAAGTTTTGGCCGAGGGACTGCAATCGGCACAGGCGCCGAAACGTCGCGGTGGCTGGCGATCTCGCCCTCGCTAGGGCTTTCCCCTCGGCGCGATCCTCACTATGAGGGCGTCATGACCCAAGCTACTGATCGCCCCCGTATTCGACTGAAGCCCAAAGCCAATGCGCGCGGTCTGCGCCATGGCTTCCCGTGGGTCTATGCCAATGACATCGTCACAGACCGCCGGACCCGTAAAATTTCGGCGGGTGCCTTGGCTGTGCTTGAGGATGAAAAGCGCGCACCCATCGCTCTGGTCGCGGTGAACCCCGAATCCAAAATCATGTGCCGTGTTCTGGATCGCGATCTGGACGCCGAGCTGAACGCTGCATGGTTTGAAACCCGCTTGCGCCGCGCGTTGGAAATGCGCGAGCGCCTGTTCGGCGCGTCGTACTACCGCCTGATCCACGCCGAAGCAGACGGCTTTCCTGGCGTGATCATCGACCGGTTCGGCGACGCTTGTGTGATCCAACCCAATGCCGCCTGGGCCGAGGCGCATCTGGACACGCTGACCGAGGCCCTGGTCCGTGTCACCGGGGTGACGACAGTGTTGAAAAACGCCTCGGGCAGAACCCGGGGATTGGAGGGGCTGGACGACGTCAACCTTACCCTGCGGGGCACCGCGCCGGATGCACCGCTGCCTGTTCCGATGAACGGGGCCACCTATATGGCCGACCTGACCGGTGGTCAGAAAACCGGCCTGTTCTACGATCAGCGCCCCAACCATGCCTTCGCCGCGCGACTGGTACAGCCCGGCGCAAAGGTGTTGGACGTGTTCAGCCATGTCGGTGGGTTTGGATTGGCAATGCTGGCCGCAGGGGCCGCGCAGGCCGTGTCCGTTGATGGCTCGGCCGCAGCACTTGATTTGGCCACACAGGGCGCGGATGCCTCAGGCTGCGCTGACCGCTTTCAAAGCCGACAGGGCGATGCCTTTGACGTGCTGACCCAACTGGGTGAAGAGGGTGCGCAATTCGACGTGGTCATCTGCGATCCGCCCGCCTTTGCGCCCTCGAAACAGGCGCTGGATGCGGGGCTTCGCGCTTATGAACGCGTGGCGCGACTGGCTGCGGCGCTGGTGAAGCCTGGCGGTTATCTTGGCCTGTGTTCCTGTTCCCACGCCGCCGATCTTGGTCGTTTCCGCGACGCCTCATCACGCGGCATTGGCCGGGCAGGGCGTCAGGCGCAATTGATTCACACCGGTTTCGCCGGACCTGACCATCCGCAACTGCCACAACTGGCCGAAAGCGGCTATCTCAAAGCCGTGTTCTATCGGCTGTGAAGGCGGTTCTGGATACCTGTGTCATCTACCCCACGGTGATGCGAGAGATGCTGCTAGGTGCCGCACGACTGGGTCACTTTACCCCGGTCTGGTCGGCTCGCATCCTCGAAGAATGGGCCCGTGCTGCCCGCAAACTGGGCCCTGAAGGTGAGGCACAAGCCCGAGCCGAAATCGCCCTTGCCCAAGCTCATTGGCCAGACGCAGAACGCAAGGCCCAGCCGGGTGTGGAGCAGCGCCTCTGGTTACCCGACAGCGCCGATATTCACGTTCTCGCAACGGCTGTCACGGCTTCGGCGGATGTTATTGTCACCGTCAATGCCAAGGATTTTCCGAGAAATATCCTATCGGAAGAAGGGCTAGAGCGCCGCGACCCTGACGGCCTGCTACAGAGCTTTTGGCAAATCGACCCGGATGGCATGGCCAACACAGCCGGCCGCGTTTTGGCCGAAGCCAATCGTCTGTCTGGTGACCAGTGGACCCTGCGCGCCCTGATGAAAAAAGCCCGCTTACCGCGTCTGGGTAAAGCTCTCAGCCAATAGCCTCGGATCCATTTTCATCTGGCTAAAAGTATCCCGGGGAGTTGCCATGGGTTCGAGCGCCAATAGCGGCGGGCTCTCCCCTCGCGGCGCAACCTACTTCCCCGTGTCCCAACGTTGCTCAAGCGCTTCAAGCGCCGCAATTCGCTCATTGGTGTTCGGGTGGCTCATCAACCACGCCGGAACCATTCCGGCGCGTTGTTGGGTCAGATCTTCCAGCTTGTGAAACAGAGACTTCTGCGGTCCGATCCCGATCCCAGCCTTGGTCAGCAAAGCAGCGGCATATTCGTCGGCCTCATATTCATCCCCGCGCGACAGACGCGAGGCCAACAGATGCGTCAGCATGTTGGCGATCCACGCGCCTATAAACGGGATGAATCTGGCAAACAGCATCATTAACGCGGCCCGCAATGCGTTCTGGCCGGAAAAATCGATCATCCGCCGCCGCGCGTGCCCCAGCGCTACATGCCCCAGTTCATGCGCGATCACGCTGGTCATTTCCTCGGCCGAAACCTCTCCGTTTCGAAACTTACGATAGAACCCGCGTGTGATGAAAATCCGTCCATCCGGAGCCGCCAGCCCGTTCACCGGATCGATCTCATAGATGTAGACCGGCACCCGTTCGATCTCTAACGCAGCCGCTAGTCGGTCGGTCATGCGTTTCAGCACGGGGTCCGCCAGTTCGGTCGATTTGGCGTCCAACTCACGGTGCGTGCGCCAGACAGAGACCCGGTACATCACAAGGGCATAGGCGATGGCCAGAAGGATCGGGGTAAATCGTAGCATCCCTTAGATATGGCTCTGGGTAAGGGGATAAGCAACCGTGCAAGACGGTTTGTGTCGCAACACGCGACCGCGTCTAACTTTCGTCAGGTTTCCCGTTTAGCACGAACATCGCATTCAGCTTTCAATGGAGAGATTTGGGTATGAGAAATTTCTGTTTCCGAGTTTACAACTCCTGTCGGCGATCACTGGGGCACTACGGCATTCTATTGTCGCTCTTAGCTGTCGGCTCCTTGTATCACGGTTGGACACAGGGTTTTGACGTCGGTCCATTGCCCTATCTTGTGTTAATAGTATTTGGGGCAGGTGTGTTGATGAGCATGCCGAGACTGACACCCAATTGGCTGGCCAATCCAAATGGATTGGTGAAAGGACTGCTTATATTTATTGGCTCGGGCCCGCTGGCTCTGCTCTACGGTATCGTCGCCGTAAGCGTTGTCGCCCCATTTGGATTGCCGGTTCCCGTGGGTAAAATGTTGACCTTGATAATCGCATTTCCCGCATTGGCGTATTGGACCGTGATGAGCTTTGCTGGGTTGTTCTACGCGATTTTACCTGACAATGGCCAAAACAACCCAGAGGATGGGTCAAATGCTTCGCCACCACCGCTGCAACCAGCAATAAGCAGCGACCTGCGCAGCCTGCGACGCTCACGAATGAAGGTGTAACCGCCGCTTAGCGCGTCAGTTCCCGCATTCCCTGCTCAAGACCGGCCAAGGTCATAGGTACCATGCGGTCCTCGAAAATCTCTTGGATCATACCAATCGAGTGGGTGTAGCCCCAGTATTTCTCTGGCACAGGATTGATCCACAGGTTTGATTGCCACTGCTCCCGTGCGCGTTGCAGCCAGACCTGACCGGCTTCCTGGTTCCAATGCTCGTTGGCGCCGCCGGGATAGGCGATCTCATAGGGGCTCATCGACGCGTCGCCGACAAAGATGCATTTGTAGTCGGAGCCATAAGTCCGCAGCACCTCATGCGTCGGGGTCTGTTGGTCCCAACGGCGGCGGTTGTCACGCCAGACGCCTTCGTAAAGGCAATTGTGGAAGTAGTAATATTCCAGATGCTTGAACTCGGTGCGCGCGGCCGAAAACAACTCCTCCACTACCTTGATATGCGGGTCCATTGATCCGCCCACGTCCAGAAACAGCAGCACTTTAACGGCGTTGTGGCGTTCGGGGCGGGTTTTGACGTCCAGATAGCCGTGCTCGGCCGTGGCGCGGATTGTGCCGTCCAGATCCAGTTCCTCGGCCGCCCCCTCGCGCGCCCAGCGACGCAGGCGTTTCAGGGCGACCTTGATGTTGCGCGTGCCCAATTCAACGGTGTCGTCCAGGTTCTTGAATTCACGCTTATCCCAGACCTTGACCGCACGCTGATGGCGGCTTTCCTTCTGGCCGATGCGGACGCCTTCAGGATTGTAGCCATAGGCCCCGAATGGGGACGTCCCGGCGGTGCCGACCCACTTGTTGCCACCCTGATGCCGGCCTTGCTGGTCTTTCAAACGCTCGCGCAGCGTCTCCATCAGCTTGTCAAAGCCACCGAGCGCTTCGATCTCGGCTTTTTCTTCTTCGGACAGGTGCTTTTCGGCCATCTTGGCAAGCCAGTCGGCCGGGATATCGACGGCCTCGAGCACCTGATCAAAGCTGATCTCGTTTAGCCCTTCAAAGCTGGCGGCAAAAGCGCGGTCGAACTTGTCGATGTTGCGTTCGTCTTTCACCATCGAGACGCGGGCGAGATAGTAGAACGCCTCGACATCATAGGTGGCCAGCCCCTTTTTCATGCCCTCCAGAAATGTCAGGTATTCCCGCAGGGATACGGGAATGCCAGCTTTGCGGAGGTTTTCGAAAAAGGGCAGGAACATCGGTTACACCACGAACCTGACAAGGATCAGCGACAGCACCAGCCCGACCAGCGCAAAGGCGATGCCGTATCCGGCCGCGTATTGGGCCATATCCGCCCGATTGCCATTGCGTTTGCGCGCCGTCAGCGCCCCAAGGATTGCCCCCAGTATCGCCATTCCCAAAACCACGACCATGCGTTATCCGCCCCTGTTGTTGTTGGGGGGTCCTTCCGCAACGTCCTGCATCAGCGACCGGACCACCGTTTCCGAGCCGAAGCCGTAGCGCGCCCATCCCAGACTGTCCAGCCTGACGGAACGTGCCTGCGCAGTCCGACCGGCTTGGTTAAGCGCTTCGGATTTCAGCAACAGAAGTGTGGCGAGTTGCGAGGCATTTTCGGCCCGTGTCATCACAGCGATGGCTTTGTCCAGTTCTGGCAGAACCTCGGGGCCTTTGCCTTGCGCCAGCGCATAGGCGGCGGTCTGGGTGGTGATATAGGCCTGATGGACTTCGGTTCCGGGGGTGGCACGCAGGAATTGCAAGGCGATCTGATAGTTGCGCAGCGCCTCTTGCGGATTGTCGAACTGCCCCATGCGGCCCATCACGTAATAGGGATAAGCGCGGCGATGGTCGGTCCAGCCTTGTTCCTGACCGATCCGGGCGGCCAGTTTGGCGTCTCGCATACGTCTTTTGGTCCCGCGTGTCGGTCGCAGAGATTTTTGGATCGCGTTGATCCATTCACGCGGTGTCTCGGACACGGGTTGCGCAGGCAGAGCCTCCCCGCGCGGGTTCAGGCGGCTGAGAATTCCGGGCAGGGCGGCTTCGACCTGTTCGCGGGTCATGCCGCTGCGCAGTTCGGGCGCATAGGCCGTGCGCAGGATTAACATGTCGAACCCGGTCAGAACGGTATGGATATTGTCGTCATTGAAAACCGAATCCGGCAGGTGATACAGGTCGTTCAATGGCCCAAGCGCCTGCGCGATCTCTTCGTGCAGGCAGTCGCGCTTTTCCTGTGGGCTGACGTCGTAGGGGATGAAAACCCCCAGGCGTTCGCGGCTGCGAAGGCGGGACCAGCTGCTTTTTTGCTTGCGCCGGTCGCGGCGGTATTCCTCAAAGCTCGAGGCGTTGGGAACCACGAAACAGGCAGCCTGCGGCAGGATGGCATGGATATCGTCTTGGCTGACGGCCTCGATGGTGATGTTGGCCGTACCGTCAGAGATTTGGCTGATGTTGATCCCGGCTTCACGACGCAGGCGGTTCAGCAAGCGGGTCAGGTCGCGCTGCATCGACGGGGTGGGGGCCCCTGTTAGGCGCACGGTGATCGGGTTTTCGAACCGGGTGAAGACCGGCAGTTGCGCACCACCTTCCAGCGCGAAATGCAAGGATACGAAATCAGCCGCAATATTTGCATTCGACCGGCCTGCGGGTGTCGGGGCTGAACGGGTGAAGCTTTTGGCCGGTGGCAGTTTTTCCTCAAGAACCTGAACGCGGGTCGGGACCTCGGTTGGCTCGACCGCCGCGCAGCCCGCCAACGAAAAGGCGGCAAGGAGGGCGGCCCATCGCATCACGGGCGCTGATACCGGATGAACGGGGTCTGTTTGCCGATGCGATCATACAGCTTGCGCGCCGTGTGGTTGAAGTCTTGTGTCAGCCAATAAACGGAAGAGGCGTTTTGCCGGTCGGCCTCGTCATACACCGCTTGGATCAATGCTCGCCCAACGCCAGTGCCGCGCGCCTCGGGCCGCGTGAACAGGTCTTGCAGATAGCAGGTGTTTTCGACCTTCCAGGCGTGGCGGTGAAACAAGTAGTGGGTCAGACCCAGCAGTTGCCCGTCTTTTTCCGCGACAAAGCACGAGAATTCATGCGGGTCGTCATCCAGCAGGCGGGCAAAGGTGGTGTCATAGACCTCATCCGGCGCCGTCGTTTCATAAAACGCCAGATAGTCGCGCCACATCTCGGACCATTCCGAGCGGTCTTCGGGCCGCAAGGCGCGGATGGTCGGAGTGTCAGCCATTCAGAGTGTCCCGTCTTGTCCGGTCAAACATAGCCCGGATGCGCCGGACCGCCACCTGCAATGCTGACAGCCCGACCAGCCCAACGCAAGCGGCGATCACCGAAGGTTCAACAGCCTTAACGTTTGGCGCGCGCCATAAAGGCCAGACGTTCGAACAGGTGCACGTCTTGTTCGTTCTTCAGCAGGGCGCCGTGAAGCTTGGGTAGGGCGTTTGCTCCGTCGCGCTTGAGGTCCTCGGAGGTCAGATCTTCGGCCAGCAACAGTTTCAGCCAGTCCAGCACCTCGGATGTCGAAGGCTTTTTCTTCAGCCCCTGCGTTTCGCGGATTTCGTAGAACTGGGTCAGCGCGGTGGTCAGCAGCGCATCCTTGATGCCAGGGTGGTGCACTTCGACGATCCGGCGCATGGTCGCCTCGTCCGGGAAGCGGATGTAGTGGAAGAAACAGCGACGCAGAAACGCGTCCGGCAATTCCTTTTCGTTGTTCGAGGTGATGATCACGATAGGGCGGTGTTTGGCGCGAATGGTCTCACCTGTCTCGTAGACGTGGAACTCCATCTTATCGAGTTCCTGCAGCAGATCGTTTGGAAACTCGATATCGGCTTTGTCGATCTCATCGATCAGCAAAACGACCTTTTCTTCAGCGTCAAATGCCTGCCACAGCTTTCCCTTGCGGATATAGTTCGACACGTCATGCACGCGCTCTTCGCCCAACTGGCTGTCGCGCAATCGGCTGACCGCATCATATTCATACAGGCCCTGTTGGGCGCGTGTGGTGGACTTTACATTCCACTCGATCATCGTCAGCCCAAGTGCGCCAGCCACTTGTTTGGCCAGTTCGGTTTTGCCGGTGCCGGGCTCACCCTTGACCAAAAGCGGGCGTTCCAACGTAACGGCAGCGTTAACCGCAATGGTCAGGTCATCGGTGGCAACATATTCTGCGGTGCCTTGGAAACGTGCGGTCATGGGCCCCTCGTGTGGTTTCGCGCAATCTGTGTTGTTCGGGTTACAGAGAGGCGATGATTTTGACAAGCACGTCGCGGCGTCCGGCAGGGCGAATTTGTCAGTGACTCCAGTCCCTTTTGCGTGATTCGAGCGAAACAGGATGACCTTTCCGGTGTGTTGTGCCGCAAAAATGCCCAATGTTTTCCGCAGAAAAACAAGGTTTTGTTGTTACATGTCTCATATTTAGACAAGTCCGGAACGTGACGTATCAAGACGACGTTTGTGTAGTGACATTCGTACGTGCGTCGGATAAACGCTCCGCAGAAGGGAGAGCCAAATGTCAGGTGAAACAACGACAACCGACGTTTCTGGCCATACCGAGGGAGCAAAGATGAAGCAGGAAGTTTTTCTGCCGGAGGATTACCGTCCGGCCGAAGATGAGCCTTTCATGAATGACCGTCAGCTTGAGTATTTCCGTCGCAAGCTGCTGGATTGGAAGAACGAACTATTGGCGGGCAGCCGCGACACAATCGAAGGGCTGCAGGACAACACCCGTAACATTCCGGACGTTGCCGACCGCGCGAGCGAGGAAACGGACCGCGCACTGGAACTGCGCACCCGCGACCGCCAGCGCAAGCTGGTGGCCAAGATTGACTCGGCCCTGCGCCGCATCGACGAGGGTGAGTACGGCTATTGCGAGATGACGGGTGACCCGATCTCGCTGAAACGTCTGGATGCGCGTCCAATCGCGACCATGACGCTTGAGGCACAAGAACGCCACGAGCGCCGCGAGAAGGTCCACCGCGACGATTGATCGCTGGGAAATTCTGTAAAACTCGAACGCCGGGGCCTGTCGCTCCGGCGTTTTTGCGTTAAGGCAGTGCCATGAATATCGACGGTCTGAAATTCAATGTCATCGGTGGTGGCATCGGGGGGCTGGCGGCAGCTCTGGCGCTGCGGCAACGTGGGGCGCAGGTTACGGTTCTGGAACAGGCCGCAGCCCTGACCGAGGTTGGCGCAGGCCTTCAGATCAGCGCCAACGGCATGGCAGTTCTGCGCGCGTTGGACGTGGTAGGAGGCGTGCCCGAAGACGGTCAGCTGTCGCATGGAATGGTTTTGCGTGATTATCGCAGGGGCCGCGTGATCAGCCGTGTTCCCGCGCCTGCGGCCGGTCCGACTTATTACTATCACCGGGCTGACCTTCTGGATTTGCTGTACCGGGCGGCGCGGGATGCAGGCGTCGATATCCGGCTGGGCGCGCGTGTGACGAGTGTCGTCAAACATCCAAGCGAGGCCGATGTTGTGCTGGACAGCGGCGAACGGTTGCGGTCGGAATGCGTGATTGCAGCAGACGGAGGGCGCAGCACAATCCGCCCAATCCTGAACGGCCCCGAGGCACCTCAGTTCACCCATCAGATCGCCTGGCGCGCAACGATCCCCTGGTCGCAACGTGAAGAGATGCCACGTGCATCGTTGACCATGGGCCCCGGCCGGCATGTGGTCACGTATCCATTGCGCGATCAGCACCTGATGAATGTGGTCGCGATTGAAGAACGCTCGGACTGGCAAGACGAGGGCTGGCGCCTGAAAGGGGATACCGAAGATTTACGCGCGCGGTTTGCCGATTTTGGCGGGCCGGTGCGGGAAATCCTGTCTGACGTGACCGAAGCCCACCTGTGGGCCTTGTTCCTGCGTCCGGTCGCGCAAAACTGGCAAAACGGGCGTCTGGCGTTGCTGGGGGATGCCGCGCACCCAACCTTGCCGTTCATGGCGCAAGGGGCTTGCCTGGCGTTAGAGGACGCCTGGGTGTTGGCCCGATCTTTCGAAGATCAATCAGGCGCGACGCAGGCTCTTGCGATGTACGAAAACCGTCGCCGTCTCAGGGCAAAACGGGTGGTCGATGCAGCCGGAGCAAACGCGCGCAACTTCCACCTGCGGGGGCCCATGCGCCTGGCGGCGCAAGCGGCGCTGATGGCCATTGGTCCTCAGCTTTCAAGGAAATTCGACTGGATTTACGCGTACGACGCGACCGCGTAATCGGTTACAGGTCCAAATCAACCCAAACCGGGACGTGATCTGAAGGCTTCTCTTGTCCGCGCACGGCAGCGTCGATTTGACAGTCGCGCATCAGATCAGCGGCCTGCGGTGTCAGCAGAAAATGGTCGATACGAATGCCGTCGTTCTTGTTCCATGCGCCGGCTTGGTAATCCCAAAAGGAATAATGCCCGGGGCCTTGCGTGCGAGCCCGAAACGCCTCGGTAAAACCTAGATTGAGGATTTTGCGAAACGCGGCACGGCTTTCAGGGCGGAACAAGGCGTCCTCGCGCCAGGCATCGGGGTGGGCGGCGTCTTCAGCTTGGGGGATGATGTTGTAATCGCCAGCCATAAGCGCCACTTCTTCACTGGCCATCAAATCACGAGCACGCTGATACAGCCGCTCCATCCACGCCAGCTTATAGTCATATTTCGGACCGGGTGTCGGGTTGCCGTTTGGCAGATACAGCCCACAGACCCGCAACGCCTGTTTGCCAATCACGGTCGCTTCGATCCACCGCGCCTGTTCGTCTTCATCATCGCCGGGCAGGCCCCGTGAGACATCCTCGAGCGGGAGTTTCGAAAGGATGGCTACACCGTTAAAGCTCTTCTGCCCATGAGTTTCGACGTTATAGCCGCGTTCCTCGAACATCTCGCGCGGGAAGTTTTCGTCGACCGATTTGATTTCCTGCAGCAAAACGACGTCAGGCTGGGCGTCGTCAAGCCATCGGGGCAGGGCTTCGGCCCGCGCTTTGATGCCGTTGATGTTGAACGTGGCGATTTTCATGCGCGATCCTCCGATAGCTTGTGGCAACCTATCGCGCAGAACGGGCCCAACAGCAAGGCGGATGGCTGGGTAGCGAGGCTCTGCCTCGCGCTCCGGGAAAATTTTTACCAGATGAAGAACGGATCATTAGCTAAATTGGTGGAAATGGGTTTTCCGATGCAGGCGGGGAAGTCGATGATCGCGTCAGGTGTAACTCTCCGGCGGATGGTCGGAGAGCGGATCCCTTGCTTCATTTAGCAAAAAATATCCTGGGGGTGTGGGGACATAGCCCCCACTGATACCTACATCGAAAAAGATGTACCGCAGCCGCAAGAAGAGGTTGCGTTGGGGTTTTCGATCACAAACCGCGCGCCGATCAGTTCCTGGGTGAAATCAATCACGGCGTTTTCCAGAAACGGTAGGGAAATCGAGTCGACAATAACTTTTTGACCTTTGCCTTCCAGCACAAGGTCGTCGTCTTTCGGCTCATCCAATGCGATTTCGTATTGAAAACCGGAACATCCGCCGCCTTCCACTGCGACGCGCAGGGCTTGTCCCTGATCCGCCGCACCGATCTCGGCCAGGCGATCAAAGGCGCGTTCTGTGACTGTTGGGGGCAGATTCATGCCGGACTCCAAAGGTTTATTTCCTTACCGCAGTACAATATATGAAACCTAAGGACAGGCGACAAGGACAAGACCTTTGGACAGAGCGGGTTTTGCCTCGGACCCAGGCCGCGCAAGGGGGCGGCTTGTGCCTGAGGAAGAGAGCAGTTTCCGGTCATGCTTTCAGCGTGACCGCGACCGTATCATTCATGCCAGCGCGTTTCGGCGCCTTAAACATAAGACGCAGGTGTTTGTCGAGCATGAGGGCGACAGCTATCGCACGCGTTTGACGCACTCGATCGAAGTGGCACAAGTGGCGCGCACGATTGCCGGGGCTTTGGGTCTTAACCCTGAACTGACCGAAGCGGTGGCGTTGGCCCATGATCTGGGTCACACGCCGTTTGGGCATACGGGCGAGGATGCGTTGCACGCGTTGATGGAACCCTATGGCGGTTTCGATCATAACGCGCAGGCCATTCGGATCGTTACCAAGTTGGAACGCCACTACGCAGAATTCGACGGATGTAACCTGACGTGGGAATGCCTTGAGGGCATTGCCAAGCATAACGGGCCGGTCGTGGGGGAATTGCCTTGGGCTCTTGCCGAGTGCAACGAAAGCTTTGATCTGGAATTGCACACGCACGCCAGTGCCGAGGCGCAAGTGGCCGCGCTTTCGGACGACATCGCCTATAACAATCACGATCTGTTGGATGGTCTGCGCGCTAATCTTTTCACGGATGACGAAATCCAGCAATTGCCGATTGTGGGCGACTGCTATGCAGAGGTGGACCGCAAGTATCCCGGCCTCGACCCGTATCGCCGCCGGCATGAGGCGCTACGGCGTGTGTTTGGGGTTATGGTATCGGACGTGATCGACACTTCACGCGGGTTGATTTCTGCCTCGGGGGCACAAACGGTCGAAGATATCCGGCACCTTGGCTATCCGGTGGTTCAATTCTCGACCGGCCTGTGGGCGCAGCTCAAGGAAATTCGCGCGTTCCTCTTCACACGGATGTACCGCGCACCCAGCGTGATGGATGTGCGCACCGAGGTCAGTGCAGTCGTGCAGCAGTTGTTCCCGATTTACCTCAATGATCCCAAGCAGATGCCTAAGCGCTGGCACGAGGATATCGAGGCAGCGCAGGACGAAACGGCGCTGGCTCGGATTGTGTCGGATTACATCGCCGGGATGACGGATCGGTTCGCCCTGCAGGATCACAAGCGGCTTACGGGCGGATAGTTACTCGACCCCGATATAGGCCAGCGCCCACACTTGTTGGCCAGATTGTTGCAGCGCCAGTTCCGCATCGTCCGTCGGAGGAAAGACGATCATGGTGGGGCCATAGCCGCCAATCCCCATCGGAGCCCCGTCGGCATGGGTCGCAACAATGGGCTGGTAGTCGGTGATGCTCTCCCACGGGATTTCCGACTGATAGCCGTCCATGGCCATTGGTTTTGCTGTCTTGCCCGCGGCGCCTGCCATCGTCATCACGTCAGACAGCAGCGGGCCAGAAAACGCGATGTCACTTTGGTTACCCTCGGGGCCGTAGGTGATTGTGATCTCGATCTGCTCCAGACTTTCCAGCAGAGCGGCGTCAAACCCGGCTGCTCCGTCATGCTGAACTTCGAGATATCCCAGAAGGCCGCCGTCATTCTCACCCCGGGCAGGCAGGTTGGTTTCGGTTACTGCTCCGCCGAGTGTCAACAGAACGTGGCCCTGAGGCGCAGGCATGTCGGCCCAGACTGGCAGCGATGTGGTCAGGGCAAGGACAAGGGGCAGGGCTAGGCGCATCAAACGGTCTCCGGGTTGGGAATTTGCTGTGACCTTAGCCCCGTTTACAGTTAATCCAAGCGGAAACTGATCGCCTGCATTGACCTTGACGCTTTGCGTGGTAAACCGCCGAGCAAGCAAAAGGACATCCGAAATGAACCTGTTTTCCGAGATCCGCGGCCTTGTACTGGACGCGCTGGCACAGATGCAGTCCGAAGGAGCGCTGCCCGAGGGGCTGAGCTTTGACAACGTGGCGGTCGAACCGCCGCGCGACGCCGCGCATGGCGACATGGCGACAAATGCTGCGATGGTGCTGGCGAAACCGGCCAAATTGAAGCCGCGCGACATTGCCGACGTGCTGGCCGGAAAGCTGGCAGCCGATGACCGGATCACCAGTGCCGAAGTAGCGGGACCGGGGTTTCTGAACCTGCGTCTTGCGCCGTCTGTCTGGCAGGGCGTTCTGGCGGCGGTGCTAGAAAAGGGCACCGACTATGGTCGCTCGACCATGGGACATGGGCAGAAGGTCAACGTGGAATATGTGTCAGCCAACCCAACCGGCCCGCTGCATGTAGGCCATACGCGTGGGGCTGTTTTTGGGGATGCTCTGGCCAGCCTTCTGGCCTATTCCGGCCACGATGTGACACGCGAATACTATATCAACGATGGCGGCGCGCAGGTCGACGTGCTGGCGCGGTCCGCGTACGAACGGTATCGCGAGGCCAATGGCCTGAGCCCCGAGATTGCCGAAGGGCTGTATCCCGGCGACTACCTGATCCCGATCGGTGAGACGCTGAAAGAGAAATACGGTGACAGCCTGATCGACAAGCCAGAGGCTGAGTGGCTGGAAGAACTGCGCGAGTTCTCGACCGACGCGATGATGGACCTGATCCGTGCTGACCTGAAGGCGCTGGGCGTCGAGATGGACGTGTTCTTCTCGGAAAAATCGCTCTATGGCACAGGCCGGATCGAGGCTGCGCTGCAGTCGCTGACCGACAAGGGCCTGATCTATGAGGGTGTCCTGGAGCCACCAAAAGGCAAGAAGCCCGAGGACTGGGAGCCGCGCGAGCAGACCCTGTTCAAATCCACCGAGCATGGTGATGACGTGGATCGTCCGGTCAAGAAGTCGGACGGCAGCTGGACCTATTTCGCCCCGGATATCGCTTATCACTATGACAAGGTGACCCGTGGCTTTGACGCGCTGATCGACGTGTTCGGCGCGGACCACGGTGGGTACGTGAAACGGATGAAGGCCGCCGTTTCGGCACTGTCCGATGGCAAGGTGCCGCTGGATATCAAGCTGACGCAGTTGGTGAAGCTGTGGAAGAATGGCGAGCCGTTCAAGATGTCGAAACGGGCGGGGAATTTTGTCACGCTGCGCGATGTGGTCGATCAGGTTGGGCCGGATGTCACCCGTTTCGTGATGCTAACCCGCAAAAACGACGCGCCGCTGGACTTCGATTTCGACAAGGTGCTGGAGCAGAGCCGCGAGAACCCCGTGTTCTACGTGCAATACGCGCATGCCCGCGTCATGAGCGTGCTGCGCCGCGCTGCCGAGGCCGGAATTGCCGCCGACGATCCGACCCTTATCGGGGCGGATCTGAGCAAGAACGACCATGCCTCGGAGCTGACTGTGGCCAAGAAACTGGCCGAATGGCCACGCCTGGTCGAGATTGCCGCGCGGACCAACGAACCGCACCGTGTCGCCTTCTATCTGTATGAACTTGCAGGGGATTTCCACGCGCTGTGGAACAAGGGCAATGACGAAACCCAGTTGCGTTTCATTCAGGATGGCGATGTTGCCACAAGCCAGTCAAAAATCGCATTGGCCCGGGCTGTTTCTGTTGTGATTTCAGCGGGCTTGGGTATTCTTGGCGTTACCCCGGCGCAGGAGATGCGGTAACAAACACCGCCCGAAGCACCGGTACGAGGTAGGCAAGAAATGACCCGCGCGCCATGTTTTAAGGCGCTATCGGGCGGTGAGGCGGACATGGCACGTTACGATTACTCGGGGCAGATGCGCCCCGAGCAGATGCATTACACGAATCAACCGCATCCTCAGGATGGGTATGAGTATTCCGACGACATGCACGGTTACGAAGAGGCACCGCGCGCAGCGGGGCTGAGCCGTATCTTCAATGCAATGGGGGCGGTTGCGTCGCTGGCTCTGGTCGCCGGGATTGGTGTCTGGGGTTATCAGCTGGTGATGCGCGACGTGTCCGGTGTGCCAGTCGTAAGGGCCATCGAAGGGCCAATGCGTATTCAGCCCGAGAACCCCGGTGGAACGCCTGCGGATCATCAGGGTCTGGCCGTTAATGCTGTGGCTGCAGTGGGAACCGCTGCGCCGCCAGCAGATCGTCTGATCCTTGCGCCGCGCCCGGTATCGCTGACCGACGAAGACACGCCGGTTGAACCGCTAAAGCCCACCCCGGCCGTGCATGTAGTTCAGGAAGAGATTTCCAATCAGGAAGCCGCAGAATTGCGTCAGAGCTCGGTGGATGCCCTGGTGTCCGAGCTTGCAGGGGACGCGGCCCGGATTGACGAGCCGACGGAAGACGGCGTGCAGCTCGCAGCTCTGTCCTTGCCTGATGAAGAACCTGCTATTGATCCCGCTGATCTGGCCGCACAACTGCCCGACCCTAAATTGGCGGCACTCCCAGGGGTCCGCCGATCTTTGCGCCCGATCACGCGTCCGGCCCGGGCAACGCCCAGCCGAATTGCTCCGAACAGCAGCACCGAAGACGCAATCAACGCGGCCGTCAAAGCGGCTGTCGGCGTGGATATCGATCCTGACACCTTGTCCAAAGGCACGCGCATGGCGCAGCTTGGGGCCTATGAAAGCTCGGACGTAGCACGCGCCGAATGGGATCGTCTGAATACCCGGTTTGGCGATTATATGGATGGAAAACAGCGCGTTATCCAGAAGACCTCACGCGGGGGCCGTACATTCTATCGCCTGCGCGTTCTGGGGTTTGATGACCTGAGCGACTCGCGTCAGTTCTGTGCCGCGCTCGAGGCGCGTGGAGCGGACTGTATCCCGGTTGCCGCTCGGTGACTTTTGGCGCGGCGATCACCGACGCCGAAGGCCTGCGCCTGACGCCTCAGGAAAAGAGACTGTTTCGCGAAATGAACCCTTTCGGGTTCATTTTGTTTGCCCGCAATATCGACACCGCCGATCAGGTCCGCGCGCTGTGCGATGATTTCCGCGAGGCAGTGGGCCGCAATTGCCCTATCACCATCGATCAGGAAGGTGGCCGGGTCCAGCGCCTGCGCGCGCCTCTGGCCCGCGAATGGCTGCCGCCGCTTGATCACGCCGCGAGGGCTGGTGATCAGGCCGAACGAGCGATGTATCTTCGCTATCGTTTGATTGCGGACGAACTGTTCGGGCTGGGCATCGACAGCAACTGTGCGCCGATGGTTGATCTGGCGCGGGAAGAGACGCACAGGTTTCTTAAAAATCGCTGCTATGGCTCTGATCCCAAGCAGGTTTCCCGGCTGGGAAAGGCCGTGGCCAAAGGACATCTGGACGGTGGCGTCTTGCCTGTCATCAAGCATATGCCAGGGCATGGGCTGTCCACACTCGACAGCCATCACGACCTGCCGCAAGTGGACCTGACGCAGGAAGCGCTGGAACAGGCCGATTTTGCGCCGTTCCGCGATTTGAACGACCTGCCGATGGGGATGACCGCGCATCTGGTCTATGACCGGATTGACCCACAACCGGCGACGATCTCCCCCACTATGATTGGTCTGATCCGTGACAAGATCGGGTTCGACGGGTTGATCATGACCGACGATATCTCGATGAAGGCGCTCAGCGGTGCGCCGGAGGCCATCGCCCGTCAAGCGCTGGACGCCGGGTGCGATGTGGTTCTGCACTGCAATGGCTCGTTTGACGCTCGCGCGAAAGTGCTGGAGACTGCCGGGGAAATGACCGAGCAGGCCGGGAAGCGCGCAGAAAAAGCCCTGTCGATGCGGCAGAAGCCTGCGGAACTTGACATCGAGGCCGCCGAGGCGGAACTATCTGCCCTAATGGGCGGGCAGGTATATGAACGATAATCTTTTCAGCGAAGACCCGGTCTCGGTCGCCGATCGACTGGCTGCCGAGGCACTTATCGTTGACGTCGACGGGTTCGAAGGCCCGTTGGACGTGCTGTTGACCCTGTCGCGCACACAAAAAGTCGATCTGCGGAAAATCTCAGTTCTGGCGCTGGCACAGCAATATCTGGCTTTTGTTGAAAAGGCCCGTGCGCTGCGCATCGAACTGGCCGCCGACTATCTGGTTATGGCCGCTTGGCTGGCGTTCCTGAAATCCCGCCTGCTGTTACCACCGGACCCGGATGACGAAGGCCCGTCGGGCGAGGAACTTGCGGCACACCTGGCGTTTCAGCTGGAACGCCTGCAGGCCATGCGTGACGCTGCAGCTCGCCTTATGGCGCGCGACCAGCTGGGCCGCGATTTCTTCAAACGCGGGCAGGGTGAGGATATCACCCGCATCCGCACTGTGACCTATTCCGCCACGCTGTTGGACCTGATGCAGGGCTATGCCCGTATCCGAACACGAGACGAATTCCGACCCTTTGTCATGGATCGTGACGCCGTGTTCACGATGGAGCAGGCGCTGGAGCGGATGCGCCCCCTGATCGGCTTCGCGGGCGCCTGGACGGACATGGAGACCTATCTGCCTGATGGTTGGGATGCCGACCCGGTACGGCGTAGGTCGGCCACGGCGGCGACCTTTGCGGCCTCGCTTGAGTTGGTGAAAGAAGGACATATGGAGATCAAGCAGAGCGAAACCTTTGCCCCGATCCATCTGCGCAAGAGGACTGAAACACGTGACTGACGCCACCGAAGACGAAGGCACCGGCACCCTTTTCGAAGCGCCGCCCATCGCGGAACAGGAACGTATGGTCGAAGCCGTGTTGTTCGCGAGCGCCGAACCGGTAACGATTGCAGATCTTGAGGCCCGGATGCCGCATGGCAGCGACGCATCGCAAGCTCTTGAAATGCTGAAGAAACGGTATGAGGGTCGCGGCGTGCACGTGGTTCGCGTAGGCGAGGCCTGGGCCATTCGCACAGCCGCTGATTTGGGTTTTCTGATGCAGAAGGAAACGGTTGAAACACGCAAGCTCAGCCGGGCTGCGATCGAAACCCTCGCCATCGTGGCCTATCACCAGCCCTGCACCCGGGCCGAGATCGAAGAAATTCGCGGTGTCTCGGTCTCGCGTGGGACCATCGATCAATTGTTGGAAATGGAGTGGATCCGGCTGGGCCGCCGCCGCATGACACCGGGCCGTCCGGTGACCTTTGTGGTAACGCCGCAATTCCTCGATCATTTTGGGCTGGAGAATGCGCGCGATCTACCGGGTCTCAAGGAACTTCGGGCCGCTGGGCTGCTGGAAAACCGGCCCCCGCCGGGCACCATTCCCTTGGGGGAAGGGCGCGAAGACGAAGAAGACGAGGATCAAACCGAACTGTTCGAGGAAGATTGATCGCGCAGCCCTTTTGTTGCCGCATAAATCACCTATGTTGGGGCTCAGAAAACGGAGTTGAGCAATGAACGTCAATCAGATCATCAACATGATCATGCGCCAGGTTATGCGCCGCCTTGTCAATACGGGCGTGAACAAGGGGTTTGACGTGGCCGGTCAGATGGGGCGCAAGGTCAATCAACCTTCGCGCCGTCAGGATGACTCGGGTACGAGTCGCGGAAACACCAATAACCGGGGTTGAGCTTAGGCTGGTACGGCGAACGCCCGAACCTTAGCCGACTGCCCTGAAATGCTTGGACAATTTCAGCCCCTGTCCCTGGTAGTTTGATGCAATGCCCGCGCCGTAGAGCTGTGTGGGCATTTCCGACATTTTCTCATACACCAGCCGCCCGACGACCTGTCCGTGTTCCAGCACGAAGGGCGCTTCGTGGCAGCGTACTTCCAGAACGCCCCGGGACCCGGCACCACCGGCTGCGGCGTGGCCGAACCCAGGGTCAAAGAAACCGGCGTAATGCACCCGGAACTCGCCCACCATTGCCAAATAAGGGGCCATTTCCGCAGCATACATCGGGGGGATGTGGACGGCTTCGCGGCTGACCAGGATATAGAACGCACCGGGG
Organism: Ruegeria sp. ABF4_144; assembly: GCF_056160045.1. NCBI lineage: Bacteria > Pseudomonadati > Pseudomonadota > Alphaproteobacteria > Rhodobacterales > Roseobacteraceae > Ruegeria > Ruegeria sp. ABF4_144. The sequence continues at coordinate 1,171,533 of NZ_JBSWWK010000001.1, forward strand.
TCCAGGATGATGCGACCATCCCGGGTGCGCACCTCTTCCCAATATTCCTGTGGGTCGTATTCTCCGATCCGGTCCAGATCGATGACGCCGGTATGCGGCTTGGCGCGGTACCCAACCAGATCGGTGTCGGGCAGTTGCAGATCGACCGAAAAGCCCAAGCCGTCCTGAATCACTGCCGGGCCATCGACCAGTGGCGAGTCATTGTGCAGTGCGGTCAGCTCCGCGTCGCTGAGCACCGCCTGACCTTGGCGGAACCGAATCTGGTTCAGCCGCATCCCCGGGCGCACTAACACCGAGAAGGAGCGGGGACAGATCTCGGCATAAAGCGGCCCGGTATAACCCGCAGGCACCCGGTCAAACTCGGTGCCGCCATCGGTGATGGTGCGGGTCAGCAGATCCAGCCGCCCGGTCGAGCTTTTGGCGTTGGCGACGGCAGTCACGCTGGCGGGCAGGGCCAGTGATTCCATCAACGGCACCAGATAAACGCAGCCCTTTTCCAGAACCGCGCCGTCAGAAATGTCGATACGGTGCATTTCAAACTCGGCCAGCCGGTCAGCGACCGAGCGCCCTTCGCCTGCCAGAAACGATGCACGCACTCGGTAAGCCACTGTTCCTAGTCTCAAATCAAGGCTGGCCGGTTGAACCTGTGCGGGAATGATCTCAGGGCTCGCGGTTATCTCACCGCGTGTAATCATGCCTTCGATCTGCTGGTTTGGGCATACACCTGTCATTCCGATCCCCCCTGATGCCAGAGCGGGATCTGGCCTGTCTGCCATAAACGTCGGTGTGATTTGGTCGGGCTAGCAGGACTCGAACCTGCGACCTTCCGTCCCCCAGACGGACGCGCTACCAGGCTGCGCCATAGCCCGACGTTGAGGTGTTCATAAAGACTTTCCCGGCAGGGGCAAGAGGAAATCATCGCCTTTTTTTCTTATCCCGCCGATCGGTTTTCAATGCGGTTCAGAACAGCGCGCAGATCCTTTGCAACCGGTGCGATCTGTTTCAGCAACTGGTCGTCAAATTCGGTGCGATTCCACGCCTGCGTTGCGATTCCACCCAGCAGAGGGCTTTCATCCAGATATTCCGGCGCGGGTTTCGGCGCGACCTTTTCCGGTGCCGGAGGCTTTGCCTGCGGAGTCTCTGCGGCTTTCACAGGCTTGGGTTCGGGGGCTGAATCGCCGAGGTCCAGATTGATCTGTTCGCTGGCCGGGGCAGGTTTGGACGTGAACGGAACAACAACGTTGTCGTTTTTTGGGGGCTCTGGCTCGGACCCTTCGTCCAGCCCCTGCGACAGCGCCGCGACATAGGCCACGCCCTGTTCGCGCAGAATGCGCTGAACACCTTTGATGGTGATCCCATCCTCGTGCAGCAGTTTCTTGATGCCCCCCAGAAGCCGCATGTCGTTGGGCCGGTAATAGCGCCGACCGCCGGCGCGTTTCACCGGTTTGACCTGATTGAAACGGCTTTCCCAGAATCGAAGGACATGAGCCTGAACGCCCAGCCAATCCGCAACTTCACTGATTGTGCGAAACGCGTCGGGGGACTTGCTCATGACCGTGCCGTCCTGACCTTACTTGCGGTTCCCTGCCGCGACGCGATCCTTCATGAGGTGCGACGGGCGGAACGTCAGAACCCGGCGAGGCTGAATCGGGACCTCTTCACCGGTTTTTGGGTTTCGGCCAATGCGGGCAGTCTTGTCCCGAACGCTGAAGGTTCCGAAAGACGAAATCTTAACCTGTTCGCCGCGCACGAGTGCGTCGGACATGTGGTTCAGAACGCTTTCGACCAGCTGTGCGCTTTCGTTGCGTGACAGGCCAACCTCGCGAAAGACGGCCTCACTCAGATCCATTCGGGTCAGTGTTTTATCGCCCATACCATTTCCCCTGTTGATACCACAGAATATGGTGGAGGCAATTTCACTGTCAATATCAATGAATTGCAGGCCTGTGTGTAAGCCGTTTTGCGCCGGTTACCAGCGCAGGACAACCGCACCCCAGGCCAAACCACCGCCGATCGCCTCGGTCACGATCAGGTCACCCTGTTTGATTTGGCCGCGCTGTTTACCAACCGACAGCGCCAGCGGAATAGACGCGGCCGATGTATTGCCGTGGTCCTGCACGGTGACGACCACGTTATCCATCGGCAGGCCCATTTTCTTGGCAGTGCCCTGAATGATGCGAATATTGGCCTGATGCGGCACGATCCAGTCTACATCAGGGCTGCCGAGGCCTGCGGCCTCCAGCGCGGTTTCCGCAGTTTTCGCCAGTTTTTCAACGGCATGGCGGAAAACCTGATTGCCCTGCATCCGCAAATGGCCGGTCGATTGGGTCGATACACCGCCATCCACATACAGCAGGTCCTTGTAACGGCCGTCTGAATTTAGGTCGGTGGCCAGAATGCCGCGATCGTCGGACGTGCCTTCACCTTCCTGCAGTTCCAGTACCAGCGCACCGGCGCCATCGCCGAACAGCACGCAGGTCGACCGATCGGTCCAGTCCATGATTCGCGAGAAAGTCTCGGCCCCGATGACCAGAACCCGTTTGGCCTGACCCGACAGGATCAACGCATTGGCATTGCTGAGCGCAAAGACAAATCCGGCACAAACGGCTTGAACGTCAAAAGCAAAGCCCTTGGTCATGCCCAACTGCGCCTGAACCATGGTGGCCGCAGACGGGAAGGTCAAATCAGCGGTCGAGGTTGCCACAACGATCGCATCGATATCGTCGGCCGTCAGGCCAGCATCGGCCAGCGCGGCCTTGGCCGCATTGGTGGCCAGATCCGAAGTGGTCTCGTCATCGGCAGCAAAATGGCGGCGTTCGATCCCCGAGCGGGTTTTGATCCACTCATCCGTTGTATCGAGCGTCTTTTCAAACTCGGAATTCGGAACGACGCGCTCTGGCAAATAATGTCCGACACCTACGACAACTGAACGGCCTGCCATGCTTGGGTACTGCCTTTTTTGTTATTCGCCGGCCTTTGGCGGCGTGTGGGCGGCATCTTGTGCAAGCTCGGCTGTTGATGCAACCCGTGCCGCCAATTTTTCGGCGAAGCCAGACTGGGCCAGCGTAAAGGCCAGTTTGACTGCCGCTGAGACTCCGGTGGCATCGGCGCCACCATGTGATTTGACCACGGTTCCGTTGAGGCCAAGGAAAACTCCGCCATTCACACGGCGCGGATCGATACGTTTTTTCAGGCGATTTAGCGAGGTAATTGCCAGGACTGAGGCCAGACGCGACAGGGGCGAGTATTTGAACGCCTCGCGCAGCAGGTCGCCGATTAGACTGGCCGTGCCTTCGCCGGTCTTGATCGCAACGTTGCCAGTAAATCCATCTGTGACAATCACATCAGCTTTATCACCAGGAATGTCGCTGCCTTCGACAAAGCCAACGAAATCGAAATTCGCCTGCTCTGCGAAATCCGCGATCATCGCGTGGGCTTCTTTCAGTTCGGCCCGTCCTTTGTGTTCTTCGGTGCCTACATTCAGCAGGCCGATACGCGGACGTTCCAGTGCCATGCCGTTGCGGGCATAAGAGGCACCCATCAGCGCGTATTGCAGCAGATCCTTGGCGTCGGCGCGCACATCAGCACCCACGTCCAGCATCACGTTGAACCCCTGCGGGTTGCGCGACGGCCACAGAATCGCAATCGCCGGGCGGTTCACACCCGGCAGTTTGCGTAACCGCATCATCGACAGCGCCATCAACGCGCCGGTGTTACCGCACGAGACGGCCCCATGGGCCTCGCCCTTGCGCACCGATTCCAGCGTCGACCACATCGAGGTCTGCTTGCCGTTGCGAACAACCTGGCTGGGCTTGTCTTCCATCGTGACCACGTCGGGGCAATCACGAAAAACGACGCGCCCCTGCAGGACACGCCGTTTGGCGACAAGTTTGCGCAGAACCTGTTCAGGCCCGTGCAGGACAAATGCGATATCGGGGTTCTTGTTTGCCGATTTGGCAATGCCCGCAACCACAGTTGCGGGCCCCGAGTCTCCGCCCATAGCGTCAACCGAGATGGTAATCCGTCCGGCCTGCGTGGGCTGTTCAGTCATGCCTTGCCTGCGCTTTTAAAGGCTTAGGCCGCGTCTTCGTCCAGGTCGATTTCGTCGGCCTGAGCGACGACTTCACGGTCGTCATAGTGGCCGCAGGACGCGCAGACGTGGTGCGGGCGCTTCAGCTCACCGCAGTTGGGGCATTCGTTCGGGTTTGCAGCAACCAGAGCGTCGTGTGCGCGGCGGTTGTTGCGACGCGACTTGGAAACTTTGTTCTGTTGGACGGCCATGGTCTCAACCTTTGTCTACTGAGGGTCAGCAGATTCGCCGCCGACCGGGTTTCATTCTTCGTTTTTCTCGTGGTTTGACGCGCGTTTAGGGTACGAGCCCCACGTTGTCCAACCCAAATTCCGATGAGCGCGCGAAAATACTGCGATTCTCGACATGTTCAAGCGATTTTTCTGAGCGCCTGCTATGACAGGAAAACAGACCTATGTCACTCGTCTTTTTTCAACGCGTCGCGCAATCCTGCCAACCCGGCAAACGGCTTGACGTCTTCGTCTGTCATCGCCTGTTTGCCCGGCTCGGTAAAGTCTGCCTGGTCCAGTTCAGCCCCTTTTTTACGTGGGTATTGGGGCAGGGCGAGCGACAGAGCCTCGATCATCACAAGTGCCGGATCGATCTCGGTGCCAAGCTGTTCTGTTTCGTCGCCTTCAGGGATTTCGAACTCGGGCTCTTCGGGATCGACCCAGTCGGCAACAAAGACCCGCGTGACGGGGATGTCGATACGGGTGGTCACAGGCTCCAGCGTCACCACGCAGGGCTGAATCACCGTTGCACCCAGTTTTCCGTTCAGCGCCCAGTCACGTTTGCCTTGTGCCCTAACGTCACCCACAAAGCTGAGTTTGCGCAGGCCAAGCAGGCCAAGATCGTCCCGGATTGCCTCCAGCGCCTTGCTTTCCGGGCGCAAGTCAAAGGGGGTGGCTGCGTTCTGAGGCAGGTCGGCCACCCGCAGAGATGTCTGGTTGCTCATTCGTGACCCTTTCCTGTGTTGAACCGGGGCTGCGGTTTGATGTAAGCGGATAGGGCCCGCACGGGGCCAAGGCAAGAGGGTGTGAATGTTGAAGGTTGTGAACAGGTTGAAACCGGCGTCCAGAACGCTTGTCTTTGCGGCCTGTCTGGCAGCAGCCAGCGCGTGTACGCCCGTCTACAAGAATCACGGATACATCCCGCCGCCTGAAGACTTGGCTGAGATCAAGGTTGGCGTCGACACCCGCGACAGTGTGATGGAAGCCGTTGGCGCACCAAGTTCATCCGGTGTGGTGCGTGATTCCGGCTTTTACTACGTGCGGTCTCGTATTCGCCACTATGGTCCCAAGAAACCCGAAGTCGTCTCGCGCGAGTTGGTCGCGATCAGCTTTGATGACCGGGGCGTCGTTCGGAACATCGAGCGGTTTGGGCTTGAGGACGGCATCGTCGTAACGCTGGACCGCCGCATTACCGAATCGACCATTCAGGGTCAGGGCTTTATCCGCCAGCTGTTGGGTAACATCGGCAACTTCAACCCGGCCAATATCCCCGGCGCATCGCAGTAAAGAATGCCATACCTTGCTATGGTCACATGGCAGTCACACATGATGTGATAGTGACGCAGCAAGACGCAACGGGTCAGCAACCGCGGAGGATGCGACCATGGCACTAATGCTAGGTAGAGGCCGTTATCGCGCCCGGCTGGCGCAATCGTCGCAGGATGTGGCGGCTGCGCAGAGGTTGCGTACGTTGGCTTTCGGTACAGATCAGACCGATCGGGATGACTTTGACCCGGTCTGCGCTCATATCTTGGTCGAAGACATGCGCGAAGGCGGGCAGTTGGTCTGCTGCTTCCGTATGCTGACTATGGAAAACGGTGCCGAAGTAACCCGCAGCTATTCTGCGCAGTTCTACGACCTTTCGGCGTTGCAAGGTTTCAAGGGGCGGATGGTCGAGATGGGTCGATTTTGCGTCCACCCTGACTGGACCGACCCGGATATTCTGCGCGTCGCCTGGGGTGCGATGACAGCGTACGTAGATCAGAACGGCGTTGAGATGCTGTTTGGCTGTTCCTCATTCGCCGGAACCGAGACCGAGGATTACCTCGACGCGTTTGCCATGCTCAAGCACCGGCATTTGGCGCCGAAACGCTGGCTGCCTCGGGTGAAGGCTCCAAACGTGTTCCGGTTTGCCGCGCGGTTGCGTCGAAAGCCGGATGTGAAAAAGGCAATGCTGCGGATGCCGCCGTTGCTGCGGACCTATCTGATGATGGGCGGTTGGGTCAGCGATCATGCTGTGGTCGACCGCCATATGAATACGTTGCATGTCTTCACCGGGCTCGAGATCAGTGCGATTCCCCCGGCAAGGAAACGTCTGCTGCGGGCGGTTGCAGGGTAATCGCCGTTGACGCCTTGGCCTTGCCGGTTTAGCTGGCGGGCATGGCGAGAATTCCTTTGTTGCAGATGTCCGACATTTCCCTGACTTTCGGGGGCGATCCGGTGTTTTCCGAGCTTGATCTGGTGGTCCAACCCGGCGACCGTGTGGCGCTGGTGGGGCGGAACGGGTCCGGTAAATCGACCCTGATGAAAGTGATGGCGGGTCTGGTTGAGCCCGATCACGGCGACATCGTGGTGCCCCCGGGCAAGTCCGTCGGTTATATGGAGCAAGACCCAACGATGGCAGGGTTCGCCACGTTGGGCGACTATGCCTCCAGTGGGTTGGAGCAGGGTGAACTTTATAAGGTCGAACGTGCCGGTGAAGGGCTGAAATTTGATCCCTCGCGCGCGGTCGAAACTGCTTCGGGCGGGGAACGGCGACGGGCGGCACTGGCCAAGCTGATGGCCGAGGCACCGGACCTGATGCTGCTGGACGAACCGACCAACCATCTGGATATCGAGGCCATCGCGTGGCTTGAACGCGAATTGGGATCGACCCGTGCGGCATTCGTGCTGATCTCGCACGACCGCGCGTTTTTGCGCGCGCTGACCCGCGCGACGCTGTGGATCGACCGCGGTATGGTACGGCGGCAAGAACAGGGGTTTGATGCCTTTGAAGCTTGGCGTGACAAGGTTTGGGACGAAGAAGATCAACAACGCCACAAGCTGAACCGACTGATCAAGTCCGAGGCTAAATGGGCCGTCGAAGGCATCAGCGCCCGCCGCAAACGCAATCAGGGTCGGGTGCGCGCGCTGCAGGCCTTGCGGGCTGAGAAGGCCGCGCAGATCAAACGTCAGGGCTCGGCCGCCATGACGCTAGAGGCCGGGCCTAAATCCGGGCGAAAGGTGATTGAAGCCAGGGGGTTGGCCAAGTCTTTTGACACGCAGCAGATCGTTCGGAACTTTGATCTGTTAGTGCAGCGCGGCGACCGCGTGGCCTTTGTCGGCCCCAACGGTGTGGGCAAAACGACCCTGTTGAAGATGTTGCTGGGGCAGGAGCAACCGGATGAAGGCTCGGTAACACTGGGCACCAACCTTGAGGTTGCGGTGTTTGACCAGACCCGCGCGCAGTTGGACCCCGAAATGAGCTTGTGGGACAGCCTTACCGGCGACCCCGAGATGCGGGTCTCGGGCAAGGCCGATCAGGTGATGGTTGGCGGTCAGCCTAAGCATGTGGTCGGCTACCTCAAGGAATTCCTGTTCGACGAACGGCAGGCAAGAGCGGCTGTTAAATCCCTGTCAGGCGGTGAAAAAGCCCGATTGCTGTTGGCCAAATTGATGGCCAAATCCTCGAACCTTTTGGTGCTGGATGAACCGACCAACGATCTGGATGTGGAGACGCTGGATCTGCTGCAGGAGTTGCTGGACGACTATGACGGCACCGTTCTGCTGGTCAGCCACGACCGGGATTTTCTGGATCGAGTCGCCACGACGACCATCGCGATGGAGGGCAACGGCCGCGCCACCGTTTATGCCGGTGGCTGGTCGGACTATATCGCGCAGCGCGGCGTGCTTCTGCCGAAGAAAGAAGAGAAAACAAAACCTTCCAAGCCGAAGGTAAAGCAAGAGGCTCAGCAAAAATCCGGCCTGTCCTTCTCGGAAAAACACCGGCTTGAGAAACTGCCGGCCGAGATCGAACGCCTTGAGGCTGAGATCGGCAAGCTTGAAGAACTCATGTCTGACCCTGAACTCTTTACCCGTGAACCCATCAAGTTCCAGAAAGCGACCGATGCTTTGGTCGAGCGGCAGGAAAAACTGGCTGCCGCCGAGGAAGAGTGGCTGACACTGGAAGAGAAGGCCGAGGGCGCTTAGGGCAACGGACGGGCAGGGTTACCCACCACGGTTTTACCGGCCGCGACATCTTTGGTCACGACGCTGCCTGCGCCGATGGTTGCGTTGCCACCAATAGTGATGCCTGGCATCAGGATGGCACCTCCGCCAACCCAGACATTCCGGCCAAGTGTCACCGGCAGACCGATTTCCAGCCCCTGCGCCCGCTCAGTCGGGTCCTTAGCATGCTGGGCGCAATAGATCTGGACGTGCGGGCCGAACATCGTATCATCTCCAATCCGCACCGGCGCGGTGTCCAGAACCACGCAACCGGCGTTGAAATACACCCGCGCGCCGAGGTGGATGTTCATCCCATAAGCGCAGTGGAACGGGGCTTCGAGAAAACAGTTGCGCCCGGCATCGGCGAACAGGTCCCGCAATTCCGGTGCCATCGCTCCGCGTCTATCTGGCAGGCAGGTGTTATGCGCATGAACCGCGCGGCGGGCCTGCGCGCGCAGGGCGTCCAGTTCCGGGTCCAGACAGCAATACCACTGCCCGGACTGCATTTTCTCCCGCTCGGTCATGGGCCAGACTTACCGCATCCGCAGGGCACCGTCGATACGGATGACCTCTCCGTTCAGGTAGCCCATTTCGACGATGAACCCGGCCAGCCGCCCATATTCGCTCGGGTCGCCTAAACGGGCCGGGTTGGGAACGTCGGCGGCCAGTTGCTGCTGCACCTCTTCGGGCAGACCTGCCAGCATCGGGGTCATGAAAATGCCCGGCGCGATGGTCATCACACGAACCCCGGTCGAGGCCAGATCGCGCGCCATAGGCAGCGTCATTCCGACTACGCCGCCTTTTGAGGCCGCATAGGCCGCCTGACCCTTTTGCCCGTCAAACGCAGCAATCGAGGCGGTGTTGATGATCACCCCACGCGCACCGTCCGGTTCGGGCTCGTTTTTGGCCATCTTGGCTGCCGCAAGACGCGAGACGTTGAAGGTTCCAACAAGATTGATGTCGATGGTCCGCTGGAACGCGTCCAGAGGGTGGGGGCCGTCCTTGCCGACCGTCTTGATTCCATAGGCAATGCCAGCACAGTTCACGGCAGCTGTGATCCGGCCCATTTTGTCTGTTGCGTACGCAACCGCCGCTGCGACCGAAGCCTCGTCTGTCACATCCGTTTCCGCGAATTGGCCGCCGATTTCTGACGCAACCTGTACGCCGCGTTCAGCGTCGCGATCCAGAATGGTGACCTGCGCGCCTTGGCTTGCAAAATGGCGGGCGGTGGCCTCACCCAGACCCGAAGCGCCGCCGGTGATTATTGCGGCCGTGGTGGACAATTGCATGACGGTTTCTTCCCCTAAGGATATGAACATACGTTCAGTTAATCTGACGATTTAGGCGATGTCCATTATTTTTGACGCCTGTTTTCCGGGATTTCGAGCGTTTCTCAAGCGTTTCTCAGAAGACCTTTAGGCTTGCTTAATGCGCGGGTCTCAAATCGAGATTAGGCGAAATGACGCACTCACAGGGTGTTGTGCAAGGAGACAATCGTAATGGTTAAGAGTTTGAAGTTTGGAATTCCAGCGCTGGTGACAGCACCGTTTCTGACAGTGATGGCCGCCAGCAGCGCCGCTGCTGCACCTGAGGTGTGCAACTGGAAAACGGCGCGGGATGCTGCAAATCGCGGGGACTATCAGACGATGTGCGATTGTCAGCAGGTCACACCCAGCTTTTTGAAACGTCTGCAAACGCGGCAGGATTTCCCGGCAACGTTGCGCAATACAACCGCTCAGTGCCCGGGGTTGGCTGCATTGCTGACGGACCAGCCGACCGGCTCAATCAGCGCGACGGGAAATCCGGGTGAGGCGCGCAGTAATGATCAGTTTGCGGGGTTTGACACGGATAACGGAAACGACTCGGGTACGGGTTCGGGTGGTGGAGGCGGGGGCGGAAACCCCGGTGATGGCGGCGATCCTGGTGACGGCGGTGATCCCGGTAACGGCGGTGACCCGGGTGATGGCGGCGATCCTGGTGACGGAGGCGACCCCGGTAACGGTGGTGGCGATCCCGGCAACGGCGGTGGCGGCGGTAACGGTGGCAACAACGGCGGCGGAAACGGCGGCAACAACGGCGGTGGAAACGGCGGCAACAACGGCGGTGGAAACGGCGGCAACAACGGCGGCGGAAACGGCGGCAACAACGGTGGCGGGAACGGCGGCAACAATGGTGGCGGGAACGGCGGCAACAACGGCGGTGGAAACGGCGGTAACAACGGTGGCGGAAACGGCGGCAACAATGGCGGCGGAAACGGCGGCAACAATGGCGGCGGAAACGGCGGCCACGGTGGTGGCAAAGGCGGTGACGGCAAAGGTGGCGGAAAAGGAGGTCACGGCGGAGGCAAAGGCGGTGACGGTAAAGGAGGCCACGGCGGCGGCAAAGGTGGCGACGGTAAAGGTGGTGGCAAAGGAGGCCACGGTGGCAAACGCTAAACCTGCCGAGGTCTGAAACCGCTATGCGGAAAATGAAAACGGCCACCCAATCGGGTGGCCGTCATGTTCTTGGATTCGGGTATCGATCAGCCCAGCTGCACCAGCGCGTGACGCTTCTTGCCCGCGCTCAGCTTGATCGGAGACGACAGTGCGCCCGCGTCGATCATTAGCCCTGCATCGGTCAGCGGCGCGTCATCCAGCTTGGCGCCGTTCTCGGCGATCAAGCGCTTTGCCTCTTTGCCAGATTTAGCAAGGCCCGATTTCACCAGCAGCTGCACAATTGATGCAGGCAGATCCGCTTCGTCCAGTGTCAAAGTGGGCAGATCACCGCCCACGCCACCCCGTTCGAACACTTCACGTGAGGTCGCTTCGGCAGTTGCCGCGGCTTGGGCGCCGTGAGCGAGCGTGGTTACCTCATTGGCAAGACGAATTTTGGCCTCGTTGATCTCGGACCCTTGCAGAGCGCCCAGACGATCGCATTCGTCGACCGGCATTTCGGTGTAGAGCTTCAGGAACCGACCCACATCTGCATCCGTAGTGTTGCGCCAGAACTGCCAGAATTCATAGGGCGAACGCATATCGGCATTCAGCCAGACCGCACCGTCCTGAGACTTGCCCATCTTTTTGCCGTCGCTGGTGGTCAGCAAGGGTGAGGTCAGGCCGTAAATCTCATGATCCAGCACGCGGCGGGTCAGGTCGATACCGTTGACGATGTTGCCCCATTGATCCGATCCGCCCATCTGCAGAACACAGCCGTAGCGGCGGTTCAGCTCAAGGAAGTCGTAGGCTTGCAGGATCATGTAGTTGAACTCGAGGAAGCTCAGCGACTGCTCGCGATCCAGCCTCGATTTCACGGATTCAAACGAAAGCATCCGGTTGACCGAGAAATGCCGCCCGATATCGCGCAGGAAATCGAGGTAGTTCAGACCGTCCAACCATTCAGCATTGTTCAGCATCAGCGCCTTGTTTTCGGCGTCGGTGTCATAGTCGATATAGGCCGAGAAGACCTTTTTGATGCCAGCGATGTTTTCGTCGATCTGTTCGGGGCCCAGCAGGGGGCGTTCATCCGCGCGGAACGACGGGTCACCCACCTTGGTGGTGCCGCCGCCCATCAGGGTGATCGGCTGGTGGCCGGTTTTCTGGAACCAGCGCAGCATCATGATCTGGATCAGGCTGCCCACATGCAACGACTTGGCCGTTGCATCAAACCCGATATAGGCCGGCTTGCATCCACTCATCAGCGCTTCGTCAAGGCCCTGATAATCGGTGCAGTCGGCGAGAAAGCCGCGCTCGATCATCGTGGCGATGAAATCCGATTTGGGATGGTAGGTCATAGCGTGCCCTTTGGGTTGAAGTTGCGGGGCACTGTATAGGCGTCGCTTTCCACAAGGAAAAGGCACCTTTTAAAGGAAAACGCGGCGACGTCAGCTTTTGGTCGGGGGCAGGCGGAAGGCATAGAGCATCGCGATCACGTTCAGCACCGCCAGCGCTATGATCGGGGTCACCGGATCGTGCATATGTGCCACCGCGCCAAGGATCGCAGCAAAGACCATGCCGACCAGTCCGGCGCTCACATCTCCGAGGGCAACGAGATACGGGCGCTCTTTTTCCGACGTCATTTCGATGATGTAGAGGTAGCGCCCGTAAATCACGCCATTCCCGCCCAGCGACAGCAGCAGAATGATCAGCGCATAGATCCAGACATTCTGCGCATAGCCCATGAAGGTGAAGGCCAGCGCCATGATGGCTGAAACGGCAGAGATCAGGCATCCCAACCACATCACCGGCTTGACCGAGATCCGCCCGCTGAGCCAGCCCCAGATGATTGAACCCAGCACCATCCCAAGACTGGCCGCCATGACGAAATAGCTCAGCGAGTGTTTGGTTCCGACGTGAAAGGTCGCGGCGTGGATCGTGTAGAACGGCATCGCCAATTCCACCGAGACAAAGATCAGCCGGGCGGTCAGGAACTTGCGATACCACCCATAGGCCATGCCGGTTTTGAATCCGGTTGCCAGCTCGGCCAGCGGCTTCGGCTTCGCCTTCGGAGCGGGTGCGCGGGCCTGCTCCTCTTCCAACAGGCGCACACCGGCAAAGCTGACGCCAGCGGCGAACATGGCAATGACTCCGCACCACAGGACAACAATGTGGCGTTGCATGGGCTGGTCCGAGGCCAGAAGGTCTCGGGTTATCCAGACAACAAGGATGGCCAGAGTGCCTGAGATCGTGGCCTGCGCAAACACCATCCGGTTGCGTTTCTCATTGGGGACGGAAATGCCGTAAATCTGGCTGGTGCCCAGGCTGGTGATGCCCTGACACAGCCCCATGATCAAAGCAGTTGTCAGGAACAGCAGTACGATCATCACATTGGGCAGATCGGTCGCGAACAGGGCCACGATCGCGAGAATCGCGGCCGTCAGGATGTTGGGCACATAGACCGCCAGCTTTGCGCGGGTGACCCGGTTGATGAACGGCGACATGAAGATCTCGGCGATCAGTCGCGATCCTGTCACGAAGGGCAGCAGCAGTCCCGCAAAGAAGGTCGGCGCCCCCAGGGCCAGATACAGGAACGGCAGCACCAAATTGGGGTTCACCAACTGCCCGCCAATCGTCGCCAGTGACCCGGACCAAAAGATCAACTGGTAATTGCGCCCCTCGTCGGGTTGTTTGGGTGTCTGTGTGTCCGTCATGGTTGTCCGTTCGGCATGCAGATGCCTGCAATGGTTACTCAGGCCGCGCTTTCGTGCAACTGTCCCGGTATATGCGATGTGGTTGCAGGCACTCAGGTGGCGTCAAAAATACGCGTTGAACGTGCGTTCTGACTTGCCTTGGCCTGCGTGAACCGTGCAGGTTTGGCGCGCTGCGTCGGAGTGCCGACGCCAATAAACACAAGAGGTGAGCGTGAACCGGGCGATCAGGAAAGGCGGGCCGATCAAGGCCCTTGGTGCTATGTCTGGCACATCGATGGACGGTGTGGATACGGCCGTAGTCGAAACTGACGGGCACCGGATCATCGGCTTTGGACCCAGCGGTTATCGCGCCTATTCCGACGCCGAGCGCGCCGATCTGCGCGCAGCCCTTGGCCAATGGCATGGTCCTGCTGTAGACAAGGCGGCCGAACTGGTGACCTTTGCCCATGCCGAGGCGCTGTCGGAGTTTGAAGAAGTCGACCTGATTGGGTTCCATGGCCAGACCCTGGCGCATGAGCCAAGCGGGCGGGGAACTTTGCAGGTGGGCGACGGTAAGGGGCTGGCGCAGGCGCTGGGCGTTCCGGTCGTGTGGGATTTCCGCAGCGATGATGTGGCCATGGGGGGCGAGGGCGCTCCGCTGGCACCGTTTTTCCACTTTGCCTGCGCCAAGTGGATCGGCGCGTCTGAGCCGCTGTGTTTCCTGAACCTCGGCGGCGTCGGGAACCTGACTTATGTAGACCCCAGTTTTGACGGGCCAGAACAGCCCGGCGCGTTGCTGGCCTTCGACACTGGTCCTGCAAACGCGCCGGTGGATGATCTGATGCAGGCCCGGCTTGGCCTGCCGATGGACCGGGACGGCGCAGTCGCGCGGGGCGGCACGGTTGAGACCGGGGCGCTCGAGCTGTTTCTGGCCGAACCGTTCTTTACCCGGATGCCGCCCAAATCGCTGGACAGAAATGACTTTGCCGAGATGATCGGGCTGGTGCAGGAGCTCTCGGACGCCGACGCCGTTGCGACCCTGACAGGCATGTGCGCAGCGGGAGTGGTGCAGGGGATGGAGCACTGCCCGAAACCGCCCGCGCGCGTGTTGGTGACCGGAGGCGGGCGCCACAACCCGGTGCTGATGGAGATGCTACGCGTATCGCTCGATTGCCCGGTCGAACCGGTCGAGGACGTGGGTCTGGACGGAGACATGCTCGAGGCGCAGGCCTTTGCCTATCTGGCCGTGCGGGTGGCGCGCGGCCTGCCGACCTCATGCCCGGGTACGACCGGAGTTAAGGCGCTGGTCGGGGGCGGTGTGCTTAGCGCTGTAGGGAGTTCAAGTAGTCTGCGGTGAATTCTGAATAACCATCAGAAGTCGATTTCAAATGCGACCGCGTCCAGTCGTGCAAGGCGGGTAACTGGTGAAACGGCACGTTGGGAAAGGCATGGTGTTCGGCATGGTATGGCATGTTCCAGGCCAGAAACCGAATGAAGCGGTTTGTGTAAGTCGTGCGAGAGTTCTCAAGCATGTTGGCGATTGGCGGGCAAAGCCCGTGTTCGGCCAGCAGGTAAAGGCGCAGGAGCGGCTGACCAACCAGAACCGGAATAATCCATAACCAGAACAGAAGCGGCGAATACATCAGGCTGATGCCAGCGAAGGCATAAAGCCCCAACAACAGGCGAGCTTCAACGCGCATTGCACGGTGTTGGCGGGCTGGAAGGTAGGGCGCATCAATCCTGCCCACTGCGTTCGCCGCCAAAACTTTTGCCATTCCTTTCCAATAAGGCCAGCCGCTTAGATAGATAAGCAGCTCAGACCAAACCTCTGGTCGTGGTTTTCCCGCAAGTTCAGGATCTCTTTCCGGATGATTGGTCCATTTGTGATGGGCCAGATGAAAATACCGAAACCACGTAAAGGGTAAGGCAATTGGGATTGAAACCAGATGCCCTATCACATCGTTCAGCCAACCGCTGCGAAATGGCGTTTTGTGTGTGCATTCATGGCTGAGGGTGAACAGGAAAACCAGTAGGATGCCCTGTGGCAGGATAAACAAGGGCCAAAGCGGGACTTTGGTCGCGATGCAAGTGGATGTCGCCGCCAGCACCGCAATGTAAAGCGCAAGGTGCCTAAGACCGGCGCTGTTAGACCGCCTTTGCAGGCTGTCTTTGGCATCGGGCGGGATAGACGTTATTACCTCGCGGTGATCCATTCGTCATTCCCGCGCGATCTCAAAACCCGGCTCGGCCAGAACGAACCCTTCGAACTCGAACCCAGGTGAAACGGTGCAGCTGACCAGAGTGTAATCTCCCGTCGTTTGCGCCGATTGCCAGTGGTTCTCGGGCACGATCACTTGCGGTGCACCTTTGGTCAGGTCCGGGGTCAGAAGGTGGTCCGTTGCAGGTCCGTCATCCGTTGCGCTGAGCGACAGGGTCAGCGGGGCTCCGGCGTGGTACAGCCAGATCTCGGTCGCGTCGACACGGTGCCAGTGGCTGCGTTCTCCCGCTTGCAGCAGGAAATAAATGGAGGTGCCTGTGGCACGGCCTTCGTTATCCGCACGCCATGTTTCGCGGAACCAGCCACCTTCGGGGTGTTGGGTCAGGTTCAGATGGTCGATGATCTCTTGCGCGGTCATTGGGGCCTCGATGTTGTTTGTCGCGATTATGCACGCAGGGGTGCGATCCGCTATGGTATTCGTGTGTTTCAGCAATATGTTTGCGACATGACTCTGACGATCCCCTTTGACAACAGCTACGCCCGGCTTCCCAACAGCTTTTATGCGCGGCAGGCGCCA
This sequence comes from Ruegeria sp. ABF4_144, assembly GCF_056160045.1. Lineage (NCBI taxonomy): Bacteria > Pseudomonadati > Pseudomonadota > Alphaproteobacteria > Rhodobacterales > Roseobacteraceae > Ruegeria > Ruegeria sp. ABF4_144. The sequence continues at coordinate 1,187,718 of NZ_JBSWWK010000001.1, forward strand.
ATACCTGTGCGCGCACCGCGACTGGTGGCGTTCAACGATGAATTGGCGCGAATCTTGGGAATCACTCCCGGTGAAGTGCAGGAAATGGCTGAGGCTTTTGCTGGGAACACGCTGCCTGATGGGGCCGAGCCGATTGCGCAGCTGTACTCAGGGCACCAGTTCGGCAGCTATAACCCTCAGCTGGGTGACGGGCGCGCGGTTCTGCTGGGTGAGACGATCGGCACCGATGGCATTCGGCGGGATATCCAACTGAAGGGCTCTGGCCCGACTCCGTTCAGCCGCAGGGGCGATGGTCGGGCTTGGCTGGGGCCTGTGCTGCGCGAATACGTCGTGTCCGAGGCGATGCACGCGCTGGGCATCCCCACCACACGTGCTTTGGCGGCGGTTGAGACCGGAGAGATTGTTCTGCGTGAAGGGCCAATGCCCGGCGCAGTACTGACCCGCGTGGCGCAAAGCCATCTGCGGGTAGGGACGTTTCAGGTCTTTGCGGGGCGAGGTCAGCTCGAGAACCTTCGGAAATTAACGGATTACGCCATTGCGCGCCACTATCCGGACGCCAATGGGCCAATGGGCCTGCTGCGCGCGGTGCGGGATGTACAGGCGCGGTTGATTGCTCAGTGGATGAGTGTGGGTTTCATCCATGGGGTGATGAATACCGACAATTGCTCGATTGCCGGGGAAACCATTGACTATGGACCCTGCGCCTTCATGGACAGCTATCACCCGAATACTGTCTACAGCTCGATCGATCGCATGGGGCGCTACGCCTATTCCAATCAGCCGGACATCGCGGTGTGGAATCTGGCGCAACTGGCGACCTCACTGATCCAGCAAGTCGATGACCCCGAGGCTGCGGTCGAAGAAGCGACCGAGATCGTGCACGCCATGCCGGGTCTGATCCACCAGGAATGGCAGAGGCGATTCCGCGCCAAGATCGGCCTGACCACCGAGGAGGACGGAGACGAAGCCCTGCTCACCGACCTGTTAACCCGTATGGCTGAGAACCGCGCCGATTTCACCAATACTTTCCGAGCGCTGGGCGGCAACAAGGCACGCGACCAGTTCCTGACGCCCGAGGCCTTTGACGCTTGGGCCGTCGGCTGGGCGGCTCGGCTGGAACGGGAACAAGACCCGCAGGCGGTGATGAACGCCGCCAACCCCGCCTTCATACCGCGCAACCACCGGATCGAGCAGATGATACAGGCCGCCGTTCAGGGCGACTATGCCCCGTTCCATCGTTTGACCACGGTTCTGGCCCGACCTTATGAAGATCAGCCCGAGGCGGTCGACCTAACTTATCCCCCGACCGAAAATGAAGTGGTCCACGCGACGTTCTGCGGGACGTAGAGACCGCCAAAAGTTAAAACATGGGCGCGTGAGGCCTCTGGAAATGAAAAGTGTCTGGTTAAGTGGCCCTACAGCTTACCATCCACAAAGAATGCTGCATAATGGGTGTTCAAGGCGAATACTCGGAATTGATTTAGGGGGCACATCATGCGCTACGCCTTACTGCTGGAAGACGAAAACGGTGTTTCGTATTTCGAGGACCGGGAGGTCGATCTTGAACTCAAGACTTTTGCCCCGCCCGCAGCGCCATTCCATGTATCAGGCACGTTTGACGCATCGCGCTTTGTGTTTCTGACATTGCCCGCAGGCTGGAAGGGGGTTCAGCACCGCTCTCCTGAACGGCAGCTTGCGACGGTGCTGTCGGGGACGTTTCGCGTTCAGGCGGGGTCCGGTGAAATTCGCGACTTTGCCGCCGGCGATTTGTTTTGGGCAGAAGATGTCACCGGAACGGGTCATGCCTCATCCGCCGAAGGGGGTGAGCCCGTCAATTTGATGGTTACGCAGTTTTGAGAAAAGCCGGGTTGCCGAGGATCGCACATTGCCAATCAAAGGATGTCTATGACCCAAAGCTCAACCCTGCGTATCGCCAGCTATAACATCCAGAAATGTGTTGGTCTTGATTTCCGCCGGCAACCGCAGCGCATCATGCAGGTCATTGACAGCATGAAGGCTGATATCGTCGTGTTGCAAGAGGCTGACAAGCGCCTGCCACCGCGGCCCGCAGCCTTGCCGCATTTCATGTTGGATGAGGCCGGCTGGCAGATCGTTGATCTGGGCGGGGCGGGAAGTCTGGGTTGGCACGGCAACGCCGTGATCTGGCGCGGCGATGCGATCCGGGTACGGCAGACCGATCACCACGACCTGCCGGGATTGGAGCCGAGAGGCGCGGTACGGGTAGAGTTCGACACGCATATCGGGCCGCTGCGTGTGATGGGGATGCATCTGGGTCTGTTGCCTGCGTCCCGGCGCCAGCAGATCACGCATATCCGCCGTTTTGACGACGACTTGGACCAGATGCCTACCGTCTGGGCCGGGGACTTCAACGAATGGTCGCGTCAACCGGTGCTGGACCATCTGGCCCCAGACATGCGCTTTCTGCCCCCCATGCCCAGCTTCCCGGCCGCACAGCCGTTGGGGGCGTTGGACCGCATCGCGCTGGGCGCGGGGCTTGAGGCTGTGGTGCATGGCGTCCACGACGCGCGGCCGGCGCATATTGCCTCGGACCACCTGCCGATCTGGGCCGATTTGCGGGTGGCGCAGGAAACCGCAATTCCCCGGTAGCGCCAGCCGTCCAGACGTATTAAGACAGAAACCCGAACTACTCTGGGGATCACTCATGTCCGATACGATCATCGCCCGTTGCGAAGCCAAAGGTCTGCGCATGACCGGCCAACGCCGCACTATCGCGCAGGTTTTGCAACAAAGCGAAGATCACCCGGATGTGGAGGAGCTTTATTCCCGTGCGTCCGAAGTGGATTCGGGGATTTCCATCGCCACCGTCTATCGCACAGTGAAACTGTTCGAAGAGGCCGGGATTCTGGAACGTCTGGAATTCGGTGACGGTCGCGCGCGCTATGAAGATGCCGAGCGTGACCACCACGATCACCTGATCGACATGCAATCGGGTGAGGTCATCGAATTTGTCGACCCCGAGATCGAAGCGTTGCAGGAAAAAATCGCGGCCAAGCTGGGCTATAAGCTGAAAGGGCACCGGCTGGAACTGTACGGCGTGCCGCTGGATCAGGATTGATCCATCACAGATCGCGAAGGTCAGGCTCACGCGAAATCATGTATTCCGGCCTGATAATACTTGCCTGAACCGGTGTCTTGCGTATTGGGTGACGTAAGGGGCGGCGAATAAGGCCGCGAGATTTTACGGAAATGACCATGAACAACGTAAACGGCATTTTGCTGGTCGTCGGCGCGATGGCGGCTTTTGCACTTGAGGACATGTTCATCAAGCTGCTGTCGGTTACTGTGCCGACCGGCCAGATCATGGTTGTTCTGGGAGTGGTCTGCGGCTTTCTGTTCGCGGTTTTGGCCGTGGCCACCCGCAAACGCATCCTTGATCCCGTGGCCTGGCAACCCTTGCCGCTGGCCCGCGCCGCGACCGAGATGGTTGGGGCGCTGACCTTCGTCACCGCCCTGTCGCTGGTAGACCTGTCCACGGTGGCCGCGGTGTTCCAAGCAATGCCACTGGCCGTCACCATGGGCGCGGCGCTGTTTCTGGGCGAAAAGGTCGGCTGGCGGCGTTGGAGCGCCGTCGGGTTAGGCTTCATCGGCGTTCTGATGATCATTCGACCGGGGTTCGAAGGGTTTCAGCCAGACTCTCTGTACGTTGTAGCGACCGTGATTGCCATTGCCGCGCGCGACCTGATCACCCGCAAGCTAGATCCGCGGGTTGCGTCATCGGTGGTGGCTCTGCAGGCCTATTTTGCTGTGGCTGTGTCAGGTTTGGCGCTGATGGTGTTTACTGCGCAACCCGTTATTCCGCTGCAATCGGCGCAGATTGGCCCGTACATCGGTGCCGTCGGATTTGGTGTGCTTGGGTATTACGGCATCGTCACCGCCATGCGGATCGGCGAGGCTTCGGCCCTGATGCCATTCCGCTATACGCGGCTGATCTTTTCGATCATGGCGGGGATGCTGATGTTTGGTGAACGTCCTGATTTTCTGACCTTCGCCGGAGCGGCGTTGATCATGGGGTCGGGCATGTACACCTTTATTCGCGAACGCAAGCTGGCCCGAGAACTGGCGCTTACGGCCTGACGGATCGTCGCACGTTGGCGCAAACAGGAACCTGTTAGCCCTAAAGCTCCGATTATGTGCGTGTTAGCGATAACATGACCGGTTTACTTTTTACCCTGTGATGCTATGAGGCGTGCAACTGATTTCAGCCACAGGGACGGGCCTCATGAGCACCATCATCGACATTCACGCACGCGAAATTCTGGATAGCCGGGGCAACCCGACGGTCGAAGTGGACGTGATCCTAGAAGACGGCACCATGGGCCGTGCCGCCGTGCCTTCGGGTGCGTCAACCGGTGCCTATGAAGCGGTGGAAAAGCGTGACGGCGACAAAAGCCGCTACATGGGCAAGGGCGTGCTGGAAGCCGTCGCCGCTGTGAACGGTGAGATCGCTGAAGAACTGGTGGGCTTCGACGCGACCGAACAGGTTGCCATCGATGGGGCGATGATCGAACTGGACGGGACCGAGAACAAGGGCCGTCTGGGTGCAAACGCCATTCTGGGTGTCTCGCTGGCGACCGCCAAGGCGGCGGCCGATTTTACCACACAGCCCCTGTACCGCTATGTCGGCGGCACCTCAGCCCGCGTTCTGCCGGTACCGATGATGAACATCATCAACGGTGGTGAGCACGCCGACAACCCGATCGACATTCAGGAATTCATGATCATGCCGACCTCGGCCGCGAATATCCGCGAGGCGGTGCGCATGGGGTCCGAAGTCTTCCATACACTGAAAAAAGAACTCTCGGCGGCCGGTTTGGCCACCGGTGTTGGCGACGAGGGCGGCTTTGCCCCGAACATCGCCTCGACCCGCGAAGCGCTGGATTTCATCCTGAAGTCCATCGAAAAGGCAGGCTATAAACCCGGTGAAGAAATCCACCTGGCGCTGGATTGTGCTGCGACCGAGTACTTCAAGGACGGCAAATACGTTTTGTCGGGTGAAAACAAAAGCCTGACCTCGGACGAAAACGCGGCCTATCTGGCAGCACTGGTCAACGACTATCCGATCATCTCGATCGAAGACGGCATGTCCGAGGATGACTGGGACGGTTGGCGCGCCCTGACCGATATGCTGGGTGACAAGGTGCAACTGGTAGGCGACGACTTGTTTGTGACCAACCCCGAACGTCTGGCTCAGGGGATCGAAAACGGCTGTGCCAACTCGATGCTGGTCAAGGTGAACCAGATCGGTTCGCTGACCGAAACCCTGCGGGCCGTAGATATGGCGCACCGTGCGCGCTATACCAACGTCATGTCGCACCGCTCGGGCGAGACTGAGGATGCCACGATTGCCGATCTGGCCGTGGCAACCAATTGCGGTCAGATCAAAACCGGCTCGCTGGCGCGGTCGGACCGGTTGGCCAAGTACAACCAACTGATCCGCATCGAGGAATCGCTGGGTGAGGTCGCGGAATATGCCGGGGCTTCGATCCTGAAGCGCTAATCCGGCACGAACAGCCCTGCCTAACACCGGGCAGGGCTTGACAGGATAAGGGCCAGGTCATGGTAGAAGCGTTGATCTTTGACGTTTTTGGTACCTGCGTTGACTGGCGCAGTTCCATGGCGCGTGAAGTGGCGGCGGTTCTTCCTGATCTGGACGCTCTGGAATTCGCCGATGCGTGGCGGGCAGAGTACGACCCTTCCATGGCTGCAATCCGCGAAGGGGGCAGGGGCTATGTGCCTCTGGACGATCTGCACCGGGAAAACCTTGAGGTCGTCGCCACCCGCTTTGGTGTCACCGTTTCGAACCCTGTCGATCTGACGGCGGCATGGGAAAGGCTGGACCCTTGGCCCGACGTGGTACCGGGGTTGCAGGTGTTGAAGCACAAGAGGATCATCGCGCCGTGCTCCAACGGATCTATTGCGCTGATGACCCGGCTTGCCAAGTACGGCGGTCTTCCATGGGACTGCATTCTTGGGGCCGAAATCGCCCGGGATTACAAACCCAAGCCGCAAGTCTATCTTGCCAGTTGTGCCGCGCTGCGTCTGCCGCCCGATCAGGTCATGATGGTCGCTGCTCATAACGATGACCTATACGCAGCCCGGCAGGCGGGTTTGAAAACTGCTTTTGTGGCCCGCCCAACTGAGCATGGGCCGTCCCAAACCCATGACCTGAAGGCTGAAGGAAACTGGGATATCGTCGCCGAAGACTTTGCAGATCTCGCCTTCAGACTTGGTTAGTACGGGCTGGGGCCCAAAAATCACAAAGTAATTAAATTCTCTAACGTGCTCAAAAGGCAGTTAATTATTCCAAAATTGGAATTTTTTACGACATAAATGACCTTATGTGTGAACTTTTTCCTATTTGTCTCAGATTGAGCTGACGTAATCTGGCTGCATTACAGAAAGGAGAACACCATGACTGGTTCAAAATTCCTTCTCGTAGCTTCAGTGATCAGCACTGTATTCTTGGCGGCCTGTGCAGGGCCGGGCACTTACCCAATCACCGGTGATCCGGTGTCTGCGAGTGATCCTGTTCAGGAGATGGGAATGCCCACTTACGTCTTCCGCGGTGAATCCCGGTAGGAGATACCAAGCCGATCATGGATATTTGCGATCGGGATGGGGACGTTCGTCAAAGCTTTCTGCTCATCAGCATGTACCGCTCTCGCGGTTTGAAGCCGGTGCGCAAATATAGTTTCTGCGTCGCTTCGTTGGCGCGGTCGACTTCCAGATGCAGCGCGGTCAGGCCAGCTCCGGCCAGGGCTTTCGGCAGGTCCAGCAGAACCTCGGTCGCGATCCCGCGGCCGCGGACGGCTGGGCGGATGTAAATCTCATCGACAAAGCCGTCCATGCCGCCGAACTCGACCGACCAACCGAAGGTTAGAACGATATAGCCAAGCGGCGCGCGGCCGGGGCCGATCAGGTAAATACAGCCGTGGGGGATGCCCTCAAGCAAGGGGGCGAGCGCGTTGCGGGTTTGGTCGATATCCTGCTCGATACCGGCCTCGGTATGAAAGGCGGTAACCAGCCCCATCAGACGGTCCAGGTCTTCAGGGCGGGCGAGTTTAAGTGCGGCGCTCATAGGCGGGCCAGCCTTTCTGTTAGCAGGTCAAAGAATCCGTCGGCGTCGATTTCACCCATGAACATGGCGTTGGGGGCATGGTCCGTGACGCGCCACCAATCGGCGACGGTCATGCCCAGGGTCAGTTCCGACTGTGTTTCGATCTGGACGTTGATGTGACGGCCCGAGAACAGCTCGGGGCGGATCAGATAGGCGGTTACACAGGGATCGTGCAACGGCGCCCCTTCTGAGCCATATTTTTCCTTGTCGAACCTTTCAAAGAAATCCGTCATTTCGGCAACCGCATGGCCAACGTGTGAATCCAGAGCGCGGAAGGCGTCGTTGCGGTGTTTGGTGACCAGCGCATCATGGGTCACGTCCAGTGGCATCACGATGATATGGACACCGGAATTGAACACGATTTCAGCGGCTTCGGGGTCAACGTAAATGTTGAATTCGGCTGTTGGAGTTATGTTTCCAACCTCGAAATACGCCCCGCCCATCAGAATGATTTCCTGAACCCGGTCGATGATGTCGGGGGCTTTCTGAAAGGCAGTGGCGATATTGGTCAATGGCCCCAGCGGACACAGAGTCACGGTTCCCGCGTCATGCGCGCGCAGGGTGTCGATGATAAAATCAACTGCGTGGCCCTCAGCCAGGGGCATCTCGGGATCGGGCAAGACAGGGCCGTCCAGCCCGGTTTTACCGTGCACATGCTCCGCCGTGACCAGAGGCCGGTTCAGCGGACGGTCACATCCGGCATAGACCGGGACATCCGTGCGCCCAGCAAGTTCACACACGATCCGTGCATTCTTGGCGGTCAGCTCCAGCGGTACGTTGCCGGCGACAGCAGTGATCCCCAGAACATCAATCTCTTCCGGGCTGGCCAGTGCCAGCAGAATAGCGACGGCGTCGTCCTGTCCGGGATCGGTGTCGATGATGATTTTGCGGGGTGCCATGCTCTGCCTCCGGGGTCTTGAAGCGCGGACACTCGCAAGTGTCACCGCTCTTGTCCAGCGGTTTCAGGCCCCGGTCGCAGCATCCACAGGCGGGAGTTTGCCGTTGGCGCGATGTTCCTCGGTTTTCACCTCGTCCCACAGCGTGTCCATCTCGGCCAAGTCGCTCTGCGATGGGGTTTTTCCTCGCGCAGCGAGCCGTGCTTCAACCTGTTCGAACCGGCGGGTAAATTTGGCGTTAGTGCGACGCAGGGCGGCCTCGGGCTCAATCCCCAGATGGCGACCAAGATTGACTATCACGAACAGCAGATCGCCGAATTCATCCTCCAATGCATCGGCATCCATGCTATTACGGGCCTCTTCCAACTCGGCGGCCTCTTCGGTGATCTTGGCCAGCACGTGACTGGCATCGGGCCAATCGAACCCCACGCGAGCTGCGCGTTTTTGAAGCTTATGGGCGCGCAACAATGCAGGCAGGTTCGCAGCCACACCGTCCAGCGCGCCTTTTTGTTCCTTACCGGCACGTTCAGCGGCCTTGATGGTTTCCCAATCCAACGTCTGCTGATCGGCCGACTTGTCGCGGGATTCGTCGCCGAACACATGTGGATGACGTGCGACCATTTTATCCGACATCGTGCGCACAACGTCTTGAAAGGTGAAATGCCCTGCCTCTTCGGCCATTTGCGCGTGAAACACGGATTGGAACAGCAGGTCGCCCAATTCGCCTTTCAATTCGTCGTAGGCCTCACGCTCTATGGCGTCGGCAACCTCATAGGCCTCTTCAATCGTATAGGGGGCGATGGTGGCGAAATCCTGTTCGATATCCCACGGACAGCCAGTTTCCGGGTCGCGCAGGCGGCGCATGATTTCCAGCAAACGCTCGATACCCGCATCGCTGTCGTGGATCAGAGGATTTTCGGCCATTGCGAACCCTTTCGTTCCGGTGTCAGATGCATCCATTCCGCAGTCAGGATCAGGAGTCCACCCCAGATGCCCGTCGTCAACCGAATTGCCGATTTCTCTGCCGATATGGCCGCATGGCGCCAGCACCTGCATTCGATCCCCGAACTGGAGTTCGAATGCCACGAGACGGCGGCCTTTGTCGCCGAGCGCCTGCGCGAATTCGGTGTGGATGAACTGCACGAAGGCATCGCCAAAACCGGGATCGTCGCCATCATCAACGGTCAGGGTGACGGGCCAACGATCGGCTTGCGCGCCGACATGGATGCGCTGCCGATCCCCGAGGAGACCGGAGTTGAGTATGCCTCGAAGACACCAGGCAAAATGCACGCCTGCGGTCATGACGGACATACCTCGATGCTGCTGGGTGCTGCGCGCTATTTGGCCGAGACCCGGAATTTCACAGGCCGCGTGGCGCTGATCTTTCAACCGGCCGAGGAAGCTGGCGGTGGGGCCGGTGTGATGGTCGAAGAGGGGATCATGGACCGGTTCGACATCTCTCAGGTCTATGCGCTGCACAATGCGCCCAACGTCCCCATGGGGGATTTTCACACAACGCCCGGGGCGATCATGGCGGCGGTGGACACGTTTCATGTTTATATTCAGGGCGTTGGCGGCCACGGAGCCATGCCGCATGAAGCCCGTGACCCGGTGATGGCGGCCTGTGGCATCGCGCAGGCGCTGCAGACTATTGTCAGCCGCAATCACCACGCGCTGGACGATCTGGTGGTCTCGGTCACGCAAATCCATACCGGCACCGTGGACAACGTGATCCCGGACACGGCCTATATCAATGGCACAGTACGCACCTTTGACCCAGCTGTGCAAAAGATGGTGATGGAGCGGATGGAGCAGATCGTACAGGGGCAGGCGGCCTCGTACGGGGTTGAGGCGCGGCTGGACTACGAAGTGCACTATCCTGCCACGATCAACAGCCCCGAAAAAGCGGATTTCGCGGCAGATGTCGCGCGGGAAATCTCGGGGTCTGACAGGGTCGTTGACGATGTCACCCGCAACATGGGGGCTGAGGATTTCGCCTATATGTTAAATGCCCGCCCGGGGGCCTATCTGTTCTTGGGGCAAGGCGAAGGGGCTGGATGGCACCACCCAAAATACAACTTCAACGATGAGATCGCGCCGGTTGGCGCCTCATTCTTTGCACGGATCGTGGAAAAGGCGCAGCCGCTGGGCTGATAGGGGAAAGATATGGGACTGGAAGACGCAAAAAATCAGGTCGATGAGGCATTTACCAACCCAGACCTCAAAGGGTTGTCGTTCGAGAATACCTTTGGCGGCGCCACATCGTTCCTGCGGCGGCTTTATACCAAAGAACTGAAGGGCGTAGACATTGCCGTTACTGGCGTACCTTTCGATCAGGCCGTAACCAACCGCCCCGGCACCCGGCTGGGTCCCCGCGCCATCCGCGAAGCCAGCGCGCTGCAATCGCCCGACGCGCCCTATGGCTGGCCGTTTGATGCGCTCAGTGAGCTGGCCATCGTGGATTATGGCGATGTGGCCTATGACTATGCTAATATCCCGGCCTTTCCGGACACGTTGACCGACCATATTCGCACGATTCTGGCTGCTGATGTGGCCTCGGTCTCACTTGGCGGTGATCACTATATCAGCTTTCCGATCTTGAAAGCCTATGCCGAGAAATACGGCCCCATGTCCCTGCTGCAATTTGATGCGCACACGGACACCTGGGCTGATGACGACATGACCCGCGTGGATCACGGAACCATGTTCTACAAGGCAGTGAAGTCGGGGATCGTTGACCCGAAGCGCTCAGTTCAGGTCGGCATCCGTACCACCAACGAGGACACGCTGGGCGTTAACATCATCGACGCGCGCGAGGTCTATGAATCAGGCCCGGCTGTTGTGGCACAGAAGATCAAAGGCATTCTGGGCGACAGCCCCGTTTATCTAAGCTTTGACATCGACGGTCTGGACCCGGCTTTTGCGCCGGGCACCGGGACGCCTGTATGGGGCGGGCTAAGCTCGATCCAGGCGCAGATCATCTTGCGAGACATTGCCGGGATCAACATCAAGGGTGGCGACGTGGTCGAGGTTTCTCCGCCCTACGACACATCCGGTGCGACAGCGATTGCCGGGGCGCATGTGGCCACGCAGATTATTTGCCTGCTGGCATGGAACAAGCTGCAGCCTTAACGATTGGTTAGCCATCTTTCCGGTATCTGGTTAACCAAAAGACCGGACGGGAGAGATACGGGCATGACTGACTTTAACCAACCGATCAGCGGCAATGATCTGGCGCGGTTTTCAGGGCCGAACACGTTCATGCGACTGCCGCAGGCGGATACTTTGGCCGGGCTGGATGTGGCCGTGCTGGGCATTCCGATGGATATTGGCACTTCGTGGCGATCGGGCACACGGTTCGGGCCGAAACAAATCCGAAGCGAAAGCGCGATGATCCGGCCCTATAACATGGCGAATTCCGCGGCCCCCTTCGACAGCCTGCAAATTGCGGATATTGGCGATCTGGCGATCAACACGTTCTCGCTGGCCGACAGCTTGAAGATCATCAAGGAAAGCTATGATGCCATTCTGGCGCAGGGGGTGACGCCTGTTGCGATGGGCGGCGATCATTCAATCACTTTGCCGATCCTACGTGCGGTTGCCGCCAAGCACGGTCCGGTGGCGCTGGTGCATGTGGATGCTCATGCGGATGTGAACGACGAGATGTTCGGCGAGAAGGAGACCCATGGGACCGTCTTTCGCCGGGCCTACGAAGAGGGGCTGATCGTCCCTGACAAGACCTTTCAGATCGGCATTCGCGGCTCGGGTTACGCGGCAAGCGACTTTACCGATGCCAAGGGCTGGGGCTTCCGCCAGTTTCCCGCTTGGGAGTTGTGGCAGCAAAACCTGACCGAGATTGGCTCGCAAATCCGCAAAACTGTCGGGGATCACCCGACCTATATTTCATATGACATTGACAGCCTCGATCCTTCCTTCGCGCCCGGCACCGGAACGCCCGAAATCGGAGGGTTGACGACGCCGCAGGCGCTGCAACTGATCCATGCGCTGGCAGGGATGAACGTGGTGGGCTGTGATCTGGTCGAGGTCTCTCCGCCTTATGACCCCACGGGCAACACCGCGCTGACGGCCGCGAACCTGCTGTTCGAGATGCTGTGCATCCTGCCTGGTGTGACGCCACGGTAGGGTGACCTGCATCTTGCCCGACCTGTCTTTGCGAATACTGTTTGCGAAAAGAACGGGTCCGGGATGAAAAAAATGGTGTTTGGGCTGATTGTTGGTCTGGTTGTGGTGTTAGGCGCCTATATTCGGCTTGCGCCCTCTGACCCGGCGAAATGGCACGTGGCACCTGTAGGTGAAGCTGACAAAGACATGAAAGACGGTGTCCTTCGCGTGGTTAAAACCGGGCCGGACGGCTTGGCTCGGCTGGACGCCATCGCAAGAGGGGCGCCGCGCACCACGGTGATAGCCGGATCGGTGGATGAGGGGATGATCACCTATGTCACCCGCACCAAAGTGATTGGCTTTCCCGATTACACCACTGCTCAGCAGGACGGAGACACCCTGCGCATTTATAGTCGGTTGAGGTTTGGGCGATCAGACTTTGGAGTAAACAAGGCAAGGGTTGATGGGTGGTTAGCCGCTCTGCAATAGGTTGAATTCGCGTCATTTATTCCCATATAGGTGGTATGAGTGACTATGAAAGAAAGTATCAACGCGCAACTGCCGAGCTGGAGAATGCGGGGCTACAGGAAAGGGGGGTGACGCCGCCGGTTACCCGTTTTCTCAGGAAAATCGGTTGCGAGCCGCGACCTCAGTATTACCGAACCACAGTATCTAGATTTGCCTATGATCCATTGATCCTTGGTGGCGCTTGGGGGTTGGGGATGTTCTTTGTGACTGATGTTCCCGTGTGCTTGATTGCGATGTTTGTTCTGGTGTCCGCTGCATTTGGTTATCTTCTTACGGGATTGTCCGAAATCACAATTCTTCGGCAGCGCAAGCGGCAGAATTTAAGCAATTGGGAAGACTTTTAACGGCTAAAGTGCGTTAGCAGGATTATCGGGCGCGTCCGAGGCAGGCCAGTCAGTTTGTAAATTCGAAGACAGGCACCCCTCCTGCACCTCGCGCCACATGGGCACGTTCAAAGACATCTGACATTGCGCCGTGAACATACGGCCATCGACCTGCAGGCAGATCAATTCACCCAGTTCAATGCGGGTTCCGGATTTATCGGTGCAATAACAGTCCTGAACCTTGCCCTTGGGACCGACGACATCGGCTAGGGCAGGGGCTGCGCACAGTAAGAAAACAAGCGCTAATCGTGTCATACGCGTCAGCTTAGCACAGGGACGGGCCTTGACCAAAGCCTCGGATTGATAGACACCGCGCGGATGATCCCCGAAGAACGCCTTGAACAGATAACCCAGCGATTCCAATACCTCGAAGCCGCCATGGCCGATGGCGCCTCGGGAGGGGACATTGCAGCCCTTGCCAAAGAGTATTCGGACCTCAAACCGGTGGTTGATCAGATCATGGCGTGGCGGCAATTGGTCGGCGATCTGGCTGAGGCGGAGGTGATGCTGGCCGACCCTGACATGAAGGAACTCGCCGAAGAGGAAATCCCCAGCCTGCAAGCCCGCATCCCCGAGGCAGAACACGCGCTGCAACTGGCGCTGCTGCCACGCGATGAGGCGGACGCGCGGCCCGCGATGCTGGAAATCCGTCCCGGAACTGGCGGGGACGAGGCGGCTCTGTTCGCAGGGGACCTGCTGCGCATGTACCAGCGTTACGCGGAAGGGCGCGGCTGGCAGTTTGAAATCATCGAGGAACAGGCCTCGGACTTGGGCGGGATCAAAGAAGTTGTTGCCCATATCAAGGGCGACAATGTTTTCGCCCGGATGAAATACGAATCCGGTGTTCACCGGGTGCAGCGTGTGCCTGAAACCGAAAGCGGCGGGCGCATCCATACGTCAGCGGCAACAGTTGCGGTTCTGCCTGAGGCCGAGGATGTGGACATCCAGATCGACGCCAATGATATCCGCATCGACACAATGCGCAGTTCCGGCGCGGGTGGGCAGCATGTGAACACCACGGACTCGGCGGTGCGGATTACACACCTTCCGACCGGTTTGGTGGTGACGAGTTCTGAGAAATCGCAACACCGCAACCGTGAGATCGCGATGCAGGTGTTGAAAACACGCCTCTACGATCTGGAACGCCAGCGAATCGATAGTGAACGTTCCGCCGATCGCGCCAGTCAGGTCGGATCGGGCGACCGCTCCGAGCGGATCAGAACATACAACTTCCCGCAGGGTCGCATGACGGATCACCGCATCAACCTGACACTGTACAAGCTGGATCAGGTGATGCAGGGCGATCTGGATGAGGTGATCGACGCGCTGACAGCCGATGATCAAGCTCGCCTGCTGGCCGAGATGGCACAATGATTGCGGCGTTAACAGCAGCGCAGGCGATGGTCGCCGCCACCGCGCGCTTGCGGGCCGCAGGCGTGACCGATCCGGCGCGTGATGCGCGGGTGTTGCTGGCCCATGCCGCGCGAATCGAGGCCAGCCGGGTCACACTCATCGCACCCGAGGAGCTTTCGCCTGAAATCGCCGAACGCTATGATCAGTTGATCTCGCTGCGCGCCATTCGGGTTCCAGTGTCTCATCTTCTCGGTGAGCGGGAATTCTATGGCCGTCAGTTCCGAGTCAGCCGCGATGTGCTGGACCCGCGGCCCGAAACTGAGACGCTGATCGAGGCCGCCCTGAGCGAACCGTTCGATCACGTGTTGGACCTGGGCACCGGGTCGGGTTGCATCCTGATTACGCTGCTGGCCGAACGTAGCAGCGCCTCGGGCATCGGCGCGGATCTGAGCGAATCCGCTTGCCTGCAGACAAGCGCCAATGCGGTGCAGCATCGGGTGCAGGAGAGGGCCGAGATTTTACGCTCGGATTGGTTTGAGAACATAGAAGGTCAGTTCGATCTGATTGTTTCAAACCCGCCCTATATCTCACTGTCAGAGATGAACGATCTGTCCCCCGAAGTACGGGATCATGAGCCGCGCATGGCACTTACGGATGAGGGCGACGGGCTTGGCGCATACAGGCACATTGCGGCCGAAGCGCCGGATTTTCTGATCCCGGGTGGGCGGATTCTCGTGGAAATCGGGCCGACACAGGGTCAAAGCGTCGCATCGCTGTTTCAGGCGGCGGGGTTGGCCGAGGTTCGGATTATCCCAGATCTCGATGGCCGTGACCGTGTTGTTTTGGCCAGAATGCCGTAAATACTGTGTCAGGTGAGGCTGAAAAGCGCCGATTAATGTAAAAAAGCTGCGAATTTTTGGACAAACCTCTTGTCTGCGCGCGCTGGACATGCTTACTCAGAGTTAGTCGGAGAGGTTGACGCTGTTACAGCGGGCCCCTGACGCCAAGCCCAAAAAAGTCGACATCGTGTGACGGCTACAGCCATTGAGCAGTGCAGGACGCGACGTGATCGGCATCGAATGACAAGGCTGACGTAAAGTAAGATGAGATCTTCCAAATCCCGCTCGCGGGCCAAGAATAACCGCAATCGTCCTTCTGGCGGCAACGTTGTTAACCGGGTTTTTGACAGCTCGGGTCCTGAAGGCAAGGTGCGCGGTACGCCCCAGCAGATCATTGATAAATACAACCAGTTGGCGCGCGACGCTCAACTGTCGAATGACCGAGTGGCCGCAGAAAACTTTCAGCAGCACGCGGAGCATTACCTGCGCCTGCTAAGCGATGCGCAGCGCGAGATTGAAGCGCGCCGCGAAGAGCAAGAGCGCCAGAATCGCGAGCGTCAGGCAGAGCGTGATCGCGAACGCGCCGAGCGTCAGGAACGCGAAGCCGCCCGTCAGGCCGATCCGGCTGACGCGCCGCAGCCCGACGTGATGGACTTTGGCACACCTGAGGCCGCACCCGAAAGCGGTTTGGTCGAGACACCGGAAAGCAAGGGGTCCGAACCCGCGCCAGCGCAGGAAAAAAAGGAAAAACCTGCGCGTAAGCCGCGGGCGCGTAAGCCCAAGGCAGCGCCTGCCGAAGATGCCCCCAAGACGGATGGGGATGCACCGGAAGCAGCCGAGTAAGCGCAGGCACAAAAAATACAAAAGCCCCGATTTCTCCGGGGCTTTTTCTTTTTTCGATCAGTTTTTTTTGATTTCGCGGGCCAGCGCACAAAACGCCTCGAGCGGCACTTGCTCGGCCCGTTCTGTGGGCTGGATGCCAGCCGCTAACAGACGATCTTCGATATCAGGCGCAATGCCTTTCAATGAAGCACGCAACATCTTTCGACGCTGGTTGAAGGCGGCGGCTACGACGCGTGACAGGGTTGCGGCGTCGGCGGGATAGCGGGGTTCGGGCAGGGCGGTCAGATGGACCACCGCGCTGGACACCTTGGGCGGTGGGGTGAAAGCTCCGGGCGGCAGAGACATGGCGATCCGCGCCTCAGCCCGCCATTGGGCCAGGATAGCCAGTCGACCATAGGCCTTGCTGCCGGGCTGGGCGACGATACGCTCGGCCACCTCGCGCTGGAACATCAATGTCAGGCTTTGCCAGAAGGGCGGCCATTCAGGCGGGGTCAGCCAGCGCACCAGCAATTCGGTGCCAACATTGTAGGGCAGGTTGGCCGCAATTCGGATCGGCGGCGTCAGGTGCGCCAGCGGATCGATTTCCAGCGCGTCACCATTGATCACGTCAAGCCGTCCCGGATAGGCGGCGGCGATGTCGTTCAGGGCGGCAATGCAGCGGGTGTCTTTTTCGACCGCAACTACCTTTCGCGCGCCTACAGACAGCAACCCGCGGGTCAGACCGCCGGGACCGGGGCCAATTTCCAGCACGTCACAATCCGCAAGGTCTCCGGCCTGACGCGCGATCTTAGCTGTCAGGTTCAGGTCCAGCAGAAAGTTCTGGCCCAGCGACTTACGCGCCGAGAGCTGGTGTGTCGCGATGACCTCGCGCAGAGGGGGAAGATTGTCGATTGCACTCATGATCCGGTTACCGTGGCGCAAGGAGTGGAGGGTGCGCCAGTGAATTTATGGCTCCGGCGGGGATATTTGGGCCCAGGTGAAGGATCAAGAGCTTTGTGCCATGCGTTGCGCCAGCTTTAGGGCCTCGATCAGGCTGGTGGGGGTGGCAATGCCTTTGCCCGCGATATCCAACGCGGTGCCGTGGTCGGGTGAGGTGCGGATGAACGGCAGACCCAGCGTCACGTTCACACCTCGGTCGAAATCCAGCGTTTTGATCGGGATCAGTGCCTGATCGTGATACATCGCAATCGCCGCGTCGTAGTTTGCACGGGCGGCGGCGTGAAACATTGTGTCTGCCGGATGCGGACCAGAGACCGTGTATCCATCCGTAGACAGATCTTCGATCAGCGGGGTGATCCAGTCCAGCTCTTCTCGTCCCATCTTGCCGCCTTCGCCGGCATGCGGGTTCAGGCCTGCAATTGCGATACGGGGATGTTCGAAACCGAATTGGCGGCGCAGGCCTTCGGCGGTGATGGAGATTGTTTCGCGCAACAGATCCGGCGTAAGGGCCGAGGGGACCTGAGACAGGGGGATGTGGATGGTCGCCGGCACCACGCGCAATTGGTCGCTGGCCAGCATCATCACCACCCTTTTGCGATCGGCGAGAGCGGCCAGAAACTCGGTATGTCCGGGATAGGCAAAACCAGCCCCTTCGATCAGGGCTTTTTTGTGGATGGGGGCCGTGCACAGTGCCGAGGCGGCACCGCTTTGGACCAGTGACACGCCCTGTTCAATCGCGTCAATCACATAGGGTGCGTTGGCGGGGTCCGGCTGGCCGGGAATATTGGGTGCCGGGAATTCGAGATGCAGCACCGGCAAGGCGCTGGTGCAGATGTCCGCGGCCTCGGAAGGATGCAAAATGCGTTCAACCGGGGTATCGGACGGCAGATGTGAAGCATCACCAATAAAGAAAAACGGACAAGTGCTGCGCAGGTCCGACCACGCCCTTGCTGCGATTTCCGGGCCTATACCGGCCGGGTCGCCGCAGCTGAGCGCAATCGGGGCCGTCATTGCTCGACGATGGTCGCTTCGGCACGCAACTGCGCCAGCAAGCTGTTGGCAAAGGCCTCGAGCCGTTGCTGGGTGAGGGCGTTGGCAACGTCCGCTCGTGTCGTTTCTTCGCCCAAATCGCGGGTGCGGGTGCAGAGCATCAGGAACATCAGCGTTTGGCCGTTGTTGCGAGTCAGAGTGGTCGAGACTTCGTTAATGTCCAGCTTGGCAAGCTCCAGTGCCACGTCACGTGGGATCTCTCCGGGGCTGGCCTGAATCCGTTGCAACACTTCGGGCGGCTGGTCCTTGGCTATACCGTAGAGGTCATCGCAGGTGTCGATTTCTTCCCTCAGTTTGGCCGCCTTAGCCAACGTTTCGGCACTGCGGCCACCGGGCATGTTGTAGATCGCATAGTCGATCTCGGAATAGCGGGTGGTGCCTGTTGCAACCTCGCGCAGGCCACGCATCTGGAACAGGGCGATGGCGTTGGGCAGTGACAGGGGTTGGGTGATGTCCCCGTTCTTGAGACCGATGATCACCGGTTGCAGGGCCGGTGGCAGGCTTGCCAGGTTCAGCCAGTCCAGCCGCCCGCCATTGTCGCGCGTGGCAGCCGCCGAGTACTGTGTCGCGGCCGCTGAAAACGAGTCAAAACCTTCCAGCTGGGAAATCTCTTCGGCCAGGAGTTCAGCCTGCGCCACGGTCTGTTGATTCACTGGGATGATGATCTCGGACAACAGCACTTGCAGGCCGCCGCCGTCGGTTTGCCCCAGTGCGCGGTTGATCTCGTCCTCGGAAGGGCGCGCCTGTGACAGGAAGCGCGCGCCGACATATTCGCGCCACGTAATCTGATCAGCGACGAAATCGCGAACGGTTTCGCGCCCAACGCCCTGATCAGCCAGCAATTGAAGGAACTGATCGGACGACAATTGTCCGCGCGCAGCAAACTCGTCGATACCCGCCTGAACATCTTCGGGCCTGGCCTCGATTCCCGCCTCGCGCATAACCTGCCTGCGTAGCCGATCATCGATCAGGGCCTTGCGCACTTCGTCCTCGGACGCGCCGGGCGCGCCCAGAGCGGTCAGGAACTGTTGCCGCTGGCCCAGTTCGTACCACGTGATGATGTCCTGATTGACCTTGATGGCGGGCGAAAACAGGCTTTGCGCATCGGCCTGAGGCGATGTCATTGCCAGCATTGCCCCGACCAGCACAGGGGCGACCGGTTTAAGCCAACCGGAGCGAAGGAAACTGGAGAAACCTGAAATCAACTGCATCTTCTCTTGAACTGTTGGCCGCCACCTTGGACGGAGTATCCTGTCAGGGCTACGGTAAAGCCGAATTCTGTCGAAGGCTCAATACTTGATGACGACGTATAGCGCCTGCTGACGTTCATGTTAACCTGCACACATTCATTCTGATACGTGACGCCCAACTCATAGCGGATCGGCTCGGACTCGCTCAGGTCATAGCGCGCCAGAGCGGTTGTGTTCCAGTTCTGATCCACACGGTAACGTCCGGTCAACCAGATCTCGGAAATCTTGTCATCTACGTTTTCCGCCGGATCTGGCTCTTGCCAGACAAAGCTGCTGGCAACGCCTACGGTCGGTTTCTGCCACGCGGCTCGGACTTCGGCCTTGGCAAAGCTGAAATCCCCGTTCAGCAGGCCGCGCCCGGCCAGAGACCAGCCATTTGCGGTTTGAATCTGAGCGGCCAACAGCAAATCCGAGCTTGTGCCCTGCAAACCGGAGGTCAGGTTGAAGTTGGGGTTCGCATCGGCGCGGAAAACTTGACCAATTGTAGCCAACGCGCGCCAGTTTCCGGCAGAATAGCGCGACCAGTTCACGCCGACGACGCCGGTCAGACCGTCTTCGCGCTGGTCCGGGGCAGGGAAGCGTGAGAGCGACAGCAGGTTACCCTGATCAAACTCCTGAAAGGTGCTTTCGTCGTTGGGGACATCGTCGTTGGTCACATGAGTCCAGCCGATCTGAGCGATCGGTTCGAGGATCTGTGTCGCCCCAGAAGTTTCTCGCTTGCGCATCGGGTAGCGCAGCGTCAGCGCCGCGCGTGGGGTGGCCCGGGTCACCTGATCGGGGAAGTTGCTGTCATGGCGGATATTGAACGTATCTACAGATGTGCCTACGCGCGCCTCGGCCCGCAGGCCGGACGCAAAGGTCCAATTGCGCAGCCATTCCGCGTCAAATGTTGCACGGGCGATATCGCGGCCAACCACGTCCTCGTCGCTGGTGCGCTCATGCGCGTGCGTAATAAAGCTCAGCCGGACCTCGCCACCCACTGTCGTGGGGAACAGTCGTTTCTGATAGTACAGGTCGAAAACCCGCGAGGGGATTTCATCCTGGTCTTCACTGTCGCGCAGAGTTTTGTAGTGGATGAAACTGGTGCGGAACGCGGTATCGCGCTTGATCCGTTCCAGGGCGACCTCGCTGCGCAGCCGGTCAAGATCGGGCAGGCCGTAGTCGGCCAGGTACGAGTCGTCGGAAGTGGTCCGGATGTTGAACAGGAACCGGTAACCGTCATTGAGGTTGAACCAGCCGTTGGCGAACAGATATCCCCGATCCTCGTTCGGTTGCAGGTCGTCGCGGGTATAGGCGCCCTCAAGCTGGATTCGTCCATTCTTGAATGCCTGCCGAAACCGTAGCCCAAGGGTCTTGGTCTTGGGCGAGATATAGGGGGTCAGCGTCAGGTCCTTGTGATCCCCTATCTTGATGAAATAGGGCACCAGAACGCCGGTCCCCAATTGCGACGTTGTCCGAACCGATGGCACCAGAAACCCTGTTGCGCGCTCCAGCGTCGGGTCCGGCAGCCGCAAATAGGGGAAATAGAACACAGGCACGTCCAGCACCCGCAGTTGCGCCCCTTCGAAATAGAGCTGCCGTTCCAACTGATCATGCGTAACCTTGCGCGCGCGGATCTGCCAGATTGGAGGTTTACCGTTGGCACAGACATGGCACGAAGTAGCCGAAACCTTGCTGAACTGCGTGAACCTTCCCGCCGCGCGGGTCGCCTGTACCGAGGCGATCTGAACCTGTTGGTCGAACACCATCCGGGCACCGATCAGCAGACCGTTCTGAATGCTGTCATCCAGCTCGGCTGAATCCGCCAGGATCGTGGTTGCGCCGGCTTCGTCGAGACGGATCGGACCTTCCAGCGTCAGCGCTCCGGTTTCGCGGTCATAAGTGATACGGTCAGCGGTAATTTTGACTTCGCCCTGAAAGGCTTCGACATTCCCTTCGGCGACCAGCACACGCTCGGGCGTGATGAAGATCTCATCGGCGACCAGCAGCGCGGGTTGTTCTTGCGCTTGAGCATCTTGGGCCGGATCGTCGACGGGCTGGGCCTGAGCCACAGCGCCGTTCGGCAGTGTCAGCGCGACAGCGCCTGACAGCAGAAGGCGGGACAGGATTCGCATCAGCCGTCCTCCGCATGAAGCAGAAGACCAAGAGATAGAAGAATGGCTGCAAAGGGCGGAGCCCAGGCTGCGACGACGATTGGCAATTGACCGTTTTCCCCGAGTATTTGGGCAAAGTTACGAACGAAGTAGATGGCAAAGCCCAGCAGAACCGCGGACAAAACCGCAATGCCGGTGCCGCCAAAGCGTACATGGCGCATGGTGAAGGCCGCGCCGATCATCACCATCGCCATCAGAAACAGAGGCCGTGCCAATTGGACCTGCAGCCAGACCTCGTATTGTTTGGTGGAAAATCCAGCCTCGCGGAGGTCGCGGATCAGCTGGGGAAGATCGTAGACCGAAACCGAATCCTGCTGGCCCAACGTGTCCAGAATGCGCTGCCGTGTCAGGGTAGTCGGAATTTCAATCTCGGCGTACACCTCTGCGTCGGATTCGGGGTTCAGGTCATCAGCCAGCGACCAGATTTTCGCGTTGGACAGAATCCATGACCCGTTCGATAGCCGCGCCTGGTTGGCAAAGATCTGCCGTGTCGGTTTCCCATCAGGCGAGAATGAGATGATCGTGACCCAGGTCAGCTCCAGCGGGTCAGCATTCGTGGTGCCCCGCGCGTGAATGACCGATTGTCCATCAGCCGATCCCTGCCGCAGCCAAAGCCCTTCGCTGGTGATGGACAGGGCGGATTCGCCTTTGTTTTTATAGGTATCGGAGAGGCGCTTGAACTCCTCGGACGTGGCGGCAGTAATCGGGTTCAGCAATGCCACCGCAAGGGCACCAATCACCAGCGCCAAAGTCACGGGTGCTAACAAGGCCCGGATACCGGACCGCCCGATGGCACGTGTCACCACCAGTTCGGAACTGCGTGCCATCCCAACAAACAGCGCGATGGTGGAGAGGATGACCAAAAGCGGTAGCATTTCGCTGATCGCTGCCGGTGTATTCAGCAAGGTCAGGTGCAGCAGGGCGCCAAAGGACAGGTTTTCCGAGTCGAACCTGCGGGCCTGTTCAACCAGATCGATCAGAATCAGCAGCGTCAGAAAAATGCCGCCGATGACTAGGAAACTCTGAATGAACCGGCGGGCGAAATAGCGGTCGAGGATCACGAATGTGCCTCCGGCCAGACGGCATCCTTGGGGAATTGGGCGATCACCAGGCCAGAATCACCGTCGCCTGCGCGGATGCGCACCGGCTTATGCCTGCCCTGTCTCGCCAACTTGTTCTCCCCCGATCCTGCCGGAATTTTTTGGGGACTGTAATGCAATTGGCGCGCGGGGAAAACTGCTATCTGGTCAAGCCGTCCGGCGCGGGCTAGGTCTTGGGGAACAGATTTTGAGGAGTTTGCAATGAGCAGTCTTGTACCGATCCGGTTTCAGCCCTTTGACGTGGACGTAATGGCACAAGCCGAAGGGCGCGTGGCTGTTATCGTGTCGCCCGAAGGCAAGATGAGCCCCGCAGTGCGTCGTGCCAATCGACTGACCCGTGGCGCGGTTGCCCGGCTGGTTGAAAGCACCCGCTTTGAAAAAGTGAAATCGGGCGATGTGATCTCTCTGGCGTGGCCCGGCGGTATGGCGGCCGAAGCGCTGGACATCGTCGTTCTGGCGCGCCGCCCCGATACGGCCGAGGCGCGCAAGGCCGGTGCCGCTCTGGCCAAACTAGCGGGCGGCAAGGCCCTGCTGGTGATGGCGGGTAATCAGCCGCGCAGCGAAGATCTGGCCATGGGCATCGCCCTGCGCAGCTATGACTTCGACGCGCATAAGACCAAGGACTCGGATGAGGCCGGGACCGTCACTATCAGCCACCAGAAGGCTGATGAGGTCGAGGCCGCCTTTGCTCCGCAATACGCGGTGGCGGATGGCGTGCGCATGACCCGCGACCTGACCAACGAACCGGCCAACATTTTGACCACCACCGAGTTCGCCGACCGTCTGGTTGAGATGAAGGAACTCGGCCTCGAGGTCGAAGTTCTGGACGAAGACAAGCTGGAAGAGCTGGGCATGCGCACGCTGCTGAGCGTCGGGCAGGGCTCGGTCAGCCCGTCCAAGGTTGTGGTGATGCAGTGGAACGGCGGCGACAAGGGT
Source organism: Ruegeria sp. ABF4_144 (assembly GCF_056160045.1). NCBI lineage: Bacteria > Pseudomonadati > Pseudomonadota > Alphaproteobacteria > Rhodobacterales > Roseobacteraceae > Ruegeria > Ruegeria sp. ABF4_144. The sequence goes on from NZ_JBSWWK010000001.1 coordinate 1,211,269, forward strand.
GACGCTCCGTTGGCCCTTGTCGGTAAGGGCGTGGTGTTTGACACCGGTGGTATCTCGCTGAAGCCTGCGGGCGGCATGGAAGATATGACCATGGACATGGGCGGCGCAGGCGTTGTTGCTGGCACCATGCGTGCACTGGCCAAGCGCAAAGCTAAGGCCAACGTGGTTGGTCTGGTGGGTCTGGTCGAGAACATGCCCTCGGGCAACGCGACCCGTCCCGGCGACGTGGTCAAATCGATGAAGGGCGACACGGTCGAAATCATCAACACCGACGCTGAGGGCCGTTTGGTCTTGTGTGACGTGATGTGGTACGCGCAGGAGCGGTTCCAGCCGGTGGGCATGATTGATCTGGCGACCCTGACCGGCGCGATTATCATCGGTCTGGGGCATGAGAATGCCGGTGTCTTCTCGAACAATGACACGTTCTGCGACGCCTTCTTGAAATCGGCTAAGGCCGAGGATGAAGGCGCGTGGCGGATGCCATTGGGTGAGGCCTATGACAAGCAGTTGAAATCGCGCATTGCCGATATGAAGAACGTGGGCGGTCGTCCCGCGGGTTCAATCACTGCCGCGCAGTTTCTGCAGCGGTTCGTGAAAGAGGAGACACCGTGGATTCATCTCGATATCGCGGGTGTGGCTTCGGTTTCGTCGGAAACATCCTACGCACCCAAAGGGGCCACCGGCTGGGGCGTCCGTGCCCTCAGTCGTCTTGTTCAGGACAATTTCGAGTAATCCGATGGGCGCCGTCTATTTCTACCACCTGACCCGTCAGCCGCTGGAGTACACATTGCCGGTGCTACTGGATAAGGCGCGGCAGGCTGGGTGGAAGATCGCCGTGCGGGGTACTGATCCGGCACGGATGGACTGGCTAGATGAAAAACTGTGGCTGGGGCGGGAAGAGGATTTTCTGCCCCATGGCCGCGAAGGCGGCCCGCATGACGCGGCGCAGCCCATTTTGCTGACAACCGGGCCACAGGCCGCCAACGACCCGGCGTGCATTATGGCCGTAGATGGGGCGGCTGTTGATCCAGACGAAGTCTCAGCGCTGGAGCGAGTCTGCATTCTGTTCGACGGCAATGATGGTGAGGCTGTTCAGCATGCGCGGGGCCAGTGGAAAGCCCTGACCGACGCGGGATGTTCGGCACAATACTGGTCCGAAGAATCGGGTCGGTGGGAGAAAAAGGCCGAAGCGTAAGCCGCTGGCTTTCAAAGTAAATCTTGGGAGAGTGACAGATGGAAATGAAGCCTTTGGGCCGTACCGGCATCATGGTGACCGACCTGTGCCTTGGCACCATGACCTTTGGTACGCAGACATCCGAGGCGGATGGGCATACGCAGATCGATATGGCACTGGAGGCCGGGATCAACTTCGTCGACACGGCCGAGATGTACCCGGTGAACCCGATCTCGAAAGAGACCGTGGGCCGGACCGAAGAGATATTGGGCAACTGGAATGCCGCCAACCCGGCGCGGCGGGGCGACTATGTTCTGGCGACCAAGCATTCAGGCGCCGGGTTTGCCCATGCTCGTGACGGGGTGTGGATTTCAGGTGAGACCATCCCCGAGGCGATTGAAGGTTCGCTGCGGCGGTTGCAGACGGACTGCATTGATCTCTACCAGTTTCACTGGCCGAACCGCGGTAGTTACATGTTCCGGCAGAACTGGAACTACTCACCATCGGGGCACAACACGAACGAAGTTCTGGATAACATGCAGGACTGCCTGACGGCACTGCAGGCCCAGGTGGACAAGGGCAACATCCGTGCTTTTGGCCTGTCGAACGAAAGCGCCTGGGGCACAGCGCAATGGCTGCGGATCGCCGTGCAGATGGGTGCGCCGCGGGTGGCTTCGGTGCAGAACGAATACTCTCTGCTCTGCCGTCATTTCGATACGGACATGGCCGAGCTGAGCGTACATGAGGACGTGGGGTTGATGGCCTTTTCGCCTTTGGGAGCAGGGTTTCTGACCGGTAAGTACCAGGGTGGCGCGGTGCCCGAAGGATCACGCATGGCGCATAACGCAGAGATGGGTGGGAGAAAGTCAGAGCGAGTCTTTGATGCAGTTGCAGCCTATCAGGCGATAGCAGAGCGTCACGGGCTGGACCCGGTTCATATGGCGCTGGCCTGGTGCCGCACGCGGCCCTTCATGATGTCAGCCATTTTCGGTGCGACGACGGTTGCGCAGTTGGAGCATATTCTGACCGGTAAGGACCTGCGGCTTTCGGATGAGATCGTGGCTGAAATCAGTCAGGCGCACCGCGCGCATCCGATGCCGTACTAGGGGGCGCTGCCCCCGCCGAACTGCGCGCGACTCCCCCAGGATATTTTGGGTCGGATGAATGGGATCCTGTCAGTGATGAGTGGGCTGCGTGCGCTCGTGTCTCAGGTCGCGGGCTGACAGGCCGTGGGCGGTGCGGAAGGCACGAGCAAAGCTGGACTGTGAGGCGAACCCGGTGGCAAGTGCCACGTCCATTAGCGGCATGTCGGTGTCGGACACAAGACGGCGGGCCTCGGCCAGGCGCAGTTGCAAATAGTGATCTTGGGGCGTCGTGTTTAGGCGCAGACGGAATTGCTGTTGCAGTGTGCGGGGACTGGTGCCGAGGGATTCTGCGATGTCCGCCAGCGGAAGGGGTTCGTCCAGAGACGATTCCATCAGCGAATTTGCCTTGGCGGTCAAAGCTGTATGACGATGCGGGATACCGGTTCTGCTTTGCGGCTTCGTTGGCTCGGGCGCGCCATCGTAAAGGAACAACCCAGAGACACGGGCGGCAAAACCCGATCCGTGGCGAGCGGCAATAATGTGCAGCATCATCTCGATTGCAGGCATCGCGCCGCCTGATGTCAGGCGGTTGCCCGAAACAGTGTATCTGTCGGATCGCACATCAACGTCCGGGAAACGGGCGGCAAAAGTCTCCTTGTCCTCCCAATGGGTCGTGGCGGCGTGACCGTCGAGCAATCCGGCTTCAGCCAGCAGCCAGGGGCCACCGTCAATGCCGGCCATCGTGGCACCGGTGCCTGCGATGCGGCGAAGGCCTGCCAGCAGGCTAGGTGTCGCGTGGCGCGCCAGTTGGAACCCGGCCACGACAATCATCAGATCGCAGCCTTGTAGGCGGGCCAGAGGGATGCCGGGTACGGTCAAGGCGCTGGTGAGCATCGCGGGTTCTGCCGTGGCGGTGACATAATCCCAGTCAAAGGCCGGTCGATCTGCCAGACGGTTGGCTGCGCGCATCGGGTCGACGGCGGATGCGAAGCTAAGCGTGTTGCATTCGTCCAGCACCAGCACTGCCGTTTTCAGGGCGCGATGTTCGGGTTGAAGTATGTTTTTTGCGGATTTCATCAAGTTCGATTCGCATTCTGGCAAGTGTTTGCACAAGGCTGCGTCAGACTCGGTCTTTAACGCAAATCGGAATCCGTGGAGAAGCCTGGGGAAAACCCGGGCATATCAGGGTATAACTTGGGGAGAACTTCATGCCTTTGGAAATGAACCGCGAAGTCTTTATCACATGTGCCGTCACAGGTTCGGGCGGGACGCAGGATCGTAGCCCGCACGTGCCGCGCTCGCCGCAGCAAATTGCCGACAGTGCGATTGCTGCGGCCAAGGCCGGAGCGGCGGTGGTTCATTGCCATGTGCGCGATCCCGAGACCGGCGCGCCCAGCCGCCGTCTGGACCTGTACCGCGAGGTGACCGACCGCATTCGCGACGCTGATGTGGACGTCGTATTGAACCTGACCGCCGGGATGGGTGGGGACATAGTCTTTGGTGGTGTCGAAAGCCCGTTTCCGGTGAATGAAGCCGCCACCGATATGATCGGTGCCACCGAACGTGTGGCCCATATCGCGCAGTGCCTGCCTGAGATCTGCACACTGGACTGCGGCACCATGAACTTTGCAGAAGCCGACTATGTCATGACCAATACCCCCGGCGCATTGCGCGCGATGGGGCAGATGATGACCGACATGGGCGTGAAGCCCGAGATTGAGGCGTTTGACACCGGCCATCTGTGGTTTGCCAAGCAACTGGTGAAAGAAGGAATTCTGGAAGCCAACGCTTTGGTCCAGTTGTGCATGGGTGTGCCGTGGGGCGCGCCGGACGATCTGAATACCTTCATGGCGATGGTCAACAACGTGCCCGACGAATGGACCTTCAGTGCCTTTGCTCTGGGGCGCAATCAGATGGCCTATGCCGCAGCTGCGGTTCTGGCGGGCGGCAATGTGCGCGTTGGTTTGGAGGACAACCTGTGGCTGGACAAAGGCGTACTGGCCGAGAACTGGCAGTTGGTCGAGCGTGCCAGCACCGTGGTGTCGAACATGGGAGCGCGGGTGATCGGGCCTCAGGAAGTGCGTGAGAAGCTGGGGCTGACCAAACGGGCACCAGTGGCCGCTTAAGGGACTTTCTGTTGGGGGGATTGGGGGCCAGCCCCAACCCTTCGGATTTTGGGCAAAAAAATGAATACATGGTGCCTGAATGAACTTTGGGAAGCTTTCAGGCTGGAGGAATGTTGATGAAAACAGCAGCTATCATTGGCGGTGGCGTGATCGGCGGCGGTTGGGCCGCTCGGTTCCTGCTGAATGGGTGGAACGTCCACGTGTTCGACCCGGACCCCGAGGCCGAACGCAAAATTGGCGAGGTTCTGGACAATGCGCGGCGCTCGCTGCCGGGGTTGAGCAATGTGCCTCTGCCGCCCGAAGGCGCGCTGACCTTCCACGATGACTTGGCCGAGGCGGTGCAGGGTGCCGCGTGGATTCAGGAAAGCGTGCCAGAGCGACTGGACCTGAAACTCAAGGTCTACAAGGGCTTGCAAGAAGCATGTGATCCGGGCGCGATCATCGGATCTTCGACAAGCGGGTTTAAACCTTCTGAGTTGCAAGAGGGTGCGCTGCGTCCGGAACAGATCGTGGTGACGCACCCGTTCAACCCGGTCTATCTGTTGCCGCTGATCGAAGTGGTCCCGACAGACAAGAACTCGCCCGAAATGATTGAGCACGCGCAGCAGCTGCTGAAATCCGTCGGTTTCTTCCCGCTGTACGTCAAAAAGGAAATCGACGCGCACATCGCCGACCGCTTTCTTGAGGCCGTCTGGCGTGAGGCGCTGTGGCTGGTCAAGGATGGTATCGCCACCACCGAGGAGATCGACGAGGCAATTCGAATGGGCTTTGGCATCCGCTGGGCCCAGATGGGTCTGTTCGAGACCTACCGCGTGGCGGGCGGTGAGGCGGGGATGCGGCATTTCATGGCGCAGTTCGGGCCCGCGTTGAAGTGGCCGTGGACCAAGCTGATGGATGTGCCCGAGTTCACTGATGAGTTGGTCGATATGATTGCCGATCAGTCGGATGCGCAATCGGGGATGCACTCGATCCGCGAGTTGGAACGTATCCGCGACAACAATCTTGTCGGCATGATGCGGGCGCTGAAGGCGCAGAACTGGGGTGCGGGCGCGGTGCTGAACCAGCATGACGCGGTGCTGAAACCCGGCGCGCTGCCGACGATGGAGCAGGCGGATCTGAGCCAGCCCATCCTGACCGTTGCGCGCGCAGTGCCACTGGATTGGACCGACTATAACGGCCACATGAACGAGGCGCGCTATCTTGAGGCCTTTGCCGACGCGACTGACCGGTTCATGGAGATCATAGGCTGTGACGCGGACTATATCGCCTCGGGCGGCAGCTATTTCACCGCCGAGAACCATATCCGTTACATCGACGAAGTTCACGCTGGCGCCAAGATCGAGATTCGCACGCAGATGTTGCTGGGGCAGGGCAAGAAGCTGCATGTCTTCCACAGCATGTATGAAGGCGACAAGCTGATCGCTACAGGAGAAAGCTTCCTGCTGCATGTGAGCCTTGAAACCCGCCGCCCCAGCGCGCCGACAGCCGAAATTGAGGCCGCAATGGCCCGCATCGCCGATGCGCAGGCCGGATTACCTTACCCGGAAGGGGCCGGTGCCGCGATCCGGAAACCAGCATGAGCGGGCGCGTTCTGATTACGGCTGGGGCCTCGGGCGTGGGCCGCGCCATGGCCGAAGCCTTCGATGAGGCGGGTGCTCAAGTTTGGGTAGCGGATGTGGACAAGGCTGCGTTGGACGGATGCCCGGCGCACTGGAAACGGTCTGAAGTAAACGTGGCGGACGAAACTGCCGTGGCTGCGTTGTTCGCTGAGATTCAGGCCGCGTGGGGCGGGTTGGACACGCTCTGCGCAAATGCGGGCGTCGCCGGGCCGACGGCTCTGGTCGAGGATGTGGCGCTGGACGATTGGCGGTTTTGCCTTTCGGTCAACCTTGAGGGCGCATTCCTGTGCGCGAAATATGCGGCACCGATCCTCAAACTGCAGGGCGGCGGTGCCGTGGTGATCACCTCATCCACCGCCGGGCAGTACGGCTACCCCAACCGCGCACCCTATGCGGCAGCGAAATGGGGGGTGATCGGACTGGGCAAGACGCTGGCGATGGAGCTGGGGTCGCACGGTGTGCGGTGTAACGTCATCTGCCCCGGCGCGGTCGAAGGTCCCAGGATGGAGGGCGTGCTGACCCGTGAAGCAACGGCAAAGGGCATGACCCGAGATCAGGTCTATGACGGCTATGCGGCTGGTACCTCGATGGGTCGGTTCGTTGAAGGGCACGATATTGCAAATATGGCCGTGTTCCTCGCCTCGGATGCGGCGCGGTTGGTGTCGGGTCAGGTGATTGCCGTGGACGGCCATACCGTGAATCCTGACCCGAAGATTTAGGCCGTATCAGCCCTGATTTGGCCCTCGGAACTGGCGGATGGTCTGACGGACCGCCTGCCAGTCCTGCGCTTGCTGCATATTCCCGGCGGCTTCGCATTCGCGCATTTTCTTGGCAGCTTCCGCCTCGGCCTGGTCACCATGTGCGGTATAGAGCGCTCGTGCGTATTGAGCAGTTTGAATTGCGTCCATTCCTGTCGTCCTCCCGTCTGTGATCGGAACACCCGAAGGTTCGCGCCGAACGACGATAGCACAAGAACGTGGCCTGTGCATCCTTACCGGTCGGCGATTGATGCGCGCAACTGCCTGAGGTGGTCTGAAAAGTCGCGTGCGGTCAGGTCTGCCTCGCGCACCAAGCGGTCGAAATGGCGCGTAAACGTCTCTATCCGGTCGCGGTCGCGGAAGGCCATATAGTGGCTGCCCGCGTAGAAAACGCATAGAAGCGGGCCAAAAATGGTCACCGGGGCCGAATATAGCCGTTTTGCATCAAACAGATAGATGCGCAGGCGGGGATAAAGTTGTTCGCAAATTTCCAGCAGATGATCGATCTGCTCCAGCCGGATTTTGGGGCACAAACCTTCGTAATACCCCGAGGCATGGGCGAAACTGTCGATCTCGTACAGCGGCATGGCGATTTCATAGTCCGACTGCGCGCTGCGCATCCATGTCAGGCGGTCCGCCGACGCTCCGATCGCCTGATCTGCAGTCCGGCCCAGATGGGGCGCGTATTCCCATTCCAGCACGGCGCGGGTCTTTAACATATCGGGCAAAGTCGCTGGAACATAACGGATTTTGTAACCCGCCGCCTCTTGGTGCCATTCGAAAATACGCTCATCCACCAGCGCGCGGGGGGCTTCAGTCATGGTCAGAGAGCTGGCCAGCAATTCGGCGGCGCTTTCCGGCCGGTCCGACAGGCTCAGCAGCCAATCCGCCGACACCCCAAGGGCCGAGGCGCAACTGCCCACCACATGCGCGTTCGGCAGGCGCGCGCCCTCATCGGTCAAAAGCTGCGAAACGGTCGAGCGATCCACACCGATAAGCCGCGCCAGCGCGCTCTGGCTGACATGGCGTTCCTCCATGGCGCGGGCGAGTCGCAGTCGAAACTGTGCCGCGCGGTCTCGTTTGTCGATTTTATCCTGCATATGTTTGAAAATATCACAGATGATGAGTTTTGTTAATCATATTCAGAATTTTCAACGGATGCGTCGACCCGTAATTTTAAAGACATAACAATAATATGGGTGACGGAATGGAGACACGGCGAAGATCAGTCGTGAAGGCTGTGCTGTGGAATGTAATGGGTTTGGTCGTGATGACGCTGGTGGGGCTGATGGCCACCGGGTCAGCCGCGATTGGCGGCACACTTGCGATTGTGAATACGGCCATAGGCCTGACAATGTACGTGATTTACGAGCGCATCTGGGCAGGCATCTCGTGGGGTCGCAATGTCTAGGCCCGCGACACCAGAGTGGGGCACCTTGGCCCTGATCGCGGCGTGTTACGGCGCGTGGTTGGCCGTGGTGTTTCTGTTGCCGCTATGGCTGGCGATTCCCGCGATGGCAGTTGTGGCCGCGTTGCATTCTTCGCTGACACACGAAGCGCTGCACGGTCACCCGTTTCGCACCAGGTGGTTGAACGAGGCGCTGATGGTGCTGCCATTGACCCTGTTCATTCCTTATCAGCGGTTCCGAGACTTGCATCTGGCACATCACCGGGATGAAACGCTGACCGATCCCTATGATGATCCCGAATCCAACTATTTGGACCCGCAGGTGTGGGGCACTTTGCCAGGTTGGAAACAACGGTTGCTGCGTGTGAATAATACCCTGTTGGGGCGGATCGTTTTGGGTCCGGCGCTCGGGCAAATCGCATTCATGCGCAACGAGTTGCGCGGCGGGCGTGAAGTTGTACGGGCCTGGGCGCTGCATCTTCCCGGAGTTGTGGCGGTGCTGTGGATCGTGGCGCAATCCCAAATGCCGATTTGGGCCTATGTTCTTTCGGCCTATTTTGGTTTGGGTCTGGTGAAGATCCGCACCTTCCTGGAACACCGCGCTCATGAAAATGCCGGTGCCCGAACGGTGATCATCGAAGACCAGGGCCCGCTGGCATTTCTGTTTCTCAACAACAACCTGCACGTCGTTCATCACATGAATCCCGGTGCGCCGTGGTATCGGCTGCCCGGCCTGTATCGCGCTGAAAAAGGCCGGTATCAAGATCGGAATGAGGTCTATGTCTTTCGTTCCTACGCGCAGATTTTCCGCGCGTATTTCCTGCGGGCGAAAGACCCGGTTGCGCATCCTCTCTGGCCAAAGGGTTGATTTAACGACACAAGGGAATCCATGAGTTTGTGGATTCCCGTCACTGTCGCCGCCGCCTCGTTCCAGACCGTGCGGTTTATGCTGCAAAAGTCGCTGAGCGCCGTAAAACTGACTGCGGCCGGCGCGACCTTTGCCCGGTTCGCATATTCCCTACCGCTGGCGTTGCTGGGGCTGGCTGTGGCTTTGCAGGTGACCGGATTCAGCTTGCCGCCTTTAACAGCCAAGTTCTTTCTGTTTGCCGTCATTGGCGGAATGGCACAGATACTGGCGACCATCTGTGTTGTTGCCCTGTTCAAGCAACGCAACTTTGCCGTTGGGATTACCTTTAAAAAGACTGAAGTGATCCAGACCGCCATTGTCGGTTTTCTGGTGCTGGGCGATCAGATCTCGGCCGGTGCGCTGGTGGCGATTTTTGTGGGTCTGCTGGCAGTGCTGCTGCTGTCAAAATCACCCGGAGGAGACGGGGTGTGGTGGACGCATCTTACCAATCGCGCCTCGCGGCTGGGGCTGGGATCGGGGGTGTTGTTTGCCTTTTCGTCGGTCAGCTATCGGGGCGCTTCGCTGGAACTTGGTGATATCGACGCTTGGTTCCGCGCGCTGGTGACGCTGGCCGTTGTGGTGACGATCCAGTTTCTCAGCATGGGGATTTGGCTGTTGTGGCGCGACCGGGCCGAGCTGATTGCGGTGTGGCAGACCCGCCGGACTGGCGTTTTTGTCGGCCTGACCAGCCTATGCGGCTCGTTCTGCTGGTTCTTTGCCTTCACGCTGCAGAACGCGGCGTATGTCAAAGCGCTGGGGCAGGTCGAGTTGCTGCTCAGCCTGTCAGCATCGCTCTTGTTTTTTCGGGAAACCATCACCCGGCGTGAGATCGCCGGGATGACGTTGCTTGGCCTGTCGATACTGGCGCTGGTGCTGGCGATTTAGGTCGTGTTTGACCCCAGGGTCGGAGAAACGCTGGTTTTCAGCGGTCGCACCGTCAGGCGACAGACAGCGAAAACCGGTTCTAGGCAATCAATCCCGACTAGCCAGCACGGCGTTCGTCAAAGCTGAGGGCAATGAAGCTGGGCAGGTGATCGCCCATGCCCACAACAGCGGGACCGTTGTCATCGCGGCGACCACGACCTCTGGGCTCTTTGTCCTTCTTGCGGTCGCCTCTTTTACTTTCAGCTTTTTTGCCGTCCTCAGACTTTGCTTTTTTCTCAGGCTTCGGCTTTTCGGCCTTCGGCTCTTCCTTGACCGGATTGTCCAGCCGCGGGATGTCCTTCTGAATCAGCTTTTCGATCGCATCCAAGGCCTTTTCGTCACGGCCCGAACAGATGGTGATCGCCTTGCCCTCGCGTCCGGCACGGCCGGTGCGGCCGATCCGGTGTACGTAATCCTCGGCATGGCCGGGAACGTCGAAATTGAACACGTGGCTAACCGACGGAATATCCAGCCCACGCGCGGCTACGTCCGATGCCACCAGTAGGCGCAGAGAACCGTCGCGGAACCCGTCCAGCGTTTTCATTCGCTGTGATTGGTCAAGATCGCCATGGATCGCGGCGGCGTTGTAGCCGTATTTCTTCAGCGATTTCGCGCAGATATCCACATCCGTCTTACGGTTGCAGAAGATGATCGCGTTGGTGCACTTGTCACCCTCGGCGTCGATCAGCGCGCGCAGAACCTTGCGTTTTGCGCTGGCCTCGCGGTCGCGACGGCCGCCTTTGAACATGACCACGCCCTGTTCGATGGTCTCAGAGGCTGTTGCTTGACGGGCAACTTCAATCCGGGCGGGGGCGGAAAGGAACGTGTCGGTGATCCGCTCGATCTCGGACGCCATTGTGGCCGAGAAGAACAGGGTCTGGCGCGTGAACGGTGTCAGCGAGAAGATGCGTTCGATATCCGGGATGAAGCCCATATCCAGCATCCGGTCGGCCTCGTCCACCACCATAATCTGAACGCCGGTCAGCAACAGCTTGCCGCGCTCGAAATGGTCCAGCAGGCGACCCGGAGTGGCGATCAGCACGTCGACGCCACGGTCGATCAGGGCGTCCTGTTCTTTGAAGCTAACACCGCCAATCAACAGCGCTTTCGTCAGTTTCACATTTTTGGCGTATGTGTCGAAGTTCTCGGCCACCTGCGCGGCCAGTTCCCGTGTCGGGCACAGCACCAGCGAGCGCGGCATACGTGCACGCGCACGGCCACGGGCCAGCAGGGTGATCATCGGCAGGGTGAAGCTGGCGGTCTTGCCAGTGCCGGTCTGGGCGATCCCCAGAACATCCTTGCCCTCAAGCGCAGGTGGAATTGCACCTTCCTGGATCGGGGTAGGGGTTTCGTATCCGGCTTCCTCAATGGCTTTGAGGACCTTCGGGTTCAGGTTCAGTTCGTTAAACTTTGTCATGTATGTCCGGTTCAAGCGGACTCTAGACCTGGCCCGCGCGTCAAAGGTTTGCCGGGCCCGGATGGCCATGCGCGTCATTGCGCAATTTCGGCTTGAGGGGGACATAACAAAATCGTTGGTCAGGGTCAAATGAAGAGCCCTTTAGGGTTCTCCGTGCTAGGGTGGTGCGGATTTTACGCAACAATTCAGATACTTCCGGGGAAGTGTTTCCTGATTTTCCTATCCAGCTCCAGCGGCCGGTACCGGATCATGCCGTGGTCTTCCAGCCGGGCGCGTGCCTCGGTGCCGGCACCGCTTAACTCATCGAAAAACGCGCGCAGGCCATCCTGACCTTCCTCGGCCTGGATCCAACTGAGCAATTCGTTCATGTTCAGGCCGCCAAGCTCGCGCGGAACGTTGGGGGACATGCCGGGCTGGTAGGACCCGCGTTCCATTCGGAACCGGTAGTGCGCCAGAAAGTGGTCCCAGTCGGGGGCGTGCCGGTGGCACAGCTCCAGCCCGGGCAGTTCGAATTTACAGGGCAAAAGCGCCTTGTTTTGAAACAGATTGTGGATGCGAAAGCTCAGGTTCTTCAGCCCGGAGCGGACAAAGAGTTTGCCTTGCACGTGGCTGAGAAACCCACCAAGAACGAAGCCGCCATAGTTGGGATACAGCGACTGCACCAATGCCTCGCGGTCCGGACCGCTTGGAATATGAGCCTTGTACATATCATCGCTGCCCGACAACGCTTCGATCGGACGAACACGCACTGCTGCGGTATGGGGTGGAACGGATTGCAGATGATCCCGGATAGGGATTGAGGACCACAGAAATTCGTCCACATCAATATGGGCCAACCAGTCAAGATCGGTGCTGCGATACGTGAACGATGCGTTCGCGGTTTGGCGGGTTTGGTGCCGTTCGGGCCGTTCACGCTTTCGGTTGGCCCAGAACCCGTCATCGCAATTGCGGACTTCGACCTTTGAATGCCGGTTCAGCGTGTTGAACGCTTTGGGGTTGGGTTCGTCCAGAAAGATATGCATCCGGTCGACCCCAAGATCGAGGTGATAGGCCACGAAGCGCAGGATGTCCGGGGCCGCGCCCCGAACGGTCGAAACAATTCCCCAGGTTGGGTCAGTTACCATTTGCTGCCTGCGGGCAGGTCACGTCATCATTTCCTTGGTCGCCGTCAGGTTCAGCGCCGGATAGTCGCGTACGACCCGGTCGATATCCCATTGCAGGCGGGTCAGGTAAACGATGTCACCGTCATGATCGTTGGCAATGTGCTGCTTGTTGGCGTTGACGAACTTTTCGACCTCGGCCTTTTCACCGCTGACCCAACGAGCCGAAGTGAACTGAGACGCCTCGAACCGCACGGGTAGGCCGTATTCCATTTCAATCCGGCTGGCGAGTACTTCGAATTGCAGCGCGCCGACGACGCCGACGATAAAGCCCGAACCGATCGAAGGTTTGAACACCTTGGCGGCGCCTTCTTCGGCGAACTGCATCAGGGCCTTTTCCAAGTGCTTGGCTTTCAACGGATCCGCCGCGCGAACTGTTTGCAGCAGTTCCGGTGCGAAAGAGGGGATGCCGGTCACGCGCAACGCCTCGCCTTCGGTCAGCGTGTCACCGATGCGTAGTTGCCCGTGGTTCGGAATACCGATGATGTCACCCGCCCAGGCTTCTTCCGCCAGTTCGCGGTCAGACGCGAGGAACAGAACCGGGTTCGAGATTGCCATCGGCTTTTTCGACCGCACATGGGTCAGCTTCATACCGCGCTTGAAATGGCCCGAGGCCATGCGCACAAAAGCCACCCGGTCACGGTGTTTAGGGTCCATGTTCGCCTGCACTTTGAAAACAAAGCCCGCGACTTTCTTTTCGTCCGGTGCAATCTGGCGGGGTTCGGCGGATTGAACTTGTGGTTGCGGGCCGAAGTCGCCGATGCCTTCCATCAGTTCCTTTACCCCGAACGAGTTGATCGCTGAGCCGAACCAGATCGGGGTCATGTGACCTTCCAAAACCGCCTGTGGGTCAAGCGCAGGCAGCAGCTCGCGTGCCATCTCAACCTCTTCCAGCAGTTTTTCCAGAAGATGCTCGGGGACGTGCTCGGCCAGTTTGGGGTCGTCCAGACCGTTGATTTCGATGCTTTCCGCCACTTTGTTGCGGTCGGCGCGGTCCATAAGTTCCAGCCGGTCGCGCAGCATGTCATAGCAGCCGATGAAATCCCGACCCACGCCGATCGGCCATGCGGCGGGCGTGACATCGATGGCCAGCATCTCTTGTATTTCGTCAATGATCTCGAACGTATCGCGGCTTTCCCGGTCCATCTTGTTACAGAAGGTCAGGATCGGCAGATCGCGCAGGCGGCAAACCTCGAACAGTTTCTGCGTCTGGCTTTCCACACCTTTCGCGCCATCAATAACCATCACGGCGGCGTCCACCGCGGTCAGCGTGCGATAGGTGTCCTCAGAGAAATCCGAGTGGCCGGGCGTGTCGACCAAATTGAACCGGAAATCCCGATAATCAAACGACATCGCCGAGGCGGAAACCGATATGCCACGATCTTTTTCCATCTGCATGAAGTCGGAACGCGTGCGCCGGGCTTCACCCTTGGCGCGGACCTGACCGGCCATCTGAATGGCACCCCCGTACAACAGGAACTTTTCCGTCAACGTTGTCTTACCCGCATCGGGGTGCGAGATGATGGCAAATGTCCGGCGCCGGGCGATCTCGGGCGGCAATACGGGTTGGTTCGAGGCGGTATCAAGCATGACGCGCGTATAGGCGGGGAATCCTGCCGAAGCAAGACAAAGGGGCTGGTTCGAATCGCACGCTTGTGACAAAAAGAACATATAGTGAACAAATGATGGAGAGTACCAATGAATTTGAAAGAGATTGCCGACGAACTGGTCGCCGGGTGCCGTGAGAATCGCGCCAAGGAGAATCTGTCGAAACTCTATGCGACAGATGCCGTTTCAGTCGAAGCAGTAGACTATTCAGGCATGGGGCGCGAAGTGGCGGGGCGCGATGCGATCAGTGGCAAACACGACTGGTGGGAGGGTGCGCATGACGTGTCCGAGGCGGTGGTTAGCGGTCCATATCTGCATGGCGACGACCGCTTCGCTGTGATTTTCGAAGTGAAGGGCACGGTGAAGGAAAGTGGCGAGAGCTTTGATATGAAAGAGGTAGGGCTTTACCACGTCGCGAACGGAAAGATTGTGCGCGAAGAGTTTTTCTACTGACGCCACAGCTTAATTCTGATCTGTTCGGGCAGGGCGTTGCCCCGCGAAAAACGGCAGCGTGCTCTCGGGCAGATGAGACTTTGAAGTATTGAAGGGCAAGATGGCCAATTCTTTTCTAAATTCCGTAGCGGTTTGCGTTGCCGCTGCTTTTTTGTTTGTGCATTCGCCGCATGTCGCGACGGCCCATCCGGGGCATGGCGATACCCCTGACTTTTCGGGCGCCGCCGCTGATTGCAGTCGTTGCGGAGACAATGATGAGGCAGATACATCTGCCGCCGCTCAAAGCAAAAGTGACGGCAACAGTGGCAGCGGGGTTTATGATCAGTCGAAAGATCTGGCCACGGACGTTCAAGACCTGATGAGCAAATCGCAGGCGGTGCAAGCAAAGATCGCTGACGTCGAGACACGTGTTGCGAAAGCTCACGAAGCGTTTGACGAAACCGGTAAGCTGGCTGCGTCTTCGCGTCGTCAGGTTTTACGCGCGATGCGTTCAGCGCGCCGGGCCAACCAGCGGTTGGTTAAGGATCTAAGTAGCTTTGTTGATCGATACTCGGACCGTTTTACCTCGGAAACACGCGCGCAGCTTGAGGCCGATTTGACCAGCTTAAAAGCGCATGCTGGTTTTCTGTCCGGGCAAGAGGACATGCTGAAACGTGCAAAAGGTTGCACTGGCAATCAGTGTGACGAGGTTTTTGAGATGCTGGAACAGGTCAAATGGTCTGTTGGCGGTACTGACATCGGATTGTCCAAGGCACTGGCCACAGTTGGCGCTGTCGAGACGCAAGTTGATGACAGTCTATGAGAAAAGGCTGTTGAAAGCGGCAGTAGTCACCGTTTCGCCGACTTCGAAAACAGTGCTGCCTTTTGGATTTCGGTCGCGGTCTTAAATTTTGTTGGGGAGGTCTGAATGGATCTAGGAATACGTGGAAAGCGCGCTCTGGTTTGCGCCAGCAGTAAAGGTTTGGGTCTGGGTTGTGTTGAGGCGCTGGCACAGGCGGGCGTTGATCTGGTGATGAATGCGCGCGGGACCGAGGCGTTGGAGGCCGAAGCCGCGCGATTGCGGTCGGAACACGGTGTGGATGTGCAGACGGTGGCCTGTGATGTAACCTCGCCCGAAGGTCAGGAACAGGTGATAAAGGCGGCGCAGGGTGTTGATATTCTTGTGACAAATGCTGGCGGCCCACCTCCGGGGATGTGGTCGGACTGGGAGCGTGAGGATTTCATCAAGGCCTTGGATGCCAACATGCTGACGCCAATAGCTTTCATGAAGGCTTTGCTGCCGGGGATGATGGACAAGGGTTGGGGCCGGGTGGTGAACATCACCTCGCAATCTGTTCGCGCGCCAATTGCGGTGCTGGGCCTGTCGAACGCAGCGCGGACGGGGTTGACCGGTTATGTGGCTGGGACATCACGGCAGGTGGCGCCGCATGGCGTGACGATCAACAATCTTCTGCCGGGTATTCATGCCACTGACCGTGCGGATTCTCTGGACGGCGGTGTAGCAAGCCAGCAAGGCATCTCCATTGATGAAGCGCGAGCAAATCGAGCGGCAACGATCCCGGCGCGGCGGTATGGGTCCCGGCAGGAGTTTGGAGCAACCTGTGCGTTCCTGTGTTCGCAGCATGCTGGCTTTATTGTTGGTCAGAACATCCTGCTGGATGGCGGCGCAACCAATTTGACGATGTAACGATGGCTGAGAACTTTTCGCTCAAAGACCAGCTGTTTAATGCTGAAAAGACCCGCTATCTGGCAGCGCTCTTTGCTGGGGCTGACCCGTCCTTTGATGCGGAGGCATTCCAAGCAAGCGTCATGTCCCGCTTGCTGGATCTTGAACTGAAAGAGCGTATGGCCTGGATCGCCGAGTGCCTGCAAAAGGCGGTCCCGGGGGATTTGCCAGAGGTCGCGCCGACTTTGCTGCGCGCTCTGCCACCACCACTGGACCCGACCAAGACGGACGATGACTTCGGCGATTTCATCTTTGCGCCTTTGGGGGATTGGGTGGTCAATGTCGGGCTGGATCACCCCGAACTTGCATTGGATGCTTTGGAAGAGCTGACCCAGCGGTTCTCGATGGAATGGGCCATTCGCCCATTCCTCAACCAACACCAGGATCTGGTGTTGTCGCGGATGGAGCTATGGTGTGGGCATAGCAGCTATCACGTGCGCCGATTGGTCAGCGAAGGCACAAGGCCGCGCTTGCCATGGGGGCAGGCGGTTAGCTTGGACATGGCCGACCCGCTGCCCTTGCTGGATCGATTGCACAGCGATCCCACGCGCTTTGTTACCCGGTCAGTGGCGAACCATCTGAACGACATTTCCAAAAAAGAACCTGATCTGGTGCTGGGTCAGCTGCAGAATTGGGCCTCAAGCAAGCAGCAGGAGAAGGACGAGCTGCGCTGGATGAAGTCTCATACCCTGAGAGGGTTGGTGAAATCCGGCCACCCGGGTGCCATGAAAATGCTGGGCTATGATCCGGATGCCAAGGTTGCGGCGGATGTTCAGGTGAATGGTGACGCCCGGATTGGTGAGGCGTTGGAGTTCGATGTTTCGTTGAACGGGGCTGGGGATCAGCCGGTCCTTGTGGATTATATCATTCACTTTCAGAGGCCTGGAGGTAAAACCTCAGCCAAGGTGCACAAGCTGAAACAGGCCGCATTGCGTGATGGCGCGCTGAAACTGAGCAAGAAGCACAAGCTAAAGGGAAACGCGACCACATTCAAACTGGTCCCCGGTGCGCATCGGCTTGAGATTCAGGTAAACGGCAAGGTGCGCGCAGGCGTCGATTTCGAACTTCTGGAGTAACCCTGCTATCTCACGCTTTCGTCAGATTTATGGGCTCCGGATTGCACCCGGGACACTGCTGCATTAGCTGCGGTGCAGCCAGTGACGAAAGGGAAAGCTGCGATGAAGCATGAATCGGTGCAGAACTATTACGGCGAGGTCCTGCAGGGCAGCGCGGATTTGCAAACCAACGCTTGCTGCACGCCCGACAACATGCCGGATCATGTCAAAAAGATCCTGTCAAAAGTTCATGACGATGTGCTGACCCGGTACTATGGCTGCGGCTTGATTGCACCGCTGGATCTGGAAGGGATGAGCATTCTCGATCTGGGCTGTGGTGCCGGCCGTGACGTCTATGCTCTGTCGGCGATGGTGGGCGAAAAGGGCCGCGTCGTCGGCGTTGATATGACGCCCGAGCAGTTGGACATCGCCCGAACCCATCAGGACTATCACGCTGAGGCGTTTGGTCATTCGGCCAGCAACGTGGAATTCCATCACGGCTATATCGAGAAGCTGGATGAACTGAACCTTGAACCAGGTTCCTTTGACATCATCGTCTCGAACTGCGTGATCAATCTTGCCACCGATAAAGAGGCGGTTCTACGCGGCGCGCACCGTTTGTTGAAAGAGGGCGGTGAGATGTATTTCTCGGATGTTTATGCCGACCGTCGCATCCCATCAGCAATGGCCGAGGATGCGGTGCTATACGGCGAATGCCTGTCCGGTGCGCTCTATTGGAACGATTTTCTGTCTATCTCTCGCAAGGCGGGTTTTGGCGACCCGCGTCGCGTGACACACCGCCCGCTGACCATCGAAAACCCGGTGTTGGAGGAGCGTGTTGCGCCGCTGAAGTTCCTCTCGGCCACGTATCGTCTGTTCAAACTGTCCGAACTGGAACCGGCCTGCGAGGACTACGGGCAAGCCGTGATCTACAAAGGCACCATCCCCAACGCGCCGCATCTGTTTGAACTGGACGACCACCACGCGATTGAAACCGGCAAGGTGTTTCCGGTCTGCGGCAACACATGGATGATGCTGAAAGACACCCGGTTTGCCCGGCATTTTGATTTTATCGGCGATTTCTCGACCCACTATGGCATCTTCGAAGGTTGCGGCGGCGAAAGCCCGTTCGAAGCCACGGGTGAGGCCCCCTCGGGCGGGTGTTGCTGATCCCTTGCGCCTGAACGGCGGGGTTGCTATCCCCGCCTAAAGCCCGATGAATTTGATCGGGAAAAGGCAATTGGGGTCCATCGGTGACAGTTGACGCAACTCCTCCTCGTCTGGAAATCCGCAATCTGATCGCCCGGTACGAGGGACGCGTCGTTGTGGACAACGTCTCTCTGACGGTCGAGGCGGGGAAGGTGACCTGTCTGCTGGGGCCGTCGGGCTGCGGTAAATCGACCACTCTGCGCATGATCGCCGGGGTCGAGATGCAGGAATCGGGCGAGATTTTCGTCGACGGCAAGTTGATCTGCGATACCGTGTTTCGCGTGCCGCCCGAGCGCCGCGAGATCGGCCTGATGTTTCAGGACTTTGCCCTGTTCCCGCATCTGAACGTCGCCGACAACGTGGCCTTTGGTCTGAAGGGCCACAAAGAGGAAAAACGCGCCCGGGTCGAGGAATTGCTGCGCAAGGTCGACCTGATCCATTTCATCGACAAGTTCCCCCATCATCTGTCTGGCGGGGAACAGCAACGGGTGGCTCTGGCGCGCGCGCTTGCGCCGCGTCCGCGTATCATGCTGATGGACGAGCCATTCTCGGGCCTGGACAACCGGTTGCGCGACGGTATCCGCGATGAGACGCTGGCGATCCTCAAGGAAGAAGACGCAGCTGTAGTACTGGTGACGCATGAGCCGGAAGAGGCAATGCGCATGGCTGATGAGGTCGCCCTTATGCGGCGCGGCAAGATCGTGCAGCAGGGTGCGCCATACAACGTCTATACTCGCCCGATTGACAAGGCGGCGGTAGCATTTTTCAGCGATGTCAATGTGTTGCGAGGCAGAGTTGATGGCGCCTTGACGAAAACCCCGTTTGGTCAGTTCCTGGCGCCGGGCGTCCCGGATGGAACGGATGTCGAGATTGTATTCCGGCCTCAGCACGTTCGGCTGGACTTTGACCGCAATGGTAAAGGACCGCTGCCCACGGTAACCGACGGCGTTGCTGCCCGCGGCGTAGTCGAGCGGGCGCGGTTTTTAGGCAATGAGAGCCTTGTGGAGTTTCGGATGGACCACGACGGTTCGATCCTGAAAGCTACGGTGCCGAATGTCTTTGTGCCCAATCCGGGGCGGGTCATGTGGCTGACCGTTCGCCGGGATCGGTGCTTTGTTTTCCCGGTTTAGGGTCTGAAGTCACAGTTTAGGGCAAAGTGGTGCGCGAAAGCCGCAGATTGCGGGTTCGCTTTGCTTGCCGCCGCGCGGGGGCGGGTCTATCAAGGTCAAAACGCTGCGGTGGATGGGGCATATGCGTATTCTTTTGACCAATGACGACGGCATCAATGCACCGGGGCTGATCGCCTTGGAGGCAATTGCAGCCGATCTGGCCGGTCCGGGTGGTGAGGTTTGGGTCGTCGCGCCTGCGTTTGAGCAATCGGGCGTTGGTCATTGCATCAGCTACACCCACCCGATGATGGTTGCCAAACTGGCCGAGCGCCGCTTTGCCGCCGAAGGGTCACCGGCCGATTGCGTGCTGGCCGGGCTGCATGATGTGATGAAGGATGCGCCACCCGATCTGGTGTTGTCGGGTGTGAACCGGGGCAACAACTCGGCGGAAAATACGCTGTATTCTGGCACAGTTGGCGGTGCGATGGAGGCGGTATTGCAAGGTGTTCCAGCCATTGCGTTGTCACAGTATTTCGGCCCGCGCAATCTGGGGCTGGACGACCCGTTCGAGGCAGCAACCCGTTTCGGAGCCGATCTGGTACGGAAAATCCTAGATGCGACTCCGGTAGAGCAGGGCGATTACCGCCTGTTTTACAACGTGAATTTCCCGCCGGTGCCCGCGGATGAGGTACTTGGGACACGTGTCGCCCCGCAAGGCTATCGCCGTGACACCCATTTCTCGGTCGAGCCGCACAGTTCGCCCTCGGGTCGGCGGTTCCTGTGGATTAAGGGCGGCTATCAACACAACCCGACCGCGCCGGGCACCGATGCAGCGGTCAATCTGGCGGGCTATATCTCGGTGACGCCGATGCGGGCCGACCTGACGGCGCATGACGCGCTTGAGGCACTGAAGACAATCGAATGACCGGACTGGATCCCGAAACTAAAATGCAGTTCCTGTTTGCCTTGCGGTCCCGTGGGGTGACGGACGCGCGCGTGCTGGCAGCGATGGAGCAGGTTGATCGTGGTCAGTTCGTCAAAGGCCTGTTTGCTGAGCGCGCTTATGAAGACACGCCGCTGCCGATTGCCTGTGGTCAGACGATCAGTCAGCCATCGGTCGTGGGGCTGATGACGCAGGCGCTTGAGGTCAGTCCGCGGGATAAGGTGCTCGAGGTTGGTACCGGTTCGGGCTATCAGGCGGCGATCCTGTCCAAGCTGGCGCGTCGGGTCTATACGGTGGAACGTCACAAGCGTTTGGTACGGGAAACCGGGGCGCTGTTTCGCGAGCTGGGGCTGACCAATGTTACCGCGATGTTGTCTGATGGGTCCTTCGGTTTGTCGGAACAGGCACCGTTTGATCGAATTATTGTGACCGCTGCGGCAGAAGACCCTCCAGGGCCGCTCTTGGCGCAGCTTAAAATCGGCGGTATCATGGTATTGCCGGTGGGACAGTCGGATGCGGTTCAGACCCTGATCCGGGTCAGGCGCACCGAAACCGGCTTGGACTATGACGAATTGTTGCCCGTCCGTTTCGTGCCCCTGTTAGAGGGGCTTGGCAGGGACGGGGCGTAAGTAAATATTCTGCAATATGCGCCGGAACCCCGGACAACAGGGGCAGGTGTTGAGGACAGTATGATGAGAGCAGTTTCCAAATCAGCGATGCTCCGCTGCGCGACAGGGGTAACGGTCGTTGTGTTTCTGGCCGGATGTGAAGGCCCGTTCGACTATGACCTGAGGGGCAATGTAGGCGGATTTTCGACCGCAGAGGCGGCGCAATCCGCGACCACCAACCGCCCGACGCCAGATGCGCGGGGCGTGATTACCTATCCGAACTATCAGGTCGCCGTCGCACGCCGGGGGGACACGGTCAATGACGTGGCCGCTCGTGTCGGCTTGCCTTCGGGCGAGCTGGCAAGATTCAACGGATTGCAGCCCAATGATCAACTACGCGATGGCGAAGTGATCGCATTGCCGCGCACGGTTAGCGCGGCCAGCACGGTGGATATTGCCACGATAGCTGGAACAGCGATTGATGAGGCCCCGGCGGATGGCTCGGTCCGGACATCAACGCTGGAACCAGCGCAGCCCGCTGCGGCTCCAGCGCCGACACCGCCAGTTGCCTCGGGGCCAGAGCCGGTGCGCCACAAAGTTAAGCGTGGCGAGACGGCCTATACCATTGCACGGCTTTATGATGTTCCGGTCGATGCGTTGGCTGAATGGAACGGTTTGGGGTCGGACTTTACGGTGCGGGAGGATCAGTTCCTGCTGATCCCGATCAAGAACCAGCCGGCGCCGCAACAGGCCGCAGTGCCGGCCACCAACGTGACGCAGCCGGGGCAGGGGTCACCTACGCCGACCCCGCCAAGTGCCACGCAACCTTTGCCGGACGAGCAAATCGCAGCGGCAGTACCGGCGCCAGATGTGACCGCTGAAGCGCCGACCAGTCAGAGCAATACGGCCCTTGGCCTGCCAGTCACCGGAACAATCATTCGGACCTATGCCAAGGGTAAGAACGAAGGGATTGATATCGCCGGATCACCTGGCTCGGCCGTAAAGGCGGCTGAGGCGGGAACCGTCGCGGCCATCACCGCGGATGCCGATCAGGTGCCGATCATCGTGATCAAGCACAACAGTGATCTTTTGACCGTCTATGCGAATGTCGACAAGACCTCCGTCAAGAAAGGGGATCGGGTGCGCCGTGGGCAGCAGATTGCGTCCCTGCGGGGTGGCGACAACTCCTATGTCCACTTTGAAGTACGCAAAGGGTTTGAGTCGGTTGATCCCGAGCCTTACCTGAAGTGATCATAATGGCCCTTTTCGGGGCCATTCCTCTGGAGAGGATGTTTTTGGCCAGGTGAAGGGCGGGTCAGGCGTGTGGATCGAAGTCGTCCAGGCGTTTACCGGGTTCGTCGGCGAAAATTTCCGGCAGAGGTGCGACGCTTTCTACCAGGTCGATGCGGAATACGCGGAACCCTTCGCGTAATTCGCACCATGCCGTCAGGGTCCAGACGCGGCCCCAATATTCCATGTGCAGGGGACGTATGGTGCGTTCGGTCAGGACGCCGTCGATACGCCGGTACGACAGGCGTAGTTTCTGGCGGGATTTGATAGCGGCGCGGATTGGGGCCATGTGTGCCAGACCGCGTGCGGCGTCGGCAAAGGGGTAGACGGCGAATTTCCATGTATCAGCCTCGGCCACGACCTGAGTGGGCAGCACGGCGTCGATCTTTTCCGCCAGTGACTCCGCCGCTGCTTGCAGGTCGGGGTCGGCGGCTTCGGCGACGATGGCCATGCCGAGGTTCAGCGCCTCAAGCTCGGCGGGGGTCAAGTTCAGCGGGGGCAGGGTGATCTGCTCGCGCACCATATAACCCACGCCGCGTTCTCCCTCGACCGGAACCCCCGAGGCAACCAGCGTATCCATGTCGCGATAGATCGTGCGGACCGACACTTCGAGCCGGTCCGCAATGTCCTGCGCGCGGTGCAGTTTACCGTCGCGCAGGATCTGGATGATATCGAACAAGCGATCCGTGCGGCGCATGTCACGCCGTCCGGACCGCGGTCAGGCGGTCATGTTCCATAGCACGTTCTCATGGCGCATCTGGATGCTTTCGGGGTTGATGGCGGCCATCAAGCCCGCGCAAAAGTCCTGTTGCGGGAACTGCGCGGCGGCGTCTTTTGCAGCCTTCATATCGGTCCAGATAACATAGTCAGTCCAGCGGCCATCTTCGCCCTTGCTCAGCTGCCGATGGGCAAAACCCGGCGCCGAGCGGACAAACGCCTCGGAGGCCTGGCTGAGTTTTACGAACTCTTCCGCCGTGGTGCCATTGGCGAGGGTGAAGGTGACGATTTCTGCAACATGGGTCATTTGAATCTCCGTTGACCAGGTTTCGATACCCTCTTCCTAGTCACTTACAACTGACATAAACCTGTCAGTTGAGAAAAGCCAGCCGTCAAAAAACGTGGGAACCGTTCACAATTCGGCGTGGAATTGACTTGCCTCACTTTTGCGCGCTGGTTTGTGGGCGTAGACACGGTGCCAGACAACATTCCCGGCGCGTGGCGCCGACGTACAAGGAGAAGAGACATGCTTAACAATATTGGCCTTCCCGGTCTTCTGCTGATCGCCGTTGTGGTGCTGGTGCTGTTTGGCCGCGGCAAAATCAGTTCTCTGATGGGCGAAGTGGGCAAGGGCATCACCTCGTTCAAGAAGGGCGTCAAGGAAGGCGCGGACGAACTGGAGCAGGACGCAGCCGAAGTGGCCAAGGACGTCACCCCCGAGACCGACAAAGACAAGGCCTAAGTCCAGATGTTTGATCTGGGCTGGACCGAGCTTCTGGTCATCGGCGTTGTTGCCCTTATCGTTGTGGGGCCAAAGGACCTGCCGGTGTTGTTCCGCAATGTCGGTCGTTTCGTTGGCAAGGCCCGCGGCATGGCGCGCGAGTTTTCCAGTGCCATGAACGAGGCGGCCGATCAGGCGGGCGTGAATGAGATCAAGAAGGGTCTCAACGCGGCCACCAACCCTGTTGGCAGCGCAATGGACGGCGTGAAAGAAGCTGCGCAGGATCTGGCGAAAAGCATCGACCCGACCAAGTTTGACCCCGAAAGCGAGACCGGTAAGCTGGCCGCTGAGCGGGCCGAGCAGGCCAAGAAGATTCAGGCCTCGACCGCGCGGGCCGCCGCCGAGCGCAAGGCCAAGGAAGCTGCTGACGCGCTGGCCAAGGCTGAAGAGGCCGAAGCCGCGCTGAAAACCGAAAGCAAGTCATGACCAAAACCGACGAGATTGAGGACAGCTCGGCCCCATTGATCGAGCATCTGGCGGAACTGCGCACGCGGTTGATCCACTGCGTCGTGGCTTTCTTGATCGGGATGATCATCTGCTTCACGGTGGCCACGCCCCTCTTTAATTTCCTGACGAACCCCCTGTGCAGTGTTCTGGCTGAACGCGGGCAGGACTGTGGGTTGATCTTCATCTCGCCGCAGGAAGGGTTCTTCGTGGCCATCAAGGTCTCGTTGCTGGGTGGTTTCATCCTGGCCTTTCCGTACATCGGGATGCAGATGTGGCGGTTCGTCGCGCCAGGATTGTACAAGTCGGAAAAGAACGCGTTCCTGCCGTTCATGCTGGCTTCGCCCTTCATGTTCCTGCTGGGTGCGAGCTTTGCCTTCTATGTAGTCACGCCGCTGGCCTATGATTTCTTCCTTGGCTTCCAGCAATTTGGGGCCGAAGGCGAAGCCGTGACTGAGGGCGCAACCGCAGCCCCGCTGAGCGTGGTGTTCCAGGGCTCGGCGCAGGAATATCTGAACCTGACGATCAAGTTCATCGTGGCCTTTGGCCTGTGCTTCCAACTCCCGGTTCTGCTGACCCTGATGGGCAAGGCGGGGTTGGTCACCGCCGAAGGGCTGGGGTCCGTACGTAAATACGCCGTGGTCGCCATTCTGGTATTGGCTGCGCTGGTAACCCCGCCGGACGTGATTACGCAGATCATCCTGTTTGTGGTGGTCTATGGCCTCTATGAGGTGTCGATCTTCCTTGTCGCCCGTGTCGAGAAAAAGCGCGAGGAACAACTGCGCGCTGATGGCTACTATGACGACGAAGAAGAGGCCGACGAAGAGATCGTAATGGAAGAAGACGGCAAGTAAGTTGGTCGGACTCTAAAGGATCAGGCGCGCTTAATATGGTGCGCCTTTTTCGTTTGCAGCACTTGTTGCAGGGGGCGGAACATGGTTTGAACTCCGCAAGATAAGACCGGAGGCCATAATGGACGACCAAGCCCTGAACCGCATCGCTGACGCGCTGGAGCGCATGGCGCCAGCCCCTTTGGCCGCCCCCGATTTTGCGGCGGCCCCAGCCTTTGTCTGGCATGTGGAACCGGATAGGCTGGAACCGGTCACTCTGGTCAACCGTGTGGACTTGGACCTGTTGGTCGGTATCAACCGATCTCGCGACACGTTGCTCGACAACACAAGGCGCTTTGCGGCCGGTTTCAAGGCCAACAATGCCCTGCTTTGGGGAGCGCGGGGGATGGGCAAATCCAGCCTCGTCAAAGCCGTCCATGGGACGTTGCAGGCCGAGTTCCCCGACCTCAAACTGGTGGAACTACAGCGTGAGGATATGGGCTCGGTTGCACGCCTGCTGAACCACCTGCGCGCTGCGCCGCACCGCTTTATCCTGTTCTGTGATGACCTGTCCTTCAGTCACGACGACCAGCATTACAAGTCGCTCAAGGCGGTGCTGGACGGAGGCATCGAAGGCCGACCCGAAAATGTCGTTTTCTACGCCACCTCGAACCGCCGCCACCTGATGCCGCGGGACATGATCGAGAACGAACGCTCCAGTGCCATCAACCCGTCCGAGGCGGTCGAAGAAAAGGTCTCACTGTCGGATCGGTTCGGTTTGTGGCTGGGTTTCCACCCCTGCGATCAAGACGAATATCTGGCCATGATCGACCGCTATTGCGCGGCCTACGGCGTGTCCGTCGCACCCGAGACCCTGCGCGCCGAAGCTATCGAATGGCAGGCCACACGCGGTGCACGTTCAGGCCGCGTGGCGTGGCAGTTTTTCGTCGATCTCGCCGGGCGCAACGGCGTGCATATCGCGTAACCCGTCCGCTTCATCTGGCAGAAATATCCCCGCCGGAGGCATGGCCCAAAGGGCCATTCCTTACAGCAGCGCCAGAATACGCGCAGCCTCATCCGCCGTGCTGGTCAGCGCATCGCGATCCTCACCAGGGTGGAACCGCGCCCGCACAGCTGTTGGCATCGGCTTGGGCTCGACAATTGTCACACGCGGACCAGTCCGTTCGGTTTCCAGCGCCCAGCTACGCGCCAGGGCCATCTGCGCGGCCTTGGTTGAGCCGTAGATGCCATAGAACTTCTCACCCGCTTTGGGATCGTCAAAGAACACTGCGTGGCCTGTCTCACCCAATAGTGGGGCGATATAGGGGATCAGGACCGACGTGGCCGTGGCATTGGTGTTGACGGCCTTGGTCCATTCCTTCGGGTCAATGAAATACGTGGGCGTCAGGGCGGATGTATGAACGGCGGTATGCAGCCAAAGATCAACCTTGCCCCAGCGGTCATGAATGCCGCGGCACAGGGTCGCCATTGCATTCGGATCGGCAATATCCATCGGGGCAAGCGTGGCCGCACCGCCTTTTGCCTGAATGCGATCGTCCAGCTCTTCCAGCCCGCCGGTGGTGCGTGCGACGGCGACGACGTGAAATTCGGGTGCCAGCGCTTCGGCCAGGGCAGCGCCCAGCCCGCGAGAGGCCCCGGTGACGAGGGCAATTTTATTCTGATCGGTCATGACAGCGGTTTGAACCCCTGCGCGCAGGGCGTCAAGCCGCTTTAGCTGCCGGGGATTGCGATCCGTTTGGTCTGGCCGCTTTGTCGCAGCATCACGCCTTCATCATCAATGGCGATTACGGTGCCCGACGATACCCGGCTGCCGGGCTTGACCTCTTTCACCCGGCCCGAAGACATGCGCACCAGCGCGCGCATATCCGATTTCGGCCCGAAGACCCCCAGAACGGACACTGAGCTTTTGTTCAGCGCACCTTTTTGCGTGGCCGCGCTTTTGACGGTTGCGTTCGACATGAATCCCGGCCTGGCCATGGAGGCCCGACCCCTTGTTATGAGTGGTTGGCAGCCGGTTGCCTAACAAACCGGAAGCCAGAGTAAAGCCCCGGTCGACGGTCGGAAAAACGGCTGCTTTCACAACCTCGCCGAAGCCCTTGCGATTGCGATTTCTTCACCGAAGGGTTGTGCGCGAAATCCCACTCATGGCGCTGTACGCCAGTCAGAAAAAGGCCCGCATCGCATCAGCGAAGCGGGCCAAAATCTGCGTTGATTCGGGTCCGAACCTATCCCGAAGCCAGTTTCGCCCCGTTCCAAGAGCCGCCGGGTACCTGCATGTCTTCACGCTTTTTGCTGACGCGGCTGCTGTTTTCCAGGCTGTCCAGATAATCGTCACTAACACTGCCGGTGATGTAGTTGCCATCAAAGCAGGAGCAGTCGAAGGCCTTAATCTCGGGGTTGCCTTCCTGTGCGGCCCATATCAGGTCGTCGAGATCCTGATAGAACAGCGCGTCTGCGCCCAGTTCCTGCCGGATCTCTTCGATGTCTTTACCATTGGCGATCAACTCATGCTTGGTGGGCATGTCGATGCCGTAGACATTGGGAAATTTCACAGGTGGTGAGGCGCTGGCGATGTAGACTTTCTTGGCTCCGGCCTCACGGCACATCTGCACGATCTTCTTGATTGTGTTGCCGCGCACGATCGAGTCGTCGATTAGCAGAACGTTGTGATCCTTGAACTCCAGCGGAACAGCATTCAGCTTGCGGCGCACCGATTTCTGACGCTCCTCCTGACCGGGCATGATAAAGGTTCGACCGACATAACGGTTCTTGACCAAACCCTCGCGGTAGGGGATGCCGATAGCCTTTGCGACCTCAAGCGCGACAGGGCGAGCACTGTCGGGGACCGGGATGATACGGTCGATCTCAAGGCCCGCAGCCTCGATCTGACGGGCCAGCGTCTGGCCCATGCGCATCTGGGTTTTATAGACTGACACGCCATCCAGCAGCGAGTCCGGGCGGGCCAAGTAGACATATTCAAAGATACAGGGCGTCAGTTGCCCCTCGACCGCTTGGAAGCTGTGCATGTTGCCATCCAGATCAATCAGGATCGCCTCGCCGGGTTTAACATCGCGCAGCTTTTCGAAACCATTGATCCCAAAGGCCACGTCTTCGGATGCAAAGGCATAATCATCGCCTTCGCCGTCCACTTCGCGTTTGGCAACGGAAAGCGGACGGATACCGTAGGGATCGCGGAAGGCCAGCATGCCAACGCCTGCGACCAGACAGATCACCGAATAGGCGCCCTGAACCCGCTCCATAGTCATCTTGACACCGGCAAAGAGGTTGCGGATGGGCTCGGCATTGCCGTTCACCTTGATCGCGTCGGCCACTTTGTCGGCCAGAACGTTCAACAGAATCTCGGAATCCGATGTGGTGCGCAGATGCCGGCTGTACTTCGCGGTCACCTTCTCGCGCTGTTCTGCGGTGTTGGTGATATTACCGTTATGGACAAGATAGATGCCGTAAGGTGCGTTGACGAAGAAGGGCTGGGCCTCCGACGCGCTGAGCGATCCGGCAGTCGGGTAGCGCACATGGCCCATGCCGATCTTACCCAATAGAGTTTCGGCATCTTGCGCGTTGAACACGTCCTTGACCAAGCCATTGGCTTTCTTCTCGCGGAAGAATTCATCGTTATAGGTGACGATGCCCGAGGCATCCTGGCCCCGGTGCTGCAGCATCAGCAGCCCGTCATAGATTTCCGCAAAGACATCATGTGTCCTGCTTGCAATCCCCAAAATCCCACACATCTACGGGCTCCAACTTCTACGACGTTTTGACTAGCGGTGATGATCTGAACATCTGCATGGGTTTACCTGTACGCCTTGCCACCATCCCCGGCTGTTGGTGCAGACGCGCCATCGTCACGAAGGCAAGCGCGAAAGAAAACAGGGTCAGCAAGATCGGTGGCTCCGATTCCATGTCAGTTCGGCCTCCACATAATGCCTTACGGGGCCTGTGTCATCAAAGGATCACAATTGTTGTTTCCTACAAGCGTATTTTGCTAGCCACGGCATCAAAAGGTGACACAGATGCAGCCTTGTGCTGTCATGGCGAATGTAATGAAATTTTTGTGTAACAGGTTCGATTGGGGCAACGCCATGTGGCAACACAAGCAAGGACAAAAGAAGGAAGAACCTGTAAAGCGTCGGTGCCACCGGTGCCGCGGTATGGGACGCGCACCGTGTCCGATCTGCAATGGAGCAGGAGAGATCCTTAAAAGCCGGGATATACTTGGCAAACCCATAATGGGTCGTTGCGAGGGCTGCTTCGGCCTTAAAACCATCAGATGCACAGTTTGCGCGGGCGAGGGTTTTGTTAGTTAAAACCTACCGCGCAGAAGCAGAAAAAAACGCCCGGTCAAAGCCGGGCGTTTTTCTTATTCAGTTGTGGCTGGCTCGGTTGTGGCAGGGGCCGCCGGCTCTTCGGTGGTCACCGGGCTGCCGTTGCAGCTTGCTACCAGCTCCTCATATTGCTGAGTAACCCAGCCCAGAGCCTGTTCAGGGTTCTGCTCTTCAATTCGGTCGCTGAACTGCTCGAACACTTTGGCCGAGCGGCTTTCGTCGACGATCGTATAAGACTGGCCGGTCATCACGGTGTCATAGACAAAGAAGGCGATGGCCACCAAAAGGATGCCGCGCGCGATGCCGAAGAAGAAACCAAGTGCCTGATCCAGCCCCCCAATGGCCGAGCGTTGAACGATCGACGAAAACAGCGGCGTAAAGATGCTAACCACGATCAGCGCGATGGCAAACACGGCGGCAAAGCCGGTGATCACCGACAATTCGCAGCTGTCGCGCAGGAAATCTCCGACCACAGGGATCTCTTTCACCAGCGGTACAGCCTGGGGCGCAAAAATGAAGGCCAGAACGGCGGCTGCAACCCAGCCCGCAATCGCCAGTACCTCACGTAAAAATCCGCGTGAATAGGCCAGCAGGCCCGACACGACGATGATCAGGGCAACCACCCCGTCGATAATTGTAAAACCTTCCATGGCCCTCGCCTGTATTTTTTTCAGCCCCTCAAGGCGTTATCTTAACCTGCTCCGAAGGTTTCGCCAACAAACCCCACCAAATCAGAGGGTCGGGTGAGTGTCAGACCTGCCACAGTGCCAGTTTTGCCGCCTGCGGGAGCAATTGCCGATGTGAAACCAAGTTTTTGGGCTTCTTTCAACCTGTTTTCGGTCTGAGGGGCAGGTCTAAGTGCCCCGGATAACGAGATTTCTCCGAAAACAACGGTATCGGCGGGCAGGGCTGTGTCTTCTCGGGCACTCAACAGGGCGGCAGCTACCGCTAGGTCAGCTGCGGGTTCGCTAACCTTCAGTCCACCGGCCACGTTCAGATAGACGTCTAGGCCTGCGAACGGGATGCCGCAGCGGGCCTCGAGTACGGCCAGGATCATCGCCAGCCGCCCGCTGTCCCATCCGACGACCGTCCGACGGGGTTGGGAATGCGGGGATGGGGCCACAAGTGCCTGTAATTCCACCAGAACAGGGCGCGTGCCTTCGATTCCGGCGAAAACGGCCGAACCGGGGCTGGGGGTGCCGCGTTCAGATAGGAACAGGGCCGAAGGGTTGGTGACCTGTGCAAGCCCTTTGCCGGTCATTTCGAACACGCCAATCTCGTCAGCGGGGCCAAAACGGTTCTTGACGGCCCGCAATATTCGGAACTGATGGCCGCGCTCGCCTTCGAAATACAGCACGGTGTCGACCATGTGTTCGACCACACGAGGGCCTGCGATCTGGCCTTCTTTAGTGACGTGGCCGACCATGATGATTGATACGCCGTGTCGTTTCGCAAACGTGGTCAATTCATGCGCTGCGGCCCGGACTTGTGACACCGAACCGGGGGCACTGTCCACGTTGTCGGCCCACATGGTCTGAATCGAGTCGATAATGGCGAGACCGGGTTTTTCAGCCTCAAGCGTTGTCAGAATGTTGCGCAGGTTGGTTTCCGCGGCCAGTTGAACTGGTGCATCCTCTAGCCCCAAACGGCGTGCGCGCATGCGAACCTGTGCGCTGGCCTCTTCACCGGAAACATAGATTGTTTTGACGCCCGCACGGGAAAACCGTGCTGCGGCCTGCAGCAGAAGGGTAGATTTGCCGATGCCCGGGTCTCCTCCCACCAAAAGGGCTGAGGCTGGGACAAGGCCACCGCCGAGCACGCGGTCCAGCTCCTCGACACCGCAGAGCGTGCGGGGTGGGGGTGTTTCCTCGGTAGACAAGTCGGTGAGTGCGATGGACTGACCCCGTTTACCACCGAGGGATTTCTTTGCGGGGCCAGCTGAGAGGGGTACGTCCTGGGTGATCGTGTTCCACTCACCACACGCGTCGCAACGCCCAGACCATCGCGAATGCGATGCGCCGCAGGCCGAGCAGGAGAAAGTCGTCTTTGCCATGCGGCCTTGGTGCCCGAGGACGGACGGTTCTTCAAGCCCTTGCAGGGCTTTCATCTCCGCCGAGAGGGGGCCGTGTCCTCAGGCCCCAAGGGGCCATCGTCCGCGGCGGGCGCTGGTGCGCCTATTCCGCGGCGCGAGGGGGCGACATTGCTATGACGCTGGACGCAGCAGAGGTTTTGTCCTTGGGCGGTGTCTGCAATTGCGCTGACAGTTCGGGCAACAGATCAAACAACTCATCGCGCAGACGCGCCAATTGTGACTTGGCGATGGTTTCCTCCATCTCGACATCGTGGGTCCATTGGCGCAGTTCGTTCTGGATTACTTGCGCCTCTTCGATCCGTTTCTGGAACTGTTCGATCTCTTCCTGCCGCTGTTGCAGGAACGTTCGCGCGCGGTTGACCCGAGCATCGCCGTATGTTTCGGCCAGTTCCCTGCTGATCTGGCTCATCTGCGCTGCAAGCTCCAGAATCTCAGGCTCAAGCGATTGCAGGTCGGGGTGATGGCGCAGAAAGGCCATCCGCTCTTTGACGGCATCAAACTCGGACGACATCATGAACAGGCCTTCGCGATCTGCAGCATGGGCCATCTGATAAGCCGCCGAGATATCGTGCATGTTCAGCGCGAACTTTCGGTGGTTGTTTTCCAGCGCCATCATTCGGGCATTGGCCGGCAGATAAAACGCCAGCATGAGAATCAGTACGCTCAAACCGATCTGAACATACATCCCGGCATCGGTTGCCGGGCCGTCACCAAAACCGGCCTGGATTGAGAGCCAGGGCAATACGCCCAGGGCGGACAGAAGTGTGGCTGTGACGGATAACAGTGCGGCTGTGCATATTAGGAAAAAAGTCAGTCTTAAAAAGGCATTCTGAAATTGCAATGTGATATTATGGAGGGCGGTCATGATCGACGAACTCCTTCTGGAACCGGTTAACACCAAGCCCAAGCGGAGACACCTAAAACACGCAGAATGATCCGCTGCGGGCCCGTAAACTACAAATTTTCACTGCTCGAAATATAAAGATGATACTCAGATAAACGTTTTCAATCAATTAGCTCTGAGGATTTCGTGAATTGCATGTCAATTCGGTAATCTGGCCCAATGCGATTGAGGCCAGAATACAGGCCGTGAACAGGTAGAGGCCCCATGCAGTTTCGATGGTCGCGTAGGAGATACCCTTGGCCAAAGTAATGTAGAGCGCAATCAGAAAGATGTCGGCCATGGCCAGCTTGCCGAGGATGTTTAGCGCGGGTTGGACGCGCGCATCCAGCAGGTCCCATTGGATCAGGGCGGTGCCGATGGTTTTGATGTAAGGCGCGAAGAGGGCGAAGATAGTGACGATCAGTGCGAGGAATACGTCCGATTTCCACAGGGATTGCAGGCCGGTGATGACGCTGATTTCGCTGAGGCCGAAGATTGGCAGCAGGCCCGCACGCATCAGAGGGGCGAACCACGCGATCGGGTAGAGGATCAGGAGGGACAGGGTGGCGAGGCGGAGGGTCATGTTCATAAGCGCGGGAGAAGGAAGAGTAGCCCCATAGCAATACTGCCAAAGTCGAATTCCAGCATATTGCCAGACCAACGTTTTCGGAAATTCCTACGGACATTGAAGGCCAAGAGGAAGAATAGAGCCCCGGCAC
The DNA here is from genome assembly GCF_056160045.1 of Ruegeria sp. ABF4_144. Classification (NCBI taxonomy): domain Bacteria; kingdom Pseudomonadati; phylum Pseudomonadota; class Alphaproteobacteria; order Rhodobacterales; family Roseobacteraceae; genus Ruegeria; species Ruegeria sp. ABF4_144. Next base: position 1,244,678 of record NZ_JBSWWK010000001.1, read on the forward strand.
CTAGATTCAGTATTGGATCGTGAAGCCTGTTCATCAGAAACCACATACCAAACGCACCGGCGGCAACATATACGAGCCATTGCACGGTCTGAAGCAGAGAACCTTTCGTTTCCGCTTCGGGGTATTTTTCGTCAGCGCCCCAGCCAAACTTTTGCCTTCTGAACAAAGCGACCGAGTCTGCGAATTTGTTTCCGGAGTCAGCGGTTCGTTGGAAACCGGGAATCAAGCCGGACAGTACAATGCCCAGACCGAACAAATAGTAGAAACCCATCTGTTTAACGACACCCGACAGCTCGTCAAATGCTATAGAATCGATCATCGCACCGCCTCAATCGGCCCTTCGGCACTCCCGCTGATGAACTGCTCCACATAAGGATCACCCGAAGCGTCCATCTGACTAACCGGACCCGTCCACTGGATGACGCCTCCGTGCAACATCGCGACGTTGTCGGCAATTGCGCGGACGGAACTCATGTCGTGGGTGATGGTCATCGCGGTGGCACCCATCTCGGTCACGATCTCGCGGATCAGGTCGTTGATGACGCCAGACATGATCGGGTCCAACCCCGTGGTGGGCTCGTCAAAGAAAATGATCTCGGGCTCGGCGGCGATAGCGCGGGCAAGGCCGACGCGTTTTTGCATGCCGCCGGACAGTTCGGACGGGAACCGGTCGGCAACGTCAGACTTCAAGCCCACGCGACGCAGTTTCTCGATCGCGATCTCGCGGGCATATTCCGGTGGGCGTTTCAGCGGACCGCGCAGCAGGCGGAAGCTAACGTTCTGCCACACTGGCAGCGAGTCAAACAGCGCCGCGCCCTGAAACAACATTCCAAATCGGGCCAGAAACCTATCCCGATCACCCTTGGTGGCGTCTTTGCCATCCACGTAGATCATACCGCTATCGGGCTTGATCAGGCCCAGGATACATTTCAGCGCAACCGATTTGCCCGTACCCGAGCCGCCGATGATGACCATCGAGGTGCCCTTAGGAATCTCAAGGTTCATGCCCTGCAACACGTGGTTGTCGCCAAAGGCCTTTTGTACGTTCTCCATCCGGATCATAGCGAGAAGAACACCCCTGTCAGAATGAAGTTGGCGGCCAGGATCATGATCGCGGCGGATTCGACCGAGGATTTGGTAGCCCGGCCCACACCCTGAGCGCCGCGGCCCGAGGCCATGCCGTAGTAGCAGCCCATGATTGCCGCGATCAGGCCGAATGCAGCCCCTTTAACCAGCGACGATACGATGTCGCGCGCCTCAAGGAAGTTGACCGTGTTTGAAAGGTAGTTTGCCGGGTTGAAGCCCAGATTCTGGGTTGCGACCACATAACCGCCCGCGATGCCGATGATATCTCCGATACCCACCAGCAGGGGGACGGTGATCAGAGCGGCTAGAACGCGCGGGGCGGTCAGGTATTTCATCGGATGCGTTGACAGGGTGACCAGCGCGTCGATCTGCTCGGTCACTTTCATGGTGGCGATCTCGGCAGCAATCGAGGAAGTCACGCGGGCCGCGATCATTAGCCCGACCAGAACCGGGCCCAGTTCACGCACCATGCCGATGGCGACGATCTGCGGTACCACGGCTTCGGCATTGAAGCGGGCGCCACCGGCGTAGATCTGCAGGGCCAGCGCGCCGCCGGTGAAAATGGCGGTCATGCCGACAACCGGCAGCGACAGCCAGCCGATATTCATCAGCGCAACGACAAATTCACGCGGGTAATAGGGCGGGCGGAAAATGTGCGAGATCGCATCCACCGCAAACAGCGCGACTTTGCCGAAAGTGGCAAACAGCGCAAGGACCGCCCGGCCCAGACCGCCCAGCAGGTTAAGAGGGTTCATTCCACGTAGCCCCGGGAGTAGCGCGCGCCAAGCGACGTGAGGATTTCGTACCCGATGGTGCCCGCAGCCTCGGCCAGATCATCGACGGTTTGGTGACCGTTCAGAATGCGCAGGCGCTCGGGGTCTTCGGGCAGGTCGGTGACGTCAACGGTGATCAGGTCCATCGAGATACGGCCGACAACGGGGCAGGGCTTGCCACCCGCGAATGTGTCGATGCCGCCACCGATGGCGCGGTGCAGACCGTCGGCATAGCCTGCGGCCACAGTTGCGATGCGTGACGGGCGCCGGGCAATCCAGCTGTTGCCATAACCGACAGATTCTCCGACCTCGAGCGCGCGCACCTGCACGACGGGCAGATCGGCCGTCACCACGGGTTTGGCGTCGGCAAAGGGCATTCCACCGTAGAGGCCGACGCCGGGACGGCAGAAGTCGAAATGGAACTCGGAACCCAACAGCGTACCGCCAGTGGCTGCCAGCGACCGGGGGGCGTTGACGCCTTCCGTCATATCGCGGAAGGTTTTCAGCTGCTGATGGTTCATCGGGTGGTCGGGCTCATCCGAACAGGCCAGATGCGACATGACGACGGCCGGGTTCAGCGGCTCGGCCTTGGGGCGCAGTTCAGACCAGTCGGCGGGCTCCAGACCCAGACGGTTCATGCCGCTGTCCAACTGAATACCAAAGGGATGATCCGGCAGCGCCTGCTGGTGACGCAGGAATTGCTCGGGCGAATTGATAAGCGGCGTCAGGTCGTGATCGCGCAGCAGGTCGGTGTCACCTTCCATATGGCCCGAGAACACGGCGATCATCGGACCAGGGCCAATGGCCTTGCGCACGGCGATACCCTCTTCGGCGACAGCGACAAAAAACTTACGAACGCCTTCCTCGGCCAGGGTCGCGGACACCGGCCCGGCCCCCAAACCATAGGCGTCGGCTTTGACCACGGCGCCGGTTTCGACATCCGTTTTTGCGTTAAGCGCCCGCCAGTTGCTGGCCAGCGCCTGAAGATTGATCGTCAAACGTGCGGTACTCATGCTGCTGTTCATGACATTGGAGCGCCGCAGGTCAAGGGGGAATACGGCAAATCTTGCCCATATCGCGGCGATACCGCGCAGCTTTTGGCCAGTGTTGCAAAGCCTTGGCGGAAAAAGGCCTTTGTGACCCTGGCCCGAGTCTCGCCATTGTGTTTGCCGTGTGATCAACTGCGCGCAGAGAACAAATTTGCCGATACTGCAGGATTGGAGCGGGAAATGCTGAACCTGACTGCTGACTACAAAGCGCGGGCAAGCGAATTGCCAGAGTTGTTCCGGGATGTCTTTGCGGCCTCAGAGGGCGATGATGAGGGGCGGGCGGTTGGCTCACTGGCGGCTGATCTTTTGAACTCGACCCCTGATGACGATCTGTTGGGCGTTTTGGCGTTGGACCGCGACGCGCTGGTTGGCTGCGTTCTGTTTTCGCGGCTGCACTACGATCAGGACCCACGACAGGTCTTCCTGATGTCGCCGGTGGCGGTGCGAACCGACCGGCAGAAATCGGGCGTCGGGCAAAAGCTGATCAGCTTTGGGTTAGAGCAGTTGCGCCTGCAAGGTGTGGATTTTGTCACGACCTATGGCGACCCGGCCTATTACGGCAAAACCGGATTTCAGCCGATCACCGAAGCATTAGCCCAACCACCCATGCCGCTGAGTATGCCATTTGGATGGCTGGGGCAGTCCCTTACGGGTTCGGATGAACCGCTGTCGGGCCCGTCGCGCTGTGTCAGCGCGTTCAACAAGCCCGAGATGTGGTGAGTTAATAGCCCTCGATCTGGCCGTCCTGCTGCCAGGGTTTGACCAGATTACCAAAGCGGGTGAACTGCGCCTCAAAGGACAATTCCACCGTGCCGATTGGGCCGTGGCGCTGCTTGCCGACGATAACTTCAGCTTTGGCGTGCAGACGCTCCATAGCCTGCTTCCACTCTTCCATCTTTTCCAGTTCGTGATCGCCAGGCTTTTCGCGTTCCTTGTAGTATTCCTCGCGGAATACGAACATCACCACGTCGGCATCCTGTTCGATCGAGCCCGATTCCCGCAGGTCAGACAGTTGCGGGCGTTTATCGTCTCGGCTTTCGACCTGACGGCTCAGCTGAGACAGGGCGATCACCGGGATGTTCAGTTCCTTGGCGATGGCTTTCATGCCCATCGAAATTTCGGCAATCTCGTTGACGCGGTTGTCGGCCATACCTCGGCACAGCTGCAGGTAGTCGATCACCAGCAGATCCAGCCCATGCGTCCGCTTCAACCGCCGTGCACGAGCGGCAAGCTGTGAGATCGGCAGGGCCGGGGTGTCATCAATGAACAGGGGGCAGGCTTCCAGTTCCTTGGCAGCGTCCACGAAACGGCGGAACTCGGCCTCGGTCATGTCACCCTGACGGATTTTGTGCGACGAAATCTCAGACGCTTCGGCCAGAACACGGCCTGCCAACTGCTCAGCGCTCATTTCGAGCGAGAAGAACCCGACCACACCGCCGTCGATCGCGCCCTCGGTCCCGTCCGGCTTGGTGCCGCGTTTATAGGCCTTGGCCACATTGAACGCCACGTTGGTGGCCAATGAGGTTTTCCCCATCGACGGACGACCCGCAAGGATGATCAGGTCAGACGGGTGCAGCCCGCCCAACTGTTTGTCCAAGTCGGCCAGACCGGTGGAAATCCCTGCCATGCCACCACCGCGCTGGTACGCTTCGTTGGTGACGTTGACGGCTTCTGTGACCGCCTTGAGGAAGGATTGAAAACCCTGTTCGGTCTGGCCCTGCTCGGATAACTGATAAAGCTGTTGCTCGGCCTCGACGATTTGTTCCTTGGGCTCGCTGCTGACATCGACCCGCGCCGCCTTGTCCGAAATGTCCCGTCCCAGACGGATCAACTCGCGCCGGATGGCGAGATCATAGATCATCTGGGCATAGTCATGCACGGCAAAGGCGCTGATCGAGGCGCCCGCCAGTTTGGCCAGGTAAGCGGGGCCACCCAGTTCTTTCAGGCCCTCATCTTCGGCCATGAAAGATTTCAGCGTAACAGGTGAGGCCAGTGCATTCTTGGCGATGCGTGTGGCCGCGACCTCATAGATGCGGGCATGGACCGGGTCATAGAAATGCTCGGCCCCGATGATCGAGGCGACCCGGTCATAGAGATCGTTGTTCGTCAGGATCGCACCCAGAAGCTGTTGCTCGGCCTCAATGGAATGCGGCATGGTTTCGGCATTCTGAATCTGTGCCGCTGCCTGCTCAATGCTGCTTATCTCGTTCATTTTGTCCCCGCTGCCCGTTCCGAGGTTCTACACGCGAAATACCATCGCAATCCATCTGGAAATCCCTGTGGCTAACTTGGGGTAAGACCTTGGGATAACTTTCCAGATGGGTTGGATATCTGAATGTGTGTAGCTTATTATGTAGGAATTGGGGGAAAAGTCACCAGATATCGTGCGCGCATCGCCGATTCTTCTGGGCTTATCCCCAACTTGTCCACAAGAGGTTTACGTGGGTTTATGTGCTTCCTGCCAGCCGCGCGGGTCGTTCAGGAAGGCTTCAACGCCGTCAAGTGTCTCTTGGTCAAAGGCTTTCTGCGCTTTGGCTTCGGCCAGAACGTCCCACCATGTGCACAGGTGATGCAACTGAACGCCGTGGTCGCCCAGGGTTTTTTCGGTTTCGGGGAAGATGCCATAGTAGAAGATGACCGCCGTATGCCCGCAGGTGGCACCGGTTTCACGGATCGCATCAACAAAGGACAGTTTCGAGCCGCCATCAGTGGTCAGGTCCTCGACCAGCAATACGCGTTCCCCTTCGCTCATCGCGCCTTCGATGCGAGCGTTGCGGCCGTACCCTTTGGGCTTTTTGCGCACATAGGTCATCGGCAGGGCCATCCGCTCGGCGACCATGGCGGCAAACGGGATGCCTGCAGTCTCACCGCCAGCGATATTGTCGAATGCCTCGAACCCCGCGTCGCGCATCACGGTGACGGTCAGGAAGTCCATCAAGGTCGAGCGGATGCGTGGGTACGAGATCAGCTTGCGGCAGTCGATATAGGTCGGGCTGGGCAGGCCCGAGGCCAGCGTAAACGGCTCGCGCGAGTTGAAGTGCACAGCCTTGATCTCCAGCAGCATCCGCGCGGTCAGGCGGGCGATTTCGGTGCTATCGGGGAAGGAACTGGGGATCATGGTGCAACCTCGGGACAAAATGACGTTGCAGGCTGATAGCCCGACCCTTAACCCAGAGTCGAGAGCCTTGCGGCAAAAGAAAAGCGGACCCCGTCGAGAGGTCCGCTTTGGCCCTTGCGGGCGCACAGCAGCCAAGGTGGGCTTAGCTGCTCATGTCATAGGCACGCTCGCCATGTACTGACAGATCGAGCCCGTTCGTTTCGGTCTCGGCGTCTACGCGAAGCGGCGTTACAAGCGCAATAACTTTGATCAGTGCAAATGTCACAACTGACGTAAAGACACCCACGATCAACAGTCCGCCCAGCTGCGCGGTCCATGCCCCCAGACCAAAGGCGGCGATCATGATGGTGCCAAAGATGCCACCAACACCGTGCACCGCGAAAACGTCCAGCGTGTCGTCGATGTTCAGTTTGTTGCGGATGACGTTGACAGCCTCTTGGCACAGCACGCCCGCCACAGCACCGATGATCAGTGCCTGCACCGGATCAACATAACCCGAGGCCGGGGTGATAGAGGCCAGACCGGCGATCGTACCGGTTACCAGACCGACCATCGAGGCTTTGCCAAAGCGGATACGCTCCCACAGCGCCCATGTCAGCGACGCAGTCGCGGCCGAGATATGTGTCACGGTCATCGCCATCGCAGCGCCCCCATCGGCCGCCAGTTGCGAGCCGCCATTGAAGCCGAACCAACCGACCCACAGCATCGCCGCCCCAATCATCACATAGCCGGGGTTGTGCGGAGGGGTGGTGCGGTTGCGGCGCGGCCCAAGGACCACGGCGATGATCAGCGCGGCCAGACCAGCGGTTTCGTGTACTACGATGCCACCGGCAAAGTCGCGAACGCCAACCTCACCCAAAATGCCGCCATCGGTCAGGATGCCGCCACCCCAGATCCAGTGAACGACCGGCGCATAGCACAGCAACATCCACAAGGCCGAGAAGGTGAGCACAAAGCCAAAACCTACGCGTTCCACATAGGCGCCGACGATCAGGGCCGGGGTGATGATTGCGAAGGTCATCTGAAAGGCAAAGAACAGAACTTCGGGCAGGGTACCCGACAGGCTGTCGGCATCCACACCGCTCAGGAACGCCTTGCCCAAACCGCCCCAAAGGCCCGAGGTACCCTCGCCGAAAGCTATGGAATACCCAGCGACCAGCCACAGGATGCTCATCAGGCAGGCGATACTGAAACAGTGCATAAAGACGCTCAGCACGTTGCGGGCGCGCACGAGGCCGCCGTAAAACAGGGCTAGTCCCGGCAATGTCATGAACAGGACCAGGGCGGTTGCCACTATGATCCAGGCGGTATCGGCTCCATTCATCGGCCGGTCTCCTCTTCAACTTGCGTGGCGGGGCTTGAAGCGGATCAGGGGCGGGGAAAAAAGAGGCAATGGCCTATTTTGGCGCCTATTTTAGAGGCTTTTGGAGAATTGGTGGTTAATTGGGCGGCAAATTTGGGTGAATGCTCAAATATTGGGCAAAAAGAGAATGGCGGGTGACAGATTGCAGAAAAAGGGCCTTTGGCGCATCTAATCCCGCATGGCGATCTCGTCTGTGCGTCACCATTTTTGCGGGGTTCACAACGCAAGTCGTTGCTTGTCTTCGCAGAATGCCGGTTCTAGGCTGACGCAGTGCCAAAGGAGGAGCCGGAATGGGAGTGGAGTTGTCAGGACCGCGTATCCAGAATCTGGACGGGGTCACTGAAGGAAAAAGCGCCATTCACGGAACGGGTTTGTTTGCGAATGCGGATATAGCGGCAGGTGGCGTGCTGGGCTATCTGGACGGGCAGGTGGTTGATTATGACCGTAACCCCCAAGTGCGCAGTCTGGAGTGGAACGGTATCGGCGGCAGTCTCGTGTTGTGCCGCCCCTTTGCGACGCAATATGCGCTGATTAACCATTCCTTCGCGCCCAATCTGTCCATAGTCCGATCCAATTGGGCCATCGTCGCGCTGCATGACATCCCGGCGGGTGAGGAGCTTACGCTGGATTACCTCGAACACGGTGTGCCACAGGATTATCTGAATTCTACGCACGGAAACTACTTGAGAAACTCCTAAGACAATATGTTCACCCACCACCTTATTCATCCAGTTCATCTGGAGACCGAGACGCGAATACAGCTGTCCTCGGCCATTCGTGAAATTTTGCCCTCGAGGCCTGTTCTGGGCGGGATTTCCGCGCATGAGATTTCCGAAACGCGGCTGGATGCAAACCATACCGACGCGCTGCATGCTTTCTCGGGGGCCGCGTTCTCTAAAAGCCTGACGGATTTGCGGCGAAACGCCTGTCTGGAATGGGATTTGACTGACCTGGTGTCGCAGCCTGAAACCGGGTGTGGCACGTGGTATTACAAGCTATTGCTGATGGTGTCGGGAGATATGTGCCTGGTCTATGGGGCAAGTTTCGCCGACTTGGACGACCTTCCCGAAGATCCGCGTCCCTCGTATTTGCAGCAGGTCCTGCCCAAGGCCCGCGCCACCGTCGATGCCCTGATCGATCTGCTGAAACCCCGCGTAGGGTCGTTGGTCGAGGCTGATCTGGACACGCCCATTCATGTCGTCCTTGGAGGAACGGAATCTGCTGCGTTTCAAGCGCGTTTGTCTGGGCTGTTTGAGGCCGAAGGTCTGGTGCTGTCCGACTGCATCATGTCCTCGGCCGATACCGGCGACTGGACGATCTATGGGGGTTGGAGTTATTCGGCCATTTTCCGCAAGGACTATATGGAAGAGTTCTATTTCGTCGCGCTTATGTTCCGCCTGCAATTGGATTGGCTCAAAGCGCGCCGAATTCGCAACAAGATCGTCAATACGGCAGACGGGCGGGCTGAAACCTTTCAGGGCAAGAAGATCGGTGCGTTGAACACTGCTTTGAACGAGTTGATTTTCTTTTTGCAGGTCGCGCGCCAAAGGCGGGCTGACTATCGAGCCAATCTCAAGCCCTGGTTGGCCAAGTGCTACGACTCAACCAATGAACGCTGGCATGTCGAAGATAACTTCGACAGCCTATATAAGGCGGCCTGTGACTTTCGCGACTATGTCGGTTTCATCAGCGATGAGAAGTCAAAGCTGCAGCTCGAAATTCAGTCTAAGCTGCTGTATTTTATCGCAGGTCTCGACACACTGGCCATTTCCTCGTTTGCGATGACGCTGCTGTCGTTCCGACGCGGAGACAGCCCGGTTCTACCGAACTGGATTCATCAATACGGCCCCAAGTTGCTGCTGTTGATTGTGGCGGCCAATGTCGGGCTACTGCTGGTGATTTTCGTGCTGGGATTTGTGCGCAAACGCTAGGGCAGATCAAGACAGACCTTGCATCAACAGCGACAGCGCATGGTCGCGGGCGGCAAGGCGCACGTGTTCCCGCCCCAGAGCTCCGAATTCGATGGTTTCGGTCTGAACGACGCAGTCCTTGGCGGCCAGACCAAAACAAACCCGCCCCTCGGGTTTGAATTCGGACCCGCCGGGCCCTGCGATACCGGTGACCGAAACTGCAAGCTGGGCGTTGGAATGGAGCAAGGCCCCTTGAGCCATTTCACCTGCGACCTGTTCTGATACCGCGCCATGTGCCTCTAGCGTCTCAAGCCGGACACCCAGCATCTGTTGCTTGGCTAGATTGGTATAGGTGACAAAGCCGCGCTCGACCACGGCAGAACTTCCGGAAATATCGGTCAGCGCGGCGGCCACCATGCCGCCCGTGCAACTTTCTGCTGTGGCGATCATCACGCCTTGCGCCTTGGCGCGGTCCAGAAGCTCGGCAACGGTCACAGGCCCAGTACTCCGTGTGCGACACCAGCAAGGATGATCACGCCGGTCCCGGCGAACATGCCCGCGATCACATCGTCCATCATCACGCCCATCGCGTCATTGCGCCGGTCGGCCCAGCCAACGGGGCCGGGTTTGGTGATGTCGAACAGGCGGAACAGCAAGAACCCGGCAATCCAGCCGGGCCAGAGCGCCGTGATATCAATCCCATACGCCCAGGCCGGATAAGAAATCGCCCACAAGGCGGTGAATTGCCCGGCAACCTCGTCGATGACGATCTCGGACGGGTCGTGATCCTCTTGTCCTTCGGTCATTACGCGAGTGGCCCAGAGGCCGCCAAAGAACACGGCAAGTGTTGCGATAACCAGCAACGGAAAGCCGCCCAACGTATGCAGAAGCCATGCCAAGGGCAGGGCGGCCAGCGATCCCCAGGTTCCCGGTGCCGGGCGAAGGTACCCAACGCCGCAGACGGTACCGATCAGACGCGCGACATTCATGACTTCACCAGACAGGCTGTGGCCAGTGAGGCGATGCCTTCACCGCGCCCGGTGAACCCCAACCGCTCGGACGTGGTCGCCTTAACCGAAACCTGATCTGCGCACAGCCCCATGATCCGCGCCATCTCGTCCCGCATGCCAGGCGCATGGGGGCCGATCTTCGGGTATTCGCAGACCAACGTGCAATCTACATTCGAGATGGCGTATCCCATCCCTTCAGCCAGTTCGACGGCGTGGCGCAGGAAAATCTCACTGGCGGCCCCCTTCCATTGCGGATCCGAGGGCGGGAAGTGCTGACCGATATCGCCCTGCGCCAATGCGCCATAGATCGCGTCGGTCACCGCGTGCATTCCCACGTCTGCGTCCGAATGGCCCTGAAGGCCGCGATCATGCGGAACCTTCACACCGCACAGGATCACGTGATCCCCATCGCCAAACCGATGCACGTCGTACCCGTTGCCCAGCCTTACATCCATATTCGTTCCCAATATGCGTTCTGCCCGAGCAAAATCCTCGGGTCGTGTGATTTTGATGTTATCTGCATCGCCCGGCACGATGGCCACGTCCAGCCCTGCAGCACGGGCGACCTCGACGTCATCGGCAGCCCCTCCGGGGTGGGCCGCATGGGCCGCGACAATGGCATCATAGTGAAAGCCCTGTGGCGTTTGCGCTGCGAACAGACCTGTTCGATCCTGTGTTCCGGTCACAATTGCGCCGTCGCCGGTCCAGAGCGCATCGGTCACCGCCAGTCCAGGCGCAGCTGCCGGGTGGTCCTTCAGCGCGTCCAGTACGTTTTGAATGGTGTCCAGCCCGACACAGGGGCGGGCGACGTCATGAATCAGGACATGATCAACCCCAAGGTCTGCAAGAGCGGTAAGGCCATTGCGAACCGAACCAGCCCGGTCGCTGCCGCCGGTGGCCAGGATCAGGTCGGTGTTTTCGAACTCCGCCCATGCGGGTTCGTCATCCTCGGACAGGACCAGCACAATATGGTCTGTCTGCCCCCGAAACCGATCAATGGTCGAGTCTGCCACCCGGCGCCCGGCGAGTGGGCGCCACTGCTTGGGCGTCCCCCCTCCAGCGCGCAGCCCGCGTCCTGCGGCAACGATGATAGCGGCGGTGGTCATGGGGGCATTCTCTCCGGTGTTTCGGGGGCAATGTTTAGGGTGCGGTGAATGCAGAGGCAATCACCCGCGTTAACCTGCCTAAAAAATAGGCAAGTGATGATTTTGCGGGCTTGATGGCCGCCGATTTGTTGTTCATATGCGCTCAATTCGATATCAAAGCCGCAACTGCCCAAGGATTAAGCACGTTGACTCTTCAACTCGCCGACAAAGACCTGAACACGCCGGTACTGCTGGCTCCGATGGCCGGAATCACCGACCGGCCATTTCGTGATCTGGTGATGCGCTTTGGCGCGGGCATGGTCGTCAGCGAGATGGTCGCCAGTCAGGAGATGGTGCAGGCCAAGCCCGGAGTGCGCGAGAGGGCCGAACTGTCGGCGGATGTGGAAAACACCGCGGTGCAACTGGCCGGGCGCGAAGCACATTGGATGGCCGAAGCCGCCCGTCAGGTGGCTGATCGCGGCGCGCGGGTGATCGACATCAACATGGGTTGCCCGGCCAAGAAGGTGACCAATGGCTATTCCGGATCGGCCCTGCTGAAGACGCCGGACCACGCGCTGACCTTGATCGAGGCGGTGGTCGAGGCCGTAGATGTGCCGGTCACGCTGAAGACCCGCTTGGGTTGGGATGATGCCTTGCTGAACGCACCGGACGTGGCGCGGCGGGCGCAGGAGGCCGGTATTCGGATGGTCACGATCCACGGCCGTACTCGCTGTCAGTTTTACAAGGGACATGCTGACTGGCACGCGATCCGGGCGGTGAAAGAGGCCGTTTCGATCCCCGTCATCGCCAACGGTGACATTGTGGACACGGGCACTGCGCGCACTTCTTTGGCGCACTCGGGCGCAGACGGGGTCATGGTCGGCCGCGGGGCACAAGGCAAGCCTTGGCTGCTGGCGCAGATCTGCCATGACCTTTACGGGGCCGCGGCGCCTGAAATTCCCACGGGTGAAGATCTGATCGACATGGTCCGCGCGCATTATCAGGCCATGCTGGAGTTTTACGGCTCTGATCTAGGTTTGCGCGTCGCGCGCAAGCATCTGGGCTGGTACATGGATGAGGCCGGAACGCCCCCCGCGTTACGCCGCGCCGTTTTGACCTCGCGTGATACGGAAGAGGTGCTGCGCCTGCTGGGTGATGCGTTGAGCACCAATGCAGAGGTGGCGGCATGACCTCGGATCAAAGCATCTGGACCTCGCTGCCGGTTCCGGCCTTCATTATCGACGCCGAGGATCGGATTACCGATGTGAATTCAGCCGGAGAAGGGTTTCTGAACGCCTCGCGGAAATCGGTAATTGGGCACCCGGTCTGGGATCAGATCGCTGTAGACGCGCCGCTGGAAGAGTCGTTTGAGAGGGCCCGCGCGCAGGGCACGCCACTGTTTGTGAATGACGTGGACGCAGGGTCGGGCAACCGTGCGCCGTTGCAATGCGCGTTGCAGATTGCGCCTTTGGTCGGGCATCCGGGGTCCATGATCATGATCATCTCACCGCGCGAATTGGCGGGGCGGATGACCCGCGGAAATACTGTGAAATCCGCCGCGCAGTCGGCCATCGGCATGGCCGAAATGTTGGCGCATGAAATCAAGAATCCGTTGGCCGGCATTACCGGCGCGGCGCAATTGCTGAGCATGAATATTCCGCAGCAAGACCTTGAACTCACAGACCTTATTGTTGCCGAAAGCCGCCGGATCGTGAAGCTGCTGGAGCAGGTTGAGCAGTTCGGAAATCTCTCGCAGCCCGATTTCAAGCCGGTCAACATTCACGACGTTTTGGATCGCGCGCGCCGTTCGGCGCTGTTGGGTTTCGGCGCGCATATGACAATCATCGAGGACTACGACCCCTCGCTGCCGCTGGCCTTTGGGGATCCGGATCAGTTCCTGCAGGTGATCCTGAATTTGCTCAAGAATGCGTCGGAAGCGGCCGATCCCAAAGGCGGAACCATTCGCCTGCGCACGTACTTTGAGCATTCCTTCCGCCTTCGGCGCAGTGATGGTTCCGGCCATTCTCTGCCGTTGCAGATCGAGATCATCGACGACGGTCCGGGCCTGCCCGAAAAAATCCGAAGCGATATCTTCGACCCGTTCGTTTCGGGCAAGGAAAACGGCACCGGCCTTGGGCTGGCGCTGGTCAGCAAAATCATCTCGGACCATGACGGCTGGATTTCAGCCGACTCGGTTCCGGGCCGCACGGTGTTCCGAATCTCGCTGCGGCGGGCACCGAAAGACGCAACATAAAACAAAGCCGATAAGAGCAAAGTTATAAGGAGAGCACCCGATGGATGGCACAGTACTGGTCGCAGATGACGACCGCACGATCCGCACCGTTCTGACTCAGGCCCTGACGCGGGCGGGGTGCAAGGTTCACGCCACATCCTCTCTGACCACGCTGATGCGCTGGGTTGGGGAGGGCAAGGGTGACGTGGTGATCTCTGACGTGGTCATGCCGGATGGGAATGGTCTCGAGATGCTGCCAAAGATAGCACAGGACCGCCCTGGTTTGCCGGTCATCGTGATCTCGGCCCAGAACACGATCATGACGGCGATTCAGGCGGCTGAGGCGGATGCCTACGACTATCTGCCCAAACCGTTTGATCTGCCCGATCTGATGAAGCGTACCGCGCGGGCGCTGGAGCAGAAACAGCGTGTACAAACTGAAGTGGTCGAAACAACTGATGATCGCCCCGAAGAACTGCCTCTGGTTGGGCGGACCCCGGTGATGCAGGCGCTTTATCGGTTGGTCGCGCGGGTGATGAACACCGATCTGTCGGTGATGATTTCTGGTGAAAGTGGAACCGGTAAGTCATTAATTGCGCGTGCTATTCACGACTTCTCGGATCGCCGAACACTGCCGTTTGTAACGGCTACTGCGGCCGATCTGCGTGATCTGGAAGGCCCTGCACGGGTGATGGCGCGAGTGCGTGGCGGCACTCTGTTAATAGATGAGATCGCCGATATCGAGGACGAATTGCAGGCCCGCATCGTGCGCATGATGGACACGCCGGGCGACCATGTGCCCCGTTTTATGGCGACCAGCCAGTCGGACCTGACCGAAGCGATGGAGAGCGGGCGCGTGCGTCAGGATCTCTACTATCGCCTGTGTGGTGCCACCGTGCATGTGCCAGCGCTGCGCGAGCGGGTGGATGACATCACGCTTCTGGCCGATCATTTCCTCGCACGGGAAGAGCGTGAGCACGGCACCAAACGCTGGCTCAGCCCTGATGCGGTGGAATTGGTGCGGCGTTATTCCTGGCCGGGCAACGTGCGGCAGTTGGAAAACGCCATCCGCCGCCTGAGCCTAACCAGCCGCGCGGATGAAATTTCGAAGGCCGAGGTTGAGATGGTGCTGGGTAGCCAGCCTGAGGCTGAACCGGTTCTGGGCGATGGTGAGCGCGAGAAACTCTCGGCCTCGGTAGCGCGCCATCTGCGCCGGTATTTCGACCTGCACGGCAATCTTTTGCCGCCTCCGGGGCTCTATCAACGCATCCTGCGCGAGGTTGAGGCGCCTCTGATCGAACTGGCGTTGGACGCAACCGGCGGAAATCAGGCAAAATGTGCTGATCTTTTAGGGATTAACCGAAATACTCTGCGGAAAAAGATTACAGACCTCGATATTCAGGTGACACGTCGACGCAAACTGATGTAATATCGCCACACAAATTGTGGCATCCGGGTTCGCGCCCGGCAAGGACCACGACATATGGCGGTACGTCGCACAAGCGACACATCAGGATGAGGGCAGACGGTGGCAACCCGGGCACAGAGCGGGCCGATTCCAGCGATCAATCGGTGGCGGAAATCCCGAAAACTGCGCAATTTCGGCACCTTGGGGCTGGTTCTTCTAGGCCCTGCGTTGGCGCTTGCCACGTATCTTGTCATTGGTCCGTTTGATCTGGGGACAACCGCCCCCACGTTGCGCCTGATTCTTCTTGCAGACCTGGTTTATGTGCTTGTCGTTGCCGCGCTGGTTCTGGGGCAGGTCGGCAGTCTGATCGCTGCTCGGCGGGCGAAATCCGCCGGGTCACGTCTGCACCTTCGATTGATCGGCGCATTTACGCTGTTGGCGTTGGTGCCAACTGTGACGGTTGCGATCTTTGCGGGCCTGACGGTGAATATCGGCCTTGAAGGTTGGTTCTCGGACCGCGTGCGCGAGGTTGTGGGCTCATCCCTTACGGCCGCTGAAGCCTATGAACAGGAACACCGCGAAGGCCTCACGCAGGATGCGGTTGTGCTGGCACGGTTCCTGGATGCGGCCCGCGCGCGGGATTACTATATTTCGGATGCCGAGTTGCGAGAGGTGCTGGCACAGGGGCAGGCGCAAATCCAGCGAGGTCTGCGCGAAGCTTACGTCATTGACAGCAGTGGTGAAATTCGGTCGCGCGGAGATCGGTCCTATCTGTTCAACTACGAAGCACCCACGCCAGAACAGATGGTCGAAGCCACGGATAATGGCTTGCTGATCATCGCCGATTGGCAAAACAGCGAGTTTCGTGCGCTGGTGCCGTTGCAGGCTTATCTGGACCGTTACCTCTATGTCAGCCGCGAGGTTGATGGCCAGTTGCTGACCCTGCTGGATGACACCAAGGAAACGGTGCAGTTCTACCAACAGCTTGAAAGCGAACGCGGCCGGGTGCTGTTCGAATTCGGCCTGCTGTATCTCGGTTTTGCGGTCATCCTGATTCTGGCGGCAATGTCGCTTGGCATGTGGTTCGCCGAGCGCCTGTCGCGCCCGGTCGGACGTCTGACCACGGCGGCGCAGCGGGTCGGTGCAGGCGACCTGAGCGTTCAGGTTATTGAAGAGGCCAGCGACGACGAAATCGCCATGTTAGGCCGTTATTTCAACCAGATGACCCGGCAACTTAAAGGGCAGCGCGACACTCTCCTGGAGAATACCCGGCAGATCGAACGCCGTCGGCGTCTGTTCGATTCGGTGCTGAGCTCGGTGACCTCTGGCGTGGTCGGGGTGGACCCGGATGGCTGCGTGACCTTTGTGAACCGCTCGGCCGAACGTTTGCTGGACTGGGCGCATGTGGACGACAAGCTCTCAATCGGTATCGCCGTGCCTGAGTTCCTTCCGCTGTTCGAAAGCCTCAAGGAAAGCGGGCAGGAGGCAGTTCAGGGTGAGATCAAGGTCACCCGCAAGGGGCAGTTGGAAAATCTGCTGGTTCGTATGGCCACCCGTCGCGGAGAGGACGGCGGTCTGGAAGGGTACGTTGTGGCCTTTGACGACGTGACCGATCTGGTCAGCGCACAACGGATGGCGGCCTGGGGCGATGTCGCGCGGCGCATCGCGCATGAGATCAAGAACCCGCTAACCCCGATCCAACTGAGCGCCGAGCGGATCAAACGCAAATTCTCACGCAAGCTGAATGAAGAGGACTGCGACAGCCTCGAGTCCATGACCGATGTGATCGTACGGCAGACGAATGATCTACGCCGAATCGTGGATGAGTTCTCGAAATTCGCGCGTATGCCCGAGCCGGATCGGCGCGAAGAGGACGTGGTCGGGCTGGTGCGCGAGGCGGTGCTGTTGCAGCAGGCCGGACAACCGGATGTGCAAATCGACGCCTCTTTGCCGGATCATCAGATTTTGGCGGAACTGGATGCAACGATGCTGAATCAGGCCCTGACAAACCTGATCAAAAACGCGGGTGAGGCCATTGAAACCCTGAAGAAAAAAGGCCCACCTGACAATCTGAAGCCACAGATCAAAGTGGACGTGACCAGCGATGACGCGGGGACGGTTATCACTATTGCAGACAACGGCATCGGACTGCCCGAAGACCGGGCACGCCTGTTCGAGCCATACGTTACCACACGGGACGAGGGCACAGGCTTGGGCCTGCCCATCGTCAAGAAGATTATCGAAGAACATGGCGGAGCGCTCACACTGGAAGATGCGCCCGTTTTCGACGGACAGGACCATTTCGGTGCGATGGCCGTGATCCGTTTGCCGGGGGGCAATTTCTCTCCGACCGCAGCGCCACAGAAGCAGGCAATTCAATCCAATAAACTGAAAGCAGGCCAAAGATGAGCGACATTCTGATCGTAGATGACGAACGCGATATTCGCGAACTGGTGTCCGACATTCTGGAGGACGAAGGCTATTCAACCCGGCTGGCCGGCAACTCGGACGAGTGCATGGCCGAAATCAATTCAGAACCGCCGGGGCTGTTGATTCTGGACATTTGGCTGAAGGACAGCCGTATGGATGGGATCGACATTCTCAAGTCGGTGAAACGCGATAACCCGGATGTACCTGTGGTGATCATATCGGGTCACGGCAATATCGAGATTGCGGTGGCGGCCATTAAACAGGGCGCTTACGACTTTATCGAAAAGCCGTTTAACATTGACCAGTTAATGGTGGTGATCCGCCGCGCGATGGAGACCTCTCGCCTGCGCCGCGAGAACGCCTCGCTGAAGCGTAAAGAGGTCACCAGTTCCGACATGATTGGCAAGTCCGCATCCTTTCGCGCGATGCAGAGCCAGCTGGACAAGGTAACCAAGTCTAACGGCCGCGTGATGCTGAGCGGTCCTGCCGGATCGGGCAAGGAAATCGCAGCGCGATATATCCACGCTCATTCCAACCGCGCCAACGCGCCTTTCGTGACCGTCAATTGCGCAGGTATCGAGCCTGAACGGGTCGAAGAGGTGCTGTTTGGTCGCGAGTCTTCGGAACGCGGCATCGAATCCGGTCTGTTGGAAGAGGCCCATGGTGGCGTGGTTTACTTTGACGAAGTGGCCGATATGCCCTTGGGTACGCAGTCCAAGATCCTGCGCGTTCTGGTTGACCAACAATTCCAACGCGTCGGCGGTTCGGACAAGGTGCGGGTAGATCTGCGGGTGATCTCGTCGACCAATCGTGACCTTGAACATGAGATCGCCGCCGACCGCTTCCGCGAAGAGTTGTATCACCGCCTGAACGTGGTGCCGATTGCGGTGCCATCGTTGGAAGAGCGGCGCGAGGATATCCCTGTTCTGGCGCAGCATTTCATCGAGATGTGCAACGAATCTCAAGGGTTGTCCCTGCGTGAGATCTCGGAAGAGGCGGTGGCGTTGCTGCAGACCATGACATGGCCCGGCAACGTGCGTCAGCTCAAGAACCTGATCGAACGTGTGCTGATCCTGGGTGACGGGTCCGGTCCGATTGAGGCCAAGGAACTGCCGACCGAAGAGGAAAAACCTGACGATTCGGGGCGTGTGGTTCTGTCGGGTGCTCTTGCAACCTTGCCGCTGCGCGAAGCGCGCGAGGCGTTTGAACGGGAATACCTGCTGACCCAGATCAACCGTTTTGGTGGCAATATCAGCCGTACCGCCAGCTTTGTCGGGATGGAGCGCAGCGCGCTGCACCGTAAGCTGAAATCGCTTGGGGTTGTGACCTCGAACAAATCCGGCGCACGCGTGGCGCAACTGGACGAACCGGAACCGGCGGAATAATCCGCCGGGTCATTACCCGGCCTGACCGGGTGTGATGATCTGGAATGACCCGTTGTCGAGTTTAACGTAGCATGACTGGGTGCTCAGCGGCGGTAGTTTTGTTGTGGGCACGGCCGGTACGCTTGATTTAATGTTTTGCTTGCAAGGCGGCAGGCTGACCGGGCGAAACCCCTTTTTAGCCATGCACTGCGCCTCGACCTGATTACGCAGCCCTTTGTTGACGTCGACGGTGTACACGTTTCCAGGCTGCCACCAACCTGGCGAGCGATAGCATCGCCCCCGGCCATCGCAGTAGGTACGACCGGGCCAGTAGGTGGGCGGGTTTTGCCGCACCTGATTGGCTACTGGCACGTCCTCAAGCGCCGAAACCTGGCATTGCGTCGTCGCGGACTGAATACGCGTCACGCTTTCGCCCTCGCGGTAATACAGCGAAAGCGGGCCGCTACATGCGGACAGGACGACCATTGGAATAAGCAAACGAACTACTGATTTCATGGGCTTATCTTGCCTTAGCTTTGCGGGCATGACAATTCAATTGACCGCTATCGGGGCATCTGTCATTCAAAGATTTCAGGCAGAAGGGCCAAAAACATGAAGGTGATAATTTGCGGTGCCGGTCAGGTTGGCTGGCAGATTGCACGGCACCTGTCGGGCGAACTCAACGACGTAACGGTGGTGGACAACAACCCCGATCTGGTGCGCCGCGCGACCGAGACGTTGGATGTGCAGGGGATCGCCGGTTTCGCCAGCTACCCGGACGTGCTGAGCCGGGCGGGGGCAAGCGACGCAGATATGATTATCGCCGCGACCCATTCGGACGAGGTGAACATGGTCACCTGCCAAATGGCGCATTCGGTCTTTTCGATCCAGCGCAAGATCGCGCGTCTGAGGTCAAAGTCTTACCTCGAGGCGATCCACTCGGACCTGTACCGCCGTGACCACCTGCCTATCGACGTGGTGATCAGCCCCGAACGAGAGGTCGCCGCCGCCGCCATGCGCCGCTTGTCTGCACCGTCGGCCTTTGACACCGAGATGTTCATGGACGGTAAGGCGCAGTTGCTGGGCATTCGCATCGACGAAGATTGCCCGATCATCAACACGCCGTTACGCCAGCTGACGGATCTGTTTTCGACGCTCAGCTCGATTGTCGTGGGCGTCCGGCGCGACGGCAGCCTTTTTGCCCCGGAATCCGAGGACCAACTGTTTGTCGGTGACGAATGCTATGTCTTTACCAACGTCAAAGACGTGGACCGTACGATGGAGGTCTTTGGCAAGACGCAAAAGAAACAGGATCGCGTGGTGATTGTGGGTGGCGGCAACGTCGGGCTCGAGGTCGCGCGCACGCTTGAGGAACGCGAAAGCCGGGTGCGAGCCAAGATCATCGAACGCGATCGCCACTGCGCCGAACTGGCCGCCGAAGCGCTTGAGCGTACCATTGTTCTGAACGGTGACGGGCTGGATGCGGCCTTGCTGCGCGAGGCGGGAATTGAACGTGCGGATGCGATGCTGGCGGTTACCGATGACGACCGCGCCAACATGCTGGCCGCCGTACGCGCCAAGGCCGAGGGCTGCGCGCTGGCGATTGCGCTGATCAACGATCCCAGCATGGTTGCGTTGATGGGGCCGCTTGGGATCGACGCCTATATCAACCCACGCGCCACCACCGTCAGCTCGATCCTGCGGCACATCCGCCATGGGCGGGTGCGGCAGGTCTATTCCATTGGTGACGCCGAGGCCGAGGTGATCGAGGCCGAGGTGCTGTCAACCTCACCCATGGCCGGGCAGAAACTGCGGGACATCGACTTTCCTGAGGGCGTTCTGGTGGGCGCTGTTCGCAAGGGCGAGGAGTTGCTGCGCCCGACCGGCAGCCTTCGGATCGAAGAAAAAGACGTGGTTGCAATCTTTGCCATGGCCAAGGATGTCCCCGAGGTCGAACGCCTGATGCAGGTTTCGATCGATTTCTTCTGATGATACGCGCGAGGACACAACGGATCGGGCTGGTGCGGCGCTTGCCGTTGTTTCTGCTGATCTGGGGCGTTTTCTCGCTGTCTATGTGGATACCTGCTATTTACGCGTTGGCGCTGGATAACCACGACACGTCGCGGTCCTTCTTCTATTCGGGTCTGCTGGGGCTGTTCGTCGTGGCGACGATAGCTATGGCGTCGTCCAGTCGGGTGCCGCGCCGAGGAACGCTTGGGCAGTTGGCGGTTCTGTTGGGCTGTTTCACCGTCCTTCCGGTATTCCTTTCCATTCCGCTGCATGACGCACTGGGAAACACGACCTTTCTGAACGCCTATTTCGATATGGTCAGCGCGCTGACGACTACGGGCGCCGATATCTTCCCTGATCCCGACCGCCTGACGGCTCCTCTGCATTTGTGGCGCGCTCTGGTGGGCTGGATGGGCGGCCTGCTGATGTGGATTTCGGCGGCGGCGATTCTGGCACCGCTCTCACTGGGCGGGTTCGAAGTAACTGCACGTGGACAGCCGGGGCGTCCGGTCTCGGGCGTGGCGCAAAGTGAAAAAGTCGATCCACGCGGTCGTCTGATCCGGGTGACGCGGACGCTGACGCCGGTCTACGCCGGGCTGACAGCGGTGATTTGGCTATTGTTGCTGATCGCGGGTGAGCAAGGACTGACCGCGATCTGCCACGCCATGTCCACGATGGCCACGTCCGGTATTTCGCCGGTGGGCGGATTAGAAGGCGCGCAGGCCGGCATTACCGGTGAGGCAATTCTGTTCCTGTTTTTGTTCTTCGCTTTGTCGCGGCTGACCTTTTCCACCGACACTGCCACAACGGGGTACTCGCGGCTGGACAAAGACCCGGAGTTCCGCATCGGTCTTATGATCGTGATCGCTGTTGCTACGCTGCTGTTTTTCCGCGTGTGGGCTGGGGTAAATGAAATCGGCGGGACCTTGCACCCGATTGACGCCGTTCGAGTGTTCTGGGGCATGTTGTTTACGGCGCTGTCGTTTCTGACCACCGCCGGGTTTGAAAGCGCCAATTGGAATGACGCACAACAGCTATCTGGGCTGGGTACCCCTGGGCTGATCCTGATGGGGCTGGCCCTGATTGGTGGCGGTGTTGCAACCACAGCGGGCGGCGTCAAACTGCTGCGGGTGTTTGCGCTGTACCTGAATGGTGCGCGCGAGATCGACCGTCTGATCTATCCCTCGTCAGTCAGCGGCGAGGGCGGGGGCAACCGTCGTATCCAGAGCGATGGTGCCTTCATCGCTTGGATCTTCCTGATGATGTTCGCGCTGACGGCCGCTTTGTTCAACCTGCTGCTTGGTTTGATGGGGGCAGGGTTCGAGCAGGCGATGGTGTTGACCGTCGCATCGCTAAGCACTACGGGTCCGTTGATCGAACTGGCCACAGATATCCCCATCCGGATCGTGGACCTGTCTGGCGGGGCCAAGCTGACCATGTGCGCGGCGATGGTGATCGGACGGCTGGAAACGCTGGCGATCATCGCGCTGATTACGCCAAGCCTCTGGCGGGACTAAGATTCAACAGTCTTACAATGACTGATTTTTGATCTGGAAACTCGGTTAACTCCACTCCATACTCAGCCGGAGGGAGCGCGTTGGTCCGCAGCGCGTAGCAAGAACAATGGCGAGATAATAAAATATGGCTTCGGACAGACAGAATCTTCAGGACGCGTTCCTGAACAATGTACGGAAAGCAAAGGTACCGGTCACAATTTTCCTGATCAACGGTGTGAAATTGCAGGGTGTTATCACGTGGTTTGATAACTTCTGCGTGTTGCTGCGCCGCGACGGACAGTCGCAGCTGGTCTACAAGCACGCGATCTCGACCATCATGCCGTCGCAGCCGATCAGCCTGTATGAGGGCGAAGACGCCTCTTGATGGAACATGACAGGACGCGCACCCGGGCTTGGGTGTTGCATCCGGAAATCAAATCAGATGAACAGCGCCGCGTTCCCGAGCCGGCGCTGGAAGAGGCGGTTGCACTGGCCGCCGCTCTGCCCGATCTGGATGTGATCGGGTCCGAAATCGTGCGCCTGCAACGCGCCCAACCGGGGCTGCTGTTTGGCAGCGGCAAGATCGAGGAGCTGGCCGAGCGCCTCCACGACAACAAGATCGAACTGGTGCTGATCGACGGCCCCGTTTCACCCGTTCAGCAGCGCAACCTCGAGAAGGCGTGGAAGGTTAAAATCCTCGACCGAACCGGTCTGATCCTTGAGATTTTCAGCGACCGCGCCCGCACCCGAGAAGGTGTGTTGCAGGTCGAGATGGCTGCGCTTAGCTATCAACGCACGCGACTGGTGCGGGCGTGGACCCACTTGGAACGGCAGCGTGGTGGATTGGGATTTGTCGGTGGTCCCGGTGAAACTCAGATCGAGGCTGACCGCCGCGCCATCGATGAACAACTGGTGCGTCTGCGGCGGCAGTTGCAGAAGGTAGTCAAAACCCGCACGCTGCATCGCGCCGCGCGGGCCAAGGTGCCGTATCCTATTGTTGCGTTGGTGGGCTATACCAACGCAGGAAAGTCCACGCTGTTCAACCGCCTGACCGGGGCCGAGGTGATGGCAAAGGACATGCTATTCGCTACTCTGGACCCGACAATGCGCCGGGTTGAACTGCCCGATGGTCCCGAGGTGATCCTGTCAGACACTGTGGGGTTCATCTCGAACCTTCCGACTGAACTGGTCGCGGCCTTCCGGGCGACGCTCGAGGAAGTTCTGGGCGCGGATATCATTGTCCATGTGCGCGATATCAGCCACGAAGAAACCGACTCACAGGCGCAGGATGTCGAGGCGATCCTGACTTCGTTGGGTGTCGATGACGAACGGCCTCGGCTTGAGGTCTGGAACAAGATCGACCTGCTAAACGAAGATGAACGTGAGGCCGCCTTTAAACGCGCAGACCGCGACCCTTCGATCTTTGCCATCTCGGCTGTGACCGGTGAGGGGGTGGATTCCTTGTTGGCTGAGATCGCCACCAAGCTGCAGGGCGCCCGCCACGAAGAGACGCTGACTCTGGATTTTGCCGAAGGCAACAAACGCGCATGGCTGTTTCGGCAGGATGTGGTGCGGTCCGAAAAGCAGACCGAGGACGGGTTTGAGATCAACGTGCTTTGGACCGATAAACAGGCGGCACAATTCGCAGCGCTATAAAGGTCAGGCGCCGTCGATCTGGCGCTGCATATCCTCTATATCGAACCATCCCTGCGAGGACAGCACCTTGTGGTCTTCGCTCAGGTCCCATTCTTCCCATCCGCGCGTAAGGACGTAGTTGCCGGTTTTGGCGTGATGGCCTTCGAAGGTCCAGACAAAGATCGCGTGATGACCAGCCCACCGCATCATATCACAGCGGAGTTCAAGATCGGGAAAATCGGATTGAAACCCGCGCGCCATCTCGGCGATTGCCGCCCGACCTTGCAAAGACTCGGATCGATTCATGACCATCTGCCCTTCCGGCGCAAAGAAATCTGCCACTGCATTCGGGTCGCCCGAGCTCCAGGCGATTGCATAGTCGCGCGCAAGATTGTTCAGCCTATCCCGTAAACTTGCCATTTGTGCCCCCGGTCCCAACTTGTTGGTGCCCAGATCGTAGGCGAAAAGGCGGGTCGGCGTCCACGGCGCCCGAAAAAAGGGGCAAGGTCCTGCCGAAACAGGCGAAATCAGCGCGGGATCAGGTTCGTCACACCAACGGCAGCGGCGCGCGCCAGATCAAGGTCCAGAGACATGGGTATGTATTCGCCACGTCGCCAGAGCTGCGCCTGATCGTCATAGTAACGCGACAAGAAATGACCTGACTGACCGGTGGCAGTGATAAAGACCGAGCTGTCCGGGTCAGCAAAGTCATAGACTCCGCGGTAGCCCGCGCCATGAACATTCTGGAATGGGTTCCGGCCCTCGCCCGAGGTGCGCCCGCGCAACAGGGTGTTGTCACCGCCGCTGGTGGATTGGCGGATGTTCACAAAGAAACGCAACACCGGAACCGTTCCCAAAACCGGGTGATCATGAGTGGCCTGATGCGCGTCACCCCAGCGCAGGGATTCAAGTGCGCTGCCGTAGTTCTCGGATATCCAGATTATCGCGTCGTCGAGCGCCAGTCGCGCCATGTCCGTGCAGGTCTCGGTCGGGGCGCTCTGGCGCACGTCACACCAGACAGATGCACCGTTGATATCGCGGTAGACGCGTTCAATGAACAAGGGCTGCACATGTTTGTATTCGGCCGCCAACGGGCCCAATTCGTCCGAGATCAGCCGGATCTGCAACGCCCGCAACCACGCGGCATAGATCAGCGGTTCGGGCAGGTGTTCGTTCATTTCACCATTCCACTCAGCCAGCAGGGACAAAGCGATCTGGCGCTGGCGTTCGGGTGTGCCTTCGGGGGCAGAGGCTCCGGTGAACCAAAGGTCAGCGCCGATCAGCGGCAGCAGTGAACGAGCAGTGAAGCTAACGGTATCCAGCTGCGCCTCGATAAAGCTGTCGCGGGTGTGAACTTCGCGCGATTGCATCAGGCGTTCCCAGCGGTGTACGCGCTGCGTATCGCCCCATTCATATGACACATGCTCAGGGAACGGGCGATCAATGATCTTGTTGTTGGTGTTGCCCAGTATACCCCCTGCAGGAGCCACGAATTCCGGATTGTCGGCATAAGGCAGGCGGCCTTGCCACAGGTTTTCGGCCAGCCAGCCGGGCGTTGGGATGCGTCCCCGGCTCTGGTTGCGCAGGTCGCGTTTTGGCATAGCGCCGATCAGCTTGAGGCCGATCGTTTCTTTGTCCACCAGTGACAGGTTCTGCGAGGGTGCGATGAACAGCTCGGCCGCGTCGATGCCTTGCCGGACAGTGTCGGCGTTCATCAGCGCCATCGAAGCCGTCATCGACGTGTCGCGTGGGCTGAGTGCCGTCCACGACAGCGACGCAACGTGTCCCGCTGGGGTAATCGTCTCCAGATCATAGTGGCTGCCGGGCAAGACCGGGCCGTTATCTGTCCAGCGCAGAGTCAGGGTAATCGGGGCCTCATCCTTGATCTCGATGATCGAGGGGCGGGTGCGGAATGTCTTGTAGCCGTCCGGCGTCAGGTATTCCTCGGGGTTTTTGGGGTTCAGCTGCTCGATATGAACATCTTGATCATCCAGATACGAGGACGTCAGACCCCAGCCCAACCGGTCGCTGCGCCCGGTCATGATGGCAGGAATGCCAGGGATTGTCGCGCCTATCACGCCGCCTTTGGCCAGTTCCAGCCGGGCCAGATACCAGACGCCAGGCGCTGTGAGCCCCAGATGGGGATCATTGGCCAGAAGCGTTCCACCACTGGCCGAACGCGAGGGCGCGGCAGTCCATGCGTTCGATGCACCAGCAAGCCCGCGTTTCGGGAAGGGCGACAGCGGGCTATCGGGCATCGGCGTGCCACGGGCATAGCGGGGCAGCCCAGGAAATAGCGCCGCGTATTCGGGTAGGGCTGCGATGCCAGCGCCCGGAACGTCCGGCAGGATATCGACCAGTCGTGCGGGATCGTTCAGCATCAGCGAGGTGCGGGCCCGCAGCACTTCGTCTTCAAGGTGGCCGGACAGTTGCAGGCTCATCAGTTTGATCACGGCGATACTGTCGCCGGGTTGCCACGGAGACACAGGCGCATTGAACAGGAACATCTCTGGCGCGCCGCGGCCAAGGGCGGCCTCATTGATTTCATCCAGACGCGCGTTCACCCCGGCGGCATAGGCACGCAGCGCGGCTTTGGTGTAATCGTCCTGAACCTCGACCGAGCGGTGGGCAAGCCCGTACAGGTCCAATCGGCGCAACAGCTTGTCGATGTGTAGCGTACGGGTGCCAAACACTTCGGACAGACGGCCCTGTGCGGTGCGGCGCATCACGGTCATCTGCCACAGTCGGTCCTGCGCATGGGCATAGCCAAGGCCAAAGAACACGTCGGGGTCGTTTTCGGCTAGAATGTGGGGGACGTTGGCGGTGTCTCGGATGATCTCGATCGGCCCGGTTGGGCCGCTGACTTCGACCGTCTGATCGTAGTCCGGCAGGGATTGGCTAGCCAGAAAATACACCAGTGCCACAGCAGCAAGAGCCAGCAGGACCAGACCTGTTGTGATACGCAACAGCCAGCGAAAAACGAAACCCATTTGTGGCCTTTAATCCCGATCCATTTCCGATTTCGGCAAGGTTAGTGGATGCCCGTGCTGACCGAAAGAGGAACAGCCCGGGAATATTCGTGTTTACAGCACAATAAGTAATAAACCCCGCCACAGCGGTGCTGTGGGCGGGGCTTTTCGAGGGGTGTGTGGCAGTCCGGCGTTACGGAATGATCCGTGTGTACTTGGTGCCTTCGACCGTCGCGCCGAATTTCAGACCGGCTTGTCCGAATACGACGGCCAGTACCGGCGACCGCAATGTCGTTGTGTCCGTGGACAAGGAATTACCAGTCGCATCAACAACATAGCCAATATCGGCACCGGCGGTCCATCCGCTGGAGCGGCGGAAGTCGTTCAGCGCATCCTGCGTCATGAAGAACAGGACATGGGCATACTGCTGCGCGCCGATTTGCAGGCCGGCGGTTCCAGAAATTGCGGAATAGTAGTCAACTGTTGCGCCTTCGATGCGCAACGCGCCCTGACCGTAGGCGCCGCCAAAGAAGATCAGTCCGGCGTCGGTGATCAGGGGCATAACCAACATGCCGGTGGCTTTGTTGGCGATCTCAACCGTGTTGGGGTACTTCGCATACATCTCGGCAAGCGTGGCATCGACGCGGGCGTCAATCTTGGCCGCGTTGGAACTGCCGACGCCATTGCCGCAGGCTGCGGTTACCGTCAATCCGGCCATGCCAAAGGCAAAGCCACGACGGCTTAGTCGGGGTGCATTGGAACTGCTCATGGTTTTTTTCTCTGTATTACTGCCTGATATGTCGGGTGATCCCGATCTTGTGTGCAAGAATACGCCGATTGCGGCTGCGTGTCACGGGAAAGCTGCGTGACTGCAAATCACAATCGGCGAAAAATTGCGACAATCTGGGGTTTTAGCCCTGAAGGATACGGGCGACTTCAGGTGCGAAATAGGTCAGAATGCCGTCGCAGCCCGCGCGCTTGAATGCCAGCAAGCTCTCCAACATCACCTTCTCACCGTCGATCCATCCGTTCTGCGCGGCGGCCTGCATCATCGCGTATTCGCCCGACACCTGGTAGGCATAGGTAGGCGCGCCAAACGTGTCTTTCACACGACGGCAGATGTCCAGGTAAGGCATGCCCGGCTTGATCATGACCATGTCTGCGCCCTCGGTCAGATCGCGTTCGATCAGGCGCAGGGCTTCGTTCGAATTGCCGGGATCCATCTGATAGGTTTTCTTATCGCCGGTCAGTGCGCCAGAGGCACCCACTGCATCGCGGAACGGGCCGTAAAAGGCACTGGCATATTTCGCGGCATAGCTCAGGATCATCACGTTCTGATGACCTGCCGTTTCCAGCGCCCGGCGCATTTCGCCAATGCGGCCGTCCATCATGTCCGAAGGTCCGATGATGTCGGCCCCAGCCTCGGCCTGTGCAAGGGTCATTTTGACCAGCGCTTCGACGGTTTGGTCGTTCACAATTTCGCCATCGACAACGTAGCCGTCATGCCCGTTGATGTTGTAGGGATCCAACGCGACATCGGTCATCACCGCGATATCGGGGGCCGCTGCCTTGATCGCCCGGATGGCGCGGTTCGACAGGTTGTCGGGGTTCCAGGCCTCGGCGCAATCCTCGGTCTTCAGGCTGGAATCGGTGTAGGGAAAGATGCAAATGGCCGGAATGCCCATCGCCTGCGCCTCAACAGCAGCCTTGGCGATCAAATCGACCGAGCGGCGAACCACACCGGGCATCGACGGAACAGGCTCTTCGATACCTTCACCGTCGCGCACAAATACAGGCCAAATCAGATCATCTGTGGTCAGCGTGTTTTCGCGGACAAGCCCGCGCACGGCCTGTGACTGGCGCGCCCGGCGAAAGCGGGTCAGGGGGTAGGGGGCGATGGTCGGTTTCATGTCGCGCTCTCCTTGAATATTCCCGCATTGGGTGGCATGAATTCCATGTGGTCTCAAGGGTTAGGATCAGCGCACCCGTGCGAAAAGCCCATCAGGACTGGGAACAAAGGGCTGACGCTTGGACTTATACTCTTCGCTTTTCGAAATCATCGATATGCGCAGCTTCTCGAATCTGTGGTATTGGATCGTTCTGGCCGTGCTGTGGTCATCTGTAAGCCATTGGGCGATGGGTGTTCCGTTCGATCTGCTGGTGCGTGCCCGCCGGGTCGGAGGGCAGACTGAGCAGGACTTGCTGGATATCGTGCGGATTAATGGCAACCGCATCCTGTTTATCGTAGATAAGTCCGGACTGATCATTCTGGGGCTGAGTTGTTTCTTTTTCACCGGTCTGGCGATGCTTGGCTTTTACTATGGGGTCGAGTTCGCCCAAGCCGTGTTTTTGCTGCTGTTTCCGATGTGTCTTGTGACGGTCATCAACATCAGGGCCGCGCATAAATTGAGGCGAAGTGACGGATCGCTGGAGTTTGTCGGCAAGGTTTTGACACGTTGCCGGATTTATACGCAGATCATCGGAATGATCTCGATCTTGATCACGTCCCTTTGGGGTATGTATCAGAACTTCTCGATTGGGGTTCTGGGATAGAAAATTCGGAAAGGCTAGGCGATGACGGCTCCGAACCACGTAACAGTTGGCGGCGCCCCCGAGGGGTTTGATGCACAGCTTGTCCTGAACGAGATCGCGCGTTCCGGCCGGCCGGCTTGTCACGTTGCCCGCGATGACAAGCGGATGGAGGCGATGCGTGCAGCGCTCGCCTTCTTTGCACCCGACATGCCGGTCTTTGTGTTCCCGGGCTGGGATTGTCTACCTTACGACCGGGTCTCGCCCAACGCAGATATTGCCGCGGCGCGCGTGGCGACGCTGGCGGCGCTGGTGCATCAGATGCCGGACCGGTTTGTTCTGCTGACAACGCTGAACGCGGCAACCCAGCGGGTGCCCGCGCGGGATGTGCTGCAAGAGGCTGCGTTCACCGCGCGTGTAGACCACCGCGTCGACGAAACCGCGCTGCGGAACTTCTTGGTGCGGATGGGCTTCACACAAAGCCCGACCGTGATGGAGCCCGGCGATTATGCCATCCGGGGCGGGATCATCGACATTTTCCCCCCGGGTGAGTCTGGCCCTGTACGTCTGGACCTGTTCGGAGATGTACTGGACGGCGCGCGCCGCTTTGACCCGGTCTCACAACGCACCACCGAGAAGCTTGACGTTGTGGAACTGGCGCCGGTGTCCGAAGTCATTCTGGATGACGCTGCAATCACCCGGTTCCGCCAGAACTATCGCATCGAGTTCGGCGCGGCGGGCACCGACGATCCGTTGTACGAAGCCGTCAGTGCGGGCCGCAAGCATCAGGGCATCGAACATTGGCTGCCCTTTTTTCATGAGAAGCTGGAAACGCTGTTCGACTATCTGCCGGATGCGACCATCACGGTGGACGATCAGGTCACGCCTGCGCGGCTTGCGCGCTGGGATACGATTGCCGATCAGTACGAAACCCGACGACTTGCGCTGGAAAACCGATCGCGCATGGACACGGTGTATAAACCCACGCCGCCCGGTTTGCTTTATCTGGACGATGCCGCGTGGGAACAGGCTGTGGGTGATCGGCGGGTTCTGCAATTCAGCCCCTTGCCACAGGCCAGCGGTCCCGGTGTGATCGACGCTGGCGGTCGGATTGGCCGCAACTTTGCGCCGGAGCGTCAGCAAGAAAGCATCAGCCTGTTCGGCGCTTTGGCCGGGCATATCTCTGACAAGATGACCAAGGGGCCAGTGCTGATCGCGTCCTATTCCGAAGGCGCACGCGAACGTCTGACCGGGCTGATCGAAGACGAAGGTCTGGCTGAAGCCATTCCCGTCACCGACGGGACTCGTGTGGGTAAACGCGGATTGCATCTGGCTGTTTGGGCGCTGGAGCACGGGTTCGAAACCCCCGGACTGACGGTCATTGCCGAGCAGGACGTGCTGGGCGATCGCTTGATCCGCCAGCCCAAGAAACGCCGCAAGGCCGAGAACTTTCTGACCGAGACGCAATCCCTTAGCCCCGGTGATCTGGTGGTGCATGTCGACCATGGAATCGGCCGCTACATGGGGATGGAGGTCGTGACGGCTGCGGGTGCCGCCCATGAATGTCTGCTGCTGGAATATGCTGAACAGGCCAAGCTGTACCTGCCGGTTGAAAACATCGAACTGCTGTCGAAATACGGCCACGACGAAGGTCTGCTGGACCGTCTGGGCGGCGGTGCATGGCAGGCCAAGAAGGCCAAGCTGAAAGAACGCATCCGCGAGATGGCGGACAAGCTGATCCGCATCGCCGCCGAACGCGCCTTGCGCAAAGCCCCGGTTATGGATCCTCCACCTCACGCGTGGGAGGAGTTCAGCGCGCGCTTCCCGTATCAGGAAACCGACGACCAGTTGCGGGCGATCAACGAAGTTATGGAGGACATGCATTCCGGCGCGCCGATGGATCGTCTGATTTGCGGCGATGTGGGTTTTGGCAAGACCGAGGTCGCCATGCGCGCGGCTTTCGTCGCCGCTATGTCCGGGGTGCAGGTCGCAGTTGTCGCGCCGACCACGCTGCTGGCCCGTCAACATGCAGCGTCCTTCAAAGAACGTTTCCGGGGCTTCCCACTGGAGGTTCGGCAACTGTCGCGCTTTGTTTCAGCCAAAGAGGCGCAGCAAACCCGTGACGGGCTCGCGCGAGGCACGGTGGATATCGTCATCGGAACGCATGCGCTTTTGGCCAAGGGGATACGCTTCAATAACCTCGGCCTGCTGATCATTGACGAAGAACAGCATTTCGGCGTTGGCCACAAAGAGCGGCTGAAGCAATTGCGCAGTGACATTCACGTGCTAACCCTGACCGCCACGCCGATCCCGCGGACGCTGCAACTGTCACTGACCGGTGTGCGTGACCTGTCGATTATCGGAACGCCGCCGATCGACCGACTGGCCATTCGCACCTATGTCAGCGAGTTCGATGCGGTCACCATCCGCGAAGCACTGCTGCGTGAACATTACCGTGGCGGGCAGAGCTTCTACGTGGTCCCCCGCATCTCGGACCTGCCCGAGATTGAGGAGTTCCTGAAAGAGCAGCTTCCGGAACTGACCTATGTGGTGGCGCACGGGCAGATGGCCGCGGGCGAACTCGACGACCGGATGAACGCTTTCTACGACGGTAAGTATGACGTGCTGCTGGCCACAACGATTGTGGAAAGCGGGTTGGATATCCCAACGGCCAACACGATGGTCGTGCATAGGGCGGATATGTTTGGCCTTGCTCAACTCTATCAAATTCGCGGTCGTGTGGGGCGGTCGAAAACCCGCGCTTACGCCTATTTGACCACCAAGCCACGCCAGAAACTGACCGCCACGGCCGAGAAACGCCTGCGCGTTCTTGGCTCGCTTGATACGTTGGGGGCGGGGTTCACGCTTGCCTCTCAGGACCTCGATATTCGCGGAGCGGGCAACTTGTTGGGCGAGGAACAGTCGGGCCAGATGCGCGACGTGGGGTACGAACTTTACCAGTCGATGCTGGAAGAAGCGATTGCCAAAATCAAAGCCGGTGAGATGGAGGGGCTGTCGGACGCCGATGATCAATGGGCGCCGCAGATCAATCTGGGCGTCCCGGTTCTTATCCCCGAAGACTACGTACCCGATCTGGATGTGCGTTTGGGGCTGTACCGCCGCCTGTCGTCGCTGTCGACCAAGGTCGAACTAGAGGGCTTTGCCGCCGAGTTGATTGACCGTTTTGGCTCTCTGCCGAAAGAGGTGAACACGCTGATGCTGGTCGTTCGCATCAAGGCTATGTGCAAACGCGCGGGTATTGCCAAACTGGACGGTGGGCCGAAGGGCGCGACAATCCAGTTCCACAATGACAAGTTCGCGTCGCCTCAGGGGCTGGTCGAATTCATCCAGAATCAACGCGGGCTGGCCAAGGTTAAGGACAATAAGATTGTCGTTCGCCGCGACTGGAAGAAGGACAGCGACAAGA
Source organism: Ruegeria sp. ABF4_144 (assembly GCF_056160045.1). NCBI lineage: Bacteria > Pseudomonadati > Pseudomonadota > Alphaproteobacteria > Rhodobacterales > Roseobacteraceae > Ruegeria > Ruegeria sp. ABF4_144. The sequence goes on from NZ_JBSWWK010000001.1 coordinate 1,277,573, forward strand.
TCAAGGGGGCCTTTGCTATCGCCCGTGATCTGGCTGAAAAGGTTGTGGCTGAAAAGAAAAAGGCGAAGGCCTAGTCTCCGCTGACAAAGGTACACAGCTGCCATTCGCCCGAGTCCGATTTCACGAACGCGGCGCGGTGGCCTGTCATGGGCCACAGATAGTCGCTGTGCATGAAGCCCTGCGTTCCATCGGTCAACAGCACCTGCTGATATTCAGCGGTGTGCTGAAAATCGCGGATGATCGCAATCTCGTGGCTGATAAGGCCTAAGGTTGGCGCGCTGCGATCGGCTGACTGGCGCAAGGCCACATCCGATCCTGTGACGTAGTAGGCCATGAAGGGGTCGAGCGAGGCGGGCAGGGTGATCTGCCACTGGTGCGGCATCCAGAACTCACCCTCATCATCGAAATAACCTGGTTGCGAGAGGGTGTTTTCCAGAGCGGACCAATACGCCTCGCGCAGGGTGTCCGCATCGTTGCGGTATTCCTCGGACAGGGTTTCAGGGTCGAGGATCAGATTAGCGCGCAGTTCCTTCGGCCCGCCGTTCCCTCCGTGGCTCAGGTAGATGTCGGGGCAGGCCACCGCAACCACGGCATCAGTGTCCCGCGCAGCCACTTTGGCCAAAAGAGCATCCCGAAAGGCCACCAGAGACGGGTCTTGCGCGGCCTGATCAACCGGAGGGAAAGACTGCCGATCTGCAAAGGCAGGGCCGCAAAGCAGAGCGGTCAACAGCAGGGTGTATCTCATTCGGCAGCCCTCATCGCCGCCTGAGCGCAGAAGCACGATGCACCCACCGCGCGGTCAGCCCGGGCCAGCGCTAGGTCGAGCCGTTGTTTGATTTGCACACTCTCGACGGTCTCGCCACGGGCCTTCAGGCAGTCATGCAGACCCTTGAGGCTCCAGACGTTGTCCGGATGGATTGAGGCCCGGCTGAGCGTTCCGCCCAGACCCAGATCTTCCCGATAGACCGCTTCGGCTTCGGCCGTGTGACCCTGTTCGAACAGCAGCGCCCCAAGAGCGTGGCGGGTCGGTTGCATCCAGCCCCATGGTTCATCATAGGGCAGCGTATCGTCCAGCTCGACCGAGCGGCGCAGATGGGCGTAGGCAATCTCATAGTTGCCTTTGCGGTATTCGATCTCGCCGCGCAGCATTTCGCCCGCGATTTCCAGCAAATCGATCACCCGGTTGTTGTGCAAGAGGCGGGTCTCAGGGACGCAGGCCTTGGCTGAGAGGAACAGTTGCTCCTCTGCTTCAGCCTCGGCGACGTGGTCAGTGGCGGCATGCGCGATGGCGCGGGCGTAGTGGGTGGTCGCCGTCAGAGTGCGATATAAGTCAGGGTCCGAGGGCAGTTCCAGCGCCTTGGCTTCTTCCCACCGTCCGAAACGGATCAGGATATGCGGGCCCATCGACATGTAGCTTTCGAAGTAATCCGCCATCGGAGGGCTTTCGATACGCAGCATGTCTTCGGGCGTGGTGTCCCACATCCCTTGATTGGCACGAAGGGCCGGTTCCATCTGGCCCAGAAATAGCGCGCCATAGATGACAAAGTGATAATCGTGCTGGCGATAGCCGGTATAGATGTTGAACGCGCCTTCACGCTCATAATACTTCAGATCGGCCTCAATGGCCTTTTCGTTCCAGTAAACGACGTTGTGGTAATGCCCGCACAACACGTCGATATGGGTGGGCATGTGCACTAGATGGCCTGCGTCTGGCACCAGCGTTCGCAACACATCTCCGGCCTTGAGCGCTTTTTCGGGGGTTGGCGACATCTCCATCAGATGCACGTAGAGGTGCAGCAAACCGGGATGAGACATAGCGGCGGGGTTGCTGGCCATTGCGTCTTCCAGAGCCTCCTGCGCCTCAAGCGTGGCGGCACCCTCGGCAGGTTGGCCGGTTTTCAGATCCCACATTTGCCAGGGAGTCAGGTTCAACAACGCCTCAACATAGATGGTGCGCAGGTCAAGATGATCCGGCTGTTCCTCAAAGGCCGTGCGCATAACGTCGGCGAAATCGTGATCCCAGCGGTGCATATCCTTGATCGGTTCACGCTGAGGGTATCGGGCAGGCAGGGCGCGGATCAGGGCCTGTTCGACTGGGGTGCAACTGCCGAGCAGAGCCAAGGCCTGCTGCGTAGCGTCATAGGCCTTTGCCAGCGCCTTTTGCTGTCCGCGTTCGTCCTGCAAATCCCACGGCAGGTTATAGTTCGGACCGGCTGCATAAGCGATCCCCCAGTAGGCCATGGCACAACCCGGATCATGCTCCGCCGCGCGCTGGAAACAGACAACGGCCTCTTCGTGGTTATAACCATAGGTCCAGATCAATCCCCGGTCGAACCAGAGCTGTGCCTCGGATGAGGATGTGCTGACCGGACAGGAATAGGACCCCAGATCGTAATCGTAACGCATTGAAACCTCCGCTCGGATCAAGGGAAGGTTAGCGGGATTCGCGCAGGCTGCACAGATCAGGCAGGCAGTCTGTTTTCGATCCGGCCCATATGCAGCATCAGGCCAAAGCCAGCCACGCTCATGACCAGAATGCCCGTGGTCAGCGGGGTCAGCGATCCGTCGAACAGTAACCCGATAGGGGCCGCAATTGCGGCGGCCAGAACGGTTGAAACCGCACCAATGACCGAGGCCGCCATGCCAGCGATATGGCCCATCGGCTCCATCGCGATGGCGTTCAGATTGCCCATCGTCATACCAGCCATGAAAAAGATCGAGGTCTGCCAAAAGACGAACACCGCAAAGGACAGGTTCGGCGACAAAGGCATCGCGTTCAGGGTAATGACGCCCATGGTGATGACGATTTGAGCACCCAACGCCCAGGTGACCAGCCGCCGCATCCCCACGCGGATCACCAGCGCCGCGTTCAGCAGGCTGGCGGACCCTGACATCAGCGCAACGAACCCGAACCAAAAGGGGAAACTGTCGGCGCTGTCATGGATCACGTCATAGATCGGCTGCACCATGGTCAGCGTGGTGAACAGCATGCCCAGGCACAGGGTTTGCACGAAAATCGAAACCCGGACGGTGGGATGAGTGAACATCTCGCGCGCGGCTGAGGCCATCAAGGGCAGGCGCAGCGGTCTGCGGTTTTCGGGTTTTAGTGATTCCGGTAGGCGCAAGCCCATCCAAACCACGGTGATCACCGAGAACAAGATGAACGAGACAAAGATTCCGCGCCAACCTGTGAGGGCGATCATCCCGGCACCCAGCATCGGTGCAACGGCTGGTACGAGTGTAAAGATCATCATGGCGATGGACACGATCCGCGCCATTTCACGGCCCGAGTACAAATCCCGAATGATGGCCATGGCAACCACGCGCGGCGCGGCGCAACCGACACCTTGCGCGACCCGGGCGATCAGCAGCAACTCCAGCGAAGAACTGGCCCAGGCGACGGCCGCGGACACGATGTACAAAGCTGAACCGACATAGATCACCGGCTTGCGTCCAAACGCGTCGGACAGCGGACCCATGAAGAATGTGCCAATCCCCATACCCAACACAAATGAGGTCAGGATCAGTTGTGCCCGGTTGATATCCTCGGGGCTAAGCTGTGCGCCAATCTCGGGCAGGGCAGGCAGCATCGAGTCGATGGAAAACGCGATCGTCGCAAACATCATTGCGACAAGTGCGATGAATTCACCTTTTGACATGCGATTGGCCATTGCGCCCTCCTGACCTGATCGCGCTATCACGACAGGTCAGGCGGCGCTAGGTTTCAATGCGCACAGACCCCTGTGCTAATTTGCAGGGGAGGCCTCAATCTGAGACATGATCTCGCCAATCACTTTTTCCCACATTTCAGGGGGTTGCGCGCCGGGAACAGCGTGTTGATTGGCGACGATGAAGGTTGGCACCGAATTGACGCCCATCTGACGCGAATGGCTGTCCCGATTGTGAATATCTTCCCGATCTGCGTCCGATTTCAGAAGTTTCAGCACAACGGCCGCGTCCATGCCGACAGCGTCGGCGATGTCGGCCAGAACCTCATGGTCGCCAATATCGCGGGCCTGCACGAAATAGGCGTCGAACAGGGCGTCCACGACCTCATTCTGCTTGCCCTCAATACCCGCCCAGTGGATCAGACGATGGGCGTCCAGCGTGTTGGGGGTGCGCTTCATGCCTTCGAAATCAATTTTCAGCCCGGCATTCTCGGCATGTTCGACCACAGGCGCATAGGCGCGCACGGCACCATCCTTGCCGCCGAACTTGCGCTCCAGATACTCGCGCCGGTCCATGCCTTCATCAGGCATGTCGGGGTTCAACTGAAACGGATGCCATTCGATCACCATAGGATGATCCGGAAGCGCGGCCAGTGCTTTGTCCAGATGGGTCTTACCGATATAGCACCACGGGCAGATCGGGTCGGACATGATGTCGAGTTTGACGGTCTGGGTCATGGTGTGGTCGCCTTGAAATAGGCCGGCAGCGCCCGGCGCAGGAGTTTTCCGTTCCCGCCGGTCGGCAGTTCAGGCAGGTGAATGAACGCGCGCGGCTGTTTGTAGCGCGCCAGATTTGCTTCCACATAGGTTTGCAGGGCGGAATCGTCCAGCTTTTCCGGCCCGGTATAGAAGGCAGCTATGACGAATGTGTCCTCTTTGACCTCAACTGCCGCCGCGCCGACCTGCGTGATGCCGGGGAATTTGGACAGAGCAGCTTCGACCTCCACCGGTGAGACGCGATAGCCACCTGCATTCATCATGTCATCGTCGCGGCCCAAGTAGGTGATCTGCCCATCGACCGCCATGGCACCCTGATCGCCAGTTAGAAACCAGTCACCCTGCATCCGCGCCTCGGCCTCGTCTGGGGCATTCAGATAAGTCAGCATCAGGCCGGGATCGGACCGGTGAATGGCGATGGTGCCTTCCTGACCTTGAGGAACGGGCCCATCCGGCCCTAGGATCGCGATCCGGCGGCCAGGCTGTGGTTGTCCCAACGACTCGCCGCGTGCCGGGTGGGCCGGGCTGGACGAAATGAAGGTGGAACACTCAGACATGCCATAGGCTTCGTAGAGTTCGGTCCCGGTTGCCTCGACCCATTGTGTGTGCAGGTGCCGCGACAGTTTCTCGCCGGCGCACAGGCCATGTCGGAGTGTGGAAAGGTGCAGGTTGTCCGGCGTTTTCAGCAGCTTTCGAAACACACCAGGGGCTGCAGCAAAAATTGTCGCCCGATGCTGCCGCAGCAAGGCGGACAGGGCGTCCGGGTCGGTTCCAGGTTCAGGGATCAGGGCGGTTGCGCCTATGGTCCAAGGGTCCATCAACCCGGTGCCCAGCGTATAGGTCCAGTTAAACGCGCCCGCATGGCACAGACGATCCGTGTCTCGCAGCCCGTACCAGCCATCCACCATCATCTGTCGCGCCCAGATCGCACGATGCGCGTGGGCCACCGCGCGCGGCTTGCCGGACGTGCCCGAGGTATAGACGACATATGCCAGCCTCTCAGGATCGCCCATCTGAAATTCGGCCGGGGGCAGGGTGCGCATTTCGGTGAGCTCGGACACCGTGATCTGCAGCAGGTGCGGCGCGCAGGCGACGGCCGGGTCTCGCAGGATGGCAGCGGGTTGCAGATCCGCGATCATACGTTCGGTTTCCGGCTCGGTCAGTTGTGAGGATGTCGGGACAGGCACGATCCCTGCGGCAATCGCCCCGAGGTAGGCAATCGGAAAATCTACCGTGTTTCCCAACCGCATCAGGACAATGTCACCCGGCTTCAGCCCTGCGCGCAGCAAGCCGGTGGCGGTGCCCAAAATGGCTGATTTCAGCGCGTGATAGCTCCAGTCCTCGGCCCCATCGGACCGCAGAACCGACAACGCGATCTTATCCGGATCATTATCCGCTTGGCGCAGCACATGTGCAGCCAGATTGAAAGGCGCGGGGCAGGGCGATGGCGGCCCCTGATCAAAAACAGACAGCATGGCAACTGGCTACCTTGGCGCTTGGCGCGTTGCAAGCGGGACAGGCTGGGCCTATAGAGTTGCGCATGAGCACCAATGAACAGCCATCCCTGATCCGAATTGCCCGGGACTCGGGCAACCACGCCGAGCTTGAGCCGCTTGATCTGGGGGCACGCGTCCGTCAGCTGCGCAAGGCGCGGAACTGGACGCTGGAACAGGCCGCCACTCAGGCAGGGCTTGCACGCTCGACCCTCAGTAAGATCGAAAACGGGCAGATGTCGCCCACTTATGATGCGCTGAAAAAGCTGGCGATCGGGTTGGAGATTTCGGTGCCGCAGTTGTTCACGCCGCCGCAACGCGATCAGGTTATCGGGCGCATGGCGGTGACCCGGATGGGCGAAGGGGCCGCACATCCAACGACGACCTATGAACATGAACTGCTGGCCGAAAACCTAACGAAAAAGCAGATGCTGCCTTATCGTGCCCGCGTACGCGCGCGATCAATGGATGAGTTTGAAGGCTGGGTGCGCCACGATGGCGAAGAATTCCTTTACGTACTGACAGGGGTCGTTCAGCTTTACACCGAGTTCTACGAACCCGTCGAAATGCGTCGGGGGGACAGCGCTTATTACGACGGCAGTATGGGGCACAACGTGATCTCGGTCAGTGACGAGGATGCGTTGATCCTCTGGGTCACGTCACTTGCTTAAAGATCGGCTGAACTCGCGGTTCAGGCCTTCGGTAAACAGAAAATCCTCAAGCTCTTCGTGTGCTTCATTCACGGTCAGGTGGTGTCGTTCGGCCAGATATGCTTCGAACCCTTTGCGGTCTTTGCTCAGCCGCACCTTGTCCTGATCGCGCAGGTTCGGAAAACGCCGTTTTGCGCGGGAATACATAGCGTCCCAGTCTTGCGTCAGGTCAGTCCAGTTCAACATTTGTCAGCTTTCCGTATCTCGGTTTTCACGGCTGCTCGGCTCTCATTTCAGGGTACGGAGGGCACAGTGGTCAGCGCGCATGACAAAATGTCGCACCTTGTCTGATCTGACGTTGGGTCAAGGAGGCCCGCCACGCTGATCGCGCGACGGGCCTACGGACCTGAGGTGTGAGTGAGTGGAGGCCGGTCCGCAAAACCAAAGTGTGACGCGTCGAATGATCAGCTATCTAACGAATAAATCAGAATTAATCCGGTCAAACGGAGCGTTTAATTACAGATAGGCTATAACGTCGAGGTGCGATCCGTAAAGTCCTTGTGGCTATTTTTTGGGCTTTAGCTAAAAATCCGCATCGGTACAATATGTAGGCTAACTGAAGTTGGCTCTTTGCAATATGTGGTTGGGGGTAGCGCGTGTGCCGAAATCCGCCGAAAGGTGCGACCATTTGGCATGGTGCGCCCACGTATAGAAAACCTCCGATATGAGAATCCTGCGTGTCAAATGTCATTGGGCCGATCACGAAGATGATCAGCCCGATTTGATCACTCTTCGTACCACCAGACCTGTGGCATGTATTCCGGCCCGTCTCCATAGATCGGCAGCGTTTCGGGTTGCTTCAGCTCTTTGGCATGAGCGATGCGCCCGACGTCGAAATTCCAGATCGGAATGACATAGCGCCCGGCGGTCAGAACCCGGTCCAAAGCGCGGGTGGCTGCCACGAAATCCTCGTGACTTTCCGAGGCCAGCATTGCGTCAATCAGCCCGTCTACAGCCGGAGAGGCAACACCCATCAGGTTCCGTGTGCCCGGAGTGTCGGCATTTTCGCTACCCCAATACAGGCGCTGTTCGTTGCCCGGTGACAGGGACAGGGCGCGGCGGAAAAAGGTCATGTCGAAATCCAACTCGGCATTGCGGCCAGTGAATTGAGCACTGTCCACCTGTTCGACGGTGATCTGAATCCCCAGCCGTTCGAGAGCGCGGGTATAGATCTCGATGGCGGTCTGGCTTTCGGTATCGCCCTGTTGCAGCAATACGGTGATAGCGAAGTCTTCGCCGTTCTGATTGCGCAGAACGCCGTCTTGAACGGTCCAGCCTGCCTCGGCCAGCAATTTGTTTGCTTGCCGTATGTTGGCGCGGTTGCGGGCCGAGCCGTCACCTTCTGGCAATGCATAACCGTCCAGCGCACCTGGGGGCAGGTCGTCGGCATAGGGCTGCAACAACTCGGCAACGCGGCCGGTGGCCGGGCCGGGCTGCATACCCAGATCAGACCCCGAAAAATACGAGGCGATCCGGGGCTGTGCGCCGCCGGTGATCGTGTCGTTGATGAACTCGAAGTTGAACGCCAGCAGCAACGCTTCGCGCACGCGCCAGTCATCGAAGGGCGCCTTGCGGGTATTCATCACAAACCCGGTCATTCCCGAAGGTTTACCGTGTGGGATTTCGGTCTTGATGACATCGCCGCGTTGCACGGCGGGAAAACTATACTGGCTGTCCCACTTGTCAGCGTTGAACTCTCGTACAGCCGTCAGTTCGCCAGCCTTGAACGCCTCGAACAGAACTGTGCCGTCGCCGTAGAATTCGATCCGCATCTCATCGAGGTTCATGGTGCCACGGCGGAAGGGGACATCAGCGCCCCAATAGTCGGGATTTCGGCGCAGGGTCACATAGCGACCGGCCTCATAATCATCGACGACATAAGGGCCCGAACCGACGGGCACGTCATGTAGTGCGGCGTCTGCGAAATCCTTCCCCTCCCACTGCGCCTTTTGCAGAATCGGACGCAGGCCGGCGATCAACGCCAGTTCCCGGTCCGGTTCGTTGAAGGTGATCCGCACCGTGCGTGGGCCAGTTTGTTCTATGCTGTCGATCTTGCCCCACAGCCCGCGATAGCGCAGGTGACCTTCGGTGCCCAAGGTCTGGTACGACCAGATGACATCGTCCACGGTCACTGGGCTACCATCCGAGAATCGGGCGCTTTCGCGCAAGGTGAATTCCACCCAGGACCGGTCTGGCGCGGTCTCAACTGATTCGGCTAACAACCCGTAAAGAGTGAAAGGTTCGTCCCAGGACCGGCCCATCAGGCTTTCGTGGGTCCAGAACCGCAGTTGCCAGGGAACGGTGCCTTTCTGAACGAAGGGGTTCAGACTGTTGAAGCCGCCGGTATTTCCGAAAACAACTTTACCGCCTTTGGGTGCATCCGGGTTGGCATAGGGTAGGGACACAAAATCCGGTGGTAGGGCGGGGTCACCGTACATAGCTATGCCATGGGCCGATTCTGCATGGGCAATTGTGGCGGCAAAAACAGTGGCGATTCCCGCAATCACAGGGCGAACGGGGCGTAGAAAATCGGGGCGCATTTTGGAAACAATCCTGCTCTGGCCTTATTTTGTTGGGATTCACCGTACCGATGATTTTTCTTGTTTTCAAACTTTTAGCTTGGACGAAGGCGGGGAATTGCGTATAAAGGGTGCACTGCTCGATAGGTTTCTTGCCTGTATGAAACCTGCCTCAATAACTTAACGCCCGCTTCGTGCGGGCGTTTTTTTTGGCAATTTTTCGTGTGGCTCCGGAACCCTGATGTTTCCCCGTTTTCTTTGCAGATGCAGCATGGCACTGTGCGCACAAAGTGGATTTTGAGGGAGAGAGCCCATGAACCTTTCGGGAAAAACAGCGATCATTACGGGATCGAATTCGGGGATCGGTTTGGGCGTCGCGCGCGAACTGGCGAAAGCCGGTGCCGATGTGGTTCTGAACTCGTTCACTGACCGGGAAGAGGATCACGCACTGGCCGCAGAGATCGCGCAAGAGACCGGTACCAAGGCACGCTACATCAAGGCGGACATGTCTGTTGGCGGCGAATGCCGCGCGCTGATCGAAAAGGCTGGGGCTTGCGACATCCTGGTGAACAACGCAGGCATTCAGCACGTCGCGCCGATCGATCAGTTCCCGGTCGATAAATGGGATGCGATCATCGCGATCAACATGAACTCGGCCTATCACACCATGGCGGCAGCTCTGCCGATGATGCGCGCGGCTGGGTGGGGACGGATCGTGAATATCGCCTCGGCGCACGGGTTGACCGCGTCACCTTATAAGGCCGCCTATATCGCGGCCAAGCACGGCGTTGTGGGGATGACCAAGACGGTGGCACTGGAAACTGCGCAAGAGCCGATCACCTGCAATGCGATCTGCCCGGGTTATGTCCTGACGCCGCTGGTCGAGGCACAGATCCCCGATACGATGAAAGAATACAACATGAGCCGCGAGGACGTGATCAAGAACGTCATGCTGGAACGTCAGCCCTCGAAAGAGTTTGCGACCGTTGAGCAGCTGGGTGGCACCACGGTGTTCCTGTGCTCGGATGCGGCGGCGCAGATCACGGGGACGACGATCTCGGTGGATGGTGGCTGGACAGCTCTCTGATTCAGGAGGCCCAAAGGTGAAACGGATCAATCTGGCATTGCAGGGCGGTGGCGCGCATGGCGCGTTCACCTGGGGCGTTCTCGACCGGCTGCTGGATGAGGAAGACATCGAGGTTGCGGCAATCACCGGAACCTCGGCCGGGGCGTTAAACGGTGCGGCCTTTAAGTCCGGCATGGTTCGGGATGGGCGCGACGGTGCACGCGCCAATTTGAACGGGCTGTGGGAGCGTATGGGTGCCGTCGGTGACATGCGCCTAGCAAACTGGATGCAGGCGATTGAGCCGGCTCAGGTCGCGCAGGCGATGGAGTATTCTCTGCCGTTTTCCGTCGGGGATGCGTGGTCTCGACTGGTGTCCCCGTACGCGTATGGCCCGTTCTACCGCAACCCGTTGGAGCCGGTGGTGGACCGGTTCAACTTCGATGAAATCTGCGCCGACGAAGGCCCGCGTTTGCATGTCTGCGCCACCTGCGTGCGCAGCGGCAAAATCCGGGTGTTCACCGGGGATGAGATTTCGACGAATGCGATTCTGGCCTCGGCCTGCTTGCCGACCCTGTTTCAGGCGGTTGAGATTTTTGACCCCAAGTCGGGGCGGACCGAGGCGTATTGGGATGGAGGTTATACCGGCAACCCGGCGCTTTACCCGCTGTTCAACACCGATCTGCCTGATGATGTGGTGATCGTGAACATCAACCCGCTGGAACGCGACGAGGTGCCGAAGACACCGCAGCAAATCCAGAACCGGATCAACGAGATCAGCTTTAACTCATCCCTGTTCCGCGAGCTACGCGCGATCAGTTTCGTTCAGCGCTTGCTAGAGCAAGGTAAGCTGAAGGCGGGTGAGATGAGCCGCGTTCTGATCCACATGATTGCGGATGACGAGTTGATGAATGATCTGTCGGTAGCGACGAAGACAGTTCCGAACCCTGTAATCCTGCATAAGCTGAAAGAGGCCGGACGCGCGGCGGCTCATCGATTTATCTTCGATCACAAAGCCGATCTGAGCGAGCGTAGCACGGTCGACCTGCCTGAAATGTTTGGCTGATTATTCCGGCGGCTGTGTCGGGTCTTTCTCGTTCGGGTAAACAAGCCCGGCGGAAATCACAAGCTTCGCGGCCTCTTCGATCGACATGTCCAGCAGGATCACGTCCTCTTCTGGGAAGAACAACAGAAAGCCTGAGGTCGGGTTGGGCGTGGTCGGGACAAATATGCTGAGTAGTTCACCGCCGGTTTCAGCGCGCTCGCTGACCTCGCCCCTTGCGGTGGTCGAGACGAAACCAATCGCCCAGATTCCGCGGCGGGGGTACTGTATCAGGCAGGCTTTTTCGAAAGACCGTTCGGTCTGCGCAAACACCGTTTCCGAGATCTGCTTGATCCCGGAATAGACCGAGCGGACCACCGGCATTCTGTCGACGACGCTTTCGGCGAAATGGATCAGTGAGCGGCCAAGGATGCCTTTAGCGATCCAACCGACAAGGACAGTGAAGATCAGGAAGATCACCACTCCGACGCCGCGCAGATTGACGCCCACATATTCTTCGGGCTGGAACTGCTGTGGGATCAGCGGCAGCACCGCGCTGTCGACCCATCCCACTACGGACCAGATCAGCCAAACAGTCAGCCATACAGGCGCAATGACGACGATACCCGTCAGAAATGACGCGCGCAGTCGGGAAAACAAGCCCGGTCGGCGGTGAGGTTCTTCGTCAAAAGGCGTGTTCATTGCAGTCCTGAGTGGTTCGCCGATTTAGTTAAGCAGTCCGGGGCCTTGGTACAATAGGTTTATGTCACGCTGACCTTTCCGTGAGTGCGCGTGCGATCCCGGCGGCCAGTTTGGCGTTGTTGCGCACGAGGGCGATATTGGCGGTCAGCGAACGGCCCTCGGTCTGTTCGTAAATCCGCTGCAACAGGTAAGGCGTGACGCCCTTGCCAGTGATCCGGTGCGTTTCAGCGTCGGCTTGGGCTGAGGCGATGATTGGGGCCAGTTCCTCGGCCGGGATCTGATCGGCCGCAGGGATTGGGTTGGCGATCAATTGCCCTCCGGGCAGGCCAAGCGCGCGGCGGGTGGCGTGGGCCTTGGCAATTTCCTTGGCGCTGTCCATGCGCAGGGGCGCGGCATAGGGCGATTGGGCGGACCAGAAGGCGGGGAATTCGTCCTGACCATGGGCGATGACCGGAACACCGAGCGTCTCCAGCACCTCAAGCGTTTTGGCCAGATCGAGGATCGCCTTTGCACCAGCCGCCACAACCGTCACCGGCGTCTGCGCCAGCTCGTGCAAGTCGGCAGAGATATCGAAAGAGGTCTCGGCCCCTTGGTGTACACCGCCGATACCGCCGGTAGCAAAGACGTCGATCCCGGCGAAGTTGGCGGCAATCATGGTGGCGGCCACTGTAGTGGCACCCGTTCCACCTGTTGCGATGCAAGCTGCCATATCGGCGCGCGACAGTTTGGCGACGCCCTGCGCCTGACCCAGCGATTTGAGCTGATCGGCTTCGAGCCCAACATTCAGAACGCCGTCGATCACCGCGATGGTTGCCGGTACCGCACCCGCGTCACGAATGTCCTGTTCCACTTGTGCCGCGACCTCGATGTTCTGAGGGTAGGGCATCCCGTGGGTAATGATCGTGCTTTCCAACGCGACGATGGGCTGGCCCGTTTCTTTTGCAGTGCGGACTTCGGCGGAATAGTGAATTTCGATCACAGTGGTGTTTCTCCGGAAACGTAAGTTGCGGCGGCGTGCAGGGCACGGGTCAGCGCCTCATCGGCTGAGGCCCCTGTGGCCTCTGACGCGATATGCGCCGCCATGAAGGTGTCGCCTGCGCCGGTCACGCGGGTGACCAGAACGGACGGGGGTGTTTGGGTCAGAATCTCGTCAGCGCTGCCGACGGTGGCCGAATTGCCGCCATCCGTGACCAGCACCCGCAGCGCACCGCGGTTCAGCAGACCCTTGGCGGCGGATTCGGAGTCGGTGAACTCGCGCTGGCACAGGATTCCGGCCTCTTCCAAGTTCACGTAAAGCGTCGCGCGGGCGTGCTTCAGAAACGGTAGCAGCCGTTCTGCCTTACCGGGTGAGGCCGGGGCGACCCGCAGATCGGCGCGCGCAAAGGCGGGGCTTTGGGCGATTTCTTCTAGCAGGGTTAGCGTCAGGTTGCCATCTAGCGCGATGGGGCCTTCGAACGGCGTATTCTCATACCCCAATGGCCCGTGCATCAGTGGGCGCAGAATCTTGGCCCCTGCGGCCTCAAGCGAATGGGCGTCGGCGATCGCGGCGATCAGGCCATTGGCGCCTTCGACCGCCATATAGCGATCGGTCGGCAAATCCTGCGAGCGATAGATGTGATCCGTCACCATTCCCAAGCGGGCGCAGGCATTGACCAACTCGTCGCCTTCGGGATCACGGCCAATGGCGGTCAGCAGGGTCGGCGTCATGCCGAACCGCACCAATGTCATGGCGATATTCATGGCCACACCGCCGGGCAGACGGGTGATCCGACCCGGCACGTCGGACCCTTGCCGCATGGCGCTGGCCGAGCGCCCGATCACGTCCCATAGGACCGAGCCGATACACAGGATTTTGCTGTTCTGAGTCATGCCGAACTCATGCCGCAGCCCCGGCGCGGGTGCAAGGGTTAACGCTCACATTGCGTCGGTCAGGTTCTTCAGCGCCGCAACCGGGTCTTCCTGCGACCAGATTTCATCGCCGATGCCGAAGAAATCGGTATGAGGTGCAAGGGCACCGACAAGGCTCGGCGTCAGGCCGCCTTCGGCGACGACCGGAACCTCAATCATCTCGGACCACCATTGAAACAGGTCTTTTTCAGCGATGGTGCCATCGCCCAAGGCCGACGCGCCAACCGGCCCGAAGGCAACGTAGTCCGCGCCCGATTCACCGGCGCTCATGCCGTCATGGCTGGACGCTCCACAGTAGCTGCCGACGATGGCATCTGCGCCCAGTTCCTTGCGTGCAGCCCGCACGGAACGCGCCGCGTCGTCCAGATGGACCCCGTCAAGACCCAGCCGTTGTGCCAAGAGAACGTGGTTCGAGATCACAATGGCGACGTCTCGTGCATGGGCCACTTCGCGGCAGGCATCAGCGGCGCGGGCGATGGTGTCCTCATCACTACCCGCTAACGCCAGACGGATGCAGGCGATGTCAGCACTGTCCAGCACGCGGCCAAGCTGGTCGGGGAATGTGCTCAGGGTGACCGTGGGTGGGGTGATCAGGTAAATCTGCGGCTGCTCGGGGGTGTCCATTGGCGCGTCCTTCGCTTTCAGTCTTTGGCGCGGTTTAGCGGATTGCGCCGGGGAAGCAAACTTTTATGCCGGAATAACGTGCGATTGAAGGCTCGGACGGCTTGCCCTGCGCCAAAGCGCCGATTACAGCAGGCGGAACTTTCGGAGACAGCCATGCCCAGCGACAAATCTCAGCCTTCCTTTGTGCTCGTGCGCCCGCAGATGGGTGAAAACATCGGTGCCGCTGCGCGGGCGATGTGGAACTTCGGGCTGGACCGGATGCGGATTGTGGCGCCGCGCGACGGATGGCCTAACCCCAAGGCCGTGGCGATGTCCAGCGGGGCAGGCCGGCTGCTGGATGAGGCGCAGTTGTTCGACGATCTGGCCGGTGCGCTGGCAGACAGCACTTTTGTCTTCGCCACCACCGCACGACAGCGCGGTCTGACCAAACCAGTGTACAGCCCTGAACGCGCCATGCAGCTCGCGGCCGAAAAGGTTGCGGCAGGTGAGAAAGTCGCCGTGCTGTTTGGTCCCGAACGGGCAGGGCTTGAGAATGAAGATATCGCCAAGGCCAATGCCATCATCTCGGTGCCGGTGAACCCGGAATACGCTTCGCTGAATCTTGGCCAATGCGTGCTGCTGACCGCCTATGAGTGGATGCGCCAGACCGGGGACGTGGTGCATGAAGCCACCGATCTGGGCAAAGGCGACTGGGCCACGGGGATCGAGGTTGAAAAGCTGGTCGAACATTACGAGGACCGGTTGGAAGAGGCGGGCTTCTTTTACCCGCCCGAAAAGGCCGAAGGGATGAAGACCAATCTGCGCAATCTTTGGTCGCGGATGCGGATGACGCGGGCGGATGTGCAGATGCTGCACGGGATCATGCGGCAGATGGTCCGGTGGAAAGACAAGGGCTGAGGCTGGACCTATGTTCCGCTTCACCCTAGCTTGCGACAAAATCCAGGACATGAGGACAGCATGAGCGGTAAGCGCAGCATCTTCGAAGACGTCTCAGACACGGAAAAACAACAAGCCATTCAGCCCGGTATGATCGATCGGGGCAAGGGCGGTGCACGCAAGGCGATCCGTCTGTGGTTGATGGTCCTTTTCGCGTTGGTCGTTGTAATGATTGCTGTTGGTGGCCTGACCCGTTTGACCGACAGTGGGCTGTCGATCACCGAATGGCGTCCAATCACCGGAGCCATCCCGCCGATGACCGAGGCCGACTGGCAGGCCGAGTTCGACAAATACAAGGAGATTGACCAGTGGCGCATCCAGAACCAATGGATGGAACTGAGTGATTTCCAATTCATCTACTGGTGGGAATGGGGTCATCGCCAACTGGGCCGCGTGATCGGTCTGGTTTGGGCGCTTGGATTCCTTGGTTTTCTTGTTGCGCGGAAAATCCCGACCGGGTGGACCGGCAAGCTGCTGATCCCCGGCCTTCTGGGTGGCGTTCAAGGTGCCGTTGGCTGGTGGATGGTGGCATCGGGTGTGACGCAGGGTGAGGGCATGATCGCCGTTGCCAGCTATCGCTTGGCCGTTCATCTCGGCCTGGCCTTCGTGATCCTTGGTTTCCTCGCGTGGTACATTTTTGAGCTGGGCCGTGAAGAACGCGACCTGATGCAGGCTCGTCGTGCGAAAGAGGTGAAACTGTTCTCTCTGTCCACCGGCTTGATGCACTTTGCGTTCCTGCAAATCCTGATCGGTGCGTTGGTGGCCGGTATTGATGCCGGGCGGTCATACACCGACTGGCCGCTGATCGGAGGGCAGCTGTTTCCGCCAGACGCGGCGATGCTGGAACCGATGTGGCGCAACTTCTTTGAAAGCCCAGGCCTGGTGCAGTTCATCCACCGCTGTGCGGGATATCTGCTGTTTATCTTCGCCATTGTCGTCTGGCGGCGCGGCAGCACCAGCGCACACCCGCAGACGCGGTTTGCCTTCAACGCGGCCTTCGCCGCCCTGGCGCTGCAGGTGGTCATCGGGATCCTGACCGTGGTCTACGCGGCCCCGTGGCAGCTTGCCATCTTCCACCAGTTCATGGCCGTGGTCGTCTGGACACTGATCCTGCGCGCGCGGTTCCTGACCGCTTACCCAATCGCCACCTCAATTCGCGGAGCCTGACCCTAATGACTGCCTATGACGACCTGATGGCCTTTCAACGCGAAACCTCGGCTCTTGGGCAGATTGCCGGGCGGTTGGGCTGGGATCAGGAAACGGTGATGCCGCGCGGCGCGGCCCCGCAACGCGCGGAAGAGATGGCTGCGATTGAGGCGGTGCTGCACGCCCGCCGATCCGATCCGCGGGTGGCGGACTGGTTGGAGCAGGCCGACCCGCAGGACGACGTGGCCCGCGCGCAACTGCGTGACATCCGCCGATCGTATGAACGCACGGTCAAAGTGCCCGCCGATCTGGCCAAAGCCATCGCGCGTGTGACCTCTGCCGCGCAAGGCACATGGGCGCAGGCCCGTGCGAACGAAGACGTGGCGGCGTTCCTGCCTGTGCTGCAAGAAGTCGTTTCGTTGAAACGCGAAGAAGGCGCAGCGCTGGCCCAAGGCGGTGATGTTTACGACGCTATGGTCGAGGACTACGAACCCTACACAACAGGCGCACAGATTGCCGAGATTTTTGACCAGATGCGCCCGAGGCTGGTGGCCCTGCGTGCGGCCGTTCTGGATAAACCAGCGCCGCAAGCTCTGACTGGCACGTTCGACGAACTGGTGCAGATGCGCCTGTCGCAGAAATTGGCGACGACCTTCGGTTATGACCTGAACACCGGTCGCGTGGACAAGGCGGTGCACCCGTTCAGCTCGGGTAGCGGGCTGGACGTACGGATTACCACCCGAACCAGCGAGACTGACCCGTTCAACTGCTTCTATTCGACCATTCATGAGGTCGGTCACGCCGCCTATGAACAGGGCATCGATCCAGCCTTTACTCTGACGCCGCTGGGGCAGGGCGTGTCGATGGGCGTGCATGAAAGCCAAAGCCGGATCTATGAAAACCAGCTGGGCCGTTCGCGCGCCTTTACCGGCTGGCTGTATGGTCAGATGGTCGAGACATTTGGCGATTTCGGGATCGCGGATGCTGATGCCTTTTATGCCACGGTTAACGGCGTCCATAACGGCTATATCCGGACCGAGGCGGATGAGGTGCAGTACAACCTGCACATCATGCTGCGTTTTGATCTGGAACGCGCTCTGATGGCCGGTGATCTGCAGGTCAGCGATCTGGAGGCTGCGTGGAACGACCGCTTCAAGGCCGATTTCGGTTATGCGGTCGACAAGCCTTCGAACGGGTGCTTGCAGGATGTGCACTGGTCGGTCGGGTTGTTTGGTTATTTCCCAACCTATTCTCTGGGCAATGTCTATGCTGGATGCCTCTATCAGGCGCTGCGTACTGCGGTGCCGGATCTGGAAGGGCAACTGGCCGAGGGCGATACTTCTGGTGCAACCGGTTGGCTGCGCGAGAAACTGCAGCAATACGGCGGGCTTTTCGCCCCACGCGACACCATCCAACGCGCCAGCGGAATGGAGCCAGGGCCGGAGCCTCTACTTAGCTATCTCGAAGACAAGTTCGGCAGACTCTACAACCTTTAGACGTCACGTTCCCGTGTAGCGGCATGGGGTTTCGTGTCGCAGCCGTTACAGTGCCCGAAACCGTTGCCGGAGGGGCCTTTGTCATTCAGTCGCAAACTTAAAACCCAAGCTGCGAGGGCACTGACTAGCCGCGGGCTCCAAACCTCGCGCCGTTATGTGCATGAGATAAAACGGCGGCTGACCGGGCAATCGCATGTGGTCAGGTATTTCCATGATGTATCTGACCCATACAGCCTGCTGACAGTGCAAGTATTGCAGCAGCTTCAGGGCAGGTACGACATCAGTCTGCAGCCTTACCTGATTTCCGGCTCGCCACCTGACATGATACCGGCGCCCGCGAAATACCGGCACAACGCATTTCGTGACGCAGTGCGCTTGGCCAACCGCCTTGGTTTGGTTCCGCCAACGCTTTCTGACCCCGAACCACAGGCTATCGCGAAAGCCGAAGGGAAATTGGCTTACGTGTTAGACGCGGACGAGTTTGTATCGCAAGCGCAGGCTGTGACACAGGCCGTTTGGTCGGGCCAACCAATTCCGGACGGGCCGTCAGCAGAGTCACTATCCGCTAAGCAACACGGAGATCAGGTTCTGGTCTCGGTGGGTCACTACCAAGGCGGGTGCTTTGCCTATGCGGGTGAGACCTATTGGGGGCTGGACCGACTGCACTATCTGGAAACCCGGCTGCAAGAGTTGGGTCTGGGGGAAACAGGCGCGCCTATCGTGCCGGATATCGACGCAGAGCCGCCGATCGCAACGGGCGATGAGATTGAGTTCTTCTTTTCATTCCGCAGCCCGTATTCGTATCTGGCCTTTGACCGCGTTTGCGACCTTGTCCATAGAAGTCAGGCAAATCTGATCCTGAAACCTGTATTGCCTATGCTGATGCGCGGGTTGCCGGTACCACCTGCCAAGTCTTCATACATTCTGCGTGATTGCACTCGCGAGGCGCGCCGATTGGGTATCCCGTTTGGGCGCATTTCCGATCCCTTGGGTGCAGGGGTCGAGCGCGGCTACGCCCTGTTAGACTATGCAGAGGAACGCGGGCGACTGGCCGAATACTGCTCGGCCTTCTTGTCGGCTGTGTGGTCACGCGGGTTAGATGCAGCCACGGATGATGGTTTGGCCGAAATTGCGACTGCCGCAGGTTTGGATTGGGAGGATGCCAAAACCCAACTGGCGTCGTCTGCATGGCGCAATCGGGTCGAGGTCAACCAGAACCGCTTGCAAGACTTCGGGCTTTGGGGCGTGCCCAGCTTCCGCGTCAAAGGGCAGAGCATCTGGGGGCAGGACCGCCTTTGGGTAATCGCGGATCTCTTGCGGGAAGGTCCGGGGGCAAAGAAAAAGGCGCCGTAGCGCCTTTAACTTATTCCGTCGTGTCCTCGTCGCCGTCCTCATCACCCTGATCGGCGATCCAGGCGACGCTTACGACCACTTCGCCTTTGCCGGTGTTGAACACCTTCACACCGCCCGCGCTGCGGGATCGGAACGAGATACCGTCAACCGGCACCCTGATCGACTGTCCTTTGGAGGTGGCCAGCATGATCTGGTCGTCGATCTCAACCGGGAACGAAGCTACAAGTTCACCGCCGCGCATCGCCTTATCCATCGCCGCAACGCCCATGCCGCCGCGTCCGCGAACGGGGTAGTCGTGGCTGGAGCTGAGCTTGCCTGCACCACCTGCGGTGATGGTCAGGATCAGGTTTTCGGCAGCCGACATTTCGGCATAACGCTCTTGCGAGATTGCTCCGGGTGCGACTTCATCCTCATCCGTTTCGCCGTCATCCGCGATGCCTGCCACTGCGCGGCGCATCTTGAGGTAGGCTGCCCGCTCATCCGCTTCAGCTTCGAAATGACGGATCACCGACATCGAAACAACACGGTCCCCGTTGGTCAGCTTGATGCCGCGTACACCGGTGGATTCGCGCGAGTTGAAGACACGCACATCGGTGGTCCGAAAACGGATCGCGCGGCCTGAATTGGTGACCAGCATTACGTCTTCGTCTTCCGAGCAGATGCGGGCATTCACCAGCTCCACACCCTCGGGCAGCTTCATCGCGATTTTGCCGTTGCGGCGGACATTGGTGAAGTCCGACAGACGGTTGCGTCGCACGTCACCTGCACTGGTGGCGAAGACAATCTGCAGGTTTTCCCACTCTTCATCCGGGACATCCACAGGCATAATCGCTGCAATGGAAACACCGGTCGGGATGGGCAGGATGTTGACGATCGCCTTGCCCTTGCCGGTACGGCTGGACTGCGGCAGGCGCCAGGTCTTGAGCTTATAGACCATCCCTTCTGTGGTGAAGAACAGCAGCTGCGTGTGGGTGTTGGCCACGAAGAGGTTGGTAACAACATCCTCTTCCTTGGTCTGCATCCCCGACAGGCCCTTGCCGCCGCGCTTCTGGGCTCGGAAATCGGCCAGCGGCGTGCGCTTGATATAACCGCCTGAGGTGACGGTCACTACCATGTCTTCACGCTCGATCAGGTCCTCGTCTTCCATGTCGCCGGACCAGTCGACGATCTCGGTACGACGAGGCACAGCGAACTGCTCGCGGACGCTGCGCAATTCATCGCCTATGATCGACATTATGCGCTCGCGCGAGGACAGAATATCGAGGTATTCCTTGATCTTGGCGGCCAGTTCTTCCAGCTCGTCCGTGACCTCTTTGACGCCAATCTGGGTCAGGCGCTGCAGGCGCAGGTCGAGGATGGCGCGGGCCTGAACCTCGGTCAGGTTATAGGTGCCGTCGTCGTTCATCTTGGACAAAGGATCGTCGATCAGGCGCAGATAACCTTCAATCTCGGATGCAGGCCAGCGGCGGGTCATCAGTTTCTCACGCGCTTCGGCTGCGTCAGCCGACGAGCGGATGGTCGCAACCACTTCGTCGACGTTCGAAACAGCCACGGCCAGACCACACAGAATATGGCTGCGTTCCCGCGCTTTGCGCAGATCGTATGCTGTACGACGCGCAACAACATCCTCGCGGAAGTCGATGAACGAGGTTAGGAAACGGCGCAGAGTCAGTTGCTCGGGCCGACCACCGTTCAGGGCCAGCATGTTGCAGCCGAACGACGTTTGCATCGGTGAGAAACGATAGAGCTGGTTCAGCACCACCTCGGGCGTCGCATCACGCTTCAGTTCGACCACGACACGTACACCGTTACGGTCGGATTCGTCCTGTACGTGGGCGACGCCTTCAATGCGTTTTTCGCGAACTGCCTCGGCGATCTTTTCGATCATCGCAGCTTTGTTCACTTGATAGGGAATTTCGTCCACGACGATGGCGTAACGGTCCCTACGGATCTCTTCTACGCGGGTTTTGGCGCGGATAATGACGCTACCGCGGCCTTCCAGATATGCCTTACGTGCGCCAGAGCGACCCAGCATCACGCCTCCGGTCGGGAAATCAGGGCCGGGGACGTATTCGATCAGTTGCTCGGAGGTCAGGTCCGGGTCGTCGATCAGGGCCAGCGTCGCGTCGACCACTTCACCAAGGTTATGGGGCGGGATGTTCGTCGCCATACCCACGGCGATACCACCGGCACCGTTGACCAGCATGTTCGGGAAACGCGCGGGCAGGACGGTCGGTTCCCGGTCCTTGCCGTCGTAGTTGTCCTGAAAATCAACCGTCTCTTTTTCGATGTCGGCCAGTAGCGATGCGGCAGGCTTGTCCATGCGCACTTCGGTGTAACGCATGGCCGCCGGGTTATCGCCGTCCATAGAGCCAAAGTTGCCCTGACCGTCCAGCAGAGGCAAAGACATCGAGAAGTCCTGCGCCATCCGCACCAACGCGTCATAGATCGCGCTGTCGCCGTGCGGGTGGTATTTACCCATCACATCGCCAACAGGACGGGCCGATTTGCGATAGGCCTTGTCGTGCGTATTTCCTGTTTCGTGCATCGCATAGAGGATGCGGCGGTGTACAGGTTTCAGCCCGTCGCGCAGATCGGGGATCGCGCGCGAGACGATGACCGACATCGCATAGTCCAGATAGGACGTGCGCATCTCGGATTCGATGGACACCGTCGGGCCTTCGTATACGGGGCGCTCGGGCGGGGTTTCATCCATGTTTTCTGGGGTTTCTGGCGTATCGCTCACGTAAACTGCCCGTGTATTGTTCTGGGTCTATATCTTGTGGATGTACCTTATCAGACCCGGCACATAAGGTGCAAGCAAGCAACCCTTTTACTCGTAAAAAACCCCCGTAACACCAGAGTAACATATTGTTAACTAAGGATTAGGGAGTTCCTGTGTTACCATGAAGAGACCTTGCAATAAAATTGGAGGTCTGCATGGCGCAAAGCGAAACCGAATTGATGCTCAAGGGGTACGGGCTGACAACGGCGGAATTCTTCTACCACATGCCCGACTATATTCACGTTCTGAACACGTTCATCTGGCAGGATTACGATCTGGCGCCAGACCATCCGAAGCTCTTTGAATTTGTGGAGTTCTGGCAGCGCGAGATCGAAGGTCCGCTGCATTCGGTCCGGTTCACGCACCGCAAGATGATCGCGCCCGGAGAATGGCGCAACGTCGTGGGTGAATTCAGAGTAAACTGAGTATCAGGCCATATTTTTTGGCCAGTAACGATTGAAACGCATTAATTTATTTGATGCTTGGGTTAAGGTGTCGACCAAATTTTTGGTCACATACGGAATCGCTTTATGTCCCGAGTATTGTTTCTTGCTGCCGCATTTTTGATCGGCGGACCTGCCATCGCCGAGGGCGTTCTGGACAAAATCAAGAAAGGTGCGGAAAACGCGGCCGATGCCATCGGGCAAGGGGCCGAAGTCGTGGGCGACACCGTTGAAAAGGGCGCAGAGGTTGTCGGCGAGACCGTCGACTCGACCGCCGATCTGGTAACGAATGAGGCCACACCAGAAGAGACACGCGCCAAGCTTGACCTGATGGCCAGCGAAGTTCTGACCCAGCTGCTGGCGGAAAACCCCGAGGCGGATGAGTTGTTTGGCATCAGCGCCGGCTACGCGGTGTTCGACTCGCGCAAGGTGACGGTGTTTCCGGTGTCGGCCGGGTACGGGCGGGGCGTGGCAGTGTCAAAGGACACTGGCCAGCATACCTATATGAATATGGGAACAGGCGGTGTTGGCGCGGCTGTTGGCATCGGCGGGTTCGAGACCAAATTCGTGATCTTGTTCGAAACCCCAGCCGATCTCGAGAAGTTCATCGAACACGGCTATGACGCGACCGCGGAAACCGGCGCCATGTATGGCGAAGACCGCAGCGGAGAAACCGTGCGGTTCACCGATGGCCGATCGTTCTTTGTGTTGGGTAAAAAGGGATGGCGCGTCTCAGCCGGGGCATCGGGTACGAAATTTTGGAAATCCCCGGAACTGAACTGATCAGCCTGAACAACTGGCTCCGCCCAGTACGCAGAACTTGGCGCAATGCGGGTGGTTCAGATGAACGTCCGCTTCGGCTTCGGCCAGGGTGTGGCCCATCTCAAACTCAGGTGAGTAGGGCAGCAGGGTACAGGCCAAAACCGTCGGACGGCCTGCGCCCTTGCGTTTCACGACCATTCGGGCGCTGGCACACATCACGGCGTCGGGCGATTTGTTGAGGATGCCCCAACACGCTGTGGTGATTTCCGGTACTTCGACGGTTTCATCCATCTCGGGAAACAGGACGGTCTGGCCCGGGTTTTGCGCGTCGATCTGAAATCCATGTTCGGCAAAGAAGGCACCATATCCGGCGCGGCTCTCGGCGTCGGTGTCACCCCAGACTGTGCGCCCGGCAACGGCCATTTTGAACCCGTGGTCGCGCAGCCATTCCATTCCGGTCAGTGTCTTAGCGAAACTACCTTTGCCACGCTCTTCGTCATGCAATTCGGGGCGAAAATGATCGACCGAGATCCGCAAAGTCAGCTTGTCGCCAAAGTCTTGTTGTAGCCGCAACAGACCCTCGCGCATTTTACGGCGCATCATCGGCAGCATTGCGTTGGTCAGAATCAGAACTTCGTACCCACGCTCCAGGCAAGCACGGGTTATGTCGATCATCTCGGGGTTCATAAAGGGCTCACCGCCCGTGAACCCGATTTCACGTACCGGCCAGTTGCGCGTTTTGATCTGATCCAGGTAATCCCGCACCTCATCGGCGGTGATATAGACCAGCGCGTCATTTGTGGGGCTACTTTCGATATAGCAGTTAAAGCATTCAATATTGCACAGGGTTCCGGTGTTGAACCAAAGCGTTTCGGGGTTGCTGAGCGGAACAGACGCCCTTGTTTGCCCGTCAGCTGTCACCAATTTGTCCTGAAACTTGCCGATATTGGCGCTTTGAAGGGCGTTGTCTTTCATTCCGGTATCCGGTTCTGTTCAGTCTTAGAAGTGACTTAGCCTTTCAGCACCGGTTAGTTAAGGGCATCGCGCCGCACCTGACAGAGTTTTGATGAGCAAAAAAACACAAAAATGATTGCGCTAACATTAGACATGCCCGCAGGTGTAAGGTAGGGAAAACGCATGGTTTCTCGCGTCATACCCGTTGACCCGTTCGATCTGGTCATTTTTGGCAGTACCGGCGATCTTGCGCAGCGCAAGATCCTTCCGGCGCTGTTTCGACGATTTTGTGCAGGACAATGGCCGGATGACGTGCAGATCATCGGTGCCGCCCGAGCCGTTTTTGACCGGGATGCGTTCCGGGACATCGTCGCCGAATCGTTGCGGGTCCACGCGCCCAAGCAATGCCGGGACGGCGACGCGCTGAACTCTTTTCTCCGACGCGTCGACTATGTTCCTCTGGATGCGCTGTCGGACGAGGGGTGGGGCCAGTTGGCGTCAAAGCTGACCGTCGATCGGGTGCGGGCCTTCTATTTCTCGGTGGGGCCGAGCCTGTTCGGGCCGTTGGCTGAACGGATAAAGGCGCATGATCTGGCCACAGCGCAGACTCGGATCGTTGTCGAAAAACCTTTCGGTCACGATCTGGATAGCGCGAAAGCGCTGAACGCCACGCTGGCCGCACATTTTTCGGAAAGCCAGATATACCGGATTGATCATTATCTGGGTAAGGAAACAGTTCAGAACCTGATGGCCGTGCGATTTGGCAACATGCTGTTCGAGCCGCTCTGGAACAGCCAGTATGTCGATCACATTCAGATCACGGTGGCCGAATCCGTCGGTATCGACGGGCGAGAGGAATACTATGATCGCGCGGGCGCCATGCGCGACATGATGCAGAACCACCTGATGCAGTTGCTCTGCCTGATCGCGATGGAGCCCCCCGCGAAGTTCGACCCGGACGCGGTGCGGGACGAAAAGTTGAAAGTGATCCGTGCGTTGGATCCGGTTGAGCCGCATCATATCGTACGCGGCCAGTTTGAGGGCGACGGCCCCAGCTACCGCGAGGTCGTGGGCAATCCGCGTTCAACGACCGAGAGCTACGTAGCGCTCAAGGCACATGTCAGCAATTGGCGGTGGGCGGGCACGCCGTTCTATCTGCGCACCGGAAAACGGCTGGTGGCGCGGTCCTCGGTCATCAACGTGATGTTCAAGGATGCGCCGCACTCGATCTTTGGCGCAGATGCCGGGCGTCATGCCAACGTTCTGTCGATCCGGCTGCAGCCGAATGAAGGCATCACGCTGAAGGTGACAATCAAGGAGCCGGGGCCGGGTGGGATGCGTCTGGTGGATGTGCCTTTGGACATGAGTTTTGCCGAGGCGCTGGGACCGGAAAATCAGGACCCGCCGGACGCCTATGAGCGGCTGGTGATGGACGTGATCCGCGGCAACCAGACCCTGTTCATGCGCGGGGATGAAGTCGAGGCCGCCTGGGCCTGGACCGACCCGATCATCGCAGGCTGGCAGGCGCGCGGTGACGTGCCCAAACCTTATGAAAGCGGCAGCACTGGCCCGGGCGACGCTGAGCTGCTGATGAAACGAGACGGTCGCCGCTGGCAAGGGATAAACCCATGAAACTACAGGAATACGCTGACCGTGACATGCTGGCCATCGACGTTGCAAACGTGCTGGCAGGCGATCTGGAATCTGCCTTGCTGCATCATGATACGGTTTCGATGGCGGTTCCCGGGGGCACCACGCCGGGCCCGGTCTTTGACGTTCTGTGCGCGGCAAATCTGGAATGGGATCGGGTGCATGTTCTGCCCACCGATGAACGCTGTGTGCCCGGCGACCATGAGCGCTCAAACGAACGCCTGATCCGCGAGCGGCTGCTGACCAACCGCGCCTCCGCGGCACAGTACATCCCGCTTTATGTTCCCGGCGAAGAGCCTGAGGACGTATTGCCCGAACTCGAGAGCCTGATTGCGCCGATCCGCCCGTTATCGGTGCTGGTTCTGGGCATGGGTGAGGATATGCACACCGCATCGCTGTTTCCGGGGATGGATGGGCTTGAGGCTGCGCTGGACAGCCATGCGCGCCCATTGGCGGTGGCGCGAACCGATGTGCAGCCCGAAGCGCGGATCACGCTGACCGCTCCGGTGCTGGATGGCGCTTTGTCGAAACACCTGATCATCTTTGGCGCGGCCAAACGGGACGCGCTAGACAAAGCCATGTCCCTACCGCCGGAAGAGGCCCCGATTGCGGCGGTCCTTAGCGGTATGACAGTTCATTGGGCGGAGTAAGAGCGATGCAACTGGACAGTCTCACCGCGCTGGCCGACGAACGGAAAGACCAGACCATTCTTGGCCTGTTTGACAATGATGCAAACCGGGCGGGCGCGTTTTCCGCTTCGACCGGTGATCTATTGTTCGACTACTCGAAGACGCAGATTGACGACGACACTCGGGATGGCCTGATTGCCCTGTGTGACGCCGCCGGGCTGGCAGATCGGCGCGAGGCAATGTTCTCGGGCGCTAAGATCAACGAAACCGAAGGGCGCGCGGTGCTTCACACCGCTCTGCGCAATCTGGACGGTGGCCCTGTGAAGGTTGACGGTCAGGACGTGATGCCGGACGTGTTGGACACGTTGCAGCGGATGCGGGTCTTTGCCGAAGAGGTGCGCGGCGGCGCTATCGCCGGGGTGGGGGGCAGTTTTACCGATGTCGTGAATATTGGCATTGGTGGGTCGGATCTGGGGCCCGTTATGGCGACCCATGCGCTGGCTCCTTATCACGATGGCCCTCGGCTGCATTATGTATCGAACGTGGATGGAGCGCATATCGCTGATACGTTGCGCCAGCTTGATCCGACACGGACGCTGATCATCGTGGCGTCCAAAACGTTCACCACCATCGAAACCATGACCAACGCGCGCACCGCGCGAGCCTGGATGACGGACGGAGGCGGTGATCCGACCAAGCAATTCGCTGCCGTGTCCAGCGCCGTGGACAAGACCGAAGCCTTCGGCATCCCCGCGGATCGTGTTTTCGGTTTCGCCGACTGGGTGGGTGGACGTTATTCGGTCTGGGGGCCTGTGGGCCTGCCTGTGATGATCGCGGTCGGCTCGAACGCTTTCGACGCGTTCCTGCGCGGTGGCCAGGCCATGGACGTACATTTCCGGTCCGCCGAATGGGCAGAGAACATGCCGGTGATGCTGGCTTTGGTTGGTGTCTGGCACCGTCAGGTTCTGGGCCATGCCAGCCGTGCTGTTCTGCCTTATGATCAGCGGTTGTTACGGCTGCCGGCCTATTTTCAACAGCTTGAAATGGAATCGAATGGTAAATCCGTTGCCATGGACGGTAGCTCGCTGACCGTGCCCTCGGGTCCGGTGGTCTGGGGCGAGCCAGGCACCAATGGCCAGCACGCGTTTTATCAACTGATCCATCAGGGCACTGATGTTATCCCCTGCGAGTTCATGGTCGCTGCCGAAGGGCACGAGCCCGAACTGGCCCACCACCACCGCCTGCTTCTGGCTAATTGTCTTGCCCAGTCCGAGGCGCTGATGCGCGGCCGCTCGATTGAAGAGGCACGCCAGCGCATGGCCGACAAAGGCCTGCAAGGCGACGAGCTGGAACGTCAGGCCCGGCACCGTGTGTTCCCGGGCAATCGGCCGTCCACGACCGTGATCTACCCGAAGCTGACACCATTTGTGCTGGGCCAGATCATTGCCCTGTACGAACACCGCGTGTTTGTCGAAGGTGTTTTGCTGGGGATCAACTCATTCGATCAATGGGGGGTAGAGCTGGGCAAGGAACTGGCGACCTCACTTGGCCCGATTGTGGATGGTGAAGAAAGCGCGGACAGCAAGGATGGCTCAACCGCTGCGTTGGTCGCCTATGCGATGCGTCACCGGGATTAAGTGGTGAAAACAGCGGCCTGCGTAACGGCAGGCCGTAATCTTTTATTGTCAGAAAAATAAATGATTGGCAGGATTTCCTCTAAGCAACAGCCTTAACGCCCCGGAAACCAATTGAACGTGGGACGGGCAATAAAATGGCGTCGCCACACAGAAGCGGCACCACCAAAGGGAGGACGCCCATGCTGGGACAGATGATGACGCAGCCTTTGCTGATCTCGTCGCTGATCAATCACGCCGACAAATACCACGGCCAGACTGAGATATACTCGGTCGAAACCGACGGTACGG
The DNA here is from genome assembly GCF_056160045.1 of Ruegeria sp. ABF4_144. NCBI lineage: Bacteria > Pseudomonadati > Pseudomonadota > Alphaproteobacteria > Rhodobacterales > Roseobacteraceae > Ruegeria > Ruegeria sp. ABF4_144. The sequence goes on from NZ_JBSWWK010000001.1 coordinate 1,306,158, forward strand.
TGACCGAGACAAACTGGGCAGAAGTTGCCGGAAATGCGCGGAAACTCGCCTCGGTGCTGACCTCTCTGGGGTTGGAGCCGCAGGCCCGGATCGGGACCCTGGCCTGGAACAACCGTCGGCATCTGGAAATCTACTACGGCGCATCGGGCGCTGGGTTCGTCTGCCACACGGTCAATCCGCGGCTTTTCCCTGAGCAACTGACCTATATCATCAACCACGCGCAGGATCGGGTGCTGTTCTTCGACGTGACCTTCATCCCTTTGGTTGCAGCATTGCAAGAGCATCTGACCGAAGTTCAACACTTCGTTCTGATGGGGCCGCGCAACGAAGACGCAGTTGCCCAAGTCCCTGGCGTTCAATTCTATGATGACCTGATCGCGCCTGGTGAGGCCGGCTTTGAATGGCCCAGCTTTGATGAAAATACTGCGTCCAGCCTGTGTTATACCTCGGGCACCACCGGCAACCCTAAGGGGGTGCTGTACTCGCACCGGTCGACCGTGCTGCACAGCTTTGGATCGAACACTCGCGACGTGATCGGTTTTTCCGCGATGGATGTGGTGATGCCCGTGGTTCCGATGTTCCATGTGAACGCGTGGGGCTCGCCCTATGCCTGCGCTATGTCCGGGTCTCGCATGGTGCTGCCGGGGCCGGACTTGCATGGTGAGGCCTTGGTCAAGCTGATCGACACATATGACGTTACCCTTGCCCTTGGTGTACCAACGATCTGGCAGGGATTGCTGGCTTATGCTGCGCAGTCGGGCACTAAGCTTGCCAGCCTCGAACGCACGGTCATAGGAGGGGCTGCGTGCCCGCCGTCGATGATCGAATCCTTCCGCGAAACCTATGGCGTCGATACCGTACACGCCTGGGGTATGAGCGAGATGAGCCCGCTGGGCACCGCAAACCAACCGTTGGCCAAACACCGCAATCTGCCGGTGGACGAACAGCACAGGCTGAGGGAGAGCCAGGGGCGGCCCTGTTATGGTGTTGAACTGAAGATCGTAGACGACGATGGCAAGGACCTGCCGCATGACGGTGAAACGCAGGGCGATCTGTTGGTGCGCGGATTCTGGGTCTTGGATAGCTATTTCCAGATGCAGGATCAGGAGTTGCTGCAGGACGGCTGGTTCGCCACCGGAGACGTGGCCACGCTGGACCCCGATGGATACATGACCATCCGCGACCGCTCGAAGGATATCATCAAGTCCGGGGGTGAGTGGATCAGCTCGGTCGAGCTGGAAAACATCGCCGTGGCACACCCTAAACTGGCGACTGCCGCCGTGGTTGGCGTGCCACATCCGAAATGGGACGAACGCCCTTTGTTGGTTGCCGTCAAGGCCGAGGGCGAAGAGCCCACCGAAGAAGAGATTCTGGCGTTCTACAACGGCAAAATCGCCAATTGGCAGGTGCCGGACAAAGTGGTGTTCGTCGACGCCTTGCCGCTGAACGCCACCGGCAAGGTTCTGAAACGAAATCTGCGCGCGGATTTCGAAAATGCCCTGACGGGCTGAATTTTTGGTAAGTGGGATATGGCTCCGGCGGTAGGGATCGAACCTACGACCAATTGATTAACAGTCAACTGCTCTACCGCTGAGCTACGCCGGAACGGTTCGCGCCGTATAGCAACCTGTTTCTGCGGCGTCCAGAGGGCGTTTGAGATTTTTCTACGAAAAATCCTGCACCGTGACCTGCATGAGATTCAGAGCCAGGAGGCGACGGTGAATTGTGTGATTTTGGCTCCGGCGGTAGGGATCGAACCTACGACCAATTGATTAACAGTCAACTGCTCTACCGCTGAGCTACGCCGGAACTGAGGCGCGTATAACAACCCCGATTTTCGCCGTCCAGAGGGGAATGTGACGTTTTTCCAAAAAAGTTTCGCGCGCCTAACTTTGCCTGTAAAATCCTGCTTTAACGGACAGTGCTGCATCCGTGGCGACCATCGATTTTCCAAGCAGATCAATAAGATGTGCGAAAACGTTTCTTTCCGCGGCTGGCAACAGGGCGGCCGGAGTTTCCACGTATATACGTTCTGCCAGGGCCCGGGCGGTGCCGGGTTGGGCTTCGAGTGCCGACAGAATCTGTGCTTCGCGCGTTAGGCGGTGATTGATCAGCCAGTCCAGCCGTGCGGCAGGGTCGGGAATCGGGGCTCCGTGCCCGGAATGAAACACTGACCAATTGCATGCGCGCAGCCGGTGGCAGGCGGCCATAAAGTCCGTCAAGTCTCCGTCCGGGGGGGAGACCAGTGAGCTGGCCCATCCCATAACGTGATCTCCGGTGAAGCAAACGTCGCCCCAACCCAATGCGATATGGTTGCCCAAATGTCCGGGGGTGTGAAGCACCTCAAGTTGCCAGCCATCGCCCGTGATCTGCGCGCCGTCGGGCAGTTCCACATCCGGGCGAAAGGCAGTGTCGATGCCTTCGCCGCCGCCTGCCAACCCGCCTTGCGCCAATTCGGTCATTACCGCGCTACGACCGGCCTCGGGGCCGCCAAAGGCCAAAACAGGCGCGCCGGTGCGATCAGCCAGTGGGCGCGCCAGCGGAGAATGGTCTAGGTGGCTGTGGGTGACGATGATGTGGCTGATGCGCTGGCCGGGCTGCACAGCATCCAGAATCGCCCCCAGGTGCGCGTCGCTGAGTGGCCCCGGGTCAATCACGGCTAGATCACCCGTGCCCAACAGATAAGTGTTGGTCCCGCGATAGGTCATCGGCGAGGGATTCGGGGCCAGAATACGGCGCAATCCCGGTTGCAGTTCAATCGCTGGACCAACTGGTGGGTTGAAATCGTCCGGGGTCTGCATTCTGCGCTCTTTCTCTTGTCGTAACAGCCCGTTAGGTTTAGCGCATGTCCGCGCAATGGCTCAAACCCTATATGCCGCGCAGCCTCTATGCCCGTGCTGCGCTGATACTGGTTCTGCCAGTGGTCGTCCTGCTTTTGGTAGTCGGCGTCGCGTTCCTGCAAAAGCACCTAGAGGATGTAACTGCGCAAATGACCCGGGCAGCCTCGCGCGAGGTCATGCTGGTGGTTGATGCGGTGAATGAGACCGAGACGCAGCAACAGGCGTTGGCCGCTGTCCGGCCCGATTTGCTGGCGTTGGATATGAACGCGCGATTTCTGGATACTAGCGAAGAGCCGATGATCGGGCATCGCCGCTGGTATGACTTCATCGCACCACAGGTCGAGGCGGATCTACGCGCCCTGTTGCCCGACCTTGCAGCGGTTGCTTTGCCCAGCGGGCAAGAGGCACGCGTTTACATGCAGACCGATCTAGGCCTGTTGCAACTGACCTTTGATCGACGGCGCCTGTCGCCGGTGGCGCCGCATCAGTTGATCGTGACGATGCTGTTTTTTGCGATCATCATGACTTCGATTTCGTTTCTATATATGCGCAATCAACTGCGTCCGATCACCCGACTGGCCGAAGCCGCGCAGGCCTTTGGGCGGGGGCGAGTGGTGCCGTATTCGCCCGGCGGCGCTATTGAGGTGCGCGCGGCGGGCAGTGCCTTTCTGGACATGCGCGCCCGTATCGAGCGCCAGATGGAGCAGCGCACAATGATGCTGTCGGGGGTGAGTCACGACCTTAGAACTCCTCTGACCCGCCTGAAACTGGGCTTGTCCATGCTGCCCGAGGATGAGGCCGCACCCTTGCAACAGGACGTCGATGAGATGCAGTTGCTACTGGATGCTTTCCTTGAATTCTCTCGCGGTGCCGCCGAAGGATCGCCGGAAACTGTCGATCCCAAAGCCCTGTTGCAGCAGATCGTCAAAGATGCGGGCAGGGCAGGGTATGCGGCTGATCTCATCTCGGTCGACGGAGAGGGAACTGCCATGCTGCGTCCCACCGCCATTCGGCGCGCGGTTGAGAACCTGATCGGGAATGCTGTGCGATACGGCAAACGCGCCGATGTCAGCTTGTCAATTACGCCGAAATCCGTGCGGATTCGGGTCGAGGATGACGGGCCGGGTATTCCGCCTGATCAGCGGTCAGAGGCGGTGAAACCCTTTTCGCGCCTCGACCCGGCACGCAATCAGAATCAGGGCACGGGCGTCGGGCTGGGCCTTGCTATCGTATCCGATATTGCGCGCGCCCATGGCGGCGTGCTGCGCCTGAGCAAGAGCGAACGTCTGGGCGGCCTCTGCGCAGATATCATCATCGGGCGCTGAGGTCGTGGTCACCGAAGTCCAGCGACCGATTTTTGCATTGCAACGATCAGGGCGTCCCGCGTCTGGGCCAGTTCGGTCGGGGACTTTCCTGCGGCTTCAGCTTCGACCCCTTGCGTCAGTACGCGGGTGACCTCTTCTGTCAGGTGGACCTGTCCCAAATCGTCCCACCAACCGTTGAACGTGTCCGAGAAATGATCGCAGAAGGCCTGCAACCCGCCGTCTCCAGCGCCGAGGTTGAACAGCATGGTTGGCCCCATGGCCGCCCAGCGCAGTCCGGGTCCGGCCCAGACGGCCTTGTCCACATCCTCGACCGAGGCGACGCCCGAAACCACAAGGCTGATCGCCTCGCGCCAGATCGCCGCCTGAAGCCGGTTGGCGACATGGCCGGGCACCTCTTTGTGCAGGCGGATCGTTGTTTTGCCAACCGCCTGATAGAAGCGCTCAGCCGCGTCAACCACACCATCGGCAGTATGTTCGTTGCCCAATACCTCGACCAGAGGGATCAGATGCGGTGGGTTGAACGGGTGGCCCAGGACGAACCGTGACGGGTCGTTCCATCCCGGCTGCATCTGGCTGAGGGTTAGTCCCGAGGCAGAGCTGGCGACAATAGCACCGGGGGTCAGAGCAGGCTCAACCTCGGCAAATGTAGCGTGTTTGATCGGCAGGCGTTCGGGAACGTTTTCCTGTACGAATCCGGCACCTTCAACCGCCTTGGCCGCGCTGGTGTGAAACGTGATGGCTTCGGGCGTGCCCTGGATGGTCAGCCCAAGCTCGGCCATCGTTGGCCAAGCGGTTTCGATATAGGTCCGGACCTTGCGTTCAACGCCCGGGTCCGGGTCGAACATCGCTACTGAACGCCCTGAGGCCAGAAACAACGCCGCCCAACTGGCACCGATGGTGCCGCCGCCCAAACAGGCCGTGTGTGAGAACTCCATCAGAACAGTCCCGGATTGAGGGGAGAGGCCGCCGTCAGGCCGCCATCCAAAGTGAACAACTGGCCGGTGGCAAACCCGGACTCGTCCGAGGCCAGCCAGACGGCCATGCTGGCGATATCCTCAGGCTTGCCGAACCGGTGCGCGGCGTGGCGGGCCAAAGCGTCCCGCCGCGCAGTCTTGGGGTCGGCCGCCAGATCGAAACCAGCGTCCAGCATTCCGGTTTCTATCCAGCCTGGGCAGATCGCGTTGCACCGTATTTTGGGGCCATGGTCGATAGCGATCGACCGAGTCAGTCCATGCACAAACGCCTTTGACGCGTTGTACAACGCCATCGAAGGGTCGGCGACCTGACCCGAGATCGAGCCGATATTGATGACTGATCCGCCTTCAGGCATCTGCGGAATGTAGGCGCGGCACATGTTGAAAACGCCCCGGCAATTGGTGCCGATTACTGCCTCCCAATCTGCGTCCGTACTGTCGGTCACTGTCTTTTCAACCTGCACACCTGCGTTGTTGACCAGAATATCCGTACCGTCCGTCGTGTAAGCTAGATCAGCGACGGCCTCGGCATCGGTGACATCCAGCGAATACCAGGTGATGCTGTCCGCCAGCCCCTCGGGCCTTGGGCCGCGCCCGCAGGTCGTGACGGCTGCACCTTCGCGTAGGAAGGCTTCGACAATTCCGCGGCCGATGCCTTGGCGGCCACCGGTCACAAGGGCGCGTTTCCCAGCCAGCCGCATCAGTGCGCCACCATCACATGCCGCACTGAAGTATAGGCATCCAGCGCATAGACCGACATGTCGCAACCGGTGCCTGACCCCTTCATCGCGGCCCAGGGCATTTCCGCCGCTGGCATCCCGTGCGTGTTCACCCAAGTCATGCCGTAGCGCAGTTGAGCGGTCATTTTCATCGCGTTCGAGACGTCCTTGGTCCAGACCGAAGAGGCCAGACCATAGCGCCCGGAGTTCGCGACCCTCAAGGCTTCATCCGCATCTGAGAAACGCGACAATGTGACGACAGGGCCGAAGATTTCACTGCACGCGATCTCAGCATTGTTATCGACATTGGCCACAACGGTCGGTTGGTAGAAAAATCCAGCGCCGTCCGTGATCTGTCCGCCCACGGTGATCTCGCAACTGCTGCGAGCGCGGTCGACGAAACCCGCTACACGATCCCTTTGGGTGGCCGAAACGATGGGGCCCATTTCGGTGCCCTCGGCCTTGGGCGCGCCGACCCTGATCTGGCCGACCTGATCTGAGATAGCTACAACAAGCTTGTCGTAAACCCCGTCCTGTACCATCACGCGGCAAGGTTGGGCGCAATCCTGACCCGCATTGAAGAAAGAGCCATAGCGGATCGTTTCCGCCACTGCGTCGATGTCGGCGTCGTCGAAAACAATGACCGGAGCTTTGCCTCCAAGTTCCAAGTGCACGTGTCGGATCTGGTTCGAGGCCGCCCGCATGGCCGCCATCCCGGTGGCGGGTGAGCCGGTGACAGAAATACCTTCGATCCGTTGATCGTTGATCAGTGTGTCCCCAACCGATGTGCCCCGACCGTGCACCACATTCAACACGCCCTTGGGCAAAACGTCGGCCAGCAGCTCGGCCAGCCTTAACGTGGCCAAAGGAGTGATCTCGGACGGTTTCATGACAATAGTGCAGCCCGCCGCCAGCGGAGCCGCGATCTTCCATGCGGCCATCATCAGCGGGTAGTTCCATGGCGCGATCGAGGCGACAGGGCCAATCGGGTCCTTGCGGATCATTGAAGTATGGCCCGCTGCGTATTCCCCGGCCACGGATCCGGTCATGGTGCGTGCAGCACCGGCCATGAATCGGAAGGTGTCGATGGTCAGCGGCATTTCCTCATCCCTAGCCATCGGCCAGGGTTTGCCAACGTCCATCGTTTCCAGTTCGGCCAATTCCTCGATGTTGTCTTCGATCACTTCGGCAATCGCGGTCAGATACCCGGCCCGTTCGGCGGGCGTGCTCAGGCGATAGGTTTCAAACGCCTCGTGTGCCGCTTGTGTTGCGGCCTCAACCTGTTCCGGCGTGGCCTCAGGCACCTGCGCGACGGTTCCTCCGGTCGCCGGGTCCAATACCGAGAGAAGTTCGCCATTGCCTGCGACCATCTCTCCGTTGATCAGCATTTTTGTCTGCATGTCTCCCCCCATCAGCCCGGAACTCTCATAGTTTCATCTGCTGAACCTGCGCGCTCAGCCCGCCGTCCAGAACCCAAAGCTGTCCGCTGGCATAACGCGCCTCGTCTGAGGCCAGCCAGTTGACCAGATTGGCGATGTCGTCCGGCGTTCCATAGGTGCGCATCGGGTGCACATCGCGCACGGCTTGCTGAAGCTGGTCAATGGTTTTGCCGCCACCGCCTGAGCCGTCACCGGTGAAAAAGCTCTGCAACATGGGGGTGTCGACATAGCCGGGGCAGATCGCATTCACGCGAATACCTTCGGGGCCGTGATCGCAGGCCATCGCTTTGGTCAGCGCATGAACCGCGCCTTTTGTGGCGCAATAGGCGGCAAGGCCGGGGTCGGCGATGAACCCGTCATAGCTGCCGAAATTGATGATCGAGGCCGTACCGCCCTTGGCCGCCTTCCTCATCAAGGGCAGCGCGTGTTTCGAGGTCAGGAATGTACCGGTGGCGTTGACTGCAAAGGACAGATTCCATTCTTCCAGCGTAGTTTCTTCGATGGTCTTCTCGATCTCGATCCCGGCAGCGTTGACCAGAATGTCCAGCTTACCGGTATCTGAGCTAACCTGCTCCATCGCCGCAATGGCGTCCTCTTCCTGTGTCACATCGTGTTTGACAAAGATGCTGCCGTCATCGTCATGCGCGGCCAGTGACCCTTCGGGCGTTAGATCGGCGGCATAGACCTGCGCCCCTTCGCGCAAAAACCGGCCCACGATCGCGCGCCCAATCCCTCCGCGACCGCCAGTAACAAGCGCGGTTTTGCTTTTCAGCATCATTTGTTGGTCTCCTTCAAAGGCGGATAGCGGTAGCGTTTGGCCGCAACGGTCCAGTCCATGTGATTGCGAACATAATCCTGAGAGGCATCGCGTGGCGGATTGTAATCCCAGCTTTCCCCCGGATTGGCCTCCATTGCAGCATGCAGAGCGCGCCGGGATTTTTGCGTGGCGATCACGTCGGTGCGAAGCTTCTCACTGTCCCATCGCTTCGCAACGCGGGCGGCGAAGTGTGCGGCCTGATCTACGTAGTCCGGGTCTGTCGCCCGATTCACTTTTTCCAGCGGATCAATGGACAGATCGTAAAGCTGTGGTGGGTCCGGATCGCAGTGGATGTATTTCAATGTGCCGCTGCGGATCATGAAAACCGGGTAGGGCGTCATCTCGGCGCAGTATTCGCCGATGGCTTCATCGGCCGGATCTGCCTCACCGCGCGCCAGTGGCATTAGGGAGCGTCCGTCTATCGGCTCACCGAACATGGCTTCGTTGCCCCCAGCAATCTCGACGAAGGTCGGCAGCAGATCGAGCAAGGAACAGGCGTTCGACGCCGTGCCTTGCGCCACACCGGGGCCAGCCATGATCAGCGGCACGCGGGCAGAGTGCTCAAAGAAGTTCATTTTGTACCACAGTCCACGCTCGCCCAGCATGTCGCCGTGATCAGCAGTGACGATGATGATGGTGTTGTCCAGCTCTCCGATTTCATCAAGCGTTTTGACCATCGCGCCCAGTTTGCTGTCGAAGTAACTGACATTTGCCAGATAGGCGCGGCGGGCGCGACGGACCTCCTCTTCGGTCAGGGGGACATAGCTGGCCTCAATCCCGTCCATCACCCGGCGCGAGAACGGGTCCTGTTCCTCGGGTGTCAGGGTGAATTCCGGCATCGGCACGTCTGTGTCTGAGTACAGATTCCACCATTCTGGCTTGGCGACATAGGGGTCGTGCGGGTGGATGAAACTGGCGATCATGCAGAACGGGGCCTCATCCCCAGCTGCCCGGTCGCGCCCACGGTCGATCAGCCAGCGGCGCGCGGCAAATTCAACCTCGTCATCATAGTCGGTTTGAAAGGTGGCGATTGCTTCGCCGCTTTCCTTGACCGTCTGCATGTTGTGGTACCACTTGTCGATGCGCTCGTCCGGGGCCTCCCAATCTGGTGTCCAGGCAAAGTCCGATGGGTAGATGTCGGTTGTCACGCGATCCTGAAAGCCATGTTTTTGGTCTGGGCCGACGAAGTGCATTTTGCCCGACAGGCATGTGCGATAGCCCAACGCCTGCAGGTAGTGCGCAAAGGTCGGGACCGAGGCGCGGAACTCACTGGCATTGTCATAGGCCGCGATCCGACTGATCAGTTGCCCCGACATGAAGGCAAACCGCGACGGCGCGCAAAGCGGTGAATTACAATAAGCTGCATCAAACCGCATCCCGCGCGCAGCCAAGCCATCCATATGAGGCGTTTTCACAGTTGGATGGCCGTAAGCACCGCAGAAATGCGGCGCCAGTTGGTCGGCCATAACCACAACGATATTCGGCCGTGTCACGGTGCCGCCTGCGCGTAGGCGTCCAGCACCAGCCCGTGGAAGTGATGCACGGCATGTTCCGATTTGCCGGAACCGTTCGGGTCATGCACGATGCGCCCTTGGGTGAAGGCAGGCGTGCTCATGCCGCGCTGCACGCTTTCGACGATGTCGATATCTTCGCGTTGCAGAACCTCGTCGAGATACCGGATCGCCTCCAGTTCTGCCTCGTCCGGTTCAGGGGTTTCTAGGAAGAAGTCATAGGTTTCCAGCGTCCGGTCGGGGCCAATCGGAATGATGTTCAGCACGATCATCGACGACCGCCCCGGATAGCGCATCAGACAGGTTGTGGGCCACAGCCACCAAACTGCGTGGGTCCGCACGGTGGCGTTCGAGACATCATAGGCGGTGTTCGCACCTTTACCTGCTTCGGCCATGTGGCTGGAGTAGATGCCGTACGTGGTCACCTTGTAAGTGTCCATGTCCACAAGGTCGCAGAAATCCTTGTGCGCAGTTGGGCAGTGGTAGCACTCAAGGAAATTGTCGACTACGTTCTTCCAGTTCGACTTGATGTCATAGGTCAGGCGGTGGCCAAATGTCAGGTTCTCGATATCCGGAGCCCAGTGGCGGATTTCGGTATCTAGGTTGCCAGAAACCTCCCGCAGAGGCCGCGCGTCAGGGTCGAGATTGACGTAGATGAATCCCGCGAACTCTTCGACCTGCACCTGATCCAGACAGATGTCCTTGGTGTTGAAGCTGGTCAGGTTTTCGGTTTCGGGTGCGCGTACCAGTTGCCCGTCCAGCTTGTAGACCCAGGCGTGATAGGGGCACATGATGCGGGTCGTTTCGCCCTCACCAGACAAAAGGTGGTGGGCGCGATGTTTGCAGACGTTGTAAAAGGCGCGCAGCGTGCCCTCGCGGTCGCGCACCACGACAACGGGGCGATTGGCGATTTCGACGGTTACATAAGATCCGGGCGTGCGCAGCTTTTCGACGTGACACACCCATTGCCACGTTTTGGCGAGTATCTCGTTCAGGTCCACCTGGTGCCACGCTGGGTCCACATAGGCGTCGGCTTTCAGGGATTGGGTGTTGAACGGGTCAGGGCTGAACCCATCGGAAATCCGATCGAATTGCTCTTTGGTTGGTAGCGCGCTCATTTTCAGGGCTCCACAAAAGTCGCCAGGGACTGACCCGGCGAGTTGGCTTGCTGAAAACTATGTTCCCCGGAAACGCACTGTCGAGCTTAACTTTTTGCGCCATCAGTTTAACTATTCACGCCACACCAAAGTGTCAGGCTTTGGGCTTCCGGTGCATCGGCCAGGCACGGTATTCGAACGGCACACGACCCTCGGTTCGGTCCTGACTGGGCGGTAGGCCGAAGCGGTCTTTGTAAGCCCGACTGAAATGGACCTGACTGGCAAAGCCAGACGCCATTGCAACCTGCGCTATCGGCAGTTCGGTCTGCGTCACCAGCCCGCGCGCCCGGTCCAGCCTGATATCGCGGTAATACAGGGCAGGCGTTTTCTTGATGTAGGCTGCAAACAACCGGTCGAGTTGGCGGTGCGATATGCCGACCAGACTACAAATCTCGGGGATGGGCAGGGGGTCTTCCAGATGAGCCTCCATCACCTGAATTGCTGTTTTCAGGGTGGCCGGCACGAGGGCGCCCAACGGTTCGCTGCCTTCCGGCTGTTGCATGGCGGCCGGACCGCGGAGACGGTCGTGAAAGATGTAGCGCGCGGCCGCATTGGCTAACGCGCTGCCGTGAATCCCTTGTACGATCTGCAGCGCAAAATCCACCGAGGCACCACCACCGCAGCAGGTGATCCGGTTGCCATCCAGCGCATACAGGTTCTCGAGCACTTCGATGTCCGGGTAGAGCTCTTGAAAAGCGTCGATATGTTCGTAGTGAACGGTCGCGCGCCTACCCTTCAACAACCCGGCCTGCGCCAGAATAAAGGCACCCGTGTCCAGCGCGCCCAGCGTAGCACCTGACCGGGCCCACTGTCGCAAGACGCTGCCAAGCCTGTCGGTCAGGTGCCTTTCGGGGTTCCAACTGGTCGAGACGATGGCGATGTTCGGCGGCTCGGTACCGAGATCAACTAGAGCTTGTGTTTCGATTCCGGCGCCGTTGCTGGCCACACAAAAGCCCCCGGCTTCCGACGCAAACTCCCATTTGAAATAGGATCGTCCGTCCAGATAGTTGGCCGCCCGGAAAGGGTCGATGAGGCCCATCGTGGCCGACATGTTGAAGCTGGGCGCGACGATGACGACAAGGCGGGTCGGGGGCTGGATCGTCTCAACCATGTCCTTTTGACCTCGTGCTTTGCCACTGGGTTCAAGAAGAAAGCGATTTGGGAAAACAGTGCAAGACCGGATGCAGCTTCACAGGGAGGAGAAAAATCGGGAGAGGCGGAGATTTGGTAGGCCCGGCAGGACTTGAACCCGCAACCAAAGCGTTATGAGCGCTCTGCTCTAACCAATTGAGCTACAGGCCCGCCTGAGCGCTTTGAGTATCACGGTGAACGCCCGCGTCAAGCCTGACCGTTGCAACGTGGGCCACAATCGAATAACCCGCGCGGGAACCATTCATAAGGGGCTGGCCATGACGACGGGCAAGAACGGAATCACCTATGCCGATGCAGGCGTTGATATTGATGCGGGGAACGCTCTGGTCGACCGGATCAAGCCCGCGGCCAAGCGCACCAACCGCTCGGGCGTGATGAGCGGGCTGGGCGGGTTCGGTGCCCTTTTCGATCTGAAAGATGCCGGGTATCAAGACCCGATTCTGGTGGGTGCGACCGATGGTGTGGGGACCAAGTTGCGGATCGCCATTGATACCGGTGTGGTGGATGGCGTCGGTATCGATCTGGTCGCGATGTGCGTCAACGACCTGATCTGTCAGGGCGCCGAGCCGCTGTTTTTCCTGGATTATTTTGCCACTGGCAAGCTGGACACCGACACCGCCGCGCGGATCGTCGAAGGCATTGCCGAGGGCTGCGTTCAGTCCGGGTGTGCGCTGATCGGTGGTGAGACGGCCGAGATGCCGGGCATGTACCCCGATGGTGACTTCGATTTGGCCGGGTTCTCGGTCGGCGCGATGGAGCGTGGTGCGCATCTGCCAGCGGGCGTTCAGCAGGGCGATGTTCTGCTGGGTCTGGCCTCGAACGGGGTGCATTCCAACGGCTATTCGCTGGTGCGCAAACTGGTTGAGATGTCGGGGCTGGGCTGGGATGCCGCATCGCCTTTTGGCGAGGGCACACTGGGTGAGGCTCTGCTGACCCCGACTCGGTTGTATGTCAAACCTGCGCTGCAGGCGATCCGGGCGGGGGGCGTGCACGCGCTGGCCCATATCACCGGCGGTGGTCTGACGGAAAACCTGCCACGTGTCCTGCCCGAGGGGTTGGGTGCTGAGATCGACCTGAACGCTTGGGATCTGCCGCCCGTCTTCCGCTGGATGGCCGAAACCGGTGGGATCGCCGAGGCCGAGATGCTGAAGACCTTCAATTGCGGCATCGGCATGATTGTCGTCTGCGCCGAGGGTCGCGCCGACGAATTGACCGCTCTGCTAGCCGAAGCAGGCGAGACAGTCTCACGTCTGGGCACCGTCACCGACACACCCGGCATGGCTTATTCGGGCCAACTGCTGTGAGCCACAAGCGCGTCGCTATCCTGATCTCGGGGGGCGGGTCCAATATGGTGTCGCTGGTCGACAGCATGGTTGGAGATCACCCGGCGCGCCCTTGTCTGGTGCTGTCTAATGACGCTGAAGCCGGCGGGCTGAAAAAGGCCGCCGCGCGCGGTATCGCGACTGCTTCGGTGGATCACCGCCCGTTCGGGGGCGACCGCGCTGCGTTCGAGGCTGAACTGCTGAAACCGCTGGAACAGGCCCAGCCGGACATCGTCTGCCTTGCCGGCTTCATGCGGGTTCTGACAGGCGATTTCGTCTCACGCTTTCAGGGGCGGATGCTGAACATTCACCCTTCGCTGCTGCCGAAATACAAAGGGCTCAACACCCATGCCCGCGCCATCGAGGCCGGGGACGAGGAGCACGGATGTTCGGTGCATGAGGTGACGGCGGCGCTGGATGACGGCCCGATCCTCGGGCAGGCTCGCGTGAGCATCGAACCCGGTGACACGCCCGAAGACCTGGCCTCCCGCGTGCTGGTTTGGGAACACAAACTCTATCCCGCAGTGTTGCGCCGTTACGCCAGTGAGGATCGGACTCCGGTGTTGCTGCCCTGAACGTCTCAGGGTGATTTACACATATGTTATAATCGGCCTATGGTCTGCACTACGGCTGGGTACGGACAAGATGATCAGCCTTAGATAACAAGAGCAAGAACAGCACCGCGCATGAAAACCCTGACAACGACGCAAGAGCTGGCCGATTTCTGCAAGGCCGCGGCGGAATATGACTATGTCACCGTAGATACTGAGTTTCTGCGCGAACGGACTTATTATTCGAAACTTTGCCTGATTCAGTTGGCTGTCCCGTCCGAGGATGAGGACAGCGCGGTTCTGGTTGATCCGCTGGCCGATGGGTTGTCTCTGGCTCCGCTGTATGAGCTGTTCGGCAATGAAAACGTGGTCAAGGTATTCCACGCCGCCCGTCAGGATCTTGAAATCTTCTGGGTCGAGGCGAGCGTTTTCCCGACACCGTTGTTCGACACACAAGTTGCGGCGATGGTCTGCGGCTTTGGTGAGCAGGTCGGATATGAGACGCTGGTGCGAAAGATCTGCAAGCAGGGGGTCGATAAGACCTCGCGCTTTACCGACTGGTCCCGGCGGCCTTTGTCCGAGGCGCAAAAGACCTATGCTTTGGCCGATGTGACTCATCTGCGCCAGATTTATGAATACCTTGCGGCGCAATTGAAGAAAACGAAGCGCAGCCATTGGGTGGCCGAGGAGCTGCGCGCGCTGACCCAGTCGCAGACCTATGATATTCGCCCCGAAGATGCGTGGAAGCGTGTAAAAACCCGGACGAATTCGGCCAAGTTCCTGGCAGTCGTGCGCGAGCTGGCGCAGTTCCGTGAGGCTTACGCGCAGGAAAACAACGTCCCGCGCAGCCGTGTGTTCAAGGATGACGCTCTGATCGAGTTGGCCTCGACCAAGCCGAAATCGCCGTCTGATCTGGGGGGCTCGCGCCTGCTGTTGCGCGAGGCACGCAAGGGCGCGATTGCCGAAGGGATTCTGGCCGCGGTGAAGAAGGGCGTAAACTGCCCATCGGATCAATTGCCGCGTGTGGATAACAGCCGTGACAAGCTGAAGGTGAACCCGGCACTGGCGGACTTGCTACGGGTGTTGTTGAAGTCAAAGACCGAAAGCTCGGGCGTGGCCGCCAAGTTGATCGCCACCAGTTCGGAACTGGACCAGATTGCAGCGGGCGAGCGCGAGTTGCCCTCCATGTCTGGCTGGCGGTTCGAGGTGTTCGGAGAAGATGCGCTGAAGCTTTGCGAAGGCAAGATCGCACTGGCCGCTAAGGGCCAGAACGTCGAGGTCGTGTCCCTTTAACGCGGGTTACCGGCGACGGGACTCCAAAGCGTTCTGCCCTCCTACGACCCGCACCAGACGAGTGCTTTCCAATTCTTTTTGGCTGATGTTGATGGCGTCAGATACCATGCGTGACCGCTCGGTGCCTTGATTGGTCGCCTTGTTGGGGTAATTCACGCGGAAGGTGAATTCCAGAACGCCGTTCTTTTCGTTCTCTTCACTCTCAGTGCGCACAAGCTGAGCGTTATAAGCCCCTTGCCGCGCTGCGGTGCCCGCCACGTAGACAATTGCGCCACCCGGCGTTGGATCGATCCGTAACTCGTCAATTCTGGCGATCGGAACGCTGGTGTCCACGGGGTCGGCTCGTGAGAACAGCCCGCCGCCTTCCCTTTGTTCCGGAATCAGCGCATCGGCATCATCGGGCGACGTTTCTGTCGGATCAGCCGGTGTGCTTGATCCAAACCAGTTGGACGGGTTGGCCCGCGAGTCCCCCCAGTTGCCACAGGCAGAGACGGTCAGGGCGGCGACCAGAAGAACAGTAAACGATTTTTTCATGGTACAGACGTCCAGAGCAGTAATTCCAGCAATGGGTTACCGCAAATTCCTCTGTTTGAAAAGCCACGCTTGGGGGTGGACAGGCGCAGGTCGGCGGCATAGGTCACAGATGTGATCGCAACAAAAGGACTGCCGCAAAATGGCCACGCCTGCCTTTGAGGAAATCGTCGAGGATTTCGAGTTTCTGGAGGACTGGGAAGACCGGTATCGCCATGTGATCGATCAGGGCAAAGCGATGGAGCCGCTGGACGACGCGCTCAAGGTGCCGGCGACCAAGGTTCATGGCTGTGCCAGTCAGGTCTGGCTGCACCCGATCATCGAGGCCGGCGTTTTTCGGTTTGACGGTGACAGCGACGCGCTGATCGTGCGTGGGCTGATTGCGGTTCTGCGGTCGCTGTATAACGGCCTGCCGGTTGGCGAGGTTCCCAAGGTGGACGCAGGTGGTGAACTGGCGCGTCTGGGCCTGAACGATCACCTGTCGGCGCAGCGTTCGAATGGGCTGCGCGCGATGATCGAACGCATCCGCGACGTCGCGCAGGAAAACGCCTGACGCGGATCAGCCCGCCGGTTTGCGGGTAGCCCAGTCCGTCAACGTAGATTCCAGATCGCCATAGCCGGTAAAACGGCGTTCGAACTCCAGCCCCATTCGCTCCGCGCATTCACGGGCACGGGCGGTCAGGTCCGGATCGTCGATCTGCGCCTGGTAGATCAATTTGGTGTAATTACCAAAGTACATGTCACGCAGTTCTGGGTGCCGGTCGAGGCCAAGGGGCTTCCAAACAAAGGCATCGAACTGCCGCGCCAGAAAATCGGTCAGATAAAAGGCGGTGGTCTCATCTTCACCGCGGGCCTCAAAGGCCTGATTCCCTTCGAAGAAGGAATAACAGTGAGGGCCCTTGACCATCTCAACGCCCAGCTCTTTGCAGGCTTGCTCCAGCAGACCACCCGTGCCGCAATCGGCATAGACGACAAAGATCTGATCATACTGATCGCGGTGCTTGGCCACTGCGTCCTGTACCGCCTGAGTGATCCTTTCCGGGTGGACGTGCAGAATTGCGGGCAGGCAGGTCAGGGCCATGTGATCCCAGCCGTTTCGCTGCTTCAGGTCCAGAATTTCACGTGCGAGCGCGCCACAGGCCAACAGTAGAATCTGCCCCTGCGTATCAGAAGCGTAGCCCTTGGTGGTCAGGCTGGCGTCGTCCGGCAATTTGTCCTGCTGCATTGGGTACCCCCTCGGAAGCTATGCGACAGATAGTGTGGCCTGCGGAAACAAAAAAGGGCCGCCCGATAACCGGACGGCCCCTGAACATTTTTACGTGTCCGATCAACCGGCCAGTTGGTTGTGCTTGCGCGAGACGAAGTCCTTGGCCATTTCCACGGCCACAGCGGCGTCTCGGCAGTAACCGTCGGCACCGATCGCTTTGCCGAACTCTTCATTCAGCGGCGCGCCGCCGACCAGAACGATGTACTCTTCGCGCAGGCCTTGCTCGACCATGGTGTCGATCACGACCTTCATGTAGGGCATGGTCGTGGTCAGCAGGGCCGACATGCCCAAAATGTCGGGCTTTTCGGTTTCCAGTGCTTCCAGATAGTTTTCGACCGGGTTGTTGATGCCGATGTCGACAACTTCAAAGCCGGCGCCTTCCATCATCATCGAAACAAGGTTCTTGCCGATGTCGTGGATGTCGCCCTTAACGGTGCCGATGACCATCTTGCCAACGCGTGGTGCGCCGGTTTCAGCCAGCAGCGGCTTGAGGATGGACATACCACCCTTCATCGCGTTTGCGGCCAGCAGAACTTCGGGGACGAACAGGATGCCGTCACGGAAATCGTGGCCCACAACGGTCATACCACCGACCAGAGCTTTGGTCAGGATGTCGTAGGGGGTCCATCCGCGTTCCAGCAGGATGTTCGTACCTTCTTCGATCTCTTCTTTCAGGCCGTCGTAAAGATCGTCGAACATTTGTTCGACAAGCTCTTCGTCGTTGAGTTCGGACAGGACGATGTCTTCTTCGTCGGACATGAGGCGCTTCCCTGAGCTTTGCGGGCCTTAGGCCCGTGGTGGCATTTTTGCCGTTTTGGCCAAATCGCCGCAGTTTGGCTGTGACGATTGCGACCTCAGTGGTTTCGAGACCGACCTATACGTCATATTTTTTGCGGGCTCGACGGAATTTTCTGCAAGATGATCCTGCATTCCGTTCATTTTATTGCCGACCGACTTTGCAACGCGCAATTGGTTGAAAAAAAGAGAAACTCTAAGGTCTGCTTGCCGGGTCGCGCGATCATCTGTATGTACGACATGAGAACATATAGGGAACAAAATGACAGCACCGCATATCCGGGGCCGGGGAGCCGTCACAAATACAGCGGGCCGGTTCGAGCAATTCGACGCCGTGCCCTGCGACGACGGCTGGGAACTTGAAGAGGATCTCCCGCCGCTGCGTACCGATGTCAGGGATGAGGTCGCGCGCAGCCTTATCACATATAACCGCTCGCCGGATCTGCCATTTGATCGCTCGATCAACCCGTATCGCGGTTGCGAACATGGTTGCGTCTATTGCTTTGCGCGTCCGACCCACGCCTATCTTGGATTGTCGCCAGGGCTGGATTTTGAAACTCGTCTGATCGCCCGACCGAATGCGGCGGATATTCTGCGCAAAGAGCTGTCGTCCAAAGGGTACAAAGTCGCAACTATCGCTTTGGGAACAAATACAGACCCATATCAGCCGATTGAGAAAAGCAACGAAATTACAAGGGATTGCCTATCGATCCTGAGGGACTTCCACCACCCGATCGGCATTGTCACCAAAGGTGCGTTGATCGAACGGGATTTGGATATTCTAGCGCCCATGGCTGCTAAGGGATTGGTGCGCGTTGGGATTTCTCTGACCACGTTGAATGCCGATCTGTCCCGGCGGATGGAGCCGCGCGCACCGTCGCCGCGGCGAAGGTTAGCCATCATTCGTCGCCTGACCGAGGCGGGCGTCCCGGTGCGGGTCATGACTTCTCCGGTGATTCCCGGTTTGACGGACCATGAACTGGAACATCTGCTTGAGGCGGGCAGGGACGCAGGCGCCGATGCGGCCAGCTGGATCATGTTACGCCTGCCGCGCGAAGTGTCGGAGTTGTGGCAACGCTGGCTGCAAGATCATGAACCCGAGCGTGCCGAAAAGGTCATGTCCAAACTGCGCGAAATGCACGGAGGCAGAGACTATGATCCTCGATGGGGCCACCGGATGCGCGGCGAAGGCGAGTATGCGGAGTTGATAGCCAAGCGTTTCTCCTTGGCGGTAAAGCGTCTGGGGCTGGCGATCCGCACGCCGCCGTTGCGATGCGATTTGTTCGCGCGCCCGGTCCAGATCGGGGATCAGTTGAGTTTCCTATAACAAAAAGCCCCGGGGGAAGGTCCGGGGCTTTGGTGTTCAATCGCGGTGATCAGCGTTTTTCGATGTCGACATAATCGCGCAAGGTTTCGCCCAGATAGAGCTGGCGCGGACGACCAATTTTGTTCTGAGGATCGGCGATCATTTCTTTCCACTGGCTCACCCAGCCAACAGTGCGCGACAGCGCAAAGATCGGGGTGAACATCGAGGTCGGGAATCCCATCGCCTCGAGGATGATGCCCGAGTAGAAGTCCACATTCGGGAACAGTTTCTTCTCGGCGAAATACGGATCCTCCAGAGCTTCGCGTTCCAGCTCTTTAGCGACCTGCAGTTTCGGATTGTCCTCGATACCCAGCAAATCCAGCACTTCGTCTGCCGATTGCTTCATCACCTTGGCGCGCGGGTCGAAGTTCTTATAGACGCGGTGGCCAAAGCCCATCAGGCGGAACGGATCGTCTTTGTCCTTGGCACGGGCGATGTATTCAGGGATGCGATCGACCGAGCCGATCTCTTCTAGCATCTCAAGACAGGCTTGGTTTGCACCACCGTGGGCCGGTCCCCACAGGCAGGCAATGCCAGCAGCGATACAGGCAAACGGGTTCGCGCCTGAAGACGACGCCAGACGCACGGTCGACGTCGACGCGTTCTGCTCGTGATCCGCGTGCAGGGTAAAGATGCGGTCCATCGCGCGGCTGAGGATCGGGTTGACCTCATATTCTTCGGCCGGGACGCTGAAGCACATACGCAGGAAGTTCGATGCATAGTCCAGATCGTTGCGCGGATACACGAAGGGCTGACCTGTGTGATACTTGTAAGCCCAGGCCGCGATGGTCGGCATCTTGGCGATCAGACGGTGCGAAGCGATTTCGCGCTGGCGCGGGTCTGAAATGTCGGTCGAATCGTGATAGAAGGCCGACATGGCGCCCACAACGCCAACCATGATTGCCATCGGGTGTGCGTCACGACGGAATCCGCGATAGAAATACTGCATCTGCTCGTGCAGCATCGTGTGCTTGGTGATCGTGGTCTCGAACTTTTCCAGATCCTTGGCGACAGGCAGCTCTCCGTACAGCAGCAGGTAGCAAACTTCGAGGAAGTGAGATTTCTCGGCCAGTTGGTCGATCGGATAGCCACGGTGCAGCAGCTCGCCCTTTTCACCATCGATATAAGTGATGGTGCTGTCGCAGCTGGCGGTCGACGTGAAGCCGGGGTCGTAAGTAAATACGCCAGCCTGACCATAGAGCTTGCGGATGTCGATTACGTCTGGTCCCGCGGTTGGCGAATGAACCGGCAACTCGTAAGTTTCCCCATGGACTTTCAGAGTGGCTGTTTTGTTGTCGGTCATTTTTGTCCCTTCCTCGTTCATGCGCGCGCCGAAAGAGTGATCGGCTATGCGTTCGGCGGTAACACACGGGTGTGCTAACCGGGTCGTAGCGGAGCAGCGTTACCTGAATATGAACCCAGGATTAGTTTGCTGCGTCGGATAGCCGCGCCAGGGTTTCTTCGCGCCCCAGCACAAGCATCATGTCAAAAACCGAAGGTGTTACGGCTCGTCCTGCCAGTACAGCCCTGAGCGGACCGGCCAATTTGCCAAACTTGATCCCCTGTGCCTCAGCAAAGGCGTTGAGGGCCTCCTCCAGTTCGTTCCGCGACCAGCTAGCATTTTGCACGTGCGGCGTCAATTCTTTCAGTATACCGTCGGATACAGATTGTAGCGCCTTGGCGGCCTTCTCGTCTTGCTGAATGGGCCGAGAAATCAAGGCAAAATGTGCTTTTTCAAGGAGTTCCGGGAAGGTGCGCGCGCGGTCCTTAAGACAATACATCGCACGTTCAAGATCACTCGATTGTGTGGAAGTCAGAGCTGGAAGTTCCGCCGCGTCCAGATAGGCTTCGATTTCCTGCCGCAGTGCGGCATCGTCGGAAATCGCAATATGCTGTCCGCAGAGATTTTCGAGCTTTTTCAAGTCAAAACGGGCAGGACTTTTACCAATTCCGTCCAGATCGAACCACTCTTTGGCCTGTTCGTCAGTAAAGAATTCGTCGTCGCCGTGGCTCCAGCCGAGACGGGCCAGATAGTTGCGCATACCTGCGGCAGGGTATCCCATCGCCTGGTATTCCTGAGCGCCCAATGCACCGTGGCGTTTCGACAGTTTCTTGCCGTCCGGACCGTGAATCAGCGGGATATGGGCCCAGACCGGCACGTCCCAGTCCATTGCCTCATAGATCATCATCTGACGGGCGGCGTTGTTCAGGTGGTCATCGCCCCGGATTACGTGGGTCACGCCCATGTCGTGATCGTCCACAACCACGGCCAGCATATAGACCGGAGTCCCGTCCGAGCGTAGCAGGATCATGTCGTCCAACTGGTCGTTGCGAATGGTCACGTCGCCTTGCACCTGATCGTGGATCACAGTCACACCGTCTTGCGGGGCCTTGATGCGGATCACAAAGGGCGCGTCCGGATGGGTCGCCGGGTCGGCCTCACGCCAGGGGCTGCGGAACAAGGTCGACTTGCCCTCGGCCCGGGCCTTTTCGCGGAATTCGGCGATTTCATCCTGCGACGAAAAGCACTTGTATGCCTTGCCTTCCGCCAACAGTTGATGCGCGACTTCGGCATGGCGCGCGGCCCCTTCAAACTGGCTGATCACGTCGCCATCATGATCCAAACCCAGCCACTCCATACCCTGCAGGATTGCTGCAGTCGCCTCGGGGGTGGAGCGCTCGCGGTCGGTGTCCTCAATCCGAAGCAGGAACTTTCCACCGCGCCCGCGGGCATAAAGCCAGTTAAACAGCGCTGTACGGGCGCCGCCGATATGCAAAAAACCAGTGGGCGAGGGGGCGAAACGTGTGACGACCTGATCGGACATTGTGTGGATTAACCTTTTGGTAACCGTGTCTGGCATAGTTTGGCGCCTGTCTAACGAGCCCGAAGGACGGGGGCAACCATGCGTGTTCTGGCAAGGGTCGACGCCGCATTGCTGAACCAGACAGGGTATTTGTTCCAGTGGTCACCGGTATGTCTGGCTGTCGGTATTGGTCTGTACTTCAGCCTCCGGTTCGAACCGGACTGGCAGGTGTACTCGTGTCTGCTGGCGCTGATCGTGGCTTTAGTCTGGGCCGGCCGCAAGATGCGGACCGGTTGGGCTGCGTTGGCAATAGGGGGGGCGTTGATCGCGGCAGGTTTTATGCTTGCCGGTGCACGGGCCCACTCAGTCGCAGAGCCGGTTCTGTCCTGGCGCTATTACGGCCCGGTCGAGGGGCGGGTCGTAGCCATGGACCGCTCTGCTTCGGACGCGTTGCGGGTGACGCTGGACCAGGTGCGCTTAAGGGATGTACCCGAGGACCGCAGACCGCAGCGCGTTCGACTTTCCTTACATGGCGACCCGGCCACGCTAGCGCCAGGACAAAGGATCATGACCACGGGCCATCTGTCTCCGCCACAAGGCCCGGTGGAACCCGGAGGGTTCGATTTCCGCCGCCACGCCTGGTTTCAGCGCCTTGGCGCGGTCGGGTACACGCGGGTCCCGGTGATGACGGTCGCGCCGCCGGAGGACGCGACCAAGGGGGTGCGCATCACCGCTTGGCGTATGGCGATTTCCGACAGGGTACGCTCAATCTTGCCCGGTGAGATCGGCGGGTTCGCGGCTGCCGTCACAACCGGCGACCGCAGCGGTATGGAGCAAAAGACGCTGAATTCGCTGCGTGCCTCAAACCTTGCGCATTTGTTGGCAATATCCGGATTGCATATGGGGCTGCTGACCGGATTTGTATTTCTGGTTTTTCGGTTGGCGCTATCTGCCATTCCCTCGGTGGCTTTGCGATTTCCTGTGCGCAAACTGGCGGCGCTCTGTGCGCTTGTTGCGGCCGTTATCTATCTGATGCTGTCGGGTGGCAACGTCGCTACCGAGCGGGCGTTTGTTATGGCCAGCGTCATGTTGGGGGCGATCCTGATCGACCGACGTGCGATTTCCCTTCGCGTCGTTGCTGTTGCGGCCTTAATCGTCCTGATCCTACGTCCTGAGTCCCTGTTAAGCCCCGGGTTCCAGATGTCGTTTGCCGCAACAACTGCGCTTGTCGCCGTGTTTGGCCAGTTGCGGGATTATGGGCCGTTACCGGGTCCGAAATGGACGAAACCAGTGGTCGGACTGCTTTTGTCGTCGGCCATTGCAGGGTTGGCGACAGCACCGATTGGGGCAGCGCATTTCAACACGATGTCGCACTATGGGTTGTTGGCCAACATGCTCTCGGTGCCGGTTATGGGAACGATCGTGGTGCCGGCGGCCTTTGTCGCGGCGTTGTTGGCTCCGTTCGGGCTGGAGGCGCTGGCGTTACACGTCATGGGTCTGGGGCTGCGGTGGATTCTGATCGTCTCGGACAAGGTTTCGGGTCTGGACGGAGCGCAGGGTTTTGTCGTCAGCCCCCCGCATTATGTTTTGCCTATGTTCGCCCTTGGAGCTTTGTGGTTGGCGTTATGGCGCGGGCAGGCGAAATGGATTGGCATTGCCCCCATTGCAGCAGCTTTTCTGCTATGGGGGCAGGGGCAGAGGCCCGACATTCTGATTGCAGATTCCGGCGGGCTGGTCGGTGTCATGACTGAAAGCGGTCGCGCGCTCAGCAAGGAAAAAGGCAGCGGTTTTATTGCGACTGTTTGGTTGGAAAACGATGGGGATGGCGTGGATCAGGTCAAAGCAGCCCGCCGATGGCCGGACAAGGCGGGCGGTATTCAACGTTATATCTGGCAAAGCAAGGAACTGGTCCACATCACAGGAAAACGCGCGGCCCACGGGTTCGAGGAATGCAAAAAGAACCAAATCGTGGTTTCAGCGGTTGCTCTGAACCTGACCGGAGAATGCGGCCTTTTCGACCCGGAGCGCTTGAAAGAAACCGGAAGTCTGGCTTTGTCGAAAGATGGTGTGACGACCAGCCGAGAGGCTATCGGCAATCGATTGTGGTCCCCGGAAAGGTCCGGAGACCAACATTCTCAGCACACTCAGTAGCTACGGATCAGACCAACCAGCCGCCCTTGAACCTTGACCTTGTCCTCGGGCAGAACGCGGGTTTCATAGGCGGGGTTCGCCGCCTCGAGCGCGATGGCATTGCCTCGACGAAAGAACCGTTTGAGCGTAGCTTCCTGATCCTCGACCAGCGCCACAACGATGTCGCCGTTATCCGCCACTCTGGTTTCACGGATGACTACAACATCGCCGTCGTTGATGCCCGCATCGATCATCGAATCTCCGCGAACTTCCAGCGCGTAGTGCTCGCCTTTGCCCGAAACCATGCTGCCCGGAACAGCAACGCGGTGCGATACATGGCTGATCGCCTCAATCGGAACACCTGCCGCGATGCGACCCATCACCGGCAATTCCATTGCGTCCACGGTCACCGGTTCGAAATTCGCCGGACGCGGACCTTCGGGCCTGTCGCCCTCGATCACGCGTGGCTTGAAGGCAGCCGTGGGTTCTCCGCCAAGGCTTTCTGGCAGTTTGACGATCTCAATCGCGCGGGCGCGGTGGGCGAGGCGGCGGATAAAGCCGCGTTCTTCCAGCGCAGTGATCAGGCGATGGATGCCGGATTTCGACCGCAAATCCAACGCGGCCTTCATTTCATCGAAACTGGGCGGAACACCGTCCACCTGAACGCGTTTGTGGATGAATTCCAACAAATCCAACTGTTTCTTGGTCAGCATTGCTCACACCTCGTCGGTCATGCGTTTTCTTTTGTTCTACGCATGTTCACGTTTTGTGTCAACGGATTTGAGCGCCACCTAGATCGGCAGATACAACACTTCATCCCCGGCGGGGCGTGCCGGATCATGAGGTTCGCGCACCAAAAGGGCATTGGCTTGCGCCAAAACACTAAGCAGCGAGCTGTCCTGATCCGCACACGCGCGAATGCCCGTGTGGTCCAGTATCGCGCGCATATAATGCTCGCGCGGGCCGTTTTCGCCGATCGGTTCGGCCAGGCGGGCGCGCTGAAACGGGGCTAAGACCTGTTCGATACCCAACATGCGGCGTACCATCGGGATTAGGAAGAGATAGCCGCAAACCATTGCACTGACGGGATTTCCCGGCAAACCAACCATCGCAGCATCGCCTAATCGACCGGCCATGAGGGGTTTCCCAGGGCGCATCCTGATCTTGTAGAAAGACCGCTCCATCCCCAGCGACTGCGAGACATCGGCGACAAGATCATATTCACCAACCGACGCGCCGCCGATGGTTACGACCAGATCGGCACCTTCTGCCAGCCCAAACGCTGTCTCAAGCGAGGCAACGGTATCACGCGCAATTGGCAGGACACGTACCTGCGCACCTGCGTTTTCCAGCAGGGCTTTCAGGCCAAATGTGTTTGAGGCGATGATCTGATCCGGGCCGGGTGTTTCGCCCGGCATCACCAATTCATCGCCGGTCGAGATCAGTGCAACGACGGGTTTTCGCGTAACTGGGACAGCCGGAATGTTCATGGCCGCCATCAACGCAACGTCCTCGGGTCGCAAAACGCGCGGTGCCGAAATATGGGTACCGGTTCGAAAATCGATACCGGCGGGGCGGATGTTGGTTTTGGATCCGGGGTCGTCAGTGATTGTCAGAAGATCGCCGCGCCGTTCGGTATCTTCTTGAATAACAACGAAATCTGCACCTTCGGGCACCGGAGCGCCGGTGAAGATACGCACCGCCTGGCCCGGCCCGACGGTGCCTTCGAACCGACGACCGGCAGCGGATTCTCCGATGACCTTGAACATCGCGTGCAGTTCGACCTCGGCCGACTTCAGCGCATAACCGTCCATGGAAGACGCGGCAAAGGGGGGCTGATTTCGGGTTGCGCTGACATCCTGCGCCAGCACGCGTCCAGCGGTTTCAGCAAGCGGGACCGTTTCGCCGTTTAGCGGAGAAACAAGATCAAACAGTAGTGCCCGGGCGTCTTCGACCGTAATCATTTCGCCTCGTAACGTCCTGATTTCCCACCGTCTTTCAGAAGAACACGGATCCCGCCGATCTCCATGGCTTTGTCGACAGCCTTGGTCATGTCGTAAACGGTCAACGCGGCGGTGGAAACCGCGGTCAGCGCCTCCATCTCAACCCCGGTCTGGCCCGAAGTCTTGACGGTTGCCTCGATCTGAACGCCTGGCAGATCGGGGTCCAGTGTCAGCTCAACCGCCACTTTGGTCACCGGAAGCGGGTGGCACAATGGGATCAGGTCGGGTGTTTTCTTGGCCCCCATGATTCCGGCCAACCGCGCCACACCCAGAACGTCACCCTTCTTGGCCCGGCCTTCAGAGATCAGCTCAAAGGTCTCTTGCGCCATTTTGATATGGGCGGCAGCAACTGCCACACGATCGGTCACGGCCTTGTCCGACACGTCGACCATATGCGCCTGTCCCTGAGCGTCGAAATGGGTCAGGGGCATCACATCACTCCGGGAATCAGCGGGTTTGCCAGCAGTTGACGTGTCGCAGCGGTGACATCGTCCTGACGCATCAGACTTTCACCGATCAGGAAACAACGCGCGCCATAGCGGGCGATATCCGCCAGATCTTCGGGCTTGCTCAGACCGCTTTCACATACGATGGTCCTGTCGCCCGGAACCAACTTCGACAACCTGCGTGTGGTGTCAAGCGAGGTCTCGAAGGTTTTGAGGTTCCGGTTGTTTATCCCGATCAGAGGGCTTTTCAACTGCGTCGCGCGCTCCAGCTCGGCCTCGTCATGAACTTCGATCAGAACGTCCATGCCCCAGTCAAATGCGGTCTGCTCCAGCTCGGCGGCCTGACTGTCCTCGACCGAGGCCATGATGATCAGAATGCAATCCGCACCCAACGCGCGCGCTTCGATCACCTGATAGGGGTCGTACATGAAATCTTTGCGCAGCGCGGGCAGCGACGTGGCTGCGCGGGCTTCGGTCAGATATTCTTTTGCACCTTGGAAACTGGGCGTGTCGGTCAGCACCGAAAGGCAGGCTGCGCCGCCATCTTCATAGGCCTTGGCCAGTGCAGGTGGATCGAAATCCGGGCGGATCAGGCCTTTGGAGGGGCTGGCTTTCTTAACCTCGGCAATCAGACCATAACCCTTGCGCGTTGCGGCTTGCAGGGCGGCAGCAAAGCCGCGCACCTCAGAGGCAAACCTTGCTTCACCCTCCAGAAGGTCCAGAGGTTTCGCTGCCTTGTCGGCGGCGACTTCCTCCAGCTTATAGGCCTTGATCTTGTCCAGTACCGTCTCTGTCATGCGGCCTCCTGAGTCTTTTGGGCCAGTGCGGCGATTTTTTCTTTGGCTTTTCCGCTGTCTATGCTTTCGACGGCTTTGGCAACCCCGTCCTTTAGGTCGGTAGCTGCGTCTGCAACCACCAGAGCGGCGGCAGAGTTCAGCAGCACTGCGTCGCGATAGGCCGAGGGCTGCCCGTCCAGCAGCGCGCGGAAAGCAACCGCGTTTTCTTCGGGCGTGCCGCCGAGGATGTCCTCGAACGGATGCACCGGCAGGCCAGCGTCTTCGGGATGAAGCTCAACCTCTTTGACAATGCCGTCTTCAAGCGCGGCGACCCAACTGATGCCGGTGATGGTCAGTTCGTCGGTGCCATCCGATCCGTGCACCAGCCATGCGCGGTCCGAACCAAGCAGGCCCAGCGTTTCCGCCATCGGCCGGATAAGGTCGCGGCTGAAGGCCCCGGTCAGTTGGCGTTTGACACCGGCCGGGTTGGTGAGGGGCCCAAGGATGTTGAAAATCGTGCGGGTGCCGAGCTCTTGCCGAGATGGCATGACATGTGCAATGGCCGGGTGGTGCATTGGCGCCATCATGAAGCCGATGCCGACCTCATTCAAAGCATTTTCAACAACTTCCGGACCGACCATCACGTTGATGCCCAGCTGCCCCAAAGCGTCTGCCGCCCCGGATTTCGAGCTGAGATTGCGGTTACCATGTTTGGCCACAGTCACACCGGCGCCAGCCACAACAAAGGCCGTAGCTGTCGAGATGTTCAGCGTACCCTTGCCGTCACCCCCGGTGCCGACGATATCCATGGCACCCGCGGGCGCTTTGACTGCGTTGCACTTCGCGCGCATCACGGCGGCGGCGGCGGCATACTCGGCGACCGTTTCACCGCGGGTGCGCATTGCCATCAACAACCCACCGATCTGGCTTGGCGTGGCTTCGCCGTCAAACAGGATGCCAAAGGCCTGCTCGGCCTCGTCGCGGGTCAGAGGCCGGTCGGCGGCGGCTCCGATCAGCGGTTTCAGAGCGTCGCTCATGCGGGAACTTTCATCTCGGACAGGAAATTCTTGAGCAGCGCGTGGCCGTGCTCGGAGGCGATGGATTCCGGATGGAACTGAACGCCGTGGATGGGCAGCTCTTTGTGCTGCAGGCCCATGATGGTGCCATCTTCCAGTTTTGCAGTGACCTCTAGGCAGTCGGGCAGGGTGTTGGGATCGACCACCAGTGAATGGTAACGGGTCGCCTCGAACGGCGTGGGCAGCCCGGCAAACAGACCTTGTCCGGTGTGGTGCATAGTGCCCATCTTGCCGTGGACGATCTCATGACAGCGGATGACATCGCCGCCAAAGGCCTGTCCGATGGTCTGGTGGCCCAGACACACGCCCATTAGCGGCGTCTTCGTCTCAGCTGCGGCTTCGGTCAGGGCGAGACAGATTCCCGCCTGATCGGGATCGCAGGGGCCAGGACTCAGCAGGATGCCTGCCGGGTTCATCGCCATGGCTTCCTGAACATCCAGGGCATCATTCCGCCGAATGACCATTTCGGCACCAAGTTCGCCTAAATAGTGTACGAGGTTGTAAGTAAACGAGTCGTAGTTGTCGATCAGCAGCAGCATTTGGGCACTTGTCTCGGCTTGGGCATTTCGGGCTGGCGATACAGCCCCGGGCCACGGTATAATGTCGGAACATACATGCTCAGGCTTGTGCGGCAGCGTCAAGGGGACATCCGGTTCCTGAGGCCGCGGCAAGCAAATGCCGCAACAGACGGCGAACATGCGATCGAAGCAGGACCAGGACGAGAGGCAATTGTTATGGGCGGATTTGTCGGCGGGATGATCGTGGGAACGATCGTTGTTTTAGTGTTGGGGGCCGTGCTGTCTCTGAACACGCCACTGACGAAAAAACCGGAAGTGGCGGTGACCGCTCCGGAACCGGAGGCGGCAGAGGTTCCCGAAACCACGGCTGAGGCAACTGACACCGTTGGTGATGCCGATCTGTTGGATCTGGCGCCATCCGAACCCGAATCTAGCTTCGATCAGACCGATACTTTGGCCGAATTGTCGGATGTTGAGGTTGAGCCCGAGGCCCAGCCACAAGTGAAAGAGCCTGTCGCACAGGTTGATGAGCCGGTCACCGCGCCCTCGGCCCCAGTTTCCGTCACGGCCGAGGCACCGGTCGCGCCGCAAGCCCCGCCGTCGGTGCAGGGATCGCCAGACGCCGAGGCCTTGCCCGAAGTGTCGCTGGACGCGCCTGAAGCCCAGCCCGAACCAATTGTCGAGGTTGAGGCACAGCCCGAAGTTGCGGAGACCGCTCTCCAACCTGAGGCCATCGAAACTGAGCCAGAGCCGGAAGTTGCTGAAGTTGAGGCGCAACCGGAACCCGAAGTTGCAACCAAGCCGGAACCCGAAATCGCCGAGGTTGAACGGCAGCCTGAACCTGAAGTTGCCGAGGTTGAACCCCAACCGGAACCGGAAGTTGCACCCGAAGCCGAATCCGTCGTTCCTGAGGTCGCACCGGAAGCTGAACCCGAAGTGGTTGAAGCCGCGCCGGACGCGGATGAAAACCCATTTGAGAACAGCCCGATTGCGGTCGAAGGTGACGAAGATACCGCACCGCGTGATCTGCCCCGGATTGCGTCCGTTCCTCAGATCGGAGTAGAAGGTGCCGCCGCCGCAGCCCCTAGCGTTGGCAGACGTATTGTGCCCCTGACCGAACGCGACGATGCCACTGAGGCTACCGAAAACGCCACAACTGTGATCATTCCGGGCAAACCGATTGAGGCCTACGCGGCCGATTTTGACAATCCGGAGGCCAAGCCTCTGATGTCTATCATCCTGATCGATGATGAGGGGGCCTATGGCGCCGAAGCTCTACAGGATTTTCCCTATCCGCTGACTTTTGCGGTCAGCCCCTCTGATCCGGAAGCAGCTGAAAAGATGAACAGGCACCGCGAGGCTGGTTTCGAAGTTCTGGCCATGGCCGATCTTCCCGAAGCCGCCAGTGCGCAGGATGCCGAGGTTTCGCTGGCCGTATGGCTCGACGAGTTGCCTGAAACAGTGGGTATTCTTGAGGGCGTGGACTCGGGCATTCAGGGCAACCGCAAACTGGCCGACCAGGTGGCTGCGATCGCGGCAGGAACCGGTCGTGGTTTGATCACACAGGATAATGGCCTGAATACTGTCCAAAAGTTGGCGGCGCGAAACGGTGTGCCGTCCGGGGTGATTTTCCGCGATATCGATGGTGCGCGTCAGGACCCCAAGATCATGCGCCGTTTCCTGGATCAGGCTGCGTTCCGCGCCGGGCAGGAAGGCACTGTCGTGATGCTGGGCCGTTTGCGTCCTGACACGATCTCGGCCTTGTTGCTATGGGGGCTTGAGGATCGGGGCAACCGCGTTGCAATGGCCCCGATTTCCGCCGTGATGATGAAAGAAGTTCAGTAGAGCCTGAACAGAAGAAACGGCTGGCCCATAAGGCCGGCCGTTTTTTTATTTACGAGTTACCTGAACCGGTAAACCGGGCGGCATCGGCCGCTGCGCGACGGATCGCGTTCGATTTGTGAACGGTCTCCATATATTCTGCTTCGGGGTCACTGTCGTAAACGACACCGCCACCAGCTTGAATATAAAGCTTGTGATCCTTCACGATGGCCGTTCGCAGAGCGATGCACATATCCATGTCACCACCGGCGCTGAAATAGCCGACGCCACCGCCATAGACGCCGCGCTTTTCCGGCTCCAGTTCGTCAATTATCTCCATCGCGCGAACTTTTGGTGCACCCGAGACGGTGCCTGCAGGCATCCCGGCAAAGAACGCATCCAGCGAGTCTTTGTCTTCGGCCAGCTCTCCGACCACGTTCGAGACGATGTGCATCACGTGGCTGTAGCGTTCGATGATGAACTCTTCAGTCGGGCGTACGGTTCCGATCTTGGCCACACGGCCGGTATCGTTGCGGCCCAGATCCAGTAGCATCAGGTGCTCGGCCAGCTCTTTCTTGTCGGCTAGCAGATCGGCCTCGTTGGCCTTGTCTTCTTCGGGCGTCGCGCCCCGGGGGCGTGTACCAGCGATCGGACGGATCGTGACCTCATCGCCAAAGACGCGCACCAAAATCTCTGGACTTGCGCCCACGACTTGGAAACCACCGAAGTTGAAATAGAACATGAAGGGCGACGGATTGGTGCGACGCAGAGACCGGTACAGAGCAAAGGGCGGTTGCGGGAAATCCTGCGTCCAGCGTTGCGCTGGAACCACCTGAAAGATGTCGCCCGCACGGATGTATTCTTTGGCCTTTTCAACCGCTTCCATATAGCCGGACTTGGTAAAGTTCGACACCGGCGGTGCAACCTCGGAGGCATCGCCCAGATCGCGCGTTTCGGCGGGCATGGCGCGTTCAAGATCCCGCACGGCATCCATCACACGCTCGGCCGCCTGCGCATAGGCTGCTTTGGCCGATTGCCCCTCGGCCACCCATGCGGGGGACACAACCGTGACCTCTCCCTTTACGCCGTCCAGAACAGCGATCACCGACGGGCGTAGCATGATTGCATCGGGCAGGCCCAGCGGGTCAGGGTTCACGTCCGGCAGGTATTCCACCAACCGCACCATGTCATAGCCCAGATAGCCAAACAGCCCCGCTGCGGCTTGCGGCAGGTCGTCGGGCAGTTCAATCCGACTTTCCGCAAGCAGCGCACGTAGGTTATCCATAGGATTGCCATCCTGCGCGTCGAACGCCTCAGCATCGAAGCGGGCCGTACGGTTCAGTTCCGAGGTTTCCTCGCGACACCGCCAGATCAGGTCGGGCTTCATGCCGATGATGGAATAACGCCCGCGGATTTCTCCACCGGTCACGGATTCCAGCATGAACGCGTCTTTCTGCGCGCCCGTCAGCTTGAGCATCAGGGACACGGGCGTGTCCAGATCAGCAGCCAGACGGGTATAGACGACCTGATTTTCGCCAGCCTCATAGGCGCGGGCGAAGCTGTCAAACTCGGGGGTCAGGGCCATATTCGGTCTCTTTTAATAGCTTGACTGCACGGCGTTCAGCGCACGCTGATCGATCACCGGGCGGGCGCGGGCCTGCGCGTCGCGCACATAAGCGTCAAAGATGTTCTGGGCCAGCGCTTGGTTCAGCTGAGCTTCAAGTGCGGCCTGAGCCTGACGCAGCTCGTCGGTCTCGGCAGGCGCCAACAGTTCTTCCAGACGGACGATGAACGCGGAACCATCTCCGGCAACGGTTCGCAGCTCGCCGGGTTCCATTTCGAACACCTGTACCATGAATTCTGCAGGCACATCTTCCAGGAACGCGGTGCGGGTCAGGGCGTTTTCAACGCGGAAGGGCAGACCGGTGGTGGTGAAATCACCATCTGCTTTCAACTGCTCCAGAACAGCGTTGGCCTGTTCTTCCAGTGCCTTGTTTGTTTCGGCCTGCGTCCATGCTGCCACTACGCGCTCACGCGCTGTCTCCAGCGGTTCGGGGCGTTGGGGCAGAACTTCGTTTAGGCGCAGGGCAAAGATTGAGCCGTCCTCGAGGAACGCAACCTCGGGGAAATCACCCTCGTTCACGGCCTCTGCGGCGGTACGGAACCCATCATAGGCGGCAACGCCATCGTCGCTTTGGCGCGTCCAATCGATTTGACCCAGTTCCATCTCGGTCTCAGAAGTCAGCTCTTCCAAAGTGGCGCCACCGGCCAGCAAGTCATTGATATCTTCGGCCTGCGCCTCGATCTGACGGCGGGCACGGTCGGCGGCCAGTTCCTCGCGAAGGGCTGGGGCGGCGTCTTCGAAAGAGGTATTGTTTTCCGCAAGCGAGCCATTGATACGAAACAGCGCAGGACCAAAGGTCGACGGCAGAGGGCCAACGACTGTGTCCAGATCGGCGGCAAAGATGGCATCGGCCGCTTCGCCAAGGTCTTCGCGGGTCACGTCACCTAGGTCGATATCGCTGAGTTCCAGCTGACGGTCGCGCACAAGCTGTTCAAAAGTGCTGCCGCCGACCTCAAGCTGAGCCATCGCAGTTTGCGCGGCCTCCTCGCTGGGATAGGTCAGGCGTTCGACCAGACGGCGCTCTGGCTGGTGGAACTCCGAGGCGCGTTGATCATAAAGGCGCCGCACCGAGTCCTCATCAACCTCGACACTGTCCAGCAGCATTTCCGGTGACAGGATCGCATAGGTCAGTTGCTTGGTGCGGGGCAGGGTGAACTGATCCGTGTTTTCATCATAGTAGGCCTGAACCTGTTCATCCGTCGGCGCAGGGACAGGAGCGTCCAACGCATCCGGCCCCACAGTGGCCACGGTAAAGCTGCGGCGGGCGCCAACATAGTCGGTCAGGACTTGCGTCAGGACCGAAGGCATCTCAACCCCGCTTACCACCGCATTCTGCACGATAGTGCGCGAGGATTCCTTACGCAGATCCGATTCGAACTCGGTATCTGTCATGCCAGCCTGTTCCAACTGGAATTGATAGGCTTCGCGGTCAAACGTGCCGTTGACACCCTGAAAAGCAGGAATGGCAACGATTTCCTTTTGCAGGTTCTCATCGCCGATGGAAATGCCCAGCTCACCAACTTCGTTATCCAGCGCGGCCAGAGCTGTCAGACGCGACAGGGCCAGTTGGTCCAGACCGAACTCATGCGCCTGCGACATTTGCAGGGGCTGGCCGGTCTGGCTTTCGACTGCGCGGATTTCGCGCTGCAGCTCTCGGACATATTCGTTGATCGAAACCTCTTCGTTCCCCACCTGTGCAACGGTGCGCACAGTGCCGGTCAGACTAGTTGCGCCAAAGCCAGCGAGGCCCAGCATCAATAGGCCCATGAGAATCCAGACAAAGGTCTTCGATAGGTTTTTCATGCCTGCGGCCATGGTGCCCTCTTATTGATGTGGCAAGTTACTGCCCTGTCGGTTGCGGCCCTGAATACGATGCGCGCAGCCGGGGGGCAAGCTCAGAAGGACAGGGCCTGCAGCCGGTCGAACAATTGCGTGATTCCGGCACGGTCGAGATTGGCAAACGCAACGCGAACCTGACGCTTTCCAGCCGGATCGTCGGCGGGCATGAACATTGTTCCGGGCAGCAGCAGGATACCGGCCTCGGGCACCAGACGGCGTGCCAGTTCGTCCGAAGGGATGTCGAAGGGATGCTCGAAATACGCGAAATAGGCACCCAGCCCTAGCAGGCGCCAGCCCTTGTCGGTCAGGCGGGGTAGTTCTTCTTGAATAGCCGCTCGGCGGTCTAGGATTTCATCGCGTTCTCCAGCCACCCATTGCGACAGGTTCTTCATACCCCAGAGCGCTGCGAACTGGCCGATCTGGCTGGGGCAGATTGCCACCGTGTCCAAGAATTTCTCGATTTCCGCCAGAAGGTCCGAACCCGTTGCGATTGCGCCGACGCGGTGGCCGGTCAGGCGATAGGCCTTGGAAAAGGAATAGAGGTGGACCAGCGTATCCGGCCAGCCCGGTTGACTGAACAGATCATGTGGCGGGCCGCTTCGGCTGTCGAAGTCGCGATAGGTCTCATCAACCAACAGCCTAATGCCCGTTTCGCGCGCAAGGTCATAGAAGGCACGCACCAAATCCGCCGGGTACTCCACTCCGCCCGGATTGTTCGGCGTGACCAAAGCGATGGCGCGGGTCTTGTCGGTGATCAAGGCGCGGGCCGCATCGGGGTCGGGCAGCAGATCATCATCGGTTGCCAACGCGATTGCCCGAACACCTTCCATATCCAGCCACATTTTGTGGTTGAAATACCAAGGGGTTGGCAGGATGACCTCGTCCCCTTCATCGGTGATTGCCGAGATCGTTGCCGCAAACGCCTGATTGCAGCCTGAAGTGATTGCGACCTGCTCAGACGCGACCTCGGCAGCATAATGCAGGCTAATCTGGGATGCCAGTTCTGTGCGCAGTTCGGGATTGCCCAGAACCGGCCCGTACAGATGGGCGCTGTCCTCGGTTACGGCAAACTCGGCCATGGCCTGGCGCAACGCCAAAGGCGGCGGATCGACCGGCGCGGCCTGACTGACATTGATCAGAGGCCGGTCTTCGGGAAAGACCACGCCCTCCAGCCAACGCCGCGCCTCCATCACCGGAGGGGCAAAGGTAGCGGCGGTGCGTGTCCGGGTCATGCGTGGTCCTGAGTGTTTAGTATGGGGTCAGTCGGTACCGCGATAGGGCTCGACATATTGCAGGGCCATATCCCACGGGAAAAAGATCCACGTATCCTGACTAACCTCGGTGATGAACGTGTCCACCATCGGGCGGCCCTTGGGCTTGGCGTAAACAGTGGCGAAATGCGCCTTGGGATACATCGCGCGCACCAATTCCAGCGTTTTGCCGCTGTCGACCAGATCGTCGATGATCAGAACGCCCTCGCCATCACCCATCAGATCGGCGTCGGGGGCCTTCAGCACTTCGGCTTCGCCCTGCGCCTGATGGTGATAGGAGCGCACACTGACCGTGTCGACGGTACGGATGTCCAGCTCGCGGCTGACGATCATCGCGGGGGCCATGCCGCCGCGGGTGATGGCGACAACGGCGCGCCATGCGCCGCCATCTGGGCCTTGCCCGTCCAAGCGCCACGCCAAAGCGCGCGAGTCGCGGTGAATTTGGTCCCAGCTGATGTGAAACCCTTTCTCGTGGGGCAGGCGGTCTTTGGCGCTCATTTTTCTTAACCCTTTTCAACGTCCGGGGCGTCGACGGCCTTCATGCCGACGATATGATAACCCGAGTCAACGTGCAGATTTTCACCGGTAACGCCGCTGCTGAGATCGGACAGCAAATACAACGCCGACTTGCCCACGTCATCAATGGTCACGTTACGGCGCAGGGGCGAGTTATACTCGTTCCACTTCATGATGTAGCGGAAGTCACCGATGCCACTGGCGGCCAGCGTTTTGATCGGACCGGCCGAGATCGAGTTGACGCGGATACCGTCCTTACCCAGATCCTCAGCCAGGTATTTGACCGACGCTTCCAGTGCGGCTTTAGCGACACCCATTACGTTGTAGTGCGGCATGACCTGTTCGGCGCCGTAGTAGGTCAGGGTAACGGCGCTGCTGCCTTCGGACATCATCTTTTCCGCACGCTGCATTACAGCGGTGAAAGAATATACCGACACATCCATGGTTAGCTTGAAATTTGCGCGGCTGGTATCGACGTAGCGACCGCGCAGTTCGTTCTTGTCGGAAAAGCCGATGGCATGAACGATAAAGTCCAGCTTGCCCCATTTCTCTTCCAGCGAAGAGAACAGCGCATCAATCGACGCCTCATCGCTTACATCGCAGGGCAGGACGATTTCGCTGCCCAGTTGTGCTGCCAGCGGATCAACCCGCTTTTTCAGAGCATCACCCTGATAGGAAAAGGCAAGTTCGGCTCCGGCTTCGGATAAAGCGCGGGCAATTCCCCATGCGATCGATTTATCATTGGCCAGTCCCATGATGAGGCCGCGTTTTCCGGCCATCAACTGATTTGACATGTTCGGTTCTCCGCCTGTCTTCGCGTCATGTTGAGTTGGTTTATGCCATTGGATGCCCTGCTTCAAGGCCGCGAACTCTTGCCCACAGCAGGTTCTCGCCCTAGGGTAGTTAACAAAAGTTTCCGGGGGATGGAAATGACCGAGCGTGGTGGCATTTTCGCTGGCACCGATCCGTTTGAAATTTCGGAGCGGTGGTTGAGCGAGGCCAAAGACAGCGAATTGAATGATCCCAACGCAATAGCGTTGGCGACAGTGGACCCGGATGGCATGCCCAATGTACGCATGGTGCTGTTGAAAGAGATCGAATCCGATGCCTTCGTTTTTTACACTAATTACGAAAGCGCCAAGGCGGCCGAGCTTGAGTCGGCGGGCAAGGCGGCATTTGTCATGCACTGGAAATCTTTGCGGCGGCAAATCCGGGTTCGTGGTATAATCACCCGGGAAAGCGGGCCGCAAGCCGATGAGTACTATGCGTCCCGCTCATTAAAGAGTCGCCTAGGGGCCTGGGCCTCAAAGCAATCTCAGCCCCTCAGCAGCCGATCCGCACTTATGGCAGAGGTTGCAAAGGTGACCGCGAAATTGGGGCCAAACCCTCCGCGACCGCCATTTTGGGGAGGGTACAGGCTGGTGCCGACCGAGATCGAGTTTTGGGCCGATGGAGCGTTCAGGCTGCATGACAGGTTCCAATGGCGCCGGGATCAGGTGGGCTCGGCATGGGAAGTGCAGAGGTTGAATCCATGACGTTCGCGTATCGTGAAATGCAACACGCAGGAAACAAAGGATTTTTTCAGCTTGAATTTGCGCGTCATTCCCATACACATCGAACCCTTAACGAAGTGCAAAAATTCGCGATAGGAAAGCCGTGCCAGACGATCTGAACAACATGTACCGCGTCCGTGGACACGTGAAGTGGTTCGACCCGGCCAAAGGGTACGGATTCGTTGTGTCCGATGAAGGCGGTCCGGATATTCTGTTGCACGTGAACGTGTTGCGCAATTTCGGTCAAAGCTCTGTCGCTGACGGTGCTGGAATCGAGATTATGACGCACCGCACCGACCGCGGTGTTCAGGCGGTCGAAGTTATCAGTGTCGACCCGCCTGCGCGGACCGACTCGATGATGTTGGCGGACTTTGCCGAGCTTGATCCGGTGGTGATAGCCGAAGCGCCGCTAGAGGCTGCGCGGGTGAAATGGTTCGACAAGGGTAAAGGCTTTGGGTTTGCCAATGTCTTCGGCCGAAACGAAGATGTATTCCTGCATATCGAAGTGCTGCGCCGGTCCGGCCTTGCTGATCTGCAACCGGGTGAGGCCTTGGCGATGCGCGTCATAGATGGCAAACGCGGGCGTATGGCGGCTCAGGTTCTCGCCTGGGAAGCCGCATTGGACGACTGATTTTCCATGACCAGACTTTTCGCGGTTCTTGCAAGTATAACAATGCTGTGGACCGGAGATGTTCTGGCCGCGTGCCGCGATGATCGTGTCGGGCTGCGCAACGACAAAACGCAGATAAACTTCAATGTCGAATTGGCTGTCAGCCCACAGGACAGGGCACGCGGCCTGATGTTCCGCGAGTCGCTTCCGCAGCGCTCGGGGATGCTGTTCGTCTTCGATCCGCCGCAACGAGTTGCGTTTTGGATGAAGAACACTCTGATTCCTTTGGATATCATTTTTCTTGATCGCACCGGGGTCGTGACCCGTGTGCATGAAAACGCGATTCCCGGCGACGAGACCCAGATCGAGGGCGGCGATTCGGTTTTTGCGGTCTTGGAAATCAATGCCGGGCTGGCCGCCCGCTACCTGATAACTCCGGGAACGCAGATGCAGCACGAAATTTTTTCGCAGGGCCCTGCAATTTGGCCCTGTTAGGGCTTTTCAAATCAGAACGGCATCGTTAGGAAGGCGCACGGTCCGGGGCGTGGCGCAGTCTGGTAGCGCACCTGTTTTGGGTACAGGGGGTCGTAGGTTCGAATCCTGCCGCCCCGACCACTTCTTTTCTCTACAATGGTGAACCACCCATCGTCTGGAATAGGGCGCCAAGCGCCTGATCCAGGGCTTTGCTTTCCACAGGTACGTTTACCGCGGGGCCTTTCTTTTGGGGCACATTAAAGAACAGCTCGGCATCCACTCGGTAACCCGTCGTATTCTTGGTCGTTGTCATACGCATGACACTTTTGGGCAGATCCTGCGGATACCCATCATAGTTAAGAATCAGAAACGCAGTCGTGTCTGGCGGAAGAAACTCGGAGCACTCATAAACCCGATTCCCAGTTTTCTCGAACTGCTCGCCAGGGCCGGCACACTGTGTTTCGAACGTTTCAAAGAGCCGTTCTGGGTAGGTGTCGAACTGTGCGCTACGCGTCGGAGGGGGCATATCTTGTGGTGTACAGGCCACGATCAGCGCCAATATGGGAAGCAAGCGAAACACCAACATCGGATCTGACCCTCTCGGTAAGTTGTTTTTTTCGTCGTGAATTCTGA
Organism: Ruegeria sp. ABF4_144; assembly: GCF_056160045.1. Classification (NCBI taxonomy): domain Bacteria; kingdom Pseudomonadati; phylum Pseudomonadota; class Alphaproteobacteria; order Rhodobacterales; family Roseobacteraceae; genus Ruegeria; species Ruegeria sp. ABF4_144. Next base: position 1,345,311 of record NZ_JBSWWK010000001.1, read on the forward strand.
CCACCCCACCGACGGGCGGTATTCTGATTCTAGTTTAGCCTATCTACCTTAGGGCTGGTTTATCAAATGCCGGTAACTGTGCCGGGAAACACAGTTAATTTTGTTAGGCGGTTTTCAGGTTGCGGGGCGAGGCCAGTGGATGAACCTGTGGAGGAATCGCGATCCGTGAACGAACGGGCGCTCGAAACTTTTGGGTCAACATAAAAGATTTCAAAAATGACTGAAAAAGGACATTGACGATCTATGGCCGAATACGCCAAGTTGTATAGGCCGAAAGGGATGCCACTAAATCTGGTAGAATAACCGGAACAAGGCATAGGGCGAGGGTCGGAAAGCACATCTATTAAACGTGCAACCGTATGAACGGTTTCGCGCTGTTAAAGACAGCGCCAGGTCGTTTGCGTCCAAAATTTCTGGCACGGCTGACGGAACGCTGAAAATGCTCCTGACGCCAACGGACAAGTTGTTTGAATCTAGGGCTGCGGACATGAAGATTGACAGAAAATTCACCAAATCGGGGCAAGACGCATACGCAGATCTGGACTTCGTCTCTGCGACCTCCGAGATTCGGAACCCGGACGGCACCATCGTTTTTCGCCTCGACGAAATCGAAGTTCCTGCAAAATGGAGCCAAGTGGCCAGCGACGTCATCGCGCAGAAGTACTTCCGCAAGGCTGGTGTTCCTTCGGCACTGAAGAAGGTGAAGGAAAAGGACGTTCCCGAATTCCTGTGGCGCTCGGTTCCGGCTGAGGGTGCTGAGTTCGGTGGTGAGACCTCGTCCAAGCAGGTCTTTGATCGTCTGGCAGGTGCCTGGGCCTACTGGGGCTGGAAAGGCGGCTATTTCTCGACCGAGGAAGACGCGCGCGCATACTTTGACGAGATGCGCTATATGCTGGCGACCCAGCGCGCCGCGCCAAACAGCCCGCAGTGGTTCAACACCGGTCTGCACTGGGCATACGGGATCGATGGACCGGCGCAGGGTCACCACTATGTCGACCATAAAACGGGTAAGCTGACCAAATCGAAATCTGCTTACGAACATCCGCAGCCGCACGCGTGCTTTATCCAGTCCGTCGATGATGATCTGGTGAACGAAGGCGGCATCATGGATCTGTGGGTGCGCGAGGCGCGCCTGTTCAAATACGGTTCGGGCACCGGGACCAACTTCAGCCATCTGCGTGCAGAAGGCGAGGCGCTGTCAGGTGGCGGCAAATCCTCGGGGCTTATGGGCTTTCTCAAGATCGGCGACCGCGCCGCTGGCGCGATCAAATCAGGCGGGACAACCCGTCGAGCAGCAAAGATGGTGATCGTCGATGCAGATCACCCGGACATCGAGAAATTCATCGAATGGAAGGTGATCGAAGAGCAGAAGGTGGCCTCGATCGTTGCCGGATCGAAGATGCACGAGAAGATGCTGAACGGCATTTTCGAGGCCATCCGCTCATGGGACGGCGCGCAGGACGATGCGTATGATCCCAATAAGAATGACAGCCTGAAGAAAGCGGTTCGCGAAGCCAAAAAGGTTGCGATCCCAGAAACTTACATCAAGCGCGTGCTGGACTACGCCAAGCAGGGCCACGACAGCATCGAATTCCCGACCTACGATACGGACTGGGATTCGGAAGCCTATAGCTCGGTTTCGGGCCAGAACTCGAACAACTCGATCCGCGTGACCAATGCGTTCCTGACTGCGGTCGAGAAGGACGCTGATTGGGAGCTGATCAATCGCACCGATGGTAAGGTCGCCAAGACCGTCAAAGCGCGCGACCTATGGGAAAAAGTTGGGCACGCCGCTTGGGCCTGTGCCGATCCGGGCATCCAGTTCCACGACACGGTCAACGAATGGCATACATGCCCCAAGGATGGTGAAATTCGCGGCTCGAACCCGTGCTCGGAATACATGTTCCTGGACGACACGGCCTGTAACCTGGCGTCGATGAACCTGCTGACGTTCCTCAAGGATGGTGAGTTCCAGGCAGCCGACTACATGCACGCGTCGCGTCTGTGGACCCTGACGCTGGAAGTCTCGGTGACCATGGCGCAGTTCCCGTCGAAGGAAATCGCGCAACTGTCTTACGACTTCCGTACTTTGGGTCTGGGATACGCCAATATCGGTGGGCTGCTGATGAATATGGGCCACAGCTATGACTCGGATGAGGGCCGGGCAATCTGTGGCGCGCTGACCGCGATCATGACGGGCGTGGCTTATGCGACCTCGGCCGAAATCGCCGGAGAGCTTGGCCCGTTCAAGGGATATGAGCGCAACGCCGATCACATGTTGCGTGTAATCCGCAACCACCGCCGCGCATCGCAAGGCGTGACCGACGGTTACGAGAAGCTGGCGGTGAAGCCAGTACCTCTGGACCATGGCAACTGCCCGGACAAGCGTCTGATCGATCTGGCTATGTCGGCCTGGGATGAGGCGTTGAGCCTCGGCGAGAAGAACGGTTACCGCAACGCGCAGGCGACTGTAATTGCGCCCACCGGAACCATCGGTCTGGTGATGGATTGCGACACCACAGGGATCGAGCCTGACTTTGCACTGGTCAAGTTCAAGAAGCTGGCCGGTGGCGGTTACTTTAAGATCATCAACCGCTCGGTGCCCTCAGCGCTGGAAAAGCTGGGCTATTCCTCGTCCCAGATCGAAGAGATCGTCGGCTACGCGGTTGGTCACGGTACTATCGGCAACGCGCCGGGGATTAACCACACCTCGCTGACAGGACATGGCTTTGGCCCCAATGAACTGGCCAAAGTGGATGCCGCGCTGGAAAGCGCCTTCGACATCCGGTTCGTCTTCAACCAGTGGACCCTGGGCGAGGACTTCTGCACCGGTGTTCTGGGTATTCCGGCGACCAAGCTGAATGACCCGACCTTTGATCTGCTGCGCCACCTTGGCTTTACCAAGGCAGATATCGACGCTGCGAACGACCACGTTTGCGGAACCATGACGCTGGAAGGCGCGCCGCACCTGAAGGAAGAGCACTATTCGATTTTCGACTGCGCCAACCCGTGCGGCAAGAAAGGCAAGCGTTTCCTTGGGGTTGATAGCCACATCACCATGATGGCGGCAGCGCAGAGCTTCATCTCGGGCGCGATCTCAAAAACGATCAACATGCCGAATGACGCGACCATTGAAGATTGTCAGAAGGCATATGAACTGTCGTGGTCGCTGGGTGTGAAAGCCAACGCACTGTATCGTGACGGCTCGAAACTGTCGCAGCCGCTGGCCGCGGCGCTGGTCGAGGATGATGACGAGGCGGCTGAAGTGCTGGAAAGCGGATCAGCACAGGAGAAAGCCGTCGTTCTGGCCGAAAAGGTAATCGAGAAGGTTGTGGTCAAAGAGATGATCCGCAGCCATCGCGAGAAACTGCCGCATCGCCGCAAGGGTTATACCCAGAAGGCGATCGTGGGCGGGCACAAGGTTTACCTGCGAACCGGTGAGTTCGAAGACGGTAAACTCGGCGAGATCTTCATCGATATGCACAAGGAAGGTGCTGGCTTCCGTGCGATGATGAACAACTTTGCCATCGCCGTGTCGGTTGGCCTGCAATACGGCGTACCACTGGAAGAGTTCGTGGATGCCTTCACCTTCACCAAATTCGAACCAGCAGGGATGGTGCAGGGCAACGACTCGATCAAGAACGCAACGTCGATCTTGGACTACATCTTCCGCGAACTGGCCGTGTCCTATCTGGACCGCACCGATCTGGCGCACGTGAAGCCCGAAGGCGCAACCTTCGATGATTTGGGCCGCGGCGAAGAAGACGGTCTGTCGAATGTCTCGGAAATCAGCGAAAGTGCGGCCTCCAAATCCTTGGAAGTACTGAAGCAAATCAGCTCGACCGGATATCTCCGCAAACGTCTGCCCCAAGATCTGGTGGTCTTCAATGGCGGTCAGGCCGAGGTGAATGGCATGGCCGAAACCGCGCCCACCTTTGAAGCGCCTGCAGCTGAAACCGCAGTCGCAACTGGCATGGATGCGCGGACTAAAGCCAAGATGCAGGGCTATGAGGGCGATCCCTGTGGTGAATGCGGAAACTACACGTTGGTGCGCAACGGCACCTGCATGAAATGCAACACCTGCGGCGCAACCAGCGGGTGTAGCTAAGTCAACCGCCCCGGCAACCCGGGGCGCAGGGGTCGGAACGCTGCCCAAGTAACCGGCCCCGACGAATACGGAGCAAGGCGCTAAGACTTACCTTCGATGCCTTGTTCCACTCGGCCGACATGCCCGTGTCGGTCGGGAACAGGGTGGGGCGGAATATTTGCTCTTTCCCACTCTTTCACGGGACGGGTGCGCTCGTCCCATGCGCAGTCCAGGCCGCAGGCAAAAAAACACCGGGCGGTCAACGAAATGAGCCTGGAAGGCGAAACTGACAGGGGGCTTCGGCCCCCTTTCTTTTTTATAGGGCTCAACTGGAATTTGAGCAGAGCTTTGCCGGATTGTGCAGGTTCCGTCGGGCAAGACCCGCCGAACCTGGGCCTTGGTGTTTTTTCCGGCGGCTGACCGCAGACGCGACTCTGGCAAACACGCGGAGATTGGCGCGAAAACGGAAACAATTACCGATGCCAGTGACACACTATCCCGTTGCGGTGTTTCTGATGCTGTCCGGACGAAATACGCAAAAACTCAATCAGGAGGCATCACAATGAAACCGCAAATTCTTACCGCTATCTCTGTTCTCGCACTTGGTTTGCCGACGCTGACCGTCGCGCAATCTTCAGCTGACGCCAACGGCGACGGAGTATTGACGATCGAAGAAGTGCAGGCTGTTCTGCCTGATGTTGACGCAGACAGCTTCTCGGCGATGGACGCCAACGGCGACGGCGCGTTGGATGAGGCCGAGATCGCAGTAGCGCAGGAAGCAGGCTTGTTGCCAGCAACTGACGGCTAACCCTGAATTAGAAAGCGGCCAGAGAAAATCTGGCCGCTTTTACAGCATCTTATTTTGCAAGGTGGATGTTGAACTTGTCGCGAATTTCGGCATCCAGAAGCGGATCGAACTGCGCCGGAGACGGGGCAGACAGGATCTCTTCTTTGCGCTTTATCGCTTTTTCAATCAGGTCTGGTTTATCAAGCTCTGCCCATTCCTTGGGCGAGGTTCGGTCACCAAAAGTTGGATAGACGTAATCCGCCTGCATCCGACTTAGCGTTGCGTCGGTTCCCAGATAGTGGCCTGGCCCGCCCATGCAAACCTCGGCGATCTGATCCAGCGCCAGCGTCTCGTCGGTCACTTCAATCCCACGCACACAGCGCTGCGCCTGACCGATTAGGTCGTCGCTGAGGATCAGGCTTTCAAAGCAGAAACCCAGCAATGAGGCGTGCATACCCGCCGCTTCGTACACCATGTTTACTCCCGAAAGCCCGGCCATGACGTTTGAGCACATCTGCTCCCATCCGGCCTGCATGTCGGGCATCTTCGAGTCCGATGCTCCGGCGGCGGCACCGCCCGGCAGGTTATAGTATCGGTGCATCTGCGCGCAGCCAGCAGTTAGCAATGCCTGTTCGCCGGACCCGATCGACATCGCACCGGTACGCAGGTCCAGACCAAAGGGCCAAGTGCCAAAAATTGCAGGAGCTCCGGGGCTTACAGCGTTTACGTAAACCAGACCGGCCAGACACTCTGCCGTGGCCTGGGTGATCGCGCCGGCGATGGTCGAGGGCGCCGTTGCACCGGCCATCCCAGCCGAAAGCAGCAGCACGGGCATTCCGCCCTTGATGCAAAGTTCCATCACTTCGCAGCTTTCGGTGGCGAATTTCATCGGCGGCACGACAAAGCAGTTTGAGTTCGAAATGAACGGGCGCTCTCGGTATTTTTCCTCACCACCGGCGATCGTGTAGATCATCTCGAGCGCAGGGGCGACGTGGCTGGGTTCGGTGAAGGATGTACCGATATGTTTGAATGTGCCCGAACAGCAGGCGTAGATCGTATTCAGATCCATTTCCAAGTTGTCGGGGATGTCACGGCAGACCATCGGGCGCTGAACAAAGTGAATGTTTTCAAGCTGTTCGCAGATTCGGGACGCGTCGTGCAGATCTTGTACGGTGGAATCCCTGTATTCGTTTTTTTGAACGTCGACCATGCTGACGGCTGCACCCGCCGTGCCGTAGTGAACTTTGGCGCCGGAGAGTTCCAGATCGGTTTTGCCATCCCGGCTGTACAGAGTGACCGAACGGTTTGCTTTGGCGATGGTGTCCTCGACCAGAGCGCGCGGGAACCGGATCCGCCCATCGTCACCCAAAGTGCACCCCGCGCCGACCAGATAGTGGATACCGCTTTGCGGCGCATCGGCCAGACCGATGGTTTCCAACGCGGTCAGCGCTGCTTCGTGGATCCGTTCGATTTGCGCTTGGGTCAGAACATTGAGGACGCCGCCCTCCATGCCGGGGCGGATGGGGCGCAGATGCTCGGGGAGTGCTGTGGCGCGCGCAGCACGACGCGCGGCGCGTCCGCCGCTGCGGGAAGAGGTACGGGTTTGATCGTTCATGGGTCAGAATCCAATAGTAAAGGCGTCAGAAGTGAGGGTGTTCTTACGCCTTATTTGGCCGCCCCCGCGCCGCACGACCACGATCCGCACCGATGGTGCGGCTGACCAGCCGAATTTTCCAAACGTCGTTTTGCATCTGTCCTCACGTATCGAACATCAGTATTCCGTGGTGCGCAGAGGCTTTCTGTCCTGTTTGCGACCTGAGAGGTCAAAAGCGAAGCGTGATGCATGTGTCACGGCGATCGGTTCATTTTAAAAGAATTTTAACCGCTAAGGCAGAAATCTGTTATAGTTCCTTCACTTATTTAAGAGTGGCTCGTGAACTCAATTGAATCTTAACGATTGCGGGCCAGGTTTCTAAGTGACGTTGATCCAAAGACCAAAGTCCCGGCAAAAGGTTCTTTAGGAGAGTTTAATGAAAGCCCTTAAGGCCCTCAGTCTCATTTTGGTGGCGAGCAACGCAGCCCCCGCAATGGCTGAGGATTGGACCGGGGCTTATGCCGGTTTCAGTTTTGGATATGCAGACGCCGACGGCCCGAACGGGTCGAGCGGCGATGATACAGTTTTTGGCCCTCATATTGGCTATGATCGAGACTTTGGAAATTTTGTTCTGGGCGGAGAACTGGAATACAATCGCCTGTCGCTTGATCTCGGCGACGGTGAAGGCAGCCTTGATGGTATGACTATGCTGAAGCTGCGTGGCGGTTATGACTTTGGCGGTGCGCTCGGCTATGTAGTGGTCGGTGCGGCCCGGTTGGATGCTTCGGTCGATAACGATACGGCCGCCGTCTACGGAATCGGTGTGGCTTATCCCATCAACGACCGTCTTGTGATAAGCGGCGAGGCGTTGCGACAGAACTTTGACGATGTCACCCGAACCGATGGCGGGTTGGACTCGAACGTGTTTAATCTGCGTACATCGTTCCGGTTCTAAAAAGTCTCAGCTGACAGCGGCGTGCCGTTCCGCGAATTCAGACGCAAATGTGCATATTGTGGACAGAGCGGTCGCGAATCTATCGTCGTCAATCGTCATCGCTACGCGGATATGACCTGCGGCTGCGTCCCCGAAACTCTCTCCTGGCATCACTGCGATTGCGTGTGCATCCAGTAGGGCGTTTGCGAATCCGTTCCCGCTGAGGCCGGTGGCGCGGATATCCAGCATCAGGTACATCGCCCCCTGCGCCGGAACCAGCCCGAGGGTGTTCTGTGCTGCAAGGATACCAACCGCCAGCGCGCGGCGGCGGCGGAAGGGTTCGGCGATCTGTTCTTCCAGGTCGTTACCTGCGTTCAGCGCGAAACTGGCAGCGTCCTGAATAAACCCCGGAACACCGTAGGTTGTGTGCGTGGCGAGGTTGATCAGATGCGAGATCACCTCTTCGGGGCCAACGATCCAGCCACAGCGCGACCCGGTCATCGCGTGGGATTTCGACATCGAACCTACAACCAGCGTGCGTTCAGCCATGCCCGGCAGAGTCCGGGGCGAGATGTGCTCTCCCTCCCAGACCTGCGAGTCATAGACCTCGTCCGAGATCAGCCAGAGGTCACGCCGGTGGCAAACCTCGGCGATCCCGTCGAGGGTCTGGCGAGAATACACAACACCGGTTGGGTTGTTCGGCGTGTTGACGAGTAAGGATACTGCTCCGTCGGCGGCGGCTTCGATCTGCTCGGCGCGGGGCTGGAATGCGTCCTCGGCGGTGGTCTGGATCGACCGGGCCACGGCCCCGGCACCGCGGATCGTACCGGGGTAGGTGGCATAATACGGATCAAGATACAGCCCCACATCGCTGGGATCACACACCGCGACGTGTGCGGCAAACAGGGCCGATTGGCCGCCGGGCGTGATCAGCACATTGTGGCGCGTGGTAGGTACTCCGGTCCGGGCTTGCAGTCGGGCGGCCACGGTGTCACGCAGCAGATCGGTGCCGGGAACCATGGCATAGCCGGTGTGGCCTTGCCGGGCAGACAGGTCCATCGCCTCAAGAATCGACGCATCGGTGCGGATGTCATGTTCGCCTATGGTCAGCTCGGTCACGGCATATCCGTCGCTGATCATCTGTCGGGCTCGATAGAACACGTCCCAACCGTCACTGCCGCCTTCGGTCAGATGAGTAATACGCTGCGACAGCTTCATGGCCTGCTCCCGTCTTGTCAGTTTCGCCGACAGGGCCAGAGCGGCCATTGTTTGTCAATCAGCTTCGCGGCGGCAGGGAGGCCTGAACTTTCTTGGTCAACGACGCCCGGACCAAGTCATATGAGGCCGCCAATCTGTGGCGCAGCTCGCCTTCGTCGCAATCAAAGGGAAGTCGGATCCAACTGCGGTGGAAATAAGGGGCTTTTACTCCGATCCCTGCGTCGATCAGCATCTGTGCAGTTTCGATATCCGGGGTTTTGACGGACACACCATCATTTGCTGTTCCTATGCAGGCGAACATCTTGCCGCCAATCTTCCAGGCGTCATGACCGCCACCCCACGGGTCGGACAGTTCGGCACCGGGAAGAATTCGGCACAGGGCGTTTACGGTTTCGCGGCTCATGTCGGGCAGCGTGCGATGCACTGAAGCAGAACTCAAGACTTGGCGTCGTGCGTTCAGCGTGTTAGGGGAAAAGCATGAACCGGATGACCTGCATCATTATCTGCTGCATTACCTGCTGATTTATCAAGCGGGCCGGTTTCTTTCGTTTTCATCCCTGAGACAAGTTGCTAAGCCCGCGCCAACGCGAGAAGCCACGCTGTCTTTAGGAGCCGACCGATGACGACAATCAAACTGCACAACACACGGACGCGGACGAAAGAGGATTTCGTTCCGATCAGCGCCGACAATGTGCGGATGTATGTCTGCGGACCCACGGTCTATGATCGCGCGCATCTGGGCAATGCGCGGCCCGTTGTGGTGTTCGATGTTCTCTATCGGTTGCTGCGACACACTTATGGCGCAGATCACGTGACCTATGTGCGCAACTTCACCGACGTTGATGACAAGATTAACGCGACGGCGCTTGCCCGGCAGCAGGCTGGGGCTGCAGGCACGTTGGAGCAGTTGGTGCAGGAGCGTTCGGACGAGACCATCGGTTGGTATCTGCACGACATGGGCGCGCTTGGGGCACTGGAGCCGAATGAGATGCCGCGCGCCACGCAATATATCGAGCAGATGATCGCGATGATCGAAGGTTTGATCGACAAGGGCCACGCCTATGCAGCCGAGGGGCATGTTCTGTTTGCTGTGGACAGCTGGAAACAGAAATACGGTGCCCTATCCGGTCGGTCCGTTGATGACATGATCGCGGGCGCGCGGGTGGAGGTTGCACCTTACAAGAAGAATCCTATGGATTTCGTGCTGTGGAAACCCTCGACCGATGAACTGCCCGGCTGGGACAGCCCTTGGGGCCGTGGGCGTCCGGGGTGGCATATCGAATGCTCGGCCATGAGCTATGAGCTGCTGGGCGACAGCTTTGACATCCACGGCGGCGGCAATGACCTGATGTTCCCGCACCATGAAAACGAGATCGCACAGAGCTGCTGCGCGCACCCGGAAGGGGAGTTTGCAAGGGTCTGGCTGCACAATGAGATGCTGCAGGTTGAGGGCAAGAAGATGTCCAAATCGCTGGGCAATTTCTTCACTGTGCACGATCTGTTGGAACAGGGCGTGCCGGGCGAGGTGATCCGTTTTGTCTTCTTGCAGACCCATTACCGTAAGCCAATGGACTGGACCGAGAAAAAGGCACGCGAGGCCGAGACGACGCTACGCAAATGGCGGGCGCTGACAGCGGGCATCGAGCCCGCCGCCAGCGCGGCGCCCGCAGTCGTTGCCGCGCTGAGTGACGATTTGAACACGGCGGGCGCTTTGGCCGAGCTTTACCGTCTGGCTGCCGATGGGAATGCGGCAGGTTTGCTGGCGTCTGCACAGTTGTTGGGTCTTCTGTCTGATGAGATGGGCGCGTGGGCGGATACGGATTCGGTGGACCTGTCGGCACATGCGGACCGGTTGTCAGACGCGCGGGCCGTTGCAATGCAGAGCAAGGACTTCTCGGAAGTAGATCGCCTGAAGGCCGCATACCTGGCCGCTGGCCTGGAAGTTCGCATGAGCAAGGAAGGTGTCGAACTGGTGCCGGGTGCGGGCTTCGATGCCGCAAAACTGGAAGGGGTTTGAAACGCCGCTGGCGTTTTGGGCAAATGTTACGGAATACTCTGGGCCAGCGGGAGCGAGCCATGAAAAATGAACGCCTCTACCTCTACGACACGACCCTGCGAGATGGGCAGCAAACGCAGGGCGTCCAATTCTCGACCGCTGAGAAAGTTCAGATCGCGCAGGCTTTGGACGAGTTGGGCGTGGATTATATTGAAGGTGGATGGCCCGGAGCAAACCCGACGGACAGCGCGTTTTTCGAAGTTGCACCCAAGACGTCGGCCCGGCTGACGGCGTTTGGCATGACCAAAAGATCGGGCCGATCCGCTGAGAATGACGATGTTTTGGCTGCTGTGATGAATGCAGGGACTCAGGCTGTCTGTCTGGTCGGCAAGTCGCATGACTACCACGTCACCCATGCGCTGGGGATCACGTTGGAGGAGAATGTCGAGAACGTCCGCGCTTCGGTCGCGCATATCGTGGCACAGGGGCGCGAGGCGCTGTTTGATGCCGAGCATTTCTTTGACGGCTACAAGGATAATCCCGGATATGCGGTTGAGGTGTGCCGCGCCGCTCTGGAAGCCGGGGCGCGCTGGGTCGTTCTGTGTGACACAAATGGAGGCGCGCTGCCGGCTGAGGTTTCTCGGATCGTGTCCGAAGTGATCGCCGCGGGATTGCCGGGAGATCGGTTGGGTATTCACACCCACAACGATACCGAGAACGCGGTGGCCTGTTCTCTGGCCGCCGTCGATGCCGGTGCGCGGCAGATTCAAGGCACGCTGAACGGGTTGGGGGAACGTTGCGGCAACGCCAACCTGACGGCGCTGATCCCGACACTGTTGTTGAAAGAGCCCTATGCATCGGACTTTGACTCAGGTGTCAGCTTGCAGGCGCTAAATGGTCTGACGCGCATCAGTCGGATGTTGGACGACATTCTGAACCGCGTGCCCAGCAAGCAATCGGCCTATGTGGGGGCGTCCGCCTTTGCCCATAAGGCAGGGCTGCACGCTAGTGCGATCCTCAAGGACCCGTCGACCTATGAGCATGTCGAGCCGGGCGCGGTCGGGAACGCGCGGATCATTCCCATGTCGAACCAGGCGGGGCAGTCAAACCTGCGTAAACGGCTGACCGAGGCCGGTCTGGTCGTCGAGAAAAACGACCCGGCGCTGGGGCGTATTCTGGACCGGATCAAGCAGCGTGAGGCCGAAGGCTATTCCTATGACACTGCGCAGGCGAGTTTCGAACTGCTGGCGCGGGATGAATTGGGGCAACTGCCCGAGTTCTTCGAGGTCAAGCGCTATAAGGTCACCGTCGAGCGGCGCAAGAATAAGTACAACAAGATGGTCAGCCTGTCCGAGGCTGTGGTTGTCGTGAAGGTCGACGGGGAAAAGAAGCTGTCGGTCAGTGAATCACTGGACGAGGATGGCAGTGACCGGGGGCCGGTGAACGCGCTGGCCAAGGCGCTTGCGAAGGATCTGGGGCAGTATTCGCAGGTTCTGGCTGATATGCGATTGGTCGACTTCAAGGTGCGTATCACTCAAGGCGGAACCGAGGCTGTGACCCGCGTCATCATCGACAGTGAAGACGGACAGGGGCGGCGGTGGTCGACTGTGGGCGTCAGCGCTAACATAGTCGATGCTTCGTTCGAGGCACTGCTGGATGCGATCCAGTGGAAGCTGGTGCGCGATTGCAGATCGCAGACAGCGGTGGCCGAGTGACCGTGGAATTCGACGACGACGTCAAAGCCTGCGCGGATTTGGTGCACCGTGCCGACCCAGATCGGTTCATGGCGGTGATGGCGGCGCCCGTTCCGGTGCGACCGTTGTTGTTTCCGCTGTATGCGCTGAATGTCGAAGTTGCGCGTGCGCCTTGGGTTACGCAAGAGGCGATGATCGCCGAGATGCGGTTGCAATGGTGGCGTGATGCGCTGCAGGAAATTGCCGAGGGTAAGCCCGTGCGCCGGCACGAGGTTGTGACGCCTCTGTCACAGGTTCTGTCGCCGCATCTGGCCGCCATGCTGGATGAGTATGTGGCCGTAAGGCGTTGGGATATTTACCGCGATCCGTTTGAGGATGAGGCGCATTTCGACGCCTATATCAACCACTCGGCCGGGTCTCTGATGGTTGCGTCAGCACAGGTGTTGGGTGCTGCGGATGAGGCCGTCCTGCGGGACGTTGGCTATGGTGTCGGTGTGGCAAACTGGCTGCGGGCGATCCCTGATCTTGAGGCTCGGGGCCGTATTCCTTTGCTGGATGGCACGCCCGATGGCGTGCGGACGCTGGCGCAGAAAGCTCTGGATCGGCTTCAGCAGGCGCGCTCAAATGCGCCCTCAGTCTCAGCAGACGCCCGGCCCGCGCTTTTTGCCGGGTGGCAGGCTGAGTGGGTTCTGAGGCAGGCCGTCGCTCGACCGGATCGCGTGGCGGCTGGGGATTTGGCGCAGGGTGAAATCCGCCGCAGGCTGTCGCTGATGTGGACCATGGCCAGCGGGCGTTGGTAGGTTTTAGACGGTTTCCGCCTCGGACGGTTTCAGGACCAGCCACAACAATGCACCGCCTGCCAGTGTCAGAAGCGGGATCATGGCGAGGTTAACCGCCGTCCAGCCCTCGACTGCCGACCCGCCCGAGCAGTTCATCAACCCGCCCGACGCCAGCGACGCAAGGGTTACGCCGCCAAACACCAGCAGGTCGTTCAGACCCTGCATCCGTCCGCGCTCATTCACGTCATGCGAGGCTGCCAGCATTGTGGTCGCGCCGATAAAGCCGAAGTTCCATCCGATCCCCAGCAAGATCAGGGCAAGGAAGAAATTGCCCAACTCGACGCCTTGCAGAGCAACCACGCCCGCGCCCGCCAGAATGGCCAGACCAAGGGCTACGATTTTCTCAACCCCAAAGCGGGCGATGAGCTGGCCGGTGAAAAAACTCGGCACATACATCGCCAGAACATGAGTGGTGACGACATCGGCGGCATCATTGGCGCTGAAGCCGCAGCCTACAACCGCCAATGGGGTCGAGGTCATCACAAGGTTCATCAGCGCGTAAGACACCATGGCGCAGATAATGGCCACCGCGATGCGCGGGGTCTTGAGCATTTCAAGCCGAGTCCGCCCTTTGGGTGCATCCTCTGTGGGTTTCTTGGGCGTTGGGATGTCGAGGAAAAAGAAAAGCGCCGAACCGAAGACATTCAGCGCAATCACTGCCAAATATGTTCCGAGGAACGGGATCACATAAGCGGTTGAGGTCAGCTTGACAATCTGCGGCCCGATAATGGCCGCAGCCAAGCCGCCCGCCATGACATAAGAGATCGCCTTGGGGCGGAACGCGTCCGATGCTGTGTCCGCGGCGGCAAAGCGATAAAAGCCGTGCGCGCTCATGTAGATGCCTGTCAACAGGCTGCCCAGCAGGAAGATCGGGAACGAGCCCAGATACAACCCATACGCACCAACGAGCCCTCCACAGGCGCCCGCGGTGGCACCGACCAGAAAGCCTGCGCGCCGCCCCCAACGCTGCATGATTGCCGAAATAGGCGTGGCCGCCAGCATTGACCCCAACACAATCAGCGAGATGGGAAGGGTGGCCAAACAGGCATTTGTCGCCAACGACTGTCCCGCAAGCCCGCCGACAATGAAGATCATCGGCATCTGTGACCCCAACATGGCTTGCGCCGCTACCAAAACGGCGACGTTGCGTTTGGCCTGTCTGTTGTCCGGGGTTGCGGTGGTCGTCACTGTCATGGGCCAATGCGTATCTCTGAAACGGTAGTCATACAAGCGGGTTGCATCTGCGACAAAGCAACCTAACGTGAGCGCAACGCGAACTGCCCGGAGCGCCCATGTCTGTCGGACGCATCATTGAAACCAACGCATGTGTATCGGAAGGGGCGGCGTGGCTGTCCGAAGCGTGCCCGCGCATGGCCCACGCGATGGCGCAGACAGGGCCGCTGCCTTTGCGCCGCCGCCCGGACGGGTTTGCCCAATTGCTAAGCGCAATTGTCAGCCAACAGGTTAGCGTCGCCTCGGCCAATGCGATCTGGAAGCGGCTGCAGGATGCTAAACTGACCGGACCGCGCAAGATCATGTGGGCAACCGACGATGATTTGCGCGCCGTGGGGCTGAGCCGCCAGAAAATCCGCTATGCCCGTGCGCTGGCCGAAGCGCGCATTGATTACAAAGCGTTACGTGACGCACCCGATGCTGAAGTTGTCGCCACTTTGACCGAAGTTCCTGGCATCGGTGTCTGGACCGCCGAGATTTATGCGATGTTCTCGCTAGGACGCGCCGACGTGATCGCGCCGGGCGATCTGGCGCTGCAAGAGGCCGCGCGGATTCTTTACGACCTGCCCAAACGCCCAACTGACAAAGAGCTGCGGCAGATGGCCGAGGCCTGGTCGCCTTGGCGCTCGGTTGCGGCGCGGGTTTTGTGGGCCTATTACCGGGTGGCAAAAGAACGAGAAGGGATCAGATGACACGGGTTTTGAATGCGCTCCGAAAAGAGCCGGTTTCGGGGGATACCCGCTCGGTCGTGGTGTTCGTGCACGGCTATGGGGCCAATGGCGCCGATTTGCTGGGTCTGGCCGATCCGCTGGGTGAACATCTGCCGGATACACTGTTCGTTGCCCCCGATGCGCCGGAACAGATCCCCGGAATGCCTAACGGCTATCAGTGGTTTCCGATCCCGTGGATCGATGGGTCGTCCGAAGAGGAATCGCGCCGTGGCATGGAAATGGCCGCCAACGATTTCAACGCTTTCCTCGATGCTTTGATGGTCGATGAGGACGTACTCCCGGAACAGGTTGTTCTGTTCGGATTCTCGCAAGGCACGATGATGAGCCTGCATGTCGCCCCGCGTCGCGAAGACCCGGTCGCCGGCATCGTTGCGTTTTCGGGCCGCTTGCTGGAACCCGATCTGCTGCCCGATGAAACCGTCAGCCGGATGCCCATCCTGCTGGTGCACGGGGATTCTGACGATGTAGTGCCGCCTCAATCTCTGCCCGAGGCGGCCGAGGCCCTGCAAGCGGCTGATTTCAAAGAAATCTACGCGCATGTTATGAAGGGCACCGGCCACGGCATCGCGCCGGACGGCCTGAGCGTCGCATTGGCCTTTATGCGCGACAAGCTGAGCCTGTAGCCATGATCGCGGTCCGCCCCATGATGTCCGAGGACGTGAGCGCAGCCTGCCGCATCCTCAACGAAATCATCGAGATTGGGGGCACGACCGCGTTTGAAATCCCGTTTTCCGAGGCCCTGTTTGCGCAAAGCTATCTGGGCGGGGCAGACGGGATTTGTTGCCACGTCGCCCTGGACGATCAGGGTGAAGTGGCGGGCTTCCAATGGTTGGGAACACATGACGCGCTGCCCGAAGATTGCGGAGATATCGCAACCTTCACACGCCGCGCGCCGGTCCTGAAAGGAGCTGGGCGGGCGCTGTTCGCGGAAACCGCCAAATACGCCGTCGGGGTGGGGTTGAGCGCAATCAGCGCAACCATTCGCGCCGATAACGGTATGGGGCTGAGTTACTACGACAAGATGGGGTTCCGTGACTACTCTGTCGCCTATGGCCTGCCTCTGCGGGATGGTCGACCAGTCGACAGAATCACAAAACGGTATGAACTGAGAAAGGATGCCGCATGCTGATCGTGACCGGAACAGTGGAGGTTTCGCCCGAAGGTGTTGAAAACGCGGCCAAAGCGGCGCAGGCGATGGTGACCGAGACGGTGAAGGAACCCGGTTGTCTGGTGTATGAGTTCAGCCAAATTCTGGGGCACTCGACCCGGTTTCGCGTCTATGAAGAGTGGCAGGATCAGGCCGCGTTAGAGGCGCATTTTGCCGCGCCGAATATGGCAGTATTTCAGGCCGTTTTGGGTGACGCCGGTGTCGTTGCGAGCGATATCTACCGCGTTGTTGGCGGCGAAAAGCAACCTTTGCGGTAACGCGTCAGCCCCACAAGTGAGCTTCGGCAAACTCGACTGAATTCCCCGACGGGTCGCGCACGTAAAGCGAGCGTGCGCCGCCGGGCCAGTCGAACTCTGCATCCACGGGGACGTTCCAGTCCAACAGATGCTTACGCATCACATCAATTTCGTCGCGCGTCAGGATCAGGCAAACGTGACCGGGGCCGCGCGCGCCATGGGGCGGCACGGGCAGGTCCGGGTTGCTAGGCGGTTTTTCGGTCTCTTCCGCGTTGAACAATAGCAGAACCGAACTTCCCACACGAAAGAACACGTGCCGATCAGAGACGCGTTGAATTTTCTCCAGCGCCAGAATCTCACCGTAGAACTGTTCCGCTGCTTCCAGATCGTCAACATAGAGCGCAGCTTCCAGAACACCGGCGGGCGCTGGTATGTCTGGAGTGATTTTCATACCGTAAGTGTATCACAACACGCGGTTTTTGTCACCGGCGCGGACGGCGGTCCCGTTTTCGCTGTGGGGCAGAGGGCAGCGCCGGGGCAGGCAGGCTGTCCCATTGACCAGGCTCCAGCCCCTCCAGCGACCAATCGCCGATCCGGGCGCGGATCAGGCGTAACGTCGGATGCCCCACGGCCGCAGTCATCCGCCGTACCTGACGGTTGCGGCCTTCGCGCAGTGTCAGTTCGATCCAGCAATCGGGCACTGTCTGACGTACCCGTATCGGTGGATTGCGTGGCCACAGGCCCTCAGGTTCATCCATTAACCGAGCTTTGGCAGGGCGTGTCTTACCGTCCTTCAGGTCTACCCCATCGCGCAGGGCCTTAAGGGCCGGGGCATCCGGCAGACCTTCGACCTGTACCCAGTAGGTTTTGGCCATCTTGTGCTTGGGGTCGGAAATCTGCGACTGTAACCGCCCGTTGTCGGTCAGCAGCATCAACCCCTCGCTGTCACGGTCCAGTCGCCCGGCCGGGTAAACTCCGGGCAGATCGATGTAATCCGACAAAGTGCTGCGCGGCGACTCTGCATTGGCGCGGTCGGTAAACTGCGGCAGCACGTCGAAGGGTTTGTTGAATCGAATGAACCAGCTCATATGCCCGCCATAGCCCGCAGGAAAAAGTCGCGCAAGCTGTGGATAACTGTCATGTGCCTGTTACGCAGGCAGCTTACCCAATGCCCGAGATATTGTGGAAACTCAGGGCTTGTCAGAGTTTTAACACGATATATAGTTAAGTTAAGGCCGGGGCGGGTGTTCCCCGCTCTGATGTCAAAAACGGGCAGAGCAGAGCGAGGAGCGATTCTGATATGGATGGAGACTTCAGGACCGAATTTGTCAGGGAACCCGGTGCGCTCAAGCATCATCCGGCATTGGTTTTGAACGCCGATTATCGCCCCTTGTCCTACTACCCGCTTTCCCTGTGGCCGTGGCAAGAGGCGATCAAGGCGGCCTGGCTGGACAGGGTCGACATTGTGGCCGAGTACGACGAGGTCGTCCGAAGCCCGAGTACCGAGATACGAATACCGTCGGTCGTTGTTCTCAAAGATTATGTAAAACCAAGAAAGCGCGTGGCCTTCACGCGCTTTAATTTATTTTTGAGGGATGAATTCCGCTGTCAGTACTGTGGCAGCAAGGGCGATCTGACCTTTGATCATGTGGTGCCGCGCGCCGCTGGCGGCGTGACCAGCTGGCAGAACGTGGTGGCGGCATGCAGCCCGTGTAACCTTAAGAAGGGGTCTAAATCGCTGCGGCAGGCGGGGATGACCCTGCGCAAGCCGCCGCGTCAGCCGGACGCTGAGGCGTTACGCAATGTCGGGCGCAAATTCCCACCGAACCACCTGCATGACAGCTGGATCGATTTTCTCTATTGGGATGCGGAACTGGACGAGTTCTAACGGCCCGCCCGCCAAGCGGCGATCCAGACCAGTACCAGAATACCGGACAGGATGGCGTTCCATCCGGCCATTGAAACACCCATCATCTGCCACGGGATATCGTCGCACCGCACCAAGGGGGCGGACATGATCTGATCCATCAGCTCTTGTGTCGATAGGCCACCGATATCGCCCGAGGTGCAGCTTGTGGGGCCTTCCCACCACTTTTGCTCGACCCCGGCGTGGAACACACCAATGGCAGCGGTTGTCAGTGCGGCAAGCGCGCCCAAAAGGGGTAAAACATTGACACGCGGCAGCACCAGCGCCACTGCGCCGATCAGAATGGCTGCTCCGTGCGGATACCGTTGCCAGATGCACATTTTGCAAGGCGCCAGCCCGCCGAGATGCTGAAAACCCCACGCTCCAAGCAACAGCGCCAAGGACCCGCAGCTCGCGATCAGGACCAGAGTGTTTTTGCGTGTCATAGGTATTTTACCACCAAAAAGCCGCCAAACAGCAGGATGATGAACAGGGTGAACATCAACCCAAGCCGTTTTTCGATGAAGTCACGAATAGGCTCACCGAATTTCCAGAGCAACCCGGCGACTAGGAAAAACCGCAGCGCGCGGGCGAGGATCGAGGTGGCGATGAAGGTGCCCAGCGGCATCCCGGTCCACCCCGACATGATGGTGATGACTTTATATGGGAAGGGTGTGACACCAGCCCCCAATACTGCCCAAAAGCCGAAATCGTTAAAGCGGGTGTTGAACTCTTCCATGGCGTGCGCCTTGCCCATGGATTCCAGAATCGGCTGGCCGATGCTTTCGTAAAAGAAAGCGCCGATGGCATAACCTAACAAACCGCCCAGAACCGAGGCGACCAGAGCAACCGTTGCAATCAGCCACGCGCGCGACGGGCGCGCCAGGATCATCGGAATCATCAGAACGTCGGGCGGGATCGGAAAGACCGAACTTTCGATAAAGGCGACGAATGCCAGTGCCCAAAGGGCATGTGGATGTTCGGCCAGACGAATGGTCCAGTCATAGAGCGAGCGCAACATATAGAGTTAAAATCCTGTTCTAACGTTGCGCCAGCCAAATCACGCGCCTGTTGAGGCGTCAACCACCGCTGTGAAAACAAAACGGATTTGGGTTGGTTTTTGCCTCTGGACCTTCCGGGTTGTGGGCGCTAATCCAGTGTTCGTGGCCCAAGTGGCGGAATGGTAGACGCAGGGGATTCAAAATCCCCCGATGGTAACATCGTGAGAGTTCGAGTCTCTCCTTGGGCACCACCTCCGTAAATGACGTTCAGACGCAGTATGTTTACCGATCGCGTCGTAGGCTCAGCCAGATCAGAAACCCTATATAGGCAAAAACGCTGAGGTTCAGCAGGGTGTCGATGAAGTCGCCGCTCATGTCCAGTCCTCACGGGTAAGGCTTTTGAACAGGCAGATCACGAGTATTGGCACGATAAACACGAAGGCCATGGCCGACAGAGCGATGATCGACCTGACCAGCGAAATATCTCCCACCAGTATCATGGCTAAACCCAACGCGCCTAGAATCACCCCCCAGACCGTCCGAACCTTGGGCGATGGATTATCGTCGCCGCCCGTTCCAATCATTGCCAGAGTGAACCCGGCGCTGACGACGCTGGTTACGACAAACAGAAACGCAGCCAGAATTGTTGCAGTCTGCGTCAGGCCCCCAAGTGGGAACTTGGCAAGCAGGGCGAAGGTTGTTGCGTCCAGATTCTCGGCATTGATGGCGGAAAGGGCACCTTCCTGCCGCAGCGCATCGAAGAAACCCAATCCACCAAAGATACCAAACCACAGGATCGAGAACAGCGTCGGGGCGACTATGACACCGATCAGGAACTCTCGGATGGTGCGCCCACGCGAGATGCGAGCGATGAAGATGCCCACAAAGGGTGACCAGGCCAACCACCAGATCATATAGTTCAGTGTCCAGCCGTGAAACCAGTCGATTAGGATGTCGTCAAAAAACTCGGCGGTAGAGAACCCGGCCGGCAGAACACCAAACAGATACCGTCCGAAACCCGAGACAATGTCGTTCATCAAAAATGAGGTCGGTCCGAGGACCAGCAGATAAACCATCATTCCGACGGCAATGAGCATCGCGGCGTTGGACAAAAGGGACATTCCTTGGCCAAGGTCCCGACGCAGAGGGATTATGAACGCAATGCAAAGCGCAGCAAACACAGGCAGCGTCAGCACTCCGGGCGTCTCTAACCCGATTAACCCCGCTATTCCGGTCTGTATCTGAAACACGCCCATCGCCATCGACCCGGCCAGACCCACGGCAATGGCCACAATGGAAAGCAGATCGAACATCCACCCCATCGCCCTGATCCAGCGCGCTTCACCCAGTGCCTCGGTCAACGGGGCGCTCAATAGCAAGGTGCGGTGTCGGCGATAGGCGAAATAGGCGATGACCAGCCCGACGATTGCGTAGATCGCCCACGCGTGGAAGCCCCAGTTCAGGTAAGTGACGAACAAGCCATAGCTGGCAGCCTCAGCGTCGGGGTTAAACTGGCGCAGAACTTCGAAATGGGTCAAAGGTTCAGCCACGCCATAGAACAGCAAACCGACACCCATCCCAGCCGCGAACAGCATGGCAATCCAGCTGGGTGTAGAGAATTCTGGCCTAGCGTCATTCGGGCCAAGGCGGATGTCGCCAAAGCGCGACAAGGCAAGGTACAGCGCCACAAATAGCAGGCCGCTGACCTCTAACATGATGAACCAGCCGCGGCTGCTGAACTGTGTTGCCACGGCTTCTGACGCAAGACGTCCCAACCCCTGCGGGTCGGCAATACCCCAAGCCGCAATCGCTGCGCTTATCGCAAGGGCGATGACAAGCAATGGGCTGGGTGACGGGCGCTTCATCACGGATCCTTTTAGATGGTGCCGGAACAAATCTCTTTGCAGACCAAGGGTTACCGATGGTTGTGAAAGTTGGGTCAACACTAATGGCCTGGGTATAAACATTCAAAAGATTTGTTGCGTTACCTGTTTGGCGCCCTTCAATAAAGTGCGGATTTCCGGGTGATTACTTCGAATTTCAGGGGGAAACTTTGAAAATAGCCCTCAGATTTGCGGCTTGGGGCGATGTAGCCCGGACCGGGGGTTGACAAGTGCAGTGTCTGAATGAAACGTCGAATATGTTGGGAGATTTTGGAATTTCAGACGCTTGAGCCTGTTGCATGGCGGGCGCGCTTGGCGTACCGGCAGGGTCCCTGGGTGGGGCCGCCGGGCGGTTTCCCATCCACAATAAGAATTGGGAGTTCTCAAAAATGAAAAACAGCAGCAAGCTCAGCCTCGGCGCGGTCGTCACCGCAGCCTTTATGGCTCCGGCGGCATATGCAGAGGAATTCATCACCATTGGCACCGGTGGTGTGACTGGTGTGTATTACCCGACCGGTGGTGCGATCTGTCGTCTGGTCAACAAGGGCCGTAAAGAGCACGGCGTTCGTTGCTCGGTCGAATCGACTGGTGGTTCGGTCTACAACATCAACACCATCCGTGAAGGCGAGCTGGAGTTCGGTGTTGCCCAGTCCGACTGGCAGTACCATGCGTTCAACGGCACTTCGAAATTCGAAGAAGCCGGCCCGTTCGAAAACCTGCGCGCCGTGTTCTCAGTACACCCCGAGCCGTTCACCGTCGTGGCCCGTGCCGATTCCGGCATCACCAACTTCGAAGACCTGAAGGGCAAGCGCGTCAACATCGGCAACCCCGGTTCCGGTCAGCGTGGCACCATGGAAGTCCTGCTGGGCGAAATGGGCTGGACCACCGACGATTTCGAACTGGCGACCGAGCTGAAGGCGGCGGAACAGTCGGCAGCCCTGTGCGACAACCAGATTGACGCAATGGTTTACACCGTTGGTCACCCGTCGGGTTCGATTCAGGAAGCGACCACTGCATGTGACTCGGTTCTGGTGAACGTCAGCGGCGACGCGGTTGACAAGCTGGTTGGCGACAACTCGTTCTACCGTACTGCAACCATCCCCGGTGGCATGTACCGTGGCTCGGACGGCGACACCTCGACCTTTGGTGTTGGCGCAACATTCGTGACTTCGGCAGACGTGTCGGATGACGCGGTTTATGCGGTTGTCAGCTCGGTCTTCGAAAACTTCGACGACTTCAAAAAGCTGCACCCGGCATTCGCCAACCTCAAGCCCGAAGAGATGATCGCAGACGGCCTGTCGGCTCCGCTGCATCCGGGTGCCGAGAAGTACTACAAAGAAAAAGGCTGGATTCAGTAAACCAGACCTGATGCAGGGCGCCTTCGGGCGTCCTGCAACCCAAACCCGAACAAATCGGGTGGTTCAGAAGGCCAAAATGGCCGCGACGGGGAGACACTTGCATGAGTTCCGACACACAATCCAATCGTCCGCTATCAGAAGAAGAGCTACAGGATCTTGTAGCCTCATCCGATGCGGGTGGACGTAATCCAGTCGGCAATGTCGGGGTTTTCCTGGCCATTGTAGCCGCGATCTGGTCGATTTTTCAGGTTGTTCTGGCCTCACCCTTGGCGAATTATGTTTTGCCGGGAAGCGTTGTGAATAATGCGCGACAGTTCCATCTGGCCTTTGCCATGTTTCTGGCCTTTGCAGCCTATCCGGCGCTCAAATCAAGCCCGCGTGACTATATTCCGATTCAGGACTGGATCATGGGGCTGCTTGGCGCCTTTGTCGCGCTTTACGGCTATTTCTTTTACAACAAGATCGTCGATGCGGGTGGTCTTGCGGATGATACAGATAAATGGGTCGCTCTGGTTGGTTTGCTGTTGTTGTTCGAGGCCGCGCGTCGCGCGCTTGGCCCCGCGATGGCGATCATTGCCACGATCTTTCTGTTTTACGTCTTTTTCGGTTCTTCCGAATGGGTGCCCGAGGTTATCCGCTGGAAGGGCGCAAGCCTGAAAAAGGCGATGAGCCACATGTGGATCACCTCCGAGGGTGTGTTCGGCATCGCCTTGGGTGTCTCGACGAAATTCGTCTTCCTGTTCGTTCTATTCGGCGCGTTGCTGGATAAAGCCGGGGCAGGGAATTACTTCATTAAGATGGCGTTTGGCGCCCTCGGTCATCTGCGTGGTGGACCGGCCAAAGCCGCCGTTGTTGGTTCAGCTGCCACCGGTCTGATTTCGGGCTCGTCGATTGCCAACGTGGTGACCACAGGGACGTTTACTATCCCGCTAATGAAGCGCGTCGGGTTCAGCAGTGAACAGGCGGGTTCGGTCGAAGTTGCTTCATCGGTGAACGGCCAGATTATGCCGCCAGTGATGGGCGCCGCAGCCTTCCTGATGGTTGAATATGTGGGCATCTCCTATGTCGAAGTGATCACCCACGCCTTCCTGCCTGCGGCGATTTCCTACATCGCGCTGGTCTACATCGTGCATCTTGAGGCCGTGAAGCGGAACATGCCGACGCTGGGCAACCGTGAGGTGCATCTGGCGCGGACTGTTGTTGGGATGCTGTCCTTCTTCCTTGTGTTTGCTGGCCTGTGTTATGGCTCGCAGTACCCGGTCGAGGCGGTCACCAGCTGGGCGCCATCTTCTGCAGGATTGATCCTGAGCTTGATCGTCTGTGTGGTCTACGTGGCGCTGCTGTATCTGGCCGCGCAGGTGCCGGATCTTGAACCAGATGATCCGAATGCAAAAGAAGTGGAACTGCCGGTTATCGCAGAGATCTACAAAGCGGGTCTGCATTACCTGCTGCCGATCATCGTTCTGGTTTACTTCCTGATGATCGAGCAAAAGTCGCCCGGTCTGTCAGCTTTCTGGGCAACGGCGCTTCTGTTCGTGATCCTGTTGACGCAAAAGCCACTCAAGGCGCTGTTCCGTGGCCAGAGCAATCTGAAAGACAACTTCATCGATGGCGTTGCCGATCTGTGGCAGGGCCTGATCGATGGCGCGCGCAACATGATCGGGATCGCTTTGGCCACTGCCACGGCAGGTGTGATCGTCGGGACTGTGACCCTGACCGGGGTCGGGCAGGTGATGGCTGATCTGGTCGAGTTCCTGTCGGGCGGCAACCTGATCCTGATGTTGGTCATGGTTGGCCTGCTCAGCCTGATCCTGGGCATGGGCCTGCCGACCACGGCGAACTACATCGTCGTCAGTTCGTTGATGGCCGGTGTCGTTGTCGAGTTGGGCGCGCAGAGCGGACTGATCGTGCCGCTGATTGCCGTGCACCTGTTCGTCTTCTACTTCGGGATCATGGCGGATGTGACGCCGCCCGTGGGTCTGGCCAGTTTCGCAGCCGCCGCTGTTTCAGGCGGTGATGCGATCAAGACCGGCTTCACCGCGTTCTTCTACAGCCTGCGCACCGTGGCACTGCCGTTTGTGTTCATCTTCAACACGGACCTGTTGTTGATCGACGTCACATGGGTGGAAGGGATAACTGTTGCGATATTTGCAACAATAGCGATCCTTGTCTTCACAGCAGGAACAATGGGCTACTTCCTTACCCATAGCCGCATCTATGAAAGCATCGCGCTGATCGCCGTGGCTTTCGCGCTGTTCCGGCCCGACTATTTCATGGACCGCGTTGTTCCTCCGTACGCTTCGGTCGAGCCCGCCGCCTTTGTCGAGACTATCGGGCAAACGCCACCGGGGTCTGAGGTGCGCCTTGTGGTCAGTGGCCCGGATTTCGATACGCTCGAGATGACGGACACCACCGTTGTCGTGACCGTCGGAAACGAAGAGGGGGGCGAGGCACGAGTCGATGCCATGGGCCTGCTGCTGATCGAAGAAGACGGCCTGATCAAGCTGGAGGAACCGATGTTCGGCACGCCCGTCGCGGATGAGTTGGACATGTTCGATTACTACGGTGATGAGGCGGTGCGCCTGACCTCGGTCAACTTGCCGTCCAGCCAGCCTCCGAAGCAACTGATGTATATCCCCGCGCTGATCCTGCTGGGTCTGATTGCCTTCCTGCAACGTGGCCGTGCTTCCAGACAAGAAGAGGTGACCGCATGACAAACTCTGTTCTCTGCGCCGTCGATATCAGTAATGGCGATCTTGATGTGAATGTTCTGAAAACAGCAGCAGCTTTGGCCGATCAGGACAATGCACAACTGGATGTGGTGACCGTTCTGCCCGATTTTGGCGAAAGCTGGGTGTCGGGCTTTTTTCAGGCCGACTTTCACGAAAAGGCCTTGGAAGAGGCGCAGGCCAAACTGTCGGAACTGTGCATCTCAGCCCTTGGGGACGAGCGGAATACCAAAATCCGCCATGTGGTCGCCACCGGAACGGCGTATCAGGAGATCCTGAAAACCGCCGAGAGCGCGGGCAGTGATCTGATCGTGATCGGTGCGCACAAGCCCGATCTCAAGGATTACCTGCTGGGCCCTAACGCTGCGCGCGTTGTGCGGCACTCGAATGTGTCGGTTTACGTTGTGCGTTAGGGCCAGTAGCCCGTCATCTCAAGGTATCCGCGCCCTTTGTGGGTGCCGGATACCGTGACGGGCCCCTCCCAGTACTCGAAACTTGTGCCCATCCACGCGCTAGGAGTGATGGCCAATACCTCGACATCCAAATCACGGCTCGGTAGGGTGACGCGCCATTGGACGGGCACGTCTCGGTCTGCAACGCGTGCGGTATCCAGCGATGTGAAGGATACGGACCCGTCCGGTACGGGCGTGGTTGTGCCATCAGAAGCGATCCAAGTGGCAGCCGTGAAATCTCCGCGCCCGCCGCGCAGACGGAAGGCCATCAGCTTGTCTCCGTCGTCGAAGCTGAGTGAGAACCAGTCCCAGCCGCTTTGGTCTGACGCCAGCGGTTGCGAGGACCACTCGCGGTCCAACCAACCGTTGCCAGTGACCGCAACGTCGCCCTCGGGCAGGTGCAGCACGCCTTCGACCGTATAGAAGGGTTGAGAATAGTAGTAACTGGCCTGTCCGTCAGCGGATTTGACCGAGTACCCGTCTTCACCATGAAACACCAACGGGCCTTGGGCGTTCAGATTCAGGTCATAGCCAAACTCGGCACCACTGGCCGAGAGGGTGACCGCGCTGGGGTCGGGGCCGCGCATGTGCCACTCGTCGATCCAGGCCTCGAAGGGTGCGGCAGTCACCCCGGCCTGACCGATCCCGCCGCGCGACAGGCGTTCGGCGAAATAGTGCGTTTCTGGTGTTGTGACGGCAGCATGACCCATCCACAGCTGCGGGCTTTGCCAGCCTTCGGACTCAAACGGTTTCAAGGCAGAACGGAAAAGGGTCCATTGAATGCCATAGTCGCGCCCGTCCTCACCGGTCAGGTTTGCTGTCAGGTACCACCATTCGATGCGAAAGCCGGGATGCGGGCCGTGATCGCGAGGGAACTCGAACTGATAGCCGGGTTGCGGGATGTCGAACCCTTCGGCCGAGCCGCCTAGCCCGGCGTAACCCTGTGCACGCAGGGCAGAGGGAAGCAGCAAAAACAGAATACACAGCCAGAATTTAACGTTCATTGGCAAACACCCTCAGCAAATCGGCAGGCGGCAGGCGCAGCAAACGCAGCGCGGGCAGGGCAGCGGCGACAAAGGCGGCCAACAGGGTCAGAGCAAACAGATAGGCCCAGTCCAGCGGAAACAGATACATCGGCAACCGCCAACCAAAGGCCTGCACATTGATTACCGCCAGCAAGGCCCATGCCAGAACCAAACCCAACGGCAGCGCCAACACCGCCGTTAGCGCCGCCAGCAGCACACTGCGTAGCAATTCAAGCTGCGCCAGTTGCGCCCGTGTCAGCCCCAGCGCCCATACAGGTGCAATCTGCGGCAGACGCTGGGTCCACAACGTCAACAGGCTGGTCAGGATAGCAAACCCGGCGACACCCAGTGTCAGTATGTTCAGCGCCGACGTTACGACAAAGGTCTTTTCAAAGATCGCCAGAGATTGAGCTTTCATCGCTGCCTGCTGCACGACGGCCTGACGGGGCAAGTCAAATTTATCGCGCAAGGTTTGCGCCATCTCGGTGGCGCGCTCAGGTTCTATACGGATACCAAATCGGCGATTGCCGGCCCAAGGCGCGATCTGGTCCAATCGCGGCATCGACACGATGGCCTGTCCGGTCGGGTTTCCGTAGTCCGAATAGACGCCTGCAATGGTCAAAGTATGACCCTCTCTGAGGGTCAGCGGGTCCCCGGGCCACAGGTTCGCACGACGGGCGAGCTGTTCGTTGATCAGCACGGCCTCACCTGCATGAAGCCTATCCCACACACGATCCGAGGACGCGATGATCGGCCAGTGGTCGCGATAGGTATCGTGGTCGACAATCCCGTACAAAAACAGCGGTCCCGCTTCATGTGCCATTTCAACGCTACGGATCGGCAGCACTGCGTCCACCTGTGGGTCCAGCCAAAGCGCGATCTGCTGTCCTTGGTGGTTGTCTGTGGCGGTCACGTAAAGTTCGGAGGTCAGGCGTTGGTCAAGCCAGCCGGTGAACGTCAGTCTAAAGCTGGATACCATGGTCCCGACACCGATATTCGCCGCGAGGGCCAGCAGCAGCGCCATCAAAGCCAGCGAGAGGCCGGGCAGCTGCGCTTGCATGTCGGCCCAGACCCATTGCGCGACTGGCCCGGTTGCGCTGCGCTGGAAAACCGACAAAGCAAGCGACAACAGATAGGGCAGGATCAGAGCGGCCCCCGTCAGGATGCCGCCGACCATGACAAACCCTGCAATCAGCCCATCGAACGCGTATCCGACGGCAAAACCGCCAGCGATCAGGGTCAACCCGATCAGCCCGCTGGTGCGGTGCGCGGTTTTCGCGCCTCGCCAGGATTGCAGGCCAGCTCCAGTCAGCAAAGGCATGCGGGAAAGGCGAAACAGGGCCTGACCGCTGGCCAGCAACGTCCCCGCCAAGGCCATCGCCAGACCGGCCAGAACCCATTGCGGCTGCAGAGTCATCTGCTCGTCGATCGGCGCGCCGTAAAGTCCGCGTAGGGTGGCAGCGACGTCGGGCAGCAACGCTCCGGCCAGAAAGAAGCCAAGGATCAGCCCCAGTAGGCCGCCGATCAGGGCCAGCAGGGTCAATTCCGCCATAATCATCCAGACCAGTCGCCGCATCGATACGCCCAGCGCCCGCAAGGTTCGGATCATTGCCCGCCGTTGCGCAAAGGCCAGCCCGACTGTGCCGTGCACGATGAACAGCCCGACCGCAAAGGACAGCAGGCCAAAGGCCGTCAGGTTCAGGTGGAAACTGTCCGTCAACTGCGCTGCATCCAGCCGGGACGAGGCTTCAATGCGCTCCAGTTCCGGCGCGATGTCCGACAGCTGGGGAATGCCGCGTGGCTGATCGGGCAGCACCAACAGGCGGGAAACCTGGCCGGGTTTTTCGAGCAAGGTCTCGGCCACGCCGATATCGGTGAGGATCAGGTCAGGCGGAACAGCGTTTGACTGCAGGATCGGGGGCAAGCTGTCTTGCGCCTCCAACACTTCCGCCAGTTCAGGGGAGGCCAGCAAGCGGCCGGGTGCCGTCAGCATATCGGCCGGATCGGGAGGCGTTTCCGACTGTTCGATCTGCGTCACTGCGGGCAGGGCCGGGTAGGCCACCATATCGACCCCCATCACCTGCACCGTGCGCCCGTTCACGCGCATAGGCCCTTCGAGAATTGCCGCCACCTGCCACCCGGCGCGGCGCAGGGCGATATAACGGTCAATCGGGATAGGTCCGGAGGGGTCACGCAATTCATCATGCAGACCCAGCGCAAGCTGATCGCTAGCGCGTTGATAGCTTGCGCGCGCTTCGGCGTTGATCGCCTGTACGGCGGACCACAGACCCGTGGCCAACGCAATTCCGATCAACAAGGTGACCAGTTGCAGCTTGTGTCGCCGCCAATGCGACAGCAGGGCCTGTATGACCGCGCCGGTCATGCGATGTGACCACCGGCCAGATGCGCGTGCCGGTCCAATCGCCCGGCAATCTCCTGTGAATGGGTAACCAGCAGAAGGGCAGCGCCGGTATCGGCCACCAGCGCCAGCATCAGGTCCAGCACATTGGCGCTGGCGGTTTCATCCAAATTGCCAGTAGGTTCATCCGCCAGCAACAATTTTGGCCGTGCAGCCATGGCGCGCCCGATGGCGACGCGCTGCTGTTGCCCGCCGGAAAGGTTCTCGGGATAGCGCGTCAGCAAATCAGACAGGCCCAGCCGCGCGGCCAACTGCGCGGTCCAATCGGCATCCTGGCGCCCAGCGAGCCTGGCGTGGAAGGACAGATTCTGGTCGACTGTCAGTGAGGGGATCAGATTGAACTGTTGAAACACCAGCGAAACGCTCTGCCTGCGCAGTGCGGCGCGGCCCGCGTCATCCAATTGCGACATGGCAGTGCCGTCCAATGTGATCTCGCCGCCGTCGAAACTGTCCAATGCCGCCGCCAGATTGAGCAGCGTGCTCTTGCCGCTGCCGCTTTCTCCGGTCAGAGCCAACGTCTGTCCCTGATCGAGGGTTAGCGACACGTCCCGCAAAACAGGGCGCCCACCCGGATAGGATTTCTGAACCCTGTCGATTGTCAGCAACATGAAAAAACCTCGGACTTTGCCCGCAACAATGTGCGTCACCGCCACGCAGAGTCCAGCACCCTGCGGCATTCGTTTCCATTCGTCGCAGCCTTGTCCTTTTTTGGTTAAGTCGCCATTGTGGTGAGACTTCTTCAGGCCGGAACATGATAAGTGAATTGATGACGTTAACGCAGCAGATCCTTTGGGGCAGTATCTATCTGGGCATCTGCTTTCTGATCGAGATCATCCTTCTGACATGGTGCACGCAGGTTGTTCGGGTCATGTCCCTGAGGTTGGAAAACAGCAAACGGTTCTTTTCGATCGCGGCACCAATCTGCATCGCACTTTTCTTTATCGTGGCCATCCACACGTTTCAGGTCTGGCTATGGGCGATTGTCTGGGTTTTGGGAGACGTGCTGCCTGACTGGAACTCGGCGCTGTATTTCTCACTGGTGACATTCACGACACTGGGCTACGGCGACATCGTTCTGGGCGAGCCGCTGCGGATATTCGGAGCGTTTGCCTCGGTAACGGGTTTGCTGGCCTTTGGGTTGTCCACCGCCTTTATGGTCGCGCTGATGACGCAAGTCTTCAAAGAGGAACTGATGTCCTAGAGGATCGGTGCAAACAGGCGCGCCAAAGGCGATCCGAACCGGATATAGGCCGGCTGATCAGACAGTTTCTTCGTCAATTCGTAGCTTTTTTCAAAGTCAGCCTGCAGCATTTTGTCCACCGCCTGCGCGGCTCTTGGATCAAAGAACAGGGCCATCGCTTCGAAATTCAGGCGGAACGATCTGTTGTCCAGATTGGTGGTGCCCACAGCCGCCAGCGTATCGTCGATCACAAAGGCTTTTTGGTGCATGAAGCCGTCTGTGTAGCGAAACACCCGCGCGCCGCAATCCCTGACCTCGTCAAAATAGGCGAATGCGGCCAGCCAGGGCAGGCGGTGGTCGATCACGTCCGGAACCAGAATGCGCACATCCACACCCCGCAGGGCGGCGTGTTGCAGGGCTGTCATGATGTCGATATCCGGCACGAAGTAAGGCGAGGCGATCCAAAGTCGTTCTTTCGCTTCGGTAATAGCGGCAAAGAACATCATCGCACCGGTTTCCGTGTCGTCGCCGGGGCCCGTTGCAACGATCAGGGCATTCATGTCCTGATCCGACTCCGATCCAGCCCAGTCCAGCTGTTCAATCAGATCCTCCTCATGCGCCCAGTGCCAGTCTTCGGTGAAAATCAACTGCAACTGCCGGACGACATGACCCTTCATCTTGATGTGGGTATCCCGCCAATGGCCGAAGTACTTGTCTTGCCCCAGATACTCGACACCCACGTTGTGGCCGCCGATAAAGCCCGTCTCACCATCGATGATCACGGTCTTGCGGTGATTGCGGTAATTCAGCTGAAAGCGGTATTGCGGTCCGCGACGGTCACGCGGGTTGGCGATCTCGACCCCGGCGGCGCGTAGTTCGTCCAGATAGGCCGTCGGCAAGCCATAGCTGCCCACGGCATCCGTCATAAAGCGTACCGACACACCGCGTTTGGTGGCGGCAATCAGCTTTTCCTTCAGCTGTTTGCCAAGCGCATCATCCCGGACGATGTAGAATTGAATCAGGACATAATTCTGCGCCGCATCGATAGCCTGGAAGATGGAGTCGAACGTCGCCTGTCCGTCGATCAACAACTCCGCCCCGTTCCCGCGCGAGACTGGCAGATGGGCCAGTGCTTCGAACGGGCGGGGGTTGATAGGCATCATGTCCGGGTCGGGTTTCGAGAAATCCGCAAAGGTCTTGATGCCTTCAACTACCCGCTCGCTGTGCTTGCGAGCAATACGATAACCGCGGAACCGGTGATGCCCCAGAAACAGATACAGCGGCACACCGATAAACGGGGCTGAGATCAAAAGGACCACCCATCCTACGGCCCCTTGTGGCGTGCGGGCGGTCTGGGCCGCCCGTATCGAAAACACCGCGGCCGTCACGTATAGAAAAAAGACGAACGCGGAAACTAGAAGTGTCCACATGGGGTTATCGGTCTCTGAGTGCCTTATTCACCCCCAGTGTAGATGCGATTCCAATCATTCGCCATATCAACAATGACCCATCCCAAACCGGGGCCTTTGTCCAACCCATCGACCAGCTTCCCAATCGGGCTTTCGCGGTCATAAGCCCATTCACGCTCGGCATCGGTGTGGTGGATCAGAACACCCAGACGCGGACCATCGCCTGCAGTGGTCCATTCCAACATCGCGAAATCGCCGTCAGAGTTGCCGCCCGCCAAAATGGGGCGCCTGCCAATCGTGCGTTCGATGTTGATTGGCTTACCCTCTTTGTCATCGACAAAGGCAATGCCAGGGGCCTTGGTGATCGCGGGTGCCCCATCGCCGGTTTCATAGGTTGTGGCGGTGTAAGTGCCCAGCACCTGTTCGGGTGGGATGCCATAGGCGTCCTCGGCGAATACGCGCATGAAATGCAGACCGCCGCCCGAGACGATGTAGGTGCGGAACCCTTCATCCCGTAGATAGCGCAGCAGTTCCACCATCGGCTGATATGTCATCTGGTCGTATGGCAATCCGGTATCCGGGTGGCGCGCCGTGTCCAGCCACTCGGCAACGGAGGCCTGGAAGTCATCGACACTCAGCCCAGAGTGTGAGGCGTTCAGAACCTCAATCAATGCGTCGTGACCACCCTCGGCAACGGCCTGCAGATCACCTTTTGCCGCGGCTTCCAGCGTTGGGGTGGTCAGGATCGACGGGTCTGCTTCGGCAATTTCGGCGAGCCGATCCATTGCGAAAGTCAGTTGAAAATAGACGGGCTGTTCAGCCCATAGGGTGCCATCATTGTCGAACACCGCTACCCGCGCTGCCGGAGTGACATAGTCGGTACCGGTCGGGTCAGTGACAGCCTCGACAAACTCGATGATCCTGTCCCTGGATTCAGACGCGCCCCAACTGGGCAGAGGGTCGGCGAACCCGGCCAACGGAGCCATGACCAAAGCGGCTGAGAGAACTGCAATCCTCATGAGAAATTTCCTTACTTCAATGAGTAAAGGGCCGCCGTTTAACCAGCGACCCTTCGTTTTGTGAGGGGGTTAGTTGTTGGTCGGTGTGGTCAGTTTCTCCATCACCTGATCCAGGTTGAAGCTGGCAGCCTTTTGGCGCGGCGGGAATTCCTGGAATGTTTCCAGGAACGTGCCGACATATTGCTGGGCAGGCACCAGGAAATAGGCCCGATCCAGCAGCCAGTCGTAATAGGTGTTGGATGTCCGGTAGGCACGCTCATACGGATCGCGACGCAGGTTCACGATCAGCGGAATGCGCAGTTCTGTCCAGGGTTCGATCCATGCCCGCAGGGTGGCCCATGCCTTCTGCTCGAGGAAGATCAGCTTCCAGTCGTCAAAGCGCAGCGCGGTCAGGTCACCATCATCCGAGAAATAGAAAATCTCGCGACGGGGGCTTTCGGTGGTCTCACCAGTCAACAGAGGCAGGATGTTGTAACCGTCCAGATGAACCTTATAGTCGCGACCCATACCCGACGAGCTGTAACCGGACTTCAGCTTTTCCTTGATTTCCGGGTCACCCGCGACGGCAAGGTAAGTCGGCAGCCAATCCATATGGTGCACGATCTCGTTGCTGACCGATCCGGCTTCGATCTGGCCGGGCCAGCGTACCATCGACGGAACCCGCCATCCGCCTTCCCAGTTGGTGTTCTTCTCACCCCAGAACGGTGTCATGGCAGCGTCCGGCCATGTGTTCATATGCGGTCCGTTGTCTGTGGAGTAATGGACGATCGTGTTGTCGGCGATGCCCAGCTCATCCAGCAGGTCCAGCAACTGGCCTACGTGCATGTCATGCTCGATCATGCCCGCGGTGTACTCGTCGGCTACGCCACCAACGATATCGTTCGCTTGCGCCCGCATCTCATCCTTGACGTGAGTACGGAAGTGCATCCGGGTCCCGTTCCACCAGACATAGAAGGGCTGACCTTGTTCATGGGCACGCTTGATAAAGTCGATTGCTGCGGCGACGGTCTCTTCGTCCACCGTTTCCATGCGCTTGCGGGTCAGGGGGCCGGTGTCTTCGATGGTGCCGTCAGCCTTGGACTTGATGACACCACGCGGGCCATAAGCCTCGCGGAAGGTGCGCCCATCGGCCAGAACCGCATCACCGGGATAGTCTTCGTTTTCCGGTTCTTCCTCGGCATTCAGGTGGTAGAGATTTCCGAAAAACTCATCAAAACCGTGGTTTGTAGGAAGGTGTTCATCTTTGTCGCCCAGGTGGTTCTTGCCAAACTGACCGGTGACATAACCGTGGTCCTTCAGCAGGCCAGCGATGGTCGGATCTTCGACCTGCATGCCCAGATCTGCGCCAGGCAGACCCACTTTGGACAGGCCGGTCCGGAACACCGATTGCCCCATGATGTAGGACGAGCGACCAGCGGTACAGGATTGCTCACCATAATAGTCGGTGAAAATCATACCTTCCTTGGCGACGCGGTCGATGTTCGGAGTCTGGTAACCCATCAAACCCATCGTATAGGCCGAGATGTTGGACTGCCCGATATCGTCACCCCAGATGACCAGGATGTTGGGCTTTTGATCCTGCGCCCAAGCGGGAATTGCCAACGCAACGGCGATGGTCGCCACAGCAATACGACGCAGCTCGGTGCGCCACCTGTTTGTAATTGAACGGGGTGGTGACATGGTATGCTCCTGATCTGTAAGGGTCTTTAGGCCCCGGAGGTGTGTCGGTGTTTTCACGACTGGTGAAATCAGCCAAAACGGATTGTAAAAAATGGTCGAATTCTGAACGGCGAAGCTTCACCCTTCCGGGAATCGAACTCGGTCAGGTTAGGCGATTTGTTGGATTGAAAACTCATCATATGATGATATTGGAAAATTCTAATGTTTGACAAAACGAATAATATTAAGATCTTGCAGACGACCGGGTGGTTCAGCAAACGCTCGGACGCGTTTCAACGCGATCTCCTGGATTGCGCGGCCGCAAAGATTTTTGATCCGTGGGAAGCACTTTACCACCACGGAGATCCGGCAAACGGAATATTCGCCGTCCTCAGCGGGGGTATTCAAATCACCGCGCCAGCGGATGATGGGCAGGAATTCGTGATACACCGCGAAGGTGCCGGTTTCTGGATCGGGGATCTGGCTCTTTTCGCCGATACGCCACGGCTGATCAGCGTTATCACCACGCAAGAGACGCAAGCCTTGTTCTTTCCACATTCTCGTGTCGCTAAGCTGGTTCAGGCCAACCCGAGCTATGTCCGAGACTTTTACGCGCTGACGCAAGAGAACATGCAGACGGCGCTGCGAATTATGGCCAATCTGGCTGTAACCGGCAGTGAGAAACGGCTGGTCCTGCGGCTGCTGCATTTGGATGAAGGCGCGTCGAAGTCTGATGGTTGGATCGTGGTGTCTCAAGATGAGTTGGCCGAGATGGTCGCCGTTTCGCAGCCCACATTACACCGCAACCTGCACCGTTTGGCGGACCTTGATCTGATTGAGCTTGGCTATGGGCGTGTGCGTTTGAAGGACCGGCAGGCATTGATCGCTAATTGTCAGACCTGAGGATCAGGGGTTCAGCGGTGGAAGCGTCCGCGCGCGCTTGTCAGGCGCGTCCTCCAGGGCATTCAGAGCCGAGATAGTGTCAGGCCACTTAGGTTTTTGTGATGCGTTATCAGCAGCGTATCTCACGGAGCCAATCTGAGCCAAACAGGTTTCCAGCCCGCTATAGCCTTGCGGGTTCTCGCAGCGCTGCTTCCAGTCTTCAAGCGCTGTATATGCGGCAGAAAGGTCTTGATCACGTAACGCGCGACGTAGTTGCGCGAGGGAATACTCAGGCGACGCGCGGTAGGCCTGTTCGCGCGTCTCCTTCCAGTTTCGATACCGGGGCATCGACCATCGGAGTAAAGCCCAAACGACCACTGCGGCGGTGGCGAACCAAACGAGATATCGGATCAGTGTTTCCGCGGACGGAGGCCCGGATTTGGGTGCAGCGAGCTTGAGGTTCACCGCGTCGATGTCCGCCGTTTCAACGGTGTTGGTTGTCAGGTTGAACCACTGCAGGGAAACCGGCGGGAGTTGAGTTTCTCCACCTTCCTGTGCCAGATAGACAGCTTCATCCACACGTTGGCCCGATAGGATGCCGCGATCTTCGGTCTCGGTGAAACGCGGCTCTTTGGGGTAGGAACGCAGCAGAGGGTCATGAATTTCCGTAATTAATTGCGGGATCAGTATTGGGCTCGTGCCGGAAATACGCGCCGTCAGCCGTCGGGTGACAGCATCACCGGCTTGCAGTTCGGTGGGACCTTCGATGGCCTGCTCCAGTTCGAAACCCGTTGCGATGATCAGCGGATTCAGATCACGCGCGCCCTCGGGAACCACAGCGTTGATCTTGATTGGTGGAAGCGGAACGGAAACCTGCGTCGGATTGTTGGTTTCCGGATCCGCGAACGTAACGGCCATGTCTTGTGCACCGAATTCTATCTGTCCCGGCACCAGAGGATAGATGCGATAGCTCCTCTGGACACCGGACCATGTCTCTCCACTCACAGCCTCGCTGACAGGTCCCGAGGCACGCTCGGGAAGGCGGACCAGCAGGTTTTCCTGTTCCAGCGAAGGAAAAACCGGGGGCGACGGCATAAAGGTCGGCACCAGAACCTTGATGCGAAGAATGGCCGGCTGCCCGATAATCACATCCTCAGTTGGAGCATCGACCGAAATTTGTGGTTGAGGCGCGGTCGAACTTTGCGCGAACAACAAACCGGGAAGCAAAAGATACATGAGAAGCAGGATGTATCTCATTGTTCCTGCTCCTGATTGTCCAGCAGGAACCGATTGCGTAGGAAATCCTGCATGTCCGTGTCAATCGCGCTGATCCACTGGTCTGCCGACAGGGCTTTGGTATCTTCTGTTTGCGCCTGAATGGTCGTGTTTTCTCCACGACCGGAGTCGTTGTCGAACACGGTGTCATCCGCACCGATCCCGGCTTCTTCACCAGTGTCGGATTGCTCGCGAGTTGTTTCGACATAGTCGAGTATGGCGGTGGCGACATCGAGGTTATGTTGCGCTTCCGGCCAGTCCGGACGGCGTTCCAATGCCGTTTCAAAGGCGGAAATCGCGGGCCGGTATTCCCGGTTACGAATACGCGCCATCCCTTCGGCAAACGCGGCTTCAGGCGTGTTCAGTTCGGCGAAAATTTCTGCGGCTTCCGGATACTGGCCTGCTTTCAGCCGGGCGTAGCCTTCATGATAGGGGTCCTCAAACAACTCGGCGGCGTCCGCATAGCGTTTATGGTTCATTGCGATCTGGCCTTGCTGATCCGGCGTCAGGAACCAATCCCGCCAACCTTCTGCATGTGCGGGTCCCTCAGGCTGCGTCAGAAACAACGCCACAAAGGCCCAACGGATCACCCAGCCGCGCCGAAACCAAAGCAACGACAACAACGCTGCTGGCCACGCCAGTAGCCAACCTCGATCCTGCCAATCCAGACGATCATCGTCATCCAGCGCGTCCACATAGGCGGTTTGAATTTGCCGCTGTAGCCGCGTGATATCCCTGTCATCGTTTGTAAACGGAACCACGACGGCGTTTTTCAGATTGTTCAGTTGAACAATTTCACCTCCGTCAGGCAGCATGGTCAGAAAGAAAACCCGCGTTGTCGTACTTTCAAAGCCTGCAAGCTGAGATGGGTCGAGATCATCCAGAACAAACAGGACAGCCCCCGGTGTTTCGCTTTCGTCCAGTATGCTTTGCGCCAGCGTCAGTGCGCCGCCCGCGGCGTCCCCCGGCTTGGGCATCACGGCCGGGGTCAGCCCCTCAAGCAGCGGGCGCAGGATGTTTGCGTCTTCGGTCAGGGGTGCCACACGGTGCGACGTACCGGCATAGGCGATCAGCGCCGTTCGCGCGCCGGCGCGGGCGTTGATAATATCCGTGATCTTGAACTTTGCGCGCTCCAGCCGGGACGGGGGTAGGTCGGGGTTCTCCATGCTCTCGGTGACTTTCAGAGCAATCACCAAAGGGGCTGTATCGGCCACAAGCGGGTTCTGGGCCCGTGACCATGTTGGCCCCGCTGCGGCAATGGCGACCAAGGCGGTAGCGAACATGGCTACATCAATGGGATGGATGCGCCCTGTTCCCTCAGCCCCCAGCCGCAGGGCTGCAGCAAGGTGCGGAGCCACACCGGGCGGTAGATCAGATTGCCTCGAACGCTTGGAACGAGCTACCCACCACAGACCCGCAATTGGTATTAGGAAAAGCAGGTAAACCCCCCGGACAAAATGAAATTCCGTCAAAGCGTCGATCATGAGGGCCTCCTTCGACGCTGTGCAAAATGCAGGCCCGCGGAACTGCCAAGCATGAGCAACAAAGCGGCCAACAATGGATAATGGGTCAGGCTCTCCCTCGGTCGGTAGCTTTGCGTTTCAACAATTCTGGGGTTTTGCTCATCGATTTGTTGATAGGTTGCGGCAAGCGCGGCCTCGTCATTCGCAAAAAAATACTGGCCTTCGGTACGGTCAGCGATGGCTTTCAGGGCGTCCAGATCCACGCGATCCTCGCCGGAGGCATTTGGATCGCCGACGCCGATCGTGTAGATGACGACGCCCTTGTCCGAAGCAATGGCGGCGGCGTTGGTTGGGGTCATGCGGCTGGATGTATCGGCGCCGTCGCTGAGAACGATCATCAGACGCTGATCCACCTCGCTGGTCTCAAACGTACGGATGCCAAGGCCAATCGCATCGCCCAAGGCGGTGTTTGGTCCTGCCATTCCTACTTGAGTTTGATCCAGGAACCCATTCAAACTATTCAGATCTTCTGTAAATGGCGCCTGAACAAAAGCCCGTGTGCCAAAGATGATCAACGCCATACGGTCGCCCTGACGATCTGCAATGAACTTGCGCATAACGTCCTTGACCGCCGCCAGTCGTTGTTTGGTCGTACCGTCGGTGGATTGAAAATCGCGTTGATCCATCGACCCAGAAATATCGAGCGCGAGCACAACGTCTCGGGCGGACTTTTCGATCACGATCGGGTCTGCCAGTTTTTCCGGATGGGCCAAGGCTGAGATCAGCATAAGCCAGATGAGACTGACCACGACTGTTTGCAGCACCGGTCTGTGCGCGATAACCGATCCGGACTTGGGCTCAATACCTGCCGCTTTAGCGATATGTCGGAAGAAGGGGATACGGATTGAGCTGGATTTCTCTCGATGCGGTGGAGCGAACCGATAGACCAGCAAAGGTAATGGTAGAAGAATAAACGCCCAGGGTGCGGCAAAGGAGATCATCACTGCCTCCTCTTGGCTTTGTGGGTTCTGATCCAGTCCCGCGCGAATTTGGCGATGTTTGGATTGCTGGGACCAGGCTGGTAGGGCGCCAGAAGAAGATCTTGCGCTTCGGATGACGAAATAGACGTCTTATCAGAGGATTGATTGAGAAAAGTAATCCAATCAGCACCGTTAATCCCGGCCACCTCATCGCGTGGATAAGCAGCAAGTGCGGTACGCCGCAGGATTTCCGCGATCTTGGCGACATCATTGTCAGCGGCCTGCAGATCGGCGAGTGCGAAACGGCGATAGGCATTGGATTTGCGGTGCCTCCGGTATCTGTAAAGTCCGAAAACTACCGCTGATACCAGAAGTAAAGCCAATACTGCCCAACCCCATGTTTGCGGGGCCATCGATATCGGTGCGGGTGCTGGCGCTGGTTCCAGCATGTCCAGCAACTCAACAAGAGATTTGCCTTCGGTATCGACGCTCATCGTCGCCCTCCGCGATGACCAAACAGTCGAAGCAATTGATCAAGGGTTGGTTCCGCAGTGGTCAGAGGGGCAATCGGAAAGCCATAACGGCGCGACCAGTGTTGAAGCTGCGCCAACCTGTTTTCAAGTTCCGCGCGGATGCGTTTCGACAAATCCGGGTCCGAGCTGTCGAGCTCGATTTGCGCGTCACCATCCGAGACAGTCATGCGCAGACCCGGGATTAGTTCGCGTGAGCTGGGGTCAGAAATGTTGAACAAAATCAGATCGTTCGACTGCGCGAGCCGCCTCAGCAGGCTTTCCGTGGCTTCATTCAGTCCGTCAAAGTCCGAAAACACGCAAATCAGCGCGTTGGTATGTGCAATCCGCGCCGCATGATTCAGGACGTCGTTCAGCGAAACGGTGGGCGTGGGATGCAGCGACGCGTTGAGGCTGCAATTCAGCGCGGCGACCGAGGACAGGAACCGCTTTAACGCGGCAGGTCGGCATTTGGGGTGATGTTCGGCAAGATCGGTGTCGCCAAAGACGATCCCGCCAACGCGGTCGCCTTGGCCCAGAACACGATGAGCCGCGATTGCTGCGGCTTCGGCGGCGACAACCGATTTCATATAAACTTCGGTGCCGAAAAACATCGAAACGCGTTGATCAACCAGCAAGAGGGCAGGGCGATCTCGTTCCTCGGTATAGACCCTAACATGAGGTTTTCCCGTCCGTGCGGTCACTTTCCAGTCAATCGTCCGGATGTCATCGCCGGGCAGATATGTGCGCAACTCTTCAAAGTTCAAACCACGCCCACGCAGGCGCGATGCGTGCCGACCATTGAGGATCGAGCGCGCCGGTTGCCGCGGCAGCAGGCTGATAGCGCGCGACTGGGAGCCTAGCCGCAGCAGGTGGTTCGCATCTACATGAATGCGCAGGTCTTCGGGATATGTGGCGGTCTGGGCCACGGTTCTCTCTTTCCGATCCGTTAGGGCAGCGCGACGAGACGCAGGATTTCCGCGATCACATCATCCGCCGATTTGGCGCTGCCCTGCGCCTCAAAGCTCAGCGTGATGCGGTGGCGAAAGACATCATGGGCGATGGCACGTACATCAGCCGGATCAACGTAATCGCGTTCGTTCAACCAGGCGTGCGCGCGCCCACATTTATCCAACGCCAGCGATGCACGCGGGCTGGCCCCGATTTCGATCCAACTTGCAAGCTCATCGCTGTATTTCTCGGGCGTTCTGGTCGCTTGCACAAGGTCGGCCATATAGCGATCCATGGCGTCAGACACGTGGATCTTCCCGATCTCCGATCGCGCCTGAAATACGGCGTCTTGCGGGATAGGCGTTGGCATCCCGCCCGTCGAACCTGACCCGGCGGCGATTTCTTCACCGCGCACTAGGCGGATTACTTCAACTTCGTCCTCGACCGGAGGATAGGTGATCTGCACATGCATCAGAAACCTGTCCATCTGTGCTTCGGGCAAGGGGTAGGTGCCTTCCTGCTCGATCGGGTTTTGGGTCGCCATCACGATGAACAGCGGCTCCATTTTGTGCGTAGTGCCCGATACGGTGACCTGTCGTTCCTCCATCGCCTCCAACAAGGCGGCCTGCACCTTGGCCGGCGCTCGGTTGATCTCATCCGCCAGAACGAGGTTGGCAAAAATCGGGCCGGGGTCGAACCGGAAGGTGCCGCCATCCCCGGTTTGCTGAAACACTTCAGTTCCGGTGACATCCGAGGGCAGCAGATCGGGCGTAAACTGTATCCGGCTGAAACTGGCGTCCAGATTGCGCGCCATAGCTTTAACGGCACGGGTTTTTGCCAGACCGGGCAGGCCCTCGATCAGCAGGTTACCGTTTGCCAGCAGGCCGATGAGCAACCGGTCGACCACCTCGGTCTGACCGATAATCGCCTGCCCCATGCGGGCCTTAAGATCATGTATCTGATTAAGTGCATTCATTAATTTGGTCCAATCGTGGCCGGACGTCGGGAAAGACATGGCTGAGCACGCCGAGGCGAGTTGAGCTGGAATGTGTAGTAATGATCGGACGTTAGCAGGCTTGATGCACGCGATCCACTATGAAATCCGTTCCGCGATGTGTTGCAGATCGGCACGCAGCTGCGGGCGAATTTCACCCTGGTTCGGCGCATCGCGCAGTGTTTCGATCCAGTGACGCGGTGGTTGCTTTCCGGCGGCTCTGTTCCATGTCAGATTTCCAAGTACAGATTGCGCGGCATCGTTCAGGTGGTCGGGAATGGCGATGTCGTTCAGGGTCGCCCATACTCCGGTCCAAAGCCGGGCCACTGACCACGGATTGTAGCCTCCGCCGCCGAGAACCAACATACGTGGGGCCATGTCGCGCAGACTGGAGACCGCGCGCCAATGGGCGTTGTTGGACAGGGCCAATCGCGACAAAGGGTCCTCGGCCACGGCATCCGCGCCGCATTGCAACACAATCGCCTGCGGTTCAAAGGAGGCCGTTGCGGGCAGGATCAATTGGTCAAGGATGGCAAAGAACTCATTATCATTGAGGTTGCGCGCAACCGGTAGGTTGAAAGCCGAACCGCCGGCATCATCGTCCAAAGTACCGCTGAAAGGCCAGCGTGCGCCCTCGTGAACCGAGATCATCCGCACCTTCGTTGAGTCACGAAAGGCCGCTTCGACGCCGTCACAGTGATGTGCGTCGATATCGACATAGACGATGCGGTCGAGCCCGGCATTCAGCAGGGTCAGGATAGCCAACACGGGATCGTTCAAGTAGCAAAACCCATTCGCCCTGTTTGCCAGACCGTGATGTGTGCCGCCTGCGGGGCTAAAAACGATGCCGCCTTCCCGGATCAGTTCGGCCCCCAGCATTGAGCCACCGGCGGCGGTGGCAGGACGGCGGTACATTTCGGGGAACACAGGGTTCGACAAGGTACCAAGCGCGTATTTTTCCCGCACGTCATCGGAAACAAGCTGATCCTTCTCGGCCTGTTGTAGAGCGGCGATATAGTCCGGCGTGTGAAATGCCGTAAGGGCTGAAGGCTTTGCACAGGGGCTGACGCGGTAGTTCGATGACGACAGCCATCCTTGCGCGCGACATAGGTCAATGACCGTTGAGACACGCGGAATGGCCAAAGGATGCTTCGAGCCATAGGTTGAGCCGCGATAGATTTCCGATCCGATAAAAAGCGGGCGTTGCATCATTTAGCTGGTGGTGCGCGGTGTGTTTTCCTCGCCCAGCCTGCCATCAAGCGACATCAGGATCGCTACCGGGCGCAAGGCCGGAATATGGCTGAAGACGATCAGGATACAGACGGTCAGGGGGACACTCAGGAAGGCGCCAATCAGGCCCCAGATTGTGGTCCAGAACATCAGTGCGAGAATGACAAGAAAGGTCGACATGTTCAGTGACCGGCCCAGCAGTGCGGGGTCGAGGAAATTGCCGATCAGGAATTGGATGGTGCCACAGCCCAGCACGATAATCAGGAACGGGCCGATACTTTCGAACTGAACCAGTGCAATCATTGACGGAAAGATCACTGCGATGATCGATCCGATAGAGGGGATGAAGTTCAGCGCGAAAGTCAGCACGGCCCAGGTCTCGGCAAATTCCAGTCCCAGCAGCTTGAACACCGAATAGCTGATGCCGGCCGTGATCAGGCTAATCATGGTTTTCACCCCGACATATCGTTGCAGGCTGAACGTGATGGCATCAAGGATCGAGGCAAACTCGATACCCGTTTTCGGGTCACCCGCAGCCAGCTGGATCTTTTTGCGGAAGGCCAGCCGCTCGGCCATTAGGAAGGCGACATAGAGGCTAATCAGAAAGAACTGGTTCAGCAGAGATGTCGCACTGCCCAGCAGAACACGCGCAATATAGGACATGTCGATATTGATCAGGTTGTCCCGAATGAACTTGGTCACGTCGTTGCCCATCAAACCTGTGACGCGATTGACCGCGTCGTCGAACTGGTTTTCATACGTGCCGATAGTGCGTGCAAACTGGGTCGCCTGACTGCCTAGAATATACATGATCACGAACAAGCCAGCCAAAACGACCGTGACACCCGCAACATTAGCCAGCCAGACCGGCATTCGGGTCAGGGCGATAATCCGGTCGCTGAGTGCGATGATCAGGACGTTGATCAGCAGAGCCATTGTCAGCGGGATCAGAAACGCGGAACCCGCGTAAAGTCCCAAAACCACAAGTGTCGTCACAATCGACACATCCCGAACAACGGACAGCTTAAGCTTTGTCGTCGTCGCGGTATCGTCTTTGTCCGGTTTCATGCGGTGGCTCATCCCGAGAATTGCGCTTGTGGTCGATCCTGCACAGCAAGGCCGGATTATGCAATGCGCCCAAATGTTTGTCAGAGAATATTTGCGCAGTGGATGGAATTGTTGGTTCAGTGGTCGCGGTAGGCGGGTTAGGCTTTGGGGATGAATACCCGCGTGATTCCCTTCTTTGGTCGACCCGTTCAGGCCCTTTGGGTGGCCGTCACCCGTTTTGACGCCAAGAACGGATTTGTCATGAGCAGCCATGTCGCCATGTCACTGATGCTGGCGCTATTTCCCTTTGC
Organism: Ruegeria sp. ABF4_144; assembly: GCF_056160045.1. NCBI lineage: Bacteria > Pseudomonadati > Pseudomonadota > Alphaproteobacteria > Rhodobacterales > Roseobacteraceae > Ruegeria > Ruegeria sp. ABF4_144. The sequence goes on from NZ_JBSWWK010000001.1 coordinate 1,389,510, forward strand.
CCTGTTTACCGTGGCGCTGGCGGGGTCGCTGTCTCAGGACTATGTCACCAACGAATTGATTGACTTGATTTTCGGTGCATGGCCAGGGGATGTGGCCGGACCGATCGTGGCTGAACTGCGCTCGGTTCTGGCCGAGTCCGGCACCGGTGTAATCACGCTGGGTGGCTTGTTGGCGGTGTTCTTTGCATCGAACGGGGTGTTGGCGGTGCGCAAAGCGATGAACCAAGCCTATCACGATTATGACAGCTGGCCCTTCTGGAAAACCCGGCTGCTCTGTCTGGGACTGGTGGTCGTAGGCGGTATCACCATTATGATCATTGCCGCGGTTGAGGTCATCTTGCCGGTCTACACGCAGCTGGTTTCGGAAAAGACGGATGTAAACGTGTCCGAATGGCTGTCGGTCGATCGTTTGCGCTGGACTTTCACGGTGGGTGTTCCCGTTGGTGTAGTGGTGCTGGCCCATCTGATCCTGCCAACCGGGCGCCACAAGCTGCGCCAGATCCTGCCGGGCGTGGTGCTGACGCTGGCCTTGTGGGCGGCCGGAGGATGGGGTTTTTCGGTTTATATCGCGCAGTTTGCCTCGTACAGCGCTACCTATGCCGGTTTGGCCGGGGCGATGGCGGCCTTGATCTTTCTATATCTCTGCGCTGCGATCCTGATCCTTGGGGCCGAATACAACGGTGCGCTGATGGACCTGCAGAACGATGCCGACGGGTTCGAAACGTGAGAGCCGCGCTTCTCTTTTGTTTGTTTTTGCCAAGCGTCGCATTTGCCCAAACGCCCGACTATGTCGGCTCGGATCAATGCGTCGAATGCCACACTGCCGAAGCCGAAGCTTGGGCGGCATCCCACCACGCGCTGGCCTGGACCGAGGTCGAGGCCGGGCATGCGACGGCGGATTTCGACGGAACCCGGTTTGATCACGACGGCATGTCGGTCGAGTTCAGCGTGACGAGCGATGGCTTACGGGCTAACGTGATCGAAAAGGATGGGGTTGCAACGGAATACGGCGTGCATTCGGTTGTTGGCATCGAGCCCTTGCAGCAATACCTGTTCGAAACCGAACCCGGCCGGTTACAGAGTTTCGATGTCGTCTGGGATACCGAGAACCAGCAGTGGTTCCACCTTTACCCCGATCAGGACCTGCCCCCGGATGACGGGTTGCACTGGACCGGCCCATACAAGAACTGGAACGCTCGCTGTGCTGAATGCCACGCTACGGGGTTCGAAAAGAACTACGACGTGCAAACCCGCAGCTATGCTTCGACGCAATCCGAAATCGGGGTCGGGTGTGAGGCCTGCCATGGCCCCGGATCAGCTCATATCGACTGGACTCAGGGTAGGACACTTGCCGCCGATCTGAGCGAATTCGGCTTCACAATGAGCTGGGGCAGGGGGCAGACCGAGGCCGAAATCCAACAATGCGCCGGATGCCATTCCCGGCGCGAGGCGCATGGCGACGGCAATCCGATACCGGGAACGCCTTACCATGATGCCTATAATTTGGCGGTGCTGCGCCCGGGCCTTTATCACCCAGATGGTCAGATTATGGACGAGGTCTACGTCTACGGCTCGTTCCTGCAGTCCAAAATGTATGCGCAGGGCGTTGGGTGCATGAACTGTCATGACCCGCATAGTGCCGAGTTGAAGGCTGATGGAAACGGCGTCTGCACGCAATGTCACTCACCGGCTGGCAACCCTGATTTCCCGACCCTGACCGCCAAAGAATACGACACGCCGGCGCATCACCATCACCCCGAAGACAGCGCAGGTGCGCAATGCAAATCCTGCCACATGATCGAGCGCGTCTATATGGGTGTCGACGGTCGGCGCGATCACAGCTTTCGCGTCCCACGCCCCGATCTGAGCTTGGGTGAAGATGCCTGCACCGATTGCCACCAAAATGAGGGCCAGGATTGGGCAGCGCAACGGATCGAGGAGTGGTTCCCGGTTTCACCCCACCGTGTACCGCATTACGGGACGGCTTTTCAGGCCGCTATAGACGGTAGCGTTGACGGCTCGGATGCCTTGCTGGAAATTGCGACTGAACCTTTGCAGCCGGGTATCGTGCGCGCCACGGCAGCCTATCTGCTGCAACCTTTCGGCTCGGCAGATGTGGCCGACGAAACGGCGTCACTATTGACTGACGTGGACCCGTTGGTGCGCGCGAATGCCGTGGCGCTGCAGCGTCAGGCCGCACTGCCAGATCAGATCCAGCGGCTTGAGCCTCTGCTGTCCGACCCGGTGCGCAATGTCCGGATCTCAGCCGCAAAAGAGTTTCTGAACATCCCCGTTCAAGCCCTGACCGCAGAACAACAAGCGGAGGTCGCAAGGGGTATGGGGGAATGGCAGAGCACGATTGCAAACCGTCTGGATTTCCCCGAAACCCACCTTGTTCTGGGCGGAATGGCGTTGACCTTCAGAAATGCTCCTGCCGCCGAACGCGCCTTTCGAGAGGTCATCACCTTGGACCCGCAACGTGCCGAGGCGTGGCCGATGCTGGTGCAGCTTTCTCAAATCAACCGCGGCATTGATGCCGCCCGAGGGGTGTTGACGGAAGGTTTGAAGGTTCTTCCAAACGATCCGGGGTTGCTACAGCTCAAGGCGCAGTTGAATCCATAAAACTGCACCGCTTGGCCCCGTTTGGGTCACGATACCGGCAAAATTGGGCATTAACCATGGGCGTCAGTATCTCTCGTTTGGCTTAAATGGTTGCCCATGTCACAGAAAACGATCCACACATCGCAGTTACAGAACCCTTTGTCCGTTGGTCAGCGGGTCGCTGATCTGCAGGCAAAAAAGCCAGAATACATCAACCACGGCGAGGCGTTGTTGCTGCAACAAACAGCCACCGCATCCCTGCGCGAGCAGTTCCTGGCAGGGGACCGGAGCTGGCTAGAAGATTAAGTCAGCCGCGGAACCCGGTGGCGACCACGAATTTCTCAGAACTGTCTGAGCGGGACGCGGGCGGTTTGACATTCGCCACTTTGTCGAACTTCTGCTTCAGCAGTTTTTGCAGATCACCCTCGGCGCCTCCGGCCAGAACCTTGGCGACAAAGGTGCCGCCTTCTTCCAGCACGTCAAAAGCGAAATACGCTGCCGTTTCGCACAGCGCCATGATCCGAAGGTGATCTGTCTGCTTGTGCCCGGATGAGGCTGCGGCCATGTCCGACATGACCACATCAGCTTTACCGCCCAGCCAGTCTTTGACCTTTTGGTCGGCATCGTCCTCCATGAAGTCCAGAATATGGGCGTCCGCACCAGCGACAGGTTCAATCTCTTGTAGGTCGACACCTAGAACTGTGCCGATCCGTTTGCCTGATCGCTCGCCCAGCGCATTTACGCGTTTGACGGCGACCTGCAGCCAGCCGCCTGGCGCACAACCGAGATCAACCACACGGGCGCCGGGGACGAGGAACCGGAACTTGTCGTCCAACTCTAGGATCTTAAAGGCCGCGCGCCCACGATAGCCCTCGGCCTGCGCACGTTTTACGTACGGGTCGTTCAACTGCCGCTCAAGCCAGCGGGTCGAGCTAAGCTTGCGCCCGCGTGCTGTTTTTACCTTGACCTTCAGGTCGCGTTGCCCGCGACCAGAGGTGTTTTTTCCACTCGGTGTCTTCGCCATCAGAACGGTCCGTCTTCCAATACCCCGTCCGCGCTCATCTGTGCATAAAGCAGACCTTCGCGCAGCCCCCGGTCCGCCACAGAAAGGCGGTCGGTGGGCCAGCAGCGGAGCAATGCCTGCAAAATGGCTGAGCCGGACATAATCAGGGCCTGCCGGTCATCGCCGATCCGCGGATCGCGCCGCCGCCCCAGTGGGCCGAGTTCTAAGTATCCTCGTATGACTTTGTCAATCTGATCGCTGGTCATGCGCAGACCGTCCACTTTGGTGCGGTCATACCGTTTCAAACCCAGATGTGACGCGGCCACCGTTGTTACGGTGCCGCTGGTACCAACGATCTGAAACCCTTCGCGCGCCTGTTCATCTTTGTAGGGGGCGAAGTCGGCGAGATTTTCTTCGAAAAACCAGCTCATCAGTGCAAATCGCGCAGAGTCATCTTCAACATCGTGGAATTGGTCGCGCAGCGTCGCGACACCCAGCGGTACACTGATCCAGTCTACCACCTTTGCTGCTGGAAAGGGACTGTCGGCCGTATGGAACCCGTTGTGCAGACGCATGATCGCAGCAGGGCGGTCACGGCGCGGCACAGAGGAAATGTCGATCCAGACTAATTCGGTCGATCCGCCACCAATATCAACCACCAGCAACTGCTCGGTCTTGGTCGAAACCAGCGGTGCGCAAGAGATGACGGCCAGGCGCGCCTCTTCCTCGGGTTGGATGATCTCAAGCGTCAGTCCGGTCTCGCGTTTGACCTGTCGGATAAAGTCGCGCGAGTTCTTCGCGCGTCGGCAAGCTTCGGTTGCGACCAACCGCATCCGTTTGACTTTGTTGCGTTTCAACTTTTGCTGACAGATCCGCAGCGCCTGAATGGTACGCGCCATTGATGACCGAGACAGCCGTCCGGTCCGTTCCAGACCCGCGCCCAACTGCACGGATTTGGAGAAGCTATCCACCACATGGAACCCGCTACCCTTGGGCTGGGCTATCAACATGCGGCAGCTATTAGTCCCCAGATCCAGCGCCGCATACAACGCATCTGGATCGGGTCTTGCCGGCGCGGGGCTTTCGACCGCCTTCGGGAACGCGCCCGCACCTTTGGGACGCTTGGGCGCCATCTTAAACGCCCTCCGATTTTCGAGTTACCCTGACCATAGGTCGGGCAATTGTTTCGTGCAAGACGCTCATTAAAGTGATGAGTATTTTGATGTGCGCGTTTGCGTTAGAATTCAGTACAAGCCCTGTATCCCGTTGTAGGCAAAAAGGTCGCTTGAAATACGCCGTGTGTCGAAATTCGACCGACCTGAGCTCGCATAGAAGTTTAGAAACTGCCCATCTGGTTAGGAGGAATCAAAGGCTATGCCTGACGTCACCATCGTATATTGGCGCGACATTCCCGCCCAAGTTATCGTCGGCAAAGGCCGTCGTGGCGCAAAGCGGCAGTTGGAGGAGCGGTTTGAACAAGCCATCGACCGTGCTGCTATGAAGGTGAACGCCAAGGACAGCGATGCCTACCTGGCTGAATGGCGCAAGGCAGAGCCTTTCGCGGTTGAGGGCGACCCGTCCGAGATTGCCGAGGCCGAAGCTGTGCGTCTGGAAACTGAATACGATCAGGATCGCATCAAGGCGCTGATCGCTAATGACGGTTGGGCATGAGCCCCAGATCTATATGGGAGGCCACTATGGCTTTGCTGAACTTCAAGAAACGTGATGCGGCCGAAAAGGCCCCGGTAAACCCGACCGTCGAAGCCTTCTTGCAGGGCTATTCGATCGAGGTAATGCCCCGCACCGCCGAGAAAGTCGAAGACTTCCGTGCGCTGCTGCCCGAAGGCACCCGCGTCTACATCGCCCATATCGAGGGCACCCCGATCGAGGACATGGTCAAGACCGCCAAGCGGATCGCGGCCGAAGGGTACCCGGTCATGCCGCACTTCCCGGCGCGGATCATCAAGGATGCTGCCACCCTGGAGAACTGGATCTCCATGTATCAGGGCGAAGCAGGTGTAGACCAGGCGCTGCTGCTGGCTGGTGGCGTTGCCAAGCCGCACGGTGATTTCGACAGCTCGATGCAGCTGCTGGAAACCGGTCTGTTCGACAAGGCGGGCTTCAAGCGTCTGCACGTTGCCGGCCACCCCGAGGGTAACAAGGACATCGACCCCGACGGTTCGACCAAAAATGTTGACGACGCGCTGCGCTGGAAGCAGAAATTCTCGGAAACCACCGATGCGGAAATGGCGCTGGCGACCCAGTTCGCGTTTGACGCCAAGCCGATCATCGCATGGGCGGACAGCCTGAAAGAAGCGGGCGTCGATCTGCCGATCCACATCGGCATCGCGGGTCCGGCCAAGCTGCAGACCCTGATCAAATTCGCCATCGCCTGTGGCGTTGGCCCGTCGCTGAAGGTTCTGCAGAAGCGCGCCATGGACGTGTCCAAGCTGCTGCTGCCTTATGAGCCGACCGATGTTCTGACCGAACTGGCCAACCACAAGGCGGCCAACCCGGACTTCAACATCACCAACGTGCATTTCTTCCCGCTTGGTGGCATCAAGACCAACGCCAACTGGGCAATCGAAAACGGCGGCGCTTCGGCAAAGCCAGTAAACTCCTAAGGAACGGACATGACCCGTACAGTCGTAGAATCAAAAACAAAAACCGCCGTTCTGGGCTTCGACGAACCGTTCTGCGTGATCGGTGAGAGGATCAACCCGACCGGCCGCAAGAAACTGGCCGCTGAACTGGAAGCAGGCGATTTCTCGACCGTCGAGAAAGACGCCATCGCACAGGTTGCTGCAGGCGCGACCGTTCTGGATATCAACGCGGGCGTTGTCTACAACTCGAACCCCAACCCGAACGAGACCGAGCCGCCGCTGATGACCAAGATCGTCGAGCTGGTGCAGGGTCTGGTCGACGTGCCGCTGTGCATCGACTCGTCGGTTCCGGGTGCTCTGGAAGCCGGTCTGGCGGCAGCTGAAGGCCGTCCGCTGCTGAACTCGGTTACCGGCGAAGAAGAGCGTCTGGAGATGGTTCTGCCGCTGGTCAAGAAGTACAACGTTCCTGTTGTTGCGATCTCGAACGACGACACCGGCATTTCGGAAGACCCCGATGTCCGTTTCGACGTGGCCAAGAAGATCGTTGAGCGCGCAGCCGACTTTGGCATCCCTGCGCATGACATCGTTGTTGACCCGCTGGTGATGCCGATCGGCGCGATGGCAACTGCTGGCCAGCAGGTGTTTGCACTGGTCCGTCGTCTGCGCGAAGAGCTGGGCGTGAACACCACTTGTGGCGCGTCCAACATCTCGTTCGGCCTGCCGAACCGTCACGGCATCAACAACGCCTTCCTGCCGATGGCAATGGGCGCTGGTATGACTTCGGCGATCATGAACCCGGTGGCTCTGCCGGTGACGCAGAAGAAGATCGCCGAAAAGAAAGAGGCCGTTGCCGCAACTGGCATCATCCTGCCCGAGGGCATGGACGACGAAGCATTCGTTCAGATGTTCGGTCTTGGATCGACCAAGCCGCGTGCCGGTAAGGAAATGGAGGCCATCCGCGCCGCCAACCTGCTGACCAATAACGACCCGCATGGCGGTGAGTGGATCAAGTTCAACAAATCGCCTGAAGAGGCCGGTGCAGCCGGCGCTGCAGGCGGTCGTCGCGGCGGTGGCCGTCGTCGCCGCGCTTGATTTTCGCAACAGTATGATCAAAGGCCGGGCCAACTGCCCGGCCTTTTTCGTTTTGACCCTGATCAATGCCGGGTATCCTCGGGCTTGCGACAATGGCACGACCCCCGCAGCAATAAATCAGGTATTTTCATGAGTAGACATTACCCACCAAAACTGGCCGATGCAGACCTGACTAAGCGCCTGAGCAAGCATGATTACTTTGAAAAACTTGTCGATCTTCAGGCGCAACTGGCGCTGATCCAGCAGGCATTTCTGTTTCACGGCGTTAAAGGCGTACTCGTATTTGAGGGCTGGGACGCGGCAGGTAAGGGCGGCACGATCCGCCGGATCAGCCAGGCGCTGGACCCGCGCAGTTTCAAGGTTTGGCCAATTGGCGCGCCGCGCAATTACTACCTGAACCGCCACTATCTGCTGCGGTTCTGGGAAAGATTGCCCCCCGAAGGCGCAATCTCGGCCTTTGACCGCAGTTGGTACGGCCGCGTTATGGTCGAGCGTCTGGAAAAGTTCACGCCCGAAAAGCGTTGGCGAGCCGCGTATCGCGAAATCAATGATTTTGAGCGGATGCTGGTCGACGACGGCACCCGGATCGTGAAGTTGTTTTTCCATATCTCGCCACAAGAACAGATGGAGCGGTTCACGGAACGCCTGCGGAACCCGATGAAACGGTGGAAACTGACCTATGAGGACTTCCGTAACCGTGAGAGGTGGGAAGAGGCAGAAGTGGCCGTTGACGAAATGCTTGCCAGGACCTCAACCGAAATTGCGCCTTGGCACGTTATTCCGGCGAACAACAAGAAATACGCCAGAATCAGTGCGATGCGCGCGATTGTTGATGCGTTTTCGAAAGATATCGATCTCAGCCCGCAACATCTGGACCGGCGAACCCTGGATGCAGCTTGCGAAGCGCTGGATGTGGACCAGTCTCTGATCGACAGCCTGCGCGCCCGGACTGAGTAATATCTCTACGCCACCGAAACGCGCTTGAAGTTGCTCGGCTGGCGGTGTTATCCAACCCCACGCGGCGGGTATGATGTAATGGTAGCCTGTCAGCTTCCCAAGCTGAACGCGCGGGTTCGATTCCCGCTACCCGCTCCAATCACGCAGCTCGTCGGGCCTGAAACAGGTTGATGACTGCAGGGATGTGGGGGGCCTCATCGGTTTGCAGCAGTTGGAACTCGTCGGTCACGTTTTTCTGAATGGCCTGCACGTCCTGCTCATCTCCTTCGAAATGCGCGATAACACGGGCAGCAGGTCCGACACGCATACACAGCTTTGCTGTGCCCTCAACACCGTTGACGCCTTGTAGGTTCATAGAGACTGCCTCGGCCTTCACATCGGACAATCCAGCCTGAGCCATCATTCCTCTGACATGGTCAATATCGTGGAACGCGAGGGGGCCGGGTGCGTAGCGGTCGACGCGAGGAGGCTGTCCCAAGCGTTTGACGGCGGCAACGTGGGGAATGCGGAACCATGGGTTCACGTCCAGAGGTCCCCATGCTGCAAAAGTCATCTGAGCGCCAGGCTTTAACGCCTTGGCAATATTGGCAAAAGCGGCAACGGAATCGCTGAAGAACATGACCCCGAACCGCGAGATCGCCACATCCATAAGGCTGGGCTCAAAGGCAAAGGTCTGCACGTCAGCGTATTGGAACTGAATGTTTTTCAACCCGTTCTCCGCAGCGCGTGAAGCCGCGCGATCCAGAAAGGGTTGTGAGATATCTGCAGCCAGAACTTGTCCGTCCGGCCCAACACTCCGAGCCGCGGCAAGGGTGCTGACACCCGTGCCGCAACCGATATCCAGAACTTTCATTCCCTCAGACAGGCCAGCCCGACTGAGAACAAGATTTAGAACAGGGGCGAGGGCATGGTCCAGCTGGTCTTCATAAGTCAACCATTTGGTGCCGTTCTCAGACTGGCCCCAGTACTCTGCCTGTTCTTCGTTTGCTGACATCATAGTGCCTCCGTTGTCGGGGCGACTATGACCTCCTGCGGCGACGGCGGCCAGACTTTTCCTCATCTCCACCTGTGTTGAACGACGGCGCGGGCAGGGTGACCACCTGCGCCAGTTCCGGGAACGGATCGGTTTTGTGCGGGATCGCGTTGGCGGCGACAAAATGGTCTTGGAATTTAGGCTCGATGGCGGTTTCGACCTTGGTGATCTCGCGCACGACGCGTTCGATCTCGGTCCGGGCGCCGATGTTGCACAGCGCGATCCGCGCGCCGGTACCTGCGGCGTTGCCCGCGCTTGAGACCTTATCCAAAGGCGCGTCCGGAATCATGCCCAGCACCATCGCGTGTTTGGTCGAGATATGGGCGCCAAACGCCCCGGCCAGAACCACACGATCGACCTTGTCGACCTCCATCACGTCCATCAGCAGACGCGCCCCAGCGTAAAGCGCGGATTTGGCCAGCTGGATGGCGCGGATGTCGCCTTGGGTTACTGTGATGCGCGGGCCACCTTCGGCGCTGGCATCGTGGATCAGATAGGCATGGGTGCGGCCCTCGGGTACGCAACGCTCTGTACCTGTTTGCGCGGCCGAGCCGATAAGGCCGCTTTCGTCCAGCAGGCCAGCGATGCGCATTTCAGCCACGGCCTCAATGATGCCTGAGCCGCAGATGCCGGTTATGCCGGTGGTGGCGATATCCTGATCGAACCCTTCTTCGTCGGACCATTTCTCGGATCCGATCACGCGGAAACGGGGTTCTTTGGTTGCGGGATCAATCTCGATCCGTTCAATCGCTCCGGGCGCGGCGCGCTGGCCGGAACTGATCTGAGCACCCTCGAAGGCCGGGCCTGTCGGCGAAGAACATGCCAGAACGCGGGTAGTGTTACCCAGTAGGATTTCTGCATTGGTGCCTACGTCCACGATCAGGACGAGGTCCTCGGATTTGCCGGGTTCTTCCGACAGTGCAACGGCGGCACAGTCCGCCCCCACGTGGCCCGCGATGCACGGCAGGATATAGATCTGCGCGCGCGGGTTCATCTTGGTCAGGTCCATCTCACGCGCGGGCAGCGACACGCTTTCCGATGTCGCCAGCGCAAACGGCGCCTGGCCCAGCTCGACCGGGTCCAGGCCCAGCAACAGGTGGTGCATGACCGGGTTGCAGACGAACACTGTCTCGACGATCAGTTCAGGATCAATGCCGGCTTCTTCGGCGATGGAAACGGTCAGATCATTGATCGCTTCGCGCACGGCCTTGGTCATCTCTTGATCGCCGCCGGGGTTCATCATCGCGTAAGAGACCCGGCTCATCAGGTCTTCGCCAAAGCGGATTTGCGGGTTCATCAGGCCCGAGGACGCCTTGACCTCACCTGTTTCCAGATCCGTTAGGTGCGCCGCGACGGTGGTCGAGCCGAGGTCGATGGCCAGACCATACAGACCACGTTCATGCAGACCGGGCCAGATTTCCACGATGCGACCAACGGTGTCTTTGTGACCCTTGTGCACGGCCACGGTGACCTCCCACTTGCCCTTGCGCAGAACGGGCTGCAGCTTTGCCATCAACGACAGGTCGGCTGTGACGGCCTCAATCTCCCACTGGGCGCGCAGAGCGCGTTCCAGACGCTCCAGATCGCCAGTGGGCGAGTGCATGTCGGGCTCTTCCACCACAACGAAATACAGGCGCGTCGCCGGGTCCATGGTGATGGCGCGCGCAGCTGCGGCCTTGCGGACGACCTGTCGGTGCACCTGGCTTTCTGGCGGTACGTCGATCACGATGTCGCCCTGAACGGTGGCCTGACACCCCAGGCGGCGGCCCGGTTTCAACCCACGCTTGTCGTCGTAACGCTGCTCGACCGCGTTCCATTCGCTAAGTGCATCCTCGGACACTGTTACGCCGTGCTTGGGAAACTCGCCAAAGCTGGGCGTGATCTGGCATTTCGAGCAAATACCGCGCCCGCCGCAAACCGAATCCAGATCGACACCCAGTTGCCGGGCAGCAGTCAGAACTGGGGTGCCAACGGGGAAATGCCCGCGTTTGCCCGAGGGAGTAAAGACAACAAGGGGTTCGGTGGTCATGTCTGGCCTGCCTTTTGTATTCGCGCGTATGCCGGGCAAGATATGAGTTTAAGCGGAAAGGGAAAGGGCATTCAGCGGCACGTTTTGTACGGCTTGCGTCGTTTTTTCTCTTGAGATCGGTCCGCAGACCAAAACTAGTTGAGCTCTGGGGCTTTTCCTTCGCCTAAATCCATGTAATAGGGTCACCGCCAAACGGGCTTTTGCATGGGGTTAGCAGATGCAGATTCGTGAGGCACTTACCTTTGACGATGTTCTCTTGGTTCCGGCGTCCTCGTCGGTGCTGCCGGCGACGGCGGATACAAGCACGCGCGTGACGCGGGCGATCACCATGAACATTCCACTGCTGAGCTCAGCCATGGATACGGTGACCGAGGCGCGCATGGCCATTGCAATGGCTCAGGCCGGTGGCATCGGCGTCATCCACAAGAACCTGACTGTCGAAGAGCAGTCACGCGAAGTTCGCCGGGTGAAACGGTTCGAATCGGGCATCGTCTACAACCCGGTCACGCTGCGGGCGGATCAGACGCTGGCGGACGCCAAGGCTTTGGTCGAACGCTATAACTTCACGGGTTTCCCCGTGGTCGACGAAGAGGGCCGCGTGGTCGGCATCGTCACCAACCGGGACATGCGCTTTGCTACCTCGGACGATCAACCGATCCGGGCGATGATGACCACTGACAATCTGGCCATGTTGCAGGAACCTGCCGATCTGGAAGAGGCTAAGAGCCTTATGAAGGCGCGCCGGATCGAAAAGCTTCTGGTGGTAGATGGCGCAGGCAAGCTGACCGGTCTGTTGACGCTAAAAGACACAGAACAGGCCGTTTTGAACCCGACCGCCTGTAAGGACCCGCTGGGTCGTCTGCGGGTGGCTGCGGCAACCTCGGTTGGGGATGCCGGGTTTGAGCGTTCGGAACAGTTGGTGGATTCCGGAGCCGATATCATTGTCGTTGATACCGCGCACGGTCACTCTCAGGGCGTTCTGGACGCAGTGAAGCGGGTTAAAACACTGTCGAATGAAGTACAAATCATCGCGGGTAACGTTGCAACAGGCGATGCCACCAAGGCGCTGATCGATGCCGGTGCTGATGCCATCAAAGTAGGTATCGGGCCGGGCTCGATCTGTACCACGCGTATGGTTGCAGGGGTCGGCGTACCTCAGCTGACCGCGATCATGGATTGCGCCTCGGCAGCCGGGGATGTGCCTGTGATCGCAGACGGTGGCATCAAATTCTCGGGCGATTTCGCCAAGGCGATTGCGGCGGGCGCGTCCTGCGCGATGGTTGGTTCGATGATCGCAGGTACTGATGAGAGCCCGGGTGAGGTGATCCTGTATCAAGGTCGTTCCTTCAAGTCCTATCGCGGCATGGGCAGCCTCGGCGCAATGGCGCGCGGCTCGGCAGATCGCTATTTCCAGAAGGACGCAGCGAACGACAAGCTGGTGCCCGAAGGGATCGAGGGTCAGGTGCCTTACAAAGGCTCAGCCAGCGCCGTGGTGCATCAACTGGTCGGCGGCCTGCGCGCCGCGATGGGCTACACCGGTTGCGCAACGGTTGAAGACATGCGCAAAAACTGCAACTTCGTCAAAATCACCGGCGCGGGTCTGAAAGAAAGCCACGTGCATGATGTTCAAATCACACGCGAAAGCCCGAACTACCGGGTGATGTAACCCCGGATTTCAAGGTTCACGGCGCCCGCAACAGGGCGCCGTTTTGCATTTGTGGCGTTGGCAATCGTCACATCACCAGCATCGGAAGACAGTATGACACCGGCCGCGCGCATTCAGGCTTCGATAGAAATCCTAGATGAGATTCTCTCTGGTACTCCTGTCGAGAAATCCCTGACCAATTGGGCGCGACGCAGCCGGTTTGCCGGGTCCAAGGATCGCGCTGCTGTTCGGGATCACGTGTTCACTGCGTTGCGCTGCAAGCGATCCTATGCGGCGTTAGGCGGGGCTGAAACCGGGCGTGGATTGATGATCGGTGCTGTGCGTGCGTCTGGGGCGCCATTGGAAGATGTATTTTCTGGTGTTCGCCACGCGCCAGAGGTGTTGACCGGCAAAGAGGTTGGTCGCGATTTTGTTTCCGAAGCTGAGCAATGTGACATTCCCGATTGGCTCTGGCCTCGGTTCGAATCCTCGTTGGGGGACCAGGCGGTTCCGGTTGCGCAAGCCCTGCAAAGCCGGGCACCTGTCCATCTTCGGGTCAACCTTATCAAGGCGGACGTGCCCGAAGCAATCGCTGCGATGGCCGCCGATGGGATCATCGCCGCGGCGCATCCGGCCTGCGACACGGCATTGGAAGTCACCGAAGGCGCGCGCAAGATTGCGCAAAGCCAGGCTTATGCGGATGGGTTGGTCGAGCTTCAGGACGCGGCCAGTCAGTCGGTTGTTGCGGCTTTGAACCTGCGCCCGGGGATGCGCGTGCTGGACTATTGCGCAGGCGGAGGTGGTAAGTCTCTGGCGCTGGCCGTGCAAAAAGGGGTTTCGGTTTTTGCCCATGATGTGAACGCTGGCCGGATGCGAGACCTTCCTGCGCGCGCAGAACGGGCTGGTGCGCGGGTCGAGATATTGACAACCGAGGACCTTGCGTATCACGCCCCCTTCGATGTCATTCTTGCGGACGCGCCGTGTTCCGGCAGCGGTTCTTGGCGGCGTGCCCCCGCGGGAAAATGGGCGCTGACCGAAAGTCGTCTTGAGGAGCTGACCGGTATCCAATCCTCCATTCTGGAGCAGCTGGCGCCGATGATCGCGCCCGGTGGTGTGCTCGCCTATGCGACCTGTTCAATGCTGGACGACGAAAACGGGGGCGTGGTCGACGGCTTCCTGCGTTCACACCCGGATTGGTCCGAGGAATTTCGGAAAACGTGGCTTGTCTCCCACGGCACGGACGGTTTCTTCACGTCACACTTGACGCGATAGCGCATCAGATCATAGCAACCTAAAGGAGAGTGCCCGATTATCTTTTAAGCGGGTATTAACCTTACTTGGGCTGACTGCATGAAGGCCCACTGATTTGAGTTGTATATGACTGATACCACGGAAGCTTTCTCCGATCCGTCCCTTCAAAACGCCCCGTCCGGTTTGCGACTTGTCCCTTTGGTCGTAGTTGGCGCGCTGCTTAGCCTATCACCGTTAGTAGGGCTTGTGCCCCAGTTGTGGCACACCGGTTTTGTCGTGGCGGGCGTTTCGCTGTTGGCGGCAAGTCTTTTGGTGGTGCTGCGGGGCAAAACCGTGGACCATCTAGCTCAGCAATCGGTAAAGACCATGGCAGTCTTTGCGGACCAGGATCTGTTCCCCTGTATGATCGCGAATGCTCAGGGTGACATTCTGGCCGCCAACCCAGAGGCGCTAAACCGGTTTCGGGCTTTTCCAGGCGAACGGTTGGAGCAATGCTTGAGATCCAAGTTTGCAAACCCAGCAGCTATTCTGTTGCGCCTTCAGTCGAAGGCTGAAATTTACGGCAGAGCGCGCGAAGATATCGTGACCGTCGGATCGACCGTCCCGGTTTCGGTATTTGATGTCGGCGACGGCCGGTTTTGCTGGCGCTTTCATCTGGATGCCCCGGGTTATTGGGACGAGGTGTCGGTTCCGGTTTTGACCGTCGGCCGCAACGGCACACTGTTGCGCATCAATGTCGCGGCAGCACACTTGCTGGGGCACAGGCCGAATACGTTGCGGCAGGTTCTGTCTTCAGACCCGGGCGCAAAGGGTGACATCGTGCAGGTACACACGGCGAACGGAAGCGTCTCTGCCACCGTGTGCGAGCTAAGTCGATCCGGCATTGTGCGAGATTTGCTCGTTTTGCCGACAGAGGCCACAGCGAATATCAGTAGCGGCGCATCTTTTGCCGATCTGCCAGTTCCTATAGTGCGTCTTGCGCCTGACGGCAGGATTCTCGAGGCCAACCGACTGGCCGTGAAACTGATCGGGGAGATCAAGCCCGGAAAAACCAACGCCGATCAGATCATGCACGGGCTTGGCTATCCGATTTTGGACTGGCTGGCGCGCGTAGCGGCTCAGGAACCGACGACGCGATCCGAATTCCTACGTCTGTCCCGGCAGGACAAAGAAGTGTTTGTTCAAATTACGCTAAATCGTGTTGTGAATGACGGGCAGGTGCAATTGATTGCCGTGGTGAACGATGCCACCGAGCTGAAGACGCTTGAGGCGCAATTCGTACAGGGACAAAAGATGCAGGCGGTCGGGCAACTGGCTGGCGGCGTTGCCCATGATTTCAACAACTTGTTGACGGCTATATCTGGGCATTGCGATCTGTTGCTGCTGCGACATGACCAGAATGATCCGAACTATGGAGATCTCGTGCAGATTAACCAGAATGCCAACAGGGCAGCTGCTCTGGTTAGTCAGCTGTTGGCGTTCTCGAGGAAGCAGACTCTGCAGCCCGAGGTGCTGGATCTGCGGGATACGATCTCGGATCTTATCCATTTGCTGAACCGGTTGGTGGGTGAAAAAGTTCGCCTGGTTCTCAGTCACGATCCGGTTCTGAAACCCGTTCGGGCCGATAAACGGCAATTGGAGCAGGTGTTGATGAACCTGGTCGTGAACGCCCGCGATGCCATGCCGGATGGCGGGGAGGTGCGGATCGAGACAGAGGTTGTGGTGCTGAACGAACCCTTCACGCGGGATCGGGCCACGGTTCAGCCCGGTGAATATGTCACCGTCAAGGTGATCGATAGCGGCGTCGGAATCCCTGCGGACAAGCTGCAGAAAGTATTCGAACCTTTTTACACCACCAAACGGACAGGAGAGGGCACTGGGCTTGGGTTATCGACGGTTTATGGGATCGTGAAACAGACCGGCGGCTTTATTTTTGTCGACAGTCTTCAGGGGCACGGGACGGAATTCATCGTCTATCTGCCGGTGTCTGTCGCCTCTCCAGAAGCGCTAACCGACGCGATACCCGCCGCCGACACGCAAATTGCCCGTCAAGGCGAAGGCGTTGTTCTACTAGTCGAAGACGAGGCTCCAGTACGCGCCTTTGCAACACGTGCGCTGCGCTTGAAGGGCTATACTGTGCTCGAGGCCGAGTCGGCGGAAGAGGCCTTGCGTTTGCTTGAGGACGGCGCGCTGAATGTCGACGTCTTTGTGACCGATGTGGTTATGCCCGGCATGGACGGGCCGACCTGGGTGCGCAAGGCGATGGAGACCCGTCCGGATACAAGGGTGATCTTTATGTCCGGTTACACCGAGGGTGCCTTTGGTGACTCTGGCCCAGAGATCGACAATTCAACTTTCCTGCCCAAGCCGTTCTCGTTGAACCAACTGACCGAGGCAGTGTTTCAGCAGATCAACTAAAGCGCCGCGTCGTGACAAGCGAACTCGGCCGCGTGCCGCTTGCGGAATTTGCGTTCCGTCTCAGGTGAAAGAAGCAGTTCCCGCTGGGGTGAGACGTTTTCCCGCTTCAGCTCGATCTGCATGTTTAACCGGTCTTGCAGGAACTCCAGAATCTTGTCCTGATTTTCATACTTAAAGACGTGGCTTGCGCCGAAGCCAGTGCTGCGCGTGCGGAAGAACTGGCTCTGGCTGCCGACATCGGCAAATTCGGAGCGGGGGCTTTGCATGTAGGCTTGAACAAAGTCGTCAAAGCTCAGGTCGCGAGTCGAGTGTGGATGCCCGATCCGGTCATCCCGGCTGCGGAACTTGTACCAACTGCCCAGCCAATCAATGGGCTCGCGCACGACCGCCATGATTTCCATCTCGGTGTCGTACATTTTCCGAAAAATGTTCTGAAAAAATCGGTCATAGCGCCGCACGGGAGCGTGTTTCAGATCGGGTGGGCCGGTCACCACAAAGTCGGCGCGGTCCCGCAGGGCTGTGTGATATGCCGTGCTGCCTGTTTTGGGAACGGCCAGAAACGCAAGGCGTTCCTTATAAAAAACAAGCATTTAATCGCCCTTTGCCAATCTTTGTTACCGTCGCAGATTGGCGTAAACGACTCTTTAACACAATTGCTGAACAGTAAGTCTTGTAAGTTTTAGTTGAAATGTTCTCTCTTTGGTCCCATAAGGAACAAGAGGCGAACAAAGCAGCGATTGCCGCCCGTTCAAGGGTGTGACAAAAGGGAAGGCGACAGGACAATGGCGGATCTTCTGACGATGAGCGACAAGAAAAACGCAGACAAGCAAAAGGCGCTCGACAGCGCGTTGGCGCAGATTGAACGGCAGTTCGGCAAAGGCTCGATCATGAAGCTGGGCGAGGACGCCAAGCAGGACATCGATGCAAGCTCGACCGGCTCTCTGGGTCTGGATATCGCGCTGGGGATCGGCGGTCTGCCGATGGGCCGGATTGTTGAGATTTACGGGCCTGAAAGCTCGGGTAAGACGACGCTGACACTGCACTGTATTGCAGAGCAACAGAAGCGCGGTGGTGTCTGTGCCTTCGTGGACGCGGAACACGCTCTGGACCCGCAATATGCCCGCAAGCTGGGTGTCGATCTGGATGAACTGCTTATCTCGCAGCCTGACACTGGCGAGCAAGCGCTTGAGATCACCGACACGCTGGTGCGCTCGGGTGCGGTGAACATGGTCGTAGTCGACTCGGTGGCGGCGCTGACGCCGAAATCCGAGTTGGAAGGCGACATGGGTGACAGCAACGTTGGTGTGCAAGCCCGCCTGATGAGCCAGGCGATGCGTAAACTGACCGGCTCGATCAGCCGTTCGAACTGCATGGTGATCTTCATCAACCAGATTCGGATGAAGATCGGCGTGATGTTCGGCAGCCCAGAAACCACGACTGGTGGTAACGCGTTGAAATTCTACAGCTCGGTCCGGCTTGACATCCGTCGGATCGGCGCGATCAAGGACCGCGATGAAGTGGTTGGCAACCAGACCCGCGTCAAGGTCGTCAAGAACAAGGTGGCGCCGCCATTTAAGCAGGTGGAATTCGACATCATGTATGGTGAAGGCATCAGCAAAATGGGTGAATTGCTGGATCTGGGCGTCAAGGCCGGTGTGGTCGAGAAGTCGGGCTCGTGGTTCAGCTATGGCGACGAGCGGATTGGGCAGGGGCGCGAGAACGCCAAACAATACCTGCGCGACAACAGCCGCGCCGCGCTGGAAATCGAAGACAAAATTCGCGCGGCCCATGGGTTGGAGTTCGACATGCCTCCCGGCGCCGCCGAGGACGACGATATACTCGAAGCGTAAAGTCTTCGGAAAATTTGAGTGCAAGGCGGTCCACTGGGCCGCCTTGCTTCGTTCAGCGTCCTCAATGCTGTGGACTATCCGTAGGGACGGGGATAAACCCGTTTCAACACAATATGATTGCGCGCTGAGAGAAGCTTATGCCCACGCTGAACGACATCCGATCGACCTTTCTGAACTACTTTGCCAAACAGGGGCATGAGGTGGTGGCGTCCAGCCCTCTGGTCCCGCGCAATGACCCGACGCTGATGTTCGTGAACTCGGGCATGGTGCAGTTCAAGAACCTCTTTACCGGGGTGGAAACCCGTGATTATCAACGTGCAACAACAGCGCAGAAATGTGTCCGCGCCGGAGGTAAACACAACGATCTGGACAATGTGGGCTACACCGCGCGGCACCATACGTTCTTTGAGATGTTGGGGAATTTCTCGTTCGGCGACTACTTCAAGCCCGAAGCTATCCCGTTTGCGTGGGAACTGATCACCAAGGAATTCGGCATCGACAAGAACCGCTTGCTGACCACAGTGTACCACACTGATGACGAGGCGTTCGAGATTTGGAAAAAGGTCGGCGTGCCCGAAGACCGGATCATCCGCATCGCAACCAATGACAATTTCTGGCAGATGGGCCCGACTGGCCCCTGCGGCCCATGCACCGAGATTTTTTATGATCATGGCGATCACATCTGGGGCGGCCCTCCGGGTTCGGCCGAGGAAGATGGCGACCGGTTTATCGAGATCTGGAACATCGTTTTCATGCAGAACGAGCAGTTCGAGGACGGTTCGATGGTCGAACTCGACATGCAGTCGATCGACACCGGCATGGGGCTGGAGCGGATTGGTGCCCTGCTGCAGGGCAGCCATGACAACTATGACACGGATCTGTTCAAGATACTGATCGAGGCATCGGCGGACGCGACCGGTGTCGATCCTTATGGCGATCAGAACGTGCATCACCGGGTTATCGCGGACCATCTGCGTTCGACTTCGTTCCTGATTGCGGATGGCGTGATGCCCAGCAATGACGGGCGCGGATATGTTCTACGTCGGATCATGCGTCGCGCGATGCGCCACGCGCATCTTCTTGGGGCAAAAGACCCGGTCATGCACCGTTTGGTGCCGTCTTTGGTCCAACTGATGGGCGCGCAGTATTCGGAATTGGGTCAGGCGCAGGCGCTGATCGAAGAAACCCTTCTGTTGGAAGAAACCCGCTTCAAGCAAACGCTGGACCGCGGCCTTAAGCTTTTGGACGATGAAGTCGCCGGATTGCCGGACGGGGCGGCGCTGCCCGGTGATGCTGCGTTCAAACTGTATGACACCTATGGGTTCCCGCTTGATCTGACTCAGGATGCGCTGCGCGAAAAGGGCCGGGCCGTGGATACCGACGGCTTCGATGCTGCCATGGCGGAACAGAAGGCTAAGGCACGTGCTGCCTGGGCCGGGTCGGGCGAAGCGGCGGATCAGGCCGTTTGGTTCGATGTTCTGGACAGTGCCGGGGCCACGGATTTCCTTGGCTACGATACCGAGAAAGCGGAAGGCCAAGTGGCCGCGCTGGTCGTTGATGGTGCTCTGGTCGACAAGATCGAACAGGGCGGCACCGGGTGGGTCGTCGTGAATCAGACGCCTTTCTACGGAGAAGCTGGTGGTCAGGTTGGTGATACTGGCGAAATTCGACGCCTTGAGAACCTGCAAGATGTGGCCAAAGTCGAAGACACGCGCAAATTTGCCGAAGGTAAGGTGTATGCGCACCGTGTTACGGTCAGCCAGGGTACCTTGTCTAAGGGCGACTCGGTTGAGCTTGCGGTCGATCATGCGCGCCGCACCGCGATCCGTGCCAACCACTCGGCCACGCACCTGCTGCACGAGGCGCTGCGTGAAACCCTTGGTGATCATGTTGCGCAGCGCGGATCGCTGAACGCGTCGGACCGGCTGCGGTTCGACTTCAGCCACTCCAAAGCGCTGAGCCCGGAAGAAATCCGGAAAGTCGAACGCGAAGTGAACGACTTCATCCGCCAGAACTCGGCCGTTGAAACCCGTATCATGACGCCGGACGATGCACGAGAACTGGGCGCTCAGGCGCTGTTCGGTGAGAAATATGGTGACGAGGTTCGCGTCGTCTCGATGGGCAAAGCCCCAACGGGCAAAGGCCATGACGGCGAAACATGGTCGATCGAACTTTGCGGCGGTACACATGTGCGCCAGACCGGGGATATCGGCACTTTTGTCGTGCTGGGTGACAGCGCCAGCAGCGCTGGTGTGCGCCGGATCGAAGCGTTGACAGGCGATGAGGCATTCCGCCATCTTTCTGAGCAAGATCAACGTCTTGGTCAAATTGCATCGGAGTTGAAGGCGCAACCTGACGACGTTGTCGGCCGCGTCAAATCTTTGCTTGATGAACGCAAGGCCTTGCAAAACGAGGTCGCCCAGCTGCGTCGCGATCTGGCGATGGCAGGTGGATCGGGGCAGGGCGGTTCCGAGGCCCGCGATGTGAATGGAGTACCCTTCCTTGCACAGGCACTGAGCGGTGTTTCAGGCAAGGACCTGCCCGCGTTGATAGACGAACACAAAAGCCGGATGGGCTCGGGTGCCGTTCTGCTGATCGCAGATGCGGGTGGCAAGGCAGCGGTTGCAGCAGGTGTGACGTCAGACCTGACTGATAAGGTCTCGGCCGTTGATCTGGTACGGGCAGCAGTGGTCGAACTGGGCGGCAAAGGTGGCGGAGGACGCCCCGACATGGCGCAGGGCGGTGGCCGAGACGCCTCGAATTCTGACGCGGCGATCAAAGCCGCCGAGCAAGTTTTGGGAGGATAACATGCCTGCACTCTGGATTGCCCATGTCACTGTGACCGACACTGAGGCCTATGGAAAATATGCCGAGTTGGCGGGCCCGGCCATTGCCAAACACGGGGGCGAGTTCATCGCCCGCGCAGCCCGCTATGTGCAACTTGAAGGGAAAGAGCGGCCCCGTAACGTAGTGGCCCGTTTCCCCTCGGTTGAGGCTGCGGTGGAGTGCTACGAATCCCCCGAATATCAGGCTGCGTTGGACCACGCCCGCGGTGCCAGCGAGCGTGAATTGGTCGTTGTCGAGATCACGGACTAAAATCGATCTGGCAAAGTTATGCCAGATTCCGGCTGATTGAGCGGATTCCAGCCAATGTATAAAAAAGGCGGCCTAATGGGTCGCCTTAACTGTTTTTTTCCGGACTGTGGGTAAGTTTTTCAAACGCTTATCGCGGATGCCGGGTGAGTAATTTACGTTGGGTCACCCTTAGATTGTGGCCAACTTCTCTCATTTCTTGCCTGAAATGGTCAAAATGCGGAACGAATTTCCGCCTCTTTTTCCTTGCAACCTCGCTGCAGATTGCGCAAACGGCACCGTCCACTGATAGTTAGCAAAACAATCTACGGTCCCGTTTTTTCGCAATGATGTGAATAAATGTGGATCGAGGAACAGGCATGAAACCTTTGAGAACTGAGTTCAGAGCCGTTTTTGCGCGGTCGACCTCAACTATAGGTCGACTGGTCGTAGTTGCCGCGTTGGCTTTTAGCGCTTTGGGTGCGGGGTCCGCTGCGGATGCAAGCGAAGGCAGTTTCCTAAAGATCGTTGCTGCATCGCCGCCGCCTACTGGCGCGCGCCAGTTGTGCCGCCAGTACAACTGGGCCTGCTCGGGCAAGGCCTCTGTGTCGATGTCGAGCCGTCAGGAAATGCAAATAATCCAGCGGGTCAATCGCCAGGTTAATGCAACTACGCGCTCGGTAACGGATCTGTCGCAATACCGGACCGCTGAAAGATGGGCTTTGCCCACGTCTCGGGGTGGGGATTGTGAAGATTTTGCCCTGTTGAAGAAACGAGACCTGATCCGCGCTGGGGTCGATCCAAGCAAACTGCTGATCGCAACGGTTTTGGATGCGCAGCGCAATTCACATGCGGTGCTCGTGTATCGTTCGGCCGCTGGTGATCTGGTTTTGGACAACCTGACCAATCAGATTAAACCATGGTCGGCCACGCAATATTTGTTCCTGCGGATGCAGAACCCGCGGAAACCCAGTGGTTGGGTCGGGGTTTACAGCCAGAGCTGATCGATCCTTCGGTTTGTTGAGTTGTTTGAAAGGGCGACGCAAGGGTCGCCCTTTTTTATTCATGGCTTTGTTGATTGAGCTCGGCTGCGCCACAAGGATTTGTGGCACAATCCCGCAGTCATTTACTTAGAATACGCCGCCAGCTCCGGCACCACCGGCGTTACCGCCGCCAGCTCCGCCGCCCGCTCCGGCGCCACCTGCACTACCACCACCAGCTCCACCGCCAGCTCCGGCACCGCCGCCGTTACCGCCGTCCGTTCCACCGCCACCACTACCAGCGCCGCCGGAATTTCCACCGGTTCCGCTGCCGTTGTTGCCGCCATTGCCGTCGCCGGTGTTGCCGCTGCCGCCATTATTGCCGCCGTTCCCGTTGCCGGAATTACCGCCGCTGCCGTTGTTGCCGCCGTTACCGTTGCCGGAGTTTCCACCGTCTCCGTTGTTGCCGCCGTTGCCGTTGCCGTCGTTACCGCCGCCACCGTTGTTGCCGCCGTTTCCGTTGCCGGAGTTGCCGCCGCCACCGTTGTTGCCGCCGTTCCCGTTGCCGGAATTGCCGCCGCCACCGTTGTTGCCGCCGTTCCCGTTGCCGGAGTTACCGCCGCCACCGTTATTGCCGCCGTTTCCGTTACCGTCGCTGCTACCGCCGCCGTTGTTGCCGCCGTTACCGTTGCCATTGTTGCCGCTGCCATTGCTGCCGCCGCCGCCGTTACCGTCGCCGCCACCGTTGTCGCCGCCATCGTTGCTGTCGTCGCCGCCGTCGTCGCCGCCATTGTTACCGTCGTCGCCACCGTCATTGCCGTTGTCGCCGCCGTCGCTGCTTGTAGAGGTTGGGCTGGCGTTCGTGCCACTGCCGCCGTTGCTTCCATTGCTGCCGTTGGTTCCAGAAAAGCCAGAGTTGCCAGTCTCACCATCGCGCGCATTCGCGGCCGCAGTGGCTGTTGGAAGGTCGGTCAGAACCGCTGCAAACGCCGGGCAGCTTTCCAGTGTTTGGGCCAGGATTTCCTCGAAATCGGCGCGCCGCTGAATGTAGCGCAGCATACGGGTATCAACGACCGTACACGCGCACAAAGTTTCGGTCGACACAGACTGTCGAGCCGTTTTGATGTTACATCTTTCTGCTAGTGCCGCACTGGCCGTGATCAGTGGGAATGTCGCTGAAACAAATACAATAGACAATAGTCGAGACTTCACGCGCATGGCGCCACTCCTTCAAAACTCGTTACACACTTTGCCGCACTATCTGCGGAGACACATGAATTATGTAATACTATCGTGCCACACTTATTCCTTGATTACATCCGTTTTTGGACACAATTTCAAGAGGAGCATGAGAAGAGTGAAATCACGAACAGCAACCGCAGGTTGAAATTAACCAAAAAACAAAAAGTAAGCCCGCCAAATTGGCGAGCTTGTTGGTGTATTAGAGGCCAGATACGGATGCAAATGTGCCACTATTGAAGTATTGTTTCACAATTGTGAACGATAACACTGTCAACCTTAGGCAGATTTGGCCATGCGCTTGCGTTCGTGCGGATCGAGGAAGCGTTTACGCAGACGCACGGCGTTCGGAGTTACTTCGACCAGCTCGTCGTCGTCGATGTATGCGATGGCTTCCTCTAGCGAAAATTGAACATGTGGCGTCAGACGGACCGCGTCGTCAGAACCGCTGGCGCGCACGTTGGTCAGCTTTTTGCCCTTGAGCGGGTTCACTTCCAGATCGTTGTCGCGCGAGTGCTCTCCGATCACCATGCCCTGATAGACATCGGTTTGGGGGGCAACGAACATGCGGCCACGCTCTTCCAGGTTCCACAATGCATAGGCCACGGCCTGACCATTCTCCATCGAGATCAGAACGCCAGCACGACGGCCCGGGATCGGTCCCTTGTGGGCTGCCCATCCGTGGAACACGCGGTTCAACACGCCAGTGCCTCGGGTGTCAGTCAGGAATTCGCCGTGGTAACCAATCAGACCGCGAGAGGGCACATGCGCGATGATGCGGGTCTTGCCAGCGCCGGCGGGGCGCATCTCGGCCAGTTCGCCTTTCCGCGCGCCTGTGATCTTTTCGATCACTGCGCCCGAGAATTCGTCATCCACGTCGATGGTAACTTCTTCGATCGGCTCCATGCGCTGGCCGTCCTCGTCACGGAACAGAACCTGCGGGCGCGAGATGCTGAGTTCGAACCCTTCGCGGCGCATGTTCTCGATCAGAACGCCCATCTGCAATTCGCCGCGACCGGCAACCTCAAAGGCCTCGCCACCGGGGGTGTCCGAGATGCGGATGGCGACGTTCGATTCCGCCTCTTTCATCAGGCGGTCGCGGATCACGCGCGACTGAACCTTCTTGCCGTCACGACCTGCCAGAGGCGAATCGTTGATGCCGAAGGTTACGGTGATGGTCGGCGGATCGATGGGCTGAGCGGGCAGGGCCTCTTCAACCTGCGGCGAAACCAGCGAGTCGGCCACGGTGGCTTTGCTCATACCTGCGATGGTGACGATGTCACCGGCTTCGGCCACGTCAATGGGCTGTTGCGCCAGGCCGCGGAAGGCCAGGATTTTCGATGCACGGAAGTTCTCGATTAGCGTGCCGTCTCGCGATAGCGCTTTGAGGCTGTCACCGGCTTTCAGCGTTCCGCTTTCAACGCGGCCGGTCAGAATGCGGCCGATGAACGGATCGCTGCCCAGCGTGGTGGCCAGCATGCGGAAAGGCTCGTCTTTCTTATCGGCCTGTTTCGGGGCAGGGACGTGATCGACGACCAAGTCGAACAGGGCGGTCAGGTCCTTGCGGGGGCCGTCCAGTTCCATATCTGCCCAGCCCGAACGGCCCGAGGCGTACATGGCCGGGAAATCCAGTTGGTCATCGTCAGCGCCAAGGTTGGCGAACAGATCGAAGCATTCGTCCAGCGCGCGGTCGGGCTCGGCGTCGGGCTTGTCGACCTTGTTCAGAACCACGATGGGGCGCAAGCCCAGTGCCAATGCTTTGGATGTTACGAACTTGGTCTGAGGCATCGGGCCTTCGGCGGCATCAACCAGCAGGACGACACCATCAACCATGCTCAGGATACGCTCTACCTCACCACCGAAATCGGCGTGACCGGGGGTGTCGACGATGTTGATGCGGGTACCTTTCCACTCGACCGATGTGGCCTTGGCAAGGATGGTGATCCCGCGCTCGCGCTCAAGATCGTTGCTATCCATCGCGCGTTCGGCGACGGCTTGATTTTCCCGGAACGCGCCGGATTGTTTGAGCAGCTCATCCACCAGGGTCGTCTTGCCGTGGTCAACGTGAGCGATGATTGCGATATTGCGCAGGTCCATGAGAGGTCAGCCTTTGAACGGGAAGTTGCCGCGCGCATAGCGCGGATTGACCAAATAGGCCAGCCCTAACCGGTGATCAGTGGCCAGCGGTCTTGGAAAACAAGTGAATGACTAGAATTCCGGCCAGAATCATCGTCAGTCCCAGGACCGCAGGCCAGTCCAGTCTCTGTCCAAAAACGATAAAGCCGATGATCGCTATGAATACGATGCCAAGGCCGGACCAGATCGCGTAAACGATGCCCACCGGCATGAATTTCAACGTCAGGCCTAGCAGGTAGAAGGCAATGCCATAGCTGACCACGACCAGAACGGACGGCCAGAGGCGGCTGAATTGCTGGCTGGCCTGCAGGGCCGTCGTACCAATGGTTTCGGCGATGACCGCCAGAAACAGGATCAGATAAGCATGGGGCACGTTGGAAATCTCGACAGAAGTTTTGCGTGGTTGAGCACGAAACTGGCCGGACGGGCAAGAGAAATCTCAGAAGCACTGCCCATCTGAAGACGTTACGTCAACCCTGTTGGCTTGTCGTAAGGTCAGGATAACCTGACTGTATTTTTGGGATATCCAGTGATAAAAAGCCGTTGTTTTTAATGGTTTTTTGTTGTGTGAGTTTTTTAATGACGAAATTTGCGAAGTATATCGTCTTCGTTTCAGCGTTGATTGTGGCGCTTGGGTGGCTTGCTGACGGGGGGTCCGTCGACAAAAATGCGGCCAAGTTTGTTGAACGGTTAGAGAGTGATCAGGTTTGAGCGTCTGCTGAAACACGAGGGGGGAAGAGGCCTTTGGGCCTCTTTTTCTTTGTCTTACGAATGGGCTGCGGCCGTAAAAAAACTGACTAGCTGCGGCTGAAGCCATGCCCAAAGACCCGGAGCGCCGGCCAGTATCGGGGTACCGACCCGCTGTTCGATCTGGGCGTAGGTGACGTTGTAATCCACCCATGATCCGCCGCCTGTAACAAGATTGCCGACAGGGGTTTGAAAGCGATCTATGGCTTTGGCAAAGCGGGCATCCGGGCTCTCCGCCGCTTCGAACTCGGACCACAGGGACATAAAGGCCGTTTTTTGATCATCAGGCAGCAACCCGAACAGACGTTCTGCAGCGGCGTGTTCCTCGGCCTCTTGCGCGGCGTGGTCAACCTGACCGTGGATCGGGTGATCTCCGGCGTCGATTTCGACGATATCATGCAGCAGCAGCATTTTCAGCGCACGGTCGATCGACACGCCGGGGGCCGCGTGTTCCGCCAGAATCCACGCGTACAGCATGATGTGCCACGAGTGTTCGGCAGAGTTTTCGCGCCGCTCACCACTCAGCAAGCGCGAGGCGCGGTAGACCGTCTTCAACTGATCGGTTTCGGCCAGAAAGGCGAGGCGGGTTGAGAATGAGGTTTCGGTGGGCTGCTGGCCATCCATCAGAGTTTGGGCAGCGGAGTGGGCCTCGGGAAATTCTGTCTTCAGATAAGCGGCTCGCCCACCGTTCAGATTGTCCTGCACAATTGCCCGATGTTCGGGCATCGGATCGGGTGCGCACAGAACCTGGAACATCGGCTGGCACCGATCCAAATATTTGGCGAATTTCGCGTCCGGGCTCTGGTCTGCTTCAAACTCCTGCCACAAGGCAAGGCAGTCCGCAGCTTGATCGGCGGGCAACAGACCAAACAGTTCGGCCGCAGCGATGTTTTCAAGCCTCTCAACGGCCTGCCAGTCGGTTTGCAGGTGGATTGGGTGGTCACCGACGATGATCTCAACCAGGTCATGCAGCAACAGCATCCGGATCACCCGGTCGATGCTGACATCTGCACCGGCCAAAGGCTGCATCACCAGCGCCCACAACGCCAGTTGCCAGCTATGCTCGGCTGCGTTTTCCGGGCGGGACTGATCCAGAAGAAAATTGGCGCGATCAACCGATTTCAGGCTGTCCGCGCGTTTCAGGAATTCAATCTGCGCGGACAGTCTTTCAGTCATTGCTTTTCGATCGCTTTTGTCTTGGAACGGTGATCCGTCAGTTTCTTGATCACGAATTGACGGGCCTTGCGTTCGGCCAACCGGACGCGAACCTCGGTCAGGAACGCTTCTTCCAGGGTCTGAGAGGACGCTCCCAACAGATCGCCCACTTCGACAAAAAAGCGGTCGTCCCCGGTTTCGTCCATCACTTTCATCGTGTCCTCGGCCAGTTTGGCGGCGAGGGTGGTGACGGTGTCAGACATCAGCGCGTATTCTCGGTCAGGCGACGCTTTACATAGTCGCTGACATCGGTGATCAGCGTGTCCATGTGGCGATCCTGGAAGAAGTGATCGGCGCCTTCCACCTCGTTATGGGTGATGGTGATGCCTTTTTGCTCGTGCAGCTTGTTCACCAACGATGTGGTGTCCGCCGGAGGTGCCACGCGGTCGGCCGAGCCATTGATGATTAGGCCGGAGGACGGGCAGGGTGCCAAGAACGAAAAGTCATACATGTTGGCTGGCGGCGACACGCTGATAAAGCCGGTGATCTCAGGGCGGCGCATCAGCAGTTGCATCCCGATCCACGCGCCGAACGAGAAACCCGCGACCCAGCAATGTTTCGAGTTGTTGTTCATCGACTGCAGGTAATCCAGCGCCGAGGCTGCATCGCTCAGCTCGCCAATGCCTTGGTCGTATTCGCCCTGGCTGCGGCCCACGCCGCGAAAGTTGAAGCGCAACACGGTGAAACCCATGTTGTAAAACGCGTAATGCAGGTTGTAGACGACCTTGTTGTTCATGGTCCCGCCAAACTGAGGGTGCGGGTGCAACACGATGGCGATCGGTGCGTCTTTTTCCTTTTGCGGGTGGTAACGGCCTTCCAGGCGGCCTTCGGGTCCGGGAAAAATCACCTCGGGCATGTGTGCTTTGGTCCTGTCTTTTTCTTCTTGGCGCCGGGATATACTTGACGGTTATCGTCAGGCACCTTAGAACGGTTCTAATTGTGTTGCTTTGCGCAAGTTGCTGCCTGTCGGAGATACGCACTGGCAGCGGCGGCGTCAATGTTTTCGCGCGGAACTAGCCTGAAGGAGTAGACAATGAAGCTTTCGACCAAGGGTCGTTACGCAATGGTTGCGCTGGCTGATATTGCTACTCAGCCAGAAGGTAGCCTTGTCACGTTAGGGGAGATCGCGGAGCGGCAGGATATTTCGTTGCCGTATCTGGAGCAGCTTTTCGTCAAACTGCGCCGTGCTGATCTTGTGTCGTCGGTCCGCGGACCGGGTGGCGGTTATCGTTTGGCACGCCCCGCATCGGAAATTCGTGTGGTCGAGGTTTTAGCTGCCGTAGATGAAACCGTTGATGCGCTGCAAAAAGGCGCAGGCGCGTCTGGTGCGTCCTCGGGCAGCCGGGCGCAATCGCTGACCAACCGTCTGTGGGAAGGCCTCAGCGCACATGTCTATGTTTTCCTGCATCAAACGCGGTTGTCGGATGTGATCAAAAATGATCTGGCCCCATGTCCCGCAGTGCCCAGCCTGTTTGCCGTTGTGGATGAGTGAAGTGATGCAGCATCAATCCGGCAAACAGCGACTTCGCGTTTGGGAAAAGGTGAATCCATGAGTCGTGTTTACCTGGACCACAACGCAACAACGCCTTTGCGCCCCGAGGCGCGAGAGGCGATGATTGCCGCGATGGATCTGTGTGGTAACCCGTCCTCGGTTCATGCCGAGGGCCGTGCGGCCAAAGCGGTGATTGAACGCGCGCGGGCGCAAATCGCATCCGCGTTTGGGGCCGACGGGTCGGATATCGTTTTCACTTCTGGATCTACCGAAGGCGCAGCGCTGGCGCTGGGTGGCCGGAAGCTGCATGGCTCGGCGATTGAGCATGATGCTGTAAGGGCTTGGATTTCCGAGGATTTGCCTGTTGCGAAGACCGGTTGGGTTCAGGTGTCTGAGCCCGAATTTACAACCCTGCAGCTGGCCAATTCTGAAACCGGGATTGTTCAGAAACTCCCCAAGGGTTTGGCAGTCACCGATGCAACGCAAGCGCTTGGAAAACTGCCAGTCGCCTTCAACTGGCTGGATACCCAGATGGCGCTGATCTCAGCCCATAAACTGGGTGGTCCAAAAGGCATCGGGGCTGTCGTGATGAAACGCGGCACGGACTTGCCCGCCCAGATCAAGGGCGGAGGCCAGGAAATGGGCCGCCGTTCTGGTACTGAAAATGTCATTGGAATCGCAGGGTTCGGGGCCGCAGCTGAGGCGGCGGCACGCGACTTGGCCAATGGTGTTTGGGAGCAAGTTAGAGAATTTAGAAATATTCTAGAAAAGGCCCTTGAGGCTAGCTCTAAAGCTACTATTTTTGTCGGGAAAGATCAGGATCGCCTGCCCAATACATTGTGTTTTGCGACCCCGGGATGGAAGGGCGAAACACAGGTGATGCAGATGGACTTGGCGGGGTTTGCGGTCAGCGCGGGCTCGGCCTGTTCTAGCGGCAAGGTCCGTGCCAGCGCGGTTCTTACGGCAATGGGATATGACGAGGTCACGGCCGCCAGCGCGATACGCGTGTCGCTGGGGCCGTCAACGACCGAAGAAGATGTGCTGCGTTTCGCCGAAGCGTGGCTTGAAAAAGAGAAAAAGCATCGCGCGCGCGCCGCGTGATCTGACGGAGTGAAGGAAATGGCCGCTTTGGACCAGACCCAGGTAAAAGAAGGTGTCGATCAGGAAACCGTGGATGCGGTGCGTGAAGTTGGCACCTATAAATACGGCTGGGATACCGATATCGAGATGGAATATGCGCCCAAGGGCGTGAACCCGGATATCGTCCGCCTGATCTCTGAGAAAAACGAAGAGCCCGAGTGGATGACCGAATGGCGTCTGTCGGCCTTTGAACGCTGGACCAAGATGGAAGAGCCGACATGGGCGATGGTGCACTACCCGCCGATCGACTTTCAGGACCAGTATTACTACGCCCGTCCGAAATCGATGGAGGAAAAGCCGAAGTCGTTGGATGAGGTCGACCCCAAGCTGCTGGCCACTTACGAAAAGCTGGGTATCCCGCTGAAAGAACAGATGATTTTGGCAGGCGTGGAAGGGGCCGAAGATATGCCCGCCGAAGGCCGCAAGGTCGCTGTAGACGCGGTTTTTGACTCTGTGTCAGTCGGTACGACCTTTAAGGATGAGCTGGCCAAGGCCGGTGTGATTTTCTGCTCAATCTCTGAGGCGATCAAAGAGCATCCCGAACTGGTCAAGAAATACCTAGGCACCGTGGTTCCGGTGTCAGACAATTTCTACGCCACACTGAACTCGGCCGTGTTCTCGGATGGCTCCTTCGTTTATATCCCGCCGGGTGTGCGCTGCCCGATGGAACTGAGCACCTATTTCCGCATCAACGCGGAAAACACCGGCCAGTTCGAGCGTACCCTGATCATCGCCGACAAAGGTTCCTATGTATCCTATCTGGAAGGCTGCACTGCGCCTCAGCGTGACACGGCGCAGTTGCACGCGGCTGTGGTCGAGATCATCGTCGAGGAAGACGCCGAGGTGAAATACTCGACCGTTCAGAACTGGTTCCCCGGGGATGAAAACGGCAAGGGCGGCATCTACAACTTCGTGACCAAGCGCGCCGATTGCCGGGGCGACCGTTCTAAAGTGATGTGGACGCAGGTGGAAACCGGCTCGGCCGTGACCTGGAAATACCCGTCCTGCATCTTGCGCGGCGAGGAAAGCCAAGGTGAATTCTACTCGATCGCGATTGCCAACAACTATCAGCAGGCCGACACCGGCACCAAGATGGTTCATTTGGGCAAGAACACCAAGTCGCGCATCGTGTCCAAGGGCATTAGTGCGGGTAAGGCGCAGAACACCTATCGTGGTCTGGTCTCGATGCACCCGAAGGCCAAGGACAGCCGTAACTACACACAGTGCGACAGCTTGCTGATCGGCGACAAATGCGGGGCGCACACGGTTCCGTATATCGAAGTTAAGAACAACTCCTCACGTGTGGAACACGAGGCGACGACGTCCAAGGTGGATGACGATCAACTGTTCTACTGCCGTCAGCGCGGCATGGACGAAGAAGAGGCCGTGGCGCTGGTCGTAAACGGGTTCTGCAAGGACGTTCTACAGGCGCTGCCGATGGAGTTCGCCATGGAAGCGCAGCAACTGGTGGCAATCTCACTGGAAGGCTCTGTCGGTTGATGGCAAAGACACCCCGGAATCGCATCCACAAGGATGATGTGCTGACCTGGCTGGGATACGCACTGCCGGTTTTGGGCGGCCTGCTTGGCATGGCTTACGTCAACATCTTCTACATGGCTTTCATCAACCCGGTCTGGGCGGTTGGCATCGGGGCAATCCTTGGCTGGGTTGCTGCGCGTCTGATCCGCAAAGTGCTGGGCTAGGAATTTATCGGGGCCCGGGTGCCCCTTGCGATACGCAAAAGGACAAAACATGCTGGAAATCAAGAACCTGCACGTGCAACTTGAAGAAGAAGACAAGCAGATCCTGAAAGGTGTGGACCTGACGGTCGAAGCCGGCAAGGTGCACGCAATCATGGGGCCGAACGGCTCGGGCAAATCGACGCTCAGCTATGTGCTGTCGGGCCGGGATGGCTATGAGGTCACCGAAGGATCGGCCACTCTGGATGGCGAAGACCTGTTGGAGATGGAGCCGGAAGAGCGTGCCGCAGCTGGTGTCTTTCTGGCGTTCCAATACCCGGTCGAAATTCCCGGCGTGGGCAACATGACCTTCCTACGAACCGCCGTGAATGCGCAGCGCAAGGCGCGCGGCGAAGAGGAACTGTCGGCTGCCGAATTTCTGAAACTGGTACGCGAAAAAGCCAAGTCGCTGAAAATCGACGCGGACATGCTTAAGCGTCCGGTGAATGTTGGTTTCTCGGGCGGTGAGAAAAAGCGTAACGAAATCCTGCAGATGGCCATGCTTGAGCCGAAGATGTGCATTCTCGACGAGACCGACTCGGGCCTTGATGTGGATGCGATGAAGCTGGTGTCCGAAGGCGTCAACGCGCTGCGTGACGAAGGCCGGGGCTTTCTGGTCATCACCCACTATCAGCGCCTGCTGGATCACATTAAACCTGACGTCGTACACATCATGGCGAACGGTCGTATCGTGAAATCTGGCGGCCCCGAGCTGGCGCTTGAAGTTGAACATAACGGTTACACCGACATTCTGGCTGAGGTGAACTGATGGCTTTGCCGCAAGCAAAACAAACCGCAACCGAGGCACGGTTGGCTTCTCTGACCATGCCCGAGCCTGGCTGCACGCGTGCCGCGCGTGAAGATGCACTGGCGCGTGTATTGGAGATGGGTCTGCCCGGACGGCGCGACGAGTATTGGAAATACACGCGCCCCGACACTTTAATTTCACCCGAAGCACCACATGCTGCGCTGTTTCACTCGGATGAGGCGATATTGTTCGGTGAGATCGACCGGTTGAAAATCGTCTTCATCGACGGCGTGTTCAGCGCCGAAGAATCCGATGATCTGGAGCTGGAAGGCGTCAACATTGAACGGATCGAGGATATCTGCTGCAAGGATATCCACTGGGCCAAGGAATTGTACGGCGTTCTTGAGGCGCGTGGGCAGTCTCCGGTGCAACGACCTCTGGCCGCGCTTAACACGGCCTTTGCGGAAGATGGGGTTGCTATTCACGTCACTGGCAAGCCGTCCAAACCGATCAGCCTGATTTATCGCCACGCGTCCGAAACCTCGGATGCCATGCTGCATCACATTGTCCGTGTCGAAAGCGGGGCTGAGGTGACGATCCTGGAAAACGGGCCAGCGGCGTCGCGGTTCAACAAGTGTATGGAGATCGACATCGCCGACAACGGCACGCTGCATCACGTGCGCGCACAGGGTCGCGATCACGAGCGTCGGGCGATGACCCATATGTTTACTCGTCTGGGCCAGGAATCGACCTATAAGTCGTTCACCCTGACCGCAAATGGCGTTCTGACCCGCAACGAGCAGGTCGTCGAACTGACCGGTGACGACGCGGTGGCCCATGTGGCGGGTGCCTGTGTCGGCGACGGTGATTTTCACCATGACGATACCGTCTTCATCACGCATGACGCGGTGAATTGCGAAAGCCGTCAGGTGTTCAAGAAAGTTCTGCGCAACGGTGCAACCGGTGTATTTCAGGGCAAGATCCTTGTGAAGGAAGGCGCGCAGAAAACTGACGGTTATCAGATCAGCCAGTCGCTGCTACTGGATGACGACAGCCAGTTCCTCGCCAAGCCTGAGCTTGAGATCTACGCCGATGACGTTGCGTGCTCGCACGGGTCGACCTCAGGCGCGATTGACGAGACGGCCCTGTTCTACCTGCGCTCGCGCGGGGTTCCGGTCAAGGATGCCACCAACATGCTGACGCTGGCCTTTTTGGCCGAGGCTGTGGACGAGATCGAAGACAGCGAACTGGCCGATGCGATCGTGACCCGTCTGGAAGGCTGGTTGGCGCGGCGCAGCTGATGCCTGTCACATCGGATATCGTGGCCACTTACCGGGGGCCGGGGCGCGTGATGCGCCGGCTTCTGGATTTGGGCGAACGGGAAGACAGAGCACTGATCTTTGTCATGGGGTTCTGCGTGGTGGCCTTTATCGCGCAACTCCCCAGTCTTGCCCGGCGCGCACATCTGGAAGGGCTGGAGTTGAACATGCTTATGGGCGGGGCCTTGCTGGGCACCGTCATCATCCTGCCCTTGTGCTTTTACGCGCTGGCGTTTGTGTCTTACGGCGCCGCCCGTTTGGTCGGAGGTAAAGGCACAGCATATGGCGCTCGGCTTGCGTTGTTCTGGGCATTGCTGTCATCAACACCTTTGGTTCTGTTGAACGGCCTGGTCGCCGGGTTCATCGGACCCGGCCCTGCATTGACCTTGGTTGGACTGATCTGGCTGGGAGTTTTTGTTTGGTTCTGGCTCGCCGGTCTCAGACAAGCACAAAGGCAGCCGGAATGAGCGCGACGTCTCTTACCAACCTTGCGGTCTTGACGGTGGCCAACCCTGCCCAGACCGCACGACTGTTGTTGGCCCTGCGCCCCGGGCGCGAGGTTTTGTGGCTGGGGTTCTCGCTGGCCGTGGTGCTGAGCTGTCTGCTTCAGGTGGGGATGGCGCAACTGTTGCCGGTCCCACCCGATCAGCCCGTTCCGGCGACCGAGCCTGTGCTACTGATCCTTGCCCGTTCAGCCGGGGCCATAATGCTGAGTATATTGGCGTTTTTGATGTTTGGTCGATTGCTGGGTGGGGTAGGGTCTTTTGATGACGTTTTCCTTCTGACGGTCTGGTTGCAATACCTGCAGATCGCCGGATTGGTGTTGTCGCTGGTCTCGTTACTGGTAATGCCGTTGATGATCGTCGTGATAACCCTCGCAACGGCGGTGTTGAGCCTTTACGTCACGCTCAATTTCCTGAATGAAGCGCATAAGTTCGGGTCGCTCTGGAAATCCTTTGGGGTCATTTTACTGTCTGCCCTTGTGGCGGTGCCATTTGTCCTCGCGTTAACACCCAGCGGCCCGGTATAGGGATAAGAAGACCATGTATGACGTTGAAAAAATCCGCGCAGACTTTCCGATCCTGTCGCGTGAGGTGAATGGCAAGCCGCTGACCTATCTGGACAATGGGGCCTCGGCGCAAAAGCCTCAGGTTGTGATCGACGCAGTAACGCGGGCCTATGCCGAGGAATACTCGAACGTCCATAGAGGCCTGCATTTCCTGTCGAACCTGGCGACCGAAAAATACGAATCCGTCCGAGGCACCATTGCCCGCTTTCTGGGCACTGCGGATGAGGATGAGATTGTCCTGAATTCGGGCACGACCGAAGGGATCAATCTGGTCGCCTATGGCTGGGCGATGCCGCGGCTGCAGGCGGGGGATGAGATTGTCCTAAGCGTAATGGAGCATCACGCCAACATCGTACCTTGGCACTTCCTGCGCGAACGTCAGGGTGTGGTCCTGAAATGGGTCGATGTGGATGCCGAGGGCGGGCTGGACCCGCAGGCCGTGATCGACGCGATTGGCCCTAAGACCAAGTTGGTCGCCGTAACTCAGTGCTCGAATGTTCTGGGAACCGTAGTTGATGTCAAAGCCATCACGCAAGGCGCCCACGCCAAGGGTGTTCCCGTACTGGTCGATGGCAGCCAAGGTGCCGTTCACATGCCGGTCAACGTTCAGGATATTGGCTGCGATTTCTATGCCATCACGGGGCACAAGCTGTATGGCCCGTCCGGCTCGGGTGCGATCTACATCAAATCGGAACGCATGGCCGAGATGCGCCCCTTTATCGGTGGCGGCGACATGATCAAAGAGGTCAGCAAGGATCAGGTGATCTACAACGACCCGCCGATGAAGTTCGAGGCCGGAACCCCCGGTATCGTTCAGACTATCGGCCTGGGCGTGGCGCTGGATTACATGATGGACCTGGGGATGGAGAACATCGCAGCGCATGAAGCTGGGATTCGCGACTACGCGATGCAGCGCTTCAATGGTCTGAACTGGGTACAGGTGCAGGGAACCCGTGCGGACAAGGCCGCCATCTTCAGCTTTACGCTGGACGGGGCAGGGCATGCGCATGACGTATCGACGATTCTTGACAAGAAGGGCGTTGCCGTCCGGGCTGGCCATCACTGTGCTGGCCCATTGATGGATCACCTTGGAGTTACTGCGACCTGCCGTGCAAGCTTTGGTCTGTATAACACCACGGAAGAGGTCGACACGCTGATCGACGCGCTGGAACTGGCGCATGATCTGTTTGCGTGAAAGCTGCCTGATCCGGGCAGATTTGCAGTTGCACCCGGATCGGAACAAGGTTAGCTAACGGCCAAGGCACCTGTAGCTCAGCTGGATAGAGCGCTGCCCTCCGAAGGCAGAGGCCAGAGGTTCGAATCCTCTCAGGTGCGCCACCTCACTACACAATCAGATCCGGTCGGAAGTGCCTATTGTATTCCGCTTGGAAGGTTTTTCGGAAGCCCCGAGCTGTTTATGCATGCCCTCCAAAAACAAAGAGCGCCCAAGGGCGCTCGTCGTTTCGAAACTGTCCGGGGCGTTTAGCCGCCCCAGCTGCGGACTTCACCGCAATCCATGTGGACGAAGTTAGAGCGGGAGTATTTGCCCACGCCACCAGCCCGGCAGGACATGGCCGCCCTAGCCATCTGCGAGACAGAACGCGACGACAGGCGCAGGTCAGCAGCCTGACCCTTCATATGCAGCGAGTTTTTGGCGACGCGGCGAGAGCGCGACCGCAGCATGGCGTTGGTCTGCGGCGAGCGATAGCCCGAAAGCAGCATATAAGGTTCATTCACGTCCAGAAGATTGTGAGAGGCCGCCATGATATCGATGGTGCGCAGGTCCATGTCTTTGACCTGATCGGTCCGCCAATCGCGCATGAAATGGTTGACCTCTTTCACGGCGTCTTTGATGTATTTGCCATCGACCCAATAGATCATGTCAATGCGTTCGCCGGTACGACCGGAATACATACGAATACGACGTATGTCGCCGCCTCCGCGAAGAAACCCTGCCGCATTGGAATAAGTCGGTGCCGCCACAACTG
The DNA here is from genome assembly GCF_056160045.1 of Ruegeria sp. ABF4_144. Lineage (NCBI taxonomy): Bacteria > Pseudomonadati > Pseudomonadota > Alphaproteobacteria > Rhodobacterales > Roseobacteraceae > Ruegeria > Ruegeria sp. ABF4_144. The sequence goes on from NZ_JBSWWK010000001.1 coordinate 1,426,876, forward strand.
CCGTAGCCGCGAATGCGCCCAGAAGGGCACGCCGGGTCAAGCCCGATGTACTGCTCATCGTCATTTTAGTTTCGTCCCGTACTGTTCCTGCCTGCGCACGATGTTACGCGCGCGTTCTTAATTTTTTCCCATCCCAGATGCGGGATTTATGACACAGTCGCGAAAATCAGCCAAGAAGTCTTTCAAAATCACCTTTTCAAGGGGGAAATTTCGGCAGTTTTTTGCGCAGGTGATGCGATTATGTATAATCCTTAGACACTTGGCGGCGCCTTTCCGCTGGGCGATGCAAACACGCATCACGCTCTGATAGATGCGCCGTGTTGATACGTTTGTGAATAGACAAGCCGCACGGGACGCAATCATAGTTGATCGGCACGCGCCCCAGCGGCGCAAAATTGTGATTAATCAAGGCCATCCCATGTTCTCAGGTTTTCGGACGCGTACCAGTTTATTTTTAACAGCGTGTTTTCTGGCTTCGGCATCGATTGCAGGCGCAGAAACCCCGTCGGCAACGGCTTATCAGATGGCGGTGGCGGAATTTGCGCCTTCGGGATCCGGGATTGCGGAATTCTATCGGGAAAACGGATTCGCGCCGGTCTGGGTAGGGGAATCACCCGAGCATATGGCTCGACGCGCACGGCTGATCCGGGCTTTGTCGGATACAGACATGCATGGCCTTCCGCAGGGCTCGTACAGTGTTCAGGCGCTTGTCGATCAGATGCAGAACGCTCGTACGACGCGCGATCTTGGTGCCGTTGAGATTCAGCTAAGCCGCGCGTTTGTGGAGTATGCCCGGAATCTGCAATCCGGTGCCTTGCGACCGGCGTCGATTGACGATGGTTTGGTGCGCAAGGTTGAGCGGACCTCGGCTAAGGATCACCTTCAGGGATTGATGGCTGGGGAAAACGGCAGTTATTTCGACCAACTTGCCCCGCAATCGACGCAATACCGGGCGTTGATGAAGCAGAAACTGATACTGGAAAGCCTCGTCCATAAGGGGGGGTGGGGACCGACGGTTCCTGTGTCCAAGCTGGAATATGGAGACACTGGGCCTGTTGTAATCAAGCTGCGTAACCGGTTGGTTTCCATGGGCTACCTTCGCCCAACCGCCAGCCCGGAGTTCGATGATGCACTGTTGGGCGCGGTGCAGGCGTTTCAGACAGATCACGGCCTTGCGGCCGACGGTGTTGCCGGGCAAGGCACACTAACCGAGCTTAACCGCAGCGCCTCGGATCGGCTCAGGGCGGTTTACGTGGCACTAGAGCGTGAACGCTGGTTGCCGCGCGAACGGGGCGAACGTCATATTCTGGTCAACCAGACCGATTTCTCGGCCAAGATCGTGGATGACGGTGCGATCACTTTCGAGACCCGCGCCGTGATCGGCAAGAACACTCATGACCGCCGCAGCCCCGAATTCTCGGACGAGATGGAGCATATGGTCATTAACCCCAGCTGGTATGTGCCGCGCTCGATCATCACCAAAGAATACCTGCCCAAACTGCAATCGAATCCCAACGCAGTGGGGCACATTCAAATCACCGATCGAAGTGGGCGGCAGGTCAATCGCGGTGCAGTGGATTTCACCCAGTTCAATGCACGCAACTTCCCGTTTGCGATGCGTCAGGCACCTGGGACCAGCAACGCTCTGGGGTTGGTCAAGTTCATGTTCCCCAATAAGTACAACATCTATCTACATGATACACCACAGAAAAGCCTGTTTGCGCGTGAAGTGCGGGCTTTCTCGCATGGCTGTATCCGTCTGGCGCAACCGTTTGAGTTCGCCTATGCGCTGCTGGCCAAACAGGAAGAGAACCCAAAGGCGTTTTTCCACCGAATTCTGAACACCGGTAAAGAAACCACTGTGCCGCTGGATCAGCACGTGCCGGTCCATATCATTTACCGTACCGCCTTTGTCGGGCCGAAGGGAAAGGTTCAGTATCGCCGGGATGTCTATGAGCGTGATCAGAAAATCTGGGAAGCTCTGCAGAAAGCAGGGGTAGCCCTGCCGGACGTTCAGGGGTAATCAGCGGGGCAGGTCCTTAAACCGGGAAGCCCGATATGCACTACACCATCCAGCAAATCGCCGACGCCCTTGGTGCGGAAAGCCAGGGCGACACAGGCCTTGTTATCGAACGCGCCGCTGAACCGGCAGATGCCGTGGCGTCCGATCTGGCGATGGCGATGTCTCCAAAATATGCCGAAGCGCTGAGCGGTGGAGCAGCACAGGCCGCTGTCCTGTGGGAAGGGGCTGACTGGCAGGCGTTGGGTCTGAAAGCGGCAATCTTTGTACCCCGGCCGCGTATGGCGATGGCTGGCGTGACTGCAATGCTAGATCGCGGGCAGGGCGTTGAACCGGGGATACACCCCTCGGCCGTGATCGACCCAACGGCTGAAATTGGCGAGGGCGCCTCGATCGGGCCGCTGGTCGTCATCGGTGCGCGTGTTCGGATTGGTAAGGGTGCAGTCATTGGACCGCATTGCGTGATCGGAATGGACGCGGTTCTGGGCGATCATGCGTTGCTGCGTGAGATGGTAAGCATCGGTGCACGAGCGCAAATCGGCGATCGTTTCATTGCCCAACCCGGTGCGCGGATCGGCGGCGACGGGTTTAGTTTTGTTACGCCCGAAGTCTCTGGTGCCGAAAACGCACGCAAGACGATGGGCGATCAGGGCGACGCGCGGGCGCAAAGCTGGCTGCGCATTCATTCTCTGGGCGCGGTTGAGATCGGGGATGATGTCGAGGTCGGTGCGAATTGCACGGTCGATAACGGCACGATCCGCAATACCTGCATCGGCAATGGGTCAAAGTTGGATAACCTCGTGCATGTCGGCCACAACACCCGTGTCGGGCAGGATTGCCTGTTGTGCGGCCAAACCGGAGTGTCCGGGTCAGTCGAGATTGGCAACAACGTGGTTCTGGGCGGCCAGACTGGCGTCGTCGACAACATCTTTATCGGCGACGGTGTGATTGCAGGAGGCGGGACCAAAATTTTGTCCAATGTCCCTGCGGGCCGCGTGATCATGGGATATCCGGGCATCAAGATGGACACCCATACCGATATCTACAAAGCGCAACGCCGTCTGCCCCGAATGGCGCGTGACGTCGAGGCGTTGAAAAAGGCTGTTTTCAAACAGCCTCCGAGTGATTAAATCATCCTCAACGGGATAATCAGAGGACCGACATGAGCATCACCGACCGCGTCATCGCAATCATTGCTGAGCAGGCCGTGCTGGAGCCTTCGGACGTCACACCTGAAAGCACACTTGAGGACCTGGGAATCGACAGTCTGGGTCTGGTCGAAAGCATCTTTGCCATCGAAGAAGAATTCGACATCTCAATCCCGTTCAATGCCAACGAACCCGAGGCCAGCGATTTCGATATCTCGAACGTTGCCGCGATCATTGCGGGTATCGAAAAGCTCGTGTCGGAAAAGGTCTGACAAAGCCTCATGAAACGCGTTGTCATTACCGGCGCCGGGACGATCAACTCGCTGGGTCATTCGGTCGCCGATACGCTGGAAGCCATGCGCGAAGGGCGCTGTGGTATTTCTGAGCTTGAATTCCGCGACGTTGAGCGTCTTTCCATCAAGATCGGCGGTCAGGTACGAGGATTCGAGGCCGAAGGGCGGTTTAACCGTCAACAGATGAGCTTGTATGACCGGTTCACTCAATTCACTTTGACAGCTGCCAAGGAAGCTATCGATCAGTCCGGGATCGAGTTTCACGGTGATCTGGCCGCGCGGTCCGGTGTTGTTCTGGGCACTGCCGGGGGCGGTGTTTCAACTTGGGATGACAATTATCGGTCGGTCTACGAAGACGGTAAAAACCGCGTTCATCCCTTTGTTGTACCCAAGCTGATGAACAACGCCGCGGCCAGCCATGTGTCGATGGAGCACAACGTCAAAGGCCCGAGCTTTACCGTTTCGACCGCTTGTGCGTCCTCGAACCACGCTATGGCGCTGGCGTTCCAGATGGTGCGCAGCGGTGCAGCCCCTGCGATGATCACTGGCGGTTCGGAATCGATGCTGTGTTTCGGCGGCGTGAAGGCCTGGGAAGGGCTTCGGGTTATGTCGCGCGACGCGTGCCGTCCGTTCAGCGCCAATCGCAACGGCATGGTGCAGGGCGAAGGCGCCGGTGTTTTTGTCTTTGAAGAATACGAAAACGCACGCGCCCGGGGGGCCGATATCCTTTGTGAGGTCGTGGGCTTTGCCATGTCCTCTGACGCGTCGGATATCGTGATGCCCAGCAAGCAGGGTGCTGCCCGAGCTATGGCAGGCGCTTTGGCAGATGCGAAACTGAATGCGGATCAGGTCTGCTATATCAACGCCCATGGCACCGGCACGGCCGCAAATGACAAAACCGAATGCGCGGCTGTTGCTGATGTGTTCGGGCCGCATGCGGATGATCTGATGATCTCATCCACGAAATCCATGCACGGGCACCTGATCGGTGGAACCGGCGCGGTAGAATTGCTGGCCTGTATCATGGCATTGCGCGACGGAGTGATCGCTCCGACTATTGGCTATGAAGAGCCGGATCCGGAATGCGCGTTGGACGTGGTGCCCAATGAAGCCCGTGAAGCTAAGGTAGAGGTGGCGTTGAGCAATGCGTTCGCCTTTGGCGGGCTTAACGCAGTGCTAGCCCTCAAGAAGATCTAAGCCGGCTCAGGTAATTAAAAACGCCGCCGTTCTGACACGGCGGCGTTTTTGCTAAGTCTGACTTAGTTCTCGTTCGGGCTCAGGCCGTCATACCCGGCAGTAAAGCCTGACAGGGACATTTCCAGTTCTATCAGCTGGTTGGGCGCAAGAACCGAAACCATGGATAGCTTCGCCTTGCTACCGGCCTTCATTGCGTCCACGTCGCCTTGGGTGAAACCCAACTGTGCAATGCAGCCCACTGGGGTGCAGGTGTGATAGTTATAGCGCTTGCCCGGCGCTCCATCGATTGAGAAGGCCAGCTGCGCTTGCAGAAGGATTTCCAGAGGCACGATGACGGTTGCGCCCGCAATGGCCGGGGCGCCCTCGGCCAGCTTTTCAATGGTGATCTCCGCGATGGGCTGACGTTGCGGGCCCAGCAGGACTTGCCGCAGGGCACAGGGGTCGTTGTCTGTGCCCGAGTTGATGCACGCAATGGACCAATCACCGACTTTTTCTTTGACAAATTGTTCGCCAACACGCGGACCGCTTTCGCCGAGGTCCAGTTCGGTCCCTGCACCTGTCTGTGGTGCTTCGGCCGCAGGTTGGCTTTCCTGCGTCGTTTCCTGAGCGTAGACGGTGCCTGCGCACAGCACAGCGGCCATTACGTTGAAAGAGAGAAGTTTCTTGATCATGAATGCCTCGGCAGAGTGATTGAGCTTTTTTGTGGGTCTTACCACCGTTGGATCATGGTGTCAGGCACTAAGCATGACAAACGGTCGGATGTGATCGGTTTTTCGCCATTTAACGGTTTTCCCATACAATGCAAAAGGGAGCCGGTGGAGCGGCTCCCTTTCAAAAATGTTCTCCCCGTCGGACTGGCCGACTTAGTTATGCGCAGACGTTACGAAAGGCGGGCGCAGCGGTCAACTGCAAACCTGAAATTTTAATGGCAGTAATAGGTATCCTTTAAAAAAACCGCGCCCGAAGGCGCGGTCAGTCTGACAGGGAGGAAGTCTGCCGCCTTGCGCCAATCGCGACAAAGGCAGCGAATTGACTATCGCAGTCAAAGGTTAACTTTGTATGCTGGGGGCAGATCGGTGGAAATTAAGGCCTTACATATATGGAAAATAACATCTTTCTGGGTGGCGCGGGCGACGACTATGGTCAGCCTCAATCCCTGACGTTGAAATATGCCAACCGGCACGGGTTGATTGCTGGTGCCACGGGCACGGGCAAAACCGTGACGCTGCAAATCTTGGCTGAGGGGTTTTCGGCGGCAGGTGTCCCGGTGTTCCTGTCCGACGTCAAAGGAGATCTGTCCGGTTTGGCCAAGGCAGGCAGCGAAACGCACAAATTGCATCAGGCGTTTCAGGATCGTGCAACACGCATTGGGTTCCTGGATTACGCCTATGCCGCGTGCCCAGTGACGTTCTGGGATCTGTTCGGTCAACAAGGGCACCCGGTACGAACAACAGTAACCGAGATGGGCCCGCTGCTGCTGTCGCGCCTCATGGACCTGAGCGAGGCACAGGAGGGCATTCTGAACATCGCGTTCCGCGTCGCTGACGAAGAAGGGATGCCGCTGTTGGACCTTAAGGATCTGCAGGCTCTGCTGGTCTGGATCGGTGAAAACCGGGCGCAATTGTCTCTGCGGTACGGCAACGTCTCAACCGCTTCGATCGGTGCGATCCAACGCCGTTTGTTGGTGTTGGAAAATCAGGGCGGGACCAACTTGTTTGGCGAACCCGCGTTGGAGCTGGCCGATCTGATGCGCACGGATGAGAACGGGCAGGGGATGGTGAACATTCTGGCCTCGGACAAGTTGATGGGCTCTCCGCGTCTATATGCGACCTTCCTGTTGTGGCTGCTCAGCGAACTGTTCGAAGAATTGCCAGAGGTCGGTGATCCGGACAAACCCAAGCTGGTGTTTTTCTTTGATGAGGCACACTTGCTTTTCGAAGACGCGCCAAAGGTTCTGGTCGACAAGGTCGAGCAGGTCGCGCGTTTGATCCGGTCTAAGGGCGTTGGGGTCTACTTCATCTCTCAAAACCCGGCGGACATCCCCGAGGACATTCTAGGACAACTCGGCAACCGGGTGCAGCACGCCTTGCGTGCGTTTACTGCTAGGGATCGCAAGAACCTGCGTTTGGCTGCCGAAACCTATCGCGAGAATCCTGCCTTCGACACCGAGGCTGCCATTCGGGAAGTTGGCGTAGGTGAAGCGGTGACTTCGATGCTGCAGAAAAAAGGGGTGCCGGGGATTGTAGAACGTACCCTGATTCGCCCCCCCGGATCGCAACTTGGTCCAATCACCGAAGCTGAGCGTCAGGCAATTCTTGCGGCCTCTCCGATGCAGGTGAAGTACGGCACGTTGAAGGATCGCAGGTCTGCGTTCGAAATCCTTCAGGGCCGCGCGGATGAGGCTGCTCAGGCCGCTGCTAAGGCGGAGGAGAAAGAGGAAACCCAGACAGTGGCCGAACGCGAGTTCGCCACAGCCCGCCGGTACTCCGGTGGCCGCGTAGGGCGGTCTTCTTCCAGGATCACGCGAAAGAAGGATACCTTTGCAACGGCCATGAGCGAGGCCGTCATCAAAGAACTCAAAGGTACGACCGGTCGACGTATCGTCCGCGGAATTCTGGGCGGGTTGTTTCGGGGCCGGTAAGCGCATGGCGCCGCGCGGCATGTCTGCCGCCCGGCACCGAGCCCGTTACTTCAAGCGACGCTGACCTTCTTGAATGCAATAAGCGTCTGCCTCAGGAACTGACATCTTGGTGGCCGGAAAGTCGATTGCGCGATCCCACTCGACCCGGTTTTGGCGATACAGCTGGCAGGTGACCTCACCCTTTGGCGTCTGAACTTTGACCGGCTCAGTTTCCAGATCCCTTGGGGATGGGATACAAGCGGCCAGGCTGGCGACAACCGGCAGCATGAGGATTTTGGGGATGATCGAAGTTTTCATATGTCGTCTTCTTACTCTCGAGAGGTGGCCTGTAGTTTCAGCCCCGATTGACTAATTAAACGTGAAGGCGATCTGGCGCAGGTCCGGAACGTGCCTAACGATACCCCCGTCTATTCAGGTTCAGGTCATGAATCAAGAAACCGCGCCGGTTTTGCAGCGCGGTTCCAAAATTTCCCCGGAATGTGATCTATTTCTCGGGAATAAGGCCTCTTGGGCTGAATCTGAGGACAATCAGCAAGATCAACCCCATGGTCAGCAGGCGCATATGCGCAGCACTTTCGATAAGATGCGATTTGAGCGCACTGCCGTCGGGCAGTCCCGATGTAATCAGGTTCATCAACCAAAGTCCGATGGGTTCGACCTGAACCCAAAGGAACCAGATGACGAACGCCCCAAGTACAGCGCCGAGATTATTGCCCGAGCCACCAACGATCACCATCACCCAGACTAGGAATGTAAACCGAAGCGGCTGATAGGCGCTTGGGGTCAACTGACCATCCAGAGTGGTCATCATCGCGCCTGCAATCCCGCAAATGGCTGAGCCCAGAACGAAGATTTGCAGATGGCGGCGGGTGACGTCCTTGCCCATTGCCTCGGCCGCGACCTCGTTGTCTCGGATCGCGCGCATCATGCGGCCCCAAGGACTGTGAAGGGCTTTTTGCGCCATCCACAAAAGCACCAGCAGAACGATCAGGAACAGCAGTGAGTAGCCCAGTTTGACCGACAGGGTTGAGGCCGTGACCGGATCCAGACCCAGCCAATCAGCCCGCGCCACAAAGCCAGGGTCATTCTGCAGATCGACCTCATATCCGACCACAGGGGCAGGGCGCGGGATGCCGTAGACATTCTTGACGCCCCGGGCCAGCCAATCCTCGTTCTTCAGGATCGCGATGATGATCTCGGCGATACCCAGAGTCGCAATCGCCAGATAGTCCGAACGCAGGCCCAAAGCAGTCTTGCCGATCAGCCAGGCTGCACCAGCTGCCAGCAGACCTCCAGCCGGCCAGGCCAGAAGTACCGGCAGGTTCAGGCCACCAAGGTTGCCTGCGACTGCGGGTTCAATTGCCTCAACTGCAGCCGTGTTGGGATCAAGAACGGCCCGATAGATAAAGAACCCGACGATCAGAATGCCGATGATCGACAGGGTCCGCACCCGGCCTTTGGGCATCTTCTGCGCAACCAGAACGGTGGCAACAACGGTCGCGGCTCCCAGCAACAGGGCCAGAACGATACCGTAACCGCCAGCAGACCAAGCCCCGGGTGTTGTCGGGGTCGAAACCAGCACAACCGCCAGCCCGCCCAGCGCGACGAAGCCCATTACACCGACGTTGAACAGCCCTGCAAAGCCCCATTGAAGGTTCACGCCCAGTGCCATGATGGCCGAGATCAAACCCATGTTCAGGATCAGGATCGCGGCGTTCCAGCTTTGGGTAAAGCCGGTCAGTAGGATCAAGCCGCCGACCACAGCGAAAAGCAGCGTATTTTTGACAGACTCGGTCATACCGCTTTCCCCTTAAACAGGCCCGTAGGTTTGAACAGCAGCACGATCAGCAGGATTACAAAGCTAACTGCGAATTTGTAGTCGGTGGACAGGAACTGAACCAATCCAGATGGCTCCAGGCTTTCCGGTGCCAGATAGGTCAGAACCTTTTTCCAGGCATAGGTGATCGTCACCTCGGAGAAGGCGATGATGAAACCACCCGCAATCGCACCCAGAGGGCTGCCGAGGCCGCCCACAATAGCAGAGGCAAAGATCGGCAGCAAAAGCTGGAAATAGACGAATGGTTTGAAGCTTTTATCCAGCCCGTAAAGAACCCCGGCGGTCGTCGCGAGTGCGGCGACAATGATCCATGTGATCATCACCACGCGCTCCGGGTTGATGCCGGACAGCAGCGCCAGATCCTCGTTATCCGAATAGGCGCGCATCGACTTGCCTGTGCGGGTTTTGTTCAGGAACCAGAACAGCAGTGCCACGGCAACGATGGCCACAATCACTGTAATGCCCTGAGATGTCTTGATCGCCAGCCCCTCACGAAGCCCGGTCATCTCCTTGAAATCCCGCGCGGACACGATGAACCGCGCACCGTCCGAGAACCTTTGGTCATCCGGCCCGATGATAAACCGCACCAGCCCGTTCATGATGAACATCACGCCCATCGAGACGATCACCAGAATAACGGGTTTGGCCTTTTGTTCCCGATAAAAACGATAGACCAGCCTGTCCGTGATCAGCACGAGAACGATACAGCCCAGAATGGCAAAGGGCAGGGCCAGCAGAGCGGTCGGCAGGGGGCCAAAGCTGACCCCTGCGGCCTGCAGGCCCCACGTGACCAGCACTGCCAGCATCGCCCCGAAGGCCATCGTGTCGCCATGGGCAAAATTGGAAAACCGTAGAATGCCGTAGATCAGAGTGACGCCCAGCGCCCCCAACGCCAACTGGCTGCCATAGGCAATCGCAGGCACCAGCACAAAGTTCGCAAGCGCCACAAGCGCGTTCAGTATGTCCATCTCACCTTCCCATTCCGACGGGTGCGGCCTTATGGCATATCAGCAAGCAAAGACACAATGTTTCTGCCCTTACAGAAGGGTCGATTCTCCTGAAAATTTCTTTAATTGCGCCACGTTTCTTTGACCGAAGTCGTGTGAGCGGGATCTGTTGATATGTTTCCAGAGGGGCGCAGGCCGAAAACCGTGTTTTCGACCCGTGATTAGATCACCTCAGTTAGTAGACGTGCAGACGCCGCGTTCGTTTCGTTGCTGCCCGCCAGTCGCGCGGACCTCAAGATGTCCGGTGTCGGATTTCACTGTGTAGCCGATAGTTCCGCCTGACTGAATTTGCAGAAACTCCTGCGCGCCCAAGCTGGGGATCACCATCACTTCGTGGTCCGTGCCATCTGCGTGAACCACGCCTTTGGAGCTACCTTCAGTTTTTGTCAAAGTAACCTGACGCGCAGGGTCGAGCGGTTTGCACCCACCGGGATTACAAGACTCGGTAATCTGGCATTCGTAAACAACATCACCTTCCGCTGCGTTTTGCGAAACGGCCTGCGCGGTTGCAGGCAGGACAATAGCGGCAAGCGCTGCCAGATATTTCATAACATGTCTCCTGAATGGGGCATTTGCCCGAAATAGTTGAGAATCAAATGCTCGATTCCCGCTGTTCGCCCGCTGTGAGTACGTGCGGATCGTGGCGAAAATTTAGCCGTCGAGAGAGGTTTCAGGAGGTCGAAAAAAGGTTTTTAAAGCGTTGTAATTGAACAATTTAAGTTTTTTAACTTCTGGTGCTCACTAAACGTAATCACAGTTTGGCCTCAATCACTTGGAACGGATGGCTAAAGACCATTACGAGAAAAAGGACGTTGAGGAGGTCCTTTAAAACTCCTGTTCGCATTTTCCGGAGAATGCGCGTCGTGCCTTGCTCGTTTTTGCATAATCGATGTAGCGCATTGGCAGCGTGACCAGTGTCACGGACATTTCGGAGGTCGAAGTTCTCGTCGCGTACATATGGACGTGTTTGTCGTCCTCGGTCCGGGACGCGGTCAGCAAGTCGTTTTCTGAAATGGCTGTCCACTCTTGCCCATTAGACAAGCGAACTTTGGAGATGATTTCACCTGCCTTGGCGATCCTATCCACAGAAAAGTCGCCAAAGTTACTTTTTATACGCTCAGGCGGGGTGCCTAATAACTCAAGCGTGAGTTCACCGCCCTCGCAGTTTTCCAAGTATGCGCAGGTTTCTATAAGGGTGCAGGGGGCAGCATTGGCTGTGCTGCAAACTGAGGCAATTGCGATCGCCATCGCTGTTTTCACCTTACCCTCCTAAGAAGCTCTTCCGAACTTCCGGATCAGCCAACAGTTCCTTACCCGTGCCGCTATACGCGTTCCGCCCTTGAACCAGCACATAACCTTTGTCTGCGATCTCCAGCGCCTGCCGGGCGTTTTGTTCGACCATCAGGATCGGCAGACCGGTGCGTGAAACCTCGATGATCCGGTCGAACAGCTCGTCCATCACGATGGGCGAGACACCTGCAGTCGGTTCGTCCAGCATCAGAACCTTGGGCTGAGTCATCAGCGCGCGGCCAACGGCGACCTGTTGGCGTTGACCGCCCGACAGCTCTCCGGCCGGTTGGTTGCGCTTGTCGCGCAGGATCGGGAAAAGGTCATAGACCTGCTCCATCGTCTGACTGAAATCGTCGCGACGGATGAAGGCTCCCATTTCGAGATTTTCCTGGACCGTCATTGACGTAAAGATATTCGAGGTTTGCGGCACAAAGCCCATGCCTTTGATCACGCGGTCCTGCGGCGAGAGGTTGGTGATGTCCTCTCCGTCCAGCCGTACGGAACCTGACCGCACGTCCAGCATTCCAAATACGGCCTTCATCGCGGTGGACTTCCCGGCACCGTTGGGGCCGACGATGACGGCGATTTCGCCTTTGTCGACGGCAATGGTGCAGTCGTGCAGGATATCCGGCCCTTTGCCATAGCCGCCGGTCATGGTGTCACCAATCAGGAACGGGCCGCCGCCGACATAGTGCGTCTCACCGCTGGTCTGATGAGCGGGGGTCATGGTGCCTGCACCCCTGGGATTGGTGATCGTGGCGTCCTTGTTGCCGTGATCGTCCTGGTAGGGATTGTCGCTCACGCTCCGGCCTCCAGCTTGTCTTTGTTTTTCAGGCCGGTGCCCAGATAGGCCTCGATCACGTGTTCGTTGGCCTTGATCTCGTCCAGAGTGCCTTCGGCCAGAACCTTGCCTTCGGCCATACAAATGACCGGGTCGCAGATCTTGCCGATGAAATCCATGTCATGTTCGATGACCACAAAGGTATAGCCGCGCTCTTTGTTCAGGCGCAGGATCGTGTCGGCGATGGTCATAAGCAGGGTACGGTTCACGCCCGCGCCGACCTCATCCAGAAACACGATCTTGGCGTCAACCATCATGGTCCGGCCAAGCTCCAGCAGCTTCTTTTGTCCACCCGAGACCTGACCTGCCTTGTGATCGGCCAGATGTTCGATGGTCAGGAACTCAAGAACCTCGTCGGCCTTTGCGCGCAGGGCGCGTTCTTCATCAGCAATGCGTTTGCGACCGAACCATGTGTTCCACAATGTCTCACCAGATTGCGCGCCGGGGACCATCATCAGGTTTTCGCGGCAGCTCATTGACGAGAATTCATGCGCAATCTGGAACGTGCGCAACAGACCCTTGTGAAAAAGCTCATGCGGGGGCAGGCCGGTGATATCCTCACCATCCATGATTACGCGGCCGGATGTCGGCGGTAGCACACCTGCGATTACATTGAACAGGGTGGTTTTGCCGGCGCCGTTCGGTCCGATCAGGCCAGTGATCGAACCTTTTTCGATCTCCAGTGAAGCGCCATCCACCGCGTGGAAGCCGCTAAAATGCTTGTGCACGTCTTCAACGACGATCATGGTTTTCCCTTGTCTTTTCCCCGAAAACAGAGGTGCAGCCTTTTGTCATTGAAACAGCCCGGACACAAGGCCCGGGCTGCTCCGTCTGGTCTAATTTGACGCTGGATTAACGGTAATTAACCGTCTTCATCTCACCGTCGATAACTTCGATTTCTTTGTAAGCACCGGCGCTTTCACCCGGCCCGATCAACTCAACGCCCGAGGCACCGACATAGTCGATTTCCTGACCAGCAGCGAGCAGTTCCAGACCTTTGGCCAGTTCACCCGGATAGATTTTCTCACCGGGTTCGTTGGCGACGTCCATGATCTTGCTGCCATAGTCTGCCGGGTTGCTCGAGCCTGCGGCCTGCATGGCCAGCAGGAACAGGGCCGCAGCATCATAGGATTCAGGAACAAAGATCGACGTGCCGTCAAAGCCTTCGCCCTCGGCCATCGCGGTGAACGAATCCGCAGCCTCGCTTTTCGAGCCCGGAGCCTGACCGTAGGAACCATTCAGGTCCGGACCGACGTTTGCGGGCAGCGAGTCGCCGATCATGCCACCGGGCAGGCCGAACGTGTCGAATGCGCCGCTGTCCAGCGAGGACTGGATGATACCCAGACCACCCTGATCCAGATAGCCAGCTACGACCAGAATGTCGCCGCCTGCCGATGCCAGTGCGCCAACTTCGGCCGAGTAGTCGGCTTTGCCGTCTTCGTGCGCCGCCACGATGGTGACTTCACCGCCCAGCGCTTCGAACGAGGATTTGATCGCCTCGGACAGGCCTTTGCCATAATCGTTGTTGGTGTAGGTCAGAGCGATCGAGTTCACGCCACGCTCTTTCAGGATGTCCGCCATGATCTCACCTTCGCGCGCATCCGACGGCGAGGTACGGAAGAACAGGTCATTGTCCTCCATTACCGACAAGCCGGGCGAAGTCGCCGAGGGCGAGATCATCACCATACCGTTTGGCACGGCAACGTTTTGCAGGATTGCGCCGGTGACGCCCGAACAGTCACCGCCGACAAGGCCGTTGATGCCTTCGGCGACCAAACGCTCGGCGTTGGCGGTGGCCAGCGCGTTGTCGGCGCAGCCGGTGTCTGCACGTACCGGTGTCACGGTCGAGCCATCCAGCAGCTTGCCGGATTCCGAAACTTCTTTCATCGCCAGTTCAGCGCCTGCAGCCATTGCGGGCGACAGCGATTCAATCGGGCCGGTGAAACCGAACATAATGCCCAGTTTAACGTCTTCGGCCATGGCAGTGCCGGCCAGCAGAGCGGTTGCTGCAGTTGCGGTAAGCAGCTTTTTCATGAGGTTACTCCCTGAAGTGGTCTTCATTCTGGGCACGACCCTAGGCAAGCTATCCGGAAAAGAAAAGTCCTAACGAAAAAGTGTTTTTGGCACCGGGAACCCTATTTGTTCAGATACGTGCAAGCTGCAGGAAACGACGGAGGACCAAGATGATCCGGACGATCGCAATCGTGATGTTGGCATGGACCAGCGTCGCTTGGGCAGACAGGCTGCAAACTTCTCAAGGTTCTGTCGAAGTGACGGAAATGGTCGGCGGTCTAGACACTCCTTGGGCGATTGGAGTTTTGCCCGATGGGGGATTTCTGGTCACCGAACGGGATGGAGAATTGTTGCACGTCAAAGATGGTCGCATACAGCGCGTGTCCGGTGTTCCGGATGTTCTGGCCGAGGTGCAGGGTGGCTTGCTGGACGTAACCATCGCCCGCGACTTCAACCAAACCCGAGAGATTTTCCTGACCTTTTCGAAACCTCAACAGGGTGGTGCCGGCACCGCCCTGGCGGTGGCCCAATTGTCCGAAAAGGGCGACCTGCTGACCAACATGCGCGTGATCTTCGAGGCGATCCCGGGTGGGTCTGCCGGGCGGCACTATGGCTCGCGGGTGGTTGAGGCCGAGGATGGAACCCTGTTTGTCACGATCGGGGACCGCGGTGAACGCCCCAAGGCGCAGGACCGCTCGAACTACAATGGCACGGTGATCCGCGTGAATCGCGACGGATCGGTGCCTGCGGACAATCCCTTTGTTAAGGAAAACAGCGTGCGCCCCGAAATCTGGTCTTACGGCCACCGCAACCCGCAGGGGGCCGGTTTGGATGCGCGCGGACGGCTTTGGATTTCGGAACATGGCGCCAGAGGCGGTGATGAAGTCAATCTTGTCCGATCCGGTCGAAACTATGGCTGGCCGGTGATTTCATACGGTGTCCACTATTCCGGTCAGAAAATCGGAGAAGGAACCACGAAACCGGGCATGGAGCAGCCCGAGTATTATTGGGACCCGTCCATCGCGCCCTCTGGCCTGCTGGTCTATTCCGGCAAGCTGTGGCCGGATTGGAAGGGAGATATCTTTGTCGGCTCGTTGAAATTCGACTATATCGCGCGGCTGGCGGGGTCGCCGCTGCGTGAGGTCGAGCAGATCAAAGGCCCCGAAACCGAACGTGTACGTGACATCATCGAGGCGCCGGATGGATCGATCTGGTTTATTTCCGTCGGGCAGGGAGGGATCTATCGCATGACGCCCGCAACTTAGCTGCTGTCAGACCGACAATCGCCCGCTTTGTGCACCACGTTCACGATAGGGCGTTGTGTTGTAATGCGCGCGGTAGCATTTTGAGAAATGCGAGGGGCTGGCAAAACCGCAGGCCAGCGCCACGTTGATCACACTCATATCTGTCTGCATAAGCAGGTTGCGCGCTTTGTGCAGGCGCAGTTCCATATAGTACCGCTTGGGTGACCTGCTGAGATAACGGCGGAACAGGCGTTCAAGCTGCCGGGTCGACATGCCGACGTCTTTGGCCAGAATCGAAGGTGAGATTGGCTCTTCGATGTTCTTTTCCATCATCAGGATGACCTGGCTCAGTTTGGGATGACGCACACCAATGCGGGTCGGGGTCGACAGGCGCTGAGTGTCCTGATCGGTGCGGATCGAGGAATAGATCATCTGATCCGCGACAGCATTGGCAAGGTCTTCGCCGTAATCGTCCGCGATCATCTTCAGCATCAGGTCGATGGACGACGTGCCACCCGCCGTGGTCATTCGGTTCGCGTCAACGATAAAGACCGATTTCGTCAGTTCAACCTCGTCGAATTCTTCAACGAAACTGTCGGCGTTTTCCCAGTGGATGGTGGCGCGCTTGCCATCCAGCAGCCCGGCCTTAGCCAGCGTATAAGCCGCGGTACACAGGCCACCAATACGCAGGCCCCGCCGCGCCTCGCGCCGCACCCAGTTCAACACTTTCTTAGTGGTCGCGGCCTGCACGTCGACGCCGCCGCAGATCAACACCACATCGTCGCGCTGAAGTTCGATCAAGTCCTCGTCCAGCTTGAACGTCGTCCCGGCCGAGCAGTTTACCGTCTCGCCGCCTTCACCCATCAGGGTCCAGGTGTATAACGTTTTGTCGGCCATACGGTTTGCAATTCGAAGACTGTCCAACGCCGAAGCGAATGACAGCAGAGAGAATTTGTCCAGCAGGACAAATACGAAATTGCGCGGGTTGGCCGCAGTGTCTTCCACCGTGACAACTTGGCGTTGCTCTTGCATGGCGAGGTGTCCTTGATTCGGCGCTTCGAGACGTTACGTCCAGCGGCAGATTTGACAGCCACCATGATCAAAGCTTGTTTCCCGCGTCAAGAGGCCCAAATCGGATATGGTCAGTCTTCAATGCATTTTGTATAGAGACGACCTGACTACTTCAGCGGAGATCAAAGCTATGACCGAATGGCAAAAAACGAACTGGCGCAACAAGCCCCGGGTTCAGATGCCAGACTATACCGACGAGGCCGCATTGGCCAAGGTCGAGGCCCAGCTTTCGCAGTATCCCCCGCTGGTCTTTGCCGGTGAGGCGCGGCGTCTCAAGCAACATTTGGGTGCCGCCGGTCGCGGCGAGGCCTTCCTGTTGCAGGGCGGGGATTGTGCAGAAAGTTTTGAACAATTCAGTGCGGATGCGATCCGTGACACCTTTAAGGTGATGCTGCAGATGGCAATGGTGCTGACCTACGGCGCCAAGGTGCCGGTGGTGAAAGTGGGCCGTATGGCTGGCCAATTCGCCAAGCCACGCAGCGCGCCGACCGAGGTTTTGGATGGTGTGGAACTGCCCAGCTACCGCGGTGACATCATCAACGAACTGGCGTTTACCCCCGAAGCCCGTATCCCGAATCCCAGCAAAATGCTGCAGGCCTACACGCAGGCCGCTGCAACGCTGAACCTGCTGCGCGCTTTCTCGACCGGTGGTTTCGCGGATATGAGTATGGTGCATTCCTGGACGCTTGGTTTCACCGACGAACAGGATGTCAGCAAGTACTCTGAAATCGCGGACCGTATTCAGGACACGATCGACTTCATGCATGCGGCTGGCATCACGGCGGACACCACGCATGAGTTCTCGACCGTCGAGTTCTACACCAGCCACGAAAGCCTGCTGTTGGAGTACGAAGAGGCACTGACTCGTCTCGATTCGACCTCGGGCAACTGGTTGGCCGGTTCCGGCCACATGATCTGGATCGGCGACCGCACGCGTCAGCCGGATGGGGCGCATGTGGAATTCTGCCGGGGCGTTCTGAACCCGATTGGTCTGAAATGTGGTCCGACAACCACCGCCGAAGACCTCAAGGTTCTGATGTCCAAGCTGAACCCCGAAAACGAAGAGGGACGCCTGACCCTGATCGCACGGTTTGGCGCAGGCAAAGCGGGTGAGCACCTGCCGCGTCTGGTTCAGGCGGTTAAGGAAGAAGGCGCCAAGGTGACCTGGGTCTGCGATCCTATGCACGGCAACACGATTAAATCAGCGACCGGTTACAAAACCCGTCCGTTCGATTCCGTGTTGCGTGAGGTTCGCGACTTCTTTGGTGTGCACCAAGCCGAAGGCACAATCCCCGGCGGCGTACACTTCGAGATGACCGGCCTAGACGTCACCGAGTGCACCGGCGGCGTACGGGCTGTGACCGAAGAGGACCTTTCGGATCGGTACCACACCGCCTGTGACCCGCGTCTGAACGCATCGCAATCGCTGGAACTGGCCTTCCTTGTCGCCGAGGAGCTGACCAACCTGCGCCGCAATGGCAACAAACGCGCAGCCAGCTGAGGCTTTTGCCTTAAGGAAAAAGAAAAGGCGGGCCATTTGGTCCGCCTTTTTCGTTTGGGTCAGTCGTCGCGGGACGACACTAGCCGCAAATGCGAGCCGGGGCGTTTGAATTCCCCTTGATCTTCGGCAAAGCCAGCGAGTTCGCGCTCTATCTGTTTTTGCGGCGCCTGAACATCGGCGACCGCCCGTATACGGGTGTCAGGGATGGAAAACCGCCGCGGCGTTGCGCCGATTGTGCCATCACAAACCAACACTCCCAACACGCGGCTGACATCACCAAGATCGCTTTTCAGCGGTAGCAGGATCATGCGGGCCTGCAATCGGGTCTGCCCAAGTTTTCCAGCGGACATCAGCTCAAGTTCCGCAATCGCAGGTCTGGCAAAGACCTGTTCCAACGTGTCCGAGATTTGGCCGCGGGCGCTGGGTTCAAAAAACGCAGTCAGGGGCATACCGCGCACTTCCATGCCCGCCAGTTTGTTCAGATGGCTGCCGGCCAGACGAAACCGGGCCAAGCCCGGCGCGATGCGTTCAAGGATGAACGTGTATTCCAAAACGTTCTCAAGACCACGCGGGTCGATCTGCGATCGCTTGGGCACGCCGTCACCTGTCAGAAGCGCAGTCCAGTACGCTTCGACTTGTCGGATGGGCGAGAGGCTGCGCCCGCTGTCAAAACGATCCATTGCGACGATCTTTCCAAAACTTGACCCGGAACCGCTTCCGAAAAAGGTTTTCATTTTCATCACCCTAGCGTCGATTGATCGTCATTTTCTTAAAATGCCAGATACCGGGGCTGTTTGCGCCCGACCGGCCCCTGGCTCAGATCAGATTGACACGGGTTAAGTCAATTTTGGAGGAATTCTTTAACGAATGGTTAACTTCTGGAGATCGCCTCAAAGTGAGCAAACTCTTGCTCTGTGCGTGCCGATGGCTTTAGGTGCGGCCAGCAAGCATAATAGGCAGCAACGGAAAGGGCAGGCATGATCAGATCAATGACCGGTTTCGCCTCGGACAAGGGGGCATATGGGCCTCACAGCTGGACGTGGGAACTGCGCAGTGTGAACGGCAAAGGGTTGGATATGCGCTTGCGCGTGCCCGACTGGTTGACCGGGCTCGAAGCTGCCTTGCGCGCACAAATCTCCAAAGCTTTGGGTCGGGGAAATGTCACCCTGTCGCTTAAGCTAAACCGCGATGAGACCTCGCCTGATCTAGCCCTAAACGAGACCGCAATGATGGTCGCTTTAACCGCGCTGGCGCGCACGCAGGAAATGGCAGCGGCCCGTGGTGTTAACCTGGCACCGTCAACAGCGGCTGACCTGATCAGCATCAAGGGGATGTTGGAGGCCGGCAGTGATGTCGATGACCCCGCGCCCTTGGTCGAGCAGCTGACCAAGGAGTTTGCCACTCTTTTAGCGGCCTTTGTCGATATGCGTGAGGCTGAGGGCAAGGCGCTGGCCGACATTCTGGACGGGCAATTAACACAGGTCTCTCAGCTGACTGAACAGGCGGCGGACCTTGCAGAACAGCGTAAAGACAAAACCGCCGAGGCGCTGCGGGAAAATCTGGCGCGGGTGTTGGACAATGCGCAGGGCGCCGATCCGGACCGGGTGGCGCAGGAATTGGCGCTGATTGCTGTGAAATCGGACATCACCGAGGAAATCGACCGCCTGAAAGCGCATGTCGTGGCCGCGCGGGATTTGCTATCGCAGGACGCAGCCGTGGGTCGCAAGCTGGATTTCCTGATGCAGGAGTTCAACCGCGAGGCCAACACGCTGTGTTCAAAGGCGCAAAGCGCCGATCTGACCTCAGTTGGGCTTGAGTTGAAGGCGGTAATAGACCAGATGCGCGAGCAAGTTCAGAACGTAGAATGAAAATGGGAACGACTGACATGGCAGATCGCCGCGGCCTACTTATCATCCTGTCTTCGCCTTCGGGTGCGGGAAAATCCACTCTGGCCCGTCGGTTGATGGCGTGGGACGAGGGGCTTGAGTTTTCGATCTCGGCCACAACTCGCGCGCCGCGTCCGGGTGAGGAACACGGGCGTGAGTATTACTTTCTGTCCGAAGACGAGTTCAAGCAGCAGGTTGCCGATGGGCAGATGCTGGAACATGCGCATGTCTTCGGCAACTTTTACGGCTCTCCGGCTGGTCCGGTTCGGGATTCCATTAACTCCGGTCGGGATGTGCTGTTTGACGTCGACTGGCAGGGTGAGGTGCAGATCCGCAATTCGGATTTGGGCAAGCATGCGCTGTCGATCTTCATCCTGCCGCCCTCGATTCCCGAACTGCGCCGCCGTCTGGAAACCCGTGGGCAGGACAGTGAGGATGTGATCGCCAAACGGATGCTGAAAAGCTGGGATGAGATCAGCCACTGGGGCTATTACGACTATGTGCTGGTTAACGACGATCTGGATGCCACCGAGGACAAGCTGAAGACCATCGTCAGCGCCGAGCGGATGCGCCGTATTCAGCAGCCAAACCTACAAAACCACGTGCGTACCCTGCAAAACGAATTCGAGGGGCTGTCATGACCATCTACGCATTGGGGGAACATACTCCGCAAATCCACGAGGATACGTGGGTCGCGCCTGATGCCAACCTGATCGGAAAGGTGGTGTTAGAGCAGGGCGCTTCGGTCTGGTTCGGCTGTACCATCCGTGCCGACCATGAAGAAATTCGTGTGGGCGAAGGCAGCAACGTGCAAGAAAACTGCGTCATGCATATCGACGCCGGGTTCCCTTTGACCATCGGCAAGAATTGCACGATCGGGCACAAGGTGATGCTGCATGGTTGTATGATTGGGGAAAACACGCTGATCGGAATGGGAGCCATCGTTCTGAACGGCGCGAAGATCGGCAAGAACTGCCTGATCGGGGCAGGGGCCTTGATTACAGAAGGTAAGGAAATCCCCGACAATTCGCTGGTCATGGGATCACCCGGCAAGGTTGTGCGGCAACTGGATGAGGCGGCGGCGCAGAAGATCACCTTTAGCGCGCTGCACTATCAGCAGAACATGCGTCGGTTCCGCGATGAGATGAAGCCTGTGAGCTAGTCCGGAAAGATCGAGATTATGTCAGACGACCTGCTCGCCGAATTTGTATCGGCCATTCCGATGCCTGCGCTGATGGTCGATCAGACCGAGCGAATCATTGCGGCGAATACCGACGCAAAAACCCTGCTGGCGCAGAATATCGTCGGACGGCATTTCGCGACGATCCTGCGGCAGCCACAGGTGATCGATGCGATTGAGCAAGGCTTGCGCACCAAGGGGCCCACCAAAACGCGCCACCTGTCCAACGACGGCGCGCAGGACACCACGTTCGAGGTTGAGTGCCGTTACATGAGCGGTGTCGGCGCGGTCTCCGGGGGGGCGTTGCTGGCGATTTTTCAAGACGTCACGCATGTCGAGCAGGCCAGCCAGATGCGCCGCGATTTTGTCGCCAACGTCAGCCATGAGCTGCGCACGCCGCTGACCGCTTTGATGGGGTTCATCGAAACGCTGCGCGGACCGGCCCGCGATGATGCTGCAGCACAGGACCGTTTTCTGCAGATCATGACCGATGAGGCCAACCGGATGAACCGGCTGGTGGGGGATCTGTTGTCGCTGAACCGCGTAGAAAGCGAAGAGCGTGTGCGCCCGAAAGAGCAGCTTGAACTGACAGGCCTGCTGCAATCGACGCTGAACTCTCTGCGCCCTTTGGCCGATGATGCCAAGGTACAGTTGACCCTGACGGCGCCGGAAGAGCCTGTCTCGCTGATCGGGGATAATGACCAGTTGCGTCAGGTCTTCACTAACCTGATCGAGAACGGAATCAAATACGGCGGCAGCGGCGGCAGCGTTGAAATTCGAGTACATTGTTCAGACCGTGATTCTGCGATGCGGGGTCCTGCGGTTCGGGTTCAGGTGATGGACAAGGGACCAGGCATAGATGCTGTGCATCTGCCGCGCCTGACTGAACGATTCTATCGCGCCGACAGTCACAGATCGCGGCAATTGGGTGGGACGGGGCTGGGTCTTGCTATCGTGAAACACATAATCAACCGCCATCGCGGGCGGCTGCGGGTGGAAAGCAGCCTGGGCAAAGGTACGACCTTCACCGTCATTCTGCCGCTGTGACCCCTAAAATTCAGGGCGTTCCGGACGTTCCTGTTTACCTATGTGAATTTCGCATGTCTGCAATGCGTCATGACGGTAAGAATTTCTGTCGACTGTCATAAAGCTGTTACAAACCTGTCACAAAAGGCTTACGCACGAACCGTAGAGGTGCCTGCAAGATCATCATGGGGGTGATCACTAACTACATTCTCAAGGAGACTGAGATGTCCTTTGTAAAACTGTCGGCTTCGGCTCTAGCCATCGCTGCTGTCTCGGCCACTGCGGCCGCCGCTCGTGATCAGGTGCAGGTTGCCGGTTCTTCAACCGTTCTGCCTTACGCTTCGATCGTTGCAGAAGCCTTCGGTGAAAACTTTGAATTCCCGACACCGGTTGTTGAATCGGGCGGTTCCTCGGCAGGTCTGAAGCGTTTCTGTGAAGGTGTTGGCGAAAACACCATCGACGTGGCAAACGCATCGCGCCAGATCCGCGAAAAAGAAATCAAAGCCTGTGCCGAAAACGGCGTGACCGACATCATCGAAGTTCAGATCGGTTATGACGGCATCGTTTTCGCATCAGACATCAACGGCAACTCTTTCGAGTTCACGCCGGAAGACTGGTACAAGGCGCTGGCAGCGAAAATCGTTGTGGACGGTGAGGTTGTAGACAACCCGAACAAGACCTGGGCTGACGTGAACCCGGATTTCCCGGCGCAGCCGATCGCAACCTTCATTCCGGGCACCAAGCACGGCACCCGTGAAGTGTTCGAAGACAAAGTCATCTTGGCAGGTTGTGAGCACCTTGGCGATTTCGAAGTGTTCAAGGCAGCAGCCGGCGACGACAAGAAAGCAGCTGAAAAGCAGTGCATCGCGATCCGCACCGACGGCGTTTCGGTCGACATCGACGGCGACTACACCGAGACCCTGGCGCGCATCGACAGCAACAAGGACGGCATCGGCGTCTTTGGTCTGGCGTTCTACGAGAACAACACCGACAAGCTGCAGGTCGCAACCATGTCCGACGTTGTTCCCTCGACCGAGTCGATCGCAACCGGCGAATATCCGGTTTCGCGCCCGCTGTTCTTCTACGTGAAGAAAGCCCACATCGGCGTGATCCCCGGCCTGAAGGAATATGCTGAGTTCTTCGTCGCTGACGAGATCGCAGGCCCCGACGGCCCGCTGGCCGAATACGGTCTGGTCTCGGATCCGGAACTGGCGAAGGTTCAGGAAGCTGTTGCCAACGAAACCGTACTGGGCGGCGGTTCCTAATCACCCTTTGTAAACGGAACCGGGGCGTTTTCTACGCGTCCCGGTTCTTTTTGACTCCACTTACTGCCATCCCCACGGAGTTCTCATGGCGTTATCCTGGCTGTTGCTTATCCTGCTTGCGCTGGCAGTGATCGGATATTTCACGGGTCGATCCCGTGCCCTGGCAAGCGCGGGAGGTGACGCCCGCGAATTGCACTCTTTGCCGTCATACTATGGCTACAACGTTGCTTTGACGGCGCTTGTTCCGGCTTTGGGCGTTTTGATAGTCTGGCTACTGGTACAGCCGATGATCGTGAACAGCACTGTATCCGGCCTCATCCCTGATCAGGCAATTCCAGAAGGATCGGATCGTGGCCTTATCATGAGCGAAGTGCGCCGCGTTGCTTACGGCTTGGATGGCGCCGTGGACACCGGAGCATTGACCGAGACCGTGGCACAGGACGCGAACGCGGATATTGATGCGCTGACAAAAACCCTGAAAGACGCGGGACAGGTTCTAACGCAGGACATCACTCAGCCCATTCTGGTCGCGGCTCAGAAATACCGTAGCATGACCGGGACTGGGTCAGTGGCGATGCAGGTTATCGTACTGGCGCTAGCCCTTTTGGGTGCTGCCTTTGCCTATGTGCGGACGCACAAGGAATTCCGCGCACGAAACGTGGTCGAGCAGGGCGTTCTGGCGCTGCTGCTGCTGGCTGCCTCGATTGCGATTTTGACAACGGTCGGCATCGTGTTGTCGATGCTGTTTGAGACCATGAACTTCTTCCAGCTGCATTCGTGGAAAGACTTCTTCTTCGGCAGCACCTGGGCCCCGAACTTCCGTGGAGGCTCCGAGCTATCGATCCTGCCGCTACTGTGGGGTACGCTCTATATCTCGCTGATTGCGCTGCTGGTGGCCGTGCCGATCGGCCTGTTCGCTGCGATCTACCTGTCGGAATATGCCTCGGGTGCAACCCGTGCGGTTGCCAAACCGCTGCTTGAGATCCTCGCGGGTATTCCGACCATCGTTTACGGTCTGTTTGCCCTGCTGACGGTGGGTCCGGCTCTGGTGTCTCTTTTCGGGGACGGTGGCACGCTGGGTTTGGGCTGGATGGCCAGTTCTAACGCGGTTCTGACGGCTGGTTTGGTCATGGGCATCATGCTGATCCCCTTCGTATCGTCGCTGTCGGACGACATCATTAACGCGGTGCCGCAATCGATGCGCGATGGCTCTTTGGGTCTGGGCGCTACCAGCTCCGAAACCGTGCGTCAGGTGGTTCTGCCCGCCGCGTTGCCGGGCATCGTAGGTGCGATCCTGCTAGCCGCAAGCCGTGCCATCGGTGAGACCATGATCGTGGTGATGGCCGCGGGTGCAATTGCCAAATTCTCGGGCAACCCGTTCGAGGCGATGACCACCATCACCACCCGTATCGTTAGCCAGCTAACCGGCGATACCGATTTTGCCAGCCCTGAAACGCTGGTTGCCTTTGCGCTGGGTCTGACCCTGTTCATCATCACACTGGGGCTGAATATCTTTGCCCTCTACATCGTACGCAAATACCGGGAGCAGTACGAATGACCGATATTTCCCAAACTCCTGGCGCTGCTCCTGCTGCGAAGCCCAAAGGCGGGTCGCTGTTCGAAAAGGACGCGCGCACCAAACGTCGGAATGCCGCCGAAGGCCGGTTTAAGCTGTACGGCATTGCGGCGATCGGGATCGGCCTGCTTATGCTGGTTGTTCTGGTCACCAACATCGTGACCGCCGGAACGGGCGCATTTCAGCAGAGCTTTCTTGAGCTTGATGTCGAGCTGAAAGCAGACAAGCTGGACAAGAAGGGCAACCGTAATATCGAGGACATCAAGAAGGTTTCGACCTTTGGTTATGCGCCGCTGATCGCCTCGGCTTTGGAAAGTGAAGTTGCAAAGCTTGGCATCCAGACGGATCTGTCGCCCAAGGACATGGGCAAGATCCTGTCCAAGGCCGCTCAGGCCGAACTGCGGAACTATGTCATCGCCAACCCCGATGAGATCGGCAAAACCGTCAGTTTCCGCTTTTTGGTCAACAGCCGCGTCGATGGCTACATGAAAGGCCGCGTGACGCGTGAGTCTATTGCCAACGACAAGAGCATTTCGGTCGCGCAACTGGATTTCGTTGATCAGTTGCGGGATGCGGGCGTGTTGTACAAAGCCTTTAACCCGGACTTCATCTTTGGCGCGGATGCGTCCGACCAACGGCCCGAGGCTGCGGGGATCGGTGTGTCGATGCTGGGCTCGTTGTTCATGATGTTCGTGGTACTGGCGCTGGCGCTGCCCATTGGCGTTGCGGCCTCGATCTATCTTGAGGAATTCGCGCCACAGAACCGCCTGACGGATATCATCGAAGTCAACATTTCGAACTTGGCCGCTGTACCGTCGATTGTGTTCGGTATCCTGGGTCTGGCCGTGTTCATCAACTACATGCACCTGCCAACCTCAGCGCCGCTGGTGGGTGGTCTGGTGCTGACGCTGATGACTTTGCCGACGATCATCATCTCGACCCGCGCGTCGCTGAAGGCGGTGCCGCCGTCGATCCGTGACGCGGCGCTTGGGGTAGGGGCCTCGAAAATGCAGGCGGTGTTCCACCATGTGCTGCCGCTGGCTGCGCCCGGCATCCTGACCGGCACCATCATTGGTCTGGCGCAAGCGCTGGGGGAAACCGCGCCGCTGCTACTGATTGGGATGGTTGGCTTTATCGCCTCGAACCCGCCGGACGGAATTGTTGCGGGCTTCCTGTCACCGAACTCGGCCATGCCGGCGCAGATCTACGAATGGTCCAAGCGCGCCGACCCGGCCTTTTATGAACGCGCATGGGGCGGCATCATCATCCTGTTGATCTTCCTCGTGACAATGAACACCATCGCGGTACTCCTGCGCCGCCGCTTTGAACGCCGCTGGTAGGGGGGTGCTTAAGATGAACGACATGACACGAGTGGAGAGAGCTGTGGACTCCAAAGCAATCAAGATCGCCGCGAACAAGGTTCAGGTCTATTACGGTGATACCCACGCCATCAAGGACGTGGATGTTCAAATCGAAGACAAGACCGTGACTGCCTTTATCGGCCCGTCAGGCTGCGGCAAGTCCACGTTTCTGCGGTGCCTGAACCGGATGAACGACACGATCGATATTTGCCGGGTTGAAGGCGATATCCTGTTGGACGGCGAAGACATCTATGACAAACGCGTCGATCCGGTGCAGCTGCGCGCCAAGGTGGGCATGGTGTTTCAGAAGCCGAACCCGTTCCCCAAGTCGATCTACGACAACGTGGCCTATGGTCCCCGCATCCACGGCCTTGCAAAAAACAAGGCGGAGCTGGATGAGATCGTTGAGAAATCCCTGCGTCGCGGTGCGATCTGGGATGAGGTCAAGGACCGTCTGGACGCCCCCGGAACCGGTCTGTCCGGTGGTCAGCAACAGCGTCTGTGCATCGCGCGCGCCGTCGCGACCGAACCCGAAGTTCTACTGATGGACGAACCGTGCTCGGCTCTGGACCCGATTGCAACGGCGCAGGTCGAGGAGCTGATCGACGAGCTACGTTCACGCTATTCGGTGGTAATTGTGACCCACTCGATGCAGCAGGCCGCTCGGGTCAGCCAGAAAACCGCGTTCTTCCACCTTGGGAACCTCGTCGAATTTGGCGAGACCGGGCAGATTTTCACCAACCCCGAAGACCCCCGCACCGAAAGCTACATCACCGGCCGGATCGGCTGAGGACAGGTATTTGAGCATGAGCGAACAACATATTGCATCCGCTTTCGACCGCGATCTGGAAGCGATTCAGGCCCACATCATGAAGATGGGTGGGTTGGTCGAGGCCGCCATCATGAGCGCAGCGCGTTCTCTGGAAACCAGGGACGAGGAACTGGCCCAACAGGTCCGTCAGGGTGACAAGGCCATCGATGCGCTGGAAGAGCTGATCGACGAAGAAACCGCGCGTCTGATCGCCTTGCGCGCACCGACCGCCAGCGACCTGCGCTTGGTCTTGTCGGTTCTGAAAGTATCCGGCAACCTTGAACGGATTGGCGATTACTCCAAGAATATTGCCAAGCGAACCACGGTTCTGGTCAATGCCGGTGAAATCAATGGCAGTGCCGCCGCCTTGCGCCGTATGGCGCGCGAGGTTGAACGAATGCTGCGCGATGCGCTGGACGCCTATATTCAACGCGATGCCGAACTGGCCACTGATGTCATCAATCGCGACGAAGAAGTGGATCAGATGTATAACGGCCTGTTCCGTGAGTTCCTAACCTTCATGGCTGAGGATCCGCGTAACATATCGTCTTGTATGCACCTGCATTTTATCGCGAAAAACATCGAACGCATGGGCGATCACGTGACCGCAATTGCCGAGCAGGTAGTCTATCTCGTGACAGGGGAACGTCCGGCAGAGGCGCGCCCGAAAGCCGATGTAACCTCACACACCCCTCAGGAGATCTGACCAATGTCTGCGGATCAGCCTACCGTTCTGGTCGTTGAAGATGAACCGGCGCAGCGTGAAGTGTTGGCATACAACCTCGAAGCGGAGGGGTTCCGCGTGTCCAAGGCCGGTAGTGGCGACGAAGCCATGCTGCTGGTCGATGAAGAGCACCCGGACATCATCGTGCTGGACTGGATGATGCCGAACCTCAGCGGGATTGAGGTCTGCCGCCGCCTGAAATCTCGCCCGGATACGCGGTCGATCCCGATTATCATGTTGTCAGCTCGCACCGAAGAGGTCGATAAAGTGCGTGGTCTGGAAACGGGTGCCGATGACTATGTGGTCAAGCCATATTCAGTGGTTGAACTGATGGCGCGCGTGCGTACTCAACTGCGCCGCGTGCGCCCAGCAACCGTTGGTCTGCGGTTGGAGTTTGATGATATCATTCTGGACTCTGAAACTCATAAGGTCAGCCGTGACAGTAAACCTTTGAAATTGGGTCCGACCGAGTTCCGACTGCTCAGCACTTTCATGGAGAAGCCAGGCCGTGTCTGGAGCCGCGAGCAACTGCTGGACCGGGTCTGGGGGCGCGATATCTATGTTGATACACGCACGGTTGACGTCCATATCGGTCGTTTGCGCAAGGCCCTGACGCAACATGGCGGTGAAGACCCGGTGCGCACGGTCCGCGGCGCGGGTTACGCACTGGGATAAAAGCCGGGGCAGGGGTATGAGTTTTGCTCATGGTCAGATGCGAAACTCTTACTGTCTTTTGGTCCGGGGCCGGGTTAGGTTGCGTCGAAGCTGACTAAGCGGAGAAGCACCATGAACGCCCCTGACACAAAGCCCGCATTGCGTGCCAAAGATGCGCCCGATATGGGCAAGTTTGCATGGGACGATCCGTTTCGTCTGTCCGACCAGTTGAACGAAGACGAACGCATGATTGCGGCCAGCGCACAGGCTTACGCGCAGGAAAAACTGCAGCCTCGCGTGACGGAAGCGTTTCAGAAAGAAGAAACCGATCCGGAGATTTTCCGCGAAATGGGCGATATGGGGCTGCTGGGCACCACTATCCCCGAGGAATACGGTGGGCTTGGGGCAGGGTACGTCTCCTACGGTTTGGTCGCGCGCGAGGTCGAACGTGTAGATTCCGGCTATCGCTCAATGATGTCGGTTCAAAGCTCTTTGGTGATGTATCCGATTTATGCCTATGGCAGTGAGGAACAGCGCCGGAAATACCTTCCAAAACTGGCCAGCGGTGAGTGGATCGGCTGCTTTGGCCTGACCGAGGCGGATGCGGGCTCGGACCCGGCAGGTATGAAAACGAAGGCTGAGAAGACGGACGGTGGATACCGACTGACCGGCAGCAAGATGTGGATCTCGAACGCGCCGATTGCCGATGTGTTTGTAGTATGGGCCAAGTCCGATGCCCATGACGGCAAAATTCGCGGCTTTGTATTGGACAAGGGCCTCAAAGGTCTGAGCGCACCGAAAATTCAGAACAAACTGAGTCTGCGCGCCTCGATCACCGGTGAGATCGTCCTGGATGGCGTTGAGGTCGATGAAAGCGCGTTGCTGCCGCATGTTCAGGGCCTCAAAGGTCCTTTCGGCTGTCTGAACCGCGCGCGGTATGGCATCAGTTGGGGCGTCATGGGCGCAGCTGAGTGTTGTTGGCATGCTGCGCGTCAATACGGGTTGGATCGGAAACAGTTCAACCGTCCGCTGGCGCAGACGCAGCTGTTTCAACGGAAGCTGGCGGACATGCAGACAGAGATTGCCTTGGCGCTGCAAGCGAGCCTGCGTGTTGGTCGTCTGATGGATCAGGCCGAAGCCGCGCCCGAGATGATCTCAATTGTCAAACGCAACAACTGCGGCAAAGCGTTGGACATTGCTCGGATGTCGCGCGACATGCACGGGGGCAACGGCATCTCGTTGGAGTTCCAGGTCATCCGCCACATGGTCAATCTTGAGACTGTGAACACTTATGAAGGCACGCATGATGTGCATGCGCTGATCCTTGGGCGGTCACAAACCGGGCTGCAGGCGTTCTATTAAGGTTTTCGTGTAATTGGTATTATGGTAAAAATATGGATTGACCCAATACCAGATTGCACAACAAATCAAACGCGTTACGGTGTGAACCCGAAGCAACATTCGGGATTGTGACATGGAACTGAGCGGAAAAACTGTGGTTGTGACCGGAGCCGCTCAGGGTATCGGCAAAGGACTGGCCGAACGTTTCGCCCATGATGGCGCCACAGTGATCTGTTCGGATATTGACGCTGATGCTGTTCTACGCGTGGCCAAGGACATTGGTGGCCGCGCGCTGGTCTGCGATGTTTCGCGCGAAGAGGACATTGAAAACCTGATTGAGACCGTCGAAGACACTATCGGTCCGATCGACCTGTTCTGCGCGAATGCAGGAATACTGACGCTTGGCGGTCCTGAGGTTCCCGATGATGACTGGGACAAGATCTGGAAGATCAATGTCATGTCCCATGTCTGGACCGCGCGTCACCTTGTGCCCAGAATGATTGCGCGCGGCAGCGGTTACATTATGATCACGGCCTCGGCCGCAGGATTACTGAACCAGCCCGGCGCTGCACCGTATGGTGTTACGAAACACGCCGCGGTTGGTTTTGCCGAGTGGTTGTCTTTGACATACGGACACAAAGGCCTGCGCGTATCGGTTCTGTGCCCACAGGCAGTCCGGTCGGAAATGACACGAGGCCATGAGGTTTCGGTCGCGTCGATTGATGGCATGTTGGAGCCCGAAGAAGTGGCACAGGCCTGTGTTGACGCCATCGGGGCCGAGCAGTTTCTTGTGCTGCCGCATCCTCAGGTCTTGGACTACATCCGCCACAAGGCCGGTGACTATGATCGCTGGCTGGGCGGTATGCGGAAGCTAAATCAACAGTTTATCGAAGACACCTAAGGTTTCTTGCGCGCTTTTCGCATAAGACCTTCCTGCGCGACTGAGGCGACCAAAGTGCCATCTTGCGCATAAATCGAACCGCGATTGAAATTGCGTCCCTGCCCGCTCCATGGAGACTCCATCGCGTAGAGATGCCAGTTTTCAAAGTGAACCGGAGCATGGAACCACAAAGCATGATCCAGGCTGGCCAAATTGACCTCGCCACTAAACCAACTCAGCCCATGTGGCCGCATTCCGGACGTCATCAGGTACATGTCTGACGCGTAAGCCAAAAGAAGGTGCTGGGTTACAGGATCGGTGCCGGCAGCTGCAGCCATGCGGAACCAGATTTGGTTGTGATCGTCAGATTTTCCGGGGTTGAAGGGATTCAGGTGGTATACTTCACGCACTTGGATTGGCCGTTCGCGCAACAGCTCTCCGCGTAGTTTTTCGGGAACCAGATCGACGTATCGCTTCCGCAGCTCCGATCGTTCCGGGTAGTTTTCCGGAGCTTCGGTTTGAGGCATGGCATGCTGATGGTCCCAGCCTTCATCCCGCACATGGAATGAGGCCGACATGTTCAGAATTTGCTTTCCGTTCTGGATCGCGACCACTCTGCGTGTCGTCATTGAACCTCCGTCCCGCGCTCTATCAACCTGATAAATAACGGGAATGGAAGGATCGCCTGCACGAATGAAATAGGCGTGCAGGGAATGGCACAGCCGATCTTCTACCGTGCGATAAGCGGCAGCCAAAGCCTGTGCGATCACCTGTCCGCCGAAAATACGTGTCGGAGTCTCTCCACCGGAGCCTGTGCCGCGAAACAGGTCAACCTCAAGCCTTTCGATGTCCAAAAGGTCCAAAAGGATGCGTTCTGCTTCGGTCATTCTGCGGTCTCCGGTTGGTCGTCAGGCTTGAGTATCAGCGGTACAAAGGTCATTCAATCAGTGCCCCAAGGACAAGCGCCTTTAACTCTGCCCGTGATGGATAGGAACTGGACGGCGATAACTGTGTGAAGAAGACAGTTGTCAGATCGTTCACCCGGTCGATCCAGAAAAAGGTCGAAGCCATGCCGCCCCAACTGAAGTCGCCAACCGATCCAGGCACCCGTGTTCTGCCGGGGTTAAGAACCACCGCGCCGCCCAGACCGAAACCAGTGCCTTCCATGGGTTGTTCTGCAAAGCTCTGCGGTCCCATCGACGCTATATCGCCCGGTAAGTGGTTACACAGCATGTAGTCTATCGTTTTTGGGCCCAGCAGACGGTGCCCGTTACCCTGCCCTTTGTTCCGCAGCATTTCGGCAAATCGAAAAAAGTCATCGATTGTCCCAACCAATCCACCGCCGCCCGAGAATGTCGTCGTGCGTTCAAATGGCGATTCACCGACCTGATCGACAAGCCGCAGGGTCTCGCCGCCGGTCTCCGCCGAGTTCAATGCCATCGCGTCCCCAGCCAGAGGGGTATAGAGCGAGGCGAACCGATCCCCTGCCCCCGGTGGCACCTGAAACCCGGTATCCTGCATGCCCAGCGGTTCAAATATCTCTTTCGCGAAAAACTGGTCCAAAGGTTGACCCGAAACCACCTCAATCACGCGACCCAGGACATCTATGCCAACGGAATACTCCCAGCGTGTTCCGGGTTGGAATGCCAATGGAAGTTTGGCCAGATCGGCCACACGATCCGCCAGAAGACCCTGATTAGGCTTGAACATTAGGTCCTGTTCATCCATCGCCATGGGCAAAACCCCGGGATTGAACGGATAGCTGAGACCGCTTGTGTGGGTCAGCAACTGATGCAGCGTCGGGGTTGCGGCATCCTCGGTCTGATCCAGCTGCTCTGCGTTCGGGATCAAGGCCTTCATATCGCGAAATTCCGGAAGGAAATCGGACAGTGGGGCATCCAAGTTAAACAAGCCACGTTCGGCCAGCATCATCAGCGCGACCGTGGTCACAGGCTTGGTCATGGAATAGATACGAACGATCGTGTCACGCTGAAACGGCAGATCGTTTTCGACACTTCTTTGACCGCAGGCGTTGAAGTAAATCTCGGTCCCCTTGTGTTTCACTAGCAAGGAACTACCCGCATACTTCCGCTCATCAACATAACGTTGCATCCAGTCGGTGATATGGCTCAGGCGCTTGGGGTCGAACGCTGTCATCTTTTTCCTGCCCTCTGTCTGATGAGCAGGATCTTGCGGCCTTACACGCTGAATTAACAGGGAATTCGTCCAGATAGGTACGTCCACCCCATCAGGCTGTTACACTGATGGCGTAGCGGATTCGCTGGTTACGAGTTGGAGACATTTCACCACCCAACCCTCTCGGAGGAAAAACATGACGCAACATATTGAATTTGTGTATGATTTCTGTAGCCCAAACGCTTTTCTCGCCTACAAGGCCCTGCCCGCGCTTGCCGATAAACACCGTGCCAAGGTGAAACATGTTCCTGTTCTGCTTGCTACGGTCTTCAAGGCCACAAACAACCAGAGCCCGTTTCAGGCATTCTCTGAGAACCGCCAGAAAACGGCTTATCTGACCCATGATTTGCACCGGTTTGCGCGTGCCCGTGGGATCAGCTTTCACATGAGCCCGCATTTTCCGGTCAATACGAAATTTGCCATGCGCGGAGCGGTGTTCTCATCAGGTAAATCGTGGGAAAACAAATACATAAATGCCATATTCGATGCCATTTGGGTGCATGGCCAAAAGGTAGAAGAGATCGGAGTTCTCACCGAAATCCTGCACGAAAACGAACTGCCGGTGCGTAAAATCCGTGAAGCGATGACCAGCGTCGAGGTCAAGCAGCAACTCAAAGATCAGACCAAGGCGGCCGTGAAACGTGGCGTTTTTGGTGTGCCCAGCATGTTCGTGGGGTCCGAGATGTTCTTTGGTAAGAATAGTCTGGGAAACCTAGTGCTTGAGCTGTCAAAGGGCTCCTAAGCCTTTAACGCGGCCAACCCATATTGCGCGAACATTGGGACATAGGAACCAAGCGCCATAGCGCGTTTGGGGTCCGATGCGTTGCCATCCTGCGCGCGTTTGTAGACGCCCTGAAGAATTCCGGCCATTCGAAAGAAGTTGAACGCTAGGTAAAATCCGAAATTGTCGATGCCGGACAGGCCGCGACGTTGGCAATATTGATCGATAAAGGCCTTATCCGACGGCAGACCCAGGCTGTCGCGATCAATGCCCGCCAATCCGCGTCCCTCGGTGCCGGGCGGCATCCGCCACTGCATAATGACCGCCGCCAGATCCGCATAAGGGTGGCCGATGGTCGAGAGCTCCCAATCCAGAACGCCGATGCATAGGGTTCCGTGTTTTTCGAACATCAGATTGTCGATGCGATAGTCGCCGTGCACCAGTGTCCTTTGCCCGTCATCCTCGGGCGCCGCCTGGCCTAGCGCATCAATCAGCGCGTCCATCTCCGCAATTTCCGAGGTCTCTGAGGCGCGATACTGCTTAGTCCAGCGCGCAATCTGGCGTTCGAAGTAGTTTCCCGGTGGGCCATAGTCTGAAAGCCCGACTGCCTCGATATCGACCATGTGCAATGCAGCCAGAACCCTGTTCATTTCGTCCAGAACAGCGCTACGCGTAGCGTTGTTTTCGCTGCTCATGGTTGGTTCCAGAAAGATGCGCCCGTCGAGATGCTCCATGACATAAAAATCCGAGCCGATGACACTGTCATCCTCGCACAACACATACATCTGAGGGACCGGTACCGCAGTTCCGCCCAGAGCGGTCTGCACGCGGAATTCCCGATCCACCGCGTGAGCGGATTTCAACAGTGTTCCCTCAGGCTTTCGCCGCAAAACATATTTTTTTTCAGGTGTTTGCAGCAGAAACGTCGGGTTGGATTGTCCGACGGAAAACTTGGTTGCCTCCAGCGGGCCTTGGTATCCCGGCAGATGGGCGCTGAGGTAAGCGTCGACCGCCGCAAGGTCCAGATGCGTGCTGCTCATCCTGTTTCTCCATGTTTCAGCTTAGAAGGCTGCGGCAAAGATATTGCCGGCGGTCACCACGTTGATGCCGCCGGAAACCGGAATCACAGCGCCGGTCACATAGCTTCCGCCGCGGCCGCATAGAAACAACATGCAGCCCGCGATATCCTCATCCCGGCCCACACGCCCCAAGGGAACGGACTTACCGACTTTTTCCCGCATCTCTTCGTCACCGGTTGCAAAGGCCGTCATGCGTGAGACAAATGGCCCCGGTGCAAGCGCGTTCACCGTGACATGGTAGGTTGAGAATTCCTTGGCCATGATTTTGGTCAGGTGCAGAACGGCCGCCTTCGATGCAGAATAGCTGTAGGCACCGTCGCCCATTGGCACCTCTCCCATAACCGAACCGACATTGATCACCCGCGCCGGATCGTCGGCCGTGCCGGATTTCATCAGCATGGGTAGCAGCTTTTGGGTCAGGTCGAACAGACCGGCCACATTGACCGACATGATTTTTTCCCAAGCCTCATGGGGGAACTGACCCATTGGGGCGCCCCAGCTGACGCCCGCGTTATTCATAAGGATATCAAGTTGATCCGTGCGGTTCTTGACCTCAGATACCAAGGCCTCGACACCTTCTTTGGTGGCGACATCGCCGCCGAACCCTTCAGCCTGCCCGGAGGCGCCCAGGGCATTAAGTTCCGCCGCCACGGCCTCGCAGACGTCCGCTTTGCGCGACGCGATCAGAACGCGTGCACCGGCCCGCATCAGCGCCTCGGCAGCCATACGGCCGATCCCGGTCGCCCCACCGGTGACAAGCGCAGTCTTGCCCTGCAAAGAAAAAAGCGTTTCGGGGGTCATGGTCTGCTCCTGTTGTTCTGCTGCGGGTGCTTCCCCGGAATGGGGATCGGTCAGGCGCTATGATTGCTGGTTTCTTGACAAGGCTTGTTGCTGCGCCAAAGCTCCTCGTAACTAAGTTACAAGGATAACAGGTCTGATATGCAAGCTTTACTCAGCGTCGCGCCAGGCGGGCCGGACACACTGGAACTGACCACCCTCCCCAATCCTTCTCCGGGACGCGGCGAATTGCTGATCGGAATCAGGGCGGCTGGCGTCAATTTCCCGGACACGCTGATTATTCAGGATCGTTATCAGATCAGGCCGCCCCGCCCCTTTGCACCGGGCGGTGAAGTTGCAGGCGAAGTGCTGGCCATCGGTGAAGGCGTCACCGGATTCGAAATCGGGGACCGCGTGCTGGCCCTGACCGGGCACGGGGGGTTTGCCACGCACCTGACTATCCCTTCGGCCACCGCCATCAAGTTTCCCGATACGATGCCGTTCGAGCACGCAGCCTGCTTCATATTCACCTATGGAACCTCCTATCACGCCCTGAAAGACCGCGCCGATTTGCAGCCGGACGAGACTCTGCTTGTATTGGGTGCCGCGGGCGGCGTCGGGTCGGCGGCTATTGAGTTGGGCAAGGCCATGGGTGCGCGGGTGATTGCCGCCGTATCCTCGCAGGACAAAGCGGATTTCTGCCGAAGTCTTGGTGCGGATGAGACAGTTCTGTATGCGCATGACATGGACAATGACTCGCAGAAGAAATTCACGTCTGAAATCAAGGATTTATCCGCGCCCTTGGGGGTGAATGTCGTTTATGACGCGGTCGGTGGAGGCTATGCCGAACCCGCGTTGCGTAGCATGGCCTGGAACGGGCGTTTTCTGGTCGTCGGTTTCCCGGCGGGCATTCCCAATATCCCACTGAACCTGCCGCTGCTCAAAGGGTGTCAGATCGTGGGTGTGTTCTGGGGCGCATCGGTGATGCGCGATCCCGCAGGACATTCGGAAAATGTGAGAGATTTGTTCAGGTTATACAGCGAAGCGAAGATCAAACCCAGAATAAGCGCAAGATATCCGCTGGACCGCGCGTCCGAGGCATTGGCGCATATGACAAGCCGCTCCGCGCTTGGAAAGACCGTGGTGACAATGCCAGTTCACGCCGAAGGTGAGTGACCCAACTTCCCCTACTCGCCCTGCGCGCGCGCAGGCCGGTGGACATTGGCATCGGTTCGCGTCTATGAACTTGTAATGGGAACAGTGAGATAATGCACAAAGCTCTGATTTTGAACGGCCCGAATCTGAACCTCCTGGGTACAAGACAGCCCGAGGTTTACGGCAGCACCACGTTGGAGATGGTTGAGGACCTGTGCCTGAGCCATGGTACCTCCATTGGTGTCGAAGTGTCGTGTTTTCAGTCCAATCACGAAGGCGCGCTGATCGACGCCATTCATGAGGCCAAAGGGGATCAGGACGGCATCGTTCTGAACGCCGGCGCCTATACCCACACCTCAATCGCGCTGATGGATGCCATCGCGTCGGTCGAGCTTCCAGTGATCGAGGTGCATCTGTCCAACATCCACGCGCGTGAGGCGTTCCGGCACGTCTCCTATATCTCGAAGGTTGCTGTCGGCCAGATTTGCGGCTTTGGCGCGCAGGGCTATGTTCTGGCACTGGACGCACTGGCCGCACACTTGAAAGGCGGGTCAACTGCATGACGCTGAGTGAATACCTACACTTTCTCAGCTACACCAAAACTCTGGAAGAGCTTTGGGACGCACATTGTCGCCAGATGGCCCGTTTCGGGTTTGATCGCCTGATTTATGGCTATACCCAATACCGCACGGAAACCTCGCTTGGTGACCCTGAGGATTTCGTGATTCTAACCAATCATGAGAAACCGTATCTGGACGGGTTTCTGCGGGATGGGATGTATTTTCACGCTCCGATGCTGAAATGGGCGTTGAATAATGAGGGCGCTGCCAGTTGGGGTGTCGCGCAGGACATGGTGACCAACGGAAAGTTGACGGCGCAAGAACTGAACGTTCTGGAGTTCAACCGGTCGCAAGGCGTGAGCTTCGGGTACACCATCAGTTTCACATCGGTTTCGATGCGGTCCAAGGGCGCTATTTCCCTGTCCGCCGGGGACGCAGCCAGTCAGGCTGAAGTGGACAAGATGTGGGTCGAGCATGGCGATGACATCCTGCTGATGAACAACGTCGCGCATCTGAAAATCCTCACCCTGCCCTACAATGCCCCGAACCGTGCCCTGACCAAACGCCAGCGCGAAGCGTTGCAATGGGTCGGAGACGGCAAGACCACACAAGACATTGCGCTGCTGATGGGGCTGACGTCGGCCACGGTAGAAAAGCACCTTCGGCTTGCACGTGAAGCGCTTTGTGTCGAGACCACGGCGCAGGCAGTTCTGAAGGCATCGCTGCAGAATCAGATGTTCGTGATGGAAGCCTAAGACCTCGGAATCTGACGCCATATTGCGTCAATTTACCCTAGGTAAGGAAAACATGACTTTCCATTCCTAGGGCGTAGTTGCAAACTGATATTGTTCCGTGAGTGGTGGCTTTAGCCAGGGAACATTTGGTTGGATCTTTGCAATAACAGGGCTCTCCAGCCGCTCTGACAATAAGGCGCCTATTCGTCCGCGTCCAATTGCCGGAATTTTGGGGGGCCTCGACCATCCCCATCATGCGGGGCCCCTCAATCAAATTCATGAAAAACAGGGCGCTTCGGCGTCTTTTTTTATGTCCGCACGAAAAAACCGGCCACGTTTAGTGCGACCGGTTTTGAAACTTATAAGACCGGACCTCCTGCGAGGTCCGGAGGTATTCCTTAGCCCTGAGCGGCCTTGGCAACTTCGGCTGCGAAGTCTTCTTTTTCGACCACGATGCCTTCGCCAACTTCCAGACGGATGAAGCCGGTGACGGTTGCGCCTGCTTCTTTGGCCGCTGCTTCAACGGTCAGGTCAGGGTTCACAACGAAAGACTGGTTCAGCAGAGTCGACTCAGCGACGAATTTCTTCATCCGGCCTTCGATCATCTTTTCGATCACCTGCTCCGGCTTGCCGGATTCGCGGGCGATGTCCATCTGAACCTGTTTTTCTTTCTCAACAACAGCCGGGTCCATGTCCGCTTCGGACAGAGCTGCAGGGTTCACAGCTGCAATGTGCATCGCAACCTGCTTGCCGATCGCTTCGTCGCCACCGGTCAGAGCGACCAGAACGCCGATTTTACCCATGCCGTTGGTGGCTGCGTTGTGGACGTAAGAAACAACGGTGTCGCCCGACAGTTTGGCCATGCGGCGCACCGACATGTTTTCACCAATGGTGGCGATCTTGTCGGTCAAGGTGTCGGCAACGTTCTTGCCGCCCAGATCAGCCGCCAGCAGCGCTTCGACGTTGTCCACGCCTTCGGCAGCGTATGCGATCTTGCCGACCATTTCCTGGAATTCAGCGTTTTTCGCAACGAAGTCGGTTTCCGAGTTCACTTCGACAGCGACACCGTTGCCACCATTGACGTGAACTGCAACCAGACCTTCTGCTGCGGTACGGCCCGATTTCTTGGCCGCTTTGGCCAGGCCTTTGGTGCGCAGCCAGTCAACGGCTTCGTCCATGTTGCCGCCGGTTTCGGTCAGCGCTTTTTTTGCGTCCATCATGCCTGCGCCGGTCTGGTCGCGCAGTTCTTTCACCATTGCTGCTGTGATTGCCATCTTTTGGCTCTCCTCAATTCAAACGGAATTGGGGCAGGTCATACCCTGCCCCATATGTCATTTACGTGACGGGCAGCTTACGCTTCGGCAGATGCTTCTGCTTCGGCCGGCGCTTCTTCTGCAACGGCTTCTTCAACCGGAGCTTCTTCGAACGCACCCAGGTCAACGCCTGCAGCACCCATCTGAGCGGTCATACCGTCCAGAGCGGCACGTGCTGCCAGATCGCAGTACAGTGCGATTGCGCGAGCCGCGTCGTCGTTGCCGGGGATGATGTAGTCAACACCGTCGGGCGAGCAGTTGGTGTCGACAACAGCCACAACCGGGATACCCAGCTTGTTGGCTTCTGCGATGGCCAGTGCTTCTTTTTTGACGTCGATGACGAACAGCAGATCCGGAACGCCGCCCATCTCGCGGATACCGCCCAGCGAAGCCTGCAGCTTGGCCTGGTCACGTTCCATGCCCAGACGCTCTTTCTTTGTCAGGCCTTCGGCGCCCGACTCCATCGCTTCGTCGATCTGGTTCAGGCGGTTGATCGACTGGGAAACGGTTTTCCAGTTGGTCAGGGTGCCGCCCAGCCAGCGGTGGTTCATGTAGTACTGAGCCGACTTTTCAGCGGCGTCTGCGATCGGCTGAGCTGCCTGACGCTTGGTGCCAACGAACAGAACGCGGCCACCTTTTGCGACAGTGTCACGAACAGCCTGCAGAGCCTGGTCCAGCATCGGAACGGTCTGGGTCAGGTCCATGATGTGGATGCCGTTGCGCGAGCCGTAGATGAACGGGCCCATGCGGGGATTCCAACGCTGTGTCTGGTGACCAAAGTGAACGCCAGCTTCCAGCAGCTGACGCATGGTGAACTCGGGAAGAGCCATGCTATTTTCCTTTTCCGGTTTACGCCTGGGCGGGGGTGAAAGAAGCGGATGCTCCAACCGGCGGTCTTGATGAGGATGTCTCCCTCAAAAAGCCCAAACCCCGCCTGCGGGTTTGAATGGCGCGCGTATACGGCAGCTTTGGATGCAGTGCAAGGGGCTATTGCCCTTATTTTTTAAGCCGCGCCAAGCTGTGCGCGTGACGCACAGCCTCTTCGCAATGCGCGGCCAGCGCCTTGCGGTTCTCAAAGTCACTGACCTTGGCTGGCGCGTGGTAGATCAATTCGACAAAACCTTGCTTGCGTGCACCTAGGGTTTTGAGCAGATGTGGCCCGAACTCCATGTCGCCCCACCAGCCATAGAACCGGTCTGGTTGCCCTTTGGGCGCGTGAAAAACTACCGAGACCGGCTGAACATACATAAAGTCGCGCAATTCTTCTGCGAAGAACGCGGCAAAGAGCGTTGTTTTAAATGGTAAAACTCGCAATCCATCGGTCGATGTCCCTTCGGGAAAGAACAACAACTTATGCCCAGCTTTCAGCCGGGTTTCGAACACTTTGGTCTGTTCTTTGGCTTTCTTGCGTTCCCGTTCGATAAACACGGTGCCAGTCGCGCGGGCAAGCCAACCGATGCCGGGCCATTTTGCTACTTCGGCTTTGGACACGAAATAGACCCGCTTGCGCGCGTTCAACGCAAAAATGTCCAGCCAGGACGTGTGGTTCGCAACCACGGCACCGCGTTCCTGCATCAACTCGCCCGAGGTACGAAAACCGACACCCAGAAGCCGGAGGGCATTGCGGCAGACAAATTGCGCGATGAACGGGGTGATTGGGCGGCGTACTCCGAATAATGGTAGTTCGATCAGGCGAATGGTCAGAAGGATGATCAGCCCTCCGAATACCAATAGCGCCAGAGGCACCCCGCGCAGGATGACAAGAACCCAGCCTAGCGGACCCAGATTGATCGGGTCAGGTTGGTCCTCACTGTTCCACAGCGCGTCGTTCACCGGGCTACGCTCCGCCATAGATGCGTTTTTGACGCTCGTTCATGCGCGCAGTGTCGAGGATCAGGCAGACATCTGTCGTGTTGAAAGCATGGTCGATGAACGCCCCCTCACCCACGAATCCGCCAAGCCGCAGATAGGCTTTGATCAATGCGGGAACCTGCACCATCGCAGCGCGGCGATCCAGGTCGGTCGGCTCCACGAGGCCCATGGATTGAAATACATCTGGCTGCGCCCGCACCCGCAGATCGGGCGGCGCCAGATGGTTGTAGTGCAGCATCGACAGTGGCTGAGCCAGAGCCTCGACGTCCGTGCCGTGAAAGCTGGCCACGCCGAAAAGAACCTCGATCCCGCGCTCGTTGACATATGTCGCCAGACCGTTCCAAAG
Source organism: Ruegeria sp. ABF4_144 (assembly GCF_056160045.1). Taxonomy (NCBI): domain Bacteria; kingdom Pseudomonadati; phylum Pseudomonadota; class Alphaproteobacteria; order Rhodobacterales; family Roseobacteraceae; genus Ruegeria; species Ruegeria sp. ABF4_144. The sequence goes on from NZ_JBSWWK010000001.1 coordinate 1,468,436, forward strand.
GTGATACATCGCCGTTCCACCGCGATAGTCGGGATGCAGGCAGGACCGGCCCAGTTCCAGCAGCTTTCGGCCGCTTTGTTTCAGAACGGTCAGGTCGTATTCATCTTCGGAATAAAATTGCCCAAGTTCCGCTGCACGTTCGCCCGGCAACAGCCTGTAAACGCCCACAGTTTCGCCGCTGACGTTGTCGATTGCCAGCATGTGATCGAAATACGGATCGAACTTGTCGCGCTCCAAGCCAGCCTCGTGATCGACCATCTCTCCACCACCACCCAGTTCGCGGACAAACACGTCATAGCGCAGCCGTTGCGCGGCGCGCAGTTCGTCCTCGGTCTCGGCGAGTTTGACGGTAAAGGAAGGGCCTGCATCCGGCATTGGTGGTTCCGTTCTTGTTTTTGCGCTGATACCGCAGTTTCCGGGGGGATGGCAACAAGAGCGGATTTGCAGGGTTGTTAACCTTTCCTAAACCAGTTTCACGGATCAAAGACCGGCATCAGGGCGATGCGTGCTCCGTCAATTACCACTTTCCCCTGCTCGCGAAAGTTGACGGTGACCTTGCCCCCGATGTTGGACTGCACTTGTCCAACGCCCCAATCGGGGAAATCGGGGTGGCGGACGTACATGCCTGGTGCAAGAATAGCATTGAGGTCTGTCATCAAGGGCTCCGGTCCGGTGGCAGATGCAGCAGGAGGTACGCATGAGCGACACCAACGTCAACCTGGCCGAGTTGATCGGTTCTCGGATCTGCCACGATCTGATCAGCCCTATTGGCGCGATCACTAACGGCCTCGAGCTGCTTGAAATGGTCGGTGGCACCCAAGGCCCCGAGATGGAGTTGATCTCGGGCAGTGTCGGCAGCGCCGGGGCGCGGATCCGGTTTTTCCGGGTCGCATTTGGTTCGGCCGGTGATCAGCCTCTGGGCCGAGCCGAGGTGTCGGACTTGTTGAAGGATGTCGAACGGGCGGGCCGTGTGCGCGTCAATTGGCACCTGACCGAGGCCGTACCTCGCAATCAGGTAAAATTGGCGTTTCTGGCGCTGATGTGCTGCGAAAGCGCGATGCCCTTCGGCGGTGAGGTCACAATCGTAGATAACGGCGACACCTGGACGGTGACCGGCGCGGCAGACAAGCTTAACCTGGACAATGATCTGTGGAAGAACCTACCTCTGGGCCGGTTTGCCAACAAGGTCACCCCTGCACAGGTTCAGTTCGCCCTTCTGCCCGAAACCGCAGCGTCGATGGGGCGGCGGGTTGCGGCGGAAACCACCTCAACCCGCATTGTGATCCGGTTCTAGGACCGGGTCGTTCCGTTCCCACGCACCAGATATTTGAAACTGGTCAGTTGCGCGGCGCCCACGGGCCCGCGCGCGTGCATCTTGCCGGTGGCGATGCCGATCTCGGCACCCATTCCGAATTCTCCACCATCGGCGAATTGGGTCGAAGCATTGTGCATCAGGATCGCGCTGTCGAGCCGCTCAAAGAACTTCGCGGCGGTGCCCGCATCCTCGGTCATGATGCAATCGGTGTGGTTCGATCCATATTGACGGATATGCTCGATAGCCGCGTCGATATCCGCCACCGGTTTGGCGGCAATGATGCTATCGAGGAATTCCTTGCCCCAATCGTCAGCAGTCGCAGCAACCGTGCCGTCCATGGCCAGTGTACCTTCAGCATGTACCTCGACGCCAGCAGCCAACAGAGCCGAGATGACGTTCCGGCCCAGCGTTTCGGCGACGTCCTGATGGATCAGCAAGCACTCAGCGGCACCGCAAATACCCGTTCGGCGGGTTTTGGCGTTCAATACCACGTCCAGCGTCTTCTGCGGGTCCGCTACCTTGTCGATATAGATGTGAACAATGCCTTCGAGATGCGCGAACACGGGAACCCGGGCTTCGCGCTGCACCAGACCGACCAGCCCCTTACCGCCACGCGGTACGATAACGTCTACATAGTCGGTCATGGTCAGCAATTCCTGAACGGCGGCACGGTCGCGCGTCGGAACTAGTTGAATAGCATCTTCGGGCAGCTTCGCGGCCTTTAGGCCTTCGACCAAGCAAGCATGGATTGCACCCGAAGAATGAAAACTCTCAGACCCGCCGCGTAGGATTACTGCATTACCGGACTTCAGGCACAAAGCTCCCGCGTCAGCAGTTACATTCGGGCGGCTTTCATAAATCACGCCGATAACGCCCAAAGGCGTACGCACACGTTGGATGTTCAGGCCCGAGGGCATGTTCCATTCGGTCAAAACTTCGCCAACCGGATCGGGCTGATCCGCTACGGTGCGCAAACCGTCAACCATGCCTTGGATGCGGTCCTCGTCCAGCATCAGACGATCCATCATCGCCGGGCTCAGGCCCTTTTCGCGGCCGAACTCTAGGTCTTTCTTGTTGGCTTCTATGATGTCGGTCCGGTTTGCCCATACTGCATCAGCGGCTGCAATCAGCGCGGCGTGCTTGCGTTCAGCGCTGGCACAAGCCAGATCAGCCGAGGCCGCCTTGGCGCGTTTTCCAAGATCGGCCATCAGGTTGGGAATGCTGTCGAAATCCTTCATCTCATGTGCCTTTCGGTCATATTCTGGTGTTTTAACATCGCGCGTCTATAGCGCCAAATCGTCCCGGTGGATCAAAACGGCCCGCCCCGGATAGCCCAAAGTCGCCTCGATTTCCGAGGACTTGCGCCCCTTGATCGCATCCGCTTCTTGCGCGGTGTAACGGCTGAGGCCTTGCGCCAATCGGCGCGAAGCTGGGTCAAGGATGGCCACGGGATCGCCGCGGCCAAAATCTCCGGTCACTTCGACGATACCCGCAGGTAACAGGCTTTTGCCATTGCCAAGCGCTTGTGCCGCGCCAGCATCCACGACGATCTCACCGCGTGGCTTCATCGCAGAAATCCAGCGCTTACGTGCCGCGTGCGGGTCAAGTGCCGCCGTGAACCAGGTGCAGTTTGCGCCATTCTCAAGCGTTTTCAGCGGGTTCAGAGGTGAACCTTCAGTGATCGCCATGTCGCACCCCGCCGCTGTTGCCATCTTGGCGGCCAACAGCTTGGTCTTCATACCGCCCTTGGATAAGCCCGACCCGGCGTCGCCCGCCATTTCTTCGATCTCTGGCGTGATATCCTCGATCACGTCATACCGGGTGGCTGAGGTATCCTCGTTCGGGTTGCCGGTATAGAAACCGTCCACGTCAGACAGCAGGATCAGCTGGTCTGCCCCAACGGTCACCGCAATCTGTGCAGCCAGTCGGTCGTTGTCGCCATAACGAATCTCATCCGTCGCGACTGTGTCGTTCTCGTTGACGATGGGAACCACGCCAAGGCTCAGCAATGTCTCGAGCGTCGCGCGAGAGTTCAGATAACGTCGGCGGTCTGCGCTGTCTTCCAGCGTCACCAGCACCTGCGCTGTGGTGATCTTGTGCGGGGTCAACGCCTCTTCATACGCGCGGGCCAGCCGGATTTGACCAACGGCGGCGGCGGCCTGGGACTGTTCCAGCGGCAGCGCTTCCATCGGCAGGTTCAGCACTCCGCGACCCAGCGCAATTGACCCGGACGAGACCAGAATGACATCCGTCCCCTGCCCCTTGAGCCAGGCCACGTCCTGCGCCAGAGAATGCAACCAGTCCGACCGCAACAACCCCGAATTCCGGTCCACCAGCAGAGCGGAGCCGATCTTGACCACCAAGCGTTTCGCCGAGGTCAGGGTTGCCACGATTTCGCCTCCTCAGCGGGCTTTTGGCGCAGTCGGTTTTCGTCGATCTGAGCGCGCAATGCACGCAGAACCTCGGTCACGCCCAGATGAGCTACGCCAGACATGGTCATGACGGGTCCGCCAACGGCCTCTTCCAGCTCAGCCTTGGCCAATTCGCGCTCTTCGTCATCTAGCGCGTCGACTTTGTTCAGCACGGTAATTCGCGGCTTTTCGGCCAATTCGCCGCCATAAGCCTCAAGCTCGTGGATGATCGTGCGATAGTCATCCGCCACGGTCTCTGACGTGCCATCGACCAGATGCAGCAACACAGCACAGCGTTCGACATGGCCCAGAAAACGGTCACCGATCCCGCGGCCCTCGTGCGCGCCTTCGATCAGACCGGGGATGTCAGCCACGACGAATTCAACGTTATCGACGCCGACGACGCCCAGATTGGGATGCAGCGTCGTAAATGGGTAATCCGCGATCTTCGGGCGCGCGTTCGAAGTTGCCGCCAGAAAGGTTGACTTGCCGGCGTTGGGCATGCCCAGCAGTCCCACATCCGCGATCAGTTTCAGCCGCAACCAGATGGTGCGATCAATGCCTGCCTGCCCTGGATTGGCCCGGCGCGGGGCCTGATTGGTAGCCGATTTGAAGTGCAGGTTGCCAAAGCCGCCATTGCCGCCCTTGGCCAGCAAGACGCGTTGTCCGACTTCGGTTAGGTCACAAATGACGGTCTCTTCGTCTTCGTCCAAAATCTCGGTGCCCACAGGCACGCGCAAGACGATATCATCGCCATCCTTGCCAGTGCGCTGTTGTCCGCGCCCGGGCTGGCCGTTCTTAGCAAAGAAATGCTGCTGATAGCGGAAGTCGATCAGGGTGTTCAGACCATCCACGACCTCGGCCCAGACGGACCCGCCTTTACCGCCGTCGCCGCCATCGGGACCGCCGTATTCGATGTATTTTTCGCGTCGGAAGCTGACGCAGCCTCCACCTCCGGCCCCGGACCGGATGTAGACCTTTGCAAGATCGAGAAATTTCATGGCTGTCCCCTACTGCAAAGGCCCCATCGGCCACAAGTCAGAGTTTTTTACTGTATGTCCAGGTGGGCACGTTTGCATCGCGCGCCACCGAATAGTTTTCGGCATCACCAAGGTACTGGAACCCGCAATGGGTCAATACCCGGGCCGAGGCCGGATTGTCTTGGAACACGCTGGCGAACATGGTGGCGTTCTCCAACGGGTTTGCGTTGACCAGCGCTTCGACGGCCATCGACGCGATACCAGTGTTCCAGTACACGGGCGCGACCCAATAGCCGACCTCAGACTGGTTGCGATCCAGCCGCGTCAGCGTGATCAAACCGATCAGTTCCGGGCCGCCGTCCTTGGTGGCATCCATGACCCAGACATCCTCGTCGCGATCCTCGGCCATGGACCGGGTCACGAAGGCCTCGGTCGAGCCGGGCGGCAGCGGATGCGCAATACTGGTTGTCATGCGTGCAACGCGCTCATCACCTGCGTAGTGTTCAATGAGACCCATATCCGACCGACGCAGCGGGCGCAGGTCGAACCGCTCGGTTTCTATGACCGGCTGGTTTATAATCGTCTCAAGTTTCATGAGTTCGTTCCTCCTCCGAACAACACGTAAATCGCGGACGCAACGGTGAAACCAATTAACGTCCACATCAGATATTTGCGGCCCACACGATCTTCAACCGCAGGGGCGATCCTGCCCTGAATCAGGGACGGGATTATGCTTGCTGCGTGTGTCATCGGAGCCATTGATCAAAACTGCGTTAAAACGAGAAAGGGGACCGGCATTTTCTGCCGGTCCCCCATGAATTTTCAAACCTTATGGGTTTCGGCTTACTCTGCGGCCTCCGCCACTGGCAGGACCGAAATAAAGGTGCGGTTTTTAAGTCCCTTGTGGAACTTCACGGCGCCATCGGTGGTTGCAAAGATGGTGTGATCTTTGCCCATGCCTACGCCTTCGCCCGGCCAGAACTTGGTGCCGCGCTGACGCACGATGATGTTGCCTGCGATGGCTGCTTGGCCACCGTACAGCTTCACGCCAAGGCGGCGACCAGCTGAGTCGCGACCGTTACGGGAGGAACCGCCAGCTTTTTTATGTGCCATTCTCTCTCTCCTTAGCCTTTGGCCAGCTCTTTGGCCTGCTCAACCCACTCGGGTTTCACTTTGACCGTTTCGATAGCAGCAATCTGCTCGTCCGACAAGGCGGCCAGAGCGGCAAAGCTCTCGATACCGGCCTCAACCAGCTTCTTGGCAGCGGCAGGGCCGACACCGTTCAGCTTGGTCAGATCGTCAGCGGCAGCAGCAGCGGCGGGCGCCTCTGCTTTGGCTTCAGCTTTCTTGGCAGGCTTTTTCGCCGCCGGAGCAGCTTCGCCAGCCGGTGCCGAACCGGTTGCAGCTTTGATGCCCGACTTGTCAGCGCCCGACGACAGGATGTCGGTGATTTTGACCAGAGTCAGCTTCTGACGGTGGCCAACGGTACGCTTCGAGCTGTGCTTACGACGGCGCTTGACGAACTTGATGACTTTGTCACCTTTGACCTGTTCGATCACTTCGGCCTGTACGCCTGCGCCTTCAACGAAAGGTGCGCCAACAACCGGAGCGTCACCGCCCAGCATCAGAACATCGTTGAATTGAACTTTTTCACCTGCGTCGGCAGCCAGTTTTTCAACGCGGAGCACGTCGCCCGCCTGAACCTTGTACTGCTTGCCGCCAGTCTTGAGGACCGCAAACATGCGTCTTTCCTTTTCTAACCCGCGTTCTGTGGTCCCCTTTCGGGCGTTGTTGGCCTTGGCCACCTCGAACAGCGCGCCCTTTTCGGGCTGTGTGACGACCCTTGGGACGCGCCCTATGGGTCAATAATAACGAGACCCGGCGCGGAAAACCGGCCGGGATGCGCGCTTATCCATAGATTGCATGGGAAAGTCAACATCAAAAGCGGGCTTAAAGGTCCGACCCTTTCAGAACCAATCCGACCGCCTGACCCAGCTCGAAATAGATTGTATCGAACATCCAGTCAAAGCTTTGGAACAGGGCATCGTTGACCGCCCTGCCCGTTTCAGTTCGTGAAAATGCGATGTTCTCGCGAATTTGGGCATCGCTTAGCGGTTGATAGGCCAGCAGAAAGAACGAGTACAGCCAAGTCTGCGTCTCGTCGGTTATGCTGTCCTTTTGCGTCAACAACTGGGCTAAAAGCTCTGCGTCATCCACTTCGCCTCCCAGATCCATCCCGCGGAAAAAGTTGTAGTCGGCGCTGATCGAGTTCTGAACGTTTTCGTCGATCAAGTTGTTGATCTGGATGTACTCGTCTACCAGCTTGTAGAACTCGGTGTCTCGGTCGCCGTTCTCATAGGTGTCCTGCGCCATTTCTTCGATGGTCTCATCGGCCATTGCAATGCGGGCGGTAATCTCAAGCGAGACGATGGCCTGCCCCAGATCGCTTTCGTAAAACAGAATGGCACGGTCCAGTTCCCTTTGAGTAAGGGTCTGATCGAACACTTCCGCTACCTGACTGCGCATTCTGTCGGCATCGTAAATCCGGTCGACTTGGTTTTGGAAAACCTGCCCACCGTTATTGTCCAGAAAGGTCTCCTGAAGGGTCTGCCCCATCACGTCGCCCTCATCCTGCAGAATCTCGATGATCTCATCCAGTTGCAGGGCTTGCAGCAGGCGTTCGACCTTTTCTTCGGCCTGCAGCGGTAATGTCCACAAAACCAGTACGGCAGACGCCAAAAACAGTCGCATCAGATGTCCTGAGCCGGGTGTAGTTCGGCCATCCGTGAGGCCAGCACTTCAAACTTCATCGCCATGATTTCGTACTGGACCGCATTAAGGAGCTCATAAACCTCCTGCATAAGCGGCTGTTCCAGCGCTTCGGCATAGGCGACCACTTCGGCGTCTGAGAATTCCTGATAGGTGTATGCTGCCCCCGCTAGGGCGGATAACTGCAATGCCTGCCTCAGGCCGGTTTCGTTTTGTTTCATCATTTCACGCAGCTCATCTGCGCTCAGTTGCAGGTCGATCACGCCGGATGCGCTGGCGGCCAGTAGAAAGCGCAGCTGAATTTCTTGCAGAGCTCGTAAGGCGGTACCGCTGGAATCAATGGCAGCGTTCATGCGTTTCAGGTTCTCGACCCGCTTTGATCCGTCTTTGATCAGTCCAGCCACAATTTCCTGACCCTGTTGATCTATGACGTCGTCGTCTTTGATCATATGAGCCTCGTTTTCAGCCTCGACCAGCCTTTGGCCCAGATCCGAGGCATAGAATTCGACAGCGTGGTTCAGCGCTTCATCACTCAGCGTCTGTTCCAGAATCGCGACGGCGATTTCGTGCATATCTTCGGTATCGAAAACTTCTTCTGTCAAACGCGTCCAGTCCGAGCCGAATCCTTCGGGATCGATTCCCAGCATCCGAGGAGCCGAGGCCGAGGACAGCGATATGCTTTCCAATGCAACGTCAAAGCCGGTGGTGGTCAGAAACGCTTCAATCCGGTCACGCTCGGCGGCGAAAGATAGCACGGGCAGCATGGCAAACGCCAAAAGCAACGGGACAAAGGACAAAGTGATGCGGCGTTGGTGATAAGTCATACCCAGAAGCCTAGGTGTTTTGCGCCATGTGGCAATGGAAAATCCCGACTTGGTGAATTTAAGGAATTTTCTGCTTGCACCCCCGCGCGTTCCTCACTAAATCCCCCCCTCACAGACCCCCGCGGAGAGGTGCCGGAGTGGTCGAACGGGGCGGTCTCGAAAACCGTTGTGGGTGCAAGCCCACCCAGGGTTCGAATCCCTGTCTCTCCGCCACTATACCAATGAAAATTAGCAAATTTTCGGGTCATGGCACGTTTTCTGCTATTGGCAATGCAGTGGACCACGTGAATACCGCTTGGTCGTTCGGATAAGCGATATCTTGAAATTTTCGTCGGCGGCTTAAGGAAATACCGGGCTTTCTCTTTAAGTGATGTCACCACCCGCTATGCAGATGTAGGGGTCTTCACAACGGTGAAGTTCATGTTCGTCGATAACATCGAGTAAAAAAATATGTCGAAGGAAACCGCTTACAAACTGGTAAGCGGTAACAAACGAAAGACATTCAAATCGAAAACGACCGAGGCGTAGAAAAAGGGTTTTCCTGACTGGCCCTCGTCGCAATACAGGGTTGATCACTTTTTTTATAGGAAACTGGCTTCCAGCGCCCTGAAACCGCCGTGAAAAACGTCATTTTCGACGAACTTGTGCCAGAAGTCTGTCTGACCATCTCCGGCCTCAAACTCTGCCCACCATTCCGCGAAAGTTTCGCCTCGGTCTGTTATCGGCGAGAACTTCATTGTCGCGACATAGTTCACAAATGGAAGTGGGCCGTTTGGCAGCATGTCATAAGAGAGTGTTCGATCCGTGTGCGACAGTGACAGTAGAGTTTCCCTGATACGACCGGAGCCATCAGCGAGCGCGAAATTGCGAACGCAGCCGACCTCGCCATTGGCGCGACCTTCCTCAATTCGGCTGTCGGTTGCAGCCGGGTGCCAGTTGGGCAGCCCGTTGAAATCGCACACACGCTCCCAGACCTGTTCAACGGGAACAGCGATGATTGTTGAGGAATAGGCTCGGATCATTGTGTCGCTCCTTCTGTGACTCGCGCGCCTCGGCGCAGTTTTCCGAATTCGGCGGTCTGGGCTGCAATTGCTCGCTCAGTAGGCAGGCGCTCCATTGACGACGCACCGTAAAAGCCATGGCAATCGGGGCAGAGATCCAGGAATTTCTGCGCATCAATGGGCTCGGCCAGCGGTCCACCATGGCAAATGAAAATCAGATCATCCCGATATGATCGTGCTGCTTCTGCCCATTCGTTGTAAAGGCGTGCGCATTCTTCGATGTCTGGTGCGCTGTCCCCTGCCCCGATTGAACCTCCGGTCGTCAGGCCGAAATGCGCCACGATCACATCCGCACCTGCCTTGGCCATCTCGGCGGCGTTTTCCGCGCTGAACACATAAGGTGTCGTGAGCAGATCACGTTCATGGGCTTTGGCGATCATCTCCACTTCCATGTCATAGGACATTCCGGTCGCCTCAAGCTCACGCCGGAAACGGCCATCGATAATACCAACAGTTGGGAAGTTCTGAACGCCGGCAAAGCCCATCGTGGCCAGATCGTCCAGAAACTTTTCCATGATGCAGAAAGGATCGGTGGCGTTGACCCCGGCAAGAACCGGCACGTTTTGAACCACGGGCAGAACCTCTCGGCCCATTTCGACGACAATCTCATTGGCATTGCCGTAGGACATATAGCCCGCAAGCGACCCGCGCCCGGCCATGCGATAGCGACCCGAGTTGTAGATAACGATCAGATCGATGCCACCTGCTTCTTCGCATTTGGCGGACAGACCGGTGCCCGCGCCACCACCGACAATGACCTTGCCTGCCGCGATTTTCGCCCGAAGACGACCGAGGATTTCTGCGCGTCCTGTGACTGCCATCTCAGTTATCCTTTTTAGTGTAGATTTCGTTGAATTTGTTGATTGCGGCCTCGGCGAAAGCTGGATCATTGATATGCATGTCCAGCTCGACCAATTGCCGGTCAGCGGTTTGCTTTACTGTGCCTCTAAGCGCCTGAAACAGCGCCTCGTTTGCGGCCGGATCGTGGAAAGCACCGCCTTCGACATCCAGCGCCGATACGCCGCGCAGAGGTAACAGGAACCTCACCGGCCCTTCACAGGCGTTCAGCTTGTCACCAATCCAGGCACCGATCTGAGCGCATTCCTCTGGGGTCGAACGCATCAAGGTAACCTGCGCATTGTGATGATAGAAATTCCGGCCTTGGAATTGCGCGGGCACCGTTTCGGGTGCCCAGAAATTGGCCATGTCCAACGCGCCGCAAGAGCCCACATATGGCAGCTTGGTTCGGGCGATACTGTCCAGCCTTTCTTCGCCTGCGCTGAGCAGTCCACCCACGATTAGGTCACAAATCTCGGTTGTGGTGACGTCGATGACACCGGCCACATCGCCCTGATCGACCAGTTGCTCCATCGACCGGCCCCCGCTGCCGGTGGCATGGAAGACCAAACAGTCGTAGTTGTCGCTCAAGCCTTCGGTTATCGCTTGCACCGCAGGGGTTGTGACGCCGAACATCGACAACACCAATGCGGGGCGATCATCGGCGGCCTCTGGCACTTCGTTGGCCATCATCCCGACCAGCGCGTGGGCTGCATTACCTAGCAAACGTCGCGAAACACGGTTCAGGCCGGACACATCCGTTACTGGGTGAAACATGTTTACATCCGACGCGCCCACATAGGCAGAAACGTCACCGGATGCGAGCGTCGATACGAGGACCTTCGGTACCCCAATTGGCAAAGCCTGCATGGCTGGCGCGATAATGCCGGATCCCCCAGAACCACCCAATCCGATGACGCCGCCCAGATCATCCCGACCCAATACGAAAGCGGACAGCGCCTTGGCCATCTCGATCACCGCCTGCCCCCTGTCGTTTACGAACACAGCTGCAGGGCCGTCGGGATGGCAGGCGGCGACACTAGCTGCGGTTGCGTCCACGCCTTTTTCGCCACCTTTAGTACCGACATTAACCAACACAGTTTCCATCCCTGCCGCATCGATCAGGTCGCGCACATAGCGAAGCTCTGGCCCTTTTGTATCGGCTGTGCCGATCACGTAAGCTCTTTTTGTCATACTTCCTCCTCCCTTAGCCCGATTGTCCGGGTTCGAGGCCCAGGTGACGCTTTTGCATTGCTGCGTCATTCTCAAGGGCGTCTGCCGTCATCCGCTCGACAACTTCTCCGCCGACCATGATGGCCACGTCATCGACTGCGGCCAATGCGGCGTGCATGTTCTGTTCGACCAGCAGCACAGCGATACCTTCGCGGGCAATAAGGCCAATCAGGTCGATCACATCTGAAACGATGGCCGGGGCCAGACCTTCGGTTGGCTCATCCAGCACCACCAAGCGCGGGTTCAGCAACAAAGCCCGTCCAATCGCCAGCATCTGTTGCTCGCCGCCTGAAAGGCGGTCGCCAAGATTGCGACGACGCTCTTTCAGGCGCGGGAAAGTCTCGTAGACCCGGTCAATCGACCACGCGCCGCCTTTGCGCTCGGCAATTTTGAGGTGTTCTTCAACCGTGAGCGAGCGGAACACGCGCCGCCCCTGCGGGACATACCCGATCCCCATCTGCGCGCGCTTCTCGGGCGGCAGACCTGTCATATCCACGCCATCGAAACGGATTTCACCAGCGGAATGCGCGTTCAGGCCCATGATTGCGTTGCAGAGACTGGTCTTGCCCATGCCGTTGCGGCCCAAAATGCCCAGCGGTCGGTTGCCGAGGCTCAGTTCTACCCCGTGCAACACATGGCTTGAACCATAGCGAAGATCCAAGCCGCTGATCTGTAGCAACGCATCAGTGACCATGAGCGCCTCCGATATAGACGCGGTGAACCTCTTCGTTCCGCATGATTTCATCGGGTGAACCTTCGGCCAGCATGCGGCCGTTATACAGGACGGAAACGCTTTCCGAGGTCTGCAGGGCGATATCCATATCATGTTCGATCAGAACAACCGTCACATCCTTGGGTAAGGACATCAGCAACGCGCTGAGTTTTGGGCGTTCCGCCGGCGAAAGCCCGGCGGCCGGTTCATCCAACAAAAGGACCTTCGGGTTTTCAGCAAGCGCGATCCCGATCTCAAGCTGGCGCCTTTGCCCATGACTCAGTTCCGATGTTTCGCGGTCCAGAAACTCGGTCACACCCGCGATTTCGGCGAGACGTTCAGCCTCGGCCACACGCTTGTCACTGGCGCGCAGTGGCAGCACTTCTAGCCACCCGCCACGCACTCCGGCCACAGCCAGAAACAGAGTGTCGCGCACAGTCAGACCGTTGAACAGGTGCGCGTGCTGATACGTCCTACGCAGGCCACGTTGAATGCGTTTGTTGATCGGCTCACGTGTCACACTGTCCCCAAACAGCGTGATTGAGCCGGTTGTCGCGCTAGTGTCTCCGGTCAGAACGTTGAACAGGCTGGTCTTGCCTGCGCCGTTCGGCCCAAGGATCGCGCGACGTTCGCCGGGGCGGACGGTCAGGTCAATGTCCTGAACCGCCCAGAACCCGCCGAAGCGTTTGCCGATGCCCCGGACCTCCAGGGCATTGGCGTGGGTATGTGATTTGTTTACGGGCACGAAGGGTTATCCCGGCTGACCGGGCCCGAGGCCAAGAATGCCTCTTCTTCCTGTCCCAGCAATTGGTCGACGTCACGCACAACTTTCACAACCCGGTTGCCAAGGGTGCCGTCCTCACGTTCGTAGACTTCGGTGACAAAGTTATCGATGACCCCGTTGCGGTTCTTGTCCAGACGCATGGTGCCGCCGGTCGGGGTGGTGAAGGTCAGATCATTCAGCGCCGCACGGAAAGCCGCATGATTGTCGGACAGATTGCCATCCACCTCGTCCAGAGCCATCATCGCGGCCTTGGCGCTCATGTAATAGTGATGCGCAAAGATTGACGGGGCCGAGAACCCATCCGGGAAGGCTTCGGTGTAGCTGGCGGTAAAGGCTTTCCATTCATCGCCTTCATAGTCGCTGACCGTAGGAGTCCCAGCAGGTGCACCCACCAGCAACTTCTTGAACGGACCTTTGCTGTCGAGGATCGACTGGTCGATTGTAATCGAACCGCCGATGATCGGCTTGTCACCGCCCGCCTGACTGTACTGTGTCAGGAAGTTCACCGCATCCGCGCCGCCAAGCGCCACGAACAGCGCATCAACATCCTGCGGGATCGAGTAAACGACCGACGAGTAGTCCTTGTTGCCGATGGGAGTCCAGAATTTCTCGGGGACCTTGCCGCCTGCCTCGCAGAATTCAGTCATGAAACCCAGAACCTGCGTGTACGGGAAGGAATAGTCCTCGGCGATGATCGCAACCGATTTATAGCCCATGTCGTTGAAGGCATAGTCGCCCACACCGACCATCCATTGCGCACCGTCGCCGCCAAAGCGGTAGAAATTGTCAGACCCATCACGCAGCGTAGTGTCCTGTGCAGCTGACGAGCCATTCAGGAAGGTGACGCCGGGGTAGGATTTGGACAGATCGCGCAAGGCAAGACCTTCAGAACCGGATAGCGGACCAACGATAATGTCTACGCCATCTTGCTCGATCAGTTTGCGAGCTGCATTCACCGCACTGTCGGGGCTTGCGTCCGACGACATGGTGATGACCTCGATTTTGTTGCCGTCGACCTCTCCTCCGGTCTCCAACACCGCCAGCTCTGCACCGCGAATACCGTCTTGTCCCAACGCTGCGAAAGCGCCTTCAAGGATCGAGATAACGCCAATCTTGACGTCTTCGGCGGATGCCGGAACCGACATCGCGCAGAGCGCGAGTGCCGAAGCGGCCAGTTTGAGCTTATTCATTTCAGGTTCCTCCCTATGAGTGCTCAGATGCTTGTTTTGGTTTTGCCTGAGGGCTGCGCAGCCGCGACGCCCAGTCTTGAGCCAGTTGCTGCAGCCCGCCGGGGGCCACGATGACGATCAGCAACAACACAACGCCAATCAGAGTGTTGAACCGTTCGCGATCGATCAGATCGACGGCAAACGTGTCGAGCAGGACAAAGACGACGGCTCCGACAAATGCTCCGCCGGGGTGGCGCAGGCCACCGATGACCGAGATGATCAGGATGTCGATGATCGGCCCCAGACCAACCGAGAAAGACGAAATTCGTTCTTGGTACCAGACGTTCAGAACGCCCCCTGCCCCAGCCAACAATCCCGAGAAGGCAAAGGCAGCGACAATCGGTATCGTGACCGAAATCCCCAAAGCCAGCACACGACCGGGCGCATCGCGAACCGCTTGAATGGTTAGGCCCAGTGGGGACCGGACAAAACCATTGACCAATACCAAAGCAATTCCGGCTGTGGACAGCGAAAGGAGGTACAGAACCATCGGATCACGCAGGCTAACACCCGCAATCTCTGGCGCCCGCACGCCCGAAAAGCCGGTCCAGCCGTTAAACAGGGAATAGTTCTGTCGGGTAAAGTAGAAGAACGCCACTCCGATCGCCAAGGTGATCATGATGGCATAGATGCCGCGCGACCGGCGCGCGATCAGCCCGACCAGAGCACCGGACAAAGCCGCGAAGGTCAGCGCCATGGGAATGCTCACCCAAAACGGCAGCGGCGTTCCAACACCCACAGTGTTCGGGCCGAAATAGGCGATCGTATATCCGGCGATCCCAGCCATTGTGGCCTGTGCGAAAGACACTATGCCCAGATAGGTTGCCAGAAAGCTGAGGCTCAGAGCCATCACGCCAAGGATCAGCGACCGCGTCGCAACCTGCGTCAGCCAGAAATCGTTTAGTACCAATGGCAGGGCCAACAGAGGTATCAGGATCAGGGCTTGCCTCATAGCTCGGCCTTCCCCATCAATCCTTGCGGCCGTACCGCCAGAACCAACACCATGATCGCGAAGGTAAACACAACGCCATAGGTCGGCGCGTAGGCCAGACCGTACTGCTCGGCCAGCCCAACCAGCAAAGCACCAAGAGCCGCCCCGCCGATCGATCCCATGCCACCCACAATCACGACCACCAGCGAAGACAGCAGGAACTGCAGGTCTGTACCTGGCGCGATAGAAAGAGCGCTCGCTGCGACGACACCTGCCATCCCGGCCAGCATTCCACCTAACGCAAAGACAAGGACAAAGATGCGGTTGATCGGATATCCCATCGCACGCAGCATGTCCTGATCATCGACGCCAGCCCGGATGACTGCACCAAATCGCGTGCGTTGGATCAGGAACCAAAGTGCAATGCCGGTTGCCAGTGCAAAGCCCATCAAAGCCAGACGAATTGTGGCGTAACCGACACCCAACACCGGCAGACGGTGCCCTCCGGCCAGCGCATCGGGCAGCTCAACCTGATAGGTCAGCCCGCCCCAGTACCACAACATCAGATCCGCCATGATGATCGAGATCGCGATCGACGCGAGGGTCTGGCGGAGTTCGTCCCCCTGCATCCAACCCAACACGCCCGCCTGCACAATCGCTCCGGCCAGACCCGCCGCTAGTCCACCGCCTACAACGCCTAATCCCCATGAGCCGGTGGCCTCGACTATGCTGTACCCAACGTAGCCGCCCAAAAGAAGCAAAGCGCCATGTGCCATGTTCACCGTTCGCATCAGCCCGAAGATCAGGCTGAACCCGCTGGCGGCCAGAAAGTAGAGTGCTGCAAGCGTCAGCCCATTCAGGGTGACGATCAGAAATAAAGTCATGGTTCCTCCCGTTGACGACAATAATTGCGCAGATTTAGGAAATCGCGCGGGTTGCCTGTCAAAATACGGAAGAAAAAAGTATTAATCGTAACAATGACTTATGTGGATGCACTGGGCTTAAGTGAATTAGCGGTCGGAAAAAATAAGAAATAGTTTCTCTTTTCTGGTGTATTTTTCCTATACAGGCCTATGAACAAATTGATCCTCACCGGCACGCGGTCCTCGAATCAAACTCTGTCCGATCGGATATTCTGTCCGGCATTGTGTGGCTTGTCTGCAAGGCAGGCAGATTTGGCTTTTGTGATGCCGAGACTGGACCACAACCGCGTCATCCGTGAAAGCCGCCGACAAGGAGATTGGGCGGCGCTTTTGGCAAGTGACCCTTTCGGTTCTGAGGTGGCGATGTTCAGGCAACTATACGAACGTGGGTATCGCGGCATCACCAATTGGCCCTCTTCGATCCTGCTGGATGGGTCGCTAAAACAGTCCATGTCGACCATCCCGGCATCGCCTGAGTTTGAGTATGAATTCCTCGCGCGCGCCAAAGAGGCAGGATTTGAGACCCTAGCCTTTTTTCTATCACTTGATCAGGCCCGCTTGGCGTTGAAATCCGGCCTCTCGCAACTGGCTTTGCATCCCGGTCTGCTAGATGTCGGAAGCGCAGAAAGCGGCGCAATGGTTTTGGGGTCGCTACAGCGCCTGATCGAGACAATCAAAGCCGAAGCGGAGAATGCAACTGTTTTTGCGTACACTTCAGATTGGCACGAACAGGTCGTGCCGCTTAGCAAGCTTGATGTCGATGGGCTGGTCTGGTGCGAGGCGGAATATTGAACAAGCATGACAAGAGATTTCTGTTCGGTGCGGTCGTCGGATCGGGATTGACGGCTAAAGCGGCAGACAAAGCTGGCGCTGACTACCTCCTGGCGCTCAACGCGGGTCGGTTCAGGGTTCAGGGTGCCTCCTCCCTCACCAGTTTTTTGCCCGTACGGGCAGCCAACGACTGGGTCGTCGAATTTGCTGAACGTGAAATGCTGGGGCGTTGTAACGCTCCAATCTACGCCGGCTTTTCCGTAAGTGACCCGGCATTGGATATCACCAATCTGGTGCTGAGCGCTAAAGACCTCGGCTTTTCTGGCGTGTGCAATTTCCCGTCAACAACACTAATCGACGGACGGCTGGGGGCTCTGATCCAACGCGAGGGTCTGGGTTTGGAGCGCGAGGTCGCATTGGTTCAAGAGGCGGTCAAGGTCGGGCTTGGCGCTTTCGTTTATGTCCAAACCAATGCGCAAGCTCGAAAAATGGTCGATGCCGGTTCAACCGCGATCTGCGTGAACATTGGGTTCACCAGCGGGGATACAGGGGTCAACACACATCTGACGCTGGAAACTGCGGCAGCTCAGATAGAACGGGTCCTTGCAGGTGTGCCATCTTCGGTTGACAAGCTCTGCCACGGCGGCCCCATCACATCCCCAGAAGAAGCGCTTGCGATCACCCGCATTTGCGGCGTGCAGGGGTTTGTGGCTGGTTCGACACTCGATCGGCTTCCCGTCGAGCAAACGCTCAGCGAGGTGACAAAAGGCTTTACGTCAATTCCCAACCTGTCGCGTATCAAAGCAAATTCCGTAGACTCGGACAGCGATCTCGTTGGATCATCTTACGCGATGCAGATGATCCGTGAGGAGTTGGATGACCTCGCCTACGAGGATGTCCCCGTTTTGCTTGTTGGAGAAACCGGAACGGGAAAAAGTCGGGCAGCACAGAAGCTGCACGCAGCAGGTCCTTCGGCCAAGCGGCAGCTTGTAGTTGTGGATTGCCCTGCCCTCGAAGGTGCAGAAGGAAGCATCCACCTTCTTGGCACAGCATCAGGAGCGTTTGGGGGAATTGGCAGTCAGCGCGGTGCATTGGAACAAGCGTCAGGCAGCACAATCGTCTTTGATGAAATTGCCGCGCTGCAACTGGAACACCAGGGGAAAATCTTGAAATTCACCGATGAAAAGGTGGTTCAACGTATCGGGGATCACACGCTACGCAAGGCAGATGCAAGGATTGTCTCTACCACAACACCGAAACTGCTGGACGCGGTCGAAGCCAAAGACTTTCGGCAAGACCTTTATTATCGGATTTCCGGTCATGAGATTCACTTGCCGCCTCTGCGTGATCGTATTGATGACATCCCGGAACTGGCATTGCATATCGGAACACAAATTAGTCGCGAGACTCCAAAATTCTCAAACGCGGCGCTACGGCTTATGTTGGAACACAACTGGCCCGGCAATATGAGAGAGCTGTATTTTGCAGTCCAACGCGCGGTTCGAAAATCTGACGGATCAACAATCAAGCTGAAAGATGTCGAATTCCTGCGTCGTACTCATGCGGAAGAAACAAAGCCTCACCGGAAAGATCCAACAGGCCGTGTTTCAGTTTCCGAGCGTGACTGGATTGCCGACGCGCTGGCTCGCAATGGATTTCGTCGCGCACAGACAGCCGAAGAACTTGGGATGACAACCCGAACACTTTACAACAAAATCAAGAAACATGGGTTGCAGGGGTAGCTTGTGCCATCCCGAGTTTCTTTTCTAAAAGCAAACAAGACTTATCATCTGCCGAACTCGTTACTCTTGAGGTGACTAGTGAGATCTGCTCCTAGTGATCACCGTTTTTGGTTATGAAGGGACTACGCAATGACCGCCGGTCGATTACGCTGCATCCAAGGTGGTCAATCTTACTCAACTTAGCCTTTTCGTTCCAAGTTCTGAGCCTTAAAACCAAATGTCTTTACAACCTTGGTGTTTATTCCGCGAAAGGTTCTGGCGGCTACTGACCGGTACTCTTCAAAATGCTTTGTCTGCGCACGAAACGTTCCGCCAAACAAAAAAAGCAGCATAAAGAAACGTCGGACATCAAAAACTTTTTTATAAGTAAGGATGCCCAAAAATTTTTCACACTTTTTCTCTTAGAGTCGACTCTACGAACCCGCTGAATAGCTTTCAGTCGTTGCTCAGGCGCAAGCCGGGAGGCACGCAAGTACGAAACTGGTGCATAGTGCACTTGCAAGAAGCCCACCTTTAGTTCTTTGACGATCTCCTCATCACTCTAAGAAAAAAGAGTGTTCTTCCTACGCGCACTCTGGTGTTTTCTTTTCGCCCAAATAGATGGCAGGGATTTGATAAAACATTGAAATACTGACAATAATTAAAATGATTAGGCAAATCCTAATGTTTAGTGAGGAAGTCAGTTCTTAGGACGGTAACGCAGCCCGTATATACCCGAATGGAAGTTCGCGGTGCTCAGGAGGCGCAATTGTCTAACGAAGAAAATATCGCGATCGACGTGCGGGATGCGGTGAAACGCTACGGCGATTTTACTGCGCTCAAGAAGATCTCGCTGTCGATCATGGACAATGAATTCTTTACTCTTCTGGGTCCGTCTGGCTGCGGTAAGACCACTTTGCTCAGGATGATTGCCGGGTTTGAGGCCGTCACCGAAGGGGCGATCTACCTCTATGGTGATGAGATCGAAAACCTGCCGCCCAACAAGCGTCCTGTGAACACGGTCTTCCAGAACTATGCCTTGTTTCCGCACATGACCATCCTGGACAATGTGGCTTTCGGGCTGGAAATGCGCGGGGCCTCTAAATCAGATGCGCGCGAAAAGGCGGGCGAGATGCTGGAACTGGTGCAGCTCTCTCAGTTCTCTGCGCGCAAGCCCAGTCAGTTGTCAGGAGGTCAGCAACAACGTGTCGCGCTTGCGCGTGCGCTGGCACCGCAGCCAAAGGTTCTGCTGCTGGACGAACCCTTGTCTGCGCTTGACTTGAAGCTCCGCAAAGCCATGCAGCTTGAGTTGAAGCACCTGCAGCGCGAAACGGGGATTACCTTTATCTTCGTCACTCACGATCAAGAAGAAGCCCTCACCATGTCTGATCGAATTGCCGTTATGTCGGCTGGCGAGATGCAGCAACTGGGGTCTCCGACGGACATCTACGAGCGTCCGCACAACATGTTCGTGGCTGACTTTATTGGCGAGACCAACCTGTTGGAGGTTTCCGTTGACGGTATCGCAAATGGCCGCGCCACCTGCCATTTGGGCGGGGGGCATGAGTTGACCTGCAACTCGGTCGACGGGATTGGCGTTGGCTCAAAGGTTCATATGTCGATCCGGCCAGAGCGGCTTTATATGTCGGACACTCCTGCAGAAACCGAAAGCCTGAAAGGGCGGATCAAAGAGAACATCTTTGTCGGCACAGATATAACAACAATCGTGGATTTGCAGGACGGCCCGGACTTTGTCGTACGCACCTCAAATTCAGACCGTGGCAATAAACGGATTTTTGAGCCAGGCACCGAGATGTACGTCAACATGGAGTTGGGGGCCGGTCGCCTCCTGGTCGACTGATGGCGGCGGGTGCAGCAAGCGGCGGCAGCGCAACGACCGATACGTACAAAGAGGCGCGTACCTGGCTCCTTCTGCCCGCATGGGTGACGCTGGCCATTCTGGTTCTGGCGCCGGTGATTATGATGCTTGTCTACTCTTTCCTGACAAAAGAGTTTCGGGGCGGCGTGATCTGGGAGTTCTCGCTGGCGGCTTACGATCAGTTCTTCTTTGACCGAGGGCTTTTCGGCGACGATCCCCCCAAGATCGAATGGACCTATATCACGATTTTCTGGCGCTCAATCTGGCAGGCAGGTGCTGCTACGTTGCTCAGCCTCGTGATCGGCTTTCCAACGGCCTATTTCATCGCCACCCGGTCCGAGAATATGCGGCCGGTTTGGGTGTTCCTGATCACCATCCCCTATTGGGTGAACTTGCTGATCCGTACCGTGTCGATGAAATTCCTTCTGCGCGATCAAGGGCCGTTGAATGATTTCCTGATGAATATCGGCCTGATCGACAGTCCCTTGCATATCGTCAACACCAACTTTGCGGTTCAGTTGGGCCTGTTCTATTCCTATCTGCCCTTTATGGTGCTGCCGATCTATGCGGCGGTTGAGCGGTACAACTTCGCGCTGTCCGAAGCTGCTGCCGACCTCTACGCGTCAAAGTGGACCACCTTGCGCCGCGTGCTGCTTCCTGCCGTCAAACCTGGCGTCATTGCGGGCTGTATTCTGGTCTTTGTTCCGTCGATGGGGTCGTTCCTTGCGCCCGATCTTTTGGGGGGGGCCAAGAACTTCATGATCGGCTCGCTGATTGAAGAACAGTTCAAAGGCAATGCAGGCAACTGGCCGTTTGGCGCAGCCGCTTCGATGATCTTGCTGACAATGGTTTTGATCATCCTGATGTTCTCGGCCCGTCAGCAGGCCAAGGCTGACAAGGCGGGGGGCTGACCGATGGCAAGCAAGCAATTCGACATCAAGTCGTACACTGGCTTCAAGGGGATCACTCTGCTCTGTCTGGTTATCCTTTATGCGCCACTGGTCGTGGTCACGATCTACAGCTTCAACGCATCGCAGTCACTGACCAACTGGGAAGGTGTCTCGCTACGCTGGTATGCGGATGTTTTTACTGGCCCAGAAAGCGGTAAGTTCAAAACTGCGGCCAAGAACAGTTTTATCATCGCGATCATCGCGGCAACCACGGCGACCGCAATCGCCACTTTGGCCGCGACGGGCATGGTACGAGGCGGCAGGTTTCGCTTTCGCACGCTGTCTTTTGGTCTGATCAGCTTGCCGCTGATGGTGCCCGAGATTGTTTTGGCAGTCGCGACTCTGATCTTCTTCAACTCGATCGGGTTCGAACGAGGGCTTCTGACCATCCTGCTGGCCCATATCGCTTTCTGCATTCCTTTTGCCTACCTGCCAATCTCGGCCCGGATGCAAGGGATCGAAGATAGCTATGAGCAAGCCGCACTGGACCTGTACGCCACAAAACGGCAGGCCTTTACCAAGATCCTGCTGCCACTGATGATGCCGGGTATCATCTCAGGGTTCCTGCTGGCCTTCATCGTAAGCCTGGATGACTTCATCATCACCAATTTCGTGAAGGGTGCCGGGGTCGAAACCTTGCCCACGGCAATCTTTGGCTCGGTTAAGCAAGGGATCAAACCGAATATCATGGCGATTTCGACCATGTTGCTGAGTGTGTCCATCGTCATGGTCACGATCAGCTATTTCGTCAGCAAATCTGACAACACAAAATAACCAACAGATGGAGAGACACATGAAACATTTGATGAAAAACGGGGTCGCTGCCCTTGCTTTGGCTATCGGTGCAAACGCCGCCGCTGCCGAAGGTGAGCTGGTTGTCTACCACTGGTTTGAGTACATACCGCAAGAGTTGCTGGATAAATTCACCGAAGAAACTGGCATTACGGTCACGATGGATACATACGACTCGAACGAGGCAATGCTGGCTTCGCTCAAGGCTGGCGGTATCGGCACCTATGATGTGTCAGTGCCTGGCGACTACATGGTTTCGATCATGGCCGGAGAAGGCATGCTGGACACCATTGGCGACGGTGAGTTGAAGAACAAAGGCAACATCGCGCCCGAATGGGCCGATCCCGGTTTTGATCCCGGTCGCCAATCCTCGATCCCCTATCAGTGGGGCTCAACCAGCTTTGCGGTCAGCCGCGATGCTTATGAAGGTGACATTCAAACCACAGATATCCTGTTCAACCCACCAGCCGAGCTGCAGGGGCGTATCAACATGCTGGACAGCCAGGGCGAAGTCATGGCCATGGCGGCGTTGCACATGGGTATCCCTCAGTGTTCCACAGACCGCGAGCAACTGAAAGCTCTGAACGCCATGTTGCAAGAAGCGAAGCAGCACTGGGCATCGTTCAACTCAGATACCGCGAAAGAGGTTCTGGTATCCGGTGACGCAGCTGTAGGCCAGATCTATGACGGGTTCTCGGCCAAGGCGCGTGATGAAGGGGCTAACGTAGAATACGCCTTCCCAACACAAGGTTACATCGCGTGGATGGACAATGTCGTTCTGCTGAAAGACGCTCCTAACCGCGAGAACGCGCTGATCTTCATGGATTTCCTGTTGGAACCAGAAAACATCGCAGCCGTGTCCAACTTTGCGCAGTACAACGCCGGTGTGAATGGTGTGGGTGAGTTCCTCGACCCGGCACTGGCCGAACAGCCCGAAAAGAACCCCCATGACAATGCGGGCCCAGGCGTGTTCATCGAAGTCTGTGATCAGGAAACCCAGGCGGTCTATGACCAGATTTGGACCAACCTAAAGAAATAACTAAGGCCGTATCACTAACGCGAAAGCCCTCGGTTCATCCGGGGGCTTTTGAATTTAGTAAGTGGTTGTTGTTTAGCGACTGATGTCTTCGAGAATGCGATCCATCATCGCGTCGCACGCGTTTAACTGATCAATTTCAAGATACTCATCCGGCTTGTGGCCCTGGCGCTCCATAGAACCAGGTCCGCAGACAACGGTTGGAATCCCCAGCTCACTGAAAAACCCGGCCTCGGTGCCAAACGCGACCTTGGTGGTGATATTGCTTTGGGCAAGTTTCTGGGCGTAAGCGATAACGCCCTCTGTCTCGACAACATCCAGTCCAGGGTATGCGTTGTACTGTTCGACCTCAATGCGTGCTTCTTGGCAAAGTGCCTGATAGCGGGCCCCTACCCTGACCGCGGCGTCTTGGATTTGTGAAAGGATATCCTTGCCATGATCCGAGGCAAGATGACGGTATTCAAAAGTCAACTCTGCGCGGTCCGGCACAATGTTCAGCGCTTTGCCGCCCGAAAGCAAACCCACATGGAAGGTCGTATATGGCACCGAATAAGCCGGATCGCTGTTTCCACTCTTGGCATAAATGTCCTGTAGCGCCCGCAACTCGACCACAAAATCGGTTGCAAGGTGCAATGCATTCACGAATTTCGGGGCCAGAGCTGAATGCCCGCTTTGACCGTGGCAGACTGCGCGCAGCGCAGCTTTGCCCTTGTGCCCTATAGCGACCTGCATTTCAGTCGGTTCACCAACGAAACACGCGCGGGGTTGGCCTAGCATCGGGGCGAGCCGATCCAGCATATGTTGAATGCCGACGCACCCTACCTCTTCGTCATAAGACAGCGCGATCTTGAGAGGTTCTCGCAGGTCAGCCCCGGCCGTCCGGTCTGCCAAAGCCATGAGCGATGCCACATAACCCTTCATATCTGTGGTGCCGCGGCCGTAAACACGGTTTCCTTCTCGGGTCAGGTGAAACGGGTCCTTGGTCCAGCTTTGGCCTTCGACTGGGACGACATCCGTATGTGCCGACAGCAGAACACCGTCTCCATCAGGGCCTTTTTCCGCATAAAGCCCCGTTTTGTCACCACCGGGATCAGTGATGCGATGAACTGCAAACCCGCGTGCCTCCAGAAATTCTTCGACATAAGCGGCAAGTTCAAGGTTCGAGTTCTTGCTGACAGTATCAAAGCCAACTAGTTTTGCGAGAATATCCAGTGTAGACGTCATGCGAATTGAACCTGCTTTTTCCGATTGCCGACCGGTTAGTTCCCTGTTGTGTTCTGGGATTAAGCAAAGCCTATACAACAGACAGAATACTTAAATCTGGGAATGACGAAGCAGAGCTTAGGAGATTTCTAAGGCCCTGCGGTCATTCACCTCCTGAGGTATATAAACCCGGAAGCGCTCTGGATTTTACCGTGCGGGAGCAGTGCTCCACAAAGGCTTTCAGAGTATTTGTTTCGTTTTCAGCCCGAGCACGCAATAGGCCAAGGCGCAATGGGCGCAAACCTCCGGCCAAAGAGACGTAAACCAGTTTTTTCCCATCTGGTGACAAGGTATTTGATGGGCGAATATTCGCTATGGAGAACCCAAACCCGTTTGCAACCAACGAACGCATCACCGACATGTCCGCAGTGCGTTCCGCGATGTTGGGCTTGATGTTTGCTTCACGGAAGAACGACAGGAAATATTCACCGCTGAATGGCAGGTCCAGCAGAACCATGGGGCTGTCCTGCAGGTCTGAAATTGTCAATTCGGCACGACCTGCCAATGCGTGATCTTCCCCAAGAACCACGTACGGTGGCAGTTCATGCAAGGGCTGGAATTCAAGATCGGCCGGAATATCCAGATCATAGGTCAGTGCAATGTCCAGTTCGGCTCGACGCAGTTGACTGAAGATATCAGCCTGATTCAACTCACGTTGTTCAATCCTTACATCAGGGTAATTTTGTTCAAAATCACGTCGTATCCCCGGCAGAATGAATTGAGCGAATGTAGCAAGACACCCAACTGACAGGATGCCCTGAATCTTGCCGGTGATTTCTCCGGCAAGCGTTGCAAGAAGTTCGGCTTCACGGAGAACAAACTCGGTTCGTTCCATGATCCTGTGTCCCGCCTTCGTGAGCGACAGTCCCCGCGCATGTTCGCGTACAAACAAGGTGACGCCGAATTCGACCTCAAGCTGGGTTATCGCCGCCGAGATCGACGGCGACGACACGTTCAGCTTGTCGCTTGCCGCAGCGATGCTGCCCGCCTTCCCGACCGCAACAAAATACTCAAGCTGTCGCAGCGTGTATCTGAATGGCAATAGCACATCTCCGCTTGGCCGTGTATCAAGCCTTGTACTTGATCCACGTTGTCTTCAAAGCAGTATACTTTTCAAGCGAGTGCAATGACAAATCACGTCCGAAACCGGACTGTTTCATGCCTCCGAAAGGTGTCATTGCGGACAGTGCGTCCACCGTGTTGACTGACACGGTTCCTGCCATCAGCTTGTCTGAAACTCGGCAAGCGCGGGACAGGTTATCGGTCCAAACCGATGCGGCCAACCCATAGACCGAGTCGTTTGCCATCGCCACGGCTTGCTCTTCGGTGTCAAAGGGGATCACCGACAAGACAGGGCCGAAAATCTCATCCCGTGCCAATGGGTTCTCGTGGGCCACGTCATCAAAGATTGTTGGCTGAACAAAGCAACCCTTGCCCTCGATGGTGACACGTTCACCGCCAGTTACCAGATTGGCCGTTTTCTTGCCCTCGTCCACAAAACGCATGATGCCTTGCGTTTGCTTTTCATCGACGATCGCTCCCATCTTTGATTTGGGGTCTAATGGGTCACCCGGTTGCATCGCCTCCGCGCGGGCAATCAGCTTTTCGACAAATGCATCCTTGATCGAGCGTTCCACATAAAGCCGGGAGTTCGCCGAGCACACTTCGCCCTGATTGAAAAAGATGCCAAAGGCCGCCATGTCGGCAGCGGCATCCAAATCCTCGCAATCGGCGAAGACAAGATTGGGGCTTTTGCCCCCGGTTTCCGGCCAGACCTGTTTCAGGTTTGACTGGCCAGAATACTGCATGAACATCTTGCCGATTGCTGTCGACCCGGTGAAGGCCAGGCAGTCGACATCCATGTGCAGGCCAAGCGCCTTGCCTGCAGTCAAACCAAAACCTGGAACAACGTTGAATACGCCATCTGGAACACCTGCTTCAGCCGCGAGTTCTGCCAGTCGCAGTGCAGACAAAGGTGATTGTTCAGCCGGTTTGAGGACCACCGAGTTTCCTGCGGCCAGCGCGGCGGCGGCTTTCCATGTCGCCATATCAAGCGGGAAGTTCCAGGGGGTTACTGCCCCAACCACACCCAGCGGAACACGACTGACCAACGCCAAATCGCCTGGGCCGGTTGGAGCTACCTCATCATAAACCTTATCAATCGCCTCGGCATACCACTGGAAGAAATGGGCTGAGCCCGGCGCGTCGATAGTCGCGGCATCCGTCACCAGCTTGCCCATATCAAGGCTGTCCAGCAGTGCCATCTCTTCCAAGTTTTCCCGGATCAAGCCGGCCAGCTTCAGCATCACCGTCTTGCGGTCACCCGGAGCCATTCGCGACCAGCTACCATCCTCAAAGGCAGCACGGCCTGCGGCAACGGCACGATTGACGTCTTCTTCGTCACACTCGGCGACCGGAGTCAGAACCGCGCCAGTGGCCGGATTAATACTGTCGAAGGTCTTACCTGATGCCGCATCGGTGAATTTACCGTCGATAAAGGCTTGTCCCCGAAACATCAGGCCGGCCGCACGGCTTTTCCAATCCTCATAGGTATTGTCCAACATTGTCTGTCTCCCTGATTATTCGTCGCCCGGTACGCCGTAAGATGGTGCCTCACGTGGGTCGAGGGCGCGTTGGGTGTAGGCGTCAAGTTGCGGTTTGTAGATTTCCCAGGCGGTTGCGATGGCCTCGATGGGACAATCTTCGGTCCAGTCACAGCGCAGATCGGCGACAGGCCAGCTGACCTTGTCGACGATTTTCATACCAGCCGAATGCACCGGGCCTGCCTCACCACCCGCGGTCAATCCGGCCCGCATTGCAGCTATCAATCGGTCTCCGATATGCCCGGAAGACGACAGGAACCCATCGACGATGGCTTGAGGGACGCCATCATTGTCTAGAAGGTTTCCACCCGAGGCGACATTCTCGGCCTGTGCCTGCATCCAGATACCAAGGCTGTTCGGGCCGGAATGGATCGCCGTTCGGCCATTAGCGTCGACAGCTAAAACCTGACGGTACTCGATGAACTTTGCCTGCTCTTTCATAGCGTCGATGGCTTGAGGCGCTGCCTTGCCTTGCTCCATCAGGTCCAATGTCAACGGACCGAGGCTTGGGTCGGTAACGTTCTGCGACGCAACCGCACCAACACCTGCCCGGGCAAAGGAACAGCGTGCGGCAACGGCGGGTGACGATGACGAAATCGCCAAACCAAACATGCCGGTATTAGCGCAGCGGGCGACCAATGAAAAAGTCATTCGGCTCTCCTGAAAAAAGAAAGTCCGGATCGTGCCTGTTTTGGGGGAGAACGAGTGGCGCGGTCCGGTCAATTTGATTGATCAAGTGGATCAATCGGGAATAACGGCAGTTCCGTCTATTTCAACCAACCATTCAGGACGCGCCAGTGCTTGAACGACCAGCCCCGTCGAAACAGGGTGAACACCTTTGATGTACTCTCCCATTGTTCGGTAAACAGCCTCACGGTGGCGCACATCGGTGATGTAGACGACCACCTTGACCAGATGCTCCAACGAGCCGCCGGACTCTTCGATCAGTTGTTTAATGTTCTGCATCACTTTGTGGGTCTGCTCGACCGGATCGTGGCTGTCGATATTGACCGCATCATCCAGATTTTGCGGACACTGGCCGCGCAGATAAACTGTCTTACCGCCCTGTGTCACAACGGCCTGACACAGATCGTTGTCCAGGTTTTGCTCGGGGTAGGTTTCTTTGGTGTTGAATTTGCGAATGCGTGTATGCGCCATTTCGAAGTCCTGACTACTTATTCTGCTGCGGCGGGAGAGATGATAGCCGCTTCGCCGTCATATTCGGCATAAGCGCGTTGAATTGCGATCTGATCAGCGATGTATTTCGCGTCGTGCCAAACACCCCAAATAAAGGTCGAGCCGCGCCGCGATTGCCACGGCAAGCCAAGAAAATAGATGTCAGGTTCAACCGAGACGCCACGTTGATGTATTGGCGCCCCCTTCGCGTCAAAGGCGTCTGCTTTGATCCAACTGAAATCCTGACGGAAGCCTGTCGCCCAAATGATTGTTGTGATGCCTTCCTTGGCAAAGTCGACTGATGTCAAGGGGTTGGTTAGGCTGTCAGGATCAGCAAACCGCTCTCGCGCCTCGGTCTCTTCGGGCAGATCAATGCCGGTGCGTTCGATATAGGCGTCTGCCAAATCCAGCATTTCAAGGTAGTTGGCATCACCTGCTGCGACATTGCTCTGGAGATCATCGGCAAAGCTTAGAACGCCGTTTTCGAAGCTCTTGGTCATCCCTGTAAGGGTCACACCTTCATTCCCCAAGCGGCGGAAATCCATCGTGTGTCCGCCGTGAGCACCGCTGACCGAGATCGTAACATGTTCAGTTCCCGGTTTTTGTGCAGCCATGTCCCAGAGACCCAGAACGCCCAACCACCAAACGTTGTCGCGGGTGCGATAACGACGCGGGGGCCGGTCATGAGGGCCAACAGACAGGAAAACCTTGCGACCGGCGCGGTTTAACTCATCCGCAATCTGTGCGCCGGACGAGCCAGCGCCCACAACCATGACTGCGCCTTCGGCCAGTTGCTCGGGGTTCTTGTAGTAAAACGAATGGAGTTGCTCGACGCCAGCCGTCTGCGGCACGATGGGCGGAATAACCGGATGCTGGAAAGCGCCTGTTGCAGCGACAATGCGCTTGGCATGGATTTCACCGGCGGTCGTCTCAACGCGGAACCCACCTTTGCCGGGCAAGCGCTCAGCTTTCAACGCCTCAACACCCTCGCGGATTGGTGCGTTCACCATTTCTGCATATTCGACGAGGTATTCGGCGACACGGTCCTTGGGCACAAACGCATCCGGATCGTCCCCTTTGAAATGGAGGCTGGGAAAACGATCGTGCCAGCACGGGCCGTTTGCGACCAAAGCATCCCAACGACCAGTGCGCCACGCTTCGGCCGTGCGGTTCTTTTCCAAAATGATGTGGGGCACTTCGTTGTTTCCAAGGTGCTCGCTTAACGCGATACCCGCCTGCCCTCCGCCAACAACCAGCGTATCCGTTTTCTCAATGGACATGTGTCGGTTCCCTATTACTGCGTCACGACTTGACCTGAACAGGTCGTTGTATTCGTGCGTTTTGCGCTGCGCGGAAGAACGACTGACCTCTGTGGGCCGACGGTCTTGCATTCTCAAAAAAAGGACATCAGAGCGGACCTTTGGCGTACCGCTTCCTATGCCTCTGCAGCACGTTTTGCACGTTTCCGGGTTAAGGTTTCACAAGTTGGGAAGTGGCGAAATTACTGTCTAGCTTACTCTTAATTAGGCTTTGACTAACCAGCCGGTTATTGCCCTATATTCCCAGCCGGTTGGCCGCTTTCCGAAAGATACGGTGCGATTAGATAGTAGAGTTCGCCCTGTGACGAGATATGGCATTTGCGGTAGAGTTGCTTGCGTAGAACCTTGACGGTCTGAGGGCTGATACCCAACGTCAGACCAATGGAAATCGACGAATGACCCTGCAGGATTAACAACGCCACTTGCGCCTGCCTTGGGCTTAAACCGATGGCTCGTTCATCAAACAAACGTTGGCGTAATATCTCGACGATATCTTCCGACTTTTTTTTATCCGAGGGCTTCAGGTCAGGCCAGTTCCTCCTGATCAGCGCAGTGACGATCGGCGCCACACTGTTGGCCGCGTTGAAGTCCTTGTTGCTGAAACGCGTTGCCGTGGTGGCGTCCCTGCCTAGACACACAGTGATCGAACTTTCGGGGCTGAGACCGGCGAAATAGGCCAGTTCATCCGTCAGCGTCGTATTTTTGTAGTAAGACTTGAAGTATTCGTTCCGTTGAAACTGATCTGGGGCAACATCGGTCAATCTGTAAAGACCGTCCTCCGCACGACTTTGATGCAGGCCATAGAAAGGATCCAATAGATAAGCGCCTTTGACATAGTGACTATCGATCCGCTCAAAAACGCGGCTGTCGCGTGCATGAGTCATTAGGACTTGCGGGCTATTGTGCTGAAAAAAGGCAATGATTGCGAAATTGTCAAAGGAGCAGGTTGCGTTCAGCCACGTGTAAAGCGCATCGCCGAACCCTTCTGTTCCCATCGCAAGTATCGCGGCTGACAGAGCCTGTGGTGCGGGAACCGACAACATCATTAATACCCCCATGGGGGTATATACCCCCCAATTTAGCCAAAGTAACATTCTGCAGCAAAATAGGTGGTATGCAATCGCCAATGCGATCGTGGTTTCTAACAAACCTCGCCGGATCAGCAAAATTGCATCGGGAAGACAAAGAGGTTGATCATGGCCAAA
Organism: Ruegeria sp. ABF4_144; assembly: GCF_056160045.1. NCBI lineage: Bacteria > Pseudomonadati > Pseudomonadota > Alphaproteobacteria > Rhodobacterales > Roseobacteraceae > Ruegeria > Ruegeria sp. ABF4_144. The sequence continues at coordinate 1,499,160 of NZ_JBSWWK010000001.1, forward strand.
GATACACTCGACATTCTTGCACAGGACGAACATCTGATTCAGTCCTTCGCCGATCTGAACGCGCTCAAGCAGCAAGGTGCGCGTACAGTGATCTCACGCGCAAAGGGCGCATATGTTTACGACAGCGATGGCAATGAGCTGATCGACGGTATCGGCGGCTTATGGTGTGTCAACATCGGGCACGGCAATGATGAAATGGTCGAGGCGATCTCGGATCAGCTGAAAACGCTGGACTATTACTCGACCTTCTACAATTTCACCCATCCGGCAGCGGCAGCACTTGCCGAGAAGATCGCGCAACTTGCACCGGGTCATTTGAACGCCGTGTATTTTGGCAATTCCGGTTCGGTCGCCAATGACAGCGCCATTCGGATGCTGCACCACTACAATATCCGTAAAGGAAAGCCGCAAAAGAAACTGGTTCTGTCTCGGCACGGGGCCTATCACGGCTCGACCCATCTGGCGATGGCGATGACCACGCCCGGCTATTCCGAAGGCTGGCACGCAGCCAGTGAACTGGTGCATCATCTGCGCTCGCCCCATTACTGGCGCGAAGGCGGTGAAATGACCGAGGCTGAGTTTCTCGACGCCCTGATCGACGATCTTGAACTGAGCATTGAACGCATTGGTTCCGAGAACATCTGTGCCTTCATCGCCGAGCCGATCCAGGGCGCGGGCGGTGTTGTGACCGCGCCAACCGGCTATCACAAGCGCGCGTGGGAGGTCTGTAGGGCCAACGACATCAAGTACGTTGCAGATGAGGTCGTCACCGCGTTTGGGCGCCTTGGGCATTTCTTTGCGTCAGAAGACGTGTTTGGCATGGTGCCCGATATCATCACCACGGCCAAAGGTCTGACCTCAGGCTATCAGCCGCTGTCTGCCACGCTCGTTTCCGACGATATTCACGACGTCATCTCAGGCCCCGACGGAATGTTCCTGCACGGTATGACCTATTCCGGCCACCCAGCGGCTGCAGCGGCAGGCCTGACCAATATCGCAATCATGGAGCGGGAGGGCATTCCCGAGCGTGTGCAGACGACCGGGAAGCAGTTTGAAAACAACCTGCGTGGCCTGACCGATATCGAAATGGTGGGTGAAGTGCGCGGAAGCCACTTCATGATGGGGATCGAATTCGTAAAGGATCGCGCCACAAAGGAAAGCCATCCGGTAGAAGCGCAGGTGGGCCTGAAAGTCGCGCGCGCTTGTCAGAAGCGCGGCCTCATCGCTCGCCCCCTCGGTAGCGTTCTGATCCTGTCTCCGACACTGATCATGGACGAACCGATGATTGATCGTATCGAAGCCATCCTGCGCGATGCCATCACCGAAGTCGCCGTCGGTTTGTAAATCCGTATTCGGGGCGACACAGCCCCTTCAAACATATCAGCCAGCCACAAGGAGCCAGCTATGCGCGATCCACGCTACGACATTCTGTTCGAACCGATGAAGATCGGCCCCCTGACGGCAAAGAACCGGTTCTATCAGGTGCCCCACTGCAACGGCGGCGGTTATCGCGACCCGTCAGCGGCGGCCGCAATGCGAGGTATCAAGGCCGAAGGCGGCTGGGGCGTTATCTTCACCGAACAGTGCGAAATGCACCACACGTCTGAGATTACCCCTTTTATCGAACTGCGCCTATGGGAAGACAAAGACATCCCCCAATTGCGCAAGATGTCCGAGCGGATGAAAACCCATGGCGCGCTGGCCGGCATTCAGCTTGCCTATTCCGGTATCAACGGACCTAACCTTTACACAAAAGAGGTGCCACTGGCCCCTTCAGCCATGCCGATCCGTACCTTTACCAATGATCCGGTACAGGCGCGTGCCTTGGACAAGCGGGACATCAAGGACCTGCGCCGTTGGTTCGTGAACGCAGCCAAACGCTCGAAAGAAGCCGGTTTCGACCTGATCTGTCTGTATGGCGCGCATGGATTTGGCATATTCCAGCACTTTCTTAGCCGGGCAACCAACCAACGCAGCGACGAATATGGTGGGTCTCTGGAAAATCGTGCCCGATTTAGCCAAGAGGTGATCGCCGATATGCGCGATGCCGTGGGTGATACGATGGCGATCACGCTTCGGGTGTCGTTGGACGAAACCATTGGGGATCTGGGTTTCTCGAACGCCGAGGTGCGTGACTACATTGAGATGAACAAGGATCTGCCAGACCTCTGGGACCTGGCGCAGGGTACGTGGGAGGATTGTTCCGGCCCTTCTCGGTTCAAGGAAGAAGCTGCACAGGAACAATTGGTGCATGGCATTCATGACTTGACCGACAAGCCCATCGTTGGGGTTGGACGTTTCACGTCGCCCGACGTGATGGCCAAGATGATCAAGTCCGGCACGCTGGATTTCATCGGCTGCGCCCGTCCTTCGATCGCTGACCCATTTTTGCCGAAGAAGATCGAAGAAGGTCGGATTGAGGACATCCGCGAGTGTATCGGCTGCAACATCTGCATCACGGGCGATATGACCATGTCGATCAGCCGCTGCACCCAGAACCCAACATTCATGGAAGAATGGCGCAAAGGCTGGCATCCAGAAAAGATGAACGACAAGGGCGAAAGCTCAAACGTTCTGATCGTTGGTTCGGGCCCCGCAGGGCTTGAGGCTGCCTGGGCGCTTTGTCGTCGGGGATATGATGTCGCCGTCGCCGAGGCGCGCGATGTGATCGGTGGACGTGTGGCCCGCGAACGTTTGCTGCCGGGGCTGTCTGCTTGGGGTCGTGTCGTGGACTATCGCGACTTTCAACTGGCGCAACGTCCGAACGTGGAAATCTATCGCGAAAGCGAGTTGGATGCCGAAAGCATTCTGGAGTTCGGGTTCGAAAACGTCTGTATCGCCACCGGGTCTACGTGGCGCAACGACGGGATCTCGCGTCAGCATGTTGTACCAATGCCAATTGCCGAAGGCGCCAAGGTATATACACCGGATGATCTGATGGATGGCACTATCCCGTCAGGCCGCGTGGTGGTGTATGACGATGACCACTATTACATGGGCGGCGTTCTGGCAGAACTATTGGCCAAAAACGGTGCAATAGTGACTCTGGTCACGCCGTCGGCATATGTCAGTGATTGGACGAACAACACACTTGAACAAATCGCCATCCATCCGCGGCTTGTAGAAGCAGGTGTCGAGATCGTGCTCAACCAAGGTGTCACCGAAATTCACCCGGATCACGTGGTCTCGAACTGCGTCTACACCGACCGAACCTGGAAGATTGAGGCAGATGCCGTGGTGATGGTGGCGTCGCGCCTGGAAAACAACGCCGTATTCAATGACCTGAAATCTCGCGAGGCCGAATGGGCGGATGCAGGTATCAAGTCTGTCAAATTGATTGGCGATGCGAACGCTCCGGGACCGATCGCCTGGGCAACCTATGCCGGTCACCGTTATGCGCGTGAGCTTGATGGCAAAGACCTGGGTGACGCCCTGCCCTTCCGCCGTGAAATCACTGAGCTTGCCGTGGACTGAGGTCATTGGTGCGAAAGGGGCGGTGTACACCAAATGGGGTGAGTTTCTGCCGCTTTGAAATCTTCTGCTTCGCGCTGAGCCATCGCCTGGATCGGAGGAGTTTGGGCAGCACACCTCCGATTTTCATTTGCGCCATCTGATGTCCTAAGTTCGGCGGGTTAGACTTCAGCAGCTTGCTTACATGCTGCATCTGCGTCTCGTATCATGAAGTTTACCAAGGTCCTGGAAACACAGAGCTCTTCAGCGATCTGTTTTTGCGGTATTTCCGCCAGTCGGTGCCTTATGAATGCATCCTGGTGTCGCTGAGGGAGATCACTAATCGCTTTTGTGACGGTGCGCAGGCGTTCTTTGTTTTCCAGACGGGTAAAACCACATCGGGGATCGCTTCCGATCTGGACCAGACTGTTTTCGTCATCAAAAGATGCGGGCTGCTCGTTCCGATGTTTACGCACGTAATCTATGGCCGTATTCCTAACGATCCGAGACACATATCCCCGAAGCTTGATCGGCACCTCCGACGGAGGTGAAGCCAGGCATTTAAGTGCTGCATCCTGTAGAACATCCTCTGCCGCAGCGTGCGATCTCACCACTTTCAGTGCTTGACAGAATAGAAGACTTCTATTGCCCATAAGTTCCGCAATCAGGGCCTCGCGTGCGGCCTTACTACTGTTGTTCATGGCAAGACTCCAAATCTTGGCGCTCAGCAGAGACCAAGTTTCATTGGGTATTTTGGATTGAGAAGCCTGCCTGAGACTCGCATCTGAGCCTTCGAGTGGACAGCCGTCGTATCTCTCCTATAGGTTGTGTTGTCAAGCTGGAACGTCGTTTTTCCGAACTCATGGCGAAGTATTTTCGAGTTTCTCTTAAATTCCTGGAAGGCTCAGCCGTCGGTTTGTCAAAACCTCTCGTTTACCAGACCGAAAGCCCTACTGAATGCGATCCACTACTTCTGTCGACATGATGGATTCAAAGCTGTTGCGCTTGATATTGCGTCTCGGGCTTCCGGCAATTCTTGGGCTTTCCGCCAACGCCGTAAACCAATTCATAGATGCCCTTTGGATCACACGATTGTCCCCATTGGCCATGGCGGCTATCGGACTTACGTTCCCGGTATTGCTTGTCGTTGGCGCGGTCACAGCTGGGGTTGGGGTCGCAACAGCTGCTGAGATCGGCAGACGGATTGGCCGAGGTGATCAAGACGGTGCACATAACATCGTAGTAACCGCGGGTGTGCTTGCAGCCGGAGTATCAACGGTACTTGCCGCACTTGTGGCAGCCTATTATCAGCCCATCCTGAACGCGGTTGGGGCGTCGTCTGATACGTTGCCGCTGGCATGGGGCTACCTGAACGTGTTGCTTTGGTTTGCACCTTTTGCAGCGCTTCAAGTCGTATTTGACTTTACCGCCCTCGGTGCCGGTCATAGTTGGCGATCTATGCAATCACTCCTGCTGTGCTTTGGATTGAATATTGTATTGGACCCGATCTTTATCTTTGGATTTGGCTGGGGCGTTGGCGGGGCTGCTTTGGCGACCATATGTGGTCAGCTTGCCGCGTTGACGCTTTACGTTTTTTGGTTCCGAAGGGGAACTTTGGGCGTAAGACCGCAGCGTGGTCGCGTCGGCCGAGCTGAGGTTGTTGCACTTCTCAGATTTGCCCCTCCTGTCAGCCTTCTAAATCTTTTGACGGCAGCAGCTTTCCTGTTCGTGCTAAGACAAGCATCCCGAATTTCCGACGATCTTTTTGTGGCAGCTCTTAGCTTTGACCTACGGCTTGTTTCATTGGTCATAATCCCTGCACAGGGTCTGGCGCTTGGCGCACAAGCCGCAGTGAGCCATGCACATGGCGCGTCTCTGCATCAGCGTGCGCATGTGCTGGTCCGGTTTATTTTGATCTTGTCTTTTGGGTTCGGGGCTATCAGCATGATTGCCTTACTTGGTCTGCAATCCCTTTTGATACCCATGATGGTGCCGCAAGCAGAAATGGAAGCGGCTGCAGCTGGACTTCTTCCCTACTTTGCCGGCTACGTTATCGGGAGCTGTATCTACATCCCTTTGTTAACGGGGTTTCAGGCCAGAGATCGTGCAGTTCCAGCGGCGCTGGTCGCACTTGCACCGACCGGATATGTGATGCTACCGCTGGCCTATGTTTTACCCGCTATTTGGGGGTTCTCTGGACTGTTATGGGTATTCCCATTGTCCGGCCTCATAACCGCTGGATTGGCAATTGCTTTACATCTCATGAACGGCAGTCAGGCAGGTGCGCAATCAACTGCAGTACCTGCAGACACAGCATAGGCGAGACAGCCGCCGGGAACACTTAAAGTTTGAACATCCCGTTGTGCGCGTCGCTGCCATGATAAATTAGTCCATGACGCGTTTGGTGAAACAGGCAAAGGGGTGTCAAAAATGGCTGGCATCCCTACTCCATGCGACTTGGCGCAAGCTTCCGAAGCGGTCCAGATCGATAAAAGCACCTTAGGGCATCTGGGCGCGGATGGAGCAAAATACTGAGCAATCTCAGACCAGACGCAGTCTTCTTGCTGTTCTTCGATGTCTACGCCAATTTCACAGTTCAACCCAAGACCGGTCGCTACACCCAAGGCGCTATGCGATATCGATATCGAGAGATTGGGAAAATCGTTCAAAAACGGTTGCCCAGAGGACGACTTTTCGACCACTGCGTCGTGTGGTGCCAACCCTGTCTCCAGCAGTAACTGACGACACAGCCCATAGGCTGCACAGCGCATACGTTGATCGCGGGGTAACTCGTACACGCCTGCACGGTTGTGGTCTTCTTCCACGCTGTATTGCCGAGCTTTTTCCAGCGAATTCTGATCAGCCGCCCACCGTACATAGGCTTGCGTCATTGTCGGGCCAGCCATACGCGTATATGTGCTTGCACACATTCAGCCTGTTCTTGAACGAAGAAATGCCCTCCTTGGAACAGCCTGATTTCAGCTTCGGGACAAAGGCTGCGCCAGCAATCCAATGCCTGCTGAGGGACCTCAAGGTCTTCGATCCCACCCAGAATTAAGACCGGGCCGTCGTAAAATTCGGCTCGTTCCTGTTCTTGGTGCAACAACTGCAGGTCTGAGCGAAATACGGGTAGGATCAAATCCATAAGCTCTTGGTTTTCCAAAACCTCAGTGGAAGTTCCGCCCTGTGCGGCAAGACGTTTGATCAGGATCGAATCTGATAGGCCGTGGATATTCTTGTTAGAAAAACCAGGTGCAGCCCTTCCGCTAAGGATCAGCGGAAGCCTCATTCCCAACTCCAACGCAACTTCGTATGCAAGGGTGGCACCCATCGAATGCCCCATCAGCACCAGCTTGCTTCCGCTGCTTGCTAACGGTCTTAGGTCTTCGGCAATACGCTCTACTAAAGAGCGTCGACTTGTTGGTAAATCATCACCATAGCGACATCCTCGCCCCGGCAATTCGTAGGGGAAAAAACTCACGTCTGAACCGAGGCTTGTTTGCCAGCCAAACCAAGCCGACGCACTGCCGCCCGCGTAAGGAAGGCAGATGACGTTGCATCCACCTCCCTCAACATTCTGGGCCCAGTCCGGGCACCACGCTGGCGTGATATCCCGTGGTTGAAACATCACTCGGCCGCCGACAATGTTTGGACAGGCTTTAATTCGGGCTCCAAAAGCTGGGCTGCGATCTCCTCAACGCGGACGGCCAAAACCGACAAAAGCGTATCGCTAAGTCCATGAGTTTCTTCACTATAGCCCTGTACAAAGATTCTGGGATTGAAGTTGCCTGCTGTTTCAATCTGGTAGTTCCGACCAACCGACATATCGGCGATGTGAGGCGACAGATCGCTCAGAAGAGTCTCTCCAATTCTGCGCTGAAAACCCGTAGCAAGGATCACGAGGTCATAGTCCCGCTCTTCTACATGATCCATATCCACCTTTTGCAGCGTCAAAGATACTTTGTCGCCCTTCTCAACGGCTTGCGACACTTGTGTACTACGCAACAGACCGTAATCGGTGGCGCCAGTTACATCCTGCTCATAGAAAATGCCGTAAATCTGTTCGATCAGATCACCATCCACGACCGAATAGTTTGTGTTTGAGTATTCCTCCATAAGCGCGCGACGGCGTTCAGGCGGTTGTTGATAGACATACGACGTAAAGTCGACGTTGAAGATCTCGTTGACGAACGGGCTGTCGTCGGAGGGTTTCAACGCGTGGCTGCGGAAAATGAAATCGACCTGCGGCTGCGATGGATCGTTGACCAGATCATAGAAGATCTCTGCCCCGCTTTGCCCCGAACCGATAACCGCAATCTTCAGCGGCTCTTTCGCCGCAAGCCGGGGTTTCACCGTGCCCATATAGGTCGATCCGTGGACCACGTTGGCATTGTTCTTCAGTGGCTCAAAAACTCCGGGGACGAACGGCCGCCCACCGATCGCCAAGACCAGGTTCTTGGTAAGGCGCCGTGTTTGTTCACCGTGGGAATCCTCAGAAATGATGGACAACATCTGTACCCGCCCATCCGCGCCTTCAACGGCTTCGGCGCCAACTACACGCTGATCGTAGGAACAAAGGTCATCAAACTGTTCGGCGGCCCAACCAAAATAATCATTGAATTCGTGACGAGACGGGAAAAAACTTTTTCGGTTGATAAACCGTTCAAGCCGACCCATTGCGTGCAGGTAGCTGAGGAACGAGTATGGGCTGGCAGGATTTCTGAGCGATACCAGATCCTTGATAAAAGAAACCTGCATGTCAGAATTATCCAGCAACATGCCTGGGTGCCAGCTAAACGTCGGCTTTGCTTCCAGGAACGCGATATCAGGAACAGCGGTCCCCGATTGAGTACGCTCCTGAAGTGCAATCGCCAGCGCCAGATTTGAAGGCCCAAAGCCTACGCCTAGAAGGTCGTGAATTCTATCGGGCTGAGTCATTTCGAAGCTCCTGAAAAAAGTTGGGCGTTCAGCGACAGGCGCAGAGGTTCGCCAGGCTGTGCGGGGTTGGGGCGTGCCCAAAGGCGGGCCTTGAAGAAATAGTCGCGCTCAAGCCTGATCAGCGTGGCGCGTTTATGGGTGAAATCGAAATCCTTGACCCTTGCAAATCCAGATCGGGTCAGGTTGCGCAGTTGCTGGGTGTGGCTTGTGGCTGGCTCACCAACGATGGCCTGAGTGCGCGGCTCGACAAGAAACATGTAATGCATCAACGAAGGCAACCATGCGGTGATATAGTCCGCACCTCTTGCGCTGTCGTCACCCACCAGAACATGCCAACCCCGATCCCAGGCTCCGGCCTCGTAGTGGGCACCGAGACGGTTTTCCTTGGCCCAGTACAGTTCGAAGTAACAAAACGGTGCGCCGTCCAGACAACCCAGTACTGGCATCATATGAGGATCTTCTGCCATTTTAGCCAGGTAACTGCGATGGTAGTCCAGCGTTCCCGCCTCATCAAAGAATGCCGCAACACGCTCGTCATTCATCCATGTGTGGAAAAGGTCTAGATCGGCTTCGCGATCCAGTGACCGCAGGCTAAAGACCTGATCCAGCCACGGAATATAGCGATGATAGAGCTGGCCCGCTGGCTTTGGCGACCGCTTGGGGTGCTGCCCATGAGGGCCGGAAATCAACGATTGGGGATAGGAGGAGGGTGTTTGCGGCAACCACAATTCTGGGATTTGCCACAGCTGTTCAGCAAACACGCCAAGGTATGTCTCATCCAAAATCTGCGCTGCGCCACTTGAGAGCAGTTCGGGTTCTAGGGGCTGCCAACCTTTCCTGTTGAGGAGAACAAGCACTTCTTCGTCACAATGACTGGTCAATGCTTCAAACGCCGCGAGCGCGTCCCTGAGTTCGGTCAGTTCCCTCGGGGGCGCCAGCTCCAGCTTTCCGCCGCCGAGTTCTGCAACCTTCAACGTCTCGCTTTGTCCCCAAGCCGTAACGGTAACCGTGTTACCTGAACGGCGTGCGCAATGCCCAAGTCCGGTCGCTTGAGTTAGATCCAATGACATTTTGTCCCTCCGATTTTTCGGATCGCACGCGTGTAGTCACGCTTTTGCAGTAGGAACGAAGCTGGTCGGCAGAAATTTAGAAAAAACTCTTCTTGGACCTAAATTTTTTCTCCGCCCGCTCGTCAAGGGGATGATCCAATCCGGCGAACAGAGGGCGGTCATGACCGAAGACAAACAGTATTTCGTAGTGGTGAATATGCGCAGCGAGCATGCGCTATGGCCTGATCACCTGCCCATCCCGGCGGGCTGGGAAGCCGAAGGCTTTGCAGGTGGCGAAGATGATTGCGCGGCGCATGTCGACGCCATCGCAGCCTCGGCTGATCAGACACGCAAATAAGAACAAAAGGCGGCGGGCATGACTGTTCAAGGCGAAACTCTCAATTTGAAAAACAAAGAAGGTTTTCTGTTGGACTACGTGGTCGCACACGCAGAAACGCAGGCCGAAAAAACGGCTTTTGTATTCATTGGAAGGGACGGAAAAGAAGAAATCTACAGCTTTGCGCGTTTGTATTCCAGCACAGCGCAATATGCAGGATGGATAGGGTCGCAAACCCAACCGGGTGACCGGGTGCTGTTGGCCTTGGACTCTGGTCCCGCATACGTCTTGTCGTTTCTCGGCGCGCTTGCAGTCGGTGCGATTCCGGTACCACTGTTTCCGCCCGAAACCGCACGTGAGCACCACATGTCCCGTTTCCGGGCCGTCATTGCGGACGCAGAGCCTACATTGATCCTGACAGAACGGGATGTTGTAGCCGAATTGACAGCCCTGTCAAAAACCCCGGTGGTGGACGCTTATGAATGCCCTACTGGAAGCCGCCCGCTTGCTCCAATCAGCCCCCATGCAGACGACCTCGCCTTCCTGCAATACACATCTGGTTCGACTTCGGCGCCCAAGGGAGTGATGGTCAGTCACGGCAATATAGTCGCCAACGCGAAAGCGATGATCGATGCCGTTGGAGTGAACCCAGACGACGTCGTAGTAAGCTGGTTGCCAATCTACCATGACATGGGCCTGATCGCTAAAATCCTCATGCCGTTGGTCGCTGGAATTAAGACGATCAACATGTCGCCAAAGCGTTTTCTGATGCGCCCCGAACGCTGGCTTCAGGCCATCAGCGACCATCGGGGTACGATTTCCGGTGCTCCAGATTTTGCATATCGCCTTTGCGCCGATGTTGTCAGGGAAAGAACGCTGTCCCGCCTCGACCTGTCTGCCTGGCGCGTGGCATTTTCTGGCTCTGAGCCTGTCCGCGCCACAACACTTGACGCGTTTTCAAAACGGTTTCAGCCCTCTGGTTTTCGAAATGAAGCCCAACTTCCTTGTTACGGTTTGGCCGAAGCCACTCTCGCCGTGACAGGCATTGGACCGGATCATGCGCCGTCTACCGCCAAGGCTCCTGGTACAGACCAAGTCTACGTGGATTGCGGGCCGGCTTTGTCGAACACCGAGGTGCGTACTGGCGGACCAGATTTCGACTTGAACCGGCGGGAAGGTGTGGGAGAGGTATATGTTCACTCGCCGTCAATCACACTCGGCTATTGGAAAAACCCGCAAGCTACGGCCGACAGCTTTCGCGAAATCGACGGAAAACGTTGGCTCAGAACCGGAGACCTTGGGTTTCTTGCCGACGGTCACCTGCATCTGACGGGGCGAGCAAAAGACTTGATCATATTGGATGGGCAGAATGTCTTTCCGCAAGACATCGAGGTTTTCCTTGAAACGAACCAGTCTTCTACCCGATCCGGGCGCGTCGCTGCCTACGCACGCTCGCAAAACGGAGTGGAGAGTTATGGTGTCGCTTTGGAGATGCCGGGCAATAGACTTTCGGTAGCATTTGAAGATTTGGCGCGAGAAATCGCGTCGGAACTGGCCGCGATGTTCCAACACACACCGACCGAAATACTACTCCTTCCTCCACGCGCCCTGCCCCGTACTTCCAGCGGTAAACTCCAACGTCGCCAAACTGCTGAAATTGTAAATGACGCTCCAGAATTGCCGGTCTTTGTTTGGAGGGGCGGCACAACGGCGAATGACCAAGTCCTGACCGAATTTGAAGCGCAGCTTGCTAAGATCTGGAGCCAGATCCTTGGCGTCCGCGTAGGCGATCCAAATTCAAATTTCTTCGTACTGGGCGGATCTTCAGTTCAGGCCACTCGCCTTATAGCAAGACTTGAACAAGAGCTTTCCCTGGCCGTTGATCCGGCAGCACTGTTCGTGGAACCAACTCTTGCTGGCATGGCCAAACGTCTGGGCTCGGCGAAACCACTGACACGCATTCCTGAAGGAAATTCCGCGGCAATGCAGCCTGTCTCAGGTTTGGGTCGATATTTTTGGTTTTTGGATCGATTTGGATTTGGTGGTGTTTGTTCTGTTGCGTGTGGTGTTCGGTTTTCTGGCGATTTGGATGTTGGTGCTTTTGAGGTTGCGCTGGGTTTGGTTGTGGCACGGCAGGAGGCGTTGCGGTTGCGGTTTTCCGAGGCGTCTGATGGCGGGTTGACCTGTCGGGCTGTGCCGCCGAATGAGGCGCAGATTGTGCTGCAGCAGGTGGATTTGTCCGGGTTTGACGCGGATGTGGCCGAGGCGCGGCTGGCGGCATTGTCCGAGCAGGATGCGGGCGACAGGATCGATCTTTTGAACGGTCCTGGCTGGCGGGCAACTCTGGTGCACATGCCGCAGGGCCAGGCGCTGCTTTTGACGCTGCACCACATTCTCTGCGACGGCTGGTCGATGGGGATTTTGCAATCGGACCTTCTGGCCGCGCTGGCGGGCGAGGCAGGCGCACCGCTGAGCCCCGGCTATCTGGATGTACAACGCTGGCAGGCCGCCCTGGCCGAGGCCGGTGCGGGTCAGGACAGCCTGGACTGGTGGCTGGAAGTGTTCGGCAATGCGGCTCCTGACCGGCTGGAACTGCCCACCGACCGATCCCGTCCGGCGCAGCGCAGCTGGCGCGGAGGCCGGATCGAACAAGAGATCCCGGCCGATCTGGCCGCGCGGTTACGGGCGCTGGCGCAAGCCCGGGGCGCGACGTTGCAGCAGGTTCTGATGGCCGGTTGGGTGGCGCTGTTGCATCGGCTCACGGGCGCGCAGGATCTGTGCGTCGGTCTGCCTGTGGCCGGTCGCTCCCGGGCCGAGATGCAGGCGATGATTGGCCTGTTCGTCAACACTTTACCTTTGCCGGTTACCGTCGATCCGCGCGAAGGGTTTTCGGGGCTGGTCGACCGGGTCCGGGGGCAATCGGCAGAGGCCCTGGCGCATCAGGACGTATCGCTGGAGGCGTTGACCGCGGCGCTGCGCGGGGAAGACGCGGACGCTTCGCGACCATTGTTTGACGTGGTGCACGCGCATCAGCCGCTGATGGCGGACCGGATCACCCTGCCCGATGGGCAAGAAGCACAGGGGTTTGCACGCTCGACCGGGGCGCAACAGTTCGATCTGGCGCTGGAAACGGTTGAAAGCGCTGATGGGCCGATTGCGGCCGCGCTTGGCTATGATGTCGACCTGTTCGGTGCTGCGACACCGACGCGCTGGCTTGCGGCCTGGATCGACCTGCTGGCCGCCGGTGTGGCGGCACCGGATCGGGCGCTGGATTTGATCGATCTGCGCAGCCCGGCCGAGGCTGCGCAACTGCCCGCGCCCTGGCCCGACAGTCAGGCGCAAGCCGATACGCTGGTGCCTGCGGCGGTGGCGGCGCAGGACCCGACCCGTGTGGCGATCGTGTTTGACGGGGTTGAGACGAGCTATGGCGCGCTCAATGCGATGGCCAATCAGGTTGCCCATGCGCTGCTGGCGCGGGGTTTGACGCCCGAGAGCCGCGTGGGCGTGTGCCTGCCGCGCGGCGCGCAGGCGATTGCCGCCTGCCTGGGGGTGATGCGGGCGGGCTGTGCCTTTGTGCCGCTGGACCCGACCCATCCGGAGGACCGGCGCGCCTATATTCTGGACGACAGCGCCGCCGCTCTGGTGATTGCGGATAAAGAGGCCGGGATAGACACTCTGTTCCCGGATGACATTAACGGCCCGGAAACGGATCCTGCGGCAGAGTTGAGCCCGGATCAGCTGGCTTATGTGATCTACACGTCCGGATCAACGGGCCAGCCCAAAGGGGTCGCGGTTGAACACGGCCCTCTGGCCATGCATGTGGCCACCACCGCTGCGGCCTATGAGATGGGTGCCGATTGCCGCGAGTTGCATATGCTGTCGCTGGCCTTTGACGGTGCGCATGAGCGTTGGATGGTACCGTTCTGGCTGGGCGGCGCGATCGTAATGCGCCCTGATGCCCTGTGGTCGGGGGCCGAGACCCTGCAGGTGATGGCGGATCAGTCCGTCACCAATGCAGGCTTTCCCACCGCGTTGCTGCATCAGGTGGCTGACGCGGCGCGTGGATCAGAGGCCCCGCCGGTTCAGATGTATTCCTTTGGCGGCGAAGCCATGCCGCGGGCCGGCTTTGATCTTGTGGCGCAGGCATTGCAGCCTGAGCTGATGATCAACGGGTATGGGCCCACGGAATGCGTGATCTCGCCAATGATCTGGAAGGCGCAGCCGGGCAGCGAGGCGGCGCAGTTCGACACGCCCAACGCTCCGATTGGACGTCCGGTCGGTGCCCGGCGCGCCTATGTACTGGACGATCGGCTGCGGCCGGTTCTGCCCGGCCAGCCAGGTGAGCTCTACCTCGCCGGTGGTCTGGCGCGTGGATATCTGGGCCGCCCGGGTCAGACGGCGCGGGTGTTTTTGCCCGACCCGTTCGGCACCCCTGGCAGCCGCATGTACCGAACCGGCGACCGGGTGCGGCAGCGCGCGGACGGGGTGATCGAGTATCTCGGACGCGCCGACCGGCAGATCAAACTGCGCGGGTACCGGATCGAACCGGGTGAGATCGAAGCCCGGCTGATGGCCTGCGAAGAGGTGGCCCAGGCCCATGTCGCCCGCGTCGATCAAGACCACGGCCCCCTGTTGGCTGCCTGGGTCACACCGGCCCAGGGCGCAAACCCGGACGAGGCCAGTCTGCAACGCCGCCTTGCCGCCGACCTGCCCGCCTACATGGTGCCCGCGCAGATCGAAACCCTGACCGCCTTCCCCAAAACCCCGAACGGCAAAACCGACACCAAAGCCCTGCGCCTCACCCCGCGCGCACAACCAGCCAGCCAAACAGACGAAACCCTCACCCAAACCGAAGCCAAAATCGCAGACATCTGGACACAAATCCTCAAAACAAAACCAAACAAAAAATCCAACTTCTTCAAACAAGGCGGAGACTCAATCAAAGCAATTCAGCTCTCGACACACCTAGGTCGCGAGGGGATAGACGTTTCCTTGAAAGCGATTTTCGAAAAGCTCACTTTGGAAGCCATTTCTTCTGCAGCAATGAACACCCGAAAACCGCAGGAAGTTGTTAAGCCGGGTCAGGCAGAACTGACACCAATCCAACGCTGGTTTTTTGAGCGCGACGACCCGACCCCAGAGCACTGGAACCAATTCGTGTGTTTAGGCGTTGATGCATCGGTTGATGATGCCACTCTTGAGGCAGCACTAGGTAAACTGACTTCCGTTCATGAAGTTTTCAGAACGGCGTTTCGTAAAGACAGTGGAGTATGGCATGCCGAAATACGGGAGAAGGAAAGCCCGGTAAAGCTGGCCAAGTGTTTTGAGGCTGATCTTCCCGTATATCTGGCGCGGGCTCACGAAAGCCTGTCCTTGGAAAGTGGTGATCTGTTCCGTGCAATTCGCACCAATGGCGAAAGCGATAGATTGTATCTGATCGCGCACCACCTGATCGTCGACGGCATATCCTGGCGCATTCTGATCGAGGATCTGGAATTGCTCTTGTCCGGGCGTGACGAAATCACAACCGGCGGGTCACCAAGCTTGTGGGCAAAGGGCGTTATCCAAACACATGTGCCCGAAAAGGTCACAGCAGGATGGTACGCTACCTCGAAACTGATCAAGCCGCTTCCCGTCGACAACCCCGACAGCGCAAACACAGCATTACGTTTACGGACAGTACAAAGGACGATCGGCCATCAGACGACCATGTCGGCTAAGCAGGTTGGTCTTCGCCCCTACAAAGCTGATCTGCAGACGATAATGCTATCGGCGTTGGCTCAGTCTCTTTGGGGTTGGACTGGTGAAAGACAAACCGTAATTGCTGTGGAAACGCACGGAAGAACGAATGTAGTTCCGGTGCCGGACCGATCGGTGGGCTGGTTTACTTCTGTAGCCCCGGTCGTGGTGGCGGCTGGGTCTGAGAGCGACAGCATTTGCGCTACAAAGGAAGCACATGCCAGCGCACTAGAGTTTGCGCCCCTCTTCAATAAATGGCGGCTGGAAAATCAAGCTCCGGCTGCTCGGATCGCATTTAACCACCTGGGTGAAAATCAACCGGCTGAAGGCACGTTGCGATTGGATATGTCAAGGTCGGGCCTATCAATGGGTCCGCAATCCCCGATTGAAACGGATATTTGTCTGAATTCCTGGATATCTGAAGGACAACTCCATCTTGATTGGGAATTTGCGTCAGATCGCTTGGCTCAATCAACGGTACTCGAATTGGCTGAGCAGTTTGAAAGTGCCTTCGAGCGGCTGATTGAGCATTGCCGTGCTGCGGTTCCACGTGCCACTTCGTCGGACTATCCATTGGCGCAGCTATCACAGCACGATCTGGACCAATTGCAGCCTGGTCACAACGGGATCAGTGACATCTATCCCGTTACCTCAATGCAAGCCGGAATGCTGTTCCATTCCGAAATTGAAACGGACGATCCTTACGTCAGCCAGATGCGGCTGGATCTAAGAAATTTGGATGGTGATCGCTTCATTCAAGCGTGGAAACAGGTCACTGAACGTCATGATGTCTTCCGCACCGGATTTATTGCGTCCGCTCAAACCGGCCAATATCTGCAGCTGGTCCACAAAACGCTTCAAGTTGATATTCGTCAGATCCATTCCTGTGGAGATGTCGATACCGAAATCAAAAAAGCTATGGCCGAAGACAAGGCTCGCGGTTTTGACCTCAGTTCTCCACCTCTGTCGCGGCTAACACTGATTGAAACTGAAGGTGGATCAGCACATGCCATCTGGACCTGTCACCACCTCCTGACTGATGGTTGGAGCCTCGGCGTGTTTCTTGCAGAGGTTAGCCGGCAATACGAAAGCCCATCGTCAGAACTGCCAACAGCCCCACGTTTCAAAGATCACGTGGCACAGTTGCAAGCGCGTGAGTTTGATGCAGCCTTCTGGCGTGCGGAATTGTCTGAACTTGAAAGCCCAACAAGGCTTGCGGACGCTTTCGCGACACCCAACGAAGGTCGCTCGACCCAAATCGTCGTTCTGGACAAGACTCTTCAGGCCAGTCTGGAGGACGCAACCCAGCGTTTGGGAGTAACAACGAACACGCTGTTTCAGGCGGCTCTGGCGGTTGTATTAAAGCGCTACCAGTACGAGACGACGGTTAGTTTCGGCGTGACAACGTCTGGGCGGTCCCAAGGGGCCGATGACAATGCGGTGGGCCTGTTCATATCCACTCTGCCGATGATCGTGGATATGAGCGATACAGCTTTGTCAGATTGGCTGGCCGGGATTCAACATACCGGCCTTGCGTTGCTTGAGCATGAAGGCGATCCGCTCACGTCCATAGCAGCCCAAGCACCACAAAGGGGGGGCGAGCTGTTCGATACTTTGCTTGTGTTCGAGAATTACCCATTGGATGCAGCACTTGTAGGTCAAAGCGATGCAAGCTTCAGGATTGACGGATACGAAGCCGAAGAGCGTACGAACTACCCGCTGACGATCTCTGTGATTCCGGGCGAAACACTATCCCTGCGCTTGGCGGCCAACGCTGGGGTGTTCGGCCCTGAGGGATTGCAAAGGATAAAAACCGAACTGATCGCAGCGTTGAGCGAGCTTGTTGATCCTGTACGCCGTACCGTGTCGGACATCCGCTCGGCTCTGGCTGATCCGATAGCTTTGCCGGAACTCCCCCAAGCCCCGTCTGGCACGCTGGCACAGGCATTTTCAAAGATTGCCTTGCAGCAACCCGGGGCCCCTGCCCTGCAATGCGAAAGTGAACGTCTCACCTATGCCGAGCTTGACCACATGGCAAACGCTGCGGCGCATCAGCTAATCGCATCGGGTGTTCGCCCAGGCGACTATGTTGGTCTTGCCTGCGAACGTTCTGTCGAGCTTGTCGCAGGGATGTTGGGCATCCTCAAAGCAGGCGCTGCCTATGTCCCACTTGACCCGGCAAACCCAATCGAGCGCCTACGTTTCATCAAGGAAGACGCTGGGCTATCAACAATTGTCTGCGATAGCTCCTTGCCAGATGGTTTCGAAGGTGCACTGGTTCCTGACTATTCCATTCCTGTAGTCACTGCGCCGGATGTCGTTTCCGGAGATGTAGCTTATGTGATTTATACATCCGGCTCTACCGGTCGACCCAAAGGCGTCGAGGTCACGCATTCCAATGCCTTACACCTGTTGACCCGCAACACTTACGACTTCGGACCTAACGATGTGTGGACTGCCTTCCATGCCTATAGTTTCGACTTCTCAGTGTGGGAGATCTTTGGGGCTTTGCTGTCTGGTGGCGAAGTGGTCATTGTGCCTTATGTGATCAGCCGTGATCCGCAGGCGACGGCCCAGCTGCTTGGAGACGCAGGGGTAACTGTTTTCTGTCAGACCCCGACGGCGTTTCAGCAGATTCTGCCGGAAATTCTGAGGCAGCCTGCTCTGCCACTGCGTCACCTTTTCCTGGGCGCGGAAACCGTAGACCTGTCCATGCTCGAACCTGTTTGGCAGCGCTTCCCCAGTCTTCGTGTCTACAACTTGTATGGTCCGACCGAGGCCACGGTTTTTGTGGCCAAACACGAAATATTAGCCGAAGACTTACAGCACCGAGCGCATGCACCACTTGGGCGAGCCACCGACGGAACTGCACTGTTGCTCCTGGACGATCTGGGTATACCCGTCTCTGCCGGTGCCACCGGGGAGATACATGTTGCCGGGCCCGCGGTAACACGAGGGTATCTCGGCCGAACCGATTTGACCGAACGCTCCTTCCCTCAGCGAGACGGATCGCGTCTGTATCGCACCGGAGATCTCGCGCGACTTGCACCGGATGGATTGCTTGAATTCAAAGGTCGTGCCGATCAGCAAGTAAAGTTGCGCGGATTTCGGATTGAGTTAGGTGAGATCGAAGCCGTCTTGCGTTCCCAACCCGGTGTAACCGAAGCTGTTGTGGTTCTGCATCAAGACCAAGGTTTGACCGACCTCGCCGCTTATGTTTCAGGTGTGGTGCCGGATGACCTCCGGTCCAGACTTGCGTCGGAATTGCCACCGCACATGGTGCCACGGTGGATCACTGCGCTCGACACCATGCCAATGAACGCGAACGGTAAGCTTGACCGTAGCGCTTTGCCGCGCCCCCAAAGCAACCGGCGCGTCGGGCGACCGCCGTCAACAGAAATGGAAAGAGCCCTCGCCGTACATTGGGAAAATTTGCTGGGTGTTACTCAGGTTTTTGCCGACGACGACTTCTTTTCGTTGGGTGGGCATTCCTTGCTTGCGACCCGGCTCCGTGCCGCGCTGGAAAACGAGCTGGGACTGTCCCTGCCGTTGAAGACAGTGTTTGAAAAACGACAGCTTTCGACCTTGGCAAAAGCTCTGGAAGAAATGGCTGCTCCTCATGACAACTTTGATGATCTTGCAGATCTGATGTCAGAACTGGAAACCGAATGATCGATCCCCGACTTAACCTTGCCACCCGTTTTCTTGCCTTAACCCCAGAAAAACAAGGTTCATTTCTGAAAGCGTTAACGCAATCCGGCAGATCGGTGCAGGATTTGCCGCTGCCTGCGCTCCTGCAACCCGGAGACACAATCGGCATCTCAGGTTTGGGTCGATATTTTTGGTTTTTGGATCGATTTGGATTTGGTGGTGTTTGTTCTGTTGCGTGTGGTGTTCGGTTTTCTGGCGATTTGGATGTTGGTGCTTTTGAGGTTGCGCTGGGTTTGGTTGTGGCACGGCAGGAGGCGTTGCGGTTGCGGTTTTCCGAGGCGTCTGATGGCGGGTTGACCTGTCGGGCTGTGCCGCCGAATGAGGCGCAGATTGTGCTGCAGCAGGTGGATTTGTCCGGGTTTGACGCGGATGTGGCCGAGGCGCGGCTGGCGGCATTGTCCGAGCAGGATGCGGGCGACAGGATCGATCTTTTGAACGGTCCTGGCTGGCGGGCAACTCTGGTGCACATGCCGCAGGGCCAGGCGCTGCTTTTGACGCTGCACCACATTCTCTGCGACGGCTGGTCGATGGGGATTTTGCAATCGGACCTTCTGGCCGCGCTGGCGGGCGAGGCAGGCGCACCGCTGAGCCCCGGCTATCTGGATGTACAACGCTGGCAGGCCGCCCTGGCCGAGGCCGGTGCGGGTCAGGACAGCCTGGACTGGTGGCTGGAAGTGTTCGGCAATGCGGCTCCTGACCGGCTGGAACTGCCCACCGACCGATCCCGTCCGGCGCAGCGCAGCTGGCGCGGAGGCCGGATCGAACAAGAGATCCCGGCCGATCTGGCCGCGCGGTTACGGGCGCTGGCGCAAGCCCGGGGCGCGACGTTGCAGCAGGTTCTGATGGCCGGTTGGGTGGCGCTGTTGCATCGGCTCACGGGCGCGCAGGATCTGTGCGTCGGTCTGCCTGTGGCCGGTCGCTCCCGGGCCGAGATGCAGGCGATGATTGGCCTGTTCGTCAACACTTTACCTTTGCCGGTTACCGTCGATCCGCGCGAAGGGTTTTCGGGGCTGGTCGACCGGGTCCGGGGGCAATCGGCAGAGGCCCTGGCGCATCAGGACGTATCGCTGGAGGCGTTGACCGCGGCGCTGCGCGGGGAAGACGCGGACGCTTCGCGACCATTGTTTGACGTGGTGCACGCGCATCAGCCGCTGATGGCGGACCGGATCACCCTGCCCGATGGGCAAGAAGCACAGGGGTTTGCACGCTCGACCGGGGCGCAACAGTTCGATCTGGCGCTGGAAACGGTTGAAAGCGCTGATGGGCCGATTGCGGCCGCGCTTGGCTATGATGTCGACCTGTTCGGTGCTGCGACACCGACGCGCTGGCTTGCGGCCTGGATCGACCTGCTGGCCGCCGGTGTGGCGGCACCGGATCGGGCGCTGGATTTGATCGATCTGCGCAGCCCGGCCGAGGCTGCGCAACTGCCCGCGCCCTGGCCCGACAGTCAGGCGCAAGCCGATACGCTGGTGCCTGCGGCGGTGGCGGCGCAGGACCCGACCCGTGTGGCGATCGTGTTTGACGGGGTTGAGACGAGCTATGGCGCGCTCAATGCGATGGCCAATCAGGTTGCCCATGCGCTGCTGGCGCGGGGTTTGACGCCCGAGAGCCGCGTGGGCGTGTGCCTGCCGCGCGGCGCGCAGGCGATTGCCGCCTGCCTGGGGGTGATGCGGGCGGGCTGTGCCTTTGTGCCGCTGGACCCGACCCATCCGGAGGACCGGCGCGCCTATATTCTGGACGACAGCGCCGCCGCTCTGGTGATTGCGGATAAAGAGGCCGGGATAGACACTCTGTTCCCGGATGACATTAACGGCCCGGAAACGGATCCTGCGGCAGAGTTGAGCCCGGATCAGCTGGCTTATGTGATCTACACGTCCGGATCAACGGGCCAGCCCAAAGGGGTCGCGGTTGAACACGGCCCTCTGGCCATGCATGTGGCCACCACCGCTGCGGCCTATGAGATGGGTGCCGATTGCCGCGAGTTGCATATGCTGTCGCTGGCCTTTGACGGTGCGCATGAGCGTTGGATGGTACCGTTCTGGCTGGGCGGCGCGATCGTAATGCGCCCTGATGCCCTGTGGTCGGGGGCCGAGACCCTGCAGGTGATGGCGGATCAGTCCGTCACCAATGCAGGCTTTCCCACCGCGTTGCTGCATCAGGTGGCTGACGCGGCGCGTGGATCAGAGGCCCCGCCGGTTCAGATGTATTCCTTTGGCGGCGAAGCCATGCCGCGGGCCGGCTTTGATCTTGTGGCGCAGGCATTGCAGCCTGAGCTGATGATCAACGGGTATGGGCCCACGGAATGCGTGATCTCGCCAATGATCTGGAAGGCGCAGCCGGGCAGCGAGGCGGCGCAGTTCGACACGCCCAACGCTCCGATTGGACGTCCGGTCGGTGCCCGGCGCGCCTATGTACTGGACGATCGGCTGCGGCCGGTTCTGCCCGGCCAGCCAGGTGAGCTCTACCTCGCCGGTGGTCTGGCGCGTGGATATCTGGGCCGCCCGGGTCAGACGGCGCGGGTGTTTTTGCCCGACCCGTTCGGCACCCCTGGCAGCCGCATGTACCGAACCGGCGACCGGGTGCGGCAGCGCGCGGACGGGGTGATCGAGTATCTCGGACGCGCCGACCGGCAGATCAAACTGCGCGGGTACCGGATCGAACCGGGTGAGATCGAAGCCCGGCTGATGGCCTGCGAAGAGGTGGCCCAGGCCCATGTCGCCCGCGTCGATCAAGACCACGGCCCCCTGTTGGCTGCCTGGGTCACACCGGCCCAGGGCGCAAACCCGGACGAGGCCAGTCTGCAACGCCGCCTTGCCGCCGACCTGCCCGCCTACATGGTGCCCGCGCAGATCGAAACCCTGACCGCCTTCCCCAAAACCCCGAACGGCAAAACCGACACCAAAGCCCTGCGCCTCACCCCGCGCGCACAACCAGCCAGCCAAACAGACGAAACCCTCACCCAAACCGAAGCCAAAATCGCAGACATCTGGACACAAATCCTCAAAACAAAACCAAACAAAAAATCCAACTTCTTCAAACAAGGCGGAGACTCAATCAAAGCAATTCAGCTCGTAGATAGACTCCGAACTGAGTTTCCGGATCGCCAGCTTAGTTTGGCTGACCTGTTCAATTCGGCTGACCTGTCGACCCTGGCAAAGAGACTGGAACAAGAAGATCGCGAGAACTTGGCTGTCGTGCATCTGAAAGAAGGTGGTGAAAAAGGGAAGCTCTTCTTGTTTCCCGGTTTGATGGTGAACACGCGCGAATACGCTCCATTAGCGCACTACCTTGAACGTCATGGTCATGCCGAGCATTCGATATCCGGATTTGTTTGCTATTCGTTGAATGAAAACAGGTCGAGCGAAACCACTATCAGCGGGATCGCCGAAACTTACGCTGAATACATTCGCAAACACGCGATTGGTGCAGACTGCACATTTTTGGGTTGGTCCTGGGGGGGCGTGCTGGCTTATGAGACCGCGCGTTTGCTGGGCAAGGACATAGAATTGAGCTTTGTTGGCATGTTGGACGTTTGTGATTTGGACGTGAACTTCGCGACAGGCACGTTGATTGACATCACTCCACTGCAAGAAAAAGCCCTGACAGAACGTGTTGAGGAATGGCTGCCTCGCACGAAACTGCGCCCGAAATGGGAAGCTCTTTTTCGAAAGATGGACAGTGATCTTTTCCGTCAGTTTCTCAGGTATGTGCAGACCGCTGGCGGGCAGCTGCCGGTCGATGGTCCAAGTATAGGTTCCAGGGAATACGAACTTTGGACCTATTTGGACAACACGTTGATCTACCGGCAGCACCATACCCAAGCTACGGAAATACCGGTCCACGTCTGGCGGGCTGAAGATTCCATCAAACGCAAGTTGCAGCTGGTCGATTGGTCAAAATACACGCCGGGCGTTCAGCGCGTAGTTACCGTTCCCGGCGTCACGCACCGACAAATTGTCGATAGCCCGGACTTTCATCGAAGTTTTGCCCAAAGTCTGTCCGGAAACTGGGCCAAGGAGTTGACCGATGCGTGATCAGGCCCTGGACGCAACCCGCTCTGTTTCACATTTTGGGATCATCGCCGCTAATATGCCGTTCTTTGCGCTGCCCGGTGGATATGGCCTTAGCTGGTGGTTGAATGGTGCAGGGTCTGCCGACATGGCGGCCACATTCTTTATCCGCGCGTTTTGTGAAGGCCCGTTTATTGGTTTGTTCACGATGCTCTTCGGGTTCGGGGTCGCTCAGCAGCTTGCGGTTCAAGGTCAGGCTTTCGTGCTAAGACGCGCTCTGCTGATCGGCATAATTGGAATGTTCCACGGGTTACTTCTGTTTGGAGGAGACATCCTTCTGGCCTATGCGCTCTGTGCTGTTGCGTTCACCATTTTACGCCGGCGCATTCAAAACATGCTTGGTGCGGTAGTTGTTAGCATTTGCTTGTCAGTGCTGGGCCTGTTTGCCTTGTCAGCTTTGCAATTTCTGATTGAAATACCCCGTCCCGACGGAGAGGGAATTCTCACTGTGATGCAGTCAGGACGTTGGCAAGAAATCTTGTTGTTGAACGTCCAGGGATGGGTTGGGTTTTACGCAGCGCTGCCATTTCATTTGTTCTTTTTCATTTTTGGCAGCTTTGTTTTGGGTGTGTGGGTGTTCGAAAAGCTTGGAAATATGCTCATCGCCGCTGAAGCGTTGCGGGAATGGAGCAAGCCACTTTGGATCGCTGGATTGATCGGCAGCGGCGTTTACAGCGGCCTGATGCTCTTGGGACAGTTGCATCAGACTCCTGCCCTTGAATTTCTTGCTGCGCCTTTGCGGCCCCTGTTCGGTTTCATACTTATGTTGCCGTTGTTCAGTTGGTTGTATTTGTTGATGAATGCAAATCACGAACATCCTGTTGTTCGGCTGTTTTCTGTTACAGGTCGTGCATCTCTGAGCCTTTACGTCGCCCAATCCGTGATCGGAGTCGTGGTGTTTTCCGGCCTTGGGTTGTTTGCGACGTTACCGATGTCGGTGGTTTTGGTTTTTTCTTTCGCTGTCCTGATTGCCTTGCAACTTTTGATGGCGCTGTGGCTGCGGTTTTACGCAAACGGTCCTCTTGAAACGGTGATGAAATTATTGGTTGCGCGAAAACCCAGGCATTCAAACGCCTGATGGACGCCCGCGATGTATCTTTTAATAACAATTCCCTCACAGTAACTTGACAAAAAAACTAGGGAAATTTACTTCACAGCCTGAGCGTGCATGGCACGTGAATCAGCGAGATAGTTGCAGCCGATCTTTTGAGGCTGAAAGTCCAGCCAGACATTGAGGGACAGCAAACCCGTGCAGAGGTGAAAACACCCAAGCCGAACGGGGATGCTTTCGTGTTTCAAAACACATAACGCGCCGACGAAACCCGTCGACGCTTGGAGACGGAATATGTCAACACGAAGCAAGGTTCTGGCAGCAGGGCCATTGATGATATCGGTCGGGCTGGCGGCTCAGGGGGCTCAAGCGCAATCGAAACCGGAAGAAGTCGTTCTGGACACCATTACGGTCGAAGGAGATGACGCAGGTTCACTGGAAAACGTAGAAGGCTACGCCGCAGAGGCCTCCGGTACGGCATTGCGCGGGCTCCCTACAGACATTGCGACCACGCCGCGATCAGTCAGTGTAATTACTTCACAGCAAATCAACGATCAGGGCGCGACATCGCTTGAAGAAGCAATTGCTTACACACCCGGCGTGACTGTCCAAACCTATGGTTTGGATAACCGCTACGACCAGTTTGCGATCCGCGGGTTCGAAACGCAGACGTCTGGCAATTACCGAGATGGCATGCCGTTGCGCCTATATGGTTGGGGCGCATGGCGAACTGAGACCTTTGGCTTGGAACGTATCGAAGTACTGCGTGGCCCAACCTCGAGCCTCTATGGTGCCAATGAACCTGGCGGACTTGTAAACTCGATCACCAAACGTCCACGATTTGAACAAAGCACCCAAGCTCTTCTGCGGACCTCTGCATATGGTGGAGTAGAATTGGGGTTAGATACGACTGGCCCGGCCTCGGATACACTGGCTTATCGTTTCGTGTTTCTTGGCGGAGAAAACGGCACTGTTTACGACGAAGTAGACGAGCAGCGTTTGTATTTTGCGCCTTCTGTTACCTGGTCCCCAACGGATACGACGAACCTTACGGTGTTCGCTCAGTACCAAAAGGACAAAGTCGGCGACACGTACATTTTGGTCCCTCAATACGGGTCCCAGCTGCCCAATCCGTTGGGAGAGTACGACAACGATTTCTATTCCAACAATCCGAACCGCAACGATATCGAAACTACCCAAAGCTATGTTGGGTATGAGTTCGATCACGAATTCGGCGATGGTTTCACTTTCCGGTCACGGGCGCGATATGCAGACAATGATTGGACAAACGAAACCGCCTATGCTGGCGCGTTTTTCTCATCTGCTATCCTAGCCGGTCAGCCGCCTGTTTCAGGTGCTATCGATACGGCGACCCTGTACAATTTTGACGTTGATCAGACGACCAAACAAACTTCTTTTGACAACGGATTGTTGAAAGAGTTCTCGTTCGGCAATGTCAACGCAAGGGTAATTGGTGGTGTGGACTATTACCGTGGCGAGTATGACAACACCTATTCGTTTGGGTATGGCGGTACGCATCTGCTGCAGACCGGCAACATCCTCTTCATTCCGGGTGTTCCGACTACTCCGACGGTTTTCGACACAACTCAAGATGTCAAACAGACCGGGCTTTACCTGATCAGCAACTTCGAAATCGGTAACAACGTCATTGTGGACGCAAGTCTGCGTCATGATTGGGTAGATTTGGAAACCGAATTCAATGGCGCGAACCTGGACAACAAACAGGACTACACAAGTGGGCATTTCGGCGTTTCGTATAACTTCGATAATGGCGTAACAGTTTATGGGTCTGCGGCACGGTCATTCAATCTGCCTCCCGCAGGTGTGGACTCAACCGGCGAACCTTTGAATGTCGAAAAGGCCGAGGCCTATGAGATCGGCGCTAGATTCCGGCCGTTGGGTACAAATTCACTTCTTTCGATCGCCTTGTTCGACATCACCAAAACCAACACGCCCCAATCAATCCCCGGATTCCCGGGAGCATTTGAGCAAGTTGGTGAAGTTCGCTCGAAAGGTGTTGAAGTAGAAGTGAACTATGCTTTCGCCAACGGCTTTTCGATCCTGGGTGCATACAACTTTATTGACGCGAAAATTACCGACGATGAGGTTAACGAAGGCAATCGCGTAGCGCGTGTTCCTGAACACTCCGCTTCCTTGTGGCTAGCCTATGATGTTGCTCAAGCGCCGGGGCTGCGTCTTGGTGTTGGTGCGCGGTACACCGGGGAACGCTTCTCGGATAGTGCAAACACCGCCGCGTACGAACTGGATGATGTGACGGTATTCGACGCGTCCGTCAGCTATGCCTTTGAAGGGTGGCAAGCCACGCTGGCTGCGCGGAATTTGGCCGACAAACGATACGTCACCTATTGCCAAGCCGGTGACCCCAGCGGGCTGGTACCTGGAGCAATCGCATCCCAGGCTGGCGGGTGCGCCTACGGTGCAGGCCGGACTGTCGAGTTGACCCTCAGTCGCACATTCTAAAACCAATCCGGCCCGGGCGGGAGTATCCCCGCCCGGGTCACTTTGTCGAGGACACGAAAAATGCTGCGCAGACTTTTGACCTGTATTGCATTGGCACTCCTTCCCACAGGAGTCAGTGCTGATTCATTTCCGGTCGAAATCGAACATCGGTTTGGTGTTACCCAAATCGAAACGGAACCGAAGAAAATTGTTTCTCTCAGCTTCATTGGCCATGACTTTTTGCTGGCCCTCGGGATCGCTCCTTATGCATTGCGAAAATGGTACGGCACCGATCGTTTTGGCGTTTGGGTCTGGGGGCACGAAGCACTGGGGGATGCAGAACCCATTGTTATGCAAGGCGAAATCAATATCGAACAGATAGCCGCAATGCAGCCCGATCTGATCCTGGGCCAGTGGTCTGGAATGACCGAAAGAGACTACGCTCTGCTGTCGCGCATCGCTCCGACTGTGGCACCCAAAGCGGAATACGGCGACTATGGCACCCCATGGCAAGAGATGTTGCGAACCGTCGGCATAGCGACTGGTACATCTGACAAGGCCGAAATGGAAATTGAACGGATTGAGGGGCGGTTTGCGGGTATACGTGAAAGCCACCCCGAATGGCAGGGTGCTTCATCCGTTATGGTGTGGGCCGGGGAAACCGGAGCTTACACGGATCGAGACATTCGTGGCCGTTTTTTGGAAGATCTCGGTTTCGAAGTACCTGAGGCTGTCAATCAGCGCGGTACACTGGATAATTTCTATGTGCTGATCCCAGCCGAAGACCTAACGCCAATCGATGTTGATGCGCTGGTTTGGATCGACGCGGGAGGCTCAATACCCGTACTCAACCGCATGCCTTTGCGTCCAACGATGCGGGCCTATCAAGAGGGGCGAGAAGTTTACGCCGACCCGCTTTTGTCAGCCGCCTTGTCTCACTCAAGCCCTCTTAGCCTTGACTATGCGCTTGATCAGATCGTGCCACTGTTAGAAGCGGCGACGGACGGTGACCCGAAGACGGTTGTTCCTTCAGCGCGCGATGCAGGCATTCTTCCGGAGGGTTCCTGACATGACCGTCCAAACGACTTCCGTTCCCTCGGAACAGTCCCGCACCGACATGCGGAGCCTTTGGCTCTTTGTTTCGGTGTTGGGGCTTGTTTTACTATCGGGCTTCGCGTTGAAGCTCGGATTGCGACCAGTAGACTTTCTGCAGATCTGGTCGGCATTCACTGCGTTCGATGTTCAGTCTCCCGAACAGATCGTCATTCGGGAAATTCGTTTACCGCGCCTTGCAGCTTCGGTTTTGGCGGGCATTTCGCTTGGTATGGCCGGGGCTTTGATGCAAGGCATGACGCGGAACCCTCTGGCTGACCCGGGTATTCTGGGGGTCAATGCAGGGGCGTCGCTGGGCGTTGTTGTTTGCATTCTTATCTTGGGTGTAACCGATCCGGCTGCATTTATCTGGATTGCACTTGCTGGTGGTCTCATCGCATCCCTTTTGGTGTTTCTTCTGGGCGGAGGCAATCAAGCCAATCCGGCGCGTCTGATCCTTGCTGGTGCCGCTGTTTCGGCTCTGTTTCTTGCGCTCAGCCGGTCGCTGCTCTTGATCAGCCAGCAAACCTTGGATGTCTATCGGTTTTGGGTTTTGGGTGGATTTGACGGTGTCGATTTTGACACCATTCAGGTTCTGCTCCCGTTTTTTGCGGTTGGCGTTGTGATCGCGTTGATTGCTGCATTTGCACTGAACGCATTGATGCTGGGCGAAGACACCGCACGCAGTTTGGGAGTTCGGGTGGGCTTTGCACAGGTTTTGATCGGTCTGGCGATCGTCATCCTGTGCGGGGCCACTGTTTCGATGGCCGGTCCGATTGCCTTTGTTGGCTTGATCGTACCGCACCTGGCCCGACGCGTAGCCGGAGCCGACATGCGGTGGATGCTTCTGTTTTCGGCCAGTTTCGGTGCCCTTTTGATGACGGCCGCTGATCTACTGGGTCGAATGTCTTTGTTCGGAGGCAATATGCAAGCCGGGGTCATGTCGGCTCTCATCGGTGGGCCAATCCTGATCTGGCTTGTACGTCGCAACGGAGTGAGCAAGCTATGATCCTGCGTCTGCCATATCTTTCCTTACAGTGTTCCCGTCGCGCTATAATCGCTGGTTCTGCTTTGGCAATACTGCTTGCGATCACCCTGACGGTTTCGGTGAAGCTGGGTGCCTTTCCGCTCTCATGGTCCCAGATCTTTGCCACCTTCGCGCGGCAGGCTGATGGCGTGCAACAAATGATTGTTCTTGACCATCGTCTGCCGCGTATCCTGACCGCAATTGGAGCCGGTGCAGCATTCGGTCTGGCAGGAGCAATGTTCCAGACAATGCTGCGGAATCCACTCGCATCCCCGGACGTGATCGGGTTCAGCGCGGGCGCTAGTTGCGGCGCGTTGCTGGCGATGATCCTGACCGGTGGGTTTGTACTGCCGGGTGCACTTGTCGGTGGGTTGGTGACCGCAACAGCCGTCACTGCATTAGCATGGCATAACGGCCTGCAGCCCTATCGCCTGATCCTGATTGGTATCGGCGCCAGCTTGACCCTTTCTGCTGGTTCAGACCTGCTGATGACCAAGCTTGACGCTTTGACCGCTTCCGAAATGGCTAAATGGTTGATCGGCACACTCAACGCGCGCGACTGGAGCGATGTGAGGTTGGTTTGGCTTGGCCTGTTCGTTCTTTTCCCTTTGGCGCTTTGGCTGCAGTTTCCACTGAGCCGAATGGCGATGTCCGACGATATTACCACCGGTTTGGGCCTTCCTCTGTCACCACTGCGTTTGTTGGTAACCGCCTGTGCGGTCGCTCTTGTTGCTTTGGGTGTCAGCGTTGCGGGCCCCCTGCCCTTTGTAGCCTTTGTATCCGGTCCCATAGCACGACGCGTCGTGCGCGGTGGAAGCCCGGCATTGTTACCCGCGGCAATGGTTGGGGCAATGGTCACTCTGCTGGCCGATATGGCGGCGCGTTCAATACCAATCGTACAACTGCCAGCCGGGGTGTTTACCGCGATGATCGGAGCGCCTGTCCTGATGTGGCTGCTTTTGGTGCAATTCAGAAAAGGAACCCTCTGAGATGTCTCAGCCCTCTCGTCTCATGGCCAAGGATCTCTCAGTTTCCTTTGGCAAATCCACTGTTCTTAGCGAGCTGTTCGTGCAGATCCCCGACGGAAGCCTGACCGTCATCGTCGGTCCCAACGCATGCGGAAAATCCACGTTGCTCAGATCGCTTGCGCGATTGCAACCTGTGCAAAAAGGACAAGTTGTTCTCGATGGCAAGGCAATTCACAAACAAAGCAGCCGCTCGGTAGCGCGTCGCCTTGCCATCCTGCCGCAGATGCCGACCGCGCCCGAAGGCCTGTCCGTTCATGACCTGGTCGTCCGGGGCCGCACCCCGCATCAATCCGCGCTTCGGCAATGGTCTAAAGTGGACGCTGAGGCGGTTGCCAATGCGTTGGATGAAACGGGTATGACACATAATGCTCATCGGCCATTGGAGTCCCTGTCCGGTGGTCAAAGGCAACGCGCCTGGATCGCGATGGCCTTAGCGCAGGATACCGGCATTCTGCTTTTGGACGAACCGACAACCTATCTTGATCTGCCGCATCAGATTGAACTGCTGACACTGGTACAGAAATTGAACCGGGAAACCGGACGCACAGTTGCCATGGTGCTGCACGACATCAATCTTGCTGCTCGCTTTGCCGATCACATTATCGCTTTGAAAGACGGCAAGGTGCATCGCGAAGGATCGCCAGCCGCAGTGATCACTGAACAGACAATGGATCAGGTCTTTGCCCTGCCCTGCACTGTGATCACTGATCCGGTGCACGGAACCCCCCACGTTATTCCCGCCTGAGAGGAGGCTTCGATGACCATCCGCCCCGTTTTTTCCTTGCATGCCGAAACCACATTGCCCGACCTGAGTTTCCCGGCGATGCGCATGGTAATGCTGCATGAAGCACAGGAACATGACCTACCGGTCATTGAAGACACTGATGAGCGTGTCACGCTGGAGACGCCATTTGGCCACTATAGCTTTGGCGCGGTGTCTGGGGGCGTCACGGCAAAGGTGTCAGCAGCCAAGCAGGATTGGCTATTCATGCTCAAGGAAAGCCTTGTTGAGCATCTGACGCACTTTGCCCCGGATGCTGCGGCAGCGCTGAGGTGGTCCGACGCTGAAAAAGCCGGCAGCCTGCCTCCCAATTTTCATTTTGCCACGGTGCAGTCAGTTCGCCCCATTGGAACCTGTTTCCTGCGCGTTCGGATCAAGGCACGCGGGTTGTCCAGTTTTAAGGATGACGCAATTCACTTCCGTATTGTGTTGCCCCCTAAAGGAATTGATGACGTTGAATGGCCCTCTGTTTCTGAAAACGGAGCAACGGTTTGGCCAAAGGGCGAAAAGGCACTGCACAGACCCGTCTATACCACGCGCTGGATAGACCACGCCGAGGGCGTGATGGATTTTGACGTGTTCCAGCACGAGGGCGGTCGTGTATCTGAATGGGCCAGTCAGGTTGAGCCCGGAACCAAAGTGGCTGTGGTGGGCCCCGGTGGCGGCGGTATCCCTGACACAACGCGTATTCTGATGTTCGCTGACGAAACCGCACTGCCCGCAGCTGCACGCATCCTTGAAAACCTGGCGGAAAACAGCAAAGGGCACGTAACCGTTCGGGTGGAGGACGGTCCGCAATGCGCCTACTCTCTCAGCGCACCTAGTGGCATTTCAACATCCTGGCTAAGTCCGGAAGATGGCCAAAGTCTCGCTGATCTCGCATTGGCTGCACACGACGAATTTCCTGATCACTTCCTTTGGTTCGCGTGCGAAAAAGCGGACGTACAGAAAGTCAGAACCGCATTCAAGGCCAAGGGCAGCGATCCGGCGAACGCTTACATTGCGGCCTATTGGAGCAAACCATAAGGATCTGCTACCAGCTATCGCTTGCCGTTGCTCCGCGTATTTCCTTGATTCAGGAAACCACGCTACGGTCGTCGGAATAGCTCCTCTGGCTGTTGTTGCTCCCGATGCTTCGGAGCTTCACAAATGCCCGTAGCACCCTGGGTCGGGGCGATTGCGGCCCTGGCGCTTGTGAATTTGACACTGCTCTGAGGCTGGTCTGGCATTTTCCCTGAAGGCACGCGGCGTTCGACGTTCCGGTCGTTGACGCCCCGTCGATCCCCGAGGAGCGCGCGCAGATGCGGCTGGCGATCCTTGAAGAGGAAGTGGCCGAGCTGCGTACTGCAGTTGAGGCTGGTGATCTGATCGAAGTTCTGGATGCGCTTTGCGACATCCAGTACGTGCTCGACGGCACGCTTCTCGAATTTGGCCTGCACGGTTTCAAGCAGGATGCGATGGAAGAGGTCCACGCGTCGAACATGTCCAAACTCGGTGCCGATGGGCGGCCGGTTCTGCGTGACGACGGCAAGGTGCTGAAAGGGCCGGACTTCCGGCGGCCCGATCTGGCCCGCATTCTGCAGCGGACATAGTCAGCGCATCGAAACCGCAGCAAGCGTCAGCCACGCTGCGGTTTCGAATGCAAACCGCCTAAACCTCGACTTCAACCTTGCCGATCGGGTTTGAGCAGCAGGCAAGAATGTAACCTGCCTCGATGTCGTCTTCGGAGATCCCGCCATTGTGGACCATGTGGACCTCTCCGGCCGTTTTCTTGACCTTGCAGGTTCCGCAGACACCGAAAGTACATCCCGACGGAATGTTCAGACCAACCGAACGGGCGGCGGCAAGAACCGTATCGGTCTCAGTGACCTTGGCAGTCACGCCGGAGCTTGCAAACAGGATCTCAGCGCTGCTGTCATCGTCGAGGACAACGTCATCCAACTCAGGCTGATCCGCCTCGGTTTCCACCGGCGCGCCAAAGCTCTCCTGATGGTAGTTGTCCATATCAAAACCAAGACCGGCCAGAGCGTCGCGCACCGCCTGCATGAAGGGTTCAGGGCCGCAGCAATAGACCTCGCGCTCAAGGTAATCAGGGGCCATCAACCCCAGCATCAACTGATTGAACTGACCCTGATATCCCGTCCACGGGCGATACCGATCCGGCTCTTCAACAACGAATTTTAGGTCCAAACCGTCGGTGCGGCTGGCCATCTGTTCCAACCGTTGGCGGAAGATGATCTCGGATGGCCGCTTGGCACAGTTGATGAAGACAACGTCCAGATCACGGCCTTCGTCCCACATGCAGGTTGTCATCGACATCATCGGGGTGATGCCCGAGCCGGCCGAAATAAACAGGTACTTGCCTGCCGCGCTTTGCGCGTTGGAAAACAGGCCCGCAG
This sequence comes from Ruegeria sp. ABF4_144, assembly GCF_056160045.1. Taxonomy (NCBI): domain Bacteria; kingdom Pseudomonadati; phylum Pseudomonadota; class Alphaproteobacteria; order Rhodobacterales; family Roseobacteraceae; genus Ruegeria; species Ruegeria sp. ABF4_144. Next base: position 1,532,313 of record NZ_JBSWWK010000001.1, read on the forward strand.
GCCCAATGGCCTTGATGCGCATGCCGGGTTGCAGGTTGTCCAGCATCCAGCGCGTGCCGATACTGTCGGGTTGCGCTTTGGCGGTGATGGTGATTGACCGCGGGCGCGACGGCGATGACGAGATCGTATAAGTGCGATGCACGATACCCCCGGGCTGGTTCGGTGCCGGGATTTCGAGCGTCAGGAACTGACCGGGGTGATAGGCGAACTGCGCCCCCGAGGGGGCGCGGAACGAAAAGCTGGCGGTGTTGGGCATCTCGGGCACAACCGAGACGCATTCCAGCATCTCGCCATCTTGCCAGATGGCAGAAGAGAGCGTGTTCAGGTCTTTCATTAGCCTTACTCCGCCGCCAGCGTGTTTGGTGCCAGGCGGGCCGACAACGTGTTGCAATACCAATCCACGAACTGCAGAACGCCGGATTCCTGAATTGGCGAGTACGGACCAGGCACATAGGCCGGGCTGTTGATGCCCTGCTGGTTATCCTCGACCACCTGACGATCTTCGTCATTCGTGGCGACCCAAACTTCGGTTAAACGTTTCACGTCGTAATCTACGCCTTCGACCGCGTCTTTGTTGACCAACCATTTGGTCGTGACTTCGGTCTCTGTCGGACTGATCGGAGTGACTCGGAAAACAATCGAATGGTCGGCAAGGAAGTGGTTCCAGGTGGTTGGATAGTGGAACTTCAACAACGATCCCGCATCCGCAAAGGGAGATCGGCCCAACCAGCGGCGCACAGCGGACTTTCCGTCCATCGTATAGCTCTCAGCGCCTTCTTTCAGCGGCATACGCGCCAGACGGTATTGGCCATCATCATTCAGATAGAACTGCGATGGCATGCCCGCAGCCTGACACCGGTCAAAATGGGCCTGCATGTAGGCTGGTGTTTCACCGCCTTCTATCCCTGTTACACCCGGATCGTCGGGGAAAGTTCGGCACAAAGCAGGATGGTTGCCGCCACAGTGATAGCACTCGCGGTTGTTTTCCCAGACCAGCTTCCAGTTGCCGTTCTCGATGATCGAGCTTTCAAAGGCGACCTTGGCATTCCCCAGATCATGCGGCTCAAGATATGGGCGCGCAGTGTTGGCGAAGGTGTCGAAATCTGGCGCATTATCCGCAAGGCAGATGAAGACCAACCCGGCAAGATCGCGGCAATGGACTGTCTTCAATCCATGCTGTTTGGGATCGAAGTCCGGCCCCATGTCACGGGCCCAGAGCAGTGAGCCGTCAAGCTCGTAGGTCCATTGGTGATACGGACAAACCAGTTTGGGCGCATTGCCTTTTGCCGCCTTGCAAATGACGGAGCCGCGATGGCGACAGGTGTTGTGAAACGCTCGGATCTGATTGTCGGCGCCGCGCACGATGATCACTCGGTAAGCCCCGACGTTGTACGTCACGTAGTCGCCTGCTTTCACCAGTTCACAGGCTGGAATGGCAAACAGCCAGTCGCGGTAATGGATGGTTTCAAGGTCGGTCTGAAAAATCTCGGGATCGATATAAAACGCCTGTTCCAGAGCATAGCCCGGGTTTCGACGCGCCAACAGGCTTTGAATAGTGTTCATTTCTGGCTCTCCTGCCGCGCCCCGCGGCATTGCTTGGGCAGATGACAAGGAGGACCTGTCCGGAGGCGTGCGAGGATCACGTCCGAAACCCGTGCCCCCACCGCCACCCGCGGTTTGACATATCTGAGAGGCTGGTTTCCGGACTTAAAAGGGGTTTACACCCGGTTGCGAGACCTTCCCGGGATCCTCGTCCCAGTGGTTGATTGTCGAACCTGACCTTCCTTACCGTTGCGGGGGCAGTGCCGGACTTACACCGGCTTCCCAATTCTCCGCTGTCTTAGAATCAAACAGCGGCACCTCACGACCATCAAACTATTTCAGTCACTTTTGACCGCTGAAATACTTGCGACATTTCCGGAAACAAAACAGACATCGTTTGGTTTCGGTTTTTCATTGGAAAATTCTGGGGCGTGCTGACAACTGACTGGGGGTTTGTCAATTAAGTCGGCAGGTCGTTCTTGCGTTTGAGCCTGTGAGGCGTAGCCTCGGCTCTAGGCTACGCCTTCTGGTGACCAGACGTCGATCACACTCTCTGTAGGATCAAATTGGCCACGTGGTCCGGGATATCGTGAGAACTAGCATCGCCGCCATATTTCCACCCGAGGTGACTTTCACTAGACTGTGCCAGTGCAAAATTTGAGAGGCACCCCTCAAATGCAAAAAGGTAAGTCATTGTCAGGGAAGAACATCCCTGAAAGATCAGCACCGGTTCAATTGAGCCTTCACGGTGCCGATTTGAAACTCTTGCAGGTCTTTGCGCATGTGGTTGAGGCCGGCGGGTTGTCTCCCGCTCAGTACGGTCTGAACATGAGCCTGTCCGCTATCAGCGCGGCCATTTCAAATCTGGAAACCCGCTTGGGGTTTCGCCTGTGCGACCGTGGACGCGGCGGGTTCCAACTGACCGAAGGCGGGCACCTTGTATACGAGGAGCTGCGACCGCTCAGCCAGGCCATCGGAACATTCACCAGATCGGTCGAGGCGTATAATGGTGACATGCACGGTCAATTTAGCATCGCAATGGACGACGCGATCATGACCAATCTGCGTTGCCCGATCTATAAAGTGATCCAGAAGTTTGCCGCGCAGGCGCCCGAGATTTCCCTGAACATCGCCATCATGAGCGCCCCACAGATGGAACGGGCGCTGCTCAACAATGAACTGAATATTGCCATCGGTCCCTTTCGGGAACTGTCCGCAGCGCTGAAGGCCGAGACCGTTAATGTTGAAAGACAGCTATTATGTTGTGGCCGCGCCCATCCCGCCTTTGATCTTGAAGATGAACAAGAGATCGAACAGGCGGTCACCAAAGCAAGGTATTCTGAACGCAGCTTTGACGACCGGGACAAAACACAACCACACGGTCTTTTCACTAGCGCCGCGACGGCGGCCACGATGGAAGCCATGTTGGGCATGGTGCTGAGCGGCTTGTATCTGGGCTACCTGCCCCGGCACGCCTGCGAACCGTGGATTGAGAACGGCGAATTGAAATCTCTTCTGCCTAAAGTTTACGCTTACGACACCGACATAAAACTGGCCAGCCGCAAGGGCCACGGGGACAAGCGCGTCGAGCTTTTCCTTAAAACGCTGGCTGAAGTTCAGAACTGACCCCAATTACTTTTGAACGGTTAAAAGTTTACTTCTGAAAATACAGATTTTTCCTCAATGCGTGCCTGCCATGATTTGGAGATGTCCAAGTCGGAGGCCCAGAATTGAAACGCATGCGTTCGGTATACCCATCAGTGCCCGGAATCGGCTTTTGGGCCCGCATCCCTGCGCTGGATGCCCCGACGGTCATCGTGACACGCGGCGATGCTCTTTTCATGACAGGAGATCTGGCATGATTTCGCCCAGCAGCTACGTCTCGCTCCAGGACATCATGCGCACCGCGCAGCGGATTGCTCCGATCGTACGCAAAACGCCATTGGTGTTCTCAGAAGCACTGTCTGAGCGCGCCGGGTTTGAAATCTGGCTCAAACTTGAGAACCTGCAAACCACCGGCAGTTTCAAGCTCAGGGGGGCGTCAAACCGCATTCTCCAGCTTAGCGACGAAGAAAAGGCGCGTGGCATCATTGCGGTGTCCAGCGGCAATCATGGCCGGGCCGTCGCGTATCTGGCGAAGCGCCTTGGCGCAGCAGCACGGGTGGTCGTTTGTTCGCTATGTCCTGAAAACAAACGTCAGGCGATGCGAGACCTTGGCGCCGAAGTGATTGTGTGCGGGGACACCCAGGACGAGGCTCAGGATCACGCCGATCGGCTGATCGAACAGCACGGTTATACCTGGGCTGATCCCTATGACGATCTGCATGTCATTGCCGGTCAGGGTACAATCGCGCTTGAAGCGCTAAGCGATCTTCCCGATGCAGATATGATCGTCGCCCCTTTGTCCGGCGGTGGTCTGCTGTCCGGTATCGCATTGGCCACAAAATCGATTTCTCCTGAGATAGCAGTGGTTGGTTCGTCGATGGAGATAGAACCCGGCATGGTGCGCAGCCTCGAAGCGGGCAAACCTGTTCATGTCGACGAACATCCCAGCCTGGCCAGTTGCATCACAGGCGCGATCGGGATGCGTAATCGTTATACGTTCCCGATTGTACGTGACTTCATGGATCGCGCGGTCCTGATCGCCGAGGACGCTTTAGCCCCCGAAATGGCGATCTTTGCTGAAACCGAAGGCATGATCGTTGAGGGCGGCTCCATAACATCCGTAATCGCTGCCCTCAGCCCCGAGGTGCGGGACATGACACCCACCCGAGCCATTGTGGTGATCACCGGCCGAAACATCAGCCTTGAGACTTTCCAATCAGCAGTAGCAAGCCGCTGCTGAAGCACAAAAACCCGTACACGCCGAGGCCAAACCGCCCCGGTCAACAGAGGAGAACACTCATGAAGTTCGTTACCAAAACACTCGCTGGCCTGACCGTAATGGTCGGTCTTTCTGCCACTTCAGCGCTTGCCGAAGATAAGCTGCGCCTCGGCACTGAGGGGGCCTTCCCTCCGTTCAACTTCATCGATTCCTCAGGTAAATTGGCCGGTTTCGATGTGGATATCGGTTTAGCGCTCTGCGCTGAAATGGGTCGCGAGTGTGATCTGGTCGCGCAGGACTGGGATGGCATCATCCCCGGCCTGATCGCCAACAAGTATGACTTTGTGATCGCCTCGATGTTCATCACCGAAGAACGCAAGAAAAAGGTCGCCTTTTCCGACCCCTACTATCTGGCGGCCATGAGCTATGTTGCGCCCAAAGATGCAGGCATCACCGATTTCTCGGCCGAGGCACTTTCTGACAAAACCTTTGGCGCGCAATCGGGCACCACACAGGCAGATTTCATTCAGGCGATCTATCCCGATGCCGACCTGCGCCTTTATGCAACGCAGGACGAAGCCAACCTCGATATGGCCAGCGGACGGATCGATATCATGGTCGGCGACACCATCCCGTTGAGCGAATGGGTCAACAAAACCGATGACGGTGCCTGCTGCGAGATTGCGGGTGAACCGATCACCGACCCCGAGTTCGTCGGCGACGGCGTAGGCATCGCAGTCCGTCAGGAAGACACCGAACTGGTCAAGGCCCTGAACACGGCGCTGGCAACGATCATCGAGAACGGAACCTACAAAGAGATCAACGACCGTTACTTCGACATCAACGTTCGCACTATGAAGGCCGAATAAGGCACGTGAATGCTTGATCTGTTCGCATATGGGGACGCCGGCTGGGGGGACGAACTTCTGGCCGGTCTTCGGGTGACACTGCAACTGGCGCTGCTGGCCTTGCCGGTCGGTCTGGTGCTGGGGTTTGTGTTCTCGACCATGTCGCTGACAAGGTCAGCCCCCCTCAGGCTGGCAGCGCGGTTTTACACCACAACCATGCGCGGCCTGCCTGAAATTCTTACGCTGTTTGTGATTTATAACGGCGTCGGTCTTGGCCTGAACGCGCTCATGAGCGCCCTTGATCAGCCGCCGGTGAATTTCTCGCCAATGGCGGCGGGCGTTATCGCTTTGGGTATGGTCTTCGGTGCCTTTGCCGCCGAAGTGCTGCGCGGCGCGTTTCAGTCTTTGGATATGGGCCAGATAGAGGCCGCGATGGCCATCGGCATGACACCAAGGCAGATTTTCTTTCGGGTCAAGGTGCCTCAAATCTGGCGGTTTGCCCTACCCGGCCTTGGCAACCTCTGGATCAACCTGCTGAAGGACACGGCATTGGTGTCGGTAATTGCACTGGATGATCTGATGCGCATGACCAAAGTTGCCGCAGGTTATACGAAGCTGCCCTTCGACTTCTATCTAGCCGCCTGCCTGATTTATTGGGCACTTTGCCTGATCTCCGAGTTTGTTCTGGCCAGGATGGAACGTCGCGCCAATCGCGGCGTGCGGAGGGCCGGTGTATGAACCCGATTGAGTTGCTAATGCAATACTGGCCCAAATACCTCGAAGGGCTGTGGGTCACGATTCAACTCGCCGGGGTCGGGGCGGTGCTGGCCGCAATTCTGGCCCCTCCTCTGGCGCTGATCCGGCTGAACGGACCTGCTGTCTTCAGCGTTCCGGTGCGCATCTATGTCTCGTTCATTCGCGGCACTCCGATGCTGGCGCAGCTATTCCTGATCTACTATGGATCCGGCCAGTTCCGGCCCTACTTGCAGGATATCGGTCTCTGGACTTACTTCCGCGAACCGTATTTCTGCGCCCTTCTTACTTTTGTGATCAGCTCGACCGCCTATCAGGTCGAAATCATGCGCGGTGGCCTGATGGGAGTTCCGCAGCAAGAGATCGAGGCCGCAAATGCCATCGGTATGTCGCCCCTGACGCGTTATCGCCGGGTGATCTTTCCCCACGCCTACCGCATCGCTTGGCCTGCGTTGGGAAATGAGGTCATCCTGCTGATCAAGGCCAGTGCCTTGGCAAGCGTAGTGACGATCTTTGATCTGCTCGGAGAAACACGCCTGATCTTCTCGCGCACTTTCGACCTGTCGGCCTATCTTTGGGCGGCGGTTCTGTATCTCGCCCTGACCGCCGTGCTGGTTTGGGTCTGGCGCCGGGTCGAGATCATGCTGAACCCGCAATTTTTCAAAGTCCGCTAAGCCGGTTTGACCATGGAGAGCCGAACATGACCGATACGCAGGCTGTATTGAAAGCCGAAGGAATTCGGAAAAGCTTTGGCCACGTCGAAGTCCTCAAGGGCATCGACCTGACGGCGCATGCGCATGACGTGATTTCCATTCTTGGCTCCAGCGGCTCGGGCAAAAGTACGTTGCTGCGTTGCCTGAACGCGCTGGAGGTTCCGACCGCTGGGCGCATTCATGTGCATGGCGAGGAAATCCTGTTCAAAAACGATCGCCCCGCCGACCGCAAGGCCGTGGAGCGGTTGCGTCAACGTCTGGGCATGGTGTTCCAACAGTTCAACTTGTGGACCCACCGCACCGTGATCGAAAACGTGATGGAAGGTCCTGTTCACGTTCTGGGCAAACCCAAGGCCGAGGCGCGGGAGCAGGCAGAACACATCCTAAACCGCGTTGGCCTATCTGAGCGTACAGACATGTACCCCTGGGCCCTGTCGGGCGGTCAGCAGCAGCGTGTCGCCATTGCCCGCGCTCTAGCGATGGCGCCAGACGCTATCCTGTTTGACGAACCCACTTCGGCACTGGACCCGGAATTGGTCGGCGAAGTACTGAAGGTCATGAAGGAACTGGCCAACGAAGGGCGCACCATGATCATCGTCACCCACGAGATGGCTTTTGCCCGTGACGTCTCCACCGACATCGTTTTCCTGCATCAGGGCGAAATTGCCGAAAGCGGCGCGCCGGAGAAAATGTTCTCGAACCCGGATACCGAAGTGTTTTCCAACTTCATCCGGGAATTCAAACAAACGCCGGGCTAGGACCCGGATCAAAGACCAAGGAATCCGTCATGACTGACACAAACCCGGCCGCCCTCGTACTGAACGCTGCATCCGTGCAGGAGGTTCTACCCAAAGTAGACGCTTTGGGCGCAATGCGCGCGCTGTTTACCGAACTTGGCCGTGGCCAGGCCGTTCAGCCCGCACAAACCCTGACCCTGTTCCCCGAGGGCAAAGGTGATTTTATCACCTATCTGGGCGCCAGTACTGGCGCTGATTTGTTTGGCGCAAAGCTCTCGCCGTATCTGGTGCGCCCCGGCAAGCCAGTCATCACTGCCTGGACTGTTCTGATGTCGATGGAGACAGGTCAGCCGCTGATGCTGTGCGATTCTGGTGAATTGACCACCGAGCGCACCGCCGCGACAACCGCTCTGGCCGTGGACCATCTGGCCAGAGGAGACGCTGAAACTTTGGCGATCATCGGATCGGGTAAGGTGGCGCAAGCACATTTGAAACATGTTCTGGCCCTGCGGAATTGGAAAGAGATCCGCGTTTTTTCGCCAAATCTGGCTGGCAACGCCGACCTTGCCGCGCAATGGTGCGATGCAGACCCGCGGGTGCAGATTGTCGAAAGCGCCTCGGCTGCCGGGCTGAGCGCAGATGTCATCATGCTCTGCACTTCATCCGGGACGCCAGTTTTTGACACTACATCGGTCGCACCGGGCGTGCTGATCACCTCGATCAGCACCAACGTCACCAACGCGCATGAGGTCGACCCGACATTCCTGAACAGTGCCGAGGTTTACTGCGACTACCGTGCCACCACGCCCGCTTCGGCCGGTGAGATGAAGTTGGCGGCCGAGGCCGGATGGTCGCCGGATTCGATTCAGGGTGATCTGGCCGAGCTTCAAACCGACAACTGCAAGAAGCCCTCGGGCAGCAAGCCAGTGTTTTTCCGTTCCATCGGGTTGGGGCTGGAAGATATCTTTATGGCCCGCGCCGTCTTCGACGCGGCTTCGGCGTAACTGAGACTGTAGGAGAGAACCCCATGGATATCAGACCCTTCGGCGTCGAAATGTGGATGAATGAGTTCGAGACCAAGTGTGAGCTCAATTTGGCGGAAACCTGTGTTGAATCGATCACGTTGGGTGACTTGTTTGAAATGGCCGGTCAGCACAACAGCATTCTGAACGACCTGTCGGTCATGAAGATGACCTATGGCGCGATCGAAGGGTCCGATCGGCTGCGCGATGCGATCTGTGATCTGTATGAAAACCAAACCTGCGACAATATCCTGACCACTCATGGAACCATCGGGGCCAACTCTCTGGTGCACCAAACGCTAGTCGCGAGGGGAGATCACGTGATTTCTGTGATCCCTACCTATCAGCAGCACTACTCGATCCCGGAAAGCATCGGTGCGGATATCGAGTTGCTGCATCTGCGACCCGAGCATGACTTTTTGCCCGATCTAGATGCGCTGCGCGCAATGGTGCGCCCCGATACCCGGCTAATCGCAATCAACAACCCGAACAATCCGACCGGCGCTTTGATGGATCGTGAGATGCTGGAGCAGATTGTCGAGATCGCGCGAAGCGTTGACGCGTGGTTGCTGTGTGATGAAGTTTACCGCGGTACCGACCAAACTGGCGATGGCTTCACCGCTGCTGTTGCGGACTTGTACGAAAAGGGGATCAGCACGGCGGGCATGTCCAAAGCCTATTCACTGGCCGGCCTGCGTGTCGGGTGGATCGCCGGACCGAAGGACATGCTGCACGACGTAATGATCCACCGCGACTACAACACAATCTCGGTCGGCCAGGTTGATGAGTTGCTGGCGGCGATAGCGCTGGAAAACCGCGACAAGATTTTGGCGCGCGCGCAACGGATTACCCGCGAAAATTTGCAGATCGTTGAGGACTGGATAGCGAATGAAACACTGATCAGCTGGGTAAAGCCAAAGTCCGGCACGACGGCCCTTTTGAAATACGATCTGCCCATGTCATCGCGCGATCTTTGCGTGACTCTGCTGAAAGAGGAAGGCGTCATGCTGACCCCCGGCAGCGCCATGGATATGGAGGGGTGGCTACGTTTGGGGTACACGAACCCGACAGCTGATCTGAGGGCCGGTTTGGCCAAATTCTCAGGCTTCCTCGGGCGTCACAGCGGTCAGTAGAGAACACTGATGATTGAGCTGGACAAGGCACGTATTCAAAGTCTGTTCGACTTTTCGACCGCCGTTGATGCGGTGCGTGACGCGTATATCGCGGCCGCAGATGGCAGAGTGCAAACCGCGCCCGTGACCTATCTGGGCTTCCCCGAAGTCTCGGGCGACTGCCACGTTAAATCCGGCCATATCGAGGGCGATGAGGCGTTCGTCATCAAGATCGCGACGGGATTTTACAATAATCCAGCCAATGGATTACCCAGCTCAAACGGAATGAACCTTGTCTTTTCAGCTGAGACCGGCGCGCCGATAGCGGTCTTGCAGGACGAAGGCTGGCTGACCGATATTCGAACCGGGATCGGCGGCGCGTTGGCAACGCAAGCTCTGGCCGTCGAAGGTTTTGAACTGGTTCTAATTGTCGGAACAGGATTGCAAGCACGTCATCAGGCGCAGTGTTTGCAACAGTTGATCCCGGATCGGCAGTTGAACTTTGTAAATTGGGGTCGAGACACTGAAAAGGCCCAGGCAACCGCTGATGATCTTGGCAATTCGGGGCTAACCGCTGTCGCAACGGACAACCTGCCAAATGCGTGCAAGCAGGCACAAGCCATCATCACGACGACCCCCGCGCAAACGCCGGTGATCGATAAGGACTGGATCAGCCCTGGCACGCACATCACAGCGATTGGTGCGGACTGTCCGGGAAAACAAGAGTTGGATTCAGACCTGATCGCCACAGCCGATTTGCGTGTGTGTGACTCAGTTGAGCAGTCGCTTGATCATGGAGAGTTCCAGACGTTGCACAAAGCGGGCCGTCTGAGCGACGCGGATGTTGCAGCGCTTGGGCATGTGTTGTCGCGGAGCCACCCAGGCCGACAGTCGCAAAACGAAATCACTATTGCTGATCTTACCGGTCTTGCCGCTCAGGACATAGCAATCTCACTCTCGGTTCTGCGGGCTTCGCACTAGCGACCTCTGGCACCAAACCTCGCTTCATAAAGTCCATTGGGCATCCGAACTATGTGCAACAACTTCTAGAAATCAAAAGACGGACCAACCCAGTCCATGTGCCAGATCTTCGATGGCTTTAAGGGCAAGAACCGAATTCCCCTTATCGTCCAGCCCGGGGCTCCATGCCACGATCGAGCCAAGGCCGGGGGCGATGGCGACGATCCCTCCTCCAACACCGCTTTTACATGGCAGACCTATACGAAAAGCAACCTCACCTGAGGCATCATAACACCCGCAGGTCATCATCAGGGCGTTGATGCGTCGGGCGCGCTCGGGCGTAATTCCGGCGAGTTCAGCATCTGCCCCCTCGCCTCCGGCCGCAAGAAAACGTGTCGCCATAGCCAATTGGCGGCAGCTCATTGCGATGCTGCACTGACGGAAATAACTCTCGGTGACTTCTTGTACATCGCCTTTGATGTTTCCTTCGGCCAACATGAAGTAAGCCAGAGCCCTGTTCCGGTCGCCTGTGGCAACCTCTGAAGCAAAGACCTCTTCATCCACCGCAATTTCAGGCGTTCCTGCCAGACGGCGGCACAGTTCCAGAACCGGAGACGGGTCGCGGGTTTCAGGCTCATGTTTCAGAATGACATCCGTTACCACAATCGCTCCGGGATTGATGAACGGATTGCGCGGCTTCCCGCGTTCGAACTCTAACTGAACGATCGAGTTGAAGGGGTCGCCTGACGGTTCACGCCCAACCCGCCGCCACAGCGTCGCACCGGTATGTTTGAGAGCGACAACCAGGCCAAATATCTTAGAGATACTCTGGATCGAAAACGGAACGTCACTATCACCTGCGATCAGCGGAGGGCCTTCAAGCGGGGCCACTGCAATTCCGAATTGGTTCAATGAGACATCTGCAAGTTCAGGGATGTAGTCGGCAACCTCTCCACGTTCGGACACACCGGCCATGCGGTTTGCGATCTTGTTGAGTTCTGTTTGGATTTGTTCGGGATCAATCGGTTTGCGCATCTTCGTTCCAAATCTTTGCTGAAACGCCTTTAGTCTCTCCCTCGAACCCCTCAAGGACAAAAGTCGGCTCTTTCCCGGCTTTTCTCTGGCCGAAATAGTCTTTGGTCAGGCGATAAACTGTACCCGACAACAGTAGGATAGCAGTCAAGTTGATAACGGCCATTAGCCCCATTGCCGCGTCCGCCAGATTGAAAACGGTGGCCACGGTCTGCAGCGCGCCCCAAACCACCATCGCCAGGCATGCGGCCCGCAAAACAGCGATGGCGGCTTTGCCTTCCAAGCCAAGAAAGGTCATGGCGTTTTCTGCGTATGAGTAGTTGCCGAGGATCGATGTGAATCCAAAGAATATGATTGCGACGGCAATAAAATACGTACCCACCGGACCCAGATGAACGTCCAGCGCGTTCTGGGTCAATTGCATGCCGGTCGTCCCGCTTCCGTCGATCACACCGGAAAGCAGGATCAAAATCGCAGTCGCCGTGCAGACGAGAATGGTGTCGACAAAACAGCCAAACGCCTGCACCAGCCCCTGGCTGGACGGGTGATGCGGCGATGGCGTGGCAACTGCAGCAATATTTGGGGCGGACCCCATACCTGCCTCGTTCGAAAACAGGCCACGTTTGATACCGTTCAGCATGGCCGCCATTACGCCTCCGGTGACGCCGCCCGCCGCCTCTTGCAGCCCCAATGCGTTGGATACGATCAGCCATAACAGGCCCGGCACCTCGGTGATATTCAGCACCATTACGATAACCGCGATCAAAAGATACCCACCCGCCATGAACGGGACCAGAATCTCGGCCACGCGGGCAATGGCCTTGATGCCTCCAAAGATCACAAACGCCGCTGCTGCAGCGATGCCGACACCAACCCAGAGCTTTTCAATGCCAAAAGCGCCGCTTAGGGCTTCGGCGATCGAATTGGATTGAACCGCGACAAAGATCAGCCCAAAGCTGAAGATCAGGCAGACAGAAAACAACACCCCGGCCCACGGTGCGTTCAGGCCTTTAGAGATATAGAACGCTGGTCCACCGCGGTAGTCGCCCGATTTGGTGGTGATCTTGTAAAGCTGCGCCAAGGTACTTTCGGAATACGCAGTTGCCATGCCGACCAGCGCTACCATCCACATCCAAAAAATGGCCCCTGGACCACCCAGCGTCAGCGCAACGGCAACGCCAGCAAGGTTCCCGGTGCCGACGCGCGATGCAAGGCTGACGGTAAGGGCCTGAAACGGCGTGATACCGCGTTTGTCGGTACTGCGGGCTGACGTAATGACACGCAACATTTCGCCAAAATGCAGAAACTGCGGTGCGCCTAGTCGGATCGTAAAGTAGAGGCCGGCGCCCAAAAGACCGTAGACAAGGACATAGTTCCAGAGGATGCCGTTCAGCCCATCAACAAAGAATTCCATCACATGCCCTCGGTCAATTGGTATCAATAGAATGCGTGCGAAACAGGAGGCGCTCGCACAAAGAAATTCAATTACCAATGCACCTTAGCACTTCAATTTGGCATTCGGGATTTTTTTGAACCGACAGCAAAGTGCGGATCAGAACGGAAAATTTATTAGGGTGAATCTTCTTTTTGAGGTGAGGCGGCCAAGGCCTCGACAGGGGTCATTGTAAATTTGGAATAAAGGCGTGCCGTATTAACTGACACTAATGGCCTATTCGATGTGATAAATGATTAGATGGGTAACAAATGGCCTGATGTGTTCGCGGACAGCTACGGAGAGGATTTCTTGAATGTTCAGTTTTAAGAACCCTTTGCCGATCCGCGGCGCTCTGTTCGGGGTTTTCGCAGGCCCCCTGTTGGTTGTTGGCGTAATGCTCGCCGCCGTCGGTCCTCCCAAACCTGCTATCGCGTGCGCAGTTTGCATCACGTTGCCGGACGCCTCACTGGCGGACCACCTTCTGTCTGCAGAGATTATCGTTCTGGCGAGACCTTCACCGGAGAACTCATTTAAGTACGCCCCGATCACGTTGATCAAGGGCTCGCCCGAGGACCTTGCACGACTGCCAGAGATCCCGTTTCTCGTCGATAGCAATACCCGATCGGTGTTTCGTAACAACCCTGACACGAGCATTCTGTTTACGTATGGCGCTGTCGACAAAGACGCCGCCGGACGCAGCGTTTCACGCAGTTGGAGAAGGATCTTCGCCCTGACGCCAGACAGGACGAGGTTTCTTGAAGATCTTAGAAAAGCTGCCGACAACTGGCCGCCTGGCAGCAAGTACTCCCGAGAACGCGTTGAGTTCTTCGCCGACTATTTGAACTCTGCCGATGGCGTCCTGCGTGACACAGCATTGATCGAGTTGGATCGCGCGCCCTACCCCGTTGTACAAGCCGCGCGCCCATTCGCGTCTACAGACCTATTGGAATCAGAGTTTCGCGACATTAATCGGTTCAGGTTTGTCCCCGTTTCAATTCTTCTTCTGGGTCTACAGGCTGATGATTCCGAGGCCGCCGCGTTCGTGCGCTCACGCTACCCGCGTGCTTTGCAATCCGGCGGTGGTTACCTGTTCGAGTGGGCGCTTGCTGGTTTGGAACTGGACGGGTTGATTGCTGTGAAAGCGGTTGAAGATGCCCTTGAAAGGCCGGGTCGAAAACCAGATGAACGGCAGAACCTAATACGGGCACTGGCAAAAGCAGGTACTGTCTCTGCGAACCTGCGAGATCCAATCATGAGTATTTTTTCCAGGGTATTGAATGAAGACAGTTCGCTAGCTCTGAACGTCGCAATAGCGGTGCGTGACTGGCAGGACAATCGTTTGGACCATCAGCTAAAAGCGATCTTGGACGATACCGAAACCGATCCCGTAACGCGGTTTGTCATTCAATCCAAGCTATCCCCCGCCGACTAAGAACCGCCCTCTCTGAGATCAGTACTAACCGGGAACGACAGATACTCTGTTTGAGATTGGTGCTGGAACGATCTGGCGTTCACAGTCTTAATCATAGTTCTAAATCTTAAGCACACCTTCCGATACATGCCAGAGATTGCAGCATTACCCAGCAAGCAACCTTGGGTCACTCCGCTTGCCAAAGACATTCCACAAAGAACTCAATTTGATACCCGTAAAACATTACGGGACATTGCAATGAACATGGATTCTATCGGAACGCCAGAGCAACTCCGCGACCCAAATTACATTCCCCCGCTGGCAAAGGCGGTTCCCCTTGGAATTCAGCACGTCCTTGCAATGTTTGTATCAAACGTGACGCCAGCCATTATCGTTGCCGGGGCGGCGGGTTTCGGCTTTGGTTCCAATTCCCCGGACTTCCCAGAACTGCTGTATATGATTCAGATGTCGATGCTGTTTGCGGGCATTGCAACGCTGTTTCAATCAATCGGTGCAGGCCCGGTGGGGGCGCGTCTGCCCATTGTTCAGGGCACCAGTTTTGCCTTCATACCGATTATGATTCCGCTTGTTGCGGGAAAGGGCGTAGACGGGCTTGCCGCGCTGTTTGGCGGTGTTCTTGTTGGCGGGCTGTTCCACGCAGCTCTCGGCACAATCATCGGCAAAATCCGTTTTGCGCTGCCGCCTCTGGTTACCGGGCTGGTGGTCATGATGATTGGCCTGGCTTTGGTAAAGGTCGGTATTCAATACGCGGCCGGTGGTGTTCCGGCAATTGGCACGCCAGAATATGGCAGCTTGCACAACTGGTCTGCCGCGCTGGTTGTGATCTTCGTCACCCTCGGACTGAAGTTCTACACCCATGGGATGCTCTCCGTCTCAGCAGTGCTGATCGGCATCCTCGCCGGTTATGTTTTTGCCCTGATGACTGGAATGCTCTCGCTCGATGCGGTCTCAGGATCGTGGAAGAACGCAGCGGCCTTTGCCCTGCCGCAACCCTTCAAATATGGTTTCGAGTTTTCGGCCGCAGCAATCCTAGGCTTCTGCCTGATGGCATTTGTTTCGGCGGTTGAGACCGTGGGCGACGTATCCGGAATTACCCGGGGCGGCGCTGGCCGAGAAGCAACCGAGGAAGAAATCACCGGGGCGACCTATGCTGACGGTGTCGGCAGCGCAATCGCAGGCATCTTTGGCGGGATGCCCAATACCTCGTTCAGCCAGAACGTCGGCCTGATCGCCATGACCGGGGTCATGAGCCGCCACGTCGTCACCATCGGAGCGTTGTTTCTAATCCTGTGCGGCCTGATCCCCAAAGTTGGCGCTGTGATCCGAACAGTTCCAATCGAGGTGCTGGGTGGCGGCGTGATCGTTATGTTCGGCATGGTGGTTGCTGCTGGGGTTTCAATGCTGTCAGACGTCGATTGGGACAAACGCAATATGGTTATCTTTGCCATAGCACTCTCCGTTGGGTTGGGCCTGCAACTTGAACCTGGTGCGGTCCAGCATCTGCCGGATACGCCACGTATTTTGGTAACATCCGGCTTGCTCCCGGCTGCGCTGATCGCCATCGTCCTGAATCTGATCCTGCCTAAGCCGCTGGAACCGGAAGCGACCGAAGAAATCTCGGGCGGAATGGCGCATACAGAACCCATGCCCCATTAGTGCTTTGTAGCCGCCCCACCGCTTCACAAATTGGCGGGGCGGAACCATTGGATGAGAACTTCTCGTCGCGACTTTTATGACCAAGAGGCGGAGTGCGGCACCGCTTGGGCTGGCCGCCCTAGTCTTTTTCGGCTTCCAGCGCCCGAATGCGATCCATGACCTCTTTGGCATGTGCCGGGTCGTTGAAGATACCTGTCAGTATCGCTTCCACGTCTGCTTCGGGCCATGACTTTTTTAGCTCAGAGTATTTTCGCGCGGCGTCCTTGGTTCGTCCCAAGGCGTACAATGCGGCGGTTTGATAGGCGAAAGATGGGGCGCTGATGGGATCGCCATACTCTGCCGCCTTTGAAAATGAGTTCAAGGATTTACGATAGTTCCCCAGATGGAAGTTTGCCGCTCCGTAGATATTCCGGTTCGCAAAGCGATGATTGCTGTTACCTGCGTTTATGGCCTTTTCTGCAATTTCAGCTGCATCTGCAAAACGTCCTGAAAACAGGGCAATTGCTCCATGGATATCCAACACATGCGCATCGTCAGGTGCCAAGGCGACAGCCCTGCTCGAAACTCTCATCGCCTCTTCGTAGTCTCTGTCGGCAAAGCTTACCCAGGCCGCGGCTGACTGTGCCCACGAATCTGAAGGCGCAAGACGCAGCGCTGTCTCGCTCATGGACTTGGCTTGCGCGATTAACTCGCTCTTTTCCTCTCCCGGCGGGGTCATGATTGCGAGTGTGCCAAGCGTTTGCGCTGCTCCGGCGTAGCCCCCAAAGTATTCCGGACCGAGTTCAATTGCGCGGTGAAAAGCATCTGCAACCAATTGTTGGCGATCACGGTCGAACATGGGGAACATCATGCTTCTAGCCTGATCCGCCAAGTTCATGGCCTGTAGCAAAGATGCCGATTGTTCGACGACAGCCTGACGACGCAGTGACGCCTGTCTTTGATCCTGTGGTGGAGCCTCAACTTGTGTGCCAAACCTGTTCTTGAGCGGCCCGAAGGACACTCCGACACCAATGGCCGTCCCAATTGCGAATGCAAGTGCGGCCCAGCCGATGGCACGCCCGGGGCGCGCTTTCTCGTCAGGCAGTGCGACTTCAATCTTTTCAAATCGCGGTCTGTAGCCGCCGGTATCTACAAAAATACGAACTGGATCGGTGCTGCCGGTCGTGTCGTAATAATGCTCCAGATTTTGGCGTAATCTTCGAGCATCCACTCTGACCACATTTTCGATGTCGCCCTCTTCGGCGGGGTCACGATCGTAAACATCCTGCGCAACCGTCTTGCCGCGGATCAGCTCTCCGCGACCTTCCAATTCCTCCGTAACGATGTATTGCAGGAAGGCGCAAAGGCGGTCCAAATGCGCAAACAGATCACTTTCGCAAACTGATTGCAGCGCTCTGACCTTGTCGGTATCGCGAATGTCTGAGTCCATAAAACGGTTTGTTTTGGCTGCTTTGCTGGACGTATTCATATTTTATTATGCACCCGATTTCGCAGTGAGTCACCCCTGTGTCACCGTGACTCCGTTACCAACATCAGCTCCGTGCGAGACACTGACCTTGCATCGCAACCAAGATCGCAACGACGGCGACCCCATCTGAATCCGGTTTGGCCGCCGCGTTCGGTCAGCAAGGGAGTTGATTCATGAAAAAGCGAAAACGGCTATTGAAATACTCGGCCTACCTCGCGGCCGGTATTACCTTTGGGATCTGGTTGGCCGCGCCGAATGGCGGTCTCAGGATCATTGGTGAAGCTTTCGGCCCTTCGATGGCCTTGGCTCAGGAAACGACGCCAGAGGTGTCACCGGTCAAGGCCAGGGAGAGAGAGACTTACTATCCAAACAGTGAAGACCTGCAACCTGATGAAATGAGGGTTGTTGCCTGCGGAACCGGGATGCCGACGACCCGAGCCGCACAAGCCGCGGCCTGTTTCCTGGTTGAGCTTGGGAATGGCGACAAGTTCCTGTTTGATATCGGATCGGGTTCCGCTGAACGCATTTCTTCGCTGCAAATCCCGTACAACTATCTGGACAAGGTGTTCATCGGCCACCTTCACACGGACCATTTCGGTGCATTGCACGATTTGTTCATCGGTGGCGCATTGATGGGGCGTAACGTTCCGTTGCGGGTTTGGGGGCCAAGCGGCGCCTCTCCGGAACTGGGAACTGCCTATGCGCTTGAACGCATGCAGGAAATGCTGTCTTGGGATCTTGCTGGCCGCGCCGGTAACATTGATTTCCGCGGCTACGTGATGGATGTGACCGAGTTTGACTACAAGCTCGAGAATGAGCCCGTCTATGAAGAAAATGGTGTTGTTATTCGTTCTTTCCCGGCGATTCATTCCATCGATGGCTCTGTAAGCTACGCCTTGGAGTGGAATGATCTGAAGTTCGTCTTCAGTTCCGACACATACCCGAACAAATGGTTTGTCGAATATGCCAAGGATGCCGATCTGGTCATCCACGAGTGCTTTATTGCGGTACCCGAATTGGTCAGCAAGATGAAGTTCACACCGGAATCGGCCTTGCAGGTTGGAACCCAGGTGCACACCGCACCAGAAGCCTTCGGCAAGGTGATGAGCGAGATTAAACCGCGCATGGCGGTCGCGTATCATTTCTTCAATGACTACGATACGTCCTCAGGTGTTTATGAACGCATCCGGTCAACCTATGACGGCCCGCTCAGTCTTGCGGACGATTTTATGGTCTGGAACGTGACCAAAGACGACATCCGAGTGCGCATGGCAGTGACCGAAGAACGCACGTGGTCTCCGCCCTTGGCAGCCCCGGCGCAGCCGCCCAATCCGGATGACAAAACGGCCATGGCTGAACAACTGGGTGTCGAAACACTGGATTTCAGTGATTTCATTGCCGCTGGTGTCTGGGATGTCGATGATGTCCTGCGTCCGATCTACGAACAGGCCAGCGAAGCCTTGGGTCATGACTTCCCGTATCCGGAGAAGTCAACGCCCAAGTGACCTCGTAAATACATACCGGCGCCGGTTGGCATCGCCGTCCGGCGTCGGGCTCTGTGCTCCAATTTCCAGGCATCGCCTCGGGCCTTGATTGCGAAGCACAGAGCAGAGCAAGATTCGGAGGATTTTCTAATGACTTGGCTCCAGCGTCTGACCCTTTTGCCGATCTTTTTGGTTTTATCGGTGGTCCCCGCACTTGCTGACTTGCTGCCTGCCAATGGTGCGGAGTCAGCTGCAAACTTTGCCGAAATCTCGGTGATGGAGAAAAAGGTTCGGGTCGCGTTGGAAATCGACTTCGCGGACGTTCATGCGTTTTTGGAGAAAGCGCCAGAAGGCGAAGACCCGGCGGCAAATCTTGCTGCGCGAACCGGCAGGGCGTTTCAGGTATCCGCTGATGGCGCGGCGCTTGTTCCTGAAACCCATGTGCTGGAAGTCCGGCCCAGAAAAACGCGGACAACGGCGTTCAGGCCAACTTATGGGCGCACTGTACAGGACAACCGCTCCCCTCAGGTGATCTATGTCATCCTGGATTACGCCTTTGATCAACAACCAACTGAATTCACTTTTGTGCCCCCACTCACCCAAGGCGGAATGCCCGCCGCATCGGTTGGTGTGATTTTTGATCACTTGGGTGTGGCGGTTACGGATTACCGATACCTTTCACAGCCAGAGGTGTTCCATCCCGATTGGGAAGATCCCTGGTACAGCCGATTTGCGAACCCCAACCTGACCCGCCACCATAAGTCAGCCTTGATGTCATTTGTTTCCGTTGAACCTCGGGAAGTGCGCCACGAAGTGATCTTTCGCCTGCGCGATCTTGAGACGTGGACGAACCTTGATCTTGGCGACGCAACTCATTTGGACCGTGACACTATGGCTGTCGTCAACGAGCGTGCCATCGACCTGTTTTCCAACAGCAACCCAATGGTCATTGATGGGCAAATTGCTCGCCCCACAACCGCAAAAGTCCAACAGTTATCTGTAGGCGTCGAGGGCTTGAAGCTTTTGGAAAATCTGGAACAAACCAACCGCTCAACTGCGCTTTTGGGAATAATCCTTTCCTACCCGCAAGAGAGACTACCCCAGGAAGTTTCTCTGGACTGGGAATTGTTCACCGAGGATGCAACAATCATTCCTCTTCAGGTTACCGATCCCGCAGGTGCCGTACCCGGTCAGGTGACCAGACAGGCGTCAGAGGTCGTTTGGAAGAATTACATCCTAAAATGGAATGAGCCCGAGGTTACGCCCATATTCGTCGCGTCCACCCGGTCTTTTCAGATCCCAACTCCATCATTTGTAATTTTTGCCTTCGCATTGATGCTTGCCGGTTTCGCGTTCAAAAAACGCGATAGCCACTGGAAAGGACTGGCGACTGGAAGTCTGGCACTTTGCCTTTTGTCCGTCGCCGCGTCTTCAATCACGACTAGGATTGCCTTCCAAAGCAAGTCGGTCACGGACACGGCAGCGGCCACACAGATTACCGAAGCCCTAATTTCAAATCTGGCCGTGGCAAGGTTGGAGACAGACGACCAGCGCTTGTCGAACGCTCTGAAGACCTTTGTCACAACCGAAAACCTTGGTGACGTCAAAACGGAAACCATGCGTGGACTGTCGGCCACCCTGCCGTCAGGGGCCGTCGCCAAAACCGATGCGATTGAAGGCTTGGAGGTCGAGCGTGTTGAGCCACTTGCCCAAGGCGGTGACCAAATACTTGCCCGTTGGGAGGCAGCCGTCAGCGGTGGGCATTGGGGCCACATGCATCGGCGCACCGTTTCCTACCGCGCATTGCTGGACGTCAAACATGTCAATGGAGCGTGGTTCCTGTCGGGATTGACGGTCCTCGAAGCTCGCATGGACGCTCAACCCGCAACAACCGGAGGCAACTCATGAAACCTGTTATCTCCATACTCGTGCTGACCGTTTGCTTGCTTTGCCAACCAGCTCTTGCCCATTTCAAACTGAACCAGAACGTGCGGTTGCATCATGTTCTGCATTCGGAAGACGGGCTGGACGTCTATCTGCGCATTCCGATGTCCTACGCGGTTGCCGACTTGGTCGGGCCAGAGGGACCGGATGGGTTACCGGCCCCTGCGCCTTTCACATATAACCGGATCGAAGACGGTGTTCTGATGCACTATGTCGATCAAAACGCCCTGCTCGCTGACCCGAAGGGATTGGCGCAATTGGCGGCTGATGGGGTCGTTCTAACCATTGATGAGCAGACGCAAAACGCTTCTATCATGGCCATCCGCCTGCATTCTCTGGGGTCGGAACCCGGGTTCGCTACGCTGGCCGAAGCGCAAACCGCCTTGGTTGACGGTGAGGTGTTCCTCGCAACAAGCGAAACCTATGTCGGCGACGTGATGGTGGATTTGCATTTGCACTATGCCACCGGGCCCGTCGAAACCTACAGCCTGTCCTATGGCACCAATCCCGGCCTGGCAGGACAAGAAGATACCGCGAACCTGATCCTGGACTACAACGGCGACGAGGTCCGCACCTATCGTGCCACAGGCCTGATGACTGAACCGGTGAAAATCTCAGGGTCTGTGACCGCGGCGGCGTCCACCTTTTTTGTCGAAGGCATCCGACATATTCTGGAAGGGCCTGACCATGTGCTGTTCGTGCTTTGCATGATCATCGGCGCATTGAACCTGCACAGCCTTCTGGCGCGAGTGACTGGATTCACCCTTGGCCACACGATTACGCTGATCCTCGGGTTCTTTGGTTTTGCACCAAGCGGAGCGTGGTTCATCCCGACCGTAGAACTGGCGATTGCATTGTCGATCATCTATGCCGCCATGATGGCCATCCGACCACTAGAACGTGGACACGGAGACCTGAAGGCTTTTGCAATTACCTCGGGCATCGGCTTGCTACACGGGTTCGGGTTTTCCTTCATGCTGCACCAGATACTGCGCGTTGATGCGCCGAATGTCTGGCACAGCTTACTGGCATTCAATGTCGGTGTGGAAGCCGGACAAGTGATGATCGTCCTGCTGGTCTGGCCGCTGGTGCTGTTCCTGCGTAAACAACCGGGGCGGATTTGGGTCGGATCGCGCGCAGCGGTCGCTGTGTGTGCCAGCCTGATTGCGATGGTATGGGTGGTCGAGCGCGCTGAAGTCTTTCTGTGAAGCAGGCGGTTTGATAGGTTTCCATTGGGCTATGCAAGCCCTGCGCTGCTGTACACGCGATAGATTTTCGAACGCGCACCGTTGGCGCTTTTTCGCAATCACAAGCGGGTAGTGGTCGGGCAAAAGCCTGGTGGCATGTTATTGCCATCGCGTTTCAGCGGATAGGCATAGCATGGCTCAATCCCCCGATTTGAAAAGAACTTCCGGGATTTCCCCTTTGCATCTGGTTACAATTAACCCATCTCGGCGACACATTTTCCAAAGGAGAGACACATGTCGCGTACCATTCTATTAGCTGTAGCCATCGCCGCGATTGGCGCTGGCGCATATTATTATCTTACCAAACCCGAACCAACACCGGCCGAACAATTGCAGTCGGCAGCACAGGATGCTGGCGATGCCGTCAGCGAAGCAGCCCAGAACGCTGCCGATGCAGTCAACGATGCCGCAAGCTCGGTAGCCGATCAAGCGACCGAGGGCGCGTCGTCCATCGCGGAACAAGCCACCGATGCAGCCGATCAGGCCGGGCAAGCAGCCACGGATCTGGCCAATCAAGCCGGAGAGGAAGTTGCTGCTCTGGCAACTCAGGGTCAGGACTTGCTGAACTCGTGGATTGAGAATGGCACGCTGAGCCTCGAGAATTTTGACTATGACACGATGGTCGCCTCAATTCAGGAAAGCGAACTGGCGCAGGACCTGCAAACGCAGGCCATTCAAATTCTGGACGACATCAAGGCGTCACCAGAAACGATTGCGGTTAAAATTCAGGAACTCCGCGATCTGCTTTCGGGACAGTGAAGCAGACGGGTCGCCCGGTTTGGGCGGCCCGCCTTTCGGACGTGATGCAGGTTCCACCCACGTCAGGGTATCGATCGATTGACGCGCAACGGCGCTTTTGTTTGGCTGTCACCGACTTGTAAACAAACCCCAATTCAAATGTTGCACGGCGCGCTTTACAGTTGCTGTCGGTGACTGGGTTTCGTCAGCATTCCGATCGGTTCAGAAACAAGGAACAACTATGACCACCCTGCCCCAAACCATGTTCGCAACCGTCCTTTTGCACGACGGCTATTCCGGTGAAGCCACCGGCCCCTATATCAGCGACGCGGCTGATTGGCTTTCCGAAGCAGAGGTGCCGGTTCCCGAACCCGGCCCGGGACAGGTATTGATAAAACTGCGCGCGGCCTCGGTGAACCCTTCCGATATCCATTTCATCAAAGGCGAATACGGGCAGCCCCGCGTCAAAGGCTCTGCCGCCGGATTTGAAGGTTGCGGCGATGTCGTTGCGACCGGTCAAGGTTCCGAGGCGCTAATGGGCCAGCGCGTTGCCTTCATCACTGCCGGTTCCGGTGCTTGGGCCGAATATGTTCTGGCCCCGGC
Organism: Ruegeria sp. ABF4_144; assembly: GCF_056160045.1. Taxonomy (NCBI): domain Bacteria; kingdom Pseudomonadati; phylum Pseudomonadota; class Alphaproteobacteria; order Rhodobacterales; family Roseobacteraceae; genus Ruegeria; species Ruegeria sp. ABF4_144. The sequence goes on from NZ_JBSWWK010000001.1 coordinate 1,555,863, forward strand.
CATGATGTGTATCCCGCTGCGCCCGGAAATTTCCGACGAAGACGGTGCCGCGCAGATCGTGAACCCTCTGACCGCGATGGCGATGGTCGATATTGCCCAGAGCGCCGGGGATGCCTTTGTAATCTCGGCTGCCACCAGTCAATTAGGCAAATTGATGTGCGGTCTTGGGCGCGATCTTGGTCTGAAACCTATCGCGCTGGTACGGCGCGGTGAAACGGTCGATATGTTGAAAGATCACGGAGCGGCGGAGGTACTGGTGACTACTGATCCGGATGTCGCGCAGAAATTTGTAGATGTCAGCAAGGCGCTGAAACCTCGCGTGTTCCTGGATGCCGTTGCTGACCAACTGTCCGAGGAGGTCTTCTGCGCCATGCCCAATCAGGCGCGTTGGATCTGCTATGGAAAGCTCAGTGCCGAACTGCCGCGACTGACGCAGATGGGTCAACTGATCTTTATGGGCAAACGGATTGAAGGGTTCTGGCTGACCAATTGGGTCACCTCCACCCCGCCGCAGGATCAGGCGCGCGTCGTGGGCGAGGTTCAAGCCCGCTTTGCCGACGGTCGCTGGAAAACCGATATTTCCGAAAGGCTTGCATTGAAGGATTTGGTGCAAAATCTGGCCGAAGCACTGAAAAAGAGTGACGGAAAGGTGATTATCACGCCATAGTAGAACAAAGCCCCGGGTGACGGAGGACCACCGGGGTGGTCAAATCGTCGGGTCTACCGGCTGGGAGGGTGAAATTGGACAACGCGCAGCTGCTGATCAGCGGGCTGGCAAACGGCTGTGTCTATGGCCTGATCGCGCTTGGTTTTGTGTTGATCTACAAAGCGACCGAGGCGGTGAACTTCGCGCAGGGCGATTTCATGATGCTGGGCGCCTTTGTCACCATCGGGCTGACCAATACCGAATATATGGGGCTGCCTTTCTGGCTCGCTCTGCCGATCTCGCTGGGTATCATGGGGGCACTTGGGTATCTGCTCGACCGGCTGATCATCCGCCGCCTGTTCGGGGAAAGCCAAACCGCCGTGGTCATCCTTACCATCGCACTAGGGTTTGTGATCCGCTTTGTCGCCGGGCTGATCTGGGGGCATGAACCGCAAACCTTGCAGAACCCTTTGGCCGGAAAGGAATTCCGGTTTGGAGGCATCGTTCTGGGCATGGAGGATGTAGCCGTAATCGTCGTCACCGTTCTGCTAACATGGGCGATGTATGTGTTTTTCAACCGGACGAAACTTGGACTGGCGATGCAGGGTGCATCGCAGAACCAGTTGGCGGCCTATTACATGGGCATTCCCGTCAAACGCGTTCAGGGTTTCATCTGGGCTTTGGCTGGTGTTGTTGCGGGTATTGCCGGCGTGTTGTTTGCCGCCAAGGGCGCGGTCGATCCAACCACCGGTCTGCTGGGGATCAAGGCCTTCGCCGCTGCGGTGATCGGCGGGCTGGGCAGCCTGCCGGGCGCACTGGCCGGAGGGCTGATCGTTGGCGTCATCGAGCCGTTTGCCAGCCGTTATGTCGCTGCGGGCTACAGTCAGATTGCGCCTTACGCCCTTTTGCTGGCGGTTCTGATCTTCCGTCCCAACGGGCTGTTCAGTCAGGTTCGGGTCAAGAAGGTATAGGCCCATGCGGATCGTGTTCAAAACCGACTATCTGCAGGACATTCGACCCTGGAAGGATCGTTTTCAGCTTAGCCTCTACCTGATCCTTCTTGCCATCGTCGCCGCCGCGCCGTGGTGGTTAGATGACTTCTACCTCGGGGAGCTAACAAACGTCCTGATCTGGGCCATCGCCGGGCTGGGCCTGATGGTCCTGACCGGCCATACCGGACAGGTCAGTCTAGGTCACGCCGCCTTTCTGGCCTTTGGATGTTATGCCAATGTTATCCTAGTCGAGGCCGGCGTGCCGTTTCTGATCGCCTTCCCTCTGGCCGGTATTCTGACCGGAATTGCCGGAGTGACGGTCGCCATCCCTGCCCTGCGTCTACACGGTATCTATCTGGCGATCTTTACAATGGCGCTGTCGATCCTGATGGATGACGTAATCGTTCTGGCCGAACCGCTGACGGGTGGCGTGGCGGGCAAATATCTGGGCGGGGTCGAGGTGTTCGGCCATCTGATTGACCGTTGGGCCACACCAGATCAGTTCTTCTGGCTGGTTCTAGGTGTCGCTGTTCTGGTCACCCTCGGCTATATCAACCTCCTGCGCGCGCCCTTGGGGCGTTCTTTCATCGCGGTGCGCGACTCTGAGATTTCGGCGCAGGCGATGGGGATCGATATTGCACGCACCAAGATGATCTCTTTCGCCCTGTCCTGCGCCGTCACGGGTTGGGCCGGCGCACTGATGGGCATGTATGCGGGCGCGTTCAACAACGAGACCTTCAGCGTTCTGATCTCAATCCAACTGCTGATGATGATCGTGATCGGTGGGCTTGGGTCGATCCACGGAGCGTTCTTGGGCGCTATCGTGATCGGGTTTCTGCCACAGTTCCTGTCGATCTCAAAGGAATACGTGGGCGCGCTTTTCGGCGGCAACACAGTCGCCATACCAGGGTTGGAGTTCGGCATCTTCGGCATGATCCTGATCGCCTTCATACTGTTCGAACCGATGGGTCTTTATGGTCGCTGGCTAAAAATCCGCACCTGGTTCGAGCTGTTCCCCTTCTACCGCAAGGACATGTTCAAACGGCAGAAATCCTACCTCAAGACGGAACGCCTGCGATGAGCTTTTTGGAGTTCGAAAACGTCACCCTGAAATTCGGCGGCCTGATCGCGGTCAACGATCTGTCCTTCTCGGTCGAACAGGGCGAGGTCTTTGCCATCGTTGGCCCGAACGGCGCGGGCAAGTCCACCGTGTTCAACCTGATATCGCGTTTCTATGACCCGTTCGCAGGGGCAATCCGCTTCAACCGGCACGATCTGCTACAGGTCAAACCCTCGGGCGTGGCCGCTTATGGCGTGGCCCGCACGTTCCAGAATATCGAGCTGTTCGAACACGCCACCGTTCTGCAGAACCTGCTGGTCGGACGTCACCGGCATCGCCGCACCAACCTTTTGTCCGAGGTCCTGTTCCTGCCCTCCGCCCGGCGGCAAGAGGTCGAAAACCGAGAGAAGGTCGAAGAGATTATCGATTTTCTGGACCTGCAGGCCTATCGCGACAAGATGATCTCGGGCCTGCCTTATGGTGTGCGCAAGGTCGTCGAGGTCGCCCGCGCACTGGCCACCGATCCCAAGTTGTTGTTGCTGGACGAGCCAGCCTCGGGGCTTTCGGTCGAAGAGACCACGGATATGCGTTGGTGGATCGATGACATCCGGCGACAGATGGGTATCACGGTCCTGATGGTCGAACACGACATGGGGCTGGTATCGGGTGTGTCCGACAGGGTTCTGGCCATGGCCGACGGTGCGAAACTGGCGCTTGGAACGCCCGCCGAAGTGCAATCCCACCCCGCCGTGGTCGAAGCCTATCTGGGGAAAGCCTCATGAGCGATCCCGTCCTGACCATCCGCAATGTCGAAAGCTTCTATGGCCCCATCATGGCGATCCGCGGCGTGTCGCTGGACGTGCATCACGGTCAGATCGTCTCGATCCTCGGGGCAAATGGTGCGGGGAAGACAACGCTTATGAAGACCGTCTCGGGCGTGATGGACCCGGAAAAGGGGAAGATCACTTTCGACGGCACCGAAATACAGGGGTCGGAACCGCATAAGGTTGTCGAAATGGGCATCATCCACGTCCCCGAAGGGCGTGAGGTTTTTCCCCTAATGACGGTTGATGAAAACCTCAACCTTGGTGCGTATACTCTGGCTGACAAGCCCCAGATCGATCTCAATCGGGAAATGGTATTCACCTACTTTCCCATCCTGAAAGAGCGTCGCGCCCAAGAGGCCGGGACACTTTCAGGTGGACAGCAGCAGATGCTGGCCATCGGGCGTGGCCTGATGGCGAACCCGAAGATCATGCTGCTGGATGAGCCGTCTCTGGGCCTGTCCCCTCTGCTGGTGCAGGAAATCTTTGGTATCCTCAAACGCCTGAACGACGAACAGAACATGACCATGATTTTGGTTGAACAGAACGCCAAAGCCGCTCTGGAACTGGCCCAACATGGCTATGTGATGGAGGTCGGGCGGATCGTCATGGACGGCGCCGCGGATGTGTTAATCCAGTCCGAGGACATCCAGAACTTCTATCTGGGCGTGCAAGAGGAAGGCGCGCGGGAAAGCCGCCGCTGGAAACGCAGAAAGACGTGGAGGTGAGCGGTTGAACATTAGCACCCTGCCCCCTCAGACCAATATCAACGGCGTCTGGTTCAACGCAACCGCCGGTCAACGCCCGGTGCATGTGGATGAATGCACCACCGTCACCCAGCTGTTCCAGAAACGCTGTGCCACATTGGGGAACCGTACCGCACATCGCGAAAAAGACCTTGGGATCTGGAAGTCCTATTCGTGGACCGACTATTGGCAACACGCCAAGTGGATCGGGATGGCGCTGCGTAAGCTGGGGCTGAAACGCGGCGAGGTTGTTTCGATCCTGTCCGAAGACCGCAAGGAATGGGCTTGGTTCGACATGGGCATTCAGGCGGTCGGCGGTATCGCGTCCGGCGTCTACACAACAGACTCGGCCAACCAGTTGAAATACCTGATCAATGACAGCGACAGCCGGTTTCTGATCGTCGAGAACGAAGAGCAACTGGACAAGTACTTTGAGGTCGATTCCGAGGTTCCGGGCCTGCTGAACGTCATCATTCTTGAGGATGAGGGCCTGCACGACCTGACCCATCCCCGCTGCTTGATGATCGACGATCTGTATAAGCTGGGACAACACGCCGAGGCTGATGATCCAACTCGGTTCGAGGCTGAACTGGCGCTGGCGTCGCCTCAGGACACGGCGTTGCTGATCTACACGTCAGGCACCACCGGCAATCCCAAGGGCGCTATGTTGAGCCACGAAAACATCTTGGCCGCCATCGAAAGCGGCGCGCGCGCCCTGCCTACCTTTGAAACCGACGAACAGCTGTGTTTCCTGCCGCTGTGTCATATCCTTGAGCGCGCTGTTTCGATCTATTTCCCACTGGCTGCAAAATGCGTGGTCAACTTCGCCGAAAGCCCCGAGACCGTTTTCTCCAACTTGCAAGAGGTCTCACCCACTACCTTCGTCGCCGTCCCCCGCGTGTGGGAGAAGGTCTATTCCCACGTTCAGATCATGGCGCAGGATGCCACCCCGACGGGCCGGGCAGCGTATCAGATGGCGCTGAAGGCCGGGCTTGCTCGGGCCGAATACATGTGCTCAGGCCAGACCGTTCCGATGAGCGTTTCGGCCCGGTTCTGGATATGGGATCGATTGGTGCTGCAAAACCTGCGTCGGATGCTGGGGTTGGACAAACTGCGCCGGGGTGGCAGCGGAGCCGCGCCGATCTCACCCGATCTACTGAAATGGTATTGGGCCATCGGTGTGCCGCTGGTCGAGGGGTTCGGGATGACGGAAACCTCGGGTATTGCAACGACAAACAGCGTTGAAACCAACAAGATCGGCACTGTTGGTCAAGCCATCGCCAGCAATGACATCCGCATCTCGGACCAAGGGGAAATCCAACTGAAAGGGCTGAATATCTTTCAGGGTTATTGGCGCAACAACGCCAAAACAGCCGAGACTTTTACCGCTGATGGTTGGCTGCGAACCGGAGATTTAGGCCATGTCGACGATCAGGGCTTTGTCACCATCACCGGACGTTTGAAGGACATCATCATCACCGCCGGCGGCAAGAATATCACCCCGGCCGAGATCGAAAGCCGGTTGAAGTTCAGCCCTTTTATCTCGGATGCGGTAATCATCGGGGACGCCCGGAAATACCTGACCGCGCTGATCATGATCGATCAGGAAAACGTCGAGAAATACGCGCAAGATCAGAAAATCCCGTTCTCGAATTTCGCCTCTCTCTGCGCGGCTCCCGAGGTTCAGAAACAGATCGCGGGCGAAGTCGCAGCAGTTAACAAGGAATTCGCACGCGTGGAACAGATCAAGGATTTCCGCCTGATCGATGTTTTGCTGACTGCTGATGACGACGAACTGACCGCGACGATGAAGCTGAAGCGCAGCTTTGTAGAACAGAAACACGCTCATCTTATTGAAGATATGTATAAATAAGGAAATTCAAAGGGAGGAAAAGTCATGACTCATGGGATCAAGGGCCTTGTGACCGCGGCCGCTTTGACAGTGTCTGCAACCATGGCCAATGCCCAGACGCAGGGTGTTACGGAGGATGAGATCGTCATCGGATCGGTCAACGATCTGAGCGGTATTTTCGCCGCCGTTGGCGTTCCGGCCACAAAGGGTGCGAATGTTGTGTTCGATCGGGTCAATGCTGCAGGTGGCGTGCATGGCCGCACCATCCGCTATGTGGTCGAGGACAACGGCTATCAGATGCCGCGCGCGATGCAGGGCTATAACAAACTGCTGAACCGCGACAAGGTGTTCGCCATGCTGCAATCGCTTGGTACACCGATGAACCTCGCGGGGTTCAAGCTACTTGATCCCAAGGGTATTCCGAACATCGCGCCTCTGACCGCATCGACCCAGATGCTACAGGAACCGATGAGGAATAAGTTCACCTCGTTCTCAACCTATTTTGACCAAAGCCGTATTGGCGTGAAATTTCTGGCTGGTGAGTTCGGTTCGCAAAACGTCTGCACCATGTACCTGCCCACGGATTTCGGTGAGGAAATTCTGGAGGGTAGCAAAGCTGGCGCCGAAGAAGCCGGTATCGCCTTTGTGGCTGAGACGACGCACAAGCCGGATGAGACCGATTTTGTCGGATCACTGAGCAAGCTCAAGGAAGAAGGCTGCGATATCGTCACGATAGCGCTGGGTGTGCGTCAGGCGATCACGGTTGTGGGTACAGCCAAAAAGATGGGCCTGAACGATATGAAGTTCATGGGCACTTCTGCGAGCTTCCTGACAGTCGTGGCACAAGTTCCAGGCGGCGTGACGGATGGGTTCTACGCCGCCGCCTCATGGAAAGATCTTTGGGCCCGTGCTGATGATCCCGCCCCTGCCGCGTTTATCGAGGAATACAAGGCCGCAACCGGCGAAGACCCGGTTGGATTTTCCATGCTGGGCTATTCTGCCGCTGAGATGATGGTCAAAGCGCTGGAGGCCGCAGGCCCTGATCTGACCCATGACAGTTTTATCGCGGCTATGGAAAGTCTGGACTACGAGGACGAGTTGGTCGGAAACCGGCTCACCTACGGCCCGGATGATCATCAGGGCGCTGACACTGTCTTTGTCAACGTCGTCGAAAACGGAGCGTGGAAACTGGTTTACGAGGAATAGACGTGGGCAGGCACTGTCTTTTCGCTCAAACCTCCCTCCATCCCACAGGCTTGGGTTAATCAGTTTCAGATACCCAATTGTGCTCCGGCTTGTTTTGCGTTGTCATAAAATCGTAAGGATTTGACAGCGTGAAAACAGGTGGAATCGAGAACGTGCTAAAACTGACCAACTGCGAAGTCATTGCGCAAGGCAACCGGCAATTCGTTTACCAACATCCTGACGCGCCCGATACGCTTTTGAAGATTCCTCAGCCTGACACGATGGATGATCAGGCCAACCTGTTGACGGACACGTGGTTTGATCGAACGTTTCGTCGATCTACGGTTTTCAAAGGTTTTCTACGCGAGTTTCACGAGTCATTCGATCTGATGGTTCGCTACCAGAACCGGGATGATCCAATTCCGGTCTGCGAAGTTCGGGGCGTCGTTCAGACAGATATGGGCCTGGCGTTGATGTATGAACGGATTTCTGAGCCGAACGGACAGCTATCCCCCAGCCTGAAGGAATTGGCCCAAAGCGGTGGCATCACGCGTGAGCATGTAAACGCTTTACACAAACATTTTGATGAATTGATCGAAGAAAGGGTCCTGATCAGTAACAAGAATACCGGCAACATCGTCTACCAGACCTTTGCCGACGGGTCCGCGCGGTGGGTTTGGATCGACAGTTTCGGCTGCAAGCAGGCTGTTCCGGTGCGTCGTTGGATTGGGTTCTTGAATAAGCGCAAGATCAATCAAATCAGAGAAAGGTTCACGGGTGTCGCTGAAACTGCTTTACGCCAAAAGTCGGCCTAAAGAGCAAAAGCCTGAAACTCTGATCATTGGTCGGGAGTTGACCACACAAAGAAAAACGGCCGCAATTTCTTGCGACCGTTTGAAACTCGTATTCCGTAGCGATTAACGCTTCGAGAACTGGAACGAACGACGCGCTTTGCGCTTACCGTATTTCTTACGTTCCACAACGCGGCTGTCGCGGGTCAGGAAGCCGGCAGCTTTCAGTGCGCCGCGCAGCGACGGATCGTACAGCTGCAGCGCTTTCGAGATGCCGTGCTTGACCGCACCGGCCTGACCGGTCAGGCCACCACCTTTGACGGTTGCGACAACGTCGAACTCACCTTCGACACCAGCAACCTGGAACGGCTGGCGCAGGATCAGTTGCAGAACGGGACGAGCAAAGTACTTGTCCTGGTCTTTGCCGTTCACGGTGACCTTGCCGGAACCCGGCTTTATCCAAACGCGGGCAACAGCGTCTTTACGCTTGCCGGTGGCGTACGAGCGGCCCAGCTCGTCACGTACGGGTTCACGCACGATGACTTCTTCGGCCACGGTTTCAACGCCTGCGACGGCGCTCAGCTCTTCGAGAGTATTGATCTGATCAGCCATCGGTCATTAGCTCCGGGTGTTTTTCTTGTTCATGGACTTAACGTCCAGAACTTCGGGGGCCTGGGCTTCGTGCGGGTGCTCGGCACCGGCATAAACGCGCAGGTTGGTCATTTGCTGACGCGACAGGCGGTTGCCCGGCAGCATGCGCTTGACCGCTTGGGTCACGACGCGCTCGGGGTGTGCACCCTCGAGGATCTGCTGCTTGGTGCGCGATTTGATGCCGCCCGGGTGGCCAGTGTGCCAGTAGAAGTTCTCTTCGCGCTTCTTGCCGGTCATCTGGATTTTGTCAGCGTTGATCACGATGACGTTGTCGCCCATGTCCATGTTCGGGGTGAACGACGCTTTGTGCTTGCCACGCAGGCGCATGGCGACGATCGAAGCAAGACGACCCAGAACAACGCCCTCGGCGTCGATCAGGATCCATTTCTTGTCGATGTCTGCAGGTGTTGCAGAAAAGGTTTTCATGGCAGGATAGTCCTGTTTGATGTGAAAGACCGCCCCAAGACAGAGCGGCCCGAATTCGATGGAGCGTATTTAGAGGGGAGTGTCGCGCAGGTCAACAACACTAAACGCATTTAAATGATGCAATTACAATGACTTAAAAAATAGGTATTATTTTACCCCATAATTAAACACTGATTTGCTCAGGTGGATTGTCCAATAACCGGCGCAACCGCTGCATCGCATCCTCAAACCGCTCCAGCGATACGTGCCCATTCATCGCAATACGCACGGCATTTGGGGCACGGCCATCGCGCAAAGCAAACTCATCCGCGGACCGCAACTGTATCCCTTCCCGCTCGGCCGCACGCGTGAAGGAGCCGGCGCGCCAACCGGACGGTAGGTTGAGCCAGACAAAGGGAACATCCGGCGCCCAGTTAAGGTCGAACCCGCCCAACGCATTCACCGCTACTCGGACATAATCGCCCATCCGTACGCGTACATCCTTGGCAATCCGGCGGGTCCGCGGGTCGGACAGCAACAACCGGGTCAGTTCTGCCAAAGGCTGGGCCAGACCGAAATATCCGTATTCCGCAGACCGCCGCAAATCGACGCTCCGTTCTCGGGGGGCGATGGCAAACCCAACGCGCAGCGATGGTGTCAGTATTTTCGAGATCGAGGATACATGCCAACCCCGCTCAGGGGCCAACGCCCGATAGCTGGGTTCACGCGCGTCGCCCATGCGATAGCAGTCGTCCTCGATGATCTGCAGGTCAAAACGCCGGGCGACCTCAACAACTTCTTTGCGGCGTTCAAGCGGTGTGTGCGAGCCGGTCGGGTTCTGCACCTCGGGCGAGACACAGACGGCTTGCGCAGTGGTTTGGCGCAACACATGCTCCATCGCCATGGGGTCGATCCCCCATTTGTCCATCTTCACACCGACAATATCGGCGCGCATCAACTCTCCGGCGCGGCGGAACCCTGCATAGGACAGGTCTTCAACCAGCACGACTGGCTTTGGGCCACGAAGGATTGTTTGAAACACCAGGCACAGGCCATTTTGGCCCCCATGTGTCAGTACAATGTCGTCATGGGTTACCGCACCCAGCGGTAAATCCGACAGCCACTCGACCACGGCCTGCCGCATGGGTTGGTAGGCGTCCCGGGTTGGATAGTTCAGAAACAACCCTGGATCAGCCTGTGACACCTTTTGCAGACATTCCCGGATCAAAGACACCTGCCCCATATCCGCCAATCGCGGACTAAAAAGGCTGACATTAGCATTGTATTTGTCATCACGCAGATGCAGTTGCCTGGCCCATACATCGTCCAGAATGGGCGATTTCGGTGGGGCCACAAATGTACCACGCCCGACCTCAGCTTGTAACAATCCCTCATCGGTTAGAATCGTATAAGCCCGCGCAACCGTGCCCGGCGTGATTTGTAACCGATACGCCAGTTCACGTACTGGAGGCAGTTTGGTTCCAACTTCCAGCAACTTGTTATCAATAGCTTTTCGGATTGTGTCAGCGACAAGAGTGTACTTCGGACCCTTGGACTTTGGCAGCGCCTCTGGCCAAATTGTATCCATTACAATTCTTCCTTTGATTTTGACACAATCCTGAATGTATCAATTAAATATACCGAACAAACATGCTTTGTGTCAATACAATTTGAAAGGATATCCACTATGACACGCGCAATGCACAACCCCGCCCTCATGCTGCTAAACGACAGTCCACGGCTGCCGCTGATCGCCGCGCTGGCCGTGCGGTTTGCGGCGACAGTGACAAAGTGGGAACGCCAACGCCGCAGCCGAGTCAATTTGTCCAATCTGGACGACAGGCTTCTGAAAGATGTCGGCCTGACCAAATATCAGGCCCGCAATGAGTGCACCCGCTATTTCTGGCAGGACTAAAGATTCCCCAGTCCCTTGACGGGACCTCTTCCTGGCCGGGCTATGCCCGGCCTTTTTTATCCGAAAGCAGCGGCCGCAGATCCTTCGGGGGGCAGTGAATACGTCATCGTGGCCCGCGCGACGGGCTTGTCAGACCCTTCCGAGAACATCAGAACATCGCCAACTGCCAGAGTTCGACCCAGTTTCAGCAAGCGACAATGCGCGATCATGTCCTTGCCGCCCTCGGGTTTGCGCAGAAAATCCAATGAACTGTTGGTGGTCACCGCCAATGACTGACGCCCCTTACGGGCCAGTACCAACGCATAGACGCAAACATCTGCCAGCCCGAACATTGACGGCCCTGATACGGTCCCGCCGGGGCGCAGGTGCCTGTTTTCGACAACCAGCCGCATGACGATCGAGTCTTCGCTCAGGTCCTCGACCACAAAATCCCGATGCACCTGCGGAAAGATCTCTTTCATGTACGCCATCAGATCTTCGCGACCCATTGCCAAAGCCATACTTCCCCTCCTCGACTTGCCGACCTAGAGTTGGCCCGACATCAGATCGGAGGGCAAGATGGCAATTCTGGAACGTAACGACACTGGCGCGGTCGCGACCCTTAAAATGAACGTGCCCGAGCGCTTGAATGCCCTCAGCGATGAGATGTTGGCCGCACTACAATCCGAATTTGATGCGCTGCGGAACGACAGCGCGATTCGCGCTGTGATCCTGTCGGGCGAAGGTAAGGCGTTTTGTGCGGGTCATGATCTGAAACAAATGACGGCCGGGCGGCAGTCCGAGGATGGTGGCAAGGCTTATTTTCAGGACCTGTTTTCCAGATGCGCGCAGATGATGTTGTCGATCCAGTCCCTGCCCCAGCCCGTTATTGCGCAAGTGCACGGTATCGCAACGGCTGCAGGATGCCAGTTGGTCGCTACCTGCGATTTGGCTGTTGCCGCCGAGGGCACTCGGTTTGGGGTCAATGGGGTGAATATCGGTCTGTTCTGTTCGACGCCGATGGTTGCGCTCAGCCGTAACATCCCCCGCAAGCGCGCGTTTGAAATGCTGACGACTGGCGATTTCATTTCGGCTGAAAAAGCGGCCGAGCTTGGTCTGGTGAACAGAGTGGTGCCCGAAATGTTGCTGGAACACGAAACCGCAGCCCTTGCGGATCAGCTTGCGGACAAGCTGGGATCAGCCGTCAAAATCGGCAAACAGGCCTTCTACAAGCAGTTGGATATGTCGATTGAAGAGGCTTACGCCTATACCGGCGAGGTAATGGCTCAGAATATGTTGCACCGGGATACCGAAGAAGGAATATCCGCATTTATCGAAAAAAGACCGCCAAATTGGCATCAATAAGGCGATTGTTGTCAACATTTTTAAAGACTGTCCTCATTTTTGCACTTTTCAAAAAGGCGACACTGTGGCAAAGCTGGGACAGAGCAAATGCTCTGGACACACTTTTGGGTCGCCGTGGGCGGAAGGTCCCTCCAAGCTGGTTTCTCTCACCAGCGTCGACATTCCCGCAGCGGTGACCCCAAAATCCCCTTAATTCGGAAACGATGCGCCTTGTATTGCGTTGCGCGGGGCTGTGCCCTATGTGGCAGCGCATGACACAGAAATTGCATATCGTGGGCGGCGGCATGGCCGGGTCTGAGGCTGCTTGGCAGGCGGCGAAAATGGGCGTGGACGTAGTGATCCACGAAATGCGACCCAAAGTGGGCACATTCGCGCACCAGACCGGCAACCTGGCCGAGATGGTGTGTTCGAACTCATTCCGCTCGGACGACGACGAACAGAACGCGGTTGGTCTGTTGCATTGGGAGATGCGTGAAGCCAATGGGCTGATCATGACAACCGCGGACGTACACCGCCTGCCCGCTGGTGGCGCACTGGCCGTGGACCGCGATCCCTTTGCCGAGGCGGTCACCGAAAAACTACGTGCGCATCCCCGCATTGAAGTCACCGGAGAAGAGATCACCACCCTGCCCGACAGCGGCCACTGGATCTTTGCTACTGGTCCGCTGACCTCGGCCGCGCTTGGTGAGGCTATTCGGACCGAGACCGGCGCCGAGTCGCTGGCCTTTTTCGATGCCATCGCACCCATCGTCTACGCAGATAGCATCGATATGAGCAAAGCCTGGATGCAGTCGCGCTATGATAAGGGCGAGACTGAGGAAGAACGTACCGCCTATCTCAACTGCCCGATGGACCGTGATCAGTACGAAGCGTTCATCGATGCCCTTCTGGCCGCCGACAAGACCGAGTTTCACGAAGGTGAAACTGCAGGCTATTTTGACGGTTGCCTGCCGATTGAGGTGATGTCGGAACGCGGGCGCGAAACCCTCCGCCACGGCCCGATGAAACCCGTTGGACTGACCAACCCGCATCAGCCAGACGTTAAACCTCATGCGGTGGTACAGCTGCGACGCGACAATTCGTTGGGAACGCTGTTCAACATCGTAGGCTTCCAAACCAAGATGAAATACGGCGCACAGACCGAGGTGTTCCGTATGATCCCGGGCCTGGAAAACGCCAGCTTTGCGCGATTGGGCGGCATTCATCGCAATACGTTCATCAACTCTCCTACTCTGCTGGACGCGCAGATGCGGTTGAAATCCAAACCGAATATTCGTTTTGCAGGTCAGATCACCGGAGTTGAAGGGTATGTGGAAAGCGCGGCTATGGGCCTGCTAGCTGGCCGTCTGGCCGCAGCCGAGATTCTGGGCCAAACCCTGCCCGAAGTACCGCAAGACAGCGCGATGGGTGCCCTGATCCATCACATCACCGGTGGCGCTGAGGCGAAGACCTTTCAGCCCATGAACGTCAATTTCGGCCTTTTCCGCCCCGTTGACGGGCTGAAGGGCGGGCGTCGCGGCCGCAAGGATCGCTATAAGGCCTACACGGATCGCGCCAAAGCTGAATGGAAAAACTGGCTCGCGCATTGCTGACTGGACGCATACCGGCCCGACGTCTTAACATCGGTGTATGAGCGACAATAAAATCAAAGAAAGCTATGGGTTGGATACGCCCGAAGCCTCGCGCGCGCACTACCAGAAATGGGCCTCATCCTATGATGCAGAAGTCGGCGCACATGGTTACGCGACACCTGGACGCGTGGCCGAGGCGCTTTGGTCAAAAATGCCCGAACCCCAGACGCCCATTCTGGACTATGGCTGCGGAACGGGTCTTTCAGGCGAAGCCCTGCACGCAGCAGGTTTTCAGGTGATTGACGGGGTCGATCCGACCCCCCAAATGCTGGAAGGCGCCGAGGCAAAGGGCATCTACCGTAAGCTCTCAACTTTTGAGATCACCGACCCGAACCCGTTGGAGGAAGGAGCCTACAAAGCGATTGCGGCCATTGGCGTTATCAGCGTTGGCACAGCGCCGCCCGAGGTGTTTGATACGCTGATGCGCGCCCTGCCGCAGAAGGGATTGCTAGCTTTTTCCTTTAACGATCATACGCTTGCGGATACATCCTATACCGTTCGGCTGAATGATTGGCTGGATATGGGGGCCGCGCGGCTTCTGTTTCGGGAATATGGTCCGCACCTGCCGGGAATGGACTTGAAATCAGACGTATATGTTGTTGAAAAAGCGTGACATTTAAAACCCGTTTCGCGCCATCGCCGACAGGCCCTTTGCACTTGGGCCATGTCTATTCGGCGATTCTGGCCCATGATCTTTCAGCATTAGAAAACGGGCAGTTCCTGCTACGGATCGAAGATATCGACCGGTCACGGTCGCGGCAGAACTGGGAAGATCAAATCTATGACGACTTGAGGTGGTTGGGTCTTCGGTGGCCCGAACCTGTGATGCGACAATCCGATCGTCTGGCCGCGTATGACAAGGCGTTGGATAATCTGTGGTCACGCGGGTTGCTGTATCCCTGCACCTGCAATCGCAAAGATATCGCCGCCGCCGCTAGTGCACCGCAAGAAGGTGCGCCGTTGCATGGGCCGGACGGCATCATCTATCCCGGGACGTGTCGCGCAAAATGGCGGCCAGACTTAGGGGATGGCCCGCGGCCCAAGGACATACCGCTGCGCCTGGATATGGTTGCCGCTGGCAGGTTGCTTCTGAATTCAGGTCTAACCGACGCTTTCGTTGGATCATTTGAGGAAATTGGCGCCGGGCCAGATGGCGAAACCGGATCCATTGAGTTCACGCTGGACGAACTGACAACGACAATCGGCGACGTCGTACTGTCCCGGCGTGACATGGGCACATCTTACCATCTGTCCGTCGTATTGGATGATGCCGCGCAAGGCATCACCCATGTCATTCGCGGTCAGGATCTGTTTGAGGCGACACGCATTCACGTTGTGCTACAGGCCCTGCTTGGGCTGCCGACACCGCTCTACTTGCATCACCGGCTGATCCGGGATGACGCTGGTAAACGTCTGGCAAAACGCGATGACGCGCGGGCAATATCGAAATACCGGGCTGAGGGCGTGTCCCCCGCCGAAATCCGGTCGATAGTCGGCTTGTAGTGGTCACTCCATCGGTGACATCAGCTCAACCTCGTCGCCGCCACGAACGGCGGTGTAGAAACAGGTGCGGCGGTTGGTGTGGCAGGCCGCCCCGGTCTGACGCACCAGAACCAGCAGACAATCACGGTCACAATCAAATCGGAAATCCACCAATTCCTGCACGTGACCCGAGGTTTCGCCTTTGATCCAAAACGACTGGCGAGACCGCGACCAATAGGTGACACGTCCGGTTTCCAGTGTTTTCTCAACAGCTTGGACATTCATCCAAGCCATCATCAATACCTCGCCCGAACTCTCATCCTGAGCGATGGCGGGGATCAGACCAGCCTCGTTATACTTCAGTTCGGTCGGGTCAAATGCGACTGTGGCGGACATGATAAAAACCTTTTGCATCCCGGTGGATGGCCTCTATGTATGGGGAACACGCAACGAGGGAAACCCATGTCCGGCGAGAACGATCTGATTAAGCTCTATTCCGGCCGCATTCTGGCTCTGGCCGCGGATATTCCGCATCTGGACCGGCTTGAAAACCCTGATGCCACGGTGAAAAAACGCTCGCCGCTGTGCGGCTCAACCGTGACCGTGGATGTGAAAATGCAAGACGGTAAGGTTTCGGGTTATGGGCAGGACGTTAAGGCCTGCGCGCTGGGTCAGGCCTCGGCTTCGGTTGTCGGCAGCGCTATAGTGGGAGCGACACGGGCGCAGGTGGAAACCGCGCGTGATCAGCTTTCGGCTATGCTTAAAAAAGACGGGCCAGCACCCGACGCCCCATTTGATGGGCTTGAGGTTTTGATCCCTGCGCGGGACTACAAGAACCGTCATGCCTCGATCCTGTTGGCGCTTGAAGCCGCCGCCGAGGCCATGGAGCAGGCCGAACAAGCCAATTGCGCCTGAGCGTAGCTTTCTGCTGCAAACCCGTCTAACCTCTGCAGAAATTTGGGGGAGTGATCGGTTTGAACAATCTGCTTGAGCATTTCGTTACCCTTTGGGTCGTTATCGATCCCATTGGCACTATCCCCGTATTCATCGCAGTGACGGCCACCCTATCGGCGTCGGCCCGTCGTAAAACAGCCCTTCTTGCTGCCTTGGTCAGCGCAGGGGTTCTATTGTTCTTTCTGGTTTTTGGCCAATTGCTGATCGAGGCACTGGATATCGGCCTGAACTCATTTCAGGTCGCAGGTGGCATCATCCTGTTTCTGTTCGCGCTGACGATGATCTTTGGGGAAAGCAAACAGGTCGTCGAACAGCATGAGGCCGAAGAGGAGTTGGAAAGGCCGTCGCATCGCCCCAATCCGGCGATTTTTCCTTTGGCGGTCCCTTCTTTGGCATCCCCCGGCGCGATGCTGGCCATTGTCATTCTGACCGACAACCATCGCTACAGTGCCACAGATCAGGGCATTACGGCGTTGGTGATGCTGTCCGTCATTCTGATATCGTTTTTTTTGATGCTGCTGGCCGATCCGATTATTCGTCTCATTCGCTATTCAGGCGCCGCCATTATCAGCCGTGTCATGGGGATGATCCTGGCCTCGGTCGCGGTGAATTCCGTACTGTCGGCCATGCTTGAGATTATCAAAACAGGTGAGTTGTAAGAAAAAACCGCCGCGCCTTCCGGGCGGAAAGGGCGGCGGCAGGTTGTGCGTGTCTCGTGTGGGGTCCGGATAGCCACGCGGGGCCGAGGCAGGCCCCTCAAGGGAAATGGGACAGGCAGGTCACCCTTGACTGAAATGGGGATGACAGCGCGGTATGATCGGCACGAGATCGCAGGCAGAAAAGGGTCAGAACGTTCCGGGCATGTGGAGGGCAACCATCAGCATGACTACCAAAGACACGGCCCCCACAGCATCCTGCAACAGCGTCGATTGCGAACGGCTAATAGCGGTCTTGATCTGGGTCAGCATGGTCTCACCTCCGGTCAGAGCTTTAATCCTTTGTTGACCTTTTGTTCTCATATTTTACCGAGTCGGTAAAGAACTTTTTGAGAACATTTGTGAACTTAAGGGAACAACTTCTCTAACCCACTGAAATCAAACGAATTGCCTGATCCTGTTTCATCAACCACAAAAGAACACGTGCCGCCTCCCCTCGGTCCGATTTCAGTTGCTGATCCGCAGACAGCAGCGCACGGGCGTCGGTTTGAGCAACGGCCATCAATCCGGCCTGTCGTTCAAGGTCGGCGATCTGGAATTTCGGCAGGCCGGACTGCGCCGTGCCGATTAGATCACCCGCACCACGCATTTGTAGATCGGTTTCAGAAATCCTGAAGCCGTCTTCGGTTTCGCGCAATACCTCAAGCCGTTTCCGTCCACCTTCGCTGAGCGGAGGTTGATACATCAATAGGCAGGTCGAATCCGCCTCGCCGCGGCCAACCCGACCCCGAAGCTGGTGCAGTTGCGCCAACCCAAAAATCTCGGCCCGCTCGATCACCATGATAGAGGCATTCGGGACGTTGACACCGACCTCAATCACAGTTGTTGCAACGAGAACTTTAGTCTGCCCCTCTTGAAACGCTTTCATCGCAGCGTCTTTATCAGCCGAGGGCATCTGGCCATGTACCAACCCGACCGTTCCTTCGCCCAGAATGGCACGCAGGCGCTTGAACCGTTCCTCAGCCGCCGTTAGGTCCGATACCTCGGATTCATCAACCAGCGGACAGACCCAGTAACACTGCCGCCCTTCGTCAATGGCTCGACGCAGATGAGCCACGACCTCTTCCATACGTTCGGTACTGACAACAGCCGTTTTAATAGGTTTTCGGCCTGGCGGTTTTTCGTCCAGCACCGAGACATCCATGTCCCCATATTGAGCCAAAGCCAGACTACGGGGGATCGGGGTGGCCGTCATGACCAGAACGTCCGCACCCTGCCCTTTTTCGGACAGTTCCATCCGCTGCCGGACGCCAAACCGATGCTGTTCATCAACAATAGCAAGCCGGAGCGCTTTGAACTCCACATCGCTTTGGAACACCGCATGGGTGCCAACCAGAATGTGAATATCACCGCTCTTCAGTGCTGCCAGCTTGGCACGACGCTCAGCCCCCTTATCGCGGCCGGTGAGGATATCCAGAACAACGCCTGCTTCTTCGGCCAAGGGCCGCAACCCCTCAAGATGTTGCCGGGCCAAAATCTCGGTCGGAGCCATCATGACACCCTGCCCACCCGCTTCAACCGCGACGAGCAGCGACATGAAAGCAACCAGCGTTTTGCCAGCGCCCACATCGCCTTGCAGCAGCCGGTTCATCCGCGCGTCCGAAGCCATGTCCGCCGCGATGTCATCAATCGCCCGCATCTGTGCGCCTGTGGGTTTGTAAGGAAGGCTGTCCAGAACTTTCGCCTGTAGTGTGCCAGTTCCGATACTGACAACGCCTCGCGCCTTCCGTTCACGCTGCCGTGCCAAAGCCAGCGTTAGCTGATGCGCAAAGAGCTCATCATAAGCCAGTCGTTCCCGCGCGGGCGCATGCGCCGCGACATCATCTGCACCTTGTGGACTATGCGCAGCCGCAATTGCAGCCGACCAGTCCAACCACCCCTGTTTTGCGATCAAGGCCGGATCAATCCATTCCTTCAAGTCCGGTGCTCGTGCCAATGCGTTGCGCGCAGCCTTGTAGGCCGTCTTTTGAGTGATCCCCTGCGTCAGATGGTACACCGGCTCAAACTCGGGAATGTCCCGGGCGTCTTCCACTGGCAGCATATGATCTGGATGAACCATCTGCGCCATGCCGTCGAACAGTTCCAGTTTGCCTGAGATCACGCGCCGCGACCCCTCCGGAAGAATACGCTTCAGATAGTCTCCGCGCGCATGGAAGAACACCAGTTGGAAATCGGCCTGACTGTCCTCAACGTGAATCCGGTAGGCGCCGCCCTTGTTCCGCGACGGCCTGTGCGCCCCAACCGTCACTTCAACTGTCAGGGTCTTGGGTAGATCGGCACCCTGAATGGTGTCGCGACGCCTGCGGTCGATGACGGCGTAAGGCAGGCTGAACAAAACGTCACGCGGCGAATCCGTGCCCGCCTGGATCAGAACCTGCGCCGTTTTCGGCCCCACGCCATCCAGCGTTTCCAAGCCCGCGAACAACGGGAACAACTGTTCGGGACGTCCGCTCATACGGTGCCGATCAGCTGCAGCCAACCATCCTCGTCCAGTGTTTCAATCCCAAGCTCGGCGGCTTTTTTCGCCTTGGACCCCGCCCCGGGGCCTGCCACCAGAATATCGGTCTTTTTGCTGACCGAGCCCGAGACTTTGGCACCCAACGCCTCGGCCCGGGCCTTGGCTTCGGCGCGGGTCATCTTTTCCAGCGTGCCGGTGAAAACAACTGTCTTGCCTGCAACAGGGCTACCGGTGGTGTCGGGGCGCTTGGCTTCCTGCACGTCCAGCTGCGCAACAAGCGCGTCGATGCTGGCGCGTTCCGCCTCTTGCGCAAAGGCGGACACGAGGGCACGGGCCATGATTTCGCCGACACCGTCAACGCTCAGCAAATCCTCCCATTCGGACCCTTCGAAATTCGCCGCTGCCGTCACGGCGTTTTCAAAGTCGGGCCAGGTTCCAAAATGGGTGGCGATCAGGTTCGAGGCCGCCTCGCCCATATGCCGGATTCCCAACGCAAACAGCAGACGCCCAAAGGGTATGTTGCGTTTTTCGTCAATCGCAGCCCACAAATTACCCGCGCTTTGCGCGCCCCACCCTTTGCGGTTGGCCAATTTGTTCAGGTTCGCGGCATCACGAGCCTGCAAGGTGAAAATATCAACAGGCGTTCTGATCGGCAGGTCAGGGTCCTCATAGAACATCTCAATCTGCTTTGCCCCTAAACCCTCGATGTCGAAAGCCTTGCGCGCGACGAAGTGTTTGAGCTTTTCCACCGCTTGCGCCGGGCAGATCACACCCCCGGTGCAGCGCCGGACCGCGTCACCTTCCTCACGCACGGCATCACTGTTGCATTCGGGGCAGGACGTGGGAAAGTCGAATGGCTCGGCCCCTTCGGGGCGCTTTGAGATGTCCACATCGGCTAATTTGGGGATCACATCACCGGCGCGATAAACCTGCACCCAGTCACCGACACGAATGTCCTTGCCGTCGCGAATTGTTGCGCCCTTTGCATCCCGACCCGCAATGTAATCTTCGTTGTGTAGCGTCGCGTTCGACACAACGACGCCGCCAACAGTTACCGGATGCAGCCGGGCAACCGGGCTGAGCGCGCCGGTCCGGCCCACTTGGATGTCGATTGCTTCTAGCCGGGTCCACGCCAGTTCTGCCGGGAACTTATGCGCGATCGCCCAGCGAGGGGTCGTGGACCGAAACCCAAGTCGCGCCTGCAAAGATAAATCGTTCACCTTGTACACGACGCCATCGATATCGTAACCCAGCGTAGATCGCTGAGCCTCGATATCCCGATAGTGGTCCAGCATCTGACTGGTCGTTTCGCACAGCTGGGTGAGCGGGTTGGTAGCAAATCCGAAAGCACGCAACCGATCAATCGCACCCAATTGTGTGTCGGACAAAGGCTCCGACAATTCTCCCCACGCATAGGCGAAGAACCGCAGCGGGCGCGCACGGGTGACCTCAGAATCCAACTGCCGCAACGATCCTGCGGCCGCATTACGCGGGTTGGCAAAGGGCTTTTCGCCAGCCTCTTCCTGCCGGGCGTTCAGCTTTTCAAAGTCTTCATGGGACATGTAAACTTCGCCGCGTACCTCAAGCACGGCCGGCGCGTCTGCTAAGGTTTGCGGAATGTCCAAAATCGTCCGGGCGTTGGCGGTCACGTTCTCTCCGACCTCACCATCACCGCGGGTGGCAGCCTGGACCAGCGCTCCGTTCTCATATCGCAGTGACAGCGACAGACCGTCGATTTTCGGTTCAGCTGTGAATGACAAAGGGTGTGACGCATCCAGCCCGAGGTATTTTCGGATCGAGCGATCAAAGTCCTGAACGTCTTCGTCATCAAACGCGTTGCCCAATGACATCATGCGCACGGCGTGCGTCACTTTGGAAAACCCGTCAGCCGGACGCGCGCCCACCTGATCCGAAGGGCTGTCAGCGCGTTTCAGATGCGGGAAACGTGCCTCGATCTCAGCATTTCGACGTTTGAGCGCGTCGTAGTCTGCATCGGAGATATCTGGCGCGTCTTCGGCATGATACTGTGTATTTGCCCGTGCAAGTTGCTCGGCGAGTTGCGCCAATTCTATCTGCGCGGCGTCCTCAGTCAGGTCATTTACCGGAATCAATTTGCTCATGGCCTCGCCCTGTCACGTATTCTTGGACCTCAGTGATAGGGCGAGGCCATGGCTAGGTCCAGACGTGCTGTTCAGTGACTGAAAAGGGTCGCCCCGGACCAAGGGCGACCGCGTTCCTATCAGGCGCCGACGACCATCCGGGTTTCGTCAACACTATTGCTTTGCGGATCGCGCAGGACATACCCCCTGCCCCAAACGGTCTCGATATAGTTATCACCGCCAGTAGCGTTACTAAGCTTTTTGCGCAGTTTGCAGATGAACACGTCGATGATTTTCAACTCGGGCTCATCCATGCCGCCATAGAGGTGGTTGAGGAACATTTCCTTGGTCAGCGTCGTGCCCTTGCGCAGACTCAACAGCTCGAGCATCTGGTATTCCTTGCCGGTCAGATGCACCGCCTTGCCTTCAACCTCAACTGTTTTGGCATCCAAATTCACCGCCACCTGTCCGGTGCGGATGATCGATTGCGAATGCCCTTTCGAGCGGCGGATGATGGCGTGAATGCGGGCCACCAATTCCTCGCGGTGGAACGGCTTTGTCATGTAGTCATCAGCACCGAACCCGAAGCCTTTAATTTTGCTTTCAGTGTCATCCGCGCCCGACAGGATCAGGATCGGCGTTTCCACCCGCGCTATACGCAACTGGCGCAGCACTTCGTGACCGTTCATGTCCGGCAGGTTCAGATCCAGCAGGATTAGATCGTAATCATAGAGTTTTGCCAGATCGATGCCTTCCTCGCCGAGGTCCGTCGCATAGACGTTGAGGTTGGCGTGCGTCAGCATCAGTTCGATGCTTTTAGACGTGGTCGGATCATCCTCGACAAGAAGTATACGCATTTACTGCTCCAATTCGGGTCAATTTACCAATTTCAAATTGAGCCTGCTCAAAAATGGTTAATCTGACGTTACCGTTGAATCATTTATTCACTTTCGCCTATAGGTTGTCGATATTTTTTTAGGGCGGTGACTTTCAGAGCGTCCGTTCCATGCTCGGCTACCGCAGAAACCCACGAGTTGAACTCTTCATCACTCAACCCATACCGCTTTTTGGCATCCGACAGCGTGATCAGCCCATAAATCACGCCGCGTACAACAATCGCCTTGCGCGAGGCCACCCATCTGGTCGTATCCTCTGGCGGCAGATCGGCACGCGATATAACCGTTCCATCCGGCAGGGTTACGGACCTTGGTCCTTCTACTTTGTGCAAATACATCTTTCGGTCCTCTTCGTGCTGCGACAAAGCTGACACCAGCCTACTTAATGCAGAGTGAAACCGCCTCTTGAGAGTGTGTAGAATTTTCCTATATTCTGCCGGTCTTTCTTAACCCGCACTGGAATCGTCATGGCACTCGATACCGAGACACCGCTGAACTCGCTTGGCTTTGCCAAACCCCCGTCCGAAACGCGGGTAGTTGTGGCAATGTCCGGTGGCGTGGACAGTTCCGTTGTCGCCGCCTATCTGGCTGACGAAGGCTATGACGTGGTCGGTGTAACCCTGCAGCTGTACGACCACGGCGCAGCACTGGCCAAGAAAGGCGCCTGTTGCGCGGGGATCGATATTCATGACGCGCGACGCGTGGCTGAGGAGCGTGGGTTTCCCCATTACGTTCTGGATTACGAGAACATCTTCAAAGACGCGGTGATTGACGAATTCGCTGACAGCTATCTGGCTGGCGCAACTCCGGTGCCGTGCATCCGCTGCAACGAACGTGTGAAGTTCAAAGATCTGCTGGAAACCGCCAAAGATCTTGAGGCCGATTGCATGGCCACCGGGCACTATATCCAGCGCAAGATGGGTCCCAATGGCCCGGAACTACACAGCGCCGAGGATGCGAACCGAGATCAATCCTATTTTCTGTTCTCGACCACGCCCGAGCAACTGGATTTCCTGAGGTTCCCCCTGGGCCACCTGCCCTCAAAGGACGCAACGCGTGAAATGGCAGCGCAGTATGGGTTGGCGGTCGCAGACAAGCCTGACAGCCAGGACATCTGTTTCGTGCCGAACGGCAACTATGCCAGCGTAATCGAAAAATTGCGTCCAGGTGCAGCAGAACCCGGTGAAATCGTGCATGTCGACGGCCGCGTTTTGGCGCAACATAACGGTGTCATTCACTACACGATCGGTCAGCGCCGCGGTCTGGGTATCGGTGGTCTGAGCGAGCCGCTTTACGTTGTGAAACTGGACGTCGACAAACAACAGGTTGTTGTCGGACCCAAAGAAATGCTGGCCACACGCACCATTCCCGTGCGGGAAATCAACTGGCTTGGGGATGAGCCGTTCACCTCTCGCGATGAATGGCACGTGTCGGTCAAGGTTCGTTCGACCCGTCCGCCGCGCGAGGCGATCATTCGGCCCCTGTCGGACACTACGGCAGAGGTTGAGCTGCTGACGCCCGAAGAAGGTGTTTCGCCCGGTCAGGCCTGCGTGTTTTACGCTTCGGAAGGCAGCCGGATCTTTGGTGGTGGCTGGATTTGGCGCGGTTATTAAATCGCGTCAGTCCAAGAGTTGCTGAGAATGTAAAGCCCGGCGCAGATCATCACGTACGGGACCAACTGCTCCAGTCGCCGGGCCAAAGCACCACTCATGAAGGGCGCTTTTGATCCAAGCAAAGCAACCGTTGCCAAGCTGGCCGCGGCAAGCGATGCACCTATCACGCCTGCTGTCCGGAAGCTTGGGGCCGAATCTGCCAGCAACGGTGCCAGAACCGCAAACGTGTCCATCGACAGGCTGATAAACAGCAGCGTGACCATGATCACCGATGCGCCGGTTTCCAGATTGGGGTTTGCCGCCGAGTCTTTTCCACGTTTCCGCCGGACCAGCGCCAGTATGCCAAGGCTCAGCGGGATCACCCCCAGATAGCCAGCCCAGTGCGGCACCACGTCCTCGACCCCCAAGGCCAGCAACAGCGCCGCGCCGATCACGATTGCCTGCGCCATCAGGAACCCAAAGATCGACCGCTTTGCGCCCGAGACCAGCGTCAAGGCCAGAAGCGCCGCCAGATTGTCCAGATTTGTTAGAATCTGCGCCATAAAGGCCGACAGACCGAAAAGCGCGAAGTCCAACATCACGCGTTCATCCGGGATAGAACCGCTTTGGCCGCCCGTAATCCCGGAGCCTCACCACCGCGACCAAGCCGCTCCATTGTTGTCGCCATAGCATCGCGTTGCGCATCCGGTTTCGCAGTCACTTGTGCGAGGGCTTCGGCGATATTGTTCGGATGACAGTCATCCAGCAGGCATTCCGGAACAGTGCGTGTGTCGGAAACCAGATTGACCAGCGTCACCGTATCTAGGTTGACCATGCGCTTGGCGATCAAGGTCGTAAGCCAGTTGAGGTTATAGGCAATCACCATCGGAGTGGCCTGGGCCGCCAGTTCCAGCGAAACGGTACCCGAGGCCGCCAGCGCCAAGTCAGCTGCAGCGAAAGCGGCCCGCTTTTGGGAAACAGCCTGATCCGAAGGCATATCACGCGGATCGACCACCACCGGATCGCCTGGCCAGCTTTTTACATGTTGCGCGACAGTCTCGACCATATGCGCCACTGCTGGCACCACGACCCGCATGTTCGGTCGGTCTTGCAGGAAAAGCTGCAGCGCCTCACCAAAGACGGGAGCCAAACGCTCGATTTCGCCGCCACGCGAACCTGGCAACGCCAAGAGGATCGGCGCATCGCCCAAATCATAAGTAGCGCGGAATGCGCTGATATCGTCATCGGTTGCCACCGGTTCATTGGCTACCGGGTGGCCGACGAAATCGCATTCCATGCCTGCGCGCTCCATATAGGGCGGCTCGAAAGGCAGTAGTGCCAAAACGTGATCGATCACCTTGGCCATCTTGTCCGCCCGTCCCGGTCGCCATGCCCAGACACTGGGGGCAACATAATGCACGGTTCTGATATCATTTTGTGCTTTGACGATCTTAGCCACGCGCAGTGAGAAATCGGGGCTATCTATGGTGATTAAAACATCAGGTTGCGTGTCCAGAACCGCGCGAGCGGTCTCGGCAATCCGACGTTTGAGGTGGAAGAACTTCGGCAGAACCTCGACAAGTCCCATCACCGACAACTCGGACATCGGGAAACGGCTTTCCATCCCCTGCGCTTGCATCAGGGGGCCGCCAACCCCGTCAAACTGGACATCGGGAACAAGGCTGCGCAGCCCCTCCATCAGAGCGCCGCCCAAACGGTCGCCCGAAGGTTCGCCGGCAACCAGAAACACCCGCATCAGTTGGCCCGCTCGCGCACGTACAAGAAGAGGCCAAGGCGGTTGCATTCCTCAACAACCTGCTCTTGCTGCAGGACGATGACGCCACCCTTTTCAATGAAAATCCCAGCCAGACCTGCGGCGACGGCTCCGGACATGGTGCCTGGACCAATTGTCGGCAAGTCGGCGCGGCGATCCTGGTCCGGTTTCGGAGCTTTGAACAGAACCCCGCCACCCGCATCGGGACGCTGAGTCAGAGACTGCAGCATCCAATCGGTGCCATAGATACTTTCCACCGCCAGCGCCTGCCCTTTGGATACTGCACAGGCCTGCCCGATATCGGCTGCGCCCATGGCCCGCAGGATACTCGCAGCCCTGTCCGCATCGGCCAGATCAGCGTCAGAAGGTTGCGCGTCCGTCAGGCAGCCAAGTTGAGGCAACAGTGTCGGCGCGATCTCATGGGCCGCGCGAACGGTCAGCCCGGACTCTTCGAAAATACCGATCACTGCGCGTAAGGCGCCGTCATCGCCGGACATAAGCGCCTGTTGCAGCACTGGCACCAACGGCATAGTTGCGGCATCGATGCGCGACGGATCAATCACCGGTCGCCGGACCGCGCCTGCCATGCAGATCTCGGTTACGCCAAGCGCCTTCAAATTCGCGATGAAACTGCCAAGCTTTTCCAGCGGAAATACAATGTCCGCGGTCACGCTGTCGGATTTAAACCCCTCCATCGCGCAGATCACTGGGCGGTCGGCAAGATGGCTTACCACTTCGCCCGGAAGCGCGCCTGTTCCAGCAATCAGCGCCAACATCAGCTTACTTCCTCGGTGTCAGGAACGAACGGTCCGACTCTCCGGTAACGAAATCCACGATCCGCTGCACGTATTCACTTTCGTTGTCAGCGCCAACCCGATGAGCGCGCTCCATGAAAGTCCCATCACCCGTTGACAATTCGCGGAATGCAGCGCGCAGGGCCGAAATATCTTCGCGCGAGACCCCGCGCCGTTTGAGACCCACCAGGTTCAGGCCGTCCAGCTCACCCCGTGGAGCCTGGACCAGGCCGTAGGGAATTACGTCATTGGCGACCATGGTCAGCGCACCAATGATCGCTCCTCGACCCACGCGCACCCATTGGTGCAGACCCGAGATGCCGCCGACGATCACGTCATCTTCGATGATACAATGCCCGGCCGCACCAGCATGGTTGACCATGATCACCCGGTTGCCGATCTGAACGTCATGCGCCACATGGACACCGGCCATCAGCAGACAATCGTCGCCGATCCGGGTCACACCGCCGCCGCCGTCAGTGCCGGTATTAACCGTCACATGCTCGCGGATACGATTGCGTTTGCCGATCTCCAGCCGCGTATCCTCGCCACCGAATTTCAGGTCCTGCGGAATCTCTCCGATCACCGAGAAACTGAAAATCACAGTTTCATCACCAACCGAGGTATCGCCGGTCACGACAACATGCGACTTCAGCTCAACCCTCTCGCCCAGTTTGACTTGCGCGCCGACATAGCTAAACGGCCCGATGATACAGCCCTCACCAATCTGCGCGCCGTCTTCGATAATTGCGCTTGGGTGGATGCCGCTCATGTTGTTTTTTCCATGTCCCAATCGACATAGGCCGAGAATTCGGCCTCGGCTGCAACCTCACCATCAACGGTTGCTCGACCGCTGAACTTGAAGATCTTGCCACCTTTCTTACCGCGCACGGTTTCGACATGCATCTCAAGAACGTCGCCCGGGATCACCTTGCGGCGGAATTTGCACTTGTCGATGTTCATGAAATAGATCAGCAGCTCGCTGTCGATCACATCCATACCCACACCCAGCATCACGCCCGCGGTTTGCGCCATCGCCTCAACGATGGTCACACCCGGCATGATCGGCGTCCCCGGGAAATGGCCCTGGAAATGCGGTTCGTTCATGGTGACGTTCTTGATCCCAACGGCCGACTGATAGCCCGAGATATCGACAACCTTGTCGACCAGCAGAAACGGATAGCGATGCGGCAAAATCCGCTGGATCAGCTGAATGTCGGCGCTTTTGGTTTCCGTGCTCATAGTTTCGTCGTCCCGTTCTGGATTTCTATTTGCGGCGTGGTAGCAATACCGCGCCGCAAGGGCAAGCAAACCTATTCGCTGGCCTCGTTTTCGACTTCGCTACCGTCTCCGATTGCCGCGTCGATCCGAATAATGGCCGCATCGGTTATGTCGGTGCGGTCCGAGCTGAGGAAGACACTGGAGCGTTCGATGATGATTGATGCTCCGGTTTCGCGCAGCAGATCTATCAAAACCGGCTGCACCAGCTCAAAGAACTTTTGCCGGGCTTCTTCACTGCGACGCGCCAGTGCATCCAGCTTGGCACGTTGTCCTTCACGATGGGATTGGACCTTTTCGTCAAACGCATCGGCCAACGGGCGGAATTCCTCCGCCGACATGGTCGCACGCTGTTCGGTCAGGGTCTTTTCTTCTTGGCTTAGCTCAACAACGATCCGCTCGTTTTCTTCGCCCAACAGGATCCCTTCAGCCTCGATCTCGCTCAGGACGCGCTGACCAAAGGCCGAGTCGGTAAACAACCGATCGCTGGACAAGGTTACAACATTGCTCTGAGGCGCGCCCAGTTGCTGCGCCACGGCCGGGGCCGCACAAGCCAGGGCCAGAAAAACACACAGGGCCCTCAAAGGGCCCTGCAGTCGCATGAACATACGTATCAACATTCAGGATCAGAACCGGGCCTGAACCGTCAGGTCAAAGTTCTGCTCCTTGTCGAAGTCCTCTTTCTTCAACGCTTTCGAGAAGTTGAAGCGCAAAGGACCAAACGGAGTTTCCCACAGAACCGAAACACCGATCACGTGACGGATCGAGCCGTCCTCGCCAACGATGTCCGCTCCGGCGGTGTTCACATCATTCAGGTTGTAGAGGTTACCGAAATCGTAGAACACGCCGCCGCGCAGGCCCAGTTCTTCGGGCAGACCCAGCGGGAAGTCCGATTCCAGACGAGCAACCCAGTAGTAGTTACCCCCGATCGCATCATCCTGACCGTTCGACAGATCTCGCGGACCGATACCCGCAGGCTCGAACCCGCGGAAGGTGCTGGGCCCAAGAACAAAGCGGTCGAGTGTCCGGCTGAAGTCATCACCGCGCCAGTGCAGCGCACCGACTTCGAGGGATGCACGCAGAACAACCTCTTCGTTCCAAACACGGGTTTGGGCGATACCTCGCGCAGTGGTTTTATAGAACTCGTTGTCCCCACCCAGACCTGCCGCATCGATACCGGCTTCGAACAGAACACCCGCGTTCGGGTTCAGACCGCCCAAACGGCTGTCATAGACATAGGACACACCCAACGAACTAGTCGAACGTTCACCCTGATCGATTTCCGAAGAAATCACTGCACCGTTGATCTCGTCATCCTGCTGGGTCATCTCGCTGTTTTCCCAAGCGTAGCGCAACCGCAGCGAGGACAACTCGCCGATGGCGTAGCTCAGCTGAGGACGGAAGAACAATGTCTCAGTGTCATAGCTGGCAAAGCTCGAGTTGGTGGACGACAGGCCCAGCCCCAGATCAAAGCGCAGTTTGCGCCCCAGAAGATAGGGTTCGGTAAAGTTCAACGTGTATTGCTCGGCGTCCTGTGCAGTCGACAGGGTCAAGCCGACCGTTTGTCCACGTCCCAGGAAGTTGGTTTCCCGCAGTCCGATCGCAACCCCGAAACCATCCGAGACCGAGTAGCTACCACCCAGGCTCAGCGAGCCGGTCGGTTGCTCTTCGACGTCAACGTCCACAATCACCTGACTTGGTGTTGAACCTTCACGCGGCTCGACATCCGCCACAGCAAAGAACCCAAGCGCACGAATACGCTCGGCAGCCTGACGGATCTCACGCGGATTGAAGGGGTCACCTTCAACTGTGTCGAACTGGCGACGGATCACACGGTCCAGCGTCGTGGTATTACCTTCGATATCGATCCGTTCGACGAAAATACGCGGGCCGCGGGTCAGAACGAACTGAACGTCCAGCGTCAGATCACGCGCGTTTCGGGTCACACGGGGCTCAACCCTCAGGAAGTCGACACCTTGCTTGATTCCCAGACGTTCCATCCGGGCGATCGAGTTTTCAACCAGCGACGGTGTATAAGTCACGCCCGGCTTGATCTTCAGTGCAGCCTGATACGGAGCCGGGTCCACACCCGGGATCTCGCTGACTGTGCTGATCTGTCCGAATGAGAATTTTTGGCCTTCGGTAATGTTCATCACCAGGAAAAAGGCGTCCCGCTCGCGGGTGAATTCAACATTCGCGCTGTTGATGCGGAAGTCCACATAGCCACGGGACAGATAGAAATCCCGAATGACCTGTTTGTCGAACTCGATCCGATCAGCGATGAAAGTATCACTGCTGAAGAACGTCCGAAGAACCGTTGCCTGCTTGGTTTCAAGTACCCGGCGCAGGCGGCGATCGGAAAAGGCGCGGTTGCCAACAAAGCTGACACGCTCAACCTCAATCGTGGTGCCCTCGGCCACTTCAAAAACCAGATCGACCCGGTTGTCGCTGCGGCGAATGATGCGCGGAATGACGGTAGCGGACACACGACCTTGTGCAGAGTAGATCTCGGCGATCAGATCGGCGTCGGTTTCCGCAACCTGCGGCGTAAAGACCCGTCGGGGCTGCGAGGTGATTGCCTCGAGCAGCACGTCGTCCTTGACACGCTGATTTCCCTCGATGCTGATCTGATTGATCGTCGGATACTCCTCGACCTCAATCAGCAGCGTATTGCCGCGCGGGGTCAATTCGACTGTCTCAAAAACACCACTGTCAAGCAAACGCTGGTAAGCATCGTTCAATTCGCCGGCGGTTAAGGACTGGCCCGGCTCAATCCCCGTTCGCGCGATAATGGTCGAAGTTTCGATGCGTCGGTTTCCCTCAACATCGAACGAGTTGATGACGAAGTTTTGCGCCCACGCGGCCTGCGGAAACGGTACAAAACCTATTAGTGTCAGAAAGAAAATAAACGTTAGTGACCGCCACAAAATCTTGTTTTCCGGCTTTTGTCCCCCGCAGGATGTGCCCGCGCCTCGCCTATTAATCATAGTTTTCACTACCCAATTTTTTTGGACTTTATAGCTGAGTAGCGAGATTATTAATTCTTGTCAAAAGACCAAATAAGAAAGCGGCCGCAAGGGCCGCCTCGTGTGGTTTTCATAGCAGGTTCTGAGAATCACATGGTGATCAGATAAGCCCAGCCACCCATCGCAACGGCGGTCACGCCAAAGAACAGCAGCATGTCCCAGTTCAAAACGAACAGGTACCCAACACTTTCGGCTGATTTACGCAGAGCCTTTGACATAACAACCTCAGACACGGTTAATTCTTCGACCGAAAATCTACGCCTGAATTTGGGCGGAATTGCGGCATTTCCATGCGCCACCTGCCACAATCAGCAGAACAAGTCGTTAGTCACTGAGAAAACCATCAGACCAAGGATCAGCGACACACCAACGCCCATCAGAACACCGAGGATTCTATCGCTGGGCGGTTTGCCCGTTACGGCCTCATAGGCGTAGAAAACCAGATGCCCGCCATCCAGCGCGGGGATCGGAAACAAGTTCAGCAAACCCACG
The DNA here is from genome assembly GCF_056160045.1 of Ruegeria sp. ABF4_144. Taxonomy (NCBI): domain Bacteria; kingdom Pseudomonadati; phylum Pseudomonadota; class Alphaproteobacteria; order Rhodobacterales; family Roseobacteraceae; genus Ruegeria; species Ruegeria sp. ABF4_144. Next base: position 1,587,466 of record NZ_JBSWWK010000001.1, read on the forward strand.
GCAGTCGACAGAACCGCAATGAAAAAGATAAAGCTCTGCGCTCCCTGGCTGGCCATAGCGCCCGAAGTTTCGGCGATTCCGATGGGACCAGACATGTTGCAGGTGCTGATCGCACCAGTGATCATGTGCCACACGCCAGACAACGATCCGTCAATGATGCGCCATGTTTGGCGCACGCCCCCGGACAGTGATGCCATAAGCCCCGCAGGTTCCGTAGCCGGTTCCAGAGCCATGCCGCCGACAATTCCAATGCGCCAATGGGTCACAAACCCACCTTCTGGCTTCGGCTCGTCCGTGCGGCGTGGGGCCAGCGCGAATTCAAGCTCGGCTCCGTCTCGCCAGACATTCAGCAGCAGGACCTTTCCGTCAGACCCTTCGACGTGTTCCTTGAGTTGCCCGAAAGCAAACACTGGCTCACCATTGATCGCCGTTATAACGTCGCCGGATTTCAGATCGATATCCATAGCTGCACTGCGCGGCGCAACCTGCTGAATTAGCGGCGGGAACAGCCACGGTCCGGAAACGTCTACCGTCTGCCCGTCGCGGATCACCGTGTAGTCCAGTTCGGGCTCAACCGGCAGAGCGTCGGTGAAATCGGACCAGGCCCCCTGCTGATCGAACTCAGGCACCGGAACGCCCGCGATGGCCACGATTTCGTCGCCATCCTCCAGCTGCTGTTGCGTTCCAGGCAATGGATACAGCTTGCCAACTGTCAAAGGCTCTCGGGTCACGCCTTGGGAAAAGAAGATCAGTCCGAACACCAGAATGGACATCACAAAGTTGAAGACCGGACCAGCCGCAACCGTGGCCGCCCGCGCCCACAATGGCGCGCCATGCATGGTGCGGCGCAGCTCTTCGGGGCTCTTTTCAGTAATCTCCTTCATCGCTTCTTCGTCCTTGCCGGACGCAGCGTTGGAGTCGCCTAGAAATTTGACATATCCGCCAAACGGAAGCGCAGCGATCTGCCAACGGGTGCCGCGCTTGTCTACGCGACTCCAGAGGACCGGACCAAAGCCGATTGAGAAGATTTCGGCATGGATACCCGACCACCGCCCCACGATATAGTGGCCGTATTCATGCACCGCGACGATAACGGACAGCGCAATCACAAAGGCAAAGATAGTATACAGCAGGTTGCCGAATTGAGGGATCAGAGAGATTAAGTCCAAGTTTTTATCCTGCTGACTGGATTGCGGCCTCATCGGCCCACTTACGTGCCAAATGGTCCGTTTGCAGCACGTTATCAAGGTTTAATGGGGCATCAAGAAGGCCGTCTGACGCCTCGAACCTATTCAGAACGGACTCGACAATATCAGCCATTTCAAGAAATCCGACACGGCGCGCGATAAAGTGATCCAGCGCGCGCTCTTTGGAAGCGTTGAATACCGCACCGGACAGGCCGCCCCTCTGCATTACGTTTCGGGCCAGACGCAAGGCCGGATAACGCTCCTCATCCGGTTCCTGAAACCTCAACTGACCCAGTTTGGCGAGGTTCAAGCGTTCGACCGGCAACTCGCGCCGTTCGGGCCAGTGCAAGGCATAGCCGATCGCGTGGCGCATATCGGGAGCGCCCATATGGGCCATGACCGCGCCATCGTTGAACCCAACCAGTGAATGCACGATGGATTCGGGATGAACCAGCACTTCGATCTGGTCTGGAGAGACACCAAAGAACTCATTGGTTTCAATCAGCTCCAGCGCCTTGTTGAACATTGAAGCGCTGTCGATGGTTATCCGTTGCCCCATGTTCCAGTTTGGATGATTCGAGGCCTGTTCGACCGTGGCGTTGGCCAGATCGCTTAACGGCCAGTCGCGGAAAGCGCCACCACTGGCAGTGATGATGATCCGCTCGACGGCGTCTATGTCCTCACCGACCAGAGCTTGAAACACGGCCGAATGTTCGCTGTCTACCGGAAGAAGGCGCGCGTTATGCGCCCGCGCGGTTTCCAACACAAGCGCCCCGGCGCAAACCAGCGTTTCCTTGTTCGCTAAGGCCAGCGTCGCGCCTTGTTTCAACGCCTCAAGCCCAGGCGGTAGGCCAGCCGCCCCAACGATTGCAGACATGACCCAATCGGCTGGCCTCGCCGCTGCCTCGGTCAAGGCCGCCTGCCCGGCTGTAGCCTCAACACCGCTTCCGGACAAAGCAGCACGCAGGTCTTCAAGCCGATCCTCATGCGCGGTCACGGCCACGTCAGCGTTCAAGCGGCGCGCATCTTGGGCCAGTTTTTCGATATTTGCACCACCGGTCAGCGCCACAATGTCGTAACCCGACGGGTTTCGGTCGATCAGATCAATGGTGTTCTGTCCGATCGAGCCGGTTGCACCAAAAATCGAGACTTTGCGCATTACATGCCCCCGGGGGAATAGATCAGGCCCGCGATCAGAACAAACAAGGCCGCGCCCATCATGCCGTCGAAGCGATCCAGAAAGCCGCCATGGCCCGGTATCAGATTCGAGCTGTCCTTGACCCCAAATTTCCGTTTCGTGGCACTTTCAACGATGTCACCGGCCTGACTGGCCATCGAGGCCAGCACCGACACCACTACGAACATCACACCGAACCCGGCGTGGTTGGCGAATATCGTACCAACGATGGCCGCCGCCGCCCACCCGCCGGCGGTACCGGACCATGTCTTCTTGGGGCTGACCTTGGGCCAAAATTTCGGACCACCAAAAGTCTTGCCCACAAAGTACCCGGCCACATCCGTTGCAACCACGACCGAGATCAGCCAAATCATCCAGCCAAAGCCCATATTCTCACGGATCGAGATGAACCCAAGCCCAGCAGCGGCAATCCAGATGGCAAACAGCGCATAGGTCGTTTTTGAGCGGGTGACCTGCCCCGCTCCAACCAAAGCTGGCGCAATCAGAACCGGCAACTTGTAGAGCGGCGGCAGATGATAGCTGAGCAGCACCGCAACGCCTGTTAAAATGCCAAGTTGAACGGCGGCCCCGGTTTTTTCCGGGTCGATCATCCGCACCAGTTCCCACGTCATCAGACCGCAGGCAATGCCAATAAAGGCTTCGAACCACAAACCTCCCAACCAGACCTCGACTGCGCCGACAAGGATCAGCACGGCAGCCGAAAGAACGCGGGCGGTCAGGTCAGACCATCGGCCGTCACTCATGCCGGGACAGCTCCGAACCGGCGTTCGCGAGACCCGAAGTTGCGGCACAACCGCTCCAATTCGGCCGCTGTGAAATCGGGCCACAGCGTGTCGATGAATTCATACTCGGAATAGGCAGATTGCCACAGAAGGAAGTTAGAAATCCGTGCCTCTCCGCTGGTGCGGATAACCAGATCCGGATCGGGAAGAACGTGCGTATCCAGATACTTGGGCAGGGTTTCCTCATCTACGTCTTCGGGGCGCAAACGCCCCTCAGCTACGTCGCATGCCAAACGTTTAGTGGCACGTGCGACCTCATCGCGCCCGCCGTAATTCAGGGCAACCGTCAGATGAACCAAATCGTTGTCCTTGGTTTCTTCTTCCAGCGTATCCATCAACGCGATCAGTTTCTCATCCAACCGCACCCGATCGCCGATAAAGCGTACCCGAATCCCGTTTTTCTTCAGGGTTCTGGTTTCCTTGACGATGTAGCGCCGAAACAAGCTCATCAGACCGGCGACTTCGGCCTGCGTGCGCTTCCAGTTCTCGGTCGAAAAGGCGAAGACCGTCAGATACTTGATGCCAAGCCCCGGGCAGGCCTCGACTACTTCGCGCACACGCCGCGCCCCGGCGTGATGCCCGAACAGCCTTGGCCGGCCACGCGCCTGCGCCCAGCGACCGTTCCCGTCCATGATAATTGCGACATGGCGCGGCCCGTTCACGGGTTCAGTATGTGGGGCTTTGAGCATATCCCAGTCTCAGACCTGCATGATCTCTGCCTGCTTGGTTTCAAGCGCGGCATCAACAGCTTTGATCATCTCATCAGTCAAATCCTGGACCTCGGCTTCCCAGAACTTCTGGTCATCCTCAGACATGCCATCTGACTTGGCTTTCTTGATCTGGTCCATACCATCGCGGCGGACGTTGCGGATCGAAACCCGGGCGTGCTCGGCATACTGACCGGCAACTTTGCCCAACTCGCGACGGCGTTCCTCGTTCAGTTCGGGAATCGGCAGCATGATGATAGTGCCATTCAGTTGAGGGTTGATCCCCAAGCCACTTTCGCGGATGGCTTTTTCAACCTTACCGACCAGTCCCTTGTCCCAGACATTGACCGTAACCATGCGCGGTTCGGGAACGTTGACTGTCCCCACCTGGTTAATTGGCGTCATCGAACCATAAGCATCCACCATGACAGGTTCCAGCATCGAAGCCGACGCCCGCCCGGTCCGAAGCGAAGCAAATTCGGTTCTGAGATTGGACATGGCGCCTTCCATGCGCCGTTTCAGATCATCGGTATCCAGTTCGAAATCGTCAGACATGCTGCTCACTCCCCGTCTTCAGGTGCTGTTTGCATGGCTCATAAGCCATCGCAGGTGGGATGTATAGCAATGATGATGTGGAATTGCGCCAATGACCAGAGGTGTTTCTGGCATTTTCCAGGAGTTTCTTAGACAAAAAAGACCGATCAGCGCCAAGGCCGACCGGTCTTGATGTTCGTCTTGCCGATCAGGCGTTTACGTCAACGACGACACGGCCCTTGACCTGACCTTTCAGGATATCAGCGCCCAATTGAGGCAGATCATTCAGGGTCGCGGGATGAACCATCGCTTCCAGCTTATCCATGGGCAGGTCCGTTGCGATGCGCTGCCAGGCGCGAACGCGATTGTTATAGGGCTGCATCACGCTGTCGATGCCCAGCAGATTGACTCCGCGCAGCAGGAACGGAATCACCGTGGCAGGCAGTCCGGCACCACCGGCCAAACCAACCGCAGCAACCGAAGCGCCGTATTTCATTTGGCCCAAAACGCGTGCCAGCATCTCGCCACCGACTGCATCGACGCATCCGGCCCAAGTTTCACTTTCCAGCGGGCGCTTGGTGGTCTCGTTCAACTCTTCCCGCGGAACGATTGTGGTCGCGCCCAGCGATTTCAGGTAGTCACCCGTTTCCGGGCGCCCGGTGACGGCCGCCACCTCGTAACCCAGGTTTGCCAGAATGGCGGTTGCCACCGACCCGACACCACCGGCGGCCCCGGTCACCAGAACCGGGCCGTGATCGGGCTTCATACCGTGATCTTCCAACGCCATTACAGCCAGCATCGCAGTAAAGCCAGCCGTCCCAACGGCCATTGCCTGCCGCGCGTCCAGCCCCACGGGCAGAGGCACCAGCCAATCGGCCCGTGCGTTTGCCTTTTGCGAATAACCACCCCAATGGGCCTCACCAACGCGCCAACCGGTCAGAACCACCTTGTCGCCAGGCTTGTAACGATCATCCGAGGACGCCTCGACCGTACCAGCGTAGTCAATTCCTGGCACATGCGGGTAAGACCGCACCAGACCGCCACCTTTAGCTGAAGTGCACAAACCGTCTTTGTAGTTCACTGTCGAGTATTCGACGGCAACGGTGACCTCACCCTCGGGCAGATCATCCAAGGAAAGCTGCTTTACCGACGGGCTGGCCAGTCCGCTTTCCTCGTCTTTTTCCATGACCAATGCATTGAACATCATATTTCCTTTCGTTTCTCCAAGGCCAGATCACAATCTTCACCTGGCTAAAATTATCCCGGGGGAGTCGCACAGCGCCGGGGGCAGCGCGCCCTGCCTCCGTCAAATCCAGAACTTCTCTTGTACTGTTGCTCGGCGCATACCGTCCGGCGTTTCGACCTCTACAACCGTACCGGCATCCCAATGGCTCAACCGCAGCATTCCAATCGAAACATTGGTTGAAAAATCCGGAGACCAAGCCGCCGACGTCACCTGCCCCACCCGTTTTCCACCGGCAAAAACCGACCACGGACGATCACACGGCGGCACGGCATCGCCGTCGATGGCCAAAGGACGGATCTGTTGCACGGGGCCTTCTTTGGCCACGCGCAACAACGCGTCCCGACCGATGCAGCCGATGGCTGTGTGGGTGTTACAGAACTTGCCCAGACCACACTCATGCGGCGTGTTGTCGTCTGTCATGTCATTGCCATAAGACAACAAACCGCCCTCGATCCGTTCGATCAGGTTAGGACAACCCGCGCGCACCTGAAGGTCTTCGCCAGCCGCAAAAAGAGCGTTCCACAGCGGCATCCCGATATCCGAGCCTTCGACGTAAATCTCGAACCCGCCCTGTTTGGAGTAGCCCGAACGCGCGACCGCCAGATCACGGCCCTGGAATTCGAACATGTCAAACTTGAAGAAACGGATATCGCGAACGCGGTCTCCAAACACCCGAGACATCAACTCATCCGCCTTAGGCCCCTGTACAGCCAGCGGCGACACGTCGGGTTCGTCTACCAAAACGTCCAGTCGGTATCCGTTGGCAATGCCCTTGACCCACAGCAACAAGTCACTGTCCGCAATGGATATCCACCAGCGATCATCAGAAAGTTTCACCGCAACCGGGTCGTTCAGCATACCGCCGGTTTCGTCGACAATTGGCACGTAGAAACACTGACCCGGCAGCATCCCACGCAGATCACGAGGCGTCAGCATCTGCATTAAGCGGGCTGCATCCGGACCGCGTAGTTCGACCTGCCTTTCGACCGAAACGTCCCACACCTGAACATGAGACTTCAGGTGCCGATAATCCGCTTCGACGCTTTCGAATACCGTCGGTAACAGCATGCGGTTATACACCGTATATGCTTTGACTCCGGCCGCCTCGACCCCATCGGAAAACGGAGTCCGCCGCAGCCTACGAGATAGGGATATTTGTGGCATTCAAGCCTCCTCAGGCATAAAAACCAAATCGCTGACAGGCGCGGCTGATCCGGTTTCGGTCAACATCTGGTGCAACTGTCCGCGATGGTGGGTCTGGTGGTTAAACATGTGGATCACACATTGCGCGTAAGGCAATGTAACATCAGCCTCTTTTGCCGCCGAAAACCAAGTGAAGTCTCCGGTCAGCGGTGTGTCATTCAACGATCCTGCCCATCTGGAAACACGGGCATCAACGGTTTCACACCGAGCCACCCAATCAGCCAGATTGGCACACAACGAGACACTTTCGGGAATACCGCCCCCCGGGCCTTCGCCATTGTCAAAGCGGGATACCCAAATCCAGTTGCCCCATAGCAGATGGTTGGCCGTACCCATGATCGACCCGAAGAATGCACCGCGTTCCTTGGTCATTTCTTCGGGAGAAAGTGCTTGTAGAAATCCCGATAACTGACTGTTTTGCCACCGGTTATAACGTGCCATTTCTTGAGCATAGGCCCCGGTGATCATCACTTTGGTCCATGCCAGTCGATCGGACAAATCTCAGCCGACTTGCCACCGAAATCCCAGACGCGCCCATAGTCACGTACTTTGGACTTGGTACCGCGCGCGACAATGATATCCGGACCCATCCAGTATTTCGAGTTCGACACCATCACCGGATGTTCAGGGTCTTTACCCGCCAGCATCTCAATCTCACCCTGAATCTTGCGGCCAATTACAATCCGACGCTTGTTGCCGTCACGCTCAATCTGCACCGGAGCCCGCTCGGCCCCAATGATCTCGCTCACAAGCATGGTGAAAAGCCCGGTGGTGCCACCTGCCTGACCGCTGAAGATTTGCAGCAACCCGTTATAAGCCTTGCCGCTAGCACGTTCGTCCACATAGGCCGCGACTTTCCACTGGCCCTCTCCCATGCGGCCAGGAATATCAACAAGAAGCCCCACGTTCAGACCGGACAGGTCTTCACCCTCATAATGACCTTCGTCGATGATAACCCCCATCCACGCGTGGCAGTGACCCTCGGTTGGAGGATGCGCACCCAGCGACACAACACACGGACAGAACACGTCGCACGAGCAGTTCAGGATCAACTCACCCTTAATGGCCCAGTCTGTTGGGCTCATCTCTCGCCGTTTGGGATTAGGCATACGGCTGTCAATGCGCTGGCTGATCGGCAGCCTGTCTGCTTCGGGTTTTCTGTTTTTAGCCATATACTTATCCTCCGTAAGCAAAGGGATAGATCAGCAGGACAAGACCCCCTGCGATCAGTGCAAACCCCATCGGCCGCGTCACCGCGTGGCCGATCTGAGGCAATTTCTCCAATACCATGAACAAGGTCGCCAGGCCCATCCACAGCAAGCTCATAACGCCACCAACAAACCCAAGCGCCATGAAACCCCAGCAGCATCCAACGCAGAACGCACCTAGCCCCAGCCCCATGCGCAGACCGCCGGTGAACCCGGTTCTCCAGTGGCCCAGGAAGTAGGTCATCGGGGCGTGGCAGACGCCGTGACAGACCTCTTTCGCGCGAGTGAACTGAAACGCGCCAACTGCGATCATTAGGCCGCCAGCGAACCAGCCGGACTTAGCGATGCCCAACATGTCGACTATACCGCCGAACAGCAGACCCAGTTGAACGCCGGTGATCAGAGCGGCAAATCCAACCCAAACGATGAAGTACCCGGTCAGAACGCCTATCCACCCCGAGCGGGTGCCATTGGCGCTACGGATCAGGTCTTCATAGCTGCGAAGGGTCGGCACCAGCGTCGGCAGCATCATTGCAGCCATCATGATCGCCCACATCCAGAACAGCGGTCCGAATTCGGCCATGGGCATATACATGTCCATGCGGGGGTCCATCGCGGCCATCGCTTGCCCCATCGGACCGGGACGACCGATCCAGTCCAAATCCATATCGCGGCTCATGGTGAACATCATCCACCAAGCCCACAGGATCAGAATGTAGAATCCCAACCAAAATCCGCTTCGTAGAACTGCGCGACTCACGCTAACCTCCCGACTCAGTCCTTGCTTTTCAAATGTCAGACTTTTAAATGTCAGACAAATAAAAATTTCACTGGCGGTCCCCGAAACATGAAAATCGATCCTCAGAAACATACGGATTTATCGGCTCAGATCGCTCAGGCTATACGCGATGCCATCATATCAGGTCAGTTGATCGTCGACGAACGGTTGCCGTCCGAGGCCGAATTGTCCGACCAGTTTCAGGTGTCGCGCCCAACCGTGCGCGAGGCGCTAAAGCGTCTTGCCGCACAATCCTTGATCCGCACGCAACGCGGTGCCAGCGGTGGTGCCTTCGTAAACCGGATCAGCTTTGAGGATGCTTATTCTCAGCAAATCACCACCTCGACCCTGTTGTTGTCGATGAATGAGATCAGTTTTGATACGGCTTGTGAGGCCCGCTTTGCGTTGGAACGCGCCTGCGCACCGCTGTCGGCGCAACGCCGTACCGCCGATCAGCTTGCCACCATGCGAGCCGAGATTTTCAGGCAGGCACAACCCGGCCTGACGGATGAGGCATTCTGTTCATCGGACGTCGCTTTTCACCGTGCTCTGGTCGACGGGGCCAGCAACCCGGTTCTGTCCTACCAACTGGCCGGTGCTGTTGAGGCGATGCAACCCCTGATGAACATGATCACCTTTACCGCCCGATCCCGCGAAGAGATCATTGGCCTGCACAATCGCATCGCCGACGCGTTAGAGGCGCGCAACGAGGCAAGTGTTGACGCCGCGCTGGTTGAACTTGAAAATTACACCCGCAAACTGGCCCAGGACGTGGCCCAGCAACACCGAAAGCCAGCGTGACGGAGGAATGATGGTAACAACGCTGAACATAGTCGCCGCATTGTTGACGATTGGCTTTGGCCTTTTCGGATTCCTGGCCCCAGCCTTCACCGCCTCGTCGCTGGATCTGGCACCCACCGACAGCAATATGGGCCTAAGCGAGATGCGCGCCTCTGTTGGCGGGCTGTTCGTGGTGACTGGCGCGGCGGTATTGTGGCTGAACAACCCCATGGCCTACGCCATGCTTGGGGTTGTGTATGCCGGGGCCGCGCTTGGTCGGTTCGTGTCGGTCGTTCTGGATAATCCACCGCTGGTCAAGGCGGTGACATTCGGAGGAATCGAGCTGGCCCTGGCGCTGTGGTTGATCCTGGCGAACTTGAACAAGACCGCCTAAGTATCTGTTTTTTATTATCCCGACATTCAGAAATCCCGGTTTGCATCCGCGCGTCCGCTCACCTATATAGGGTATGTCCTTCGGGACTATGGACATAAACGCGCTCGTAATAAGCGGATCGGACCCGGGGGCGGTACCCGGCGGCTCCACCAACCATCCTTCGTTTGGGGATTTTGGGGCCGAAATAGGATCGACGAACGTCTAAAGGGGTTAGCTTTGTCTCGGCTGTCTGCCACCGTTATCGGCGAAACTAGTACAATTGCAAACGACAATCGTGCTCCGGTTGCAGTTGCTGCGTAAGCAGTAACAAGACCGAAACTTAAGCCCTTGCGCCTAGCCGCGTAAGGCGGGGTTCGCAGGTACCTGGCAACAGAAACCTGCATTTTCCACTTAATGTCTGCTGTTTATCTCTAGTCTTGTTCACGTTCAGGGTTTCTTCACCCTTTCGCGTCATTCTCAGCGCAACAGGAAAAGGAGAGCTGGGATGTCACACGCAGATATACTCAGAAACTGGTATGCTGAGGTTTGGGAAAACGGGAACATTGACGCCATCGACCAGTTCTTTGCCCCCGACACGATGGCCGAAGGACTGATCCCCGAAATGCAGGTCGGTGCGGATGATTTTCGCGATCTGGTCATGGCTTTTCGGCATGTGCTTGGGGATATTAGGGTCGAACTGCCGAAGATTATTGAAGACGGTGATTGGGTGTCCGGAATCTTACATGTCAGCACCACACGAGCGGACAACGGGGCGCCGTTGCAAGCCACTGGCAGCGTAATCGCCCGGATCAAAGATGGCCGGATGGTCGAGGCATACAACCAGTTCGACTTTATCTCTCTGTTCGAACAACTCGGCCAGTTTCCGCAGGACACCCTGCCCGTCTGCATGACCGGGCAAAGGCTGGATTGGGCCTGAGGTAAAGAACGCAATCTTGACCCCTCTAGCGCTTGATCGTAAGCAATGGTCATGGGGTAAGATTGCGAACGCCCCGTGAGGCGCCAGCCCAAGTTTCGCATGTATCCGTTTGCATCAGGAGACATGCCATGCCCGCGCCCAATTCAATCACTCCGAAACAGCTATTACGCCTGGTCGGAACGCCGCAAGCGCCTGTTATAATAGATATTTGCCTGGATTCAGACTTTGAGGCTGACCCGTTTTTGATCCCTGGCTCTGCTCGCCATCCCGCCATGGATATCGACGGCATGGCCCGCCGAATTGGTGATCGGAACGCCGTGATCGTTTGCCAAAAGGGCAAGAAACTCAGCCAAGGCGTCGTTTCATGGTTGCGTAGCAAGGGGTGTGAGGCCGAATTTCTGGAAGGCGGAATGTACGGCTGGCGCGACCTGCCGAATGCACTGCGGATACCAGCCTTCGACTTACCAACGCGCGACGATGGTCGGACCGTTTGGGTCACGCGGCATCGGCCGAAGATCGACAGGATCGCCTGTCCGTGGCTGATCCGCCGCTTCGTCGACCCCTTTGCGCAGTTCCTGTTCGTGGCCCCGAGTGAGGTCAAAGCTACGGCCCAAGTCTTCGACGCAACTCCGTTCGATATCGAGGACACGTTCTGGTCCCACAGAGACGGAAACTGCACATTTGACACGATGTTGGATGAGTTCCAATTGCACACCCCTGCCCTCGATCGGCTTGCCACGGTAATCCGCGCCGCGGATACCAACCGCCACGAACTGTCGCCCGAAGCAGCAGGTTTGTTGGCTGTTTCGGTGGGTCTGTCGCGGCAGTATCGCGATGACCATCAGAACCTTGAGGCAGGCCTGCACCTATATGACGCTTTATACCGTTGGGCTCGGGACGGTTTCGAAGAGCACCACGACTGGCCGACGGATCGCAGATCATGACACCATCGATTGCGGAACTCGTCCGCGTGTTCGGCCGCATTGGCCTGCTTTCCTTCGGCGGCCCGGCGGCACAGATATCACTGATGCATCAGGAACTGGTCGAAAACCGCCCCTGGCTGGATGAGCAGACTTATCTGCGCGCATTGTCACTTTGCATGTTGCTGCCGGGCCCTGAGGCAATGCAGCTGGCCACCTATGCAGGCTGGCGACTGCGCGGAGCTACCGGCGGTTTGATCGCCGGCGCGTTGTTCGTGCTACCCGGTGCCTGCGTCATCGCGGTACTGGTTGGTCTGTACGCCGCTTACGGTGATTTGCCCTTGGTCCAGGCCGGTTTTCTTGGGGTGAAAGCAACGGTTATCGTGATCGTCCTGCAGGCGCTTCAGAACCTGTCGCGCAAGGCCCTGACGGACACTCAGCACCGTGCAATCGCCGGGTTTGGGTTTCTGGCCATTTTTGCGCTGAACCTGCCCTTTCCGCTGATCATTCTGGCCGCAGCGCTTTGGGGATACGCAACGTTTGACGGTCAGGCACGGACGGACGACATCCCCCCTGCGCCCAAAGTCACCGGTACGTTTCGCACCGCTGCCTTTTGGCTGTTGATGTGGCTTGGGCCGCTGCTGGTGTTGACCCTGTCAGGTCAAAAACTGCTGAGCGATCTGGGCTGGTTCTTTGCCCGCCTCGCCGTCGTCACCTTTGGCGGAGCTTATGCCGTGCTGGCCTACATGACCCAAACGGTCGTGGACAAATATCACTGGGTCAATACGGACCAGATGATCGACGCGCTGGGACTGGCCGAAACCACGCCGGGGCCGTTGATTCTGGTCACGCAATTCGTCGCAATGCTGACTGGTCAAATGAGTGGCGGCGCCCCGCTGGCGATTGCGGCCGGAGCGGTTGCCCTATGGGCCACATTCGTTCCTTGTTTTCTGTGGATTTTCCTCGCAGCGCCCTATCTGGATCAACTTGCCGCACGGCCCAGATTGTCTGCCGCGTTGCACGGCATTACGGCCGCTGTTGTGGGTGTGATTCTAAACCTGTCTGTATGGTTCAGTCTTAATGTTCTGTTTCAGAATACCCCCGAAGCGACATGGGGCCCGGTGTCTTTGCCCTGGCCCGACGTAACCAGCTTAAATCCAGCTGCGCTGGTCCTAACAATTCTCGCTGGGCTATTGATTTTTAGGTTTAAATTTGGAATGGCGACAACATTGGCGATCATGGCCGCGATTGGAACGGGACTGCATTTCGTTTAAACAATCCTCACACAGCCGGTCTTTCGTTTCCGATGAAATCCCTTATGCTGAGGGTAACCACTTTTGAGGATGAAACATGTCGCAAGACATCGACTATGGAAACCTGATGCACACCGCCATGCGCGGGCTCATCAAGACCGTTCTGACCAGCGTTTCCGATAACGGCCTGCCCGGAGCGCATCATTTCTTCATCACCTTCGACACTCGCCAGGACGGCGTTGAACTGGCTGATTGGCTGCGCGAGCGGTACCCCGAGGAAATGACAATCGTCATGCAGCACTGGTTCGAAAACCTGGATGTGGGCGAAGACGGGTTTGCGATCACGCTCAACTTTGGTGACGCGCCAGAACCTCTGTATATACCCTACTCCTCGATCAAAACGTTCGTTGATCCTTCGGTCGAATTTGGGCTGCGCTTTGAAAGCCCCGAGGACGAGGATGAGATCGAACCCATCGTCGAGGAATCGATTGAGGTTGAAGAAGAACCCGATCACCACGACGCCGAGGTTGTCTCGCTGGACAGTTTCCGAAAGTAACTGCCCTAAACTACTGTTTTTTCAGAAACGTTTCGACCGAGCGCGACTTTATCCCGTTACGGAACCGTGAAAACGACAGATCTAGACCGCCCTCTGCCAGAGTGCGGTCGAATTGCTGCAGCTCATAGTCACCGGTCTCTCCGATAAATAACGAGAACACGGTAAGGGTGTTACCCTCGATCCGCCCCCAGACAAACGGTTCGCCTTGCATCGGATCCAGTGGAACTTCATGCCCGAACACATTGCGCTTCATCGCGGCGGAATACACGTCGGCCCTGTCCGACTGCTTGAAATCTATCGAGAATTTCTGGTCCTTGACGCGCCCGTCCGCTTTATAGGTGGTGGTTGTCCAACTGACGTTAAAACCTTCTTTTAACTCTTTAATCGACACACTCATATCACGGGGCGTTTCGCTTCCGTCTTCATCGACAACGTTGGCGGACCCGACATAGTTACCCACAAATGCAGCAATATCAGCGGCATAGGCCTTTTGCCCGATGAGAGCGAGCGAAATCAGGATGCCAAACGAAAAGGCAATGATTTTCAGGGGATAGGTTCGAACCAATGTGCCCACCTTAACCTCCAGCAAGTTGATCTTTCTATTGTAGCTCACCCGGTAGCGCGCACAATGCGTTTCGGAGCGAATTTATCAATCCGTTCCGGCTATACCTCTGACACCCTTGCGTTTATGGTGCGCGCAACTGGCCGATTGCACGACAACGCGGTTGCGGGTAAACGGCATACGATTGCATACACGACGGAGTGACAGATGTCTCAGACCCGCACCGAATCCGACAGCTTTGGCCCGCTGGAAGTTCCCTCTGACAAATACTGGGGCGCCCAGACACAGCGCTCGATCATGAACTTCCCAATTGGCTGGGAAAAGCAGCCCGTTGCCATCGTTCGCGCGCTGGGCGTGATCAAGAAAGCCTGCGCGATGGAGAACAAGGCCATCGGCAAGTTGGACGCGAAGATTGCGGATGCTGTCATTCAGGCCGCCGGAGAAGTGATCGAGGGCAAGTTTGACGACAACTTCCCGCTGGTCGTCTGGCAGACCGGGTCTGGCACTCAGTCGAACATGAACTCGAACGAGGTGATCGCCAACCGTGCGATTGAGATTTTGGGCGGCGTGATCGGTTCCAAAGATCCAGTGCACCCGAATGACCACTGCAACATGGGTCAATCCTCGAACGACACATTCCCCACGGCTATGCACATCGCCACCGCAATGAGCGTGCGCGACGTATTGCTACCGGGTCTGGAGAAATTCGCCTCTGCGCTGGAAGCCAAGGCGAAAGAGTTCGCAGGCATCATCAAGATCGGCCGCACACACACGCAGGACGCGACGCCACTGACGTTAGAGCAGGAGTTTGGCGGCTACGCCCACCAGATCCGTCAAGGCATCGCGCGCGTTCACGCATCGATGCCCGGAATTTACGAACTGGCCCAAGGCGGTACGGCCGTAGGCACCGGCCTGAACACGCATAATGGTTGGGATGAGGCCGTCGCCAAGAACATGGCAGATATCACCGGCCTGCCCTTCGTGACTGCACCGAACAAGTTTGAAGCATTGGCAGCACACGACGCAATGGTCTTCCTTTCGGGGGCTTTGGCGACCATCGCGGGCTCTTGCTATAAGATCGCCAACGACATCCGATTGCTGGGCTCTGGCCCCCGCTCGGGTCTGGGTGAGCTGATCCTGCCCGAAAATGAACCTGGATCCTCAATCATGCCGGGCAAGGTAAACCCGACTCAGGCCGAAGCCCTGACGCAGGTCGCCGCACATGTGATGGGCAACGACGCGGCGATGAAGTTCGCCGGATCGCAGGGGCATTTCCAGTTGAACGTCTATAACCCGATGATGTCCTACAACCTACTGCAGTCGATCCAACTGCTGGGCGACGCCACCGACAGCTTTACCGAGCGGATGCTGCTGGGCATCAAGGCGAATGAGCCCCGCATCGACAAGCTGATGAAGGAATCGCTGATGCTGGTCACCGCTCTGGCTCCGACCATCGGCTATGACAACGCCACCACCGTCGCAAAGACGGCGCACAAGAACGGCACGACCCTCAAGGAAGAGGCTATCGCGTTGGGCTTTGTCGATGAAGAGACCTTTGATGCCGTGGTTCGCCCGGAACACATGATCGGCCCCAAAGACTGATGGGCAAGCCGGTCAACCTGAACCGGTATCGAAAAGAAAAAGCGCGGGCCGAGAAGAAGGCCCGCGCAGATCAGAACGCTATAAAATTCGGTCGAACCAAAGCCGAAAAGATCGAAACCAAGTTTGAGCGGGACAAACAGCACCGCGAATTGGACGACCGCGAGTTGGATGAATGAGCGGACGCCCGGTCAAACGATCCCTGACCCTTAAGGGGCATCGTACTTCTGTTTCTCTGGAAGACGAGTTCTGGCAGGCCTTTCGGGACATCGCCAAGGAAAAAGACATGCCAATCAACGCCCTAGCCGCCGAGATAGATGTGCAGCGCGATCCCGAGATTGGTTTGGCCTCAGCCATTCGTGTTTTTGTACTGAACTGGTACCGCAACTGACCCTTGCACCCATCGCAATGATGCGCCTAATGTGGCGAGAACAAAAGGGGTACACTCATGAACCAGACTGTCCTCGGCCCTGACGGCCTGCCGCGTTGTGCATGGTGCCAATCCGCGCCCGAGTTCTTTGATTACCACGACAATGAATGGGGTTACCCGGTCGCGGACGATCAGCGTTTGTTCGAAAAGCTTTGTCTGGAGAGTTTTCAATCGGGCCTAAGCTGGCGCACTATATTGGCCAAGCGCGAAAACTTTCGCAAAGCGTTTAATCATTTCGATTTCAACGCCGTAGCGGCGTTTGATCAAGCAGACGTTGAACGCCTTCTGCAGGATGCGGGCATCATCCGTCATCGTGGCAAGATCGAAGCCGTCATCAACAACGCCCGCCGTGCGCAAGAGCTTGTGACTGCCGAAGGGTCTCTGGCCGCTTATGTCTGGCGGTATGAACCGGAAAATCCGCCTGAACCGCAAACGGCCTCCACCTCGCCGGAATCCATTGCGATGTCGAAGGATTTGAAAAAACGCGGTTGGAAGTTTGTCGGGCCGACCACAGTATTTGCCTTCATGCAAGCAATGGGGTTGGTGAACGACCACGCCATTGGGTGTACCATGCGTGAAAAAGCGGCGCAAAAGCGCCGCGAATTCACCAAACCAGTCTAGCGCCCCTTAGACAGAAGCGCGGAATATCTTTTCGATATTGCCACCCAGAGCGGCATTAAACTCGGCATCCGATTGCTGCTTTGACAGCCCCTCGGTTAGCGCGCGCGAGAACGAGGCAATCATCTTGCCGTTCTGATCCAGCAGATCACACGCCTGCTCGGTCGAATAACCGCCCGACAGCGCCACAACACGCACCACGCGTGGGTGATCGGCCAGTTCGTCATACAGGTTCGCCTGGCTTGGGATGGTCAGTTTCAGCATGATGTCCTGACCCTCTGCCAGTTGGTCGAGGTTTTTCAGGATTTCTGCCTTCAGGATATCTTCGGCCTCGGCTTTAGTGGCCGAGTTGATGTTCACTTCGGGCTCGACAATCGGAACCATGCCGGCCGCAACAACTTCGCGCGCAACGTCAAACTGCTGAGCAACCACGGCAGCGATGCCCTCGGCGTTGGCTTCGTGGATCACCGAACGCTCTTTGGTGCCGAAGACGCCGTTTGCTTTAGCCAGAGTGTCCGCCAGACCCGGGATCGGCTTCATCATCTGAACGCCGTTGGCCTGATCTTCGAGGCCTTTGTCGATTTTCAGGAACGGAACGATTCCCTTCTGCGACCACAGGTAATCTGCGACCTTGCAGCCGTCGATCTCTTCGCCCAGCGTGCGCTCGAACAGGATCGCGCCGATCACTTTTGCATTGGTGAAATCGTCAGCCAAAATGATGCGAGCGCGCATTTTCTGGATTTCGCCGAACATCTCTTCGTCCGAGTTGTAATCCGAGGCCTCGACCCCGTAAAGCGCCAGCGCCTTGGGTGTCGAGCCGCCACTTTGATCCAGGGCTGCAATAAAACCTGCACCGTTGGACATCTGCTCGCGCTGTTCTGCTTTGGACATAAGACTTTCCCGTTCAATAATGATTCCGCGTTTTTCATCGCATACAGCAAGGCGCAGGGTGATGGTAGTTTGTTAGCGCTCAACCACGCGCAACCAAATTCCATCTTTAGACCGCACCGTCAGATGCGCCACCGGAACGGGCGTTCTGCCCTTTACCAGCTCGAACCGGAAGTGCCGCAGCAACATCGACAACAACAAGGGGCCCTCGACCATGGCGAACCCGGCCCCGGTGCAGACACGCGGGCCCGCCGAGAACGGGATAAACGCCTGCCGCTGACAGGTTTTTCCGTTTTCGGTGTTCCAGCGGGTGGGATCAAACTCATCAGGGCGATCCCACAGGCGTTCCTGCCGGTGCAGATGCCAGGGACTGATGACGATCTGTGACCCTTCGGCAATCTCCCGGTCCCGGAATTTCTCCGGGCAGCTCGCCTCACGCACCATCATCGGCACGGGCGGGTACAGGCGTAAGGCTTCGCGGAACACATCCCGGCTGAGGCGCAGTTTTGACACCGTGGTAAAGCTGGGATCGTCCAAAGCAGCCGCCTCGGCGCTTAGTTTTTCCTGCCATTCCGGATAAAGCGCCATTAGGTAAAGGGTCCATGCCAGCGCCGACGCACTGGTTTCGTGCCCGGCCAAAAAGAATATGGCGACCTGATCGACCATCTCTTGTGTGTCAAAGCACTGACCGGTTTCCGGATCAGGCGTGGTCATGATCTTGGTGGCAAGATCGTCGGGTGCCTGGCCCGTAGCGATCAGCTTAGCCCTCTCTGCTGTCAGACGCTTGATCAACGCGCGGATGACTTTTGCGTTCCGGCGAGTATTCCGTGCATGCAAGCGCGGCACCCATCGCGGCACCGGAATAAACGCCGCCAGATTCAGCAAAGGCTGCTGTCGCTGATAAGCCCGAAACTTATCAAACACCTGCGCGGCGACTTCATGCTCGATAGGAACCGAAAACAGGGTTCGGAATATCACATCCGCCGCCGCGTGGCTGGTGAGTTCTTCGCATTCGATCACCTTACCCGACTGACCTCGCAACCGCTCAACGCAAGCTTTGGCTGCCTGCAGCATCGCGGGAAAGGTGTCCTTCAACCGACCGCCCTCAAAGGCCGGATCGATGATCCGACGCTGCCGTTTCCATACCTCGCCGTTGGTTAGAAAAACCGAGTTCCCCAGCAGCGGGCGCAACCCCTCGCTGATGCGCCCGGACTTGGGAAAATCGTCGGGGCGTTTCTTCAGGACCGTATCCACAAGCTCGGGCTGGTTGATCATGTAGGATCGGAAGAATGGCGTGCGAAACTCAGCCATCCACGCGCGATAGAGCCGTTGCGGTTGCGCCGACAACAGGTCCTTGCGGAACAGTTTCAGGTAGCGCCAGAGCGAGACTTTGTCCGGACGGGGCCTTGGCTTTGGCGGTATCATCTTCGCACCGATCGGTATTTTGAGACTGGCTGCTCGATCCGTGATTTCGAAGGCACGCGCCCAAGGTAACGCTGGCCCAAAGTCAAAGGGCCTGCGGTGATACGGAAGTAATCGTAATCGTTCGGGCGATCGAACGCGCAGAGATACTGGAAATGCAGCCGGAAAAAGCGCCAACGCAGCGCTTGCCAGCGTTCCGGCGACAGAGTTTGTGTGAAGGCGGCCGAAAGGACCAGCGGCCAGCGTTTCTGGTCAGTCGCCACGCCGCTGACACCAACCGGGTCGCACAGAGCAAACGCGCATCCGTCACCCGGCGCAGACACGTCAACCCATGTGATGTTTGATTGCTCGGACAGGTATTGTAGGTCAGTTCGCAGTTCCTCGGCCTTGGGCAGAAACGAAACCATGGGCACCACCTGCCCCAATGTGAGGAATGACAATGCTGGCTGTGCATCAGACAACCCGTCATCGCGGATCAGATCGGCCAAAACCGCCACCCCAAGATGCGCGCCGGAAGAGTGGCCGACGACCAGAACCTCGTCCACATCTGTTTCAAGCGCGTGTTGAATATGTGAGGTAAACGTCGCCAACCGAGTTTTCAATTCGGCCGGCGTGGCGCCTTTCTGTGCGGCAGAATAAGCGTAGTCGTGCATCAGGTAATAGGCAAACAAGCGGTTGTCGATTTTGCGAAACCATTGCAGCAGGACAAATGCAGCAGCAATCGCTGGTGGCAAAGACAACCACCCTGCGACGGGCCAAAGCAGTGCGGCCACGGTCCATACGGCCAAAAGCGCTGCAATCAACTGAATAATCAGCATTCCAACGGGATACAGCGCCGCGATCACCGGCCCCTTGCGCAACCGCATCAGCCGCCACAACGCACCGGACCCTATGTAAATCCACGCTGTCCGCAACAGTTGCAGGTAGGTCGCGGGGATCGAGTTCGACATGCTTTCGCGCACGATATCCGACCAGACCAAAACTTCGACATCCGCCTCAACCCCTGCACCATCCTGACGCGAACAGACGTGCCAGCCATAGGGCCCCTCACCCGATTTCGGGGAAATCGAAACCTGATAACCAGAGATCTCAGCCTGCGCCTGACTTTCCTTGCGATAGAGCTCGCGGTAGCGGCGCGGGTGAATCGGATCATAGCCGGGAATATAGAATACCCGACGCCTGCTTACCCGAGGCTGATTTGTGTGACTGCTCATGCCCTTACCTTCTGCGGCGCAGGTTAGCGCAGCCTTATCGGCAAGGTAAGTCGGATCAGCAAATTACCCGAAATTGGCCAGCGCCGGGAAAGTCTCAAGCAGCCACCAGCTGAATTCGGTGAA
Source organism: Ruegeria sp. ABF4_144 (assembly GCF_056160045.1). Classification (NCBI taxonomy): domain Bacteria; kingdom Pseudomonadati; phylum Pseudomonadota; class Alphaproteobacteria; order Rhodobacterales; family Roseobacteraceae; genus Ruegeria; species Ruegeria sp. ABF4_144. The sequence goes on from NZ_JBSWWK010000001.1 coordinate 1,607,984, forward strand.
CAGGCCGGTGATTAGCATGATGCCCACGAACAACAGCAGACCGCCCATGACCTTCTCAATCATGCCCATATGGGGCTTGATGCGATTCATGACTGACATCGACCGGTTTAGGAACATGGCCGCCAGCAGGAACGGAATACCCAGCCCAGCGGCATAGACACCAAGCAACAATGTGCCGCGCGCGACCGAGGCCTCGGACGCAGCCAGTGACAGGATCGCCCCCAGTTGCGGGCCAATGCAGGGCGTCCACCCGAATGCGAAAGCCAGGCCCAGGATATATGCACCAAAAACCGATCCGCCGGAATCTCCAGTCTCAATCCGGGCCTCACGGTCCAGGAAGGGAATGCGGAACACGTTCAGGAAATGTAGTCCAAAGACAATCACAACCGCGCCGGATAGTTTGGCGAACAGCACCTGATTTTGCAGCACAAACGCCCCAAAGGCCGAGGCCGTGAAGCCAAGCAGCAGAAACACCGTCGACAGGCCCAACACAAAGAACAGAGCGGACATGGTCGCTTTGCGCCGCGCCGCTGCCTCATCCTGCATCTCGTTGATCGTCACACCGCTCATGTACGCCAGATAAGGCGGCACGATGGGCAACACGCAGGGCGACAGAAAGCTGATCAGCCCGCCCAGCATTGCGATGAACATGGCAGGCAGCAGGCCCGCGTCGATGATATCGATTCCGAACATAAGTCAGCACATAGGATATCAAACCGGCGGCGTCACGGGGCCATTCGGTCACATCCCCGTGCGTCTGTGCTGGACAGCGATGCAAAGTGGAAATATCTCAACCTTATGTCAAATCCCACAGAAACGCTCGACGCGCTGGGTCTGTTGTGTCCCTTGCCCGTCCTGAAAGCCAGAAAACGCCTTAAATCGATGCCCTCGGGGGCCGTTTTGCGCATTCTGGCCGATGATCCCGCTGCCATCATCGACGTTCCCCATTTCTGCGCCGAAAGCGGGCATCAGCTGTTGTCGCAAGAGGACGCGGACGGGCATCAGGTCTACCACATTCAGAAAACGGGCTGAGGCAAGGGGTCAAGGGCATCTATGCCCCAAACCTTTAGTCCATCTACTAGATCGAAATCTTCGGGTGTAGAAATTCGATCCAGTTCTCTACGTTTTCTTCCCACTTCTTCTCGAACTGCTTCTCAAAAAAATCTATGTATTTCATCACATAGATGTGGTCAGCTTTCGTGACAACTTGCCCCTTTCTGTTGCCCACTGGGATTTTGTAGCCTGCGTCGTCAGGATAAGCTGGTTGTCGAGCTGGGTTTTTGTCCTGCCCGTACGCATCATCCAGCAATGACATCAGGTATTCCTCTCGAGCCACACGGGCTTCTAAATCACAGTGGCGAGAATCTAGAGAAATCTGAGCGACCTCCAATTCGTCCTCAAGGTCTGCAATTTCGTGCGACATCTTATTTACTTCAGCGTAAGCACTCTTCAGGCTCCTTTGGTTCTGCTTAAGCTTTTGCGTTGTGTAACCCTGCAAAAATCCCATTTTCTGCTCGCTCCTCTGTCAACTGCGATTCTTATGTAAGCCGCAGAACAATAAAAAGAAAACGCGCTGACCAAAGTCAACGCGTTCTCTAAAATTGCTGTATGGGCAAACCCACTGGCAGTCTTTGTCGTTATTGACCCAAAGACCACCAGCCTCGCCGTTTCGGCTTGGCGGGCTCACTTGGCTGTTCAGGCTCTTCTGCGACGGCCTCAAGCACGGGTTCGGGGGTCTCTTCGACCACCTCTTCCACTGTGGCCTCAACCTCGACCGCTTCTACAGCCTCAACCACTTCCACAGTCTCAGCAACGGGCTCGGCCACCTCTTCGGCCTCCGGTTCGCTTGCTTCCTGTGGTTCAACCTCCGGCGTCTCCTCTTCAGCCGGTTCCGCAGCCTCAACAGGTTCCGGCTGTTCGTTCACCGGTTCTGCTTCGGGCTCTGTCACGGCCTCAGCTTCAGCCACAGGGGCTTCCTCTGCTGCTTCAGTCGGGCTTTCCACGGCCGCTTCAGCGCCAGCCTCCACTGGGCTTTCCTCAGCCACTTCAACAGGTTCTACGTCCTTCTTCTTGCGGCGCGGAGCCCGGCGGCGCTTGGGCTTTTCAGTCTTCTCTTCCTGAGCAGCCTCTTCCGCTTCGGGTTCAGACGCGGCCTCATCACCTGACTCTGCGTTAGCTTCTTCCTCAGCTCCGTTCTCAGGCGCTTCACCACCAGCGCTGCTCTTCTTGCGACGGCGACGGCGACGCTTGCGCTTGGGCTTGGCTTCTTCCTCGGTCTGAACGGTTTCTTCGACGACGGCTTCTTCTTCGTCCGCGTCCACCAGATCCATCAACGAGGCGTCCACAGACACGACCGGCGCAGTTGCCTCGGGCACGACGCGGCTGGCGGTCTTGAACTTCTCCATCGAGAAATCAGGGCTGACCAGATGCACGTCTCCTTCGACCCGAACTGACAGGCCGTAACGCGCTTCGATCTGCGCGATATGCTCGCGTTTCTGGTTCATCAGGAAGTTGGCGATGCTGACCGGGCAGCGCACCAGAACTTCGCGCGAGCGGCGGCGAGTGCCTTCTTCTTCGATCTGACGCAGGATGGTCAGGGCCATGTTGTCGTCCGAGCGGATCAGACCGGTGCCGTGGCACGACGGGCATGGCTGCGTCGTCGCCTCCAACATACCGGGACGCAGACGCTGACGGCTCATCTCCATCAGGCCAAAGCCGGAAATCCGGCCGACCTGAATGCGGGCGCGATCCGTTTTCAGCTTGTCCTTCAGACGTTTTTCAACGGCCGCGTTGTTCTTGCGCTCGTCCATGTCGATAAAATCGATGACGATAAGACCAGCCAGGTCGCGCAGGCGCAGCTGACGTGCCACTTCCTCGGCGGCTTCTAGGTTGGTTTTGAGCGCGGTTTCCTCAATCGAGCCTTCCTTGGTCGCCCGACCAGAGTTCACGTCGATCGCCACCAACGCCTCGGTGACGCCGATCACGATATAGCCGCCGGATTTCAGCTGCACCGTCGGGTTGAACATACCGGTCAGGTAGCTTTCAACCTGATAGCGTGCGAACAGCGGCAGCGCGTCCTCATACCGTTTCACGTTCTTGGCGTGGGACGGCATGATCATCTTCATGAAGTCCTTGGCGATGCGGTAGCCGCCTTCGCCTTCGACCAACACCTCGTCGATCTCGCGATTATAGAGATCGCGGATCGAGCGTTTGATCAGATCACCTTCTTCATAGATTTTGGCGGGCGCGATGGATTGCAGCGTCAGTTCACGAATCTGCTCCCACATGCGCTGCAGGTATTCATAGTCGCGCTTGATCTCGGATTTCGTACGCTTAGCGCCAGCCGTCCGGATGATCAGGCCCGCTCCAGTCGGAACGTCGATTTCCGAGGCGATCTCTTTCAGCTTCTTACGGTCCGGCGCGTTGGTGATCTTGCGGCTGATCCCGCCACCACGCGCGGTGTTGGGCATCAGAACACAATAGCGACCGGCCAGCGACAGGTAAGTGGTCAGTGCGGCGCCCTTGTTGCCACGCTCTTCCTTGACGACCTGCACCAGCAGGACCTGACGGACCTTAATGACTTCCTGAATCTTGTAACGGCGCGGACGCGGCTTGCGCGGCGGACGAATGTCCTCGCTGTCATCCTCGTCGGCCACGGATTCAATACTGTCATCCTTAGCGGACGCATCCGGGCGGGCTTCTTCTTCCGCCTCGTCATCAGAATCGGCTTTGGACTCTTCGCCGGCAGCGGCCTCTTGCTCCGATGCTTCATCAGCGACGTCTGCATCGTCTGCAGCGCTCTCAACCTTTGCCTCGTCAGGTGCCTCATCCGCCTCACCCGCAGGCTCTTCGGAATCCGCAGGAGTTTCCTCCGATGGTTCGGTCACTACTTCGTCGCCCTCGACTGCGGCGTCATCCACAGCTACAGCTTCTTCTGCCTCTGCAGCGGACGCTTCACCCTCAGCCGAAGAATCAACCTCGTCAGTGGGCTCTTCGACTGGCGTCTCAGCGACATGATCCATCGGCGAGGTGCCTTCTGGGATTTCCAGATCCGCACCCTCTTCGCCTTCATCAAGGTCGATCGTTTCCATGCCCGTAGGCTCGGTTGAGACCTCGATGGTTTCGACCACGTCGTCCGATTTCACATCCGCCGCTTTGCTGCGTGACCGCGAGCGGCGCTTCTTAGGCTTGCTATCTTCGGCCTCGTCACGCGCCTTCATCGCTTCAGCATAGGCGCGCTCTTCTTCCATAAGCGCTTCGCGGTCGGCGACCGGAATCTGGTAGTAGTCCGGATGAATTTCCGAGAAGGCCAGGAAACCATGCCGGTTTCCGCCGTAATCCACAAAGGCCGCCTGCAGCGACGGTTCGACCCGTGTTACCTTTGCGAGATAGATGTTGCCAGCAAGCTGGCGTTTGTTTTCGGATTCAAAGTCGAACTCCTCAACCTTGTTTCCATCGACCACCACGACGCGGGTTTCCTCCGCGTGGGTGGCATCGATAAGCATTTTCTTAGCCATGTGTCCTTGGTGCACCGCGCCAAACGCGTTGTCCTGGCCCGTCCGGGAGGACAGGCGCATTTGGGGTGGTGTCTTGTCAGGGCGATATCGGACGGCGCGCGGCAGGGTCTGGCGCTGTGGCCCCCTGCCCGTACTCTCGATCGTTGCGCGCGCGTCATCGCGGTTCTTCTCCGACAGGTGCGATATGCCGCGACCTGCCCATTTATTCCTATCACCCGCAATTGCGGGCTCAGGCGTTCATCTGCCCCAATCTGGGGCACAATCGGTCTGCTTTGCCTCGTGGGATTGTCACCATCCGCGACAGAGCAGCGAAACTCAAAGATGGGGCTTAAGGGCACAAAAAGGCCCGGCCCGTTCGGACACAATAAAAGCAGTCCTGTGGAAAAGACAATGGGCAAACTGCATCACGGGTCCCGAACACCGCTCAGGATCCCTTCATCTGGCAAAAAAATATCCCGGGGAGGCACCCATAGGGCGGTGGGGGCAAAGCCCCCTACCCAATTACAGGTAATCTGAACGCTGAAGACCGTATTTGGCCATCTTTTCGTTCAGCGTCCGCCGCGGCAGACACAGTTCTTCCATCACGGACGCAATCGACCCCTTGTGACGCCGCATCGTGTTATCGATCAGCATCCGCTCGAACGCTTCAACATATTCCTTGAGCGGTTTGCCTTCGGTCGTCATCACGGGTTGCATTTCCTCGTGATCGGACATCAGCAACGACGCAATCGTGCCCGATCCGCGGCGCGACTGCAGCACGGCACGCTCGGCAATGTTGATCAGCTGACGCACGTTGCCCGGCCACGGCGCCTGCAGCAATTGTGCGGCCTCCTGAGCGCTGACCTGTGGCGCATCACAGCCGTATTCCTCGGCAAATTGCTCGCTGAGACGGGTGAACAGCGTCAGGATATCTTCGCCCCGCTGGCGCAGGGGCGGCATGGTAATCCGCAGCGCGGCCAGGCGATAAAACAGGTCCGGGCGTAGTACGTCTTCGCTGGTCTTTCCGGCCTCTTGCAGGTTGGAAATCGCCACGATCCGGGTTTCCGCCGGCGTGCCCTGGTCGTTCATGACACTCAGCAGACGCGCCTGAAGGGTGTCGCTGAGCGCCTCGACATCCTCAAGAACCAGTGTCCCCCCGCGCGCCTCTTCTATGGCAGGCAGTTGGGTATCTTCGGGCATCATCGGGCCAAAAAGACGTTTCGACAGAACGTCTTCCTCAAGTGCCGCGCAGGACACCAGAACGAACTTCTTGCCGGCCCGGCTGCCAACAGCATGCAGCGCGTGCGCGACCAGAGTTTTTCCCGTGCCCGTCTCACCATCGATCAGGACATGACCATCCGCCTGCCCCAGATCCAGAATATCCTCACGTAGACGCTCCATCACCGGGCTGGCACCGATCAACTTGTTCATGATCTGGGTGCCACCTGACAGCTCGCGCCGCAGGGCTCGGTTGTCCAGCGTCAGACGACGAGCGTTGCTGGCGCGTTTGGCAAGTTCCGACATCCGATCCGGATTGAATGGCTTTTCAAGAAAGTCGAACGCGCCAACGCGCATTGCCTCAACCGCCATCGGCACGTCACCATGACCGGTGATCATGATGACCGGCAGAGTGCTGTCGGCCCCCATCAGCTTTTTCAGCAGCTGAATGCCGTCCATGCCGGGCATCTTGATGTCAGAGATGACAATGCCCGGATAGTCAGGACCCAGCACCTTCAGCGCATCCTCGGCGCTCGAGAAGGTCTCGGTGTCATATCCCGACAGTGCCAGCCACTGGCTGATCGACTGGCGCATGTCCTGTTCGTCATCCACGATGGCGATCTTCATGGCCTGTGCCATAGTAATTCCTTTGTTATTCAGCGGCCTCAAGGCCGTCGCTTCCCAGTATCGGCAGCTGCATCTCAAACACCGCGCCACCGTGCTGGCTGTTGCGGGCGGTCAGCCGCCCCCCATGGTCGTTTACGATACCCGAAGAGATGGCAAGCCCCAAACCGACGCCGTCTCCGGGTTGCTTGGTGGTATAAAACGGCTCGAAAAGGTTCTCGATATCCTCGATCCCATAGCCGTTGTCGCGGACGGTCAGCACCGCCATGTCACCTGCTGCCAGAATAATTTCGACATCTGGCTCTGATACAGATTTGGTGGCGTCCAGCGCATTGCGCAAGAGGTTCACCATTACCTGTTCAATCCGCATCCGGTCCCCCATTACAATAACAGGTTCTTCGGGCAAAATCTGCGTTATCTTCACATGCCGCTGACGCAGTTGTGGTTCCATCATAGACAGGCTCGAGGCCAGCGCTTCGCCAAGATTTACTGGGGAAAACGCATCCGCGCCCTTGCGAGCGTACGACTTGAGCTGCCGTGTGATCGCGCCCATCCGTTCAATCAGACCATCAATGCGACCAAAGCTGGCAAGCGCCTCTTCGGGGCGGTTTCGCCGCAACAGCAGGCGCGCCCCGGCAAGATAGGTTTTCATTGCAGCCAGCGGTTGATTCAACTCGTGGCTAACGGCAGCAGACATCTCGCCCAATGCGGCCAGTTTCGAGCTTTGCGCTAGTGTTTGCTCGGCGACTTCCAGCGTCTTTTCAACCCGTTCGCGTTCAGCAATTTCCCGCTGTAGCCTTGCATTCAATGCGCGAAGCTCTGCCGACTCGCGCTGAAACAAGGCCATGCGCAGCGTGGCCCTTCGGCTGAGTGCGTAGAAAGCCAGCGCCAGCAGAATCGCGAACCCCATGATTTCGAGCGCGAGAACGCTGTTCACCTTTTCCCGGATCGAGGCATAGGTCGTGAAAGATGTCATCTGCCAGCCGCGGAACGGAATGCGTGTTTCCATCCGCATCACGGCCTCACCTTGCAAATAGGCGTCAGGCGGCAGCGCGGTCCAATCCGCTGTGGCACGCAGAGCGCGCTGGATCGCGCCTTCCGGAGGCTGACGCAGCATAGCCGCGTTTTCGTCCAGCCCACGCCACTGTGGTTCGGTAGAAAGGATGATGTTGCCGGTGCTGTCGGTCACCATCACCGCGTCAGAAATACCCGCCCAGGCCAGTTCGAACTTGTGTAGATCGACCTCGACAACGATCACACCAAGTATATCGGAATTTGCATCGATGCGACGCGAATAGACAAAGCTGTAACCGCCGGATTCTTTCGGGATCACACTGAAGATCGTGGCGTTCGAACGCATCGCGTCAATAAAATAGGGCGAACTGCGATGCGCCTCGCCCAAGCGGTTGCGATCGGTCGACGCAACCAGGCGCCCGTCTCCGTCCAACAGCATTAGGGACGCGGCCCCGATCTCTTCGACAAACGAGATCAGACGCTGGGTAGACAGAGAAAAGTCACCAGATTGCAGCGCCGAGATCAACGTGGGATCGCGGGACAGAAGTTGTGGCACAATCGCGTTTCGGCGCAGCTCGCTCAGCAGGTTGCCGGAATACAATGCTAGGCGCACCTCGGCCCGGTTTCGGGTCGACTCGGTGAACCTGTCCGTCAGCAGACGGTTCGTGATCCAGATCGTCGCAACGGCTGCGACCAGCAAAGCGATCACAGCAACCCTCAGGCGCCACCCAAGGGGCGCGCCACGGAAAGGTTTTGTCAGATTGGACCAGTCGAAACTCATCCCGGGAAATTACGCGGGCTTGATCTCAACCTCAAGTCACGCAGGTGCGAGGACACCTGACAATGCGCGGAACAATGCCGTACCGTCGGTGCCTCCATGCCCATCATCCGCAGCGCGTTCCGGATGCGGCATCATCCCGAGAACTCTGCGGTTTTCAGACAGAATACCAGCGATGTCCCCGACAGAGCCGTTCGGATTCTCGGTATAGGTGAATGCGATCCGGTCCTGATCCCGAAGCGCGGACAGTGTCGCGTCATCGGCGAAATAGTTTCCGTCATGGTGGGCAATCGGAATTCCGATCACATCGCCAGCATTGTAGCCTTGGGTAAAGGCGCTGTCGCTGGTCTCTACCTTCAGGCCGACAGTCTTGCAGATGTATTTCAGGCCCGCGTTGCGCAGCAGTGCGCCGGGCAGGATGCCGGTCTCGGTAAGGATCTGGAATCCGTTGCAGATGCCCACGGCATAACCGCCACGATTGGTGTGATCGACCACGGCCTTGCAGATCGGCGATTGCGCGGCGATGGCCCCACAACGCAGGTAGTCGCCGTACGAGAAACCACCGGGTACACCCACGATGTCGATACCCTCGGGTAGCGCTGCGTCCTTGTGCCAGACCATATCGACCTGAAATCCAGCCTGTTCAAAGGCCACTGCAAGGTCCCGGTCACAGTTTGAACCGGGGAAAACGATAACGGCTGCGCGCATTGCGGACCCTCCTAAGAGACAAAATCGGTGACCACGGCAACACCGGGCGGCGTTGGATGGTCAAAGGCGGCAAGCTCTTCACTCACCTGATTCAGAGTTATTTTTCGCGTCACCAGCGGGCTTAGATCAACGCTGCCCCCCGAGATAAGGGACAACAGCGACTGATAGCGCCAGCTTGGCATCCCGCGAGTACCGTAGACGGCCAGTTGCCCCGAATACAGAACATCCATCGGCAGGGACATATTCGCGTGCTGTCCCGTTGGCATTCCGATCTGTACCATCCGACCCAGTTTGCGCAGGGACTTTACCGCAGCAACGGTGGTGGTTTCGATCCCCAGCGCTTCAATCGCGACATGTGCTCCGCCGCTGGTGATATCTTTTACGGCCTCGGGCGCATTACTGGTGACCGCATTGACGACCGCATCGGCACCGAGGCTTTCAGCATAGGCCAGCTTATCGTCTGCGATATCGACCACAACGACGCGCGCACCCAGTGCCTTGCCCAGCATCAGTGTAGAGATGCCGACGCCGCCGCCACCAAAGATGGCCAGCCACTCGCCGCCCTGTATCTGCGCACGCCCAACCAATGCCTGCCACGCCGTGGTCACCCGGCAGCCCAAAGCCGCAGCAATTTCGGGTGCAAGCGTATCCGGCAGCGCCGTCAGATTGGCATCGGCATGCGCGACAGCAATGAATTCGGCAAAGGCTCCGTCACAGGTGAAACCGGGCACGACCTGATCAGAGCAGATAGTCTGATGGCCCTGCGCGCAGTCCGGACAGTGACCGCAGGCCAGAATGAACGGCGCGATTACCCGATCCCCGACCTTCCAGCGGGTCACCCGCGAACCAACCGCGACAACCTCGCCGCAGTATTCATGGCCAGGCGTCATCGGCAAAATCACATCCGGATCCGATCCCGACCACGCGTGCCAATCAGACCGGCAAACGCCGCAGGCCAGCACACGGACGACAACTCCGTCCTCAGCCGGTTCAGGGTCGGGAATGGTCGTCAGTTCAAGCGGTTGACGATATGTGATCAGACGGGCAGCCCGCATCCACTTAGACCAGTTCGATCTCGTAGCGTTCGATGACGGTGTTGGCCAACAGCTTTTCGCACATCTCGGTGATGTCCGCTTCGGTCGCACCTTCGGCCAGCTCAAGGTCAATCACTTTGCCCTGACGCACGCCTTCGACCTGATCAAAGCCCATGGCGCCCAATGCGTGCCGGACGGCCTCACCCTGCGGGTCGAGGACCCCGTTCTTCAGCATCACATGCACCCGTGCTTTCATTCCTGCAACTCCAGCTGAGGGCCGTAGTTTCCGGCCCGTTCCGTTGCGCGGGGGATAGCGTGCGAAACGGCGTTCGACAACCCTTGTCCGTATACAGTTTGACGCAGGCTAACCGATCAACCTCCGCCGATCAGCCCCGGGTAGCGCGCGTCAATGGCATTGAACGTGCCGGTCAGCACCATTTCAACAGCAACGGCGACAAGAATAATCGCCATGACGCGGGTGATCACGTTAATCATAGTCGGCCCGAAAAACCGTGAGATCGGGTCCGCAAACAACAACCCCAGCCCCACAATCGCGCAGGCGATCAGCACCGCCGATCCCAAGGTCACAATCTCGGCCCCGTCCGACAACGTATGGGCAAAGACAATTGTGGTCGCGATGGTACCCGGCCCAATCGTCAAAGGAATCGCCAGTGGCACGACGGCGATGTTGCTTTTCTTCTTGGTTCCCTCTTCCACTGCCTGCTGATCGCCCTGTGGCCGATCCGAAGCGTTCAGCATCGACATGCCAACGCCCAAGATTATCAGACCGCCGGCGATGCGGAATGAGGGGATGTCGATACCAAAGATGGCCAGCACCTCTTCGCCTATCAACACAGCGATAAGTGCCACGATTACAACGGTGCCCGTGACGATCAGCGCCACGCGCTTGCGTTCTGGCGCTGAATAGCCTTCGGTCATGCTCAGGAAGATCGGGATGCCGTAAAGCGGGTTGAAGATCGCCAGCAGCGCCGCGAGGAACTTTAGAAAGACTGCCTGATCGAACAGTTCGGCCATTTGGGTATCACCTTGGTTAAGCTTGTTCAGACAATGCGAAGGTCGGCGCGCACTGTCAAACCACCAAAGCAAAAAGAAAAAAGCGCCGTCTTTGCCGACGGCGCTTTAATTCATATCCCTGGCAAAAAGCCGATTAGTTGATCAACGTCGGCTTGGTTACGTTGCTTTTCGGCAAGACACCTAGGCGGCGTGCAACCTCGGAATAGGCGTCGGTCAGGCTTCCCAGGTCGCGGCGGAATACGTCCTTGTCCAGTTTCTGGCCAGTCTCGATGTCCCACAGGCGGCAGCTGTCAGGGCTGATCTCATCCGCGATGATCAGGCGCTGGTAGTCGCCATCATAGACGCGACCAATCTCGATTTTGAAGTCGACCAGTCGGATGCCCACTGCCAGCATTATGCCGCTCATGAAGTCATTCACCCGCAGTGCGAGGCTGAGGATGTCTTCCATGTCCTGCTGGCTTGCCCAGCCAAAGGCGGCAATGTGTTCTTCGGTGACCAGAGGGTCACCCAGCGCATCGTCCTTATAGCAGTATTCCACGATCGGACGCGGCAGTTGCGTGCCCTCGGCGATGCCCAGACGTTTCGACATCGACCCGGCGGCATAGTTGCGCACGATCACTTCCAACGGCACGATCTCGCAGCTGCGCACCAGCTGTTCGCGCATGTTCAAGCGGCGGATAAAATGGGTCGGCACGCCAATTTGGGCCAGACCGTTCATGAAGAACTCGCTCAGGCGGTTGTTCAGCACGCCCTTGCCGTCAATTACGTCTTTTTTCTCGGCATTGAACGCAGTGGCGTCGTCCTTGAAATACTGAACGATAGTACCCGGCTCGGGGCCTTCGTACAAAATCTTAGCCTTACCTTCATAGATTTTCTTGCGACGCGCCATAAGCGACCTTTCCACTCTGAACAGAGGGAATGAGTCCCCTCACGTTGGCGTTCTCATAGTGCAAGCCCCCCTTTCCCGCAAGTTAACTGACCCGAGGGGCTTTGACGCAGCGCAAATCCCTTGCGAACAGGCGCACGTATAGTCATATCATCAGGAGAGAAGTTGAAACCCAAGAGGCCCCCAACCAATGACCACGTTTGACGAACGCGAAAACGCCTTTGAAGCCAAATTTGCTCATGATGAGGAAATGCAGTTCAAGGCACAGGCCCGCTGCAACAAGCTGCTTGGCCTCTGGGCCGCAGAAAAGCTGGGCAAAACCGGCCAAGAGGCTGAAGACTACGCAAAAACCGTCGTGATCGCCGATATGGAAGAAGTCGGCCACGAAGACGTTGTACGCAAAGTGGCAGGCGATCTGGGCTCGCTGTCGTCCGATGACGAAATCCGCGCCAAGATGGCCGACCTTCTGCCCGAAGCCAAGGCTCAGGTTCTCAGCGAAACAGACTAAGGCCAATTTGCCTGCCTCATGATCTTCATGAGATTTATGAATTTGATTTGACGCCCCGGTCATGAGACACGGGGCGTCTCCAATAGATGCTAGGCCTTTTGCGCCTTTTTTCGGAACACTCCAATGACAAATGCACTGAGCAAGCTTCTTGAAACCAACGATGCCATTCTGGCAGATGGGGCAACTGGCACCAATCTGTTCAACATGGGCCTTCAGTCCGGCGACGCGCCCGAGCTGTGGAACGTGGATGCGCCGGACAAGATCCGCGCACTTTATCAGGGCTCGGTCGATGCTGGCAGCGATCTGTTTCTGACCAACACGTTCGGCGGCACCTCGGCGCGTTTGAAACTGCATGATGCGCAAAACCGAGTGGGTGAGTTGAACCGCATTGGCGCAGAATTGGGCCGCGAAGTCGCTGACAAGGCCGGGCGTCCTGTCGTGGTGGCCGGGTCGGTAGGTCCAACAGGCGAAATCATGGAACCTGTCGGCAGCCTGTCCCACGCCGCTGCAGTTGAGATGTTCCATGAACAGGCCGAAGCGCTCAAGGCAGGTGGTGTGGACGTTCTGTGGGTTGAAACGATCAGCGCACCCGAAGAATTCCGCGCGGCAGCCGAGGCCTTTGCTTTGGCCGACATGCCATGGTGCGGCACCATGAGCTTTGACACTGCCGGACGCACCATGATGGGCGTGACCTCGGCCGATTTGGCGCAGCTAGTCGAAACCCTGCCCAACCCGCCGGTTGCCTTCGGCGCCAACTGCGGCACTGGTGCCTCGGACATTCTGCGCACCGTTCTTGGTTTCGCAGCGCAAGGAACCGAGCGGCCGGTGATCTCAAAAGGCAATGCCGGTATTCCGAAATATGTCGACGGCCACATCCACTATGACGGCACGCCGGAACTGATGGGGGATTATGCAGCTATGGCGCGTGATGCGGGTGCCACTATCATTGGTGGTTGCTGCGGCACCATGCCCGACCATCTGCGTAAAATGCGCGAGGCTCTGGATACCAGACCGCGCAGCTCGCGCCCAACACTGGACCAGATCACTGATGCTCTGGGGCCGTTTTCTTCGGCATCAGATGGCACAGGCGACGATGCCGCGCCCGAGCGGCGCACACGTCGCCGCCGCCGCGCCTAAGCTTCAGCGCCCCTCGAATTTCGGGGGGCGTTTTTCCATGAAGGCCACCACGCCTTCGGCAAAATCGCGGCTGCGGCCGCAATCGCCCTGCAGATGCGCCTCGATCGCCAGTTGCTGCGGTAGCGTTTTCTCATATGTCCCGCGGATCGCCTTTTTAATCGCTCCGAAACCGGCTGTAGGGCCGCTGGCCAGATGCGCCGCGCGCTTGCGCCAATGGGCATCGAACGCGTCATCGGGCACGGCTTCCCAGATCAGGCCCCAATCATCCGCCTGCCGCGCGCTGATCTTGTCGGCGAACAAGGCAGCCCCCATGGCTTTTGCGAACCCCATCTGACGCGGCATGAACCACGTACCACCAGCATCCGGCAACAAGCCAATCCGGGCAAAAGCCTGCAGGAAATAGGCGCTTTCGGTTGCGATCACCACATCCGCACTGAGCGCAAGGTTCGCCCCTGCCCCAGCAGCCGGGCCGTTGACTGCCGCAATCGTGGGAACCGGGCAATCATAGATCGTCTCCAGCATCGGTTCGTATTCATCGCGCAGCGTCCGTTCCAGATCAATCTTGCCGGTGCTGGATGCGTCACCAAGATCCTGGCCCGAGCAAAACGCACCGCCTGATCCTGTCAGAACAATAGCCCGTGCGTGACGAGCGGCGTGCTTCATCGAATGCGTAAGCTCGGCGCGCATTTGGGCCGTCATAGCATTCATTTTGTCCGGACGGTTCAGGGTCACAACCGCCAAATCGTCCGTGATATCCAAAAGGATCGTTTCGTATTCCATGAACCCCTCCCCAAAACTCCGGTCTTTTGGGAACCCTGACCGAAATGCAGAAGAAGGAAAAGCGGAACCCTGGGTCAGTCTTCAAGAATTTGGCGCAAACGCTCTTTCTCGGCGTCGGTCAACTTGTCCTTTTCGCCGCCGACCTGCACTTGGGATCGCTTGCGCAGAAAGCTCCACCCCATCGCCGCAGCAATCAGCAGCATGATCGGACCTGCCAGCCACAGCATCAGGTTCGAGCCCGAGGTGGTCGGTTTTAGCAACACGTACTCGCCGTAGCGGTCCACGATGAAGGCAATCGCCTCCTGGTCCGTGTCCCCGGCGACCAGACGTTCCCGCAGCAGCAGGCGCAGGTCACGCGCCAGTTCGGCGTTGCTTTCGTCGATGCTCTCGTTGCGGCAGACCAGACAACGCAACCCGGTGCTAAGATCCCGTGCGCGTTGTTCCAGCACGGGATCGTCCAATACTTCGTCGGGCTGTACCGCAAACAAAGGCGACGCAATCAGGGTCAGGATTAGGATCAGACGTTTCATTCCGCAGGTACTCCGCCCGTTGGCGCCTTGCGCGCACCGGCTGCAACCCGGAAACGGCGGTCCGACAGGCTGAGCAAACCGCCTAGAGACATCAGGATACACCCACCCCAGATCCAGTTCGCAAGCGGTTTGATGTAGGTCCGCATCACCCAGCCGCCATCGGCTTGCTGGTCCCCGATCACCACATAGAGGTCACCAAGGAACCGATAATCGATGGCCGCCTCGGTGGTCGGCATCCGTGCGACCGGATAGTCGCGTTTCTCAGGATGAAGCGTACCCATTGGCCGCCCGTTCTTTTCGACCCGAACATCTGCCATGGTCGAGAAATAGTTCGGCCCTTCCACACGATGTACATCTTCCAATGTCAGGGTAAACTGCCCGACCTCGAACGGTTGACCAGCTTGCGCGACGCGAATGTCCTCGACCTCCCATGCAGTCAGGCCGGCAATTGCGAACATGGTCACGCCCAGACCGGTATGCGCGACAGCCTTGCCCCAGTCTGCGCCCGGCAGGCGAAACAGACGTTTAAGGCTGCCATTGCGGCCCGTGCGGCTCCACAAGTCGATGGCCGCGCCAAAGGTGATCCATGCGCCAAGGAACAGACCAACTGGCCCCAGCGCACTGCGTCCGGTCTGCATCGCCCACACCAGCAAAGCCAAAGCCACTGCTAGCAGGAAGGCGTAGCGCAGAGAATAAGCGGTCTTCCCAAGCTTACCGCGTTTCCACGGCAGCATCGCGCCCACAGGCAGCGCAATGCCCAAAGCCACCATGAACGGTGTGAAGGCCGCGTTGAAGAACGGCGCCCCGACCGAGAGTTTGCGGTCAAAGACCATCTCGGCCACCATCGGCCACATTGTCCCGACGAATACGACGAAACAGCTGACGGCCAGCAGAATGTTGTTGAGAATCAGCGCGCTTTCGCGACTGACCATGCCAAAAACGCCCTTGGCCTCCATTGCCTGCGCACGCGCGGCGAACAGGGTCAGTGACCCTCCGATGAAGATCACCAGAATAAACAGGATAAACACACCGCGTTCCGGATCATTGGCGAAGGCGTGAACCGACGTCAGCAGCCCCGACCGCACAATGAACGTGCCGATCAACGAAAAGCCAAAGGCAATGATCGCCAGTAGAATAGTCCAGCTTTTCAACGCCTCGCGCTTTTCCACCACGATGGCCGAGTGCAGAAGCGCGGCAGCCAGCAACCAGGGCATGAACGAGGCATTTTCAACCGGGTCCCAGAACCAGAAGCCACCCCAACCAAGCTCGTAATACGCCCACCAGGATCCCAGCGCGATACCTATAGTCAGAAACACCCATGCGGCCAGAGTCCAGGGACGCACCCACCGGCCCCATGCAGCGTCCACGCGCCCCTCGATCAGGGCGGCGACGGCAAAGCTGAAAGCCATACTGAGACCAACGTAACCCAAATACAGGAACGGCGGATGGAAGGCCAAACCTGGGTCCTGCAACAACGGGTTCAGGTCACGCCCGTCAAACGGAGCTACAATCAGGCGGTCAAACGGGTTCGACGTGAACAGAATGAAGGCAAAGAACGCCACCGCAATCGCAGATTGAACCGCCAGAACCCGCGCTTTCAGCGTGGGCGGCAGTCCGCCCCCAAAGAACGCGGCCATGGCGCCGAACAGCGAAACAATCAGTACCCACAACAGCATCGAGCCCTCGTGGTTTCCCCATGTACCGCTGATCTTGTAGAGCATCGGCTTGGCCGAATGGCTGTTTTCGACCACCACCCGCAACGAGAAATCCGAGGTCACAAACGCCCAGACCAGCGCCCAGAATGAGAACCCAACCAGCAAAAACTGCAGGATGGCCGCTGGTTCGGCAAAAGACATCCATCCGGGCCACCGTTTGGCGGCACCAATCAGCGGAACCACCGACTGCACGATGGCAACCAGAAAAGCGAGGATCAGGGCAAAGTGGCCAAGTTCTGTAATCATGGCCCCGGATATAATCCTGTTACCAGGCAAGCACCAATCACTTTCGCCCCTTTGCGGCGAGCATAGTGTCGCGGGTCAGGCCGCGCGTTTGCGCCGCCAGACGTCTAGCGCTGGGTTGTAATCCGGATGGCCTGCGTTTTCAGCCAGAGCAACGTCTGTCCCCGGATCAGCCGCCCCAATTCCATCGCTGCGTAGTGCTTTCAATGCCCGAAGGTTTTCCAGCACCTGAGGGGTCCGGTGCATCGTGGCGGCCATCTCGCGTTGCATATCCTGAACCTTTGTCTGATGACGCGCGCCGAAGTAGAACGATACGATCGCCCCCAGCAGCCACCACAGCGGCTCGGGCACCAGTGCGATCCCTTGCATCCGCGCTGCAAACCAAAGCGGATCAACCATTGCAGCTATGAACAGGCCCAGCGTTCCCAACGCCAGCGCCGGGCGTGGCAACCGATTGAGCCCATCCATGAACCGATCAAACGCCCCCTTTTTGGGTGCCTGAAATTCCTGACTGAACTGAACCATCGCCTGTTGTTGCAACATCACGCTGCGCTCGGCTCCGTTTTCTGTGTTTTCTCGAAATATTTCAGCAGTTTCGCGCACGACGTTGCGCCCGCCGCCGAACAGAAACGTCAAAAAGTTCGAAATCAATCCCATCCCGCAACTCTCCTTTGAAATTCTGCATCGCTTAAGTGATAAACCGGTGAGACAAACTCCTCGGCCCGGCGAATCCACCCGCCTTTGCCACCCGACCGGCTCTGGGCGTATTTGCGGGATGCGGGCCTGTTGTCGGCAAGCCGGAAGTAAAAGTTGCGCCGCGCGACACCGTAGGCATCCCGCAGAGCTACCGGATCAGGGTCCGCCGCATTGTCACAGGCCCGCGCAGTTTTTGGCCCGACGATGCCGTCAACGGTGACCCCGAACCCCATCTCACGTAGCAGACGCTGAAGGATCTTGACGGCCTGCCCGCCTGCGTTGACATACATGTCAAAGATCGAAGGATGCAGAACCTTCGGCAGCAGGCTCAGTCGGGGCTTCTCAAAGTAATGCTGCACAAAGATATCGACAGCCTGCGACTTGCTGATCATACGAACGTCGACACCATTGATTGTCCCATCGCCCGACAAGTCCAGTCCGAGTCTACGCATTGTGTAAATGGTCACACCGTATTTGGTCGCCCCGCCGGGGTCGTCGGGATCATCTACAAACCCGCCTTCACGCGCCACAATCTGAGTAGCAATCTGTTGAACCGTCTGCATCGCACCCTCCGCCTTTGATGCGACACACGGTTTCCCAACCCGGTTAAATTCCCACAACGAAACAGGGCGCTGCCGGTCTGATGCGCGCAACGCCCTGTTTCTTCAATAGAAGCTTTTCCTTTGTAGGCACGCAGCGCAGCTGCGATCAGCTTTCGTCAGCTTCTTGATAAACGCCTTGCTCTTTCAGGGCGTCCACAACTTCTTTCGGCATGTAGGTTTCATCGTGTTTCGCAAGAATTTCAGTGGCTTCGAAAACACCGTTCACGTAAGAACCCGTACCCACCATACCTTGATTTTCGGCGAACAGGTCAGGCAGAACACCGGTAAACGCCACCGGTACGCTTTCGCCACCGTCGGTCACAACAAAATGCACCGTCTCACCCTGCCCACGTATGATCGAACCTTCCTCGACCAGACCACCGATGCGGAACACCTCGGTCGGTTTCGGCGGCTCGGCGATCACCTGGCTGGGTGAGCGGAAAAAGTTGATGCCGTCCTGCAACGCGTACCCAATCAACCCCGTCGCCAGAACCAAGGCAACAACGGCCAAAAGAATGACTTGCACACGACGACGTTTCTTGAGCGTTTTCATACCGTCCTCACGGGAATAGAGGGGCCATCATCAGCCCCTGGGTCTCATCCTCACCTAACATCAGGTTGGCGTTCTGCAAGGCTTGGCCACTGCTACCTTTTGTCAGGTTATCCAGTGCGCCGATTACGATGGCGCGACGTTCGATCCGGTCACTGACAACACCGATATGGCAGAAGTTCGAGCCTCGCACATGGTGGGTCGAAGGTGCCTCTCCAAATGGTAGCATCCGGATAAACGGTTCATTTTCATAGGCTTTAGCCAGCGCTTCATACACGCTGGCCGGGTCGCCCTTAACATAGGTCGTCGCCAGAATACCCCGGTTGGCCGGAATAAGGTGTGGCGTGAACTGCACATGCACGGTCCGACCGGCCAGAGCCGAGAACTCCTGATCGAACTCACCCAAATGCCGGTGTGTCCCGCCCACAGCATAGGCGTTATATCCCTCGCTAAGCTCCGCGTGCAGCAGGTTCTCTTTCAATGACCGGCCTGCCCCCGACACGGCACATTTCAGGTCCAGCACGATATCGTCCAGATCAATCACGCCCGCCGAAATCAACGGCCGCAGCACATACTGACCCGTTGCGGCGTTACAGCCCGTGCCGGCCACCAGTCGAGCTTTGCGGATGTCATCCCGGTAGAACTCGGTTAGACCATAGACGGCCTCTTCCTGTTGTTCCAACGCGGCGTGGGGGTTGCCGTACCACTTTTCATACTCTTCCGGATCACGCAGACGGAAATCAGCCGAAAGGTCGATGATTTTGAGGTTCTTAGGCAGGCCGCGAATGACCTCCTGGCTGGTCTTATGCGGCAGCGCACAGAAACACAGGTCAATCTGCGAAAAGTCGATCTCAGAGATTTTGCACAGGTCCGGTAGGTCCATGTGACGCAGATGAGGAAAGACCTGCGCCATCGACATCCCGGCCTTACGCTCGGCGGCCAGAGCGGTGATTTCCATGTTCGGGTGCTCGGCGATCAGCCGCACCAGTTCGGCGCCGGTATAGCCGGAAGCACCCAGAATTGCGATTTTATGGGTCATGTCAGACCTCTTGTTCCAAAGTGTCACATATCACGACCGCCGATGCGACGGCCTTCGAATAAAGGAGAACGCGTTGCGCCGTCCTTGACCTAAGTCAGGCGGACTCGAACGTGATTTGTCGTCGGAGGAACTGCGTAGCCCGATCGCTGACAAAACCCGGCTTGCCAGTGGTCAGAAAACCGCCTTGGCCCTCACCCTGCATCTTCGGGTGCCGCTGCAGGTAATCCGCCAAGCTTTCCGCCACAAGCGCACCCTGACTGAACACCTGAACGTTCGATCCCAAGGCAGCCTGAAAGGTTTCGGCCATCAGCGGATAGTGGGTGCAGCCCAGTATCGCTGCCTGTGGTTCAGGCATTTTCCGTTTCAATGCATCCACATGGCTGCGCACCAGCGCCTCGGCCAGGATCATGTCGCCGTCTTCGATGGCATCGACCACACCGCCACAGGCCTGAGCCTCAACGTCCACGCCAATCGCGCGAAACGCCAGTTCCCGCTGAAAGGCGCGGCTGGAAACCGTCGCAGGCGTGGCAAACAGCGCCACGTGCTTCACAGCAACCTCTCGCGGAGGGCTGTTATCGCCCCATTGCCGTTCAGTCAGGGCTTCGATCAGCGGCACAAAAACGCCGAGAACGCGTTTGCCCTCGGGCACACCTTCTTCCTGCATCCGGCGCAACGCGGCAGCGCTGGCGGTATTGCAGGCCAGAATCACCAGATCACAGCCTCGGTTCCAAAGGTCGTAGACGGCGCGTCGCGTCAGATCATAGATATTCTCAGCGTCCCGCACCCCATAAGGAGCATGTGCACTGTCTGCGAAATACAGGAAATCGACGTCCGGCAGACGTTTCTGCGCGGCGTCCAGAACGGTCAGACCGCCCAAACCAGAATCAAAGATGCCTACTGCCATTTGCCCCTTTAGGCGCGATGCCGTTCCTCAAACTCGTAGCCGTAGTCGTAAGACTTCAGCGGCGTTGGGGAAAGCTCATACGTGGCTTTGCGCAAGAAATCCATCATCTTGCGTGTGTCCTTTGCCAAAGGGTCCAGAACGTCGCGCCCGATTGGGTCTCCGATTACAACTTTGACCGGTGTATCGACGCGCTTCTTGAACTCTTTTATCAGCAAACCCATACGCAGAGTGTTGTGGAGGTGGCTGGCAATCTGGAACAGGCGCGAGGTGTGACCGTCAAAGAAAACCGGAACGACCGTAGCATTCGATTTGGCCACCATCCGCGCCGTAAACCCGCGCCAGCCTGGATCCATCGGGTGCGAAAACGGTTTGACACCTGTGCTGACCGTACCGCCCGGGAAAATCCCGATCGCGCCACCCTCACCTAGATAGTTCAGTGCGGTTTTTCTGGTCTCAAGGTTCAGCTTCATCGCGTCCTTGGTCTCGTCAAACGAGATCGGCAGAATGATGCGGTTTATGTCCTCGGCCTTGCGGAACACGCGATGTGCCAGAATTCGGAAATCACCGCGCGTCTCGGACAACATGTGCCCCATCATCAGACCATCCAGAATGCCGTATGGGTGATTGGCGATCAGGATGAGCGGGCCTTCCTTTGGAATATTCGATAGCGCCCCGCCGACGACATCCAGCGACAGCCCATAGCGATCCACCATCACCGACCAAAAATCACGCCCATCGGTCACTTCTTTCTCATACCCGTCTGCGCGCTTGATCAGACGCAAGCGACCTGTGGTGTTCTCCATCAGCTTGATCACCATCTTCCCGCCCTTGGTTTCGGCGGAATGGGCATAAGAAATGTCACGAGCGACGTGGTGGCGCGAGGGCATTCGAGTCTCCGAGCTTTGCTACCTGCAAGATAGGTTTAAGCGACAATTTTGCCTAGGTTTCGTGACAAGTCCGTGACGATTTACTCGGCAGCTGCGCGCAGCTCGGGCCCTCCGTCCCGGATTACAGCCAGCAATTCCTCGCGCCGTTTGGCTGCTTTAGCCTCGTTGGTGCGCAACACCGGCCCAAAGC
The DNA here is from genome assembly GCF_056160045.1 of Ruegeria sp. ABF4_144. Taxonomy (NCBI): domain Bacteria; kingdom Pseudomonadati; phylum Pseudomonadota; class Alphaproteobacteria; order Rhodobacterales; family Roseobacteraceae; genus Ruegeria; species Ruegeria sp. ABF4_144. The sequence continues at coordinate 1,629,558 of NZ_JBSWWK010000001.1, forward strand.
CACGAATGTCCAGCGGCAGTTGCGCAAGGGCGATAACAGCATCCCGTGTCTGTGGTGAAACAAGCGGCGTTATCTCTTTGAGATCTCGCTCATATTGTTTGATCAGGCTTCGCTCCATCCGCCGTTCAGCATTGTAGCCAAAGATATCCAACGGTGTCCCACGCAGGATTTTCATCTTGGCCAGAAACTTCATCGGTTTCAGCAGCCATTCGCCAAAGGTTCGTTTCTTCGGTCGACCATCCGATCCGTTGCCACCCAGAATGGGTGGGGCCAGATGGAACGTCATTTTGAAGTCCCCGTCGAACTCGGCCGCAGCTTTTTCGCGGCTGTCGAGCATCAAGCGTGCAACCTCGTATTCATCCTTATAAGACAGCAGCTTGTGATAGCCTTTTGCCACCGCTTTTCGAATACCATCATCGTCAAACGCATTGACCAGTTTGAGATACCGCTTGGCCAGACCGCCACTTTGGTAAGCGGTCAAATGCTGAACTCGGAAATCGATCACCTGATCCAGAGTTTTTGGCAATTCGGCTGTATTAGGCTCGAGAATCCCCGCAACCTCCTGCGGGTGAAGGACGGCCCAGCGACCAATATCAAAGGCACGCTTGTTGCGTTCAACCGCCGTGCCGTTCAATTCAATGGCCGACCAGATTGCGTCATGACTGACCGGCAGCAATCCGCGTTGCCATGCCGCGCCAAAAATCATCATGTTGGAATAGATCGAGTCGCCCATCACTACGCGCGCCAGATCGGTGGCATCGAACAGCGAAAGACCCTCTTTCAACCGCGCCTGCAAAGACAGTTTCAGTCTGTCACCCGGGATGCGGAATTCTGTATCGCGGGTAAAGTCACCAGTGACGGTTTCATGAGAGTTTACGACAGCGCCGGTTTGACCCGCCCGCGTAAGTCCCAGCGTCTTGGCGCCAGCAGACACGACCAGATCGCCACCGATCAACGCGTGCGCTTCGCCAGTGGCCACGCGTATGGCGCTGATATCCTCTGGGCGATTTGCCAGACGACAGTTGATGTGCACGGCTCCGCCCTTTTGGGCAAGGCCTGCCATCTCCATCATCCCTGCACCTTTACCGTCGATCTGCGCGGCCTGGGCCAAAATAGCACCCAAGGTCACAACGCCTGTACCACCGACCCCGGTAATCACCACGTTATGTGTTCCCTTAATTTCGGGCAGCACCGGTTCTGGCAGATCCGGCAGGTCGATCTCGGTGGTTGCTTCTTTGCGGATTTCCGCACCTTCCAACGTTACAAACGACGGGCAAAACCCGTTGAGGCAGGAGAAATCCTTGTTACAGCTGGATTGATCGATAGCCCGTTTGCGGCCCAGTTCGGTCTCTTTCGGAGCAATCGAGACGCAGTTCGATTGAACCCCGCAATCGCCGCAACCTTCGCAGATATCTGTGTTGATAAAGACCCGTTTGTCCGGATCCGGAAACGCGCCCTTTTTGCGCCGACGTCGTTTCTCAGCCGCGCAGGTCTGGACGTAAACGATGACCGAGACGCCCTCGATCTCGCGAAACCGCTCTTGAACCTGCATCAGTTCGGCGCGTTCAAAGGTTTCAACTCCGGCAGGCAGGGTCTTGAAATTCAAATCTTCTTTTTCGTCATAGACCACCGCGACATGCTGAACGCCCATGGCCTTGACCTCGGCCACGATCCGCTCTGCTGTCAGGTCGCCCTCATTCTCCTGTCCGCCGGTCATGGCGACGGCGTCGTTATACAGGATTTTGAAGGTGATATTCGTGCCGGCCGCCAATGCCGCCCGAATTGCCTGCACGCCCGAGTGGTTGTATGTCCCATCGCCAAGGTTCTGGAACACGTGTTTGGTGGTCGAAAACGGCGCCTCACCAATCCAGTTCGCACCTTCGCCGCCCATCTGGGTGAAACCAGTGGTTTCACGGTCCATCCACTGAACCATGTAGTGACATCCGATACCCGCATAGGCGCGGCTACCATCTGGCAAACGGGTCGAGCTGTTATGCGGGCAGCCGGAGCAGAAATACGGCAGGCGTGTCGCGATTTCCTCGGCGTTGTCGGCGCGGCGGGCCTCGGACAGGCTGGCTAGACCGGCGCGGACGCCATCAGTCTCGCGGCCCTCTTCGATCAGAATTTCACCCAGTTTCTCAGCGATCATGATCGGATCAAGCGCGCCACGTGTCGGGAACAGTTCCTCGCGGTGCAGTGTCCCGGCCCCGCCTTTGTACCAACCATAAACGCGGCGACCACGGCGGTCGTCAAAGATGGCCTCTTTAACTTGCACCTCAATCAGCTTGCGCTTTTCTTCAACGATAACGATCAGGTCCAGCCCTTCGGCCCAGTCGTGGAACCCGGCCATGTCCAGCGGGAAGGTCTGCCCGATCTTGTAGGTGGTAATGCCCAAACGCTCGGCTTCATCCTCTTCGATGTTCAATAGAGACATCGCGTGGGTCAGGTCCAGCCAGTTTTTACCGGCCGCGACAAAGCCGATTTTTGCGCCGGGCTTACCCCATACCCGCCGGTCCATCTTGTTGGCGCGTGAAAACGTCTCGGCCGCGAAGCGCTTGAAATCGATGATCCGCCCTTCCTGGAGGTGTGGCGTGTCGCCCAAACGGATATTCAGCCCACCTTCAGGCATGTCGAATTCGGGCACAGTAAGCTGCATCCGGTCGGCACTGCCGTCCACGACCGAGGTCACCTCGATCGTATCCTTCATCGTTTTCAGGCCGACCCACAGCCCTGAAAAACGGCTGAGCGCAAAGCCATAGACCCCGTAATCCAGAATCTCTTGCACACCAGCTGGGCTGACAATCGGCATATACATGTCGACCAGAGACCATTCGGACTGGTGCAAAACGGTTGAGCTTTCACCGGTGTGATCATCGCCCATCGCCATCAACACGCCGCCGTGCTGGGCCGTTCCGGCCATGTTGGCATGACGCATTACGTCGCCGGACCGATCCACGCCGGGGCCCTTGCCGTACCACAGACCAAACACGCCATCGAACCGCCCATCTCCGCGCAGGCCCGCTTGCTGACTGCCCCACAGAGCGGTGGCGGCCAAATCTTCGTTAAGGCCGTATTGAAAAGTGACGTCGCTTTCTGCCAGTTGCTTATGCGCCCGCATCATCTGCTGGTCCACAGCGCCCAGTGGCGACCCGCGATATCCGGTCACCAGACCCGCCGTGTTCAGGCTCGCTTTGGTGTCGCGTAATTTCTGGATCAACATCAGACGCACTAGCGCCTGAGTACCGTTCAAAAGAACGGGGTTTTTATCCAGATCGAACCGGTCATTCAGTGATATTTGTGGCTGACTCATCAGACGCCTCCCCTCGCCAGATCAGTGTGCTACATTTTCACCCATTTTAGGTCATAATTTCTGACCTGTATAGAGTTTATCCGCTGAATCCTAAGGATTTCAGCCTTTGAATGTGGAAGTTGTTACCTATTTCATATAGGCCTTCCGAAAGATAACGAAAGTTGCGGCGATGGATTGGGACAAGCTTAGGATATTTCACGCGGTCGCGGATGCAGGCAGCCTGACTCATGCGGGTGACAAGCTGAATCTGTCGCAATCCGCGGTCAGCCGACAGATCAGGGCACTGGAAGAGTCACTTGATTCGACTCTGTTTCACCGCCATGCGCGCGGGCTGATCCTAACTGAGCAGGGTGAGTTGTTGTTTGATGCGACCTCGGCCATGTCCAAACGCCTTGACGCTGCCGCCGCGCGTATCCGTGACAGCGAAGAAGAAGTTTTTGGCGTGTTGCGGGTCACCACCACGTTCGGCTTTGGCACCCTGTGGCTGGCCCCGCGCCTGCCGAAACTGTATGAGCAGTACCCCGACCTCAACATCGACCTGATGCTGGAAGAACGCGTGCTGGATCTTCCCATGCGCGAAGCAGACGTGGCTATCCGCATGAAGGAACCCAGTCAGGCCGATCTGGTACGCAAACGGCTGATGACCGTGCAGATGACACTGTATGCCACACAGGAATATATCGAAACACATGGTGGGATGCTGCACTCTCTGGACGAGATAAAAGATCATCGGTTGATCTGTCAGACGCCCTCGGCCCCTCAGGTTGGCGCGAGTGCGTCGATGGTGCGGCACCTAATGACGTATAACCCCGGCTCGCTACTGACAGTGAACAACTATTTCGGGGTTCTACAGGGCGTGTTGCACAATCTGGGTATAGGTGTGTTGCCGGACTACGTTACACAGGATTTCCCGCACCTTGTTCCGATCCTGTCGGATATCGAAACCGCTGACGTTCCCGTCTATCTCGCCTACCCCGAAGAACTGCGCCATTCCAAGCGCGTCGCGGCCTTCCGCGACTTTGTTCAGGACGAGATCATCGCCCAACGCAAGCAACTGAAGCAGATGGGAAAACTCTAGCTATGCATAGGCAGCATAGCGGGCATGATCAGCAATCAGTCTGAAACATCTTGATCGTTCATAAACTGATCCCTAAATGAGCACTCGAAGGCGGTGATGCTGAAACGCTCATCATCTTCATACCTCCCTGTTGGACTACGGCCGAGCTTAGTGCTCGGCCTTTTTTTTGCTTTCAGGCAACACGCACTGGGCCTGTAGGGCAAAACATCTGTGAAACTCCGATACTTAGACCTATGATCACGAAAAAATCACGAAGACTTGTGTTCGAGGAAAGATTCGATGTTTCAACCATTTCGCCTATTGCTGGCGATAATTTCCGTTATTTGCCTGACCGGCCCAGTTTTGGCGCAAACCAGTGCCACGAACGGTTCCACGGCCCCTGTCAGCATTCCAGAAGACCTGACGCCTGAGCAAGTGGACGATCTGGTCGCACGCATGTCCGACGATCAGGTCCGTGCCATTCTGCTGGAGCGCCTGGATGCGGTCGCCGCACAACAAGCCGCTGAGGCTGAGGATCGCGAAGATCCTATCAAAGAAATTAACGCGATCTGGGCCGCAATGGTTGCTTCTTGGACGCACGTGATTGTCACAATTCCAAATCTTTTCAGCGCTCAGGCCCATGCAGTCGACAATTTCGTCGGAACCTTCGGTTCACAAGGCGTATTCGTTCTTTTGGGATTGGTGCTGAGCGTACTGGTCGTCGGCTTTGCCGCAGAAAAGCTCTTCGGGTTTCTTACTCGCAAATGGCATAGGCCCCCCGAAGCCGCAGACGAGAACGATCTTTGGGGCGCCGTCCGATATCTGTTCGGCCGTTTTTGCCGCGAAATCGCGGGCTTGGTTGTGTTTTATGTCGTTATTCGCGCCGTCGGACGCGGCCTATTGAGCCCAGAGCAGATAACCTATGCTGCACCGCTTGTTTTTTACCTGATCTGGATTCCTCGCCTTGGCGCCGCCGCCTCGCGGTTCATACTTGCACCGAACCAGCCGCATTATCGGCTTGTCAACATTGATGACCATTGGGCCAAATACTTGCACCGCAATCTGATCGGCCTGCTGATCTTGATCGGCTTCACTCTGTTCCTGCTGCACTTTAACCGACTGAACGGAGTGACAGGCGGTGAAACGCGCATCGGCTTCTGGCTCAACGCAGGAATTCACATCTATATCGGCGTCATTGCTTGGAAAGCGCGCGAGGGTCTGTCTCAGATGATGCTGGGCACCGATCCGGATCGCACCAAGTTCGACGAGGAAGTCGCCCATTATTACCCCTATTTTGCGATCGGGGTTTCGGCCGTGATCTGGCTTCTGGTTGAATTCCTGGCCGCACAGCGTGATCCGATGATCCGCACCCTGCTTCTAAAGGGCGCGCATTTCACAACCATGTTCTGGCTGCTGATTGCGCCCGCGCTGGATACTCTGATCCGCGGCCTGGTGCGTCATCTACAACCTCCGATGCAAGGCGAAGGTCCTGTGGCGGAACGCGCGTATAAATCCACTAAGCGCAGCTATATCCGCATTGGCCGGGTTCTGGCTGGCATTCTGGTGATCCTGATGGTTGCCAGAGCGTGGGATCTGGACCTTCAAGAAATCGCAGGAGGTGGTGACGAATCCGGCAGCAAGCTGATCCAGTTCTTCATCATCATCGCTGTCGGTTACATCCTGAACGAGGTCGTCTCGCTTTGGATTAACCGCCGTCTGGCCAAAGAACAAACCGCCGCCGAGCAAAGCCCCGACGAGGAGGCTGGCGAAGGCGGTGGCTCAGGTGGGTCGCGTCTGGCGACCGTTCTGCCTCTGCTGCGTGTGACCGCACAGGCCGCCATTGCGGTGATCTTTGTCCTTCTCGCCTTGGGTGCGTTGGGGATCAATATCACCCCGCTTTTGGCCGGTGCTGGTGTTTTGGGTCTGGCCATCGGCTTTGGCGCGCAGAAACTGGTGGCTGACATCGTCGGCGGCATTTTCTTCCTTGTGGATGATGCCTTCCGTGTCGGTGAATATGTCGATGTGGGCGGCACCACCGGCACGGTTGAGAAAATCTCGATCCGGTCGATGCAGCTGCGTCACCACCGTGGGCCGGTTCACACCATCCCTTATGGTGAGATTCAGAAGCTGACCAACTACAGCCGCGACTGGGTTATCATGAAGCTGAAATTCACCGTGCCCTTCGACACCGACCCCAACAAGGTGAAGAAGATCTTCAAGAAGATCGGCGCTGAGATGATGGAGGACGAGACCCACAAGGACGGATTCCTGCAGCCCTTCAAGTCTCAGGGTGTGTTCGACTTTGACGATGTGGGCATGATTATCCGCGGTAAATTCATGGCGAAGCCGGGCAAGCAGTTCACGCTGCGCAAGGAAATCTTCAACCGTGTCAAAGCCGCGTTCAAGGATAACGACATCGACTTTGCACGCCGCGAGGTGCGCGTTGCGATCCCCGGACTGGATGACGCAGATCATCTGAGCGAGGAACAAAAGGCAGCCATTGGGGCCGCAGCCGGTGAGGCCGCCAACCAACAAGCCGAGCAACAAGCGCAGAAACCCGGCTCTGCCCACGGCGCTCCTGAGTAATTCGGAGCCCTTCGAAAACCAAACGGCCGTCCTGCTGAACAAGCCGGGCGGCCATTTTTTTACCCCGCAAGCCGCGTCAAACTATGCCTTACGGGTCTTAACTCTTTCCTCGGACGCGCCCTTGCCCTAAAAGGCGCGCAATCTCGGCCCACTTGGACACAGGACAGAAGATGCAAGAGCCCGCAATCACACCCGATCTGATCGCCGCACATGGGCTCAAGCCCGACGAATACGACATGATCCTCGAAATCATCGGGCGCGAACCGACATTCACCGAACTGGGCATCTTTTCGGCGATGTGGAACGAGCACTGCTCTTACAAGTCCTCCAAGAAATGGCTGCGCACCCTGCCCACCTCGGGCCCTCAGGTGATCTGCGGACCAGGTGAGAACGCAGGTGTGGTGGATATCGGTGACGGTCAGGCCGTGGTTTTCAAAATGGAGAGCCACAACCACCCGTCCTATATCGAACCCTATCAGGGCGCGGCGACCGGCGTGGGTGGCATCCTGCGCGACGTCTTCACCATGGGTGCACGGCCGATTGCCTCGATGAATGCCCTTTCCTTTGGTGAACCCGGCCACCACAAAACGCGCCAGCTGGTCAACGGTGTGGTCGAAGGCATTGGCGGATATGGTAACTGCTTCGGTGTTCCCTGCGTGGGCGGAGAAGTCCGTTTTCACCCTGCATACAACGGCAACTGCCTTGTGAACGCCTTTGCCGCCGGTCTGGCTGATAGCGACAAGATTTTCTATTCGGCAGCTTCTGGCGTCGGCATGCCTGTTGTCTATCTGGGTGCAAAAACGGGTCGTGACGGCGTTGGTGGAGCAACCATGGCCTCGGCCGAGTTCGACGACACGATAGAGGAAAAACGCCCCACCGTTCAGGTTGGCGACCCTTTCACCGAAAAGCGCCTAATGGAAGCGACGCTGGAGCTGATGCAGACCGGCGCCGTGATCTCGATTCAGGATATGGGTGCCGCAGGCCTGACCTGTTCCGCTGTTGAGATGGGCGACAAAGGTGGTCTGGGCGTTCGTCTGGATCTGGAAAACGTCCCGCAGCGCGAAGAGAACATGACCGCATACGAAATGATGCTGTCGGAATCTCAGGAACGTATGCTGATGGTTCTGAAGCCCGAGCTTGAGGCCGAAGCCCGCGCGGTATTCGAGAAATGGGACCTGGACTTTGCCATCGTCGGCGAAACGATAGCCGAAGACCGCTTCCTGATCGTCCACAATGGCGAGGTGAAAGCCGACCTCGTTCTGTCAAAGCTTTCCTCGACAGCACCGGAATACGACCGCCCATGGGTGGCCACCCCCGAAGCCGAAGAACTGGTCGAAGTGCCTCAGATCGACCCGATCGACGGTCTGCGCGCCCTGCTCTCCTCGCCCAACTATGCGGGCAAGCAGTGGGTCTACGAACAGTATGACACCATGGTCATGGCCGACACCGCCCGCACGCCGGGTCTGGGTGCTGGCATGGTTCGAGTGCACGGCACCGACAAGGCGCTGGCCTTCACCAGCGATGTGACTCCGCGCTATGTACGTGCCAACCCCGTTGAAGGTGGCAAGCAAGCGGTGGCCGAAGCCTATCGCAACCTGACCGCCGTAGGCGCGAAACCGTTGGCCACCACAGACAACCTGAACTTCGGCAACCCCGAAAAGCCTGAAATCATGGGCCAGTTCGTCGGTGCTATTCAGGGTATTGGCGAGGCCGTCGCAGCGCTGGACATGCCAATCGTTTCAGGCAATGTCTCGCTGTACAACGAGACCGATGGTCAGGCGATCCTGCCGACACCGACCATTGGCGCTGTTGGCCTTCTGTCTAACACCGATCAAATCATCGGTAACGAAGTCCGCGAAGGCCACGTAGCTCTCATCATTGGCGAAACCAACGGTCATCTGGGTCAATCCGCCCTGCTGACCGAAGTATTCAACCGCGAAGACGGCGACGCGCCGCATGTCGATCTGGACGCAGAAAAACGCAACGGCGACTTCATCCGCTCCAATCGCGAGATGATCAAGGCCTGCACCGATCTGGGCGATGGCGGTCTGGCACTGGCAGCCTTTGAACTGGCCGAGGCCGCTGGCGTGGGTGTCCACCTTGATGAAGCCTCGACCGAGTTCCTGTTCGGCGAAGATCAGGCCCGCTATCTGGTGGCTTGCAACTTCGATCAGGCCGAAGCGCTTATGATTGCAGCAGGTCAGGCTGGCGTCCCGCTGGTTTCCGTTGGCCGCTTCACCGGTGACAGCGTGCGCATCGGCAACTCCGAAGCCGCGCTCGAGGAACTGACCGCCACATTCCGCAGCAGCTTTGCCGAGGCCGTGGCCTGATCGATGATCACGATTTGAATGCAAAACCTGCGTCCTGATGGGCGCAGGTTTTGTCATTTTCAGACACCTCTCACACCCTTGCGCGCCCCGCCCCGGCGCTCTACATCTTGGGAAAGACCTTCAGGAGTTACCTACATGCCGATGAGCGCCCACGAAATCGAACACCTGCTGCGCGAAGCCTTTCCGGATGCGGAAATTCAGGTTGGCGGGCATGACGGCGTGCATATGTCAGCCATGGTCGTGGACGAAAGCTTTCGCGGGAAAAATCGAGTGCAACAGCAACGCGCGGTCTATGCAGCGTTGAAAGGCAAAATGGACGGCCCGGACGGCGACCTGCACGCGCTGGCGTTGACGACGAAAGCGCCTGAATGAACGCTGCTTTCTGGATATATGGCATTTGCGGACTGATCGCCCTCGTCTGCAGCGTCATTATTTTCAGATCTACGATTAAAAATGAGCGTTCTGAAAAAATTCGGGGCGCGAAACCCGGTCAGGGTGACCAACTCATAGATCATGGAACTGTGTTGGGTGGCGGTGGCGGTCATGTAACAGTTTCCCGGGTCACCAAAGACCCTCAGGAGTACGCCAAAGCAATGGCTCCGAAAAAATGAGCGGCTGGCTATTCTGGATAGGTGTGATCGCAACATTGATAGTTGCCGCCGCTCTGATCGAAGCCTATGTGAAGCGGAACAGAAAGCGTAACCTTGCCGACATGCGTCCGGATCCGGACAAAATAAGCAAGGTAGGTGGCATCGAAAGATACGGGCTGGACCCACTGGCCCTGGCGCAAGCCGAACACCGGCGGTTGGAGGAAGAAGGATGGACCTCTGACCAGTCACAGAATGAAACGACCGACCCGGATGCGGGTGAAGAGGACAAGCAAGATGAGCGACGTTAAAACCCAGATCGACGAAACCGTCAAAGCCAACGATGTGGTGCTTTACATGAAAGGCACCAAGGAAATGCCACAGTGTGGGTTCTCGTCCCGCGTGGCCGGAGTTCTTAACTACATGGGTGTGGACTACACCGATGTGAACGTTCTGGCCGATGAAGAAGTGCGTCAGGGCATTAAGGATTATTCCGACTGGCCGACCGTTCCGCAACTCTACGTCAAGGGCGAGTTCGTCGGCGGCTGCGACATCATCACCGAGATGACCCTGTCGGGCGAGCTGGACACGCTGTTTGACGACAACGGCGTAGGCTACAACAAAGAAGCTGCAGACAAGATCCGCGAAGCGAACGCCTGATCAGCGGCTGCTGCAGTTTTGCAGAACGACTTGCTCACTGGCGGCACCTGATCCTGCCGCCAAATAGCTCACAGTGGCGTCCCAGCCTTTAGAGCGTAGGACATAAGTCCCTGCATTACCCTCGGATTCATATCGAATTCCCGAGCCACTTTCAGCCTGCCGCAGTGTGACCAGTTGATTATCAACCACCATCGCAGCTGCGCTGGATCCGTCCGGCGCGTTGAAATACGCTATTTCCAACGGAACGCCATTGTCGCAGGTGAACGTCACCGGCAGAATGTCGATCTCGGCCCAGGCCAACCCGGCTGGTAGCGTCATCATTGCGGCAAAACCCAGAGTTCGGATCGATTTCATCCTGCAGACCTTTCTTCAACAACCGAGGCCAGGGCCTCTGCCCGCGCGGCCAATTCCGCCAGAGTATCCGTCACCGACGGTGGCACCACGGCGACCTCAATCCGTTCAGGTTCCGGTTGAGGCATGTTTTTGAGCGCGAGCAGCTCCTCCTCGACAGCTGCAAGCTTCGCTTCGAGCGCTTGCATCTTTTCTTCTGTTCCTGCAGTCTTGTCCGCCAGCATCAGCCCGGCCATCAGCAACATCCGCGACTCAGGCATACGACCTATCTGATCTGACAGGACCTGAGCCTCGTCATCCAGCATCTTGGCGGCAGAATGCAGAAACGCCTCTTCACCTTCTTGGCACGAGACCTCAAAGCCGCGCCCACCGATTTGAATGGTCACCTCGGGCATTATTCAACCTCTCCTTCCGCCAGTTTCGCCTGTGACAGCAGCGGTTCCAGCCGGGCCAGAACCGCGTGCGCTTCGGCTGCATCCGTAGCCTGCGCGGCGCGCGTGGCCTCAAGCTCAGCCACTGTTGCGCGGTTTAGCAGATCAGCATCAGGTACGCCGTCTTCGGCCGCCGCCCGTAGCTCGTCTACCGATTGACGCAGTTGTTCATTCGCTTTCCGCATCCGTTGCAGATCATCATCCAGACGCGACATCGCAGCGCCATGGCTGGCTCGCTCTGCGCGCAGCATGTCCAATTCGGCGCTTAACTCCGCCAGCCGCTCGCTATCGGCCAACTCTGAGCGAAGGCGTGCGTTTTCGGCCTCAACCTCTTGAGCCGCGCTGACAGCTGATGCCAGTGACGCGTTCTCAGCCTTGAGGGCCTCAAGCTCATCCTGGTTTTCCAGTGCAGCCTTGGCCGCCGCCAACTCGGCCCGGGCAGCCTCAACCGAGGCCAGCTTCGCAGTCGCCGCGGCCAGTTGCTCTCGCAACGCGCCATTTTCGGGATCTTCCACTGGGGCCGATCGCAGACTTTCCATGTCGGCGCGCATGGCGTCGACTTCCCGCTCGTGGCGTTCCTTCAGTGTTTTCAGGCGTTCTTCCAATTGCGCATTAGCAACCCGTTCGTCATCCAATGCCGCGCGCAAGCTATCGTCCGCGCCACCGCCGACCGGAGCCTCATCCCGTAGTGCGTCAACACCGGTTCCGATCCGATCCATCGCGGCAATGATACGGCGCTGTAGTTCTTCGATCTGGCTCATGCCCCTGCCACCTATTAACCAAGGTTCCTTGTACCGCGGGTCCGTCCGAATCAACATCCGCCGCGTCTTGCCCCAGTCTAACCTAACGAGACGGAAAATACCCACTGTTTGCTTTCAACAACTTGGGCCGTATTCTTGAACCACGCCGAAGCCGGAACGCCCGGTTCTGCTTGCACTTTGGGGGGCGGATGGTATTGAGCGCCCATCTGCCTGTAATCCAAAGGAACAACGCCCGTGGACCTGACTGCGCTGCGCAATGCAAACCCCGAACACTGGGACAAAGCTGCGGCCATCCGCACCCTGACCCTTGACGCCGTCGCCGCCGCCAATTCCGGCCATTCCGGCATGCCGATGGGCATGGCCGATGTTGCGACCGTGCTGTTCGAAAAGCACCTGAAATTCGACGCTTCGGCCCCGAACTGGCCCGACCGCGACCGGTTCATCCTGTCGGCAGGTCACGGCTCGATGCTGATCTATTCGCTGCTGTATCTGACGGGTCATGGCGACGTCACGCTGGACGAGATCAAGAACTTCCGCCAGTTGGGCGCAAAAACTGCAGGCCATCCAGAAAACTTCCTGGTCGATGGGATCGAGACCACGACCGGCCCGCTGGGTCAGGGTATCTCGAACGCTGTGGGCTTTGCCATGGCCGAGGAAATCCAACGCGCGCATTACGGCAAGAAAGTCGTTGATCACTATACCTATGTGATCGCGGGCGACGGCTGCCTGATGGAAGGCGTCAGCCAAGAGGCGATCACTCTGGCCGGTCGTCATGAGCTGAGCAAGCTGATCGTCTTCTGGGACAACAACAACATCACCATCGACGGCACCGTCGATATCGCCGACCGCACCGACCAGGTGCGCCGCTTTGCGGCCTCGGGTTGGCACGTGATCGAAATCGACGGCCATGATCCGCAAGCGATCGACGCAGCGATCACTCAGGCGAAAAAGTCGAACAAGCCGACCATGATCGCTTGTGAAAGCCACATCGCTCTGGGCCACGCCGCTCAGGACACCTCGAAGGGCCACGGCGCGCTGACCGATCAGGACCAGCTGAAGGCTGCCAAGGAAGGCTACGGCTGGCCGCATGACGCGTTCGAAGTCCCGGCCAACGTAAAATCAGCTTGGGAAGCCATCGGCGCCCGTGGTGCTGCCGAGCGCGCTGCATGGCAAGAGCGTTTCGCGCAACTGTCCGAGCGCAAGCAGGCCGAGTTCAACCGCGCCTATGCGTTCGAAGCGCCGAAGAAACTGGCCGGTGCGATCCGTTCTTTCAAGAAACAGATGTCGGAAGACCAGCCGAAACTGGCCACCCGCGCCTCGTCCGAGAAGGTTCTGAACGTCGTGAACCCGATCATGACCGAGACCGTTGGCGGCTCGGCCGACCTGACCGGGTCGAACAACACCAAATCGGCCGATATGGGCGTGTTCCTGCCGGAAAACCGCAAAGGTCGTTACATCCACTACGGAATCCGCGAACACGGCATGGCAGCTGCGATGAACGGGATGGCGCTGCATGGTGGTATCCGCCCCTATGGCGGCACCTTCATGGCCTTCACCGACTATGCTCGCCCGTCCATGCGTCTGGCCGCGCTGATGAAAATCCCGTCAGTCTTTGTGATGACCCACGATTCAATCGGTCTGGGCGAAGACGGCCCGACCCACCAGCCGGTCGAGCATCTGGCCATCTCGCGCGCAACGCCGAACACTTATGTGTTCCGCCCCGCCGACACGGTTGAGACGGCTGAGGCATGGGAACTGGCGCTGACCTTCAAGGACAGCCCCTCGGTCCTTTCGCTGACCCGTCAGGGCGTGCCGACCGTGCGCAAGGATCACAAGACCAAGAACCTTGTTGCTCAGGGCGCATACGTTCTGGCCGAAGCCGAGGGCAAGCGTCAGGCTATCCTGATCGCCACCGGCTCTGAGGTGTCGCTGGCGATGGAAGCCAAGGCGATGCTTGAAGCCGAAGGTATTGGTACTCGCGTTGTCTCGATGCCCTGCATGGAGCTGTTCGCCGAGCAGGACGAAGCCTACCGCAAACGCGTTTTGCCCGCTGGCGCCGTCCGCGTCGGTATCGAAGCTGCCGTCCGCGCCGGCGGTTGGGATCGCTGGCTGCTGGGCGAGCGTGGTCGCGAAGCCAAGGCTGGTTTCATCGGCATGTCAAGCTTTGGCGCGTCTGCACCAGCAGGTGAGCTGTACAAGCACTTCGGCATCACCGCCGAAGCAACGGTTGCCAAAGTCAAGGAATTGCTGGGTTAAATCTGCCCAGAGAAGAAGAGCAAAAGGCGGCCAATTCGGTCGCCTTTTTTCATGCTGGCGACGTCACGGATTGGTGAGCTGTTGTGAATGCCATAATCCTACACCCTGCCCCTACCCCGGCTAAGTCAGGTGCATTCTGTCAGGAACAGGGAGCACAGACATGTTTCGTACAACGGCTATTCTTCTTACCACATTCGTCGCGGCATCTTCCGTCGCGGCTGGTTCGTTTGCATCCAAGGAAGAAATCCAAACCGCAATGAGCGACCACACCTACCAAGGCGGTATGTTGTCGGGCGCGTTTACTGAGTATTACGCCGCAGACGGCACCATCAAAGGCGATGGCTACACAGGCGTATGGAAAGCCACCGAAAACGGAATGTGCTTTCAATACGGCACCGATCCCGAGAACTGCTGGGATCTCAAAATCGATGGCGCAGCTGTAACCCTTTACAAAGACGGTAAAGTAGACGGTGCAGGCGTCGTCGTTAAAGGCAACCCGAACGAATACTGATATGCGCTGCCCCGTGGCGAAAAACGCCACGGGGAAAACTCAGTGCTTCTTCAACAGTTTCGTTGCCAAGGGGATCAAGACCATGCCCCAAGCCAGGCCAAACACTCCGTCCATGGTCGCTTTGGCGATCCATTCGACGGCGCCTTCGTACTGCGCTGACACCATGTGCCCGACGGCATAGGCCCAATCGTGGATGTGATGGCCCAGCCAACCAAAGCCCAGAACCTCCATTCCGTGAATGACAATCGATCCGCCGACCCAAAGCATTGCGGCAGTCCCGACAATCGACAGAGTCTTCATCACGCCCGGCATCGCTTTGACCAGACCGCGCCCTAAACCGCGCCCAATAGGCGTCGGCGCGTTCTGCGCCAGATACAGGCCCACGTCGTCCATCTTCACGATTAGCGCCACCGACCCATAAACGGCAACTGTCACACCAATACCTACCACCGCCAGTGTTGCCGCTTGCATCCACAGATTTGGCGCTTCGATTGCGGCCAGTGCGATGGTCATGATTTCAGCCGAAAGAATAAAATCGGTCTTTATCGCGCCCTTGACCTTCTGCTCCTCCAAATGGCCGGGATCGCGAACATTCATGTCGTCCTCGATGGCCTTACTGCCATGCGGAAAGAGGACATGGAATATCTTCTCGGCCCCTTCAAAACATAAGTATGAACCACCCAACATCAGCAAAGGCGTTATCAGCCAAGGCGCAAAATTGGCCAATAACAGAGCCACCGGCAACAGAAGCACGATCTTATTGAAAATCGATCCACGTGCGATGCGCCAGATGATCGGCAATTCACGTGCCGGGGCAAAACCCTGAACGTATTTCGGTGTCACGGCCGCATCATCGATAATCACGCCGGCCGTCTTGGCGCCAGCCTTGCCAGCCGCCGCCACCACGTCGTCCACTGAGGACGCCGCGACCTTGGCGATCCCCGCCACATCATCCAAAAGGGCCAACAGACCGCTCATCGCGCATCCTTTCCTGTATCCTGCCGCAACCGGACCCTACCCGATCTCTCAGCTAGCGCAAGCGTTAGCGCAATCGCTAGAGGTTTGCGCTAACACCTTAAAAATATGCCGCTTTTAGTCTTTTGAGATTCAAATTTCACCGCTATATGGCCTTCAACGCAAGCGCATTTGGAGACGTCATATGACCATAAAGGTCGGTATCAATGGTTTTGGCCGCATCGGCCGCTGCACCCTGTCGCACATCGCCGCGTCAGGCCGTAACGACATCGAAGTGATCAAGGTCAACGCGACCGGCCCACTGGAAACAACCGCGCATCTGCTGAAATATGACAGCATTCATGGCCGTTTCCCTCGTGACATCGCTATCAATGGCAACACCATGGATCTGGGCCGCGGCCCGATGGAGATGTTCTCGACCTACGACATGAATGAACTGGACTGGGAAGGCTGCGACGTCGTTCTGGAATGCACCGGCAAATTCAACGACGGTCTGAAGGCCAAAACCCACCTGGAGCGTGGCGCCAGCAAGGTTCTGCTGTCCGCCCCCGGTAAGAACGTCGACAAGACCATCGTGTTCGGAGTGAACCACAACACTCTGACCGCAAACGACAATATGGTTTCGAACGGCTCCTGCACCACGAACTGCCTTGCCCCGCTTGCCAAGGTTCTGGACGAAGGGCTGGGCATCGAAAACGGAATCATGACCACAATCCACGCCTATACCGGCGACCAGCCAACACTGGACCGTCGGCACAGCGACCTGTATCGCGCGCGTGCAGCAGCGATGTCGATGATCCCGACCTCGACCGGCGCAGCCAAGGCGCTGGGTGAGGTTTTGCCGAACCTGAAAGGCCGTCTGGACGGCTCGGCGATCCGCGTTCCCACCCCGAACGTCTCGGCCGTTGACCTGACCTTCCGTGCCTCGCGCGAAGTGACCGTTGAGGAAGTCAACGAAATCGTCCGCGAAGCCGCACAAGGCCCGATGCAGCGTGTTCTGGGTTATGAGCCCGCTCCGCTGGTGTCGACTGATTTCAACCACACCGAAGAAAGCTCGATCTTCGCACCGGATCAGACCCGCGTTGTGGATGGTCGCCTGGTTCGCGTTCTGGCCTGGTATGACAACGAATGGGGCTTCTCGGTTCGTATGGCTGACGTCGCGGTTGCGATGGGTCGCCTTAACTAAGACCGGCATGAAATCTTGAACCTTTTTGCCCGCTCAGGTTATCTGGGCGGGCATTTTCGTCTGGGGCCGCAATGACCAACCAAATCGCTATCTGGCTTGGCCTTCTGATCCTAGGCGCCATCGTTGTGGACTATGCCCTTGTTGGTCCCGAGCATCTGATCTTCCTCGGCAAAAAGCTCTACGCCTTTCTTGATTGGCTCGCCTTCTGGCGCTGACTGAGGTTTTGCTTGACATTTTCGCTTATCTGGTGATGTTAGCGCTAACCTTATTTAGCCGATATTCGGATGGAGCAGAAAATGACACTCAAGCTGGCAATCAACGGATTCGGGCGGATCGGGCGCGGCGTATTGCGCGCGGTTATGGAAACCGGTCGCACGGACGTGGAAATCGTTGCAATCAACGATCTGGCCAAGCCAGAAATGAACGCCCATCTGTTTGAATTCGACAGCGTGCACGGCCGTTACGCCAAACCGGTAACACTGTCCGAAGCAGGCTTGGACGTTGGTGCCGGCCCCATCCGTTTGACCAACGAGCGTGACCCCGAGGCACTGAACTGGTCGGATGTGGATGTAGTGTTGGAATGCACAGGCGTTTTTCGCACGCGCGAAGCCGCAGAACGCCATCTGAAAAACGGTTCGAAAAAAGTACTGATCTCGGCCCCTGCGCGCGGCGATGGTGCGGTCAAGACGGTTGTGTTCGGAGTGAATGAGCACGAGTTGACCGCTGAGGACACTGTGGTCTCGAACGCCTCGTGTACGACGAACTGCCTGTCTCCGGTCGCTGCCGCGCTTGATGCCGGTCTGGGCATTGTGCATGGCAACATGACCACCGTTCACGCTTATACGGCCAGCCAGCCGGTTCACGATACTGCGGGCAAAGACCCTTACCTGTCGCGGGCCGCGGCCTTGTCTATGATCCCAACCACTACCGGAGCGGCTGCCGCTGTTGGGCTGGTTCTGCCGCAATTGGCAGGAAAGCTGACAGGTCAGGCGATCCGCGTCCCCACACCGAACGTGTCCGTCGTGGATTTGGTGGCCGAGGTTTCGCGCCCGACCACTGAAGATGAAGTTAATGCATTATTCGTAGAAGCAGCTGCCAAAATCCCGGGCGTTCTGGCCGCAGAAAGCCGCCCACTGGTTTCGATGGACTTCAACCACGACGCCCACAGTTCGACCGTGTCACTGGCAGAAACCAAAGTCACCGACGGAACGCTGGTACGCGTATTGGCCTGGTACGACAATGAATGGGGTTTCTCGAACCGGATGCTGGACACAGCTGCCGCGATGGGCGCCCTAGCCTAACCTTTCGCGCAGAGCGTCATTAACAAGGGGCGTGACGAATTTCGACACGTCCCCGTTCAGCCGAGCGATTTCTTTCACAAGTTTCGAAGCAATCGCCTGATGCCGCGCTTCGGCCATCAGGAAAACAGTCTCGATCGAGTTGTCCAACGCACGGTTCATGCCAACCATTTGGAATTCATACTCAAAATCTGCTACGGCCCGCAGACCCCGTACGATGATCTGAGCGCCCACATCGCTGGCACAATCGATCAATAGATTTTCGAACGGATGAGCGACAATTTCGGTTCCGGTCTGTTCAGACAGATGCGCGCATTCCGCTTCGATCATGGCAACGCGCTCTTCAAGAGTGAACATCGGTCCTTTGTCCCGATTGATGGCGACGCCGATAACCAACTTATCCACCAGTGCTGAGGCGCGGCGGATAATATCGATATGACCCAGGGTGATCGGATCAAAGGTTCCGGGATATAATGCAACCCGCATCGCGCCCTCCTGCGCAATAAAATTTCTGCGCAAGCAAACATAAACAGAATGCAGGTGCAAGCGATCAGTTTGGAGATGCCGGCCTTCAGTGGCCCATAATCATGCCTTGCAACGCATCTTTTTCCATCGCCAGTTCCGCAAGCTGCGCCTTGACTACGTCGCCAAGCGTCACAATGCCTACCAACTTACCTTCTTCGACCACAGGCATATGGCGAAAACGGCCTTCGGTCATGCTGGCCATAATATCTTGAACCGTTGCCTGCCGCGTCGTCGTGATCAGGTCTTGCGTCATATAAGCGCTGACCGGCTGGTTCAGACATCCACTGCCGCTGGCCGCCAGTTCGCGTACAATATCGCGTTCAGACAAAATGCCGGACGCAGTCTGCCCGCCGTCTTCAGACACGACAACAGTACCGATACGTTTTTCTGCAAGAATCTTCGAAGCTTCCGAGACTGTCGCCGAAGGTTCGACCGTCACCACGCCTTCTGTCGCCTTGGATTTCAGAATGGCCTGTACGAGCATGAAGAACACCTCCGAAATAATAATCTTATTCCAAAGCGTTGCGCGATTGGGACGACCTGTCAAGCATCGGCATCGGCTTCAAGCCGCGCAACTTC
This sequence comes from Ruegeria sp. ABF4_144, assembly GCF_056160045.1. Classification (NCBI taxonomy): domain Bacteria; kingdom Pseudomonadati; phylum Pseudomonadota; class Alphaproteobacteria; order Rhodobacterales; family Roseobacteraceae; genus Ruegeria; species Ruegeria sp. ABF4_144. The sequence goes on from NZ_JBSWWK010000001.1 coordinate 1,648,961, forward strand.
GTCACGTATGCCCTGCGTCAAGGCGTCAGCAAAACGGTTCAACCGCTCGTTGCGCTGGTCACCCTGATGCCGGACAAGATAGAAACTTCGGGTCAAACTCACTTGATCCGTCAGGATTTTCCGCAGGTTCCGGTGAAAGGGCAACGTAAAGTCATGGGCCACACACACACCAGTGCCAAGCGTCACTTGACGCAACTGAACCGAAACCGAATTCGATGCAAGCGCGACACGGTCAACGCCGATATCGTTTAGATAGTCCAGTTCGCGGTCAAATATCATGTCCGGGATGTAACCGATCAACCGGTGCCCTTTCAGGTCAGTGATGGTTTGAATGGGGCCGTGGCGTTCCAGATAATCCTGCGTCGCGACCAAATGCAGCTTGTAATCGCTGATCCGCTTGACCAGCAACTTTCCTGCGGTTGGCGCACTGACGGTCAAGGCCATATCCGCCTCGCGCCGGGACAGATTGATGATCCGCGGCAAAGCCAGAATTTGAATATCCAGATCCGGATTGGCATCGCTGATTTTCGCGCAGACCTGAGGTAATAGATAATTCGCGCTGCCGTCAGGTGCCCCGATCCGAATCTGACCGCTAAGCGACTTGGTCGAGCCGACCACGGCCCCTGCTGCCGCTCGCATCGCTTCTTCGGCCTGCAGCCCGTGATCCAGCAGGCGTTCTCCGGCCGACGTCAGCACATAGCCCTGTTGGGACTTCGTGAACAGTGTCGCGTCCAGGTTCGTCTCAAGTCGGGCAATGCGCCGTCCGACCGTGGCTGGGTCGATCTTTAGGATACGTCCGGCAGCAGACAGGCTCTCTTCGCGCGCGACAACCAGAAAAACCCGCATATCATCCCAGTTCGGGTTCATGTGCCACCTTTTGCATTTTTGCAAAGCTCTTTTGAGACATTGCCTCTGTTCGTGCCATTTCTGCAAGCCTATTGTGCGCCCAAACCTATCGGAGGAGCTATCGATGCAAGATCTGACCCACTTCCTGAATGGCGAGATGACCGCCGGAACCTCTGGTCGTTTCGACGACGTGTTCAACCCTGCGACCGGCGAGGTTCAGTACCGCTGCCCTATGGCCAGTGTTGCCGAAACAACGGCCGCCATCGAAGCCGCCGCGGCGGCGCAACCCGCATGGGGGGCAACCAACCCGCAGAAGCGTGCGCGCGTAATGATGGCCATGGTCGGCCTGATGAACCGCGACATGGACAAACTGGCCGAGGCGCTGAGCCGCGAGCACGGCAAGACCATCCCAGACGCCAAGGGCGATCTACAGCGTGGTCTGGAAGTGATCGAATTCTGCATTGGCGCACCTCACTTGCTGAAGGGTGAATACACTGACAGCGCGGGGCCCGGAATTGACCTATATTCGATGCGTCAGCCTCTGGGCGTTGTGGCTGCGATCATGCCGTTCAACTTCCCCGCTATGATGCCGCTGTGGCACGTTGGCCCGGCTCTGGCTTGTGGCAATGCCGTTGTATTGAAGCCGTCCGAACGGGCCCCATCGGTACCAATGATGCTGGCTGAGCTGTTCATCGAAGCCGGCTTGCCGAACGGCGTTTTCCAAGTCGTCAATGGCGACAAAGAAGCCGTGGATACTCTGCTGGACAGCGAGATCATTCAGGGCGTTTCTTTCGTGGGTTCGACTCCGATCGCGCAGTACATCTATAGCCGCGCAACCGCCAACGGCAAACGCGCACAGTGCTTCGGCGGCGCCAAGAACCACATGATCATCATGCCCGACGCCGACATGGACAAGGCAGCGGACGCTCTGGTTGGCGCTGGTTTCGGCGCGGCTGGTGAACGTTGCATGGCCATCTCGGTCGCTGTTCCGGTGGGTGAGCAAACTGCCGACGCGCTGATCGAAAAGCTGATCCCGCGCATCGAGAAACTGAAGGTCGGTCCCTACACCGCGGGCGATGACGTGGACATGGGCCCCGTTGTGACCGGCGCTGCAAAAGAGCGTATCCTAGGTCTGATCAACTCAGGTGTCGAGCAAGGCGCCAAACTGGTTGTAGATAACCGCGACTTCAGCCTGCAGGGTTATGAGGACGGTTTCTTTGTCGGCCCACACCTGTTTGACCACGTCACAACCGACATGGACATCTACAAACAGGAAATCTTCGGTCCTGTTCTGTCGACTGTCCGCGCAGGATCTTACGAAGAGGCGATTGGCCTGGCGATGGATCACGAATACGGCAACGGCACCGCGATCTTCACCCGTGACGGTGACACCGCGCGTGATTTCGCTAGCCGGATCAATATCGGCATGGTCGGCGTCAACGTTCCGATCCCGGTTCCGTTGGCCTACCACACCTTTGGCGGATGGAAGAAGTCCATGTTCGGCGACCTGAACCAGCACGGCCCGGACAGCTTCAAGTTCTACACCCGCACCAAAACCGTCACGGCGCGCTGGCCATCGGGCATCAAAGAAGGTGGCGAGTTCAACTTCAAGGCAATGGACTGATCCACGACTGAATTCTGAAACAATCAAACCCGGCTTGTCACAGGCCGGGTTTTTCTCGGCGAAGCACCGCCAAAACATGCGATTTCACGATAAATTCAGCTTGCACACCCTAGAAAATCGGGGCGATGGCCAATATTTTACGACAGATTATTGCTCGAGCAGTTCCTGAACCGGAGGCCAATTTGTCAAATCCCCGTATGACTCGTCGCTCTGCATTGTTGGGCGCAGCATCTCTTTTGGCGACGCCCGCCATCGTGCGCGCGCAAAGCAGTGACGCTTTCCCGACTGATGAGGATGCGATCAGCACGCAACTGCCGGTCCGCCGCAATGTGTCTTCGTTCTCGCAACAGAACTGGCAAGATCATTTCAATGAACTGGGCGTTGGCTGCCTGCTGGCCGACATTACCAGCCGCGCGGTCCACTATTGGAGCCCAGACGGAACATACAAACTTTACCCGAGCTCTGTTCCGATGAGCGAGGAACTGACCAAACGCGGATATACCAAGATTGTCCGCAAGACCGAATTCCCAAGTTGGACGCCGACAGCATCGATGCGCGAACGCGATCCGTCGTTGCCTGTCCGGATGGAAGGTGGCGATCCCGGCAACCCACTGGGCACACGCGCCATGTATCTGGACTGGCCAGCTTATCTGGTGCACGGCACCCACGATACGCGCAAGATCGGTCGCCAAAGCTCATCCGGGTGCATCGGCCTTTACAACCAGCATGTCGAGGAATTGTATCCTCTGGTGCAAATCGGAACTCAGGTCAGACTGGTCTGACACACAAAGCCCCGGCCATCACGACCGGGGCTTTTTCGTTACGGGGTCTTCGGGGGTCTTTGTTATTCCGGCAGGATTACCGCATCGACCACGTGAATTACGCCATTGCTCGCTTCAATGTCGGCTTGGATAACCTCAGCGTCATTGACCTTCACCCCATTCCGGGCATTCACGCTCAGACGGTCGCCCTGCACGGTCAGGACCTTGGCGCGCTTGCCAGCGATGTCACCCGACATCACCTTGGCCGGAACCACGTGATAGGTCAGAATTTCGACCAATTGATCTTTGTTTTCCGGCAGCAGCAGCGTTTCTACCGTGCCTGCGGGCAATGCAGCAAACGCCTCGTCTGTCGGTGCGAACACTGTGAATGGGCCATCACCCTTCAGCGTATCAACCAGTCCGGCGGCCTGAACCGCAGCGACCAAAGTGTTGAACGACCCGGCCGAAACGGCGGTGTCCACGATGTCAGCAGCTTGGGCCTTTACAGGCAAGGCAAGTGCAAGTGCGGCGGCGGCGCCCATGAATGTACGGCGAAACATGGCTGTTGTCTCCTCTCCAGCTTGTTATGGAAAGGGTTACGGAGGCTCAGCCAGCCCGGATCACTTTTCTTTTTTCTGCACCCAAATACTTTGCGCCCGCCCATCCTTCAGAAACGGCAAGGCCTCGACCGCATCCGGGCGGTCCTGCTGCAGGTAATAGCCAGGCCAAAGCATTGAAAAGGCGCCAGATTGCAGCAAGGCGTGCAGCATGTATTGCTCTCCCCAACCCGGGCAGTCGTAGAAGAACCGCTTGGGGTATTCATAGGGCAGAAAAACATCGTGGACATGGATCACCACACCCGGTTTCAACGCTGGAATGATACGGCAGAACAGATGTGCCACGTCGTTGCTCATCCGAACCACATGACTGGAATCGATGAACAGAATGTCCCCTGCCTCAAGCTGATCGAACAGCGCCGGGTCTACCTCTTCCAGCCGTTTTTGTTCGAAAAGGTCAACGACGTGCGCGATATCCGCCCGCGGAAAAGGGTCAATCGCGGTGATCTGAGTATCTAGTCCGCCATCGATAACTGCCTGCCGGGTCACGCGGGTTGAATTTCCGCAGCCGACCTCGATCACGCGCTTGGGCTGAAACCGCCGGATCATCAAATACAGCGCGTCTGCATCCGGACTGTCGTAGTAGCCGTTCTCGATTCGATAACCGGTTTGATTGCGCGCAGGGTCTTTCAACGCCTCCAAAGCAGCAGCGTGCTGAGCATACTCTGCGACCAATTGTGAGATATCGAATCCTTCCATCCCAGGCGACAGCGCATATGCCGGGCGGGTCAGTCCGCCTGCGTCTTCAAACGCCTCAAGCCGGGCACGCTCGTCGTTTTCGGCGGCCTTGTCGATCAGCTTCACACCTAGCTCATCCAGGGCTTCATTGATCTTGGGGAATTTTCTGGGTTTCACGGGCGGCTCCAATTTCGTCTCGCTTGTTCCATAGCGTTGCTGGCCGGGCCTCTGCAAGGCAGGTGTCGTCAAACGCTTGGCAAAACAGGAATTTCCGTATTCACTGGTGCGAATAGGTAAGCGAGGGCTGTCATGCAGCAAGAATATACGCTGGGCATCGAGGAAGAATACCTGCTGGTCGATCGCGACAGTCTAGAGCTTGCCGAAGCCCCCGCCGCCCTGATGGAAGCCTGCCAGTCGGATTTCGAAGGACAGGTCAGCCCCGAGTTTTTGCAATGTCAGATCGAGGTCGGCACCCGGCCCCACACAACAGTTAAATCCGCCCGCGAGGACCTGAAACGCCTGCGCTCTTGCGTGGCCGAACGCGCTGCCGAACATAACCTTGCCCCGATTGCGGTATCCTGCCACCCGTTTGCCGACTGGAAGAAACAGCACCACACCCGCAAGGATCGCTATGATGCGCTACAACACGCGTTGGGCGGGGTTGCGCGGCGGATGCTGATCTGCGGGATGCATGTGCATGTCGGGGTCGAGGACCCTGCCCTACGCGCCGACTTGATGCCGCAACTGTCGTATTTTCTACCGCACCTTTTGGCGCTGTCGACCTCGTCGCCCTATTGGAACGGAGAGGATACGGGCCTTTCTTCCTACCGCCTGACTGTCTTTGACAACCTGCCGCGAACGGGCTTGCCTCCGGTTCTGGCAAGCTGGGCCGATTATGAACGCACGACCGGAATTCTGGTCGAACTCGGCGTGATCGAGGACACGACAAAAATCTGGTGGGACCTGCGCCCATCGCACCGATTCCCGACGCTGGAAACCCGGATCATGGACGTACAGCCGCGACTGGAACATACCCTGTCGTTGGCCGCTCTGGTCCAGGCCCTGACCCGTATGTTGTGCCGCCTGAAAGATAGAAACCTGCGCTGGCGGCATTACGACCAATTCCTGATCGGCGAAAACCGGTGGCGCGCGCAGCGGTACGGTGTCGGTGAAGGGCTGATCGATTTTGGAGATCGCTCGATCAAACCCATGCCCGAGTTGATGGGTGAATTGATGGGTATGCTGGCCGAAGACGCCGAAGCGCTCGGCACCATGACGGAACTGGCCCGCCTGCAGCAGATCGCGCAGACCGGCACCTCGGCCACGCGACAACGCCGTATTCACGCCGAGGCCGTGGCAAAAGGTGAAGATCCCGGCAAGGCGGTGGTCCGGCATCTGATCGAAGAATATCACATAGACCTTTGACATATCCGCGCCTGATTGCTGGCCCTGCAAAACTTCTGTAAGAATTGAGAAATAAACAGTCGTTCAATTCATTCGGCAGCGTGGGAGGCAAGCCTTGGATTTTGCACTGACAGAAGAGCAGACCGCGATCTTCGATATGGCCTATGATTTTGGGCAGGACAACATCGCACCCTATGCCCGCCAATGGGAAGCAGACGGAACCATACCCAAAAACCTTTGGCCCCAGATCGGAGAGTTGGGGTTCGGCGGGCTTTATGTTTCGGAAGACAGCGGCGGTTCGGGCCTGACCCGTCTGGACGCCACGATGGTGTTTGAGGCGCTTTCAATGGCCTGCCCCTCGGTCGCGGCGTTCCTTTCCATCCACAACATGTGCGCCAAGATGCTGGACAGCTTCGCCAGCGACGACCTGAAATCGCGCATCATGCCCGATGTGCTGACCCTGAACACCGTCCTCAGCTATTGCCTGACCGAACCCGGATCAGGCTCGGACGCTGCTGCCCTGAAAACCCGCGCCGACCGCACCAATGAAGGCTACACTTTGAACGGCACCAAGGCCTTTATCTCGGGTGGAGGTTATTCCGACGCCTATGTCTGCATGGTGCGCACCGGTCAGGATGGACCCAAGGGGATTTCGACGGTCTATGTCGAGGACGGCACGCCCGGCCTCAGTTTTGGCGCGCTGGAACAAAAGATGGGCTGGAAAAGCCAACCCACCGCGCAAGTGCAGTTCGACGACTGCAAAATCCCGGCAGGCAACCTTGTTGGCACTGAAGGCGACGGCTTCAAATACGCGATGATGGGTCTGGATGGCGGGCGGTTGAACATTGCCTCTTGCTCGCTTGGTGCTGCGCAAACCGGACTGAATATGACCTTGCAATACATGTCTGAACGCAAAGCCTTTGGCCAATCCATCGATCAGTTTCAGGCCCTGCAATTCCGGCTAGCCGATATGGAGATCGAAATTCAAGCCGCCCGCACCTTTCTTCGGCAGGCCGCATGGAAGTTGGATCAGGGCGCGCCAGATGCAACCAAATTCTGTGCCATGGCCAAAAAATTCGTGACCGAGACCGGGTCAAAGGTTGTGGACCAATGTCTGCAATTGCATGGTGGCTACGGATATCTGGCGGACTATGGAATCGAGAAACTGGTCCGCGATCTACGCGTGCATCAGATTCTTGAAGGCACGAACGAAATCATGCGGGTCATTGTCGCCCGACAAATGCTTGCAGACCGCTGAGGGGCCCATGCCTGACATCGACATCCGCATCACTGGCCGCGCCGGGCGCATTACCCTGACTCGCCCCAAGGCACTAAACGCGCTGACCTATGACATGTGCATGGCGATTGACACGGCGCTGCGAAACTGGCGCGAAGATGATGCCGTGGACCTGGTCATTCTGGACGCCGAGGGCGAAAAGGCCTTTTGCGCTGGCGGAGACATTGCCGACCTCTATGCGAGTGGCATCAAAGGTGAATACGACTTCGGTCGAAAATTCTGGCGCGATGAATACCGGTTGAACGCGCTGATCTTTGAGTACCCCAAACCGATCGTCAGTTTCCTGCAAGGCTTCACTATGGGTGGTGGCGTCGGCATTGGCTGCCACGGCAGTCACCGCATCGTTGGCGAAAGCTCTCAGATTGCGCTGCCGGAATGCTCGATTGGACTGGTGCCGGACGTTGGCAGCACTTTGATGCTGGCACTGGCCCCCGGTCGGCTGGGAGAATATCTTGGTACCACAGGCCATCGTATGGGACCCGCAGACGCCATCTTTGCCGGATTTGCTGATCACTACATCCCGCTTGCGGAATGGTCTGACCTGATTGAAATCCTCGAAGCCTCGGGTGACTTCGAGATGCTTCAGAAACACGAGGTTGGGCTCCCAGCAAGCGACCTTGCAGGTCAACAGGACGTGATTGATGGGCTTTTTGACGGAGAGAGCCTACCAGACATCCTGAATGCCCTTAGCCATGAGGATCACGCGCTGGCAACCGAGGCGCGCAAACTTATGGATCGCAATTCTCCTCTGTCTATGGCGTGCACAGTAGAAATGCTGCACCGGTTGCGCACGCCCAGCCTGACACAGCGCAAGGCGCTGGAATTGGAATACCGCTACACCTTCCGCGCGATGCAGCATGGCGATTTTTTGGAAGGCATCCGCGCCCAGATCATCGACAAGGACCGTAACCCGCAGTGGCAGTTCGCCAATCAGGCCGTGCCCGCAGTTGCCGTGTCCAAGATGCTGCAACCGTTGGGCAAAGACATGCTGACTTTTGAGGAGACATAAGAGATGAAAATCGGATTTATCGGCCTGGGTAATATGGGCAGCCCAATGGCCGCCAATCTGGCCAAGGCCGGACATGACGTTACGGGTTTTGACATGGCCGACGTCGATGTCGCGGGCGTTACCATGGCCGGATCAGGTGCCGAAGCCGCAGCCAGTGCCGAAATTGTCATCACGATGCTTCCGAACGGTCAGATTCTGCGCGCAGTGGCGGATGAGATCATCCCCGTGATGCAGCCGGGGTCTGTGTGGATCGATTGTTCGACCGTCGATGTCGACAGCGCCCGCGCGGTGGCAGATCAGGCGAAGGAGGTTGGAGTCCTTGCGGTAGATGCCCCAGTTTCCGGTGGGATCGGCGGCGCTGCAGCAGGGACGTTGACGTTTATGGCTGGTGGCAGCGACGATGCTTTTGCCAAGGCTGCCCCGCTGTTCGACATCATGGGCCAAAAAGCGGTGCATTGCGGTGAATCCGGCGCTGGTCAGGCCGCAAAAATCTGCAACAACATGATCCTCGGCGTTACCATGATCGCCACCTGCGAGGCCTTTGCTCTGGCAGACAAACTTGGGTTGGACCGGCAAAAGATGTTCGACGTGGTCAGCACATCTTCGGGCTATAGCTGGACAATGAATGCCTATTGCCCTGCTCCCGGCGTTGGCCCGACCAGCCCGGCGGATAACGAGTATCAGCCCGGTTTTGCAGCCGAATTGATGCTCAAGGATCTTCGGCTCAGCCAACAGGCTGCAGAAAGCGCAGATGCAGACACTCCGATGGGTCAGGCCGCAACCACGCTGTACGAGAAATTTGTCGAGTCTGAGGGCGGTCTGGGTATGGATTTCTCAGCCATGCTGCCACGGTTCGAAAAACGCGGGCGACAGTAGAATTAAAGCCCTATGGTGTGACCATGATTTTGGGCGGCTTGACGTCGCCCGACAGAAATCGGTCACACCTGGCCAGTGCTTTGGCCAGTTTGACCGAACCATCATGATCGATGTTGGTATCGCGCCATTGACCAATCAAATGATCAATGTATGCGTCCACGGGCTGTACGCCGTTCCCCGGATACGCATTTACCCGAAGGGTTTTCGCCATCTCACGAAGCCTCAGGTTAAACTCAGGATCATCGGTTTCGATGACGGAAAACAAAGCACTGCACTCGCAATTAATCTGTGACAACGCGCACACACCGGCGTGCGAATAGGTGCCGAAGACCGCCAAACCTGTGATGAGCGCTATCTTCTGTGCAAGCCTCATTCAGCCGCTACTTTTTGACCATCCAGCATTTGTTTCAGATATCGGCCGGTATGACTGCGTTCGATTGCTGCCACATCCTCAGGCGTTCCTGTTGCCACGATCTCACCCCCGCCATCGCCGCCTTCGGGTCCAATATCGATGATATGGTCCGCAGTTTTCACGACGTCCAGATTGTGCTCAATCACAACAACGGTGTTTCCCTGATCGACCAATTCGTGCAGCACTTCCAACAGCTTACGCACATCTTCAAAATGCAGACCTGTAGTCGGCTCATCCAGAATATACAGCGTTCGCCCGGTTGAGCGTTTGGACAGTTCCTTGGACAGTTTTACACGCTGCGCCTCACCACCGGAAAGCGTGGTCGCCTGTTGGCCGACCTTAATATAGCCCAACCCAACCCGTGCCAAAGCGTCCATCTTATCACGGATCGACGGAACAGCCTTAAAGAACTCCTGCGCGTCTTCCACTGTCATATCAAGGACATCCGCGATGGACTTACCCTTGAATTTGATCTCCAGTGTCTCGCGGTTGTAGCGCGCACCCTTGCAGGTTTCACAGGTGACGTAGACGTCAGGCAAGAAGTGCATCTCGATCTTGATGACACCGTCACCCTGACAGGCCTCGCACCGTCCACCTTTGACGTTAAAGCTGAACCGCCCGGGTTTGTAACCGCGAGCCTTGGCCTCAGGCAAACCCGCAAACCAGTCGCGGATTGGGGTGAAAGCACCAGTGTAAGTCGCTGGATTCGAACGCGGAGTCCGCCCGATTGGGCGCTGGTCAATGTCGATGACCTTGTCCAGATGCTCTAACCCTTTGATCGTTTCACAGGGCGCTGGCGTCTGTCGCGCACCGTTTAGACGCATCGAGGCGGTCTTGAACAACGTTTCAATTGTCAGGGTAGACTTACCGCCACCTGAAACGCCGGTCACACAAACGAACTTACCCAGCGGGAAGTCAGCGGTGACGTTCTTGAGGTTGTTCCCGGTCGCCTTGACCACCGAGACCTTTTTCTTGTTCCCCTTGCGCCGTTTCGACGGAACCGTGATCTCGCGCGTACCCGACAGATACTGACCAGTCATCGAGGCCGCATCGGATGCAATCTGCTCGGGCGTGCCCTCGCTGACCACCTGCCCGCCATGTACACCAGCACCGGGGCCGATATCGAAGACATAGTCCGCTTCACGAATGGCTTCCTCGTCGTGCTCGACGACGATCACGGTATTGCCCTGATCGCGCAGGTTCTTGAGCGTGCCCAGAAGGCGGTCATTGTCTCGCTGGTGCAGACCGATCGAAGGTTCGTCCAGCACATACAGAACACCGGTCAGGCCCGAGCCGATCTGGCTGGCCAAACGAATCCGCTGGCTTTCACCGCCTGACAAAGTGCCACTTGAACGAGACAGTGTAAGGTATTCCAAACCCACATTATTCAGGAAGCCCAGCCGCTCGCGAATTTCTTTCAAGATCGCCCGCGCAATCTCGTTCTTCTGAACGCTTAGATGGTTTGGTGCGTCTTCCACCCAAGCAAGAGCCTCTTTGATCGACATCTGAACCACCTGGCCCACATGCAGGCCGGCGATCTTCACGGCCAGAGCTTCGGGACGCAAACGGTAGCCTTCGCAAGAGCCACAAGGGCGATTGTTCTGGTACCGCTCGAACTCTTCCCGAATCCACGCGCTGTCGGTCTCGCGATAGCGCCGTTCCATATTTGGAATCACGCCCTCAAAGCTGCGGGTGACCTGATACACCCGCCCACCTTCATCGTAGCGGAACTGGATTTCCTCATCGCCCGACCCACGCAGGAAGACTTGTTGAACCTTCGCGGGCAGGTCTTTCCAAGGCGTGTTCTTGTCAAACTCGTAGTGGCGCGCGATGGCCTCAATCGTTTGTAGGAAATATGGTGACTTGCCTTTTCGCCACGGGGCCAAGGCACCATCGTAGAGTTTCAGCGTCTGATCCGGCACCACAAGCCGTTCGTCAAAGAACAGCTCGACCCCCAGACCATCGCAATCCGGGCACGCCCCGAACGGTGCGTTGAAGGAAAACAACCGGGGCTCAATTTCAGGGATGGTGAAGCCACTGACCGGACAGGCAAAATTTTCGCTGAAGGTTATGCGCTCGGGATCACCTTCGCGCGGCGCGGTCTCCAGAACCGCGATGCCGTCTGCCAAATCCAAAGCAGTCCGCAGGCTGTCGGCCAAACGCGTTTCCATCCCTTCGCGTACGACCAGACGATCAACCACAACATCGATATCGTGGCGGAACTTTTTGTCCAACGTCGGCGGCTCGTCGAGTTCATAAAACTCGCCATCCACTTTCACACGCTGAAAGCCCTGTTTGCGCAGCTCAAGAAACTCTTTCTTATACTCGCCCTTCCGGTCGCGCACGATCGGCGCCAGAAGGTAACCCCGCGTGCCCTCCTCCATCGTCATAATGCGGTCGACCATGTCTTGCACCTGCTGCGCCTCAATCGGCTGGCCGGTGGCAGGGCTATAGGGTGTTCCTGCACGGGCAAAGAGCAGACGCAGATAGTCATAAATCTCAGTAACCGTACCGACGGTCGAGCGCGGATTTTTCGATGTGGTTTTCTGTTCGATTGAAATCGCCGGAGACAAGCCGCTGATGTGATCCACATCAGGCTTTTCCATCATGTCGAGGAACTGACGCGCATAAGCCGACAGGCTTTCGACATAGCGGCGCTGCCCCTCGGCATAAATCGTATCGAAGGCCAACGAAGACTTACCCGAGCCAGACAGCCCGGTGATCACAACCAACTGATCGCGCGGGATATCCACGTCGATTCCCTTGAGGTTATGTTCGCGCGCACCGCGCACCTCGATATTCTTCAGCTCAGCCATTTTGGCCCCCAACACACAAGTGTCTTAGAAATAGGCGAGCCACACCGAGTCTCCAACAGAAAAGTTAGAACAAAGTGTGAACTAACAGATTATTGCCGACATCTCCTGACATCGAAACCCAGATCCGATGCGTGCCCCTGCGAAGGGGGTATATTTTCATCGATATCGGAAGGGAAATGGCGCGGTTGACGGGGCTCGAACCCGCGACCCCCGGCGTGACAGGCCGGTACTCTAACCAACTGAGCTACAACCGCGCATCTATTTCATGGCCTTTGTCCTGGACCAAGGATGGCAGCGATGGCGCGGTTGACGGGGCTCGAACCCGCGACCCCCGGCGTGACAGGCCGGTACTCTAACCAACTGAGCTACAACCGCCCGCTGCCCGTTCGTTGCTGAACGTTGGGGTGTATTATGGCCACGCCCCGACATCGTCAAGCGGCGTTTTGAAGTTTTTTTTCAGATCGCAAAAATTGTTCACTTCCACAGGAACCCATCCCTTGCCAAGCGGGCTCTTCACGCGCTGATCGGATATCCGGAATTGTTCGGATTGAGTGCAGGTATCCCCTCGGGAAAACACTCTGCCAAAATTCTAGAGATTCGCCGCTGACCGAGTCAGCAGAATACACGTATAAGATGTATGATTTCCAATAATTTGGACATAATGACCAATAGAACCACTCTCGCTCGCAACGTCACCCTGAGCGCCCTGTCCGGTCGCCATTTTTCAGCCACATTGCGTGTGCAAGAGACGACACAACGAACCGAAACCCAATAATTTCGGACTATCGACTTGCACCTGCAAGTTTCGAAGTGAAAGTATCCGAGGAAAAAACAGGCTCCGATTTCAAGGGGTCAAAAAGAAGGCTACCACAGTTTAGGACAGCGCATTTTGGCTGCCCTCTGGTTGTGGTGTGAAAGATGGAAGTAGGAAAATGTCAGAAGCAATTATATATTCGCCAGGCGCCAGCCCAACCGGGCATGAATATGTAGACGGAATTATTTGGGGATCGTCTTGGAACTTAGCCTCGCCGATCGGTAGTCCCCCCGGCATCATCACGTACTCCTTCGCGGATAGTTCCGTAGATGGTTTCGTGAACATGTACGAATACGAAAAGCAGGCCTTCCGCCAAGCCCTGGCCATCATCGAGACCTTCATCCCGATTGATTTTGTCGAAGTTGGCTTCCTCGCGCCTCAGGGAACGCCCTATTACGAGAATATCTCTTGGGGTGTTGTGCATTCAGATACCATCGACGGAAGCTTGGGCTTTCATCAGGTCCCCGGCGACGACGGCCTCTTTGAGCAAGGCTTTAACATCCCAACACTGTTCGGACTGTTCGCCTACAACACTCCTCTGTTCAGTCAGGAAGCGCTGGCTATGGGCGGTGAAGGGTTTGCAACCATCGTGCATGAAATTCTGCACGGTCTCGGCCTGGCTCACCCGCATGACGAAGGTGGAAGCTCGACCATTTTCGACGGTGTGACTGAACCGTTCGGCGACTATGGCACCGATGGTCAAAACCAGGCCGTCTACACGATCATGTCTTATAACTCGGGCTATGCATCAAATGTTCCTGTCACGGACTACACCTATGGTCAGGCAGCGGGACCGATGGCTCTGGACATCGCCGCTTTGCAGGCCATCTATGGCACGGTCGCACACGCAACCGGTAACAACATTTACCAGATCAAAGGCGTAAATGGCGCTGGCACGTTTTGGCAGGCCATCTGGGACACCGGAGGAAACGACTCGATTTCCGCTGTTGGTGTCTGGCGCGATGTGTACATCAACCTCAACGATGCCGACCTTGAAGGCAGCGACGCGGGCGGTCAAATCTCATCCGCAACTGGCATTGCTGGCGGGTTCACCATTGCCAATACGGTGGTCATCGAAAACGCGTTCGGCGGTTACGGAAATGACTGGTTGGTTGGCAACGAATTCAACAACTACCTCGGCGGTGGCGTTGGCAATGACACCCTTTCCGCCGCTGCTGGCAACGACTGGATTTTCGGCGGCGCGGGCAATGACACGATTACCGGCGGCAAAGGCAATGACACCTTGGCGGGCGACAATGGCAACGACTGGTTTGTAAACAAGGACGACGACGGCAACGACACGATCAACGGTGGTCAGGGCTGGGACTGGTTGCAGTATTCGGGCTCCAATGGTGTCACCCTGAACCTGTCCAATTCCGGTGTGCAGAACACCGGCTATGGCTTTGACACCATCCTGAACATCGGACACGTCATCGGTTCGGGTCAGAGCGACGTGATCACCGGCGACGAACTGATCAACTATCTGGTGGGCAATGCCGGCGACGACGTTCTGGACGGTGGAATCAAAGACGACGTTCTGAGGGGCGGCGCTGGCAGTGACACCGTAATCGGTGGTCGTGGCTGGGATACGCTTTACGGTGGCAAAGGTAATGACATCATAGTCGGCGGCATCGGGCGCGACGACATGACCGGTGGTGCCGACAATGACACCTTCGTCTTCAACTCGACAGACGATGGCTCGGCCATCCGTCAGAACGCCGATCTGATCCGTGACTTCACACGCGGAGAGGACAAGATCGACCTTAGCGCCATCGACGCCAGCACTGTTCTGGACGGCGACGACGCTTTTGTCTTCAACGGTCAGACGCCCGCCACAACTTCGGATCAGGGCGAAATCTACTACGTTCACAGTGACCTTGAAGGATCTCTGTATGACAGAACCTTCGTCTATGTGGACACGGACGGCGACGAAGAGCCCGAGATGATGATCAAACTCGTCGGCTTGCATGATCTGACGGCAGACGATTTCATCCTGTAAGAACAATCTTCAAGGCAACAGGCAGCAGGTTTCTGCTGCCTGTTTTTTTTGTGCTAACAATTCCTAAAAATCGCGCGTTTGGCGCTCTTGCAAGCCAGCAGAACTCTCTTTATTAGGCGTGTTCACGGGTGATTAGCTCAGTGGTAGAGCGCTTCGTTCACATCGAAGATGTCAGGAGTTCAAATCTCTTATCACCCACCATTCTCTCTCCGATTTTCGCGTTGCAGATATCAGGTTTTCTTAGTTGCAGATGCCTTTTGACAGAGGCAATTCAAGGAAGGCGCATGCCGCAGACACTTCACGCAATTTCTGTGGTGAAGTGATCTGATTTGGCACCAGGTAGCGCGACCTTTTCTTGGAGTGCCCCGGGATGAAAACCAATGTAGTGATTTTTCTTTGGTTTTTTTGGTATCAGTAATCGCTACGAAAACAACTTCGATGATCACTAGCGCCGCAACAGGTGCGCTCATGTCTAACCCGGCCTATGCCGATTTCATAGATGCACGATGGTAGGTCACCGGCTTCACAGGCGACGCGTGGTTCGTCGACGTGCAGAGCGCTATTAGCCAGAATCAGACCTCCTATCGTGGGCGTGCCGAGGGCGTGTTCTACAGTTGCAATTACGAGGGGCAATCCGCGACTTACACTCGGAATAAAAAAAAACTTTTTTACCAACCCGGAAATCGAACTGTTCTTACCAGAGCGCGAGACGATGACCCGGAAAAGTGAGGTGCAATTTGTCTACTGGATCACCTGCGAGGGTGACGGTAAGCCATCTCAGCGGCGCGTGATGTATCCGTTCGTCACGAGTGAAATTCGCAAGTCCGCTTGGTATCTTTTGAAGGCGGGGTTTTCTCTCTCACCACGCGCTAAACAAGCGACCAATGAGAAACGAAAAAGGCGGGGTCTCCCCCGCCTTTGTGCTGTTTAGTGTGCTGTAGCGGATCGCCCGGCATCTTCGGCCGCCTTGGCCGCTGCTGCCGCGGCCTCTTCCGCCGCTTCATCCCACTCAATCGGTTCGGGCTCGCTGATCAGCGCGTGTTTCAACACTTCCGAGACATGCGTGACCGGGATGATCTCCAACCCTTCTTTCACGTTGTCCGGAATCTCGGCCAGATCCTTTTCGTTTTCTTCCGGGATCAGAACCGTCTTGATGCCACCACGCAGGGCCGCCAGCAGTTTCTCTTTCAAACCGCCAATCGGCATCGCGTTGCCGCGCAGAGAAACCTCACCGGTCATCGCGATATCCTTGCGCACCGGAATTCCGGTCAGCACCGACACGATCGAGGTCACCATAGCCAGACCGGCCGACGGGCCATCCTTGGGCGTCGCCCCATCCGGTACGTGGACGTGGATATCCAGCGTATCGAATTTCGGCGGCTTCACCCCGATCTGAGGCGAAATTGACCGTACATAAGACGAGGCCGCGTCGATGGATTCCTTCATCACATCGCCCAGCTTACCGGTCGTCTTCATCCGGCCCTTACCGGGCAGTTTCAGCGCCTCGATATGCAACAGGTCGCCGCCAACAGATGTCCAGGCCAGACCGGTGACAACACCGACCTGGTCGTCCTGTTCGGCCAGACCATAACGGTATTTCGGCACGCCCAGGAACTCATCGAGATTGTCGGGCGTAACAGTGACCTCTTCCGCCTCTTTCTTGATGATCTTGGTCAGCGACTTCCGCGCCACCTTGGCGATTTCACGTTCGAGGTTCCGCACGCCCGCTTCGCGTGTGTACGTGCGGATCATCTTCTGCAGCGCCTCATCGGTCAGTTCAAATTCCTTGGCCTTGAGACCATGGTTTTTGACCTGCTTGCTGATCAGATGCTGCTTGGCGATCTCGCTCTTTTCCTCTTCGGTGTAACCGGCCAGCGGGATGATCTCCATCCGGTCCAGCAGAGGGCCAGGCATGTTGTAGCTGTTCGACGTTGTCAGGAACATCACGTTGGACAGGTCATATTCGACCTCAAGGTAGTGGTCCATGAACGTGCTGTTCTGTTCCGGGTCCAACACTTCCAGCATCGCCGAGGCCGGGTCACCACGGAAGTCCTGCCCCATCTTGTCGATCTCGTCGAGCAGGATGAGGGGGTTCGTGGTTTTCGCCTTTTTCAGCGCCTGAATGATCTTGCCGGGCATCGACCCGATATAAGTTCGACGGTGGCCCCTGATTTCGGATTCGTCGCGCACGCCACCCAACGAGATGCGAATGAACTCGCGACCCGTGGCTTTGGCAACTGACTTACCCAGCGAGGTTTTACCCACACCCGGAGGGCCAACAAGGCACAGGATCGGGCCTTTCAGCTTTTTCGAACGCTGCTGAACCGCAAGGTATTCAACGATCCGTTCCTTGACCTTCTCAAGGCCATAGTGATCGTCATCCAGAATTTCCTGCGCCCGGCCCAGATCCTTTTTGACGCGGGATTTGGTGCCCCACGGCAGCGACAGGATCCAGTCCAGATAGTTGCGCACAACAGTGGCTTCAGCCGACATCGGGCTCATGTTGCGCAGCTTCTTCAGCTCACCTTCTGCCTTTTCACGCGCTTCTTTCGACAGCTTGGTCTCATTGATCTTGGCTTCCAGCTCGGCGACTTCGTTCGAGCCGTCCTCACCATCGCCAAGTTCCTTCTGAATGGCCTTCATCTGCTCATTCAGATAATACTCGCGCTGCGTCTTCTCCATCTGGGATTTGACGCGGGTTTTGATCTTTTTCTCGACCTGCAGAACGGACATTTCGCCCTGCATCAGGCCATAGACCTTCTCAAGCCGCTCGCTGACTGAGAGCGTTTCCAGCAGTTCCTGCTTTTGCTCTACCTCAATGCCCAGATGGCCTGACACAAGGTCGGCCAACTTAGCAGGCTCGGTGGTTTCACCGACGGCTGTCAGAGCTTCTTCGGGGATGTTCTTGCGGACTTTGGCATAGCGCTCGAACTCATCCGCGACAGTGCGCAGCAGCGCTTCGGTCGTGGTAACATCGCCCGGGATTTCGGTCAGATACTCAGCCCGGGCTTCGAAAAACTCTTCGTTTTCAAGAAATTCGGTGATCTGCACACGCGCCTGTCCTTCGACCAGCACCTTTACGGTGCCGTCGGGCAGCTTCAGTAATTGCAGAACATTGGCCAGAACGCCCGAGCGGTAAATACCGTCAATGGCCGGATCATCATCACCGGGGTCAATCTGGCTGGACAGCAGAATCTGCTTGTCGTCCTGCATCACTTCTTCCAATGCGCGGACGGATTTTTCCCGACCCACGAACAGCGGCACGATCATGTGTGGGAACACCACGATATCGCGCAGCGGAAGTACGGGGTATGAGGAATTCAGAGGCTCTTGCATGCTCAATCCTTATCGTTGGCAAGATGGCTCCGGTCCCTGAATAAGGCAACGCTCGGCCATCTCCTGTCTTGGACGATAAAGGTGGGGCCTCATCGCCCTTTTTCAACCTTATCGCCATGTATCGCATTTCAGAATGACCCGAGGTTTTCCGGACTGCAAGGCGTCCGGTGTACATATCCACTGAATTTAACAAAACACGCCCCAAGGGTTGAAAAAGCGCGCGCTAGAACACCCTTTGGAACGCGCGGGACAGGAAAAAGCCGTGACCATCCTGATTTTTGCACTCCAGACCCTTTTTCGAGGAATGGCATGTGAACCCACCGAATTCTCCGGTCACGCCATATTCGGCCCTGCTGAACCCGTCGCGATGTCGGTTGAGCGGTTGGCACAGCATTTCAACGGATCCTTTGTTCAGCATGAAAAAATCGTGCCCCCAGTCCGATTGACAGCCCGCAGGGCGCGGCAAGGCTGGCTCGCCGCGACGTTCAATAATCGTGCAGTAAATGTCGGATCCGTTTACCCCTTCACCAACCGAGCACTGGATGTTTTCGGACGGAGTTTCAAACGTCCAGACATCCGCTTGCGAGACTGACGCCAAGAAACCGAAAAAGGCTGCGAGAAGCATAAAACGAGGCATTAGAACCCCCAATACAAAACCTGAAACTGACTTGAATAATCTAAAGCCAGACTAACAAGACATCCGCGTTTTGTCACCAAGGGTCCACTTGTCAGAGGGGTTCAATATCACCCTGCGCTCGCTGCGCATGGAACTCTGCCTGCCATGCCTCGAAAGTACCATCAGCAATGGCGTCACGCATTCCCTGCATGATTTCCTGAAAGTAATGCAGGTTGTGCCAAGTCAGCAGCATGCCCGAGATCATCTCGTTCGAGCGGAATACATGGTGCAGATAGGCACGGGAATAATTCGAACAGGCAGGGCATGTGCACTGCTCGTCCAGCGGGCGCGGATCATCGGCGTGCCGGGCATTTTTGATGTTTACGACCCCATGCCGAGTGAACACCTGCCCTGTGCGGCCCGAACGTGAGGGCAGCACGCAATCCATCATGTCGATACCCCGCGCAACAGCGCCCACGATATCGTCGGGTTTGCCAACACCCATCAGATAACGCGGCCTGTCGACCGGCAGGAAATCGGGGGCGTAGTCGAGGCAGTCGAACATGGCCTCCTGCCCTTCGCCCACGGCCAGACCGCCAACGGCATAACCTTCGAACCCGATCTGCTTGAGCGCCTCAGCGCTTTCCTCCCGCAGGTCCGGTTCCAAACCGCCCTGCATGATTCCAAATAGCGCGTGGCCCGGGCGATCTCCGAACGCTTCCCGAGACCGCTCAGCCCAACGCATCGACAGGCGCATCGACTCGGCGATGCGATCCCGATCCGCTGGCAAAGCCGGGCATTCGTCGAAACACATTACAATGTCGGACCCCAACAGGCGTTGAATCTCCATCGACCGCTCAGGTGTCAATTCATGCTTGGACCCATCGACGTGGGATTTGAACGTCACGCCCTTTTCAGTCAGCTTGCGCAACCCGGCCAGCGACATGACCTGAAACCCGCCCGAATCCGTCAGGATCGGACGATCCCAATTCATGAACTTGTGCAGCCCACCCAGCCGGTCGATCCGCTCTGCTGTGGGACGCAACATCAGATGATAGGTGTTGCCCAGCAGGATATCCGCTCCGGTCGCGCGCACGCTTTCCGGCATCATCGCCTTAACTGTCGCTGCGGTACCCACGGGCATAAACGCAGGCGTCCGCACCTCTCCGCGCGGCGTGTTGATCACGCCGGTTCTGGCCTTGCCGTCGGTGGCCTTAAGGTCAAAGGAAAAACGCTCGGTCATAGGGGTGCCTCGGGGTCGCTGAACCGGGTGGGATGTGCCCGATCTGCCCAGCCATTGCAACCCGTCAGGGCAGTGATGCCACGCGCTCGGTAAACAGATGTACGACCCCTGCCCCGTCGACATCCCGGCACACGCGGACCGCAGGGCGCGACGGATCGGGGCGCGTGGCGCCGATCTCTGGCCCTTCAGTCACCACTCTCAGCCCTGTTTCGACCGTCTTGAACATCGGTTCGTGCGTGCAGGCGATCACCGCGGTTGAATCGTGCAACCCGCACCCTTCGAGCCCGCCGACCTCTTTGTAGAAATTCAGATAGAACTTGGAGATATCGCGAAGAAACCCACCCATATCCTTGGACCGCCTGGCGAGCGCTTCGAAGTCGGCTGTTTCGTAGAGGGTTTTCAACGTCACATCCAGCCCCACCAATACAGTCTCTGGTGGCATGGCAAAGACGATATCTGCCGCCCTGGCGTCGTGATAGATGTTGGCTTCAGCATGGGGGTTCACATTGCCGGGACAATAGACCGCGCCACCCATGACAACCAAGCGCCCGATATTTCGCGCAAATTCAGGGTCCAACTTCATGGCCAGGGCGATATTGGTCAATGGACCAACCGCACAGACGACCAGATCACCCTTATGGCGGCGCGCGGAATCAACCAGAAATTCGGCCGCCGACACGTCGTGGTTTGAGCCGATGTCGGGGATTTCAGTAATATCCCCAAACCCTTCCGGGCCATGCACGTGCTCAGAAGGTGCATGATCACTCTGGCCCAACGCGTACGGAGCCCCCTCGGCCACCGGCGCGTCCAGACCGAGTTTATTCAGCAAAAACCGCGCATTGCGGCTGGATTGATGCACATGGGTGTTGCCAAAGACTGTTGTCAGCCCAATCAGATCAATTTCGGGTGCTGCAGCGGCATAGGCAATCGCCATGGCATCGTCGATGCCGGGGTCTGTATCGATGATCAATTTCATCCCTGCCCGATACCGCAAACACCTTGGGATGCAAAGCGGTCACAATCCAATTTTTCCGGCCCGCATCGACAACTTCAGAGATTTGCATCCACGCCCATACACCCCATACCAGAGTTGAAATCGGGCGACTCAATCCCCACATGTATACTATAGTACACAATAAAAGAGGACAGAAATGATAGGCATGAATGAAGACCAGATCTTTGGATTGTTGACGTCAAACATCATTTACGTGTTGGCAGCAGTGTTGCTCATCGTTGTGACATTCAAAGGCATCAAAATCGTTCCCCAATCCGAGAAATACGTGGTCGAACGGTTCGGACGCTTGCACTCGGTGCTTGGCCCCGGAATCAACTTTATTGTTCCTTTTCTTGATGTTGCACGGCACAAGATATCCATTCTTGAACGCCAGTTGCCCAATGCGACACAGGACGCGATCACCAAGGACAACGTGCTGGTGCAGATCGACACCTCGGTGTTTTACCGCATTCTCGAACCTGAAAAGACAGTGTATCGTATTCGTGACGTAGACGGTGCGATTGCAACAACTGTTGCTGGTATCGTTCGGGCGGAAATCGGTAAAATGGATCTGGATGAGGTCCAATCGAACCGCGCGCAATTGATCACCCGCATCCAAGAAAGCGTCGAAACCGCTGTGGATGACTGGGGGATCGAAGTGACCCGTGCCGAGATTCTGGACGTAAATCTGGATCAAGCGACTCGCGACGCGATGTTGCAGCAGCTGAACGCTGAACGCGCCCGCCGCGCACAGGTGACCGAGGCCGAGGGCCAGAAACGCGCCGTCGAGTTGAACGCTGACGCCGAACTGTATGCCGCCGAGCAAACCGCAAAAGCCCGCCGCATTCAGGCCGAAGCGGAGGCGTATGCAACCGGCGTGGTTGCCAAGGCCATTCAGGACAATGGCATCGAAGCCGCGCAGTATCAGGTTGCCCTGAAGCAGGTTGAGTCGCTGAATGCGCTGGGTAAAGGAAACGGCTCGCAAACCATTGTTGTGCCCGCTAACGCGTTAGAGGCCTTCGGTGATGCCTTCAAGATGCTGAGAGGTGGAAAGTAATGGCTGATCCCTTCTGGTTGACCTGGTGGATCTGGCTGGCCGCTGCGCTGGCGCTTGGGATCCTCGAGACGGTTCTGCCCGGATTTATCTTTCTGGGCTTTGCCATCGGTGCGGCCATCACGGGATTGCTGCTGATTATTCCGGGGATGGCTCCCTCGCTGCCCGTTTTGCTGCTGATCTTCGCAGCATTGTCCCTGATCGCATGGCTTGTGCTGCGACGCGTATACTCCCTGCCCCATGGTCAGGTGAAAACCTTCCGGCACGACATCAACGACTAGGACCTGCTGGCGCCCCCTTGGGGGCGTCATTGCACCTCTGGACGCTGCCACAGGCTTTCCCTATATAATTGCTCAGGAACCAGACCCGAGGCACGAATGACTCATCCGAGTGAACATCTGGAAGGCACACCCCTGATTGCGCCTTCGTCCATTGAGCATCCCCTTTATGACGCCGTGGTAGAAGCCTGCCGTACGGTCTTTGACCCTGAAATCCCGGTGAATATCTACGATCTGGGATTGATCTACACGATCGACATCACGCAGGAAAACGCGGTGAAAGTGATCATGACCCTGACAGCGCCCGGTTGCCCGGTGGCCGGCGAGATGCCCGGCTGGATCGTCGAAGCAATCGAACCCGTTGCGGGCGTCAAAGAAGTTGACGTCGAACTGACATGGGAGCCGCCCTGGGGTATGGAAATGATGTCGGACGAAGCGCGCCTGGAGCTTGGCTTCATGTAAGCTAGTCGAAATAAGTCTTTGTCGCAAAAGATTTATTTTTCTGTCATCATCCTGTCTGAAAACCGTTACCTAGTCTGCGAATAGTCCCGGCGTGCTTGCACTTGCATCCCATCGAGTGCACGACACGCGCCGGGTTGAATTACACGTCCCCCATAGTCCCCGGCCGGACGACCTGAATAAGAGACCGCTCTTGCCCGAGAGCGGTCTTTTCTCATTATATTAAGGGATTACTGGACGCCGCACTTAGATTTGATCTCGGCAGCTCTTTGATCCAATGCTTTGACGTAATCGCCGGACAACATGGACAATCTTTTGTTTTCGGTGCCCGTAACCAACCCCAACAAGGCACCCGCTGGCGTCAGGGCCGCAACACTTTCAACCTGCTGATCCTGCGCGTGCTTTTTCTCGGCCGCGATCGCACGCAAATCGCCTTCGGCTGTGGCGCAATTGACCGGATGTACTTTTTGCTCGGTATCGGCCCAAGCAACACCTGCTGCTGCCGCAAGAATTAACGCCAAAACTATGTTTTTATGCACAAATTTATACGATTTCATCTTTTCTCACCTTATCTCAACCTGTCTGAAAACCCGTGCGCTCAGCTAAGTTCACCTGATTTCAAAAGGCAAGCATCATTGCCCGTGCGGAAGAAAACTTAGGTAAGCAGCGCTGCTATGTCTTGAGCCATTGCCCTGTCGGCACTAAATTAAATGCTACGCGCGATAACGGAGATCACAATGTTCGGCATTCCCGGCAAACAGGCCGTGACCATGACGCCCAAAGCGGCAGAGCAGATTGTCCGCCTGATGAAATCAGGTGGTCACGCGGGTCTGCGCATTGGCGTCAAGAAAGGCGGCTGCGCTGGCATGGAATATACCATGGACTACGTTGATCAGGCCGATCCCAACGACGAGGTAGTCGAACAGGACGGCGCTCGGGTCATAATTGCACCGATGGCACAGATGTTCCTGTTTGGGACCGAGATCGATTATGAAGTCTCGCTGTTGGAATCCGGTTTCAAATTTCGCAATCCGAACGTTGTTGATGCCTGCGGCTGCGGCGAGTCGATCAAGTTCGACGAAGGGCTGACGCCCTAATCCTAAGATGCCTGAAGGTGGACGTAGGTCTCATTGAACCGGCGGGTCAGATGCTCGCCGGCGCGAATACTCTGGCCTGAATTTGGTGGTGCAACATCGGCATCGTAAGACGGATTGAAAAACAGTGGTACAGACAATCGCTCGTCCGCGCTGCCAACCACGCGGTGCAAAGTGGCCTTGACCTGCCCTGCTGTCCAGAACTCCAACATCTCACCGAAATTGATGATGAAGATCCCGGGCGCAGCTTCGACCTTTGCCCAAGTTTGGTCGGGCATCCGCACCTCAAGCCCCGAAGTGCCGTCGGTCGCCAGCAAAGTCAGGCAGCCGTAATCCGTATGCGCGCCAATGCCAAAGTCGCGATCTCCGGCCCAGTCCGGGCGTTGCGGGTAATAATTGCCCCGCAGCAGGGCCATCGGTGTATCAAACGCGTTGTCAAAGCTGTTCTCGGCGCGCCCCAGCGCCACCGCAATTGCGCGCAGAACCCGCATCGCCACCGCGCAGGCGTCTGTGTAGTAAGCCTGGATCGTATCCTTGAACGCAGGCGGATGATCCGGCCACCGGTTTGGCGCATACACACCCAGATCTGCTGCGGAATACGGGCTGTTCGCAGGCAATTCATAGCCGCAGTCGAACACCTCTTTGAAATCGGGATTTGCCTCAGGGTCAACTTGCTCGGACCGCGACGCGCCCCAGCCCCGATTGGCCCCGGTCAAAGCCATGTCCACCCGTTTTTTCTGGGCCTCAGGCAGGTGAAAGAACGCTCGATACAGGTCCAGAACGTGACGCACACGCTCACCGTTCAACCCAGTGTTCGAGACGGTCAAAAAACCTACCTCACCCACCGCGCGCAGTAACTTGCCAAGTTCGGCAGGGTCACGTTGGTCCAGCTTGGTAAGATCAAGATTGTCGATCATAGGTCTGCTCCATTCTGCGCGCGGAAACTGCCGTTTTGCGGTCTGTTCTGCAACCGGAATTGTCAGGCCGGACTGGCGGTGCTATCCGGTCTGAAGAACACTGATACTTAAGGGAGATTGGGACATGCGGCGTAAGCTGGCGGCTGGCAATTGGAAAATGAACGGAACCACAGCAGCGTTGAACGAATTGGAGGCTCTGGCCCGCGCATTTCCCTCTCCGGGCGTAGACGTTCTGATCTGCCCTCCTGCCACCTTGCTGCACCGCGCGGCTGAGACCGTACGTGACACGGGAATCAATGTCGGAGGGCAGGATTGCCATGCAGCGACGTCGGGCGCGCATACCGGCGATATCAGTGCAGAGATGCTGGTCGACGCCGGTGCGAACGCGGTCATTCTGGGCCACTCCGAACGGCGCGAGGATCACGGCGAACAGAACGAAGACGTTCGCTCTAAGGCCCGCGCTGCCATGGATGCCGGGCTGAAGGCGATTATCTGCGTAGGTGAAAGCCTGGAACAGCGCGAGGCGGCCAATACACTGGACATCATCGGTGGCCAGATGTCGGGTTCGATCCCTGACCAGTCGACCGGTGAGAATTTGATCGTCGCTTACGAACCGATCTGGGCCATCGGCACCGGCAAGGTTCCCACGCTGAACGAAATCGGAGAGGTGCACGACTTTATCCGTGCCCGCCTGGAGCGGCGTTTCGGTGAAGGCGTCGGCCGCTCGGTGCGTCTGCTATATGGCGGCTCAGTCAAACCTTCCAACGCGACCGACATTTTCGGGGTGTCTAATGTGGATGGTGCATTGGTCGGCGGTGCCAGCCTAAAGGCTGAAGATTTTTCCAGCATCGTCTCAGCGCTGGAGACCGCCTGAGCGTTTTATTACTGAATTCACCCGGATGGAAAAGAAGAGGTTGAATTAGCGCGCCCTTTCAACAAACACTCGCGCGTGGAAAAATACACTGGACAAAATCCAACTGGTCTACGTCCGGGCACTCATGAAGAAACACCCACACTTGCCGATCTAAGGAACATTATGGAAAGCAATCAGCGCAACCCGAGCAAGACCTCGATCCTCAAGCAACTTGGCGATACCGGGTTCCCTATTGAATGCGTATTGGATGTTGGCATTCACTTTGGAACTCATGAATTGATGCGCGCCTTTCCTGAGAAAAAGCACTATTTGTTTGAGCCGATTGAAGAACACTTCGAGTCTATCGAAGAGGTATATAACAAGTCGGGTATTGATTTTGATCTGAACAAGGTCGCGGTTTCCAACACTGACGGGACTGCGGAACTGACGGTATCCACCGTTTTGGACGGCCACGAAGTCACGCATGCAAGATTCGCCGAAGGCGAACTACCTAAAGAAACGCTGCGCACAGTTCCAACGCTTAAACTGGATACCTTTGTTGCCAATCAGGCGCCGGCATCCCCGTTCCTGTTGAAAATCGATGTCGACGGTGCCGAAGAAATGATACTCGAAGGCGCGCAGGAAGCACTAGAAAGCTGCTCAATTCTGATCATCGAGGCCACGCGTGACCGCCTTTTCGATCGAATGCAAATGGCCAAAGATGCTGGCTTTGAACTGCTCGATATCATCGACTTTTGCTACTATGACGGCTTCCTGGCGCAAGTCGACCTGGTATTTGTAAACCCGAAATACGCCCCTCCTGCGCTGACTGATCTTTTCAAAGGTGGCTTCACTATCGAGAAGTGGCACAACTACGCGCCCCGTAGCAAAAAGCCTTCGATCCTCAAACAGGTACAGGTTGCCGCGACTGCTCCTCAGAAGGACGATGAACCAAAACAAAAGCGCGGCTTGTCTCGTCTATTCCGAAAACGATAAAAACCGGGCAATTAGGCAATAATGCGGGCCGGCGCCAGTTTTTTTGGCTTCCGGCCCGTTCTGAATTCAAGCCAGCTTCATCGCAACAAGCCCTGATACGATCAGGATAGCGGCACCAATTCTCAACGGTGTCAGCGCTTCTCCCAGAAACATCGCGCCGACCAAAAACGCACCAACCGCGCCGATACCGGTCCAAATCACGTAAGCCGTTCCAAGCGGCAGCGTGCGCATTGCAAGCGCCAGCAAACCGAATGAACCAATCATGGACACCCCCATGATGGCCGTTGGCCACAACCGTGTAAAACCGGCCGATTGCTTCATGGCAACGGCCCACACGATTTCAAGCAAGCCCGCGAATAACAGAAAAATCCAAGACATCAGAACACCTCAATCAGGTTCGGGTCGTCCCGAATGATCACCCATTGTGGGGAGGTCGTCCTCTGACACTTAGCTAAGAAGTTGCGCACACCATTCAAGGGCACAGCTTCTTTTGCCTAAAAACAATTACAAATCCGTAATATTTCGGTTACGTGCCGGTCATATTAGCGCCCCAACTTCTACTTCAAGGAAGCTTAAAAAGGGGCGCATGGATGACTTCCCTGCCCTTATGCCCTGAAAGGCCGCACAAGGAGCCCGGGATGACAGACGGCACCGTAAATTCATCCAAGATCTGCATCCTCTGTATGAAATGGGGCACCGCATTTGGCGTCGAATACGTCAACACGCTGTACCGCGCCGTGCGTGATAACCTGGGCATAGATCACGATTTCATTTGCATCACCGACAACGAAGACGGTCTCGATCCCGGCGTAATTTGCCGCTCTCTCAACTTTCTTCAACCGGATTGGCCCGCCTGGCAAAACGGGCGGTGGCCTAAGTTGCAGATGTTCGATCACGAGATTGTCGGAGGCTATGACGCCGTCCTGTTCCTTGATCTGGACCTGATTGTAACGGGCGACCTTCAGCCCTTAGTGGACGTTGTCCGGAACCAGGGCGGGTTGTTTCTGATGCCCAAGTTCCGCGGGTTCGTCTGGCGTACGATCCCGGCGGCGGTCTGGGATCGGATGCCCGCCGCCATGAACAAGGTCACGCGGGGCAATTCGTCGATTGTTGGGTTTGTCCCGTCGGAACAGTTTCACCTGTATGAGGACTTCAACGGAGCCCCGGATCTGGTTCAGTATGATAACGACCAGAACTACATCTCGGCCCTGGCGTATGACCGCAAGTGTTATCCCAAGGGTTGGTGCATTGGGATTCATCACCTGATCCCCTACTGGCCCTTTGGACTGATTTTCAGGCGGTACCAGAGAATCCCTCAGCGTTCGCGAATCGTGATCTTCAACGGCCGCCCAAAACCTGAGGAACTGGTTGGAAATGACGTCGGCCACTGGGGATATGGCCGCCGCCGCGCGTTCGGAGCGGTCGGCTGGGTTCAGCATTATTTACAAAAATACAGCACCTGAACGAAGTAAGCCGGGCCCTAGCTTGGACCCGGCTTAACCTTTGGTTGTTGCAACCCGTTAGTTGGTCACGATTTCTGGCCCCATGAAGGTGTTGGGCAGGAAGGTCGATATCCACGGGATGTATGTCACCATAATCAGGAAGACGAACAGCACAGCCAGGAACGGCAGCGCCGCCTTTACGACCTTCATCATCGGCATCCCGGCCACACCCGAGGTCACGAAGAGGTTCAGACCGACCGGAGGCGTGATCATCCCGATTTCCATATTCACCACCATGATGATGCCCAGATGGATCGGGTCAATGCCCAGTTCGATTGCAATTGGGAACACCAGCGGCGCGACGATCACCAACAGGCCCGAGGGCTCCATGAACTGACCACCAATCAGCAGGATAACATTAACCACGATAAGGAAGGTCACCGGACCCAGGCCCGCCGACAGCATCGCGTTGGCGATATGTTGCGGCACCTGTTCGTCTGTCAGCACATGTTTGAGGATCAGCGCGTTGGCGATCACGAACAGCAGCGTGACGGTCAGCTTACCGGCTTCGAACAGAGTGTGTTTGGTGTCCGGGTGGAAGAACGCTGTGAGCAAGGCATAGGGCTTTTTCAACAGCGGAACATTCTTCTCGCCATCTTCGGTGCTGAGCGGCCCCATATCCTTGTAGACAAAGCAGGCGATGAAGAAGGCATAGACGGCAGCCACCGCAGCGGCCTCGGTCGGGGTAAAGATACCACCATAGATACCGCCCAGAATGATGACGATCAGGAACAGGCCCCAACCAGCTTCGCGCGCCGAGGTGAAGACTTCGCCCCAGCCCTTCCATTCACCTTTCGGCAGGTTCTTGACCTTGGCCATGACATAGATGGTGATCATCAGCATCAGACCCGCCATCAGGCCCGGAATGACACCGGCCAGGAACATGCGCCCGACCGAGACCTCAACGGCTGCGGCATACACAACCATCACGATGGACGGCGGGATAAGGATGCCAAGCGTACCGGCGTTACAGATCACGCCGGCGGCGAATTCCTTGGAGTATCCAACCTGACGCATCCCGGCGATTACGATCGAACCGATGGCCACAACCGTCGCAGGGGACGACCCAGACAGCGCCGCGAACAGCATACAGGCGAAGACACCCGCAATTGCCA
Organism: Ruegeria sp. ABF4_144; assembly: GCF_056160045.1. Taxonomy (NCBI): domain Bacteria; kingdom Pseudomonadati; phylum Pseudomonadota; class Alphaproteobacteria; order Rhodobacterales; family Roseobacteraceae; genus Ruegeria; species Ruegeria sp. ABF4_144. Next base: position 1,678,571 of record NZ_JBSWWK010000001.1, read on the forward strand.
GACCGCCCGGCAAGTGCCCCACACAGGCAATCGAGAACCGGATGATCCGCCGCGCCACGCCGCCCGTCGTCATGAAGGACGAGGCCAGAATGAAGAACGGGATCGCCAACAGGGTAAAGTGCCCTTCGAACGCTTCGAACAGCGTGCCCGCGACCGAAGCCAGCGAACTGTCAGAATAGATCAGCAGGAACAGGGTCGAGCTGAGCCCCAGAGCCACCGCAATCGGAACACCGATCAACAGCAGGCCGATGACCATCGAAAAAAGAAGTACTACGTCCATCAGTCATGCTCTCCTTGCTGAGCGCGCACTTCTTCGATCTCATCTTCGACTTCGTGGCTTGCAACGATACGGTCAGTTTCACCGCGCCAGATTTGCACGGCGACCTGCACAAAGCGGATCACCAGCAGCAGCATCGACAGAGGCAGGATGAAATAAGGAACAACCTTTGGCAGTTTTTCGTAGTATTCGCCGTAGTTGATCATGTCTTCCAGGAACCGCAGCGGCGCGACCATGGGGATGTCGTCAACCTCATAGAAACTCTGGCTACGGGCATCGAAATTGAACCCAGTTGGGAACCACCTGCCCGAAGTGGGCGGAAGGTCGGCGAACACAGCCCAGTAGTCATACGCGCCCTTAAGCATCAGGAGCGAAAACACCAAACAGCAACCTACAGCGATCAGCGCCAAAATCCGGCGCGGCGCCGGGGACAGCATGTTCAGGATTGCATCCACGCCCAGATGCGCGTGTTTCTTGACCGCATAAGATGCGCCCAACAACACAAGCCAGCCGAAGGTGAACACAGTCAGTTCAAGCGCCCACAGGATATTGGAATTGAATACGAACCGCGCGATCACGTTGGCAAAGGTCACGGCCGTCATCAGGCCCAGCAGCAACGCGATCAGGGTTTCTTCGATATGGTCGACCAGCCCGCCTTGGCCGGGTTTCGCACCAGACATCTTTTTGTCCCCGCATTTTTTGTGATGAGAGTGATTGGGGCGGGCCCTTCACGGCCCGCCCGGCCTGCGCGTCCTATACTCCCCAGTCCCGAACGCGCGGCCTGTACCGAGATCAGAACCCGGCGTTGATGGCCTGAGCGGCGTCGATCTTGTCTTGCCCAACGTCGTCGGCGAATTTGTCCCAAACGGGCTTCATCGCATCGACCCATGCCTGACGCTGTTCAGGGTTCAGGTCACGGATGATACCGCCTGCGTCTGTGATCGAGGCTTTGGCCGCTTCGTTCACCGCAAAGGCTTCTTTGTTCCGGGTCTCGGTCACTTCGGCCAGGATCGTCAGGAACTGGTCACGCACTTCCGGATCCAGGCTATCCAGCCAGTCCACCGAGGTCACGACAAGGTAGTCGATAATGCCGTGGTTGGTCTCGGTGATGCCGTCCTGAACCTCAAAGAACTTCTTGCCGTAGATATTCGACCAGGTGTTCTCCTGTCCGTCCACAACACCCTGTTGCAGCGCGCCGTAGACTTCCGAGAACGCCATTTTCTGCGGGCTACCACCGATGGCTTCCATCTGTGCCACCAGCACATCCGAGGACTGAACGCGGAACTTCAGGCCATCCGCATCCGACGGATCAACCAGCGGCTTGTTCGCCGACATCTGCTTCATGCCGTTGTGCCAGAAGGCCAGCCCCTGCAGGCCGCGGCGCTGCATGCTGTCTTTCATGGCCTGGCCGTCAGCTGACGCCTGGAAAGCGTCTACAGCTTCGATGTTTTTGAACATGAACGGCAGGTCGAACAGGCGAAACTGCTTGGTGAATTTTTCGAACTTCGACAGCGAAGGCGCGGCCAGTTGCACGTCGCCCTGCAGCATCGCCTCAAGCACTTTGTCGTCGTTGTACAGCGTGGAGTTCGGATAAACCTCCATGCACATCACGCCGTTCATCTCGTCGTTCACGCGCTGCTCCAGCAACGATGCCGCGATGCCCTTGGGGTGCTTGTCCGAGTTCGTCACATGCGCAAACTTCACGACGATTTCGCCGTCTTCGCAAGCGGCCATGCCTGCTGTTGCGGTTACGGTCAGCGCAACTGCCGTTGCTGCCGTTGTAAGGAATTTCATCAGTCTTTTCCTCCCAGACTTACTTATTCGTCAAATGGGCACCTGTTTGACGCCCTGTGTGGCGAAGTGAACCGAATCAGAGGTTGCGGCTCAACTTTTTGTTGCGCCTCCGGCCGTCTGGGATTTTTTTTCATAAAAACAGTCCATTAAAAGGAGCATGTTAGGCTCTTCTTTTTAGCGCCACCCACCCTTGTGCGAGATTTCGCACATACCTTGCGCCCGTTGTGCGGATTTCCGCACTCTTCTCGAATCATTTCTTAAGAATCAGGTCATTGAAACTGCGCGCCACCTGCGGCCTGCATCAGCGGGCTGCCCGGCCCAACGCCTTTAACCGTATGATAATGCGGTCAAAGGGGGCGGGAGCGGTTCGGATCACCTGCGGTAGTCTTCGGGGCGAATCTGATACCGGGCCAGTTTATCATAGAATGTCTTGCGCGGCAGTTTCAGCGCTTTCGCCGCGTCCGAGGCCTTGCCGTTATGCCGCCCCAAGGCCGCGATCAGTAATGAGCGCTCTACGCGCGCCATCTGCTCACTCAGGCCCAGATCAGTAGCCTGTGCGACCTCTTCCGGCATCCCCAGCACAAACCGCATGGCCGCCGACATCAACGACCGCGCATTCCCTGGCCAATCACTGGCCATCAATGAGGCCAAATGATCCGACGAAATCTCAGGCTCCGGAATGCCTGCCTGCTCGGCGGCCTGCGCCACGTAGTGGCGAAAAATAACTGGAATGTCCTCGGGCCGCTCGGCCAAGGATGGGATACGCACGCGCATCACATCCAGTCGATAGAACAGGTCCGCATGAAACCGCCCCTCTGCCGATAGGGTAGCCAGATCAGCTGTTGTGCCTGCCAAAATACGCGCGCCGATACCTTGCTCAACCGCTTCCAACGCGGCGTATTGCGTGGCCTCGGGCATTGCTGAGATCTCGTCCAGAAACAAAGAACCCCCGGCTGCGTCCTCACAGACTTGCACCAGCGCATCAGGCGTCAAACCGGACGAGGGACGCTTTACAAACGGGCCCTGCCCTTGTGGCGACATCAGGTGCACGACCTCAGCCACTTTGGAAATTCCACTGCCCGCAGGACCAGTGACCAGAACTTCGGCCCCGGTGGGTGCAACGCTGCGCACTCGCTCTCTCAAGGCCTCGGCTTGCGGCGACAGCCCGAACAGCAGGCGCGCGGCGGGGTCACCGCGTTCCAACTCATGTTTTACGGCGCGCTGTTCCAATATTTGTATACGGGCGGCGAACGCCTTACCCAAAACCTCAAGCAGGTCGGCGGCGGCACAGGGCTTTTCAAGGAAGTCGAACGCACCCTGCCCCATAGCACGGACGGCCATCGGGATATCACCTTCACCGGTCAACAGGACTACGGGCAAATCCGGGTCAATCTCATGCGCGTAGGTCAGCAGATGAAACCCGTCTCGCCCCGGCATCCGAATGTCCGAGACGATCACGCCGGGAAAATCGGCACGGATGTGATCCTTGGCAGCCACGAATGATCCCGCGGTGACCGGAGCGTATTCTGCCAGCTCCAGCGTCTGCGCCAGCGCCTCGCGCACGGCGGCATCATCATCGACCAATAAAACCTTGCGCGTCATGCCACCTCATCTTCCCGGAAGTACTCTAGTTCAACAGTGAACGTCGCGCCGGTTTGCGCGTTGGCACCGCGGATATTCCCACCGAAACTTTGAACCAGACCATACGAGATCGAAAGACCCAACCCCATCCCCTCGGACGATCCAACCGCCTTGGTCGAGTAGAAGGGTTCAAACAATTTCTCGGTATTTTCGATGCCCGGCCCGATATCGCGCACCGTAACGGTCAGCCTGTCTCCGGTTTCAATCGCAATGCGGATCAGCCGTTCGTCTTGCTGGCTCATCGCATCCGCGGCGTTGTTGATAAGGTTGACAAAGACCTGCACCAGCCGCACTTCACCACCCCAGGCATAGACAGGCCCGTCAGGTGCTTGCCAATCCATCTTCACCCCTTCGGCTCGCAGCCGGGCCTCGGTCAGCTCCACGGCGGTGTCTATTACCTGCACCAGATCAACCTTGCCCATCGGTTCGCTTTCATTGCGGGCAAAGGCGCGCAGGTTCTTGATGATCCGCGCCATCCGGGCGGCCATGTCGGAAATGCGCGTCAGGTTCTCAGCCGCTTTTTCTTCGCGCCCCCGCGACAGGAAGGCTGCCCCATTATCGGCAAACTGACGGATCGCCATCAGAGGTTGGTTCAACTCGTGGCTTATGCCTGCAGACATTTGCCCCAAAGCACTGAGTTTACCGGCCTGAATCAGCTCCTCCTGCGCGTGTTTCAGCGCTGTCTCTGCCTCCTGTCGCTCATACACCTCTCGGCGCAAAGCGGTGTTTGCGGCGGTCAAGGCACGTGTGCGTTGTGCAACGCGGCTTTCCAGCACCGCATTAGCCTCGGCCAAAGTACGCCTGCGCTCGGTCGCCAGAAACAGCAATGCCCCAAAGGCCAGACAGATCGCCGCAACAGTTGCCGCCTGTAGCCCGGCCAAACGACGTGCAGGGGCAACATCGACCAGCACCTCGGCGGTCATATCGATCACCGGCAAATCCAGCATCAGGTGCAAAGCGCGGCTGGGCAGGTACCGGCCCCAATTCAGCCTCCACAACTCATGCGGCCCGACCCGGGTCGCGGCGAAATCGACCGCGCCCCCGTCAGGTGGTGTCAGCCCCTGTTGTCCGTCGGCGCGATGCCAGAACAACAGATCAGACCGGTTTGAGATAAAGACCACCCCTTCCCCGTCGATAAAGAACACCGCTTCGGTACTGCCGCGCCATGTCTGTTCCACATCCTGCACGTCCGCCACAACCATCAGCGCGCCTTCAACCCGGCCCGAGGCGTCAAACGCCGGGGCTACGTAAGAATAGATCCGGCTGCCGCTGATCGGCAGGACGCCATGCGCGTTTCCCAAGGCCCCTTGCAGTGCACGCTGAAAGGCAGGGTGCGCAGCCATGTTGCTTTGTTCGACCGGCTGTGCCGAGACCAGAACCTGACCGCTCCGGTCCAGATACATCATGTTCACGGCTGCGGTCTTGTCCGCGACGTCCAGCAATATCGCACGGGCGGTTCGTTGTTGTGCCTCTGTTTCAAGCGTTCGCAAGGCCGGATGGTTTGCCATCAGGACAGCCAGCTCCTGATAGACCTGCATTTGGGTGCTCAGTCGGTCGGCGGCCAGTTCAAGGTCGGCCTCGGCCTTTTCGCTCAGCTGCGACAACGCTTGCCGATAGCCATAAGACCATACTCCGGCGGACAACAGCCCGACGGCACACAGAAATCCAAGGATTACCCAAACCCGTTGCATGGTATAGGGTCTTGCATTCAGCGCGCCGCATGGCAAGTCTGCGCCGCATGAAGACACTAAACCAATCCCCGCTTGATCCGGATTTTGTGCAAAACCCCTATCCGTTTTACGATACGGCTCGGGCCGAAGGAGATTTCGTCTTCTGGAAGGAATACGACAAGGTCTCGGCGGTTTCGTACAGGGCAGTTCAGGCGCTGTTGAAGGACCGTCGATTTGGACGCGAAGCGCCAACGGAACTCAAACGCCCCGGGACTGCGCATCTGGCCGCGTGGCTGACCACCGAAGAAAACTCTTTGCTTGAGGTCGAACCGCCCCGGCATACGCGTATTCGGTCCCTTGTCATGCGGGCCTTTACGTCACGGGCAATCACTGGCCTGGCGCCTTTCGTTCAAGACCTCAGCCACAGGCTGATCGACCAGTTTCCGGACGCACCATTTAATCTGCTAGACGCCTACTGCACGCAGGTTCCGGTCATCACGATCTGCCGCCTTCTCGGCGTCCCCGAGGATATGTCACCCGATCTGTTGCGTTGGTCGCACGCTATGGTCGCAATGTATCAAGCCGGCCGCTCGCGCCAGACCGAAGACGCGGCAGAGACCGCTGCAAAAGACTTCACCGCCTTTCTTGACGACTACATCCAGCAACGCCGCACTGATCCGCGTGACGATCTGATCACGCGCCTGATTGCAGCGGAAGAGGATGGTGAGAAACTCACACATGACGAGCTCATTGCCACCTGCATTCTAGTACTGAACGCAGGGCACGAAGCCACGGTTCATTCGTTGGGCAATGGCGTAAAAACAGTGTTGCAACTGGGGCTTGATCCGAAAAGCTGTGAGTCGAACGGGTTGGTAGAAGAAATTCTTCGCTACGACCCGCCACTGCACATGTTCACACGCTACGCCTATGAAGAGGTCGAGCTTTTAGACCACACCTTCCAACGCGGCGATGAAGTCGCGCTGTTGCTGGGGGCCGCGAACCGGGACCCTGCGATCTGGGCTGATCCGGCGCGGTTCGACCCAACCCGCACTATCGTGACCAATGCCAGTTTCGGTGGTGGCCTGCATTTTTGCGTTGGAGCACCGCTGGCGCGGCTAGAGATGCGGATTGCACTGAAGGCACTGTTCGACCGGTGTCCGAACGTGCACCTAGCCGCGGAACCGGAGTACTCGAACACCTACCATTTCCACGGGCTGACCCGGCTGATGGTGCAGGTCTGAGCAGCTTCAACTTTCGATCAACGCGTTCAGGGGCAGCATGGTGGTGGACTTGATCTCCTCCATCGACAGTAACGCGGTGACATTGTGGACACGCACCTCGGAAATCAGAGTCTGATAGAATTCGTCATAGGCCCGGGCGTTCTTAACCCGAACCTTGAGGATATAGTCAATGTCGCCCGCCAGTCGGTGCGCCTCTTGTACTTCAGGACGATCGCGAAGGGCTTTGAGGAACTTACGCTGCCAATCGGCCTCGTGCTCAGAGGTGCGGATCAGAACGAAAAATGTGGCCTCAAACCCCAGCGCTTCAGCATCCAGCAGAACGGTCTGTTGACCGATGACTCCGGCCCCTTTCAGCTTGCGAATGCGATTCCAAACAGGCGTCTTGGAACTGCCAACGCGCGCTGCTATTTCGTCAAGCGATTGGCTGGCGTCGCGCTGTAGCTCGACCAGAATTTTCCGATCCGTGTCATCAATCCGCACCGACATTCCAATTTCCTCTTCGTTTCGAAACCGACGTCCCACACAGAGGCCCTGGAGGAACGTTTGTTCTTATTTATGCGCCCATATGGCGCAATACCGGGAATATTTCCTATATTGCAGGTCAAGTCAAACAAGCGGAACGGAACATGCAAACGACGCAACCATATGATGGCACAGGGCACGTCGACTTTGTCGGCGCGGGTCCGGGCGATCCGTATTTGCTGACGCTCAAGGCGTTGAACGCTTTCGAGCGTGCTGATGTCGTGCTGCATGACCGCCTGATCAGCGCCGAGGTTTTGGAACTGGCTGGCAAGTCCGCCGTTCTGGTCGATGTCGGTAAGGCAGGCTTTGGTCCCTCTTGGAAACAGGAAGATATAGACGCGCTTTTGGTCGACTATGCCGTGAAAGGTCACCGTGTTGTGCGCTTGAAATCCGGCGACCCCACCGTCTTTGGTCGCCTGGATGAAGAGATCGAGGCAGTCGAGGCTGCAGGCATCTCGTGGCGGATCGTGCCTGGCATCACCGCGGCATCGGCTGCGGTTGCGGAGATCGGTCAAAGCCTGACCCGCCGAGGCCGCAACTCGTCGGTACGGTTCCTGACCGGGCACGACATGAAAGGATTTGCCGATCACGACTGGACAGCGCTGGCACGCCCCGGTTCTGTCGCGGCGATCTATATGGGCAAGAAATCGGCCCGCTTCATTCAGGGCCGCCTAATTATGCACGGTGCTGACCGCGAAACACCGGTGACGCTGGTGGAAAACGCATCGCGCGCCGATCAGCGCATTCTGGAAACCAATCTGGACCAACTGCCAAATGATCTGACCGCCGCCGAGATGGACGGCCCCACCCTGACCTTTTATGGCCTCGCGCCGCGCCAAGCGGCCAAGGCCCTGACCGAATTCAAGAAGGAGCACGCCTGATGGCCCGCGCTTTTACTCCCAAAGTGGTCACCGCCAACGATCTGTTGGAAGGCGACGTTATTTATCAAACCGAAGACGACCGCTGGTCGCGTGAGCTGTCCGAAGCCGAGTTGATCACGGATGAAGCCCACGCACAGGTTCGCCTGCTGGACGCCACCCGTCAGGCCAGCAAGATCGTCGGCGCTTACCTGGCCGACGCCGTCGCCGGCGATAACGGCCCCGAACCCACTCATTTCCGCGAGGAGTTCCGCCGCACCGGACCCTCGAACTATGCCCACGGCAAGCAGGAAACAGCAACGCAGCCCCGGGCCTAACCCTCGGCCCTCTCTCTCCCCTTCATGGCCCCAAGGTTCGGGGCTGCAATCAAGGACAGCTAATCATGTATCGCTACTCCGAGTTCGACACAGCATTTTTGGCAGAACGTAACGCGCAGTTCCGCGCGCAGGTCGAGCGCCGCATTGACGGCTCGCTGACCGAAGACGAATTCAAACCTCTGCGCCTGATGAACGGTCTGTATCTGCAGCTGCACGCTTACATGCTGCGGGTCGCGATTCCCTATGGCACGCTGAACAGCGCGCAGATGCGTCAGTTGGCCCTTTTGGCTGAAAAGTGGGACAAGGGTTATGGCCACTTCACCACTCGTCAGAACATCCAGTACAACTGGCCGAAACTGAACGATGTGCCGGATATGCTGGACGCGCTGGCTGAAGTTGGCATGCACGCCATTCAGACCTCGGGCAACACCATCCGCAACGTGACCGCCGACCATTTCGCCGGAGCTGCGGCGGATGAGGTCGCTGACCCGCGCCCTTATGCTGAACTGCTGCGCCAGTGGTCGACCGATCACCCGGAATTCCAGTTCATGCCGCGTAAGTTCAAGATCGCCATCACCGGCTCGGAAAACGACCGCGCCGTGATCAAAGCGCACGATATCGGCCTGCAACTGGTCGAACGTGACGGCGTTCTGGGTGCCCGCGTCATCGTGGGTGGTGGCCTGGGCCGTACGCCGATGATTGGCAAAGAACTGTCCGAGTTCGTCGCATTTGACGACCTGCTGGCCTACTTGGAAGCCACCGTTTCCGTTTGGAACCAGATCGGCCGCCGCGACAACAAATACAAGGCGCGCATTAAGATCACCGTGCACGAAAATGGCATCGACACCATCCGCGCCAAGGTCAACGAGCGTTTCTTGCAGGTCCGCCCGCAGTTCAAAGGTGCCGACATGAACCTGTTGGAAGAGATCAAGGGTCACTTTGCTGCGCCCGACTTCCGTCAGGGCTCGGTTGCGTCGTTCGAAAGTGCGTATACCAACGAGCCGGTCTTCCGGTCGTGGGTCGACACCAACATCGCGCCGCACAAAAACGCGGACCACGCGATCGTCACGATCTCGATCAAAAAGCATGGCCAGACTCCGGGTGATGCAACTGCCGAGCAGATGCGCGTAATGGCCGATCTGGCCGAAGAGTTCGCCTATGACGAATTGCGCATCAGCCACGAGCAGAACGTGATCCTGCCGCACGTGCACAAGTCGGACCTGCCCGCGATCCACGCCAAGCTGAAGGAACACGAACTGGCGACCGCCAATATCGGCCTAATCAGCGACATCATCGCCTGCCCCGGCATGGATTACTGCGCGCTGGCGACGGCTCGTTCGATCCCGGTGGCGCAAGAAATCGCAACCCGTTTCGAAGACCTGAAGCTGGAGCATGATATCGGTCACCTGAAGATCAAGATTTCGGGCTGTATCAACGCGTGTGGTCACCACCACGTGGGCCACATCGGCATCCTGGGTTTGGATCGTGCCGGTGTCGAGAACTACCAGATCACTCTGGGTGGTGACGGCACCGAGAACGCGGCTATTGGCGACCGCACCGGCCCGGGCTTTGCCTATGATGAGATCGTGCCTGCGGTTGAACGCATCGTCGACACATATCTGGAACAACGCGAAAGCAGCGAGGAAACATTCCTGCAGACCTATCGTCGGGTAGGCATGGCGCCGTTCAAAGCGGCCCTCTACCCCGAGGCGCAGGCAAATGCCGCTTGACCTGATCCAGACGGAACTTGGTAAAGACCGCGCTGAACTGACCGAAACGGTCAACACGCTGAACGCCCGGTTCCGCCATCATTCGGCGCATGATGTGATGCATGGTGCCATTGAAGAGATCGAAGAGCTTGCTCTGGTCTCGAGCTTTGGCGCGGAATCAGTAGTGTTGCTGCATATGGCAGCGGTGGTAGACAAGATGACCCCGGTGCTCTTCGTGGACACCCAGATGCTGTTCACCGAAACGCTGGAATACCAGCAGGAAGTGAGCGAACGCCTGGGTCTGAAAAACGTCCACGTCATCCGCGCCGAGGATGAGGACGTGCAGCGCGAAGACCCCTATGGCGCATTGCGCCTGCGGGACACGGATGCATGCTGCAATCTGCGCAAGACCTTCCCGCTGCAAAAGGCTCTGGCGGGGTACGATGGTTGGATTACTGGACGCAAACGGTTCCAGTCGGGCACCCGCGCCGAGCTCGATTTTTTTGAAGTCGAGGACGGCACAGGTCGGATCAAGGTCAACCCGCTGGCCCATTGGGCGCCCGAGGACGTGCGCGCCTATATGGATGAAAACAACCTGCCCCGGCATCCGCTGGTGGCAAAAGGATACCCTTCGATCGGCTGTGCACCCTGCACCTCGCCGGTCAAAGAAGGCGAAGACCCACGCGCCGGGCGCTGGCGCGATCAGAACAAAGAAGAATGCGGCATCCATTTTGTCGATGGCAAGATGGTGCGCGCCGGAGAGAAAACATGAACGTAATCGTATCGGATACCGGGTTTGCCCCCGATGACTGGACCGACGGCTTTGTCACGCTGGAAGACGCGGCCAATGATGTGGTCGCGCTGGATGTGGCCTCGGACACTGACCCTGACGAATTGATTGATCGTCTGGGCAGCGCGCAAATGGTGCGCGTGGACTTCCCATCCTCGGCGGATGGGCGCGGCTTTACCATTGCCCGCGTTCTGAGGCTGAAGGGGTTTACCGGCCGCCTGCGCGCCAAAGGGCACGTGCTGGCCGACCAATACGCCATGGCCCGCCGCAGCGGCTTTGACGAGGTCGAAATCGACGACTCTCTGGCCGCCCGTCAGCCCGAGGATCAGTGGTTGGCTCGTGCCAACTGGAAAGACCACAGCTATCAGGCTCGCCTGCGCGGTTAAGGCCGCCACCGCCAGCTAGCAAAAGGACGTAGGGGCAATTGCCCCTTTTCCTGACTTGGATCAAAGATTAAACGGAGATGTCGGTTTAACTCACCGGCAGTGAAACGATGACAGAGATGAAGCCCGTGACCGAAGCAACCGCCGTTAAGGCCCCCGTTCTGCCGGACGCGCAGACCGTCAAAGAAGTGAAACATTGGACCGACAGCCTGTTCTCGTTCAAGGTGTCGCGCCCAGCCTCGCTGCGGTTCCGCTCGGGCGAGTTCGTGATGATCGGTCTGCTGGGTGACAACGGCAAACCGCTGCTGCGCGCTTATTCGATTGCTTCGCCGTCTTGGGACGAAGAGCTGGAGTTCTACTCGATCAAGGTGCAGGACGGCCCGCTGACGTCGAAATTGCAGCACATCAAACCCGGCGATCAAATCATTCTGCGGCCCAAGCCTGTTGGCACACTGGTTCACGACGCCTTGCTGCCCGGCAAGCGCCTGTGGTTCTTTGCCACCGGAACCGGCTTTGCGCCGTTTGCATCCCTGCTGCGTGAGCCGCAGACCTATGAGGATTATGATGAGGTCATCATCACCCATACCTGCCGTGAAGTGGCGGAACTGGAATATGGTCGTCAGTTGATCGAAAACATCCGCCAGGACGAAATGCTGGCCGAGCTTATCGGCGAAGGCTTTGCCGACAAGATCCGTTACTACCCGACCACCACTCGGGAAGAGAGCCCCAAGATGGGCCGTATCACAGACCTGCTGAAAGACGGCACCGTGTTTGCCGATCTGGGTATTGAGGGTGGTATTAAGCCGGAAACCGACCGCGCCATGGTCTGCGGTTCGCTGGCCTTCAACTTGGACATCAAGGCCATTTTGGAAGAATTCGACCTGCGCGAAGGTGCCAATTCCGAGCCCAAGGAATTCGTGATCGAAAAGGCCTTTGTCGGCTGATCCAATCGCGCGGGCCACTGGAATGGCCATGGCCCGCGCATAAACCTGCTGTTAAACCTGATTTATTGAGCCGTTTCGGCAAGGTTGGCGCTTGAATCAAGACGCACAGCAGTCTAAATTCCGGGCTCGAAATTCTGCAATTATCAAAGGAATGAACCCATAGCCCGCAGACCTCACAACGCGCCGCCGCAACGAGACACCGGCCCGCGCGTCAATGAAAAGATCCGTGCCCCCGAAATTCGCCTGATTGGCGCCGAAGGCGAAAACGTCGGGGTGGTTCATCCCGCCAAAGCCATGCAGATGGCCGCAGATGCCGGACTTGATCTGGTTGAGATTTCGCCCAACGCGAACCCGCCGGTCTGCAAAATCATGGACTTTGGAAAGTTCAAGTATGAGCAGCAGAAGCGCGAAAGCGAAGCTCGAAAGAAGCAAAAGATCATCGAGGTGAAAGAGGTCAAATTCCGACCAAACACCGACACGCACGACTACGATGTCAAAATGCGGAATGTGTTCAAGTTTCTTGAGAACGGCGACAAGGTCAAAGTCACTTTGCGTTTCCGCGGCCGCGAGATGGCGCACCAGAACTTGGGACGTGAACTTCTGGAGCGTGTGGCAGCCGATACCAAGGAAATCGGCAAGGTTGAAAACATGCCGAAGATGGAAGGCCGTCAGATGATCATGATGATCGGCCCTCTGCCGCAGAAATAAGGTTTTAGTCGACCGAAATTTCAAAGCCCCCTCATTTGAGGGGGCTTTTCTTTTTCGGTCCGTCAGATCACCGCCGATAACGCCTTACTCAGCTTTCCGACCAACTCGTCGATCTGTGCCTCTTCGATGATGAATGGCGGCGCCAACAGGATGTGGTCCCCCAGCCGACCATCCCGTGTTCCGGACATCGGGTAGCAGATCAGACCTTCGGCCAGCGCGGCCTTTTTGATCCTCCCCGCCACACTGAGTGCCGGGTCGAACGGCGTTTTGGTATCGCGGTCTGCGACCAACTCAATACCCCGGAACAAACCACGGCCCCGAATGTCCCCGACATTGGAATGCTGTCCTAACGCAGCCTCAAGAGCCGATTGCAGCTTTTCGCCCATGACACCCGCCCTTGTGGGCAAATCACGCTGGGTCAATTCGTGCACAACGGCCAGTGCCGCCGCCGTAGCGACCGGGTGGCCAATGTACGTGTGACCATGCTGAAAGAACCCGGACCCGTCGCGAATGGCCTCGTAAATCCGATCCGTGCACATCATCGCACCAATCGGTTGATACCCTGCCCCCAAGCCCTTGGCGATGCAGAGAATATCAGGAGCAACTCCGTCGTGGTCACAAGCGAAAAGATGCCCCGTCCGGCCCATACCGCACATGACCTCATCCAGAATCAGCAGCACGCCATACTGGTTGCAGATTTCGCGGATGCGTTTGAAATACCCCTCGACCGCGGGAACCGCTCCCAAGGTCGCCCCCACGACCGGTTCAGCCATGAAGGCCATCACGGTCTCGGGGCCCAGCCGCAGGATTTCGGCCTCCAACTCATTGGCGACACGTTGACCGTACTCATGGCTGCTCTCGCCGTCGGCTTTTTCCGCGTATTCATAGCAAGGTGCGATATGGGTCATGTCGATCAGCATCGGCGCAAACTGCGCCCGTCGCCATGCGTTCCCTCCGGCCGACAACGCGCCCAGAGTGTTGCCGTGATAGCTTTGCCGCCGGGCGATCACATGCCGCCGCTCAGGCTGCCCGATCTCAAGGAAATATTGCCGCGCCAGTTTGATCGCTGCCTCGGTCGCCTCGGACCCGCCCGAAACGAAATACACCCGATCCAGAGCGCCCGGAGCCCGCGCGACCAGCAGATCCGCCAACGCTTCGGCCGGCTCAGACGTCATGAAGCCAGTATGAGCAAACGCGATCTTCTCGACCTGCTGCTGCACTGCGCTGATCACTGCCGGATCTGAATGCCCCAAACAGGACACAGCGGCATCCCCGCAGTCCAAGTACCGGCGACCCTTCGCGTCGATCAGATAGCAGCCGTCTCCCCCAACTGCGATAGGCAGGTATGATTTCGTGTGGCGCGGAAAAATATGGCTCATTTGACTGCCCCTTCCAACATGGCAACAAGCGCCGTCACCGACGCGGCATTGTCTTTCCAAAGGTTTCTATACTGATCGGTCAGACTGTTTTCAAACCCGACGCGAACATCTCCGCCCCGTCTCGCAGCGTAGGCCAAACACGCATGTTCCTGCGCTCCAAATGCGCAAACCATCCGAGGGGAAACATCCGTCGGGAACTTGTCCAAGTCCGTGGGTGAGGATTGCTGACCTGACGTATATCGCCCGAGAACCAACAGGCGATCCACCTGCCCATCGCGCACAATACCCACCTTTTGCCACTGCGTCAGCAACGCGGCGTCTTCGGCATCATAGAGAATATGCTGCACCCTCGTTCCCTGCTCGGCGCACAGTCCGTATACCCGCGGCGCCATTTCGGGCGATCGCGCAATTTCCCGAACAGAAATCGAGGCCCAACCCGGCTGCACCTCCTCCAGACATGCCAACTGGGCCGCCACCTCGAAAACGCCCGCAGCCTCGGTCGTGATCTGGACATCCATTTCGGGAACCGCCCTTTGCAGCTCGGCCATCGTTTCAAGATATTGGCCAGCGTCCAGAGAATGCTGTCCCTGCTTGTCGCGAATATGCAAGTGCAGCCCATGCGCACCGGCTGCGAAACAAGCGCCGGCAGTATCCACGATCTGATCGATTGAGACGGGCAGCTCAGGATGATCCGACGGCCCGCGCCGCGCACCATTCGGTGCGACCAGCACATAGGGGCGACGAACGATTTCGATTTTTGCGTGCGTGTCGGACATGCTCATTCCTCGGGTAACACCTGCCATCTAATCCAGCGCATGGCGTTTTTTACTTGTTATCTTCATAACATTTGTTTTTTTCTTCTCGAATGGGAAACACTCCAAACCAAATCACCGACCGACTGCGTGATGATATCGAACGGCTGCCTTCTGCCTTGCAGGCAGCGGCCAAATACATCATCGACCATCCCGGAGATTTCGGCCTCGACCCGATCCGCACCACTTCAGCCAGAATTGGCGTCAGCTCGAATGTTCTGGTCCGTTTGGCAACGCGCATGGGGTTTGACAGTTTCGAGGCGTTTCGTGCTCCGTTCCGGCACGCATTGGTCACAGACCGAGAAAACGAATTGGGACAGGAATGGCTGAGCACGCTGCAAACCGAGGACGCATTCAGCGCAACGCAGGCCAAACTGGCACAAAACGAACAAAACGTCGTTGCCCGATCCCTGCGTCTGATGAAACCCGAAAAGACCCGCGAAGCTGTCCAGCACATCACCGCATCGCGCAGATGTTTCGTGACGGCAACCCGAGCAAGTTACGCACTGGCCTATTACTTTTCCTATACGGGTCGAATGGCGTATCCGGGTATCCAACTGGTGCCGCGTCATATCGGGTCAGCCGCGGATGACCTGCTGGACGCTGACCAAAACGATTGCCTCGTCGCCATCACCGTGCAGCCTTATTCCGCGGACACCATCCAATCGATGCGTTTCGCAAAACAACAAGGCCTGCGCCTGATCCTGATCTCAGACAGCGACGTGATCGCCCCCGGGGTGGAACCTGACGTTGCCTTCACCGTCAGCACCCGTGCACTGTACCCATTTTCCTGCTTCACCGGAGCCATGGCTGTTCTGGAATGCCTGCTAGGCCACCTCTTCGATGCAGGGGGCAACACAGCGCGACAGCGGATTGAAGCTTACCAAAAAGCACGTGAGGATACCGGGGCCTATTGGCAACCCGCAAAACCGCCAAGACTGCGCCGCACGTAAAAAGCCCCGGGGTTTCACCGGGGCTTTGGTTAATTGTTGCGTCTTACATACAGGCGTCGACAGCCCGTTTGGTCATGACGCCAACCAGATGGGCGCGATATTCCTTGCTGCCATGCAAATCGGCAATCATGTTGGCCGGATTGATGCGCAAATCCATTAACGCATCTGAACGGAACTCTTTGTTCAGCGCCTCCTCTGCTTCGGACCAACGAAACACGCCATCCTCGCTTGCACCGGTGACTGCAACGCGAACACCATCCGCAAATCGCGCCACGTATACGCCCACCAAAGCAAACCGTGAGGCTGGTTGCAGGAACTTCTGATAGTTGGCCGCCTGCGGAACAGGGAACCGGACCGAGGTGATGATCTCACCCTCGTCCAAAGCGGTCGTGAACATGCCTTCAAAGAAGTCATCGGCTGCGATCTCGCGCGTATTGGTCACAACCGTCGCACCCGAACCCAAAACCCCCGCAGGATAACACGCTGCCGGATCGTTGTTGGCAATCGACCCGCCGATGGTCCCACGATTGCGCACTGCCGGATCACCGATCTGTCCCGCCAACGCAGCGATAGCCGGATAGCTGCCTGCCGCCTCGGATGCGACCGCAGCATGGGTGGTCGCACCGCCAACAGCCACTGACCCATCATCTTCGACGCAGACACCCTTCATTTCGGCAATTCCGCTTACCGACACCAGCGTGGACGGTGCGGCCAGTCGCTGCTTCAGCGTCGGGATCAGCGTCTGACCGCCCCCCAACGCCTGCGCATCCTCGGCCCCCAACGCGGCAACCGCATCAGCAATGGTCGAGGGTTTCTCAAACTCGAAATTGTACATTTCGTTTTCCTTTCCGAAAGGCGCGGATCCGCCCTTCATCTGGCTATAAATATCCCGGGGAGCGCGAGGAGCTGGCCCCTCGCACCCCAACCTCTCAACTCAGCTGTTCATCGCCGCCCAGACGCGCGACGGGCTTACCGGCATGTCGATGTGATCGATCGCCTTACCGCCCGAATTCATCGCATCCAGAACCGCATTGACCACCGCTGGCGGCGAGCCAATCGCACCGGCCTCACCACAACCCTTCACCCCCAGCGGGTTGTGGGTACAGGGCGTCTGGCTGGAATGATCCACACCATAGAACGGCACATCGTCCGCGCGGGGCATTGCGTAATCCATGAAGGAAGCGCTTAGAAGTTGGCCGTTCTCGTCATAGGCACAGTTCTCAAGCAGAGCCTGCCCAATGCCCTGACCGATACCGCCATGCACCTGACCATCCACGATCATCGGATTGACGATGTTTCCAAAGTCATCGGCAGCAGTGAAGGCCTCGATGGTGACTTGACCGGTCTCGGGGTCGACCTCGACCTCACAAGCATAGGCGCCAGCCGGGAAGGTAAAGTTGGCCGGATCGTAAAACGCGGTCTCCTCCAACCCAGGCTCAACTTCCAGGGGATAGTTATGCGGCACATAAGCCGTCAGGGTCACATCACCCCAGGCCACCGACTTGTCGGTGCCCGCAACGCTGAATTGGCCGTCCTTCAACTCGATATCCGCCTCGGAGGCTTCCAGTAGATGGGCCGCGATCCGCTTGGCTTTCTCAATCACCTTCTCGGTCGCCTTGACCATGGCCGAGCCACAGACCGCAAGCGAGCGCGAGCCATAGGTGCCCATACCGAACGGGATCTTCGAGGTATCGCCATGCACAATCTCGACCATCGATTCATCAATGCCGATCATGTCCGCCACAACCTGCGGGAAAGCGGTCTCATGGCCCTGCCCGTGACTGTGCGCTCCGACCATAACGCTGATCGATCCTGTGGCGTTCACTCGTACGGTTGCCGCATCATAAAGACCCGCGCGGGCCCCCAGCATGCCGACGATGTTCGAAGGCGCGATGCCGCAGGCCTCAATATAGCAATTGATGCCCAGACCGCGCAGCTTGCCTTTTGCTTCGCTTTCCGCACGACGCGCGGCAAAGCCAGCCAGATCGGCGGCAGCCTCAAGCTTGTCCATCGTCCCGTTGTAATCCCCGGTGTCATAGGTCAGCGCGACTGGCGTGTCATACGGGAACTGAGTGACAAAGTTCTGGCGGCGCAGCGCAATCGGATCGACGCCCAGCTCACGCGCAGCCTTGTCGACGACACGCTCCAACTGGTAGGTCGCCTCAGGACGACCCGCGCCGCGATAGGCATCTACTGGTACCGTATTGGTGAACATCGCCTTCACGTTCACCTGAATGACCGGTGTCTTGTAGTTGCCTGCCATCAAGGTACCGTGCAGCCATGTGGGCACGGAACTGGAGAAGGTCGACAGATAAGCCCCCAGATTGGCGTAGGTGTTGGTGCGCAAGCCGATAAAGTTGTTATCGGCATCCAGCGCCAGTTCAATCTTGCTGACATGATCGCGACCATGGGCATCCGACATGAACGCCTCGGACCGGCTGGAGGTCCACTTCACAGGCCGGTTGCAGGCCTTGGCGGCAAAAGTACAAAACGCCTCTTCAGCGTAGTGGAAAATCTTGGTGCCAAATCCGCCGCCCACATCCGGGGCCACGACACGCACTTTGTGTTCGGGCAGGCCCAGAACAAAAGCGCACATCAGCAGGCGGATCACATGCGGATTCTGTGAGGTTGTATAGAGCGTGTACTCATCCGTGCCGCGCTTGTACTCACCCACCGCCACGCGCGGTTCCATCGGGTTGGCGACCAGGCGGTTGTTCACCAGATCCAGCGTGGTCACATGGGCCGCATTGGCAAAGACCTCATTGACCTTTGCGTCATCGGTCTCACCCAGTTGCCAGTCATAGCAGATGTTGTTCTTCAGATCTTCGTGGATCAGAGTCGCGCCGTCCTGCGCGGCTGCCTTCATGTCGATCACGGCAGGCAGCTCTTCGATATCCACGTCGATTGCCTCAGCCGCATCACGGGCTTGCTCAAGGCTATCGGCCACAACCGCCGCGATCGGGTCGCCCACATGGCGGACCTTGCCTTGCGCTAGAATTGGGTGCGGCGGTTCTTGCATCGGCGCGCCGTGCTTGTCGGTCACCTCCCAGCCGCAGGGCATTCCGCCTACGCCTTCAAAGTCTTTGCCTGTGAACACCTTGACCACGCCAGGCATACGTTCGGCGGCTGAGGTGTCTACGGATTTGATCCGGCCATGCGCGATGTCGGACCGTAGAAAATGCACGTAGGCCTGGCCATGTACGTTGATGTCGTCGGTGTAATTGCCCGCTCCGGTCAGAAAGCGGACGTCTTCGCGCCGCTTGGAACTGGCTCCGATGCCACTGTCTTTGGGCATTGCTTGTTCTCCTCCCATAAACGGATGCTTGTGCACCCTATGTCATCCCACGGGCGTCTCCTCTTACGCCCGCAGTGGCATTATTCGGCAGCGATGCTGCCTGCGTCCTGACCTGATGCGGCCATGATCGCCTTGACGATGTTGTGATACCCGGTGCAGCGGCACAGATTGCCTTCCAGATACTTACGGATCTCTGCTTCGGTTGGGCGCGGGTTCTCTTTCAACAACGCCGCTGCACTCATGACCATGCCCGGTGTGCAGAAACCACATTGAAGACCGTGGTGGTCCTGAAACGCCTGCTGGATGACGTTCAGCGAGCCATCAGCGTTTGCCTGACCTTCGATCGTGCCAACATCGGCCCCATCAGCCTCGAGCGCCAGCATGTTGCAGGATTTGACCGCCTCACCATCCACATGAACCACACACGCACCACATTGCGCGGTATCGCAGCCCACATGGGTTCCGGTCAGCGACAGGTGATCACGCAGAAAGCTGGACAGCAGCGTCCGGCCCTCGACATCACCGCTCACGGATTTCCCGTTCACGGTCATTGAGACCTGTGTCATATGTTCCTCCCAAAATGAAACTCTCCCTACGCCGAGTTAAACACGGGAAAATTTGTTTGAGAACAAAAATATTTAGCGACCGTTTTGGTCAGCTTGCCGGACAATCACCAACATCTATTTCGTTGAACCGGAAAGGCAAATAACCGCCACGTTATCCCTTGCGCCCTGCCCTTGGCTGCGGCCGCGTCGGGATTTCCTTGAGCAACCCGCCAACCCCCATCGCCGCAATATCTGAGCCGGTCGTTTCGATACCGCAGGCAACACGCGACAAGACCCAATCGGCGCCGTTCAACGCCGGAGACCGCGCGCATCCCGGCAACCCTATGACGGGGCGCTGGCCCAGAGATCCAAGAAACAGCAGGTTCCCCGGATCAACCGGCATGCCGAAACGGTCGACCTGCCCACCTGCAGCGCGCACTGCCTCGGGGGCCACGTCAGACACATCCGAGGTGGCCGAGCCGGTCAAAACCATCAACACATCGCCATGCGCTTCTCCGATAGCGGTCGCAAGGGCCTCGGTCTGGTGCGGGACAATTCGCACATCGGCCAGCTCTAGCCCAAGGGCCTCTACCCGCCCCTGAATTGCGGCGATGCCTTTTTCGTTCGGTGGTCCGCCGGGTATATCGGTTACCACCAACCCGGCGTTTCGGTAGACCGGTTTGGCCAGACGGACCGCACCTTTGGCCAGACGCGATACCTCAAGAACGTCTCCGCCCGGCACGGCGTAGGAAATCACCTTGATCGTCGCGACCATGCCGCCTGCGCTCATCTGCTGGTATTGGGGTACGGTGGCCACGGTTATCATCGGATTGACCTGGTTGAACGCCTCGAGCGCCGCGATATCCAGCACCGCAACCCCGGGGCCATCCGCCAACAGGTTCACCCGACCCGTGAAGGGGTGTGTCACCCGCAAAGCGGCGGCTTTGGGGTCGGGAACCAAAGCGTCAGCCAACATACCGGCCGCATCGTCTTCGTGGCAATCGCCGGGCGCTAGACGGGCAACCGTAACGGAACTGTGCCCGGCATCGGTCAATACCTTTTGATGCTCGGCCGTCAACATGAGGCCCTTGCGCAGTTTGGTATCTCCGGCCTTTACGGAATGCGCCAGAATTGCGCCGGCGGCCTGATCGACGGGAACGGGGCCGAACTTCACGCCTTGCCCCGCAATACAGCCGTCATTTGCGCCAGAATGGACACCGCGATTTCCGATGGGTCCGCAGCACCGATGTCCAGACCGATCGGCCCGTGAATGCGTGTAATCTGCTCATCGGTGAACCCCGCCTCTTTCATTCGTGTCACGCGTTTTGCATGGGTGCGGGTCGAGCCTAGAGCGCCGATATAGAACACGCCCGCCTGAAGCGCCGATTGCAGGGCCGGGTCGTCCAATTTGGGGTCATGGGTCAACAGTACAATCGCCGTCCGTGAGTCCATCCCCAGCTTGGCAACGGCTTCGTCCGGCCAGTCGGTCAGGATCGTTTCACCTGGAAAGCGCGCGCTGGATGCAAAAGCATCGCGTGGGTCGATGATGGCCGGGTCGTATCCGGCGATCCGCGCCATCGGCACCAGCGCCTGCGCGATATGCACGGCACCTACGATGATCAACCGCAGCGGCGGGTTGTGCACAGCAACGAAGGTCTGGCCATCCTCCTCAAACCCCGAACGATCCATACGCAGTCGGTTGGCATAGGCATTGCGCCGCAGGGCGCGATGGCCCGTTTCGATGTTCACCTCATAGGCCACAGGCTCACGCCGGGCGCGGGCGTCAACCAATTCGCGCAGCATGGGTTCGGGCAGGACTTTTCCTACCGGCTCGACCAACACGCGGATAGTGCCGCCACAGGCCAGCCCAACGGCAAAGGCGTCCTCGTCGCTGACGCCAAACTCCAACAGCCGCGCCTCGCCCTCGTCGATCGCCTCAAGTGCCTCGACCACGACCGCGCCCTCTACGCACCCGCCTGAGACTGATCCTTCGATGCGGCCGTCCCCGCCAATTACCAACTGAGCGCCCACACGCCGCGGCGCGCTGCCCCAGGTCTCGACCACCGTGGCCAATGCAACAGGTTTTCCATCTTGGAACCAGCGCAGAGCCGTTTCGGGGCTGTTGTCGAATCTGTCCATTGCACCCTCCCGGAGTGTTCAGACCCAACATAGGCAGGTTTGGCCGGATGAAAAGGAACCCAAGTCCTAAGAGGGGATACATCGCATCCAAAGTACCGGACCTTCCGCACAAAGAAGCCCGGACTTATGCAGTTTACGCAAAGGATTGATTGTCAGCTGACCTGATTCTAGCCTACACGCGCAACTGGTGCATTCCAGTATGCGCATATTGTTATTTCACAAAGGAGACAGAGAGTTGAAACGCATTTTTACACTCGGAACGGCAATCGGACTGCTGGCATCGACTGCAGTCAGCGCGGATACTTTCCTGCGCTATGGTGAGGTCGAAGGATGGAAGGTCTTTATTGACGAGGACAAGAAATCCTGCCTGATCGAAGCTGTCGATGACGCTGAAAACGTGGTTCAGATGGGGCTGACCGAAGACCGCAGCGTTGGTTATGTGGGCGTCTTCACCAAGGCCAAGACCGACATCAAGCGTGGCGAGAAGGAAGCTGTGGCCATCCTGCTGGGTGACAACATCTATCTGGGTGAAGCCACCGGTATGAAGGGCAACATCACCAAAGGATACTCTGGCGGTTATGTTCTGTCCGATGACCCTCAGTTCGCCGATGACATCGCCAAGCAGAAAGTCATGGTTGTGTTCCCCGAGAAGGAGTTTGCCTTCACCGTCGATCTGACCGGCACCTACAAGGCCATGGAAATGGCACGTAAGTGCAACGAAGAACAGGTGGGTGGCTAATCACCCCGAAAGCGCGGTCATCAGCCGCGCTTTCTCTCCCACGTCGTCGGGTTGTGAGATCACGGCGGCCAGGTCCTCTAACGAAGCAACCGAGTGACCCGCGCGAAAGCTGTCCGTATGTGGCAGCATCGCCGCCACGCCTTGTGCTTTGGGCGCGAAACCATCCCAGCGCAGCAGCGGATTGAGCCAGATCAGACGCTTGGCCGAAAGGTGCAGCCGCTCCATTTCCTTTCCCAACGCCTCGGGATCGCCCCGATCCAACCCGTCCGAGATCAGTAACACCACTGCGCCCTGCCCCATAACCCTGCGTGACCAGTCGCGGTTGAACGCATGCAGGCATTCCCCGATCCGCGTGCCGCCCTCCCAATCCTGCGCCTCATCTCCGGCGGCGGCCAACGCTGCATCCACGTCTCGCTGTTGCAAATGGCGGGTTATATTGGTCAGACGAGTGCCGAAGGTAAACGCGTGGACCTTGGCCCAACCGGCACCTTTGGCGTTCGAAACCGAGTGCAGGAAATGCAGGATGATCCGGCTGTACTGGCTCATCGAGCCCGAGATATCACATAGCACCACAAGGTTCGGCCAGCGCGGTTTGGGCTTGAGCCGCGCGATTTCGTGCAGCTCTCCGCCTTGGCGCATAGCCGCACGCAAGGTGCGCGCCCGGTCGACGCGGTGGCCCAGATGACTGGCCTGCCCGCGCCTAGAATCGATGGGATTTACCGGCAACGTCAAGCGCGCCAGCATACGCTTAGCCTGAGCGATCTCGGCCGTACTCATCTGCTCGAAATCCAGACTGCGGAGCCGTTCCTCAGACGACGCGGTTTGTGAGGCGTCAATCTCAAGCTCCGTATCTTCCTCGGATTCGGACGTTTCCGGCAGGTCTCGTTCTACGCCATCCAGCAACGCCTCGGCCGCGCGTTTTTCGGCGGCCTCAGCCTTACGCTCCTGCTGCACCCCCCGAATGGCGGGCAGCATCATTGCCATCATGTGTTCCATGTAACGCGGGTCGCGCCAGTAGAGGCGAAAGACCTGTGCAAACACGGTCCGGTGCTCGGGGCGGCTGACGAAACAGGCGTGCAGCGTCCAGTAGAAGTCCCGCTTTTCGGTGAACCCAGCTGCCTGCACGGCCCGGATCGCATCAACCACCCTCCCCGTACCAATCGGCAGCCCAGCCTTGCGCAAGGCCCGTGCAAAATGAGTGATGTTTTGCGCCAGCCTAGGGTTGTCCGGAATATCGAGGGGGAGTTGTTCTGCCATCAGCAGCCAAGGGGGCGCAGCCCCCATACCCTCGGGGTATTTTGAAAAAGATGAAGCATCAGGCCGGTTCTAGAGAGGATTTGGCCTCATCCAGAATCCGTTTCGCCTCGGACCCCTGCAATTTCTGGATGTCGTCCTGATATTTAAGGATCGCGCCCAGCGTGTCACCGATGACCTCGGGGCTGAGGTTGATCACATCCAGCGCAAGCAGGCATTTGGCCCAGTCGATGGTCTCGGCCACCCCAGGTTTCTTGAACAGGTCCTCGGTTCGCAGGCGCTGAACAAAAGCCACAACCTCGCGGCTAAGCGCCTCAGCGGCCTCGGGCGCGCGGGCGTGGAGGATTTCGATTTCACGGTCGAAATCGGGATAGTCGACCCAATGATACAGACAACGGCGTTTCAACGCGTCGTGCACCTCGCGCGTGCGGTTTGAAGTGACGATGACGATGGGCGGCTCAGGCGCATGTACTGTGCCCAGTTCGGGGATTGTGACCTGAAAGTCGCTCAGCGCTTCCAGCAGGAAGGCTTCAAACGGCTCATCGGTACGATCCAATTCGTCGATCAGCAGGACTGGCGCGCCGTTTTGGTCCGGACGCATGGCCTGCAGCAGAGGGCGCTCGATCAGATACTCGTCCGAGAACAACTCGGATTGCAATGCACCGCGATCGGCGCCACCCGACGCCTCAGCCGTCCGGATTGCCACCATCTGCGCCGGAAAGTTCCATTCGTAGACAGCCGAGGATGCATCCAGCCCCTCGTAGCACTGCAGCCGGATCAAGCGCCTGTTCAGACCCGATGCCAGCGCCTTTGCGATCTCGGTTTTGCCGACCCCGGCCTCGCCTTCCAGAAACAACGGGCGGCCCAGCTTCAGCGACAGGAACACAACCGTGGCCAGTGCACGTCCGCAGACATAACCCTGCGCGCCCAACATGTTCTGAACGGCGTCGATAGTTTCTGGCTGTGTCATTTGCAAATCTCCCTCGGCACAACAGGTCACGACAGCGCACGCGCGTCAAGGCCATGGTCTTTCCGGGATTTACGGCGATCCGGGTCGTTGACAAGCCTTTCCCGCACGCGGCCTGTGTGATAGCGGAGGCGCCATGACCGATAGCATCACGATCCGCCGCCCCGACGACTGGCACCTGCACCTGCGCGATGGCGCGATGTTGCAGGCCGTTCTGCCCGAAACCGCGCGCCATTTTGCCCGCGCGATCATCATGCCTAACCTCGTGCCTCCCGTCGTGCGCGGCGATCAGGCCGCCGCCTATCGCGACCGCATCATGGCCGCGCTTCCCGAAGGCATGACGTTCGAGCCACTGATGACCCTGTACCTGACCGAGGATACGGATGCAGACGATGTAGCCGCTGCTCATGCCAGCGGGTTGGTCAAGGCGGTCAAGCTATATCCTGCAGGTGCTACGACCAACTCGGCCTCGGGCGTGCGGGATTTCGACAAGGTGCGTCCAGTGTTGGAAAAGATGGCCGAGATCGGTTTGCCAATGTGCGTCCATGGCGAGGTTACAGACGCAGAGATCGACATCTTTGACCGTGAGGCGGTTTTCATCGACCGTGTTCTGGATCCGATCCGCAAGGCCACTCCGGGTCTGCGTGTGGTGATGGAGCATATCACCACTTCGAACGGCGTCGACTACGTAAAGGCCAACGAGACCGATCTGGGTGCTACCATCACCGCACATCACCTGATCATCAACCGCAACCACATTCTGGTTGGCGGCATCAAACCGCACTACTACTGCCTTCCCGTCGCCAAGCGGGAGGAACACAGGCTGGCGTTGCTGGCCGCTGCGACCTCGGGCGATGCACGGTATTTCCTGGGCACAGACAGCGCGCCGCATACGGATGACAACAAGGAAATGGCTTGCGGTTGTGCCGGGTGCTTCACCGCGACGAACACGATGTCCTTGGTCGCCGAGATGTTCGACCGTGAAGGCGCGTTGGACAAGCTGGAAGGTTTTGTTTCACTGAATGGGCCTGCGTTCTACCGCCTGCCGGTGAACGAAGAAACGATCACCCTGACCAAAGGTGGGCCTGTCGCATACCCCGAAAAGATCGAATCCGGAGATGGTCCGGTAACGGTCTTTGACCCGGGCTTCCCGCTGCACTGGCGCGTGGTCTAAACCGCCAGGCTTTTTGCCAGATCGCGGGCGCGGCCGCCGGTGCGCAGCATCGACCAGATCGCGTCCGTCTCTTCTCCTCCGATCAGCTTGGCGGCCTTGCCGCGTACCCGGTCCTCGCGGTCCGACAAACTCATCGGTGTCAAAAGGTCGTGCGTTGCTTCCAGCCGTGCACCGTCGCGGCGCAACAAAGTCAAATGCGCCTGCGTTTCTGACAGCGTTTCATCCGCTTCGACCGACACGCGATCCCGCAAGGACTTCAGGCGCGGGTCCGCGCAGACCTTATCGGTGTAGCTGTCCGGCAGCGCCGTGTCATAGCCAAGCGCCTGCATGGCGATCACCGTTCGGTACGAGAACTTTGCTCCTAAACCGGTGGTCGGAGACATCTGGTTGCACACGCTCATCCAACGCGGATGAGTCTTGATCTTGATCTCTGCTACCTCCGGTTCCGCAATGTCCAGATCGCGCGCGGCCTCGAGCGCGGCGTGCAGGCCATGGCAGCAGGCGTGGAACTTGTGGCTGACGGCTTCGAACAGCCACTCTTCACCCAACCCGGCCAAAGCGGTTGATGCATCCCCCTCGCCTTTGTGTAGAGCGCCAAAGCCGTACTGCCCCTCCAACGCGTCCATATTGGGCTCAAACCCCTTCGCGACCAGTAACGCGGCTTCAACCCCGGCCGAGGCCGCAAGACCCGCGTTATAGGGTTTGCCCATCGTTCCGAATTGCGCCTTGAGGCCAGCGGCGCGCGTGGCCGTCAGACCCAACACCTTTTGCATTTGCTTGGGGTCGAACCCCAGAATACGGCCCGCTGCCACGGCGGCCCCAAACGCACCCGCTGTCGCGGTCTGATGGAACCCTGCCTGATAATGGTCACGGCCCAACCACAGACCCACGCGGATCGACGTCTCCATCCCAACCAACGCGGCCTCGAGGAAATCGACGAGAATGCGATCATCCCATTCGCTCAGCGACAAAGCGGCCGGCAACACTGCAACCGAAGGGTGACCGATATGGGCGAAATGCGTGTCGTCATAGTCCAGCGCGTGTGACACGGTGCCGTTGACCAAGGCCGCCCCGCGCATCGGGGCTGCGCCACCGCCAAACAAATGCGCCTGCGTCGCCCCCTCTTCGCCCAGTACCAGATCACGCACGGCTTTTGAGACAGGCTCGTCAGCCCCGGCACGACCGACAGCAATCCAGTCCAGAATGGACAACGATGTGACAACCCGCGTCTGCAAGGTTGTCTCGACAGGGCCCGCCGCAAACGCGGCCAGAGAAGTGGAAAAATCGCTCATGTGCGCAGTCTAGCGTGCGCCGTTAACGGGTAAAGACCTAGCCGTACAAATCCGCGGCGCGGGTCTCGAACGCCTGAACGATGCGGTGCATGGCTTCATTGAACACGACGCCGATGATACCCTGCAGGATGGCGTTCTTGAATTCGAAGTCCACGTGGAAGGATACGTTACACCCACCTTCGGGTGCATCCGCAAACTGCCAGTCGGATTTCATATATTTGAAGGGGCCGTCCAGATATTCGGTGTCGATCTTCATCTGGTCCGGGAACAGCGTCACCCGGCTGCCAAATCGTTCGCGGAACACTTTGAACGAGATGACCAGATCCGCCTCCATCACCTGCGCCTCACCGGCGGCATAGGTTCGGCGGATGCGGGCGGCGGCGCACCATGGCAGAAACTCAGGGTATTTCGCCACATCCGCAATCAGGTCGTACATCTGCTGTGCGGTATACGGCAGGTGGCGGGTTTCCGAATGAGTAGGCATGGCGTCCGCTATTAACAGGTGACAATGGCGCGTGATTTCGTATGTTGCGCGCCAAAGATCAAGGGGGCAGCGATGAGCGACCGCGCATATGTGATAGATGAGATGATCTCGGCCAAGGCCATCGCCGCCCGGATTGAAGAGCTGTGCCGCGAAATCACACAGGAATTCGGCGATACCGACAAGCTGGTCGTGGTCGGCCTGCTGCGCGGCAGTTTCGTCTTTATCGCTGACCTCGTGCGCGAACTGGACCTGCCGATCGAGGTGGATTTCCTTGAAGCATCATCCTACGGCGATTCGATGGAAAGCAGTCGAGAAGTTCGCATTCTCAAAGACTTGCGCGGCGCGATTGAAGGGCGTGATGTTCTGGTCGTCGAGGATATCGTCGATACCGGTCACACCCTGAACCACGTGACCAAGCTGCTGCGCAGCCGTAAGCCTGCACGGTTGAAATCCATCGCCCTGCTGGACAAACCCAGCCGGCGCGAGGTTGATTTCCGGTCCGATTGGATCGGGTTCGAGATTCCGGATGAATTCGTCGTGGGCTATGGAATCGACTACGCTCAGCGCAATCGCAACCTGCCCTTTATCGGCAAGGTTCGCTTTACCGAGGACTGAGCGGGCCCAACACCTGCTGAATCGCTTGCAGGAAAATACCAGTTCCAACCGGAATCAGGGCATCCGGGAAATCGTAGTCCGGGTTGTGCAACTGTGGGTGACCCACTCCAGAGCCTAGCCAGAACATGGCTGCCTTGGCGTCTTTACCGAATTGTCCGAAATCTTCTGAGAACTTCTGAGGGCTGGACGTCAGCTCGCACGGCACGTTTGTTTCCACACAGGATCGGCTGAGGATTTCGACAGCCTCGGGCGCGTTCACGCAGGCCTCGAACACGTCTTCATAACCGATCTCATAGCCCAGCCCCTGATCTGAAGCGACCTGCGCAACCAACGCCTCGGCCTCGTTCATCAGGTTCTGCATTCGCGCATCGGCGACAGTGCGCAGGGTCACCCAAAGCTCGGCCCGACCGGGAGCAACACCAAAGGTCGGCTCACCCAGATTGGCATGTGTCACAGTGGTCAGGGCAAAATCCGCACCCAGATCACCGCCCTGCCCCAACGCCGCCAATTGCGGCATCAGAGACACCAGCGCCCCAGTCGGTGATACCCCATCCTGTGGCGCTGCCGCGTGTGAGGTTTTGCCGGTCAGAACAATCTTCATCCCGCGCGAGGCACAATTCGCGGGCCCCTTGCACAGCAGCACGTCCCCCTGCGCCAAGCCCGGCAGGTTGTGCAGTGAAAACACAAAATCCGGCGCAATTTCGGCAAACTTCGGATCGGCCCGAAAGGCGATGGCCCCTTTCCCGGTTTCTTCGGCCGGTTGGAAAATCAGAACCACGCGGCCCGTTTCCGGGCGGGATTGGGCTAGTTGCTCAGCCACCCCCAGAACCATCGTCATATGGCCATCATGTCCGCACAAATGCCCCTTTCCAGGAAGACGTGAGGCATAATCAGCTTCAGAGACTTCCTGAATCGGCAACCCGTCCAACTCGCACCGAATGGCAACCGTTGACCCCGTCTGACCACTGTTGAAAACGCCCGCCACCCCATGACCGCCAATACCCGTCAGCACCTGATCGGCATCTCGGGCAAGCAATTCATCCGCAATCCGGGCAGCGGTTTGTTCCTCCTGCCCGGAAATCTCGGGGTATTGATGCAATTCGTGGCGCAGCCAAGTCAGCCGCGCAAGTGTTTCGGGTGTCACCCTTGCTCCAGCTTTTTCTGGCGCGCATCGCGCAGACGGGCAAAGTCATCGCCTGCATGGTAGGACGACCGGGTCAGAGGCGTCGCGGACACCATCAGGAATCCCTTGCCGTAGGCCGCCTTTTCATATGACGCGAACTCCTCGGGCGTGACAAAGCGGTCGACGCCGTGGTGTTTCGGCGTGGGCTGCAGATACTGACCGATGGTCAGGAAATCGATATCGGCCGCGCGCATATCGTCCATGACCTGCCGGACCTGTTGTTCGTCTTCCCCAAGGCCAACCATGATGCCCGATTTGGTAAAGATCGACGGGTCCATCTCTTTGACCCGCTGCAACAAGCGCAGCGAGTGGAAATACCGCGCACCGGGACGCACTTCGGGGTACAGGCCCGGAACGGTTTCGAGGTTGTGGTTGAACACGTCCGGTTTCGCCTCGACCACAGTTTCCAGAACCGAAGCATCACACTTTAGGAAGTCCGGCGTCAGGATTTCAATCGTTGTCTTGGGCGAGCGGTGACGCACCGCGCGGATGGTCTGGGCAAAATGCTCGGCCCCGCCGTCTGTCAGGTCGTCCCGGTCCACCGAGGTGATAACCACGTGGTTGAGCCCCAGCTTCTGTACCGCATGCGCTACCCGACCGGGTTCGAACGCGTCCAGATCGTCGGGGCGACCGGTCGCAATGTTGCAGAAAGTACAGCCACGGGTACAGATCTCGCCCATGATCATCATGGTGGCGTGACCCTGGCTCCAGCATTCGCCGACATTCGGGCAACCGGCCTCTTCGCAGACGGTCACGAGGTTGTTCTCGCGCATGATCTTGTGGGTTTCGGCATACCCTTTTCCACCCGGAGCCTTCACCCGAATCCATTTCGGCTTTTTCGGCTGCGCATTGTCTTGGCGATGCGCCTTTTCGGGATGACGTTGTTCGGGGATCTTCAGATCACGCACGGTCGGCTTTCCTGACTTTTGGTCACTTTGCTTCGACATAATATAAACAGTGACGGATTGCTACGCCACCCATGCATAGCTGCCATAACAGCGCACTATGCAATTGCAGAAAAACACCAGACAAATCCTGGAAAAATCCTATTGAAAACAGTACGCTTTGCAGTATCCGCCAGAATTCGCGTTTGCGGCAACTATTACATTGAAGCCAATTTAGAACTGTTTTAAATCTGCAGCAGTTCACACATGAATCACAGGAACTTGAGCATGAAATCCGGTACCAAATTGCCTGACGTAACCTTTCACACCCGCGTCCGTGACGAGGCCGTCGAAGGCCCCAACCCGTTCCGTTGGGAAGACAAGACAACTGCAGATTACTTTGCCGGCAAACGGGTGATCCTGTTCTCGCTGCCCGGTGCGTTCACCCCCACCTGTTCGACCTACCAGCTGCCCGGTTTTGAAAACGGTCATGCCGAATTCAAGGAAAAAGGCATCGACGAGATTTACTGCATGTCGGTGAATGACAGCTTTGTCATGAACAAATGGGCGCAGGATCAGGGCCTGGAAAACGTCAAGGTGATCCCGGATGGTTCGGGCGAGTTCACCCGCAAGATGGGCATGCTGGTCGACAAGGACAACCTGGGCTTTGGTATGCGCTCGTGGCGCTATGCTGCCATCGTCAACAACGGCGTCGTCGACGCATGGTTCGAAGAGCCCGGCCTGATGGATAACTGCCCGGAAGACCCCTATGGCGTGTCCTCGCCGGAAAACCTGAAAAAGCACCTGGACGAAGCGAAAGAGCCGGCTCTGGCCTAAGCCTTTCTGCGATCCAATTTTTAAGACCCGCCGATGGCGGGTCTTTTCATTTTCAGCTGCGAGTGGCCGACACGATATCTTCGCCGACCCGTTGAATGACCTCAGCCAGACCATCGAACCAGCCCTCATTGCCGGTTGACAACCTTCGCACCAGGCCAACCGTCCGCGACGGTTGAGGTGTGCCGAAACGTATCAGTTTCAACCCGGGCACAGCCTCGGATTCCGCTTGCGCTGCAAGCTCGGGCATCAGGGTCAGACCAAAGCCTTCGGCCACCAGTCGGGACAGAGTTGCTAGGGACGACGCGCCCATGTTGATCAACCCGCTGCTGCGATCCTGCCCGCAGACCTCAAGCGCCTGATCTGTCAGGCAATGACCATCATCCAGCAGCATCAACTGCGCTGTCTTCAGGTCCAGTGGCCGCAGGGCCTCGGGGTTTGTTGTCATGCCCTGCAGGCGGGCCGTGCTACCGGCCAGAAGGAACCGATCCTGAAACAAGGGCAGTTCGAACAGCTCATTTCCCCCAACCGGCAAGGCCACGACACCGGCGTCAATTTCCCCGGCGCGCAGCATAGTCAACAGCCGCTCGGTTCTGGCCTCGCGCACCTGCACGCGAAGCGACACATCCGAGGCGCGCAATCCGGCCAGAACGCCCGGCAACAGATACGGAGCGATTGTCGGTATAATTCCAATCGCCAGTGACCTATGCCCGCCCGAGCGATCCCTGGCAAATTGATCCAGCCTGTCGGCGGCCCCCAGAACCTGGCGCGCGTGGTCCAGTACATCGCGACCCAACGGAGTCAACAGGATGTCACGGGCCTGACGTTCGAACAGCGGCCCGCCCAAGCTTTCCTCCAGCGCTTTGATCTGCACTGACAAAGCGGGTTGAGACACATGGCAGGTCTGCGCCGCCCGGCCGAAATTGCGCTGTTCCGCGACGGCGCTGAAATACTGCAACTGTCTGAGGGTAAAATGCATAACCTGTGATTATCACTTGGCCGACTGAACGCAACCAAAACATATCACCCAATCATACGATTGCGCTCTGACTGACTTTCGTAGTGCCGCTTGAGACGTTGCAGTGCGATCCGCAATACGATCTTGCCCGACCGCGCTGACCAGCCCATGCGTTTCTCTGCCAGTTCCAAGCCTTCGAGGTAACAACAGCAGCGCAGTGCCACGTCGCTCAACCCCGGCCCGAGATCCGACAAGGCACGCTCTACACGATCCCGCGCATCGGACGAACCCCGCCCGCCATGTGCCTCGCTTTTGAAACTGCCACGTCCTCCGGCGGTGAGGAAATGATCCCAGTTCTGCGCGACCTGAGGGCCGATTTGCGCCAATTCAAAATCCTCACGCAGACGCTCTCCTGCCGCCACCAGAGATTCATCCAGAAAAGGTTTGCCATCCCGGTCCCGTCGGCGGGCCAAAGCGATCAGAGGACTTTCCGCCGCGCTGTAGCGAATTCGCTTGGGCCGATTGAGGGGCACAGCCGCGCCCTGCCCCGGAGCCATTTTTGACTGGAAAGAGGCTGGCGCCTCGGCCATGCCAAATTCACTGCGCTCGCGCGCCTTGTTCTCGGCCTCGGCAACAAGACGGCTCAAAGCGGTCCGGCCTGCCGACGAAATGCGATAGCGCGAAATCCGGCCAGGATTGTCGCAAGAGATCCAGTCTTTCAGAGCCAGCGCCTGTGCGATCTTGCAATCCACAACGGCTGTTCTTGTGGCCCCAGTGTCACCGGTATCCCGGACCACAACGGCCTTGTCCATTTCCTCGGCTACCGCAAGGACCGACCCCGTTTCACACAACCGGCGCAGAATCCTTAGGGCTTCGCGATTGAATTCCTCGTCTTTGGCAGCTGCAGTCTCGTCTTGCGCAAGTGCAAACGTGTTACTCGCGCCCGCTTCCGGATCGCCGAAATGCGTCTCGGCCAGAGATTGCAGCGCGGCGTCCACCAACGGATCGTCGCGACGCATTTCGATCCGTCTGATTTGCCGGAGAATGGTCGAAGCATGGCACCCCGCGGATCGCGCGATATCGCGGATCGATTGGCCGGTCTCTGTGTGGGCAAGATATCTTTGCGCCCCCTCAGGTACCCAAGCCGGAATGGTGAAAGCCATGTTATTTTCCATAGTTCCTTGCCCTCGTCGAACCAACAATCTGTTCTCAACCGCCCCCGATGAGTTTGTTAACCAATTCTAACTAGAGTTGCTTTCGTTACTCGTTCGTTAACCCACAGAGACAACAACCAGATTTGATTCAAAAACATAAACACTCATGAAACCAGAGTTCGGCGCGAACCCAATCAAGGCAACACCCGCTTAGGTTGTGTGTAAAAAGGGACAACTTCCACTCGAACAAGGAGCCCCCGAAATGCAGGACCTGATGACCATGATAGCCACCCTCCGCCGCCCTCGCCTTTTGGCTCGGGCCGCGAAATTAGGGGCGCGGGACTATGATCGGGAACGGCATCTGCAACGTATTCTCGGATACGGCTCGCTGCCCGGAACCGGTGCGGCGCTGGTACGATTGATGGAAATGGAACGAGAGGTCAACGCGCAGCGGGTCGAAGAAGATGCGGCCTATTCGTTGGTGCGGCATCTTGATCTGCTGATCGCGTTACTGGGCGAGGCGCAACTGTTTCAGGCCAGCCGCGCCTCGCAATTTCAGTGATCAGGTGAAGGCATCCGGCATGGATGCTTTCTTTTCCGCCACGTATTCGTTCAGCGCGGCGTTGATTTCCGGGTCGAGTTGCGGCTGCTGATAGTTGGCCAGCAGATGCTCGACCCGCGATGTGGCCAGTTGACGCGTATCGCGTCCGCCTTCGTCTTCCCAGGTCTCGAACGGCTTGTAGTCCAGAACTTCGCTTTTCCAGAATGCCTCTTTGAAGTTGGCCTGTGTATGTGCGCAGCCCAGATAATGGCCGCCGGGGCCAACTTCGCGGATCGCATCCATTGCCAGAGCGTTGTCGTCATAGGCAACACCTTTGGCCAGACCGTGCAGAACGCCCAACTGGTCGGCATCCATGACGAACTTCTCAAAATCTGCAACCAGACCGCCTTCCAGCCAGCCGCACGAGTGCAGCATGAAGTTCACGCCAGACATCAGACCCATGTTCAGCGAGTTCGCGGTTTCATAGGCCGCCTGCGCATCAGGCAGTTTCGAGCCGCAGAACGACCCGGCCGAACGGAACGGCAGGTTCAGACGCCGCGCTAGCTGGCCCGCACCGTAAGTGACCAACGACGCCTCGGGAGTACCGAAAGTCGGCGCGCCCGAATTCATGTCGATCGACGACACAAACGCACCAAAGATTGCCGGGGCACCTGGACGGATGATCTGGCTGTATGCAACACCGGCCATCACTTCGGCCAGAACCTGCGTCAGCGTCCCTGCCACCGAAACAGGCGCCATCGCGCCGCCGACGATAAAGGGCGAGATGATGCAGGCCTGATTGTTTGCCGCATAAACCTCTAGCGAGCCCATCATCACGTCGTCGAAGGTCATCGGCGAGTTGATGTTGGTCAGCGAGGTCATGACAGTGTTTTCCTGCACGAACTCTTTGCCGAACAGGATCCCGCACATATCAACCGAATCCTGCGCGCGGCTGGGATCTGTGACCGAGCCCATGAACGGCTTGTCCGACAGGGTCATGTGCGCCATCAGCATGTCCAGGTGACGCTTATTCACCGGAACGTCGGTCGGCTCGCACACGGTCCCGCCCGAGTGGTGCAACCACTTGGACATATAAGCCAGTTTCACGAACTTGTTGAAATCGTCCATGGTCGCATAACGCCGACCGCCCTGTGCATCACGCACGAACGGCGGGCCATAGACCGGTGCCAGGACCAGATTGCGGCCACCAATAACAACCGATTTTTCGGGATTTCGAGCGTGCTGAGTAAACTGGCTGGGCGCAGTCTTGATCAACTCACGGGCCAAACCACGAGGGATGCGCACGCGCTCGCCATCAATGTCGGCGCCGGCGTCTTTCCAGCGCTGCAACGCAGCCGGATTGTCGACGAAGTTGACGCCAACCTCGGCCAGAATGGTTTCCGCGTTGGCTTCGATGATTTCCAACGCTTCTTCGTTCAGAACCTCGAAATTCGGAATATTCCGTTCGATGTACTTTGCTGTTTCGATACGAACCGCGGTGCGCTCGGCCCGGCGGGCGGCTCCTCCACCGCCTCTGGCTCTGCGTCGGGTGTTTGCCTCTGACATGAGATAATCCCGTTAGTCTGTTCACGTTGCAAATTGTGTTACCGGAACCGCCAGTCACACCGAACGTGGATAACGGCGCAATCGGGGTAAAAGCGACATGTTCGCCACTTCGATTTTGCTTTGACCCTTTTTTCCTGATGCTCATGATAAGGACATGGAATCGGAAACGCAAAAAACGCCCACTCCTGCAGATGAACGGAAAACCCTTGATGCGGCCGAAATTGGAGCGGTGGCACACTTGTACAGAGGCGAGGTTTACCGAAGTACCATCTGGCGCACCCGATTGGACACGACAACGAATTGGGCTGTTGTCACATTGGGTGTTGCGCTGTCGATTTCCTTTTCTTCGCCCGAGGCTTCACCTCTTCCGCTGGTGCTTGTCGGCGTTCTGATCATCCTGTTCCTGATG
The DNA here is from genome assembly GCF_056160045.1 of Ruegeria sp. ABF4_144. Lineage (NCBI taxonomy): Bacteria > Pseudomonadati > Pseudomonadota > Alphaproteobacteria > Rhodobacterales > Roseobacteraceae > Ruegeria > Ruegeria sp. ABF4_144. The sequence goes on from NZ_JBSWWK010000001.1 coordinate 1,714,622, forward strand.
CTCGAGGCGCGGCGTTACCGGTATTTCAACGTGTGGCGCGCCCGCGCCAGATGGCTGGAAACCCATTTCTATGCGCCGCTTCTGTATGACGGCGATCTTCACATGGAGGAGAACTGGCAAAAGGTTCTCGCGCAGGACTATTTGCACCCGCGCTATCACGTCAGCCTGATGATCGCGATTGGGCGTCGGATTCGCAGGAACTACCTGTGGATATTGCTGATCCAGAGCCTTGCTTTTTGCGTCAAGATCTCGGTCCACCCGACTCCGGTTGAGGGTTTCCATCAGGCCATTGACCGAGCCGATGTCGGCCCCATTCCGGGTGAGTTTCTCATCCTCACAGGCATTTTCTACATACTTTGCTGGTCCCTCATCGCGATCTGGAGTTACCGGGCAGATGTCAGCCGCGCCTCTCACCGGGGCAGTGAAAAATCGGAATCGATGGGCTAGTCTGTTCCGAGTGCTTTTTCCATGGCCACGGAATTTCCGCTGACTTCCGTTTCAACCCAACCCAGATGCGCGTAGATCGCGCGCGTATCCTGCATCAGGCGATGTGTGCGCAAAACCATACGTGTGCATCCTGCCTCGCGCGCTTCGCCCTCGGCCCGGGCAAGCAGCTTTCCAGCAATTCCCTGCCCTTGCGTATTTGGTGAAACGGCCAGATTGAAAACCTTCATGTCAGCGCCTTGCCGGGCAAAAATGATCACCCCGGCCAAACGCCCATCTGCAACGGCAATAACCACCCTATTGTCCGAAATATCTTGATCAATTCCCGCAGTCACATCCGGCAAATCAGCAATGGATTCACGCGCACTAAAATAAGCCGCCGTTAGGCAATCAGTGATCGCCCCGGCATCTTCCTGTGTCGCGTTCACGAAACGAATGGCAGTCATAGATCCAATCTCCCTCTCGTATCTGGTTAGAAACACCTCATAACGCTTGCACATAGCCGTCGCGCGACCTAAGAGCCAGTCATGAGCCAGACATCCCATGACCGCCTTCTGATCATCGACTTCGGCAGCCAGGTGACGCAGCTGATCGCACGCCGCCTTCGCGAGTTGAATGTCTATTGTGAAATCCACCCCTACCAGAATGTTACGATGGACTTTGTGCGCGAGATGGCGCCCAAAGCCGTAATCTTCTCGGGCGGGCCGGACAGTGTGACCCGCGAGGGTTCGCCCCGCGCACCGCAAGAGATTTTTGATTATGGCGTGCCGATCCTTGGCATCTGCTATGGCCAGCAAGTGATGATGCACCAACTTGGCGGCAAGGTCGAAAGCGGCCATGGAACTGCCGAATTTGGCCGTGCCTTTGTCACGCCGAAAGGTCAGCTGGATATTTTGAACGGTTGGTTCGCCGATGGTGACGAACAGGTCTGGATGAGTCACGGCGACCACGTCAGTGAAATCGCCCCGGGGTTTGAGGTCTTCGGCACATCACCCAACGCACCCTACGCGATCACCGCTGACACCAAACGTCATTTCTATGCCGTTCAGTTCCACCCCGAGGTGCACCACACCCCCAAGGGCGCGAAACTATACGAAAACTTCGTCAAACTGGCCGGTTTCAACGGTGACTGGACCATGGGCGCCTACCGCGACGAGATGATCCGCAAAATCCGCGAACAGGTCGGTGACAAAAAGGTCATTTGCGGACTGTCCGGCGGCGTCGACAGCTCGGTCGCGGCGATCCTTATCCACGAAGCGATTGGCGATCAGCTAACTTGTGTGTTCGTCGACCACGGTCTGCTGCGCAAGAACGAAGCGCAAGAAGTCGTTGGCATGTTCCGCGACAACTACAACATCCAACTGATCCATGCGGATGAAAGCGACCTGTTCCTGGGCGAATTGGACGGCCAGTCCGACCCCGAGACCAAGCGCAAGATCATTGGCAAGCTTTTCATCGACGTGTTCCAGAAACACGCCGACACTATCGAGGGCGCCGAGTTCCTGGCACAGGGCACGCTGTATCCAGACGTGATCGAATCGGTCTCGTTCTCGGGCGGTCCTTCGGTCACCATCAAATCGCACCATAATGTGGGCGGTCTGCCAGAAAAGATGGGCCTGAAGCTGGTCGAACCCCTGCGTGAACTGTTCAAGGACGAGGTCCGCGCGCTGGGTCGGGAACTCGGCCTGCCGCAGAGCTTTATTGGTCGCCACCCATTCCCCGGACCGGGCCTAGCGATCCGCTGCCCCGGTGAGATCACTCGTGAGAAACTGGAAATCCTGCGCGAGGCCGATGCAGTCTATATCGACCAGATTCGCAAACACGGGCTGTACGACGAGATTTGGCAGGCCTTTGTGGCTATCCTGCCCGTTCGTACAGTTGGCGTGATGGGCGACGGACGTACCTATGATTATGCCTGCGCCATGCGGGCGGTGACCTCAGTCGATGGCATGACCGCCGACTATTATCCTTTTACCCACGAATTCCTTGGCGAAACCGCCACGCGGATTATCAACGAGGTCAAAGGCATCAACCGATGCACCTATGACATCACCTCGAAACCTCCGGGAACAATCGAGTGGGAGTAACCCAAAAAAGCCGGGCGCTGTCCCGGCTTTTTTGTTTAAGTTCAGGTAGAAACCCGCGATTCCCGCAGGCAGGTGAATGGACAGCGACAAACCACAGATCGGCAAGGCCGCGCTTTGGATGACCGGGGCTATTGCTTCGTTTTCTTCTATGGCTGTTGCCGGACGAGAGCTGAGCGTCACGCATGATACGTTCGAGATCATGTTCTACCGCAGCCTCGTCGGTATCTGTGTCGTCGCGCTGGTTCTGTCACTGACAGGCAAATGGCATCAGGTCTCGACATTCAAGCTGGGTTTGCACGGCATTCGAAACTTGACGCACTTTGCTGGCCAGAACCTTTGGTTCTATGCGGTCACGGTCATCCCTCTGGCGCAGGTTTTTGCGTTGGAATTCACGCAACCGATCTGGGTTATTCTGCTGTCCCCTCTGCTGTTGAAAGAACGGCTGACGCCAGTTCGGGTGCTTTCAGCCCTTATCGGCTTTGCCGGCATCCTGATTGTCGCCCGACCCGGCGCTGTACCGCTCAGCGCGGGCGTCTTGGCTGCCGCTCTTTCAGCGGTGTTTTTCGCGCTAACGACAATATCCACCAAAACCCTTACGCGGTACGCCAGTATTGGCTGCATCATGTTCTGGCTGACCGTCATGCAGGCGGCTATGGGCCTGATTGCGGCAGGCGTTGACGGGCAGATCGCCTTGCCGACGCTCACCACTGCCCCTTATCTCTTGCTGATCGGGTTGGCGGGCCTGCTGGCGCATTACTGCATTACCAACGCGCTGGCTATTGCCCCGGCAACCATCGTCGTCCCATTCGACTTTGCCCGCCTTCCGACAATCGCCGTAGTGGGCATGATTCTGTATCACGAGCCGCTGGATCACTGGACCCTTCTGGGCGCAGCCGTAATCTTTTCCGGCATCTTTCTGAACGTCCAGGCCGAGAATCGTAACAGTTTGGCAACAGATTCACCCCACAATCGCCAGTAATAACGCACCGTCACCAGTTGACGGTTTAATAGGCCTTAAGAAAGTATCGAGCACCATAAGTCAGGTCGATCGTAACCACTCAATAAAGCTGGCCTGACCTACAGGAGACCTTAAGGGAGGACACAATGAGAAAAGCGCTATTACAGGCGTGCGCACTTACCGTCGGAGCGACTGGCGCTTATGCAGGCGGTCTGGATCGCAGCGGTCAAGGTATCAACCTGATCTTCGAAGAGGGATCGGTCGCTCAGTTCCGGCTGGGATACACCAACCCAAGCGTCAGCGGCAGTTTGCTGGATAACAACCCCGGCAGCCCCACAAATGGACAAGTTGTGGACTCAGGCAGCGTGGCGAATGACTTCTTCACTCCGCATCTCGGCTACAAAACCGCACTCACGGACCAGCTTGATTTCGCGATCATGTATGACGAACCGTTCGGAGCCGACATCGAATATGCAGATGGCTATCCGCTGTCGATTAACCCCGTTCCGTTCGGACGCGGCGGCAATACTCTGAAAGCCAAAGCGGACACCGAGGCAATTACCGCCCTGCTGCGCTATAAGTTCGACAACGGATTCAGCGCAATCGGCGGTGTGCGGGCACAGCGTGTCAAAGCTTCGGTCACTGTCCCCGCAGCCGCGGGCTACGAGGTGTCTTCGGACCGGGACATCGCCTTTGGCTACGTTGTCGGCGTGGCATGGGAAAAGCCTGAAATCGCGGCACGAGTGGCGCTCACGTACAACTCGAAAATCTCGCACGACCTGTCGCAGAATGAATCGTTCAACCCGCTTCCGATCCCGCCGATCCCGCCGGGAACCGTTGCCTCGGTTGACACTTCCAGCGAAATCGAAACACCACAGTCCATCAACCTGGACTTCCAGACCGGGGTTGCACCAAAGACCCTGTTGTTTGGCTCGATCCGCTGGGTGGATTGGCCACAGCTGAACTACGCGCCGCCTGCGTATATTGGTATCGTTGGCAACCCGCTGGTTGATTACGACAACGCGACGTTCACCTACTCGCTTGGTCTGGGCTATCAGTTCACTGATCAGTTCGCTGGCGCTGTAACACTGGGTTACGAAACCGACGAAGGCGAACCGGTATCCAACCTTGGGCCCACAGACGGGTTCTGGAGCATCGGTCTGGGCGGCACGTATACGCTTGAAAAAGCGCAGATCTCTGCCGGTGTTCGCTACACCGATATTGGTGACGCGACTGCGGATGGCGGATTTGGCCAGACTGCCGACTTCAGCGGCAACGACGCTTGGAGTGTCGGTTTCCAGATCACCTATTCGCTCGGCTGATCAAACGCATCAAAAACAGACGAACCCCGCCACTCCGGCGGGGTTTTTCTTTGCGCAGGTTTCGGGTCGAACGGTTACGTCGTAAATGCAACAAGGTGGTATGGCAGCACAAAAACACCTCTCACCGAAAGCATGGGCCGAGCTATTATTGCTGGGTCTGATTTGGGGCGCTTCGTTCCTATCCATCCGTATCGCACTGGACACGATCCCGGTGATGACCTCGGTGTTTCACCGGGTTTTCTGGGCCATGCTGTTGCTTTGGCTTGTGGTCTGGTTCCGACGACTGCCTGTTCCCCGCAGCCCTCGCGTTTGGATGGCATTTCTGGTCATGGGATTGCTGAACAACGCTATTCCATTTTCACTGATGGCCTGGGGGCAGTTGTATATAGAAACGGGATTGACCTCGATCCTGAACGCGATGACGGCCATTTTCGGTGTCATCGTCGCAGCGCTGTTTTTCAAAGACGAACGTCTCAGCCGCGCGCGTGCTATAGGCGTAGGACTTGGGTTTCTTGGTGTTACTATCGCCATCGGATTGCGCAACTTCGCCAGTTTTGATCTGCAAAGTATGGCCCAACTGGCCGTCATTGCAGGCACGGTGTCCTATGCATTGGCCGGAGCCTGGGCCCGGGCCAACTTGTCCGACCTGCCCCCCGTCGTCGCAGCCGCGGGGATGTTGACCGGCTCAACGCTGCTGATCCTGCCCATTACTCTATTGGTCGATGGCGTGCCGAGTTTGGATCTGCCCGTGATCACCTGGGCAGCGATTGGCTATTACGCCCTGATCGCAACGGCAGGCGCATATATGCTGTACTATCGGGTTCTTGCCATGGCGGGTGCGGGCAACCTGTTGTTGGTCACACTGGTTATTCCCCCGGTCGCTATCGTATTGGGCGCGGTTCTGAGGGATGAGGCCCTGCTCCCGCAAGCCTATCTGGGCTTTGCTATCCTTGCCGTGGGGCTATTGATACTCAACCGCGCAGGAGCCCGCGATTGACGCCGCCCGCTGGCCGTTTTAGCTAGGTCGGAAAAAGGGATAGCGGACAATGATCTACGGTTCGGCAAATGACTGGCGCGACGCGGCGCGGAAAAAGGTGCTGTTCTTCGGCATGTCTGGTCTGGGCAAGACTTACGTGTCAAACGTCCTGCGCGACTCTGGGGATTGGTTCCACTACTCGATCGATTACCGCATCGGCACGCGGTACATGGGCGAATACATCATCGACAACGCCAAAGCCGAAGCGATGAAGGTTCCGTTTCTGCGCGATCTTCTGCTATCGGATTCGATCTATATCGGATCGAATATCACCTTCGAGAACCTGACCCCGGTTGCCGCCTATTTGGGCAAACCCGGCAATCCTGCATTGGGCGGGATGGACCTGCCTGAATACCGCCGCCGGCAGGAACAGTTCCGATTGGCGGAGATTCACGCTCTGCTCGACACCGAGTACTTCATCGATCGTGCACAACGCTTGTACCAGTACCCGCATTTTATCTGCGACACGGGCGGATCGATCTGTGAATGGGTGGACCCGAACGATCCGAACGACCATGTTTTGTCTGAACTGTCCCGCCAGACCCTGATGATCTGGATTCAGGGCGACGAAGAGCACACCGCTGAGCTGGTTCGCCGCTTTGACAAGGCGCCCAAGCCGATGTCTTATCAACCCGAGTTTCTGACCCGCGTCTGGGATGACTACCTCAACCAAAATGGTTGCCGGGCCGAGGATGTAGACCCCGACGCCTTTATCCGCTGGACCTATGCGCAGGCCTTGGCGCATCGCCAGCCGCGCTATCAGGCGATGGCGGAAAACTGGGGAATCGCGGTCACCGCCGACGACATGCACAAGGTACGGGATGCGGCTGATTTCGATGAGTTGATCGAACGCACCCTTGAGACCCGCGCGAACCACGCTTAATTACCGCTTCTACACTGTAACTCCAAAGGCTTGCACCTGATGCCGATCAAGATTCCCTCCGATCTTCCAGCTTTTGACGTCCTCACGAAAGAGGGCGTTTCGGTCATGGACGAAGATCAGGCAATGCGTCAGGACATCCGCCCTCTGCGGATCGGGTTGCTGAACCTGATGCCCAAGAAGATTCAGACCGAAAACCAGTTTGCACGCCTGATCGGGGCGACTCCGCTGCAGATCGACCTATCTTTGATCCGCATGACCGAGCACCGTACCAAAAACACAGCTGCCGAGCATATGGCCGAGTTCTACCGCCCCTTTCAGGAGGTTAAGGACGAGAAGTTTGACGGCCTGATCATCACCGGCGCACCGATCGAGCATCTTGAGTTCGACGATGTCACCTATTGGGAAGAGCTGCGCGAAGTTTTTGAATGGACCCAGACGAACGTGCATTCCACCTTTGGCGTCTGCTGGGGTGGGATGGCGATGATCAATCATTTCCACGGCGTGAAGAAACACATGCTGGATGCCAAGGCATTCGGCTGTTTCCGGCACTCGAACCTCAATCCGGCCTCGCCCTTCCTGCGCGGGTTCTCGGACGATTGCGTCATCCCGGTCAGCCGCTGGACCGAGATGAAACAGCCGGAGATTGACGCAGCAACAGGATTGGTGACCTTGCTTGGCAGTGATGATGTAGGACCGTGTTTGGTTGAGGATCGGGCACATCGGGCACTCTATATCTTCAATCACTTCGAATACGACAGCGATACGCTGAAGCAGGAATACGACCGCGACGTTGCCAATGGCACGCCGATCAACGTGCCCATGAACTACTATCCGGATGATGATCCAGGCCAGACACCGCAAAACAGATGGCGTAGCCATGCACATCTGCTTTATGGCAACTGGATCAGCGAGATTTATGGCACGGTTCCCTATGACATCAGCCGGATCGGTGTCGAGCAAACCGATCTAAGGGCCTGACACAGTGCTGCGCGTCGGCATAATCGTTCTGGCCCTGATGGTCACGCTATGGGCCGTCGCAATCTGGCGCGCCGCCCGGAACGAGGCCCGCGCCGAGACCGCCTTTCCCCCCGAAGGTCAGATCGTCGAGGTCGATGGCGTGCCTGTCCATGCCGTTGTGATGGGCGAAGGACCGGATGTAGTGTTGCTCCACGGCTCCAGCGGCAACACACGTGACATGACCTTTGCGCTGGCGCCGATCTTGGCCGAAAACTATCGCGTGATCGTGTTTGACCGCCCCGGACTGGGCTATAGCGCAAGCTTTAATCCAGACGGGGAAACCATTGAAGAACAGGCAGAAATCCTGCAAAAGGCCGCTGCTCAACTAGGGGCTGAAAAACCCATCGTTGCAGGCCAAAGCTATGGGGGATCGGTGTCTCTTGCATGGGCCGTGACACGCCCAGACAACATTTCAGCACTGGTTCTGATCGCACCCGCAGCGATCCCGTGGGAAACTCCTTTGGACGGCTTCAACCAACTGGCATCTACTTCGGCCGGCAGCGCCGCATCCCTGCCGTTTATCACTGCATTTGCGCCCAATTGGTACGTCGAAAAAGCGCTGGACGGCGTGTTCGCGCCGCAGACGGCCCCCGAGGGCTATGCCGATCACTTTGGCCCCGGCCTGACAATGCGCCGCGCCTCGATGCATGCCAACGCCAAGCAACGCGCCAACCTGCTGGACGAAATCACGGCCCTGCAACCCCGGTATGGCGAGATCGATGTCCCGACAGAAATCGTTCACGGCACAGCCGATGACACCGTTGGTCTTGAATGGCATTCACACCGGTTGATCGACGAAATCCCCGGTGCAGAACTTATTGAACTACCGGGCATCGGGCACATGCCGCAGGTCGTGGCCGCCCCCGAGGTTGCCGACGCCATCGACCGTGCCGCGCAACGTGCGGGTTTGCGTTAAGCCCGCAGCTAATCCATAGTAAGTTATGGATTTTATGGCGAGGTGACACATGGCCCGTTCCGAAAAAGGTTCCATCGAAAAGTATTTCAAAAAGGACGCTCCGAAAGAGGTGCGTTCGGCCATCGAAAAGTCCGGAAAGGACGATATTCTCAACCCGACCTACCCTTACGACGAGCGGATGAAGCGTAAGGAATATGATAAAGAGATGGAAAAGCTGCAGATTGAACTGGTCAAGATGCAGTCTTGGGTCAAGGAAACAGACCAACGTATTGCCCTCATTTTCGAAGGCCGGGATGCCGCCGGCAAAGGTGGCACGATCAAACGGTTCCGCGAGAATCTGAATCCTCGGGGTGCGCGCAACGTGGCGCTCAGCAAACCCTCGGATACTGAACAAAGCCAGTGGTACTTTCAACGGTACATTCAGCATCTTCCTGCAGCCGGTGAGATCGTGTTCTTTGACCGAAGCTGGTATAATCGCGGGGTCGTTGAAAACGTGTTTGGCTTCTGTACCGCGGAACAGCGTGAACGGTTTTTCCGGCAGGTTCTGCCGCTGGAGACCGGGCTGGTGAATGACGGGATCACCTTGTTCAAGTTCTGGCTGAATGTCGGTCGTGCCGAACAGTTGAACCGGTTTCTGTCTCGTGAAACGGACCCGCTAAAGCAATGGAAACTCAGCCCCATCGACGTGGCTGGTTTGAACAAATGGGACGAATACAGCAACTCGATCTCGGAAACCCTAACCCGAAGCCATTCCGAGCATTGCCCCTGGACCATCGTCCGGTCCGACGACAAGAAACGGGCGCGGCTGGCAGCCATTCGCACGGTCCTGCACGCGCTGGACTATGATGAAAAAGACGAAGACGCCATCGGGCCGAACGATCACAAAATATGTGGCGGACCGGAAGTCTGGGATGCATGACCAACAGTGGACGAAGACCACAACGCGGATTATGTCATATGTTCCGAGCGCTTAAACAACAAAGGCACCTGAAACAGGGATGACGAAACGCGGGTATCACCACGGGAACCTGAAACAGGCTTTGATCGAGGCTGCACTGTCTCTGATCGAGGAAAAAGGCCCGACCGGCTTTACCCTGTCCGAGGCTGCCAAAACTGCGGGGGTCACCCCGGCTGCGGTGTATCGGCACTTCCATGGTCGCGAAGACCTGATCGCCGAGGCAGCGCGTCAGGGATACGAGATGTTCGCGGATCTGATGCAATACGCCTATGACAAGGGCCAACCCTCGGCCCTGGCTGCGTTCGAGGCCACGGGCCGCGCCTATCTGGCCTTTGCGCGCAAGCATCCGGGCCACTACATCGCGATGTTCGAAAGCGGTATTTCCATCAACCGTACACCCGAACTGGCGCTGGCTGCGAACCGCGCGAAAGCGGTACTTGAGAAAGCTGCCTCGGATTTGTCGCAACACATCCCACCCGAAAAACGCCCGCCCGCGTCGATGTTCAGCGCCCATATTTGGGCCATGAGCCACGGTGTTGTCGAACTGTTTGCCCGCAACACTGGCGCAAGTTCCCCCTTCCCGCCCGAAGATTTACTGGAGTCCGGAATCGGTATCTATCTGCGCGGTCTGGGATTGGTTCCACAAGACGACTAGAGGTTAGAACCGCGACAAAGGTTGCGGCACACTAAGGCCCGAGGTCACGTTGATCAGGTCCATCTCACCCATGCCCTTGATATCCACGCGTCCGATGTCCGACACCTGAAACTCATCAATCAGGGCGAATTTCATTTCCTCCGGCGCGACAATATTCATTGGGTTTGCAAAGACTTGCAGGCGCGAAGCAATGTTTACCGCCGGGCCAAATACGTCATAGACGTATTTCTGTATCCCCACGACCGAGCCCACCGCAGCCCCCATGCCCAAACCGATACGGGCCTGCCATTTGTGCGGGTGGCTTTCATTGCGGCGTTCGAGATACCGCAGGAACCGCACCGCGCAATGTGCCACGGCTGTGGCATGATCGGGCGTCGCATCAGGCATCCCCGACACGGCAAGATAAGCGTCGCCGATGGTTTTGATCCGTTCACAGCCAAACTGTTCAACAATACGGTCGAAAGCGGTGAAAATGTCGTTCAGTTCGCTCAGCGTCACTGTCGGGTCGGTCTTGGCTGCGAAGTCGGTAAAACCAACGAAATCCAGCATCACCACAGACACCTGATCATATAGCTGAGGCGTAACCACTCCGAATGTCTTGAACTCTTCGTAAACCGCACGCGGCATCAGGTTCAGCAGCAACCGTTCGACGCGTTCTTTCTCACGCTCCAATTCCCGAGTGTTACGCTCAACCATGGTCGAGTAGCTGTCGATCATACTTTCAAGTTCGCGAATGCGGGTGATGTTCTGACATTCGACGACCAAGACCTGCTCGTTCAGGCCGTTTGCAAGCGACACAGCCGCCGCGAATATCAGCGTTCTGCGCTTTGGCTTTATCTGAATCTCGACGGAATACCGGAGACCAGATTGTTTGACATCCTCCAATTCACGCAGATCGAGCGACGGAATCAAATCCAGAAGGGTTTGCCCCTCTTCCGGTTTCCCGAACCATTCAGCAAACGGACCGTTGTGAAACACGAAACTCAAGTCCGAGGCGCGCACGACCGCAACACCAACCCCGATCGCCCGAAGCAGTTGTTCATTGATGGCCAGAATGCTCATGCGGCGTCTCGCGCAACGATGATTGAGCGTTTGGATTCGATGGCACTCAGGGCGATTTTTATATGCCCGTCCTCCATCCCGTGCATGGCCAGCGCCTCGCCAAACAGCTCGGCCATCTCGTCAAAATCTTCGTGAGAGATATTGAGGTGGCGATGAACCGCTTCGATCCGTTCATCGCTGAACGATGCGGGTCCGCCCACCAAGGACGACACGAACTTGGTTTGGTGATCGATCAGGCGCGGCATATCAATGTCTTCGAAATGGCCGCCAATCTGATCGGAGTCCAACGCCATTTCATAGAATGTCATCACGATCCGGCTGATGGTTTTGAACCCGCCGTACCTTTCGTAAATTGTCTGCCCCACACCAAACACCCAAACGTTAACCACTAACAACACTGCAAGATTATATCAAATTGACAGTTTTGTTAACGCTTATACGCTGAGCGATCGAAATCGGGGGACTTTACCGTTACACGCTCAGGTCATCAGTGCAGGGAATGAAGCCGACAAACCCGCCGCTATCCAGCAAACGGCGCTGAGCGCCAGCGCGCCAATACAGTTTGCGCCCGGCGGCTAGCACCTCGCGCCGGATTCGGAACCACAATGGTCCTTTGTCCAGACCACTGTTGGTTTTCTGGTCCTGCGACCTTTCACTGACCTTGACGGTTTCTGCGGTCTGTTCCTGTTGTTTGGACCAGATCATCTGTACCCCGACTGCCGGAAAGCACTGATACATCTGCCAGTTCGGGCGCGGGATCGAAATGAAATCGTCGAGGTGATCTGAATACTGCTCGGACCAGGATAACAGTTTACGGCACGCTGCTTGCGTGACGATGTAGGCAGCCGCACTGGGGGCCATTTCCAACATCGGTCTGACCGAAACACCCGCAATTTCCTGCAACGGACCAAACCGCATAGACCGCGGCGAGAAATCCAGCTTGATAAGGTCAAACTCGTCTCTGCCGTTCAGCAGTGCGGTAATAACCTCTCCGGCCTGGGCAGACATTTCAACGTCATCTTCAAAAATCGCAACCGCCTTCAGACCCTCATCCACAGCGACCTGCCACACGGCACGATGGCTTTCGAAACAGGCGATTTCGCTTTGCTTCAGGCCCCAGCGGCTGCCGGTTCCGGGGACATAGCCGTTGCCATCAAGCACTCCGGGTTGCTGCGCATCCGTTGCGCTGAACCGTTGGGCGCCAATAAATCCCGTGTGGGCAAACTGGGACTCCATAAAGTTGGCCCGTTCCGGCACCCGGTCGAGGTTGATAAAGTAGGCACCCGCTTCCGATGGCAGCTCGAATTGTCCCACGACCTATCCTTTCAAACAGTATCGTCAAATACACACCGCTGAACCGGACAATCAACCCCGCGCAAGACAGATGAAAGGAAGGGGCGAAGACCCCTTCCCATGGCGCAATCAAGCGCTGATTGTGTTGTGTTCCGGGCCATAGGGGAAACCGGTGATGTTCTCAGCACCGGATTCTTCGACGACCAGAATGTCATGTTCGCGGTAGCCACCCGCGCCCTTCTGACCTTCGGGGATCCACAACATCGGCTCTATGGAAACGACCATGCCGGGCTCCAGCACCGTGTCGATATCCTCACGCAGTTCCAGCCCGGCCTCACGACCGTAGTAATGGCTGAGAATACCGAAAGAGTGACCGTAGCCAAAGGACCGGTATTGCAGCAGACCCTCATCCGCAAAGAACCGGTTGATCTCGGCGGTGATACCCGAACAGGTCGCGCCTGGTTTGATCAGGCTCAAACCCAGCTCGTGCGCGGCAACGTTGGCCTTCCAGATGCGCAGGCTTTCTGTATCGGGTTCGCCAAGGAACAGGGTGCGCTCCAAGGCTGTGTAATAGCCCGAGATCATCGGAAACGTGTTCAGAGACAGAATATCGCCCTTTTGTAGCGCCCGTTTGGTCACCGGGTTGTGCGCGCCATCCGTGTTCAGGCCCGACTGGAACCAGACCCACGTGTCACGGTATTCCGCATCCGGATAGGCGCGCGCAATCTCGGCCTCCATCGCGTCACGGCCTGCCATGGCGATCTCGATCTCGGTCGCGCCCTCACGGATGGCTGCGTGAATGGCCGCGCCACCCACATCCGCCGTGCGCGCACCGCCCTTAATCAACTCGATCTCTTCGGCAGATTTCACCATGCGTGCGGCCATCGTATCAGGGGCAATGTCCACCAGTTCCGGCCCGCCCAGCATATCCAGCGCAGTGTCGCGCAAGGCCAGCGTCATGTGATCTCCTTCGATACCAATCCGGCCTGCCGAGCCAATCAGGCTTGCCACAGCGCGCCAGTAGTTGTTCCGTTTCCAGTCGGTGTAGATAACGTTTTCTTCGACCGAGCGGCGCCATGGCTGCCCTGCGTCGATATTCGCCGACACGGTTGTGCATGCATCCTGTGTAACCACGCAGCCATACGGACGGCCAAACGCGCAGTACAGAAAGCCCGAGTAGTAAGCGATGTTCTGCATCGACGTCAGAAGCACTGCAGGTATGTCACGCGCCGCCATCGTTGCGCGCAGGTTGGCAAGACGACGGGCGTACTCTGCCTTACTGAAGGGCAACGGAGCCTTTTCGCCATTGTGGCTGGTGAAGAACTCGGGGCGATTTTGTAGGTCAGTCATTTGGTCTCTCCTCAATGCCGGACAGGCACCGCCCGGCCACAAGCCCCGGCGTTCAGGACAAGCGGCCTCGGGAACCGAGAGCCATGCACCCCGCCTAACATCACGACGCCATCGTGACCGGGGTGCATGGTGAAATCGCTAAATCAGCTTTCGAGTCGCGTCAACCCGGGCTGAGGCCCCGCAGACGTTCAGACCGACGCCGTAGCAGTTCAACCGTAGTCAGCAACGCAATCGAGATGACTACAAGGATCGTGGCAACCGCCAGAATGGTCGGGCTGATCTGTTCACGCAGGCCGGTAAACATCTGCCAAGGCAGCGTTTTCTGGCTGGCTGAACCGACAAACAGCACCACCACCACTTCGTCAAACGAGGTGATGAAGGCGAACAACCCGCCCGAGATCACACCCGGCAGGATCAGCGGCATCTGAATCTTGAAGAAGGTCCGCACTGGCCCTGCCCCCATATTCGCCGCCGCCCGCGTCAGTGACTGATCGAACCCGACCAAGGTCGCCGTCACCGTGATGATCACGAAAGGAATACCCAGAACGGCGTGAGCTAGGATAACCTTCACATAGCCGACAAAGTTTTTGTCCATGCCCAGCGTTCCCTCAAGGAACCGGCCGATGTCACTGTAGAAAAAGAACATACCTGTCGCCGAGATGATCAGCGGCACGATCATGGGCGATATAAGGATGCCCATGATGGCCCGACGCCCCGGTACATGTGATTGGCTCAGGCCGATAGCGGCCAGCGTCCCCAAAGAAACTGAGATGATCGTCGCGATCGGCGCAATGATCAGCGAGTTCTTAAAGCTGCGCTGCCATTCATTGTTGGTAAAGAAATCGCGGTAATGCTTCAGCGAGTACCCCTCGGGGTCCAGGCGCAGCATCTCAGGCGTGAAGGTGAAGAAGTCCTGTGCGTTGAACGACAGCGGCAGAACCACAAGGATCGGCGTGATCAGGAAGACAAAGATGGCTCCGCAAATCACACGGAACAGATAATGCTCGAACACCTGCCGACCTGTAAGATAAGGCAACAGCTTTTGCCGATAGCGCCCCTCGTAGAGCCAGAAGATAAAGAACGCAAAGAACCAGCCCGCCAGCAATCCAACGATGAGACCGGTGACCCCGGCAAAGAAGAATCCTATGGCAGCTAGTCCCAGAACGGTAATCCAGCGCGCAACGCGTTCGTTGTCGAGCACCGTGATATAGACCCAGGCCAGCCCTGCCATCAACGCAGCGCCAATCAGGATGCCCAACAGGACGCTGCCCTGCCCGGCCCCAACAAACATGCCGACGAACCCTCCGGCGATAGCGACTGCGGGCAGAACGACCGACAACGGTTTGCGGGATATAGGTGTAAGTGCTGCCATGATCTTTATCCCAGTTTCACGTTATCGATGCCTACGATCTTGTCGTAGCACCAGTAGAGCAACAGAACGACCGCCAGCAGGATCGTTCCCAGCGCCGCCGCCAGACCCCAGTTCAGCGAAGACGAGATGTGGTAGGCGATCCGGTTCGAAATGAAGACACCCTTGGTGCCGCCTACGATCTCGGGCGTGATGTAGTAACCGATGGCCAGAATAAACACGAGGATCGAGCCCGCCCCGATACCCGGGATGGATTGAGGGAAGTAGATCCGCCAAAAGGTCGTCCAGTTGGTCGCCCCCATCGACTTGGCCGCGCGGGTATAGGATGGCGGGATAGTCTGCATCACCGAATACATCGGCAGGATCATGAACGGCAGCAAGATATGCGTCATCGCGATTATCGTGCCGAACTGGTTGTTGATTATCACAAGTCGAGCGTCATCGGCGACTAATCCCAGCCAGACGAGCGTTTCATTGATCACACCTTGCTGCTGCAGCATCACTTTCCATGCCGACGTCCGCACCAATAGCGATGTCCAGAAAGGTAGCAATACAAGGATCATCAACAGGTTCGACACACGCATAGGAAGCGTCGCCAAAAGGTATGAGACCGGATAGGCCAACAGAATACATGACCCGGTGATGATCAGCGACATGAACAACGTGCGTCCAAACAACTTGATCAGGATCTGTTTATCCTCGGGCTGCGCCTGCGCGCCTTCGGGTGTGCGGCGCATGTCTATGGCATTCAGGAAATAGCCATTGGTGATCGGAACCGCATGGGTTTTGATCGTGCGCCATGTCTCAACGTCGCCCCAACCGTCGTGAATATCGATCAGTTTCTCTTTGAACGGAGCATCAGCTTCGGGATCTAAGCGTTTAATTTTACGACCTGATTTTCGGAACATTGAGGACATGCCGGTCTGTTCATAGTTCAGACGCGTGCCAAGTCTCGTATGTGTTTTTGCCTCAACGGCCGCGACCATGTCTTTTGCAAAGGCGGCGTACAGGGCTTCGTCAGGCAGTTCTCCGCCTTCGGCATCCCAGTTCTTCAGCTCAACCACGGTCAGCGGGAGCGTTTCCGCAACGATGCTGTTCTCCACCGAGCGGAAAAGCATCGAAACAATCGGGATCACGAATGAAAGCAATACAAACAGCAACAAGGGCGCAACAAGGGCCAGCGCCCTAAGCTTACGGCGGCGCAATGAACGCGCCAGCGATTTTTTCAGTGGCGTGCCATCTGCGGCCAGCATTGGACCGGATTGAGTAGCGTCAGTCATCTGCGTCCCTTGGTCTTTAGTGGGTCGGGGCCACTGGCGGCCCCAACCATTCATTTCAAGACAAGCTTATTGTGCCAGCCATGCCTGGAACTTGGCGTCGATGTCGTCGCGGTAATCAGCCCAGAACTCGTAGTTATACAGGAACGTGTTCTTGGCGTTTTCCGGATCGGTCGGCATGTGCGGCGCCATGTCGATGCCCAGATCAGCGTGCTGACCAACCAGCGGTGCCGACGAGGCACGGGCCGGACCGTACGAGATGTATTTGGCCTGATCCGCCAGACGCTGCGTGTCAGTTGCGAACATGATGTAGTCCAGCGCGCGCTGCTGACGCTCTTCGCTCAGACCTGCCGGGATGATCCAGCCGTCCAGATCGAACACCTGTGCGTCCCACAACATGGCAACGGGCTGTTTCTGCTCTTCGATCACGCTGAACAAACGACCATTGTAGGTCGAGCCCATGATGACTTCGCCATCGGCCAGCAGCTGCGGCGTGTCGGCACCGGCAGACCACCAGACAACGCTGTCCTTGATGGTGTCCAGCTTCGCCAGAGCCTGATCCTGCCCTTCCGGGGTTGCCAAAACGTCATATACGTCGTCTTTGGCTACACCATCACACAGCAGCGCCCACTCCATATTGTTGATCGGGCGTTTTTCCAGCGAACGCTTGCCTGGATAGTTTTCCAAGTCGAACACTGCGCAAATCTCGGTCGGAGGGTTGTCGCCAACCAGATCGGTGCGATAGCCGAAAGTGGTCGAATACACGATCTGCGGGATAAAGCAGTCGCTGACCAGTAGATCGCCGAAATCCTCTGACGCGGGCGTGCCATCCGGCGCCGCAGCCAATTGGGTGTCGAAATCGATCTCAAGCGCCAGACCTTCGTCGCACAAGCGAATCGCGTCTGCGGCGACAACGTCAACCACATCCCAGGTGATGTTACCCGCTTCGTTCATTGCACGCAGCTTGGCGACGGCTTCGTTCGAGCTGTCATCGTTCAGAATGGTGACCCCGGTCTTTTCCGAATAGGGCTCGTGATAGGCCTTGAGCTGCGATTTGGAGTATGCGCCGCCCCACGAGACGATCGTCATCTCTTCGGCCATCGCGCCGCCGGCAACTGCGGCAACCGCACTCGCCAAAAGAGTGGTTTTGGTAACTTTCATAGTTAACTCCCTGTTATACCCGTTAATTTTACCTTTGAAGACCGGATCACGGGGCAACCCGATCATCTGATGTCCCGCGTGCCCGGGCGGATCACACGGGGAATTGTCTTGTCAGGCGTCCAGCGCCCGGCAGTCATGTGCCAGCCAGCCGATCTCGACCTCTTGGCCGGGGCTCAGCCTGACTGCATCCGGTGCGTTCCTGGTCTTGATGATGAAGTCATCATTGCCCGCCACGGACAGTCGAAAACGGAACACGTCGCCCATATAGATGAACTCTTTCACAGTCGCCTTCAGCGTATGCGCATCGGCGTGCAGCCGGTCCTTGTTGAACTCAACGCGTTCCGGGCGGATTGAAACTTTGGTGCGATCACCGGCTTTGTGGACGTTCACCGGCTTGGCATCAATTTCAGATCCGTCATCCAGAACCACCACGCACGAGTCGCCTTCAATCGACTTAACCACACCTTCCAACGTGTTGTTTTCACCGATGAATTGCGCAACAAAGCTGTTCTCCGGCTCTTCATACAATAGGTCTGGCGGTGCCAACTGCTGAATACGACCGTCATCGAAAACCGCGACCCGGTCCGACATCGTCAGAGCCTCGGTCTGGTCGTGGGTCACATAAACGGTGGTAATCCCCAAGTCATGCGCCAGCCGGGTGATTTCGAACTGCATATGCTCGCGCAGCTGCTTGTCCAAAGCGCCTAGCGGCTCGTCCATCAGAACCAATTCGGGTTCAAATACCAGCGCCCGCGCCAGCGCGATGCGTTGCTGCTGACCACCGGATAATTGTGCCGGGCGGCGGCTGCCAAAAGCCCCCATCTGCACCATGTCCAGCGCGCGTTTTACCTTTTCCTCGCGCTGGTCCTTGCCCATTTTGCGCACTTCCAGCGGGAAAGACAGGTTCTCGGCTACGGTCATATGCGGAAACAAGGCGTAGTTCTGGAACACCATCCCGATCCCACGCTTATGCGGCGGAATGTTGTTGATCGGTTTCCCGTCCAGCATGATTTCGCCGTGAGTGGCGGTTTCAAAACCGGCCAGCATCATCAGGCAGGTTGTCTTACCGGACCCCGACGGACCCAGCATAGTCAGGAACTCACCCTTTGGCATTGAGAGGTTTAGATCTTTTACAACGAGTACTTCGCCATCGTATGACTTTTGGACACGCTGAAACTCGACGAACGCTGCGTCATTGGACATATACCGATTTTACTCCCTGTGCGGTCTATTGTTTGCCCGGTTATCCGGATCTCAAAGACCTATTGAGCCCATTTAAGGACATGCGAGACACAGCACGCAACCAAAATGTGACAAACGTAAGACATTTTCGATTACGCCTGCATCAGCCTTAGGCGGAATTCAGTCTCCGCATATGCCATGCAAGGCTTTGATTACTGGACAATACCGGCTTTTTCAGACGGCTTTCGATTTCAGGTATGGCATCAAAAGTCCTTAAATTTGTGCAACTTATGAAGACAGCTTCAACCGATGGGTCAGCCCCCAGCTTCACGGCTGCATCAACTACGGATCGCTGAGAAATGCGCACAACTTTGAATTCTTCCGCTTCTCCGAACGATCCAAAAACGTCCATGAAAACTCCGTTGTCGGCAAACGCCCGCCGCAGAGGTTCGTTCACTTCTTCGATATAGGGTGACAGCAACGCGAACTTTGACACGCCCAAATGCGCCGCACAGGTGGATGCCGCGCGCAGCGGGTTCGTAACCACCGCCGCATTGCAGGTTTTCTGAACCATTCGTTCGATCTGGTCAGACCCGATGACCGAGCTGGCCGAGGTGCAGCCGTAGCCAACCACCTTGTAAGGGCGGATTTTGGGCAGCAAGTCCGCTGCCGCAGGCAGAGCTTTCTCCATTTCCGCCAGCGAATCCGTCGTCACCTCGGCTCCACTGGGTATGCGCGAGACATAGATCGGCGCTCGCTGGTCAGAAAAATACGCGTTGAACTCAGGCTCGATCGTTTCATCGGTTTGCAACACGATCAGCCCCATCGGCGTCGCGTCGGGATCGTCCTTGTCCAGCGTGTAGGGCAGATAGCTCATATCTCAGGCAACTCCGGACCGACCCTGGGGCTGATGAAACGCGGCGCCCCTTCGGTGATAACGATGTTTTCTTCATGGACGAGGATTTTGTCACCGACCGCAATGCCAGGCTCCAGCGTCAGGACCATCCCCGGTTCAAGAACGGTGTGGTCCGAGGGGATCAGAGACGGCCATTCTGTCAGCGACATACCCAACCCATGCCCCAACCGCCCTGCGCCTGTCTCGCCTGAGGTGCGGGACAGAACCCTGTTCATGACATGAAACAAATCAGCCGCCGTTGCGCCCGGGCGCGCGGTTTCAAAAGCGGCGTCTGAGGCTTCGATCAGCGCAGCATAGGCATCGCGCACTTTTGGACTGGCTGAGCCGATAGACCAGTTGCGGTCAAAGTCGCAAAAGTACCCGTCCTGTACCAACCCGGTATCCAGCATCAGCACATCGCCGGGTTGCAGGGCTGTGGCACGGGCAGGCGAGATTACGTCGGCATAACCGCCCTGCTCGGCACCGCCCGCAAGATACGGCACCCAGTCCGCGCCCTCGTCCAGACACAACATCTGAAACCGGCGGAAGACCTCGTCCAAGGCCACGCCTTCTGTCGCGATCTCCGGCACGCGCTGGAAGGCCCGACCGGCAATAGCGCAAGCTGTTTCGATCTTGGCAATCTCGGCCGGGGATTTGACCATCCGAAGGGTGCGTAGAATTCCTCCGTCGCTGCCCAAACGTCGCGTGCCCAACCCCAGTTGTAACCTGTTCAGATCGGCCAGAGGCATACGGATGTGGGTTTCATGCCCATCCGGCAGGCCGATGACCGCATCCTCTGGGCAAACCTCGCACAGAGTGTCGGCTAGCAGGCTAACACCGTCGTCGTCTAAATCGGGAGCGCTCCAGGTGCGGATGTCGTCGACCCAAGTCTGCGCCATCAAAGCCGCCCCGATTGACGGGATCACGGCAATAGGCTTCCCCGCGGCGGGAACAATCAAAAACCAGGGACGCGTCGGGCTTTCCCAGAACCGAGTCAGGTAACCAGTGAAGTAGCGAACCTCAGGCTCGGTCGTCAGCAACAGCGCCGACAGACCTGCTTTCCCCATCAGGCGCTGCGCGCGTTCCGTGCGCGTACGAAATTCAGACGTCTCAAAGCCTCTCATTCAGCGATCTCGGACAGGAAACAAAGGACACGGGCGTAAGGGCCGATCCCTAAGGCCTTGCGAACGCCATCATTCATGACAGCCGCAACCCCTGCCCCACCTGACGCTGTGGTGGCAATGCCTGCCGAAGCCATGGCGGGCAGATGCTCGGTCACTTGTGCGTCAGAAAGGGTCAGAAACCTGTCGGCATCCCGGGCCAATCCGTTCAGGGCGATCAACGACGGCTCTTTGCAATCAAGCCTTCCCATCACACTATCGGGGCCGTCGGCGAAGATGCAGGCACCGGCCTCAATACTGGATTGCAAAGCCGGGGCCGCATCGGGTTCGACCACGATAATCTGCGGCGCATCCCCCCAGACGGTTCGCACGTAAGCCGCAACGGCACCGGCCATACCACCCACACCGGCCTGCAACATGATATGAGTCGGCACCTGCGGGCACTTCTGGGCAGCCTCGGCCGCCATCTGCAAGTATCCCTCCATCAGAATATGCGGCAGGTTGTAATACCCTTCCCACGAACTGTCCGAGAGCAGGATCCAGTTGTTATCCCGTGAAGATTTGCTGGCTGCGTCCATGCTGGCTGCGTAATCCGTGCCTTCGCGCACAACCTTCGCGCCTTGCTCGCGCAAGCGATCTGCGAAGCTTTCGGGCACGGTATCAGCTATATAGACCACCGCGTCGGCCCCGAACCTGCGCGCACCCGAGGCCACGCTGAGGCCATGATTACCCGCACTGGCCGTAACATACGTGCGACCAGTCAGCGTTGTGGTGTCCGGCGTTTCGTCAATCTCTGCAGCATGGCGCGCGATGACATAGGCCGCGCCTAAGGCCTTGAACGACCCCAGGCCCATCCGTCCACGCTCATCCTTGACCCACAGGTGCGCGACATCCGCCAGCCCCGGCACGTCGGTCAAAGGCGTCTCATCCGCCGACAGACAACGCGCAATCAATTCCGAGGCGCGCGCCACATTTGTAGATGGAAACGGAGCGCCCTCAATCAGCTTCTGACCGGCGCGATACGGGTTGGATGTGATTTTCAACTGAGCGTCTTCCCTGTGTTGCCCATTGACGTGAGCGGATTCGTCAAGTTCTGTCAACAAAACTCAGTCACCGCAGGAAGCAAGCCCATGGCCCATGCCAATCCGGCTTTCACTCAGGCCGAATATAACCGTCGATTGGCAAAGACGCGCGCAGCTATGGCGACCGCGGGGCTAGACGCGCTTTTTGTCGAGGACCCGTCGAACATGGCGTGGCTGACCGGGTACGAGGGATGGTCTTTCTACGTGCACCAAGGCGTTCTGGTTCTGAACGACCGCGACCCGATCTGGTGGGGCCGCAATCAGGATGCCAATGGCGCCCGACGCACGGTCTGGATGCCGGATGACCGGATCTACGGTTATGCGGACCACTATGTGCAATCCACCGTCCGTCATCCGATGCAGGACCTTGCGGCACTGATCCGAGACTGCGGGCTCGCTGCTGGCCGGATTGGCGTCGAGTTGGACAACTACTATTACTCGGCCAAAGCGCATCTGACCTTGGTTGCGGAACTGCCCGAGGCTGAACTGCTTGATGCAAACGCTTTGGTTAACTGGCAGCGTGCGGTGAAGTCTGAGGAAGAGGTTGCTTTGATGCGCAAGGCTGCCCGCATCTCGGTGCATGTGATCGACGGCGTTCTGGAGCGGGTAGAACCGGGGTTACGCAAGAACGAGTTGGTCGCGCAGATTTACCATGATGCGATCTCGGGCGCGGGGGAAGACTGGGGGGATTACGCCGCCATCGTGCCTCTGTTGCCTTCGGGCCCTGACGCTGCAGCGCCTCATCTGACATGGGACGGGGCGCCCTTCAAATCCGGCGAATGCACGTTCTTCGAATTATCCGGCTGCTATCGTCGCTATCACGCGCCGTTTTGTCGGTCTGTGTTTCTGGGACAGCCGCCCGATCACCTGTTGCGGGCCGAGGCTGCATTGGTCGAAGGGCTCGAGGCCGGGTTGGACGCTGCCCGCGCAGGCAATCAGGCCCGCGACATTGCGCTGGCTCTTGCCGCTCCGTTGGAACGCGCCGGGATCGAGCGCGGTGCACGCTGCGGCTATCCGGTGGGTCTCAGCTATCCGCCGGACTGGGGAGAGCGCACCATGTCCCTGCGCCCCGAGGATGAGACTGTTTTGGAACCCGGCATGACCTTCCATTTCATGCCCGGCCTCTGGATGGACGACTGGGGCCTTGAGATCACCGAGTCGATCCTGATCACCGAAACCGGACCTGCCGAGTGTTTTTGCAACCGGCCCCGCAAGCTGTTCGTGAAACCATGACCCTGACCAGAACCACTGAAATCCTTGCCGACCTGATTGCCTTTGAAACGGTATCGGCCGACAGCAATCTTGAGATCATCCGCTATTTGACCCAACGGCTTGAAGCTCTGGGCGCGCGATGTGTTGAGACGCGGGATGCCACTGGAACCAAGGCCAACGTTTTCGCCACGCTGGGGCCGGATCAGCCTGGAGGAATCCTGTTGTCCGGCCATACGGACGTGGTTCCGGTGGCCGATCAGGATTGGACAACCGACCCGTTTCAGATGACCGAGAAGGACGGTCGGTTATATGGTCGCGGCACCTGCGACATGAAGGGGTTCATCGCCGTCGCGCTGGCCTTTGCCGAGACACTGGACACCAGTAAGCTGACCCAACCGCTGCATTTTGCTTTTACCTATGATGAGGAAACCGGTTGTCTGGGTGCGCAGAACCTTGTGGAGGACTTGTCCGAACGTGGCATCGTGCCGGACATCGCCATCATCGGCGAACCTACCGAGATGCGAGTGATCGAAGGGCATAAGGGCTGCTTCGAATACACCACAAGTTTTGTAGGGCTCGAAGGGCACAGCTCAGCCCCGGACGATGGCGTAAACGCGGCGGAATACGCAGCGCGGTACATTGGTAAGCTACTGGAGTTGCGCCATATCCTGAAATCACGTGCGCCAAAAGGCAGCCCGTTCGAACCGCCCTGGACCACAGTTAATGTCGGGCGCATCTCAGGCGGTGTCGCCCACAACGTAATCGCCAGCAAGGCCGAGGTGGCATGGGAAATGCGCCCAGTTCAGTCCAGCGACGCCGAATTGGTTAGGAAAACCCTATCGGATTATGCGCAACACAGTTTGCTACCGGAGATGCAGGCGGTGCACCCCGAAGCCAGCATCACCCAGGAGGCAGTTGCCGAGGTTCAAGGGCTTGAGCCGATGGACGAAAACGCCGCCCGCGAATTGGTGGCCGAATTGACCGGCGCCAATGGCACCGGCGTCGTTGCCTTTGCAACCGAGGCCGGGCTTTTCCAGCAGTTGGGAGTGCATGCGATTGTCTGCGGGCCGGGTTCGATCACACAAGCACACAAGGCGGACGAGTATGTCGAGATCGAACAGCTCGACCTGTGTTGCCGGATGCTGGACCGTTTGGGGCGCCGTTTGACCTCTTAGTCCGCACCATGAGTACGGTCATAGGCGGATCGCGCTGGTTGAATATGCGCAGCGCGAGCGTCCTCGCCCGGATCATAGACCTCCATCACTAGCGGGTAACAGGCCGCCGCGTCCGAGGAATGCTCGGACGAACAATCACCACCGGGGCAAGCTGACAGACCGACGATTAGATCTATCTCGGCATAGAATTCAAGATAGTCGCCCGGCCGCACGGGGCTGGCCTTCATGAAGTATTGCCCGGTATCGCGGGTGAAACCGGTGCACATAAACACGTTCAGCACATCATGGACCAGCATCTCGGCCTCCTGCAGCGGCAGATCGCAATGGCTGGCCAGCGCACGGGTCAGGTTGGAATGGCAGCAATAATGATAGTCGTCTCCGGACAGCAACCGCCCGGTATAAGGATCACACCGCGTGCCGATCACGTCGTGAACCGACCCGCCAAAGGCATCAAACCCGTACCAGTCCAGCGTATCGTCAACGACAGTCGCCATGGGACGCATGTTCGGAAAACTCGACCACATTCGGTCTCCGGTCGAGAGGTGGGTGCCGTGCAACGCGCGGGTCTTGCCGGAATAGAACCGTTCGGTCAGGTCGCGCCTGTTCCACATGTTTAGGTCGCCGACCTGAGGGCCATCGACCGACAACACCCGAACAAACGCGCCTGCGGGCACGTCGATGCAAGCGGCATCCCGCGGTGCTGCGATGGCCTCGGCCGTTTTGCTGGCCCCCGCCCTAAGCTTGGACAGCGTGGTCAAGTCCGGCTGCGCCAAAGTCTCGGGCGGATAACAGATGACCGGAGGAATGGCCTTGCGCTTTTCCGCGTCCGACGGTGCCGCAAAGTTTGGTTTTTCTAGTTTCATAAGCGCCCTCCCCTGTGTTTACACAGGCTTAGCGCATTACAAACGGGTTCGCCATCGGCTCTTGCGCGGTGCTGATCCAGGTGGTTTTGGTTCGAGTGTAATCGAGTATCGCCTCAACCCCGGCCTCACGCCCATAGCCGGACTGATTGAACCCGCCGAACGGCGCAATCGGAGAGATCACGCGGTATGTGTTCACCCAGCAAATACCCGCCCTGATCCGCTTCGACACCCGATGCGCCCGCGCCAGGTTTTGCGTGAAAACGCCGGAACCCAACCCATAAGGCGTGCTGTTTGCCAGCGCGATGGCCTCTTCTTCGGTATTAAACGGCAGCAGAGACATGACCGGCCCGAACATCTCGACCTTCAACGTTTCGGTTTCGGGTGAGGTACACTGAACCAGCGTCGGTGTCATGTAGTTGCCCGGACGGTCCGCAGGGGCACCGCCAAATCGGATCACCGCGCCCTGCCCCTGTGCCGAGGCCAATGTCGCTTCGATCTTGCGCACTTGGGCAGCCGTACACAGCGGGCCAACATGAGTATCAGAGTGCAGCGGATCGCCCAGCAGAATTACGCTGGCTTTCTGTTCGATCCGTTCAATCAATGGCTCCAGAATAGAGCGATGCACCAGACCGCGCGTTCCCGCCACGCAGCTTTGACCGGACGCACCAAAGTTCCCCGCGATCAGCCCGTTGGCCGCACCGTCCAGATCGGCGTCATCGAACACAAGGATCGGGGACTTACCCCCCAGTTCCAAAGAGGTCACCGCAAAGTTCTCGGCCGAATTGCGCACCACATGCCGCGCGGTTTCGGGCCCGCCGGTAAAGGCGATCCGATCGATATCGGGATGGCGGGTCAGCGGAATGGCGCAATTCTCGGCATCACCGGTGATGACCGAGACGACACCTGGTGGGAACCCGGCCTGTTCGATCAGACGCGCAAATTCCAACATCGGCGCTGGCGCGATTTCCGAAGCTTTCAACACCACCGAACATCCTGCGGCCAAGGCCGGGCCCAGTTTAGTGGCCGTCAGGAACATCTGCGCGTTCCATGGCACGATCGCCGCCACAACGCCGATCGGTTCGCGCGTTGTAAAAACGTGCATGTCGGGCTTGTCGATGGGCAGCACGGTGCCTTCGACCTTATCCGCCAGACCGGCAAAGTAGCGGTAGTAGTCTGCCACATAGCCCGTCTGAGCTGAGGTTTCGGCCAATAGTTTGCCACTATCTGTGGTCTCTAACTCCCCCAAACGCGTGGCATTTTCGGCCACCAGGTCCGCCAAACGATAGAGCAGCTTTCCTCGCGCGGTTTGCGTCATGTCCCGCCACACAGGATCGTCCAGAACCCGTTTGGCTGCGGCAATAGCACGATCGACATCACTGGATGAGGCGCATGCGAATGTTGACCACCCCTGCCCGGTAGCCGGGTTCTCCGAGGTCATGACCTGAGCGTCTGACCCCTCGGTCCATTCGCCATCAATGAACAGCTGAAAATGCGGAAGATTTACCATGGTGGCCCTCACTGAAAAGCTGGCATAACTTCGTCGATGAACCGCGCCAGCGAGGCGCGTTTGCGGTCGTTGGTCATGCCGCTATCAACCCAGAACGAAAACTCATCATAGCCCAGATCCTCATAGCGCTTGATCCGGTCGATCACCTGCTGCGCTGTGCCAACCGTCAGGTCCCGGCCGAGCTTTTCGGTGGTGTACATCGGGTTTGCGTCCATTTCCTCGGGTGAGATCGGTTCGATCAACCCCTGCTGAACGGGTCGCTTGTTCAGGAACCACGCGCCAAAATAGTTGTAGTAGCGTCGCAAATCCTCGATCCCTTGCGCCACATCCGCCTCGTCTTTGCCGACATAGGTATGGTGCAGTAGCATGATTTTTGGCCGTGACCCTGCATAGCTGTCGCAGGCATCGTTGAAACGGCCCATCAACGTTTCGATCTCTTCCATCCCCTGCCAAAGCGGCGTGACCTGAATATTAAACCCGTTGTGCACGCCAAATTCGTGACTGTTGGGATCACGCGCCGCGATCCAGATCGGCGGGCCTCCGTCCTGCATTGGCTTGGGGGCCGAAGTAGTTGCCGGGAACGAATAGAACTCGCCCTCATGCGCGCAGTCGCCTTCCCATATCTTTGGCAAAAGCGGCGTGGACTCGCGCATTTTCTGACCGGCTTCCCATGCGTCCATGCCCGGTGCCAAACGCTCGTATTCAAAGGAATAAGCGCCACGCGCGATCCCCAGCTCGATGCGGCCCTTGGTGATCTGGTCCGCCGCTGCGGCCTCGCCCGCCAGTTTGATCGGATGCCAGAAAGGTGCGATCACGGTCCCGGTTCCCAGACGGACATTCGTAGTGTGATGTGCAAGATCAACCAAAGGCAAGAACGGGTTGGGCGCAATGGTGAACTCCATCCCGTGATGCTCACCCGTCCACACCGCGCGCATTCCGCCCTCATCGGCCATCTTCGCCAGACCCACAAACTCATCGTAGAGAACATCATGCGGCTGGTCGGGCGTCAGACGCTCCATATGGGCAAACAGAGAAAACTCCATCATCCGGCTCCTTTAGCGAAAACTGTGAATGTCGCCCCGTTCCGCGTCGCCCAGATACAGGGCGAAATCGCCAGTCTGAGCTTCGCGCGCAAAGCGGGTCATCATGTGGTGAATGCCGGGGGTGGCATAGGTCAGGTTGGGCAGGTCTTCGACCGAGACCCAGCGGGTATCTTCGGGCATCGCAACCTGTTCGGTTGAGGCTAAAAAGAACGTGTAGTGCAGCTTGGTTTCTGCATCGTTGAACGCGGAATAAACCTGGTCGATCTGTGCATGGATGCCCCGCTGGGCCAGTCCCTGTTCCAGCCTGTGTCGCTGGCCACCGGGCTCGGCCCCAGCGACCTGAACCGGACGGAAACAACCGTCGTGATGCTCCAGCAAAACCATATTACCGGAGGTAATAATGGCACCGCACAGTGTAGGCACTTTCGAGTCCATCTCGCGTTCCAGCCCAAGGCTGAAATACGAGCCGCCAACATAGCCAAGGCCGTCACCCACAGCGTGCGAGAACTCAAGCACCCGCCCCATTAGAATTGTGTGGTCGCCCGCTGGGATGGCCTGATGCGTTTCGCAGCAGAACTGCGCCAGCGCTCCGTCGATCAACGGCAGGTCCTGTACGCCGTCCCGGTGAGCAACTTTCGCAAACCGATCGCCTTTGTATCCGGCAAAGGTGTTCGAGACGTCCTGTTGACCCTCGGCCAGGATATTGACGGCGAAATGTCGGCAGCTGGTGAAAACCTCATAGCTGGACAGGAACTTGCCCGGGCAGACCAGCAACAGCGGCGGATCAAGGGACACGGAAGAAAAGGAATTGGCCGTGAAACCGACCGGAGCACCGGTCGCGTCGCGCGTTGTCACCACCGTCACACCGGTCATGAAACTACCAAAGGCATCACGCAGGGCGCGGGGGTCAAGCGTTGTCATGGCAAGCACTCCTGCAGAAAACGCAACAGGATGGCGTTAACCTCTTCCGCGTGGGTCATCGGCATCATGTGCGCGGCGTTCGGGATGATCTCGGCCCGCCCCTGTGACGCCAACCCGGCCATGTCCCGCGACATTTGTGGGGTTGAGTTCGGCTCATCCGCGCCGGTTAGGAACAAGGCCGGGCAGCGAATTGCGGCCAGTTGCGCCTTGGTCGGCCCATCGCTTTCGGCGAAGACGGTGTAGGCGGCCTTGTAAGCGCGCGGGTCGACCGCGTGCAGCCAGCGCGCACAGGCGTCACGTTCCGCCGATACATCCTCGGCAAACCACCGTTGCAGAGTGACCGACGGATCGTTTGCTTGCGCCTCGTCCAGCGCGTGCGCCCGCGATAGAACCGATTTTCGGGCCGCTTCTGGCCGCTGGAAGATAGCGTTCAAAGCAGCAACACCTTTGACATTCGGATCGCCCGAGGCGGCGATATGCGTTGCAATCAGCGCCCCCATGGAATGCCCGATCAAGACGGCAGGTTCCTGTATCAGCGCGGCAACCGGCGCGGTGTAGCTGTCCAGCCCATCGACCGCAGAGAATGGGGACTCGCCATGCCCAGGCATATCCGGACACAGCACGCGATATCCGGCGGAGACCAGCGGATCGATCTGCGCACCCCAAGCCTCGGCCCGCAAGCCAACGCCATGCAGCAGAAGGACCAGAGGCCCCTCGCCCGCGTCAATCGCGGCCACTTCGCCGTGTTCAGACCGAGGCCGGGTTGTCCACGTCATGACCCAGATCGTTCAAGTCCTGATAACGGTCTCCGATCCGATGGTGAGGCCGTCCCGAGGTTGCGCCTCCCAGCACAATCACTACTTCGTCCGCGCGCGGTGCATCGGGAATTGAAAACTGCAGCGTTAGGTAGTGAGACCGACGGCCTGCATCGTTCTTGTCCATCAACGGCACCATGATCGGCGCGTTTGCAGGACCACGCGTGTTGGTGAAGGAGAGGTAGGATTTCGCGCCCACCGCCTGCCGGAAGTGATTGCCAAAATGCAGCGTGTGGATCAGGCCCGAGGCGTGCTCGACCTCGCCATCCAACCCCACGACGGCGGCCTTGCCATACGCCTCAATGGCATCACCACTGCCCGCTAGCGCAATCATTCGGCTGGTCAGTTCTTCGCCCAGAATTGGGGCAAAGCTCAGGATTTCGGGCCGCAGGTCCTCGACGTAGCGACCCGCCCAAGGGTTCGACACCACGGCCGCAACCGCAAACATCCGCCACGGACGCTCAGCCTTGCGAAATCCTTCGACCAGAACCTCTTCGTCATAAGTCACGATTTTCCGAATATTTGGCTCCACGAGCGCCCCCTCTTCTGTCGTTGGCAAACTATCCTCGCCTGGGGGTCGCTTTGACAAACGAAAGAACTTTGGTCTTAGGTATTAGTGACTCTAATATGTAGGTTACCAATGTCGAAATCCCTGCCCCCATTGACATGGTTCAGATCGTTCGAAGCTGCGGCCCGGCGCCTGAGCTCGACCGCTGCCGCCGAGGAGATCGGCCTGACGCAATCCGCTGTCAGCCAACAGATCAGATCGCTGGAAACGCGATTGGGGGTGGTGCTGTTTCACCGCCACGCGCGCGGTCTGTCCCTGACCGACGAAGGTCGAAAACTACTACCGCAGGTCGAAGCCGCGCTTGAGATGCTGCATTCCGCCGCCTCACCCTATTTGGCTGAGGAGCGGGCGCGGCACATCACCGTTGCGGCCTCGGTCAGTGTGCTGGAATGGGTGATTTCTCCGGCCCTGCCACGGTTTCAGCATCAGAACCCAGATACGTCCGTACGATTTGTCAGCACGATATGGCCAGATGAGTTCGCGGCCTCGCGCGCGGATGTCGAGATTCGATTTGGTTCGGCCAAACAGGTGGGACGGGATGCAACACCACTGGAACCCAATTACCTGATCGCGGTGAAATCCCCGCAACTGTCAGGAGGGCTGCAAGACCTGCCCCTGATCGGAACCGTTGGGACGTCGGACAATTGGGCATCCTGGGCCGAAGTAACCGGTCAACCGGTTGGCGCTCCTTCCTTTTATGTCGATTCCTACGGCCTTGCTCTGCAGCTGGCTACAACCGGAAACGGCGTTGCCTTAGTCAACGCCCTGATTGCTGACTACGCCTTGCAAACTGGTCAGGTCTTGCGTGCAACCGATACCTCTGCCCCGGCCAGTGAGGGGTATTTTCTGGCGGTGCAGCGCCGCTCGCCTGAGGTAGATGCTTTTGTGCAATGGTTTTCCGGTATCCAGAGCCCAGCGGAGTGCAACCACGTCTGATTCAGGCAAACCGATGTCGCATCTGAGGATATCCAAACGCCTTAGAATAGTGAATTCTGGAAAAAAAGGTCCGATTCATGCGATATTCCGGCTTTCGAGTCATTAAAGAGGCGCTCACCGGCCACAAAGGGTGGAAACCGGTCTGGCGCGAGCCCGAACCAAAACCGCATTACGACATCGTCGTGATCGGCGGCGGAGGACATGGGTTGGCCACGGCGCATTACCTGTCCAAGGTCTACGGTCTGCGCAACGTGGCCGTCGTAGAGAAAGGCTGGATCGGCGGCGGTAACGTGGGGCGGAACACGACGATTGTCCGCTCGAACTATATGCTGGACGGGAACGAGCCGTTCTATGAGTTCTCGATGAAACTGTGGGAAGGTCTCGAACAGGACCTGAACTACAACGCCATGATGAGCCAGCGCGGGATCCTCAACCTGTTCCACACCGACGGCCAGCGCGACGCCTATACACGGCGCGGCAATGCAATGATCCTTCACGGCGCGGATGCCGAATTGCTGGATGCCGATCAGGTACGCACGGAACACCCCTATCTGAATTTCGACGACGCCCGCTTTCCGATCAAAGGGGGCCTGGTACAACGCCGCGCAGGTACGGCCCGCCATGATGCGGTGGCCTGGGGCTTTGCGCGGTCCGCGGATTTGCACGGAGTGGATATCATCCAGAACTGCGAGGTCACCGGTCTGCGCATCGAGAACGGCAAGTGTCTGGGTGTTGAAACTACCAAGGGCTTCATCGGTGCCAACAAAGTGGGCTGTGCGGTCGCGGGCAGTTCCAGCCGTGTAATGGGAATGGCCGGAATGCGGCTGCCGATCGAAAGCCACGTCCTGCAGGCTTTTGTTTCCGAAGGTCTTAAGCCGATCCTGCCCAGCGTCATCACCTTTGGTGCGGGTCACTTCTATGTCAGCCAGTCCGACAAGGGCGGTCTGGTCTTTGGCGGTGATATCGACGGCTACAACACCTATGCCCAACGCGGCAACCTGCCTGTGGTCGAGGATGTTTGCGAAGGCGGCGTGGCCTTGATGCCGATGATTGGCCGCGCGCGTCTGCTTCGGATGTGGGGCGGAGTGATGGACATGTCGATGGATGGCTCGCCGATCATCGACCGCACCCCCGTCGAAGGATTCTATTTCAACGGCGGCTGGTGTTACGGCGGATTCAAGGCGACCCCGGCCTCGGGCCATTGCTTTGCGCATCTTCTGGCAAAGGATGAACCGCACCCCGTTGCTACTGCCTATCGCCTAGACCGGTTCCAGACCGGCCGGATGATCGACGAAAAAGGCGTGGGCAACCAGCCCAACCTGCACTGAGGGGACCCAACCATGATTATCAACCATCCCCTTCTGGGCCCGCGTGACGCGTCGGAATTCACCTACCTGGGCGACGCCTCACTGATCGACCGCCCCAACTGGCAGTCTGAGAACGCCGCCGAGGCGTTCTATGAATACGGCTATCTGCGCGACAACCCCGCCGGTGAGCATCAGGAGCTTTGGTATCACGAGGCGGGTGATCGCTCGTGGCTGGTCTTGACGCGTAACACGCTGACACATGAGATTTCGAAGGTGGAACTGGCCCGCGACGTGGCCCGCGCTCGGGGGCGATCCAAATGACACAGACAAACAGGCTTGATGGCGGTCAAATTGATCGCAACACCTCGCTGAGTTTCCGGTTCGATGGACGCAGCTATGCTGCGCATCCGGGCGATACTCTGGCCTCGGCCCTGCTGGCCAATGACGTGCGGCTGATTGGGCGGTCGTTCAAGTATCACCGCCCGCGCGGTTTGCTAACTGCCGGGTCCGAAGAGCCAAACGGTATGGTCGAACTGCGCAGCGGTGCGCGCAAGGAACCCAACACCCGTGTCACGACGGTTGAGATGTTCGACGGACTGGAGGCACATTCGCAGAACCGCTGGCCCAGTTTGAAATTCGATGCTCTGGCAGTGAACGATCTGTTCTCGAACTTCCTGTCGGCGGGCTTCTACTACAAAACCTTCATGTGGCCCGCTGCGTTTTGGGAAAAGCTCTACGAGCCGGTAATCCGCCGCGCCGCTGGTCTGGGGTCGCTATCGCAAGAGGCTGACCCGGACGAGTATGATAAAGGGTTCCGTCACTGCGATCTGCTGATCATTGGTGCCGGGCCTTCCGGTCTGATGGCAGCACTGACCGCCGGGCGTGCTGGGGCGGATGTCATTCTGGCCGACGAGGATTTCACCCTTGGCGGACGTTTGAACAGCGAGACCTTTGCTGTGGGCGACCAGAGCGCCCCGGACTGGGCCGCGCAAGCAGTAGCCGAGCTGTCGTCTCTGCCGAACGTCCGGTTGATGCCCCGTACTACGGTCATCGGCGCATTCGACCACGGCATTTACGGCGCAGTGGAACGGACCGGAGACCACCTGCCCACCCTACCCGCAGGCAAGCCGCGCCAGATCCTGTGGCGCATCTATACGCAAAAGGCGTTGCTCTGCGCCGGAGCCACGGAACGCCCGATCGCGTTCGAAAACAACGACCGCCCCGGCGTGATGATGGCCAGCGCCTTGCGTACCTATGCCAACCGGTTCGCGGTCACCGCTTCGCGGCGGGTGGCGGTCTTCACCAACAACGACGACGGTCACCGGACCGCCACCGATCTGCACGCCAAAGGCGTCAAGATCGCCGCCGTGGTTGATGTGCGTGAGGATGCGCCTTCCAGCTATGACTACGAAGTTCTGAAGGGCGCTCAGGTCAAGAATACCAAAGGCCGTCACGGGTTAAGCTTCGTCGAAGTCTCCTTGGCTGATGGCTCGACCCGGACCTTGGATTGCGGCGCGCTGGGCGTGTCCGGCGGCTGGAACCCGAACGTGCAC
The DNA here is from genome assembly GCF_056160045.1 of Ruegeria sp. ABF4_144. Taxonomy (NCBI): domain Bacteria; kingdom Pseudomonadati; phylum Pseudomonadota; class Alphaproteobacteria; order Rhodobacterales; family Roseobacteraceae; genus Ruegeria; species Ruegeria sp. ABF4_144. Next base: position 1,748,590 of record NZ_JBSWWK010000001.1, read on the forward strand.
CTGACGTGCCACCAACGCGGGCGCCCGGTCTGGAACGAAGCGCTGGCGGCTTTTGTCCCCGGTTCCGACCTGCCCGTCGGTTTGTCCGTCGCTGGCGCGGCAAACGGGATCATGTCGACACACGGCGCACTCCAATCTGGTGCTGACGGGGCTTCACAGGCACTGGGCCTGAGCGGCGCTCTGCCCGACTTGCCCGAGGCCGATGATGCCCCGGTCTCGCAAACGTCTTTCTGGTACGTCCAAGGCTGCAAGCGCGCGTGGGTGGATCAGCAGAACGACGTGACCGTCAAGGATGTGAAGCTCAGTTATCAGGAAGGCTTCCGTTCGGTCGAGCATCTGAAACGCTATACCACGCTGGGCATGGCGACGGATCAGGGCAAGACTTCGAACATCACCGGACTGGCGATCATGGCAGAAGTGGCCGGCAAGTCGATCCCAGAGGTCGGCACCACGATCTTCCGTCCGCCTTACACCCCGGTTCCGATTGCCACCTTCGCAGGTCGCATGAAAGGTCAAGACTTCCACCCGACCCGCCTGACGCCCTCACACTATTGGGCCAAGGAACGTGGCGCAGTGTTTGTCGAGGTTGGCAACTGGTTGCGCGCGCAATGGTTCCCCCAACCAGGTGAGACGCATTGGCGGCAATCGGTGGACCGTGAGGTGCGCCAGACCCGCGCCTCGGTCGGGGTGTGTGATTGTACCACGCTCGGTAAGATCGATGTGCAGGGCACGGATGCCGCCGAGTTTCTGAACCGGATTTACGCCAACGGATTCGCCAAGCTGGCCATAGGCAAAACCCGCTATGGCCTGATGCTGCGCGAAGACGGCATGGTTATGGACGACGGCACCGCCGCACGTTTGGCCGAGGATCACTTCGTTGTCACAACGACCACAGCCAACGCCGTAAGTGTCTATCGTCACATGGAATTCGTACGCCAATGCCTGTGCCCGGACATGGACGTACAGTTGATCTCAACCACCGAGGCCTGGGCGCAATATGCCGTGGCTGGACCGAACGCGCGCAAGCTGTTGCAAAAGATCGTTGACCCGGAGTTTGATATCTCGAACGAGGCGTTCCCCTTCATGGCGTGTGGCAACATCACCGTCTGTGGCGGCTTGCGGGCACGGTTGTTCCGGATCTCGTTCTCGGGCGAATTGGCCTATGAGGTCGCTGTCCCCTCGCGCTATGGCGATGCGCTGATGCGGCGCCTGATGGATGAGGGCGAAGAGTTTGACGTTGTCCCCTATGGCACTGAAGCGCTGGGCGTCATGCGGGTTGAAAAGGGCCATGCGGCGGGCAACGAGCTGAACGGCACCACAACCGCCCTGAACCTTGGATTGGGCAAGATGGTGTCGAAGAAGAAGGACAGCATCGGTTCGATCCTCTCGGAACGAGAAGCGTTGGTCGAACCGGATGGGTTACGGCTTGTGGGGATCAAACCTCTGCAATCCGAGGACAAGATCACCGCAGGCGGGCACCTGATGAATGCCGATGGCCCGGTCGATGCTGCCCATGATCAGGGCTATGTCACCTCGGCCGTCTACTCACCGATCCTGAATAGCAATATCGGGCTGGGGCTGGTCAAAAACGGTTCAGAGCGGCTGGGCGAAAAAATGCGCCTAGTCTCCCCCCTGACCAATCTGACGGTAGAGATTGAACTTGTCTCGGCTCATTTCGTTGACCCTGAAGGAGAGCGTCTGCGTGCATAATCTTGTTGCGATAACTGCCCTGGGCGGAGCTGAGCCGCGTATAGACTCTGTAGCTGGCGTGACATGCACCGAGGCCCCCGAAGTGGCGCTGGCGTCGGTCGCCGCGCGCATGGGTCAGGAATCCAAAGCCGCCACGGCGCTTGCCAAGCTAATAGACGCGCCCGCACCGGATGTCGGCAAATTGGGTGGCACAACGGTCAAAGCGTTCTGGATCGGTTCGGATCAATGGATGGTCGAAGCCCCGTTCGACAGCCACGAGAATCTTGCGGATCAGGTCAAGGCGATCGTTGGGGATACGGCATCGGTGACCGAGCAGACAGACGCGTGGACGCGGTTCGATCTGAGCGGTGACTGCATCCCTGCGGTGCTGGAATTTCTATGCCAACTCGATCAGCGCAAACTTGTTGAGGGTAGCGCTGCGCGCTGTTCGATCCATCATCTGGGTTGTTTCGTATTGCACCAGTCGCCCGAGGAGGTCAGCATATACGGCCCACGGTCTTCAGCCGGGTCGCTGCACCATGCCATCGTCACGGCAATGCGCGCGGCGCTTTAACGCATCGCTTAAACTGAAGGTAAGGGTGCGTTGTCTTCGACCCGAAATCGGTTGATGCGGCGCCTGTCTTCACTAGGGCTCAGCCCGAAGGCTGCGCGGTAATGGGCCAACAGCGGTGAAACCGAGCTGTAACCAACTGCCTCGGCAATTTCGGGGATCGGGTCCTTGGTGTAAACGACCATCTGCCGCGCCGCTTTCATCCTCATGGCGCGGTAATAGTGACTGGGACTTTGACCCGTCGCCTGTTTGAAGGCGCGTTCGATCTGGCGAGGCGTAACACCTGTTTGCTGCGCCACGTCTGCAATTGAAATCGGATGGCTCATATGGGTCCCAAACAGCGCCACACAGCGGGAAACCAACGGCGGCAGGCTGTCCCCTGTAACCGGCGCATTGGCGCTGGGCACCTGTTGCCGGACTCCCGCCCCGCGCATCATCGGGTGTTGGAACCAACAGGCGACCTCATGCGCCACATCACCACCTAGGCGATCTTCAATCAAGTGCAGCGCCAGATCGAAGCCTGCCGCCGCACCCGATACAGTGTATCGGTTGGCATTCCTGACGATCACTTCACTGCGGGTATCCATGTCGGGGAATTCGGCTTCGAACGCAGCCTCATAGCACCAGTGAACGGAAACGGGCTGGCCCTGCATCACCCCGGACCGCACCAAAGGGAAAACCCCGGCGCTGATGCCGCCAAGAACCGTGCCGTGGCGACCAAGGCTGCGTAATACGCCATTCCCCGCCGTTGGGTTGTCAAAAACCGAGGTCGGGCTGCTGAGCAGAAACAGAATGTCGACATCCTTGCAATCGGCCAGTGATCGTTCAGCCTCAAACCCGACACCGGCGCTGGATTGGACCTTTTGTCCATGCTCCGAAATCAGCGACCAGCAGAACGCCTGCTGTCCTGCAATTTCGTTGGCCGCCCGCAACGGTTCGATCACCGAAGTCAGGCAGGCCATCGGAAAGCCGTCAAACAGCAGAAAGCCGATCTCGATTCTTTTTTCGATGCGCATAGGGCTGTCCTAGCAGGAAATCTACGACAGCCCTATGCGTAGTTTACGCCCAGCGGATCAACCCGATGATGGCCGAGGTCGCATAGAACCCTTGTAGCAGCAGAAAAGTCCAACGCCGGTCGATCACCGCCCAAGCAGCGAACAGACCAGCAGACAACAACAGTAACGCAAAGCCCAGCAGTTCTGCCCCGGTATTCGACGCAATCAGCAAAGCGTAAGCCATGGCCAACACCGATCCGGTAACTTCAAACACGGTCGTCAGGCCGCGGCGAGAGGCATCGATCTCTGCCATGCCTCACCCATTCCGTCTGAGGAAGTCGACCAAAAGGGCCGATATCTGTTCCGGCCGGTCCTCCATCGCGAAGTGACCACAGTTTTCCAGAATGTGTAGCTCCGACCCCGGAATGGTGTCATGCAGCTTGTGCCCCCAGTCGACCACCTGCCACGCGTCATCCGCGCCCCAGATCAGTTGAACCGGCAATGCACCGAGTTTCGCATAGTCGATGCTGTTGGTGTGCTTGGGGTCGTAATGCCCGACCTGATGCTGGAACAGGCTGCCCTGCCCGATGGGTCCGCTGATAAAGTCCAGATAGGTTTCAAGCACCGTATCGGCCAAGCGCTGTTTATTTGCCACAGCAGACAATAGCCAATCTCGAAAATGCTCTCGATGCTGGGAATCCGGTGCGTCGATTAAGTGCTGCAGACCCAATTGCATCTGCTCCTTGGTCCGTTTTGAAGGCCAACTGTCAAAGCTGACGACGTCGATCATGGTCAGTGATCGCACCCGGTCTGGCGATTGGACGGCGAAACGCGGCGCGACCGCACCGCCGATATCGTGCGAGATCACGTGCAGGTCATCCAACCCCCACAGGTCCAGCAGCCCCTCAAGGATCGGAACCTGCGCCGTGACAGATGTATCAACCGACGGATCCCACGGGCGTTCGGACAGGCCAAAGCCCAACAGGTCGTAGACATGAACTTTGTAGCCAGCCTCAACCAGTACCGGCAGCACGTTGCGCCAGATATAGGAGGACGACGGCGTTCCGTGGATCAGCACGACCGATTCGCCTGAGCCAAAAATTCCGTGGGCTATGCGTGTGTTGTTGATCAAAGCGTGGTCAGTGACGAGATGTGACATGGTTTGCCTCCGGTGATTTGTCTTTCCTGATGACTAAACCGGCGCTAGGATGTGACTCAAATGAATGATTGTCATCAATCTATCTGTTTTTGTCATGTGAGTGCAAATGAACGAACGTCTGGAAATCGATGCCCTTCGGGCCTTGCTTGCCATCGCGGCCCATGGCGGCGTCACACGGGCCGCAGAACATCTGGCGCTGTCGCAGTCGGCGGTCAGCCACAAGATCCGAAGACTGGAGCAGGCTTTGGACTGCGACCTGCTGGCGCGTCGCACCGGAGGGCCGCTGTTCACTGATGCGGGTCAGCGACTGTGCGAATACGCCCGTCGGATCACCGAATTGCATGATGAGGCCCTGGCGGCCCTGGGCAAGAAACCACTATCTGGCACCATCCGTCTGGGTATGACCGAAGACACCACCACCAGCGGCATTGCCCGAATTCTGGGCCGTTTCACACGGTTATACCCCGACGTTCAGGTCCGCACGCGCACCAGCCAAAGCTTGAATGTACAGGCCTGGCTCAAGGCCGGAGAGCTGGACGTGGCGGTCATGCAGATCTTTCGTCAGGACGTTCTGCCTGATGACTTGATCCTGTTCGAGGATGATCTGCATTGGGTCAAATCGCCTGAATTCCGCGTCGATACGACGGTCCCGGTGCCGTTCCTATCTTTCGACAGCCAGTGTTTTTACCGACACTGGGGCATCGGACACGGGCCGCACCGATTTGACAATGTTCTGGAATGCCCAAGTGCAGCCGGCATTCAGTCGGCGGTGCGTTCAGGGCTGGGCGTGGCTCTGCTGAACGGCCTACATGTGACCCCGGATATGGAAATCATCGACGGTCTGTTCCCCGACCCGCCCGGCATTGCTTACGTCGCGCGGACGCACTTAAAACGCCGGAATCCCGCAGGGACAGCGCTGATCGAAGAGGTCCAGAAAGAAGTCAAAAGCGCGATACCTTTGCGTGTAGCAGGGTAAACCCTAGGCTTTGTCTGGGGCGTCCAGCCTGAACCCCTGGGTCATGCGCTCCCGGCGGCGTTGGATCGACTTGCGGAAAGCCCAATTGCTAAACAAGGCCAGCGGGAACACCACCCTTTCGCCCAGACCGTCGATAATGACCAGCTTTCCGCCACGCTCTTGCGCACGCACGATATTCTCCAACCCCATATCGCCGACGACGATCTGACCCCGTTCAAGATCGTCCAACAACTCCATGAACTCCTGGTGCAAGCGCTGGCGCCCTTCCCGGTCGTTTTTGAAAGTCGCCAGTTCTGATCGAAGAGTCGGCGCTAGCTTACCATCCGGTCCGGTCAGCTTTTCCACCACCATTGCAGGCCCCAGAGATGTCGGAGCGTACCCTTCGAACCGGGCCAGACGTTCGATCTCCGGGCATCTACGATGCAGCGCGGCAAGGTATTCATTAGCCTCGCGGTTCCACTGCCGCAAGTTTCCGTAGCGCCATTCAGAATAGCGCGGCAACAGGTGCTTGCGCCCCGGTTCATCAATACGGACCTTCAACAACGCACCTTCTAGCTCGGGGTGCTGAAAAATCATGTAATTTTGACTTTTCCGCAACGGAGTAAGGTCACTCAGGTCAATCATATTTGCCGGGTCCTGTTTACCAAATACACGCGCCCTCAGGGCGATGGCTCTGAAATCCGCCCCTTCATAAATCGTTCTTATTTCCGTTACAATTGGCCTTTTCCCAACCTGCAGAACGGGATGGGATGCGTATCCAAGAGCCTCAGGAAACGGCTTCGGGCGCGGGCAGCAGAATGAACACGTCTTGCCCAACCGGTTTGATGACCGGAGCCCCGTTCGGGCCGTTAGGATCGAAAGGCGGTTCAATATCCATACAGCCCTTTGGCTTGTCGTCGCAGATGAACACTGTGGCCCCTGTCAGGTAAGCCAGCCTGAGCCGCAATCCCCGGGTCTGCTGAATCGCTGCCTTCCGCGCGCCTTCAACCTCCATATAGTTCCCATAAACATAGATGGTCTCCGTGCCGTCCGGCACAGAACTGGCCATATCTTTGGTGGCGTACTGCCACAGAGGGAACGCAAAGTACGTGGTTTTTGCGATCGCCAGCATGTTGAACAGCAACACGCACAGGATCGCGATACGGGCGAGGCTCATCCACCTGCCGCCGGACTTTGCCAGATGTACGGCAACCGAAACGATACAGAACCCGAACAGAAGCCAAAGCCAGCCCAGCGTTCGTAGCGGCACCTGAACACCAGACATCAAAGCCTTGCCCACAAGTGGTGCCAACCCCATCAGAACGGCCGCAAGAACAGCCATGGCTACAAACCTGTTCCAGACGAACAAGGCCACCCAAGCGGCTAGGAACATCAGAGGAATGACAACACCGTGTCTTGTGACGCCTCCACCCATCTGCTCGAGGATTTTGTGCAGATACACCTTTTGCTTTTCAATGTTAGCCAGCAAATCGGCAAAGGAATGCACTTCGCTCGGTTCGCGCCATTGGGCAACCGGAATGCCGAACACCCCGTGATAGATGTAGTTCAGCGAATAGACAGCCAGCACACCCAAAGCAAGGCTGACGACGAACACTCCCAGCGTGATCGCCATGCTCTTGTAGGTTTTGGGCGCATTGCGGGACAGCAAAACCAGACTCAGCAGCAGGAACGGATAAGTCGTATAGGCCATAAAGGACAACGGCACCGCCACGACCAATAGGCCAAGCACCGTGCGATGCGGCAGGAACACGACCGCCACCGCAAAAAGCGCTACCACCCAGACGCCCGGCAACAAGGTATTGAACCAGAAGGACATCAGATAAGCGGGGATCGAAAGCGCCACGAAAATGGCAAGAAAGCCCTTATACCAGCCGTCAACGTCACGATCCAAAAGGCTTAGCGCGGTTGCGGCAGAAAAGAGCGACCAACCCGTTATATACAGGATCAAATGGACCGGAGATGGCAGGAAAAACGGTCGGAACTGCCACCAGTAGTTCAGCCAGCGTCCCTCATCCAGCGTCTTCAGCAAGGCTTCCTTGCGGGTGCCAAGCAGGGCGGGAAAATCATCATGCCGAACGAAAGGATCCTCAATCAACGGTAGATATGCCAGGATCAACACGCAAAAGCACAGCACGAACAGGCGTGCGAATTCACGCCCCAGGGACCGGGAGTTCATTTCTCTCCCCCGTATGAGCGCGCAATGATCGACGCCCGCGCCTGTGCGATCGCCGTGACCGTTGTGCGCGGCAAACGGCGCACAACCATCTTCCGCAGGTTCCATCCAAAGGATCCAACCTCTTTCAAAGCGCCGTCCGTTTTGGTCTTCAGAACCTCGGGCGGCAGCTTTGCAGCGCCTGCATCATTGGCATAGAGAACCGAGTTATAGCGGTACCAAGGCTCAATGCTTGTGTCGCCGAACAATTCGGGGCGCAGGCAGTCATAGGCCGTATATCCGCGCTCGGCGAACAGATCTTGCCAGAAGGAAAGCGGCTGCTCGTTGATATGGAATTCGCCGCCCTGCCCCGGCACGGCTGCCGAGAACAGGACCAGATCGGAATGGGTTGTCAGGCTTTGCACCAGACTGACCGAAGCCTCATGCGGCAGGTGCTCTCCGACCTCAAGCGACTGAGCCAGATCAAAGCGCCGTCCCAGATCGATTGGCTGGACAAGATTCTTGCCAAAAAACGCATCCACAGGAATGGCCAACCTTTCGCGGTCCACATAGTCACCGTCAACGCCTGCGATATCCGTGCACCCTGCCGCGGCCCATTCCGACAGCCAGACCCCCCTGCCACATCCGAAATCGATGACGCTCTCGGGTTTGATCTTCGATTGAAGACACCGGATCAGGCTATTGGCCGAGCGCCGTGCACCCTGGTCGATATAGTCAAAGAACTCGTTGGAATAGATGTGCGACATGACTGATCTCTAGATTGAATTTCGCTCGCGATAGACCCAAAGGCGAAGGATCACGAAGTTGATTATCGGTAGGACCACGACGACTGAGGCGGCCGAGACGGTCTCGGGCACCCCCAGACGCGGCCCGATGAGGCCGGTTAGTGCAGAAGACACGACCAGGCCCACCCCGATCATGCAAAGAAAGCGTCCGAACTGTGCCGGGGCGGCCAGAGGTTTGCCAAATGTCCATGCGGTCTGGCCGACATACTGGATCAGGATCGCCGATCCAAAAGCCAAAAGGTTGGCAATCCAGGGTGAGCCCAACAGATGCAGCAACCCTAGGTAGGTCACCATGTAATAGGCCGCCACCCCGGTTCCGACGACCGCAAAACGGAATATGCGGCGACGTTCGGTCATCGCTGTCTGACAATGTGCTCAACGACGGGCTCGACCGCGTCTCCGGCTTGCTCGTCCACGAAGAACAACGGCCGACCTTTGGCCTCGACGTACAGGCGGCCCAGATATTCGCCCATGATGCCAAGCGTCAGCAACTGAATGCCCGAGAAAAAGCTGATGATCAAAACGGTGGAGGCCCAACCTGCGACCGTGCTGTACAGGATCAGCGACCCGAACACATAGACACCCATCAGCGCGGCGATGATCAAAGTCAGAAACGCCATCCGCGTCGCGATCTGCAAGGGCTTGATTGAGAAGCTGGCCAGCGCGTCAAAAGCGAACCGGATCATCTTGGACAGCGGGTATTTGGTTTCGCCCGCCACACGCGGATCGCGGATGTATTCGATACCGATCTGACGGAACCCGGCCCAGGCGAACATCCCCCGGATAAAGCGTGCGCGCTCGGGCATTTGCAGCACCGCGTCCAGCGCCCGTCGGGTCACCAGACGAAAATCGCCCGTATCGTTAGGAATCGGCACATCGGATAGCCGGTTGAGCACGCGATAGAACCCATGAGCCGTAACCTTCTTGAACCAGCTTTCGCCCTTGCGTTCACTGCGGCGCCCATACACAACGTCATAGCCGCGATCCATCATGGCCATCATGTCCGACAACAGCTCGGGCGGGTCCTGCAAATCGGCGTCGAGCATAAAGATCCGCTCACCCTTTGCTGCCATCAGCCCGGCAGTCAGCGCCACCTGATGACCGCGGTTCATCGACAGTTTCAGACCACGGATCGCAGAGTGGTCTCTGCACTGCGCACAGATGGCGTTCCAGGTGTCATCGGTCGATCCGTCATCAACCAGCACAATCTCGGTGTCGCCCTGCCACGCGGTGGTCGCAGCAATCAAACGCTCGACCAGCATCGGGATCGAGTCCTCCTCGTTCATGCAGGGCACGACAACGGACAATAACATTGAACCTCCGACCGAGATTTTGGTCCGAGTCCGCGCGATCAGGTCGCGTTTACCCGGAACTGGCTGCTCGTGTATTTTTGTTTCACTTTTAGTTGCGGCTCTTGATATCCCAACAATCGGCTTTCGCTAATTGGCTAGCGCGAGATTTCGAGGGGTCGTTACCGTTGCGACACATAACCCGACCTGAAATTCCGCGATGAATGTGACCGCTCTTTAATTCTGCCGATTTTTACGCGCGGGATATGGCAGCAATACGCCCTTCCTGCGGCATTGCTTGGGTTGCTCGCGCATCATCGTCAGACTTGCGCAAGTAGCCATCTACGTACAGCGGAAACAATCCGGGGATTTCTGGGGTGGCGCGGGGTGACGACGTGGTACCCTTCCTGCACTTCGGTCGAAAACGAAATCGGCTGACACAGACGCTTCGCCTGCAGATCATCCGCAACAAATTCACGGTTGGCCAAAGCCACGCCCTGCCCCGCAATAGCGGCATCAATGGCCAGAGACGTCTGGCTGAACGCCATCGTTTTCAAACCAGTTGGCGAAACCTCACCCAGTGCGGCCTCAAGAAACAACGGCCATTGGCCATGTGTATCCTCCAGCAGGACATGGTCTAGCAAATCGGCTGGCGAACGGATCTTGTCGCCCAATGCCAGATCGGGATGACATACCGCGATCAGGTCGGCGGCAAACAATGGTTCGGCGATCAGCCCCGGCCCAAATGGCGGCTTCCCCTGCCGAACCGCGATATCAACCCCATCCGTCTGAAAGTTCGCCAGCGCGTTGGAGGCATCCAAACGCAATCGTATATCCTGATGATCCTGCGCGAACAGTCCCAACCTTGGCACCAGCCAGCGTGTAGCAAATGACGGTGTCGTGCTAATGGTCACAACGATATCCTGCGGCGCAAGGTTAGCTGTCGCCTCGGCCATCACATCAAAAGCGCGGCGGATCGGAGCAAGGTATTTTCGGCCTTCATCCGTCAGAGACAACCCTCTGGGTTTCCGATCGAAAAGTTTGATTTTCAATAGTTCCTCAAGCGACCGCACCTGTTGCGCGACAGCCCCCTGCGTCACGCCCAGCTCGTCAGCTGCCCGGCTGAAGTTGAGGTGACGGCCCGAGGCTTCAAATGCCTTCAGCGCGTTCAGGGGCGGCAGTTTGCGCATAACTCAAGCGTCTCATTCAGTAGTTATTCTACAGGATTAAGACAGAATTACTGATTGGTCAAACGTCGCACCACACCCCATGTTGACCCCAGACCAAATGCTACAATTGAACGGAGGCAAACATGGCTGAGAAGAAAGTCGCAATCATCATGGGCGGCGGCAGCGGTATGGGCGCAGAAAGCGCGCGCCGGCTGGCGGCCGATGGGTTCAACGTTGCTATCTTGTCGTCCTCAGGCAAGGGCGAAGCGCTGGCGGCGGAGCTTGGCGGCATCGGTGCAACCGGCACCAACCGATCCAGCGAAGACATGCAACACCTCGTGGATGAGGTCATGGAAAAATGGGGCCGCGTGGATGTGTTGGTGAACTCGGCTGGCCACGGCCCCCGCGCACCGGTTCTGGAAATCAGCGACGAGGACTGGCACGAAGGGATGGAGGTCTATTTCCTCAACGCCGTACGTGCCACGCGGATTGTCGCGCCTGTCATGATCGACCAGAAATCCGGTGTGATCATCAACATTTCAACCTTTGCCGCGTTCGAGCCAGACCCGGTCTTCCCGACCTCAGGCGTGATGCGCGCGGGGCTTGCGGCCTATACCAAGCTTTTTGCGGACAAATACGCCCCCGACAATGTGCGCATGAACAATGTGTTGCCGGGTTTCATCGACAGCCTGCCCGAAAACCCCGAGTGGAAGGCACGCATCCCGATGGAACGCTATGGCAAGGCCTATGATGAGATCGCCGCCACTGTGGCCTTTCTAGCCTCGGACGGTGGTGCGTATATCACCGGTCAGAACATCCGCGTCGATGGCGGCATCACACGCTCGGTCTGATGTCGGTCAGGTGCACATAGTAAATTGGGTGTTATGGCGGAGAGACAGGGATTCGAACCCTGGAGACGGTTTCCCGCCTACACACTTTCCAGGCGTGCGCCTTCGACCACTCGGCCACCTCTCCGTGGGCGCGATCTTTGGACCATCGCCGGGGGATTTGCAAGGGGCGATTACGGCGAAAATTCAACCTTCCGCAGTTAAGCCACACACGCGGTTAAATCTCGTCTCCATCCCCATCGCCCAGATCTGCCTCTGTCATATCAACGGGCGTGGTGGACGTCGGATTTGAAGCCGGTTTCGCGGCGTCAGCCTCAGTTTTTTGCTGCGGCGCAGATGGCTGGCTCTGCAACGCCTCGGGGTTGCGCAGCCAGACGTCGCGCTGTGCGAACGGGATTTCGATCCCCTCTTCGACAAAGCGGCGGTTGATCTCGTGGTTCATGTCGGATTTCACCGAAAGCACCCAGTTCACGTCGCGCAGAATGGCGCGAATCTCGAATTCCAGAGAATCCGCACCAAAGCCCTGGAACACAACGCTGGGGGCCGGATGCGCCAGCACCATCGGATGCGCGTTCGCCACCTCGCCCAGGATTTTCTCGACTACGCGAGTGTCAGTGCCATAGGCTACACCCACCGGTACGATGACCCGCCCGATGGTGTTGCCGCGCGTGTAGTTTGTTACCACTCCACTGATGAGGTCCGAATTCGGAACGATCACATCGGTCCGGTCAAACGTTTCAATCCGCGTGGACCGCACCGAGATGTCGCGCACATAGCCCATCATCCCGTTCACATCGATCCAGTCGCCCTTAGAGATCGGGCGCTCGACCAGCAAGATGATACCCGAGACAAAGTTCGAAACGATAGTCTGCAAGCCAAAACCGATACCAACGGACAGCGCACCAGCGACAATAGCTAGGGATGACAGATCGAACCCGGCCACCATGATGGCAACCAACGCCGCCAGGAAAATCCCAACATAGCCGGTGCCCGCCGCAATTGCGTTCTGCCCGCCCGGGTCGATACTGGTTTTCGGCAGCAGCGAGTTACGAAGTCCGCTTTGAAGCAATCGGGTCAGCCCGTAGCCGATTGCGAACACGGCAAGAAATGTGAAGAAGTTGCTGGGCGAGATCGTGACGCCACCGATGTCGAATCCCAGCAAAAGCCGAGACCAGACCTCGAGCAGATCGGTTTGCCGCGCACCCCAATACAGTGCCAGAATCGGCAGTGTCAGTATGGCAAGAACAAAGCCGGCAAGCACCGAGAACAGAGAATCTCGCGCCGACTCTCCCTGCCCGCTGAGCCAGCCGTAGACCGAGGTCAGGAAACGATGGAGGATTGCCAAAGCCGCAAACAGCACCAGCGTTTTCACGGCCGGGAAAACAATCGCCTCGGCTGCATTGGTGTAACCGACCAGCGCAAGGATCGGACTGACTATCCCCAGCAGGAACAAAGCCTTGCGTAGGAACTCCATAATCTGACTCAGGCTGGCGTTGGGTGTTTTCTCACCTGCCTCGCCGTCGTCCGCCACCATCCTGCTGGCCCGGATACGGCGGATACGCAACAGGATCACAGCGGTGCCCAAAACCACCGGGAAGCTGATGACCGCCCGAGTTGCATCCGAGATGTTCTCGATCTGATCGAACACCAGCCCGAATTCATAAGCGATCAAGAAGACCGCCAGAATGTCGAGATACACCCGCAATTCGGTGACGTTCTTGCGGGACAAGCGGTTGAAGCTCTGCGCCGCCTGCGTCAGATACAGCTGACGTCCGATCCAGTCGTAGTAAAAGATTAGGGCAGCCCAGTACGGCACGTTCTGGATCAGCAACGTGCCCCGAAGCCCCATAATCCCCGTCATTATGATCGCCTGCACCAGCAGCCAAACACCCAGCCAGGGCAGCAGGATACGCAGAAGCGATACCAAAAATGACCAGACACCAATGCCGCGCCCACCAAGGCCGCGCAGATACTCGCCAGCAGCTTCGGACCAGTACCGACCGTAATAAAGCAGCACGCCCGCAGCAATGATCAGGAACAAGATGCCTAGACCGCGATCCTGCAAACGGTCCTGAACGATATTGGCTTTCAGGTTTTGTGACGATTCATCGATTAGGCTACGTACGGATTCGACGATATCGATCCACGCCGGGCCCCAATAAGCCGGGTTCATCGGAGATGGGCCGCGTTCAAGCAATTCCTTCGCCTGCCTGTCACGCAACAGCCGGTCGATTTCGCTGATTAGGCCGTTGGCGCGGCTGAAGGCTTCTTCCGAAATGATCTGAGGAACCTGTAGGCTGGTCAGTTGATCCTCAAGATGGGCCCGCAGTTTAGCGATTTCTTCGGGTTCGGTCGCGTCGCCTTCTGGCGCGGGGCCAAGGGCCTTAATCTGGGCATCCAGCGTCTGGATGCGATCCGTATTGGCGCTGCGGGCCTCGTTGAAATCTTCTCGGTAATTGTGGATTTCAGCCCGCAAGTTTTCGAGCGCTGCATTCGAGGTTCGGTCGGCTTCGATCTCGGCCTCGGCACGGTCCGCTGTCGCAAGCCAATTCTGGTAGTACTCGCTTTGCTGATCGGTCAGCTCGGCGGCTACGGGGCCGCCCAGCATGGCAAAGCAAACCAAAAAGAGCGCTAAAAACAGGCGGACCTGCCGCAGCATCATACGTCCTCGAATACGCCGGGAATGCTGCGCGGGGCTTCGGTCATCCAATCCGGTACCGGTAGCTCTTTTTCACGCAGGAATTCAGGGTTGAACAGTTTGGACTGATAGCGCGTGCCGTAGTCGCACAGGATCGTCACGATAGTATGACCTGGCCCCAGATCCTTGGCCATACGCACAGCGCCCGCCATATTGATCGCGGTCGAGCCGCCCATGACCAGACCTTCCTCGCGCAGCAGGTCGAAGATCAGCGGAAGCGCCTCGTTGTCAGTCATCTGGTACGAGAAGTCCGGCTTGAACCCTTCCAGGTTCTTGGTAATCCGCACCTGGCCGATACCTTCGGCGATGGAACTACCCTCCATCGCGATCTCACCGGTCGTGTAGTAGGAGTAAAGCCCTGCCCCCATCGGATCGACCAGACCGATCTTGACGCCCTTAGGCTGCAACGCGTCGGCCACACCGGCAAGCGTACCGCCAGAGCCCACTGCACAGACAAAGCCGTCGACCTTGCCGCCGGTCTGTTCCCAGATTTCCGGGCCGGTTGTTTCGACATGGGCCTGACGGTTGGCGACGTTGTCGAACTGGTTTGCCCAGATCGCGCCGTTGGGTTCGGTCTGCGCCAGTTCCTCGGCCAGACGGCGCGAGTAATGTACGAAGTTGTTCGGGTTGCGGTACGGCGCGGCCGGAACCTGCACCAATTGTGCGCCCGCCAGACGCAGCATGTCTTTCTTTTCTTCGGACTGGGTTTCCGGGATCACGATCACGGTTTTGAACCCCATCGACGCACCGACCAGTGCCAGACCGATACCGGTATTGCCAGCTGTGCCCTCGACAATAGTGCCACCAGGCTTCAGGTCGCCGCGCGCAATGGCGTCGCGAATGATGTAAAGCGCCGCGCGATCCTTGACCGATTGACCCGGGTTCATGAACTCGGCCTTGCCGAGAATTTCGCACCCGGTCTCTTCACTGATGCGCTTCAGCCGGATCAGCGGTGTTTTCCCGACTGCGTCGGCAAGGTCTCGTGCAATGCGCATGGCGCCCTCATTTCATTACGTATCAACGAAGATTTACAGATGCCGTGCGACAACCACAAGCGGCGATCCTCACCCCCTCAGGCGGTCGCGATGCCGGGCCAGCCAATTGGCGAGCGACAGCAGAGGCAAATCCTTGAATTCATTGTTATCCACCTTCTGCATAAAGGTGGCATAGGGCAGGATTTGCGTGCGGATATCCTCACCTTCAGAGGCCAAGCCGCCATTGTCGATAGTCCGGGTCAGATCACCCAGCCCGACATAGAGGTAAATATACTCGGTCGACGACCCGCTCGAAGAATAGGCCCCGCCCGCATACTCCAATGTTTCCAGCGTCACCTGCGCCTCTTCCTGCGCTTCCCGATATGCAGCCTGTTCCGGAGTTTCACCGGGGTCGATCATGCCGGCCACCGGCTCCCACATCCACGGCTCAGGGTCGTCGATCAGAAACACCGGCGCGCGGAATTGTTCGACCAGCAAGACCGTGTCACGGACCGGGTCATAGGGCAAGACGACCACGGCGGCCCCTTGCATCAAGCCGCTTCGGGGCAGAACCGGCCCCATTGTGCCGTCATGCTGGCGGTGTTGCACCTCCAGCTCTTCCACGCCGAAATAGTTCACATAGGCGCGCTTGTGGCTTCCGACGATGACATCCTTGGCCGTGTCGCGCGGATCGCCTGTTCGGCGCTTGCGCGCGGCCAGTTTTGCCCAAGCGCGGGTGCGAATTGGCCCAAAATTGCGGGCAATCGTGGTCGCATCGACCTTACCGAAATACGCAAGCTCTTCCTCTGCGGCCAGAAGGGTCACTTCGGCCCAGTTGTCGATCCAGCCTTGCAGCGACCATGGCCCGTCCGGGGTCCAGAGGCCGGGCTCGGGAAAGAACACGCTGGCTGCGGCTTTTGATCCGTCGGCTAGCTCCACATCCTGTGGACTGAGATCATAATCAAACCCACCTTCGTAATAGGCCAGCCTGTCCAGATCCTCTTGGGTAAAGCCCTGCACCAGCAGTCCTTCGGCCTTGCTGCCTTGTTCCTGCACGATCATCGGGAAGGCCTGCCCTGCAACGGCATACACGGCGTGACCTTGCAGGCAGGCCTGCGACACCGCCAATTGCGATAAGGTGCGACCAAGCACAAGTTCAAGCAGCGGCTGATGCCTGAGCGTGCCGTAAAAGAACAAATCTGACACTGAATTGAAACTCGCGCTGAATTCCAGAGGGTTACCGCCAGCGGCGGCTGGCTTCTTCTGTTGCTAGCCCGGCGATAAGGGCTCCGATCACCAAAGTCCACAAAATTTCCGGCGCCAGCAGGAATTGGCTATATTCGATCCCGATCTTGAAGATCCCGATCAGAGCGTCGAAAGGCCCGTCATACCGGTGACGCATGGCCAGGCGGAACATCTCGTAGCAGCCCTGAACAAAAAGCCCCCAGAAAACAAGCGACGTCATCCCCGTCAGCCCATTATTGACCGCTCCGGTCCAGCCCCGGCCCACTCGTTTGCCCATGATCATCCATCCACAGACCAGACCGATAATCATGTTGATTGTCGTGAACGCGCCGTAATCCTTACCCTCTTCGCCATTGTCGATGATCATGCCTGAAACGATAAAGGCCACCACCAACAGACAAATTGCAGCAACGAGACGCGGAGCACTGGGCATTCGGTATTTCCGTTTGTTAACTGGGTTTTGCTATAGTGATCTGTGTCACATCGCAGTTACCAGTGTCAAAGGCTGCGCCGCATGCAGTCAAATAATAGTTCCACATGCGGCGGAAACGCTCATCAAACCCCATTTCGGCAATTTCGTCCCATTTGTCGTTGAATGTCTCGTACCAGCGACGCAGGGTAAGATCATAGCTTTTGCCGAATTCCCGTGATTTCACCACGTTCAGACCCGCGTCGGAAACCTGTTGCTTCAGGACCGTGGGCGACGGAAGCATTCCGCCCGGGAAAATATATTTTTGAATGAAATCAACGCCGTTCTTGTATATTTCCCATCGGTGATCCGCTACGGTGATGATCTGTAACGTCGCCTGTGCCCCCGGTTTCAGGCGCTCTCGCACGGTGTCGAAGTAAACAGGCCAGTATTTCTGCCCCACGGCCTCGAACATCTCGATCGAGGCAATCCCGTCATACTGCCCCTTCTCATCTCGATAATCCTGCAACTTGAACTCTACAAGGTCGGAAAGACCTGCATTTTCAATGCGCTGCCTGGCAAAGTTCAACTGCTCCTGACTGATCGTCAAACCTGTGACCCGTAGGCCACGCTCTTTTGCGGCATATTCGGCGAAACCACCCCAGCCGCAACCGATCTCAAGGATGTGGTCACCGGGCTTTGCGCCCATTTCATCGACCATGCTGGCGTACTTCGCGGTTTGCGCTTTTTCTAGACTCTCCTGCCCGGTTTCAAACAGAGCGCTGGAATAGGTCATGGTGTCATCCAGCCACAAACCATAGAACTCATTGCCCAGATCGTAGTGGTACGAGATGTTCCTCTTGGCCTGCCGCCGATTGTTCCGATGCAGCCAAAAGCGCAGGCGTTCGTACGCCTGCACAAGAAACTTACCAGTGAAATCGTCATAAACGGTCTCGGTGCCCAGATGCACAAGGTCCATAAAGGATCGTAGGTCCGGGGTGCTCCAATCGCCTTCCAGGTAAGCATCGGAAAATCCCAGTTCGCCCTCTCGGATCAGGCGCGCAAACACGTCCGGGTCATGAATATCAACGCGTGCAACCGGTCCAGGTTTGGCCCCTTCGGAACGAAACACCCGACCATCAGGCAAGGCGATGTCCATCCGACCGGATTCCATCCGGTTCAGCATCTTGAAGACTTGTCCAAAGTACCGGGGCAGATCTTTCTGCCCCTCCGTTGTCGTAAGGATCATCCGCTCTCCCCTGTGCGGCCGTGGTTCAAAGCTAGGCCGAGTTTGTGTTTATGGCAAGTTTTCAGTTCCTTACCCGGTTTTTCGGCTTTCATAGGCCGCTAAAGCTCGTGCCCGACCAGCAGCAAGATCAACCACCGGTTCCGGATAGGATAAGGCAGGATTCAAGGCCCATGATCGCGGCACAGCCTCGAAATAGGATAATGCCGTGGCTGAGGGCTCGGCCTGTCCTTCGGCGATCCACCGGCTCAGAAATGCCCTGTTTGGATCGAACTTTTCCTGTTGAGTCAGTGGGTTGAAAATCCGGAAGAACGGAGATGCATCCGGCCCCGAACCTGCAACCCATTGCCAGCCCATCGCATTTGCGGCCGGGTCCCAGTCGATCAAACAATCCGCAAACCAATCCATACCGATTTTCCAGTGTGTCATCAGATGCTTGGTCAGGTAACTGGCCACGATCATGCGGGCTCGGTTGTGCATTCGGCCGGTCACGTACATCTGTCGCAGTCCGGCATCCACCGCCGGAATACCGGTACGGCCTTGCTGCCACGCAACAACGTCGGGGTGGCTGGCATCGGTGTTCCAAGGGAACGCGTTCCATTCC
Organism: Ruegeria sp. ABF4_144; assembly: GCF_056160045.1. Taxonomy (NCBI): domain Bacteria; kingdom Pseudomonadati; phylum Pseudomonadota; class Alphaproteobacteria; order Rhodobacterales; family Roseobacteraceae; genus Ruegeria; species Ruegeria sp. ABF4_144. Next base: position 1,767,420 of record NZ_JBSWWK010000001.1, read on the forward strand.
GCCTTCCAATTCTCGGTCAATAACTGCGGTGTGTGAAACATCAGGTGATAGGCGAACTCACGCCAGACCAGTTGCCGCAGATAAGCCTCAGTGCCCTGTGCGCCGGTCATCGCGGCCCGCTGGACCGCGTGCCAGACGCTGCGCGGGCCGATCTCGCCCAAGGACAGGTATTCCGACAAATCCGATGTGCCGTCCTTATCCAGACGATCCCGATCCACTGAATAGTCTGAGATTCGGTCCAAAAAACCATGCAACGCTTCGAAAGCAGCACTTTCACCGGGTCGCACATGTGGTGCAACAACATCGGCCCCGCGGTTCATTGCGGCGCCAAGTTTCCATTCTTCCAAACCTTCGGAAATCGGCCATTTGGCGGGCGCCGGGATCGTCAAAGGCGCGGCCTCTGGCGCGGCCACGTCCCGCCCCCGAACCGCCCGCCACATCGGAGTGAACACCCGGAAAGGCTGACCGGCTTTGGTTGCCACAGTCCACGGTTCAAACAACAGGTGACCTTCAAAGGACGTGGCCGCGACGCCCTGCCCGGTCAGAGCCGATTTGATCCGAGTGTCCCGCGCAATTGCCTCCGGGTCATACGCCCGAGACCAGTAAACAGTGCTAGCACCAGTTTCCTCGATCAGGTTCTGCAATACTGCCAAAGCGTCGCCGCGCCGCAGGATCAAGCGACTGCCTACACCTTCAAGGACCTGCGCAAAGACATTGAGCCCAAGACTAAGCCTCCATTTGGGCGCTGCGCCCAAAGCCTCGGCAAGATCGTCCAGTATATAGACCGGGATCACGGGACGCCCGGTCTTGACCGCTGCACTCAGCGCGGGATGATCCGACAGGCGCAAGTCCCGCCGGAACCACATGATGATCGGAGATTCAGTGTTTTCCATGACCGCCCGGTTGTTTTCTTCGTATTACGAAGCCGAACGAAAACCGGATCACAAAACGGCGTCAAGTGCGTTCAATAACTGATCAATTTCCTGTTGAGAGGTATAATGTGTAAAGCTGACCCGCAGCACACCCTGCGCTATGTCCACTCCCATCGCTTGCAACGGACGCACGGCATAGAAGTCACCGCCGCCCGCCATGATACCGTGATCTGCAAGATCGAACGCAACGACCCCGGCGTTACGGTTCAGAGCCAGTGCAACGGTCGGAGCGCGGCGTGTCGCATCCGACGTACCGATCAGACGCACGGCATTGCGATCCTTGACCGCATCCAGCACCGGCTGCAGCAAAGAAACCTCCTGCCCGCGCATCAGGTCATGTACGAACGCCCCGCGCTGGGTGGCATCCGCTTCAGGACCGCCATGATGATCGCATAACAGATCGACATAATCCGCCATGCCCGCGCTGGCCGCGATCTGGGCGTGATCAGGACCGGCAGGGGTAAACCTTTTGTACAGCACATCGCCGTTGAAAAAATGCGCCTGATTGGGCAGCAACTCACCCAACGCACGCCGGATCACCATGCAACCCTGATGCGGACCATAGGTCTTGTAAGCCGAGAACAGATAGATGTCTGGACCCAAATCACCGACATTCGGAAAGCCGTGCGGGGCGTATGAGACGCCATCGACACAAACAAACGCACCGGCTGCATGGGCGATGGCGGTGATCTCGGTCACCGGGTTGATCTCTCCGATCACGTTGGAGCAGTGGGGAAAACAGACAAGACGGACCTTTTCGTCCAGCAAATTTTCAAGGTCCTTCGGGTTCAGCGATCCGGTTTCCGGGTCGATCTGCCATTCGCGAATTTCGATGCCGTCTTCCGCCAGACGCCGCCACGGGCCCGAATTGGCTTCGTGGTCCTGATTTGTCACCACGATGGCTTCGCCCGGGTTCATCCATTGGCGAAAGGCCTGTGCGAGAACATAGGTGTTTTGCGTCGTCGAAGGACCAAAACTCAGCTCATCCGTGTCCACACCAAGGATGGCCGCCATGCGCATTCGGGCCTCGTCCATCTCTTCGCCAGCCAGACGGCTGGCGCCATACGGGCCATAGGGCTGTACCTTGCGCTGCGTGTAAAAGCGCGTCAGTCGGTCCAGCACCGGCTTGCAGGTATATGACCCGCCCGCGTTTTCAAAGAACGCCTGCCCCTGCAAGCTGGGCTCGAAAAAAGCCGGAAACTGATCCCGGACGAAATTGATATCCAGAGTGCTCATGGCACGCCTCTCCTCATTTATGCAGCTTGTTCCGATACGATGCCCGCGCATGATTTCGGACAACTCGGAAATCACGGCAGGTCTTCCAGCCCAACCACAGCCTCGGTCAAAAACAAAGGCACAGGCAGACCTTAGGCGACAAACGCGCCACCCTAAGGACGCTGATACTTAGACAAGTGGAGAGAGATCGGTCAACCCGGCCCAAAGAAAAATGGCCGGGCTGTTGGCCCGGCCTGTACATGTTATTTGCTGCGGTTAGCCTTGAACTTTGGTGTAAGTACCCTCACCCGCCAGAATGCCGCGGAACCCACCGGGTTCGTCCAATCCAAAGACGATCAGCGGCAGGTTATTGTCCCGCGCCAGTGCAATGGCCGACGCATCCATGACGCGCAGGCGTTTGGCCAACACGTCGTCATAGGTGACTGTGTCATAGCGAACCGCGTCGGGGTGAACCTTCGGGTCCTTGTCATAGACGCCATCGACGCCGTTCTTGCCCATGAAGATCGCCTCGCAAGCCATTTCGTTAGCCCTCAGGGTGGCGGCAGTGTCTGTGGTGAAATACGGGTTGCCGGTCCCGGCGGCAAAGATGCAAACCCGCTTCTTTTCAAGGTGCCGCACAGCCCGGCGACGAATGTAAGGCTCGCAGACCTCATCCATGCGAATGGCTGAGATGACACGGGTAAAGACGCCGATCTCTTCCAATGCCGACTGCATCCCAAGCGCGTTCATCACCGTTGCCAGCATGCCCATGTAGTCGGCGGTTGTACGTTCCATGCCCTGCGCCGAGCCGCTGAGACCCCGGAAGATGTTGCCGCCACCGATCACCATGCAAATCTCAACGCCCAGATCGTGCACCGATTTGACTTCTTGCGCGATGCGCTGAACGGTCGGAGGGTGCAGGCCGAACCCCTGATCCCCCATCAGCGCCTCGCCAGATATCTTCAGCATCACGCGGTTGTACTTTGTCTTGGCGTTCTCGGCGGTTTCGACTGATTGGGAAAGGCTCATGTTGCGCTCCGGGCTGGCACGGGGTTAATTTCCGGCGCAAAATGAAGCAAAAACTCCGCAGGTTCAATGCGGATGGTGAGGATTGGGGCGCACCCGGATGACCAAGACCGACAGATCGCAGATTTGGGACCGCCTGCCCCCGATTGACAACAGCAAGCCCGTCCTGATTGCGGGGCCGACGGCCTCGGGGAAATCGGCGCTGGCCCTGCAGATCGCCGAGACCTTTGGCGGCGTGATTGTGAACGCGGATGCAAGTCAGGTCTATGATTGCTGGCGGGTGATTGCGGCGCGACCTTCTGTCGAAGAAGAATCCCGCGCGCCACATCTGCTGTATGGTCACATCTCTTACGATCAGGACTATTCCACCGGCCACTGGTTACGCGAAGTGACCCCTCTGCTGTCCGGGGGGCAGCGCCCGATAATCGTTGGGGGCACCGGTTTGTACTTCTCGGCGTTGACAGAAGGGATGGCCGACATCCCAGCCACCCCCCCTGAGGTTCGGGTCAAAGCTGACGCGATGGACCTGCCGTCGCTGATAGCTGGTGTCGACGCGAAGACTCTGGACCGGATCGACACCCAAAACCGCGCCCGCGTTCAGCGTGCGTGGGAAGTGCAGAACGCCACCGGTCGCAGTCTGAGCGATTGGCAGGCCGACACGCCGCCCCCGGTTCTGAACCTGTCTGACACGGTGCCGATCGTCTTTGACGTCGATAAGGCGTGGCTGCTGGAACGCATCACACGCCGGTTCGATCAGATGCTGGACACTGGCGCTCTGCAAGAGGTTGAGGCAATGCGCGACCTTTACGATCCGTCCTTTCCAGCATTCAAGGCCATAGGCGTGCCCGAACTTATGGCGTATCTGGACGGAAAGATGCCCCTGGACGCTGCGCGAGAGCGCGCAACAATCGCCACCCGTCAGTTTGCGAAACGCCAACGAACTTGGTTCCGAGCCCGGATGAGCAAGTGGAATCGCATTGATTTCTCAAAATGATACGTCGCTTTCCTGAGCTTTTTCTCCAAGCGATTCTTTGAAAAAGAGGAATCCGCCGGTTCACCATAGTATACATGGCAATATCGCCCAAATCCGGGCATGGCGGACCGGATAACAATCCCTGAACATGTCGCTTTTGTATTCTGGATGACGATTTCGAACATTGACCTCATCAAAATTCTGGGGCCGAATGGGTGCATGGGGACTTACAGAACTCAAAAAAACCGTGAACCAGCTGCCGGAGTCTAACCGGTTCGAGCGGTTCCAAACTTCTCCAAAAACAAAACATGTCATCAGGGAGCGACATTAATGAAAAACCAAACCATCACCGGAGCACCGATTCACTGGGCCGCAGAGATGCACGCTCAGGAGTATCGGGACGGCAAATTGAACCGGCGAGAATTCCTGGCGCGCGCCACCGCGTTGGGTGTTGCCGTTCCAGCGGCCTACGGGATGATTGGCCTGCAATCACCTGCTGCAGCGCAAGAGCCTCAGCGTGGCGGCACTATCCGCTATCAGATGGAAGTGCGCGCGCTGAAAGATCCGCGGACCTATGACTGGACACAGATCGCCACCTTTACAGCGGGCTGGCTGGAATATCTGGTCGAATACAACAACGACGGGTCCTTCAAGCCCATGCTGCTGGAAAGCTGGGAAACGAACGACGACGCAACCGAATATACCCTGAACGTCCGCAAAGGCGTGAAGTGGAACAACGGTGATGATTTCACCGCCGAAGACGTTGCACGCAACATCACCGGCTGGTGCGACACCACGCTCGAAGGTAACTCGATGGCGTCCCGAATGGCGTCGCTGATCGATGAGAGCACACAGCAGGCCGCAGACGGTGCGATTACTGTTGTAGACAGCCACACAGTCAAACTGAAGTGTAACGCGCCTGATATCACGATCATCCCGGGCATGGCTGATTATCCGGGTGCCATCGTGCACAGCAGCCATGACGCCAACAATATGCTGGAAAACCCGATCGGCACTGGTTTCATGATCCCGGAAAGCCACGAGGTCGGCGTCAAAGGCGTTCTGGTGCGCAACGAAGGTTTTGACTGGTGGGGATACGAAGCCGGTAAAGGCGGATATATCGACCGGATCGAGTTTATCGACTACGGCACCGACCCGGCAGCCTTCCTTGCTGCCTATGAAGCCGAAGAAATCGACATGAACTGGGAATCGGTCGGCGAATTCGTCGACATCTTTGACAGTATCGGCCTTGTCCGCTCGGAAATCCCGTCAGGCTTCACCATCGTCATCCGTCCCAACCAGTTGGCTGAAGATGCGAACGGTAACAAAATCTACGGTGACAAACGCGTGCGTCAGGCGCTTGCGATGGCCGTCGACAACGCGGTGTGCCTGGAGCTTGGCATGTCCGGCTACGGCATTGTAGCCGAAAACAGTCATGTCGGCCCGATGCACCCCGAATACGACTCGGAAGTGACTCGTATTCCGTATGACCCGGCCGCAGCCAAAGCACTGATGGACGAAGCGGGCATGGGCGATTTTGAGCACGAAGTTCAGTCCATCGACGATGACTGGCGTCGGAACACCACTGCGGCGGTTGTTGCTCAGCTCAATGACGCGGGCATCAAGGCCAAACACACGGTTCTGCCTGGATCGACCTTCTGGAACGACTGGACCAAGTACCCGTACTCTTCGACCAACTGGAACCACCGTCCGTTGGGAACGCAGGTTCTGGCACTGGCCTACAAGTCGGGCGTTGCCTGGAACGAATCCGGCTTTGCCAATGAAGAGTTTGACAAGTTGCTGGCAGAGGCAAACTCGATTGCTGATGTGGATATGCGTCGCGAAGTGATGGCCAAGCTTCAGGCGATCATGATCGACGAAGGTGTTGTCATTCAGCCTTACTGGCGGACCGCAATGCGTCACCACCGTGACAACATGGTCGGTGTTGAAAAGCATATCGCCGACCTGCCTCAACTCTATAAATTCGGCTTGATTGGCTAAGCCGAAACCAAACAGGCCGCGCCACAGAGGCGCGGCCTTTTCGTCCTGACCGCGGTAACACAAAAAACAGCAACGCGCGGAACCGGAATTTCTTCGCGCTAGCCTACCAACAGGGGCCAATATGGGACTTTTCATTCTAAAGCGTGTCGGCATCATGCTCATGACAGCATTATGCCTGACATTCTTAGTCTTTTTCCTCACCAACCTTTATCCAAATCTCGAAAAGCTCGCGAAGACGCAGGGCAATTTCCGGATGTCGGATGAACAGGTTGCAAGCTTTCTTGAAAAGAACGGATATCTTCAGCCGACGCCGATCAAATACGGCGAATGGCTGGGCGTTCTGCCTTCCTACCGACATACGAACGAGGATGGCACGGTACAGGGAAGATGTATTCTGCCCGGTGAATCCGCAGAAACCGCCCCGAAGTTCTGCGGCATTCTGCAAGGCTACTGGGGATACTCCACTGTCTTCAAAGAGGAAGTTTCGACCGTTGTTGGAACCCGTCTGGGTCTGACCGGCAGGCTGATGTTCTGGGTTATGCTGTTGATGGTCCCTTCAGCGCTGATCCTTGGCGTTTTGGCTGGTATGAAAGAAGGATCGGCAACCGACCGGACTCTTTCGACCTTTGCGATCACCACCACGGCGACACCGGAATACGTGTCAGGTGTTATCTTCATCGCCATTTTCACCTCATCGGCGGTGGGGCTGAAATGGTTCAAAGGCACTGCTACGCAGGCGATGGAGAATCCGACGTTTGAGAACTTCTTCTTACCGGTGCTGACGATTGCGCTTTATGGGATGGGCTACATCGCCCGGATGACCCGCGCCTCGATGACCGAGGTAATGACGGCTCAGTATATTCGGACTGCACGCCTCAAAGGTGTGTCCTTCTCGAACATCGTTATGAAGCACGCACTGCGCAACGCGCTGATCGCACCCTTTACCGTCATCATGTTGCAGTTCCCGTGGCTCCTGAACGGTGTCGTGATCGTCGAGACCCTGTTCAACTACAAGGGCTTTGGCTGGGCGCTGGTGCAGGCGGCGGGCAACAACGACATCCAGTTGCTTCTGGCGATCTCGGTTGTGTCTGTCTTTGTGGTGCTGGTGACTCAGCTGATATCGGATATCGGCTATGTCTACCTCAACCCGCGCATCCGTATTTCGTAAGGAGGGATAGATCATGGAACCACTTACCTGGACCGGCTCTATCGCCCTCCTGAACCCGTTGCTGATGATCGCGTTGGCGGCCCTTCTGGTATCGATCGTCGTCTGGATCGTGGGCAGTATCGTGCTGCCGGAAACGCCAGTCAGCGTTAATATCGATGGAACGATCAGTTCCGGATCGGGCCTGCGTGGCCTGACCCAAAAGGCGCTGAGGTACAGCTTTGCAGCCTGTGTCGCGCTGGCGCTGGCCTATATTGTGCTTGGTGTCCTGATGGGGACCAGTGCGGGCATCATCGGTGCTATCTCACAGCAATTCCTGCCTGTCTGGCTGTCACTGATCATCCTGTTTGCCATGTCGATCGCCTTTAAGCGAAAGCTGGGCCTTTACGGAAAACTGTTCGACAGCCCCATTGGAATGATCGGCTTTGGCCTTGTGATGTTCTGGGTTTTCACCGGCATCTTTGGCGCTATGGACCTGATCATTACCCACGATCCGCTGGATCAGGTGTCGGGTATGAAGAACAAGGTCCCCGGAACACCTCTTCCTTCTACGGAGGACGGCGAATACGCTTGGTACCTGTTGGGCGGCGACAATCTGGCCCGGGATGTATTCAGCCGTATGGTAAAAGGCGCGTGGATCGTGGTGCAGATCGCACCGCTGGCGACCATGTTTGCCTTCATGGTCGGGATCACTCTGGGCCTGCCCGCAGGGTTCTATGGCGGTCGTCTGGACACGTTCCTGTCGTTCCTCGCGAACCTGATCCTCGCCTTCCCCGTGATCCTGCTGTTCTATCTGCTGGTCACGCCGGAAATCGTGGCGACCGGGGTGCCGAATTACATGGCGGCTGTGCTGTTCGTGTTCCCGATCCTGTTCCTTGCGGTTTTGCTGAACTCTCGCTTTTACACAAGGCCGAGCTTCCGCACCCCGCTATTGATCGGCGTTTTGGGCATTGCTGGATGGCTTTACCTGTCGCTGATCACGACCGATGGCTACATCATCAACACCGACAGCTATCGTATCTGGGGTCTGCCGACCTATCTGGACCTGTTCGACATCCCCGGCGGGATCCTTGTGGTATTCGTTTCGGTGGTGTTCGTGAACTCACCTACGGTGTTCCGTATCGTGCGGGGACTGGCGCTGGATATCAAAACGCGTGACTACGTGGCTGCCGCCCAAACCCGTGGCGAAGGCCCTTGGTACATCATGCTGTGGGAGATCCTGCCCAACGCCCGTGGTCCGCTGATCGTCGATTTCTGTCTGCGCATCGGCTACACCACCATCCTTCTGGGAACCTTGGGTTTCTTCGGACTGGGTCTTCCGCCGGAAAGCCCGGACTGGGGTTCGACGATCAACGAAGGGCGCAAGCTGCTGTCGATCTACCTACACCCGGCCCTGCCGCCCGCGCTGGCATTGTTGTCGCTGGTTCTTGGTTTGAACCTGCTGGCTGACGGTTTGCGCGAAGAAAGTCTTAAGGACTGATGTGATCGAGGCCGGGGGGCCACCCCCCCGGACCCCCGAGATATTTTTAGCCAGATGAAGGGGAAGCCCCTGACTCTCGCGAGGAGTAAGCAAGATGAACAAACTGGCAGATTATGACGGGCCAATCCTTGAGATCGACAAGCTTTCGATTTCGTTTTTCACCCGTCTGAGGGAAATTCCTGCCGTGATGGATTTCTCGGTCAGTGTGCAACCCGGCGAAGCCGTAGGATTGGTCGGAGAATCCGGCTGCGGCAAATCCACCGTGGCCCTTGGCGTTATGCAGGACCTTGGCAAGAACGGGCGGATTGTAGGCGGCTCGATCAAGTTCAAGGGCCGTGACCTATCTGAGATGACCACCGAAGAGTTGCGCGACATTCGGGGCAACGAAATCGCTATGATCTATCAGGAGCCGATGGCCTCGCTAAACCCGGCGATGAAGATCGGCAAACAGCTGATGGAAGTGCCGATGATCCATGAGGGCGTCAGCAAGGACGAGGCCTATGCCCGCGCGTTGGAAGTGGTCACCGACGTCCGCCTGCCCGACCCCGAGCGGATGCTGAATTCGTTCCCGCACCAGCTGTCGGGTGGTCAGCAGCAGCGGATCGTCATCGCCATGGCGCTGATGTCGAAACCGGCGTTGTTGATCCTGGACGAACCAACCACCGCTCTGGACGTGACGGTTGAGGCCGCCGTGGTCGAGCTGGTGAAGGACCTGGGCAAGAAATACGGAACGTCGATGCTATTCATCTCGCACAACCTCGGGCTGGTTCTGGAAACCTGCGACCGGCTGTGCGTGATGTATTCAGGTGAGGCGGTCGAGCGCGGCTCGATTCACGACGTGTTCGACGAGATGCAGCACCCTTATACGCAGGCGCTGTTCCGCTCGATCCCGCTGCCGGGGGCCGACAAGAATGCGCGACCTCTGGTGGCCATCCCAGGCAACTTCCCCCTACCCCACGAACGCCCACCGGGCTGTAACTTTGGCCCACGCTGCGACTATTTCGAAGAAGGCCGTTGTGATGCTCAGAACATCCTGATGGAACCGGTGCCGGGCAATGACCGCCACCACACACGTTGTCTGAAGTTTAAGGAAATCGATTGGAACGCTCCGATCACCGTGGGAGAGCAGAAAGAAAAAGGCGAGATCGGCCGCACCGTTCTAAAGATGGACAACCTCAAGAAATACTATGAGGTGGCCGCGAATGCCCTGTTCGGCGGTGGCGAAACCAAGGTGGTCAAAGCCAACGAAACGCTCAGCTTCGAGGCACATGAGTCCGAGACGCTGGCCATTGTGGGTGAATCCGGCTGCGGCAAGTCCACCTTTGCCAAGGTGCTAATGGGGCTGGAGACAGCCACGGACGGCCAGATCCTGTTGGACAACCGCAATATCGAGGCCGTGCCAATCGAGGAACGCGATGCCAAGACCGTAGGCGAAGTCCAAATGGTGTTCCAGAACCCGTTTGACACGCTGAACCCCTCGATGACGGTGGGTCGTCAGATCATCCGTGCGCTGGAAATCTTTGGTGTCGGCAACTCCGAGGCCGAACGTAAGAAGCGGATGCTAGAGCTTTTGGATCTGGTGAAATTGCCCCGTGCCTTCGCCGAACGGATGCCGCGGCAATTGTCAGGCGGGCAGAAACAGCGCGTCGGTATCGCCCGCGCCTTTGCTGGGGACGCCCGGATCGTTGTCGCCGACGAGCCCGTCTCGGCGCTGGACGTTTCGGTTCAGGCGGCGGTGACCGATCTGCTGATGGAGATTCAGCGCGAGCACAAGACAACGCTGCTGTTCATCAGTCACGACCTGTCGATCGTGCGGTACCTCAGTGACCGGGTGATGGTGATGTATCTGGGCCATGTGGTCGAGCTAGGTACTACCGATCAAGTCTTTGCGCCGCCCTATCACCCCTATACCGAAGCCTTGCTGAGTGCGGTTCCCATCGCCGATACTTCGATCGAAAAGCAGCATATCGTGTTGGAAGGCGATATTCCCTCGGCGATGAACCCGCCTCCGGGATGTCCGTTCCAGACCCGCTGCCGCTGGAAGTCCGAAGTGCCGGGCGGGATGTGTGAACGTGACGTGCCGCCGGTGAAGACTCTGGCCGACGGACATCAGGTTAAATGCCACCTGTCCGAAGACATTCTAGCCCGCATGGAGCCGGTCATCAAAATCGCAGCCGAATAGCGCTGCACAATGGCGCCGGTTTAGCACCGGCGCCAGTTTTCATATCTCTGATACAATTGTCCTTTAGCGCTCGGAACTCCGTTGGCCTGCGGTCCGCGGCCACGATTTCATTGCGAGCATTTTATGACACTCCTCAGCGACGGTCGCGCGCGGGCTGTATTGGGCTTGCACCTGTCAGGCACTTTCTGCGCCAGCATGACGGCCCCGTTCATTCCCTTCTTTATTGTGCAGGAGCTGGGCCACCCGCCCTGGCAGATCAGTATCTACAGCGCATTAGCGATTTTGCTTACGGTCACACTCAACCGCGGCTTTGCCACTCGACTGGACAAAGGTTACCGGTTTGCGCCGCTGGTCGGCGCCTCTATAGCAGGCTATGTGATCGCGTTGCTGTCGGTTCTGATCTGGCCGTCCTACTGGACGTTGATCACTGTAGGCGTACTGGGGTTCAGCCTCAGCAGCAGTTCTTTGTCGAGGATGTACAGCTTCGGTCGCATCAGCGCCGAGCGCTTTGGGTTCGACATTCCATCGTTCAACGCATGGCTGCGGGCGATGACCTCTCTGGGATGGATGATGGGGCCCGCGTTGGCGTTTTTCGTGGCAGGGCAATGGGGCGCGGATCGGACCTTTGTCTTTGCACTTGGCGCAGCAGTAGTTTGGGCAGCTTTATGGTGGCACACGATGCCGAGGACAGCCCGGGCCGAAGCAGTAGGGAAACCGCAACAGGCCGATTCTGGTACCGACCGGGCATTGCGGCTGGCGGTCGCTGCCTGCCTGTTCTTTTCAGCGGCACATGTGCTGTGCAGCAGCGCCCTGCCCTTGTTTTACGTGCGCGAGGCCGGCCTGCCCGATTTTGCGCCCGGCCTGTCCTTTTCAATCAAAACTGCAACCGAGATTGTGATCATCCTGACCACTCCGCTCTTGTTGCGCCACATTTCACCGCTGTCCGGGCTTATCCTATCCGGAGGGCTTGGTTTGTGTTCATTTCTAGTTTTGTCGCAAGTCTCTGGGCTGTCTGCGATGGCCGTCGGGGCGGCGCTTGAGGGGACATATTACGGATTGTTTGCCGGAGTCAGCCTGACCTATGTGCAGAACTTCGCGAATGGGCGCATGGCGCGTGCCAACGCGCTTTACGTCAACAGCCTGTTCATTGGGGCTCTGTTTGCCGGTCCGTCGGTTGGGATGATAGCGCAGTTCACAAGCTTCCAGACTGCCATCCTTGCGGCGTGCCTGCCCATGCTATGCGCGTTGGTTGTATTGCGGATCACAGCCAAGCTTAGCAAGCGCGCCGAAATTGGAGCAATGTAACCGAGAATGCGGTTCAGCCGCCCCAGATCACTTTCACGTAGTTCTGAGTTTCCTTGTAGGGTGGAACGCCGCCGTGCTTTTCAACGGCTTTTGGCCCTGCGTTATAGGCCGCCAAAGCCAGGCGCCATGATTTAAACTTACGATACTGCCAGGACAGATACCGCGCGCCACCTTCCAGATTCTGCTTGGGGTCATGCGGGTTCACGCCCAAGAGCCTTGCCGTGCCGGGCATCAGCTGAGCCAACCCCAACGCGCCCTTGTGCGACTTCGCATGGGGATTCCAGCCGCTTTCCTGCTGTACCAGACGCAGGAACAGTTCTTCCGGAACATTGTGCTTACGCGCGGCCTGACGGGCCAAAGTCATATACTGTCCCCGGTATTTACCAGTGTAGCGCTTATTAAAGGTGTCGCTGGTCTTCGCTCTCTTCGGCTTTAGCCGCTCGGAATCCCGATACTGGGTTGCAGCGCGCGAGTCCAACACCTTGGACTGCTTAAGGAAAATGTCCTTCCGGCTTTTTGTCGACAGAGTCTGCGCAGACACCGGACCCGAGACCAGAGCAAAGCACGTAACAAAAAAACAACTAACCAGAAATCGCATTAACGCCAATCTCATTCGTTCAGGAACTCTGTGGAGTATAAATATTTCAGTTAATAATGAAAGCTTGGTAAACGGAACCTGAGTATTTTCTTGCTGAGTGTTACCTGCATCATCCGTGTTCCAACCACGACGCAGGCCGTATAGGGTCGCTTGGAAACTCAGCGCCAGATTCGGGCGCGTAAACGTCAAATCAGAACGGGGAAATACATGGCGGGTTCAGTCAACAAGGTCATTCTTATCGGCAATCTCGGTGCGGACCCTGAGGTACGGTCGTTTCAGAATGGTGGGAAGGTATGCAACCTGCGCATCGCGACCTCCGAAACATGGAAAGACCGCAATACCGGAGAGCGTAAAGACAGGACACAATGGCACTCGATCGCTATTTTCTCGGAGCCTCTGGTGCGGGTCGCTGAGCAATATCTGCGCAAGGGCAGCAAAGTCTATATCGAAGGGCAACTGGAAACCCGCAAATGGCAGGATCAATCTGGACAGGACAGATATACCACCGAAGTGGTCCTGCGGCCCTATCGCAGCGAACTGACAATGCTTGACGGTCGCGGCGAAGGTGGTGGCGGCGGCGGTGGTTATGGCGGCCAATCGGGCGGCTATGGCGGTGGTCAGGCCGGTGGCGGCTATGGCGATCCCTATGGCGGCCCGTCCAGCGCTCCTGCCCCGGCATCTGGTGGCATCGACGACGACGAGATCCCGTTCTAAACCAAACGGAGACATATCATGACATGGTCCTTCTCACTCGGCCGGATACTAGGGTCGGAACTGAGGGTCCATGTCACCTTTTTCCTGCTTCTGGCCTGGGTCGGTTTCGCCGCCTATTCCAGCGGCGGATTACCAGCCGCCATCGAAAATCTGGTCTTTGTACTGGCGCTTTTTGCGTGCGTCGTCGCGCATGAGTTCGGCCACGCGTTGATGGCACGGCGGTACGGGATAAAGACCCCCGACATCACTCTGTTGCCGATTGGCGGGTTGGCCCGACTGGAACGGATGCCGGAAAAACCAATGCAAGAGGTGTGGGTCGCCCTTGCTGGCCCCGCCGTGAACATCGTGATTTGGGTCATCCTCGTTGTACTGGGGGCCGGTATGCCCCTTGAGACGCTGGCACAGATCGACTCGACCGGACATGGGCTGTTGAATCGGCTGGCCTATGTGAACCTGCTGCTGGCAGCGTTCAATATGATCCCGGCTTTTCCGATGGACGGCGGTCGTGTCTTCCGCGCCCTGCTGTGCTTAAAGATGGACCGGGTCAAAGCCACCAAAGTTGCCGCTCTAGCTGGACAGATCGTCGCCGTGGCGTTCGGTTTCTGGGGGTTGAGTGTGGGCAACCCGATCCTCGTTTTGATCGCAGTCTTTGTCTTCATCGCGGCCAATTCCGAAAGCCAGGATGTGGCCATGCGTTCGATCGCGCGGCGGGTTCTGGCACGGGACGCGATGATCACCGAGTTCCACGCCCTGTCCCCGACCGACACGCTGGCGACTGCGGCGCAAGCCGTCATTCACACCACACAACACGAATTCCCCGTGCTGGACTCAGCAGGTGTTCTGTTGGGGTTCGTCACCCGAAACGGTTTATTCTCGGCGCTGGCTGGAGAAACCCCGCGTTCAGATCCAGCAACTTCGATCATGGTAGCGGATATCCCGCAGGTTCAGCTGACCAGTGGGTTGGAAACGGTTCTGGACGGGCTGTACAAAGGCGCCCCGGCCATCGCGGTCTGTACGCAGGTCGGGAACATGGTTGGCTATATCACCCGCGAAAATATCGGTGAGTTGATGGTGATCCGGGGACGGTGATCAAACCGTCGCCAAGGCGTCTTCCAGCACCGAAATAACCGCGTCACGCGGAACGTCCGAGGTAACGAAAGCCTGCCCGATACCGCGCGCAAGAATGAACCGCAGCTGACCGTCGATGACCTTTTTGTCCTGTCCCATCAAATCGACCAGCGCCTCGGCCCCTGGCAGTTCTCCGGGGATATCGGCCAGATCGGTTTTCATCCCCATCGCCCGCAGATGAGCGCGGACGCGGCTTGGATCCTCTTGAGAACACAGGCTTAGGCGCGACGACAATTCGAACGCCAGCGCGCAACCGATGGCCACACCTTCACCATGTAGCAGACGGTCGGAATAGCCTGTCGCTGCCTCAAGCGCGTGACAGAATGTGTGGCCAAGGTTCAGCAGCGCGCGGTCGCCCTGTTCGGTCTCATCGCGCGCCACAATATCGGCCTTCATCTGAACCGAGCGTGTCACGGCCCGCACCCGCGCGGCCATGTCTCCGCCCGAGACGTTCGTCCCGTTTTCCTCAAGCCACTCAAAAAAAGCTGCATCACCCAGCAGGCCGTATTTCACCACCTCGCCATAGCCCGAGAGGAAATCGCGTTGGGTCATTGTGCCGAGAACTGAAGTATCTGCCAGTACCAGCGACGGCTGGTGAAACGCTCCGATCAGGTTCTTGCCCTGCGGTGCATTGATCCCGGTCTTGCCACCCACCGAGCTGTCCACCTGCGCCAGCAGCGAAGTCGGGATCTGCACGAACCGCACTCCGCGACGCAGAACTGCAGCGGCAAAACCAACCAGATCACCGATGACACCGCCACCCAACGCAACGACGACATCCCGGCGCTCAATCTTTTCCGCCAACAGCCACTCGACCGTTCGTTCGAAATGTGGCCAGCTTTTGGTCGCCTCGCCCGCAGGCAAGGTCAAAGACGTCATCTCAATCCCGGCAGAAGCCAACCCATCCCGCAGACCGTCCAGATGCAGCGCGCCCACATTTTCATCTGTTACAACGGCCAACTTGGGGCGGTGCAGCAAGGGCGCAATCCGCGTACCCGCCTGCTCCAGCAGGTCCGGGCCGATTTCCACGTCATACGAGCGTTCGCCCAGCTCTACATGTACGGTTTGGTGCATTATTTTCGTTCCAAAACATCAGGGCGTGTTGCCAGCGCATCCACCACCCGGTTCACCATATTCTCGATCGAGGTTTCCCCATCCGATTCCGCGATTAGGTCAGCCTGCGCATAGACCGGTACGCGCTGCTCATAAATACCACGCAAGGTCGCATACGGATCAGCCGTGCGCAGCAAGGGGCGCGTGTCCTTGTGTTTAACCCGGTTCCACAGCACATCCAGATCAGCACGCAGCCAGACGGACACACCGCGCTCGGTGATCATCGTGCGGTTCTGTTTGGCCAGAAAGGCTCCGCCGCCAGTGGATAGGATGCCTTTTTCCTCGTCCAGCAGACGCCCGATAACCTGAGTTTCCTTGGCACGGAAAAACGGCTCTCCGTCGCGGGCGAAAATCTCGGGGATGGTCATATTGGCGGCCGATTCGATCTCGGCGTCGCTGTCGAGGAAAGGAACACCCAGCCGCGCGGCCAATGCACGACCCACAGCCGTCTTTCCTGCCCCCATCATACCGACAAGAACCACTGTTTTGTGCAGTTCAAAGCCCGTGTCTGGTGCCTGGCTGGAAGAGTTATGCTTAATTTCGCTCATTTCACCGTGAATGACGTGATCTTACGAAAAATGCTAGCTATAACTATGACAAAAGAGAAAATTGGGGCAGCGTTGAGCAATGGGCCGTCTGATCAAGTTCCTGTTATATCTGATTTGCCTGGGTTTTGTCGGGCTGGTGGCATACGCCTATCTGGGGCCGTTTTTTGGTGCTGACTTTTCGGCGCCGCAAGACGAGATACGGGAGCCTGTAATCCTGAATGTCGAATAAGGCCGCAGTGGTTGCGCTGTTTCTGGCCGGATCGGCGCAGGCCCAGCAGGAACCTCTTTCCGTCATAGAATGGCTGAGCGACCCGCCAGAGAACCTGCCGGGGACTGTGCTGTTGGAACCGCCGGTAACCGAAACCGGCCTGCAGCCGGATGTCGAAGTCACCCCGCTTGAAGCGCTGTCACCTCCCTTGGGGCTGGTGGCATCCTCAGTGACCGGGCTGCCTGTGGATCTGTGGCAGAACAGCGATCCCGCTCGTCTTGCACAACTGATCGCCCGTGTACCCGTTAAATACAATCCGGCGATGCAACGCCTGTTGTTTACCCTGCTGCTGACCGAGGCCCGCGCACCAGCAGGGCCGAATGCTCAGGAACCTCTGCTATTGGCGCGGCTTGACCGGCTGATGCAGCTGGGGGCAGCCGATCCCGTGCAATCGCTGGTGCAACTGGCCGGCCCGACCGACAATCGTGAACGGTTTCAACGCTGGTTTGACGCGACGCTGCTGACCGGAGATGAGGATCGCAGCTGCACCGCGCTGATCGCGCAGCCGCACCTGTCTCAGGACTATGCCGCACAAATCTTCTGCAAGGCCCGTCGGGGCGACTGGAGTTCGGCCGCATTGACGCTTGAGGCTGCTCATGCGCTGCAGGTTCTGCCACCCGAAGATCTGGACGTGCTGGACCGTTTCCTCAGCCCCGAGCTTTACGAAGACGCCGAATATCTGCCGCAGCCCGACAATCCAGACCCGCTAAGCTTTCGCCTGTTCGAAGCCATTGGAGAGCGTTTGCCC
This sequence comes from Ruegeria sp. ABF4_144, assembly GCF_056160045.1. Classification (NCBI taxonomy): domain Bacteria; kingdom Pseudomonadati; phylum Pseudomonadota; class Alphaproteobacteria; order Rhodobacterales; family Roseobacteraceae; genus Ruegeria; species Ruegeria sp. ABF4_144. The sequence goes on from NZ_JBSWWK010000001.1 coordinate 1,784,816, forward strand.
TCGTCCCCGTTACCACGCGCCTTTGCTAATGCCGACTTGCGCGATGTCGCCGGGTGGAAGGCGCAGATCGAGGCCGCCGAGCGCCTGACTCGGATTGGAGCACTGACACCCAACCAATTGCTGGGTCTGTACACCGAGCGTTCCCCCGCAGCTTCTGGCGCGGTTTGGGACCGGGTCTCGGCGGTGCAGAAGTTTGAAAGCGCTCTGGAAACTGGCAAACCTGGCGCAGTGGCCAAGGCACTACCCAAAGTCTGGGAGCAAATGCGCAGCGTCGGGCTGGAGGTTCCTTTTGCCGAGCTGTTCGCAGGCCGTTTGTCACAGATGACCCTGCCCGATCCGACCGCAGAAAATTTACGGTGGCGGATTCTTTTACTCTCGGAGCTCTATGAAACCGCTGCTTTGTCGCCACCGGACGATTCCGTGGAAACGCAGTTCCTTGCCGCGCTTGCACAGGGCGATCCTGGGCGCGCTAAGTCGCCATCGCCATGGGCCGATGCAGTCGCCGAAGGCTTTGCCTGGGCCGCTCCAGTGCCATCAGACATTGATGTGATGCTGGCGAACGGTCAGTTGGGTGAGGCCATTCTGGAAACGATGGAACTGTTTGCCCATGGCGCCCGTGGGAACCTTGTGGATCTGACTGCCGCCGTTGCGACCCTGCGCCGCGTGGGCCTTGAGGACACCGCCCGCCGTGCTGCGCTGAATCTTCTGATCCTTCAGGACACCTGACCATGGTGGCGCCGGAAACCTCGGAACTTTGGATCTCTACCTTTCTGCAGGCGCAAGCCGCCGAGTTGGGGGCCGCGAACAACACTTTGCTCGCCTATGGTCGGGACCTGAAAGACTTCGCGTCCTGGCTTGAACGCCGCAAAACCGGGTTTGCCGAGGCACAACGGGACCAGATCGAAGCTTATCTGATCGATTGTGACGCACAGGGGCTGGCAAAATCCACCCGCGCGCGGCGGTTATCGGCAATCAAGCAGATCTATCGTTTTGCCTTTGAGGAAAGCTGGCGCGACTCCAACCCGGCGATTCAAATCAAAGGCCCTGGTCGGCAGAAGCGCTTGCCCAAAACGCTGGACGTGCCCGAGGTCGACCGGCTGCTGCAGGCCGCTCGCCAGACTGGACGCACCAAGGGCGACCGGGTGCGCAACACCTGCCTGATGGAGGTGCTCTATGCCACTGGCATGCGCGTGACCGAGTTGGTCTCGCTGCCAGTTTCCTCCGCACGGGGCGATCCGCGGATGCTGCTGGTTTTGGGCAAAGGCGGCAAGGAACGGATGGTTCCTCTGTCGCCCCCTGCCCGAGAGGCGCTGGCCGCGTGGTTGATCGTCCGTGACGAGGCCGAGGATCAATTGGTTTCCGACGGCGGGCAGCGATCCAAGTTCTTGTTTCCCTCGCGCGGGAAATCCGGGCATCTCACACGCCACATGTTCTTTCTGCTGATCAAAGAGCTGGCAGTTCAGGGCGGCGTTTCCCCGGAAAAAGTCACGCCGCACACTCTGCGCCATGCCTTCGCCACGCACCTGTTGGCCAATGGTGCAGACCTGCGGTCAATCCAAACGTTGTTGGGCCATGCCGATGTGGCGACGACCGAAATCTACACTCATGTTCTGGACGAACGTCTGGCCGAACTGGTGCTGGAGCATCACCCACTGGCCAAAGACCCCGAAGACAAAGGCTAACCCCTTGATCCGCAGGGGGCGCGACCCCATAACGGATGCAGCAAAACCAATAACCAAGGACCGATGGAACCCTCTTCTTCTCTGATCGACGGCGCATTCTGGTTTACCACTGGCGCCATTCTTCTTTTGCTTGTTCTGTCGGGCTTCTTCTCGGGTTCTGAAACGGCATTGACTGCCTCGTCGCGCGGCAAGTTGCGGGCGCAGGCCGACAAGGGCTCGCGCGGGGCGCAAAAAGCGCTGGATATCACCGATGACAATGAACGGCTGATCGGCTCGGTCCTGCTGGGCAATAACCTCGTGAACATCCTCGCGGCCTCGCTGGCGACAGCGCTGTTTACCCGGCTATTCGGCGAAAGCGGCGTGGCACTGGCGACGTTGGTGATGACCCTGCTGGTTCTGATCTTTGCCGAGGTGCTGCCGAAAACCTACGCCATTACCAACGCGGAAAAAGCAGCGGCCCTTGTGGCGCCGATCATCAGCGTTGTTGTAACCGTGTTCTCGCCCATGGTTGCGGCAGTGCGTTTGCTGGTACGCGGCGTTCTGCGCCTGTTTGGCGTGCAGATCGACCCTGACAGCAACATCCTTGCCGTGCGCGAGGAAATCGCAGGCGCGCTGCATCTGGGCCACTCAGAAGGCGTGGTCGAAAAGGAAGACCGCGACCGTATTCTGGGCGCCCTTGATCTGGGCGACCGTACGGTCGAGGAAATCATGCTGCACCGTTCCAACATCGAGATGATCGATGCCGACGACGCGCCCGAGGCCATTCTGCAGCAATGCCTGAAAAGCCCACACACTCGCCTGCCCGTGTTCCGGGATGAACAGGAAAACATAGTCGGTGTGGTGCACGCCAAAGATCTGTTCCGCGCCATGTACGCACATGCGGGGGCCAGCGAAGAAGACAATGATCGGTTGAAGTCCTTCGATATCTCGAAAGTGGCCAACGATCCCTATTTTGTTCCTGAAACCACCACTCTAGACGATCAGATGCGGGAATTCCTGCGGATGCACAGCCACTTTGCGCTGGTGGTGGACGAATATGGATCATTGCGCGGCTTGATCACACTTGAAGATATCCTCGAAGAGATCGTGGGCGAAATCGCCGACGAGTTCGATATTGAAGAAGACGTCCCCGTGACCCGAACCGACGATGGACAATTCCTTGTCGAAGGCGCGATGACCATCCGTGATGCCAACCGGGCAATGGACTGGTCGCTGCCCGATGACGAGGCCAACACGATCGCAGGCTTGGTCATACACGAAGCGCAGATGATCCCGGTGACTGGTCAGGTGTTCTCGTTCCACGGGTTCCGTTTCGAAGTCACAGCGCGTGAAGGCAACCGGATTACCGAGCTGAAGATCCGCCCGCTCTGACCCCTGTTCCGCGACAACCTATGTCGTGAACGGAACAGCCTGCTTTGCCATGCACTTGCAGTCTTTGATTAAAACGCATGGGAGGCAGAGACATGAAGACCACAACTCAGGTAGCCGTCATTGGGGGCGGTGTAGTCGGATGTTCGGTGCTTTATCATCTGACCAAGCTGGGCTGGTCCGATGTCATGCTGCTGGAACGGTCCGAACTGACCAGCGGGTCGACGTGGCACGCGGCCGGAGGGTTCCACACCCTGAACGGCGATACCAACATGGCCGCGCTGCAGGGCTACACCATTCGCCTGTATAAAGAGCTGGAAGAGATCACCGGCATGTCCTGCGGCCTGCATCATGTGGGCGGGGTGACTCTGGCCGACAATCAGGACCGGTTCGACATGCTGCTGGCCGAACGCGCCAAGCACAGGTTCATGGGGTTGGAGACCGAGATTGTCGGACCGGAGGAGATCAAGAAGATCGCCCCGATCACCAACACCGACGGAATTATCGGCGCGCTTTATGACCCGCTGGACGGGCATCTTGATCCGTCGGGCACCACCCATGCCTATGCCAAGGCAGCACGGATGGGGGGCGCGACAATCGAAACCCATTGCATGGTGCGCGAGACCAACCAGCGCGCCGATGGCACTTGGGACGTGGTCACTGACAAGGGAACCATTCACGCCGAACACTTGGTCAACGCGGGCGGCCTTTGGGCGCGCGAGGTCGGCGCGATGGCTGGCGTGTACTTTCCGCTGCACCCGATGGAACATCAGTATCTGGTCACGGACTCGATCCCTCAGATCGAGGCAATCATAGACGCAGGTGGCGAGCACCCGCATGTGATGGACCCAGCCGGGGAAAGCTATCTGCGGCAGGAAGGACGCGGTCTGTGCATCGGGTTCTACGAACAGCCCTGCAAACCGTGGGCCGTCGATGGCACGCCGTGGGAGTTCGGACACGAGTTGCTGCCCGACGACTACGACAAGATCACTGACAGTATCGAGTTCGCATATAAACGCTTCCCGGTTTTAGCCGAGGCGGGTGTGAAATCGGTGATCCATGGGCCGTTCACTTTTGCCCCAGACGGGAACCCACTGGTCGGGCCGGTTCCGGGGATGCGCAACTATTGGTCCGCATGTGGCGTGATGGCCGGGTTCAGCCAGGGTGGCGGTGTCGGTCTTACGCTGGCTCAATGGATGATCGAAGGGGAGCCCGAACGCGATGTGTTCGCAATGGACGTGGCCCGGTTCGGTGACTGGATCAGCGCCGGTTACACGCGCCCGAAGGTGATCGAGAATTATCAAAAACGGTTCAGCGTCTCCTACCCCAACGAAGAGCTGCCCGCCGCGCGTCCCAACCGCACGACCCCGATGTATGACATCTTCAGCGATCTGGGCGCGGTCTGGGGTCAGCAATACGGGCTGGAGGTTCCGAACTATTTCGCCCAAGACGGCGAACCCGGTTACGAAACACCCTCATTCCGGCGCTCAGATGCGTTCGGCGCAACGGGTCGTGAAGTACGCGGCGTTCGCAGCGGCGTCGGCATAAACGAGGTCCACAATTTCGGCAAATACCGCGTTACTGGCCCTGCAGCACGTGCGTGGCTGGATCGGCTCATGGCCGGGCGTATCCCTCAGCCGGGGCGCGTATCCCTGACGCCGATGCTGTCGCCCAAAGGCAAACTGATCGGAGACTTCACTGTCTCCTGCCTGAGCGAGACCGAATTCCGGCTGACCGCATCTTACGGAGCGCAGGCGTTCCATATGCGCTGGTTCCTGCAGAACCAGCAAGACGGCGCGATCATCGAAAACGTCAGCGACCGACTGAACGGGTTTCAGATCGCTGGCCCAAAGGCAGCTGAAGTGCTGTCGGGCTGCACCCGTGACGATATCTCGAACCTCCGTTTCCTCGACGTGCGGCGCATGACGGTTGGAATGACCGACTGCATTGTGCAGCGCGTCAGCTATACCGGCGATCTGGGGTATGAGATTTACTGCGATCCGATGGCCCAACGTCAGCTTTGGTGGACGCTGTGGCAGGCCGGTCAGCCGCACGGCATGGTGCCTTTTGGCATGCGCGCGATGATGAGCTTGCGTCTGGACAAGTTCTTTGGTTCGTGGATGCGTGAGTTCTCGCCCGACTACACCGCCGCTGAAACGGGTTTGGATCGCTTCATTTCCTTCTCGAAAAACACTGATTTCATTGGCCGGGCTGCGGCCGAACAGGAACGGACCGAAGGTGCAGCACGCAAACTGGTGACCTTCGAGGTAGAAGCGGACGACACCGATGTGAATGCTTATGAACCAATCTGGCTGGACGGCAAAGTTGTGGGTTTCTGCACTTCGGGCGGGTATTCGCATTATGCCGAAAAGTCGGTCGCCTTCGGGTTCCTGCCGACCGACCGGGCAACGGACGGGCTGGAGGTGGAAATCGAAATTCTCGGCCACTTGCGCAAAGCCAGAGTGATCTCAGAGCCGTTGTTCGATTTGGACGGAGCGCGCATGCGGGGATGACACCGGACGGATCCGGCGCCATGGTGACGGAATGACGGACATACCCATTCTTTTGCTGGCAGCTGGGCAATCCAGCCGCATGGGCGGCCAGGACAAACTGTTGCAAATTGTGGACGGCCAGCCCTTGCTGCGCCGCTCGGCCATGATCGCCCGGCACGCGGCCCCGGTGATCGTTGCGCTGCCCCCGGCCCCGCACCCTCGGCATGACGCGTTGGATGGGCTGGACCTGCGCCGGGTCGACATCCCCGACGCAAAGGAAGGCATAAATGCCAGCCTGCGCGGAGCACTCGCACAAGTATCAGACGAAGCGCCCGCAGCGATGATCTTGTTGGCGGACTTACCCGATATTTCCACCGAGGATCTGACGGCCGTTTTGGGTTCGACTCAATCCCACCCTGACAGGTTGGTCTGGCGCGGCGCGACAGCCAACGGCAAACCGGGCCACCCAGTCGTGTTTGATCGCAGCCTGTTTGAGCAACTGAGCAGTTTGTCAGGCGATGACGGCGCACAGTCGATTGTCCGTGCGAATGCTGACAGTGTTCATCTGCAGCTATTGCCCGGTCAAAACGCCCTACTGGATTTGGACACTCCTGAAGACTGGGCGGCATGGCGCGCGAAACGCGATGCCCAAGAGTAACGCGGCCCGGTCGATAACGACCGGGCCGGTACCCAAAACAGGACTACCACTTTTCATCAATCCCGGAAACGCGGCCAACAATGTCTTTTGACATTTTGGCTGTTTCGCCGCCGAACCTAAACAAGACCCCCTCGTTAACATGCCGCGCAGCGCTTCCAGTGACTGTGACAAGCCTTAGGCACCCCCTAGTGCCACCGGCTCCCCCTCGCTTGGGCTCTTTCATCGTCACCGATCCGGTGCGTTCAAACAACGTAAAATTGGAAAGAACGGTTAATTTTGCGTCTCTCTGAATGGTTTTTCCGCAACATCGTCAAAGCGAAAAACACTCATAGGTTGAGTGCGCTTTGAGACCGGCAGGGCATCAATTGCGATTAAGCACAAACCTAATAAAATATGCGTCGCCTAAGCGAGTAGATTCCTCAAGAAAACTCACCAAAGGTCAAACATGATCACAACCCAAAGAAGATTGCAGAAAAGCGCGCAAAATAGGCGGCTGCTTTGTTAACAAAATTGATTCAATTCAACCCTTTTCGCCCTTTGACGTCTAAACCGGCAACAATCCACCGATTCGCACCCGGTGATTCGCGCAAATCCTCCGATTTACGCCTTGGGCTCGGCGGCATAGAAGCGTCTGTTTGTGGCAAAATTAAGATTTCTTAACATTTTGCTCAGGAAAGACTCAGACTGTACGCGCATCTCCTGTTCCAACGCGCGGCCGCAACCGCGTGACAGAAACAGGAGATAAAAATGAGCATCCGCAAATCCTCTCTACTTTTGCCCGGGACAGCCAGTTGGATTGGTGCCGGCGCGCTAAGCGCCGCAATGCTGACAACCACCGCCCTGCCCTCGATGGCGGACGAGGCGCTGGCCGATCTGGTCGAAAACGTATCGCCCTCGGTTGTCACCATCATCGCAGAACAGGGCGCAGTGCCTGTTCCTGCGCAGGGTCAGGACTTTGACTTTGACCAGCACCCGTTTGGGGAGTTCTTCAAACGCTTCGGTGCGCCCGAGGGATTCAACGCACCGCAGCGCGGACCGGCGCAAGGGCTTGGGTCTGGATTTGTTCTGGATGAAGCCGGATACATTGTCACCAACCACCATGTCGTCGACAATGCCGAGTCGGTGACAGTGCGCATGTCCGATGACACCACCTACGAGGCTGAAATCATCGGCACCGACCCGCTGACCGATATCGCCGTCTTGAAAATCGACGCTGACGAGGCACTGCAGGCTGTGCAACTGGGCGACAGCGACGTGATCCGCGTGGGCGAAGACGTCGTGGCCATCGGCAACCCGTTCGGCCTGCATTCGACAGTGACCACTGGGATCGTGTCGGCCAAGGGTCGCAACATCTCGGCTGGCCCCTACGCTGAATTCATTCAGACTGACGCGGCCATCAACAAGGGTAACTCGGGCGGTCCGCTGTTCAACATGCAAGGCGAAGTGGTTGGCGTGAACTCGGCCATCTACTCCCCCACCGGCGGGTCCGTAGGTCTGGGTTTTGCGGTGACATCGAACATCGTTGACCACATCGCCGCCGATCTCCGTGACGACGGCCAGGTCAGCCGCGGCTGGCTGGGCGTGTCGATCCAGAATGTCAGCCCCGAGATCGCGGCCGCCATGGGCATAGATGCCTCAAGTGGTGCGCTAGTTGCCGACATCATTGATGGCAGCCCGGCAGATGGCGTGCTGAAACAGGGTGATGTAATCCTGACCTTCAACGATGAGGCTGTCGACTCCAGTAGCGACCTGCCGATCCTGGTTGGCACCACTCAGGTGGGCACCGACAGCATTCTGACCGTTCTGCGCGATGGCACGGAACAGCAGATTGAACTTACTATCGGTCAGCATCAGAGCGCCTCGGCCGAGATCGACAAGTCAGTGGACGAGACCGTTTCGGGCACAGCCCTGGGCGTGACCGTGGCCCCGCTAACCGACAACAACCGCGCCGAGATGGGCGTGGGTGAAAATGTCGATGGCGTGATCGTCACCGACCTGAAGCCCGACAGCCCGGCGGCTAAGGCTGGTCTGCAGCGCGGCGATGTGATCGTGAAGCTGGGCGGTCAGGAAACCGCGACACCGGACGCGTTGAAAGCCGCGCTGGACAGCGAAAAGACCGATCCCGCGCTCGTTCTGATCAATCGCGGCGGAAACCAGATCTTCGTGGCGGTGGAAATCGCCTGATCTGACACCAGCGCGCGCCACGTGATGGGGAAATCTGGCGGGCGCCTCCCTGGCGGGTTTGAATTGTCCGCAAACCGCCGGGACTGCCGGGTGCACATCTTTGCACCCGGCAGATTATTTAGCGAAACCATATGCTTTGCCCTATTTTTGTGATTAACTCCCAAGAGAAAGGAACTCGCATCATGAGCCGTCGCCTGCTGATCGTCGAAGATGACGAAGACACCCGTGATTTCATTGCCAAGGGATTTGGCGAGGAAGGCTACGCTGTCGAGGCGGCCGAGGATGGCCGTGAGGGCCTGTATCATGCCACCGATGGCGGGTTTGACGCTGTTGTTCTGGACCGGATGCTTCCGGGGCTGGATGGCCTATCCTTGATCAAGTCGATGCGCGCGGCGGGTGTGAAAACGCCGGTTCTTATGCTGACCGCCATGAGCGCCGTTGACGAGCGCGTCAAAGGGCTGCGCGCCGGGGCGGATGACTATCTGGTCAAACCGTTTTCCTTTCAGGAACTGCACGCCCGGATCGAGGCCCTCTTGCGCCGCCCGCAAGAGGCCGAAGAAAGCCCGACCCTGACGTGCCGCGACCTCGAGATGGACCTGCTGACCCGAAAGGTCACCCGCAACGGGCGCGAGATCACCTTGACCCCGCGCGAGTTTCAGATCCTAGAATTCTTTCTGCGCCGGAAGAACCGTGTGGTGTCGCGCACCATGTTGTTGGAGGGGGTTTGGGATTACCATTTCGACCCGAATACCAATGTGGTCGACGTCCATATCTCAAAGTTGCGGCGTCAGCTGGACGAAGGTGGCGAGCAGCCACTGATCGAAACCGTCCGGGGTGCGGGCTACATGATATCTGATGGATAACCTACGGCTTTCCTTCAACAATTCACGCACACGCCTTGTTCTGGCCAGCATGATTCTCAGCACATTGCTGACAGCTACTGTGCTGGCCTTGGTCTATGTCACCGCCAACCGCAGTATCGAAGGCGAGACCCGCTCGGTCGTGTCGGCGGAACTGACCGGCTTGGCGGATGAATATGAACGCCGCGGCCTGATCGGACTGATGACAGCCATAGAACGGCGCATCCCTACCGCCTCGGAACGAGACGCCCTCTATCTACTGACGGATCGGTTCGGTGCCAAACTGGCCGGAAACCTCAAACAATGGCCCGAGAAGATCACAGCGGGCAGCGGCTGGGTCGACCTTGAACTGCGCCGCGCCGACAATGACCAACTGGTGCCCATTTCGGCCGCTTCGATCCGCCTGCCCGGCGGCGAGCGCCTGCTGGTGGGGCGCGACGCATTGGCCCGGCAGCAGTTTGACCGGGTGCTGCTGAGATCGGTTGGCATCGCGCTGGCGATCGCTCTGGCGCTGAGTGTGCTGACCGGCTGGCTGTTCACCCGCCTGGTCTTTTCCCGCCTGTCTGACATCGCCAGCACCGCCGAGAACATCGTCTCAGGCGATCTATCTCGCCGAATGCCCCTGCGCGGCACTGGCGATGAATTTGATCAGGTGGCTGGCACGCTTAACACTATGCTGGACCGGATCGAGGAACTGGTCAGTAACCTGCGCACTACGTCGAATTCCATCGCACATGACCTGCGCTCACCCCTGTCACGGCTGAAACAGCGGGTCGAGGCGCTGTCTGACCCCGGCAAATCAGATCAGGAGCGTGAGATCGACGTTGCACGGGCCAGCACAGAAATCGACCACGTGCTGCACGTTCTGGGCCAACTGACTGAAATCTCGCGCGCTGAGGCCGGTGTAGGCCGCGAACAGTTCGAACCGGTTGACCTGCAGCAACTGGTTGCGGACGTGGCCGAGCTGTACGACCCAGTCGCCGACGATCAAGGCATCCGGCTTGAGGTCACGGGCAGCGCGGGCTCCATCCCGGGGCACCGACCGCTATTGTCTCAGGCGCTGTCGAACTTGCTGGAAAATGCAATGCGCTATGCCCCGCAGGACACGGCAGTCACGATCAACCTATCTGAAGACGGCCCCTATACCAGCCTCAGCGTCCGTGACCGAGGACCTGGTGTACCGAAAGAAGACTTACCACGCTTGCAGATGCCCTTTGTGACGCTCGACCCGGCCCGGACCGAGCGCAATGCTGGGTTGGGATTGGCCCTGGTTGCCGCAATATCCCGGATGCACGGCGGCGCGTTTGAGGCACATAATTGCGACCCGGGACTTGAGGTGGTGATCAAATTGGCACGAAAGCCTTAAGCCGGGATACCTTTGGTTGCCATCGTCTTGTTTTTGTACCGTTTATCCGTTGTAACGTCAGCGCCAAACCACTCGGGCGGGGTATAGGCTTCGGCCTCGGCTTCGGTCTGAAACTCAACCTCGACCAACCGCAACGGTGCCAGATCACCCTGAAACACGTCCAGTTCGAACACCCGTCCGTCCGGCAACTGCCCGGTGAAACGTTCCTTTTCCACTCTGCGCCCGTCCGTTTCGGGCCAGAAGGTGCCAAATTGCTCGGCCGAGATTTCAGCCTCACGCTCAACCCGTACCAGCCCGCCGCTACCTTTTAGGGTCAAAAAGTACCTGTCATTCTTCTGACGCAGACGCAGTTCGGTGGAGTCGTCAGGCGCGGTCAGATAGCCCTGCCGCACGACGGCCTTGTCCACGCTGCCTAAGTCCGGAAGCTCTGCGACCAGAAACTTGCGTTCAATCTCGGTGCTCATTTGGTTGAAATCACTCCGTTTTCCAATTCATCGAACAACGCCTGATAGGCGGTACACGCGGCGCTGCGCTTGGCATAGATGCTGACAGGGGCGCGGTTCTGGCCCATGCGTTCGATATCCGCAGCAAAGGGAATCTCGCTGTGCAGGAACCGCTTTTTGTACGCTTTGCGCATCTTGACCATCGTCTCCAGATGCAGAGTTTTGCGCCGCTGCACCATCGAAAAGAACGCCCTGAGTTTCTTTTTTGGCAGCTTGTGATCGTCGAAGAAACTCACCAATTGTTCCAGCGTCCGTTCCGACAGTGTCGTCGGGATAACCGGTACCAAAATCTGATCAGCGGCCTTGAAGATATTTTCAGAAAGGGTCGAAAAATTCGGCGGGCAATCCAGAATAATCACGTCGTAATCGCTGCCTGCGGTGGCCAAGGCCTTTTTCAGCCGCGACCGCTTGTTCCGCATCCGCGACAGGAACACGTCGAAGTCACGAAATGTTAGGTTGGCAGGCAGCACATCCAGCCCGTCAAAATCACTGGCCCGGATTGATTTGGTGAACCGTTCAACGTCTTCGAAAAACCGCGCGTCTGTCAGCTTTTTCGATGGCTTCACCCGGAAATAGAACCCCGACGCCCCCTGCGGATCGAGATCGCACAGCAAAACGGTGTACCCTGCTTGCGCATAGGCATAGGCTAAGTTCACCGAGGTCGCGGTTTTCCCCACTCCACCTTTGTTGCTGTAGCAGGCAATGATTTTCACTCCTCAGTCCTCCTTGTGGTGAAACAGGGTTCGGAACAGGTTCTGGATGTCCGGGCTGTCGAAATGTTGAAAATTGGCGATCACGCGGTCGCGTTCGGCCTTTTGGCGTTGATCGAGCACGGCGATCAACCCGCCGACGGACATGGCGAGTTGTGCGTTTGCGCGACCTTGCGCGTTGCTTTGGGTTGCTACAAACTCCAGCAGCGCCTCTTGCTGGACGGAATAGTCGTTGAACAGGCCCAGATTATCCTGAAGCTTTTTCAAAGGCTTGATGAGCATTTTGAAATCACTCTTGTCGAACAGAGGGCCGAAGAACTCCATCAGATAACGCAGTTTCTTGCAATCGATCCGCAGGTCATGGACGGCCTCACCCGGTGTTTCCGGTGTGATACCGCGGGCCAGCTTGCAAACCTTCCGGTACCGCTTCCAGATCAGCGCGCAGGCATAACTATAAGCCCCGCGATCCGCGTTTGGACCGGGTTCCAGCCCTTTCAGATCAGCAAACAAGGCTGCCAGCTGATCCATCCTCTTACCGTAGGCCGCACTACGAAAACGTCGGGTCAATGTGGCCAGAGCGCGGGTGCGTTCTTTGGCGAACTGCGTGAACATCGCCTCGGCGCCCAGATGAAGGTTGGACGGTATCAAGTTGAAGTAAATATCTTTTTCCAGAAGATATACATCCAGATCCCGCACCCGCCCTGTGGGGGCCATCAGATCAGAAAACTCGCGCTTCAGCACGTCGGTCTGCTCCGGGGAAAACACGCCTTTGAACAAGCTCAGCACCGACCGGACCCTGCGCAGCGAAACACGGTAGTCGTGCAGGAATTCGGTATCGATATCGGCGATCACGCCAGCCTCATTTTGGCGGGCGACAGCCAGATAAGTACGGATGATATCCGCCGCCACTTCAATAGAAGGTTCCTGCTTTCCCAGAGAAACATCAGGCTTTGCGTAATAGGGGATGGCATCGGGAAACAGAGTTGCGAACACCGCCTCAAGTCCCGAGGTCGCCATGTTGCCAAGCGCGTCACAGACAACGTGAAAGGCGCGAGCGTAGCCCCGCATCGGTTGCACGGTCAGAAGTGTCACCTGCCCGCCATCCGAGGACAACATCACGACGCTGCCCCGAACTTGTGTTTTCTGCAGGTCATCAAGTACAGCAAAACTACCGGTTTCGATAAGTCCCGATCCTACGGACATCAACGCGCGTAGTTTGGGGAACCCTTTCATCCCCGCTTTCACTGGACCATCCGGAAAATCCTGGACGAATTTCCCTTTGCCGCTGCAGGCCTGAACCAGACTATCGCCATTTTCGCGAAGCAAATGCAACGCGCCACTGACCTCGATCAGCAGCCGCCCTTCAGCCCGCAGCGATTGATCGTGACAGTCCAAAAGGTCGAAGGGTCGCGCGGCAGTCAGTGCATCGAACTCGGGTGTCAGGCCTTTGAGCGCAGCAGATAATTCCGCCAGATCAAACTTGCCGGGAAGGATGAAAAATCTGCTTGCCTGCCCCATCACGAACGACCCTTTTTCGGCGTTTCAAGATAGTCATTTACCAGCGTCTCGACGATCTTCTGAACGCTGGTCCCCTCTTCGATTGCCCGGATTTTTAGGGCTTTCAATGTCTTGCCGTCCAACCTCAGCGAGGTGTTCTTTTTGCTCTTGCCGGGGTTTTCGCCGGTTTCCATGTTCTTTGACATCGGCAACCTCATGACAGCATGACGTCATGAAAACGGACGATAGACCTTCTGGCAAGTCCGATGTTGCACTGACCCAGCGTCATGTCGACATCGCTGCGCCACAGGGCTAAGAGTTGGGCATGTCCGATCCCGTCTCTTCCATCCGCAACCTTGGTCCCGCTTTCGAGCAGGCGTGCGCCCGCGCAGGAATACACTCGGCCGACCAACTGCGCGAGATAGGTCCGGATGAGGCCTATACCCGCGTCGTGCGCGCCGGAACCCGGCCGCATTTCATCGGTTATTACGTGCTGGTGATGGGGTTGCAGGGGCGTCCGTGGAATGACTGCAAAGGCGAAGAGAAAAAGGCCTTGCGTCAGCGGTTTGACGCGATCAAGGCCAATGTCAGCGCCGCACCCGAGACAAAGATGATCTCAGACTTGGACGCGGTCGGCGTCCGGGTGTCGGTGGACGACCTCAAGCCGTTGTAAAAAAAGCCGCGCCCGTTGCCGGGAGCGGCCTGTATCTCCGATCTGATGGCGGTTTAGCCGACCAGTTCGATGCCCGAGAAGAAGTAAGCGATCTCAACGGCTGCGGTTTCCGGAGCGTCCGAACCGTGGACCGAGTTTTCGCCAACCGATTCAGCGAACTCGGCGCGGATGGTGCCGGCTGCTGCGTCTGCGGGGTTGGTTGCGCCCATGACTTCGCGGTTCTTTGCAATGGCGCCTTCGCCTTCCAGAACCTGAACAACAACGGGTGCCGACGACATGAACTCGCACAGTTCGTCATAGAACGGACGCTCGGCGTGCACTTCGTAGAACTTGCCAGCTTGTTCTTTGGTCATGTGGATGCGCTTTTGCGCAACGATGCGCAGGCCCGCTTCTTCAAACTTGGCGTTGATCTTGCCAGTCAGGTTGCGGCGGGTTGCATCGGGTTTGATGATCGAGAATGTGCGTTCCAGTGCCATGTCGGCCTCTCCTTAACATAGGGCGCGGGGTCGCGCCGAAATCCATCGCGCGCCGGGTAGCATGGTCTGTCGGATATGGAAAGCACTATGATGCGCGAGGGCTCAGATCGTTTCCGGCAGTGGGTCTTGCTGGTCAACCCAGCGCACATACAGCACCGCCAACAGACCGGCAAAACTGCACGCCCACATCATTCCCAGAACAAGGAACGGACCATTTTCGGGACTGACCCAAAGTCCGGTCAGCGAGGTCAGGACAGCCCCCAGAGCAACGATCATCGCACCAGACAGCCCGGCGGCACTGCCCGCCAGTTTGGGGCGAACTGACATCAGACCAGCCGATGCATTGGCATTGGTCAGGCCGTTACCAAAGCCGACAAAGATGGCCGAGCCGAAGAACACCCAGACCGATCCCAGATCTGTCAGAAACAAAAGCAACCCCAATAGTGGACCTGTGGACGCAATGATGCGTCCGATCAGGATCATAGTGGTCAGCTTTGTGTGCGCCGCGATCCGCCCGGTTATGAAATTGCCGACCATGAAGCCACCGGTGATGATGCCGATGCCAAGGCCCAGCATCGCAGGACTTAGGTCGAACCAAGCTGCTGCGACCAGAGGAGCGCCGGTGATGAAACTGTAGAACCCTCCGATTGAGAAGGCCGCACAGAGCGCATAGCCCCAAAACCGGCGCGCGCGTAAAAGGTGGGGGTATTCTTTCAACTGGGCTGAAAAGGTCGAGGACCGGTTTGTATTGGTCTCTCCCATATCAGCCCAAAGCAACAGCAGCATCCCTGCCCCCAGCGCGGAATACAGAACAAACCCGGCGCGCCAGCTAAACAGGCTGTCGAGCGCACCGCCCAGCATCGGCCCCAGCATCGGGGCCAGCGCCATCGCCATCGCCACGTAGCCCAGTTTGCTGGCTGCTTCGTTCGGCGGATGCATGTCTCGGATGGCGGCGCTGGATAGAACTGGCCCCGCCACAACGGCTGCCTGCAGCAGGCGAAAACCCAGAAAGACCCAGATCGACTCGGCCAGAACGCAACCGATCGACGCCGCTACGAACACAGCCATGCAGATCAGCAGCATTGGCCTGCGACCAAAACGATCAGAAAGAGGCCCCATGATCAGTTGCAGTACGGCAGACACAGCCAGATACCCGGCCACCGATAGGTTCACCAACGCATAGTCGACCTGAAAATCGTCCGACATCCGGGCCAGCGAAGGCAGGAACATGTTCAGCGTCAGCACGGAAAGCGCCGTGGCAAACACCAAAGTGACCAGAGATGGAGGCGAAGAAGCCGCGCGCATGATGAAAACCGTCGAAAACCAACCGGACCAGCGCTAACACACTGGCCGCAGATTGAACATGCCAACCCGCTGGCGGCGTCTGGGATGCTCTGTTATGAGCGGCTCATGCTACGGATCGAAGACATCACCTATGCGGTCGAAGGCCGCCCCCTGTTTGACGGCGCCAGCGCCACCATTCCTGACGGCCATAAGGTTGGTCTGGTGGGGCGGAACGGCACTGGTAAAACCACTCTGTTTCGCCTGATCCGGGGTGAGCTGGCCTTGGAATCGGGCAATATCGTGCTGCCGAAACGGGCGCGAATTGGTGGGGTTGCGCAAGAGGTGCCCTCGTCCAACGTATCGCTGATCAACACGGTTCTGGCCGCCGATACCGAGCGCAGCGCGCTGATGGCCGAGGCTGACAGCGCCGAAGACCCTGCACGTATTGCCGATATCCAGACCCGTCTTGCCGATATCGACGCATGGTCGGCTGAGGCGCGGGCAGCCTCGATCCTCAAAGGGCTTGGCTTCGATGACGAAGACCAACTCCGCCCCTGTTCCGATTTCTCCGGCGGTTGGCGGATGCGCGTCGCATTGGCGGCGGTACTGTTTTCCCAACCCGATCTGCTTCTGTTGGACGAACCGACCAACTATCTGGACCTCGAAGGCGCGCTTTGGCTGGAAAGCTATCTGGCGAAATATCCCCACACGGTGATCATCATTAGCCACGACCGCGGGCTGCTGAACCGTGCGGTAGGGTCGATCCTGCATCTGGAAGATCGGAAGCTGACCTACTACGCGGTGCCCTATGACAAGTTTGCCGAGCGCCGCGCCGAGCGTCTTGCGCAAGCGGAATCCGAGAATGCCAAGGCCAAGGCCCGCATCGCGCACCTGCAGAGTTTCGTCGACCGCTTCCGCTATAAAGCCTCCAAGGCGGTGCAGGCCCAATCGCGCTTGAAGATGATCGAACGTATCCAACTGGTTTCGACCCCTCAGGAAGCCGCCTTACGCGCGTTCTCTTTCCCCGAACCCGAAGAGCTGTCGCCACCAATCATCCAGATCGAAGGCGGCGTGACCGGTTATGGCGAGACCGAAGTACTGCGCCGTCTGAACCTGCGCATCGATCAGGACGACCGGATCGCGCTGCTGGGCAAGAACGGTCAGGGCAAATCGACCCTGTCCAAACTTCTGTCAGACCGACTGCCCCTGATGGCTGGCAAGATGACCCGCAGCAACAAGCTGCGCATCGGATACTTTGCACAACATCAGGTCGATGAGCTGCATGTGGACGAGACACCCTTGGACCACCTGCGTCGCCTGCGCCCGGATGAAGCTCCGGGCAAGTGGCGTTCCCGTCTGGCCGGGTTTGGGTTGAATGCGGATCAGGCGGAAACGCTGGTCGGGCGGCTGTCTGGCGGCCAGAAAGCACGCCTGTCGCTGCTGATCGCCACCATCGACGCGCCGCATATGCTGATCCTCGACGAGCCGACCAACCACCTGGATATCGAAAGCCGCGAAGCGCTGGTCGAGGCGTTGACCGCCTATTCCGGTGCCGTGGTTCTGGTCAGCCACGACATGCACCTGCTGTCGCTGGTGGCGGACCGGCTGTGGCTGGTATCGGATGGCACGGTCAAACCCTTTGACGGGGACCTCGAGGCCTATCGCACCATGCTTTTGGCCCGCGACAAGCCGGTCAAAGAGAAACCGCAAACCGCCAAGCCCAAGCGCCCCTCGCGCGAAGCAATGCTGGCCCTACGCGCCGATCTGCGCAAATGCGAAGACCGGATCGAAAAACTGTCGGACATGCACGACAAGCTCTCGGCCAAGCTGGCAGACCCCGCGCTGTACGAGGATGACAAGATCAACGATCTGGAAACCTGGAACCGCAAATTTGCCGAGGTCGTCGAAGCCATGCAAAAGGCCGAGGCCCTGTGGGTCGCCGCCGCCGAACGTCTTGAAAACGCCGAGAATGCCGCATGATGGATCTTGCCTTTTTTATCACTGCCTTCACCACCCTGTTCGTGGTGATCGACCCGTTTGGCACCACTCCAATCTTCGTGGCGCTGACTCAGGACATGGACGCAAAGACCCGCCGAAAAACGGCGATCCGAAGCTGCCTGACGGCCGTCTTCATCCTGATCGCCTTCGCAGCCTTCGGCGAGGCCGTTCTGGGCTTTGTCGGCATCTCGATGCCCGCCTTCCGAGTGGCCGGTGGTGCATTGCTGTTCCTGACCGCGCTGGACATGCTGTTCGAACGCCGCACCAAACGGCGCGAGGACAGAGCCGAGGAAGAAGAACATCCCGACCCCTCGGTGTTTCCACTGGCTATTCCGCTAATCGCCGGGCCGGGGTCGATTGCAACGATCATTCTGCTGGCCGGGCAGCATCCGGGCATTCTGGGCATCTTCGAGGCCTGCATCGTCATGCTGGCGGTGATGGCCGTCGTTCTGACCTTCTTTCTGTCGGGCGGCCTGATTGCCCGCGCGTTGGGCAAGACCGGCCTTAATGTGCTGACCCGGTTGCTTGGTATGTTGCTGGCAGCACTGTCGGTCCAGTTCATATTGGATGGCCTGAAGGCCTTTGGTTTTGCCTCATAAATCCCCATATAACTGAAAGTGAATGTGGTAAGGGTAACGGTATGGACGGCGACAACATTGGACGTTTGGTTTATCTGGTCGTGCTTGGCGCGGCCGTTGTGGCGTGGTTCGTCTCGCAGAATCGCCAGTCTCTGAACAAGACCATGCAGCAGGCCATGGCCTGGGTGTTCATTTTCGTTGGCGCCATCGCCGTTGTTGGCTTGTGGGAAGACATCCGTTCGACCGTAGGCCCCGCCCCGCAGATGACTGTTACCGGCGAGACCATCGAGGTGCCTCGTGCCTATGACGGCCACTATTACCTGCCGGTTCTGGTGAACGGAGAGCCGATCACCTTCCTCGTTGACACCGGTGCCAGCCAGATTGTGTTCAGCGAACAGGACGCCAGACTCATTGGTATTGACCCCGACCAGTTGAACTACCTCGGCCGCGCGTCGACTGCGAACGGAGAGGTACGCACCGCGCCCATCCGGCTGGACAGTCTTGAGCTGGGTCCGATCATTGACCACGGCGTTGCGGCTTGGGTCAACGAAGGTGATTTGCGACAGTCGCTGTTGGGCATGGACTACTTGCATCGGTTCTCGAATATCCAGTTCACCGATGGGCGTATGATCCTGTCCCGGTAATTTGGGGCCCCTGCAACACTCCTTGATTGAGAACAAAATAAGAACATGCTAGACTGATGGCATGTCTACAAACCTTCTTGGTCGCAAACCCGCGCGTGAGGCCCCCGGGCTGGCCCTACACCCGCAGATCACCCTGCAACTGGGCCGCGTGCACGAGGCTTGCGGTCCTGCCCGGCGCAGCTTTGCCATGTGGCTGGCCGGTCAGGCGCAGGGGCCGGTGCTGTGGATTTCGCCCGCGTGGGAGTCCGGCCAGCTGAACCCCGACGGGATGATGCCCTTTGCCGATCCCGCCCGGTTCATCTTCGTCCGCCCTACCCGCGCCGAGGATCTGCTGTGGTGCATGGAAGAGGCGCTGCGCAGCGGAGCGATCCCGTTAATCATAGGCGACTTGCCCGGTGCGCCGGCACTGACACCGGTGCGACGGATGCACTTGGCCGCCGAACAGGGTGGTGCGATGGGGCGGGCTCCGCTGGGCTTATTGCTGACGCCCGGCGATGGCGGCGCGCAGGGGGTCGAGACCCGCTGGCATATGGCCGCGAGCCATCAGGCAGAGGCCCGCCGCTGGACCCTGACCCGCAGCCGCGCCCGCGCCCTGCCCCCGGTCAGTTGGCAAGCCACCCAGACCAAACCGCGTGCCGGGCTGAACCTGCAACGGATCGGAACGCAAGATGTTTTGGTGTGACACCTCACGGGGATCACAAAACATGTGACTGGCCAAAGCCCGACCCCGGCCCTAGCGTTTCCGTATGAGCCATCCGATCCATGACAGCCGCTATTCCTGGCTTCGCCTGCTGGTCACGCTCGCGATTGCGATAGTGGCCAATGCCGGCATGTGGGCGGTGGTCGTGGTGATGCCGGACGTCGAGGCACAGTTCAACGCCGGAAGAGCCGAGGTATCGATGCCCTACACGCTCGCCATGATCGGCTTTGCGCTTGGGAACATGTGGCTGGGGCAGTTGGTGGACCGACTGGGCGTGACCAAAGCGTTGATCGGGGCCTCTGCACTGAGCGCAACCAGTTATCTGTTGGCGACCCTGGCCCCGAACATGCTGATGCTCTCGGTGGCGCATCTGTTGATGGGCTTGGGCGCATCCATTGGGTTTGGCCCTTTAATCGCGGACATTTCGCATTGGTTCATGCGACGGCGTGGGATTGCCGTCGCACTGGTGGCCAGCGGAAATTACCTGTCCGGCGCAATCTGGCCCACCATACTGTCCGGCATTCTGGCTCGCGATGGCTGGCAACACGTCTACCTGACGCTGGCCGTGATGACGTTGGTTGTGGTTATTCCGCTGTCCCTCCTTCTGCGCCGTCAGGTCCCGGTCGAGGCGCACAGCACCGCCGCCGCCAACGCGCAGATCAATGCCCGCAGCGTCGGAATCTCGCCGCGCGCCCTACAGTACATTCTGGGTCTGGCTGGGATCGGCTGTTGCGTGGCGATGTCGATGCCGCAAGTTCATATCGTCTCGTACTGTGTCGGTCTGGGCTACGGTCCTGCGGTCGGGGCAGAGATGTTGTCGCTTATGCTGCTGGGAGGCGTGGTCAGCCGGGTGATCTCGGGCCTTGTTGCCGACAAGCTGGGCGGAGTGAAGACGTTGCTGATCGGTTCGGTCCTGCAATGCATCGCCTTGTTCCTATTCCTGCCTTATGACGGGATGGTCTCGCTTTACGTCATCAGCCTGCTGTTCGGGCTGGCGCAGGGCGGCATCGTGCCCAGCTATGCCCTCGTGGTCCGAGAATACATGCCCCCGCAAGAAGCAGGTGCACGTGTTGGATTCGTTCTGATGATGACAATCATGGGCATGGCCTTGGGGGGCTGGATGTCCGGCTGGATTTACGACGTTACCGGCAACTATCAACTGGCCTTCGTTAACGGCCTCCTTTGGAACGGATTGAACATCGCCATCCTTTTGGTGCTGTTGAACCGCTCGCGCCCCCGAAGACAGGAGGCCGTAGCATGACCCACTTAACCCGGCGTACTCTTATGGCCGGAATTGCCTCCCTGACCCTGACTCGCCCAGCCCATGCGGGCCTGAACCCTTATGTTCTGGTGCCCAAGGGAACATCCGTTGATTTTACCTTCGACCTGTCTGGCCTTGCCCAGACGGGTACGATGCCAATCCACTCGGCCGATATCCGGATCGACCTGAGCGATCTGACCAACAGCCGTGTCAATGTCACCCTAAACGCCGCCGAAGCCCGCACAAAGTTGCCGTTCGCCAGGAACGCAATGCTGGGCGCAAGCGTATTGGATGTCGCGCAGTTTCCGACCATTCATTTCGTATCGACTCGGATGCAGTTGGGTGAAGGCGGGCGTATCTCACGCGGGGCAAAGATCACCGGCAATCTGACACTGCGTGGTGTGACAAAACCCATCACCTTACAAGCTGACCTCTTTCGCCCTTCAGGCAGCGCGTCGGACAATCTCGACATGCTGTCCATCCGCCTGACCGGCGGGCTGAACCGCCACGACTTTGGCGCGTCGGGATATGACGATCTGGTGCAGGATACGGTCGGGCTGGACATCCGGGCTGAGATCAAAAAGGCCGGATAGGCAAAAAAACGACGCCTACGCGTCGATAAGGCGCGCGCATTGCAGGTTTATTGAGTAAAGCTACGCTCATCATGCGCACGATCATTTCCTTTGCCGCCCTTTTTCTTTCCGTCATTCTGCTGCAGCTTTCCACCGGCGGCGTCGGACCGCTGGACGCCATCTCGGGCCTGACGCTGAACTTCACGACCGAGCAGATTGGTCTGTTGGGCTCGGCCCATTTCATCGGGTTCTTCATCGGCTGCTGGTGGGCACCGCGCCTGATGGGCAGCGTTGGCCACTCGCGCGCATTTGCCGTCTGCACGGCCTTGGGCGCGATGGGTCTGCTTGGGCATACGCTGACCGAGAACCCGCAAGTCTGGGCTGTGCTCAGGATCGCCTCGGGCACCTGCGTCGCCGGGTGTTACACGGTGATCGAGGCCTGGTTGAACGCGAAGGTCACCAACGAAACCCGAGGCCGCGCGATGGGCACCTACCGCATTGCCGATCTTGGGGCCTCGCTGTGCGCGCAGTTGATCATCGCCGTGCTGCCACCCGCATCTTATGTGTCGTACAACCTGCTTGCGATACTCTGTTGTGCGTCGCTGCTGCCACTGGCCCTGACCCGCGCCACCCAACCCAAGACCCCGAGCGCCCCAAGACTGCGCCCCCGGCTGGCGTGGCAATGCTCGCCATTGGCTGTGGCCGGGGTGATCGTCGCTGCGCTCAGTTCAGCATCCTTCCGCATGGTCGGTCCGGTTTACGGGCAAGAGGTTGGACTTGGGGTCGATCAGATCGCGTTTTTCCTCGCCTCGTTTGTTCTGGGCGGTGCTTTGGCGCAATACCCGCTGGGATGGCTGGCCGACAAATATGACCGTCGCTGGGTGCTGATCTGGTTGTCCGCAGCTGCAGTGCTGAGTTGTGGCGTCACAATGGCCGCCAGTGGCGCAGGCACGTTGGGTGTGATGCTCGCCGCCGGGTTCTTCGGGCTGACGACCTTTCCAATCTTCTCGCTGTCATCCGCGCACGCGAATGACTTTGCCACCACCGAACAGAGGGTGGAACTTTCGGCTGCGCTCATGTTCTGGTACGCGCTTGGCGCGATCGCCTCGCCCTATGTCTCATCGACGTTGATCCAGCAATTCGGCCCCGGCGCCCTGTTTGCCTTTGTGGCCGTGGGGCATCTGGCACTGATTGTGTTCGGCGTCGCCCGGATGCGCTCGCGCCCAACGCCGGACGAACGGACCAACTATGTCTATGCGCCGCGTACCTCTTTTACTATCGGGCGGTTGCTCAAGAGGTCACGCGAAGAATAAAGGGCCGGGAAATCCCGGCCCTCTCGCTTGTTATTGGGTAGTAGGAGTTTCTTCCTCCAGAACCTCGACGGGTTCCGGCGTCGGCTCAAGCGCTCCGTTAACGACGCCACCAACTCCATTCTCCATCGACAGGCCCAACTCTTCGCCCAGCTTCTTGAGCGCGGGCATCTGCACAGCCATGCCCATGATCGAGTCGAGCGCCTGATTAACCACCGGCTTGTCACCGTTGGCAGCCCCACCAGCGGCACCTGCGCCGATGCCACCAACCTGATGGATCTTGATCGAGTCGATCTTTTCGGCAGGTTTGACCATTTCCGAGATGATCGACGGCATGGTTTCGATCCGCGCCATATCGACCTTCATACGGATCTGTTCAGCGGACAGAGCATTGTCGGCCTCAACAATCGCGCGTTTACCTTCCGCTTCGGCCAGCATGTCATTCTTCTTGGCCTCGGCACGAATGTTCAGCGCGTCCGCTTCGGCCTGCGCTTCCTCGCGTCGGGCTTCGGCACGGTCAGAAGCGGCCTCTTTTTCAGCCTGCGCGGCCAGGCGGATCGCGGTTGCCTGCCGCTCGGCCTCACGGGTGGCTTCGATCAGAGCGATCTGCTTCTGACGCTCGGCTTCCGCCACTTCGCGGGCAGTCGCAACCGCTTCGGTCGCTTTGGTTGCTTCGGCACGGGCCAGGTCAGCAGAAGCACGCGCGCGACTTTCCTCTTCGGATTTCTGCGCGATGATGATCTGGCGTTCCTGTTCGGCCACTTCCAGTTCGCGTTCTTTCGAAATCTCAGCCTCGCGGATTTTGCGCTCACGCTCAATGTCAGCAGCACGAATGGCTTCCTCACGGGCGATCCGAGCACGTTCGGTTTCCCGCACCGAGTCTTCGGTTCGCGCAGCGATCTCGGCCTCTTGCGCCACGCGCAGGGTCTCAACCTTCTGGGTCTGTTCAATACGCGCCTGCGCCTCGTCCTGTTCGATCAGCAGTTTCTGACGTTCCGCTTCCATGGCCGCGCGACGCACTTCAACCTCGGCCTCAGCGTCGATCTGCGCCCGCTCTTTCTTGGATACCGCAATCACTTCGGCCAGTTTACGCATACCAACGGCGTTAAAGGCGTTGTTCTCGTCCAGCGCTTCGAACGGCGTCTGGTCCAGAGCAGTCAGAGAGACCGATTCCAGCGACAGACCGTTTTTCAACAGGTCCTCGGACACGGCATTCTGCACCTCTTGCACAAAGTCGGCACGGTTTTCGTGCAGCCCGTCCATGGTCATCTGAGCGGCCACGGCACGCAAGCCGTCGATCAGTTTACCTTCGATCATCTCGCGCAGTTGCTCGACGTCAAAAGTGCGACCGCCAAGCGTTTGAGCCGCGCGCGAAATGCCTTCTTCGGTCGCCATGACCGAGACATAAAACTCGACGCCCACATCCACGCGCATCCGGTCTTTGGTAATCAGAGCGGCCTCACCGCTGCGCTGTACCTCAAGGCGTAGGGTCTTCATGTTGACCGGGCTGACCTCATGCAGCAGCGGCACGATGATGACGCCGCCGTCCATGATAACCTTCTTGCCGCCCGCACCTGTTTTCACAAGACTGATCTCGCGGGTTGCACGTCGATAAAGCCTGCCAAGCACAAGACCGATGAACAGCAATACGGCCAGAACGGTCGCAACTATAGTGATCAGGAAAGTAAGCTCCATGCAAAATCCTCCTAGATGGGGTTTGAAATTTCGTTAGTCCGACAAGCCGACCAGAACAAACCGGTCACGTCGTCGATCGCGCAGAACAAGCACTTCGGTGCCCTGCTCCAACGCATCCTGGTCCTGCAGCGGCTCTGCGCGCAGGTAGTGAGAGTTGCCGAACCGATCCACCACTCGCACCTCCGCCGGGCGGCCGCGTGTGGCCGTGCCTTGCGTGATCGTACCACGGCGGCGGGCCAGCATCCGCTCGGACATCGCCTCGGTCTCGGTTTTGGGCAACAGGCGAGCAAAGACCGCCCCAAAGCCACGCGCAAACCACAGACCAAAGGCACCGGCTGGTATTGCGGCCATCCAACTGGGCAAGTCAAAGCCCAGAAGATCGCGCAAGGCCAACTGCAGGCCGATGCCCGACAGGCCAAAGCCCGCCAACAGGACAACAAGCCAGATCATGAACGGCACCTTACCAATACCCAGCCAAGCCATTGGCCCCGAAGGCGCGGCACCCGGCGCGTCCACCTCAACCTCGGCCAGCTCAAACTCGCCCAGATCTACATCCGCATCGATATCCAGATCAAAATCGCCTATATCCAGATCCGGAGCGTCGACCATATCCAGATCAACCTCGCCCTCACCCGCCATCAGGCTTCCGCCCAACACAAGCGCAACCAGCTCCAGCCCCAAAAGGCCAAACAAAAGCGCAAGCGAAATGGTAAAGGGCACAAACGCACCCTCGAGTAAAAAGCTGAACATCAGCAGGCTGTCCCCGTTTTGGTATACATTAGTATGCAATATAAATGGGAAGTCATTACTAAAATTCAAGAGGTTGTGATTCCGGTTCTCAACCTATGGGTATGACCGCGGCTCGGATTAATGCAATCGGGAAGTTCGGAGCAGCATGTTTTTTCCATGTATAGATGTCTAAACCGACACCAATTTAAAAGC
This sequence comes from Ruegeria sp. ABF4_144, assembly GCF_056160045.1. Taxonomy (NCBI): domain Bacteria; kingdom Pseudomonadati; phylum Pseudomonadota; class Alphaproteobacteria; order Rhodobacterales; family Roseobacteraceae; genus Ruegeria; species Ruegeria sp. ABF4_144. Next base: position 1,810,269 of record NZ_JBSWWK010000001.1, read on the forward strand.
CGGTCTTTTGCTGGCCGGTCACATAAGGTAGACGGGCGCGCAGATAGATACGTGGAAACGCAAAATGGCTCGGATTCTCATTACCTCGGCGATCCCTTACATCAACGGGATCAAGCACCTCGGCAACCTGATCGGCTCACAATTGCCGGCCGATCTGTACGCGCGCTACCAGCGTGGCCGGGGAAATGAGGTCATGTTCCTATGCGCCACGGATGAACACGGCACACCCGCAGAACTGGCGGCTGCCAAAGCTGGCAAACCGGTGGCAGAGTATTGCGCCGATATGTACACCGTTCAAGCGGACATCGCCAAACGCTTTGGCCTCAGCTTCGATCACTTTGGCCGCTCATCCAGCGAGCAGAACAAGAAACTGACCCAGCATTTCGCGGGTAAGCTGGATGACGCTGGCCTGATCCGCGAAGTCAGCGAAAAGCAAGTCTACTCCAATGCCGATGGCCGTTTCCTGCCCGATCGCTATATCGAAGGCACCTGCCCTAACTGCGGCTATGAGCGCGCACGCGGTGATCAGTGTGAAAACTGTACCAAGCAGTTGGACCCGACTGACCTGATCGAGCCGCGCTCGGCCATTTCAGGCTCGACCGATCTGGAGGTGCGCGAAACCAAGCACCTGTATCTGCGTCAATCCGCGATGAAGGATCAGCTGGATGCATGGATCGACAGCAAGACCGACTGGCCGATCCTGACCACCTCGATCGCCAAAAAATGGCTGCATGACGGAGACGGTCTGCAGGATCGTGGCATCACCCGCGATCTGGACTGGGGCGTACCCGTCAAGAAAGGCGATCAGGACTGGCCGGGTATGGAAGGTAAGGTCTTCTATGTCTGGTTCGACGCGCCAATCGAATATATCGCCTGCGCCAAGGAATGGGCGGATGCAAACGGTAAGTCGGATGCCGATTGGGAGCGCTGGTGGCGTACCGACAAAGGTGCCGACGATGTGCGCTATGTCCAGTTCATGGGCAAGGACAACGTGCCCTTCCACACTTTGTCTTTCCCGGCGACCATTCTGGGGTCGGGCGAGCCGTGGAAGATGGTCGATCACCTGAAATCGTTCAACTACCTGAACTATGATGGCGGCCAATTCTCGACCTCTCAGGGCCGTGGCGTGTTCATGGACCAGGCGCTGGACATTCTGCCCGCCGACTTCTGGCGCTGGTGGCTGCTGAGCCATGCACCCGAAAGCAGCGACAGTGAATTCACCTGGGAGAACTTCCAGCAGTCGGTGAACAAAGACCTTGCCGACGTCCTGGGCAACTTTGTCAGCCGGATCACCAAGTTCTGCCGCTCGAAATTTGGCGAGGCCGTGCCTGAGGGTGGCAGCTATGGTGAACGTGAAAAGACGCTGATTGAAGAACTCACCAAACGCGTCCGCGCCTATGAAGGGCATATGGAAGCGATGGATGTCCGCAAGTCCGCGCAGGAACTGCGGGCGATTTGGGTGGCCGGCAACGAATACCTGCAGTCCGCTGCCCCGTGGTCGACATTCAAGGAAGACCCCGAACATGCCGCTGCACAAGTACGTCTGGGTCTGAACCTGATCCGGCTCTATGCCGTTCTCAGCGCCCCGTTCATCCCCGAAACCTCAGCCAAGATGCTGAGTGCGATGAACACGTTGGATGCCAGCTGGCCCGAAGATGTCGAGGCCGCGCTCAGCGCCCTGCCCGCCGGACATGAATTCACCGTGCCTGACGTTTTGTTCGCTAAAGTCACTGACGAGCAGCGCGAAGACTGGCAGACCCGGTTTGCCGGAACGCGCGACTGATCGAACACTCACAACTGAACAAGGAAACGGGGGCCTGCACGGCCCCCGTTTTCGTTGTCGCGGCCAGAAACTCGATATGCAGACTTAAGAAAACCGGGCTAAGTTGGTCTGATCGCGCGAAAAACTGAGAAGAGCGGAACTGAAAATTCGTATTCAAGAAGCTTGAGATATACGCGCAAAAGCGCCATCCTGATCCAGAATTCTATCGACTCGTCGGGGCGGCCAATCCGCTTTGGCGCAAAACCCGTAGTTTTAACGAGGCGCCTGCCATGTCCCTTGCATTGAAGAACTCCAAATCCCGTTATTACGGGCCAGCCTTTGCCGCTTTGGTCTGTGTGGGCATGGCACATGCGGCCGTGGCGCAAGATCAAAGCGATGCGCCGCCGCCTAAAGTCTCGATTGCGGCGGCCTATTCCGAAGAAATTACCGAAGAAGCCGTGTTTATCGGTCGCGCCGAGGCAATCGACAAAGTTGATATCGTCGCCCGGGTCAACGGGTTCTTGGAAAGCCAGGATGTCGAAGACGGTGCCCTGGTGAATAAGGACGACTTGTTGTTCACAATCGAGCCAGATCTTTATGAGGCCAATTTAGAAGCGCGGAAGGCCGATCTTGATCGGGCCCAGGCCAATCTGGAACTGGCCAAAATCGATTTGGCCCGGAAGGAAGAGCTGTATCAACGCGATGCCACGCCGGAAGCAGAGCGTGACACCGCCCGTGCCACAGAGCTTGTCGCCGAGGCCGAGGTCAAAGCCGCCAATGCTGCCATTCAGCAAGCTGAACTAGACCTGAGCTACACTAAAATCCACGCACCATTTACCGGACGGATCGGTCGCGTGGCGACCAGTGTTGGCGATGTTGTGGGGCCGACAAATCCTCCGCTTGTCAATTTGGTAAGTGAAGCGCCAATTTATGTAAATTTCTCGTTGAACGAAAAGCAATTCACCACTGTCCTCGAACAGTATGGCGAAAGCGCCGCATCCCTGGCCGAAAGCAACAAAAGCCCAAACGTGCATTTGACGCTGCCCAATGGCACACAACTGGATGAAACCGGCGAGATTGTTTTTGTCGATAACCGTATCGATCCTCTTACCGGTGCGATCACGCTTCGCGCCGAATTCGCCAACGACAACCGTCTGATCGTCGATGGTCAGTTCTTGAGCGTTCAGATTGAAGCTTTGGAACCAACTCTCGAAGTACTTATCCCTCAGGCCGCGCTGCAGCGTGATCAACGGGGCGAATTTGTGTTGGTGGTCAATGATCAGCAGATGGTTGAACAGCGCTACATCACCACCGGCGACAACGTAGGAACGGCAGTCATCGTCAAAGACGGGCTGCGCGAAGGAGAAAGCGTGATCGTCGAGGGCCTGCAAAGGGTTCGTCCGGGCGTGGCCGTGGATGCGGTCGTGGCCTCTGAGCAGCCGGGAGAGTAACCGATGTTCTCTGCCCTGTTCATTAGCCGGCCCAAGCTGGCGCTCGTTATTTCGCTGGTCCTAACCATTATGGGCGGGATCGGCTACATGGTTCTGCCCGTCGCCCAGTTTCCCGACATCACCCCGCCGGTGGTCAGTGTGACCACCACCTATACCGGCGCCAACGCCGAAACCGTGGAAAACACCGTCGCCGCCCCGATTGAGGCGCAAGTAAACGGTGTGGACGACATGATCTATATGACGTCCACATCCTCGGATAACGGATCCTACTCGCTAAACATCACGTTCGAAGTTGGCACCGATCCCGATATCGCCTCGGTCAACGTGCAAAACCGTGTCGCGCAGGCGATGTCGTCGCTGCCAGCCGAGGTGACATCCTCGGGTGTGGTCACGCAGAAAGCATCGACCAACATGCTGCTGCTGGTCACGCTGACTTCGCCCAACGGCACGTATGACAGTGTGTTTTTGTCGAACTATGCCTCAATCAACCTGAAAGATGCGCTGGCGCGGGTTCAGGGCGTTGGTAAGGCGGATGTTCTGACCAATCTGGAATACGCGATGCGTATCTGGATGGACCCGGATCAAATGGCTGCCTTGTCCATCACCCCCGGGGATGTGATCAACGCCATCCGCGAACAGAATATCGAGGTTTCAGCCGGTTCCATCGGCTCGCCCCCTGTGCCCGAAGGCCAGACCTTTCAATACACCATCAAAACCAAAGGTCGTCTGACCTCGGCAGCCGAGTTCGGTGACATCGTCATCCGCACCGGTGATGCGGGTTCAATCGTGCGCGTGAAGGATATTGCCCGGGTGGAACTGGGGGCAGAATTCTACTCGGCCTCGGGGTATTTCCAGGCGGTTCCAGCAACTGTGATCGGCATCTATCAGGCCCCCGGAGCTAATGCTCTGGCCGTATCCGAACGTGTAGAGGCAGAACTTGAACGCCTGTCCCGATCCTTCCCGACGGATGTGGAATACGAGGTGCCGTTCAACACCACAGATTTTGTTGAACAGTCACTGAGCGACGTGGTTTCGACCCTGATCATGACCTTCATTCTGGTGATCTCGGTCGTGTTCGTATTTCTTGGAAGTTGGCGGGCCACAATCATTCCAGCCGTCGCAATTCCCGTATCACTGATCGGCACATTCGCCTTTTTGCTGGCGTTTGGCATGTCGTTGAACACCATCTCATTGTTCGCGCTGGTTCTGGCCATCGGGATCGTGGTGGATGACGCGATCGTCGTGGTCGAAAACGTTGAACGGATCATTGCGGATGAAGGTTTGCCCCCTGCCGAAGCGACCCGTAAAGCAATGGGACAAATCACCGGGCCGGTGATTGCAACCACGTTGGTTCTGCTGGCCGTGTTCGTGCCAGTGACCTTCATGCCGGGCATCTCAGGGCGGCTATATTCTCAGTTCGCGGTGACAATCTCAACCGCCGTTGTGATTTCCTCGATCAACGCTCTGACCTTGTCACCTGCGCTGTGCGGGCTGGTGTTGAAACCGCGGTCTGGCCCGCCCAAAGGGCTGTTGGCGCTGTTTGAGAAATTCATCGGAACCGTGCGCGGCGGCTATGTCGCCATCGTGCGCAAAATGTTGATCCTTCCGGTGGTTGCCCTTGGCGTGATCGCCGCGCTTGCGATGGGAACGACTACGATCATGTCGAACACGTCCAGTGGGTTTATTCCGCTGGAAGACAACGGCTATCTCTTCGTGGACATTCAGTTGCCTGACGCCGCCACGCTGGAACGGACAGAAACCGTGTCAGCGCGTGTGGATGACCAAATCCGCGAAATTCCCGGAGTGGCAAGCACGGTTTTGGTCAACGGCTTTTCACTGCTGAACGGGACCACCACCAATGGTGCGGCGATCTTTGTGAACCTGACCAACTGGGATGAACGGCAGGATGACGACCTCAGCGCCGATGCCATCCTGGCCAAAGTGTTGGCAATTGCTAATGGAGAATCCGCGGCTTCGATCGTGGCCTTCAACCCACCGCCCATTCAGGGTCTGGGCATGTCGGCCGGTGTCGAAATGGAAGTTCAGCAGACTGGCGGTGGAACGCCACAGGACTTGGCATCGGCGGTCGGATCGTTTGTCTATGCTGCCAATCAGCGGCCTGAGATCGGACAGTCCTATACCACTTTCCGCGCAAACGTGCCGCAGCTGTTTGTTGATCTAGATCGCGAAAAAGCCAAGACGCTGCAAGTGTCCGTGGCCGAAATATTCCAGACAATGCAGGCGCAGCTGGGGTCTTACTATGTGAACGACTTCAACCTATTCGGTCGGGTCTATCGCGTAATGATCCAGGCGGATGGTAGCTATCGCGACAATGTCGAGGATATCTCGAACCTTTACGTCCGTTCGACTAAGGGTGAGATGGTCCCGCTGGGCACGCTCGTCGACATTGAAAACGTGCTGGGTCCGGTCTTGCTGAAGCGCCACAACCTGTTCCGCTCGGCCACTGTGACGGCCGTACCGGCACCGGGTCTTTCGTCGGGTGACGCGATCAACGTGATGACCGAAGAATCCGCCACTGCCCTGCCCCCCGGTTATGCCTTTGAATGGACCGGCACGGCACAGCAGCAGCTTGCTTCGGGCAGTTTGGTAATCGTGATCCTGATGCTTGCTATCTTGTTCGCTTACCTGTTCCTTGTCGGGCAATATGAAAGCTGGACGATGCCGGTATCAATCCTGTTGTCGGTGATCGTCGCCTTGTTCGGGGCGGTGGCCGCCGTGGCCATCGTAGGGAGCGATATCAACCTTTATACGCAGATCGGGATGATCATGCTTGTGGGGCTGGCCTCGAAAAACGGCATTCTCATCGTCGAATTTGCGATGGAGCAGCGGGCCAAAGGCCTGTCAATCAAGGAAGCCGCGGCCGAGGCCGCATATCAGCGTTTCCGCGCGGTGATGATGACTGCGCTGTCCTTCCTGCTGGGTGTTGTACCACTTATGGCGGCCAACGGCGCGGGTGCGGCCAGCCAGAAAGCCATCGGTTTCGCCGTGTTTGGCGGGATGCTGGCAGCAACACTGATCGGCGTCATTCTGGTCCCGGTTCTGTATGCCGTGATGCAAGGACTGCGAGAGTGGATCAAGGGTACGAAGAACGATCCAGGCCCGTCCGAGGAAACAGCCTGATCCAAACGAAATGCCCCGCCAGACCGGCGGGGCTTTTTCTTAGGCAGCCGCTTGCGCGCTGCGCTGTTCCATACACTCTTGAATCCGCCCGATCTGTTCGGCAGACAATCGCAGACCCAGCTTGTTGCGGCGCCAGACAATGTCCTCGGCCGAGCGCGCATATTCCTTGTCCATCAGCCAAAGTAATTCCCGCTCGGTCAGCGTGGCACCAAAACCTTCGCCCAAATCCTCGATCGTCGCTGCATCCCCAAGAATAACGCGCGACTCAGTACCGTAGGCTCGCACAAGACGTTCGGCCCAGGCGCGGTCCAGAAAGCCGTAGTCTGCCTCGAGCCCGGCGACCAGATCCTGCACCCCATCGACAGGGAAATCACCACCGGGCAAGGACACTCCTGCCGTCCAGGGACCGGGCAGATCCGGGAAATGTTCGGCTATTTTCTCCAGCGCGCTCTCGGCCAGACGCCGGTAAGTTGTGATCTTACCCCCAAAGACATTCAGCACCGGCGCCCCGCCCTGCGCATCGACCTTCAACGTGTAATCCCGGGTTGCTGCCGTCGCACTGCTGGCCCCGTCATCGTACAGAGGGCGTACACCGGAATAGGTCCACACAATTTCCTCGCGGGTCACTGGTTTCTTAAAGTACTTCGTCGCGAAAGCGCATAGATAGTCCTGCTCGGCCTCAGTACAGACCGGAGGCTCGGACGGATTCGAATGATCCTGATCCGTGGTTCCGATAAGCGTGAAATCACGCTCATACGGAATGGCGAAGATGATGCGGCCATCCTCGCCTTGGAAGAAATAGCATTTGTCGTGGTCGAACAGCCTGCGGGTCACAATATGGCTGCCTCGCACCAACCGGACGCCTTCGCGCGAGTTCACGCGGATTTTCGTCTGGATGATGTCACCCACCCATGGGCCACCGGCGTTGACCAGCATTTTTGCTCGGACCACACGCGTCTCGTCGCTGTCTCGATCCCTGAGCGTCACTTGCCACAAGTCATCCACACGTTCCGCCGACAGAACTTCGGTGCGCACCAAGATTTTCGCGCCGCGTGCTTCGGCATCACGGGCGTTGAGGACAACCAATCGGGAATCCTCGATCCAGCAATCCGAATACTCATAGGCCGTTTCAAATTTGTCCTGCAGCGGTCGTCCTTCGGGAGCAGTTTTCAGGTCCAATGAGGCCGTGCCCGGCAGGATTTTGCGCCCGCCCAGATGGTCATACATAAACAGGCCCAGACGGATGAGCCATGCCGGACGGCGCCCTTTCATCCACGGCATCACAGTGCTGAGCAGGCGCGAGGTCGGGGTTTCCGAGTCAAAGCGCATATCCTCGTGATACGGCAGCACGAACCGCATCGGCCAGCTGATGTGAGGCATTGCCCGCAGCAAGGTTTCGCGTTCGATCAGCGCTTCGCGCACAAGGCGAAACTCGAAATACTCCAGATACCGCAACCCGCCGTGAAACAGCTTGGTGGAGGCCGAAGACGTTGCTGAGGCCAGATCGTTCATCTCTGCCAGTGTCACCGACAATCCACGCCCTGCTGCATCGCGCGCGATGCCACACCCATTGATGCCGCCGCCGATGATGAAGAGATCAAAGACCTGATCCTGTGCCTGTGTCATATCCGGATGATTCCCAAATGGTGGAGAGCGCGCGCTTATTAACCTTAAGGGCCCGCGTTTCGTCAATATTTGTTTTCGTTTATGTTCGTTTTACCACAAGTTTTGCCAAATATTGCTGCTCGATGCCTCAATCTGTTGAATTTCCCGAAAAACAGAACAAAAACGAAAGAACACAATTTGGAGCCAACCGTGTCCCTATCTTTTCGCCAATCCGACATCCTAAACATCGCCAGACAGGACGGTCGTGTGATGGTCGATGACTTGGCCGCGCGGTTTGAGGTCACGGTTCAGACCATTCGCCGCGACCTGTCCGAATTGGCCGACATGGGTAAACTGGACCGCGTGCATGGCGGTGCGGTTCTGCGCTCGGGCGTGTCGAATATAGGTTACGAGGACCGCCGCGCCCTCAATGCCGACACTAAGGCACGCATCGCGCGGACCTGTGCACAGGATATCCCTGATGGAGCGTCCGTATTCCTGAACATCGGCACTTCGACCGAGGCCGTCGCCCGGCAGATGCTGGACCACAAGGACCTGATGGTCGTGACCAACAACATGAACGTCGCAAACATCCTGGTCGACAATCCTGATTGTCAGATCGTAGTGGCCGGAGGTGTGCTGCGTCGCTCGGATGGCGGGTTGATCGGCAACCTAACGATCTCAACCATCGAACAGTTCAAGTTCGACTATGCGATCATTGGTTGCTCGGCGCTGGACACAAACGGAGATCTTCTGGACTTCGACTTTCAGGAGGTGCGCGTCAGTCAAACCATCATCGCGCAGGCGCGCAAGACCTGCCTTGTGGCCGACCAGTCCAAATTCCAACGCACTGCGCCGGCGCGGATCGCCTCGCTCTCCGAGGTGGACGTGTTCTATTCCGACCACGCCTTGCGCAACGACTTGGCCCGCAAATGCAAGGATTGGCAGACGCAAGTAAAGCTCTGCGGTTGACGTCAAGTAATTCGCACTAAAGGTGAATCCTGGACACTGGTTCTTGCCAGATCGGTCACCGCCTGACACACTCGCTTATATTGCAATCGTCGCACGGTAGGGGAGATCCGGGCCATGATAGCGCTTTTATTTGCGTTACTTACAGCCACTATGGGGCTGAACTATTTCAATCGGACCGCAGCCGCCAATGTGCTGTTCTTTTTCACGCTGGCGTTGAGCGTCTATTGGCTAAAATTCCACGCCACCAGCCAACTGACGATCCAGTTGTAGGAGAGCCCGGATGACACCTGAACTCTCTCGCACGCTGAACGCGCTTGGCATGTTGGCAGTCAGCCTCGTGCTGTTACTGGCCTATGTCTATCAGTTGAAACTCTATGAACTACCCTGCCCTTTATGTCTGTTGCAACGGGTTGGCTTTGTCGCCGTGGGCGTGGGTTTGGGGCTGAACCTTCTGTATGGCGCCCGTCCTCGAAACTACGGCATCATGCTACTTGGCGCGTTGTTTGGCGGCAGCGTCGCTGTGCGGCAGATCCTGCTGCATATCGTGCCGGGAACCGGGCATTACGGCTCACCCGTGCTGGGGCTGCACTATTACACCTGGGCGGCGATCTGCTTTTTCTTGATCCTGCTGGGCACTGCGCTCATGTTGATGTTCGACCGCCAATACGACGACGAACCTCAGCCTCGTTTCGGCGGTAGCGTGCTGGCGAAGACCGCGTTTTTTGTCATGTTTGGTCTGGCCGCCCTGAACGCGGTCTCGACCTTGATAGAATGTGGGCCCGGCATCTGCGCTGACCCTCCCACCAGCTACAAATTGATTGACGAAATGGGTGGCAACGGCTGAGGATGGGGCAACCTTCCCAAAAGGAGGCACGAGCATGGGATTACTGGGACAGCCGCTTGGCTTTTACGACTATCTGACATTTGTGGCGCTGATCTTGCTGCTGGCTGCGGTGATGGCACTATTTCTGTTCATCATGGGGCTACCGGGGCGGATCGCGATCAAACGCAACCATCCGCACGCCGAGGCCGTCAAGATCATGGGCTGGATGGGGTTTCTGGCCGTTGTCCCTTGGGTTCATGCCTTCATGTGGGCGTTCCACGATGGCGTCACGGTCGATATTCGCCGCACGCCAGACGACGAAAAGGACGCAATACGAAAAGAAATCAAACGGTTGGGTGGCTCGGTGAATGAAGAATACCGCGATCCGCTAGACTCTGAAGACACTCAGAAAAGCTAAGGCCAAAGGAATTCACAGACTATGTTCGTCGCCCTCGGCATTACGCTGTTCTACATCATTTTCGTCTGGTTCATTTTCTTCAAGGTCCAATGGCTGAAATTCAACATCACATGGGGTATCGTCACCTTTTGGATCGGCGCGCACCTGTTGCTGGTGTTTCTTGTAGCGCTACGCTTCTTTCAGCCCTTTTCTGTCGATAGCCACGTTGTCCGCTCGACCATCCAGATCGTGCCGCGGCTGACCGAACCGACCATCCTGACGGAAGTGCTTGTCGAACCGAATACACCGGTTCTTAAGGGCGATCCTCTCTATCGATTTGACGACACCGTATTTTCGCTTGAGGTCGAGGAGGCCACCGCGCAACTGGTCGCAGCCGAGCAGAATGCCAAGATTCTGGAACAGGATGTCATTGTCGCGGGTGAAAACGTCGAGCGTGCAAATGCACAGCTAGCTTATGCGCTGACACAGCAGGCGCGTTATGAAACTCTGGTGCCTGCTGGCGGTGCGCGTCAGGATGAGCTGGATCGCTGGAACGAACAAGTCACCGAAGATCAGGCGCAAATCAATGAAGCCGAAGCCAATCTGGAAAAGGCGCAACTGGCACTGGATTCTCAGATTGACGGGGTAAACACAGGCATTCTTCAGGCGCAGGCGCAATTGGAGAAAGCCGAGTATTTCCTTGAAAACACAACAATTTACGCACCCGAGGACGGCATGATCGTATCGCAACAGGCCCGCCCGGGTCTGGTTGTGGGTGATATCCGTCTGGGTGCGATTGCCAGCTTTGTAACCAAGGACAACCCCTACATTCTTGCCACCTACCGCCAGCAAAACCTGAAATTTGTCGAAGTTGGTCAGCCGGTCGAGGTCGCGTTAGACCTTTATCCCGGTGAGATTCTCAACGGTAAAGTCGAGGCGATTTGGTGGGCCACTCGTCAGGGGCAATACCTGCCGTCGGGCCGCCTGCCCGGCTTTGAGTTGCCAAAGCTGCCGGGGCGCATCGCGGTGCAGATATCGGTCGATATTCCGGACGGTCACACCTTCCCTGCTGGTGGGCACGCGGCGGTGGCGATTTACACCGGACAGGGCAAAAGCTTTGAGTTCCTGCGGCGCATCAATATCCGCCTCTATTCTTTCGCCAACTTCATCCGACCACTGGATATTTGAGGAAGCACGACATGACCCGGGCCAAGCTTCACCGCAGACTGATCGGCACCGCCCTGTGCGCGGCCCTGCTGGTCGGCTGTACCCCAGTCGGCCCGGATTTCGTGCGCCCGAACTCTCCGGTCGTGAAGGAATGGATCGAGGTTAACAGCCCCAGCGCAGGTCCCAGCGGCCTGACCTCGCGCAGCGCACCGGTGGTTAAATGGTGGGAGACGTTCAATGACCCCACCCTGAATAAGCTGATCGCCGAAGCTTATGCCCAAAACCTTGATCTGCAAGTGGCCGGAGCCCGTGTTCTGCAAGCCCGCGCGCAGTTGGGGATCGCGTTCGGAGAGTTGTATCCACAATCGCAAGCTATCGGCGGCTCAATTGAACGGCGCCAGATCAGCGATAATCTTGGGCCGATCTCGGATATCCAACGGATCATTCCTCTCGATACCGAGTTTTCGACCTCCCAGGTTGGGTTCGATGCGCAATGGGAACTGGACGTCTGGGGCCAGCAACGCCGAGGCGTTCAGGCCGCACGATCCAATTTGGCGTTGCAGGTCGCGAATTACGACGACGCTCTGGTAACTCTGACCGGAGACGTTGCGGCGCTGTATGTGAATATCCGCGCGTTGCAGGAATCTTTGGCGGTCGCACGTGAAAACATCAAGCTGCAACAGGAGTCCGCTGACCTGACCGAACTTCGCTTCAAAAACGGCGTGACGACCGAGTTGGACGTGCAGGAATCTACCGCCCTGCTGAACAACACCAAGGCACTGGTGCCCGAACTTGAGAGCGACATTCAACAGGCCAAGAACGCGTTGGCCGTTTTGCTGGGTACCACTCCGTCGCGGATGACCAGTCTGCTGGGCAGTTCCGGGCGTATCCCTGCGGCCCGCTCCAACATTGCTGTAGGAGTACCGGCAGAACTGCTGCGCCGTCGTCCAGACGTGCGCGCGGCCGAGCTGGCGGCGGCCACGCAATCGGCTCAGGTGGGGATCGCGATAGCCGATCTGTATCCGCAGTTCATTCTGTCGGGGTCCATCGGGCTGCAGGCCTCTGGCGGTCGGGACTTGTTTGCCTCAGCCAGTTCCACCAGTCTGGCAAATGCCGGTGTCGTCTGGAACGTGCTGAACTACGGCCGGATCAAAAACAACGTCCGCGCGCAAGACGCAGCCTATCAGGCCTTGATTGCGAATTACCAAAACACTGTCCTGACGGCCTATTCTGAAGTTGAAAGCGCGATGGTTGCGTACGCCCAATCGCGCAAACAGGTCGGGTTCTATGAAAACAGCGTCACCGCATCGCGCAAAGCGGCAGAGATCGCGGTGGATCAATATCGGGATGGCGTTGCCGATTATTCCCGCATCCTGAACACGCAGACCGCGCTATTACGGTCGCAGGCCAACCTGATCGAGGCGCGGCAGCAGGTATCCAGCAATCTGGTGGCTGTTTACAAAGGCCTCGGCGGCGGATGGCAGATCCGCCAGAATCAGGAGTTCCTGCCAGAGACCGTTCTGGCCGAAATGGCCTATCGCACCGATTGGGGCGATCTGCTGCAACAGGACCCAACCGGTGCCAGCCTAAATTAAGACTTACTTAGTCAGGCCACGCAGGCCGCCGGAAATCAGAATGTTCACTTCGTACAGTATGCGCGGTGCAGCCAGTCCACCGGGGCTGGCCAGATAGTTAGGGCTCCATTCCGGGTCAAATTTCTGCTTGAACGACCGCAGACCCTCGAAGTGATAGAACTGTTCGCCATGCTCATAGACAAACCCGCCGACGCGGTTCCAGAACGAAGCAAGTTGCCGGTTTTCGATCCCTGAAAACGGTGCTGCCCCCAGCGAGAACCAGTGGAATCCCTGCTCTGCCCCCCAGGACATCATCTCAGCAAACAAAGCGTCCATGATGAAATTCGACCCGTCCGGCTCGTACCTCATCAGGTCCAGAGACAGTTCGGATTTGTTTCCGCCCTGGAACAGATTGGCAAACGCGACGATCTCGCCCGTGTCACCTTTTCGCAGCACGGCATGATCGAAGTAAGACAGGTACTTCTCGTCAAAACCGCCGAGGGCAAACCCCTTCTCCTCGCCCGCTTTTTGCTGCAGCCAATCATCCGAAATCTTGCGCAGTTCGGGCAAGACCGGGATCAGTTCTTCTTTCGGGATGACCTCGAACACATAACCTTCGCGCTCTGCCCGGTTCTTGGCCTGCCTGAACCGTTTGCGGGACTTGCCATCCAACGAAAAATCTTTCAGCGGCACCCGTGCGACCTCACCGATTTTTAGGATCGACAAGCCTAGGTCCAGGAAGGTTGGCAGGTACTTGGTCGACACGCTGTAGAACGCGCACAGCTTGCCCTCGCGATCCGCCATTTCGCGCAGTTGCCAGATCAGTTGCTGGCCGGCCTTTTCCTCACCAACTGGCTCACCCTTTGTGATCAGAGCATTACCGGTATCAGCATAGGCCAGAAATGCGCTTTCATCCGGTGCAATAAGGAATTGTTTGTCCCCGGTCAGTGAAATCTGCGCCTCAGTATCTTCGCTTTCCAAGGCAAGGCGTTCAACGGCCGGAGGAATCTCGGTGCGCTGCAATTGCGGAATTTCCCGCCCGAACAGAGAATTCACTGCCACCACGCCAAGGATGACCGCCACCACGAGGCTAGACCGCAAAAAGCGCGAGGCGTCGCCGTTCCACGCGAACTCCCACCACAGGGCGTTTTGGTACTCGACATGAGAATATGCGAACAGCCCGATCCAGAAGATGACCGCCAGCAAGGCGAAGACACTGACCAGCCACGGAATGTTCAAGCGAAAGATTGAGGCGCCGCTGACGCGATAGAAGGCCCCGCGGAAGGTGGCAAGTATAGCGATCGACGCCAACATGCCGGTTGCCTCATGTGTATCCAAACCTTTGGTCAGCGAGGCGACAAACCCGGCCACCATCAGCAACATTGCCACGATCCACGCGCGGTAGAGCTTGCGAAACAACCCGCGCGAGACAAGGATCAGCAGCACCCCAACCGCACTGCCTGCCAGATGCGAGGCCTCGACAAAAGACAAAGGCAGGAAATCCCGCAAAGCACCAAGGCTCTGCGTGCTCGACGGCAAGGCGCCCGAGACAAGCAGTATAATCCCTGCTACCGCGGTCACGCCCGCGGCCACCATTGGTACAATCGGGCGGATTGCACGATATACCCACGTCGCCGCGCCGCTGATATGGTGCCGATGCGTTAGCGCCGAGGCTACTGCGATCGACAGGCTGGCTATGACGAAAGGCAAGAAAGTATAGACCAACCGATACAGCAGCAAAGCCGCGATCACATCAGAACGACCCGAAGCGCCCAGGCCAGCGATCAACGTCGCCTCAAACGCGCCAATCCCGCCCGGCGCATGGCTGACGATACCAACTGCAATCGCCCCGATGTAAATCGTAAAGAAGTAGGGAAAACCGACCCCAAGGTCATCTGGCATCAACGTATAGAGCACCATTGAAGCGCCAAACAGATCTCCGATCGCGGCCAGGGTCAGCAGACCCGCCAGCTTGCCGCCGGGCAAGTTGAACCCAAGCCCGCCATAGGCCAGCTTGCGTCCCCCTTTGGCAAGCCAGATAAATAAGGTTGCAAGGGCGGCAAGCATGCACAACCCGATCACGGTTTCCGTTGTGTCACTGATGGGTAAAACGTTGGAAATCCCGTCGGGATGCAGGGTCAGCAGCGTGCCCAATAACAGAACCAGCCCTGACCAAAACGCGATCCACGAGGTAGCGATGACGCCCGCAACCCGGCTCAGATCCAGCCCGAGCGAGGCATAGATTCGATACCGGATTGCCGTACCGGTGATGTAGGAAAAGCCAAGACAGTTGGACACAGCATAGCCACTAGCACCGGCCATTCCTGCGACGGGCAACGGCACTTCTCCATCGGCCACGCTCTGCACGGCGAATACATCGTACATAGACAACGACAGAAAGCTGAAACAGGTCCAACAGAAGGCGACGAACATCAGTTTCCATGACGTATTCGCCACATCCGTCTGAACGTCCCCCCATTTCACATGATGAGACAGCTCGTGCAGCACCACCAACGCCATCAGGGTGACCAGGATCGGCACCGCAATCCTGACAAGGGGTTTTTCGAGAAACCCTGTAATCCGCTCAGCCCAGCGTACCGCCCAGAGTTCTTCACCTGTCTCCTGCGTGGCCATAATTTTTCCCTGCTCTGAGGTGCTGCAATGATCCCGCGCGCGGACCGGCCGCGCGAAGGAACTCTTGCACATTTTCCTTGAACCTCAAAGCACTATGGGCGGGTTAGACGCGGCCCTTACGCGTAGACAGCAACAGATTGGTCTCAGACTTGGTGATCCCCTCCATCCGCCGGATTTGAAACAGAACTTCGTCAAGCTCAGCCAGAGTTTCGGTTCCGATTTCGGCGATAAGATCCCAGCTGCCGTTTGTTGTATGCACAGCGCGCACCTGGCGCAGGGCAGCAATTCGGGCCATTGTGCGCTCGGTGCCGCGGCCTTCAATTTCCAACATCATCAGCCCGCGCACTGGGCTTTCCGCCACATCCTGACGGGTCAAGACGGTAAAGCCAACAATCTCACCGGATTGCTTCAGGCGTTGCAGACGACTGCGGACGGTCGTGCGGGTGACCCCTAAGGTCTCGGCCAGTTCGGACAGAGACGCCCGAGCGTCCCGGTGCAGTGCATTCAACAACCTACTATCCAAATCGTCCATGTTGATTTCTCATTTTGTAAACACGAATTTCATTTTGAGCAAATTGACCTCTTCTCGCAACCCTATGCGAAACTCTAAATAGTCGTATGGAGAACAAACACGTAATTTTAGCCGGCGCTCCGATGGACGCGGGCAAGCGGCGTCAAGGCTGTCGGATGGGGCCTGATGCCTATCGCGTGGCTGGTCTGGGTGAGGCCTTGGCGGATCTAGGGCATCAGGTGACCGACCTTGGCGACATCAGCCCTGACGAGACGGGCACCCCGGAACACACACATCTTTTCGCCCTGCCCGAGGTTATCGGCTGGACCAGCGCACTGTGCCGCGCTGCGCAAGAAACCGCACCGAAGGGTCTGCCGATCTTCATGGGCGGCGATCATGCGCTATCGATGGGCACCGTCGCAGGAATGGCCTCTCATGCCGAACAGATCGGGCGGCCTTTGTTCGTGCTTTGGCTGGATGCCCATAGCGACTTTCATACGCCCGACAGCACCGACAGCGGTAATCTGCACGGTACACCGGTGGCATATTTTACCGGCCAGCCAGGTTTCGACGCTTTTCCAACTGTGCCAGCCCCGGTGCCAACCGACCGCGTCGGTATGATCGGCCTACGCTCGGTCGACCCCGCTGAACGCGCCCGACTGGAACAAGACCATGCCATGTTGGCAGATATGCGCAGCATTGACGAACACGGAATCAAAGCACCCCTGATGGCTTTTCTGGATCGGGTTCGGGCAGCCAATGGTATTTTGCACGTCTCTCTTGATGTTGATTTCCTCGACCCCTCCATCGCCCCCGCTGTCGGCACCACTGTTCCCGGCGGCGCCACAGAACGCGAGGCGCATCTGGTGATGGAGTTGCTGCACGAAAGTGGTCTCGTTTGTTCGCTGGATCTGGTCGAGCTGAACCCGTTTCTCGACGAACGTGGCCGCACTGCAAAACTGATGGTCGATCTGGCCGCCTCATTGCTGGGCCGCCGCATCTTTGACCGCCCAACCCGGAGTTTCTGATGCAGTCTCTGCAAGCCCCTTCAGCCGTCGTGATGATCCGTCCCCATGCGTTTACGTCGAACCCAGAAACACACGGCGACAATGCGTTTCAGACGCTCTCTACGCACGCGACACCCTCTGTTGCAGCGCGCGCGGAACATGACACGGCGGTCGCTCAGTTACGCGATGCTGGCGTAAGGGTTCACGTTTTCGACGATCACGGTGAGCAAGACACGCCTGACAGCGTTTTTCCGAACAACTGGTTCTCGACCCATCCTGGTGGGCATGTGGCGATTTATCCGATGTATGTTCCGTCGCGCCGTCGCGAGCGCCGGGCGGATGTAATCGAAGTGTTAAAACAGGAATACCGCGTTCAGGACGTGATCGACTATTCCGGTCTGGAACAGGACAAGCTGGCGCTGGAAGGTACTGGCGCAATGGTTTTGGATCACATTGGTCGCGTGGCTTATACGGTCAAATCCAACCGTGCCGATCCCGTTCTGCTGGAACGTTTCTGCACCCACTTCAACTATGAGCCCATGGTGTTCGAGGCAAAGGATGCCACCGGGCGCGACGTCTATCACACCAACGTTCTGATGGGTATCGGCACCAACTACGCACTAATTTGTCTGGATATGATCACCGACGCGGAACGGCGCGCAACGGTCCAGGCGCGGCTTGAGGAAAGCGGTCGTACCGTCATTGATCTGAGCCACGAGCAGATCGCCGAGTTTGCCGGTAACGCAATTGAGCTTAGCGGGCGTGACGGTCTGGTTTTGGCGCTCTCCAGTCGGGCGCTTTCCGCGCTTACACCCAAACAAATCGCCACAATCGAGGCCAGCGCCACGCCGCTGCCGCTCTCGGTTCCGACCATTGAAACTGCCGGTGGATCCGTGCGCTGCATGATTGCAGGCATCCACCTGTCCCGCCGATAGGAGACCCCGATGCAACCTTCTGACAAGGCGCTTGTGCCCTTCGTATCCGTCGACAACATGATGCGTCTGGTGCATCATGTCGGGGTCGAGCAGATGATCACTCAGATCGCTGCTCAGATCGAATCCGATTTCAAACGCTGGGAGAGCTTTGACAAAACCCCGCGCATCCCGGCCCACTCGCCGCATGGCGTGATCGAGCTGATGCCGACATCGGACGGAGAGGCTTACGGGTTCAAATACGTAAACGGGCACCCCAAGAACACGTCTGAGGGGCTGCAAACCGTCACCGCCTTTGGTCTGCTGGCGGATGTTTATACGGGCTACCCTACTCTGCTGACCGAAATGACCATGCTGACCGCGCTGCGAACTGCGGCAACCTCGGCGCTGGTCGGCAGCTATCTGGCGCCGAAATCATCAACAGTCATGGCCATGATCGGCAATGGTGCGCAGTCAGAGTTCCAGTGTCTGGCCTTCAAGGCGATGTGCGGGATCACCACCGTTCGTCTCTATGACACTGACAGCAATGCGACCAAGAAATGCGCCGCCAACCTGCAAGGGACTGGCCTGACCGTTGTGCCCTGCTCAACCCCCGAAGAGGCCATCGAGGGCGCGCATATCATCACCACCTGTACGGCTGACAAGAAAAACGCCACGATCCTGACCGACAACATGGTCGGCCCCGGCGTGCACATCAACGCAATCGGCGGCGACTGTCCAGGCAAGACGGAACTGCACCGCGATATCCTTCTGCGCTCGGACATCTTTGTTGAATACCCTGAACAGACGCGGATCGAAGGCGAGATTCAGGCGCTGGATGACGATCATCCAGTGACCGAGATGTGGCAAGTCATAACAGGACAAGCCGAGGGTCGCCGCGACGACCGTCAGATCACTCTTTTCGACAGTGTGGGTTTCGCGATCGAGGACTTTTCGGCCCTTCGCTATGTCAAGTCTGCCATTGAAGGCACCGATTTCTTTGAGCCTTTGGACATGCTGGCTGACCCTGATGACCCACGAGATCTGTTTGGGATGCTGATGCGGGCAAGCTAAAGAACCCGCAAATAGCATTACCTTGCCCCCGGCCAATCGCCGGGGGCTTTTTCTATCCGGCCAAGGACGGCAGGTAGAGAACAATCCCTGGGAACGCCACAAGCAGCGCAATAGTGACGCCGTCAGCGATGAAGAACGGGGTTACGCCTTTGAATACATCCTGCACGCTCAGGTCCGGGCGCACGCCGGCGACCACGAAACAGTTCAGGCCAATGGGTGGTGTAATCAGGCAAAACTCTGCCATTTTTACCACCAATATACCGAACCAGATCGCGCACATCGGGCCGGACATGCCAAAGGTGCTGTCTGCCGCGCTGACGCCCTCGCCTCCGTTCAGGGCCATTACCGCTGGGTAGACCACGGGCAATGTCAGCAACAGCATCCCGATGGCATCCATGAACATACCAAGCACTGCATAAGCCAGAAGGATGCAGATCAGGATCAGCATCGGAGACATTTCCAATGAGGTGATCCAGTCCGAAAATGCCCCCGGCAAGTCGGCGAACCCCAGAAACCGGACGTAGATCAGAACACCCCAAATGATCGAGAAGATCATCGCTGTCAGCTTGGCGGTTTCCAGCAGCGCAGATTTCAACTCGGTCCACCGCATCCCGTGAAACAAGGCAAAGCAGAAGACGATGAATGCTCCGATCGCACCGCCTTCTGTCGGAGTGCCCCAGGCGCTTTCTCCAAATGGGTTGTAGACAAAGCAGATGATGATCAGGATCACGGCCACGATTGGAAAGGCGCCGGGTAACGAAGCAAAGCGCTGCTTCCATGTGAAACCCTTGACTGGGGGGCCAACGTTTCTGAAGAACACCGCGATACCGACGATCAGCAACCCGTAGATCACCGCCGAAAACGCGCCCGGAATGAAACCGGCCAGCAGTAGCTTGCCCACGTCCTGCTCAACAATGATAGCGTAGATTACAAGGATGGCTGAAGGCGGGATCAGCGAGGCCAGCGTGCCGCCTGCGGCGACCACCCCGGCGGCGAATTGTTTGTTGTAGCCAACCTTCAGCATCTCGGGGATGGCGATCCGGGCGAAGACGGCAGACGTGGCGACGGACGCGCCCGACACCGCGGCGAACCCGGCGGTCGCAAACACTGTCGAAACCGCAAGCCCGCCCGGCACCCACGCCACCCAGCGTTTGGCCGCCTCAAACAGTGCGCGCGTGAGGCCCGCATAATAGGCCAGATAACCGATCAGGATGAAGGTCGGGATCAGGCTGAGCGCATGGGCGGCGACTTTCGAATGTGGCACCTGCCCCGCCGTTTTGACAGCAACCGTCAGCGCTTTGCCGAAACGGTCAGGGTCGTATCCGAACTTGGC
Organism: Ruegeria sp. ABF4_144; assembly: GCF_056160045.1. NCBI lineage: Bacteria > Pseudomonadati > Pseudomonadota > Alphaproteobacteria > Rhodobacterales > Roseobacteraceae > Ruegeria > Ruegeria sp. ABF4_144. Next base: position 1,830,631 of record NZ_JBSWWK010000001.1, read on the forward strand.
CCAGAATATCCAGACAAGCCCCACCAGCCCCGCAAGACCCGCCGCGAAAGCCACGCGCATGCCCGTGACCACCAGAACCAGCAGGCCAGCGGTGACCCACAGACCAATGTCTATCGTGTCCATTCGCTAGTCCTGCCCTTCAAATTGCTCGGCTTCGGCCGCGGCCTGAGCAGCGGCGTCCTGTATCAGAGGCACCGCCACCGGGTGTTCCAACCCCAGCACAAAGGCACGCCCATAGCCCCAGATCTGCAGGACCAACCGCACACACAGCACCGAAAACGCCACCGGTGCCAGCAGCTTGGCCGGCCACAGAGGAATGCCGATGTCAATCGAACTGTCCCGGCTCCAAAGCGGTGCACCAAAATCGAAAGAGCGGTCGAAATGGGACCAGCTGCCCCAAACAAGCGCCAGCATCAGCACAAGGATCAGAACGACCGAAATCAGCTCGAACAGCCACAACGCCCGGCCATGCAGGCGTGAGATGACGATATCCATTCGGATGTGACCGCCTTCGCGCTGCACATAGGAGATACCCAGAAAAGCGATTAAGGGCATGGCTTGTTCTATCCAGTCCACGTAGCCCGGCAGCGGCGCATTGATCGCGTTGCGCCCACTAACCGAGACCACGGCCAGCACCATCAGCCCGAAAACGGCCAAACCGCTGATCAGCGCAAGAAACTGCTCTAACTTCAATAGATGACGGTCCAGACGGCTAAGCCGACTGCCGTCCTCAAGCACCGTGGCCTGTCCTGCCATTCCGGTGATCCCCTGTTTTGGTATTTGTGTCCGGGTGCCCGTTCAGACACCCGGACGGGGCAATCAGTTGCCGCCGCGCTGTTGTTTCAGTGTCGTCTGAACCAGATCATAGAGGTCCTGCGCCGGAAGCCCCTGCGCGGACATGTCGGCAATCCACTGTTCACGGATTGGATCAGCTGCCTTGGTGCGGAACTCTTCGATTACGGCGTCGTCGATCTCGACCTTTTGGACACCCTTTTCATCAAGAACGCTGTCCCATTGCTCAAGAAGCCCGCTGTAATTCGCAAGGTAGTGATCAATCGCCTCGCTGATCGAGCTGTTCAACGCTTCTTTATGTTCGGCAGGCAGTGCCTCATAGGCTTCGATGTTCACCACAACCGGGCAGTTTACTGTACCGGGGTTCAGGTTGGCGGTCCACCAATCAGCTTCGTTGATCGTGCCAAAAGACAGGTGCGCGTGCTGGGCAAAGGCGACTGTATCGACGACCCCAGACTCCATCGCATTAAACGCTTCGGTTGCGGGAACCGAAGTCGGCACCCCTCCGACTGCTTCGAACGCCTGACCCAAACCACCGGTCGCACGGACACGCATCCCATCGAACTCGGCCAGTTCATCGCGCGGTTCACCGGTGCCAACGATGTTGTACTGCGGCATGGGCGAAGTCATGATGATGCGCGCGTTCCACTGCGCCATCTCATCCTTGACCGCCGGGTGATCATAGACGGCATGGCTGACGGCAACTTCTTCTTCCAAGGTGTTCACACCCAGAAACGGCAACTCCAACACAGTGATCGCGCGGTTTTTGTCACGGTGGTAACCGGCACAGAACTGGGCCATCTCGAAGGCGCCGATCTCGATTCCATCAAGGTTTTCCTTAGGCTTGGACAGGCCGCCATAGCTGACATTGATGGTAAATTCGCCACCTGTCTTTTCGCTGACCAGTTCAGCCAGCTTTTCAACATGTTCGGTAAAGGCGCGGCGCTTGCCCCAAACCGAGGCATTCCATTCGGTTGCTGCGGCCTCAGAGACGAATGCAACACCCAAGGCGGCGACTGCAGCGCCGCTTAAAATCTTTTTCATGATGAGTTCTCCCTTTGCTGCGCTTCTTGTTCAAGCGCTTGAGATTCAAGCTAGCGCCAACATCGAAATGTGCCAACCCTGAACGCGTCGCTACACCGGCGACCGCCAGCGCTAACAACCAAAAGGTGAATTAGCTGCGGTGAAAACTGCAAAAGAACACCATCGACTCACCCATAAAAACCATGACAGCCTTATCATTGTTTTTATTGTATCTTTTAAACAACAATGCCACTTGATTTACTAAATTACCTACCACGATAAAATTTATTTACAAACAAATGCAGGAATTTCGGTAATTTATTTCATTGTTTTCAGTTCTTCGTATTATCCGTACTAGGGAGGAAACGGATCGACAGCGCTCGCAAGGCGGGCAGTATTGATCCAGAATATTCAGTCCAGAGGGAGGAGCCTCAAGATGACAACCGCTGCCAAGGCAGATGCCAACGTCTATCCGCCGTCCGCCGAAACCGTTGCGCGCGCGCATATCGATGCTGACAAGTACAATGAAATGTACGAGGCCTCGATTGAAGATCCCGTCGCGTTCTGGGGTGAACAAGGCAAGCGGATCGACTGGATCAAGCCCTACTCCCAGGTAAAGGATGTCAGCTATGACTTTGGTTCGGTCAATATCAACTGGTATGCCGACGGCACGCTGAACGTTTCTGCCAACTGCCTGGATCGTCATCTGAAAACACGCGGCGATCAGACCGCGATCATCTGGGAGCCGGATGATCCAAATGATCAAGCGCAGCACATTACTTATGCAGAGCTACACCGCCGCACCTGTCGCATGGCCAACATCCTGGAATCGATGGGCGTACGCAAAGGTGATCGTGTCGTCATTTACCTGCCCATGATCCCTGAGGCGGCTTATGCGATGCTGGCCTGCGCCCGTATAGGCGCAATCCACTCGATCGTGTTCGCCGGCTTTTCTCCGGACGCTCTGGCAGCCCGTGTTAACGGTAGTGACGCCAAAGTCATCATCACCGCCGACGAAGCACCGCGCGGCGGTCGAAAGACACCGCTGAAGTCGAACGCGGATGCCGCACTGCTGCATTGTAAAGACACAGTAAAGTGTCTGGTCGTTAAACGGACGGGCGGTCAAACCACATGGGTTTCAGGCCGGGATTTTGACTACAACGAAATGGCGCTTGAGGCGGACGACTACTGCGCACCTGCCGAGATGAACGCAGAAGATCCGCTGTTCATTCTCTACACATCGGGTTCGACTGGTCAGCCGAAGGGGGTGGTTCACTCCAGTGGCGGCTATCTGGTCTATGCCGCGCTGACCCACGAAATCACATTCGACTACCACGAAGGTGACGTGTACTGGTGCACCGCCGATGTGGGCTGGGTCACCGGACACAGCTATATCGTCTATGGTCCGCTGGCCAACGGCGCAACCTCGGTTATGTTCGAAGGCGTCCCGACTTATCCGGATGCAGGTCGTTTCTGGGAAGTTTGTGCCAAGCACAAGGTCAACCAGTTCTACACTGCGCCGACCGCCATTCGCGCCCTGATGGGTCAAGGCAACGAATTCGTCGAAAAGCACGATCTGAGCGACCTGCGCCTGCTGGGCACGGTGGGTGAACCGATCAACCCGGAAGCGTGGAACTGGTACAACGACGTTATCGGCAAAGGTAAATGCCCCATCGTCGACACCTGGTGGCAAACTGAAACCGGTGGTCACATGATGACTCCCCTGCCCGGCGCGCATACCTTGAAACCGGGTTCGGCTCAAAAGCCCTTCTTCGGCGTGAACCCTGTTGTTCTGGATCCTCAGTCCGGAGTTGAGATCAACGGCAACGGCGTCGAAGGTGTTCTGTGCATCAAGGACAGCTGGCCGGGCCAAATGCGCACCGTCTGGGGCGATCATGAGCGGTTCGAGAAAACTTACTTCTCGGATTACAAAGGATACTACTTCACTGGCGACGGTTGCCGTCGTGACGAAGATGGTGACTATTGGATCACCGGTCGCGTTGATGATGTGATCAACGTATCCGGTCACCGTATGGGCACCGCCGAAGTTGAAAGCGCACTGGTGGCGCATGCCGCCGTGGCCGAGGCCGCAGTGGTGGGTTATCCCCATGAAATCAAAGGGCAAGGCATCTATTGCTATGTCACTCTGATGAATGATCGCGAGCCCAGCGACGAGCTGATGAAAGAGCTGCGCACCTGGGTCCGGACCGAGATCGGCCCGATCGCGTCTCCGGATGTGATCCAATGGTCTCCGGGTCTGCCCAAGACCCGTTCGGGCAAGATTATGCGCCGTATCCTGCGCAAGATAGCCGAGAACGACTTCGGCTCACTGGGTGACACCTCGACATTGGCCGATCCGTCGGTGGTCGATGATCTGATTGCAAACCGCGCGAACAAGTGAGGATGTGATGGACGCTGCCGCTACCACTACTCCCGCCGTTCTGATCCTTCTCGGCCCTCCGGGCGCCGGGAAGGGCACGCAAGCGCGTATGCTGGAAGACAAGTTCGGGCTGGTTCAGCTCAGCACCGGCGATCTGCTGCGCGAAGCCGTTGCTGCAGGCACCGAGGCTGGTCTGGCCGCCAAGGCCGTGATGGAAGCAGGCGATCTGGTCAGTGATGAGATCGTCATTGCCATCCTGCGCGACCGTATGGCCCAACCGGATTGTACCAAGGGCGTCATTCTGGATGGCTTCCCGCGCACCACGGTTCAGGCCGAGGCGCTGGACGGCCTGCTGGCATCTTCGGACCAAAAGATCAGCGCCGCGATCAGCCTTGAAGTTCAGGACGCCGAAATGGTGATCCGTATTTCAGGCCGGTACACCTGCGCCGGCTGCGGTGAAGGCTACCACGATCAGTTCAAGCAACCTGCCGAGGAGGGCAAGTGCGACAAGTGTGGCCACAGCGAATTCAAGCGTCGCGCGGACGACAACGCCGAAACCGTCGCGTCCCGCCTCGCTGCGTATCATGCCCAAACGGCACCGCTGATTGACTACTATCAGACCCAAGGCGTGCTGAAAGGCATCGACGCCATGGGTCAGATCGATGACATCGCCAACGACCTGCAAGGGCTCGTGCGCGGGGTCATGAATTAAGGGGAGAAGATAAGCCCATAGGGCTTTGATCCTACAACGGAATACTTCAAAGGACCCGCCTTGGCGGACCGGTGAAGTTTTGCCTAACGCCAACCGGTGTTCGGCACAATCGAGAAGCGGCCCGAAGCGCTGGAGGAGTTGGGTGACGGGCCGCCCAACGAGGAATCAAGGAGGAACCCGCAATGGCGGATAATTCTACAAACTCCGCGCAGACTGCCGAGTCCGATAAGGGCTATTGGCAGGCCAACCTGCGCCTCATCTACATCAGCCTCGTCATCTGGGCGCTGGTGTCGTTTGGATTCGGCATTCTGCTGCGTCCGCTACTGTCGGGTATCGCCGTGGGCGGAACCGATCTGGGCTTTTGGTTCGCTCAGCAGGGATCGATTCTGGTCTTTCTGGTGCTGATCTTCAACTACGCCTGGCGCATGAACAAGCTGGACGCCGAATACGGCGTAGACGAAGAGTAAGGGAGAGCGGGGACAATGGATCAGTTTACCATCAACCTGCTGTTTGTTGGCGCATCTTTCGCGCTATACATCGGCATCGCGATCTGGGCCCGTGCGGGTTCCACATCGGAATTCTACGCCGCGGGTCGCGGCGTTCACCCGGTCACCAACGGTATGGCGACCGCGGCGGACTGGATGTCCGCGGCCTCGTTCATCTCGATGGCAGGCCTCATTGCCTTTACCGGCTATGACAACTCAACCTTCCTGATGGGTTGGACCGGTGGCTACGTGCTGCTGGCTCTGCTGCTTGCGCCTTACCTGCGTAAGTTCGGCAAATACACCGTCTCGGAATTCATCGGCGACCGCTTCTACAGCCAGACCGCACGTATCGTTGCTGTGATCTGTCTGATCGTCGCGTCGGTGACTTACGTTATCGGTCAGATGACCGGCGTGGGCGTGGCCTTTGGCCGCTTCCTCGAGGTCTCGAACACTTCCGGTCTGCTGATCGGTGCCTGTGTCGTGTTTGCCTACGCGGTGTTCGGCGGGATGAAGGGTGTGACCTACACCCAGGTTGCTCAGTACTGCGTGCTGATCACAGCCTACACCATCCCGGCGATCTTCATCTCGCTGCAGCTGACCGGCACGCCGATTCCGGCCCTGGGTCTGTTTGGTGACACCGCAAGCGGTGAGCCCCTGCTGACCAAGCTCGACGCGATCGTGACCGAGTTGGGTTTTGCTGACTATACGGCGCACCACTCGAACACGCTGAACATGGTTCTGTTCACGCTGTCGCTGATGATCGGTACTGCCGGTCTGCCGCACGTGATCATGCGCTTCTTCACCGTGCCAAAAGTGTCTGACGCTCGTTGGTCCGCTGGCTGGACGCTGGTTTTCATCGCTCTGCTGTACCTGACCGCCCCTGCGGTTGGCGCAATGGCGCGTCTTAACATCACCGACATGATGTGGCCCAACGGTGGCATCGAGGGTGGCGCTGTTTCGGTCGAGGAAATCGACACCGATCCGCGTTATGACTGGATGAAAACTTGGCAGAAAACCGGTCTTCTGGATTGGGAAGACAAAAACGGCGACGGCAAGATCCAGTACTACAACGACAAGTCCGAAGCCATGCAGACCATCGCGGAAGAAAAAGGCTGGGTCGGTAACGAGCTGACCAAGTTCAACCGTGACATTCTGGTTCTGGCCAACCCCGAAATCGCCAACCTGCCGGGTTGGGTGATCGGTCTGGTTGCGGCTGGTGGTCTTGCGGCTGCTCTGTCGACTGCTGCGGGCCTGTTGCTGGCGATTTCGTCCGCTGTGTCTCACGACCTTGTCAAAGGCGCAATCAACCCGCAGATCTCGGAAAAAGGCGAGCTGATGGCAGCTCGGGTCGCAATGGCTGTGGCTATCGTTGTCGCGACCTATCTGGGTCTGAACCCACCGGGCTTTGCGGCTCAAACCGTGGCCTTGGCCTTCGGTCTGGCGGCTGCCTCGATCTTCCCGGCGCTGATGATGGGGATCTTCTCGACCCGCATCAACAACACCGGTGCGGTTGCAGGTATGCTGGCAGGTCTGACGGTCACGTTGGTCTACATCTTCCTGCACAAGGGCTGGCTGTTCATTCCGGGCACCAACTCGTTCACCGATGCTGACCCGCTGCTGGGTCCGATCAAGTCGACCTCGTTCGGTGCGATCGGTGCGATGATCAACTTTGCAGTAGCATATGTTGTCGCCGGCATGACGAAAGAGACCCCGCAGGAGATCGTGGAATTGGTCGAAAGCGTTCGCATTCCCCGTGGCGCGGGCGCAGCTCAGAACAAATGAGCATGATGCGGCATATGGTTAACTTCCATGTGCCGCATTTTTCGATCTACTACTCCCGTCCGGCATACCACCGGGCGGGATTTTTCAACCCAAGACCCGGGATTTCTCGATGCCCCTTTCAAAAGACCAGATCACTCGGTTTCTGAAATCCGTACACCCTTATGACGCCCTGCCCGCCCAGGCACTGGACGATCTGGCCAAACAGATCGAGGTGCGAGAAGTTGAGGAAGGGTCCCCGGTCTACAAATTGGGTCACGCCCTGCCCGGCGTTTTCCTGATCTACGAAGGTCAGGTTGAGATTACGGATGAAAACGGCGCAGTGGTCTCTCATCTTGGGCTCCGAAACTCTTTTGGTGAGCGCGGCCTGCTGAAAGACGGCAAGGCTGCAACACACGCGCACGCAGATACTCCGACCGTTCTTTTTGTTTTGCCTCCCTCTGTGGTGCGTCAACTGATCGACGACCATGACTTCGTCGCCAAGTTCTTTGACCGAACACGCGGCGAACGCTCTGGGCCGCAAAGCCTCGCCACCAGTGCGATTGATGTCCTGATGGCCCGCAACCCTGCCACCTGCCCCGCGGCGATGCCCGTTCAGGAAGCCGCGCGACTGATGCGGAACCGCCATATCTCAAGCCTCTGCGTGACCGAGGGAGAGTCGTTGTTGGGTATCGTCACGCTGCGCGACATCTCGGGCAAATACGTGGCGGACGCGATGCCCGAGAATACGCCCGTGTCGGCAATCATGACCGCTGATCCGATCACCCTGTCGCCCTCCGATATCGGCTCGGATGTGCTGCATGTGATGATGGAGCGCGGGATTGGTCATATCCCGGTCGCCGAGGGCGGCAAGCTGGTCGGCATCGTGACACAAACCGACCTTACCCATTATCAGGCCGTCAGTTCGGCAGAACTGGTTCGTCAGATCGCCCTAGCCAATTCGGCGGCTGAAATGGCGCAGGTCACCGCCGAAATCCCGCAATTGCTGGTGCAATTGGTTGCGGCGGGAAACCGGCACGAAATCGTCACCCGTCTAATCACCGACATTGCCGATACCGCCACCCGGCGGCTGCTGGCCTTGGCCGAAAAGAAATTCGGTCCGGCACCGGTGCCCTATTTGTGGTTGGCCTGTGGCTCGCAAGGCCGTCAGGAACAAACCGGTGTTTCGGATCAGGACAACTGCCTGGTTCTGGACGATAGCGTGACCGAGGCCGACATGGCCTATTTCACGGAACTGGCGAAATTTGTTTCGGACGGGCTGGATACCTGCGGATATTTTTATTGCCCCGGTGATATGATGGCGACCAATCCCCGCTGGTGTCAGCCGGTGAGTGTATGGCGCGACTATTTCGAGGGCTGGATCGCAAAGCCGAACCCCGAAGCACAGATGTTGGCATCGGTCATGTTCGACCTGCGCCCTATCGGTGGCGCGTTTGAATTGTTTACTGATCTTCAGACCGACACGTTGGCCGCCGCCAATGCGAATTCGATCTTTGTGGCGCATATGATCTCGAACTCGCTGAAGCACACGCCTCCGCTTGGCCTGCTGCGGGGCTTTGCCACCATCCGCTCGGGCGAGCATCGCAACACGCTGGACTTGAAACACAACGGCGTGGTGCCTGTGGTCGATTTGGCCCGCGTCTACAGCCTGCAAGGCCAACTGACCGAGGCCAACACACGCGCCCGCCTGAAAGCCGCCGAGGCTGCCGGTGTGCTCAGCCCTTCAGGTGCACGAGACATTCTGGACGCCTATGATCTGATTGCCGAAACCCGGCTGGAACATCAGGTAAGGCTGGTCAAATCCGGCGAAAAGCCCGACAACTATCTTCCGCCCTCCGCTCTGTCGGATTTTGAGCGAAGCCATCTGCGCGACGCCTTCGTTGTTGTAAAAACAATGCAATCGGCGGTGGGCCATGGCAAAGGTATGCTGGGCTAGGTCGCAACAACACTAAACGGACGCAAGCGTCCGAACTTCGGAGAGACACATGTTTCTGGAACTGATCGGTACCATCTTTGCAGGCTTCGCCTTTGCAGGCGTGGTGATGGTAGTGAACAAATTGACAGGCGGCCGCCTACCCCGCTGGGCGGCTCCGGTCGCTGCGGGCCTCGGCATGATCGGCATGACCATCGCCAGCGAATATTCCTGGTATGACCGCACGGTCGAGACGCTGCCTGAGGGCATGGAAATCGTGCAAGAGGTCGAAAGCCGCGCCTTCTATCGCCCGTGGACCTATGCCGTGCCCTTCGTAGACCGTTTCGCGGCGATCGACACGGTCTCGGTCCGGACCAACGAACAGGTTCCCGCGCAACGGCTTGTAGACGTGTATTTCTTTGGTCGCTGGGCTCCGATTTCGAAACTACCCGTGGCTGTTGATTGCGATGCCAACAGCCGCGCCAGCTTGGCAGATGGTGTCGAGTTCGGTGACGATGGCCATTTACAGAACGTCGATTGGCTGAATGTCGAGGACGGTGACCCAATTATCGAGGCAACCTGCGGAGTGTAACATGCTGACCCGGCTAAGCCTGCGCATTCGTATTTTCCTGTTCTTCTGCCTGCTCGCTTTGGGTGGGTTGGCAGTCAGCTCTCTGGCGCTTTGGATCAGCTACAGGCGTACTGCGGACCCGGCTCTGGCAAATGCGTTTATCTTTGCCGAAATCATAATGGGGTTCGGATTTGTTGCCCTGATCGTCGCGGTCTGGTTGCTGTTTGACGACAACGTCGCCAAACCGATTGAACGCTTGTCGGCGCAGCTGCGCGCCCGGGCCCACGCAGGGGTCAGCACAGATGTCGATATGCAGGCGGCGCGTTATTTGGGCGATCTGGCCCCGGCCGCGGCCGGACTGGCCGATCAATTGTCAGGCAAGACGATGGATGTCGCCGAAGCGGTGGCAGCAGAAACAGCTCACTTAGCCGCCGAAAAACAACGGCTGACAGCGTTGCTGACTGAGATTCCCGTGGCGATGGTTTTGGCCAGCCCCACCCATAAGGTCGTTCTTTACGATGGTCAGGCCGCCGGGGTTCTGGCCCAGATTGCGCATCCCCGCCTGAACGCCTCACTTTTCGAGTACCTGCAGCCTACAGCGTTGCAAAACGCCTATGAAAAACTGTCGAAAACCGGGCTTGAGGTCGCCTGTAACTTGACCAGCATCGACGGCGCGCAGACCTATTCCGCAAGGATGAAACCGCTGGGCGACGCCCCAGGTTACTTGCTGATTTTTGACGAAAGCGCCGCCAACATCGAACCCGAGGCAGCGCGGCCTTTGGTCTATGATTTCGACCTGCTGAACAGCGCCGCCGGCGGGCAATTCGAAACGCTTGCGCTTCAAGATTTGTGTTTTGTCGTCTTTGATACTGAAACCACCGGGTTGCTGCCGCATAAGGACGAAATCGTTCAGGTCGGTGCGGTTCGCGTGGTCAATGGCCGTATTGTCGAGGGTGAGAAGCTGAACATGTTGGTCAATCCCGGCATGCCCATCCCTCCAGCCTCGACCAAGGTACATAAGGTCAGCGACAGTATGGTCAAAGATGCGCCGGATATTGCTGAGGCTGGTCGCACCTTTCACCAATTCGCGCGGGATGCCGTGATCGTGGCTCATAACGCGCCCTTTGACATGGCCTTTCTGCGGCGCCACGCCAAGCGAATGGATGTTGAATGGGATCACCCCATTCTGGACACGGTCCTGCTCTCTGCTGTTCTGTTCGGGGCCAGTGACAAACACACGCTGGATGCCCTTTGCGAAAGATTGGAAATCACCATCCCGCACGAGTTGCGCCACACCGCGCTGGGGGATGCGGTTGCCACGGCGCAGGCATTGGTCAAGATGCTGCCGATGCTGAACGCACGCGGCATGACGACCTTTGGCGCCGTCATCGAGGCCACCCGGCAGCATGGCCGTTTGCTGGAAGATCTGAACTAACCGTCAAAATATTCGGATGAAATTCAGCTTTTCATGGACAATCTTGGTTGGCCGTGGCACCTGATGCGCGGCCACTGAACGAGCGCGTCATGACGGAAAAGACTTTCACCCCTACCCCGGATCAAAGCCCCGCGTTTCGCGAGGCATTGGGGTGTTTTGGTACTGGCGTTACCGTCGTCACGACAAGTTCGGCAAACGGGCCGCGCGCCATCACCGTCAATTCGTTTTCGTCAGTATCCCTGGATCCGCCGCTGGTTTTGTGGTGCCTGGCTAAGGATTCCCACAGGTTCACCTCTTTCAACGCCTGCCAGCACTATTCCATTCACGTGATGGCCGAAGAGCAGCAAGACCAAGCGTTGCGGTTCGCACGCGACGGGCTGGATTTCTCACACGCCATTTGGGAAACCGATCACAAGGGGCGCCCGCATCTTGCAAACTGTCTGGCCCGATTTGACTGTCAGCTTCATGCCAAACACGAAGCGGGGGATCACCTGATCCTGGTTGGTGAGGTTGAGCAGGTCATGTACCGCACAGGCAAGGGCCTGATCTTCAAACGCGGGCAATTCGGCGGGTTCGCGGACCTGCTTTAATCGTCCAGCGATCCGTGGACGGCCAGCGCCTCAAGCTGCGTTTCCTGTGGTGTGATGATGCGAAAGGCCTCATGTACGCCGCTGTCGGACAATTCACGCGCAACGGTCAGCAGCGTATTCGGCGCGTGTTCCTCGCACAGTTCCGCCATATGAATGATCTCGGACTGCGCCACACCTAACGCGGCCTCGACCGACGGCGCGCCGTAGAACTGCACGAAATGCTCAGCAAGGTTTTTCGCGATCTGGTCCATCTCGGCCTGCTCAATCTGAGTGACAGCGACGAAAGTCACCCGCCCGAAGGTTTCCGCACCCAACCAACCGTTTGAAAAGGCCTGTCGCGCCTTGCCCTCAAGATCGGCTTGTCCCCAGTTCGAAAACTCGAACCCGCCCGAGATGCACCATTCGCCGGTCCGGGCCGGAGAATGGAACACGTTCATGTCGCTTTCGTCGAAATGGATCGCGCGGGCCAGTTTCATTTTGGGTTCTCCAACAGTTCGGTCAAGGGACGCAGGCGGGTTTCGGCACCGTCACGGATCAGCATCCCGAACCGTTCATCCGCTCCAAGAAAAACACCCGCCTCAACGGGTTCTCCAACACCGCGCAGCAGGCCCATCCATTCGCCGTGCAGGGGAGCATTGCCGTCCTCCTGCCAACGGTTCAGCCAGGTCAGCATATGTCGCGACCAGCTTTCAACCAGTTGCACCGGTGATACTTCGGCGCAGCCTTCATCGTACAGCGCCGTGACATCCGGCGTTTCCCCCGGTGCGCCGCTGGTTTGCATCAATGCCAGTTCCCAGCCTACGACCAACCAGTCAGGGTCTTCATCCGGATTTGCTGTGGATGCCGCAACGCGGAAGTCACCACATCTCGCGCCGTTCACGCAGATCAACCCGTCCCAGCCCAGATGCACCGCGACCTCGGGCGGGGCCAGTGCGCCCAGCGCGTTCTGAAACCCGACGGCGCACAAAGGCAGCATCGCCATAGCGTCCTGCAGAGGAACCTCGGGCGCAAATACAATTGCAGCTCGCAGCCTGTCGGCCTGAACGTTGTACACAACCGACCCGGCATCACAGCCCAGCGCGGCCATGGCCTGCGCGCGGTCGAACGGGTCTTCCCCACCCTGCACCGGGTGGCCTGACAGCAAGGGAGGAAAGACCGGCTGGTTCATGCGTTGCCCTTGGCGATCATGTCGCGGGCGATTTTGCGGAACGCGTCGGCCTGCGGACTGTCGGGTTTGCTAACAACGATGGGGGCACCGCCGTCCGCCGCCACTCGGATATCCAGGTGCAGCGGTATTTCACCCAGCAGTGGAACGCCCAGCGCCTCGGCTTCGGACTTCACGCCACCATGACCGAACACGTGTTCCTCATGCCCGCAATTGGAACAGATGTGAGTCGACATGTTCTCGATCATCCCGACGATCGGTGTCTTGAGCTGATTGAACATGTCGATACCCTTGCGGGCGTCGATCAGGGCCACGTCCTGCGGGGTTGAGACGACAATGGCACCGTCCACCTTAAACTTCTGGCTGAGCGTCAGTTGCACGTCGCCAGTGCCGGGCGGCAAGTCCACGATCAACACGTCCAAAGCTCCCCATTGCACCTGATTCATCATCTGTTGCAGCGCACCCATCAGCATCGGGCCACGCCATACAACCGCCTGCCCTTCATTGGTCATCAACCCCATCGACATCATCGTCACGCCGTGATTGCGCAGCGGCAGTATAGTTTTGCCATCGGGGCTGGCCGGACGACCCGAGACACCCAGCATCCGGGGTTGCGACGGACCATAGACGTCAGCGTCCAACAAACCTACGCGACGACCCTCAGCTGCCAAGGCGCAGGCGAGGTTGGCCGACACGGTGGATTTACCGACGCCCCCCTTACCCGAGGCAACGGCAATGATCCGATCCACGCCGGGAACAGCCTGCGGGCCGGTTTGCGAGGGTTTGGGCTTGGGTTTCAGGTCCGGCGGCGCCTTGTCGGAGTGCGCAGTCAACATAGCCGAGACCTTGGCTACCCCGTCTACCATCTGCGCCGCCTTTTCAGCGGTCTCGCGGACCGGCTCCATCTTTTCGGCGTGCTTGGGATCAATCTCCAAAACAAATCGAACAGTGTCGCCTTCTACGTTCAGCGCACGCACCACACCTGCGCTAACGATGTCCTGACCGGACACAGGATCAGTGATCTTTTTCAGGTTCGCCAGAACCGCGTCACGAACACTCATGCCATTACCCCTTTGACTTGCCCCAACACGAGGTTGCGTTTCATTGCATGTGTCTCCGTCTCATTCAGTTCATTTGACGCATTCGGGGCCGGGCCGTTAGGCTGGGCCATGCGCTTTGTCCTCTTGTGCCTGAGCCTGACGCTCTCTGCTAGTCCCTCTTGGTCGCAAGAGGCATTGGGATTGGTCGCCCCGGCCGAGGTGAAAGACTCTGGTCTGTTGCAACATATCCTTCCACGCTTCTCTCTCAAGACCGGGATACGCGTTATTGCAGATGACACGGGGGTTTTAGTGCTGGAATCCGTGCCTCCGGGTGATCCGGTCTTTGCCCGCGACGGTGTAGTCTATCACCTACGGATCGAAGAAGACGCCAGACACGAACGGTTCCGCGATTGGTTGCTGTCCGATATCGGCAAGAAGACGGTCGAAAGCTTTACACCTGAACAGGGTGCGCCCTTCTCTGCCCGTTTCGAGGTCACAGCGGCACAAGCCGACACAGTGATCGACGGTGACACCGCCCGGGGTGAGGAGCTGTCGATGACCCATTGCGGGCGTTGCCATGTGATCGGGCCAAAAAACCGCATGAACGGGTTGGGCTCGACGCCTTCGTTTGCCGTGTTGCGTGCGATGCCCGACTGGTCAGAACGGTTCGAGGCGTTCTTTGCCCTGAACCCGCATCCTGCCTTCACACAGATTGACGGGCTTACTCCGCCTTTCGACCCTGCGCGTCCTTCGCCCATCCATCCCGTTGAGATGACCTTGGAAGAGCTGGAGGCAATCCTTGCCTTTGTCTCAGTCATCAAGGCCGCTGATCTGGGCGCTCCACTACAGCTTCAGTGATCCTTTCGTTTTGAGAAATAGTCCTCGGTCGTGACTACCTTGGGTTTTGGATTGGACTGGAACGGGTTGTCCTGCATCTGGAACTGCGCGTTGACACGGCAATTGTCACACATCTGGATCATCCGCGCCTTGTCCGAGGTGGCAAACATCGGATGCGTGCCTGACAGTTTCTCCATGATCCGTTCGACCGTGGATTTCACGCCGAACAAAGCACCGCATTCGACACAGGCAAACGGTTCCTCTTCATTCAGCACTTGCTGCGACAAGGCCGCATCGCTCAGGTCAAGCTGCGGGACCAGTGTAATCGCATCCTCGGGGCAGATGCCCTTGCACAGCCCACATTGCAGGCAGGCGTCCTGCTGAAAGTTCAGCTGCGGTTTGTCGGGGTTATCAACCAAAGCACCGGACGGGCAGAGCGACACGCAGCTGAGGCACAATGTGCAGGCATCCGTATTTACCGCCACGGCCCCATAGGGTGCGTTCTCAGGCAAGGGCAACGGGGCCTCCGCTTGTGGATTCAGCGCCTGCGCCGACAGCCGCGCGATTTGTCTGCGGTTGCCCAACGGCAGCACCGGGTCGGCAAGTGGTGGCAGGACATCCCGTGCGTAAAGCAGTTCCGCCATGGCGTCCGGATCGACCTCATCCATCAGCCCAACTTTGCCCTGCCCGGCGATCGCCTGCGCCAGTGCCAGTTCCCGGTCCAGCGCGTCTCGTTCGGTGGTCGGCGCTAGCAGTACGTCGACACGCGCAAAACCATGGGCCAGCGCAGCCAGCATCTCAGCATGGCCAAAGCCCGAGATCACGTTCAACTCCAACGGAATGACATCCGCAGGAAGACCACGACCAAACCGGGCGGCAAGCCGTATCATCTCGGCCCCGTGGGCATCATGCACCAACAGCCGCGGTACAGTGCCACCCGCGCGCCTGTACGTGCGCGCTAGAATATGCATCCGCGACACTAAAGCCGATACTGGCGGATCTTCGTAGGTGATCGCAGTTGACGGGCACACCGCTGCGCATTCCCCACACCCAGCACAGATCATCGGATCGATGGTCACGTACTCACCAGCGGGAGTGATGGCGCCTGTCGGACAGATATCCAGACAGTTGGTGCAGGCCACCTGTTGCGCACGGGAATGAGCGCACAGCGTCTCTTCCATCCGAACGTAGAGAGGTTTTTCGAAGGTCCCAACCAGTTGCACTGCCTCAAAGGCCAGACGTTCCACGGCAACGGCATCCTTGGGATCGGCGCGCAAGTATCCTTCACGTTTGGCAGGAGCCTGCACAAACGGTGCGCCACCAGCTAAGTCAATCACAAGGTCACAAGAGGATTTGGCCCCATCGCGCGGCTCGGACCACTCAAAAGCACCGCGCCCCCCCGGTTCGGTCTGCTTTAAGGCATCTATTCGCAGCGAGAAGCCGCCCAGCGCGCCATTCAGTGACCGCAAGCTCCCACGCACCACGTCAAAGGCACGTGACAATGGTTGCGCATCATCTGTTACCAGCACCGTAACCGCCAGCGAAGTCGCCAAACGTTCGGCTAGATCGAAGCACGGCTCCCCGGGTCCAACAATAAAACAGGTGCCCTCGCTGAACACATCTACGCTGGGTGTAATCGGCTGCGGCAGCATCGCCTCTGCGGCCAGTGCAGCCATCTTGGGCGCCGCATCTACACCCTGGTCAGACCAACCGGCGCGGTCACGCAGATCTACAAACCCCGGCTCTTGGGAGTTCACTTCCTCCGCAATTGCTCTGAAGACATCCTGCTCCTGTCCGCAGGCGATCACGGTATTTCCGTCCTTGAGAAGCTTTGCCGCGACCTCCAACTCTGACGTGCAAAGGGCTGTGTGAACCTTGGAACACTGCACCGCACAGGCAGACTCTATATTCTCGGCATCTATGTTTTGCGTCCCCGCGCAGTTACATAGCAAAAGTTTGGTACTCATATCCTCCCCCGGACATATTCCCTACATTGAGCACCTTAGACTGTCTCGGCGGCTTGACAACGCGAACGCGTAAAAAACCTTGGATACCCGCGTGAAACCAACCAAATACTCGACAATTGCACTAGGACATTCTCGATAAAAAAGGCGTTATTTAGCGCATTCTTAACAAAATCCAGACTTGGCACACGCCTATTTTGTATACCATAGTAAACCCATTGAAAGGCAGGGGAGAGCCTTTCGGGGAGGAGCCAGTGGCGAAGGCCGCAAGCCGGATTCAAATGCCAATCGGCGTCGTCGTACGCAAAACACCCGGTGTAACCCGCTGGGCGAAGTGGAATTGGCGCGCTGTTGCTGTGCTGCCCGGGGCCGCGCCTGCTGACTGGCAGGAGCTGCGCCGGGAAGGCGAGGCTGTAGAGTATCACGCGGCAACCCTCCCGCTTACCCTATGGGCTGACGAAACCGAGGCCTACATGGTCAACCTCTCTGACGACCAGCCTTCAATCTACCTTGTTCTGCGAGATGCTTTGGATGGAGAGCGCCCAATGGATGCGGTGCTGGTTACGGCGTCCCCGTTCGAAGGCCAGGATTACGCAGACACCGGAGAAGAGATCGTTGAAAAGATCCCAATGACCGAAGGGCTCATCGCCTGGGTTCGTGACTTTGCGTTGGAACATCACCGCGAAGAAGTCTTCGTGAAACGCCGCCGTGACAAGAAACGCACCGATCTGGTCGAGGATGGCAAGGGCGACGCGCGTATCCGTCAGACCTCAGACGTCTATCGCGCCCCGCGGAGGATCGTGCAATGACGCAAGCCCGCGATTTCTGGTCCCGCCGCAAGGCAGCCGTTCAGGCAGAGGCTGAAGCCGAAATCATCGCGGACGAGGAGCAGGCTATCGCTGCGCAGCGTGCGGAACTCGAAGAAAAGTCGGACGCCGAGATACTCGCCGAGTTCAATTTACCCGATCCCGATCAA
Source organism: Ruegeria sp. ABF4_144 (assembly GCF_056160045.1). Taxonomy (NCBI): domain Bacteria; kingdom Pseudomonadati; phylum Pseudomonadota; class Alphaproteobacteria; order Rhodobacterales; family Roseobacteraceae; genus Ruegeria; species Ruegeria sp. ABF4_144. Next base: position 1,848,292 of record NZ_JBSWWK010000001.1, read on the forward strand.
TTGCAGGCCGGAGACGATGTCTCGGGCTTTATGGCCAAGGCTGTGCCCGACCGCCTGCGCCGTCGCGCGCTGCGGCGGTTGTGGCGCTTGAACCCGGTGTTGGCCAATGTGGACGGGCTCGTTGACTACGGTGAGGACTATACCGACGCGGCTTGCGTGATTGAAAACATCCCCACCGCGTATCAGGTCGGCAAAGGTATGCTGGCCCATATCGAAGCGCTGGCAGCAGAAGCCGAAGAGATCGAGCCAGAACCTTTAGTTGAGGAAACGGAGCCAGAACTGGTCGATGAGCCGACACCAGAGCCGGTCATCACGGCTGAGGCAGAAGATCCTGAAGACGTCGATCTGCCCCCCACCCCGCGCCGCATGAAATTTGAGTTCGAAGGATAACCCCATGACCGCAAGCGAAGCGCAAAATATGGATGTCTCGACCGAGGATCGCCTGCGCGCGGATTTCTATAACTTTCTCGGGCTGTTACTTGCGGCTCCGCCAGATCAGATGTTGCTGGATCAGATGGCTGGTCTGTCCGGGGATGAGACTGATCTGGGTCAGGCCATTCAGGCCATGGCACGGGTGGCTAAGGTCACGAAACCAGCCGCTGCGGAACGTGAGTTCAACGCCCTGTTCATCGGACTGGGTCGGGGCGAGCTGCTGCCCTATGCCAGCTTCTACCTGACCGGTTTCCTGAACGAAAAACCTCTGGCCCAGTTGCGCAACGATATGGCCGCACGCGGCATCACCAGGGCACAGAACGTATTCGAACCCGAGGACAACATCGCCTCGCTGATGGAGATGATGGCGGGCATGATCGTTGGCCGCTTTGGAGCGCCTGCGTCATTGGAGGATCAGAAAGCGTTCTGGAACAAGCATATCGGCCCTTGGGCTACGCACTTCTATTCGGATTTGGAAGCCGCCGAAGCGTCGGTTCTCTATGCATCTGTCGGCACCGCCGGTCGGGTGTTCATGGAGATCGAACGCGAGGCCTTCCGAATGACGGCAGCGTGAACCGCTGTCAGTCGCCAGCGCCCGCAGGGGCGTTAAACTGCAAATGGGAAAGGAGGACCCCATGAGCAAGACCAAGGAAGAAGGCGCATCGCGCCGCGACTTCCTGAAACTGGCCGGAACCGCAGCGCCTGCTGCCGTTGCCGCAGCCAGCCTGAGCGGTCAAGCCGAAGCAGCCGAGCTGCCAACGGACGAGACCCGCATGCAGGACACAGCGCACACCCGCGCCTATCTGGACAGCGCCCGGTTCTGAACCGGACGACGTCAACCCCGACTGACGGTTGCGATTGGCCCTGACGTCGGCACTAAAAGTACCAAGCCAGCCATGGCTTACATGGTGAGCAAGGGAGGAAACCAATGCTAAGGAAAAAGACCAACGGGGTTGCGAGACGCCCCCAGCGGACAAGTATCCTGTCCCAGGTCGGCGAAAAAACCGTCGATCGCCGCGCATTTCTGCGTGGCTCGGGCCTGACGATCGGCGGCCTTGCTGCGATCAGCGCCACGGGTGGAACCGTGACGCCAGCCAGTGCCCAGACAGCAGCAAACCAGGCCGTTGAAAACATTAAATCCGTATGCACCCACTGCTCGGTCGGCTGTACAGTCGTTGCCGAGGTGCAGAACGGTGTCTGGATCGGGCAAGAACCCGGTTGGGACAGCCCGTTCAATCTGGGTGCACACTGCGCCAAGGGGGCCTCGGTTCGCGAGCACGCCCATGGCGAGCGCCGCCTCAAATATCCGATGAAAAAGGAAGGTGGCGAGTGGAAGCGCATCAGCTGGGAAGAGGCGATCAACGAGATCGGCGACGGCATGATGAGTATCCGCGAAGAATCCGGGCCGGACAGCGTGTACTGGCTGGGTTCAGCAAAGCATAATAATGAACAGGCCTATCTGTTCCGCAAGTTCGCCGCCTACTGGGGCACGAACAACGTGGATCATCAGGCCCGTATCTGCCACTCAACCACCGTTGCGGGTGTTGCGAATACATGGGGCTACGGCGCCATGACCAATTCGTACAACGACATCCATAACTCTCGGGCCATCTTCATCATCGGCGGCAACCCGGCCGAGGCGCACCCCGTCTCGCTGTTGCACGTTCTGCGCGCCAAAGAGCAGAACAACGCCCCGCTGATCGTCTGCGACCCGCGCTTTACGCGCACCGCGGCCCATGCGGATGAATATGTCCGGTTCCGCCCCGGCACGGACGTTGCGCTTGTCTGGGGTATTCTGTGGCACATCTTCGACAACGGTTGGGAGGACAAAGAGTTCATCCGCACCCGCGTCTGGGGCATGGACCAGATCCGTGAAGAGGTTGCCAAATGGAACCCGGATGAGGTCGAGCGTGTCACCGGCACTCCGGGATCGCAGCTGAAACGTGTTGCGCGCACCATGGCCAACAACCGTCCCGGTACGGTGATCTGGTGTATGGGCGGTACGCAGCACACCAACGGCAACAACAACACCCGCGCTTACTGCGTGCTTCAGCTTGCCTTGGGCAACATGGGCACCTCGGGTGGTGGCACCAACATCTTCCGCGGCCATGACAACGTGCAGGGCGCGACGGACCTTGGTGTTCTGTCTCATACCCTGCCCGGCTACTATGGCCTGTCCAAAGGGGCATGGGGTCACTGGGGCCGTGTCTGGGGTGAAGACTCCGAATGGCTGGCCGGTCAGTTCGCCACGATCAAGGACAAGGAAGGCAAGGACAAGTCGCTGCAAAACGAGCGCGGCATCCCTGTCTCTCGTTGGATCGACGGTGTTCTGGAAGACCCGGCCAACATGGATCAGGACAACAACGTCCGCGCCATGGTTCTGTGGGGTCACGCTCCGAACTCGCAAACGCGAGGCCCGGAGATGAAGACGGCGATGGAGAAGCTGGACATGCTGGTCGTGATCGACCCGTATCCCACCGTCTCGGCCGTTCTGCATGACCGCACCGACGGCGTCTATCTGTTGCCCGCCTGCACGCAGTTCGAAACCCGTGGATCTGTCACGGCCTCGAACCGTTCACTGCAGTGGCGCGACAAGGTGGTTGAGCCGCTGTTCGAAAGCCTGCCGGACGAGGTCATCATGGCCAAATTCGCCAATAAGTTTGGATGGGCAGATCGACTGTTCCGCAACATCGAGATGGACGATCCCGAAACCCCCAACGTTGAAAGCATCACGCGTGAGTTCAACAAGGGCCTCTGGACAATCGGCTATACCGGTCAGTCGCCGGAACGTCTGAAAAGCCATATGGCCAACCAGCACACGTTCGACAGAACCACGCTGCAAGCCATTGGCGGACCAAACGACGGCGAATACTACGGCCTTCCCTGGCCCTGCTGGGGAACGCCGGAAATGGGTCATACAGGGACACCAAACCTCTATGACATGTCCAAACCGGTGGCCGAAGGCGGCCTGACCTTCCGCGCTCGCTTTGGCGTGGAACGCGATGGCGACAACCTGCTGGCCGAAGGGGTCTATAGCGCTGGATCGGAAATTCAGGATGGCTATCCCGAATTCACAATGCAGATGCTGATGGACCTTGGCTGGGACGGCGACCTGACGGCCGAAGAACGCGCGGCCATCGACGCCGTTGCTGGACCAGAGACCAATTGGAAGACCGACCTGTCCGGCGGTATCCAGCGGGTCGCGATCGAGCATGGCTGTGCGCCCTTCGGGAACGCCAAAGCCCGCGCGGTCGTCTGGACCTTCCCGGATCCGATCCCACTGCATCGCGAGCCGCTCTATACCAACCGGCGCGATCTGGTGGAGGACTATCCGACCTACGAGGACCGCCAGGCCTATCGCCTGCCAACCCTTTATGCCTCGATCCAGAAGAACGACTTTTCAAAGGATTACCCGATAATCCTGACGTCAGGTCGTCTGGTCGAATATGAAGGCGGCGGCGAAGAAACCCGGTCGAACCCGTGGCTGGCTGAGTTGCAGCAGGACATGTTCGTCGAGATCAACCCACGCGATGCCAACAACCTTGGTATTCGTGACGGGCAACAGGTCTGGGTCGAGGGTCCTGAAGGCGGCAAGGTCAAGGTGATGGCGATGCTGACCAACAGGGTCGGTGCCGGCGTGGCCTTTATGCCGTTCCACTTCGGCGGCCATTTTCAGGGCCAGGATTTGCGGGACAAGTACCCCGCAGGCGCTGATCCCTACGTGCTGGGTGAAAGTTCCAACACCGCACAGACTTATGGCTACGATTCAGTGACCCAGATGCAGGAGACCAAAGCGACTCTCTGCAAAATCTCGGCAGCGTAAGGAGGACGATAATGGCTAGAGCAAAGTTTCTCTGCGACGCTGAACGCTGCATCGAGTGCAACGCCTGCGTCACCGCGTGCAAGAATGAGCACGAGGTACCATGGGGCATCAACCGCCGCAGGGTGGTGACGATCAATGACGGCAACCCGGGCGAACGCTCGATCTCTGTGGCCTGTATGCATTGTTCGGATGCGCCATGCATGGCGGTATGCCCGGTCGACTGCTTCTATCAGAACGAAGAAGGGGTCGTCCTGCACTCCAAGGACCTGTGCATCGGTTGTGGTTATTGCTTCTACGCGTGCCCGTTCGGCGCGCCGCAATACCCGCAGGCTGGCAACTTCGGATCACGCGGCAAGATGGACAAATGTACCTTCTGTGCCGGCGGCCCCGAGGAAACCCACTCGACCGCAGAGTTCGCCAAATATGGTCGCAACCGGATCGCCGAGGGCAAACTGCCCCTCTGCGCCGAGATGTGTTCCACCAAGGCCCTGCTTGCCGGTGACGGCGACGTGGTCTCGGCCATCTACCGCGAGCGTGTCGTCGCACGCGGGTTCGGTTCGGGCGCGTGGGGTTGGGGCACAGCCTACGACCAAAAAGACGGCTGATCCGTCTGCATGAAAAACAGGTGACCCGCCTAGGTGGGTCACCTGCTTTGGAATTTTGACCGAGGTTCAGATGTTCCGCTTACTTTTCGCATTCCTGTTCGCCCTGGGATTAACCAGCGCCGCCCTGGCACAGTCCACCGAGGCAGAAGCCACGACCGAAGAACGCGCCCAAACAGGTGGCGCGACCACGCTTGAGGATATCCTCGCGCGGCAACGTGGTGAGAAAGTGGACAACAGCTATCGCTCGGAAAATACCGGCCAAGACAATGCCGAGGGGCTGCTGGGTCAACTGGGTACGCGTGGCGTAGCGTCCGACAGCGATGTTTACCGGGCCATTCGATACGGCTCAGCAGACACAACCGTTTCGACCAGCGGGCCAGCGGCAGGCGTGCTGATTCAGGATGGTGGCATGTGGTGGTGGGAATTCCGCACCGGGCCGCTGCGCGAATACGGCTCGTATATCATCACGGGAATGCTGGCGATCATCGTGCTGTTTTTCCTGATCCGCGGGAAAATCCGCATCGACGGAGAAAAGACCGGCCGAACCGTCACCCGCTTCAATGGCTTTGAACGCTTTGGCCATTGGCTGTTCGCCGGGTCCTTTCTCGTCTTGGGCATAACGGGCTTGCTGACCCTTTATGGCCGCGACTTCCTGATTCCGATCTTCGGCAAAGAAGGCTTCGCGACCATCGCGCAGGGCTGCAAATGGCTGCACAACAATCTGGCCTGGTCCTTCATGCTTGGGCTGATCATCGTAACCGTGAACTGGATCGCTCATAACATCCCGAACCGCACCGACCTGAAATGGTTGGCCGCCGGAGGCGGGCTGTTCACCAAGGGCAGCCACCCACCCGCCAAGAAGTTCAACGCAGGTCAAAAGGTCATCTTCTGGGCCTGCATCCTGCTGGGCGTCTCGATCAGCTTGTCTGGCCTTTCCCTGCTGTTCCCATTTGAACTGCCAATGTTTGCCAAGACTTTCTCGGTCGCGAATTCGACCGGTATCCCACAGATGTTCGGACTGAGCCTGCCGGCGCAAATGTCTCCGCAAGAGGAAATGCAATACGCACAGGTCTGGCACGTGATGGTCGCCTATGTGTTCATCGCCATCATCATCGCCCATATCTATCTCGGTTCGGTTGGCATGGAAGGCGCGTTCGATGCCATGGGTACCGGCGAAGTCGAAGAGCAATGGGCCCGCGAGCATCACTCGCTGTGGCTGGAAGAGGTGCAGGACAAAGAGGCCAACAAGGCTGCGGCCTCTCCCGCCGAATAGATGCGCTGGCTGGTTCTGGCTCTGGCGCTGGCTCCCCCGCCCGCATTGGCCGAGTTCTTTACGCTCAAAGGTCACGGCGGGCCGATCATGGGGATTGCAACCGCGCCTGACGGGCGGATCGCCACGGCTAGTTTCGACAATTCGGTTGGCCTTTGGTCAGACCGCAAGCCCCAATGGCTGGAGGGGCACGAGGCTGCCGTCAATTCTGTCGCTTTTAACGGGCGTGCGATTTATTCCGCAGGGGATGATTTCACCCTGCGACGCTGGCCGGGCGGAGACGTGGTTGGCCAGCACAAGGGCAAGATCGTCGGACTTGCGGCCTCGAAAACGCACGTGGCAACTGCCAGCTGGGACGGCACGATCGGCCTGTGGCCCGAGGATGGCTCGCCCCCCCAAGTGCTTGAGGCGGGCAGTGGTGTCAACGCCGTGACGTTTTCCCCAGATGGCTCGACGCTGTATTCGGCAGGCATGGACGGAACGCTGCGGGTTTGGGATGTAGCCACCGGGCAGGAAACCCGACGGCTGGTCGAACATGGATTCGGGATCAACGAAATCGTTCTGAACGCCCAAGACAACTGGATCGCCTATGGCGCGGTGGATGGCGTCACTCGCATTCTGGACCTGGCCAGCGGGGATGTGCGTGATTTTACGCTCGACCGTCGCCCGATCTTAGCGCTGGCACTGACCCCGGATCGCAGCCTGCTGGCTGTGGGCGACGGTGAAGGCTACATCATGGTGATCGACACTACCGAGTGGCGTATCGCGCAGGACTTCCGCGCCACGCTGCGCGGACCGGTCTGGGCGCTGGCCTTTTCGGCGGACGGCCAGAACCTCCACGCTGGTGGCCTTGATGAAGCAATGTATAGTTGGCCCGTCTCTGCGCTTGGCGATCAGGAACAGATGGCGGCGGCAGAGCCCACATTTCTGAAGAACCCCGACGAGATGAGCAACGGGGAACGCCAGTTCGCCCGAAAATGCTCGATCTGTCATAGCCTAACACCTGACGGGCAAAGGCGAGCTGGTCCGACCCTTTACGGTATCTTCGGCCGCAAGGCGGGTACACTGCCGGGATATTTCTACTCGGACACGCTGCAAGACTCTGATATCACTTGGAATGACGAAACGATAAACGCCCTTTTCGACGAGGGCCCAGACCACTACATACCAGGGTCAAAGATGCCAATGCAGCGGATCACACAGTCTAGCGACCGCGACGATCTGATCGCCTTTCTGCGCCGTGCAACAGCACCGGAAAACGGAACCGGAGGAGACCAATGAAAGCCTTTCTTGCCGCTGTGGCCGCAATGGTCGTAATCACCGTCGCCGCACCCTTCGCATTGCAACAGATCGGGTTCAGCGCCGCTGAAGCGGGCTCTGGCGCTGCGGTGCGGCTCGACTGAATGTCCGAATTCCTGACGACCAAAGAGCTGGCCGACCTGCTGCGCATTGGCGAGCGCAAGGCCTATGATCTGGCTTCCTCGGGCGAGGTCCCCTGCGTCCGTGCCATGGGCAAGCTGTTGTTCCCCCGGGCCGAGGTCATTGCGTGGCTAAACGCCTCCCGTTCTGGCCCTCAGGTAGCTGAACCACCCCTGCCCCCGATTGTCGCCGGCAGCCACGATCCGCTGCTGGACTGGGCCTTGCGCGAAAGCGGATCGGGTCTGGCCACCTACTATGACGGTTCTTTCGACGGCTTGAACCGTCTGAAGGACCGCAGCGCTCAAGCCGCGGCTTTACATATCCACGAAGACGATGGGTTCAACACGCATGCCCTGCGAGACACTCTGGGTGAGGCCCCGGTAGTTTTGTATGAGATCGCACAAAGACAGCGCGGGTTGCTATTGGCACCAGGTGTTACCAATATTTCAGGGTTTGCGGACCTTAAAGGCCGTAGGGTGATCCTGCGTCAGGACAGCGCCGCCAGCCAACGGCTGTTTGACGCGCAGCTTGAGGCCCACGGCCTGACGTGCAAGGATGTGGACGCCCTGCCCACCTGTGCCCGCACCGAAGAGGAATTGGCCATAGCCTTACACGACGGTAAGGCCGAGGCCGGATTTGGGCTCGGAGCTTTGGCGGGATTCTATGAACTAGCCTTCACCCCAACCCACTCTGAACGGCTGGACCTTGCGATCTGGCGTCGGGCTTATTTCGATGATCCGATGCGCAAGCTGCTGGGGTTCGTGCAATCAGACCGCTTTACCACCCGCGCCGCCGAGTTTGGAGGATATGACCTGTCCGGTCTGGGCACGATCCACCACAACGGCGCGAGCGGTTAGCCCTGATTACTTGGCGTTGGGAAAAAACAGCTGCTGGCCGTCCAGCTTATAGGATTCAATCGCCGCCTGCCCGTCTGGGCCGATGAGCCAATCGACGAACCTTTGCCCCGCTGCAGCCCGCACGCGCGGGTGCTTTTCTGGGTTCACCAGAATGACACCATACTGATTGAACAGGCGCGGATCGCCTTCGACCAGAATCTCCAGGTTGCCCTTGTTCCCAAAAGACTGCCATGTCGCACGATCGGTTAAAACATAGGCACCCATCCCGCTGGCCACGTTAAGTGTCGCCCCCATGCCCGATCCCGTCTCGCGATACCACTCGCCCGAGGCCTTGGTCGGATCGGCATCCGCCGCGCCCCACAAGCGCATTTCGGCCTTGTGAGTTCCGCTGTCATCTCCGCGCGAGGCGAAGGGTGCTTCGGCCTCAGCCACGGCACTCAGGGCCACCACGACGTCCAAACCACCTTTCACTTTGGCTGGGTCTGATTTTGGCCCGACCAGAACAAAGTCATTGTACATCACATCGAACCGTTCAACGCCCCAACCATCGGCAACGAACTCTTCCTCGGCAGGTTTGGCATGCACCAACAGCACATCGCCGTCCCCGTTGACGGCGTTTCGGATCGCCTGCCCGGTGCCAACCGCAACCACGCGCACATCGATACCCGTCTCGGCCTCGAACCCTGGCAAGATATAATCCAACAGGCCGGAATTCTGGGTCGATGTTGTCGACTGCACGACGATAAACGGCTCTTCGGCGGTGACTGACGTTGCCGTCAGGCCAAAAGTTACTAATGCTGCCCGAACAAAATTCCGGATCATTTCGATCTCCATTTTTTAAATTAAGTGACCAGCCCGCCAGCCAAATAACGACGCGAGGCGTCACTTTCGGGGGCATCCAGTATCTGTTTGGCGGCCCCATGTTCAACCACATGACCACCCTGCATCATCACGATATCGGCGGCCAACCGCCGAGCCTGCCCGATATCATGCGTGACCATGACAATGCGAACACCACGGGTCGACGCACGCAAGATCATCCGTTCGATCACCTGCGTCGCGCTTGGGTCCAGCGCACTGGTGGGTTCGTCCAGAAACAGCGTTTCGGGGTTCAACGCAAGGGCGCGCAGGATGGCCAGCCGTTGCGCCTCGCCCCCGGACAGGGACCGCGCGGATTGCCGCGCCTTGCCGTCCAGCCCACCTTCGGCCAGCAGTTCTTCGATACGGGTTTTGCGGGCGCTGCGGGGCAGACCCTGCCGTTTCAGCACAAAGTCCAGATTGGCCGCGACCGACCGGCGCAGCAAGACGGGTTGCTGAAACACCATCGCTTGCCGCGCCTTGTGTTCGGCGTTCAGGACCTCTCCGTCCTGCCGGACATGCCCGCGATCGGGCACGATCAGCCCGTGCAGGCAGCGCAGCAGCAGGCTTTTGCCCGAACCGTTCGGTCCAAGGATCAGGGTCGGCCCTGGCCCATCCAGCGACAGGTGCTGCACATCAAGCAGCGCCTTGCCATTTCGGGCGATCCGCACCTCATCCAACGACAGACAGCCCGCCATTTCATGGGTCAGATCACGCATGGCGCAACCCCTCCTGCTCAGCTCGCAGGCTGAGCGTGCTGACCATGGCGTTTACAGCGACGGCGATGCCGATAAGGATGGCGCCAAGCGCCAAGGCTAGCGCCAGATTGCCCTTAGATGTCTCAAGCGCGATGGTCGTCGTCATCACCCGGGTCACATGGTTAATATTGCCGCCGACGATGATCACCGCCCCAACCTCGGCAATTGCACGGCCAAACCCGGCCAGCAACGCGGTTACCAGCGCCAGTCGCGCGTCCCATAGCAGCACCGGAACCGAGGCCAACCGCGACACACCCAGCGAACGCAGCTGTTCCGAGTATTCCTCGGCCAGCATCTCGACCACCTGCCGGGTCAGCGCGGCGACTATGGGCGTGACCAGCACCACTTGTGCAATGATCATGGCGGTCGGCGTATAGAGAAGTTCCAACACCCCTAACGGCCCCGAACGCGACAGCATCAGATAGACCAGCAATCCCACAACAACCGGCGGGAACCCCATCAGCGCGTTCATTAGCACGATCAAAGCCCGCCGTCCCGGAAACCGCGCAACCGCCAGCGCGGCCCCTATCGGCATCCCGATCAGCGCCGAAATTAGCACTGCAAAAATCGAAACTTTCAGGGATAACAGCACAATCGCCCACAGCTCTGCATCCCCTTGGAGGATCAAAGATAATGCCGAGTTGAATTCTGAAGCAAATCCCTGCATTTTATCCCTGCTGACCTGCACTTCGGATGAAATGCGCCCAATTGCAGGATAATACTAGCTTCCCTTGGTGCCAAGTACAGACACGTTTCCGACATATCAAAATGAAAACGCGGCCCCGATTGGGACCGCGCATGTTCAAGGGTTTGGAAGGGATCAGTTCAAAGCCGCATCCGTAATCTGATGCGTCCAGGCACCTTCGGGTTGTTGGGTGATTACCGGATCAGACCCACCGGCCAGCAGAGTGCCCACAGTGCGTTCGAAATCCGCCGGGTCCAGCGCGCCGTTCGAACCGGCGGTCAGCTTGGCGATCTCGCCCATCATGCGCTTCTGATGCTCTTCGGTCTGGGCGCCGGTGGCGTCGTTTTCCAGCACGATTTCTGCGGCCTCATCCGGGTTCTCTTCCGCATATTTCCAGCCCTTCATCGAGGCGCGGACGAAACGCTCCATCTTGTCGGTGAATGCCGCGTCGCTGAGGTTTTCTTCCAGAACGTACAGACCGTCTTCCAGCGTGGCGACACCCTGATCTTCGTATTTGAAGGTCACCAGTTCATCCGGGCTGACGCCTGCGTCGATCACTTGCCAGTATTCGTTGTAGGTCATGGTGCTTATGCAATCGGCTTGCCGCTGCAGCAGCGGATCAACGTTAAAGCCCTGCTTCAGAACTTCGACACCGCTTTCGCTCTTGCCCCCGGTGTCGATGCCCAGCTGGCTCATCCAACTCATGAACGGGAATTCGTTGCCAAAGAACCAAACGCCCAACGTGCGGTTCTTCAGATCCTCGGGCGAGGAAATCCCGGCGTCCTTCCAGCAGGTCAGCATCATGCCCGAGCTCTTGAAGGGCTGCGCGATGTTCACCAGCGGCAGACCTTTTTCACGCGCGGCAAGCGCCGCGGGCATCCACTCAACCGTCACATCGGCACCACCACCTGCGATTACTTGTGTCGGCGCAATGTCCGGGCCGCCGGGCAGAATGGTGACGTCCAGCCCCTCTTCCTCATAAAACCCTTTATCCTTGGCCACGTAATAGCCCGCGAACTGCGCCTGCGTGACCCATTTGAGCTGCAGTGTCACCTCATCCGCCGCCAGCGCCGCGCTGGCTGCCAGGCTAAAGGCGGCAACCGCCCCGCTGAGTAGCTTATTCATCTTCATATCTCCTAGTTGTTGTTGGCGCCCCGTTTTCGGGGTCTGTTGAAGTCTTGTTATCCTCGTTGTGATGGGTGCCAGAATGTCACCGCTTTTTCGATCATGGCGACCAGCCCGTAGAACGCCGTCCCGGCCAAAGCGGCCACGACGATCTCGGCCCAGACCATATCCAGCGAAAGCTGCCCTACGCTGGTCGATATCCGGAACCCCATGCCCAGAGTCGGCGACCCAAAGAACTCGGCCACGATAGCGCCGATCAACGCCAGGGTGGTAGAAATCTTTAGCCCATTGAAAATAAAAGGCATCGCGGCAGGCAAGCGCAGTTTGAGGAAGCTTTGCCAATAGGTCGCCGCGTAGGTCTCCATCAGGTCGCGTTGCATGGCCGTTGCCTCGCGCAGACCGGCCACAGTGTTCACCAGCATCGGGAAGAACACCATCACCACGACCACGGCTGCCTTGGAATGCCAGTCGAACCCAAACCACATCACCAGAATGGGGGCCGTGCCAACAATCGGCAGCGCCGCCACAAAGTTCCCAACCGGCAACAGACCAAGGCGCAGGAAGTCCCAGCGGTCCACCGCAATCGCCATCAGGAAAGCAGATCCGCACCCGATGATATAGCCACTGAGCGCACCCTTGAGGATGGTTTGCACGAAATCGGCCCACAGGATCGGCAGGCTGTCCCCAAACCGCACGGCAATGACTGAAGGCGCAGGCAAGATCACCAAGGGCACGTCCAGCCCACGGACCACCAGTTCCCAAATCCCGATCACGGTGAGACCAAAAATCAGCGGGGCCAGAAGTCGCACCATCCGCGTATCAGCATAGGGACCGCTGGCCAAACGCCCGTTCAGCCACCAACCGAACAGCCATAGAAGGATTGCACAGAAAACAAGTATCATTGCGCCATCCCCATCCGCTTGAGAACCGTCCGTTCAACCATTCCCAGCAACCCGACAAGGCAAGCCGCCAAAATGGCTGCAGCGAACAGGGCCGACCAGATTTGCACCGTCTGACCGTAGTAGCTGCCCGCCAGCAGGCGCGCGCCCAGACCGGCGACTGCCCCGGTCGGCAGCTCACCCACGATGGCCCCGACCAGAGAGGCCGCAATACCGATCTTCAGCGAGGTGAACAGGTACGGCATCGACGCAGGCAAGCGTAGCTTCCAGAACCCCTGTGACCGGCTGGCGTTATACGTCCGCAGCAAGTCCAACTGCATCGCATCCGGGCTGCGTAAACCTTTGACCATGCCAACAACGACCGGGAAAAAGCTCAGATATGCCGAGATGATTGCCTTGGGGATGATCCCCTGAATCCCCACCGAATACAGCACCACGATAATCATCGGCGCCAGCGCGATAATCGGAATGGTCTGGCTGACAATGGCCCAGGGCATGACCGACAGGTCCATAACCCGGCTGTGCACGATCCCGACGGCCAGCAAAATGCCAAGCCCTGTACCGATCGCAAAGCCCAGCATCGTCGCGCTCAGCGTAACCCAGCCATGGTAGATAAGTGACCGTTTCGAGGTGATCTTCTTTTGAACCGTCGTCTCCCACATCTCGATGGCGACTTGATGTGGGGCTGGCAGGCGGGGCCTGTCCTGCTCCCACGTGGCGGGAACGGCGAAACTGTTGTTCAGCGCCAAGCCGAACTCAGACATGTCTCGCCGGTCTTTGGCGGACGGAGGCTGCACCTCGGCCCCTGCCCGCTCTTGTTCAGTCAATACGCCCTTGATGTTCATCGGAACGCAAGCCGCGTACCAAAAGGCGACAATGACCGCGAGAACCGTAAGGACGGCCCAGAACGCTTTTAGGCTGCTACTCATCCGCATGCCCCGCTCGCAGGCCTTCACGCACGCGATGGGCGACTTCGATAAACTCCGGCGTGTCACGGATATCCAGCGGACGTTCTTTCGGCAGAGGGCTGTCGATCACATCCGTAATCCGCCCAGGCCGAGGGCTCATCACCACAATCTTGGTGCTGAGGTACACCGCCTCGGGGATCGAGTGTGTTACGAAGCCGATGGTCTTACCCGTCCGGGCCCACAACGCCAACAACTGCTCATTCAGGTGGTCGCGCACGATTTCGTCCAGAGCGCCGAACGGTTCGTCCATCAGCAGGATATCGGCGTCAAACGCCAGCGCCCGCGCGATACTGGCGCGCTGCTGCATGCCGCCCGACAGCTGCCATGGAAACTTGCCACCAAACCCTGAAAGATCAACAAGTTCCAGAACCTTGCTCACCCGTTCTTCCTGCTCGGCGGACGAATAGCCCATGATCTCAAGCGGCAGCTTGATGTTCTTGGCAATGGTCCGCCACGGATACAGCCCCGCAGCTTGGAAAACATAGCCATAGGCCCGGTTTCGCCGCGCCTCATCTGGGGTCATGCCGTTGACGGTCAGGGTGCCCCCGGTCGGTGTTTCCAGAGCCGCGATGCAGCGCAGAAAAGTTGTCTTGCCGCAACCCGAGGGGCCAATGAAGCTGACGAACTCACCTTTATCGATGGTCAGGTTTACGTCTTTCAGCGCGTGGACCGGTCCATCATTGGTTTGGAAAGTGAGATCCAGTTGCCTTGCCTCGATCACGGGCTGGGTAGTGCTTTCAGTATTCATTCCATTGCCTTGAAAAGGTTAGGCTTTGGGTCGCCCTGGCGGACGACCCGCGCACAATTAAACACCCGTCGCCGGGATGCCCGACCGTTCAACTGGCCGCGGGGCGGTCAGCTCTTTCCAGGTGCTCAGCGCCTTGTTCACGTGACCGTTCGGCTCGCGCGCGACAAAGTCACCGTGCCCTTCCTGAGTACGAATCTCACCGTCATGCACCGCCACCTGGCCGCGTGACAGGGTAAATCGAGGCAGACCTTTGACCTCTTTACCCTCGAACACATTGTAGTCGATTGAGGATTGCTGCGTGTCGGCGCTGATCGTCTTGGTCTTTTCAGGATCCCAAACCACGATATCCGCATCCGCGCCAACGAGGATTGCGCCCTTTTTCGGATAGCAATTCATGATCTTGGCAATGTTCGTCGAGGTCACGGCGACAAACTCGTTCGGTGTCAAACGACCGGTGTTCACTCCATAGGTCCACAGCATGGGCATCCGATCTTCAAGGCCGCCCGTACCATTTGGGATTTTTGTGAAATCCCCGACGCCATAGCGTTTCTGCTCGGTCGTGAACGCACAGTGGTCAGTCGCTACTACACTAAGCGTACCCGAGTGCAGGCCGTTCCACAGGCTATCCTGATGCTGCTTATTCCGGAACGGAGGGCTCATGACCCGTCGCGCCGCGTGATCCCAATCATGATGGAAGTATTCGCTCTCATCCAATGTCAGGTGCTGAATCAGGGGCTCACCCCAGACCCGTTTGCCATTCATCTTGGCCCGGCGAATGGCCTCGTGCGCCTCTTCGCAGGACGTATGCACCACATAGAGCGGCACGCCAGCCATGTCGGCGATCATGATTGCCCGGTTGGTAGCCTCACCTTCCACCTGCGGCGGACGTGAATAGGCGTGCGCTTCGGGGCCGGTGTTCCCTTCTGCCATTAGCTTGGCCTGCAATTCAGCTACAACGTCGCCATTCTCGGCATGGACCATGGCGATGCCACCCAGTTCTGCCAGACGCTTGAACGAGGCGAAAAGCTCGTCATCGTTCACCATCAATGCGCCTTTGTAGGCCATGAAGTGCTTGAACGTGTTGATGCCACGGGTCTCGATCACCGTCTTGATGTCGTCGAAAACCTGCTCACCCCACCATGTCACGGCCATGTGGAACGAGTAGTCACAGTTCGCCCGCGTGGATTTGTTATCCCAGCGTTTCAGAGCGTCCAGCAGCCCCTCTCCGGGGTTCGGCAGCGCGAAATCCACCACCATCGTAGTGCCCCCGGCCAATGCCGCGCGCGTGCCGCTTTCGAAGTCATCGCTGGAGTAAGTGCCCATGAACGGCATTTCCAGATGGGTATGCGGGTCGATCCCGCCGGGCATGACATAGCACCCGGTCGCGTCCAGCTCCTTGTCACCCTTCAGATCCATTCCGATCTCGGTGATCACCCCACCTTCGACCATTACATCCGCCTTGTAAGACAGATCGGCGGTCACGACGGTCCCGTTCTTGATAACAGTGCTCATTTTAGTCTCCCTGTTGCGGTCTGCGCCGCTTGCTTCATCTGGCCAAAAATATCCCGGGGGAGTCGCCCTTTGGGCGACGGGGGCAGAGTCCCCTATTCCACGATCTCAGCTGTCTCGACGACTGCATGAAACAGAACGTCCGCCCCGGCTGCAGCCCAGTCCTTGCTGATCTCTTCGGCCTCATTGTGGCTCAACCCGTCTACACACGGGCACATAACCATCGCAGTCGGCGCCACACGGTTGATCCAGCACGCATCATGCCCCGCACCCGAGATGATGTCCCTATGTGAATAGCCCAACCGTTCGGCTGCATCACGAACGGCTGCGACGCAGCCGTCATCGAATTTTACCGGATCAAATCCGCCGACCTTCTCGAATTCGATCTGCAGACCCATCTCTTCGACAATACCCTCTGCGGCCACGCGCAGGCGGTTCTCCATATCCGTGATCACATCCAGATCAGGCGACCGGAAATCGACCGTGAACACCACCTTGCCCGGGATCACATTGCGTGAGTTCGGATAGACGTCGATATGCCCTGCCGCGCCCACGGCATGCGGCGCATGGGACCATGCAATCTCATCTACTTTCTCAATTATCCGCGCCATCGCCAGCCCGGCGTTCTTGCGCATCGGCATCGGGGTCGATCCGGTATGGGCGTCCTTCCCCGTCACCGTAATCTGTGTCCAGCTTAAGCCCTGCCCGTGGGTGACAACGCCGATGTCCTTTCCCTCGGCCTCAAGGATAGGTCCCTGTTCGATGTGCAACTCAAAAAACGCGTGCATCTTGCGGGCACCGACCTCTTCGTCGCCTCGCCAACCGATGCGCTGCAATTCGTCGCCAAATTTCTTACCCTCGGCATCCTCGCGGTCATAAGCCCAGCCTTGCGTATGCACCCCGGCAAACACGCCCGACGACAACATCGCCGGCGCATAGCGTGTGCCCTCTTCATTGGTCCAGTTCGTGGCCACAATCGGATGTTTGGTCTTGATCCCCAAATCGTTCAAAGTGCGGATAACTTCCAAGCCGCCTAGTACGCCCAACACACCGTCATACTTTCCGCCCGTTGGCTGCGTATCCAGGTGCGAGCCGACATAGACCGGTAACGCCTCGGGGTCGGTCCCCTCTCGGCGGGCAAACATGTTGCCCATCTGGTCCAGACCCATGGTGCAACCGGCATCCTCACACCATTTCTGGAACAGCGCGCGGCCCTCGGCATCCTCATCCGTCAGGGTCTGGCGATTGTTGCCGCCCGCAACGCCGGGGCCGATCTTGGCCATCTCCATCAGGCTTTCCCACAACCTGTCGCCATTGATCCTGAGGTTCTGCGCCGGAGCTGCCATTTTCTTTTTCCCTGTTGCTTGCGATTTGGCTCGCTTTTGGTGTCTTGATTTGACCATCTGGTCAAACTCACGCTATCACGGGTTGGTCATCAGTCAAGAAATTGCGAGACGCCGTCGATAATTTTGGCATAAACGGCGCCTGCTTGCCGGAAAAAGAGACAGCCTGAAAACATGCCCAAAGATCGTGCCCCAACCAGAATTCAATTAAAGAACCGAGCAGCGATTCTGGACGCTGCTCTGAATGTGTTCTCGGCACATGGGTTTCGCGGTTCGACCGTTGATCAAATCGCGACCGAAGCCGGGCTGAGCAAACCAAATCTGCTGTATTACTTCCCGTCGAAAGAGGCGATTCATACCGCCCTTCTGTCTGGTCTGCTGGACGTCTGGCTTGCCCCGCTGCACGATCTGGACGAAGCCGGTGACCCGATGGAGGAAATTCTTTCCTACATCCGCCGCAAACTGCAGATGAGCCGCGAATTGCCGCGCGAAAGCCGTTTGTTTGCCAACGAACTGGTCCAGGGTGCCCCACGCATTCACGACGCGCTGTCGCAGGACCTGAAACAGCTGGTGGATGAAAAAACCGCGATCCTGAAGCAATGGATGGACGATGGTAAAATCGCTCAGGTTCACCCCTATCACCTGATCTTCTCGATCTGGGCACTAACACAGCACTACGCCGATTTCGATGTACAGGTCCGCGCGATTCTGGGCGACGAGGACCCGTTTGAAGGTGCCGAACCGTTCATAGACACGCTTTATCGTAAACTTCTCACACCCTGAAATCAGACCCAGTCCTTTCCAATACGTGGTGCAAGTGAACGTTAGTGAAGCTCAGAGTTTGTGGCCCGTTCCAAGCCCAATTCAGGCATTAGAAGAGCAGATTTAGGGGGGCAAAATCCAGCCCCTGAGTTTGAGACGTTTTAACGAATCTTGAATATGTGCCATTCTCAGTTCCGGGCGATACCTGTCAAACTTGGATTTAGACTTGGCGCCTGTGGCCTGGGAGGAGCCAGTTATGAACCTGAGACCTGACCCAACTTTTCACGCAACTCCGAAACTTGCTATGGAAGCGCCTGCGGAAACGCTGGCCTTCACTTTGATGCTCAGCCCGGACGGCTCCCAGCCTGATGGCTTGGCCGTCGTAGATGTTGATCCTGAATCGAAGACATACAGCCAGATTGTTCATAAGCTTATGATGCCCAACAAGGGCGATGAATTTCATCACTTCGGTTGGAACGCGTGCTCATCTGCACTCTCGCCACTAACCGGGCATGCTTTTCTGGAACGCAGATATCTGATCATACCGGGTATCCGGTCCTCGCGCATCTACGTGATCGACGTAAAGGAACCCCTGAAGGCGAAGATTCACAAGATCATCGAACCAGAAGAGGTGTTCGCCAAAACGGGTTATTCCCGCCCGCACACAATCCACTGCGGCCCCGAAGGGATTTATGTTTCTACGCTTGGCGGCGGCGGTGCCGATGGCACAGATGGCCCTCCGGGTATCTTCATCATGGACTGCGAAACCTTTGATGTCTTGGGTCGCTACGAAATGGACCGCGGTGAACAGGACAAACACTATGACTTCTGGTGGAACCTCCCGCGCGACTACATGGTGAGCTCGGAATGGGGGCTGCCACCACAGTTCGAAAACGGGATCGTGGCCGAGGATTTGCTGTCCAACAAATACGGTCACAAGATCCATTTCTGGAACCTTCGCGAACGCCGCAACGTCCAAACCATCGATCTGGGTGAAAACCACCAGATGGCTTTGGAAATACGGCCCGCTCATGATCCGGCAAAGGATTATGGATTTTGCGGCGTCGTCGTGGACACCACGAACCTGCAGGGTGCAATTTTCACGTGGTGGCAGAAGGATGACGGAACATTCGAGGCGAAAAAGACGATCACGATTGATCCGCGACCTGAGAAGGCCGAGAACCTTCCGCCCCTGTTGCAGGGATTTGAAGCCGTACCTCCATTGGTCACCGACATAGACCTGAGTCTTGACGACAAGTACCTCTATGTCGCGTGTTGGGGTCAGGGTGAAATGCATCAGTATGATGTGTCCGACCCGATGAACCCCAAGCTGACCGGCAAGGTCGAACTTGGCGGGATTGCGCGCGGGGCGAAACATCCGAACGGCAAGGGTTTTGCTTACGGCCCCCAGATGGTTGAGATCAGCCGGGACGGCAAGCGGGTCTACTGGACCAACTCGCTGTATTCGACATGGGATGATCAGTTCTACCCTGATGATGAGGGCGGGCAAATGGTCATGGCCAATGTCGGGGAAAACGGTGGTCTGGAACTGGACAAGGATTTCTATGTCGAGTTCCCAAAGGGCTATCGCAGCCATCAGATCCGCCTTGAAGGTGGAGACTGCTCAACCGATAGCTTCTGCTACCCGTCTGTCTGACGCGTGGACGGATTAGACACGGCAACAGCCCTTTGGTGGGCTGTTGTCGCCTCGGGCATATACCATGGGGTCAATCCGGGCATGGGTTGGCCTTTGGCAGTTTCTGCGGCGCTGATGGACAAAAGCCGCAACAGCCTGTTCAAGGCTTTGATCGCTCTGGCAGCCGGGCATCTGGTTGCGATGGGTGCCATTCTTTTTCCCTTTACCGCACTGCTTTTTCTGGCCGAATGGCAGCGTGAGATTCAAATCTTCGCGGCTTGCCTCGTGATCGGACTGGGCGTCTATCTATTGTTCAACCGGCGTCATCCGCGAATCCTTGCGCGGGTACCTCCGTCGCGACTTGCGCTCTGGTCGTTTTTGGCAGCAATGGCACATGGTGCGGGGCTGATGTTGGTTCCAATTTACCTGGGCATCTGTCGCACGATCTCCACGGACCAAGGCCACGCAGCGGCTGCTGATCTGATGACCGGCAACGCCAAAATCGCTATTGGTGTCGCCTTGGCCCACACGCTGGCCATGACAGTCTCAGGCGGGTTGCTTGCATTCGGTGTTTACCATTGGCTGGGCCTTAGGTTTCTCTCAAGGAGTTGGTTCAACCTGGATATTGTTTGGGCGCTTAGCTTGATACTTGTTGGATCAATTTCGTTGCTGTTCGTTCATTCGGCTGGTTAACAGGAATGCCGGGCCAAATAGAACGCTGAGCAATCGTTTAGTTCGTGCATCAGCGAACGGTTGCTTTGTCCGCCTAAGGGACCTCAACGCTCTGCTCCCGAAGAAATCTACGGGTGCTATTGTTCTATGTAGAATGACAAACCCACAGGCCTGTGGCTGTGCGGCAATATTGACGGCAAAAGGGCTGGTTGTTCGCCAGCCCCTTCTTCTTTGTGATGAGTTTTACTCGGCGGCCTTTGCCATTGGGTTGTTTGGATGGGTCGTCCAATTGGCATAGTCCGGCTGAACCTCGCGCCCAGTCCGTGGGTCGACCTCTCCGGCCGCCATCGGCACCATCGAGATACATCCGTCCACGGGGCAGACATCCACGCACAGGTTACAGGCAACGCATTCGTCATCCATCACCTCGAACACCCGGTCTTCGGACATCGAGATCGCCTGGTGGCTGGTGTCTTCGCAGGCAGCGTAGCAGCGACCGCACTTGATGCACTGATCCTGATTGATCTTGGCTTTGGCCACATAGTTCAGGTTCAGATATTGCCAGTCAGTAACATTCGGAACGGCCAAACCGACGATTTCCGAGACGTCCTCATAGCCCTTCTCGTCCATCCATTTGGACAGGCCAGCGGTCAGTTCATCAATGATCTTGAACCCATAGGTCATGGCAGCGGTGCAGACCTGAACGGTGCCGCATCCCAAAGCCATGAACTCTGCTGCATCGCGCCAGGTTGTAACGCCGCCGATACCGGAAATCGGTAGACCGTGCGTTGCCTGAGCGCGCGAAATCTCGGACACCATGGACAGAGCGATCGGTTTCACCGCCGGACCACAATAACCACCGTGGCTGCCCTTGCCGTCAATCGAGGGTTCCGGGCTGAACGTGTCCAGATTGACGCTGGTGATCGAGTTGATGGTGTTAATCAGCGACACAGCATCCGCGCCGCCGTTCCTGGCGGCCTCGGCAGGTTTGCGAATGTCGGTGATGTTCGGCGTCAGCTTCACGATGACCGGGCGGTCATAGTATTGCTTGCACCAGCGGGTCACCATCTCGATATATTCCGGCACTTGCCCCACAGCCGATCCCATGCCGCGTTCGCTCATCCCATGGGGACAACCGAAGTTCAATTCGATCCCATCCGCGCCGGTCTCGGCCACGCGCGGCAGGATGGCTTTCCACGCTTCTTCCTCGCACGGAACCATGATCGAGGCGATCAGCGCACGATCAGGATAGTCAGCCTTTACCCGCGCCATTTCCTCAAGGTTCACCTCAAGCGGGCGATCGGTAATCAGTTCGATGTTGTTCAGACCCAGCAACCGACGATCCGCGCCGTAGATCGCACCATACCGCGGCCCGTTTACGTTCACGACCGGCGGGCCCTCGGACCCCAGCGTTTTCCAGACGACACCGCCCCATCCGGCCTCGAATGCGCGGCGTACGTTATATTCCTTGTCGGTCGGCGGCGCCGAGGCCAGCCAGTACGGGTTCGGGCTTTCAATACCCAGAAAGTTCGTCTTCAGATCGGCCATAGGTACTCCTTTCCGGCTCCTCAGCCGGTTTTTGTAAAGATCATTTCAGTCGGGCTGATCCGCCCGGCTTTTAGGTTTTTGACGTAGTTTTGAAACTTCTCGGGCGCCGTCTCGCCCATCATGAGGTGAATGCCCAAAGGGGGCGGTCCGCTTTCAGCAAGGCGTGCAAAGACGTCCTCGAAGAACTGCACGGCAAACTCGGTCCGGTCGGTCTCGGTCACCAACTCAAGACCCGCCGCAGCAGCGGCATCTTTATATACCTCAGGTGCATCGACGAATGACGTATCGGCAACGGTCGACCAGGGCAGAGGGAATTCCAACTGCTCGGCGACCTCACCACCCATAACATCAAACAAGGCAAAGGTTCCGCCCGTGGCCAGAGCTCGCGAGATCTCGGTAAACAGCGTGGCCTTGTCTTTGATGTTCATGCCGACATGCAACATCACGGCAAGATCAAAACCCGCATCCGGGACTGGCATGTTCAGGGCGCTACCGACGTGAAAGCTAGACTTGTCAGCATGCCCGACAAGATCGCTTAACGCAGTTGCGGTTTCGACGAATTCCGGCGTCAGGTCGATCCCGGTCACCGTCGAGTCATAACGGTCCACGATGTAACGCGATGTCCCACCAATGCCGCACCCGACATCCAACACCCGCGTCGCATGGGTCGGCGCGAGTTGAGCGAACAGGTTGTCTGTCGCCAGTACACCTCCGGTGTGGAACTCATCCCCCGCCTTCAAATCGGCGACAGTTGCCGCGTCAGGGTCGATACCGCTGGCCTCAAGCGCCGCGCGGACGCGTTCGGTCAGGGCACCAGTTGTGTAGTGTTGGGCAACAGCTTGTTCGATCTGGGACATGGGAATACCTCAGCAGCGAAAGGAATGGGGTGAATACCCCATCCTATCACGAAACCAGCGTTGCGTGGATGTCCATCGCTGCATCCCGGCCTTCGGCCACGGCGGTCACGGTCAAATCTTCGCCGCCAGCGGCACAGTCCCCCCCGGCCCAGACACCGGTCAGCGACGTGCGGCCTGTCTCGGTAACCGCGATCTTGTTGCCGTCCAGCTTCAACCCTTCCGGCGCGCCGTCCAATTTCTGGCCGATCGCCTTGAGGACCTGATCTGCTGGCAGGCGGATCATTTCTCCGGTGCCCGTCAACTGACCATTTTCGCTGGAGGTATACTCCAATTCGATCTCAGCCGCTGTTCCGTTGCCATGCACAGCTACGGGCTGCACATTGGTCATGATTTTCACACCATGCGAAGCAGCCAGATCCTGTTCATACCGGCTGGCACCCATCGCGTCGCGGCCGCGCCTGTAGGCGATGGTCACATGCTCGGCACCCAGCAGTTTCGATTTCACCGCCGCGTCCACGGCAGTCATACCGCCGCCGATAACGACGACATTGCGCCCTACCGGCAAGTTCGCCAGATCAGATGCCTGACGCACGTCCGAGATGAAATCGACGGCGAACCGAACACCGTCCTTGTCAGCCCCTTCCGCGCGCAGGGCGTTCACCCCGGCCAGACCGATGGAAAGAAAAACAGCGTCGTAGTTTTCGACCAAACCGTCCAGCGAGACGCTTTCGCCC
The DNA here is from genome assembly GCF_056160045.1 of Ruegeria sp. ABF4_144. Lineage (NCBI taxonomy): Bacteria > Pseudomonadati > Pseudomonadota > Alphaproteobacteria > Rhodobacterales > Roseobacteraceae > Ruegeria > Ruegeria sp. ABF4_144. The sequence goes on from NZ_JBSWWK010000001.1 coordinate 1,871,800, forward strand.
AGCACCGAACCGGTCTCAATCGTGATACCACCGATATTCAGCAGCCAGTCGACCTCGGCCTGTGCAAAGTCATTGGTCGATTTATAGGCGGCGATGCCGTATTCGTTCAGACCGCCAGGCTTGGGTTTGCTTTCGTGGATCACCACGTCATGCCCCAACATCGCCAGCCGGTGCGCACAGGCCAGCCCCGCAGGCCCTGCCCCGATCACAGCAACGGTTTTACCGGTCGGCGCGGCGCGCTGGAACGGATGTTCACCCGCAGCCATCACGCTATCGGTCGCATAGCGCTGAAGGCGACCGATCTCAACCGGGGCACCTTCGGCGGTCTCGCGCACGCAGGCTTCTTCGCACAATGTCTCGGTCGGACAGACGCGGGCGCACATGCCGCCCAGAATGTTCTGCGCCAGAATAGTCTCGCCCGCAGCTACGGGTTGCCCGGCCTGAATCTGACGCATGAACAACGGAATATCGATATCCGTCGGACAGGCCGTCACACATGGCGCGTCATAGCAGAAATAACACCGATCCGCTGCCACTGCGGCCTCATGCGCGGCCAAAGGCGGATGCAGATCGGTAAAATTCGAGGTCAGTTCATCGCTGGAAAGCCGCCCGGAGACAATGCCGGAGGCCATCTGGCCCTGTGCCATCGCTCTACTCCCTGTAGATATGTTCGTTATGGTTTTAGCTTGCCACAATCTGATTTTTTATCAATTGGTAAAATTTATAAAATCGGCAAAAATCGCAAAAACAGGGTGGATTCCCTCGATTTAATAGGAAAAACCGCCTGTTTTTCTTGCATTTGGAAAACTTGCGGCACCTGCGCTGCGCCAGCACAGCCTCGGGTTACACGGAATCCGAAAATTCCTTGCATCTGGTTTTGACGGACCTCTCGACGTGCTGTAGGTCAAACATAACCCGAGCAGTGCCGGACAGCGGCCAGATACGTGAAAGTCACCTGATGCAGGCCAGCCCTTCGAAATTCAACATTGTCATCATCGGGCAAAATAACCGGCTGCAATACGAGGCCCTGCTGTTCGCGGCCTCTCTGCGCCATAGCTCACCGGACTTTCAGGGGCGGCTGTTTGTGGCCGTCCCACAGCCCGGACCGCGATGGCGTCAGGACCCAAGCATCCGAAACGAAGATGTACTGAAAGCCCTGCGACAACTGGATGCTGAAATCCTACCGTTTGACAATCAGGTGTTCGGCGACAGCTATCCCTATGGCAACAAGATCGAGGCCCTGCTGGCCCTGCCCGAGGGCGAGCCGTTCGTTTTCTTTGACAGCGACACGCTGATCACCGGTGACGTGACCTCGGTGCCGTTTAACTTCGACCACCCCGGAGCCTCGCAAAAAGTCGAAGGCACGTGGCCCAAGCCGACGCTCTATGGCCCAGGTTTCGATGGCATCTGGCACGCGCTCTATCGTCGTTTTGGCCTTGATTTCGAAAGCTCGCAGGATACCAGCCAGCCGAAGGACTACTGGCGGCGCTATCTGTATTTCAACGCGGGCTACTTCTTCTATTCCTGCCCGCGCAAGTTCGGAGAGCGGTTTCTGGACTATGCCCGCACGATCCGAGACGAAGAGATTCCTGAACTGGCAGGGCAGAACCTTGACCCCTGGTTGGATCAAGCCGCCCTGCCTTTGGTCATTCATTCCCTTGGTGGCGGCCGGGATGCCCTGCCCCCCGGTCTGCTGGACGGATCGGTCAGCTGCCACTATCGCCTGTTCCCTCTGCTCTATGCCCGCGAAAGCGACCACGTGGTTGATGTGCTGGAAACCGTCGTGGCCCCAAACAGGGTCAAGAAAGTGCTCAAAGGGTATGAGCCGATCAAAAAGCTGGTTCTGCAGCGCAAGGGCCATAAAATCCGTGACCTGTTCGACCGTGAAAACCTGCCCCCGCGCGAGCAGGTCATCCGCAATACAATCCGCAACAACGGCCTTTGGATGCGCTGACAGGATTGTTGTGCGCCCGCGCCGGATCGCCTAGAGATTCAGCAACACAAATTCCAACAGGAGATTTCAACAATGTCTGACGGCCCGACCTACGGTTTCGACACATTGCAAATTCACGCGGGCGCACGGCCCGATCCGGCAACAGGTGCGCGCCAGACGCCGATCTACCAGACTACGGCTTACGTGTTCCGTGACGCAGACCACGCGGCTGCCCTGTTCAACCTGCAAGAGGTAGGCTTCATCTATTCCCGCCTGACCAACCCGACCGTGGCCGTTCTGCAAGAACGTATCGCCACGCTTGAGGGCGGCGTAGGCGCGGTTTGCTGTTCTTCGGGTCACGCGGCACAGATCATGGCGCTGTTCCCGCTGATGGGTCCGGGCTGCAACGTGGTCGCCTCGACCCGTCTGTACGGCGGCACGGTCACGCAGTTCAGCCAAACCATCAAACGCTTTGGATGGTCGGCCAAGTTTGTGGACACCGACGATCTGGACGCTGTTAAAGACGCGATTGACGAAAACACCCGTGCAGTATTCTGCGAATCCATCGCCAACCCCGGCGGCTACGTCACCGACATTCGCGCTCTGGCGGATGTGGCCGATGCGGCGGGCATCCCGCTGATCGTCGACAACACCTCGGCCACGCCATACCTGTGCCGCCCCATCGAACAGGGTGCGACTCTGGTCGTGCATTCGACCACCAAGTACCTGACCGGCAACGGCACCGTTACCGGCGGCTGCATCGTGGATTCTGGCAAGTTCGACTGGTCGGCGAATGACAAGTTCCCCTCGCTCAGCGAGCCAGAAGCGGCCTATCACGGCCTGAAATTCCACGAGACCTTCGGCCCTCTGGCCTTTACCTTCCATGGTATCGCCATCGGTCTGCGCGATCTGGGCATGACCATGAACCCTCAAGCGGCGCATTACACGCTGATGGGGATCGAGACCCTGTCGCTGCGGATGGAGCGTCACGTCGAAAACGCCCAGAAGATCGCCGCCTGGCTCGAGGCAGACGATCGCGTGGACTATGTCACCTACGCGGGTCTGCCCTCGTCCCCCTATCACGACCGGGTTCAGGCGCAGTATAAGAAAGGCGCCGGCGCGCTGTTCACCTTTGCGGTCAAGGGTGGCTATGACGCCTGCGTCAAGCTGGTGAACTCGCTTGAGATTTTCAGCCACGTTGCCAACCTTGGCGATGCGCGGTCACTGATCATCCACTCGGCCTCGACCACCCACCGTCAGCTGACCCCCGAGCAGCAAGAGGCCGCGGGTGCTGGTCCGGGCGTGGTGCGTGTGTCCATTGGCATCGAAGACGCCGATGACCTGATCTCTGATTTGGATCAGGCGCTGGCCAAAGCGTCGGCCTGACCGATGAGTGAGCACGACACCAACGATCTGGGCCAGCCTGTTGGCAGGCCGGTTTCGGGCGATTTTCCTCGCCCGACGCCGCCCTATACGCCGATGGAAGGCCAGTATTGTTCTGTCGTGCCGCTGGACGTAAATCGGCACGCGCCCGGCCTATTCCGGGCGTTTGCCAACGATACAGACGGTCGCAACTGGACCTACCTGCCTTATGGACCGTTCTCCTCGGAACATGACTTTGTGGAATGGACCCGTGCGACCTGTATGGACGCTGATCCGATGTTCCACACGGTGCTTGACGAAAACGAAACACCGATTGGCATGGCATCATTCCTGCGGATCGAACCTGCGGCGGGGGCGATCGAAGTTGGACACATCCACTTTTCGCCACTATTGCAGCGCAGCCCGAAATCGACCGAGACCATGTATCTGATGATGCGTCGCGTCTTCGACGAGTTGGGCTATCGCCGATATGAATGGAAATGCGACGCGCTGAACGCCGCCTCCTGTCGCGCAGCCGAGCGGTTGGGCTTTACCTTCGAGGGCGTTTTTCGGCAAGCAACCCACTACAAGGGCCGCAACCGGGATACGGCGTGGTATTCGATCCTCGACAGCGAGTGGCCACGCATCAAGGTCGCGTTCGAGGCTTGGTTATCGCCGGACAATTTCGATCAGACGGGCCAACAGCGGCAACCGCTGAAAGCCCGCGCTAAAACCTCTGGATCAGTCGGCAATCCCGAATTCCATCATCACGTTGACCGAGACTGAAATCTCGCCACCCGCGACAGGAACACCTCCGCCCTCTGCCATGCTCATCGCGCGCATCTGAGGCGCGGGACGAACACCGCCTACTTGTTCGCTGATCGTCTGAACCTGACCCAGAGTCACGTTGGCCGCCTGTGCCAGTTGCTCAGCCTTTGCTGTGGCCTCGGCCACGGCTTTGGCGCGTGCCTCTGCCTGCAGCGGAGCGGGGTCCTGCACACCAAAGCTCAGCCCGCCAAAATCATTGGCACCATCCTGAATGACCGCATCCATGATCGAGCCCAGCTTGGTTAGATCACGCACCCGCACATGAACGTTGTTCGAGGCGACAAATCCGGAAATCTCGGGCCGTTCACCGCTGGAATTGTTGCGACCGGACCAGACCGGCGACAGGGACAGGTCCCGTGTCTGCACATCGCGGGATTCGATACCCATGTCTTCAAGCCGTTTCAGAATCTGCGCAACGGCGTCTGAAGTCGCCTGCATGGCATTCGACGCCTCTGCATTTTCATTTGTGACGCCCAGAGTGATGGTCGCCATATCGGGCGCCGCCTGAACCGTTCCTGCCGCGTCCACCGTGATGCGACGTTCTTCCGCATGGGCAATGCCCGCTGCTGTTACGGCCACCATCGCGGCCAGAAAAGCGATTTTCTTCAAGGTCTTCCCTCCAATTTCTCTACCAACAACATGGTGATGGCGAGACCGATCAGACAAGGGGAATCTCCGGCTTTTTCTTTCCCTCGGCGGGAACCTGCTTTAATGTCACTCTGCGGACGAGAAGTCGTTTGCATTGATGCTGACAATTATGGTTCCTCGGGAATATGAAACCCGCCTTTGCGCTGTCTTTTTCTGCGACCGGAATATCTGTGCACCACCAGTCCGACGGCGACTGGTTCTGCATTGGTGAGGTTGCGCTGGATGCGCCAGACCTGAACGCGCAGCTTCATGATTTGCGGGACAAGGCATTCGCGCTGGAAAACAACCTGAACTGCAAGGTCGTGATTCCGTCCGATCAGGTTCGAATTCTGTCAGCGGATACAGAGGGCGAAACGCCAGAGGAAAGCGCAACACAAGCCCAGTCCGCGCTGGCCGATGCGACGCCCTATTCTGTCGACCAACTGATTTTTGACACAAGCACGGTCGGCGCCACCACCTATGTTGCGGCCATCGCGAAACAGACGCTGGACGAAGCGCGTGATTTTGCAACCGAGCACGGGTTCATTCCCGTCCTGTTCACGGCGGACACCGATCAGTCCCAGTTCCCGACGGAACCGGTGTTTTCTGACAAAAAGGACGACGGCCCAGCGGCAGAGCAAAGCGGTGCAACACCTGCACCGAATGTCCACGCCATTGCGGACACGACCGCTCCGGACGTGTTCCGTACGCCGTCCGACGACACTGCCCCTAGGCCGTCTACTGAAGCCGTAGTCAAACGATATGCCGCGCCGGCGGCAGCCGCGGTTGCCGTCGCGGTCGCGTTGGGGGCTTGGGTCCTGATTACGCCCGACAGCGACGAAGAACCGGAAACGGCACGGGTTGAAACCGCTCAGCCCGAACCGGAAGTTCAGATCCTCGACACTGCGCCGGAAACGCCAGAAGCCGTGGAACCGACCATTGAAACGGCCGAGCAGGAACCGGATGGCGCTGTCGAGGAGCCTGACGTTTCACCCACGGATGCCGCGATCCTCGAAGCACTGAACGTGGCCCCAACGCTGGTCGAAGAAATCGACCGCGAACCCGAGCCGCAGGAAGTTCCGGCACAACCCGGCATAAAGATCAATGAACCCGCTCCTCTGATACCCCCTGCTCTGCCCACGCAGGAAGAGCCGTATTTGGCGTCTGTCGACAATTCCAACCTGTCCAACGACGCGATTGCCCAGCCGTCCGTTGAAAGTTTTGCCACCGATGCGCCGTTTGATCAGGTTGCGTTGCCCAGCATAGCCGGATCCCAGTTCGACTTGGATGAACGAGGGCTGGTCACGCCCAGTGCCGAGGGAACGCTAAACCCCGAGGGGATTGCCGTCTATCTCGGGCGCCCGTCAAAGGCACCGCCCGCGCCGCCCCTCCGGTTTGAGGAAGAACCCAGTCCGGAAACCCCGTCTGACCGGCTGGCCGGATTGCGCCCCAAACCGCGCCCCGGCGATCTGAACGAACGATTCGAACGTCAGCAATTAGGTGGACGGTCGCGCGACGAACTGGCGGCACTGCGCCCCAAAGTTCGCCCTGCGTCCTTGCAACAAGAAGAAGTCGAAGAAGAACCCACACCCGCCGTGCTGGGTGGGTTAAGCGTGCCGCGCCCCAAAACGCGGCCCGCAGGTCTCGCCCCTTCGACAAGCACCCAGACCGCCAGTTTGGGTTCGGCAGCTGGTATTGGTCAGATCGACACCGGGGGCTTTAAGCCCAAGGCCGTAGCGCCCAAGATTCCATCCTCGGCCTCGGTTGCGCGGCAAGCGACGATCGACAATGCACTAAACTTGCGCAAGCTGAACCTGATCGGGGTCTACGGCACGCCCGCCGACCGGCGCGCGCTGGTTCGCTTGCCCAGCGGTCGCTACAAGAAACTGAAAGTGGGTGACAGGCTGGATGGCGGCAAGGTCATCGCAATTGGTGACAGCGAATTGCGCTATCAGAAAAAGGGTCGGAACCTGACATTGAAAATGCCGCGGGGCTAAAGCGGGCGATTGCGCCCGCTTTAAATTAGTTAATCAAGCAGCTGAAATCTCTCCGCTTTCGATCTGCTCACGTTCGATGGATTCGAACAGGGCCTGAAAGTTCCCTTCACCAAACCCATCGTCGCCTTTGCGCTGAATGAACTCGAAAAAGATCGGGCCGATCACGGTTTTTGAGAAGATTTGCAGCAGGATTCGGGTCTCGCCTCCGTCCAGAACGCCCTCACCGTCGATCAGGATGCCGTGTTTCATCATCCGGTCCAGCGGCTCTTCGTGGTCAGAAACCCTATCTTTGGACATCTTGTAATAGGCCTCGTTGGGTCCTGGCATGAACTTCAACCCCTTTTCGGCAATCGCATCGGTCGAGGCATAGATATCCTCGCTGCCAACCGCGATGTGCTGAATGCCCTCACCCTTGTACTTGTTGAGGTAGGATACGATCTGCCCAGTCTCGCCGCGATCCTCGTTGATCGGAATGCGAATACGGCCGCAGGGCGATGTCAGGGCACGGCTGTAAAGGCCGGTAAACTTACCCTGAATGTCAAAGAAGCGGATTTCACGAAAGTTGAACAGGGTTTCGTAGAACTCAAACCACTTGTCCATATTCCCGCGATAAACGTTGTGCGTCAGGTGATCGAGGTAATAGAACCCGTCGCCGCGCGGCTTGGATTGTTTGGTCCAGGTGAACTCATGATTATAGGGCGACGTGTCATGGTATTGGTCGATGAAGTAGATCAACGATCCACCAATGCCCTTGATGGCGGGAACCTCCATGGTCTTGTCCGCCGCATCATATGGCTCGGCACCTTTGGCAACCGCATGGTCATAGGCTTTTTTCGCATCCGCAACACGCCAGCCCATGGCCGACGCACAGGGGCCATGCTCGGCCACGAACCGCGCGGCAAAACTATCCGGGTCGGCGTTCAGGATGTAGGTCACATCGCCTTGCTGCCACAGCTCAACCTCGGGTCTGTCCGTATGATAGCCAACTTGTTCAAAGCCCATTTTGGCGAACAGATCGCGCAACTCCTGCGGCTCAGGATGCGCAAATTCCACAAACTCAAACCCGTCGGTCCCGACCGGGTTTTCCTTGCTGATGACAGATTTCGGGGCGTTGTGAGGGAAAGGGCCCATGGCGCACCTCCTTTAAAACAGGAATTTCTTTGCTGATTCCAAAATACGCCTTATTCAGCGCTGTTTCTGCGCATAGTTTTCGTGTAACCTGATAAAAAACGCGCAAATACCGCGCCAATTCGAGCATAGATGAAGAAAGTACGCATATGCTGGATGCAACCGACACACGCTTGCTGTCCGCCTTGCAGAAAGACGCACATCTGACCGCGCATCAACTCGGGGAAATGCTGAACTTGTCCCCCAGTCAAGCCGGACGGCGGCGCCAGAGACTGGAGGCCGAAGGCTACATCACTGGATATACCGCACGGCTGGACGCGCTGAAGCTGGGTCTGCACGTGCAGGGCTTTGTTCAGGTTCATCTGGGCACGCATGGTCCCGAGCAATCAGAAAGTTTCGCCCGCATGGTTCACTCACGCCCTGAGATCACCAGCGCCTGGACGATGACCGGAGAGGCAGATTACCTCTTGCGCGTTTATTGCGACGATCTATCTGCGCTCAACAGCTTGCTTCATGAGGTGATACTGCCGCATCCTGCGGTCGCACGGGTGCAAAGTCAGATCGTGATGGACCAGCTAAAGCGCGACGCCCCTTTGCCCACCTGACCTGACCGAAAGGACCGACATGGACGATTTCCTCTACCAGGCCTCGATCTATCTGGCAGCTGCCGTGATCGCCGTGCCCCTATCGGCGCGTCTGGGGCTGGGGTCTGTGTTGGGGTATCTGGCCGCCGGTATCGTGATCGGTCCTGTATTCGGTTTGGTCGGTGCCGAAACCGAAAGCCTGCAGCATGTGGCCGAGTTCGGCGTCGTTATGATGCTGTTCCTGATCGGGCTGGAACTTGAGCCCCGCGCGCTGTGGGACATGCGGGACAGGCTGTTGGGCCTTGGCGGCTTGCAGGTCGGTCTGTCCACGGCTGCGATCGCCGGTGTCGCGATGTACGCCGGTCACCCATGGTCGGTCGCGCTGGCGGTCGGGCTGACCTTGTCACTCTCATCAACCGCGATCGTGCTGCAAACCCTGTCGGAAAAGGGGCTGATGCAGACCAATGGCGGCCGTGCAACGTTTTCGGTGCTGCTGACACAGGATATCGCGGTCATTCCCATTCTGGCGCTTCTACCATTGCTGGCGCTGCCTGCGATCCCGCACCTGGAAAGCGACGGCTCTATCGACCGGGGTGTCAAAGATCTGCACGACACGGCCCATCACAGCCTGTCTCTGGTCGATGGCTTGCCAGGTTGGGCTGTCACGCTGGTCACCATAGGTGCGATTGCCTTTGTGATCCTTGCAGGTGTCTACCTGACGCGGCCCCTGTTTCGCTTTATCCACGCCACCCGCCTGCGCGAAATGTATACCGCACTGGCGTTGATGATCGTGGTCGGCATTTCCTTCCTGATGACACTTGTTGGTCTGTCCCCTGCTCTGGGTGCCTTTCTGGCGGGCGTTGTTCTGGCCAGTTCGGAATTTCGGCATGAGATGGAAAGCGACCTTGAGCCGTTCAAAGGCCTATTCCTCGGTCTGTTCTTCATCACGGTCGGCGCCGGGATCGACGTGGCCTATTTCTTCAATGACCCATTGGAACTGATCGGGCTGGCCCTTCTGGTTATCCTGTTCAAAGGCATCATCCTGTTCCTTGTCGGGCGCGCCTTCAAATTGCGCGGTCGCGATCATTGGTTGTTCACCCTGGGCCTCGCGCAGGCTGGTGAATTCGGCTTTGTCCTGCTGGCATTCTCGACCCAGCAGAACGTCATCCCGTCCGACCTGTCGCAAAAGCTGCTGATGATCATCGCCCTGACCATGTTGATCACGCCACTGCTCTTCATCATCTACGACCTACTGTCCCGCCGCATTCGCGACAACGGCCCGCAGCCAGAACCCGACAAAATCGACGAGCAAGGCCCCGTGATCATCGCAGGCATCGGGCGCTTTGGGCAGATTGTGAACCGACTGGTTCGCGCCAGCGGATTCAAAACCATCGTTCTGGATCATAACATCGACACCATTCAGTTGATGCGTCGCTTTGGTGTCAAAGGGTTTTTGGGCGATCCCACCCGGCCCGAGTTGCTGCGGGCTGCTGGGCTTGAGAAAGCAGCCGTGCTTGTCGCCGCGATGGACGACCGCAAACAAGTGACACGTCTGGTCAGTTTTGCCCGTCGCCAACGCCCGGACCTGCACATCATCGCCCGCGCCCATGACCGCACCCATGTGTACGAGCTGTATCAGGCCGGTGCGAACGACATCGTACGCGAGATGTTCGACAGCTCACTCCGGGCCGGACGCTACGTGCTCGAGAATATCGGGCTCAGCGAATATGAGGCCGCGCAGGCCGAGCAAACCTTCTACCACCACGACCGCGCGTCGATCCGTGAACTGGCCGAGCTTTGGATTCCGGGGATGCCGACGGCGGAAAACAAAAAATACATCGAACGGGCGCAACAGTTCGAAAAAGACCTGGAAACCGAGCTTCTGGAACTTGCCGAAAAGCACGCCCAGAAGTCGGCCTGAATTATTCTTTCCTAAACTTGTACTGGCCCAGGTTGCCCCTCGCAGCTGGCCTGAAAGCCTTGATCGTGTCAAACTTTCCCACGCAGGGCACTAAAATTAAACGCTTTTTCCGTGTTGCATATATTGACCAACTTTCCTAACCGCGCACTATCGCTGTGCAATCAATTTGAGGATTTCTTCGAGTGCTAATTAACGAAAAAATGTTCCTGGCCAACTGCGATCCGGTGCGGCGGTTGTCAGTCAAAGAACTCGAGAAACGGTTCCTGTTAGGCGTCACTTTTACCGACGGGGTCATTGTGACCCCAAGCCTGTTATTGGACAACAAGGGTCTTGCGGCGGTTCTTGACCGAAAAAACCTTGTCAAATGGTACCGCGAAGAAGGCAATGGTGGCTTTGTCGTGCGCCTTCCCGGTGCTGCAGACTGCCACTCTATGCTTGAGTATTTTGACGCCCTCCCGCCCAACCATGTTCTGGCAGGCTACGACGGCAAGACCAAAGGGTCATTGTCCCGACCCCAGCTCATCGAATTGCGGAGAGACCTTGATGCGCTGGACAAGTCCATTCGGCAATTCGAGCCAACATTTGAAACGGTCGGGTTGGAGCGGCAATCTCTGAGCAACGGCATTCTCAAGCGTCCGGCTTTGACCGAATGGCTGGAAACTTCGGAAGAAAAGCGGGATAGCATCCAAGGGCTTTTGGAACGAAAAGACGAATTGGGGTCACGCTCGGAATGGTACGCGGCCGTGGATAGCCTGATGCCACAAGATGCGGTTCGCTTTAAAACCGAAGTGATCGACACGGCCTATCACGCTCTGTTCGTCGGGCAAGGCGAAGCCTTTGCCATGGACCGAATTCAGTTTCTGGACGGCATTCCAGCCCCGATTTTGGATACGACTGTAGCAATACGATCCCTGCGCAATGAATTCGAGTACATCGGATATGCGACAAAAGCATTTGAAATTGTGACATCTTTCGGATCAATCGAGTTGATGAAGTTGCTGACCGATGAAGCACTTGGATATCTGGAAGGCAAAGCCCAAGATAAAGGCATGAAATGGGCCACGCGGAAAAACTGGTTCGGGCTATACCCCAGACTAGCCAAAGCGATCGGAGTGGAACTGAGATGATCGTCTACCAAAACAACTGGTTTCGGGTCGTCGAAGACGGCTCCTATTTCTACGTCGATGAACCCTCTGCGCAAAACGGGGCCGCAATCGTGCCGTTGCTGTCCGATCAACTGGTGTTGTTGGAAATGCACCGCCCTGCGCAGCAGCTTGAGGCTACGCTAGAAATACCACGCGGATACGGCGAAAAATCCGAAACAGCTCTGGATTGCGCAATACGCGAACTGCGCGAGGAGACCGGGTATGATGTTGCCCCCGGTAAGTTGGAAAGGCTTGGATTCATTCGCCCAAACACCGGGCTGCTTACTTCCAGAGTGGCTGTATTCCTTGCGCATCTCACGGTCGATACCCCAGGAACAGCACGCGACAGCGAAGCGACCAATGTTGTGAAGATTCCGGTTCGCGAGCTAAAGACCAAGCTCTCACGGGGCGAAATCGAAGATGGCTTTACGCTATCTGCTCTATGCTTGCTGGCTGCCAGCGACAAGCTAGAGGTTCAGATTGCCCAAAGCCCCACCTAAGCGGGGCTTTGGGGGAATATCAGGCGTCTGACACGCCCGCCTCGGCAAACGTTGCCATGCCTGAATGGCAGGCCACCGCGCTTTTCAGAATGTTGATCGCCAGCGCCCCGCCCGAGCCCTCGCCCAAACGCAGGCCAAGGTTCAGCATTGGTTCTTTACCGAGTTTTTCCAGCACAGCACCATGCGCGCCTTCGGCGCTTTGGTGTCCGGCAACGGTGTGATCAAGTGCGCCTTCAGCAACATCCGCCAGACAGGCCGCTGCTGCCGAGCAGATGAAACCGTCCAGAATGACCGGAATGCGCAACACACGGGCCGCAGCGATGGCACCGGCCATCGCGGCAATCTCACGACCGCCGAGGCAGCGCAGAACATCCAGCCCGTCGCCCGCCCCTGCATGCAGGGCTACGCCCTCGGCCACAACACGGGTTTTATTGATCAACCCGGCGTCATCCACACCGGTGCCACGCCCAGTCCAATCAGCGGCGTCCCCGCCGAACAGGGTGCAAGCGATTGCGGCGGCCGGGGTGGTGTTCCCGATCCCCATCTCTCCGACAACCAGCAGGTCAGCCTTCGGATCAACAGCAGTCCAACCAGTACGCAGGGCCTGCAGCAGTTCGTCTTCGGACATGGCCGGGCCTGCGGTGAAGTCGGCGGTCGGCGTATCCAGATCCAGCGCGCGCACATCCATCGTGGCACCGGCAGCCTTGGCCAACTGGTTGATCGCTGCCCCGCCGTGTTCAAAGTTCATCACCATCTGAACGGTCACTTCCGGCGGAAAGGCTGATACGCCTTGCGCTGTGACGCCGTGGTTGCCTGCAAATACAATCACCTGAGGTGCCGAGATCTGCGGACGGGCATCCCTACGCCATCCTGCATACCAAATAGCCAAATCCTCAAGCCGCCCAAGCGCTCCCGGTGGTTTGGTCAGTTGTCCGTTGCGTTCAGCCGCCCCTTGCAGTGCGGCATCGTCCGATCCCGGCGCCTGTGTCAGGGCATCTCGGAGAGTTTTCAGATCATTAAGTTCAGGAAGCATCCAAAGCCTCGTTGCATCAGAGTGGTCCTGTGTGTTTAACCGAAGCGTCCAATCCAACAAGGCCCGGAAAGGCGCAGGAGTGCAAAAAAACGACAACGCCCTGATTTCTGCGCGGGATATCCCCCTGGCGCTGGTGTTACTGACACGTTTGCCGGTGCCACGCCTGCCCGAGCCAACCTTTGCGCGTCAGGCCGATTCCGCATGGGCTTTTCCCGTTGTTGGCTTGGTGGTTGGCCTGCTGGCTTGCACGGTTGGATGGGTCGCACTGACCTTGGGCCTGCCTGCTATGGTTGCGGCCGTACTACTCACCGTCACTCTGGTGGTTTCCACCGGTGCCATGCATGAAGATGGTCTAGCGGATACAGTGGACGGGCTCTGGGGTGGGTTCACACGGGAACGTCGCTTGGAAATCATGAAAGACAGCCATATTGGGGCCTATGGGGTCCTGTCGCTGATCTTTGTCCAATTGATGCGTGTCGCCCTGATTGCGACCTTGCTGACGGCCGGAGCCTACGGTGCCGTCCTCGCCGCCTGCATCCTGTCCCGCGCCTTCATGCCAGTCCTGATGAACGCCCTGCCCAACGCCCGCAATAGCGGTCTGAGCCATTCGGTCGGCGGCCCTCGTGGTGCAACAGTGACTGTGGGGTTTGCACTGGCCGCTGTCTGCGCAGTAATATTGATGGGATCAGGCGCCATCCTGCCCGTTATCGTTTCGGCACTGACTATCACGGTGTTCGCGCTGGTGGCAAAGGCCAAGATCGGCGGCCAGACCGGAGACATTCTGGGCGCAACGCAACAATTGGGCGAACTGGCCTTTCTGGCTACAGCCGCAGCGGCGCTCTAGGTCGTACCGCCAGTCTCGATCCTCAGCGTTGCACCGCAATGCTTGCAATGCACCGCGTCCGGGTCGTGGCGGTAGAGGCCACAGCTGGGGCATTTGTGCCGCACTTTCTGCGGCATGAAGATCGCCTGTGCCAATCGCACGAACAGCGCCACACCGACCACCATGATGAACACAGAAAACAGTTTGCCACCCGGGGTCGACAGGGTGATATCGCCAAACCCGGTCGTGGTCAGCGTCGCCATAGTGAAATAGAGCGCGTCAATATAAGCCGTCTGGCTGTTGTCGGGGATGAAGAACACCAAAACCGCCGTCGAGGTCGCGAACACGAACACCATCAGGTTGATCGCCGCGATTACGGCGTCTTCATGGGTCCGAAAAAACTGACTGTCGCGCCGCAGGTCACGCAACAGGTGGTAGGAATGGATCAGACGCAAGGCGCGCAAGATCCGCACGAAGGCCAGATTTCCGGGCAAGAACGGTTCAAGCAACAGCGAGGCGATCACAACAATATCGGCCAGAGTGTAGACCTTGCGCAGCAGTTTCCAGCGATCCTTTGCGATCCACAGTCGGGCGAGGAAATCCAGCAGGATCAGGAAGCCGACGCACAAGCTGGCGATAGTAATCCCCGGACCATGCGGGATGTTTGCCGTGGCCACGAAAAACACGATCGAAGCCGCATCGAACAGGATTAGACAATAGCGGAACCAGACCGAAACCGGCTCGTGCGCGACGTATAAAAACTTAACGGTTTGCTTTATCCCGGCCATGTATCCGCCTCTGGTTACAGGAAAATTAGCGGTAATCGCGGATTCCACCAAGACCAGAAACGAAAAAGGCCGCCCCTTACCGGAGCGGCCAAAAACTTAGTGCGAACAGCGATCAGGCCGCGCGCGAGGTCAGAACCTCATCCACCTGCTTGGCTGCAGAAACTTCGCCAGCTCCGGAAACGGCGGCCACTTCGCGGGTCAGACGCTCGAGCGCGGCTTCGTATAGCTGACGCTCGGAGTAGCTCTGCTCGCGCTGATCGTCGGTGCGGTGCAGGTCGCGGACAACCTCGGCAATCGAGATCAGATCGCCCGAGTTGATCTTTTGTTCGTATTCCTGCGCCCGGCGGGACCACATGGCGCGCTTGACCTTAGCCTTGCCCTTTAGGGTTTTCATCGCCTGGCTGATGACATCGGGCGAGCTGAGCGACCGCAGGCCGGACTCGGTAACCTTGTTGGTCGGCACCCGCAGAGTCATCTTATCTTTTTCAAAGGAGATGACGAACAGCTCGAGCGAATATCCTGCGACTTCCTGTTCTTCGATCGAGATGATCTGGCCCACGCCATGCGCAGGGTAAACAACATAGTCGTTCGGGCGGAACTCAAGCTTTTTCGACTTAGACATACAGGTTCATCCTTAGTTTTAGAGCGAGACACGGGACAACAAAAACACCCAAGCCGGAGCCTTTTCGGCCCCGTCAAGCGGCTGGTTTGTCATTAAATCAGAACTCCAAAGCAGTCATACTTACGGAGTACATCCCCATCTCATTCAACATTCAGCTTTCGATTATATCACAAAATTACGACACCTGAAAGGTCACGCCCTCGTTCGGACGTGAAACCTTATATTTTTCAAGGCGATGCAATCTGTTTCTATACCTGAACGAACAAGTTCAGAGAGCGAATCGCTTAGCCACCTTCGCCGGGCGCTTCCGAGAAGTACTTCTCCATCTTGCCCTCTTCACCGTCGCGTTCTTCGGCCTCGGGCAGCGGATCTTTCTTGGTCACGATCACAGGCCATTGTTCCGAGTATTTCCGGTTAAACTCGACCCATTGGTCCATGCCTGGCTCGGTGTCGGGACGAATGGCATCGGCGGGGCATTCGGGCTCACACACGCCGCAGTCAATGCACTCGTCGGGGTGAATGACCAGCGTGTTCTCACCTTCATAGAAACAGTCCACCGGGCATACCTCGACACAGTCGGTGTATTTGCAGGCGATGCAGTTTTCAGTGACAACGTAGGTCATGGTCGGATTCCCGTTTGCGGTTTGGGCGATTAGCTAATCCAGTATTGCACTGTCTTCAAGGGAGGATCAGCCCTTAGAGGTGCGAGAAAGATCAAGCGCGCGCCGATCCTTCTTGGTCGGACGACCCTTTCCCTCAAATCCCGGATTTTTGGGCGTGGCGTCCTGTTTTTCCGTCATATCAAAGTACAACGTCTGCGCCTCGGGTGCCGGACCACGGCGTTCACCGAGCTTTTCGACCCGAACCACCCGCACGATACGACCTTGTGGAAAGGTCAGAACGTCTCCGGGCCCTACGGCCTGCGCCGGTTTCAGGACCCGGTTTCCATTCAGACGGACGTGGCCGCCGCTGACCTGTTTGGCGGCCAGGCTGCGGGTCTTGAAGAACCGCGCCTGCCACAACCATTTGTCGATCCGCAGCTTGGCCTCGGCCATTGGCGTTTAGTTACCGTCCTTCAAACCCATCAGCGCTGCTGCGAACGGGTTATCGGGATCGATAGCCTTTTCTTTCTTGGGCGGGCGGGACGAGAAGGATTTGGCACCTTGCGGCTTGCCACCCTTTTTGCCCTGCGGCTTACCACGACCGTCCTGAGGCTTGCCGCGCGGTTTGCCTTTACCCTGCCCTTGCCGTTGTTCACGGCGCGGACCACGGTTGGCCTGGCGCTGACGTCCCCAGGTGAAGGTGTAGAACACTTCAACCTCGGGCTCTTCCGATGCCGGAGCCTCGGCTGCCGCCTCGGTGCTTTCGGTGGCCTCGGCTGACGACTCGACAGGCGCGACGACCTCTTCGGTTACCGCCTCAGGTGCAGGGGTTTCTTCAGTAGATGGTTGCTCGGTCGCTTCGACGGTGGGTTGCTCTACCGGGGCAGGTTTCACCTTTTCACGCTCACCGCGTTCGGCGTTGTAACCCAGTCCCTTCATCAGGTCGGCGAACTGTTCCAGCGTCATTCCGGTGATCGACAGCATGTCTGGCTTTGCTTCGAACCCGCCACGGCTATCTTCGGCGCGTAGCATATCGGCAAGGCGTTCCAGCATATCGATCCGGATCGAGCGGTCGCCCGCATCGCGGTAGCCGCACATGGTGTCATAGCCCTGCGGCGCGTCCTTTGCGACCGGTACAGTGACCAAGCCCGGAGGCGGCGCTTCGGGGAATTCCTGCAAGCCGTTGGCCAGCGCCCATAGAACCAGACGCAGGCGCGTCGGCGCGGGTTTCAGCAGAAGCGGCATGAAGATTGTGAACTGGCCAAAACGAATGCCGTGCTTGCGCAGCGCGCCGCGGGCGTCCTGATCCAGATCTTTCACATCTTGCGCGACACCGGCGCGGGGCAGCACGCCCAACGCTTCGACCATGCGGAAGGCGAACCCTTTGGCGAGGCCAGACAGTTCTTCGTCGCGCGACAGATTCAGCAGCGGTTCGAACAGCGCAGCGACCTTGCGGTCGATGAAGTGCTGCAGACGGCGCTGCACTTTCTGTTCGACATCCGGCCCTGCGGCCTCATCCACAAAAACCTCGACCATCGGCTTGAGTGGCTCTGCCCCGGCAACCAGTTTGCCGACGGCATATTCGCCCCACATCAGGCCACCCTGATCAGTGAAATCAATTTCGGTATCGGGCGCGTTGTAGAAGCGATCGGCACGCAGATGGAATTGCGGCGCGAGTGCTTGCAGGGACGCCGATTTCAAAGCTTTCGCCTCGGTTCCTTGCGCGCTTTTGTCCGGACTAAACCGGAACCCTTCCAAACGACCGACGAATTCGCCTTCGACGGTCACTTCACCCTTGTCATTTACTTCGGCCAAAAGGGCCTCCTTCTGTTTGAGCCGGCGCAGCAACACAGATGTGCGCCGGTCCACAAATCTTTGCGTCAGTCGGTCATGTAATGCGTCCGACAGCCTGTCTTCTACAGTGCGCGTTTCGTCACGCCAATGTGATTCGTCACGCACCCAACCGTTTCGCTGCGCAACATATGTCCAAGTACGAATATATGCCAACCTTTTGGAGAGTGCGTCAATATCGCCATCCGTGCGGTCGATACGTCGGATTTGCCGCGCCATAAAGTCATCCGGGATCGAGCCGCGCTCGTGCAGATGGCCATAGATCACTTCGAGCAGGCTGGCGTGTTCGGCATGGCTGATACCACGAAAATCGGGGATTCGGCACACATCCCACAGCAAACGGATGGATTGAGGATCGCTGGCGCGGGCTGCGACCTCGGTCACTTGCGACAGTGATTTCAGCACGTTCAGGTCGTCTGCTGGGCGCGCTTTGATCAGATGCTCGTCGTTTGGGCTGATCTCAAGCGAATTGATCAGCGCATCCACCGAGCCAAATCGCAGGGCAGCATTTCGCCAGTTCAGCTTTTTCATTGGCGTGAACCGGCTGTCCATGATGGCCTGCGCCACACCTTCGTCCAGCGGCGGGGCCTCTCCGGTTACACCGAAGGTGCCGTCAGACATGCCGCGCCCGGCGCGACCGGCGATCTGAGCCAGTTCGTTGGGGGCCAGAGGACGCATCCGACGACCGTCGAATTTGGTCAGCGAGGAAAAGGCGACGTGGTCGACATCCAAGTTCAATCCCATGCCGATGGCGTCTGTGGCGACCAGATAGTCGACCTCGCCATTCTGATAGAGGTCAACTTGCGCGTTCCGAGTACGCGGGCTGAGCGCGCCCATGACCACGGCCGCTCCGCCCTTTTGACGGCGCAATAACTCGGCGATGGCATAGACGCTGTCGACCGAAAACCCGACAATGGCGCTGCGCGGGGGCATCCGGCTGATCTTTTTCGAACCAGCGTAGACGAGCTGCGACATGCGTTCGCGGCGCACGAACTGAACCTCAGGCACCAGTGCCGCAATTGGGCCGCGCATGGTGTCAGAGCCCAAAAACAACGTCTCATTGGTGCCACGAGCGCGCAGCAGCCGATCTGTGAAAACGTGACCGCGTTCGGGATCGGCGCAGAGCTGGATCTCGTCAATGGCCACGAAATCCGCGCCCATACCCTCGGGCATCGCCTCGACCGTGCAGACCCAATACTGGGTGCGCGGCGGTACAATCCGCTCTTCACCCGTGACCAAAGCTACAACGGACGGGCCGCGAATGGCGACGATCTTGTCATAGACCTCGCGCGCCAGCAGACGCAGCGGCAGACCGATCACACCGGTCCGGTACCCCAGCATCCGCTCGATCGCGTAATGAGTTTTACCTGTGTTTGTCGGGCCAAGTACGGCCACGATTCGGGATGACCCACTCACCTTTGCCCCCTGCCCCGGTTCTTTAGAGGGCCGAGCCCTCGACCTGAGGCTTCAGTCGATTCACCGCATTGGTTACTTCTTCATGATGAGGATGTATAGCCAGCGCGCGTTCATAGGCGTCCAGCGCTTTGTCGGGCTGTTCGATAATCTCAAAGATCAGGCCCAACCCAAAGATCGCCTCGTAGTTATTTGGGTTCAGCGTCAGCGCGTATTCCAGATCGGCTGCGGCCATGCCAAAGCGGTCCATTCCGAAAAACGCCGAGGCCCGCATGTGCCATCCTTCGGCAAAGCCGGGCGCGTGATCGGTAAGCGCGGTCAGATGTTCGATGGCGGCCAGCGGATCGCCGTCTTCAAGCGCTTCGCGCCCGCGCTCTAACAACAAGTCAGCCGAGGCTGACCCGGATTGCGCCCATAGCGCCTTGAGCTGACGATCCAGCCCAACCGCCTGTTCGGGCGTGGCCTCCGCCAGTTGCTGCAGCAAGGCGGCCTCATCCCTCAGGTCCGCCTGTTGCGCTACGGAACTGGTGGAAAACATGACCGTGACAAAAAATGCCGCAACGGTACCTTTGAGATTGTTTATTGCAATGCCCATAACAATGTTCAGTGTAGCGTTGCGACCGGGGATGTCCATTCACGGCGCACAAACAATATGAGGAACACCATGAGCGAAACACTAGAAAAAGCCGCGGCCGCGCTGAACGAAAAACTGACCGGCGGCGACTTCGACGCTTCGGCCAAGTTTGCTATTGCCGATCTGGGCGCTATCGTTCTGGACGCAAACGGCGCCCGCGTCAGCGACGACGAAGCAGACGTCACCCTGAGCGCGGATGTAGATACGTTTGAACAAATCCTCAGCGGCGACCTGAACCCCACCGGTGCGTTCATGTCCGGCAAGCTGAGCGTTGACGGTGACATGGGTGTTGCCATGAAACTTGCTTCGGTGCTGGCCTGATGCAGTTCTCGCCGGCCCCTTTCTATGAAGACGTGGCCGGCGGCCCTGCCGGTGGTGCCGCCCATTGGGTAACAACCGCGGACGGTATCCGTATCCGCGTGGGGCACTGGCGCCCCGAAGGCAAGGCAAACGGCACGGTGATGATATTCCCGGGCCGTACGGAATATATAGAGAAATACGGCGATTCCGCCGCTGAATTCACTGAGCGCGGCTTTGCCTGTCTAGCCGTCGATTGGCGCGGTCAGGGCTTGGCGGATCGTCTGCTAGACGACCCGCGTGTCGGGCATGTCGAACAGTTCATCGACTATCAACACGATGTGCAAGCCACGCTGGATCTGGCGGCCGAACTGGACCTGCCGAAACCATGGTACGTGATCGGCCACTCGATGGGCGGCGCGATTGGCTTGCGCGCGGTTCTGGAACGCGACTGTTTTGCCGCTTGCGCATATACCGGCCCGATGTGGGGCATCTTTTTCACGCCGATCATGAAGCCGCTCAGCCGGTTGACCGCCTATTGGGGCCCGCGGATTGGGCTGGGGGAAAAGACCCCGCCGACCACGTCGCTTGAAAGTTACGTTGCCTCGCAACCCTTTGACGGCAATGTGCTGACACGTGATCCGGCGATGTTCCAGATGATGAAAGATCAATTGACGGCGTATCCCGAACTGGCCCTCGGCGCGCCATCCACAATCTGGCTGCGCGAAGCGCTGGACGAATGCGCCTGGTTGATGGAGCAGACCGCCCCCGCGACGCCCGCCCTGACCTTCCTTGGAAGCCACGAGCAAATCGTTGATCGCAAGGCGATCCGCGCGCGGATGGCGAACTGGCCCAATGGCACGCTTGTCGAAATCCAGGATGGCGAACACGAAGTGCTGATGGAGCCGCCCGAAGTGCGCGGGCCAGTCTATGATCAACTAGCAGCGCACTTTTTGGCCACCCAGTCGGACGCGACACCCGCACCTGCGCTTTCAAACCAATAAAATCCTCGTGCAAAGGCGGCTTGTGATCCGGGCCGCCCACGCCTAGATGTTTGCGAAAGCAGATATTCCGAGGTGATCCATGCGCGACCTTCCATTTCCAGTCCGTGACGCAAACGCAGCCGGAGGAACCGGCGATCTTGGCAACCTGCCGGAATGGGATCTGACCGATCTGTACAGCTCGGAAGACGCGCCGGAATTGTCGCGCGACCTGGCCTGGCTTGAGGGCGAATGTGCCTCTTTTGCGGCAGACTACGAAGGTAAGCTGGCCGATTTGGACGCCGAAGGCCTGTTGACCTGCGTGCAGCGCAACGAAAAGATCAACGCGATTGCCGGTCGCATCATGTCTTTCGCCGGTCTACGCTATTACCAACTGACCACGGATGCCGAACGCGCCAAGTTCCTGTCGGACATGCAGGAAAAGATCACCATCTTCACCACGCCGCTGGTGTTCTTCACACTGGAAATCAACCGCATCGACGATGACGCGCTGAAAGCGCATTTCGACGCCAATGCCGATCTGGCGAGGTATGAACCGGTCTTCCGCCGCATCCGTGCGATGAAACCCTATCAGCTGTCAGACGAGCTGGAAAAGTTCTTGCACGATCTGGGCGTTGTCGGCGACGCTTGGGAGCGCCTGTTCGACGAAACGATCGCCGGTCTGACCTTTACCGTTGATGGCGAAGAGCTGAACATCGAAGGCACGCTGAACCTGTTGACCGAACAGGACCGTTCCAAGCGCGAAGCCGCCTCGCGCGAGTTAGCAGCCGTGTTTCAGGACAACATCAAAACCTTCGCCCGCGTGCACAACACGCAGGCCAAAGAAAAGGAAATCGTCGACCGCTGGCGCAACATGCCAACTGCGCAAACCGGTCGGCACCTGTCAAACGATGTCGAGCCCGAAGTGGTCGAAGCCCTGCGCGAGGCCGTCGTGGCCGCCTACCCCAAGCTGAGCCACCGCTATTATGAACTAAAGCGCAAATGGCTGGGGCTGGATGTGATGCAGGTCTGGGACCGCAACGCCCCCCTGCCGATGGAAGACTCTCGCATCGTTGGATGGGATGAGGCTGAGAAGACGGTAATGGATGCCTATAACGCCTTTGATCCCCGCATGGGTGAGATCGCGGCCCCGTTCTTCTCAAAGGGCTGGATCGACGCGGCGGTGAAGCCCGGCAAAGCTCCGGGTGCCTTTGCGCATCCAACCGTGACCGATGTGCATCCTTATGTGATGCTCAACTATCTGGGCAAACCGCGCGATGTGATGACTCTGGCGCATGAGCTGGGCCACGGCGTGCATCAGGTCCTGGCCGCGGATCAGGGTGAGATGCTGTCCTCGACCCCGCTGACACTGGCCGAGACTGCATCCGTTTTTGGTGAGATGCTGACCTTCCGCAAAATGCTCGACCAGGCTGAAACCCCTGAGCAACGCAAGGTTCTGCTGGCCGGTAAGGTCGAGGACATGATCAACACGGTCGTGCGCCAGATCGCCTTCTACGACTTTGAATGCAAACTCCACGCGGCACGCCGCGAAGGTGAGCTGACCCCGGACGACATCAACGCCCTGTGGATGAGCGTTCAGGCCGAAAGCCTTGGGCCCGCATTCGAATTCATGGAGGGGTACGAGACCTTCTGGGCCTATATCCCGCACTTCGTGCACTCGCCCTTCTACGTCTACGCCTATGCGTTTGGCGACGGCTTGGTGAACGCGCTGTATTCGGTATACGCAAGCGGATCGGACGGGTTCGAGGACAAGTATTTCGAGATGCTGCGCGCTGGTGGATCGAAGCACCACAAGGAATTGCTGGCCCCGTTCGGACTGGACGCAAGCGATCCCAAGTTCTGGGACAAGGGCCTCTCGATGATCTCGGGCTTCATCGACGAACTGGAAGCGATGGAAGACTGATCACTTCTGGCTTTTGGTCGTCAGAAACACGGCGGCCACGATCAACACAGCCCCTAGGGCTGCAATCGGTGTGATTGCGGCCCCAAGGAACAAGGCCGAGTTGATGAAAGTGAAGACGACAGACGCGGCAAACATCAATGTCGCGGTCAGCGTTGAAACTCGCGCGGCGGCCTCATACCAAAGGTAGTAGGCCAGTGCGGTTGGAAGCATTCCCAGCAGCAGCAGGAACACCACGTCATTGACCGTTGGCACCTGCAGCGTAAACACGGCCAACGGCAACAACAGCACGCCTGAGCACGTGAAGATGCCGAACAGGAAATTCAGCCGTTCTGCGGTTGTTTCCGAACTGCGCATCGCGCGGCTGCTTGAGATCAGGAACACCGCCCAGCTAAGCCCAGCCCCGATTTCCAGAAGATCTCCAAACAAGGGCTCTCCGCCACCCTGAAAATCCATGTAAACGGTCAGGAATACGCCCAGAATGGCCAAACCAGTTGCCAGAACATCGGTGCGTGTGACGGGCGTGTCCGCGAAGAAATACAGAAAAACCAGAACAAAGAACGGTGCGGTGTTTTCCAACACCATCGCATTCGCGGCACCGGTGTGTTCTAGGCCTATATGGAACAGAATGTAATTGACTACAGTCGACAGAACGGCCAGCCGAAAGTTCCAGTCGCTCAGTCGGATCGACACGGAAACCCGCATCACCCGCAGCATGCAATAGATCGCTAGTGCCGCGATAAACAGGCGCGTGACGGCGATCTGCAACCCGCCCAAATCGCTGGTCAAATAACGGACAATGACACTATGCGTGCCCCACAGAAATGCGGCGAGAAACCCAAGAACCAGACCATTTTGGAAAAGGTTGGTTTTGGGCATCCTTTCGCCCTTCTTACTTCAACTGACTGTCTTTAGAGCCGCGTCGGTTAATACCGGCACGGGCTTTGAAGGCTCCGTCACGCTCTTGCTGGCAGTCGAGGCACAGTTTGACGCCCGGCAAAACCAGCCGCCGTTTTTCGGGGATCGGCTCTTCACACTCGGCGCAATGGGTCAGGCTTTCCCCCACAGGGCGCTTTTGCGCCTGCATGCGGGCCAGTTCATCCGAAATGGATGCCTCAATCTGTTCACTCACTGCGCCGTCGCGCGACCATCCGCCGGCCATGGGCCTCCCTCCTGATCAGGTGCCCGCCAGAATAGCCCGGCTGCGCAGGACGTGGCAAGTCAGAGGGGTACAGCGTTTTCCAGAACCCGATCAATCATTTCCTGCGTCCCGCGCGAGAACTCCAACGGGCACGGATACTCTGCCCCTTCACGCACCGATCGGCAGAACGCCTCGACCTGCAGCTTGTAATGATCGTCACCGGGGAACCGCGTGACCTGAACCTCAAGCCCCGGGCGGTGCAATTCCACTCGTGCTTCACCGAAAACTCTGGCGTTGAACGGCGCTGTCAGGCGGATCACACCACCTTCGCCATGGAACACCATCTCTTGATGCGGATGCATGCGAATCGAGACATAACTTGAGTAAGTAAAGTCCGGAAATTGCGCGCGGATCTCTGTGAAAGTGTCGATCCCATCCTGCCACCTGATCGCGGACTCGACCTGCACCGGCTCCTGCCCCGTCGCGAACCGCGCGCTGCCGATCACATAGACACCGATGTCGCGCAGCCCGCCACCCCCGGTTTCTGCACGGTTGCGGATGTTCGCGGTATCCGCGCGGTTGTCGAAACTGAATGCACCGGTCACATGCGCCAGCTTACCGATGGCCCCGTCTGCAATCAGCTTTCGCACCAACTGCCACTGCGGATGGTGCACGATCATATAGGCCTCGGCCGCCAGAAGGCCGGTCTCATCCCGTTTTTCGATCAACGGTGCAAACTCGGCGCCGGTCATGGCAATGGGCTTTTCGCACAGCACATGCTTGCCCGCATCCAGTGCCTTGAGGGTCCATTCCACATGCAGGTGATTGGGCAGCGGGATGTAAACGGCTTCGATATCAGGGTCGGCCAGCAAAGCCTCGTAGCTGTCGTAAACAGTCAGATCATGGCAAAAAGCCTTAAACGGTTCGGCCTTCACCGCGCTGGAGGTGGCCAGCCCCGCCAGACGCGCGCCGTTGGCTGCGTTGATAGCAGGCGCCATGTGTTGGCGCGCGAAATTTGCAGCACCCAGAACACCCCATTGAACCGGTTTTTGCATGTGTTCCTCCGTCATGCGTGATTAAGCCCGAATCTGAAAGTTATCGCTAACAGGGCTGTCCTGGCCCTTCTATCAACCCCCCGACGTTAAGTCAGGCTTTTATCTGCACGGAACCACCGTAATCTGCCCGCAACAGTTTAAGGGGAGTGAGGATGAAGAGAGTTTTCAAATGGATCGGCGGCCTGCTTTTGCTTGCAGTGATCGTCGGCGCTGTGGTGTTTTTTGGGTTTCTGCCGTCCTACATCGAAGCCAAACGCAACAGCGTGATCGATCACGCCCCATTTGAAGTATCTGGGGATGCCGAAGCCCTGCACGAAACTCTGATTGTTGGCGACCTGCACGCAGACCCGCTGTTGTGGAGCCGAGATCTTACCGAACGCGGCACTCGTGGTCAGGTTGATATACCCCGCCTGGTCGAAGGCAACGTCGCCCTCCAAGTCTTTACCGCCGTGACCAAATCCCCTGCCGGGCAGAACTATGAGGCCAACTCGGCCGAGGCGTTCGACAACATCACTCTTCTGGCGATCGGGCAGCTTTGGCCCCTGCGCACGTGGGACAGTTTGAAAGAGCGCGCAATCTATCAGGCCGAAAAGCTTCACCAGTTCGAGGCCGCCTCGGACGGGCAGTTGAAGGTCGTTAAATCTCGGGCCGATCTGGACGAAGTGATGGCCGCGCGTGCCGCCGGTCAACCGGTTGTCGGAGGCATTCTGGGCATCGAAGGTGCACATGCGTTAGAGGGCG
Organism: Ruegeria sp. ABF4_144; assembly: GCF_056160045.1. Taxonomy (NCBI): domain Bacteria; kingdom Pseudomonadati; phylum Pseudomonadota; class Alphaproteobacteria; order Rhodobacterales; family Roseobacteraceae; genus Ruegeria; species Ruegeria sp. ABF4_144. Next base: position 1,897,726 of record NZ_JBSWWK010000001.1, read on the forward strand.
ACCTGAGCAATCTGGACACCTTGTTCGACGCCGGACACCGCGTCTTTGGCCTGCACCACTTTTTCGACAACGAACTGGGCGGATCATTACATGGGTTTGGTGACGCCGGCCTGACCGAGTTCGGCCGTCAGGTCGTAACCGAATTGGCGCAGCGCCCCGTCGTCATCGACCTTGCCCATTCCAGCCCGCAGGTTGCTAAAGAGGTGATCGCGATGACCGACGTCCCCCTCATCGTTAGTCATGGCGGGTTGCACGGGTTTTGCCCGGTCAAACGCAACTTCCCGGACGATCTGATGCAGGACATCGCCGCAACGGGCGGCGTGATCGGCATGGGATACTGGGCGGATGTGACCTGCGGAGACATTTCCCCGACAGGTATTGCCAAGATGATCAGGGCCGCGATTGGCACCGTGGGCGAGGATCACGTGTCCTTGGGGTCGGACTATGACGGATCGGTCGAGACGGCATTTGACACCTCGGAACTAGCCGCTTTGACATCGGCCTTGCTGGCACAGGGCCTAACCGAAATGCAGGTTCGCAAGGTGATGGGCGAGAACATGGTGCGCGTTTTTAGGCAACAATTGAACTAAGCGAATTTACCGCCGTAACCATATGATACCAAAATTGGATTTAGCGATGGAAACAGTGGGCATACCTACCGTTTCAAATTGCGACATCCGAATTTCGTGATCCGTTTTCCGGCTCTCTCCGTACCAAAAGTATCGTCGACATTAGGATGGGGTCTTGCGGGCCCTTCTCCGGTCAAAGGCGGCAACCAGGGTGGGAGATTAACCGAAATGCCAGAAATGACAGACGAACCAACGATCACAGAACGCGTTATTCAAATCAGCGGAGCTCCGGGAACATTCGACAGTGACGGTGGGGATTTTGATATCCTCCGAGAAGCCGTCATCGCGGCAGGTCTGGCCGAGACGCTGGACAGCGACGCAGTCGATCTGACCGTGTTTGCACCAACCGACGCGGCCTTCGTGGCCTTGGCGCAGGCTTTGGGCTATGGCGGGTCGGATGAGGCCGGGTCGCTTGGGTACATTGTGAAAGCACTCACTCTGTTGGGCGGAGGCGATCCCCTGCCCTTGCTGACCAATATCCTGCAGTACCACGTCGTGGACGGATCGTTCACCAAGGATGCCGTCGTCAGCTTGGGGGACGGTGCCCAGATAGAAACCTTGTTGGGAACGAGTTTGGAGCTGAACTTACTGAGTTCCCCGCCAAGTCTGGAAGACGCGGATCCCGGCATTGCTGATCCGGGTCTGATCGCCTTTGACGTCGAGGCGTCCAACGGGATTATCCATGTGCTTGACGGAGTGCTGCTCCCGGTTTCGGTGACCGGAATTCTGGGGCAGAAGAACACGGATTTCATAATTGGTGACGACTCAGATGAGTTTCACTTTACCGGCCGCGGACAAGACTTCGTGCATGGCGGCGGCGGCAATGATTTCATCGTCGCAGGGCGCGGCGATGACGTTGCCCTGGGCGGCACGGGGCATGACGTCATATTCGGCGGCCGCGGCAAGGACATCGTGCGCGGCGACGAAGGCGACGACTCCATCTTTGGCGGTCGTGGTAAGGATCTGATCGATGGCGGTGCCGGCGACGACTTTCTTGTCGGTGGGCGCGGTCACGACACGTTCTTCTTCGACGATGGTGACGGAGCGGACCTCATCCTCGACTTCAAAGTCGGCAAGGACAAGATCGACCTCAGCGAGTATGACGGCATCCACAGCTTTGAGGACGTCCAGGACCACATCTCGGGCGGGTTCTACAGCACGACCATCGACCTGGAGAACGGCGACAGCATAGACCTGCTTGGCGTTCGGGCCGGGCAGCTGTCCGAAAGCGACTTTATATTCGCCTAACAAAAAAGCCCGCCGTTACAGGCGGGCTTTCTTTGCTTGGGCCGGTATTAGACCGTGCCCAGCATTCCTTTTTCACGCGCCAGTTCACGCATCTTCTTCTGCAGCTTTTCGAAAGCGCGGACTTCGATCTGACGAATGCGCTCGCGGCTGACATTGTACTGCGTGCTCAGTTCTTCCAGCGTGACGGGCTGATCCATAAGACGACGTTGGGTCAAGATGTCCTTTTCCCGGTCATTCAGCACGTCCAGAGCGGCCGACAACAACTCGCGCCGCGCGTCCAGTTCGTCGCGCGCCTCATAGTCGCCAGCCTGATCGGCATCTTCATCCTCAAGCCAGTCCTGCCATTGCATCGTACCTTCGCCCTCGGACCCAACGGTCGCGTTCAGCGAGGCATCGCCACCGGACATCCGGCGGTTCATGCTGATGACTTCCTCTTCGGTCACGCCAAGGTCATTGGCGATCTGCGCGACGTTCTCAGGACGCAGGTCACCCTCTTCCAGCGCACCGATGCGGGCCTTAGCCTTGCGCAGGTTGAAGAACAGCTTTTTCTGCGCCGAAGTCGTGCCAAGTTTCACCAAAGACCACGACCGCAGGATGTATTCCTGAATCGAGGCGCGGATCCACCACATCGCATAGGTCGCCAGACGGAAACCCTTTTCCGGGTCGAACCGTTTGACGGCTTGCATCAAGCCCACGTTGGCCTCGGAAATCACTTCAGCCTGCGGCAGGCCGTAACCGCGATAACCCATAGCGATCTTGGCCGCCAACCGCAGATGCGATGTGACCATTTTATGAGCCGATTCAGTGTCTTGCTCTTCCACCCAACGCTTGGCGAGCATGTACTCTTCTTCCGGTTCCAGTAGCGGGAACTTGCGAATTTCCTGCATATAGCGGTTCAGACCGCCTTCCGGCGTCGGCGCGGGGAGATTTGCGTAATTTGCCATGTTTCATGTCCCTCCGACAAATGTTTAAGTCGTTAACATGGATATGGGATGCCACCCCAATCCGTTCAAGAGGTACCGTTAACAGTTTGGAATTAACGAACGATAAAGGAAACCTAAGAAAATGTTATTCACGTAACTTTGCGTATTATGTCAGCGGCGCGCGAAGCTGATCAATGAGTTTCTGCATATCTTCCGGCAACTCGGCCTCAAAACGCAGGTTTTCACCGGTTACAGGGTGTTCAAAGCCCAAAACAGCAGCGTGAAGCGCTTGCCGTGGAAATGCGCGCACGGCGTCAGAGCTTACGGCGCTGAACGCTTTGGCCGCCAATTTGCGTTTGCCGCCGTAAACCGGATCGCCCACCAGACCATGCCCGGCATGGGCCATGTGGACACGTATCTGGTGCGTTCGGCCGGTTTCCAGCCAGCACTCGATCAGCGCCAGCCCTGCCGGATTGCCGAATGTCTCAACAAGCCGCGCGCGCGTGACAGCGTGACGCCCACCATGGAACAACACCGCTTGTCTTTGCCGATCGGTCTTGTGGCGGGCCAGCTGAGTGGTCAGACGCATGATATTTCCGGGTTCAAAGCTGACGCCCTTAACTCCTCGCAGACGCGGGTCATTCGCATCAGGCACGCCGTAACAGATGGCGCGATAGTAGCGCTCGACCGTGTGTGCCTCGAACTGAGCGGCCAGCCCGTGATGCGCTGCGTCCGATTTCGCGACAACCAGAAGGCCGCTGGTTTCCTTGTCGATGCGATGCACGATGCCTGGCCGTTTCACACCACCAACGCCGGACAGGTCATCGCCACAATGATGCAGCAACGCGTTTACCAGCGTTCCGTTCGGCGAGCCCGGTGCGGGATGCACCACCATACCCGCCGGTTTGTTGATGACGATCAGGTCGGCATCCTCAAACACAACCTCCAACGGGATGTTTTCGGGACCGATATGGCTGTCTTCGGCCTCGGCCATGGTGATCGACACCGATGCGCCCTCGGCAACTTTGGCCTTTGGATCGCGTGCCTCGGTCCCGTCGATCAACACGGCACCTTCATCGATCAGCTTTGCCAATCGCGTGCGCGACAGGTTTTCCTCGGCTGGCACATCGCGCGAAAGCGCCTTATCAAGGCGTGGCGGCGGATCGGCCGCGATCTGAAATTCAATTTGACGGGTGCCCATGACTGTCCCTTCCGAACCCCAAGAACCGCAGGAAACACCACAGCTTCGCCTGCTGCGGAGAATGGTCATGCTATTGACCGCGGTGATGATTGGCGGGGTTCTAGTGACATTCGCACTGATTGTCATCCGGCTATCGGACAGAACCCCCACCCTGCCCGATCAGGTCGAGTTGCCCGACGGCGCGAAAGCACAAGCCGTGACTATCGGCAACAACTGGTATGCGGTGGTGACCGATGACAACCGCATCCTGATTTTTGACAAGACAACCGGTCGCCAGCGTCAGGAAATCACCGTCGAGCCCTGACGCTCAGCCCTCCAGCGCCATGCGAAATACGATCTCTGATGCGCGACGTAAGGCGTCGTACTCCTGGGGCGTGTCACGGCGAAATTTCTGGTCGTCTTCGCTGAGCTCAACCGGATCAAACAACCGGGTCCGATCAGGGAAGAACTCCTGCTGGAACGCAACGTCGTGGCTGGCGACGAACTCGTCCAGCCAAGCGCGTTCCTGCGGTTCCAACACATCATACCGCCGGATCATCACCGGATCATCCACTACGCGCCGCCGCAGACGGCGGCTTGCCTTACGGCCCAGCGCCCGGGACACGATGCCAAACGCCTCACTCGCAGCACGCGACTGCGACTGGTTCGATGGCCGGTCGACCACCCCGCCATCGGGTAAAGAAACACCGATCCGCGACATGAAGTCATCCACCACATGCCCCTGTGCCATCTGCGAGCGATCATACAGGATCGGTAAAACTGTGACCCCAGGAAAAGCCTGCCGAATTCGATCCAACCTCGCCGAGAAACTGTATACGTCGGGATCAGCCTTGATCCTGTCCAGCAACTTGTGGACGTAGTCAGTCGCGCTTCCGCCGAAACGGCCGTTCTTGGCGCGCTGTTTGTAATCGGCCTCGAGAAAATCGGAATACCTGCGGCAATAGTAGGTAATCCGCACCTCGCGCGACGGGATTTCTGCAAAGACCTGCGCCAGCTTGCTCAGGTCACAGGTATAGAACATTTCGGACGATACCAGACAGGTTTGATCTCGGTGCGCCTCGTATTCGACAGCCATAGCCTCGCGGAACGAATCCATCGGCTGATTGGTCTGGTTCATGTGAAAGGCAATGATGTTGTGGCTGATCGCAAGACGGCCCTGACCTTCCTGGCGCCGCCGACCGGTTTCCATATAGTGCAGACCCGCATCGGCAAGCAGTTTCTTGTTCTGCTGCACAAATCCCTGAAGCGCAGTCGTGCCGGTCTTGGGCATACCCAAATGCAGCCAGAGCATCAGATGCCTCCTGTTTCAGAATTGATCCAGCTCATTCGCTTTGACCAGCCGCAAAATCTGCCGTCATCCTTTGCATCAGCTCTTGCATCTCGGGTTGTTCGCGCAGCTCCGCGATCTTTTGCCTGTGCAGATCGCAGGACATATGGTGCAACCGGGCTGTTTCGGGGTCTGACAGCAATTCGTAGAATTGCTCGCGCTTGTAGTCGAGGATGGCGTCGATCGAGCTGTCTTCCTCGGCGTTGTGGTTCATCATGTCCCAATATTCCATGCCAAGGCTTTCCCCTGTATGGTGGGCCCGCCCGCGCAGCTTCTTGACCAGATAGCTTTCGCAGGACTTCAGCGCATAATGGTTGATCTGCACCAGATCATAGCCAATGGAATCCCGCGCGGAACGCCAGCTGCCAGTAAAGTACCGATCCGGCATCAACTGACCCGATCCGTTGTACCAATGACACTCTTCCATAGACTCGACATTAGGTCGTTTCGGCCGGTGAACGCCGAGTGTGTCCCAAAGCTCGCGCCGAAACATCGTTTTGAACCCCCAGGCCTGCGGCGGGCGATGTTTTTGCTGTTGAGCCGCACGGCGGAATTGATCCGACAGGAACCGATCCTCGTAACGAACAACACCTGCATTCCCGAACAGTCGCCACGTCATCGAGATCATTTTGGCATCCGGCACAGCATCAGTCAGCGCCTTCAGGGTATTGTCCCCGGTTTTGACGTTAATATGCTCGTCGGCATCGATAACAAGCACCCAGTCTTGGGGCCGCGCGATCTCCATCTTCAGGAATTTTCTATAGGCCCGTTTCTGCGGATTGCTCTGGCGGCGTGAGTTATTGTCGACATGGGTCAGAATGCCCCTTTCGTCCAGCCTCTGCAGCAGTGCATCAGTCCCATCGGTACAGTCATTGGTCAGCACAACAATCCGATCGACACCGACCGCGCGACAATGGGCCACCCACTCCAGCACAAAGGGGCCCTCGTTCTTCATCGGGGTCACGCTGACATATCGGGGATCGTGGTCAGACACTTACTCGCCTCGTGTTATACCGCTTATTGAACCTGCACTCGACATACTGCGGCTTTCGCTCGGACCACAGCCTAGGCCTACTGAGGGCAACAGCCAAGAGCAATCCGGCATCGTTCTGAAAACCTGCGCCATTCTCATCGGGTGCGCGCCAGCTGGTTTGCAAAACGCTTGAACGGCGGAAACAAATCATGCGCTTTTTGCAGGTAAGTCCGTGCCTTGCCCTTGTTGCCGCGCCGCAATTGAATTTGTCCGGCTTCGCCCTGAATAACCGCTGAGTCGTCATCAAGTTCAGCTGCTTGAATGATCTGGTTTTGGCCTTGGTCGACGGCGTCATTCCTTTCCAGAAACTTCCCCATTGCGAAGACCAGAAACGGGTTTCCGGGATCACAGGCCAAGGCTTCGGCCAGCGTCATCCTTGCGCGTGCCAAATCACCATCCGCTTCATAAAGCGACGACAACCTTTTGTGGTAAAGCGGGTTTTCCGGCCAGCCCGATGTGGTTTTCCGTGTCTCATCGATGGCTTGCGGCAGGTTTGTGGCGCCCAGGTGCCAGTCCAGCAAAGCCCTGCCTGACAGAATACCCGGATCGTCAGCGTTTACGCCTTCGAGGTTGTCAAACCCTTCTGCCAACCTCTCCAAGCGGGCGCGATCGTCAAGAATCCTACGAGCTTTTTGATCCAGGGCCAGATCGGACCAATCCAATAAGACAAAGTCAAAATTGCAGGGCTGCCTGACCAGCACCTTGTGCTGCACCAGATATAGATTGTTAAAGGGCGGAAAGCGCCGCCGCCGAAGCTGTCTTTGCACCTGCCAGTCCGTCGGTGGGAACAGCCGGGCGGAAATCTGATCGCGGTACAACATTCGGGAGGCCAGCACCGCAACGTCGGGACGCAAAGGTTTACCCCAGAATGCCCGCGCCAAATATCGGCTGGCCGACCACCTCTTCTTTTGCGCCCCCAGCGTGGCCGCGCGCAATGCCAGCAATGCAGCATAGTCTTCGGACCACAGGTTCTTGTTGTCCAACCCGGTCGCGGCAAGCTTTTCGCACTCTTTCCACTTTGAAAGGTAGAAACAGTTTATGGCCTGCAGAAGCGGCATGAACGCATTGTCCGCACCTGCCTCCAAAATCGGCCGGGCCAAATCGTAGGCAGTTTCTATTTCATCGCGCGCGCTTAGATACTGCGCGGCCTTGGAATAGATATGTGCCGCCTCAGACGGGTTCAGAAAGGCAGCTGGGCCTTGGGCAACGCGGTCGACTACGCGATGATTTGCTATAGAGATTTCGTCTTCTGCCAAAACATCCTTGAACACCAGACGTTGCCGCCCCGATATCCGGGCAGCGGCCATTGAAAACGCCGATATATAGGGCGCCACCACCTGCTCGGCCCGCGACATCGTATAAAGTTCCAGAAAATCGCGCTGTGCCCGAGGCATGCCAGAAACATCCGCGATATCCGACATCCGCAACAAGTTAGGGAAACGTTTCTGGAACCGGGTGATCAACTCGGACTGATCGGAAAACATGATGGCCGTTTGCCCGGCGGCTTTCTCCAGATGCGCCTCGTACAGTTCTTCCGGTTCGATTTTTGCGGGCCAGGTCGTGTGCTTCCAGGGCAATCCGTTTAGAATGTCCCCACGTCGAATGTGATATGCCGACACACCCTGCCCAGACAGTTTCTCGTCCGCGCATGCCATGATGGCTCGGATTTCATCCGTAAAGCCGATCTGATGAATGAAGTCCTTGTATCGCGGGCGAATCGCCTCGATATCTTCCCACTGGAAGGCCAGCACCTCGAACCCTTCTTCGACCAGAACCGAGCGACCCGCGTCGAGATGTGCAATCAGTCGATCCGGAGTCTTATCGCCTTGAAAATTCCAGATCGGCAGCGCCTTTTTGGAGAGCCGGTCAAATTCCTTGGCGCCGAGAAAACGGGCATCCATCCAGTCCTCCGCGAACAACTCCTGCGGTTTATCCAGCTCTGGCGCGTCAGATCCTTGCGGGAACCAATTCACTTTGTAGGAGGTGCCGAAGTCCTCGGCCAGTCGAATGCAGGTCAGCATCATCAGAAGGCGCGCGCCCATGCGATCCTTGCGCTGTCCGATAAACACCCCTTTTTTAGGCATCATTGCGAGCTTTCGGCCAAAGCCGCACGTCGCAGAGCCCGGAACTTTTGGCGGGCTTTCCGGACCAGGTGCGGGTGACGCTCACCGGCCTGCGCCTCAATGGCGCGCATGACCATGGGCAGACGGCGACGGGCGCGCATCATCCGGTAGAAGTCATTTTCCGTCAGCGATCCGTCCATCGCCTTCAGCATCACTGGCTTGAGGATATCTAGCTTGCGCAGCATCGGCGCAGCGAAGTGGTTCGAAAACCACGTCTTGAGCAAAAGGACGTTGTCCCCCTGCAACCGTGTGACCTGCCGCCGGTCGAGGTCAAAAAACGGGTCGTAGAACACATAGGCCCTGCCCGCCTTTTTCACCGTTTGCGCCGCATCGCTCAAAGGCAGGTCCCAGTCCTGAACCTGACCAAAGCGATACCGGGTTTCCCAGGGCACCTGACGTTCATCCAACGTGGTTTGCGGATTGAACGCAACCACATTTGAACCGGGGACCAGTTCGGAAAAGGTTAACGCCCCAAACCCGCCCATCGACGCACCGGCAAAGACAACCCGTTCGAATTTATCGAAATAACCTTCGGCCGCAAGGTTCTGAAAATACGAGATGATCTCGGGGTCGCGATACCACGCTTTGGTGCGTGCAAAGACGCCCATATGCGACCACCCCTCGTCACGGAAGAACTTCCAACCCCAGGGCTCGCGTGCAAAAGACAGGTCATTGGCGTTTGCGATATTGTCAAAGCTGACAACCAGTTGCGAGGTCGAGCGTTGGTGGAACAGCACCGAATGGCGTTCAAGTTTTTGCAAGAAACCAGTTCCGTCTCCGCCCGGATAGAGCTCTACAAACCACGGTGGCGCTGGATCGGTCAAAATACGTTCGTACCCCGTCTTGCGGTCGGGGTGTTCAGGTTTCAACTGCTCTTTGGAAAGGTCGTCTTCCATGATCCTCAGATAAGATTATCCGCCAGCCACATCCGAAAATCCACCCAGTCCGGGCGCATTTTAATCTCGGCAATCTTGGCACGGTGCCAGTCGCAGGCCTGGGCGTGCAATTCTCCCAATTTCGGGTCCGCTTTCAGCTCTTCCAGCAGCGGTGCCGCGCGCCGCGCGATGGGTTGAATGGACGGGTCGGCTTCTTTGTTGGCGTTCATGTCCTGCCAATAGGACCGCCCCTGATCCACTTTGATGTGGTTGGTCCGCCCCCGATCGCGCTTGATCAGAAAACCGTCCAGAGACCGGACTGAATAGTGGTGCAGACGCCCCAGCGAGTGATCGAACCCACGCCATGCGCGCCAGCCAACCTTTTCGGCCGGGAAAAGTTTACCTCCGGCGTCCGACCAAGCGACTTCAGCCTCCTTGCCCTCTTCGATCCCCTTCGGGCGATGGGGTCCGAAGCGGGTGAACTTTCCGTTGTTTCGAAACAGGGTCTTCAGACCGTAGGCCCGGCCCGAATGATGGGGGAACTCCTGATCACCCATCTCGAAAGCTTCGGTTACGGGCCGGTCTTCAAAGCTGATGTTTCCAGAGCTTCCAAACAGTTTCCACGCGAATGAGATCGCATCCACCTGCTTACCTGCACGTGTTTCGACCTCGGAGATCAGAGCGTCAAAGCTGTTGTCACCGTGGCGGATATTCCAGAACTCATCGACATCCAGACACAGCAGCCAGTCGGCTTCGTTGACCTTGGGCTGACGTCGCGCCCGCCGCAGCATCTGATGCTGCGGATTTCCACCTTCTTTTACCTCATTCGAAACATGGGTAGCCAGACCCAGCTCCTGCAATCTGCGGGCAATATCATCGGTGCCGTCATCGCAGTTATTGGTAAAGATCACAAAGTGATCGACGCCCAGCGTCTTATGAAACGCGACCCATTCCAGCATATAGGGGCCTTCGTTCTTCATGGTGGTGAATACGGTAATGGCCTGCGACATCAAAACTTCCCGACTTGTATTGTCGTTCGTCATACACAACCCTGCGGACATGGGCGAGACAGGAAATCGCGATATCAAGAATCCGAAGAAAACTGGTGCAACTCTACCCCGGCACGGGGGCGGCAATTGCCAGATTGTCTGATGAGAATGGTGCGGTCGAGAAGACACACTAAGTGCAGCAGACCATTGCAGGCTGCGGCACAGCCAATTTAATTTCAATAACTTACCTGACGCCCTGTTGCTAGAAGCCGCACACCGATGCAGAAAATTGCAAGTCAAATGTGGGGCCAATTGTGGGGCCGAGGGCAATGAAATGAGCAGAGCAAGACACAAACTAAGTGCGCCAAAAGTAAAGAACACTGAAGTCGGGACGCTGTACGACGGAGGTGGTTTGCAGCTTGAAAAGACTTCTCGAACTTCAGGAAAATGGATCTACCGCTACAGCTACATGAGCAGAAGAAGGGATATGGGTTTGGGACCATACCCCAGCATCAGCTTGGCTAACGCGCGCTTGGCGAGGGACCAATGGGAAAACGTCAAAAACAATGGTCGCGATCCCATTGAAGTTAGGGAAGAAAAACTCGCTCAAAAACAAATCGAACAGAATGCATATGACCCAACTTTCGAAGATGCCGTATCAAGCTGCCTCAAACACAACGCGGCTAAACTAAAGAAAGGTGGGGTTGCTGGCAGATGGCGCTCTCCATTGGACACCCATGTAATTCCGAAACTTGGGAAGCGGCGTGTTTCCTCGTTGAAAACCCACGACATCGTCCGGGTGTTGGAACCAATTTGGACGAACCATAAGCCGACCGCCGACAAGGTAGTTCAAAGAACTAGAATGGTATTGAACTTCTGTTTGGACCAAGATGCCAAGGTAGACCCTCTAATCGTAAAAAAAGCTGTAGGCCGCCTTCCTGTAATCAATCACAAAACCAACAACATTCAAGCCACGCCTTGGCAAGACGTGCCCGCATTGTACCATCGCTTGAATAAGCCAACCTCCAGCAATCTTGCGTTAAGGCTTATCATCCTGACTGTTCAACGCGCAGACAGTGTTTGCGGCGCTTGCTTTGACGAGATTGAAGGTGATGTTTGGACTGTACCCGCAGAGCGCATGAAAAGCACCGAGAGCCATGCCTAAGACTTCCGTGTCCCGTTGGCGCCTGAGGCCCTGCTAATTGTAGAGGAATGTAAGAAGCGAAGAAAAAACGGATTTCTGTTTCCTGGACATGGAGGCAAACCTATTCATGGAAACTCTCTTTTGAAGGCACTAGATGAAATGGGTGAGCCGGGTCGTCCTCATGGATTTCGGAGTAGCTTCAAGGACTGGCAACGTGAGAATCATGCCGGTTTAGAAACAATTTCAGAGACTTGCCTAGCTCATAAAGTTGGGAACAAGACTGAGCGCTCGTATCAAAGGTCAGACTTATTGGAGCCGCGGCGTATGCTCACGTCCAAGTGGTCAAGCTTCGTAATTAACCAGCAAGTCTTCGGCGACCAACTGAAATAGGCTGTGAACGTGTCTGCGGTTGAGTAGCCCGGAACTCTAGCTCTTTGAAGCTGTCATTATGCGAAGATGAACAAGGCATCTGGGATCCAGAAGGAGCGAAACGACTACCCGACAAGACATAATTCGTTCGCGCAGCTCTCACCTATTGCAACCAAAAGTATACGTGTATAGGCTCTATGCAAAAAATAGAAGCAGCCATAAGATCATGAAATTTATCGATTTATTCGCAGGACTGGGTGGATTCCATCAAGCGCTGGCACAGCGTGGTGGCGAATGTGTGTTTGCTTCTGAACTGAATCCGCACCTGGCAGCTCTTTATAATCGAAATTTTGGAGTTCTCCCGGCAGGAGATATCCGGGAGGTCGACCTTGGGGCAATTCCCGATCACGATATCCTTTGTGCTGGTTTTCCTTGCCAACCCTTTTCAAAGGCCGGTGATCAAAAGGGACTGGAATGTCCGCAATGGGGAAACCTTTTTGACTATGTGGTCGGCATTCTAAAGTTGAAGAAACCACGCTATTTTATAGTAGAAAATGTTCCAAACCTCATGCGCCACCAAGGCGGAGAAACTTGGAAAATCATCTGCGATCAACTGCGGTCGCTTGGCTACGACATTTCCTTTCAACGCCTGTCTCCGCACATGTTTGGCGTTCCGCAGAAACGCGAACGCGCGTTTATTGTTGGTGATCTTGATGGTTTGGGGGAGTTTTCTTGGCCGATTCCTACCGAAATTTCCTCAACTTCCATTCACACAGTTCTCGATGACGACCCTGACGAAGCACACGCTCTAAACAAAGACCATCTCAAGTACCTTGAAACATGGCAGGACTTTATAGCGGCTTTTCCAGTTGATGAGCACCTGCCATCGTTTCCGATATGGGCTATGGAGTTCGGTGCGAATTACCCATTAGAAGGAAAAACACCAGATGCGATTGGCTACAGTGGCTTGAATTCTTTTAAGGGCGCGTTCGGTGTTTCTTTGGATGGCAAGTCCCCGAATGAAGTCAAAAAACTGCTGCCTTCCTACGCTCGCACATCGCTTGTAGAGTTTCCCAAGTGGAAAATTGATTTCATTGAAAAAAACCGCAATTTCTACTCACGTCACCAAGACATAATTGATCCGTGGATTGATCGTATTAAAGATTTTCCTCCAAGTTTTCAGAAACTTGAGTGGAATTGCAAAGGTGCCGAACGTAACATTTGGAACCACGTTATTCAGTTTCGTGCCAGTGGCATTCGTGTCAAAAAAACTGACACGGCACCATCCCTCATCGCAATGACCACTAGTCAAGTGCCAATTATTGCTTGGAAGAAGAGATACATGACACCAAGAGAATGTAGCCGCCTACAAAGCATGGGCGCTCTAAAATTCTTACCCGAAACAAAAGACGGAGCGTACAAAGCTTTCGGTAACGCGGTCAACGTTGACGTAGTCAGGAATATTTTCGACGCATTGACGGATCGCGAGACAAAGCAGTTCGAAAAAAAGTTGGCGGTGGCAGTTGAGTAATGACCCAACTAAGTTCGGTAAACATTCGACCCGGCGTAAACGTTCTTTCCGTATTACCGCATCTAAATTACAAGGCTTGGTTCGCGCTTGCGGAGTTCGTGGACAACGCCATTCAAAGTAGTATTAGCCAGCAAAACGCACTGAAAAAGGTAGATGGCGGCGGTTACAAACTTATCATCGACATAGACTTTTACCCCCAAGAGAATAGCATAACAATTAGAGATAACGCGGCAGGGATTGCCGAACGAGACTATGCGCGCGCTTTCCGACCAGCTGAGGTTCCACCTAACGCAACCGGTCTGTCAGAGTTCGGCATGGGAATGAAGAGTGCTGCATGCTGGTTTGCGCCTAACTGGAGTGTCACCTCCAGCGCGCTCGGAGAAAACATCGAACGAGCCATTTTCTTTGATATTGATAAGATTGTAGAGGACAGTGTGGAAGAGTTGCGTGTCGTTCCGACTCAAGTTGCAACCGACAAACACTACACGGAAATTCGCCTCGACAATATCCGCCGTTTTCCGCAGGGAAACACGGTAAAGAAGATCAAAAGTCATCTAGCAAGCATTTACCGTGTCTTCATCCGAGAAGGCAGTATGGAACTACGTATTGACGGCGAACCGCTTGAATTCGAAGACCCTGAAATACTGTTAGCGCCGAGTTACCGTGATCCCGATGGGCCCGATATCCAGTGGAAGAAAGACATCAATATTGATCTGGGTGACGGCAAAGCTGCGACGGGCTTTGTGGCTATCCGCAAGACTATTAGCAACCAATTTGCCGGATTGGCCCTTTTTCGACGAAAACGGCTCATCATGGGCAGTTTCGATGAAACCTACCGACCGAAAGACATTTTTGGTGCGTCGAACACCTACGCATATCTTCGTGTTTTTGGAGAGATACACCTACGCGGCTTTCACGTCAGCCACACCAAGGACGGTATCAAATGGGAAGAGAGCGAAGACACGTTTCTTAAGGAACTCCGGAAGATACTGCTATCTGATGAGCTTCCGCTTTTGCAACAAGTGCGTGAGCACCGTAGCAAAAAAGACGCGAAGGCTAAACGGAAGGACGCTACTACCGCGCTAAAGACGATGGCCGAGCGCCTCAAAGGGCAGGATTTATCGCATTCCACACCCGGCGCAGGACGCTCTCCTGATTTGTTCCAACAAGATGAGCCTGAACCATCGCCGGAAACTCCGCTTCCCGATATTCCGCCAAACAAGCAGGAACATGTACAGGTTCGAACGCGCTTTAGGGATGAGCAATGGATCGTCTCCATCGAGCTATCCTACGCAGATGATGCTTCTAAGTGGCTTGATATAAGCAATAGACCGTCCATCGCAGACCCCGAGCCGCGCCAAATCAGCATCCGTATCGCAATGCTACATCCTTTTATGGCGCAGTTTCCGACTCTGGATTCAGAAGGCTTCCTTGCGGTCATGAACATCGCGGCGGCCATGGCTCTCGCGGAAATTGCAGCTGGCGAACGCGCTGATCGAAACCCGTCCGCTGTTCGTCGATACACCAACGAAATTCTCAAAAACCAACTTTCAAAACCAATCGCCAATGACTGACCAACCAAACATAATTACGATCTCTGCCAACAATTCTGTTTCTTCTGGAAAATGGTCCCCAGTTCAGGGGCCCGCGCTCACTGATCTACTGAATTCCAATGACAATCTCTCAGAAACCGAAAAAGAGAGGTTAGTACAGGAAACCGTCTCTATCCTCAGCGAGTGTGCGCCGCCGCAATGCTGTGATCATAACAATACCGGTCTTGTGATTGGTTACGTACAAAGCGGAAAAACGCTGTCATTCACCAGCCTAACGGCGCTGGCCAGAGACAACGGCTATCGACTTGTAATCTTGCTGGCAGGAACAACCAACAACCTTGTCGAACAGTCCTTTGACCGCCTAAAGACCGACCTGGACAAGGCCGGTGCGCGTGAATGGAACCGGTTCACGACGCAGCAAAAGGCTTTTCAAGAAAGTGAAGCCGGACGCGTGAACAAGGAGCTTGATGCATGGCGCCGCAATTCTCCGCGTGCGCGTACCATCATCATCGTATCGATGAAACAGCATCAACATCTCGAAAATCTAGCACGCTTGCTCGGCGAGTCTGATTTTTCTGACATTCCAACGCTCATCATTGATGACGAAGGTGACCAGGCGGGAATGAATACTAAAGCCAAACAGGAGGATGAAAGCAGAACCTACCAGCGCATTAGGGAATTAAGGGAGTTGTTTCCTCATCACAGCTATCTCCTCTACACTGCCACGCCGCAGGCTCCTTTGCTCATAAGCAGGATCGATGCGCTATCCCCAGACTTTGGACGCGTCTTGACGCCAGGCGATCATTACGTCGGCGGTCAAGAATTCTTCATTGAAGGGCAAAACAAGTACGTTGAACTCATTCCGAGCAAAGATGTTCCTGACAAAGACGATTTGCCACTTCAACCGCCGGAGAGCCTTAAATCCGCTCTACGGGATTTTTTTATCGGTGTTGCCATTGGATTCCTAGAAGGGGAATTCCAAAAAGGCCGAAACCGTTCAATGATGATCCATCCAGCGGTCGCAAAAGACGAGCACTTGATGTTCGCGAGATGGGTTCGCCAGATCACAGACCACTGGACAGACATCCTTCAAGACACAACCCATCCGGAGCACGAAAACCTTTTGAAGCAATTCGATGCTTCAGCCAGGGGTTTACTTCAGACCTATGAAACCGACTTTAGCTTCGTTGACATTGCCCCTGTCTTGTTTGAGGCAATGAAAGAAACAACCGTTCAAGAACTCAATACACGGGAAAAAAACCGCATTGCGCCAATCGATTGGGAAGCAGAATATAGCTGGATTCTTGTGGGTGGGATTGGACTCGACCGCGGCTTCACCGTGGAGGGCTTGACCGTATCCTATATGCCGCGTTCAACAGGTGTTGGCAACGCCGACAATATCCAGCAAAGAGCACGCTTCTTCGGCTACAAGAAACGCTATTTGGGTCTATGCCGTATCTACCTGACAGAAGAGAACATAAGTGCTTTCTCTGGGTATGTTCGCCACGAGGAGACTATCCGCGGATCAATCCGTAACCACTTGAAAGGAGGAAAGACACTTAAAGATTGGCGCCGAAGCTACCCTCTGGACAAAAGTCTAAAGCCCACGCGTTCTTCAATCATTTTGTTGGAAATGTACCAATCAAAGGGAAAAGGTGGTTGGATCATTCCTAATCACCCCTTCGACGACGCAGAAGTTGTTTCGGACAATCGTGACACCGTAGACGCAATCTTAGATGCCTTTGCTTTTGAGTCCTACGAGGAAAACGGGTGGAATGATGAACAAGTTGTTCCCAAGTTCAGCAATACACTGCGCTTAGCCGAAATTGTCCCTTTTATTGGCCAGTTTCGTTACAAATGGCCGGACGACACACTTGAACACGGTGCACTAATGCTGGGGCTTGAACGAATGATCGCTGATGAACCAGAAATGAGATGCAGTTTCTATGCTCTATCTGGACCCTGGTCGGGCGTAAGTTCGAAGCGAAGTTTATCAAAGAAGACTCCGCCTAAGATCAAAAACCTATTCCAAGGTTCTAACGCTCGAACAAACTATCCTGGCGCGCGCGCACTGGTGTCCTCGGAGACCGTGACATTTCAACTCCATCGCTATGATATTCAAACGGCCGACAAGAAGCGCTTGCTTAAAGACGTGCCCATTCTCGCAGTTCACATACCCGATCCTTTAATGGAGCGCGTTTGGATAGAAAGGTAACGCACTATGCTGTTCGCGCTTTACAAGAAGCTTTGCGAGAACATCCCACGAGCCGAAGGCTCTCAATATGGACTACCTGTCACAGGCTCGAAAACGCTATGGCTCGCAATTGATCACAAAGCATATCCATCGCTTCTGTTAAATGCCAAGGAGACCGATGTAAGGCCAGATATCATTCTGAAATCCGTAGATGTTGAGTTCTCAAGACACTGCCAAATTCAAACTGCTGGCGGTCAGGTACAATCAGGTTGCTACTCAGTAATCCGGTTGAAAGACGATGAACCTGACATTGTACGCCTCTTCATGAAGATCCTTGAAGAGCGTTTTAACCGCGAAGGTAACGCATTCAAAAACTCCGAAATAGCGGAAAGTATTCAGGAGATTGCCGCGCTTTTTAGCAAAGTCGTTAGCAGCCCTAGGGACCTTATCGGCCTTTGGGGTGAGGTCTTCGCGATAGCTCAATCCGTAGACGTCGATAAAGCCGTTCAATCCTGGAGCTCCCGAAAAAACGCAAAGTACGATTTCATCGCAGAAACTTTTGTTCTTGACGTCAAAACAACGCTCTCGAACACTCCGAAGCACAGATTCTCGATGGAACAACTGCGTCCGGCGGGTGACTATTGTGCATATGTTTTTTCACTCTGCGTCGAAGAAATCCCGGCGGGCAGATCTGTCGGTTGCATGATAGACTTGGTCGCGGAACAAATTACCGATGCAGAACTTCGTAACGCATTCCTGCTTCAATGCTTGACCAAAGGTGGGCGCGATATCTATCGAAGCCCACTTCGACTTCAAGCATATCCCGACAAGAGTGCTTTCAGGATATATGATGCGCGAAACATACCAGTGCCAACTGTAGAAGCAGGTGAACCTATCGAAAATATTCGGTTTGATGTTGAACTGTCTCACGTAGCGCACTTGGACACCCCGCTAGTGATGGAAAAACTCGGGTTTGGATAACGGTGCACTCAAATTAAACACCCAAGACCGCCGGCAGTTACTTTCCGGTCACTTACCAATTGAAGACTGTTACCAACCCAAAGCACCGTCGATCCAGGGGCCATTTGGTCTTGACCGCCCTCACAGTGAAGGCGGAAACCGTTGTTCAATAATGTTGGACAAAATGGCTGATCGAACCATTTAAAATGAAATCAAAGCATCACGTTGGGTCTGAAATTGTCGGCAGGTGATTTCCAAAGTACCCAATACATATTTCACCCTTTTTATAATCGGCCAGGAAATGCATTCGCTTGGAAAGTTTAAAATTTTTCACATGAGACTCAAATAATACCCTCCCAAGATCTGGATGATCAAAGGTGCGTTTCCGAGCGAATTTCTTATGCCCCATAGTCACCGTACTTTCACCGGAAATATCCAATCCAGTACGCTCAATGAGTTCTTCTTGGGAGTTGGAGTTTTTTATCTCGGAATTCAATCTATTCAAAACATTTAGCAACTCCACACTATTCGGCCCCGAGATTGCGGGATTGCGCAACGCCTTCAACGCCTCTTTTCCAAAAATAATATTCTGGAAATCAATATTGTTTCGAGCTTTCAGTTTTGAAAAGTATCCGGCGCTCTCCTGCCTCTCCCTTTCTAAGTCCTTCAAAAAGGGCTCTATTTGAGCCAGAGTTGCGAAATTTCTAACTTTATAGATCTCTTCCTTAAGAAAGCCACCAGCTTCAGTTGTCTCCAGTATCTCTAGACACTCATCTACCCAGCGATCATGTGATGGAAAACTTAGGCTTGGGTAACCAAGTTTTGCAGCATATCCAAGAGCATCAACTGAGACACTGTCATCCTGAGCAAGTGAGAAGATCCTTTCTTTTAGCACTTTCCCTACATCGGCGTTTAGTGGACATGGCACATTACTCATTACCCTTTTGATTGACCGGCGTTCATCGGTGTCAACTTCATTATTCAGCCAATCGCCAAAATTAAATGTTTCAGAATAGTTTAAAGTGCTCCAATTGCCCTCGACGCCATCGGCACGAGCACATCGAATTTTGGCTTCATATGTCTTCTTTAAAATATTGAAAAAGTTTACTAAATCGCTTCCAAAATTCGTGTCGCTTGGGAAAGGAAGTGAGGCATCATTCAAAACCACGCAATCTGACATCCTCAGCCCTCTGACAGAAGTGCATCGAGGTTCTTATCCCACTCATCAAAGAAACCGGTAGGCCAGTGCTCGATTCTGCCACGGTCATCAATTGAAATTTTCTCCACAGCCGCGCAATGAAGGTCATTTTCGGAGTTTCGGGAGAGGAAGTATGTCTGAACACAGTCTCGTTCAATAAATCCAGATTTCACAGAGTTTCGGACCCCATTGAAAAAGTGATCACTATGGGTCTCAATGAAAATTTGCACACCGCTTTGAGCTGCCATCGATGCTAGCTTTGCGATTAATGACTGCCCACCTGGATGTAGATGCGACTCCGGATTTTCAATCATAAGTAAATCTCCGGCTCGCGCAGATAATATCGCCAAAACCACCGGTAGAACATAAGTCAATCCAAACCCTGTGTTCTCGGGTCTAAATTTGTCGGTTAACTCAGATGCCGAAGCAAATTGATAGTGCAAGCTGGCCTGATTTATATCAGGGATAATTTTTGCCACGACCCTTGTTCCCGGTGTGATCTCTGACATCCAAGCGTTAATATTATCAATCAGGGAACTTGTTGGCGATTTTGGATGAACCAGTGAATCAAGGGGTATGTTTTTGCTTCCATTCACTGCCAAAAAATGCGCCGTGTACTCACCTGTAATTCCGAGAGAGCGGCTCTGATTGACAGCATAGTCTGAAACTTCATAAATTGTTTTAGGACTAATTCTATCGGCAGAAAGATACTGGAAATTTGAAGTGAACAATGATTCCCCAAATGGCTCCCCAGAGATCTTGCAGCCTTCTGGGGAAAGCGGCTGCATGTCGGAGGATTCCTTGTAGGAGAATAAAAGGTCTAATTCGGAAGCCTCCCAGATCAAGTGAATGCCGATAACTTCCTTGTCCGCACCCACAAATAACACATCTCGACCAGTTCCGATATTTGTGTAGTCACCCACAAGTGAAACACCAGTATCTGGCAAAATATGCTTTTCAAATGACTGTCTCAAGAGTAGTAGAGATTGAAAAATCGATGATTTACCGGCTCCATTCAAACCGGAAAAAATATTTAAACCTTCAAGATCAAAATACTCTTCCTGTAGGGATTTAAAATTGACCAAAGAGAGCCTTTCGATCATATTTGTGTTCTCCGGATAAAGTCCTGAATGAAATCTTGAATGTAAGAAAATCGTGCGTAAACGTGTGCTGTACTGGCGGTCGACCGGCTTATCGTTTCATTGAATTCTGGGTCATTCAGCAAGTCAGAGAATTCTTCAAGGAATTGCTCTCCATTTAGCAAAAGAGTCTCTTGGTCGTCGTATTCAAGTTCGGCCAAACCCACAGACAGAGCCTCAAACAATGGTTTGTTAACTAGTCTCTTCTGGCCCGCAACGAGGGATTTCCTGAAGGCATCTTCTCCGAAGATTTCATGTGCTATCTCCATCGAGACAAGAAATTTTTGCCCATATGCATGTAGTAATTCATCGTCCATTTCAGATATTTTTATCATTGCGGCATCTAGGAACTTGGGCAAGGATGACCTGTATTCGTCCAATCCAAAAATTGCAAAAGCCAGATGTCTTAGAACCAGTTCCTGTTGTGACATTCTCTTGTTGTTTTTTCCAACAACCGTTTCAAATGCAGGTTCATGAACCAAATAAGTCAGAAACGCTGACGCCTCTCCGTTGTTTACAGATTGGCTCATTGCATGCCGAATTTCCTGTGGCGTGAGCTTCAACCCTCCTGTGTTGATTCTGTGAAACAAGGAATACTTCATTTGCAGAGGTGTCCCTGGTCTGATCAGGTACACCGAAGTTTGAAACTCCTCAATGCGTCGCTGTAGCGGACGAGGTAAGTCGTCGTAACGACAACCTTCAAATTCCTGCAAAAACTCAAGGTTAGTAAGAGCAAGAGTCTTCTCTAAAACGAAGTTTTTGATTGCGGAAAGTCGCTGAAGTCCGTCGACTACCTGCCATTTTTCATCAGAGACTGCATCAAAATAAAATGCAGGTATTGGTAGCCTAATGAGTATTGACTCAATCAACCGGCTTTGAGCCTGTTTGCTCCACAAATCACCTGACCGCTGAAAGTCCGGAAGAAGATCAATTTCTCCGTGTTTCAGTCTAGAGATCAACGCACTCAGATTTGGAGTTGTAATTGTTACATCAACTTTTTTTGGATCGAATGGTCGCTCGGTATCAAAGGATGTTTCTGAGCTCCCATAATCTTCATGCTCAAAACCGTTTTCGTCGTCGAGTTCGATTTGGTCGACCATACCAGTTCCTTCGAATAAGTCACAGATGCTCCGAAATCTCAGATCGGCTTCCCCCCGATCACCTCCAGTTTCACGGGATTCTGTAAGTGACAATTTGGCATGTTGAGCCCAAAACTTGCAATGTTTCAACTACATGTTGCCGCCCTAATATGCAATGTCTACTTGCTGTGGTGGCTTCAACAGATCGCAGCAACCCACTCAGTGGAGAACATCAGTGCTGACAGGTCGTTTCGATTTCTGGACTCAAGCGAGCCCGAAAGCCATGGAAATTAAGCTTGCCTAGTAAACTCTCCTACTAGTGTTTCAGGGGCAAGGTCTCGAACCTTTGTACTTCATCAAGAAGCTTTACAACTAAACGAACGCTGACAGCCTGGCTCCAAACGGGCTTGTGGATAGCGTTCATTACTTGTCCCAGGCAGTATTCAGGTAGCGACCGCCTTCGAACTTCTTTTTCAATGAACGTCGCCAAATGAGCTTCACTCGGCGAATCGACATGAATTGTACGAATGCGAGACCGTAGCAATGCCGGAAGAACACTTGCATCGTTGGCAGTCATCAACCAGTTGATCCGGCTCATATCAACTCCAATCTGGAAATATGGGCAGTGCCAATTGGCACACGACACAGGTTCCAGCAAACCAAGCAGAGCAGAATGCATTGACGTACTGTGACCGCTAGTACCGAAAGCGGTCCCGGCCTTATCGACTTCATCGATAACGACAATCGGATTTGCTACTTTTGAGGACAGCATCGTTTTAAGCGGGCGTCCACATTCAGCACCACCCCACCCTCGACTCAAGCCAGCGACAGGAAATCCCTCGGAACTTGCACCTCCATCAATATGAACCACCGGCAGATGTGAAAGGTCTGCAATTCGACGCACAAGATGCGTTTTCCCGAGGCCTGCGCCGCCCACCAAAAGCGTTGGCCTCAACTTCAGCCCTGCACCATACTCAATGACGTGGTGGCGCATGTCCAACCAGATTTCATTGATAACCTGCTGCATCCAAGGCATCTCATCATACAGCGTTGCTGCGATTTCATCGACTTGATGTTCAGACGATGGGCCACCCACTGAAACTCCGTTCATAACAGGCCGCAACATCTTTCTGTCAGCTCGGGAGAGATGTTGGCCTTGAGAATACTTGCCACGGGCTTCGATGATCTTCTTTGCACGACGACGGATCTTGTCGGTATCCTGCCAAGTCACGCGCCTTGGCTCCTTGGCGTTATCATCTTTGCAACTTGAATACCGAACCTCTTCTAAATGGGCCCTTAAGCGTCGTTCGACGTCCTCATCATCGGTTTCAAACAGTTTCAGATCGGTGAGCAACTGTACAATTCTTGGCATATAAACACCCTCATGCAAGCATCGCAGATGGTGATGTCAAGGAAACTACCCTCAGAAACAGACCGCCTGCATTCAATAGACTTCGACCAGCAAAGCTGCTGCTCATATCAAGTGAATGCGGATCCGGTTTCTTTGCATTCGCGTAACATATTGCAGGTTCATCGGAAATTCAATGGACTTTCTAATCGTGATAGGTAGCCGTGCTTGAAGAAAACCTGATTTTCGCAATGGGAAATCTCTTCATGAACCCTGAGATCCAATCGAATGCAAGGGCCACGCTTGCAGGCCAACGCCATCGCATTTTTGCACTACCTTTCTCACCAGTTGTTCTTGGGCGAACTGACTTTTGCCTCTTGAATCGTCGACTTCGTTCATTGTGTATCGCCCGGATCGTTTTCAGTACCATTGGCGACGCGATTACCGTGTAACTCTGTACTTCAGCATCGCGGAGCAAGCGCATTATGTCGTCCGCAATTGGAGCAAGGAATTCTTTCATATCGAACGATCTTCCCGTGTTCGTCTCCCAAGCATGTCGAGCAGTCCGATTGACTTCAAACAAACTGCCCTGAACACCACTACCTAAACTTGGCTCGAAAGTTTTTTCACAGAAATCCTGGACGTACCCAAAGGCGACAATGCGACCACCTGATGTCGCGACAGGTCGACCACAACCGCAGTAAACATTTTTAGCCTTGCTCCCTGTCTTTGAACTCAACGAGTCCTGTTTCCTGCCTTGCTTGCGGCCCGCACGTGCAATTGGTTCTGCTTGGTGGGCTCCACGTTTTTCCACCAGGCAGACAGAAAGACGACCTGTATTTTCGCATTGGGAAAACTTCGTGCGTCGCCCTTGCGCCTTTAGTTCCTGCACTGTCGTCTTAAGCAAACCCTCCGTCCTGGTAAGTCGTTGGCCTTTGGAGATCGCCAGATATTCTTTGAATACCTCTTTGTTTTTGGACGAGGCAATCTCATATGCGGTCGTGCTTGGCTTTGTTCCGTATCGAATGGAACGGGCGACATCCTGATGGGTAATGCGCTTTAGATGAATTCCAGCCTTATTTTTCAGCCAAAGCGTGTTCTCCTTGATGAATGCCAATGTTCTTTGACGAGGGAGATCACCAAAGTCCAACGTCAAGAAAACATGAAAATGCAGGTAGAAGGATTCCGTTTCAGGATGGAATGGTGCTTCCAGTTGAACGTACACAAAATCGCCCAGGCTAGATTTTTTGAGCGCAGTTTTGAGCTTGTTCATGCGTTTGAATGCCAACTCCACGCCGGCTTCATAGTCATCAATGAGAATTCTTTTTTCGAGCGCTGGAAATGTTAGCGCCGCCAACTGAGCCCGACCCTTCACTTTGGTTTCATAGTGGTACTGGATATTAGCCGCCGTTTGAGTTGTATCCACCAAAGCGACGGACGGCAGACGTTTGTCGTGTTTGAATGCAGTGTAGCAGATCGCCAGGTATTCACCGTCGGGCAGCCCTAACAAGAACTGTGCAGCTTTCTTCTTGCCGGGCCTGTATAGATCCTGGCCAACTTCAGCCGCCATTTCGGCAACTACGGAAGACATTTTTCGGTATTTTTTGGAGCCTGAACCGAGACGGAACCCACCCTGGTAAGCAACTTTCTTTCCTACTTGGAGCAACGTTTTGGGCGGGAGCACCTCATGCCCATAAAAATACGTTGCCTGCCCGCTATCCAGCTTGGTTTTCTGGTGATCACGTCTTCGTGGCGCACATCTTCTCTGGTCGCGGGTTTTACCCGCGTTGTTCTTGTTCACAACCTTTGTCCCTCGGTTCAATTGCCAAAGGACAAGCGTTGCTTTGAGCTAAATCGACTCCGTGCCTCTGACCGCAATGTCTCGCGAAAGGGGCGTTGTCACTCCAACTTCAGGTATGTGGCCACGACCTCTGCTCGCCAGAAAGCAAATGGCACAAATGCGGTTTAAAACTCTTAAAAAGACTGAGCACCTTTAAGTTCCCGAAAGGATCTCATGCTGCTTCCGAGGCTCTAATCGGACGAATTAGAATGGTTGCCAAAAACAAAAAATTGGGGGCTGTCTGCATTACTCCGTACAAAAGAAAACAATTTCCCTGAGTATGTAAGAAATTTCCACAAGGATTATTGGGTCGGTTTAGCCCTCCTTTTTGAATCTTCCGGCAGCCTTCTCCGCTTCTAGTCCGATACGCACAAGCTCACGGATTGCCGCCGAACGTCCGTAGATCTCATTTTGATGGGTGTATGTCTTGATGTCCGACAGTTCCTCATCGGTCATCAGTATTTGCAGTCTTCGCGGGGGGCATTCACCAAGTTTTTTCATAGGCCCAGGATAATACTATACACACAGTGCGTCAAATGCTTGACACTTCAACTTTCATACCATACACATTATACACACAGTAAGTTAGATACGTTTTTCCACCTCGGGGAGATTGGATCATGATCCACTTTTTTCAGCATCAGTTTCATCGCGCACATGAAATCTGCGTAGTTTTTCATGTCTGCTATGTTGTGTACGAATTCGCGCACAAAGCGCACGTGATTTAGCGCATTAATTGCCAGGGTAACCGCTTTTTGGGAGTAAAAAACTGCTCCGCAAACTGCCTACTTGCGGGAGCGCTTTGTCTCTATCGAACTGACGCTGTACAACTACCGCAACCGAATGGTTCTCAGTGCTGTTTTACATGCGATCACTTGTGAGAATTAACATATTGCTATCAATACATTATTTGGCAATCTCGGGACACTTAGCGACATATTTTGGCTTTGTCCGGACGAAGAGAATTTTCGTGATACTACCACCTCAAGGTTCGCAAACGGCAATGAATTCCCAAAGCGAACGCAAACAACATACCATTGAGGCAGTTCAACATGGCTTATCAAAGCAAATTCGAAGTAGCTCATGGTGTCGATGAGATCGACATCGCATACATTCGCGAGGCCGCCCAGGCGATGCCTGAATTCGCTCCGCTCTACGTACCGCTGATCGAGGCGCCTAAATGGTTCGGTGTATCGAAAGACACGCTTTATAGGGCCAGCAAAAACGGAGACATTAGGATCTACAAAGTAGGTAGCAGATCTGTAGTCAAAGTATCTGAAATCAAATTTTGGATCGAAAGGCCGGAAAGCGGGGATTAACGGATGTGGGGCCAATTGTGGGGCTGAATAAGGCAGCTACGCAAAAATATATTAGCTTCTGTCACTTAGGGGTTGATTTTGGTGCGGTCGAGAAGACTCGAACTTCCACGGGAGTTACCCCACAGCGACCTCAACGCTGCGCGTCTACCAATTCCGCCACGACCGCACTGCCAGTGACTTGGTAGAGGGGCGTATAGACGCTGATGATCGAGATGTGAAGAGGCAAAAAACACGCCGGTTTGAATTCCCTTCCTGCATCCATATCTATAGCTGCACGGTACCCCTCATTACCCAGCCAGGAGCCTGGACATGACTACCCCCGATCCCCGCCCCGTCCTTCAGATCGACGTTGTTTCGGACGTCGTCTGTCCGTGGTGCATCGTTGGATTTCGCCAGCTTGACCTGGCGCTGAAGCATGAGAATGTGCTGGCGAACCTTAGATGGCATCCGTTCGAGTTGAACCCCACCATGCCGACCGAAGGTCAAAACCTGCGCGAGCATATCATGGAGAAATACGGAACGACCGCGGAACAAAGCCAACAGGCGCGGGATCGGTTGTCGCAACTGGGTGCGGAACTGGGGTTCGAGTTCAATTTCGACGACGATAGCCGAATAGTAAACACTTTTGCAGCGCACCAGTTGCTGGATTGGGCTGAGTCTCAGGGCCGTCAGCACCCTCTGAAGCAGGCGTTGTTTAAGGCTTATTTCACCGACCAAAAGGACGTCTCGAAGGTTGATGTCTTGCTTGAAGCGGTCACTGTCGCCGGGCTGGATGCTGATACCGCGCGGACCGCGCTCGAATCCGGCGCGCATGTCGCGGCCGTGCGTCAAAAGCAGGAGTTCTGGACAAGCAAGGGTATCTCGGGCGTGCCGTCTATGGTGTTCGGTGGCAAATACCTGGTTACAGGAGCGCAGGGCACGGACACTTATGCCCAGATCCTTCAACGTTGTCTGGCAGAGGCCGCCTGACCCCTTTCCCTTGCCCCACCTGCGCGATATGGAACCGTCATGGAATGGAAGATCACCGACGGGCTAACCGACTATACTGAAGCCGTCGCCTTCATGGAGGCGCGGGTGGCTGCGATCGCCGCGGGCGAGGCGGAGGAATGCGTGTGGTTGCTGGAGCACCCACCGCTGTATACGGCGGGCACTTCCGCCCGGATCCAAGACCTGACCGATCCAGATCGTTTCCCGGTTTACGAGGCCAAACGCGGCGGGGAATATACCTATCACGGCCCTGGTCAGCGCGTAGCCTATGTCATGCTGGATCTGAACAAGCGCGGCAAGGACGTGCGAGGTTTTGTAAAAAAGCTGGAAATCTGGGTGATCTCCGCGTTGGCAGAGTTCAACGTAAAGGGTGAAATCCGCGACGGTCGCGTCGGCGTCTGGGTGCGCCGCGATGACAAGCCTCTGACTGCCACCGGCCAACCTGCCGAAGACAAGATCGCCGCCATCGGTTTACGCCTGCGCAAATGGGTCAGTTTCCACGGCATCTCAATCAATGTCGAACCGGATCTCGAGCATTTCTCGGGCATCGTCCCCTGCGGTATCACCGAGCATGGGGTCACGTCGCTGGTTGATTTGGGCTTGCCGGTGACGATGGCTGATGTCGACAACGCCTTGCAGAAAACCTTCGTGGATTGCTTTCAGCCGGTCGACGCCTGAACAGGAACCGAATCGCTGCCTTCCTAAATGAGGATTAACAATCTCCGGTTGCCAGCGCCTTTGTTTCCGAACCTAGTCACAATCCACCATTTTGCCCAAAGTTTTTGGGCTTTATTGACGGAAAGCTCACTCCGACGAATACAAAACGCGCGTTTACGGGTACTCTATCCTTACCGTTCTAGAGTGAGTGGTGTGTTAAACCGGTGATCCTGGGTAAACCGGGTATTCGGAAAAGTGTTTGGTTACGAGTCTGCCGTTCCGACCCCAAATCGGAACGGCAATTCCTTTTTAGGGCTGATGCAATATCTGATGCCCAAATCGGGGCGCCGCTGTACAGGCGTGATCGGTGCGTTCCAGCTCAAGGGTCACGTGGCCAATCCCGAACCCGGATTTCAACGCCTTCTTCACTGCCTGCCGGATAAGCTCCGCGTCTGCCCAGTACGGGCCGGCAATCTCAAGATGGGCGGTCAAAGCGGGTTCGCGCTCCTGCATACTCCACAGATGGATGTGGTGAACACCGGCGACGCCGTCGGTTGCCTCGATGGCGGTGGCGACATCTTCGGGGATCAGACCGGGTGGAGCGCCCAGCATCAGAACCCGGATGGTTTCGCCGATCTCGGATCGGACGTGCCACAGGATGTAAAGCGCAATAAGGATCGTGACCGCGGGATCAACCCAGGTCCAACCGAACAGGATCACGGCGGCACCAGCAACGATCACGGCAACCGATCCCAGCGCATCTGCCACGTTATGGATGAAGGCTGCGCGGATGTTCATGCTGTCCTTGGCCATCGTATAGGTCAGTGCAGCGGTTATCAGATCAACGATCAAAGCAAGGGCCGCGATCCAGACGACCATCCAGCCATTGACGGGCTCGGGCTGAAAAAACCGCATAACACCTTCGTACATCAGGTAAACCGACAGCACGATCAGCGTCGTGTAGTTGATCAGCGCCGCCACCACCTCGGCCCGGCCATATCCGAAGCTCATACGTGGATCGGCAGGGCGGCGGGCGATCTTGCGAGCAAA
Organism: Ruegeria sp. ABF4_144; assembly: GCF_056160045.1. Classification (NCBI taxonomy): domain Bacteria; kingdom Pseudomonadati; phylum Pseudomonadota; class Alphaproteobacteria; order Rhodobacterales; family Roseobacteraceae; genus Ruegeria; species Ruegeria sp. ABF4_144. The sequence goes on from NZ_JBSWWK010000001.1 coordinate 1,926,442, forward strand.
GAACGCAATGATCAGGGCGATGGCGTCCGAGAAGTTGTGCAGCGCATCCGCGATCAGAGCCAGCGACCCCGAAAGTACTCCACCGATGACCTGAGCCAGCGTCAGCAGCATGTTGACCGCTATCGCCCCGGCGACGCGCCTGTCTCCTATCGTTGGATCAATGTGAGTGTGCCCGTGATGATCATGCGGCATTTTCCGGCGTCCCTTGTTTCGGCTGCACACCTCATGTAATTCCTCTAGCCACTAGAGGTTCAAGGGGCGAAACACGAAAAATGTACTCGATCGGAGAGCTTTCCAACCGCGCCGGTGTCAAGGTGCCGACAATCCGGTTTTATGAGGACAAAGGTTTGCTGCCCAAACCGCATCGAACAGCCGGGAACCAGAGGCGATATGATGATGCCGCCCTGAACCGCCTGAGGTTCATTCGCCATGGGCGCGACCTTGGCCTGCCCTTGGCCGATGTAGAAGCGTTGCTGTCTTTGGAGGGCGCGCGTGGCTCCGATCTGGATCGGGCGCACGAAATCGCTGAACGGCAGTTGATTGACCTGCGGGACCGGATCACGCAGCTGCGCAAGCTCGAGGCCGAACTGACCCGTATTGCCGCAGCCTGCGATGGTGGGCACAACCATGTTTGCGCCGTGCTCCACGCGTTTGGCGACCACAGTGCATGTCTGGGGCCGCATGATGGTAAAAACTAATCAGGCCAATGCCGCTTTGATCTTTTCCGCGTGCTGCGCGATCAGATCGAAATCACCCATCTGACCCGGAGCCCGCAGCGAGGCCCCCTCATGGCGCGGCAGAACGTGGAAATGCAGGTGAAAAACCTCCTGCCCGCCTGCGGCCTCGTTGAATTGCTGGACGGTGACCCCGTCTGCATCAAAGGCTTTGACCACGGCCTTGGCCAGTTTCTGCGTGGTTGAGATCACAGCGGCCAGCTGTTCGGGCGACGCATCAAGCAGATTTCGGCAGGGGGTTTTGGGGATCACCAAAAGATGCCCGTCGGACCGGGGCATGATATCCATGAAGGCCAGCGTATCGTCATCCTCGTACACACGGGTCGAGGGGATTTCTCCGCGCAGGATCTTGGCGAAGATGTTGTCGGGATCGTAAGCGGCCATATCAAGTCTCCGATTTCGGGAATTGCGTTAGTTCTGCGGCGCACTCCGCCAAGGGTCAAGGCGGAACTCTGCAGCGCCGCCCGAACAGGCCCCCACAGACCTTGAAATTTGTTTTGCAATCGCCACATGTGCCCTGTTCATGGCCAAGATTTCGCGGGTTTTCCTCCGACCCGCGACAATTAATCTTGATCCAGATCAAACTCGGCCATTGAAGGCGCCTCTTTCGCATTCTAAAACCACGGTAATACCGCGCACCGGAGAGGTCTGGCTGCGTGGTCAGTTGCAACAGGAGGCACCTATAATGGCAGACGCAGCCATTCATGGTCACGGCCATGAAGACGAGCGCAGCTTTTTCCAGCGCTGGTTCATGTCGACCAACCACAAGGACATCGGGATTCTCTACCTGATCGTATCGGCACTGGCCGGTCTGATCTCGGTTATGATGACCGTTTACATGCGGCTCGAGCTGATGCACCCCGGTGTTCAGTATATGTGCCTGGAAGGCTTCATGGCCGACCCATGTACCCCCAACGGACATCTGTGGAACGTGATGATCACCTATCACGGTGTTCTGATGATGTTCTTCGTTGTCATCCCAGCCCTATTCGGCGGATTTGGCAACTATTTCATGCCGTTGCAGATCGGCGCGCCGGATATGGCGTTCCCGCGGATGAACAACCTGTCCTTCTGGCTGTACGTTGCTGGTACCTCGCTTGGCGTCGCCTCGCTGCTAAGCCCCGGTGGTAACGACCAGCTTGGTTCGGGTGTGGGCTGGGTTCTGTACCCGCCGCTGTCCACGACCGAGGGCGGCATGTCCATGGACCTTGCGATTTTCGCCGTACACGTATCGGGCGCCTCCTCGATCCTCGGCGCGATCAACATGATCACCACCTTCCTGAACATGCGTGCCCCGGGCATGACCCTGTTCAAGGTGCCGCTGTTCAGCTGGTCGATCTTCGTCACCTCGTGGCTGATTCTGCTGTCCTTGCCGGTTCTGGCGGGCGCGATCACCATGCTACTGATGGACCGCAACTTTGGCTTCACCTTCTTTGACCCGGCCGGTGGCGGTGACCCAATCCTGTATCAGCACATCCTGTGGTTCTTCGGCCACCCGGAAGTGTACATCGTGATCCTGCCCGGTTTCGGCATCATCAGCCACGTGATTGCGACCTTCGCACGCAAGCCGATCTTCGGTTACCTGCCGATGGTTTGGGCGATCATCGCGATCGGTGTTCTGGGCTTTGTCGTGTGGGCGCACCACATGTACACAGTCGGCATGTCCCTGCGTCAGCAAGCCTACTTTATGCTGGCCACGATGGTTATTGCGGTTCCGACCGGCGTTAAGGTCTTTTCGTGGATCGCGACCATGTGGGGCGGCTCGATCGAGTTCAAGACGCCGATGCTGTTCGCTTTCGGCTTCCTGTTCCTGTTCACCGTTGGCGGTGTGACCGGCGTGGTTCTGTCGCAGGCCGGTATCGACCGTGCTTATCACGACACGTACTACGTTGTTGCGCACTTCCACTATGTGATGTCGCTGGGTGCTGTCTTCGCGATCTTTGCAGGAGTATACTTCTACTTCTCGAAGATGACCGGTCGTCAGTACTCGGAATTCTGGGGTAAGGTTCATTTCTGGCTGTTCTTCATCGGCGCCAACCTGACCTTCTTCCCGCAGCACTTCCTGGGCCGCCAGGGCATGCCGCGCCGTTACATCGACTACCCTGAAGCGTTCGCTCAGTGGAACTTTGTATCGTCGATTGGTGCGTTCATCTCGTTCGCCTCGTTCCTGCTGTTCTTCGGAATCGTGATCTACGCCCTGCTGCGCGGAGCGAAAGAGACCCGTCCGAACCCGTGGAACGAATACGCGGACACGCTGGAATGGACCCTGCCTTCACCGCCGCCCGAGCACACGTTTGAGCAGCTGCCGAAGCAGGAAGACTGGGACAAAGGCCACGCGCACTGATCCCGCCATTCATAGACCTACGAAAGCCCCGCCTTGTGCGGGGCTTTTTCTTGCAGTACCGCCAAGGCACGCGGTTGCGTAGACACAACTGCGGAGATGGGAATAAAATTCGAAAAACGAATTTCATGACTTTCCGGCGGATATACCCAGACGATGTTACTTCACGACGGCATTTCGGTACGAAAACTGCTCAAAGGATCGATTGGGTTTATCTGCCTGGTTCTTGCCTGGATTTTTCTGGTCCAGGTGGTGGATGAGCTTACACCCATTGACCTGATATCAAACCCAAGCCCGCCTGTGGCGATGCTGGGTCTGGCCGTGGCCTTTTTTCTGGGGTTCAAAAACACGTCGACCTATGGCCGCTGGACCGAAGCCCGCAGGGTTTGGGGTGACATTGCGAATACAAGCCGGGATTGGGCCAACACAGTCAGCACTTTGGTGCAACCAAATGGTTCTGTAATCGATGATGAGCTGCGCAACGAATTGATCGAACGACACATCGCATGGCTGAACATGCTTGCCTACCAGTTGCGCCAACCCTCTTTGACTGGCCGCAAGCGTAGCCCTTGGTTGTTCGGACATTCGCCCCTGCCCGCCGCACCGGACAAACACCAGATGCCAGAAAGCTGGCAGAACCACCAATTGGCGACGGATCTGCCCCGGTTGGAAAGCAAAAACAATCGCGCTGCGTGTCTGATCAACCTGCAGGCGCAGCGGTTGTCAGAGATGGCACAACAAGGGCAAATCGACTCGTTCTGGCACGTCGCATTGATGGATCGCCTGGCCCGGTTTTCGACAGCTCAGGGTCGGTGCGAAAGGATCAAGAATACCCCTTTCCCACGGCAGGTCGCAGAAGTTGGTCGCCTGTTCAGTTGGATTTTCATCTTCATGCTGCCGCTGGCCTTCAATGACGAACGCTCGATCATGGTCGGGGCCGATGCCACGCTGATAAAAACGGTCCTGACGGATTGGCTGACATTTGCACCGGTCGGCGCTTTGGTCTGCTGGATTTTCTTCGTGACCGAACGTGTCAGCGCCTCGATGGAGGACCCGTTCGAAGGAGATGTCACAGATGTTCCTATCTCAGCGATGTGCCGTACGATCGAGATTGACATGCGCCAGATGACAGGGTGCGGCGTGGCGCCTCAACCCGCGCAGCCCATCGACAATGCCCTGCTTTAAAGCAGGCATGGCGTCTCTGAATGACTCTATATTCAAGGCAGCATTCGAAAAACTGACTGAATTAGTATATGATACATCGTGAAACTCTGAGATCGGAGTGATCGCATGCCCGAAATCGACTTTTGGTATTCCATAGGCAGCACGTACAGTTTTTTGACGGTTATGCGTCTGGATGACTGGTGCGCAGAACATGAGGTCTCGGTCAAATGGCGACCGTTCAACGTGCGCAGCGTGATGAAGGACCAGCAGAACATCCCGTTTGCAGGCAAGCCTGTGAAATCAGCTTATATGTGGCGGGATATCGAACGCCGGGCTGCAAAGTACCACATTCACGCGCAATTGCCCGCGCCCTACCCGATCTCGGATCTTGCACTGGCCAATCAAGTTGCCTTGCTGGGCATGGGTGACGGTTGGGGCAAGAACTTTACCCAAGCCCTCTATCGCATCTGGTTTGAGGAAAACGTTGAAGCCGGCAGCGAAACCGCCATCACTGAAGCATTGCACAGGTGCCAACAGGATCCCCGGCTGGTGTTGGCCCGCGCCCGCAGCCCCGATACCGTGGCGGCCCTAGAGACCGAAACAGATCAAGCCGAGAAACTAGGCGTGTTCGGCGCCCCCAGTCTTGTCGTCCGTGGCGAGGTTTTCTGGGGCGACGACCGTCTGGACGATGCGTTGTCGTGGGCGCGCGTCGGACATGTGGCATAGTTTTTTTACTTCGCCACGAAACCGCATTGCGCTAGTTTTTCGCTATGCCTTATCGATGGAAACAGACCTCTGAAACTGAACAAGAACTGCGCCTTTGGCCGCATAACTCTCTGCCACCTCGCGGGGCGATGATCGTTATCCTGTCGGTATTTCTGTTTGGGCTGATTCCGCTGCTGGCGGTGCTGGGGTCGATTATCCTGTGGGGGCTACTGCCCTTTCTGCTGCTAACCGTTCTGGGCCTGTGGCTGGCCATCCAGAGCAACTACCGCGCCCGCAGTATGTTTGAGATTCTGACACTGACCGGCACAAAGGCGCATCTGGTTCACCACGACCCGCGCACGGGCCAGCAGGAGTGGACCTGTAACCGTTATTGGGCTCGCCCCGAAATGCACAAACACGGCGGGCCCGTTCCAAACTATGTCACACTGACCGGAGATGGGCGCGAAGTGGAAATCGGGGCGTTCCTGTCCGAGGACGAACGGATCGCACTTTACGATGACCTAATGCTAAAACTGCGCGAACCAGTCGCGCAGTCATAGAGATATCAGAGATTGAATGGTGTCAGCAGCCGCCACTTGACGCGGCGCAGAGGTGATCCTTGACCATCGGTCCGACCTTGCCGAAATCCATCTGGCCAGTATAGCGGGTTTTGAGCTCGCCCATCACCTTGCCCATATCGCGGATTGATCCCGCACCAGTCGCGGTAATTGCCGTCTGGATAGCTTTGGAGACCTCATCGTCATCCAACTGCTTGGGCAGGAATTCCTCGATAACCTCAACTTCGCGCAGTTCTCGCTCGGCCAGATCCAGCCGTCCGCCCTCTTCATAGGCGCGGGCGCTTTCCTTGCGCTGTTTGGTCATTTTCCCAAGGATTTCAAGAACCTCGGCGTCGCCGCAGCCTTTGGCCTCTTCGTTGTCCGAGGCCCGCGAAGCGATGTCGCGGTCTTTGATTGCAGCGTTAATCAACCGCAGCGTCGATAGACGCTCGGCATCCTTGTCTTTCATTGCTTGCTTCAGGGCAGAGTTCACCCGTGATCGCATATCCATATGATCTGTCCATCCCCATGGAAAAGGAACCCCGACCATATCGAAACAAAAAGCGCGACACAACCAGAAGTGAATATTGCTAAGCCATTGATTTTCCACAATAGCCCAAAATTTGAACAGACTTGACCCAGCGCCCCAACCCCCTTAGTTATGCGCCGATTTACCCAGCAGGAGAGTCGCCCGATGGCCCAGAACACCCCGACAAAGCCCACCGCATGTCTGGCATTGGCCGATGGTACGCTGTTCTACGGGATGGGCTTCGGCGCTACCGGTCAGACCGTGGCCGAGCTCTGCTTTAACACCGCCATGACCGGCTATCAGGAGATCATGACCGATCCTTCCTATGCCGGACAGATCGTGACCTTCACCTTCCCCCATATCGGCAATGTCGGCGTGAACCCCGAAGATGACGAAACCGGTGATCCGGTGGCTGCGGGTATGGTTGTTAAATGGGACCCGACCGAGCCTTCCAACTGGCGCTCGGCCGAAGAGCTGAAGACCTGGCTGACCCGTCGTGGCCGCATCGCTATCGGCGGCGTCGACACCCGCCGCCTGACGCGCGCCATCCGTCAGCAAGGCGCGCCACATGTGGCGCTGGCGCATGATCCCGATGGCAATTTCGACATCGAGGCTCTTGTCGCCGCCGCGCGTGGTTTTGCCGGTCTCGAAGGTATGGATCTGGCCAAAGAGGTCACCTGCGCCCAAAGCTATCGCTGGGATGAGACGCGTTGGGCCTGGCCTGATGGCTACACCCGCCAGGAAGCCCCGGCGCACAAGGTTGTCGCCCTCGATTTCGGTGCCAAGCGCAACATCCTGCGCTGCCTTGCATCTGCTGGCTGTGACGTAACCGTGCTGCCCGCCACCGCGACTGCAGCCGAGGTTCTGGCGCATAACCCGGACGGCGTTTTCCTTTCCAACGGCCCCGGCGATCCGGCGGCCACTGGGGAGTACGCCGTTCCGATGATAAAAGAGGTTCTGGAAACCACAGATCTGCCCGTCTTTGGCATTTGTCTGGGCCACCAGATGCTTGCGCTGGCCCTGGGCGGTCAGACCGTCAAGATGAACCACGGCCACCACGGAGCGAACCACCCAGTCAAGGACCTGGACACCGGTAAGGTTGAGATCACTTCGATGAACCACGGCTTTGCGGTCGATGCGCAGTCCCTGCCCGAAGGTGTGGTTGAGACCCACCGCTCGCTGTTTGACGGCTCAAACTGCGGCATCCGGATGACTGATCGCCCTGTCTATTCAGTGCAGTACCACCCCGAAGCATCGCCCGGCCCTCAGGACAGTTTCTATCTGTTCGAACGCTTTGCCGATGCTATGGCGAACAAGAAGGCCACGGCATAAACAGCTGATTATACATAGTTAACCTGCTGTTAACCCTAATTGAGCAACCCTGACGCCTGCTAACCGCGTCAGGGTTGTTTCGTTATGGTCGAACTGAACCTGCAGCATTTCGCGCAGGCCGCGCCGATACCTGCTCAGGAACGCAAGCCCTTGGGGGCTTGCCTTGTCGACCGTGGCCTGATCACAAAGGCGCAGTTGGACGAAGCGCTGTTCCTGCAATCCTGGCAACAAGCGCCGCTGGGTGAAATTCTGGTGGCCGAGGGCTGGGTCAACCGACAGGACGTGCTGAGCGCCCTTTCCGAACAAACCGGCCTTCAGATCGCCGATCTGAATAGCTCACCCCCACCCGCCGATCTATGCCAGATTAAACCCGTTGAGTTTTGGCTGACCCACAACGTCATCCCTTGGCGTCACATAGGCCCTATTCTGCTGGTCGCCACGGCGCGGCCCGATCTGTTTCCGGATGTCAGCCGCGATCTGGAAGATGCCGGATACACTGTTCTTCCCGTACTCGCCCCAACAGACCAGATCGACGGGGCAATCGCGCGCGCGTTCTCTATCCCTTTGACCAAATCGGCCGAGGCACGAGTGGAAATTGATCAAAGCTGCCGGTCCTGGACCCCTCGATCCCGAGCAGGACCAGCAGCCGCGCTCGCTTGCTTTGTCGCGCTGTTTGCGCTTTTTCCACTGGCCGGATTTGCCATTCTGGTGGCAATTGCCGTGATCAGCCTAGTCTTGTTTTTAACTCTGCGCCTGTCAGGTCTGTTAAGCTTCGTCTGGCATCGCTGGACCCACCCGTCCAAGGCTACGCCCTCCAACCCGCCATTGATATTGCCCTGCGTGTCAATCATGGTGCCGCTCTACAAGGAACGGGAAATCGCCGATGCGCTGATCCGGCGGTTGCGGCGGCTGACCTATCCCAAGGCGCTGCTGGATATCATCCTGGTTCTGGAAGAAACCGACGAGGTGACGCGGTCCACGTTGGCGCAGGTCGATCTGCCCAGCTGGATCAGAACCATTGAAGTCCCCGCCCTGAACGGTCTGACCACGAAACCCCGCGCGATGAACTACGCATTGGATTTCTGCCGTGGTGAGGTCTTAGGCGTCTGGGATGCTGAAGACGCGCCGCAGCCCGACCAGATCGAACGCGTTGTCCGGCACTTTGCCCAAGCCGATGAAAACGTCGTCTGCCTGCAGGGCGTTCTGGATTACTACAACCCACGCACAAACTGGCGGTCACGCTGCTTTACTATCGAATACAACAGCTGGTTCCGAGTTATACTGCAGGGCATCGCGCGACTGGGGCTTGTCGTACCGCTGGGCGGGACCACCTTCTTTTTCCGCCGTGACAAGCTGTTGGAACTGGGCGGTTGGGATGCTCATAACGTTACCGAAGATGCCGACCTGGGCGTAAGACTCAGTCGGGCGGGCTATCGTACGGAAATGGTCGATACCGCCACCTATGAAGAGGCGAATTTCCGCGCTTGGCCCTGGGTGCGGCAGCGCTCTCGCTGGCTCAAGGGATTCATGGTCACTTACCTCGTTCACATGCGGTCACCTCAAGTATTGCTGAAAGATCTCGGCCCTTGGCGATTTTTTGGCGTACAAGCATTCTTTATTGGAACAATCGGGCAATTCCTGCTGGCCCCGGTCCTGTGGGTTTTCTGGCTGACAACCTTTGGACTGCCCGGACCGCTAGACCCGGTCCTAACCGGTGCTGGGCTGACCGCGTTGTTCGGTCTGTTCCTGTTTGCCGAAGCCGTCAACACAGTTGTCGGCGCGGTAGCGGTGTCGGCGCGTGAACGACGTTTTCTGCTACCGTGGGTGCTGACAATGCCTCTGTATTTTCCGCTGGGCGTGTTGGCGGCGTACAAGGCCCTGTGGGAATTGCTACTGGACCCGTTCTTCTGGGATAAAACACAACACGGTCAGGCCAGTGAAGAGGGCCTGCCGCACTGACTGTCAACTTTCGCGCTCAACGGCATCCTGTTTCAGACGCGTCATGAAGGCCACTGAGATATGTTCTTTGAGAGCGCGTCCGGCTGCCTCTTCGTCGCGGGCTGCGATCGCCTCGACAATCGCCTTGTGCTCACTCTGCGCAATCTCACCCCGGCCCTGTACGGCCAGCGATGTCGTGGCCATTAACGCCATAGTACGATGCACAAGATCCAGTTGCTGCACTAGATAGCGATTGTGCGAAGCCAGATGGATCTGTTCGTGAAACCGCCGGTTCGCCCGCGACAAGGCCGTCGGGTCATCGACCAGCGCGTCATCGGAAGCAACCATATCCTGTAGCACTTTGATCTCTTCTTCAGTGGCGTGTTTGGCGGCCAGCTTGGCGGCCAGCCCCTCCAGTTCGCGTCGCACCACATAAAGCTCGGCCATCTGGTTGTGGTCCAGCGAGGCGACAATCAGAGACCGGCCGTCACGCTCCAGCAGGGATTGTGTTTCAAGCCGCTGCAACGCCTCGCGGATCGGCGTGCGTGACACCCCGAACCGTTCGGCCAGCTCGCTTTCGACCAGACGGTCGCCAGGCTTGTAAACGCCCACATCAATCGCTTCGAGTATAAGGCTGTAGGCGTCTTTGGACGGCTGTCTGGATTGGGGCATTGGGTGGTTTGTCTCCTCGTTCGAACATGTCTATCCGCCCATTGCCCTCAGGATCAAGAGTAGCATTGAAAACCGACGCTGCGCGCCCTAAACCAAAACCATGGTCAAACCTGCTTTTTCCCATGTCACCCAATGGGTGTTCGATCTGGACAACACCCTCTATCCGCCGCACATGCGCCTGTTCGATCAGATCGAGGTGCTGATGACGGATTACGTGGTGCAGGCCATCGGTGTAGACCGGGCCGAGGCGGATAGGCTGCGCTCGCACTATTGGCGGCAATATGGCACCACATTGGCCGGGCTGATGGCCGAGCATGACTTGGACCCCGACCCATACCTGCACGCTGTTCATCAGGTAGACATGAGCCACATGGACCCCGACGCAGAGCTGGCTGATCATATCCGGTCGCTGCCTGGACGGCGTATCGTCTATACCAACGGCAGCGCGCCCTATGCCGAACGCGTTTTGGACGCGCGCGGCCTTAGTGGTCTGTTTGACGCGATCTATGGCGTGGAACACGCGGGCTATAGACCAAAGCCCGAAAAAGCGGCGTTCGAAGCAATTTTTGCACAGGACGGAATCGAAACGGCCAAAGCCGCGATGTTCGAGGATGAACCGCGCAATCTGGCCGCTCCGCATGCGATGGGAATGCGCACGATTCACGTCGCGCCCGAGCCGCATGAGGCTGATCATATACACCACCACACCGACGATCTGACCGCGTTTCTGGCGCGTCTGCGATAGGCTGTCACACTGCGACGATCTGCACATTTTGCAGGTGCAGCATCGCCCCTATATGCGCGTCAGCGACGAACAGAACTGGAGAATCCCATGAGCGCGATCGAGATGCCTCGGCGCCTGCCCATTTGGCAGCGCTTGTTGTTTGCAATCCCCGTTTTCGGCTGGCTGGCCAAGGATGCTGCCAATGGTGAGGCCGAAGATTGGTATTACACGGCCGCCGCGATCGTCAGCATGTGGGGATGTTCGGCTCTGCTGTTTGGCCTGCCGGGGCTTTATATTCCGGCCGTCATGATGGTGCCGATGATGTTCATCCTCCTCATCCTGATTTCGCGAGGCTGACAAACGGGACAGGATGTCACTTGGCACCCACCTTGGAACCGAACTAGTTTTTGCCCAAGACTCGGAGACCAAGGCCATGACAGACAGCTGTGACATCCTGATTTCCGGCGGAGGAATCGCCGGACTTACCGCTGCGGCGGTTTTTGGAACCGCAGGGTTCGACGTTGTCTGCGTCGACCCTACCCCACCAATCACCGAACGCGATGTGGATGGATCCGACCTGCGGACCACGGCGTTTCTGCAACCGGCGCATGGGCTTTTGGAACAATGCGGGCTGTGGCGGCGGCTGGATGAATACGCCGCCCCTCTACAGATCATGCGCATTGTGGATGCGGGCGGCGACGTGCCCGAACCCCGCGTGGTGCGCGATTTCAACGCGGCCGATATCTCGGATCAGCCCTTTGGCTGGAACCTGCCCAACTGGTTGCTCCGGCGCGAAATGGTGGCTCGCCTGACCGAGCTGCCTAATGTCGATTTCCGCCCCGGGACCGGCACCGTCAGCCTGTTTACCCGCACCGCCGAGGCCCGTGTAGGCCTGAGCGACGGCAGCCGCATCCGCTGCAAACTGGTCGTCGCGGCGGACGGGCGCAATTCTCCGATGCGTGAGGCCGCTGGGATCAACGTGCACACCACACGCTACGGTCAGAAGGCGTTGGCCTTTGCCGTGACGCATCCGATCCCACATGACAACGTCTCAACTGAGATTCACCGTTCAGGCGGACCGTTCACGCTGGTCCCCCTGCCCGACTGGCAAGGCCAGCCCTCATCCGCAATTGTCTGGATGGAACGCGGTCCGCGTGCGGTTGAACTGCTGAATACCGAACCCGAAGCGTTTGAAGCTCTGATGACCCAGCGTTCCTGCGGGTTGTTCGGGCCGCTGAAACTGGCCTCGCGCCAGACCATCTGGCCGATCATCAGCCAATCAGCAGAACGGTTGTCGGGAGAACGCATTGCCCTGATGGCCGAAGCAGCTCATGTGGTGCCGCCCATCGGCGCCCAAGGGTTAAACATGTCGCTAGGTGACCTGCGCAGCCTGTTGGATCTGGCCCAAGCCCGACCCGACGGTTTGGGCGATGCGCAAATGTTGGACGCCTACCATAAGGCGCGTCACACCGAGATCGAGATGCGCGTCAAAGGAATCGATCTGTTGAACCGCGCCTCAATGATCGAGGCTCGGCCGCTGCGCGATGCGCGGGCGATGGGGCTGAATGCGCTCTATTCCCTGCCGCCCGTGCGCAAGACGTTAATGCAGATGGGCCTCGGCGTGCGCTGAGGCCCCTAGATCAATCAGAAGATCACAGTACCTGATCCAAAACGCGCTTGAGCCGCGCGATTGTGCCATCCACGTCGTATAGCTTGTCCAGTCCAAACAAGCCCAGACGGAAGGTGCTGAATCCTTCGGGCTCATCACATTGCAGCGGCACACCGGCGGCGATCTGCATCCCCAAGGCAGCGAACTTCTTGCCGTTTTGAATCTCGGAGTCTGAAGTGTAGCTGACAACAACGCCCGGCGCGCCGAACCCATCGGCGGCCACTGATACTATGCCCTTATCCTTCAACATCGCCCGTACACCGTTGCCCAACGCCCATTGCGCGTCACGCAGTTTTTCAAAACCATAGTCGCGGGTCTCAACCATCGTGTCCCGGAACGCCTGCAGCGCATCGGTTGGCATCGTCGCGTGATAAGCATGTCCGCCATTCTCATAAGCCTGCATGATCTGACGCCATTTCTTCAGGTCTACTGCAAAGCTATCGGATGTGGTCTCTTCCAAACGCGCCTCAGCCCGTTCGGACAGCATGACCAGCCCGGCACAAGGCGACGCGCTCCAGCCTTTCTGCGGGGCCGAGATCAGGACATCCACACCCGTCGCCTTCATGTCGACCCAGGCACAGCCCGAGGCGATGCAATCCAACACCATCAACGCCCCTACCTCATGCGCAGCACCGGCCATGGCCGTCACGTAGTCATCCGGTAGAATCAAACCAGCCGAGGTTTCGACATGCGGTGCGAACACCACGTCCGGTCGTTGTTCGCGAATAGTTGCTACCACCTCTTCAATCGGCGCGGGTGCAAACGGAGAAGGGCTGGAGTTTCCGGTCTGCCGCGCCTTGAGCACCGTTGCCGACGCCGTCAGGTCCGCGGATTCGATGATCTGGCTCCAACGGTAGGAAAACCACCCGTTCCGCACCACCAGAACGTTGGCATTGCGCGCAAACTGGCGGGCCACGGCCTCCATCCCATATGTTCCACCACCCGGAATTACTGCGACGGCGTCCGCGTTGTAGACATCCTTTAGCATCGTTGAGATGTCGCGCATGACGGTCTGAAACCGGGCCGACATGTGATTCAGGGAACGGTCGGTAAATACAACCGAGAATTCCTCAAGCCCATTGGGGTCAATGCTATCCAAAAGCGCCGGCATGATTTGTCCTTTCAAACAGTACTCGAGCAACGTGAGTCTTTTGCCGAAATTGGTAACGCAGTTTTCTTGCGCCGACAATTGACGTCACGGAACCTTATTTCCCCGTGAAAAACAGGTCCGAAACTGCACAATAAACCCACCTTTGTGACGCCAAATAGTGTCACCACCCCTTTACACCCAGAGGTGTTTCTGAACAGATACATACACTTTGTAGAAGAAAGGTATTACTTCTCGTGACTGCTCATAAGCGGATCAGTTTTCAGGTCGTACGTGACGAGGTTAAACGTCGTATTGAAAGCAGAATTTGGCCTCAGGGATCTTTGCTGCCGACCGAAACGCAGCTTGCCGAAGAATTCAATTGTGCCCGTGCAACCGTAAACCGCGCGCTGCGCGAACTTGCCGATCAGGGTTTCGTCGAGCGTAAGCGAAAAAGCGGAACACGGGTCAAAAAAGAACCCAGCAAGCATGCGAAACTGGAGCTGTCGCTGGCGCGTCAGGCTGTCGAGAACCAAAATTCGACCTATCGTTATGCGCTGGTCGAGCGGAGCATCGTTACCAGCCCCGGGTGGTTGGCATCGCAGCTTAGCGTTTCGCCGGAAGCTCGTGTTTTGCATGTGATTTGCATGCATTACGCGGACAACCGTCCCTTCCAGTTGGAAGAGCGTTGGATCAACATTACTACCATTCCCGAAGTGGAACATGCCGATCTCAATTCGCAGGGACCGCATGAATGGTTGTTGAATGTCGCCCCCTTCACCGAGGCCGAGATTGCCTTTTGCGCGATCTCTGCCGACGGGCGCCTGGCGGAATTCATGGGTACCACCGCCGGCACCTCAATGATTCAGCTTGAGCGGACGACCTGGAGGGATGGTCAGCCGATGACCTTTGCGCGCATGACGCACCATCCCGGGTACTGCATCCGCACCAAGTATTAATCCCAGCTAACCGATCGGACCGGGCAAGCGCTCTTCGCTGAGAAGCACATTGGCCTCGACATCCCCGGCGCCGGGCAAGGTCATGATCCGCCGCCGCAAGACCCGCTCAAAGTCGGACAGGTCACGCGCAACGACCCGCAGGCGGTAATCGTACAGGCCAAGGACGTGCTCGACCGTCTGAACCTCGGGGATGGCGCTGACGGCGCGTTCGAAATCTTCCAGACTGACCTGCCCCTTGCGCGCCAGCTTGACGCCCAGAAAAACCGTCACGCCGAACCCCAATGCTTCGGCGTTTAAACGTAGACGACGACCTCGGATAACGCCCGCAGTTTCTAGCCGCCTGATACGTCGCCAAGTCGCTGGCTGTGACAGTCCCATTTTACGACCAAGTGCTCCGGCACTTTGCGTGGCGTCCTGCACCAAAGCACGCAGGATTTGGCGGTCAGTTTCATCAAGCTCGATCATACTGGCAGAACCTCGTTTCGCTTCACCCGAGCGATATGCATCAGCGCCTCGATATCGGCGATGTGCGGCAGGGTCAGAATACGATCACGGTAGATTTGCTGGTAATGGGACATGTCGCGCGCCAGCACAGAAAGCCGCACATCTACCCGCCCCAGAAAGGTCTGAATCTCGATCACTTCGGACACTTCCCGCGCAGCGGCGGTGAATTCATCAAAGGCACGCGGCTGTGTCTTATCCAGCGTCACACGCAGCGAGACCTCAACGGCATATCCAAGCGCCGCCCAGTCAATGAAGGCCTCTTGCCCTTGAATGACGCCTGAAGCCTCCATCTTTTCGACCCGGCGCCAACACACGCCCTGACTGATGCCGCACCGCTCGGCCAGTTCGGCCGTGGAAAGGGAGGGTTCGGCCTGCAGATGGCGCAGAATGCGCCGATCCATGTCATCAAGCATGATTTTCTCGCCATTTTAACTTTTGAAGAATAACTTTTCATTCTTTCGTCGAAAACTCAATGCATCAACGCTCGCCATGGAACCGATACCGAACTAAAAGCTCAACAACCGTAACAGAAAGGACCGGAATCATGCGCGTCTATTACGATCGCGATTGCGACATCAACCTGATCAAAGACAAAAAAGTGGCAATCCTGGGCTATGGCTCGCAAGGCCACGCCCACGCGCTGAACCTGCGCGACTCGGGTGCCAAGAACCTTGTTGTCGCTCTGCGCGAAGGTTCTGCATCGGCCAAGAAGGCCGAAGCCGAAGGTCTGGAAGTCATGGGTATCGCCGAAGCGGCCGCATGGTGCGACGTCATCATGTTCACCATGCCCGACGAACTGCAGGCTGAAACCTACAAGAAATACGTGCATGACAACATCAAGCCCGGCTCGGCCATTGCCTTTGCCCACGGTCTTAACGTCCACTTTGGCCTGATCGAGCCGAAAGACGGCGTCGACGTTATCATGATGGCCCCCAAAGGCCCCGGCCACACCGTGCGCGGCGAATACGTCAAAGGCGGCGGCGTGCCTTGCCTGGTCGCAGTCAACAACGACGCAACCGGCAAAGCGCTGGAAATCGGTCTGTCCTACTGCTCGGCCATCGGTGGCGGCCGTTCGGGCATCATCGAAACCAACTTCCGCGAAGAATGCGAAACTGACCTGTTCGGTGAACAAGCCGTTCTGTGCGGCGGCCTGGTTGAGCTGATCCGCTGCGGCTTTGAAACTCTGGTCGAAGCCGGCTACGCGCCGGAAATGGCCTATTTCGAGTGTCTGCACGAAGTGAAGCTGATCGTGGACCTGATCTACGAAGGTGGCATCGCGAACATGGACTACTCGATCTCGAACACTGCCGAATACGGCCAGTACGTCACCGGCCCGCGTATCCTGAAATACGACGAGACCAAAGCACGTATGAAAGAGGTTCTGAACGACATCCAGCAGGGAAAATTCGTTCGTGACTTTATGCTGGAAAACGCTGTTGGTCAGCCGACCATCAAAGCATCGCGTCGCGCCAATGACGAGCACATGATCGAGGAAACCGGTGCGAAACTGCGCGCCATGATGCCCTGGATCTCGGCAGGTAAAATGGTCGACAAGGAAAAGAACTAATCACAACAGTTCTTTAAGAAAGGGCGGCCAATCGGCCGCCCTTTTTGTCTCAACAGCTCCCGACGCCAAGGCACACTATGGTTGACCAACCCACATCCCGCGATTGGAGCGGCGTTATCACCTTGGGCCTCATTTGGGGCGGGACGTTCATGGTTGTTACCATGGCGCTGGAGGGATACGGACCGGTTACCGTTGCCACTGCACGCACCACGCTGGGGGCGTTGACCTTGCTGGGGATGATGGCACTGACAGGGCGCAAACTACCGTCGGGCGACCGGAAGCTTTGGGGTTACATCGCCATCATCGGCCTGTTGTCGACCGCGTTGCCATTCATGTTGCTTAGCTGGGGGCAGCAATACGTGCCGTCGGCCTTTGCAGGTCTGTCGATGGCAGCTATCCCGCTGATGGTGCTGCCTCTGGCGCATTTCTTTTCCGATGAGCCGCTGAACCTTCGCAGATTTCTTGGGGTCTCTCTGGGGTTTTGCGGGGCATTGGTGCTAATCGGTCCAGGGCTGGCACAGATCGGACAGGGGGCAGAACCCGTGGCGCAACTGGCCTGTATCGGAGCCGCCCTGTGCTATTCCTGCGCCTCGATCTTTACCCGGCGTTGCCCGCCGGTTGATCCCGTTGCTTTGGCTGCGCTGTCTCTTGTCGTTGGCGCGGCACTATTGCTGCCGATCATGCTGATGATCGAGGGGCTGCCCCGCTGGGAGGGCACGCGTCCCGGCTTGGCGATCATCGCACTGGGCCTTTTGCCCACCGCCTTTGCAACCTTGCTGAGGGTTTCGATCATTCGCAGCGCGGGTTCCGTTTTCCTGACTCTGGTCAATTATCAGGTGCCAATCTGGTCAATGATCTTTGGCGCCTGGATTCTGTCCGAGGCGCTGCCGCTGCGCTTCTACATCGCGTTGATCATGATCCTGACCGGGTTGGCGATCAGCCAGTGGTTCAGCCTGCGCAAGATGCTGATCGGGCGTTAACCCGCGACAGCTTCGACCTCGGCCACGATGCCATCTACAACTTGCGCCAACAGAGCGTCATCCTCGCATTCCGCCATCACTCGGATCAGCGGTTCGGTGCCCGATTTGCGGATCAGCAGACGTCCCTGCCCGTTCAGGCGTGCCTCAGCATCCGCGATTGCTGCTTTGACGGTGCTATTCTCCAGCGGGGCTTGCCCGTCCTGATAGCGAACGTTCTTGAGCAGTTGCGGAACGGTTTCGAACTGCACCGACAGCTCGGACGCTTTGCGGCCCGAATGCACCATCTCGGCTAGGAAATGCAGACCAGCCATCAGGCCGTCGCCGGTGGTGGCGTAATCGCTCATGACGATATGACCCGACTGTTCGCCGCCCAGATTGAATCCACCTTCGCGCATCCGTTCAACGACATATCGGTCACCAACCGCCGTCCGTTCCAGCCGCAGCCCTTGCGCGGCAAGGTGCCGTTCCAGCCCGAGGTTGGACATGACCGTCGCAACCAGCGCGCCGCCTTCAAGGCGATCGGCTTTGGCCCAGCTTGTCGCCAGCAGTGCCATCAACTGGTCGCCATCGGCGACCTGTCCATATTCGTCAACCATCACCACGCGGTCGGCATCACCATCCAGACAAATCCCTACATCCGCGCCATGGGCTACCACCGTCTCGGCCGCCAACTGAGGTTTGGTCGAGCCGCAATTCAGGTTGATATTCTTACCGTTCGGCGCAATCCCGACCGGAATAACTTCGGCGCCCAGCTCCCACAGAACCTCGGGCGCGGTGCGGTGCGCGGCGCCATTGGCGCAATCCACCACAACCTTCAGCCCGTCCAGACGCAGGTCACGTGACAGCGAGGATTTCACCCGCTCGCCATAGCGGAACCGCGCATCATCTACCCTGCGCGCACGGCCGATGTTTTGTGCCTGAGAAGGTTTGACCCCTTCTTCGATCAAGCGCTCGATTTCCAATTCAGCCTGATCAGACAGCTTATATCCGTCCGGGCCGAAAAACTTGATGCCGTTATCCTCGGCCGGGTTGTGGCTGGCCGAAATCATCACACCCAGATCCGCGCGCATCGACCGGGTCATCAGCCCAACCGCCGGCGTCGGCACCGGGCCCAGCAGCAACACATTCATACCGGTCGAGGTCAGCCCCGCAGTCAATGCGTTTTCTAGCATGTAGCCCGAAAGGCGCGTGTCCTTTCCGATCACCACCCGGTGCGCACCGGATTGATCGCGGCGGAAGTAACGCCCAACGGCAGCGCCGATACGCAAGGCCATCTCGGCAGTTATCGGGTGGGTGTTGGCGGTGCCCCGCACCCCGTCGGTTCCGAACAGCTTGCGCATCGTGTCACTCCGTAATTTCTTGCCTGCGACCGGATTACCGGACGGCGGCCCAAAGACGCAAGGCCTGAGCGGTCTCAGGCACGTCATGAACCCGCAGGATCTGCACGCCCTGAGACAATCCGGCCAACGCCACGGCGATTGATCCCGGCGCGCGCGCGTCCTTGCGCGGTTCCTGACCGATCTGCCCTATCAGCCCTTTGCGCGAAACTCCCAGCAGGATCGGGCAGCCTAACCCGTGAAACAGGCTGAGGTTTTGCAGAAGGGTCAGATTATGTGCCTGCGTCTTGCCAAATCCGATACCCGGATCAGCCACAATCTTGTCGCGGCTCAGACCCAGTTGCTCTAGCTGCGCCACCATCCCCTCAAGGAAATCGTAGACATCCAGCAACACGTCATCATATTGCGGGTCGTCCTGCATCGTGGCCGGATCGCCCTGCATGTGCATCACACAAACCGGAGCATCAACCTCAGCGCAAAACGGGGCCAACTGCGGGTCAAAAGTGAAGCCGGAGACGTCGTTAATCAACCCGGCCCCAGTATTCCAAGCCGCCCGCGCAACGCTGGCTTTGCGGGTGTCGATGGAAATCAGCGCCTGCGTGTTGGCACGGATGGCCTCGATTACGGGTTGAGTACGCGTGATTTCCTCATCTTCGGCCACATAAGAGGCACCGGGACGCGTCGACTCGCCTCCGATATCCAAAATGCTGACCCCATGTGCCACCATCCGTTCGGCAGAGGATACTGCCGCCTCGACCGAGTTGTGCACGCCACCGTCGGAAAAGCTGTCCGGAGTGGCGTTGAGGATGCCCATGATCTGTGGACGATCCATTGCCAACCCGGCGATTTCGGCGCGCGGCCCAGTCAGTCGTGCTAATACGTCGCCGGGAATCTCCTGCGCTGCAACAACGCTCGGGGCATCAGTCCGTGACAGCCGTTCTGCATGGGTGAACCACAAAGTCTGCCCAGCAAGAGGCACTGCCCCGTCTGGCCGGGCCGGGCCATGTTGTACCAGCGGTCGGTAATACTCGGTCACAGTTGCGCCTGATCCACCGGAATGGCGCGCAGAGGCGTTTTCGGGGCAGTCGGTAAAGCACCGCCAATCACCAACATTTCGCTGGCTTCAAACGTGGCCGCAAACCACGCCGCCAAGGCGACGGCATCCGATGGCGCAGCCGAAGGGCCGTCAACCGCATCCAGCACAATCTTGGACGGCGCCCAGACGCAGATCTGGCCATTCTTCATCGCCCAGTCCAACTCGGTCCGCGTTGATACGACCACGCAACGGTGATCCTTCGCGGCCAGAACCCAGGCATTTTGTTCGATTGCCAGCAGATCAATCCGGCGCTGCGTCATTGCGTGACCGGTCTGAGGCACATCCATATCCGCCGCGCCCACGCACAGGATCAAAGGACGCTGGCGGTTTTCCAGCTGATCAACCCAACCGGTCAGATTGGACGAGGCCATTGCCTCGTTCGAGAGGAAGGCCAACCGTGGATGCGGGCGTTCTTCCTCGACCACATCATGGTGGATCGTATCCTTACCACGCACAATTTCGACGCCCAAAGCACCCGGCCCACGATCAAGTTTTTCAATTCGAACAAAGGCTCTTACGGCCTGAGGCTCAAGCAGAATACGTTCCGCCACGCGATCCGCTAATGTCTCAAGCAGGTTCAGCCGCTCGGCGGCCAGCTCGTGGGAAATTGCTTCGGTCACGCGGTCGTACGACAGGATGCGATCCACGTCATCATCGATCGGGTCGGTTAGCGGGCGTACCTCGACCACGATATTGAAGCAGATACGTTGGGTCGTGCCGCGCTCGGCCTGAAAGGCGCCGATCTCAACCTCGACGATATGGTCCCGCAATGAGATGCGATCCAGCGGGCCACGCGTGGCGGTCGCTTCGGACCGCTCGGACGGGTGCGCAAAGGCAAGACGGATTTCAGAGCTCATACAACGGACCTTTTCGGGCTTGGTGGACTGATCAGCCAAAACTATATGGTGCGCGGGCGTATAACACTGCCTCAAACGCCATTCCAGACATCGAATGCGGCGTTGGGTAAAGCAAATCCAGGTCGATCCCGCCGATATGCCCCGCTCTGGCATTCGAAACGTCACCGATGTGATTGAGGTTCATGAACACCGGTGCATCCGGTCTGTAGGCCCATGATCGGCCAAGTTCGACACCCCGCGCCGCATTTTTAACAGCGCGGGGTAGCCTTTTAGTTGCTCGCAGTCCGGTAGTTGTGCCGGTAAAAGATATGCACGCCAATGCGCGCAGTTTCCTTGTAGACACGCGACCACGACGGCTTAACCGCAGTAGTGTGGTAATGCGTAGCCCCTTCGGTCAGTTCCTTGGAAACGCCGTCAATTGCGGCACGCGCTACCTTGGATACACGCTCATAGGCCTTTTTCTCACGGATCACTTCCTTGCGACCGTCGCAGGTATAGGTGAACTGGCATTGGTATTTCTTACCCGTTCCCTGCTTGATCACGCCACACAGCGAATTCGGAAAACGGCTGCTTTTGACACGGTTCAGAATGACCTCGGCCACGGCGAACTGACCGCGCACGCTTTCGCCACGCGCTTCAAAGTACAACGCTTCGGCCAGACATTTGAAGTGTTCGTCCCCCGAAGCATTGGGCCGTTGATCCAGCCAGTTCTTGGAGTACGAAACTTTTACAGGCTCAAGCTCTTTGCGGGGCTTGAACAGAGTCAGATAGTTGCGAAAGTTCTGCCCGGGCAGATCGGTCCGGGTGACAAGTTCGCGTTCGGCAGTATCGGTGGCTTCCCTCTCAGCGAAAGACACACTTGGCAGCATGGTTGCCGCCATTGTGGCAGCAGCCAGTATGTATCGTAGCATCAGATAACCTCGCACAGGCACAAATCGCGCCGTACCCTCCCCCGGCGGGCGCGACGAGGCATTTAGCGCAGTCCGGCAAGGACGTCCAGATCAGAAGAAAACGCAAGTGGAAAATCGCCCGTGAGGAAATTTAATTCCACCACAAGGTTGCCTAAATACCACCAATCCTAGGGGAAAGGCCCTGTGTCAACCCCCAAGTCTGGACGAAATCGCCAGTTGAGCGGAAGCCAGCCGAGCGACTGGCACCCGGAATGGAGAGCATGACACATAGTCGAACCCCAGATCGCGGCAAATGGCGATTGATTCGGGGTTTCCGCCGTGTTCGCCGCACACAGACAGGGTAACGTCCGGTTGCGCTTGGCGTCCACGTTCAGCCCCGAGCTTCAGCAATTCGCCCACCCCGTCCGGGTCAAGCACATGAAACGGGTCTTCGACAAAGACGCCCTGACGCACATAGGCAGACATGAATCGACCCGCATCGTCGCGGGACAGTCCGTAGGTCATTTGGGTCAGGTCGTTGGTGCCGAAACTCAGGAACGAAGTCTGCGGTGCGATCTCATCCGCCCGCAAGCAAGCCCGCGGGGTTTCGACCATTACGCCCAGCCGGTATTCGAATTCCTGCCCGCGTTCGCTGGCCACCGCTGCAGCGACGGAATCGATGCGGGACTTCACAAGTTCAACCTCGCGCTTGGCTGACACCAACGGGATCATCACCTCAGGCACCACGGGAGCGCCATCCTTGCTGGCCTCAAGCGTTGCCTCAAAGATAGCGCGGGCCTGCATGTCGTAGATTTCAGGCACGGTTACGCCCAGGCGCACACCGCGCAGACCCAACATCGGGTTGTATTCGGTCATCGCCGCCACGCGTCGTTCAACGTCGGAAACCGGCAGATCCAGCGCCTCGGCCAGTTCGCGCTGCCCACTACGTGTGGTTGGCAGAAACTCGTGCAGGGGCGGATCAAACAGACGGATACAGACCGGCTGCCCTTCCATGATCCGGAACAGTTGCACGAAATCCTCGCGCTGCATCGGCAGCAAACGCTCCAGAACGGCCGCACGACCCGAGGACGTTTGCGCAAAGATCATCTCACGCATCACGATCAGACGGCCGGGATCAAAGAACATATGCTCGGTCCGGCACAGGCCAATCCCCTGCGCCAGAAAATTCCGCGCAGTTTGCGCATCAGCCGGCGTGTCCGCGTTGGCGCGGATTGCAATGTCACGTTCATCATCCGCCCAGCCCATCAGCGTCTGGAAACAGTCATCCAGTGCGGCCTCAAGCATTGCTGGCTGCCCCGCCAGCACCTGCCCCGAAGTCCCGTCAATCGTCAGCGTATCGCCGGTTTTGAACACACGCCCATCCGGTGCGGTTACCAACCTTTTCTTGGTCTGGAACCGCATCTCGGACGCGCCAACGATACAAGGCAGACCCAATCCACGACCAATCACGGCAGCGTGACTGGTCATGCCACCCTTTTCGGTCAGCACTGCAACAGCCGCGTGCATCCCACGCACATCTTCCGGAGATGTCTCGCGGCGCACCAAAATACAGGGCTCACCACGTGCGGCACTGGCCTGTGCCTCGGCGGCGGTAAAAACGATCTTGCCCGTTGCAGCCCCCGGGCTGGCAGCGATGCCAGTGGTCAGCACGTCCCGGCGAGCCTCTGGATGAACCTGCCGGTGCAACATCTCGTTCAGCGAATGCGGATCAACCCGCATAACCGCCTCTTGCGGCGGAATGATGCCATCCTCGGCCAGTCGTACGGCGATCCGCAGCGCGGCCCGAGCACTGCGCTGCACCCGCACCCCGTCCAGAATATGAACCTGGCCGTTTTCGATCACGAACTCGACCTGCATTTCCTCGCGCAGCTTGTTGCGCATCAACGCCGCATGCGCCTTGAGGCTGGCAAAAGCCTCGGGCGCGACTTCTTCCAAAGACTTTCCGCGCGGATCCTTTTCCAAGTAGAGAGCTGCCACGCCTTCACCCAGGGCATCCCGCCCCTGGCTCTGGCTAAGATAGCGGCCCGTAATCTGCGGCATTCCTGTTGTCGAATCAACAAGTTGCAAAACACCCGACCCGCACTCGCCCTGCCCGACGCCAGGGATCATTTCTTGAATGACAAGCCCTAGCCCCGCATCTGCAGGGGCGCCCTTGGCCTGACGCAGCAGACGGGCCGAGGTTCCATCCCACGCCCGCGCCATCGATCGCAGCACGGCGATCAACTGTTCGCCCCGGTCCTGCGGGAAGGCCTCGTCAGTTTCATCTTCATAAGCCCGCAACGACATGCGCAGCCCTTCGCTGCCATCCGCGTCAATATCGTCGAATACGTCCGCGTCCAGACGCGCCACGTGGATGGCAAAACTCTGGACAAAGCGCAGATACAGAGCGGCGGCAGCCTCATCGCCCATCGAGCCTGACAGGTCCAAATAACGCCCGTCATTCATACCGATGTTTAGAATCGCGCCGGGGCCGCCCCAATCAGGGTCCTCGGAACTGGGCCTCACACACAACAGCGCGGTCTGATCGAACTGTTCGAGGATCGCCGCGATATCGGGGACATGCCCTTCCGCGATTTTCTGCACCGCGTCAAAAGACAGCGCCACCGTCCGCGGGACCGGCAAGTCCAGACGGACCAGACGTTGCAGACATTTCGCCCGCCCGCCATGGGAGTTGGCGGCGACGGGCGCCTCGGTCGTGATCAGAGTGGTATGCGGGTTATTCTGCACTGCGGCACCTTTTGGTTTGCACGCAGCATAAGCCCCTGCACCAATGGCGCAAGGGCGTTCTGGCTTAGCCTTCGATCTTGCTCAGGTCGGCCACACTGGAGCAGACCTGACGGATCTGGCTTAGCAGGTTCAGGCGGTTGCGGCGCAGGATGTCGTTGTCTGTATTGACCTGAACGTCCTCGAAAAACGCATCCACTGGCCCCCGAAGCGCGGCCATCGCGGACATGGCTGAAGGGAAATCCTCGGACTTCAGGGCCGTGTCGATCTCAGCCTGCGCCCCGTCCAAAGCGGCAAACAGAGCCTTTTCGCTGTCAGTCTCGGCAAACTTCACATCCGCACCGTAGGAGTATTCGACGCCGTCCTTCTCCTCGGCCTGCGTGAGGATATTGTTGGCCCGCTTGAAGCCCTGCACCAGATTCTCTCCATCCTCGGTCGCGATCACCGCATTCAGAGCGCGGGCGCGTTTGACCAGCAGGTTGAGGTCGTCATTGCCGTCCATCGCGATACAAGCGTCGATGATGTCGTGGCGGATACCCTCGTCGCGGAGGAAGACCTTAAGGCGGTCGTGAAAGAAGGAGAGGAGGTCTGCTGATTTTTCTTCAAACTCGGAACTATCGGAAACCTGCATCGTGAATGTTGTAAGTAAGGGCATACTTAGTTCGTTGGTTAGAACCAACCGTATAACCCCCAACGCCGCCCGGCGCAGGGCAAAAGGGTCTTTCGATCCCGTCGGTTTCTCATCAATCGCCCAAAACCCAGTCAACGTGTCCAGCTTGTCGGCAAGCGCGACGGCCACGGAAACCGGCGCAGTCGGTACATCGTCTGAGGGGCCGAGCGGTGAGTAATGCTCCTCACAGGCCTGACCAATCTCTTCGGGCAATTCAGCCGCAGCGGCATAGTAGCGGCCCATCAGGCCCTGCAGCTCAGGGAATTCATAGACCATTTCCGAGCACAGATCGGCCTTGCACCCCTGCCCCGCCAAGGTGGCAAGCGTTTTGTCGGCACCAGTCACCGCGGCCAGTTCTCCCGCAAGATGCCCAATGCGAATGACCCGCTCGCCTTGCGAGCCCAACTTGGCGTGGAAGGTTACATTGTTCAGCCGGTCAACCCACGGCTCGAACCCATGCTCTTTGACCACACGTAGGTCGTTTTCCCAGAAGAATTTCGCATCGGCCAGACGGGCCGACAGCACCTTTTGGTTCCCCGCCAGAATGGTCGCGCCATTATCCGCGGTTTCGCGGTTGGCGACGGTGATGAAACGTTCGATTCGGCCGGTCTTGGGGTTCTTCACGGAAAAGAACTTCTGATGCTCTTTCATCGAGGTCTGCAGCACCTCGGGTGGCAAGTTCAGGAATTCGTCGTCGATCTGCCCCATCAGCACCACGGGCCATTCGACCAGACCAGCAACCTCGGCCAGCAGGCCATTGTCCTCAACAACTTCCAGACCCGCAGCAAAAGCCATGTTCTGAGCGTCGTTCCAGATATGTTCGGAGCGGTCGGCGGGGTTCAATACCACAAAGGCGCTCTTCAGCTTTGCGGCGTAGTCGTCGAACGACGTGACCGAGAACCGGTTAGGTGCCATGAAGCGATGACCTGCTGTAGTATCACCGGACGTGATGCCTTCGACCTCAAGCGGCACAACCTGTGCGCCTGCCTCGTCGGTCAGGATACACAGGATCGAGTGCAATGGGCGTACCCAGCGCAGAGGGCCACTGCCCCAGCGCATCGATTTGGGCCACGGGAAGTTGCGGATCGTCGCCTCTAGCACCTCGGCCACGATTTCAGCCGCCGGACGCCCGGCTTTCTCGATGGTCGCAAAGTAAACAGCGCCTTTAGGCGTGTCGCGCTCTTCCAGTTGATCGCGGGTCAGCCCCGCACCGCGCAGGAAACCTTCGATGGCCTTGTCCGGTGCACCGACCTTGGGGCCTTTGCGTTCCTCGCGGATCGTAGGGCTTTCAGCCAACAGGCCCTCAATCGCGAGCGTCAGACGGCGCGGTGTGGTCAAGGCAGCAGCCCCGGCATAGGTCAAACCGGCCTCGACCAGACCATCGGTGATCCGCTTTTTCAAATCCTCGCCCGCGCGGGTTTGCATACGGGCAGGGATTTCTTCGGAAAACAGTTCGATCAGCAGGTCGGGCATTTTCGGTCCTTAGAAATTTACAATCGTCTGGATGACGACGGCGTTGGCAATATCCACAAAGAAGGCGGATACAAGGGGCAGTACGATAAAGGCAATAGGCGACGGGCCATATCGCTTGGTAACTGCCGTCATATTGGCGATGGCGGTCGGCGTCGCACCCAAGGCGAAGCCGCCAAATCCGGCGGACAGCACGGCGGCGCGGTAATTTCTGCCCATAACCGGGAACAGAACCCAGATCACGAAAGCCACGGCAAACAGGGTCTGCGCGGCCATGATGACCACGATAGCCAACCCCAATTCGGCAATAGTCCAAAGCTGCAGGCTCATCAGCGACATGGCCAGAAACGCGCCAAGCGAAAACTCAGATATCAGCGCCAGTGAGGGTGTGCGCGATACTGGCGGAGCTTTGGGAGCCAGCACTGTACGGAGGTTGGCGATAACGATCCCCATAATCAGGCAGGGTACGAAAACCGGCAGCATCAACCCGGCGGAAGCGATTGCCTGATGCAAGACGTAGCCGAAGATGATTGCCAGATTCAGATGCAGCAGGACGCGCATGATGGTGAGATGATCAATCTTGGCCTCGGCCTCGGTCGCATCATCTGGCAGGCCGACCGTGTGCTCTTCGTCCGGGCGGTCAGGGGTCAGGTTCTTGCTTTCGACCAGATACCGCGCGATGGGGCCGCCAACCAGTGCAGCCAGCACAAGGCCAAGCGTCGCTACCGCCACGCCGAGTTCGGTGGCGCCCTCAAGACCAGTGACCGAACCCACCTCGGGCGCCCAGGCGATAGCGGTACCGTGCCCTCCGATCAGAGAAGCGGACCCAAAGAGAACACCCGCCTGAGCCGGAAAACCAAAGGTAACCGCGCCTACAGCACCAACGACATTCTGTGCGACGATCGTCACCAAAGTTAGAACAAGAAGCAGAAACAAGGGCTTGCCGCCGGAAATCAAGTCAGACAATCGGGCGTTCAAACCAATCCCCGCAAAGAAGACGATCAGCAGGAAGTCCCGCGAGGCAAGGTCGAAGGTAAGTTCAAACCCCAACACAAGATACAGCAGAAGCAAAACAAGAGACGCCAGCAATCCACCGGTGACAGGCTCTGGGATATTGAATTGACGTAGCAGCGCGACCCGAGCATTTATCTCGGCACCAATCAAATAGACCGCAATGCCGAGCGTGGCGGTCAGAAAATTGGGAATATGGATCGCGGCGTCTGTCATGTCGCCCTCAGTTTTCAGGCCGGGGCGGACATTCCTCGCCCACTACCGTTCCGTCATAGGCCTTTTCACCGCAGTTATTCAGCGCGTGCCAGACAAAACCCTTGCCATCCGCGGTCACGGCAACGATGCGGTCAACTCCGTAGTGGATGTTCTTGGCCCCCATGAACGCCTGCGCCTGCCCCGATTTCAACGCATCTGCAATTGCGACCGCATCATAACAGTCGAACCATCCTGGCGCGGTCAAGGGTTCCGGGTTTTCAACAGATTGGTAGATCGCCAGATCTTCGATCGTTAGGTCGGTTTCGAAACACGCTCGATATCGGATCGGAGAACTATCGGCGTCAATCGCCTGAAAGGCTGAATACGCGATCGGTTGCGAGTCCCCCGCCCCTTCGACCACCAAAGCGATATCCTGCCCCGGCTGGGGTTCAACGTCATAGTAGAACCCGTAGACCTGCAGATAATACATGCCCACCCCGGCCATGACGGCGGACAGCACAAGGATAAGAGCAAGCAGTTTTCCGGTCATCTTTTAAGCATCCCGATCACGCGGCCTCTTTCAACTTTAAGGAAAATAGGCCAGTTTCCAAACCGATACAGGTTGGAACGAGGCTTTTGGAATGGACATGACCCTTGCAGTTGGGTTCTTTGGCGCGCTGTTTGCGATCATGAACCCAATCACCAACCTGCCCGTTTTCCTGAGCGTCACCGACGGCTTGTCCCCCGCTGACCAGCGCAAGGTCGCGGCGAAAACGGCTACGTACTGCCTGATCCTTGGCGGTGCGTTTGCGGCGATTGGAAACCAGACACTGGGCCTGTTCGGGATCAGCGTAGATGACCTGCGCGTCGCGGGCGGTCTGGTCGTTCTGATGATCGGCCTGAACATGCTGAGCGGCAAA
This sequence comes from Ruegeria sp. ABF4_144, assembly GCF_056160045.1. Taxonomy (NCBI): domain Bacteria; kingdom Pseudomonadati; phylum Pseudomonadota; class Alphaproteobacteria; order Rhodobacterales; family Roseobacteraceae; genus Ruegeria; species Ruegeria sp. ABF4_144. The sequence continues at coordinate 1,955,095 of NZ_JBSWWK010000001.1, forward strand.
GAAAGCACCACGCATCATGGCACCGAGGGGGAGAAACAGGACTACCCCGAACCTGCCACGGTTGCGTTCTACCCACTGGCCTTCCCCATCCTGGTTGGGCCCGGCACAATTACGACGCTGATCCTGTACGCGCACCACATTTCCAAACCGATGGACACCGTCATCTATGCGGCCGTCTTTCTGGCCGTTCTGTTTCTGCTGTTCATAACGTTCTGGAATGCTTCGGCTTTGGCCAAGCGGTTGTCGGCCAATGCTCGCGTCATCATGAGCCGTTTCATGGGCATGATCCTGTCGGCCATCGCAATCGGCATGATCGCGGATGGCCTGAAAGTACTGCTGCCCGGATTGGCCTGAGCGCGTCATCAGGCCTCGAACCCGGCAGCCTCGGTCAGCAAGAACGCATCCGCGCATTGTTTGGCAAGCGCCCGAACCCGACCGATATAGGCCTGACGTTCAGTTACCGAGATCACGCCCCGCGCGTCCAACAGGTTGAACACGTGGCTGGCCTTAATGCACTGGTCATAGGCGGGGTGCGCCATAACGATGCGCTTGCCGGTTTTGGGGTCATCATGTTCTTGCGCCAGAATGGCGGCGCATTCAGCCTCGGCCTCTTCGAAATGGCGCAGCAGAACTTCGGTATTAGCGACGTCAAAATTCCAGCGGGCGTATTCCTCTTCGGTCTGTTTGAAGATGTCGCCATAGCTCAGCGGGCTGGGGGACTGAGGATCATTGAACGGCATGTCCATGACGTGGTCGATGCCAAGCACATACATGGCCAGACGTTCCAGACCATAGGTCAATTCGCCCGAAACCGGCGCGCAATCATGGCCACCGACCTGCTGGAAATAGGTGAACTGGCTGACTTCCATACCGTCACACCAAACCTCCCAGCCCAGCCCCCAGGCACCCAGAGTGGGACTTTCCCAGTCATCTTCGACAAACCGGATGTCATGCAGGTTCATGTCGATACCGATGGCCTCAAGGCTGCCCAGATACAGTTCTTGCAGGTCCGGCGGGCTGGGTTTGATCAGTACTTGATACTGGTAGTAATGCTGTAGCCGGTTAGGATTCTCACCGTAGCGCCCATCAGTTGGACGGCGCGACGGCTGCACATAAGCTGCTGCCCATGACTTGGAGCCCAAAGCTCGCAAGGTTGTTGCCGGATGGAACGTCCCTGCCCCAACCTCCATGTCATAAGGCTGCAGGATGGCGCAGCCTTTCGAGGCCCAATAGGTCTGGAGACGCAGGATAATTTCCTGAAAAGAACGTGGTGCGCTGGACGGTTCGGTCATGACATTCCCTTTGGGCACATCTGCGCCCGGTTCCGGTCGGTTTTGTCCTTCCTATGCAAGGGGCCAAGGGGCGTCAACGGGCCAATGGACCCCGGCTGTCACTGCACAGCCACACTGGAAATTCCCCGTACTCCGGGCATGGCTTTCCGCGTCTCAAATCGCGTAGTCTGCGGCAAAGCCAAAACACCGCGGACACGGGCAGACAATGACACGAGTAATCACTGCAATTTTGTTTCTATTTTTCTTCGGCACACGCGCCGTTTTTGCACAGCAGGAGGCGGGCGTCTGGGTGCAGGTCGAAGCCCGTCCATCGCTGCGCCAGGCGCAGGAACGTGCGCAGGCCTATGCGAGCGTTCTCCCGGATGTGAACGGATTTCGACTGAACTCTGGCTGGTATGCCATTGTTATCGGGCCATATTTGCGCAGCGACGCCGAACAGGTTCTGCGCGTTTATCGGGCCGAAGGGCAAATCCCGTCGGACAGCTACATCGCTTTCTCGAATTCTCTGGGACAGCAGTTCTGGCCGATCGGTTCAAGCTCACTGGATCAGGGCGCGGTGACCCCACCGGTCGAGCCGACACCGCAGCCTGACCCATCCACCGCCGGGCTGACCCCGCAGCCCTCGGATGAGACGCGGTCGCAGGCGCTGCAATCCGAACGCGTTTTGACCTCGCAACAGCGCAAGGACTTGCAGACCGCCCTGCAAGCCGCCGGGTTCTATAACTCGACCATTGACGGAGCGTTTGGTGCAGGCACCCGGCGTTCGATGGGCGAATGGCAGCGGTTCAATGGGTATGAGCCCACCGGCGTTCTGACCACGGCGCAGCGTGCGGCGTTGATGGATGGCTATAACGCTCCTTTGATCAGTGTCGGGATGGCGCGCCATTCAGACACGCAGGCTGGCATTGATCTGGACCTGCCGCTGGGTGTCATCACCTTTGATCGTTATGAGGCCCCTTTTGCGCATTTCAACGGCACAGGCGACATGAACGCCAAGGCGTTGCTGATCAGCCAGCAGGGAAGCAAATCCACCCTGCGTGCGCTGTACGAAGTAATGCAGTCGCTGGAGATCGTGCCTCTGGACGGTCCGCGACAGCTGCGCGGTGACCGTTTTACGCTTGAGGGTCGTGGCAATGGGATAGTGTCCTATACCGAGGCAGCGCTGAAAGACGACCAGATCAAGGGCTTTACGCTGGTCTGGCCCGAGGGTGATGAGGCCCGCCGCGCACGGGTTCTGGCCGCGATCAAAGCCAGCTTCTCCACCAACGACGCCGTATTGGACGCCGGTGCCGGCGCGGATGCCGATCAGCGGATCGATCTGGTCTCGGGCCTGCAGGTGCGCAAACCCCGCCTCTCCCGGTCCGGCTTCTTCACTGATGCAAACGGCACAGTTCTGACCGTATCCGAGGCAACGGACAGCTGCACCCGGATCACGCTGAACGACGATCAAGAGGTTCAGGTCGCTTGGGCAGATGCCGATCTTGGCGTGGCCGTTCTGCGCCCTCGCCGCAGCCTTGCGCCGATCAGCATCGCCGAATTCAGTGCTGACAGACCGCGCCTTCAGTCGGATGTCGCGGTCTCGGGGTTCTCGTATGAGGGCGCATTGGGCGCGCCTACATTGACCTATGGCCAGATCACCGATGTACGGGGCTTGGATGGCGAAGACGGTGTAAAACGTCTGGCATTAGCGGCGCAACCCGGCGACGCGGGCGGACCAGTCTTTGACGACAACGGACAGGTCGTCGGGATGCTGCTGCCCACTCCGTCCGAAGGGCGCACCCTGCCCGCTTCGGTTAGCCTGGCAGCAACTGCAGATCGCTTGAACGCAGCCTTGGAACAGGCTGGTGTGTCCGGTCAGCCCAGCCAATCCACTGCGGAAATCTCACCCAATGAGCTGAGCCGACGGGCCAATGGGATGACCGTTCTGGTTCATTGCTGGGACTAAGCTAGCCTACAAAACGACAAACGCCGCCCCTTCGGGCGGCGTTTTTTTTGCTAGATGATGCCCGGTGTTATCCGGATCAGCGTTGGAACCGGGGCATGAAACGCGGTTTTCACAGCCGCCTGCATTTCCTCCAGATTTCCCGGCGCGGCGGACAAGGCCCCGAAGGCCTCGGCCAATTTGCAGAAGTCGGGGTTCCGGGCCACAACGGCGTTGGGGGCGATCTGGCTGCGAACCATGCTGTCTTCAATCTCTTTCAGCTTACTGTTGTCCCAGAGGATGATGGGCAGAGACAGGCCCAGCTCAACTGCCACACCAAGCTCCATCATCGTGTAGTGAAAACCGTAATCCCCGGCGATCACGGCCGTGGGTTTACCCCGACGCCCAACCGCACCGCCGATCCCGGCCGGCAACGCATAGCCCAGCGTGCCGAACCCTGTCGGATGGTGCCAATAATAGGGATAGGCCATATCCCAAACTTCCTTCGCGACATAGGCAAACTGGGTCATGTCGGAATAGATCATCGTGTCGGCGGGCATGGCCTCGCGCAGGGCATCCAGCACCGGCAAGATCCCTGGACGTTCGGCATCGGATTCCGCCCGCCAGCGTTTCCGAGCTTCGGAGACTTCTTTTGCATTCCAACCCGTTGCCGGTCTCACCGCATCAATCGACGCCCAGAGGGCATGAGCAAAACTCTCACCATCAACCTGAAGCTTGATCCCCGCGCGGTGACGGTCGGACAGAACCTGAGGATCCAGATCGACTCGCACCAGATGAGAGGTATGCCCAAGCGTGTCGCGCCACAGGTCAACCTCACCCAACTCTGCCCCCACAGCGACCACAAGATCGGCCGAACCGATCACATCAGCACTGCCCGGGCGTGGCAGCGTGGCGCCGAAATCCAACGCATAGCCAAGCCCCGCCATCCCGCGTCCGGCATAGGTGGTGAAACACGCGGCCCCCAACTGGGACAGGATTTGCCGCCACAAATTGGACCGCGCCCCACCGCCCAAAATGAACAGCGGCCTGTTCGAGATGTTCAGCAAAGACATAAGCGGCGCCAAATCAGGTGGCACCACTTTGGATCGCAGACCGGGCTGATTGGGAAACGGTGCCGGATCAGCCTCGGCCTCAAGCTGGGCGATTGGCACCTGAATATGCTTGGGGCGCGGGCGTGAGAGTTCGAATTCCTCAAAGGCACGCTCAACCAGACCATAAGCAGCCTGAGCCGTATCGGCCTGGCGGGACCAATCCGCGACTGTTTCAGCAGCACCGCGTTGATCCTTCATTTGGTGCAATTGGCCTTGCACTGAATCTGTCTCGTCCAGACAGGACGACATCACCAGCATCGGGACTGAGTCCGTATAGGCCTGCCCCATCGGCGTCATGATATTGCACAGCCCCGGTCCGGTGATCACATAGGCCACGCCGGGCTTGCCGGTTGCACGGGCATAGCCGTCAGCCATGAACCCGGCGCCCTGCTCGTGACGGGCCAGTACATGCGTGATGCCTGCCTCTTCGATGCCCCGGTACATTTCCTGATTGTGTACGCCGGGAATGCCGAAAATCACGTCAACGCCGCGGTCTTTCAACATATGCGAAATCTGGGCACCCAGAGGTCTTTTCATCAACTTCTCCAGAATTGGACGGTAAACAGTGCATAGACCGCCAGCAGTTCCAGCCGCCCGACCAGCATACCGATGGACAGCAACCACTTTGCCGTGTCGCTCAGCCCTGCAAAGTTGCCCGCAGGACCGATCTGATCCCCCAGCCCCGGCCCGACATTGGCCAGCGCTGTCGCCGCCCCCGAGACGGACGTGATAAAGTCCAGCCCTGTCAGTGCCAGCGCCCAAGCCAGTACGCCCAACGAGAGCACGAAGAACATGAAAAAGCTCATGACCGAGGACAGAACGTCTGGCCCGATCGTGCGCCCGTCGTAGCGCGGGTTGAACACGCCATGCGGCGATCGGATACGGCTGATCTGAGTTTTGATCGAAGCGAACAACAGCTGATAGCGGAAGATTTTTATCGAACAGGCGGTCGAGCCCGCGCAGCCACCGATCAGGCCGATCAGGAAAAACAGCATGATCGGGAAGCTGCCCCACCCCATATAATCGACACTGGCATAGCCGGTGCCTGAAATGATCGATGTGATATTGAACAGGGATTCGCGAATCGCCTGTTCCGGATGATGCGGAAAGACCGAGGTCAAAAACACCGCCATTACCACGACCAGAACCAGAATGGTGGCCAGAAAAGTCCGAATCTGGCTGTCATGCCAAAGAGAGTTTGTGTTGCCGTTGGCCAACTGGACATAGCGCACGAACGGCAGCGCGGCGAGGATCATAAACACCGACGCGGCGTATTCAGCGGGGCCGGAAAACGTTCCGAATGAGGCGTCATAGTTGGAAAAACCACCCGTCGAGATTGTGGTTAGCGCATGCACAACCGCGTCGAAAAAACCCATACCCAGCCCGGCGTATACTAGGGCGCAGACAAAGGTCAGAAAGACGTAGATCAGAGAAATTTGACCCGCGATCTCTTGCGCTCGGGGCAGGATTTTCCCCATGGTTTCAAACCCTTCCGAGCGGAAGATTTGCATACCCCCAACCCGAAGTTCGGGCAGGAACACCATGGCTACAACGATGATACCGATCCCACCCAGCCATTGCAGCAACCCACGCCACAACAGCAAACCCTGCGGTAGATTATCAAGCCCGGATAAAACGGTTGAGCCGGTGGTGGTCAGACCCGACATCGCCTCGAAATACGCGTCGACAAAGCGCAGTTCGGTCTCACCGAACAAAAAGGGGATGGCGCCAAAAAGCGGTAGCGCTACCCAGACACCGGTGGTTAGCAAAAAGGTTTGACGTATCGTCAGACCTTCGCCCACCCCGTTCGAACAGCTGATGGACAGAACTACGCCCGTCAGCATGGTGATGACGCCACTTTCCAGAAATACGTGCCACTCGCCCCGACCTTCGATGAGGTCCGCAAGCATGGGAAGCATCATGGTCGCCCCTAGAATGGCGACCAACAGGCCAATCACATATCCAACCGGGCGCATGTCCGTCATGAGGCGCAGCGTTGGCGCGCCTGCACGACCGTGTCAAGCGGATGTCCCGTTTACTCGTCGGTTTTGCTTGCGGGTGTGGGCATCGCGGGCGGCTTCGAAGGCGCGCGTGTCCGGCGTTGAGGTGCAGCGGGGCTTGCGGTCTCGGCATTTGCAGCAACCGGCTTCGCCTCGGCCTTGGAGGCGGCTGGTTTGGCTGCGGGCGTTGCGGGTTTCGCAATAGGTGCAGCAGCTTTGGCCGCAGGAGCAGCGGATTTGGTTGCAGGAACAACCGGCTTATCGGTCTTAGCCTTTGGGGCTGCAGCTTTCGCAGTCTGAACCTTGGGCGCCGCTGGCTTGGACACCGTTTTGGGGGCTGTAGGTTTCACCGGGGCCGTTTTCGCTGCGGGCCGGGGTGCCGCTGTCTTTACTTCGGCTTTGGCGGCTACGGGTTTGGGCGAAGCTGCTTTTGCCGGAGCTTTTGGCGCAGCGGGTTTGACCGCTGTTTTTGCCACAGCGGGCTTGGGCGCGGGCTTTGCTGCCGAAGCGCTACGGGTGCGGGCTGCAGGCTTGGGCCCGACCGCGGGTTTGGCAGCCTGTGGTTTTGCTGCGTTTGCAGGTTTGGGCGCCACTGGAGAAGTCGTTGCCTTGGTTGCAGCGACCGTTTTTCTCGCTGGCGAGGCCGCCTTTTTGGCCGCGGCAGGTTTAGGCGATTCGGCTTTCGGTGCCACTGTTACTTTGGCGCGCGCGACCGGTTTGGTCTTAGGGGCTGCGGCCGGTTTGGGCTTAGCCGTCGCCACTTTGGACTTGAATTCCGGTCTCGCGGTCGTCGGCGCTGGAGAAGCGGACGTCACGTGCAGAGCATGTACAGGCGCAAACGGCAGCTCCATGGCGGAGGTGGCCAGAATTTGCATGATCTTCAGTTGGTTGCTAACTGCGTAGCCGGCCATACGGATGGCCGCCGCCTGAAATTCCAGCGGCTGGGTAATCGGATTCATTAGTCATTTCTCCTGTGAAAGCGACGCAACCTTCAAAGGGAAGAAGTACCCTGCTCCACCCGGTTGTCACGGGCGGATTGCCAAGGTTCGAAGTCCCGGGGCGTCTCACGTCTCGGCTTCCTCTCAGTGCGGCAATGCGGCTGATACGCGCGTATGCCACGGCTGCAATCCCCGTTACTTTACGTCAAACAAAGCGCGACCGCAGCATTTTTTGCTGCGGTGCGGCGAAAGTTCGCCATTTTGTCTAACTTCGAGACTTCAGGAGCCCACGAAGTTATCCGATATGGAAGAGGGTCGAGAACAAGCGTGGGTCCAGACTGGCCGAGACAAAGGTCGGGCCCTCGGTCAAAACCGACACTGCATCATGGCTGTGCAGGCTTTCCTGATGGCTGGCCACAACGCGAAAATCACCGACATGGTGATCAGCCTGAAGTTCGGCACAGAACAGGCGGGCGGCATCCTCAACAAAGATCGGGTTCGCGGCGTTTAACTCTGCAAAAGCCTGTTCGTCCTCGCGCTTGACCATAACCTGCGTTTCAGTTGGTACAGCACGACGGCAGAGCGCGATCAGATCTTCGAACCACAGGCAATCTGCATCGCAATCAACAACGACCGAAATGCGCGCGACCGACCGCTGGGAATGCGGCGTCGCCAACTGTCCACGCGTGGACCGCGCATGTTCGCTCAACTCAAGTGAGCACGGACAGGTCGAGGAATAGACATAGTCCAGATGCATGATCTTCTGGCGCACGCCATCCCGTTCGACCAGTTCCAGCGCGATGTCGTAATACTGGTATCCCTCAAGCCCCGAGCGCAGGCTCTTCACGCGATCCGGGTAGGAGAACCGCATCTGGATACGCGCATCAAAACTGTCCAGATCGGTCATATAGTCATCCAGCGCGGACTCCATGACCTCAAAGCTGAACGTGCGCTCGGCATGTTTATAGAATGAGCGCATGATCCGGGACATGTTGATGCCCTTCTTTTCAGCATCAAGGCTGACCGTACCGGTAACCGAAGTCTCCAGCGTCAGGTCGTCACCATGCTTGCGGTGGAACCGGATCGGCAGTCGGAAATTGGAAATACCCACGTGCTGAATCTGCTGTTTCGCTCCGCGGATCAGACTGGACGGACCATTCTGCAAATCGGGTAACGTCGCGCGATAGGCGGCATCAACCTCAAACCCCTCCGGGTAGTCTCGCGACAACGACGGGTAGTTCACAGGAACCAGCCCAGGCACCAAACGCGCAATGGCGGGATCAAGCTGACTGATCTCGGCCTCGGTTACGGTTTCGGCCCACTTGCGCAGCGTCTTCAATGCGGCGGCGGCCTCATCATGGTCAGGTGCGTCATCAATGCTGCGGGGGTGCACGTTCATCGATCGGGGCTCCTCGGGTTGATCGCCGGACTATATACAGCTTCGGCGCGTTTTCCACTGTAACCGTATACGCAGCAAAACACAGCCCGGATCGAATTTACGTGAGGGACACTTAAGTTGCGTCCCCCATCGGCAATTTCGAACTGGCTATAACAGGCGAATGGTTGCCGTTATTGCTGAGAAACGTCTAATGCGCGACAGATATCGGCAAGCAGGTCGTTTGCATCCTCCAGCCCGACCGAAAAACGGATCAATCCTGGCGTTATACCCAATTCGTCCTTTTGTTCGTCGCTCAAACGCTGGTGCGTTGTGGTCGCTGGGTGTGTTGCAATTGATTTGGCGTCACCCAGATTGTTCGAAATCACCGGGATCGTCAGCGCATTCAGGAACGCAAATGCCGCGTCCTTCCCGCCCTTGATGTCCAAGGACAGAACTGTTCCGCCCTTGCCGCCCAACTGAGTCTGAACCAACCCATTCTGCGCGTGGGTTTTCAACCCCGGATACAGGGTGCGCTCCAGAGCCGCGTGACCTTCTAGTGCCTCGGCAATGATCTGTGCGCTCTCGGCCTGCGCATTTACACGCAGGGCCATGGTTTCCAAACCTTTCAGCATGATCCAGGCGTTGAACGGGCTGAGCGCGCCGCCGGTATGTTTCATGTAGGGTTCAAGCGTGCCGCGGATGTAGTCTTTGGTGCCGATGACAACGCCACCAAGTGCACGCCCCTGCCCGTCGATATGCTTGGTTGCGGAATAGACGACCACATCGGCGCCCTGCTCGATCGCGCGCGAAAAGACCGGGGTAGAAAAGACGTTGTCTACGACCACCAGCGCCCCGACCGCATGGGCCAGTTTCGAAACCGAGGTGATGTCGATGACTTCGAGCGTCGGGTTCGACATGGATTCAAAGAACACCGCCTTGGTGTCCGGACGGATCGCAGCTTTCCATGCGTCCAGATCGGTGCCGTCGATAAAAGTAACCTCTACGCCATAGCGGGTCAGGATATTTTCCAAAATATACAGGCACGATCCGAACAGAGCCTTGGCGGACACAACGTGATCACCCGCTTTCAGGATCGAGGTTAGCGCACCATTGACCGCCGCCATGCCGGACGCAGCCGCAAATGCATCCTCGCCACCTTCCAGCGCAGCGATGCGCTGTTCGAACATCGACACAGTCGGGTTGCCGTAACGGGCATAGATGAACTCATCCGGGCCGGTCTCGATAAACCGTGCCTCGGCCTGTTCGGCGTTCTCATACACGAAACCCTGCGTCAGAAAGATCGCCTCGGACACCTCGTTATATTGGCTGCGACGGATGCCGCCATGGACGGCTTGGGTGCGTTTGTTCCAGCTCTCGCTCATGTCATTCCTCTCGGCCCTTGTCTGGCAAGGGCATCAAAAAAACCCCAGACGCGGTCAAGCGAAAGGGGCCTTTCATCCTGACCTTTTAGCGGTGTTGTTTAGCGTGGCCCGCAATCCGGTAACAAATCGCCACGTAGTGTTGTTGCCCTTACGCCGCGGTTGCAGACACGTCAACCCTTGCAACGGCATCGTCACGGTTCTGTAACCGCGCATTCACCAAAGCGTCATAGCGTTATGTCACATCGGCACCACAACATCTTGTATGAGGCAGAGCAATGCCAGTAATCAGGATCAATGCCATCGGTGATGTGTACGCCTTACACCGCAGCCCGCGCTCTCCGCTTGGAACCTTGCGGCAAACGCGTGACACGCAGGGGCCGGTCATCATCATGACCCACGGGTACAAGTATCGCCCTGACGACGCTAAGGCCTGTCCACACCGACACATCTTGTCACTGCACCCCACACCGATGGCATGGCATTGCCCCAGCTGGCCGCAGCAACTGGGCTTTGGTTCGGGCTTTGACGACGAAGGTCTGGGCATCGCATTCGGCTGGAATGCGCAAGGGCCGCTGTGGGCCGTTCGCCGCCGCGCGATCGAGGCCGGGCGCGTTCTGGCAAGCCTGATAGAAGAACTGCACCGCCTGAATCCGAAGCGACCGATTCATTTCATCGGGCATTCGATGGGCACCGAACTCGCACTCGAGGCGTTGCACCACCTCGCGCCTGGCTCGCTAAATCGCATCATCTCAATGTCCGGGGCCGTGTATCATAGCCGTGCGTTGGGTGCTTTGAGCACGCCCGCCGGGCAAATGGCTGAGTTCATCAATGTTACCAGCCGCGAAAACGACCTGTTCGATTTTCTGTATGAGTGGCTGATCCAACCGCCCAAGCGCGGCGACCGTAGTATCGGCATTGGCTTGCAGGCCCCAAACGCAGTCACGCTGCAACTCGATTGCGCCTATACGCTGGACCATCTGTCGCGCGTGGTCTTTCCGGTCGGTGACCCGCAGCGCCGTATTTGCCATTGGTCCAGCTATACCCGCCCCGGCGTTCTGCGCGTCTATAACGCCCTGCTGCGCAACGAGGGCCGGCTGAGCCTGCCCCTGATACGGCAGGGTCTGCCCAGAACATCCACCCGGCGCTGGTCACGGCTTTTTGCGTTGCCTCGCCCCAAAGCTCTCTTGCCGTTTGCTCAGAAAGCCTCATGATCGCATCAAGCTGAGGAGGCATCATGATCGACCTGTATTTCTGGCCCACGCCGAACGGCTGGAAGGCATCCATCGCGCTGGAAGAGATGGACCTGCCCTACACCACCCATCTGATCAACATCGGCAAAGGCGATCAGTTCGACCCCGAGTTTCTGAAGATTTCCCCCAACAATCGTATGCCCGCCATTGTTGACCCTGACGGTCCGGATGGCGCCCCGGTCTCGGTCTTTGAAAGCGGCGCGATCCTAATGTATCTGGCCCGCAAGACTGGGCGGTTTTACGGCAAAACTGAGCGCGACAGGATCGCCGTCGAAGAATGGCTGATGTGGCAGATGGGCGGCGTTGGTCCGATGGCCGGTCAGGCGCATCACTTTTTGAAATACGCCCCGCAACTGGATCCGCCGCAGGACCTGCCTTATCCAAAAGACCGCTACCGCGCTGAGGTCGGGCGTCTGTACGGCGTGCTGGACCGGCGACTGGCTGAGAACGAGTATGTCGCCGGCGATTTCTATTCCATCGCCGATATGTCGATCTGGGGCTGGGCCAGCCTGTGGGAAGGCCAACAGCAGGTATTGGATGATAAACCCCACTTCACCCGCTGGCTTGAGGCTGTCAGCGCCCGCCCTGGCGTTCAGGCCGGGCGTGCCCTACATGCGGAATTGCGTGGGGATCATCGGGATAAGCAATCGCAAGGGGTTTTGTTCAAGCGGTAAAAGGACTTGAACCCCCTACTGCATGTATTGCGAAATCAGCATTGCAGCTTCGTGTTTTCTGAGGACCTTCGCAGCCGTTGGTCCATATCCCCACTGCAAGCTTTCAAAAATGCCAGGGAATATTTCAGCGAGTTCCTTGTGCGCTTCATGCGCCATGCCTTTCAACGCGATGTCCCCCGGAAACAGACTTTCCGTAAGCGCACCGTTTGACACCACAATCTCATGCTGGTCGAAAATAAAGTGGTAGTAGACGACTCGGCAAGAATCCGAGGCGACCTCAATCCCCGGCAAGTCTAACAAGAACTTTGCAGGAACCAGAACGTCTGCATCCTCAAAAAGCAATTCCAGCCCGGCAGCAGAAACAAGTATCCGATGGTTGGGCGATACAAAAAGGTCAGATACTGGCAATCCTTGACCCAGTGCCCCTTTGGCAATTCTAACGGGCTTCAGATGACATTTGTCAGCATGTGAGACTTCAACCGACCGTGATCCGATCCACTTGATCTCTTTGGCCTGCCCCTCAGCGGTCATAACCAGATCGCCGACCTCAAGCGTTTCAACAGACTTTTCACCTGATGGCGTCCGGATCATTGTGCCCTGAACGAAACAAGGGACATCGACGATTGCATCCGGATCTGTCGTATCCGGCGCATTGTCCGGTGTCACATTTGACGGGCTAGAGTCGTATGCAACACCCGGCACCAAGGGTTCAGAGGTTATATAACCCGCAAGCACGCCATCCACTTCAACCCTGTATACGGTGATTATACCGCCGTCGGGATCTGAAAGCGCATAGGACTCTTCAAGATAGATATTTCCGTTTTCTGTAAGGCCGGAAATGGGATTGCCGTCCAGATCAGTAACAAGACCTTGTTGGGTCAGGTCATCCCCGTTTTCATTGTTGAAGCGGTCACCATTGAAATCCGTACCATTGTCAGGGTCACCGTTGACAAGCGGCGGTGGCCCGGGTTGGTCTTCAACATTGAATACGCGCCGGTCTGTGCTCGGATCGTATGTTGGTGACAGAGTGACTGTGCCAAAACCAAAAAACGTCACCGATATGACGTCAGGCGAGTAACCTATGTAGGAATAGTTTGCCACATGAAACCTCGAACCATTTACGGTGCTCAATGTTCATCGATGCTAATGCCTTATGTCCATGAATTTCTGCAATGCCCCCCTAAAATGCAAATATTCTATTTTTATTGTATCTTTCCTGCCAGTTCACACGACTTCCCCTCGTACCAGCACATCCAACATCCCCGAGATATCTTCGATCTCTTCCGCGATCACATGGGTCACCGAATGCGCCCGCTGCATCCGGCCGGTGACCTTCAGCAACCGCCCCGAAATCACCGCGCGGCGGAATTGTTCGTAGATCTTGCGCCAGACCACCACGTTTACGATCCCGGTCTCATCCTCGAGCGTCAGGAAGATTACCCCCTTGGCCGTCCCCGGCCTCTGTCGCAGGATCACCAGCCCGGCCACGGCAACGCGCGCGCTCTCGGGCGGGTCGTCCAGCCGGTCAGAGGGTAGACAGGCAGGCGGGCGCGGCCAGTCCCGGTTTGAAACCGCAGAGCGAACAGAGGCAACAAGCATGAGAACAAAAATAGAACATACTGCCAGAAAGTCCAGACACGGCGTGATGAGTCGCAAATGAGACTGGAAAGACCTAAATGCCTTCACTAAGGAAGAATTCGACAATCGAAAAAGGAAGACGCACGCAATGGCAAAGATCACCTATGTCGAGCACAGCGGTACCGAACATACAGTCGACGTCGCCAACGGGCTGACAGTGATGGAAGGTGCCCGTGACAATAATATTCCCGGCATCGAGGCCGATTGCGGCGGCGCCTGCGCCTGCTCGACCTGCCATGTCTACCTGCACCCTGACTGGGTCGAAAAAGTTCCGGCCAAGGACGACATGGAAGAAGACATGCTGGACTTTGCCTACGAACCCGACCCTGCCCGCTCACGCCTGACCTGTCAGATAAAGGTCACGGATGAGCTGGACGGTCTGGTCGTACAGCTGCCCGAAAAACAGATCTGATGATCTGTAAAGCGCCGCGCCTGCCCGCCCGCCTGTGGCACTCTCGGGCACGCGGCGCGCTGCTGGCGTTGAGCTTGTGGCTAACGGTAGGATATCCCGCAGTTGCCGAAACGATCACAAGCGCCCGTTTTACAGAACCCACCACTCGCTACGCTCATGGTGTCTTAGGCGACAAAATCGAGTACGGCGCGCTGGAATTGACGGTACAAGGCAGCGCGCTCACCGTTCGGCTGACCTCAGATCGCGTATTTGAAGATCTTGCTCCAAGGCTAGTAGATATCGACCTAGATGGCACACCAGAGGTTATCGTCGTCGAATCTCACGATAAGACGGGCGCTCAGTTGGCGATCTATGACAGTGAAGGCAGGAAAATTGCTGCCACACCTCACATAGGCACCCGATTCCGTTGGCTCGCCCCGATTGGCGCGGCGGATCTGGATGGCGATGGCTACATGGAAATCGCCTATATCGACCGGCCTCATTTGGCCAAGACCCTGCGCATCTGGCGCTTCAAGGATGGTAACCTGGCCGAGGTCGCCTCGCTGCCCGGACTGACCAATCATCGCATCGGCGAAGACTTCATCACCAGCGGGATCAGAGATTGCGGCACCGGTCCCGAACTACTCGTCGTCAGCGCTGACTGGCAACAGATCGTCAGCGTCAGCCAAGGCACGGGCTGGAAAACACGGGCCGTGTCTCCGTTCAGCCGCCCAGCAATGAAGCAAGCTTTGGCCTGCTCGAACTAGACCCATCGCAGCCCGCACCAGCGGGCTGTCCGGCCCAAGGCCTGTGGCGTTGCATCTTTGATGCAGCGTCAGGGCGCGGGAGCCTTTGGGGCTAAAGCGCCCGCCAACCGATATCGCGGCGGAAAAACCCATCCGGCCAGTTGACGCCAGCCACCATTCCATAGGCCCGATCCCGCGCTTCCTGCAGTGTATCGCCCCGCGCGGTGACATTCAGAACACGTCCGCCCGAAGCCACAACCTGCCCATCAGAGGACTTGGTTCCGGCATGGAACACCATATTACTGCTGTCTTCAGGAAGGCCGTCCAGCCCTTTGATAACTGTGCCCTTTTCATACGACCCTGGATAACCATTCGCTGCCATCACAACGGTCAGAGCGTGATCGTCAGCCCAGTTCACACGCGCCTCTCCTAACCGCCCTTCAGCTGCGGCGTGCATCAGGTCCATCACCTGTGCGCCCAGACGCATCATCAAAACCTGACACTCCGGATCGCCGAAGCGTACGTTGTATTCTACCAGACGCGGCTGACCGTCCTTGATCATCAGACCGGCATAGAGAACACCCTGAAACGGCATCCCGCGCCGTTTCATCTCGGCCACTGTTGGCTTGATGATCTCTTCCATCGCACGCGCTTCAATCTCGGCGCTTAGAACCGGCGCTGGGGAATAGGCGCCCATACCGCCGGTGTTCAGGCCCGTGTCGCCCTCACCCACGCGCTTGTGGTCCTGCGCAGTGCCAATGGACAGGATATCCTCACCATCACACAACACAAAAAGAGACGCCTCTTCGCCCTCCATGAACTCTTCAATGACGACCTCGGCGCCAGCACCGCCAAATACACCGCCGAACATGTCGTCGATGGCTTCCAGCGCGGTTTGCTCGTCCATCGCCACGATCACGCCCTTGCCTGCGGCCAGACCATCGGCCTTGACCACGATCGGCGCGCCCTGTGCGCGGATGTAGTCTTTCGCCGGCTCGGCTTCGGTAAACCGCGCGTATGCCGCTGTCGGAGCGCCGGACGCATCGCAAATCTCTTTGGTAAAGCTCTTCGAGGCTTCCAACTGCGCCGCCTCTGCCGAAGGGCCAAAAACCAGCACGCCAGCCTCGCGCAGACGATCTGCCACACCGGCGGCCAGAGGCGCCTCGGGGCCAACGATCACAAAATCTATCGCATTCTCTTCGGCAAAGCTGACAACGGCCCCGCCGTTTTCGATATCCAGCGCAGCACAATCCGCGATCTGCGCGATCCCCGCATTGCCCGGTGCCACGATCAGACGGTCGCATTTGGGGTTCTGCATCACCGCCCAGGCCAGGCTGTGTTCCCGCCCACCACTGCCGAGAATGAGGATATTCATGACTGCTCTCCGATCTGCTTGGCCTCGCCTTGCGGGCGTTCTAAGCTGGGCGGGCATTTGACACAAGGCGCTGAAATGTCCGACCTGCTTGATGACCCAATTCCCGGTCAAAACACCCCTGAATACACCGTTTCGGACATCTCGGGAGAGGTGAAACGCACGCTCGAAGGCACATTTGGGCGAATCCGTGTGCGCGGCGAGGTCGGGCGCGTGTTCAAGGCGCGATCGGGGCATTTGTACTACGACATCAAAGATGACCGGAATGTGCTGGCCTGTACCACATGGAAAGGTCAGGTTTCTGGCCTGTCCGTTGTCCCCGAAGAAGGGCTTGAGGTCGTTGTCACAGGTCGGCTCACCGCTTTTGGCGCGCAATCGAAATACAATCTGAACGTCGATGAGGTCGCCGTTGCCGGGCAAGGCGCGCTGATGGCGCTGCTGGAAAAGCGCAAAAAACAGCTTGAGGCTGAGGGGCTGTTTGCCCCGGAACGAAAAAAGCCGTTGCCCTACTTGCCGCAGATCATCGGCGTGGTGACCTCACCTTCAGGAGCAGTGATCCGAGATATTCTGCACCGCTTGCGCGACCGCTTTCCGCGCAAGGTGCTGATCTGGCCGGTGGCCGTTCAGGGCTCGAACTGTGCGCCCGAAGTTGCGAACGCAATCGAAGGTTTCAACCAACTGACACCCGGCGGAGCCCTGCCTCGCCCCGACCTGATCATCGTCGCCCGAGGTGGTGGGTCGATCGAAGATCTGTGGGGCTTTAACGAAGAGATCGTCGCGCGCGCGGCGGTGGCTTCGGACATTCCGCTGATTTCAGCCGTCGGGCACGAAACCGATACAACCCTGATAGACTATGTTTCCGACCGCCGCGCACCAACACCAACCGCCGCCGCCGAACTGGCCGTGCCCGTGCGGATGGAGTTGCTGGCCTGGACCGGAGAGCAAGGAGCGCGCCTGTCCCGCGCCGCAACCGACGCAGTGCAACGCCGATCCCAACGGTTGCGCGACCTGTCTCGCGCACTGCCGCGCCCGGACAGCCTGTTGAACACCCCCCGACAACGGCTTGATTTAATTGCAGATCGCCTAGCGCCAGCACTGGAACGTGGCGTCCAAAATCGCCACTTGCAAGTGGTAAAACTGTCGGCCCACCTACGCCCTTCGACCCTGCGCAACCTCGTGACTAGCCGTCAGGAAGCAGTACGCAACCTGTCCTCACGCCTGTCCCTGCGCCCTATTCAGCGCGAGATCGAAGTGCAACGCCAAACCATCACCCGATTGGCCGAGCGGATGAACGTGGCACAGGCAACGCGACTGGATCGGATGCGGCAACAACTGGACGCGACCGACCGCCTTCGCGAAACGCTCAGCTACAAGGCGACGTTGCTGCGCGGTTACGCCGTGGTTCGCGTCGATGATCATGTGGTGACAACGAAAGAGCAGGCCCAGAAGCACAGCTCACTACAGATCGAGTTTGCAGATGGCGTTTTGTCCACAGGCCAACCCACTTCACACCGGTCAACGCAAAAGAAAACACCTAAGAAAGACGCGCCAGATCAGGGTTCACTCTTCTGAGCGCGCCCTACACTCCAACGTCCGGCCCATAGCAGATCATCTCTTCGTCGATATCTTCGGCTTCATAAAGCTCCGACTGCGCCGGGTCGCCTTCGAACTGAGCAAGCAGACCATTCCCTGAACGAGTGAAAACCCAGCATTGCGGGGCCAATCGATCTTCGTAGATAAAACAGATCTGGTCGTCCTGTTCATACCAGACGCCATACTTACAATTGCCATCCAGAAACGACCAGATGACGCGGCGATTAGGCAAGTACCGCTCGACCCCGTAGACCTTTCCCTGAAAGCCATAATACAGCGTTTTGCCACGCGTATATTCGTCGAAATCCGACGCCGTCAGCGCTGTTTGAGCCGACACTGAAAACGCGGGCAGCAGAAGAAGAATCGCTAGGTATCTGAACATGAGCACATTGTGTCAGATGCGGTTCCCCGGTGCCATCGCCATTTCCGCAAAACAACCTGCCTCGACGTCACCGGTTGAGGCGGAACTAAAACCCGTAACATGCTGCAAGAAAAACGGGGGAAGTTTTCATGGCAACCGCATTGTTCTGGCTCGCAGGTCTCTGTGCTCTGGTCTATCTTCCTCTGTCCCCGCGCCCGGCCAACGCCTCGCGGTCGCTGCTGAAAACCGCATCGGTTGCTCTTTTGGCTATAATAGCGCTGCTACATGCCGCACCGCTTCTTCTGGTTCTGGCGCTGGCCTTGTGCGCCTTGGGCGACGCTTTGTTGTCGCGTGAGACGGACAGCACCTTCATGGCTGGCATCGGAGCTTTTGCCGTGGGGCATCTGGCTTACATCGCGCTGTTCCTGACCTATCCTGCCAGCGACCTCACATTGATTTTCGACAAGCCCGGCTTTTTCTGGTCGCTCACCATCCTTGGGATCATTGCCGCTACGTTGCTCGCCCCTCGTGCCGGAGACCTCAAAATCCCCGTTCTGGCCTATATCCCGATCATTCTGGGGATGGGAATAACCGTTCTGGCGCTGCCCGAAGCCGGCGCCCTACGGTGGGCGCTGCCTGCGGCCCTAGCCTTCATCGCGTCCGACCTGATCCTGGCGACCGAAAAGTTCCTGTTGCCTGCAGGCCATCCGGCCCTGAAGATCACGCCCTATCTGGTTTGGCCGCTCTATTGGGGTGCGCAGGCCGGTTTGTTGACCGCATTCCTCTGACCCTTTGCAACTGCCGCAAATCCGCATTAGGTGAGGTGAACACCTGCGGAGACCAAAAATGGCGTTTTTCTCAAAGCTCAAGGACAAGCTGTTCAAATCCTCGTCCCGCCTCGAACAGGGGCTTGAGGCCATCGTCGAGGACGGCGGCGAGGAAACGACCGCGCCCGACCCGATCATCCCTGAGCCCGAGCCGCAGCCGGAACCCGTTCCGGAAGTCCCGCAACCTGTCCCCGAAGTACCGGACCCCGCGCCTATTCCGCAACCGGTCGAGGTGCCTGAACCGGCGCCTGTCGATCCGACCCCTGCCCCGCCCCCGCCCGAGGCTGCCCCCGCAAAGGGCGTGCTGGGCCGTCTGTTCGGTCGCAGCGAGGCCAAAACCGCCGTCCGCCGCACACTGGACGACGACATGCTGGAACAGCTCGAAGAGTTGCTGATCGCCTCGGACATGGGTGTCGACACCGCCCTGCGCGTTGCTGCAAATATGGCCGAGGGACGCTATGGCCGCAAACTTTCGACTCAGGAAATCAAGCAGCTTCTGGCGCAGGAGGTTGCCCGCGTCATGGAGCCCGTTGCCAAGCCCCTGCCCATCTACTCCAAACGGCCGCAAGTGGTACTGGTCGTTGGTGTCAACGGATCAGGTAAGACCACCACAATCGGCAAGCTGGCCAGCCAGTTCAAATCGGCCGGCAAAAAGGTCGTGATCGCCGCCGGAGACACCTTCCGTGCCGCCGCGGTCGAACAGTTGCAGGTTTGGGGAGAACGCGCTGGCGTACCCGTCCTAACCGCTCCCGAAGGGTCCGACCCCGCCAGCCTCGCCTTCGATGCCCTGACCAAAGCGCAACAAGATGGCGCCGATCTATTGATGATCGACACCGCAGGTCGTCTACAAAACCGCGCCGACTTGATGGAGGAACTGGCCAAGATCGTTCGCGTCATCCGCAAGGTCGACGACACAGCACCGCATAACACCCTGCTGGTGCTGGACGCCACCACCGGTCAGAACGCCCTGAGCCAGGTGGAAACTTTCCGCAATTTGGCCGATGTTTCCGGTCTGGTCATGACAAAACTCGACGGCACCGCCAAAGGCGGCGTGCTGGTTGCTCTGGCAGACAAGTTCGGCCTGCCTATCCACGCCATCGGCGTCGGTGAACAAATCGACGATCTTGCCCCCTTTGACCCCGAAGAATTCGCCGCTGCCCTCACTGGCCTGGACCAAAGCTGATCCCGCCCTCCATCTGGCCGCAAGTTTCCTCCGGGGGTCTGGGGGTGGAAAACCCCCAGCCTCTCCTCCAAGCACAAAGACCTGACACTTGAGCGACTGGCTGATCTCTCTAGAAGGCACCGAAGCAGGCCACCAGCTTGCGCTGGGGCTGGCCCTGATGGCGGCTTTTCTGCACGCGGTCTTTGGCGCTCTGCAAAAGGGCCGCCACGATCCCTGGTTGTCGCGCGGTGCCATCGATGCGAGCTATTGCCTGCTGGCGGCCCCCTTCGCATTTTTTATCGTCCCTTGGCCGGAACCCTACATGTGGCCAATCTTTGCCACAGTATGGGTGATCCACATCGCTTACAAAACCCTGCAAGCAATGGCCTATACGAAGGGGTCCTATACGGTCGTTTATCCTGTTGTCCGCGGCACCGGCCCGCTTTTCACCGTCATCGGTGCCTATCTGTTGTTCGGCGAGACTTTTACCGGAACCCAGTGGTTCGGCGTGGCCGTCTTGTTGGCCGGGATCTTCGGATTGGCGGCCTACAATTTTCGCTTTCTCGAAACCAACCGCGAGACGTTAGGCATTGCACTGGTTCTGGCCGTCGCAACCGGCCTGTTCGTGGCGCTCTACACGACCTATGACGCTTACGGCATTCGCGCCACCGCCGACCCTTTCACCTTTCTGGCCTGGTTCTTCATGATCGACGGGGCCGCGATGCCGATCTATGCCTTCCTCAGATGGCGTGCGATGATCAACCGCCCAACCATCGGCCCGCTGATGTTACGCGGCCTGGCAGGCGGTATTATCGCTCCTTTGTCTTTCGGAGCTATCATGCTGGCCACAAGGCTCGACAAGGTCGGCGAGGCCGCTGTCTTAAGGGAGACCTCGACCGTCTTCGCCGCCCTCATAGGATGGCTGGTCTTGAAAGAAACCGTGGGCCCCAGGCGGATCGGGTTGATGGCATTGATTGCACTCGGCGCCGTAATAGTTGAAATGGGCGGGTAAGCAGCAGGAAGAACCGATGACAGGCGAAAAAAAGATCAATCCGTTTTTGAAACAGGTGCTGGAGCTTGGCCCCCCGCTGGCCTTTTTCTTCATCTACCTGCGGCTGCGAGACGACAGTTTTCTGATCGGCGGTGTTGAATATTCCGGCTTTATCATCGCCACGATCATCTTTGTCCCACTGATGCTGGCCGCCATGGGCGTCCTGTGGTTCCTGACCGGCAAACTCAGCCGGATGCAGATTTTCACGGCATTCATGGTGATTTTCTTTGGCGGCCTTACCGCCTGGTTCAATGACGAGCGGTTCTTCAAGATGAAAACCACGCTGGTCTACGGGTTCTTTTCGGTGATCCTTGGCATCGGTCTGCTGCAGGGTAAGTCCTATCTAGCTTATGTTCTGGACGAGATGCTGCCGATGCGCCACGAAGGTTGGATGATCCTGACCCGTCGGCTTTGCGGTTGTTTTGCGGTTCTGGCCGTTGCCAACGAGTTCGTCTGGCGTACGATGTCGACCGACCTTTGGGTCAAGATCGAAACCTTCGCTTTCCCGATCGCGCTCATGGTATTCCTGATGCTGCAATTCAATCTTCTGCAAAGCTATATGGACGATCCCGACAGCCAATAACGGAACGCACAAAGGCAGCTCTCGCCTCATGCGAAGGCAGAAACTCACATAGTTCCCACACGTCAGGCGGGTACAATCGGACAATAATCCTTGGCTAAACGCCAAAGCTGTGGAAAGTTGTGACACCACTCACAGCCGGAGCACCCGAAACTCATGACGGCTTTTCCAGACAGCGGCTTTCTGTCCGATGCTTCAGACAGACTGAAAGCCATGCTTGCCGCACAGGCGACTGAAATTTCTCTGGAGCGTGGCGAGGTTCTGTTCGAGCAAGGCGATGAAGGTGACGCCCTTTACGCTATCCTTGAAGGAACGCTTGAAGTGTCCTTTCTGGCCATGAGCGGGCGCAAACTGTCGCTGACCCTTATGCGCCCCGGCGAGGTCTTTGGCGAGATTGCCCTGTTCGATAGCGGCCCCCGCACTGCCACTATTGCGGCCGCCGAACCTTCGAGAATATTGCGGGTGCGGCACGGCGATGTGATGGGTCAGGTTCGGCAACATCCCGACCTTGCCGTCGATCTGATCCGTTTGGCCGGCCTGCGAATGCGGTGGATGGGATCACAACTGAACGAGCAGGTCTTTCTGCCGATGCCGATCCGCTTGGCCCGCAAACTGTTGCACCTGTCCGAACTGCAGGATGACCCGTCCACGCGGATTACCCTGTCACAAAGCGAACTGGCCGAATTCGTGGGTGCCACAAGAGAAGCTGTATCCAAGACTATCTCTACCTGGAAACGCGACAACGTGGTTGAGGCGTCGCGTGGCGGGCTGCTAATTCAGGACTTCGACGCCCTGCGGGAACTGGCAGATTCCGACCTGATCTGACCCTTGTGACCTGCTTCACAGACCCTGGGCGGCGTTAAGCCTATCGTCATAACTGTTACCGTAGGAGGTCAGAGAATCATCCCCGATATCTGTCCACTGACCTCTCCCTGTATCAGGGCCACGCGCCTTCCAAGCGCGTGGCTCATTACCTCCCAGCACAAATAAAGGCCGGAGAATTACCTCCGGCCTTACTTCATTTCTGATAAAGCTACTTACTCGCTCAGGCTCAGCGCCACAAAGCGAGGTTCACCGCCGCGGCGAACCAGCAGCAACAGCGATTTACGCCCTGCCTCGCGCGCCTCTTCCATGCGCGCCTCAAGGTCCTCAATCGTGCTGACCTTTTGCTGACCGGCCTCGGTAATCAGATCACCGGCACGCAGCCCCTTGGAAAACGCTTCCGACGCCTCGTCTACAGCGGTCACAACCAGCCCTTCTGCATCCTCATCCAGACCCAGATCAGTCCGCAGCGTATCGGTCAGCGGTGAGATCGTCAGACCAAGAACATCGGCATCTTCTTCGGCCGGGGCCTCCGGAGCGCCTTCGTCATCGCTTTCAGCGCGTTCTGCGTCCTCACGACGGCCCAGCGTTACAAGAACGGTCTGAGTACCCCCGTCGCGGTGCACCACCACGCGAACCGATTTGCCAACAGTGGTTTCGCCAACCTGACGGACCAGACCGCGCGTATCCTCGACCTCGACTCCGTCAAAGCTGAGGATCACGTCACCGGCCAGCAGACCGGCCTCTTTCGCCGGGCCATCCGGCACGTCACTGATCAGCGCGCCGCCGGGCTTGTCGAGGCCAATCGCTTCGGCCATGTCCTCGGTCACGTCCTGAATGCGCACGCCCAGCCAACCGCGACGTGTCTCACCGAACTCGCGTAGTTGATCGACAACCTTGACCACCACGTTGGACGCCATTGAAAAGCCAATCCCGATCGAGCCACCGTTCGGCGACAGGATCGCAGTGTTCACGCCGATCACCTCGCCATCCATGTTGAACAGAGGACCGCCCGAGTTGCCCCGGTTAATGGCCGCGTCAGTCTGGATATAGTCATCATAAGACCCGCTCAGCGCCCGGTTCCGGGCCGAGACAATGCCAGCTGAGACCGAAAAACCCTGACCCAGCGGGTTACCCATCGCGATCACCCAATCACCTACTCGCGCGATGTCGCTGTCACCGAATTTCACATATTGCAGCGGGCCCGTGGCCTCGACCTTGAGCAGTGCGATATCGGTTTTCTCATCCGTGCCGATCACCTTGGCGGGCAGTTCCTTCACAGGCTGACCGTCGCCAGGGAAAAACTCCACAAGGATTTCATCAGCTTCAGCAATGACGTGATTGTTGGTAACTATATAGCCGTCCTCGGATATCACAAACCCTGATCCCAGCGCATTGCTGCGACGCGGGCGGTTGCCGTCGTCACCGTTGCGGTCCTGAAACTCGCGAAAAAAGTCTTCGAACGGAGAGCCCTCGGGCACGATCCCCTGCGGGCCTGTCTGCCCTTCGATCAGCGTTGAGGTTGTGATGTTGACCACCGCAGGGCTGATCTTTTCGGCCAGCGGCGCCAGGCTTTCGCCCCGCGCCTGCGCGGCGACGGTCTGAGCCAGAACAAGCAACATCCCCGCAAAAGCCAGCCACATCAGCCGCATGAAACCAACACTATCGTCCCGCTGGACGGAAATACTTCGTGCTTGTGCCTGCACTTGGGAACTCCTTGTCGACAATTCTTCTGTGGCCGCCCCTCGGCAACCTTTCTTAGCAACCAATGTAGTCAGTTTGTCCAAGCCCGCAACTCGGGATCGCGGGGAAATCACCGGCAAGTGAAATCACTGTATCAAAACCCGACCTGATAGGCGCCCCACAACAGCACCAGACCGCTGACCACACAAAGCAGCCCGGCCAGTCGCCGCGCCTGTTCTGGCAGCGACCGAAGCGCTTCGAGCATACGTTCAATAAGCGAAGGGGCCAGCGCGTACGCCAGCCCCTCGACAATCAATACCAGCCCGAAGGCCAGAAGGATCAGACCCATTACTGGCCACTCTGCCCGGTGGGCGATTTCAGATAGTTGAAGAACTCGGAATCCGGGCTCAGCACCATCGAGCTGTTGCTGCCGCCCAACGCACGCTCATAGGCGGACAGCGAGCGGTAGAACTCGAAGAACTCAGGGTCCTTGCCAAAAGCTTCGGCGAAGATTGCGTTGCGTTGGGCGTCTGCCTCACCGCGAATGATCTCTGCCTCGCGATTGGCGTCCGACACCAGTTCAACTACGGTCCGGTCGGCTTGCGCGCGAACACGCTGAGCCGCTTCGTTACCACGGGCGCGTTCGTCGGTGGCTTCACGTTCCCGCTCGGCCTTCATACGTTCGAATGTTGCCTGGAGGTTGGCCTGCGGCAGATCGGTGGCTTTCAAACGCACGTCGATCACGTTGACGCCCAGCGCCTGCGCTTCGGCAATCGCACTGTTGCGGATGCGCAGCATCAGTGCGGCACGGTCGGAACTCAGGATATCTCGGGATGAAACTGAACCCAGAACTTCGCGGGTTTCGGCACGCAGGATGCGGTCCAAACGATCCTCGGCCACCGGAATGCCGCCTACGCCAACCGCCTGACGGAACCGGTTCAGATCAGAAATCCGATAGCGCGCGAAAGCATCGACCACCAGACGACGATCATCCAGAGGAGTGACTTCCAGCGGCTGAACGTCAATCGACAAGATACGGTCATCGTAGCGAACAACCTCCTGAATCAACGGAATTTTGAACGCCAGACCGGGATCTTCCTTCACCGCAACGACGCGGCCGAATTGCAGAACCAGCGCGCGCTCACGCTCATCAACGATAAAGATCGAGGACAGGCCGATCACGCCGAGAATTACGACGAAGATGAGGATAAGGGGTGACTTACGCATCAGTTGCTCTCCTCGGCCTGATTGCGGCGCAGTTCGTTCAACGGCAGATAAGGCACGACGCCCTGCCCCTGACCGGTCGAATTCTCGTCCAGAATGATCTTGTCCACATCGCCGAGAACTTGTTCCATCCGTTCCAGATAGAGACGCTTGCGAGTCACATCAGGCGCTTTGCTGTATTCTTCCAGAACCGCGCTGAAACGGCTGGCCTCACCCTGTGCGCTGTTGATCTGCTGCGCGCGATAGGCTTCGGCTTCTTCCAGAACCTGTGCGGCTTCACCGCGGGCTTGCGCGAGAACCTGGTTGGCATAGGCGTCGGCCACGTTCTGCAGACGGTCACGTTCCTGTGCTGCGGCCTGAACGTCGCGGAAAGCCGCAATCACATCCTGCGGCGGGTCGGCTTTGTCAAAGTTCACACGGACGATGTTGATACCTGAGTCGTAGCTGTCCATCGTCGATTGGATGAGCTCTTGCAAGCGTTCGGCAATGATACCACGATCGCGGTTCAGGATCGGCGCCAGTTCGCTTTGCGCAATGATCTCACGCATCGCCGATTCCGACACGGCGCGGATCGTTTGACGCGGATCCCGCAGGTTGAACAGAAACTTGGCCGGGTCGTTGATGTTCCAAACGACCTGATAGTCGATATCGACCACATTTTCATCGCCGGTCAGCATCAGGCCATCGTCAGTGCCGCGCGCACCACCCATATCTTCGGTTTGTTCGCGAGTTACCGGGATGACCTCAGCAGTCACGAAGGGCCACGGGGCAAAGTTCAGACCCGGATTACCTACAGCCGAAAACTCACCCAAGAACAGCTCAACCGACTGTTCTTCGGGCTTGACGGTATAGAAGCTTGCAGCACCCCAAAGCACAGCCGCAACAACCACACCGATCAGTACGGTGCCTTTGGTAAAGATGGGACCGCCCCCACCCGCACCTTGACCGCCGCCGCGGCCCGAACCGCCACGACCGCCCATAAGGACGCGCAGCTGCTCCTGGCCTTTCTTCATCAGTTCGTCGATCTCGGGGATCTGCGGGCCGTCGCCTTCGGGCGGGCGCTGCCCATTCCCGTTGTTACCCCGATTTCCTCCGCCACCCGAGGAGCCTCCGCCCCCCCAGGGGCCACCGCTGTTGCCCGCCATATGTATCTATTCCCTTGTGTTGGACCGTGTGATCACGGGTTCCCTTGTAACTTGTGTGCGCGCAGTTGCAAATCAAGCAGTGCGAACAGGTTGACGCATTGTCACCAGCTCTTCGGCCATGACCGGGTGAACGGCGACAGTGCGGTCGAAATCTTCCTTGGTCGCACCCATCTTTACGGCAATTCCAGCCAGCTGGATCATCTCACCGGCGCCGGGAGCGACGATATGGCAGCCCAGCACCTTGCGGGTGGCCTGACTGACGATCAGCTTCATCAGAACCCGCTGCGTTCCGCCTGCAAAAGCCTTTTGCATCGGCTTGAACGAGGTCGCATACACCTCAATCGGTTCCTGCGCAGCCGCCTCTTCCTCGCTGAGGCCCACGGTGCCGAATTCCGGCTGGGTGAAAATCGCAGTTGGGATCAGTTCATGATCCACAGGCGTCGGGTTGCCTTTGAAGACAGTCTCGACAAAGGCCATGCCCTCACGGATCGCAACCGGGGTCAGGTTCACCCGGTCGGTCACGTCACCGATGGCATAGATCGAGGGCACGCCGGTCTGGCTGTATTCGTCAACAATGATCTCACCCTTGCGACCGCGTTCGACACCGATAGCCTCAAGGCCCAGATTGTCGGCATTCGGCACGCGCCCGGTGGCGTACATGACCACATCGAAGACCTGCTCGGTTCCGTTGGTGGCTTTGACCCAAATCTTGTCGCCCTGCTTTTTCATCTCAAGCACGTTTGTGCCAAGGTGCAGGTCAATGCCGTTCTGGCACATCTCTTCGCTGATCAACCCGCGGGCCTCTTCGTCGAAGCCGCGCAGGATTTGCGCACCGCGATAGAACTGAGTGGTCTTCACACCCATCCCGTTCATGATCCCAGCAAACTCGCTGGCGATGTAGCCACCGCCGACGATCAGGATGCTTTCGGGCAGTTTCTCAAGATGGAAAATCTCGTTCGAGGTGATGGCCAGTTCCGATCCCGGAAACTCGGGCACAACCGGGCGGCCACCGGTAGCGATCAGAATGTGCTTGGCGGTCTTGCGGGTACCATCGGCCAGTTCGACTGTATGCGCATCCACAATATGGGCACGCTGATCAAAGCTTTCGACACCGTTGTTCTTCAGGATGTTGCGATAGATGCCTTCCAGCCGGTCCAGTTCCGTCACCAGCTTGCCGTGGAACGTGTTCCAATCCAACGCACCGGGCTGGATGTCCCACCCATAAGCTTGCGCGTCGCCGACCATGCCCGAAAATTCACTGGCAAAAACCATCAGCTTTTTCGGTACACATCCCCGGATGACACAGGTCCCGCCATAGCGGTCCTCTTCGGCCAGCGCCACTTTGGCGCCGTTTTCACCAGCCGCCACACGTGCCGCGCGGACCCCGCCCGAGCCGCCTCCGATGACGAACAGATCATAGTCAAAGCTCATCCTGAGTTCCTTTATTTCGTCAGGCCAAAATTCGATGGTTATCTGGGGTCGAAAGACGCGCTGCCAACCCTTGTCGGCGTATAATCTTCACCTAAAGCACTGCCACCAAGTGTGTTTCGCGCTTCGGCTCCGTCGCCAGTCTCAATCCGCCAGATCCGAAAACAAGTTCTCGCCACCCTCTACCAGCTGGTCCAGTTCGGTGGTGCCTGCGTTGATATCGCGCAACTCGACCCGGCCATCGCCGTGCCCGATCACAACTTTGTCACAGATGTCGATGAACAGACCGTTTTCGACCACACCAGGCACCTGATTGAGCACCAATGCAAGCTGGCGCGCATTACCAATGCGCTGCAGATGCAGATCCAGAATGTGGTTACCTTCGTCGGTCACAAAGGGCGCTTCTCCATTCATTCGCAACATCGCCGAGTTGCCCAGCACATCCATCGTGTCCAGAGCCTCTTCGATCAGGGTCCGTGTGGTCTGCCAGCCAAACGGGATCACCTCGACCGGCAGGGGGAAGGCCCCAAGCGTTTCGACCTCTTTGCCGGCATCGGCGATTACTACCATCTGATCGCTGGCCGTTGCGACGATCTTTTCCTGCAGATGCGCGCCGCCGCCGCCTTTGATCAAATTCAGCTCACCATCGAACTCATCCGCGCCGTCGATAGTCAGATCCAGCCATCCGGCCTGATCCAGCGAGACCACCTCGATCCCGACCTCGCGGGCCAGTTGCGCGGTGCGGATCGAGGTCGGAACGCCTTTGACCCGCAGCCCCTCGGTCTGCACCCGCTCACCCAAACGGCGCACCATCCAAGCGGCGGTCGATCCGGTGCCCAGCCCGACACGCATCCCATCCTGAACCATATCAGCGGCACGACGCGCAGCGACGTATTTGGCCTTATCGATGGGGGACATATCTCGGGTCATGGCAGCGTTTCCCTGTATTGCTGCTGGGTTTATACGGAAAGCAACCGCCGACTGCGAGAGCCAATTCGCCCCACCGCCACGCAAACATCTATCGAAAATACGCGTTTCCGATTGGAAACGTCGCAATCGAGGCTTTCGCCCTGCCCGCCGCGCTATACATAGATTTCCATGACTGCGCCGTATCGCCTGCACTATGCCCCCGACAACGCCTCTCTGGTGATCAGACTGGCGCTGGAAGAGATGGGCCTGCCCTATGAGACCGTCCTGGTGGATCGCCGCCGGAACGAACAGGACAGTGCAGCCTACCGTCAGCTGAATCCAAACGGGCTGATTCCTGTGCTGGAGACCCCGCAAGGAGCGATCTTTGAAACAGCTGCCATCCTGCTATGGCTGGCCGATACGCATGCGCAATTGGCGCCACCACCCGAAGCTTCAGAGCGGGCTGCGTTTCTGAAATGGCTGTTCTTCGCATCAAACACTTTGCACGCTGATCTGCGCATTCTGTTCTATGCAGAGAAATACATAGACGCCGTGCAAGCTGACTCTTTGCGCGACGGCATTCGACCACGGCTGCGTCGACACCTTCAGATATTGGATACAGAGGCGAAGAACGCACCAGACTGGCTGCACCCTACGCAGCCCTCGGTTCTGACAATTTACCTGGCTTGCCAGATGCGTTGGATGGCGCTGTACCCTGCCAGCACCGACCGCAGCTGGTATCAGCTGTCGGACACCCCTCATTTGCAAGCGATCCTGACACAGCTTGAAACCCGCCCTGCCACCCAAGCCGTCATCGCGGCAGAAGGGTTGGGGGTTACACCGTTCACATCCCCGAGTTACGCTACTCCTCAAGAAGGCTCAGCTACCTAACATGTTTCTATCCGTCTTCGATATGTTCAAAGTGGGCATCGGTCCGTCTTCGTCTCATACCATGGGGCCGATGGTTGCGGCCGCCCGGTTTCTGGACCTGATGCGCGCGTCGCCGTTCGAATTCGCAGGCCTGCGTGGATCGCTGCACGGCTCACTGGCCTTTACTGGAGTTGGTCACGCGACCGACCGCGCCACCATCCTCGGGCTGGCCGGATTCGTGCCGGACACCTACGACAACGACAAGGCCGAAGCCGCGCTGGCTGCGATTGCCGAAACCCATACGGTCATGCCCGAAGGTCTGCCGACCCTGCAATTTGATCCCAAGGCCGATCTGATCTTTGACTACGATCACAACCTGCCCGGCCATGCCAACGGCATGATCCTGATGGCAACCGACGCTCAGGGCGATGTGATCCTGCGGCAGGTCTATTACTCGGTCGGAGGCGGTTTTGTCCTGACCGAAGAGGAACTCGCCGAGGGCAAGGATACCAATGACGGTGCCCCCGTGCCCTACCCGTTCCACTCGGCAGCACAGATGCTTGAGATGGCGAAAGACAGCGGCAAGAGCATTGCCCAAATGAAGCGCGAGAACGAGGTGGCGCGAGGCTGCCCTGTCAGTTTTGCCAAGGGCACCGCGCGCCTTTGGGAGGTCATGAACGATTGCATTGAACGTGGCCTGAAAACAGACGGTATCCTGCCCGGCGGTCTGAACGTGCGCCGTCGCGCCAAGGGCATTTACGAAGCTCTGCTAGCCGAACGTGGCATGAACCTGAACGCACCGCACACCATCAATGACTGGATGAGCGTCTATGCTATGGCGGTGAACGAGGAAAACGCCGCCGGTGGTCAGGTCGTCACTGCGCCGACCAATGGCGCGGCAGGAACGCTTCCTGCGGTGCTGCGTTATTATCTCGACCACGTGCCGGGGGCGTCGGAAAGCCATATCGAGGATTTCCTGCTGACCGCTGCCGCCATTGGTGGTCTGGTCAAGTATAACGCCTCGATCTCGGGGGCCGAGGCTGGGTGTCAGGCCGAGGTCGGCAGCGCGTCGGCCATGGCTGCAGCCGGTCTGTGCGCCGTGATGGGCGGTACGCCGGAACAAGTGGAAAACGCCGCCGAGATCGCGCTGGAGCATCATCTGGGCATGACCTGCGACCCGGTCAAAGGGCTGGTTCAGGTGCCCTGCATCGAACGCAATGGACTGGCGGCGATCAAGGCGGTTTCGGCTGCATCACTGGCGCTACGCGGAGATGGTCAGCATTTCGTGCCGTTGGACGCGGCTATCGAAACCATGCGTCAGACCGGGCATGATATGCACGAAAAGTATAAGGAAACGTCTTTGGGCGGTCTGGCAGTAAACGTACCCAACTGCTGACGTCATAAGGGGAGGGAATACCATGCGGGGTCATTGTCTGTGCGGCAACATCCGTTATGAGGTCGACCCTCCTGCCTTGTCCTGCGTCACCTGCCATTGCGACAGTTGCAGGCGGCAATGCGCGGCACCGATGACCACCTATTTCGGCGTGCGCGATGGCCAATGGCGCTGGACAGGCAATGCGCCGAAGACCTTCAATTCCTCCCCCGGGGTTGAGCGCAGCTTTTGCCCTAACTGCGGCACGCCGATCTCGTTCCGCTCACAAGCCATGTCCGATGTCCTGCATCTTTATGTGGCAACGCTGGAGGACCCGAACCAGTTGGAACCCACGCTGCACGTGGCGCATGAGGAAAAGCTGCACTGGGTTCAACTGGGCGACGACCTGCCTACCTGCATCGGGCCGGATTACACCAAGGTTCAGCCCCTGCCCTAAGCGCGGGCCGCAATAGTGTTACCGGTCTTGATGTCAGTCATCGCGTGTGGGCCAGTGCCCGGTCTGCCCTGACAAAAACGCCTGCATGACCAGATCCAGAGCGTCGCGCGGCACCATGGTCAACAGGCCGGGCCCGTCCACGGTCAGCTCCAGATCCGCCATGATTCGGTTGGATGTCCCCACGCGGCCGTTCGGTTCCAGCACCAGATCGTCGATTGGCCACTCCAGCCCTTTACTGAGGCCGGTTACACGACGAAACGGAAACAATGAAACCACATCGCCGGGCGTAAGGCTTAGTCTGATTTGCGGCGGCGCGTGGAAAACGACTTCATGCTCTCCGATCAGGATGCAAGGTCGATCTTGCAGCCGAACCAGAGCGTTAAGGACAGCCATCTGGTGGTCCAACCGACCACCCAGAAACCCGACACCCAATACTAGCGGCGCATTGATGCTGCGCAGCGCCTTGTCAAAATCCGTGCTGTCCTGTTCACGTATTGGAAACAGCCGATCCACAGGGATCCGGTCAAGGTCAGCACCGCTCAGCGAATCAAAATCACCGATCACTGCGTCCGGCACACGCCCCGAATCCATCATCGGAATCGCCCCGCCATCTGCAGCCACTACGGTTTTGACGCGATTCAGCATCAAATTCATGTCGTCAGGACCTATTTCACCCCCTCCGACCAGCCCGATTGGCTCCTCAGACCGCACAATTTGTTTATTTTTTAGAGGATTGATCATTTTTCCCGGATTTGGACACATTGAGACCACAAAATGATAGGTTCATGCTGAGAGTTACGAGCCATAGGTGTGCCCGTCGTCGGGTGAATGGCTCATGTAGTTTGTAAAGGACGTGCGTCTGATGGTACAGAATAACAAGGTTTTAACCGTCTCCTATGGAACCTTCTCGTGCACTTTGGAAGGTTTTGACGATTCCTTCGAGACGATGAAAGCAATTGCCGAATACTTCCGTGATCTTGCCGCCGATGATCGCTATTTCGGTTCTGAACCTCCGCAGCCTGATACAGAAATGCTGGCAAAAATCGCGCAACGTGATGCGTCGCGCAAGGTCGAGGCAAGCCACAGCGACGCTGGCTTGTTAATCCGCGCCACGGAAGACCCAACCAGCAGCGCGCCGGATCTGAACGTCATCAACACTCCTCCCCCCTCGCCCCCCTCTCAGCCTGTTATCACCGAGGCTGAATCCGTTGAGGACACACCCCCTCCCGCCGCTGACAGCATTGCTGCCAAACTGCAGCGTATCCGCGCGGTGGTGTCCCACTCTGAGGAAAACTCGGTCATCTACACCGAAGATGAAGATACGGCGTTGATGAAAAGCACGGCTGGCCCGTCCGACGCGGTAGCAGCAGCATTCGCCGCCGGCTCGCTGGACCCGGCCGATCTGGAAACCACCCTGGAGGTGGAACAATCGGCGGAGACACCTGCCCCCGAAGCACCTAAGGCCGAAGAGGTTGAGGTACCTGCCGCTCCGACCCTGGAAGCCGAACCTGAGGCCCCGGTAATCGAGGAAGAGGTTGAAGAGCCCACCGTGGAGGCTCTGGAAAGCGAACTCGAAACACCTGCAGTCGAGGAAGAGAATGAAGACGAGGCTGCCACTCCGGATGTTTTGTTCGCAGATCTCGACGAAACCGACGAAAGTGAAACCGACGAGGAAGAGGTCGCCAATATCCTGAGCGACACCAGCGCTGACGAAGAGACCGTCGTCGCGGCCCCTGAAGGTGTCCTGACGGAAGAGGATGAGGCCGACTTGCTCGAAGAGATTGCCAGTGTCGAATCCATCCTGGCCGATCGTGCCGGTACGTCGAACGCTGCGAACTCTGACTTGGACCACGATGTTTCGCGCCTGATGGACAAGGTTGGCGAGCAGTTGGACAAACCAGACGCAAGCAACAAGCGCGAAGCCTATACTCATTTGCGCGCAGCCGTCGCAGCAACCGAAGCGGAGCGCAGCGAAAAAGGCCAGACCACTCACGACGACGATCAGGACTACCGCGGCGACCTGTCCTCGGTCGTCAGCCCGCGCCGCCCCGAAGTTGAGGTCACCACCAAGCGTCCGTCCAGTGATGACGCGGCACCGCTCAAACTCGTGGCCGAACAGCGCATCGACAACCAGACCAAGGATTCTGGACCGGTGAGTCCCCGCCGCGTGACCTCCGAAGCCGAGGGTGAAGAACCTGCGGAGGAAGAAAGTGGCTTTGCCCTCTTCGCGCAGGAACAAGGTGCGCAATCTCTGCCGGACCTGCTGGAAGCGGCGGCTGCCTATCTTTCCTTCATCGAAGGTCAGGAGCAGTTCTCGCGTCCGCAGCTGATGAACAAAATCCGATCGCTCAAGCAGGATGATTTCAACCGGGAAGAAAGCCTGCGTTCGTTCGGCCAGTTGCTGCGGGACGGTAAGATCGAAAAAGCGGGCGGCGGGCGTTTCGCAGCCTCGACGCAGATCGGCTTCCGCCCAGATGATGAACGCGCCGCAGGGTAACTCACTGCCAAATCAGTTAGCGATGGGCCGGAGGTTTCTTCGGTCCATTTTTCTTGCACATCGGCATTCGCATGTTCCTTTTTCCGCTGTCGGTGGGTTCATGCGCTATGCTGCAGCGCAGAAAGATGATAGGTTGAGGGTGACGGTTGTTTCCGATCCCGTTCAAACAAGGGCCACGCCATGTATGAACTGCCCATCCGACGCTTGCGCGCTTTCGATAAATCCAAAATTGAAAGCCATTTCAATAGCCTGAACACCGAAGCTCTGACATCGCGATTTGGCGCTCCGGTTAGCGCTGCGTATGTTCAGACCTATTTATCCGGGATCTTTGACAATACAGCATTGATCTTCGGCGCTTTTCCGGATTCTTGCTTGCGGGGCGTGGGGGAACTGCGCGTTCTCCCAGACAGCCTAGTGCATGTGGCCGAGGCCGCCTTTACAGTTGAAACGGCATGGCAGGATCGTGGTATCGGGGACGCTTTACTGTCTCGGATCATAACCGCAGCCCGGAATCGCGGGATTCGCGAAGTGCACATGCTGTGCCTGGCCACCAATCAGAAAATGCGCCGTCTGGCCGCGAAACACGACGCAGACCTGAACTTGGTCACGGGGCAGATTCAGGCCACTTTGACCGCGCCCTGGCCTACCCCGCTCAGCGTTGCCGAAGAGATTTCGGGCGAATACCACGCGATGGCTCGCGCGATCCTCACGTGGCCCGGGTCGGAACGGCAGCCAGGATGAACGAACCTAATCAACCGCCCTGACTGGTCATTCTGACGGATGGTCCGGGTCTTCCTTGCCGACGCCTTTGAAGACGAACTTGAAAGGCAGCGCCCAGACAATGCCCAAAGCGACATAGACCAGCAGTTCCAGCCAGATCGGTGGGCGGTCTAGCCAATTCACGATTGTCACAACAGCCACGATGTAGACCGGCAGCCCGATCAGCAGCAGCACCAGCGACCAGCGGCGGCGCGCCTTGTAACTAAGGCCCGGTTTTCCGTCGTCGCTCATCAATCAGCAAACGGGTCGGTCACCAGAATGGTGTCGTCCCGCTCCGGGCTGGTAGATAGAAGGGCCACTGGGCATTCGATCAGTTCCTCGACGCGACGCACATATTTGATCGCGTTGGCCGGCAGATCGGCCCAGCTGCGTGCGCCTTCGGTAGATTCGCTCCACCCAGGCATCTCTTCATAGATCGGCGTGCAGCGCGCTTGCTGATCGGCCGCAGTCGGCAGATAATCCAGGCGTTCACCGTCCAGTTCATACCCTGTGCAAATCTTCAGCGTCTCGAACCCATCCAGAACGTCCAGCTTGGTCAACGAGATACCGTTCACACCGCTGGTCGCGCAGGTCTGGCGCACAAGGCAGGCATCGAACCAGCCACAGCGGCGCTTGCGACCAGTCACAGTTCCGAACTCATGTCCACGTGTCCCTAGACGGAGACCGTCATCGTCATCCAACTCGGTCGGGAACGGCCCCTCTCCTACGCGGGTCGTGTAAGCCTTGACGATCCCCAGAACGAAATCGATCGATCCCGGACCGATACCCACGCCTGTTGCCGCCTGACCAGCGATCACGTTGGAAGAAGTCACGAAAGGATATGTGCCGAAATCGATATCCAGCAATGCGCCTTGCGCCCCTTCGAACAGAATACGCTTACCGGCCTTGCGCTTTTCGTTCAGCACTTTCCAGACAGGGGCAGCAAAAGGCAGAATTTCTGTAGCGATTTCTTTCAACTGAGCAATCAAGGCATCCCGATCGACGGGCTCGATTCCCAGTCCTTTGCGCAGCGGATCGTGGTGCTGCAACGCACGATCTACACGCGCCTCCAGAGTCGCCTCGTCAGCCAGATCTGCTACACGAACCGACCGGCGACCAACTTTATCCTCATAAGCAGGGCCAATACCACGTCCGGTAGTACCGATTTTTGTGCCCTTGCTTGCAGCCTCTTCCCTTGCGCGATCCAGCTCTCCGTGGATCGGCAG
Source organism: Ruegeria sp. ABF4_144 (assembly GCF_056160045.1). Taxonomy (NCBI): domain Bacteria; kingdom Pseudomonadati; phylum Pseudomonadota; class Alphaproteobacteria; order Rhodobacterales; family Roseobacteraceae; genus Ruegeria; species Ruegeria sp. ABF4_144. The sequence goes on from NZ_JBSWWK010000001.1 coordinate 1,991,155, forward strand.
GATAAGAGGGGTGTTTTCCGCGATCATCAGGGTTTCTGGCGTGATTTCGACACCCTGTTTGCGGATCGAAGCGATTTCGTTGACCAGATGCCACGGATCCAAGACAACCCCGTTGCCAATAACGCTCAGCTTACCGCCACGTACAACGCCCGAGGGCAGCGCGTTCAGCTTGTAGACCTCGCCATCAATGACCAGCGTATGACCGGCATTATGCCCACCTTGAAAACGCGCGATCACGTCTGCACGCTCGCTGAGCCAATCGACGATCTTGCCTTTTCCTTCGTCACCCCATTGGGCGCCGACAACAACCACATTGGCCATATCCGGTCCTTTTGCGCTGAATTATCAAACTCGGCTCGTATAGCGAGGACAAAGCGACAGGGAAACCGGTAATTCGCCGCATGCGATAACCGCGCAGCGCCCGGTGCCTCCGGCGGGGATATATTTAGCCAGACGAAGAGCGGATCCTCAGTTCATCTGGCCCAAATTTCCCGGGGGGGGGTCGCCCGGAATGGGCAACGGGGGGCAGCGCCCCCCTCTAGCTTTCGGTCAAATGCACTGGCTGGCCGTGAGGCGTTGTCAGGTAAGCCTCTTCCCACGCGTTCTTAATTTGGGTGACCTCCTCTGGGATGGCTGCGCCTAGTTCGTCCAGCAACCGCTCAAGCGTTTCCAGCCAAGCATGGAAATAGTCATCACCGCCATCCAGTTCGCGGTCCAGCCCACGGCGTTTCAGTGTCTTCGAAAATTGAGCGGCCCAGTCAGGCCAATCAAAACACCCCGCCTCGTTCAGTGCCACGGTCACTGCGAACACCTGTGCGTGCCAGGGTTCAGCAAAAACTGGTTCCGGCGCAGAATGGAAGGTGCTGTCGGTCACGCTGGTTCCAGATAGCTTTGCCAGAGGTCCAGTACAATTTCATCATTTGGGTTTTCCGGATCGGACCAAAGCTCAGACGCAGGGAAGACAACGGCATAGAGCGGTTCTGGCGCCTCTCCAAGCCCATGTGCGTTCGAGTCCGGCAGCACATGAGTGCCATGTAACCGCAATACCTTACCCGTCGCACCAGATGCATAGTTCGGCAGGCGCGTGTGGCCGCCATCCACAAGTCGATTGGTGGATGGCTGGGCGGTACGTACACCTTGGCCAACCTCAAACCGCACAGGCACATCTGACGGACGGTCTGCCGGTCCCCCTTTTGCGAGCGCGGCAGCGACAGCTTCGGCCTTCAGTACGCGGTCGGACAAAGGATGCAGGTCATCCGAGCCTGCCCCTTGCAAGTCCTCAACTGTCAGCACGCCCGTTTCCACCAGCAGATCAGCAAGGCCCGAAATCCACTTTTCGTAATACGAAAACCGCGCGTAATCCTTGGGCGACAGCCTTTCCCGCGCGTGACGCGAGACGTCGATATTCCATTGCCCCAGAAACCCGGCGGCCAGTGTCACTGCCAGCGCGCGCGCGTGCCAATCTTCGGCAAAGACCTGAGCATCTTCGGGTTCTGGATTCACCAAGCCATCACCGAAGCGACCGCCCATATCATGTACGCGAGTCAAGAGAGCACCTTAGGTAAGCCGGTGCCAATCATGCTGTCGCGGGTGACAAGCGCGGCCAGATCGTCCTCGCCCAGCCCGTCGGTGCCTTCGGGGCGCATGGGCAGTACGAGGTAACGAATCTCGGCAGTCGAATCCCAGACGCGAACGGCCGTCTCGTTCGGCAGAGTAACCCCAAAGTCCGCCAGAACCTTACGCGGCTCTCGCACAGCACGCGCCCGGTAGGCGTCGGACTTGTACCAGCCCGGCGGAATTCCAAGCAAAGGCCAAGGGTAGCAACTGCACAGCGTGCAGACGACCATGTTGTGCTGGTCGGGTGTGTTTTCCACGGCAACAATATGCTCACCCTGACGGCCGTAAAATCCGAGATCAGCGACCACCGGCGTTGCATCCGCAAGCAGGGCTTTCCTGAAATCCGGATCTGTCCATGCCTTTGCAACAACGCGCGCGCCGTTCTTGGGACCAATCTTGTTTTGATAGGTGTCAATGATCTCATCCAGCGCTGCCGGGTCAATCAGCCCCTTGCGGGTCAGAATCGTCTCAAGCGCTTTGACGCGAAGGGCGGGATCGGACGGTAATAAGGCGTGCGGGTGGTCGGGATCATCATGCGGCATAGGCCGCAGCCTGCGTCACCTTTTGCCCACCTGTCCAGTCTCTTTGACGTGATGCCGCATATCACAGGGATTGATGGCAACTCCTCCCTTGCCCCCGATGGCAAACTTGCATAAGTACCACGCGATACACGCCACGCTGTACAGGACCACCATGGAAAACGTCGTTCTCATCATCCATCTTCTCTTGGCTCTGGGCCTGATCGCCGTTGTTCTGATGCAGCGGTCCGAGGGCGGTGGCCTGGGTATGGGCGGTGGCGGCGGTGGCGCCATGACCGGTCGCGCCGCAGCGACGGCTTTGGGCAAGGTCACATGGATCTTGGCCGCATGCTTTATCGTTACCTCGATCACGCTGACCATTCTGGCGGCTCAAAAATCGTCGGGCAGCTCGGTGATCGACCGTCTGGGCGTTCCTGCCCCGGCCGCGACCGAGGAAAGCACACCGGCAGTTCCGTCGACCGATGATCTTTTGCCTCCGGCTCAGGGCGACAACGCGCCGCTGATTCCGCAAGCCGACTGATCTACTACACTTAGAAATCTAAAAGAGAGCTGCAACAGCATCTTGCGGTTCTCTTGCGCTATTGGCGCGAATCCTTTATACGTGAAGTCCCGTGATGCAGCGGTTTTTTTCGAACCGCCGGGCAGCTGATAATGACGTCTCACGGGAGCAGCCGAAAAACATGGCGCGTTTTATTTTCATCACTGGTGGTGTGGTTTCGTCCTTGGGTAAAGGATTGGCTTCAGCGGCTCTGGGCGCGCTATTGCAGGCCCGGGGATATTCGGTACGTCTGCGCAAGCTGGATCCCTATCTGAACGTCGATCCGGGCACGATGTCACCATTCGAACATGGCGAAGTGTTTGTCACAGATGATGGCGCAGAAACCGATCTGGACCTTGGTCACTACGAACGTTTCACCGGCGTTGCTGCGCGCAAAACCGACTCGGTCAGTTCAGGCCGTATCTATTCCAACGTGCTCGAGAAAGAACGCCGTGGTGATTACCTTGGCAAAACCATTCAGGTGATCCCGCACGTCACCAACGAGATCAAGGATTTCATCTCCATCGGCGAAGATGAGGTTGATTTCATGCTGTGCGAAATCGGTGGCACCGTTGGCGACATCGAAGGCCTGCCGTTTTTCGAAGCAATCCGTCAGTTCAGCCAAGATAAACCGCGTGGTCAGTGTATCTTTATGCACCTCACACTGCTGCCCTACATCAAGGCCTCTGGTGAGCTGAAAACCAAGCCGACCCAGCACTCGGTGAAAGAGCTACGCTCGATAGGTCTCGCCCCCGATATTCTGGTCTGCCGCTCCGAAGGCCCGATTCCTACCAAGGAACGCGAGAAGCTGGCGCTGTTCTGTAACGTGCGTCCTGACAGCGTGATCGCGGCGCAGGACCTGAGCACCATCTACGACGCCCCGCTGGCCTATCACCGCGAAGGTCTGGATCAGGCGGTTCTGGATGCGTTCCAAATAAGCCCTGCCCCCAAGCCCGATCTGGCGAAATGGGAAGACGTCAGCGACCGCATCCACAACGCCGAAGGCGAAGTGAAGGTTGCCATCGTCGGCAAATACACCCAGTTGGAAGACGCCTATAAGTCGATCGCCGAGGCCCTGACACACGGCGGCATGGCCAACCGGGTCAAAGTCAAGGTCGAGTGGGTCGATGCCGAGGTTTTCGATACCGAAGACGCCGCCCCGTATCTGGAAGGTTTCCACGCGATCCTGGTCCCTGGTGGGTTTGGCGAGCGCGGCACCGAGGGCAAAATCAAGGCCGCGCAATACGCTCGTGAACACAAGGTTCCCTATCTGGGCATCTGTCTGGGCATGCAGATGGCGGTGATCGAAGCCGCGCGAAACGCAGCAGGCATCACCGAAGCCGGGTCTGAAGAATTCGACCATGAAGCAGGCAAGAGAAGGTTCGAGCCGGTCGTGTATCACCTGAAAGAATGGGTGCAGGGCAACCATAAGGTCGAGCGCAAAGTCGGCGACGACAAAGGCGGCACCATGCGTCTGGGCGCGTACAACGCGGTTCTGGCCGAGGGCTCGAAAGTCGCCGAGGTTTATGGCGGCACCCAGATCGAAGAGCGCCACCGTCATCGCTATGAGGTGGACATCAAATACCGTGAAAAGCTGGAAAAGGCTGGTCTGAATTTCTCTGGGATGTCGCCGGACGGGCGTCTGCCGGAAATCGTCGAATGGTCGGATCACCCGTGGTTCATCGGTGTGCAATATCACCCCGAACTCAAATCCAAACCGTTTGACCCGCACCCGCTGTTCCGTGACTTCGTGCGCGCCTCCAAGGAAAGTTCACGCCTGGTCTGATCGCAGGCCAGTCACCGCTTTGTGACGGCGGGTGCAAAAAAACCTATACGCGCCCGCCCTTTCCACGGTTAACTGTCCGCAACCCAGCGACAGGAGACCGGCCATGACCAATCAGACCACCAAAGCGGAAGAGTTTGCAGCCCTGCACAAAAAGGGCGAGCCGGTCATTCTATATAACATCTGGGATGCGGGCAGCGCTGGTGCCGTGCGTGATGCGGGGGCCAAGGCGATTGCGACCGGTAGTGCTCCGGTTGCGATGGCGCAGGGGTTTGGCGATGGTCAGAACATCCCAATGGATGCCGCGCTGGAAAATGCCCGCCGGATCGTGGCTGCCGTTGATCTGCCGGTGACACTGGATTTCGAAGGCGCTTATGCCAGCGATGTTCTGGGTGTCGCCGCCAATGTCGAACGTGCCCTGGAAACCGGTGTGATTGGTTTCAACTTCGAAGACCAGATCGTTGGCACCAGCGATCTCTATGACATTGAAACGCAGGAAGCGCGGGTCCAGGCCATGCGCGAAGGCTGTGACGCTGCCGCTGTCCCGGCCTTTATCAACGCCCGCACAGACATCTTCCTGAAGGCGAAACCTGAAACCCACAACGACGCTATGCTGGACGAGGCGATTGCGCGGGCCAAAGCCTATGCTGATGCCGGTGCCAGCGGGTTCTTTGCGCCCGGCCTGAAGGACGAGACCCTGATTGCGCGTCTCTGCGAATCGACAGACCTACCGGTCAACATCATTGCCCTGCCCGGCACACCCGATACGGCCACACTGGCCGGGTTGGGCGTTGCGCGGATCAGCTATGGCCCTGTCCCCTATCGACAAATGCTGGGATGGCTGCTGGAGCAAGCAAAACAGGCCATTCAGGGCGGGTGATCCCGTCACTCAAAGATCGCGCTCAGCGTGTTCTTGCCGCTTAGAAAAAGCCGTTTCTAATTTACTGCTATGACGGGTAGTCCGCGCTTGGCGGACTACAAAATATGGAATAACCTCACGCCATGTTGAAGAAGTTTTTACAGGCTTTACGCCCGCCGCAACACGACACCCTGCCTGATCCGGATGCCGAACTGGCGCTGGGTGCACTAATGGTGCGTGTGGCGCAGGCAGACCGGGATTACAAGCTTGAGGAAATCAGCCTGATCGACCGCATCCTAGCCCGGCTGTACCAGCATAACGCAATCGAGGCCGCCAAGGTCCGAGCCACTTGCGAAAAGCTGCACGCCGCCGCACCTGACACCGACACCTTCGGCAAGCTGATCCGTGAAACCACCGACTTGCAGGAACGCCTGGCTGCACTGGACGCTTTGTGGGAGGTCGTTCTGGCTGATGGCAATTCCGACGAAGGCGAGATGAAGATCGTAGAAGAGGCGCGAGTCGCTATGGGGCTGAGCTATAACGACAGCCAGAACGCTCGTGAGCGAATGCAAAGACGCTTGGAAGAGCGTTAGACCCTGTCTATATCTAACTCATGTTCAGTGATTTTCTGGCCCGGCTGACACAGCCCGCCCCCGACCCGCTTGCTGATGATGACGCCCGCCTTGCCTTGACGGCGCTGCTGGTACGCATTGCGCGTTCCGACAACGACTATGCCGATACCGAAATGGCTCGAATCGACAAGATCTCGGCTGAACGCTATGGCCTGTCCCCATTCGAAGCCGCCGCCCTGCGGGCTCGAGCCGAGGACCTTGAGGCCGAAGCCCCGGACACGGTCCGCTTTACCCGCGCGATCAAGGAAGCCATCGCCTATGATGATCGGCTCGCCGTGGTGCAGGCAATGTGGTCGGTTGCATTGGCCGACGGTCACCGCACGGGCGAAGAGGATTCGCTGCTTCGTCTGGTGGTCAGCTTGCTGGGCGTCAGCGACGTGGATTCCGCTCTGGCACGTCAAAAGGCCGCAAAATCGTGATTGCGATGCTGGGCATGTATGACATGCCCGTGCTGCAACCGGTGAACGACCGGCTCTGGACTTCGATTCGGAACCACCTTGGCTATGGCCCCGATGACCTGACCCGAGATACAGATGTCTGGGATGTGTGGCTGAACCCGGATCTGATCTTTGCCCAGACCTGCGGGATGCCCTATCGCAACCACCTGCACGACAAAGTGCAACTGGTTGGGACGCCCGATTATGGGCTGACGGGATGCCCACCCGGCTATTACCGTTCCATTTTTGTTTCCCGTCAGGATGATCCCCGCGATCTGGAGCAGCTCGCAAAGGGCACTTTTGCTTATAACGAAAAGCTGTCCCAATCAGGCTGGGCGGCGCCTATGATCCATCTGGAAAGACGCGGCCAACAGCCCGCTGACCTGGTGGCAACCGGCGGCCACGCGCAATCGGCGGCCGCAGTCGCCGAAGGCAGGGCGGATTTTGCAGCGTTGGACGCGCTAACGTGGGAAATGCTCAAAGCGCATTCCGACCTGGGCGCGGTTTTGCGCGAATCCGGAGCCACAATTCCAACGCCAGCCCTGCCCTATATCACTGCCATAGGTCAGGACGCCGCTGCGGTCGCGCGCGCTGTTCGGGCCGCGATTGGCGACCTGTCCCCGATAGATCGTGAATTGCTGCACCTTCGAGACCTGATCGACACTCCAGAGGGTGACTATCTGTCGGTGCCTAATCCGTCTCAGGATTAGACAACCGGGCTTATTCGCTGACCGAATTGGCCAATACCTTTGGTCAATTTGACCGTTTCAGCCCCCGATGATGTCAATTGCGCATTGCATTGCCCCGATTTTTAAGCCCTATTACCGCACCAACACCGATAACACATGGACCATCCGTGACAGATTCCACTCCCGTCATCGAAATCAAGAACCTCCACAAAAGTTTCGGCAATCTGGAAGTGCTGAAAGGCGTCGATATTACAGCAAGACGCGGGGACGTTGTTTCGCTGATCGGGTCGTCCGGGTCGGGCAAGTCCACCCTGCTGCGCTGCTGCAACCTGCTGGAAGACAGCCAACAGGGCGAGATTCTGTTCAAGGGTGAACCTGTACGCTGGTCAGGAGACATGCACCACCGCCGTCCCGCCGACGCGAAACAGGTCATGCGTATCCGCACCAACCTGTCGATGGTGTTTCAACAGTTCAACCTGTGGGCTCACATGACCATCCTGCAAAACGTGATGGAGGCCCCTGTGACCGTGCTGGGCCGCGACCCGAAAGAGGTTGAGGACAGCGCTCGCAAGTATCTGGAAAAGGTTGGCATAGGCGACAAGTGCGACGTCTACCCGGCGCAACTGTCCGGTGGCCAGCAACAACGCGCCGCCATCGCCCGCGGATTGTGCATGGAGCCCGAGGCGCTGCTGTTCGACGAACCCACCTCGGCGCTGGACCCGGAACTGGAACAGGAAGTCATCAAGGTGATCAAGGACCTGGCCGCCGAAGGCCGTACCATGATCATCGTGACTCACGACATGAAGATGGCCGCTGACATTTCAAGCCACGTCGTGTTCCTGCACCAAGGATTGATCGAGGAAGAGGGTCTGCCGGAAGATATCTTTACGTCCCCCGAATCCGAACGACTTCGGGGCTTTCTATCCGCCACAAAGGCGGCTTAACTTCAGATCAGAAAACAAACTGGGGAGTATCCAATGAAAAAACTGATTCTGACCACTGCGGCTCTGGCGCTTGGCGCAGGCATGGCAATGGCGGACACGGTCCGTCTGGGCACCGAAGGGGCTTACGCACCGTGGAACTTTGTCAACGACGCTGGCGAAATCGACGGGTTCGAGCGCGAACTGGGTGACGAGCTGTGCTCGCGCGCAGGTCTGGAATGCGAATGGGTCAAGAACGACTGGGATTCGATCATTCCGAACCTGGTGTCGGGCAACTACGACGCTATCATCGCAGGCATGTCGATCACCGATGAGCGCGATGAAGTCATCGACTTCACTCAGAACTACACGCCGCCGGATCCGTCGGCCTACCTGGCGATGTCCGATGGCGTAGACGTGGCAGGTGCTGTGATTGCAGCACAAACCGGAACCATTCAGGCAGGCTATGTTGCCGAATCCGGCGCCACTCTGGTTGAGTTCGCAACTCCCGAAGAAACCATCGCTGCTGTACGCAACGGCGAAGCCGATGCCGTTCTGGCCGACAAATCCTTCCTGGTGCCGTTCAGCGAAGATGGCTCGGGCCTGCTCTTTATTGGTGAAGACGTACCGCTGGGCGGTGGTGTCGGCATGGGCATCCGTGAATCCGACGGTGAGCTGAAAGAAAAGTTCAACGCAGCCATCCAGTCCATGAAGGATGACGGTAGCCTGAACGAGCTGATCACCAAGTGGGAAGTGTCCTCGACCTTCTAATGAACTCTGCGGCGCGCCTACCCCTAGGGCGCGCCGCCTCTGAGCCCTTGCCAGTCAAAGAGGCCCGCCATTTTCTCGTTCTGTACTGATCCCGAAACACTCGGCACGTTCCGTTGGTTCTCCTGCTATTTGACCAACGGTGTGCACTGGCTGTTCTATCTGTCCTTCTTCAAGGTGCTGCTGTTGCTTGCGATTACTGCGCCGGTGGCACTTGGCTTTGGCTTTCTGGGGGCCATGGCAGCACGGTCGCATTTCCCGCCGCTCAGCATGCTGGGCAAGGGATATATCGCCATCGTGCGCGGTGTACCGGATATCGCCTTCTTCATGTTCTTTGTGATCGCGCTGGATCAGGCGTTCGAATGGACGCGTCACAAAATCCTCTGCCCGGAATGGACCGATCCCGTACGTCAGGGCAACGACTTCATCGTCTGTCAGGCTGCTAAACTGCCGCTCGGAACTGCTCCGGAATGGGTGCACGAAACCTACGGCTTCTTTCTGGCCGTCGTAACATTCTCAATCGTTTTCGGCGCATTCGCGGCCAACGTCCTGTTCGGCGGCATGCGCGCCGTCCCGCACGCTCAACTGGAAACAGCCGAAGCCTATGGGATGACCCGCCGCCAGACCTTCTGGCGCATTCTCGTGCCGCAGATGTGGGTCTATGCCCTGCCCGGCCTGTCGAACCTTTGGATGGTCCTGATCAAGGCCACACCGCTGCTGTTCCTGCTTGGCATCGAGGACATCGTCTATTGGGCGCGTGAACTGGGCGGCTACAAGAACCCGAAATTCACTCAATACCCGCACGGCGACTGGCGCATGTGGTATTTCCTCGCCCTGCTTGTCTTCTACCTGGGCATGACCCGCGTCTCGGAAATCGGCCTTGAACGGCTGATGCGCCGCCTGTCCCACGGTCAGGCAACCTCGGGTGGAGAACTGCTGCGCAAGGAGACCACCGCATGAGCTGTATCCAGACCATCCAGGACTACGGCTTGCGTTCGATTGGCATTGGCGAGCGTCTGCTGCCCCGAAACGATTTCACCCTGTGCGAGCAGTTTACCCTGATCGGCTCGGGCATGATTTGGAACATCTATTTCGGGCTCATGGCGCTGGCGACTGGCTTCTTTCTGGCCACAGCGCTGGCGTTGGGTAAAGCATCCACAAACAAATGGCTGCGCAAACCGTCAGAATGGTTCATTTTCCTGTTCCGCGGTTCACCGCTGTTCATCCAGTTTTTCTTTGCCTACTTCATGTTCCTGTCGCTGAAGCAGAGCTTTCCCTTCCTCGACGCGCTGACGTCGGCGTGGCTGGGCGCGTTGATCGTGCTGTTCTTCAACACTGCGGCCTACTCGGGCGAGATCTTCTATGGTGCGCTGCGATCGATCCCCAAGGGCGATATCGAGGCTGCTGACGCCTATGGCATGACCGGCTGGTCGCGGTTCCGTCGCATCGTCTGGCCAACCATGCTGCGGCTGGCATGGCCTGCTTATACGAATGAGGCGATCTTCCTGTTCCACGCCACGACGCTGGTCTTCTTCTCGGCCTTCCCGGTGTGGCAACAGCGCGGTGATGCGCTGTACTATGCAGGCTATTTTGCGGACAAGACGTTCAACCCGTTTATCCCCTACCCGATTCTGGCCTTCTACTTCATCCTGCTGACCTTGGTGGTCATCTGGGGGTTCGGCATGGTAAACAAGCGGCTGAACCGGCACCTCCCCGCAGCAAAGCGGAGCAAAATGAAGCTGAAACTGAACCTGGCGCGCTGATCACAGGCGTGCCAGCCGTTCAATCCGGCAATGAAATTCGAAAAAACGAAACAGTTTGCAGGCGCACATCGCGCGCGTTGCATCCGACATTGTTTGAGAAATATGGTACCGCCTCCCTGGCTTGAACAGGGGACCTCTGGATCCACAATCCAGCGCTCTAACCAACTGAGCTAAGGCGGCACTCGTGAGGGGCGATTTACCGAACGCGCCGGGGGAATGCAAGAGGATTAAAGCTGAATTTTCCAGCTTTGTTCGACAAGATCGACCCCGAAAGAATGCACCGGTTTGCTGTCCAGCAACTGCCACCCGCTCGCCCGGTACAAGGCACAGGCCGCCCGGTGGCTTTCATGGGTCCACAGGCGCATTTCCGTGTACCCAACGCTGCGTGCAAAGCCCGTACAGGTGTTCAGCATCCGCTTTCCCAACCCCTGCCCCCGGACCTCTGGCAACAGCAGAAAAAGCCGCAGCTTTGCGGTTTGATCATCCAACGCGACACAAAATATACTGCCCAGCCGTTGCCCTGCGCGCTCAGCAATCCACCCCCTCTCGCGCGTCGAATCGTGGTCGGCGGCAAACTCATCCAGAACGCGCTTAACCAGAGCGCCGAACGAGGCATCAAAACCCTCGTCCCGCGTGTATAGCCTGTGATGCTGCTCGACCAGCCAGGGCGTGTCTGTCCCGCGAAAGGGTCTGATCCGAACGTTCTCCATGATGTATCTGACCGCAAAGGCAGCTTGATTCTCAACCCTTTGCGCGCTAGCACGAACGCTCAGTCCCGGAGGCGAACATGGGCATCAACACCGAACGCGACATTCAGGCAAACCTGCAGATCGGCCCTACCGATCAAGGCATGATACGGCTGTTCATCGAGGCCGATGGCATCGAGATTCCAATGGACTTCGATCCCGAAGAAGCCGAGGAAATCGCGGACGAAATTCGCGCAGCTGCACAGGCGGCCCGCGCAGTCAAAGGCTGAGCCTTCAGATCCGGGGATCGCGCAGCGCCTGCAGCCTGCGGGCGGCATCAACTGCAAATTTCTGGATCATCTTCTTGCGCCGTGCCGGAGCAAGCTTGTCTTCCGGCGCCATGCGGACAATCTCGGCATCATAAGCATCAGCGATGATCAGGCCGGTTTCCGCAGGCAACAAATCGGTCGGAAAGTCGGTATCGACGGCCCAGAAAAACCGATCACACCACTCAAGATAGCCCTGCCACTTGGAGTCCGACTGGTAGTCCGCACGGCTGGATTTGCATTCAACCACCCACAGCTCTCCCTTCGGCCCCAAGCCCATCACATCCACGCGTAGGCCGCGGTCTGGCACGAATTCCTCAACAGAAACAAACCCATGCGCCCATAGATGGCGGGCCACGCCTCGGGCCAGTTTCTGTCCGGGTTGCAAATCAAGGGTCATCTGAGCAATGTGAACAATTCGTGAACAAAAATCAAGCACCACATCACCCTTGACATGATACCATTTGGTATTCCATTAATGTGATACCAAATGGTATCTCAAATGGTGAACCAAATGCCGCCGCAGACACAAAACGTATTTCGCGCACTGGCCGACCCCACCCGTCGCAATATCGTGCAGATACTGGCCCAAGAGGACATGACCATTGCACAACTGACCGACCGCTTCGATATGACCCGCGCCGCCGTCAAAAAGCACCTGACTGTGTTGTCGGATGGCGGCCTGATCACGGTCGAAGCGCGCGGGCGCGAGCGGATCAACCGGTTGGAACCCAAGGGGATGGCCCCTGTCCTGGACTGGCTCAAGTTCTTCGACCAGTTCTGGGATGACCGCCTGAGTAACCTGAAAGAAGCCATTGAAAGGAAAGACAGATGACCCATGCCATTCTGCAAAAAACGATCTTTCTTAGGGCAGAACCAGAAACCGTCTGGGCTTACCTGACCGATCCGGACCGGCTGGCCGAGTGGTTTCACAAACCTGAGCGCCCGCTGACCCCCGGCCAAAAGCTGGAGATGTTTGGAACGACCAGTGGCGATTTGCTGATTTGGGGCGAAGTGCGCGTTGCTCGGCCGCCTGAATACCTAGAATACACGTTTACAATCAAACCAATGGGTGACGCCGTTAGTGTCGTAAAGTGGACACTGGAACCGGTCGCCGGAGGCACACGATTGGCCCTGCAACACGAAGGCCTGCCGCAAAATGCTGAAGCCTTTGGCATGATCCTTTCATTGGATAAAGGCTGGGACGAGCATTTCGGTCAGATGCGCGCTGCTTTGCACGAAACTGTTGATGCCTAACCCCTTGTGCAAACCCGCCGCAACCCCTAGGTAGGCCCGTGGCGGGTTCTGCCCTTCTTGTGATAGGTAGCATTCTGGTGGCCTTAAGCAATTCCGAGGGGGCTGGCTCTGTTCAGGTCCTGGCCTGATTACCTGGCGCCCACCTGTACATACAGGTCCTCGGGAATCACACCGCACGGTTGCTTGGTGGTCCCGCCACAACACCACCCTAACCGTTACTTGATAGGTCCTGTTGGACAAACCCTTCGTCAGACAGCGCGAAATCATAAAGGTTCCGCCCCTTCCATTGCGGCAGGTATTCGTCGAAAAGCTGGTTCTTCTGTTCGGGCCAAGACGGCACGACGAGATCCGCTTCGGACAGCCCGACTCCAAAGCTCAGAACACTTGCGTCCTTATATCGTCGCGCTGCCCGCATGACCGCATGATGCAGCAAGACGTGTTCGATGTGGCCGTATTCGCCCACATGATTGTGGGTGATGATGGTTGACGGCTTATACTGCCGCATCAGGGCGAAGGCCGATCCACTCAACAATTCGAACAAAGGATGGCGGCCCAAAGGGCGTAACAATTCAGGAGGGTTTTCAGCAGGTTGGGACGGCATCTTGATAAAGCGCCGCAACCGTCTGTGGTCGCTTTCGACAGCAAAGGGAAACTGTATCCTCCGAGCCCCGACCGCGTCGCAAACGCGCTGCATTGCCGCCTCGCGCGTATTTGTGTCGCGACGGTTGGGGGCCGGTCGGAAAAAGCTGACGACCGTCACATCCGCATTGCCCTTCAAGCGTGACAAGGTCGATCCGCAAAACAAGGTCTCGTCATCCTGATGGCACACACAAAGCAATATCCGCTGGCCCATCAGGTTTTCGAGGCTGACTTTGCCCGCATCAACATCCGGTCCAAGTGCCAAAACATCATAGGTTGCGCTTTGGATATCGCGGAACTGCGCCGAGGTGATCCGACGCGCCCGTCCCTGAGCGATCATTTTCTCAGAACTGGCTTGAACATGGCCGTTCTTATTGTCGCCCTGCAACAGATAGCACTGTCCGGCCAATCCGGGCCATACAGCTTCGACCTCTTCAACTCTGGTCTTCTTCATCGCATCCAGGTGCAGCATATCAATCGGGCCGAATGGCTGTTCTTTCGCCGCCTGGCGCAAGCCGTCAATGGCGTCCGATAGGTACAGTTTGACCCGCCCTGGAAACCTGTCTTCCAGCCACTTGAAGACAATCGGAACATAGATATCCACCGGCGGCCAGGACGCCCGCAGTCGCTGCCCCAGATCAATCCCGATGAACTTGAGCTCAGGATTGGAATGCAACGCCAGTAAGGCAGCATGTCCACCGGCAACGCCGACCTCGACAAAACAGGAACTGTCTTGTGCCAATAGATGCACAGCCCGCCGCTTGGGCTCCATACCGGGTATCAGGTCACCCAAGTGGAAGTCCTGCTGCATGTGGCCGTAGCAAACGTTTCCGTTGATAGCGACAGGTTCACCTGCCCGCATTAGCCCCTCTGCGATGGCATAGTTCAGGTCTGCAAGATCCTCGCGAAAGGCCCGAGAGTCGATGACCTCTTCGTAAGTGCTGGTGTTCACAGGGTACGCTCTTTTGCTGCCGGTTGGTGTGTTTGACCGGCATCAGATGGCAACATGTTCTGACATTCAAGCGGTTTGCACTCAACCGGTGCGAAAAGGTCAATGGTGCGAACCACCCTTCACCGCAGGCGCTTTGATTCAGAGATCAGCGATTTTCCACTTTGACCGTTGCAGGTTTAAAATTCACGGCCACCGGCGTTCCGCGGCGAGGACCTTGCGGTTTTTCGGCCATACTCATGATAGCATAGGCAAATTGCACCCCGGCAAATACGATCCCGTTCATGAACCAGATCATGCCAAGTGCGATCAGGCCAATCTCAGAGCTTGTGATCAGGTGGCGCAAATTGGCGACGTTCAGAGCCAGAAGGACGCCGACAAACACTGCCGAAATCACAAATCCCCAGGCAACCTGAGTGATGTACAGCCGGATCAGTTTGGGCATGGCGACTCTCCTTGCGCTATGACATTCAGCTTAGCGCCTGTAAGCCCAAGGTAAAGGCGTCAGAACGCCTCGGGCTGGGCCTCACGCGCCATGTGATCCAGAACAGCGTTGACGAATTTCGGTTCCTTGCCCTCAGGGAAGAAGGCGCGAGCCACGTCAACGAATTCGGTGATAACCACTTTGGGCGGTGTGTCGCTTTGGGTCAGTTCTGCCCCGGCCGCACGGAAGGTGGCGCGCAGGGTCGGGTCGATACGCGCGATGGGCCATTTGGCCACCAGCGCACGGTCAGTCATCTGGTCGATCGGGGCCTGATAATTCACCGCATCTTCGACCAGCTTGCGGAAGACGCGGGTATCGCCGTCCAGCATCTCGTCGCCTTCATAGATGGCGCCAAACCGGTGATCCAGAAACTCGTTCACAACCTGTTCGGTCGTTTGGCCCGACTGCTCCATCTGGAACAGCGCCTGCACGGCATAGAGGCGTGCGGCGGATTTCATCAGGCGTTTCTGGTTGGCCGGTTTTGGCGCGTCTGTCTGGGTCATGCTGTCGTGGGTCCGTTGCTGTCGCCCGCCACAAGGATGGACTCGGACGGGGGCTTGAAGCCGACGCCCTTTTTCGAAGCGCCCCACTTACGGCTGAGCGCGATCAGATGCAAGGCCGCAGCGGCCGCTCCGCCACCTTTATTCATCTTTTTAGGATTTGCGCGGACTTCGGCCTGATCGTCATTTTCGACGGTCAGGATACCGTTGCCGATCAGCAGGCCCTGCAGGCCCATCAGTTGAATGGCGCGGCTGGAGTCGTTGCAGACGGTTTCGTAATGCGTGGTCTCACCGCGAATGACGCAGCCCAGCGCGACATAGCCGTCATAGTTACACTGGCGGTCTGCCATGGCGATGGCGGTCGGGATTTCCAGCGCACCGGGAACCTCGACCACGTCGCAGGTCCCGCCTGCGGCCTCGATCTCGGCCTTGGCGCCGGCGACCATGTTATCGGCGATGTCGCGATAGAACGGGGCCACAACCAGCAGCAGCTTCACCGGTTTGTCGAAGGTCGGTGTCGGCAGAACGCCGTGTTTGTCTTGTTCAGCCACGATCAGTCTTCCTTGAGAATGGAGCGGGTGCCGACGATGGACAAGCCAAACGCGTCGAGCCCCAGATATACGGTTTCCGGCGAGTCGGTCAGCAGCACCAGTTCCTGAATACCCATCTTGGACAGGATCTGTGCGCCCAGACCGGTTTGTTTGATGGTGCGGGGGCCTTCGTCCTCGGCCGCATAAAGCGAGTTGCGTGGTTGGCGGAACAGGCAGACCACGCCGCGGCCTTCCTCGGCGATCTTTTCCATCGCGCGGGGCAACTCGCGCGAGGACTTCGGACCAAGGCCCAGAATGTCCGGCGCTTCGTGCAGGGCGTGGGTGCGGGTCAAGACCGGTTCGGGCGTGGTGATATCGCCCTTAATCATCACGACGTGCTCAATGCCGTGGGTCTGGTCGGTGAACAGGCGCATCTCCCAATCGCCGCCATATTCTGACGTCACGGTTTCGCGTGAGGTTTCGACCACCAGATTGTCATTGCGCGACCGGTAGGTGATCAGGTCGCTGATCGTGCCGATCTTCATGTCATGCTCTTTGGCAAACTCCACCAGATCAGGCAAACGCGCCATGGTGCCGTCGGCCTTCATGATCTCACAGATAACGCCCGACGGGTTCAGCCCGGCCAAACGCGAGATATCCACGGCGGCTTCGGTATGGCCCGCACGGACCAGCACCCCACCCCGCTTGGCACGCAGGGGGAAGATGTGTCCAGGGGTCGCGATATGCGCCATCGTGTTCTGTTCGTTGATCGCGGTCGCGACAGTCAGCGCCCGGTCGGCGGCAGAGATACCGGTCGATACGCCCTCGCGCGCCTCAATCGACACGGTGAACGCGGTTTCGTGGCGCGACGAGTTGTTCACGGCCATCATCGGCAAACCCAGCGCATCCACTCGTTCGGCGGTCATCGGCAGGCAGATCAGGCCGCGCCCGTGAGTGGCCATAAAGTTGATCGCCTCGGCATCCGCAAACTCGGCAGCGACGACCAGATCGCCTTCGTTCTCGCGGTCCTCATGGTCGACCAGAATATACATCCGGCCTTTGCGCGCCTCTTCGATGATCTCTTCGATCGGGCTGATCGCGGCGCGTAGTTGCGCTTCGACGGGTCCGGGGGTTTCAAAGCTCATTGGGCAGCCTTTCGCTGAGCAAGTTTGCACGGGTGGATAGACCACCGCGCGCGCAAAGGCCAGTCTGCAAACGTCTAGTACCGGCCAGAACGCGGCGTTTCAGTCAGGACATCTCGGCCAGACGGGCGACGTAACGGGCCAGCGTGTCGATCTCGAGGTTCACCCGGTCTCCGACTCCAACATCTCCCCACGTTGTCACCTCTTTGGTGTGCGGGATGAAGTTGATCCCGAAGTCACAACCATCCACATCGTTGACGGTCAGAGAGGTTCCGTTCAGCGCAACCGACCCCTTGGGTGCAATAAAGCGCGCCAGATCTTTGGGCGCACGCAGGGTGACGCGGGTGCTGTCGCCTTCGTCCTGCACGGCAACCACATCGGCTACACCGTCCACGTGGCCTGACACGATATGCCCGCCCAACTCGTCGCCAACTTTCAAGGCACGCTCAAGGTTTACGCGTTTGCCGACTGTCCAATTGTCTAGGTTGGTCTTGGACACGGTCTCGGCACTGATCTGAACGTCATACCAGTCGTCCCCCAGCGCGATAACGGTCAGGCATACACCATCGCTGGCGATCGAGGCGCCGATATCGATGCCCGCCGTATCATAGGCCGTTTTAATGCGGGCTCGCAGATCGCCCTGTTGATCCAGCTCGGTGACGGTGCCGACATCGGTAACGATCCCTGTGAACATTCCGGTAACCCTTATTTTCTGACCTGGTCCAGTATTCCAAGCCGAGGTAAGCCCAACCAGCCTGACGGGCAAGCCCCACCTTGCCGCAAATGCCCGAAACGGGCATAAATTCATCAACAACTGGCAAGAGCAGAAATGATGTCATCCTCCACCAAAGGCCCAAAGCGCCGTGTTTTCCTGTTTCTGCAGGGACCACATGGCCCGTTTTTCAGCGGGCTTGGGCGGGTGTTACGCTCGACCGGGGCAGAGGTTTGGCGCGTGGGATTCAACGCAGGAGATCAGGTTTTCTGGCCTGATAAGTCAACCTACATCCCGTTTTGCGATACGCCCGAACAATGGCCAGACAGGCTGTCAGGCCTGATCGACGAATACGGCATCACGGATATCGTCCTGTATGGCGACACACGACCGGTCCATGCCAGCGCCGTCAAAGTGGCCCAAGCCAAGGGCGTTACCGTCCATGTTTTTGAAGAGGGGTATTTGCGCCCCTGGTGGGTAACTTACGAACGCTCCGGCTCGAACGGAAACTCGCGCCTGATGTCATTGGATGTTGGGCAGATGCAGCAGGCATTGGATCAATCCGTTTTGCAGACCCCGCCACCGCCGTCTCATTGGGGGGATATGCGGCAGCACATTTTCTACGGTGCGCTGTATCACTGGTTCATCCTGTTCATGAATCAAAGCTACCGCAACTTTCGACGGCATCGGGACTTGCCGGTCTCAAAGGAATTCAGGCTGTATTTCAAACGTTTGGCCCTGATGCCGTTTCACCGAATTCAACGCCGCTGGGCCACCGCGCGGGTACTGGGCAACGATCATCCCTACCATCTGGTTTTGCTGCAACTTGGACACGACAGTTCGGTTCAGGCTCACTCGGATTATTCCTGCATGTCCGATTTTCTTGAGGACGTGTTCCGGGGCTTTGCTGACGGCGCTCCGACGCATCACAGGCTAGTGGTTAAGGAGCACCCGCTTGAAAACCACCGCGAACCCCTGCACCGTCGTGTGCGCCAGCTGGCAAAGGCGCATGGCATCTCGGATCGCGTACACTATGTGCCCGGCGGGAAACTTGCAAAGCTGCTGGATGCTGCCAATTCCGCCGTCACGGTCAACTCAACCGCCGGGCAGCAGGTTCTGTGGCGCGGCATCCCGCTGCGTATTTTCGGCAGGTCGGTCTATGACAAGCCAGAGTTCGTATCGCGCCAACCACTAGCCGCATTCTTCGCTGACCCGATGCCCCCGGACCGGGAGGCCTATCAAAGCTATCGCCAATTTCTGCTGAAAACCAGTCAACTGCCGGGCGGTTTCTATTCGCATCGCGGTCGGCGACAATTGCTGCGGGGCGTGGCGGACATGATGCTACACACCCAAGACCCCTATCAAACAGTCCTCACCTACAAAGAGGCGCTGACGCCACAGTTGAAGCTGGTTGAGTGAATTAAGCCGCTTGGCGCTAGAAGTTATCGTGCGAACCGGGTAGCCTGCGCCGAACAAAAGACCACACAAAGACGACTGAGGATAACCGGCAGTGCAGTGCTTTCCAATCCGATGGATACGGGGGATATCCCTTGTGGCCGCAATTGGCCTGTTGGCCGCGTGCCAACTTCCCAAAGCAGGCCCTAACAAATCTGAGATTTTGTCTGGATCAACAACAAATGGTGGCAACGCCTTTGTGGTCGAGGTTGATGATCGGGTTAACCGGGCAACGTCGGCCATCCCGCAATATGGATTTTCACGTGCCTTCAGCGGAGCGCAAAATCTGACAGCAGATACAGTGCGCCCCGGCGACATCCTTGGTCTGACAATCTGGGAAAACGTCGATGACGGATTGTTGTCCAGCGAACTTGGCGGGTCTACGTCTCTTGAACAAGTGCAGGTGGACAGCGACGGCTTCATCTTTGTGCCCTATGCAGGACGTATTCGCGCCGCTGGCAACACGCCCGAGCAACTGCGCCAGTTGATCACCAGCAAGCTTCAGGATCAGACCCCCGACCCACAAGTTGAGGTGCGCCGCACAGCAGGCAACGGCTCAACCGTTTCCCTGTCCGGAGAGATCGGTGCGCCGGGCGTATACCCGATCGAACGGCCCAGCAGAACCTTGCTTGGAATGCTGTCGCAGGCCGGGGGAGTCAATGTTGGCTCGGATATCGCGCTTGTGACTTTGATCCGCGGAAATGACCGCGGAACCGTCTGGTATGACGACCTGTTCCGCAACCCCAAGTTGGATGTTGCGCTGCGCGGCGGCGACCGCATTCTGGTCGAAGCTGACAGCCGCTCTTACATCGCGCTGGGGGCGACCGGTCAATCCCGCGTGGCCTTTGACACTCAGGACCTAACCGCGCTTGAGGCTTTGGCACAAGTGGGCGGGCTGCAATCGCTGTCCTCAGACCCAACCGGTATCTTCGTTCTGCGCAAGGAACGTCAGGACATCGCCCGTTCCGTCATGGGGCGTCAGGATTTGCAAGGGGATCAACGGATGATCTACCTTCTGAACCTCACCGCGCCCAACGGGCTGTTCATCGCCCGCGATTTTGTCATCCGGGACGATGACACGATCTATGTCACCGAAGCGCCGTATGCACAGTGGAGCAAGTCGATCTCTCTGATCGCGGGCGGCCTGACACCGCTTGCAAATGTCGCCACATTGACGGGCGGCTGATGCAATCCAACGCAACAGCCGGGACACAGCGTACCCGGCTGTATGTCTATAATGGCGGCTTCCTGACCCAACGCCGTGCGCGTCGTATCTTGAACCTATCTGGCTATGACATTCGTCTGGGCTTTCCCGGCGAAGGGGATGTCGTTGGTGTTTGGGGCAACAGCCCAACGGCCCACCGCGGCTTGAACATCGCCGCTCAACGCAGCACTCCCATTCTGCGGGTCGAGGATGCCTTTCTGCGGTCGCTGCATCCGGGACGGGCTGGCGAGCCTCCGCTGGGCCTGCTGCTCGATCGGTCGGGCGTTCATTTCGATCCGGCCCAGCCTTCCGATCTTGAGACGCTACTTGCCACGCACCCGCTGGACGACACCGCACTGTTAAACCGGGCCAGAAACGGCATCGAACGGGTACGCGAGTTACACCTGAGCAAGTATTCCGCCGTCGATCCGACCCTGCCTCCACCAGACCCAGGCTATGTTTTGGTGGTCGACCAGGCGCATGACGATGCCTCGGTAATTGCAAGCAAGGGCGACCACGCGCGATTCCGTGAAATGCTAGTCATGGCGCAAGAGGAAAATCCCGGCGCGCGCATTCTGATCAAGACACACCCGGAAACTGTCGCTGGGCATCGACGCGGTTACTTCTCGGACCAGGACGAATCTGACAGGGTTTCGATCATAGACACGCCCATCAGCCCCTGGACCCTGCTAGAAGGCGCAACGGGCGTCTATACCCTGTCGTCGCATTTCGGGTTCGAGGCCATCATGGCCGGGCATAAACCGCGCGTCTTTGGCCAGCCCTTTTATGCCGGCTGGGGCCTGACACAAGACGAAGAACACTTTCCACGCCGCCAGCGCAACCTGACCCGGGCGCAGCTGTTTGCCGCGTCGATGATCCTCTATCCCACTTGGTATGACCCGTTCCGGGATCACCTGTGCGAGCTTGAAACCGTTCTGGACGCACTCGAGGCGCAAACGCGCGCATGGCGGCAGGATCACAAGGGTTGGACCGCGTCGGGAATGCGCCTGTGGAAGCGCAAACACCTGCAACAGATGTTCGGGCGCGAGAAGAAGATCAAGTTCACATCTGCCCCACCACAGGCGCCTGACCGCCCACATATGGTCTGGGCCAGCCACTCCCGTGGTGTGGAAGGTGCCGTCAGGATCGAAGACGGGTTTCTAAGGTCTCGCGGGCTGGGTGCCAGCCTTGTCCCGCCCCTGTCGCTGGCGACCGATGATCTGGGCATCTACTATGACCCGACACATCCCAGCAGGCTCGAGGAGTTGATCGCCTCCCGCGAAACCCTGCGCGCGGATCAGGAATTGCGAGCCGAACGTCTGGTAGCGCAAATCCTCGCGGGGCAGCTCAGCAAATACAACACCGGCGGCACGGCCCCTGATCTGCCTGAAGGGCACCGTATTCTGGTGCCGGGTCAGGTGCACGACGATGCCTCTATCCTGTTGGGCACCACAACTGTACGCGCCAACACCGACCTGCTGCGCGCAACACGCGAAGCGAACCCGAACGCGGTTCTGATCTACAAACCGCATCCGGACGTCGAGGCAGGGCTTCGCGAAGGAGAGATAGAAAACGAAAGTCTTGCCGACGTCATCGCCAGCAACACCGACCCGGCCGCTCTGCTGTCGCAGGTACAGGAGGTCTGGACCATGACCTCTCTGCTTGGGTTTGAGGCTCTGTTGCGCGGGGTGCGCGTCACAACGCTTGGCGCGCCGTTTTATGCGGGCTGGGGCCTGACACAGGATCTGGGAACCGTCCCGGTGCGGCGGGGCGCACGACCTTCAATGCTGGGGTTGGTACACGCGGCGCTTATTGATTATCCGCGCTATCTGGACCCGGTCACCGGGCAACCCTGCCCTGTCGAGGTTGCCGTGCACCACCTGACCGACGGACAAGAACGCAAAGGCGGCCAATCACTCCGCCTATTGTCCAAATTGCAGGGCGTGTTTGCCACGCACGCGCATCTGTGGCGCCGTCGCTAACGCAGCGACCGCGCCCAACGATGCAGAACGTCTGGCCCGACGGCACGGGCTTCGACCAACTCGAACCTTGGGGCTGCGTCCAGTGTCTCCAACCCGAGCGATCCAATGGCCGACAACCCCTCGGCCCCAATCGTTAAACCCGCGGTGAACCCCACAAGCTCATCTACAAGATCATCGGCCAACAAGGAGGCAGCAAGCGCCGATCCACCTTCGCAGAATACCCGCGTCAGCCCCGCCTGCCCCAACTGCTGCAGCAGATCGGCGGCATCTATGTGATGTTCGTCCAAAGCACAGGGAACCAGGCGTGCGCCCAGCCCCTCCCACGCGCGGGCGCGTTCAGGGTCCGGGGATGGACCATGGCAGAGCCACACCGGTATCTGTGACGCTGTGCGGGCCAGTTGCCCCATAAGCGGAATATCCAGATGACGCGAAACGACGACCCGCACCGGCTGCGCTTCGATCCCCAGATCGCGGACCGTCAACGACGGATCGTCGGCCCGGGCTGTCCCTGCCCCCACCATTACGGCATCATGACGTGCGCGCATGGCGTGAACCGCGCGTCGCGCCTTTGGCCCGGTGATCCACTGGCTATGCCCGCTGGACGTGGCAATCCGCCCGTCAAAACTGCTGGCCAGCTTGAGCGTCACAAACGGCCGACCCTGTTCGGTTTTCAGAAAGAACCCCGCGTGGTCCCGCGCTGCCTGTTCCGCCAGAACACCGGTGGTGACCTCGATCCCCGCTTCGCGCAGCATAGCAAAGCCTTGCCCGGCCACGCGCGGATCACTGTCCTCAATCGCGGAAACAACCCGCGAAACACCCGCCTTGATCAGCGCCTCGGCGCAAGGCGGTGTTTTTCCGTAATGGGAACACGGCTCCAATGAGACATAAGCCGTAGCCCCGCGCGCTGCCTCTCCGGCCTGCGCCAACGCCAGCGGCTCGGCATGAGGACGCCCACCCGGTTGGGTCCAGCCGCGCCCGACGATCCGATCGTCGCGCACAATCACGCAGCCTACTGCCGGGTTGGGCCAACACGTGCCCTGACCGCGCTGACCCAAAGACAAGGCCAGCGCCATATATCGCTTATCAGTTTCGCTCACTCGTCCGTCGAAGGCTGCGGCGGGCGCAGTTCGTGGACAAATTCCTCGAAATCATCGGCCGCCTGGAAATTCTTGTAGACACTTGCAAAGCGAACATAGGCCACGGTGTCGATCCGCGCCAGAGCTTCCATAACGATCTCACCGATCTTGCTGGACGGGATATCGGTCTCGCCCATGCTTTCCAACCGACGCACGATGCCCGAAATCATCTGGTCGATCCGATCCGGCTCAATCGGGCGTTTCTGCATCGAAATCCGGATCGAGCGTTCAAGCTTGTCCCGGTCGAAATCTTCTCGTTTTCCGTTGGTTTTGATCACCACCAGATCGCGCAATTGCACACGTTCATAAGTGGTAAACCGCCCCCCACATGCGGGACAAAACCGGCGTCGGCGGATCGCAACGTGATCCTCTGCCGGGCGTGAATCTTTGACCTGAGTGTCGATATTTCCGCAAAACGGGCAGCGCATCCGCCGTCTCCTCGTCCCTGGTTCGGCCTCTTTTTGTAAGCACTTTGGCTCACTTATCCACAACTATAGGGCAGCCGCTAGGGTTTGGGTAGTCGGAATTTTTCACCGCTATATCGTGAATCTACGCGAAATGCGCCGCGACCTTTCGATAGTGCGGCGCGGCGCGGTGTTCGAACAGATAGATACCTTGCCACGTACCCAAAACTGGGTGTCCGGAGGTAACGGGTATCGACAGCGACACGGGCAAAAGCGCAGCCTTGATATGCGCAGGCATGTCATCCGGGCCTTCATAGGTGTGCCGCAGATACGCCATCGCAGGATGATCCGACGGTGGCACCAGCCGATCAAAATAAGCGCGCAGATCCGTTTGCACTTCGGGATCCGCGTTTTCCTGAATGACCAGAGAGCAGGAAGTGTGCCGCACGAACAACGTCAGCAACCCATCGCCCCCGACCGAGTTTAGCCAGTGCTGCACGTCCTGGGTGAACTCGTAGAGACCCGGGCCCTGCGTTGAAATAGTAAACTCGGTCTGCATTAGGCGGACAGCCAATTATCAGTCAAGGATGGGGCGAACACTGCACCGTCCGTTGGCGGCCGAAACGGACATATTGAAACCCGGCTGAAACCCGGCCGAAAATACACCACTGCTTTGCTGCGGGACCCCTTCGGGCGGCGTGAGCGAGAATTGCACGGCCGTTCTACGGCCCGTCGTCACACTCGGGCCATAGCCGCGCTTTACGTAAATCCGCTGCTGCCATCCCGCACCCAATGTTCTGCGGGCAAAATCGGACGCCGCGCACCAATACCCATCCACGTCAGTGCGCCCTCGGGGGATAACTTCAAATTCCGTTTGGTTTATCGCAGCCGTCTGATAGCCAAATCGAGCAAACGAAGCCGATGCTGTCGAGCTCAGCACAATCGCAGCAAGCGCTGCACAAGTCATAACCTTTTTCATCACCAATCTCTTTTCTGTTTCGAGGTAGGTATGGACCTAGTTTACTTTAAAATCAGACAAAGCCGCTTCACGATGAATTCAATGCTATCACCGCTGGCCGTGAACAGGCGCCAGCCATCCGCGATATCGGATCAGCGGACCTAGCATTGGCATATTAGCCGACACGTCAAAACAAAAATGCCCTGTTTTGTTCTGCCACTCCACAGTCGATGAACGCGGTAACAGAAATGAGGGGCAGCGCAGGCCCATTACATAAAGCCGCCGTATGTAGATCTGCAGATGACCGTCACAGATTTCGGGCTGCAACCAAATGGACAGCCCACCCATTTGTTCACGAACACATGCCGCGCCGTGATCGAATGTCAGCCGGGATCGCGTGGAGTGGCCGTCAAAATCCCGCTCCCATTGCCATTCATCCCCGTCCCGATCGATCTGGATCTGCAACGGAATATCTTCGGCACCCTTCGGGAAGCGTCCAAGACGCAAAGCCATGGCAATCAGCCACCCCCTGCCTCGGACGACATTGCACCGCCCCGCATAACGACCCGGCACCTCGTGCAGGCGCTGAACAGCGGCGGGTATGACAGCCCCCAAAGGCAGCGATTGCAAAAAGGGATCTAGGTGCACTCAGAAGCCCTCGGGCAAGAACCGGGCCCGCAAATCAGGGTCCGGGACCATACAGGTCTGAGTGCGCCCGAAGATCTTGTACCTGTTGCGCGCAATCGAGTTATAAAACGGGTCCTTGATCCAACCGGGCAAGAACCTGCATAGGGACAGAACCGGCCAACCCCCAGGTAGGCTTTTCATCGCGGCTGCAAAGGCATCCAGACGCTGATGCACTTTGCCGTTCACGATGACCAGATTAGTTTCGAAATCCCGTGTCGGCAGGCCAAGCTCGCGATACAGCCGTTGTCCCAATGGGGACTGTGCCGTCGCGAACTTGAAGCGTTGCGCAGTGTCCCGCGTCAGCATGAAGGTAAAAAACCCCGAACACAGGACACATTCCGCATCAAATACAATGGTATCCTGCAAATCCTTGAAGCTGGCAGAAACAGGGTTCGGCATGTGTTTCGAGTCCGCTAAATCTCAGGATTAACCCTTTCATCCCGCCCGAGGCCGGACAATGCGACAAGTGGACGTCCGGCTACCCCAACATTGTAAACATGCCGGGGAGCCACCGGTTTGGTGAGTTTCCAGGGCTCAGCCTCTCACCCCTAAAAGGCGCTGACCCGACAACGGGCGAAAAATAATGTATAACGGCCCACCGGTCTTGTGTTCATGCGCCAAAACCTTTCGAATTCCAGACAACAAACACTTGCCTGGGATAGGAACCGCGCTTCTCACCGATTTGGCGTACAAGTACATTGAATTACTTTGGAAAATACCATGGAAGTTGACATTGCCCGCATCCAGTTGCTGACCCGAGCACTTGACCAACGAACGAATGGCGCCGCGGTATCAGATCGCATTCTTGAAAAATGCAATCTGACCCGGGAAACCATCGCGCAGCCATCCACTACCTATACCGCGCACCAAGAAGCTC
Organism: Ruegeria sp. ABF4_144; assembly: GCF_056160045.1. Lineage (NCBI taxonomy): Bacteria > Pseudomonadati > Pseudomonadota > Alphaproteobacteria > Rhodobacterales > Roseobacteraceae > Ruegeria > Ruegeria sp. ABF4_144. The sequence goes on from NZ_JBSWWK010000001.1 coordinate 2,017,628, forward strand.
TGTTCGTGCGCTATGCCTGCGACGCGCTGGGAGATATCACGTTTGCGGCTGAGACCGGATTGCAGTTCAAGTCTGCCTCAAGCCTCACCGCATATATCAGTAAGTACTCGCGGGACCTGCGACAGGTGATGGAAAACACGTCCCGATTTCACAGGATCATTGACCCCGCCCTTGTATTTAGCCTTCGACATGCCGGTAACTTCGCTACAATCGAAGCGGATTGGAAAGACGCCAGCTTTGCTCGTTACCATCGCAGAACCGAGTTCCTGCTGTTCACCGGGTTGGCCCGTATGCGCGCTCTGACGCAAACGAACTTCTTTCCCATCGAGATCAGATTTCAGCACGAGGTTGGAGAAAACCAGAAGAGTTTTCAGAAGCTTGCCGGTTGCCCTGTTGTGTTTGGTTCGGAACGGCTTGAGATCGTCGTTGCGCCTTCGGCTCTGGATTTACCTGTGCCGACCTATGACCCGAACCTTCGGGCGCATCTTCTGGAATACGGCGAACGTGTTCTGGCCGAACGGCGCTCGCCAAAACAAAAGCTGCGCGCGCAGGTAGAAGGGCTGATTACCAGGTCGATGCCCGGCACGATCATCAACGCCGATGAAGCTGCCGCAAACATGGGAATGAGCCCGCGCACTTTCGCTCGGCGGCTCAAGGATGAGGGCGTCAGCTATCGCGATATTGTCGATGACCTGCGCTGCGACCTCGCGCAAACCTTCATAACCAACGGGATGCCCCTGTCAGAAATCGCGTTTTCGCTGGGATATTCCGATCAACCTGCGTTTTCCACCGCGTTCAAACGCTGGACGGGTCAAGCCCCCAGCACCTTCCGCAGCCGTCTGGACTAACCGGAAAGTCCCTAAAACCTGTGGCCGGGGGTCATCAGCGGCACAGCCTCGCCCCGGCCTGTCCCATGAGTGGACATTGGGGATATAGCGGTGCACTGAATGTGAGACTTGTGAGTTGCCGCCAATTTGATCGTTGAACCGGCCAACGTGATGGCTTTGGCTGAAAGAAAAAAGGCGCCTCGGTTGAGGCGCCTTTGAATTTACTGATCCAGGAACGACCGCAGTTTGCGCGACCGACTTGGGTGTTTCAGCTTCCGCAGGGCTTTGGCCTCGATCTGACGGATACGTTCGCGGGTCACGCTGAACTGCTGGCCGACCTCTTCCAGTGTGTGGTCAGTGTTCATGCCGATGCCAAAGCGCATCCGCAGAACCCGTTCCTCACGCGGGGTGAGCGAGGCCAGAACCCGTGTGGTGGTTTCCTTGAGGTTTTCCTGAATGGCGCTGTCCAGCGGCAGCACGGCATTCTTATCCTCGATGAAATCACCCAGTTGGCTGTCTTCTTCATCGCCGATGGGTGTTTCCAGAGAAATCGGCTCTTTGGCGATTTTCATCACCTTGCGCACCTTCTCAAGCGGCATCTGCAGCTTTTCGGCCAGTTCTTCCGGCGTTGGCTCGCGACCGATTTCATGCAGCATCTGACGGCCGGTCCGGACCAGCTTGTTGATCGTTTCGATCATGTGGACCGGAATACGGATCGTCCGCGCTTGGTCCGCGATAGACCGCGTGATAGCCTGACGGATCCACCAGGTCGCATAGGTCGAGAACTTGTAACCGCGGCGGTATTCGAACTTGTCCACCGCCTTCATTAGGCCGATGTTACCTTCCTGAATAAGATCAAGGAATTGCAGGCCACGGTTCGTGTACTTTTTGGCGATCGAGATCACCAGACGCAGGTTGGCTTCGACCATTTCTTTCTTAGCCTGCCGCGCCTCTTTCTCGCCCTTCTGAACCTGTTGTACGATGCGGCGGAATTCTGAAATATCCAGACCGACATACTGTCCGACCTGAGCCATGTCGTTGCGCAGTTCCTCGACCTTGGCGGTCGAGCGTTCGATGAACATCTGCCAGCCCCGGCCCGGCTTTTCGGCCATCTCAGACAACCAGTTCGGGTCCAGTTCACGGCCACGATAAGCGTCAATGAACTCACGACGGTTGATCCGCGCCTGGTCGGCCAGTTTCACCATTGCACTGTCCAGCGACATGATACGGCGGTTGATGCCGTACAGCTGGTCGATCAGGGCTTCGATACGGTTGTTGTGCAGGTGAAGACCGTTCACCAACTCAACAATCTCGGCGCGCAGCTTCTGATAGGTCTCTTCATCCTTTTCGCTGAACGATCCATCTTCGTTCAGGGTGGCCGAAATCCGGCTGTCCTGCATTTCCGACAACATCGAAAAGTCGGTCGAGATACGCTCCAGCGTGGTCAGAACCTGATCCTTCAGGGCCGCTTCCATCGCGGCCAGCGACATGTTGGCCTGATCGTCATCGTCGTCATCATCGTCGTTGCTCAGCGGGTTGCCGTCAGCATCTAGCTCGGGGCCGGTGTCTTTGGCCGGCTTGGCCGCCTGTACGTTCGAGGTATCGACAACCGGTTCCTCGACATCGCCGTCTTCGTCCATCTGGTTGCCGAATGTGGCCTCCAGATCGATCACGTCGCGCAACAGAATGTCTTCGGACAGCAATTCATCGTGCCAGATGGTGATCGCCTGGAAAGTCAGCGGGCTTTCGCACAGACCTGCGATCATGGTATTGCGGCCGGCTTCGATCCGCTTGGCGATTGCAATCTCGCCTTCGCGGCTCAGCAGTTCGACCGAACCCATCTCGCGCAGATACATGCGGACGGGGTCGTCGGTGCGATCCAGCTTTTCGGTGGCGGCACCGGACAGCGCAACCTCACGGTTGCTTTCAGTGGTGGTCAGTTCGGTCGAGCCTTTATTCTCTTCCTCTTCGGCCTCTTCATCTTCAATGATGTTGATACCCATCTCGGACAGCATCGACATAACGTCTTCGATCTGTTCCGAGCTGACCTGATCAGGCGGCAGAACCTGATTGAGCTGGTCGTAGGTGATGTAGCCTTTCTCGCGGGCCTCGGCGATCATCTTCTTGACCTGGGCCTGGCTCATGTCCAGCGAGATTTCCTGTTCCTGCTCGTCGGATTTGCGATCTTCGGTCGTGTCTTTGGCGGCCATTCAATGCTCCTGCAGGGATGGGTGATTCGTTTCAACCGAATCATTAGCGCGTAGAAGTGATTCGGCTACCCGTTTACCTGTTTTTCTTTTCCAGTGCCTTACGAAAACACCAGTTTAGCGGCGTTTCCGGTCGAAATTGATCCCGGACATGATTGCCTTGAACGCATCTTTCTCGTCGCGGTTGATTCGCGCGCCGTTGTCGGCGATGTCGAAAACGGCCCTGTCCTCATTCTGGCTACGGCTCGTGCGGTTGCGCTCTTCGGCGGCCTGTGCCAGCCGATATGTCAGCGCCTCATCAGCCAGATCGGACAGTTCCTCTGCAGCTTCGGCAATCTCAGCATCCAACCCCCGGAGCGCTTTGATCTTTGCGAGTTCTTCGGCCAGCGTCATCTCGGCCTTTTCGACGTCGCCTGGTTTGTACACACAGGGGATTACTGCGACATGGCGAAGGGCCAACAGGTTTTCAAGGGCTTCAGGTCCCAAAGTTTCGGCAATGTGGTCTTTCAGGTTTTCAGGATCATCAACCGCATGGCGCAGGATGGCGTGGCGCAGGGCTGCATGGTCAGGATCGCGGCACTCCATCTCTTCTAACTGGTGCTCGAATTGCACGACAACCTGCGGATTCAGCGCGGCAATGGCTAGAATGGCCGCTTCACGCAACTGGATTTCCGCCCCTTCAGATGAGGCTAAAAAAGAAGCTCGCGCGCCCGGTGTCGCGGCGGGTTTGGGTTGCCATTTGCCCTTCGGTTGCCAGGGACGGTTCTGTGGCTGCCGCTGCGGGCGGAACAGTTGCCAACGCAGGTCCTTTATCTCTTGTCCATAGTGCGACCGGATCGAAGGGTCTCGGATCAGTTTGATCTTGTCGCGCAGCACTTTGTCCAGCGCCGCCTTGCGTTCGGGGCTGTCGAACACTTTGCCTTCGGTTTCGCGCTGCCACAGCAGCTTGACCATGGGGATGGCACCATCCAACACGGCCTGCACGGCCCCTGCCCCTTCGGCGCGCAGCAGGTCATCCGGGTCCTTGCCTTCGGGCATCAGGGCAAAGCGCAGAGATTTTCCCGCTTCCAGAAGAGGCAGCGCCAGATCAACGGCCCGCATCGCGGCCCGCAGGCCCGCCGTGTCCCCATCCAGCGCAATGATCGGCTCGTTCGAGATGCGCCACAGCAATTGCAACTGATTCTCGGTGATTGCCGTCCCCAGGGGGGCAACCGACGCACCAAACCCAGCCTCAGCCAGAGCGATCACGTCCATATACCCTTCGGCCACGATCAAAGGTTGCCCCTTCCCCGCCCCCTGCCGCGCGGGGCCGTGGTTGTAGAGGCTGCGGCCCTTGTCAAACAGCTCGGTTTCAGGGGAATTCAGATACTTAGCATTGTCATTCGGGTCCATCGCCCGACCGCCGAAGGCGATGCAGCGCCCGCGCGGATCGCGGATCGGGAACATGATCCGGTTGCGGAACGTGTCATAGGGCTTTTTGCCCTTGTTTGACGGCTTGGCCAGTCCGGCCCCGAGGATCAGGTCCTCAGCCACATTCTTACCGCGCAGATGATCCCACAGCGCCTGCCAGCCGTCGGGGGCAAATCCGATCTCCCACCGCTCCAACGCTTGCGCGTCCAACCCTCGACCGGTCAGGTAGTCACGCGCGGCCCCCCCTGCTCCGGTCTTAAGCTGCAGGCGGAAGAACTGCACCGCTTGTTCCATGACCTCGGCCAGTTGCGAGCGGCGGTCTTGTTTCTCCTGCGCTTTGGGATCACGGGCCGGCATCGGCATCCCGGCCTCACGCGCCAAAATCTCGACCGCTTCGATGAACGAGACATTCTCAGTCTCTTTCACAAAGTTGATCGCGTCGCCTTTGGCGTGACAGCCAAAGCAGTAATAGAACCCCTTCTGGTCATCGACATGGAACGAGGCCGTCTTTTCGTGGTGGAACGGGCACGGCGCCCACATGTCGCCTTTGCCCTGATTGGACTTGCGCTGATCCCACATGACTTTGCGCCCAACGACCTGAGACAGGCTCAGCCGGGTGCGCAGTTCATCAAGGAAACCGGGGGGCAGTGACATGGGTCAAACCTGACAGAAATGAAAACGCGCGCCAAGGGGATGGCGCGCGGTTGTCCACAGGGAAATGTGAAGCCTGTGGATTATTGCTGCAGGCACAGTTCCAACCAAGCCGCGCCCAGATCCTTTTTGCGGACGTCACGCATCTTTTGCTCGTAGACCCAAGGTGTGATCAGCGGAATGGCATTGTTGTAGTTGTCGGGCCATGTCGGGCTGGTGTCAGCCACCGCCTGCGGTACGTCACGCTCTTTCACTTTGTCCAGACGCGCTTTCTGAATCGCCGCAACGACATCCGCCTGATACTGGCAGCTTTGTTCTTTGGTTTCTTGAGCAGCCAGAGGTGTGGCCAACAACAGGGCCGCTAAGGCGGTACGCAACATGGGGGTCTCCCGGAATCGTTTCTTTCGCGCCAGCTTACCCTTGGTGCGGCTTGCCCGCCATTGTCGTTTTGCACCTCTCGCCATCGTGTTGCGCCGGGGCGACCGATTAATCCCGCCCGCCCCGGCCAGAATTCAAAGCCCTTTGGCGCGATAGCTTTTCGAAACGCGGTCAATGGCCACGATATAAGCCGCCGTCCGCAAGTCTTCGACATCGTCGCGACTGTGCCAGACCTCACGCATGGACTGGTAGGCAATGCGCATCGTGTCATCGAGGCCCGATCGTACCAGTTCAAGTTCGTCTGCGCCCTTAAGGTACTTGGTCTTGAAATCCGGGGTCATCGACCACGCATCGCCCAGGTAACGGTCCAGCCGCTCCAGCTCGCTGACGATCAACTCATGCCTCGCCTCTTCCTGACGACGCTGCATCCGCCCGAAGCGTATGTGGCTGAGGTTCTTGACCCACTCAAAGTAGGACACCGTCACACCGCCCGCGTTCGCGTACATGTCTGGAATGATCACGGTGCCTTTCTTACGCAGAATCTCATCTGCCCCGGCTGTGACAGGACCATTCGCCGCTTCGATGATCAGAGGGGCCTTGATCCGATCAGCATTGGTCAGGTTGATCACACCCTCAAGCGCCGCCGGGATCAGGATATCACACTCGGCCTCGAGAACTTCACCACCCTCGGCTGAGTGCGTTGCGTCCGGATAGTCGCTGACACCACCGTGTTTCACGATCCACTGCCGGACAGATTCGACGTCAATCCCATCAGGGTTATACAGCGCACCGTCCCATTCAATGATGCCGACAATCCGCGAGCCATCCTCTTCGCTCAGGAATTTGGCCGCGTGATAGCCCACGTTGCCCAACCCCTGCACAATGATGCGCTTTCCGTCCAGCTTGCCCGACAGGCTCGCCTTCTGCACATCTTCGGGGTGGCGGAAGAACTCGCGCAGCGCATATTGAATGCCCCGCCCCGTCGCCTCGACCCGCCCCGAGATACCTCCGGCATTCAGCGGCTTGCCAGTCACACTGGCGCGCGCGTTGATGTCCGTGGTGTTCATGCGGGCGTATTGGTCAGCCATCCAGGCCATCTCACGCTCGCCCGTGCCCATATCTGGCGCAGGCACGTTCTGAGACGGGTTAATCAGATCGCGCTTGGCCAGTTCATAGGCAAAGCGTCGGGTGATCTGCTCCAGCTCGTGTTCTTCGTATTGGCGGGGATCAATGCACAGTCCCCCTTTTGAGCCGCCAAACGGCGTTTCCACCAATGCACATTTGTAGGTCATCAGCGCCGCCAGCGCCTCGACCTCGTCCTGGTTCACCGCCAGAGCATAGCGAATACCGCCCTTGACCGGCTCCATATGTTCGGAATGAACCGAGCGATAGCCGGTGAAGGTGTGAATTTCACCCCGCAGGCGCACACCGAACCGTACCGTGTAGGTGGCGTTGCAAACCCGGATCTTTTCCTCCAACCCCGGAGGCAAATCCATCAGGGACGCCGCCCTGTTGAACATGAGGTCCACACTCTCGCGAAAGCTGGGTTCTTTGTTGGCCGTCATTTAATCCTCCGTGCCAGCGAACGACTTACGTTCTGACGTTTTGTCGCACCCAATACGTAAACGATCAATATTTAAGCGAAAATAAAACTGCCAATTCCCAAGATTATTTTTTCCAAGCCCCCTGAGTCGCCCCACCCGAACGACCTCGTCGGAATTGTCGCCCATATGACAACAGAAGCGCCTAACTCCCTCAAATTATCCCGCTTTTTCCAGCAAACCGGTCAAGAGAGCGGCTTTTTCGCCTAATTCCCGCCACGATTCGGCGTTAATTTTTGAAAGTTAATATTTCCTTGGCAGTTTGGATGTCTGCTCAGCGAGGTCGACAATATGATAATGCGCGTAATTAAAAGCGGCTCTAAGAAATTTAAGAGCTTCACCCCTTCGGCTCGTCGTTTCGCCCGGGACGAAGATGGTGGCGTGTTCACAATCTTCGTGCTGACCGGCTTCATCATCATCATCACGTTGACCGGTATGGGTGTCGACATGATGCATTTTGAGCGCGATAGGGCGAACCTTCAATCGACATTGGACCGTGCGGTTCTTGCGGCCGCCGACCTCGACCAGGAGCTGCCCCCTGCAGAGGTTGTAAAAGCATACTTTGAAAAGTCCGGTGTAAGAGGCCGATTGACGAAAGAACCCGAGGTTGTTCCGGGTTTCGGATCACGACGCGTGACGGCCGAGGCTGAAACCGTCGTCAAAACCGCTTTCATGTACTTTGCTGGCATTCCCAAACTGACTGCTTCGGTTACCAGCACTGCGGAAGAAGCCGTGGGGTCGATCGAGATCTCTATGGTTCTGGATATGTCCGGTTCGATGGGTGACCCGTCTGCTGAGGCCGGAAAATCCAAGATGCAGGTTCTGCGTGAGGCTGCGAAAAAATTCGTGACAGCCATGTACACGAAGGAAAACCCGGACAAGATTTCGATCTCGATCGTTCCTTATGCAACGCAGGTGAACGCTGGTGAGAACATCCTTGGTAAATTTACAGGTGTATCCGACGAACATAATTATTCGCACTGTGTGAACTTCACCGGCAACCAGTTCAAAGATCACAGCCTTAAGCCCTCGACCTCGCTTAAGCGTACCGCGCATTTCGACCGGTATCAGGCAGGTAATGATGCTTACCAGTGGGAGCACAACCGACTGCCAACTTGCCCTACCCGGGCCGGCAGTGAAATCACCCCCGTTACAAACGTTGTTTCGGACCTGCATGGTCAGATCGATGATCTGACTGCGAATGGCAACACGTCGATTGACATCGGAATGAAATGGGGTGCCGCACTGGTGGACCCCGAATTCCAGCCCTTGATCGCCCAACTGGCGTCTCAGAAAGCTGATCCAGATGCGACCGCTGAAGATGCTAAGACCGTTGTTCCGGGCACTTTCCAAAACCGGCCGATGGCCTACGACGCTGATGTTCAGAAGATCATTATTGTTATGACTGACGGTTACAATACAAGTCAGTACAAACTGAAGAACTCGCTACGCAGCGGGAATTCCCCTGTTTGGTACAATGCAAATTACTCCCAGCAGGAAACCAGATTCAATTGGGACACTTACAATTGGGAGACGGTGACAGTTGAAGGCGAATACAGTGTCCGGTCGTCAACAAATCCGAACCGGTACTACTGGTCTCGTCAGGAACGGTGGAATATGGATCACCGCTATGGGGACAAGGATTATGAGGACGGTACTGCCGTTCGCCTGACCTACCCAGAGCTTTTCGCCCTTACGTCCCTGCGCTGGAATGCTGTGAACAACTTTTATCCCTGGGACGGCAGCGCACTTAGCGACTGGTACTCGAATGCATATTCTTCAGTCTCACGAAACACGAAGAACACGCGTACAAACAACATCTGCTCGGCCATTAAAAACAAAGGGGTGCTGGTATACGGCATCGCTTTCGAAGCGCCGGACGCAGGTCTAACCACGATCGAAAACTGCGCCAGCAAACCCAGCATGGTCTACGCGGTTAACAGCACCGGTAAGCTGGGCGATGAGAACCTCACGCTTGAAGAGGCATTCCAATCCATTGCCTCTTCGATCAAACGCCTGAGGCTGACACAATGATCCGTAAGCTCTTTAAGAAAACAGCTCGGTTCAAGCGGTCTGAAGATGGGTCGTTGACGGTTGAGTTTGTCCTGATCTTCCCGGCCTATCTCTTCTTTATCCTGAGCGCGGTCGAATACTCGATGGTCACAATTCAGCAGTCTTTGCTGGAACGCTCCATGGACATCGTTGTGCGCGATATACGCCTGGGAACCGGCGGAGTGATCACTCACGATACGATCAAGGAAGATATCTGCGACAGAGCGGGGATCATTAAGAGCTGCGAAACCAATCTTAAACTGGAGATGATTTTGCAGGACGCCTTTACCGGCCTGGACTTCCCTGTGGAACCAGATTGCGTAAACCGCGAGGAAGAGGCCAAACCAGCCCGAAACTTTGAAGCCGGCGCATCGAACGCCCTTATGATCTTGCGCGCCTGTGCAAAGGTTGATCCGGTTTTTCCGACTTCCGCGATGGGTCGTGCTTTGCAAGCTGACGATGGCTTGATCACGCTGACGGCGATTACCGCATTTGTTCAGGAGCCTTAAATGACACGTTATTTTTTAAGTATCCGGCAGTATCTTCGTAGGTTCGCCCGCAAAGAAGATGGCGGCCTCGCCTTCGAAGGAATTGTAGTTTTCCCGATTTTCGTCTGGTCCATCACGCTTGGGTACACGTTTTTCGACGGATTCCGCCAAAATACAGCCAACCTAAAGGCTGCGTACACCGTAGGTGACCTTATCTCGCGTGAAACGGACGAATTGACAGACACCTATGCACTCTCAATGTACACCCTGATGCGGCGGATGGTGAACAATAACTCAACGCTGAAGATGCGTTTGTCCTTCATCATGTATCAAGAGGACGACGACCGCCATTACGTCCTGTGGACCACCACCTGCGGGTTCACTGGTGAATGGAACAACGCCAACATCGACAGGATAAAAGATAAACTTCCTCCGATGTCAGACCTGGACACTTTGATCCTGGTTGAAACGATGAACGATTATGATCCACTGTTCAGGACCGGCTGGCTGACCAAAGACTACGAATTCAGAAACTTCGTTTTCACACGTCCACGCTTTACTGATCTGGTGGCCGCCCCCGATATTTCGGCTAACTTCTGTCAAGGGGATGCGGGGCCTGTGGCAACAGCACCAACGAGCTGATCACATCTGTCATAAATTTGGTTTCGGCGGCAGCCGTCATGCCGCCGACACCCACCCGGCGCCCCATTCGCCACCAAAGCCCAGGCGCCCAACTGTTTTCTCCGGCAACGCGTGTTTTCAACAGAAACCCGTTCGAAGGTTTAAACGCAAACACCCCCCGATCAACGGCTTCGATATCTTCGACTTTGGCGATCAACTGCCCTGCCCCGGTACGGAGTTCGGTTTGCGTCAGTTCGATCCAGTCATTTGTCGCGTGCCACATGCGATACGCCATCCAGAACGCCGCGCCGCCAACCGCTAACAGAAAGACCAGCCACATCGGTCCGGGAGGCTGTGCCAGCGCCACCGACAGGACCAGCACGCCGACGGTGCTCAGCATACCGACGCCAAGCCAACGCCTGGCGGGTGACGGCTTAATGGTGGCCAGAATGTCTTGTTGCATGTGAACCCCTGTCATTTTCCCTTGGGTTTAGCGACTTCTGACGGGAAAAAACAGGGGGACTACCACTGCAGATTTTTGCACATTCCCCGTTCTTTTCTGCCGATTGACGCTGTCCCTGCCGAAAATACATGGTGACCAAAGCTTCAGGAGGCCGCTATGTCCCTACGACCCGTTCTTGAAACCCGAAAAGCCGTCGCCACGATGGAAGGCGCTGGCGTCAAATTGCACCGCGCGTTCGGGTTCCAAGACCCGTCTGAACTTGATCCGTTTCTCTTGTTCGATGACTTCCGGAACGAGCGCCCTCAGGACTATCAGGCCGGTTTTCCGTGGCATCCCCATCGTGGGATCGAAACGATCACCTATGTGCTGGCCGGTTCAGTCGATCACTCGGATTCACTTGGTAACAGCGGCACCCTTGGCGCCGGTGACGTTCAGTGGATGACCGCAGGGTCCGGGATTCTGCATCAGGAAATGCCGACCGGAAACACATCCGGTCAGATGCATGGGTTCCAGCTGTGGGGCAACCTGCCCTCGGCGCAAAAGATGACCGCGCCGCGCTATCAGGACGTTCAAAGCAATGAGATACCGGAAATCACTGATGATGATGGCACCACTGTGCGTGTGATCGTGGGTGAGTTTTGGGGCAAGACAGGCCCTGTGGACGGGATCGCAGCCGATCCGCAATATCTGGATGTCCATGTTCCGGCCGGGGTTAAAAAGACCTTTAAAATCGATACGTACCGCCGCGCCTTTGCCTATGTGTTCGAAGGTAGGGCCGCCTTTGCCGATGCCTCTCAACCCACTGGTATCCTGTTGGAAAAAGAGGTTGCCGGGCAGGAGGTCAATATCCGCGACATGTCCGGTGATCGGACGCTGGTCCGGTTTGGCACGGGCGATGAAATTACGGTTCAGGCCGGACCTGAAGGTGTGCGATTCTTGCTGATTTCAGGCGCGCCGATCGACGAGCCGGTCGCCTGGCACGGACCCATTGTTATGAACACGCGGACTGAGCTGGAGCAAGCCTTTCGGGAACTGCGCAACGGCACCTTCATTCGGCCCGCGCATTAGACCACTCAAGCCGAGACCGACCGGCGGACCATGTCCCAATAGACCTGTTCGACCTCATCCAGCGACAGACGGCCGCCGGACCGGTACCACGTCATCACACCGTTCAGCATGGCGATCACCGCCAAAGTTGCGATCTTGGTGTCGGCGATGTCAAACGCCCCGGCCGCCTGTCCCGCGTGTAGGATAGACTGAAGGGCGTCTTCATAACGTCGGCGCAGTGCTTCGATCTCTGTAAAGTTCTCGGGCGTCAGGTTGCGCAGTTCCATATAGGCGATAAACACCTCATCCGGGCGCTCAAGGTGAAAGCGGATATGGAACCCGACGAACTGGCGCAAAGCTTCGGAAGCATCCGCGGGCTGATCCAGATCGTCATAGGCCGACAACAGGTCTTGCATGTGCTCGTGCATCAGACGGAACAGCAGGCTCTGCTTGTCGGGCGTATAATTATACAGCGCCCCCGCCTGCACCCCGACCTCACCCGCGATCTGGCGCATGGAGACGGCGGCATAGCCGTGACGGGCGAACAAACCCAACGCCGCCTTGCGGATACGCGGGCCGGTGATATCGGAATGTGAACCTTGCGTGCGTGCCATTTCCACACCGTATCTGAACGCATGTTCAGATAGAACCCCGCTTGAACCAACGCCGTAAAAGGTGCATCACGTTTGCAATCGATCTTGAAAGGGTTCTGAATGAAGCCCCTGCCTTTGCTGATCCTGTTGCTCGCCTGTGCCGGATGCGCCGATTTTCCGGAACTGGAAGGTCGCGAGCAGCCAAACGTCAAATCGGCCCGCTACCCAAAGCTCATTCCCATTCAGGAAAACCTCGGTCCGCCCGTTGACCCTGCGAACGAGGCCGCCGAGGTCGAAGAAGACCTGGCTGCCCGGCGTGAAGCGCTGGAGAAAAAGGCAGAAGAACTTCAGGCCGCTGAAATCAACTGACCCTTTGCGATTCACGGCCCGTACCGGGCCGCGACGCATTGCACCCTAGCGCCGAACCCGCTAAGGCAGCGCTGAACGGGCGGCAGGCCCGATACCACGGAATGTTCGAGCGGAAAGGAACCCACGGGATGACACAGGCGCTGCGGCTGGGAATTGCGGGCTTGGGAACGGTTGGCGTGGGTGTCGTAAAGATCATCCGCCGCCACGCAGACCTGTTGCAGGCGCGCACAGGCCGGTCTGTTGAAATCGTCGCCGTATCAGCGCGCGATGCAAGTAAAGACCGCGGTGTGAACCTCTCCGATTATGCCTGGGAAACAGACCCCGTAGCTCTCGCGAAACGCGATGATATCGACGTTTTCGTCGAACTGATTGGCGGTGAAAACGGCCCCGCCAAAGCCTCGGTCGAAGCCGCACTGGCTACCGGCAAAGATGTCGTCACCGCGAACAAGGCACTGCTGGCCATCCACGGTCAGGAATTGGCCGAAAAGGCCGAGGCCGTAGGTCGCGTGATCCGGTTCGAGGCCGCCGTGGCGGGAGGCATCCCGGTGATCAAATCCCTGACCGAAGGGCTCGCCGGAAACGAGGTCACCCGCGTCATGGGTGTGATGAACGGCACCTGCAACTATATCCTCACCCGGATGCAGTCTCAGGAGTTGGGCTATAACGCACTTTTCGAGGAATGCGCGGAACTGGGGTATCTGGAGGCTGACCCGAACCTTGATGTAGGAGGTATCGATGCGGCACATAAGCTGGCACTACTGTCCTCAATCGCTTTCGGGACCAAACCGAATTTCGACGGCATCCAGATAGAAGGCATTCAGCAGATCAGTCTGGATGATATCCATCAGGCCGACGACATGGGTTATCGCATCAAGCTGCTGGGCGTTGCACAACGCTCGGCGCGTGGTCTGGAACAGCGGATGCAGCCGTGTCTGGTGCCCAGCAGTTCGCCCCTTGGGCAGCTGGAAGGCGGCACCAACATGGTAGTGATCGAAGGTGACGCGGTTGAGCAGGTCGTTCTGCGCGGCCCCGGTGCCGGCGAAGGCCCCACAGCCAGCGCCGTGATGGGCGATGTCTGCGATTTGGCACGTGGGCTGCAGATCCCGACCTTTGGGCGCCCTGCGGCCTCGCTGCAGGACGCGCAGCCTGCCGTGACCGGTTTGCCTGCACCCTACTATCTGCGTCTTGCTTTGTTCGACAAACCCGGTGCGCTGGCCAAGGTGGCCGCCATTCTGGGCGATGCAGGCGTGTCAATTGACCGGATGCGTCAGTACGGTCATTCGGAAAGCACCGCACCAGTTTTGATCGTCACCCACAAAACTACTCGCGCCACACTGGACGTGGCTCTCGACGGGCTCCGCGAAACCGACGTGGTGGCCGGAGAACCCGTAGCATTGCGGATTGAAGAGGTTTGACCCTTGCGGCCTGCATGAAACGCAGGCTATCCCGAATAAAACGCCTTTACTGACCTGAGGATACCGAACATGAGTGCTGCCAAAGTAGATTTCAACGACCGACTGCTGTCCCTGGGCCTTGCGCGGGTGGCAGAACAGGCCGCGCTGGCGTCGGCTTCTCTGGTCGGTCGCGGTGACGAAAAAGCAGCCGATCAGGCCGCCGTGAACGCGATGCGCGAACAGCTGAACCTGCTGGACATCGCAGGCGTCGTCGTCATCGGTGAAGGCGAGCGTGACGAAGCGCCGATGCTGTACATCGGCGAAGAGGTCGGCACCGGCGAAGGCCCCGGTGTGGACATCGCACTGGACCCGTTGGAAGGCACCACACTGACCGCCAAGGACATGCCCAACGCGCTGACTGTGATCGCCATGGGTCCGCGCGGCTCTATGCTGCACGCGCCGGATGTTTACATGGACAAGCTGGCCGTAGGTCCGGGCTTTCCTGAAGGTGTCGTCAATCTGGACATGAGCCCACGCGAACGAGTCGAGGCGCTGGCCAAGGCCAAGGGCTGCGAGCCTGCCGACATCACCGTCTGCATTCTGGAACGCCCGCGGCATGAGGCGATGATTGCCGAGGTGCGCGAAACCGGTGCTTCGATCCGCCTGATCACCGATGGTGACGTGGCCGGCGTCATGCACTGCGCGGAAAGCGAAGAGACAGGCATCGACATGTATATGGGTCAGGGTGGCGCGCCTGAAGGCGTTCTGGCCGCGGCCGCGCTGAAATGCATGGGTGGTCAGATCTTTGGCCGCCTGCTGTTCCGCAACGATGACGAACGTGGTCGTGCCGCCAAGGCGGGCATCACCGATCTGGACCGCGTTTATGCGCGCGATGAGATGGTGACGGCGGACGTGATCTTCGCTGCAACTGGTGTGACAGGTGGTTCGCTGCTGCCGCGCATCAAGCGTGAGCCCGGCTGGGTAGAGACGACCACCCTTCTGATGCGCTCGAAAACAGGGTCGGTACGGCGTATGACCTACCGCACGCCGATGTGGCCGCACGACAACGCCTAACCGCTTGCGCCCGAACCATGGGCAAGGCTATCCATAGAGACAATGAGGCCGGGTCCGAGAGGGTCCGGCCTTGGCTTATCAGAGGCAGGTCATGAGCTTTCTAGGGGTTGAACAATCATTGTCCGGGCGGCGTTGGGTTGGACCAACGCCCGAGGTAGAACGCGCGACCGAGATGCTGGTTCAACAGGCCGGATTGCCTCGCGCCGTGTGTCAAGTGCTGGCCCGGCGCGGCGTTCCCGCGATGGAGGCCGATGGATTTCTGGAACCTAAATTGAAAGAACTGTTGCCCGACCCGCGGTCGATGAAAGACATGGAAACCGCAGCAACGCGGTTTCTGGCGGCAGTCCGGAACAATCAACGGATTGCGGTCTTTGCGGATTATGACGTGGACGGAGGCAGCTCAGCCGCTTTGCTGTTGGTGTGGCTGCGTCAGATGGGCAATCAGGCAACGCTTTATGTGCCTGACCGGATCGACGAAGGCTATGGACCCAATGTCCCAGCCATGCAGGAACTGGCTGCGAACCATGACCTGATCATCTGCGTCGACTGCGGGACGCTCAGCCACGAGCCCATAGCGGCCGCCAAGGGCGCGGATGTGATCGTGCTGGACCACCACTTGGGTGGTGAGGTCCTGCCCGATTGCGTCGCTGTAGTGAACCCGAACCGACAGGATGAAAGTGGCGATCTAGGCTATCTCTGCGCGGCCGGTGTTGTGTTTTTGATGCTGGTCGAGGCCGGACGGCAGCTGCGCGAGGCAGGTGTGAAGGGCCCGGACCTGATTTCCCTGCTGGATCTTGTGGCGTTGGCGACGGTGGCCGATGTCGCGCCGCTTATCGGCGCCAACCGAGCGCTGGTTCGACAGGGCTTGAAGGTCATGGCGCAACGGCAACGACCGGGCCTGGTGGCCCTGTCCGACGTGGCTCGCATGGATTCCGCTCCCAACAGCTATCATCTGGGCTTTCTGCTTGGTCCGCGCGTAAACGCGGGTGGGCGGATTGGCCAGGCCGACCTGGGTGCGCGGCTGCTCAGCACGGAATCTATGCACGAGGCCGAGGCGTTGTCGCAGCGGTTGGACGAACTGAACACCGAACGCCGCGATATCGAAAACGCAGTGCGCGCAGCGGCGCTGGAGCAGGCTGAGGAACGCGGTCTGGACGCGCCGCTGGTTTGGGCTGCGGGCGAAGGTTGGCATCCTGGTGTGGTTGGCATCGTAGCATCGCGGTTGAAGGAAAACGCGAACCGCCCTGCAATTGTCATCGGCTTTGACGGGGATGAGGGGAAAGGCTCTGGCCGTTCGGTCTCTGGTGTTGATCTGGGCGCTTCGATCCAGCGTCTGGCGGCCGAGGGGTTGCTGGTCAAAGGCGGCGGTCACAAGATGGCCGCGGGCCTGACGGTGATGCGGGATCAGTTGGAACCCGCGATGGAACGTTTGTCTGAGTTGCTGGCCAAACAAGGCGCAGGCGAAGGCGGGCCAGCCGATCTGAAACTGGACGGTACACTGATGCCGGGTGCGGCGACGATTGATCTGATTGAACAGATCGAAAAGGCGGGCCCTTTCGGGGCCAGCGCTCCTGCCCCACGATACGCGTTGCCCGACCTGCAAGTCCGGTTCGCCAAGCGCGTCGGCGAATCTCATCTGAAACTGTCGCTGGCGGATGGGGTTGGCGGAGGGCTAGACGCTATCGCCTTTGGTGCCTTTGACGGGCCAATGGGCGAAAAGCTGTCCAACCACGGTGGTGCAAGGTTCCATTTCGCCGGGCGACTTGAGGTAAACACATGGGGCGGACGGCAGAGTGTGCAGCTCAGGCTCGAGGACGCGGCGCAAGCAAATTAAGCGCGGTTTCAGGCACGTGAAAAAACTTTCACATCCTTGCATTTTTCGGCTTGCGGGGGGGGGAGGTAAACCGTAAAAGGCCCTCCACAAGCCAGCGTGGCCCGTTCGTCTATCGGTTAGGACGCCAGGTTTTCAACCTGGAAAGAGGGGTTCGATTCCCCTACGGGCTGCCACTTGTGCTTGTTTGGACCAAGTGGCCCGTTCGTCTATCGGTTAGGACGCCAGGTTTTCAACCTGGAAAGAGGGGTTCGATTCCCCTACGGGCTGCCATTTCTTCCTTACGTTCCGAACTTCTCGTGGCACAGATCGGTGATCTGCCCCCAGATGGATTTGAATTCCGGTGTGTTTTCTGCGGCATAGTGAAAGTTCTTCATCAAGCCGGTCAACTGCGTGAACACTTGCCTCACTTCAGCTTTATCGCTGAATGAGGCCGTTGATTGGGTCACGTCATAGACCAGCTTGAAGGTCATCTTCTGACGTTCAAGCGGAACTGTGGCATCCACTTTGTCGAAAGCGTCTTGCTGCAAATAGACCATGTCCACAAACAGCGCTTTTTGCTGGGTGACAAAGTCCTCGATGGTGACGCCCTCTTCACCGGTCACCTGCATCATCTGGTCCACCTGCTCGCCTTTTTCGATCAGATCCAACAGTTCGCGCACCTTGCCGGTCCAACCGGGTTCAGCGTTTTTGTCATACCAGTCCGACAGCTGATCCGAATAACGAGACCAACTGAGCATCGGGTCAACTGCAGGATAGAACCGTTTGTAAGCGCGCTCAGAGGACAAGCCGAGGAAGCATTTCACCGTGGATAGCGTCGACTGCGTGACCGGTTCATCAAAGTTGCCGCCCGCGGGTGACACCGTGCCAATCAGGGTCAGGCTGCCCAGATCGCCATCATTTGTTTTCATCGCACCAGCGCGCTCGTACAGCCCCTTGATCGAGCTTTCCAGATAAGCGGGGAATCCCTCCTCACCTGGGATTTCCTCAAGCTTACCAGAGGTTTCACGCATCGCCTGCGCCCAGCGGCTGGTACTGTCTGCAATCAAAAGCACGTCATAGCCCATTTGGCGATAATACTCGCCCAGCGTGATGCCGGTGAAGATCGACGCCTCACGTGCGGCAACCGGCATGGACGACGTGTTACAGATAATGATCGTGCGGTCCATCAGGCTGCCGCCAGTCGTGGGATCCGTCATCTTGGGGAATTCGTGAATCGTCTCAACAACCTCACCCGCACGTTCACCGCAGGCCACAACGATCACGATATCCACCTTGGCGTTCCGCGCGATCAGGTTCTGCAGAACAGTTTTGCCCGCCCCGAACGGCCCCGGAATACAGGCAGTTCCCCCGCGCGCGATCGGGAAAAACGTATCGATCAGGCGCTGAGAGGTCAGAACCGGTTCCGTTGGGTAAAGCCGTTCAGACAGTGCGCGTTTCAGGATACTTTCTGGCAATGCGCGCCGCACCGGCCATTTCTGCGAGAGGGTCAGCGTATGCTCGCCGCCCTGCTCATCCTCAAGCCGCGCGACAATGTCGTGGATCGTCGCCGCTCCTTTCTGGACCCAGACCACCTTGTAATCGCCCACCCAATTGAAGGGCAGCATGATCTTATGACTGAAATGACCCTCGGGCACGGTGCCGATGCTATCACCGGCGGTCACCGTATCGCCAACCTTGACCGACGGCGTGAATGACCACTTTGCCTGATCGTCCAGCGGGGCCACATCGGCACCGCGCGGCAGAAAGGTCCCGAATTCAGCAGCCACCTTGGGCAGAGGGGATTGCAGCCCGTCAAACACCTGCCCCAGCAGACCCGGAGCCAGCTCAACCGACAGCAACTGCCCTGATTGCTCGACCGGATCGCCCACGGCCACCCCATCGGTGCTTTCGTAGACCTGCACGTCTGCGATGTCGCCGCGCACCCGCAGTACTTCGGCCTTCAAGCGTTCCTGACGGCCACCCGGGCCAGGGCGTGTAGGAAGGATAAAAACAACCTCGTTCTTGACCAACTGCCCGGGCTGGCCCGAAGCATCGTGATTGGCCTGTATCTGCACCAGCCCCTCCTGCACCGAGACGACGCGGGCGGTGGCGGTCTGTGTGGCGGGGGTTGGGGCTGTCATGCGCTTGCTCCATCAAAACCGATCTCGGCGGCACCGGCCATGGCCTGTTGCGCCAGATGTTCAAATCTCTTGGCCGCATCCTGCGCGTTGCTTTGCGCCCAGCGGTCGAAAATGTTCCAGATCAACACGTAGATCGCCACCGCTTCGAAGTCGAAATAGTGGCGGGATGCGTGCCGTTTCAGTTGCTTTTGGCTGACCGACAAAAGCAGCCGTTCCAACCCCAGAGGGTCTTCGGCATCAAGCAATTGCTTGGCCTCTTTGATCCAGGGCATCGGCCCGTCCAGCTTGAAGGTCGGATCGGTCCAGTTGGACGGTATATGCCTAGCCCATCGCCCCATGCCGAACGTTCCGGCCGCCGGGCTGCCCCCTTGCTTACGCAAGCGCAGCGCTGCGACAGCCGTACGAAGATCCAGCCGCTCCACAAACACCTCTCGCAAGGTCGGCTGCGGAATAGCACCCAACGCCTCTTTGCACCGTTCGACGGCCTGAGCGTCCGTGACGTCCATGTCATAATCGCTCCAGTTCAGTGCGTGCTCCAACACCTTCAAAACGCGCGCATCTTCAGCTGTCAGTGCGGTCAACCTGCGATCCAGACGCAACCGCGACAACGGCGGTTGCTTGGCAACAAACAACCGTTCCGAGCCCGGCAGGCTACTGATCAGCGCGATATAGGCGTCGGGATCCGACATGCTACCGGATCACTCCTTCCAGCACCGCGCGGAATCGGGGCTGCAGGTGTTCCATCAGCAGCGAGGCCACAGCCTTGTCGGTCAGGTCCAGCACTACGCCCTGATCTTCGGCCCTGACCCGGATACCGTCCTGCGCATCGTCCGAGGCGTGCAACTCGACCTGCTCGCGCAGCATCTTGGCGGTCAGACCCAGCACGTATTTGGTCAGCTTGCCCGACTGAATGTCGTCGGCATTCTGTTTGATATCCTCTTGCGTGGCGACCTTGGCGGGCAAAATGA
Source organism: Ruegeria sp. ABF4_144 (assembly GCF_056160045.1). Taxonomy (NCBI): domain Bacteria; kingdom Pseudomonadati; phylum Pseudomonadota; class Alphaproteobacteria; order Rhodobacterales; family Roseobacteraceae; genus Ruegeria; species Ruegeria sp. ABF4_144. Next base: position 2,037,725 of record NZ_JBSWWK010000001.1, read on the forward strand.
CCTGCACCTGGCCGTCTAGTTTCGCCTCAGCAGCGGCGCGGCCCACCACTTCGAGGATCATCTGTTTCAGCAGGTCCGGGTCACCCATTTCCTTGGTGACCAGTCTTTCAACATCTTCGCGGAAACGGTCCGTCAGACCGGCCTTCATGGTGAGAACGGCATCACGCATGGCGGTATTCAAAGCTTCTTCGCCAGCAGCGCGGTAACTGTCAGACTCGCTGCGGGCCTTTTTCTGATAGGCATCCGCCTCGCGTTTTGCGTCGGCCAGAATCTTCGCGGCCTCAGCCTTAGCATCCGCGCGAAGTTTGTCCGCATCCGCCTGCCCGGCGGCCACACCGTCACTGCGCAATTTGTCGATCAGCGCATCGACACCATGAGAAATCATCCCATCCTGTGCCATCAGCTGATCCCCGCGCTGATGACCAAGGCAAAGACAAAGGCAAAGACACCAAAGCCTTCGATGATCGCTGCTGGTGCCAGCGACAGGCCGAAGATTTCAGGTTTTTCCTTGGTCGCGTTAATCGCCGCCGCACAGGCCCGACCCTGCCATATACCGCAATACATCAGCGCGATGCCCGACAGGATACCAATCCCGAACAGACCGCCCGCGTTTTCCGGCGTCACGTCGCGGTTCAGCGTGAACATGATAACGATGCCGTAAATCACCATGGTCGAAGGGAAAGCCGACACACCGACAAAGCGGCCATAGCCGCCCTCGGTTTCGGTCATAGCGCCGATACTGGCCATCCCCGCAATCGAACAGCCGATGGCGCTTGCGGCCGCACCCAAAGCCATGGGTGCATAAATCCCCAGCCAACCCAATGTCAGAACAAGCTCATTCATTCCTGAACCTCCTTGCGGGCGAACGGACGAAAGACGATGCCTTCGTCCGGCAGACCCCATTTAAAGAATTCGATGTAATTGAGACGCAATCCGTGGACGACGCCGCTCATCAACGCGAGGGCGAAGTTCAGGATGTGACCGATAATCAGGATCAACAGACCGAACAGAATGCCCGGCCCTTTCAACGCATGGATCACGGACATGGCCAGATCGTTGAAGGTGATCGCCAGCGAGGCCGAGGCCAGACCCAGCGCAAACAGGCGCATGTAACTCAGCACATCTCCGAAAGCGCCCATGGCCCCGGCCAGACCCTGTACCCCGTCGATCAGGCGCCATATCCAATCGGTTGGCTTCTTGATCACCCGCTCGCTTGAGAACAGCAGGATCACCAGCGCACCCACGATCAGAATCGCCGTTCCCACAGTCGGGGAATTCCCTTTCATATAGCTAAGCCACAGAACAAACCCACCGATCAGCGCCGCGATCCAGCCCAGATTGGCGATCGCTTTCCTCTGCCCCCACGCCGCCCGAGCGGCCATCGCATTGGCCAGAACTAGGTGCAGAACACCGACAACAATCGACACCATCATCATGGCCCCGAAATTGTTCATATCCAGAAGCTTGAGTTTGGCCCAAATCGACCCATCGGGCGGAGACACCCCGAAATAGCTGCCGACCAGAATACCATACACAATTGTCGCGCCCGCGATGATCAGCCCATACAGCCGCCAGGATCTCTCTCCGACCGTTCGACCCATCCGGTTCCAAAACAGCAGCAGACCCAGCAGGATGACAACACCATATCCGGTGTCGGCCACGATCATCGCGAAGAAGAACGCAAACGAGGCGGCGACGATTACGCTCGGGTCCCAATCCTTATAGCCGGGCACTTGATAAAATAGCGCCAAGTCTACGGCAGCACTGCGTTTTTCCGGTTGCTCCAAGAGCGTAGGCGGTGTGTCGTCTGGCCCCGGTTCCTCGATCAGAACGGCGGCATCCTTGGCCTGAGCCATCTCAAGCACGGCCTCAATGCGATCTTCGGGCACCCACCCCTGTAGGGCAAACATCGCCTCTTCGTCGCGCACTTTCTGGGTCGCATGGGCCAATTCCGCCGCGCTTTCGGCTACGGACAAATTCCGCCGCATCAGCCTAAGATACCGGGTCTGTGCAATCCGCTCAGCCTCTAGCGCTTCGATGGCGATCTCGGCTTCTTCCAGCTGCGCTTCCAACTCGTGAATGGGCAGCGAACCAGTATGGGTGCGCGCAACCGGCAGGATGTCGTCAGTGGGCTCTTCCGGGGCGATCAGGACGGCGTAGATGAACCGATGGTCCTGTTCCAGAATGGCCCAGGGCAGCGTCAGATCGGACAATGCATCGCGGTGCTTTACTGGCAGTTGGTAGAACCAAAGCCGATTGCCCGCCAATACGTCATCGGGTGGGAAATCCAAGTCTCCCCAAGGCCGCACCTGAGCAATCCGATGAGCCAGAAAATCCCGCCGGTCGGTCATGTCACGCGTACGCTGCATCAGATCCAGAACGTCCTTGACGAACTGGTCCATGTCGAAATCCGGGTCACGCTGTATCTGGCGTCGTGGCTCGGGCACATCTGTCAGGAAGCGCAAGGCCTTATAGGCATCTCTTGCGCCACGCTCGCTGATCTTTTCAGGCTCGGCCGGTGGGGGTGCCAGCGGCAGGACATGCATACAGCCAAGTTCTTGCAATGCCTCAAGCGTCTCAGTCTTCTGACTAGCGCGTCCGACCAAAGACAGTTTTTTGAGACGCGCAACACTCATGACACAGCCTCCTGCGCGTGTTTGCGCTTGGAGATCTTCGAACGCACAACGGCCTGCATCTGCTCATCGCTCAGGTAGATGCGGATTTTCTTGATGTTGGCCTTGGCGCGCGGGATAAGAACCTTTTCGAACAGGTTGACGCGCTGCGTGATCGTCGCGACGGCCTTGTCGAAAATCTTTACCCTCTCCTCGGCCACTTTGACCCGCAGGCGCGCCTCGATCATGTCGTGCAGCAACTGCGCTGCGGCATCGACCCAATGGGGTTTGGCCAACAGGGAATAAGGGCGCACCGCGACCTCAATCCGGTCGAGCGCGGGCATTTTCACACCCACAACGTTGACCTCTTTGACCTGATAGTCCTTGAGTTCGACCAGCCCGTCCAAATCGACACCCTGCTGCGCCAGCATCGGCAGCTTCGCCCCGACCTGCTGGGCGAGTTCTTTAACCTCTTCCTCAAGCCGCCTTACGTCCTCGCGCGCTTTGGCGCGTTCCGCCATCAACTGCTGGCGCTTCAGGTCCAGCGACGGCAGGAACCGCTCATAGCTTTTCAGCTGCGTCTGCTGGCGAGCCAGCGACGATTTATTCAGCTGCAACCGCGCCATTGGCATCCTTCGGGAAATACTTGTCGACCAAAGCCTGCTTCATCAGCAGTTGTTCGGGCGCAAAACACTCGGCCAGCGTCTTCCAGCCCAGATCCAGCGCCTCTTCCAGCGGGATCGAGACGTTGATGTCCATGAACCGTGTCCGGAACAACGCGCCGAACTTCAGCAGCTGGTGATCATAATCCGACAGATCGAACGCCATCGCCTGTTTCTGCGCGGCATCCCGGCTTTCGGAATAGAAACGGATCATCGTATTCATGATCTGCCCGTGGTCTTCGCGTGTGGTCTTGCCGATCACATTCTGCTTGAGGCGCGACAGGCTGCCGAACGGGTCGATCACACCTGAGTGCAGATAGAACTGCCCTTCGGTGATATACCCGGTGTTGTCAGGCACCGGGTGGGTCACGTCATTGCCGGGCATCGTTGTTACGGTCAAAACCGTTACGGACCCGCCCTTGGCATAGTCACAGGCTTTCTCATACCGCCGCGCCAATTGGGAATAGAGGTCACCCATATAACCGCGCTGCGAGGGCACTCGTTCCTGACTGATGCCAACCTCTTTCATCGCATCGGCAAAGGCAGTCATGTCGGTCAGCAGGACCAGCACACGCTTTCCTTCTTCGACCGCAAATTTCTCAGCTACAGCCAGCGCCATGTCGGGCACCAACAAGCGCTCAACTAGGGGGTCCATTGCCTGATTCACGAACATTACCGTCCGCGAGAACACGCCCGCATCCTCAAACGACGTCCGGAACGTGTGGTAGTCGTCAAAAATCAGCCCCAACCCGCCGAACACCACGATATCGGCGTCGGCCTGAATGCCGATTCGGCTAAGGAAGGCGTTGAACGGTTCACCCGAGACCGAGAAGATCGGAATTTTCTGGCTTTCGACCAGCGTGTTGAACACATCAATCATCGGCACATCGGTGCGGATCATCTTGTTGGGCACCGCCCGTTCGGCCGGGTTCACGGTCGGTCCGCCAATATCGATTCGAGGCTCGGCCGACAGGTCCGGCCCGCCATCAATCGCCCCCCCTGCCCCATCAAAAACGCGGCCCAGAATATTCGCTGAATATGGCGTCTGCATCGGGTGGCCCAGGAAGGTTGCTGTCGCCTCAGTCGATATCCCCTTGGTGCCGGAAAACACCTGCAAGGTCACCACGTCATGGTCGATGAATATTGCCTGAGCCAGAGTTTTATGCCCATCAACCGTTTCAATCACCGCAAGGTCATTGAACCGAACGGCAGCGTCTGCCGATCCATCCAACGGCACCCTGACCTTGATCGTGTCGCCTACAATTTCCAGTACACGCGTGTATTTCAAAAGACTCTGGGACATTACCTATCCTCATGCGTCCAAGTGATTTTCGCCAATCGCCACCGCAATAATCAACGGCATTTTTTGTAATCGTAGGTGCAGCTTACAACGAATTCACAAATTGGCAACCGAGGATGCGTTGTCCTTGCGACACCCCTCAATTCTACCAATTACTAAAAATTTAGTTTGACACGTATGCAAAAAATCGCCGATGCTGATCGCCATCCGGTTTGCGCCGGAAACCATAATCTTTGGGAGGAGACAGATGCGGAGACATCTACTTTCCGCAGTGGCGGCGGCTGCCGTTATTGCGGGGCACGGTTCTGCTTGGGCCGACGAAGCCGCAGCACAACGTTGGATCGACGACGAATTCCAGCCATCAACCCTGTCGAAAGACGAACAGATGAGCGAGATGAAGTGGTTCATTGAAGCTGCACAACCTTATTCCGGAATGGAAATCAACGTCCTGTCCGAGGGCATCCCGACCCATTCCTATGAGTCCGAGGTTCTGACCAAGGCATTCGAGGAAATCACCGGCATCAAGGTCAACCACCAGATCCTTGGTGAAGGCGAAGTGGTTCAGGCCGTTCAGACCCAGATGCAGACCGGACGGAACCTGTATGACGGCTATGTCAACGACAGTGACCTGATCGGCACGCACTCGCGTCTGCAACTTGCCTACCCGCTGACCGACATGATGGGCGGTGATTGGGCGGCGACAACCTCGCCGACGCTCGATCTGGATGACTTCATGGGCATTCAGTTCACAACCGGCCCGGACGGCAAGCTGTATCAGCTGCCCGACCAGCAGTTCGCGAACCTCTACTGGTTCCGCAAGGACTGGTTCGATGACGAAGACAACAAGGCGGCGTTCAAAGAGAAGTACGGCTATGATCTGGGCGTTCCGGTCAACTGGTCGGCTTACGAAGACATCGCCGAGTTCTTCACCAACGACGTGAAAGAAGTCGACGGCGTAACGATCTATGGTCACATGGACTACGGCAAACGCGCGCCTGACCTTGGCTGGCGCATGACCGACGCTTGGCTGTCGATGGCCGGCGCTGGTGACGTAGGCGAGCCAAACGGTGTTCCAGTTGATGAATGGGGCATTCGCATGGAAGCGGGTACCTGTAACCCTGTTGGTGCGTCCGTCTCGCGCGGTGGAGCGGCGAACGGTCCGGCTGCCGTCTATGCGATCCGCAAATGGGACGAATGGCTGCGCGCCTATGCGCCTCCGGGTGCCGCGTCTTATGACTTCTACCAGTCGCTGCCAGCGCTCAGCCAAGGCAACGTAGCCCAGCAGATCTTCTGGTACACCGCCTTTACCGCCGATATGGTGAAGCCGAAGTCCGAAGGCAATAACACCGTGGATGACGAGGGCACGCCGCTGTGGCGGATGGCGCCCAGCCCGCATGGCCCGTATTGGGAAGAAGGTCAGAAGGTTGGCTATCAGGACGTGGGTTCCTGGACCTTCCTGAAATCGACCCCCGAGGATCGTGCTCAGGCGGCTTGGCTCTACGCTCAGTTCGTGACTTCCAAGACTGTTGATGTGAAGAAGTCCCATGTGGGTCTGACCTTCATCCGCGACAGCTCGGTCAACCACGAGTCGTTCACCGAACGCGCACCCAAGCTGGGTGGTCTGGTCGAGTTCTACCGCTCGCCTGACCGTGTGGCATGGTCCCCGACCGGCATCAACGTGCCGGACTATCCGAAGCTGGCCCAAATCTGGTGGCAGCAGATCGGTGATGTGAACTCGGGTGCCTTCACCCCGCAAGAGGCGATGGACCGTCTGGCCGAAGAGATGGACATCACCATGGCCCGTATGCAGGCCGCGGATGAAAGCGCCGGTGTCTACGGTGGCTGTGGCCCGCGCCTGAACGAACCGCAGGACCCGGCCTTCTGGCTGGAAAAAGCGGGTTCGCCCAAGGCGAAGCTTGAGAACGAAAAGCCGCAAGGCCAGACCGTCAACTATGACGAACTGGTTCAGCGCTGGCAGTCTCAGTAAGCCAATGCAACCGGGGGTGCCGCTTCAGGCATCCCCACCTCAAAGGCCAGTGCGATGCACTGAAGGACCGGAACCCACGGACATGATCGAATTACAAGACGCCACCAAACGGGTTGGCAATGTCATCCATATAAAACCCACGAACCTGACGCTGAAAACCGGCCATTTCAATGTGCTGCTGGGTGCGACGGGATCGGGCAAGACCTCTCTGATCAAGATGATGGCCGGGTTGGACCCGATCGCCTCGGGCAAGGTCCTGATGGATGGGCAGGACGTCACAAAGCTGAACACGCAAAAACGGCAGATCAGCCTGGTGCACCAGTTCTTCGTGAACTACCCGCATATGACTGTTTTCGACAACATCGCCTCGCCGCTGCGCGTGGCGGGCATGGCAAAATCCGAAATCGAGGGCCGTGTTGAAGAGGCCGCCGACCTACTACAATTGCGCCCGATGCTGCACCGTCGCCCGCATGAGCTGTCGGGCGGGCAACAACAACGGACCGCTCTGGCCCGTGCGATTGCCAAAGAAAGCCGTGCCGTGTTTCTGGATGAGCCGCTGGCCAACCTCGACTACAAATTGCGCGAAGAACTGCGCGAGCAATTGCCGGACCTCTTTGCCGGACGTGGCGCCGTTGTGGTCTACGCCACCTCTGAACCCGAAGAGGCGCTGCTGCTGGGTGGCCATACAGCCCTGATGGAAGACGGTCGTGTGACCCAGTTCGGTCCGACCGCCGACATCTATCGCAACCCCGAGAACATCGCTGCCGCTCGGGTCTTCTCGGACCCGCCGATCAACGTGGCTCGTATCACTGTGTCAGGCGCTCAAGCGCAATTGGCGGGCGGTGGCGGCTGGTCAGTCACGGACATGACAGACGGCGATTACATGGTCGCCGTGCGACCGCACCGCGTAACCCCCTTCCGCACATCGGACGCGGATGTGGAGTTGACCGGCCGGGTGATCGTGACCGAACTCTCCGGCTCGGATTCCAGTGCGCATTTCCAACACGGCGATGACGCATGGGTTTCGCTCGCCGCGGGCGTGCATCCCTACCAAGTCGGTGAAGATCACAGCTTTTACATGAACCCGGCCCATTGCCGGTATTTCGGCCAAGACGGCAAAAGGGTGGCCTGACATGGCACAGATCAAACTATCAAACTTGCGACACAGTTACATGCCGACGCCAAAAGGCCCGGAAGACTATGCGCTGAAGGAAATCGACGTGACCTGGCGCGATGGCGGGGCCTATGCGCTGCTTGGCCCGTCGGGTTGCGGTAAGTCGACTTTGCTGAACATCATCTCGGGCCTGCTGACGCCGTCCGAGGGACAAATTCTGTTTGACAGGCAGGACGTCACCGCCCTGCCCCCCGATCAACGCAACATCGCGCAGGTGTTCCAGTTCCCGGTGATCTACGACACCATGACCGTTGGCGAAAACCTGGCCTTTCCGTTGAAGAACCGCGGCGTGGACCCGGCAACGATAAAACGCCGCGTCGATGAGATAGCCGAGATGCTGGACGTCGCCGATATGCTGAACACCCGCGCGAGCGGCCTCAGCCCGGACAACAAGCAAAAGATCTCGATGGGTCGAGGGCTGGTCCGTGACGACGTGAACGCGGTGATGTTTGACGAACCGCTGACCGTGATCGACCCGCACCTGAAATGGAAGCTGCGGTCGAAACTGAAAGAACTGCACCAGCGCGTCAAAGCCACGATGATTTACGTGACCCACGACCAGACCGAGGCGTTGACCTTCGCCGACGAAGTGGTCGTGATGCAGGAAGGCGAAGTGGTTCAGATCGGCACCCCGGTCGAACTGTTCGAGCGCCCTCAGCACACATTCGTCGGGCACTTCATCGGATCACCCGGTATGAACGTCTTGCCCTGTGAGACCAAGGGAGACAGCGCCGTTTTTGAAGGCCACGAGGTCATGCTGGAAGGCCCGACCCACGGCGAAGGCGGTCGCACCGATCTGGGTATCCGCCCGGAATACATAAGCTTTGGTGAAACCGGCATCCCCGCTCATGTCACCAAGGTTGCGGATATCGGGCGTCACTATGTGGTCAGCGCTATGGTCGGCGATACACCGGTAAAGGCCGTCGCTGAGCACAATGCCCCCAACCCAGGCTCACACGTCTTCCTGCAATTCAAACCAGAACAATCCCGCGTCTACCGAGACGGCTGGATCGCAACCGAGGAGCGGGCGCAATGAGAACGGAAAACCAAAAAGCGTGGTTCTTTGTCCTGCCTGTGCTGGCGCTGGTCGCGTTCAACGCGCTGGTGCCGATGATGACGGTCGTCAATTACTCGGTGCAGGAAACCTTCGGCAATAACCAGTTCTTCTGGGAAGGGCTTGGGTGGTTTGAGCAAATCTTGAGGTCCGACCGATTTCAGGCCGCATTGGGGCGGCAATTCCTGTTCACCTTCCTGATCCTGCTGATTGAGGTGCCTCTGGGCATCATCGTCGCCCTTTCGATGCCACGTAAAGGGTTCTGGGTGCCGGTCTGCCTGGTGCTGATGGCCCTGCCGATGCTGATCCCTTGGAACGTGGTCGGCTCGATGTGGAATATCTTCACGCTGCCAAAAATCGGCCTTCTGGGATACTTCCTGAATGACGTTCTGGGCATCAATTATGACATGACCCAACAGCCGATCTCGGCCTGGATTACCGTCATTGTCATGGATGTCTGGCACTGGACCTCGCTGGTTGTGCTGCTGTGCTATGCGGGCCTCGTGTCGATCCCTGACGCCTACTACCAAGCCGCCAAGATCGACGGGGCCAGCCCGTGGTCGGTGTTCCGCTATATCCAGTTGCCCAAAATGAAGACCGTCCTGACCATCGCCGTTCTGCTGCGCTTTATGGACAGTTTCAACATTTATACCGAGCCCTTCGTTCTGACGGGCGGCGGCCCCGGCAACTCAACGACCTTGCTGTCGATCGACCTTGTGAAGATCGCGCTAGGACAATTCGACCTTGGCCCTGCAGCCGCGATGAGCCTGATCTACTTCGCCATCACGCTGCTGGTCAGCTGGGTCTTCTACACTCTGATGACAAAGGATGACGCGCAATGAAGAAGCGGTCCCTTATCCCGATCCTCTACATCGCGTTCCTGATGCTGCCGATCTATTGGCTGGTGGCGATGTCCTTCAAGACCACGAACGAGATCCTTTCGGGCTTTTCCCTGTTTCCCCAGACCTTTACGCTGGAGAATTATATCACCATCTTCACCGACCCGACGTGGTACTGGGGATACATCAACTCGATCATCTATGTGACGATCAACACGGTGCTTTCGGTCTGTGTGGCTCTGCCTGCGGCCTATGCGTTCTCGCGCTATCGGTTCCTGGGCGACAAGCAGCTGTTCTTCTGGTTGCTGACCAACCGAATGGCCCCGGCGGCCGTGTTCGCACTGCCGTTCTTCCAGCTCTACTCCTCGATCCACCTGTTCGACACCTATCTGGCAGTGGCCCTGGCACACACGTTGTTCAACGTGCCGCTGGCGGTGTGGATTTTGGAAGGTTTCATGCGCGGCATCCCGAAAGAGCTGGATGAGACGGCTTATGTCGACGGCTACTCCTTCCCGCGGTTCTTCGTGACGATCTTCCTGCCCAACATCAAGGCAGGCGTGGGCGTCGCGGCCTTCTTCTGTTTCATGTTCTCGTGGGTCGAGATGCTGCTGGCCAAAACCCTGACCGCGGTCGAGGCCAAACCCATCGCCGCCGTAATGACCCGTACAGCGTCCAGCGCGGGGTATGAGTTGGGCCTGCTGGCTGCTGCAGGAACCCTAACCATCATCCCCGGCGCCATCGTCATCTGGTTTGTCCGTAACTACATCGCGCGTGGTTTCGCGATGGGTCGTGTGTGAGGTTCGAAATGCGCAAACTACTTCTCACCCTCCCCTTCCTGCCCACCAATGCCTTTGCCCAAGCGCAAGCCGGATGGGGCAATGTCGGCCAGCAAGAGGAAAAAGGCTTCTCTTGGACCGATCCCCTGTGGCCCGACTTCTGGATGGCCTGGACCCCGGCGACGCTGGCTGTGTTTGTCGGCATCTTCTCGGCCATCGCCCTGATCGGCGTGCTCGAAGGCTTCAAGTACCGGGACGGGATTGAACGGCGCGGTGTTCTGGGTCTGACGACCACGCTGGGCGATCGGTTGTTCATAACACTGCTAGGGTCGGCTTATATCTTTCTGGCCTGGCTTGGGCTGGTCGGACAGCCCGTCTGGACGCCGCTTTTCCTGTCTATCGGCTGGGGCATCTTCGTTTTCTGGAAAGTTTAAGCTTTGCGAAACAGCGAAAGGATGCTTGTCTGTCAGGCATACTAAAAATGCGACACGAAAGACCGATGCGAAAGAAAAAAACAACAAACCTGCTGACCGAAGTCGAACTTGAGTTCATGAACGAGCTCTGGGCGCTGGGTCAGGGCTCGGTCCGTGACGTGCTTGATCGTCTGCCACCAGAACGCAATCTGGCTTATACATCCGGCGCAACCATCCTGCGAATTCTTGATGAAAAAGGCTTTGTCGAAAGCCGCAAGGACGGAAAGACGCTGATCTATACGCCGCTTCTGGAGAAAGACAGGTATCAGGCACGGTCGTTGCAGAACCTGTCGCGGACGCTGTTCGACGACACACCTGCCACGCTGGTTGCGCGTCTGGTTGACGATGCAGGCCTCAGCGAAGCCGATCTGGAGGAAATTCGGGCACTGGTAGAGAGGAGACTGCAAAATGACAGCGGTTAAACCGGTTCTCGACGCGTATCTGGAATGGAATCTTGTCCTTGGCCTTGCCGCAATTCTGTGGCTGGCTGCACGGGGGTTACTGTCCAGAACGTCACTCAGCCACGGGTTCGTGGCACAGTTGCGTGCGCTTAAGGCGCTGTGCATGTGCATCGTCATCAGCCCCTTGCTGGCATTGGGTGTATCTGCACTGGCTAAACTCACTCAGGCCAACAACACCGTGGCGATCGGTGATATCGCGGTGGCGGCGTATTTGCGCGGTGACATCGGCATGCCGGCCACCCAATTCGAGGCGTTGCTGAACACACGCCAACGCTGGGTTGAGGTGTTGTTCAGCGGAGACTATCCGGTTGTATCGGTGATACTAGTTCTGATGGCACTTACATCGCTGATCTACGCTCTGCGGGCAATTCGCGACGGTTTGGCGATCCGCGAGACGGTCAACACCAGCTTTTTGTGGCGCCATTCGGCGAAGGTGGACATCCGCCTGTCCGACCGCATTTCCGTGCCCTTCGCGGTCCGGGGCCTGCGTCGGCGTCATGTCGTTTTGCCCAGCCACTTGCTGGATACCCCGCGCGAACTGCGCTTCGCCCTTGCGCATGAACTTCAGCATGTGCGTGCCGGAGACGTTGAGTGGGAGTTGGGGTTCGAGCTGCTGCGCCCTGTGCTGTTCTGGAACCCCGCCTATCTGGTGCTCAAGTATCAGTTCGACCGCCTGCGCGAATTGGCCTGCGATCAGTCGGTTGTGACCCGTAAGAACATCGACGCGCAGGACTATACCAATTGCCTGTTGGACTATTGCGCCCGAACCGTCATGCGCGGCAGCCCGCGCGTTCTGAACGTGGCTTTGGTCACCGGTGGCAAGGCAAAACGTGTTTTGCGGCAACGGGTGATTGCCCTGGCGGATGCGCCTGCTATGCAATCGTCAATGCCCTTCATGTTCCTCGGCCTGAGTATCCTGTTTGCGCTTGTCCTTGGGTTGGCGGCCGCATCGGTCCAGCAGACTGAAGACTGGAGCCATGATCGCCTAATGCTGTCGACTGTGGTCAACCTCGAGCGGCTGGAAGCACGCAATCAGGGCAACTGACCTGCCTACCAGCCACGGCGCCCAAACAAGGCCTGCAATCTGGTCTGTCCGGCAAACGGGTCGGCAGGTTGCGGTGCGGACAGGTTCGCAACAACCCGTCGGACCAGAACCCAGCAGATCACGGCAAAGATGACCCCGCCCAGCGCCTGCCCCAGCAGCACGCCGGGCGCACCCGCGATATAGGCTCCGGCAACTGCAAAGGGCCATGTGCCCAGCGTGTGCCGCCCCCAGTTCACCCAAGTCGAATAAATCGGGTGACCCAGATTGTTAAAACTGGCATTCGCGACAAAGATCACACCGTTGAAGAATGAAGCCAAGGCCAGCGGCCCGCAGAACAAATAGATCAGTGCCCGTGTCTGCCCCTGCGCCTGAAACAGATCGGCAATTGGCGCGCGTAACACGAACAAGGTGACCGCCATCAGACAGACATACACGGCGGTGAATTTCACACCCGCCAGAAAGGTCGCTTTCACCCGATCATACTGCGCTGCGCCGAAGTTCTGACCGACGATTGGACCGATTGCCCCGGACAGCGCGAACACAACCGAAAATGCCACCGGCATGAGTCGCCCGATCACCGCCATACCAGCTACGGCATCCGTTCCGAATTGCGCGATTTCGCGGATGACAATGGCGTTGCCGATAGGCGTAGCGACATTAGTCAGAACGGCAGGTACGGCGATTGCTCGGACGGGCCTCACATCTGCTGCCAACTGCCGCAATGATGGTCGCCCAAAACCGCGATGCACACGCACCGCCGGCCTGACTGCCGCAATCAACATGCAAACCCGTGCAATAACCGAGGCGATGGCCGCCCCGTCCAGCCCCAAGCCAACGGCAAAGATCAGGATCGGGTCCAGCACCGCATTGGCCACCCCGCCGTAAATCGTGGCTTGCATCGAACGCCGCGCATCCCCATAGGCGCGCAGGACGGCCATACCGGTCATCGCAACCGCCATCACCCACATGGTCGGAATGATGATCGACACATAGCGGGCGGCCAGCCGCAGCACTTCGCCCTCGGCGCCCAGCAGTGACAGGCAAAATGTCAGGTTGAACAGGACGGCCACAGAGACGATCAGCCCGACCAGAGCCCCCAGAACCGCAACGCTGGTTCCGAACTGGCGTGCTTGTTCGTGCCGACCGGCGCCCAGCTCTCGCGCAACCAAAGCGCCCGCAGCGATCGACAGGCCAACATTGATCGAGTTGGTAAAGAACAATAGCGTCCCGGCATAACCGACCGCAGCGGCCAACGCGTCGTTACCCAGCAACGATATGAAAATCATATCGACGAAGTCCACTGCGAAAATCGCCATCAGGCCGATGCTGGTGGTTAGTGACATTCGGGTGACGTGGCCCATCAGGCTGCCCGTCAGAAAGACCGCTTTGCCTTTGGATTGTGTTGCCATATGTAGTTCAGCCCCTGCCCCTTTGGCCAATCTGCCCGCGTTTCCACCGGTGATGCAACGGCAATCTAGGGGCAGAGTCTCATCTGAAATAATTGCGTTACTATTGCAAAGCCGCCTGATACCCGCGCAGGAACTGCAGAACAAACCCCGACAACTCTGAACGAACGGCATCGGTGTCCAACGCAACAAACCGACCTTCAAGAGACAGTTTGACAATGCCATGCACCGCCGAAAACACCGTGCGCGCGCGCAAGGCCAACGCGGCTTCATCCAGCCTAGGGCTTAACTGCGACAGCGGAGCCATCACCTCGGCAATCAGAATTACGTGTTCCTCCAGATGCCACTCGGGCACTGGAACGCCGGGTGGCATCCTGTGGTCAAATAACGCAGCCCAGAGGTTCGAGTTCTCGGTGCCGAACTCAAGGTAAGCCAGCGCAAGAGCCAACAGCTTTTCCTCGGGTTCCTCTTTTGAGGACGACGCAGTTTGCAGAGTGGTATGCAAACGCGCCAGCGTGCGGGAATTCACGGCCAGAATCAAAAGGTCCAAATCCTCGTAGGCGTTATACAGGCTACCCAACGCACATCCCGCATCTTTGGTGACATCTCGAGCCCGCAAAGCCGCCAAACCGTGCGACTTTATCCTCTCTTCCGCTGCATTTAGAAGATTTTCTTTCAGTATTTCTCTTTTGTTTTTAGTCACTTAATCCTCCGCAACCCAGAAGTAATGAACATCGTTCATTTTTATTATTGAACAATGTTCAAAAATAGCACATAGTCACCTCATGAACAATGTTCATAAACGAGGAGCCAAAGATGTTCAAACAGTTTGCCACTTTGCTACGAGGCCGGGCCTATGAGGCGGCAACGGTTGTCACGGACCGTCACGCCCTGCCCATATTGCGCCAACAGATCCGCGATTGCGCCCATGCCGTTCAGATGTCCCGCAAGGCCGTGGCTGTCGCGATGGCTCAGAACGAGCAGGAAAAGAAACAGCATGACCGACTGACCCAGCAGATCGCCGATCTTGAAGCTCGCACGCTGGCCGCCCTGCAACAGAACCGCGAGGACCTGGCCCGTGACGCCGCCGACGCTATCGCCCACCTTGAGGCTGAGCGCGACGTGTCCACCCAGGCGCAGGCCCGGTTCGACACAGAAATCGCCCGGCTGCGCACAGTATTGCGCGAGGCCGAAACCCGGCTGCGGCAGTTGCAGCGCGGTCAGCGGCTGGCGACGGCAACGGACAAAACGCAACGCCTGCAGCAGGTGGCACCAGACAGCGGCCTGTCCACATTGCGCGAGGCCGAAGACACCCTGCAACGTCTGCAGGAACGGCAAAGCGAAATGGACGCCACCGCCCGTGCGATGACCGAGCTGGAGACCACCGGATCAGCCGAAAACGTACGTGATCGACTGGCCGAGGCAGGCTGCGGCAAGCCCCTGCGTTCCAACGCGGACGAGGTTCTGGAGCGGCTGAAAAAGAAGGCCCAGAAATCCGCCAAGTCGAAATCGAACTAACATCACGTACCAAATTCAACGCACTGAAAAACTGAAAGGAATAGTCCAATGAACACCGAAGAAAACCTGAACCTGCCGCAGTCGAACGCATGGAACATGTTCACCATTGGCTCATTTATTGTAGCCGCAGCGATGATGGCGGGCGGCATCTATTTCCTCGAAGCCAGCTTCGCGGCGAAAGGCTTCTACTCAATGTCCGCTCTGATGCTGGTACACACCACCGTCTCGATCACCAAAACGCTTCGTGACCGCGAGGAATCCCAGCGTCTGCACAATCGGATCGAAGAGGCGAAGACCGAGAAACTGCTGAAAGAAGTGGGCGACAATATCGCCGCCTAAACGATCACATCGTGCATAGATAGGCGCGCGCGGCTGGGGGTGGCTTTGTTGGCAACCCCCAGCCGTAATGCGTTGAACAGCACCCGGTCGTCAGGTAAATTGAACCTATCCGAAACCTCGGCGCGCGTGGCAGGATCATCCGCCAACGCCGCGGCCGGCCAGCCAACCAACCCTCGGGCCGTTGCCTGCAGCCATGTCCGGTAAAACGCCCGCCCCGCTTCGACCATTACCCCCTCTGCAGGCCAGTGAAACAAGGCGATCGCGCTTGCGTCCTTGCTGCGCGCCGCCTCGCCCGAAAGCTGCGGGCCAAGACCCAGCGCAGACAACAGGCCATAAACCTTGGTGCCCAGCACAACCGGCACCAACATTGCGGTGGTGGCATCCATGGCCAGAACATCCCGGTTCAAGCCATCGGTATCGTATTTCGGATCGTCCTTGCGCAATCGCATCCAATGCAACAACTCAAAGCGGAAGGGCTTTGGTCGCATGATCTGGGCCGAGGCGACGTCGATCTGTTTGGCCAACCAGTCGATCTGCGCCGCATCCGTCACCAGCGTCATATGCGCATCCGCCCATTTGTCTAAAGCGGCGTTCGGCGCAGGTGAAAACCCCGCTCGATGGGTCAGACGCCTAGGCATCTCTGCCGCCAGCGCGATATCTTCGGGAGCGGCCACACCTTCGGGCACGATCCGGGCGACGGGGCGCAACCCGGCTTCCCCCGTGCCTTCAGTCAGGGTCACGCTGGCCCCCACCCCACGTGCGGCTAGAGCCAGAACCGTGCCCTCGACCGCCGCACCGCACGAAACCTCAAGGTCGCGATCCGTCGGATCCCCCACAGGCAGGCGCCGGGACAGGTCGGCCAGAACGTCGATGCCTCCATCCCGCAGCGCCCAGCGCGCCGGTTGCGTGTTGTGCGCCGAAGGCGCCAGCATCGCCTGCGCCACCACGGCTTCGAACTCTGCCCGATCCATCACGACAACTCCTTAGAGAACAGATGCAACCGATGCAGTGGAACCGCCCCGGCCTTTTCGGTTTGCCGGAGGCTGGCGGTGTTTTCGTCGGCAATCCAAGTACCGCCGACTGTCTTATACCCCGCCGCGATCATGTCGCGTGTCATCTCACTGAGCATCAGGGGATTGACCGAGCGGCCCTGAAACTCTGGCATCACGCCTTGAAAGATCACCACGGCGCGGTCCCTGCGGGCTTCGTAGCGCAGGTAGTGCCACGGCAGAGACAATCGCATTCGTGATCCGACCCGGCGCAAAAGCGGGTTTAGATCCGGGATGGCGATCACCGCTCCGGCGGGTTTGCCCTGATAGTGCACTACCTTGGAAATACGCGGATCCATGATCCATTTCATGTCTTTGGCCTGAAAATGGAACTCCTCGGCCGTGACAGGAACAAACATCGGATTGTCTTTGAAGCTGCGGTTCAGGATGGATCGTGCATCCTCAAGCCGGTCAGCGATGGTCGCGCGGGTGACGGGGGCGAAGGAAAACCCCTGCTCCAGCAAACGTGAGCGTTGAGCATCTGACAGAACTTGCGGCGCGGGCGCCGCGTCTAAGCGGCGCTCGAATGTGGTCATAGGAAAACCCGGTTCATACCCGTTTGCCTTCAGCAGCCCAGGCAGATGTGGCGGGCCCCAGATTTGATCGGTGAAGGGTGCCTGATCGAACCCCTTGGTCATAATCCCGGCCTGCTGCATCGCAGTCAGGTTGAAGTTGCCGGTCAGATGCGTCATGCCCCTATCGCGCGCCCAGTTTTCCGCAGCCTGCAGCAGGGCGTTGGCAGCCTCCGGGTCGTCCGCACAATCAAAAAAGCCAAAGCATCCCCGACCCTCATGATGCAGCTCATTCGACGCTTGGTGAACATGTGCGGTGATCCGACCAACCGGACTCCCCTGCCTCTTAGCCGTGAAATAGGTGAAGTCCGACGCCTTGGAAAACAGCGGATTTGCAACCGACAGGAATCGCTTCAGATCCGCTTTCATTGGCGACACGTAGGGGGTATCGGGCCCGTAAGCGTGGAAGGGAGCCGCAAAGAAACTTTTGAAATCCCGTTCCAGCAGTTCAATCATGCCTGCCCCTTTTCCACCAGCACACCCGCCATCCGCTGCACCGCGCGCAGAGCTGCGCCCGTACTGTCCAGCGCGGCGATATCCGGGCTGCTGAGCATCACCAGCCGCAGAGGTTCAGCCGAAAGCAACACGGCATGCGTGGCCTCAAACCGTGAGAACAGCCAGTTGACCTGTTCGTCATCCGTAGCACCCACCTGTTGCACTGGCGAATTGTTGAACCGGGACCGCAGGTCACCAAGGTTCATACCGGTCAATTCATCCTCTTCCACCAGCACCGCATCCGGAGCCCCAGCAGCACGGCGCAGCAAAGTCAGGCTGGCCTGTGGTCCCTGCCCCTTGGCCTCGGCAATCTCGCGCAAAGCGACCAGTTGGCGGTCCTCGATCCGCAGTGCAATCGCGGCCTGCCAGATCGCCAGCAGGATCAGCGTAGACACGACGACAGCCATGACCTGAATCCCCGTACGCAGGTCCAGCGAGACCAGCCCGGACAGGGTAAGGGTCAACAGCCCGGTCACAAGGAAAACGATCCCAAAGCTGCGCAAAATATCCCCGGCCCGTAACCCCGTGCGGTTCATTCCGATCGACAGCCAGCACAACACCAGAACGGCCACACCGCCAAGCCTGACCGGGGCATCAACCACAGCCTCGCGCATGTAATCGGTTGCCAGAAAAGGCAGGATCAACAGGAAAGACAGGCTCATTCTGTTGACGGTTCTGTTCTCGGTCAAAGTCAGGCTGTCCCTGTCGCGCCGCACCACAAACACAGCCACGCCACCCAGCGCGATCAGTTGGAAACAGAGCAGCGCGGCCAGTCGCAAAACCTCGAGGCTGCTGAATTGCAGCAACCCCAGCAAGACAAGAACAACCGCCCCCCAAGCACAGGTCTGTTTCAGGATGGGAGGTGCATGGCGACGCAGCAACCCCTCGGCAAGTACCAAAGCAGCCAGAGGCAACAAAGCGGCAGAACAGGCAGCAGTTGCGGAGAAAAACCAGCCCCAGCCCCCCCAATGACCGATCCGGGACAGCATCAATATGACCAGCACCCAAAGGCAGAACCGAAACCTTCTGGCGATCTCCGGTCTCTGCACCAGATCGCCCAGATGCAGCAAGACGACCACCGCGCCCAGCGCGGCGCAGACAGATACCCAGGTATCTGCCAAGTATGCCGCCGTATGTATCATGACGCCAACAGCCTGTTCATTTGTCGACGGACCAACGGCCGCATCAAGGCAGCCAGAAAGCCCGGTAAAGGACGTTCAATCTTGCCGGTATGGGTATTCAGGAACCAGCCGCGGAAATCCGCGCCATGTGGGCGGCCCAGAACGGCCTGCAGCGCCTCACCCCCCATCAGCGTTCCGGCCATGATCACCATGGGCGCGAAAGACATCCGACTGCGGGTGCCGGCAATAACTTCACCAGCCAGAGCCAGATCCACATGGTGCCGGGACGAGGAATGGGTCAGCACATATTCAGCCTCAGCAGCCGCGGCTGCATCGCGCATTTCAGGCGTCAATGCGTTCCAAAGGCTGCCCTGCGTGGGGAAATCCAAACGTTCCTCTGGCATGGGATCCTTCGGTCCAGTGACGTAAATCGATGGCAGGGGCGAGGCATAGGCGTCAATCACAGTCCGCCCATTGGCGCGTGCCGTACGATACAACAACAGGCTGGCACTCAGATCGTCAGTGCCGTTGATGACCACATCCGCGCTTTGGACCAGCCGGTCCACGTGTTCCGGCCAGTCCGCGCCCAGAACTTCGATTTCGGCCTCGGGGTTGATTTGCAGGCACTGGTCGCGGGTCGCCATCGCCTTGTCTTGGTCGACGGTTCCCAATGTCGCGAACAATTGCCGGTTCAGGTTCGACACTTCAAAACTGTCCAGATCAGCAAGGATCAGCCGCCCTACCCCAGCCCGGATCAGGGCCATAATCGCACTACCCCCCATCCCGCCTGTGCCACAGACAAAAACGCAAGCTTTGCGCAGCGCATCCTGTTCGGCCTCAGAAACAAAGCCTAGATTACGCGTTGTGAATTCCTGATACGAAAACGTACTCATTTACCCTGTTCCCTGGCGCGCAGAATGCCGAAGTCTCGTTGCGTGTCCGCCCATTGCCACAACGGCATCGCCAGCCGCTGCAACACAGCGGCAAACACGGCCAGCGCGACGGCGGCGAAGGACCCGCGCGGAACCTCGCGCCCGACATAGGACAGTGCGGTTGGCGTATCCATCTGCCCCAACTGCAAAACATCGTCGCCCCGGTCGTAGTCCAACTGATCCTGACAATAGTCATTCACGACCTGTTCCCGGTGCTTGGGCGCATCGGCAAAGGTCTTCTTCAGGTGATCCGATCCACCAGTATAGGCATTGGTGATCACAAAGCGATCTTCGTCAAAATCAGCCTCGGGACCGACACCAAAGACATGGCGATGGCTGTGCATGATTTCCCGGGCCAACAGCAGGTGCAAAAGGCTGCGCCGGTTTTGCGCTCCGCCCTCGGGTGCTGGGAAAACCCGCGCGAAACCGCTGCCGACCAGCCCGACGACCGCAGGCACTTGTGTCACATTCGAAATCCAAAGCGGCCGCATCCCATTGCGGAACAGCATCAACACGCAGGTCAGCCCATACAGCACCCAGCTAAGCCCCTGACTGCGCAGGTCGGGATCCACCATGACCAGCCCAAGGTGCAGCACCTCCTCGGACCGATGTCCCAGATCAACCTCCATCAACGCCAGAGCGTTAAAGGCCACCGGCGTCTGATCATCCCGGCGCGAGACCAGCGTGATCACCGAGTGCCCCAGCCTGTCGCGGTCACCGGCAAAGACGCCATAGCTCAACTCTCCGGCAGGCAGGGTTTTGGACGCCACCTGACGCAAGTCCGCGACAAGTTTGTCCAACTCCGACGGCGACATCCAAAGGCCAGGGCGTTCAACAATGCGAACACGATACCCACCCGAGGCATTCAGACGGACATCCATGTACCGCTGCGACGCGGCGCTGATAAGGGCGCTTAACAAATACTTTTCCCGTTAATTTCTGCTCTGTGCCAGATACCTATTTCTTTATGACAAAACTAAGGTTTGGGGCGTGCTATTTCGCGTCTGATCCCGGTGCTGTTCATGAACCGGAATATGCAGCGTTGGCACAAGTCCTGAATTCCACCAGTTTCCCGAATAGCGTTGGCTGGCTAAGCTCATCTCAGGACAAGGGTATTGGCTATGAAAATCGTCTCTGGCGGGCAAACCGGCGTGGATATGGCGGCATTGGAATTCGCCCGGCATAACGGGTTGGCCTATGGCGGCTGGGTGCCCAAGGGCCGAACGAATGAAGCGGGTCGCATTCCAGAGCATTTCACCGGCCTGACCGAGACGGGCTCTGAGAAGGTGGTGGAAAGAACCCGCTGCAACGTCGTCTCCAGCGATGCCACGCTGATCTTTGTCGATGGGTCCGCAAGCCCCGGCACGCAGCAAACCATTGTATTCGCTGAAGAGGCTGGGAAGTCACATCTTGTTGTCGATGTCAGAGATGGACTGGCGGTCTGCGTGCGGCAAGTACGCGATTGGTTGCAATCCATCCCGGCGTCGGTGCTGAACGTCGCCGGCCCCCGAGCGTCCGAGGCACCTACGATCGGAGTACAGGTCCGCGCTATACTGGACCGAATTCTGGACCTTTTGAGAGCGTGACCTTTACCCAGTGCTTGCGCCAGCTGTGCCCCGACTGCCGAACCTGACAAGCACGTTCCGGGTGACTTGTTCGACCTGCCAATCCCGCCGAGTCAGCCCCATCACCCATTCACAGGTGCCTGCGGTAAAAACTTCGCCCTCGCCTCGGTACCAATGCACGATTGCACCGTTTCCCCTGCTGCTGCGATCTAACGTCTCCGGTGTTACCTCTCCGAACAGAGCTTGAGCTTTGAATTTCGCATCCGCATCCGCGATGTAGGCCGTCTCACCCCAAACCTCGTAAGTCGGCTCAATATTGGTCGCCAGCCCCATCGCCACTATTTCAACCGCGGGATCAGCCCCATCCGCGCCTGTGGCAAAAGGAAGGCCGTCCTCCATCCGATAATCCACCCCGTCGACTTCGTATCCGAAAATTCGAGACGTAGCCCCCAACAGGTCGCCATAGCCTAACTGAGTCCCCGCCAGCGCCCAATGACCGGGGCGATACACAGTGAAGCCCCCGCTGCCCTGCCCCACACAGCGCCCCAGACCAGCATAAACCCCCTTGAGCCCGCTGACACCAAAGGTCTGCGCGCCGGGACGGTTTGCTGGGGCAGCTTCCCACGCAGTCGTTACCAGATGCTCCTGATCCGAACCGACAAGCGGGTCCTGATCCGCCTTGTATTTGTAGCAAACTTGGGTGCGCCCCTCGTCCTCGATCCGGGTTTTCCAAAGGAAATTGCCACCGAACCGCGCGACGCGACCTCCACCGTCTGTGAAGCGATCCACTGCGTCGCGCATGTTTGCTGACCAGTATTCGTCGTGCCCAACGAAGACGGCGCATTTGTAGCGCTTCAACAGTTCAGGATCAGCCTCCAGATCATGCTGTGTGGCAAAATCGAACTCGAACCCCTGGTCCTCGGCCCAGGCCGCAAAATGGCGTTCATAGCTCGCCCACCCGGCTGAGGCGTATTTCTTGGAGTACCCATAGGCATAAGCCCACTCCATATAAGGATAGCGCACCATCGTCCCCGGTTGGTGCGGTGTATCGGGCACCGCACGGGGGGCGCCTGCAGGAAGTTTGCAGAACCCCCGCGTCCACGGACGCTGCGTTGAAACCACTGGGGAAAACGCATTGCGGTCCGAGCCGGTTATTCCTTCGTAGTGGTTGGACCCACCCCAGCAGTTGTAAGCCAGCCAGGTTCCCGTGGCACAAATCAGGACATAGGGCGCAGGCGGCTTGCTGACCGCGCGGCGCAGCAGGAACAGATGATGTTCCTCAACCCGATCCCCGCCGCGCTCTGCACTCAAGGTCACGAGGTAGGCGCCTTCACGCCAATCCTCGGGGATTGTGAACTCGTAAGTGGTATCCCACCCACAGCCCCGAACCGAACAATCCTCTGGCGTGGTCTGATGTACCCCTGTGATACCCGTTTCCGTATGAAGCGGCTCATAACGCGCACCGTCACGACCGATCTCAAGGTTCCAGCGTTCTGCCGTGGTCGATACCCGCAAAGCCAGCCGATCACCCGGGGCATAGGTCATTCGATCCGTATATCCCCAAACCTCCAGAACCGAGGCATTCCGCGCAGGTCCTATATAGTAATTATCCAGAATGTGCCGTGCCTTGGCGCGCGTTCTTGGTGTTGTCGCGGGTTCAGAGGTTTCGGAATGTGTCATGGCTAAACCACTAGAAGAGGATGATTGTTTTCGGCGTTAGAGTTTTGGAGATTTGACTTAGAAACAGGCAGGCAAAGATAGTGATCGCCCCGAACCCGCACTAAGCCTCGTTGTTCTGGCCGGACCAAAAGCCGATTTCGTCGCCGTCGATGATGATCGCAAGATCCCAGAACTTTTTGATCTCTGCTTCGGCGGCAAGCGCCGCCGCCGGTTCGTCCGGGATGCGTTCCACCCGAAAGCCAAACTGCTCGAACCCACTGTATTCAACGCGGCTTAGAATGACCGGAAAGACCTCTCGCTCCAGCGCGGCCGCGGCAAGTAGTCTTGCGACGTTATAGGCAGACTCAAGCGGTTTAAGAACCCGGATGCCAATATAAGTAGGGCCAGCCTTGTCGTGCTCCCACAGGGCCATGGACGGTGTCAGGTCCATCTCGGGGAACACAACTTTTCCATAAGCCTTGGGCTTGTGATTGTCCGTGATCAGCGCATCCAGTTGAACCGGCTGCTTTGGTGACGTTCTGCCAAGAATTTCGAACCAAGAGTTGTCTGTCATTTTTGGTGCCTGACCCCTGCTATGATTTCAGCCGCGCTCGACGCCCCCGCCTCCGGCAGTTCGATGCCGCTCAAGGCCGCACGATAAAGCTCCAGCTCATCGTGATCCAGACAGGCTGATACCGACCGTTCCAGTTTCATGAGGTCTTTTTCGGTGATGATCGCGCACAGATCGCGATCAGCCAAAGCGCGGGCTCGCCGTTCCTGATTGTCCAGATATGGGGCCGATTGCGGGATCAGGATTGAAGGGATCTTGTGGTAAAGGATTTCAAGGACGGAATTGTATCCCGCCGCTGAAATGACCAGATCCGCGGCCAGACACAGGGATGTGGCCTCAAAGGTCTGAACCACACGTGTATTTGTCCACCCGAACGTGGCTGGCTGAACTTTGCTGCCGGGCCATGTCACGACAAGATGCAGACAGTCCGACCGATCCTCCAGCATCCCGGATATCGCCTGCAGCTGTGCCGAGCGGTCAGACGCAACGCCTCCGCCCAACATGCTCACGACCAACTGTTTGAAGTCCCGTCCGAACCTCTCGGCTAGCCGCGCCCTGAGCCCGTCGCGTTCATCAGCGGACTGATCCACCTGACGAAAGATCGGGCCGACATAGTGCACGTGATCGCCATAGCTGTAGGCGTCGTTCAACTCTTCAAAGGCTTCCGAGGGCACGATGACCCGATCGAAAACCCCCTCTCGGCGGAGCATCGTCTGCCGCGACCGTCCGTCCGGCCAAAGACCCCGCCGCACCCAAATCGCTGACAATTTCCGCTCGAGGATGACGCGGTAGACGGAATCGAAGACATGGCCGCCGTCGAAGACCAGACTGTCGTGTTCTTGTAGCGCGGCGCTCAACCGACGATATGTCAGGATATCATTACCGTCGGGTTTTTCCGTCATGTCGATCCGCGAAACCAGCGGAATGCAATCGATACCTTCGCGCCGCACAAGCGGTACGCAGCTGGGAAAGGCCGCAAAAACCGGTGACACCTCATCCGGCAGCGAATTTGCGATTACCGCACATCGCTGAGCGTGCCCCAATCCAACGCCGTTTGTCGGGAAGAACAGTGTTCGCTGCGTGCTCCGATCAGTTTCGCGTTCTTTTTGTGCAAGACCCGCGGCGCTTTCCAGTCGGGAAATGTCCACCGAATGAAGCCACTGGGACTTTCTGGCCTGTTCAGCGATTTGCGTGGTATTGCCAAGTATTTTCCCCGTCAAATACCCATCCAGCGAAAACGGCGTTTTAGGGCCCAGCAACGCTGGCGCGCCCGAGGACACAAGGGCCTCGTCATCCGTGCAATCAATCGCAACACCCCCAGTCGCGATCAATTCGACGGCAAACGCCGCCATACGTACCCCGGCGATACCGTGGCCGAACATTGCAAGTATGTCCGTCGAGTTCGCCAAGGTAAGCGACGAAAGATCGGTGTATAGATTGGTTGGCAAATCATGAAACGGCGAGGCCTTGATCGCCTCATTCTGCGCCCCGCTCACGACCAGCCGCAGATTATAGCGGCCCTGATTGCTCATCCGGGAAAAGCAGGAAAGTGTTTCAGGATTGTCCAGTTCCATAGACCCCAGAACAACCGTGACATTCGGCATCGCACGCGTGGACCGGGGAGTTGGCCGGATCTCGGCAACCAGAGGACTGATCGCCGAGGGCAGTACCGAGCGTGGCTGAAATTCCGTCAGGTCGATTACCGTGGCTTCGCGCCCAAGCGCATAAGCCAGACGGGCCTTTGCACCGATATAGCTTTGCTGGGACTGGAATCGCCCAGTCGCGATCACCGGCACGTCCGGGCCAAACTGCTTTTGCCTAAGGGATGCAAGAAGCGGATCGTCGATATCCTCAGCGCCCAGCACAAAGACGGTTTCTGCCTCATGCTCAAGCGGGTCAACCAGAAATCTGGCGGCCTCGTATACTCTGCCGCGGCCTGCATCTTCGGGCAGGTACTCAGCATCTACGCAGGCGGTAAATCCGCGTGCGGCAAGTTGCTCGGCAAAGATCAATTGCGCATCGAAGGATCGTAAGGAACGCGAACCGGCCTCAATGAAAATCATATTGTTACCCTGCTGTCAGCGGACAGGACATTGGACAGTTGCGCCCTGAAGGTGTCAGCGGAATAGCGCGCCAGCGCCGAATGTGACCTGGAAACCTGTTCATGATACCGATCCGGCTGCGCGATTAGGTCGGAAATGATCCCGTTTACGTCCGTTGGGCGACAGCTAAGCACCCCGTCGCCGAACGTGACCCCGATATCGGGATTGGTCAGAACCACCTTGCCCGCGGCCAGAGCCTCGGCGATGACCCGGCCAAAGCTCTCTTGCCAGGTCAGGGCCGTGAAATACACGAAAAAGTCAATCATTCCAAAGAACTCATCCACACGAATGGCGTTGAAAGGAAGCAAAGTCCAATGTGGTCGTAGCACACTGGCATCCAGCAAGGCGTCTGCACCCAGGATGACATTGCTTTGAGCATGTTCGGGGAAACACTTGTCGAGGTCTACAAGACCCGGAAACTTCTCAAAACCCGGGCGTGAATGCCTTCCGCGACGGTCTTGGGGTATGTCACACGGGGCCACAATCTCGGTTTCGCAGATGTTGAACCAATCTGTGTCCAGAACTCCCCATTGCCGGGCTACGCGGGACCCGGCCAACCAATCGTTTACAGTTTTACGATTGTACGGCGAAATTGGCGCAAGCCTATTCCTCAGCGTAAGCGCCGACGCCTCAATCTGGTTCAGACAGGATAACACGTCGAACCCTTCTTGCCCGCCCGGACGCAGGAAGTTCTCGTGGGTGACCACCAGCAGTTCACGCGCGAAGATCTTTGTGTTCAACGCGTCCTGAAACTTTAGAAACGCCGGATTGTGCAGGATCACAAAATCCGCACTGACGCGCGGTGCATCCCAAATCAGCGGAATGTCCAGTTCGTCCAGCACACGCCGTAATACCGGCGCAATATACTGGTCCTCGCCGAACGTCCTTGAGGTTACGGCGTGAACCTCAAGCTCACCGAATTCCCCGGTCACCCGAAGTTCGGCTGCGACCGCTGCTGAGGTGCCACCAGAAAACCGTGGTTCAATGATGTAAGCGATCTTCGGGCGAGAGGGGTAGTTGAGGACGTCGTACACGGGCATGGCGCCTAGTGCTGCAGCGAACTTGCGCGTGCGGTCGTCCCTGTCGGGGCATCAAACGGATTATCGGGTGCGGCGGCAGGGTAGCCGAAATCCAAACTGCCCGCGGATGCGGCATCATAAAAGCCGCGAAGCTCACGCGACAGTTCATCGTCGCCCGTCAATAACTCCGGGTTTCTTTCCAGATATGCCTGAAGCGCCCCGATGTCATTGGTTGATAACAACTGATCAATCACGATCAGATGCTCAAGCGTGATCTCGGCGCGCCCGCTCTCTGTCGACGCCAAAAATAGTAGCGCAGTTACAATGCCGACGAGTCTGCTATCAGTCATTTAAATAAACCTTATCAATACTTGTTAAACACACCCACCATTTGATTCAGTCTTTCTCATTTAACACCCAGAATAGCGTCATTAGTTTGTCGTTGCCCGAAGTTTTTTCAGAACCTGACTTCTGAGTTGATTGACCGGGTTGTTTGCCGTTGCGCTGCGGGTGCTTCTCTTAGCTGTTCGCTTGACCGGCGCACTGCCGTAGCCATCTCCGGCCAGATATAACTCAACCACCCCTCTTGGACTTTTGGTTTTCGACCCCGTGAAATCACGCAGCAAGGCACCCGCATCCTCAGCAAGGGCCGCCGCTTTGGCGGCATCTTGCCTGTGGTAGAACCGAACGTTGGACTGCGATACCTTATACCCTACGCGTGCCGTCGTATTCAGCTCGTGACCCGTTGACGTCAAGTTGGCGACAAGCGAATCCACGGCATCCTGCGGCAGCCTGTTGGGCGCATACAGTCTAAATGCCGCGCCCCCTGCAGCGGATCCCACTTCTGGCAACTCGACATCGGCACTGGGCAGCTCGACATCGGCACCGGACAGTTCGACATCGGCACCGGGCAGCGCCACAAGTTCCACTGGATCTGACAGCTCAACCCGCGGCGTAAAAATAGGAGGCTGCAGCGCCTCGGCAGCGATCCCCGTGTCTTCAATTGGCGCAGACGGCACCAAAACCACGGTCGTCAGAACGATTTCGATCGGATCGATGGAGAGCGGTAAGTCCGGCTGAATAGCCCGGGCCTGTGTCGGCAGTGTCGCGGGCTCCGCTGCGGGCGGCAAAAGCACAGGTTGCCGGAACAAGACAGGTTGAGCCGCAAGTTGTGGCGTCCGTACCGGAGCGGTAAACGCGTCTGCAGCAATTTCTACGGGATCAACTCCTGCCGCAGCGACGGCGGCCAGGGCGGTTGTCTGGTCCGAAACCTCTGGTGCGACTTCATATGGCAGGAAACTCGGATTTGCCTCTCGCGCGGGCAGATAACCGGGGCCGGCTACCGGCAAAAACGGCTGTTCGAGCGCCGGGACATAGGCCAGAATGTTTGGGGCGACGCTCAGAGTTATCGCCTCGGATGGCTCTGTCGTCTCTGTCGTCTCTGTCGTCTCTGTCGTCTCTGTCGTCTCTGTCGTCTCTGTCGTCTCTGTCGTCTCTGTCGTCTCTGTCGTCTCTGTCGTCTCTGTCGTCTCCAAGACAGGGGGCGTCAAAGCGGCAAGACTGTCCAGACCTTCCGCCTCAGCCAAACCGCTATCGGGCGCTATTGGCCACGCAGAGCCATCGACCACTTCCGTTGAAATGACGATTTCACCCGGTAGAGGCGACGACAGATCAGGTTGTAACGGAATATCCTCTCCGCCCTGCAACGGAGTGGTGACCTCGACCTCTGCAGTTACTGAACCCGCCGTTTCTTGCGAACCTGGTCCGGAAAGAACCCAAAAAACCGAAGATGAGGCCACCACCCCCATGGCGCAACCTATGGCGATCAATCCCAACCGGACTTTGCGGCGCGCGCGTTGCTGATCCTCCAGTTTCTGAAGAATCTTCCTGGACAGGCGATAATCGATCTCTTCATTCGAGAGCTTTAAACTCAGACCTGCATCCGTTTCATCGTCACCGCCCGTATTGTTTTTGCTCCTCCGGGACCTGAAAGTACCCCGAGTTTTTTCGCCCGGTTCGGCATTTTGAGCGCCATTAGACGTATTAGGTCTGGTTTTTCCCGACTCACCCGCATGCCCGGCTCCAGCTGCATTTCTTTTCTTTCTGGCTTCTTCAAGCTGATCGGACCACGCTTTTTGTCCAACTGGAGCTGGGTCACCTGTGGTTGATTGCGTTCCACCACGGCCGGGTGTTTCCGTGGCCTTGGTTTGCTTTTCTTTCTGTTCGCGCGCTGCGCGGTTGCTTTCTTGCTCTATTCGCGCCTTTTCAAGGACCTTTTGCCATTCAGGGGATTCAACAAAGTCATAGATACCCGGCGTCTGAAAGACGCGTTTCTTGGCAACTTCTGGTCGAGTCCTTGGGCCGTTCGCCTTCGTCATAAATTACCCCCGACTGGCCGCTGAAATAAGCTCTTGGCTGTTCAAACCCGGTCAAAAGGAACACAGGCCGGCGCGTCAAAAATGCAAAAAAATATGGTCATGAGTATAAAAAATTGACCCCTCGCTGACAAGTCAGCCGGTGCTGTCACACAGAATGTGAACACGCCTGACCAAGCACCGGATCGCCGCCCTATGCCCCGCAGAACCGCAGTTTCAGCGTAATTTTTTGTCGCATCGCCGATTTCGAGCTAGGCTATAGAGGCTAATACGCACCGCATGAACGCTGTTGCAGAGTCATTTGGCGGTAGTTTGGGTAATTTGTTTGCAAAACATCTGGGTATAAATGGAAGCACTTCAGAACAAACCGGACGCATTCACTCTAATCGATCACTCCAACCCCGTTCATGCCAAAGTGGTTGTGGTGGACTGGATGTTGGGAAACGCCTGCAGCTATGCGTGCAGCTATTGCCCAAAGTTTTTACACGACGGCTCTGTCAGATGGCAAAGTACCAAGGACATCCTGCACCTGTATCAGCAGATGAAACGGCACTATGTGGAGGAACGGGACAAAGTTGTCTGGCTTCAGTTTACTGGCGGCGAACCCACGATGCACCCCCGCATCATTGATCTGCTGCGTCACGCGTCAGAAATTGACTTTAAGGTCAGCTTGATCAGCAATGCATCACGAACACCCCGGTTCTGGGAGAAGATAAACGGGTGCCTGAACAGCGTCATCCTGACCTACCACGCCGAATTTGCCGAACTGAACCATTTCATTGGCGTGGCGAAAATGATGGAAGACCGCATCAGCGTTCATATCAACGTCACGATGCATCCGGACCGTTTCGATCAGACATTCGATGACGCGCAAGAACTGCGGGCGGCGCTACCAGCAGCGTCGATCTCGTTAAAACCGTTGCGGCAAGAGTTTGGGTCAAAGCTATACGACTATACCGATGACCAGATGCTGGTGCTTTCGAAAGGATTGCCCTCCCAAATCGCTCCGGTCGGTGAAAAGCCACGCTCTTTAATGCGCGCGACATCTCGGTCCGGGCAATGTGAAACGCTACCCCCGAACGAGTTCATTCTCAGAGGGTTGAACCGGTGGCGAGGGTACAACTGCAACGTCGGGCTTGAATCGCTGCGCGTCAGGGGAAATGGCGAAGTCTACCGGGGTGTCTGCGGCGTCGGAGGTGTCATCGGTTATTTGGGTGAAGACGTGGACCTGCCCCACGAGCCGATCCGATGCACGAATGACTCCTGTTCTTGTCTAGCCGACATCCTGATCCGAAAGGAGCTTTTGTCCGGCGATCCCGCGTCAGGACAGCCCGTCAGATCGAATTGAGGCTGCCAAGGT
This sequence comes from Ruegeria sp. ABF4_144, assembly GCF_056160045.1. Lineage (NCBI taxonomy): Bacteria > Pseudomonadati > Pseudomonadota > Alphaproteobacteria > Rhodobacterales > Roseobacteraceae > Ruegeria > Ruegeria sp. ABF4_144. Next base: position 2,068,191 of record NZ_JBSWWK010000001.1, read on the forward strand.
CCACCCCACTCCACGCCATGCGCGGATCGGCCAACACCTCAAGCAGGTCTTTGTGTTCGGGATGGTCCGAAGAGCACACATCCTGGCCTTTGAATTCTTGCGGCGTGACATGACCCCAATTGCGCAGCCTCAGAAAGTAAACGCCATCAGCGTTCATTTCGTTGGCAAGATCCACAAAGGCAGGCATCTCTCGGTAATTCGCAGCCTGCACGACAAAATCCAATCGCAACGTATCAATGTCTCCGCGCGCGTTCAGGTCGCCAAGAAAGCGCAGGTTATTCCTGAGCACATTGAAATCACCGCCGCGGCGCAGCACACTGTAGGTGTCAGCCTGCGCCGCATCGATCGACACCCAGACTGACGAAATCTTGTCCCAGAGGCCAAGATCGTTCCAGGCTCTTTCATTGGCCAGCAACCCGTTGGTATGGAGCTGAATACGCCGACCGGGCGGACCTGACTGCGTCAAACGCCCTAGAAGATGGCGAAAATGTCTGCTGCCAAACGGATCCCCCGATCCCGTTACCTTGATTTTCGTGGCCTTGCTGACCAACGGCAAAAGGTGGTCCTCAAAGACCTTGTTCAACCGCTCCGTCTCTTTGTGCGGCAGGTTGATCAACTGGGTTCGACAACTTGGGCAAGAGATGTTGCAGGACCGGTCATGAGATAGGATAACCCGGTCGGGCCCCTCTTCCAACTCAAGCTTCAGGCCCTGCGTTTCCTCAGTTCGGGCCGGAAGCCGGCGACCGGCGATCTGTGGACAATGCCATCGGCTGCAATGCGAGAAGTCCCCGTCACGAACAGAACGTCTGATTTCACGGGCCCGATCGGAATTCCAGAACCCGCCCTCGTCCGCCGTTTCGAGGCGACCGATCGGAACCGGCTGCCACGCCGAACAACAAAAGTGAACTTCCCCATTAACCCGCGTTTCCATTTCCCGAAAAGGTGCACCACATGTCCGCGTTCGAAGCCAGCGGTCAGCTTCGGTTTCTAGGTCCTCTGAAGTTTCACGGGCTGCGTCTATTAACCGTTGTGCCATAAGGTCATGGTGATCGCGGCTGACGACCTCGCGCCCCAGCATTTCGGTTGTCGACCATTGCCTCTGCTGCAGGGCAAGCCATCCTGCGACCAGCAGCGTCAAAATCTCAAATTCTGTAGGGTTTTCCGAAACCTGCTCGACAAACCGATCCAACAGAGCCTGATCGCTGTTTTGTATTAGGGTCCCCGCGCATTCGCTAACCAGGTCCTTTGCGTGAGCATCAGGGCCTTCCAGAAGTCTGCGCCGCCTAAGATAGGTCGCGTTATATTCCGACAGCGACTCGATGATTGCCGCACAGTCGGCATCGTCTGTGTCGAAAAGCACTTTGGTGTTGTCGCGCGTTGTAGGCATTGCGGCTGTCATAGTGACATACAGCGGCATCAAATCAAGTATGCGCTGGATTAGCGCAAAAAGCGGCAATGAATTGAGCCGGGTTTGAGTGGCGAAGCCAAAAGACAAACTCGAACCAGTCTTTACTGGGCCTGCATAGCTGCCCTTTTCCACTGATTGGCACAACAAAGTCTATCTTATGTAGCTCTCGCCTGTTTAACTGCACCATACTTATCACCAACCTTCGAAGTCTTTTGGACTTTGGACGTTCGTCCACAGTGCAGCATTCGTACAAACGGGCTCCTTGCAGCCATCTGGCGATTTCTGTCGGATGATAGCTTCGCCCTGACAGCAGACACTGCAGATCTTTCTAAGCCTCACGTTGATCGAATTTAATAGGCTAAGTGAGTTAGCCTGTGTCACGCGGACTTCTTGGCTCGTCTTGTCATCTTCATCCCTTTGCTGTTCATCCTGATCAACGAAATCGTTCCAACCTTGAGTTTACAGTTGACGAAATGACCCCGACGCTGGCTTTCGGCCATCAGGAAAAGCCCCGGCATTCAGGCCCAGGTAACAAGAGAGCATCTCTCATTCGGAATTTGCCGCGTTGCCAGCGATCCGTCACTCCGGTCTAGGCGGTCGCGCAATTTGCTGATCCGATCAGGGCTTTGCCCCCCAAACCCGAATTCTGTGCGCCCACCCATTCTCCGGGCACCGTTTTTTTTCAGTCCAACCGTCTGAATTGCACGTAATAGGAATATCACAAATCACGAACGATTTGCCTTGTAGCTTGACCCCGCTGCTCCAACGGCGGCGAAGACTACAGCTATGCTCAGTGTAACTGAGATCACGAGTTGATTAGATTTGGGAGGAAAATCATGACCAATAGTTTCGATGTTAAAACCACATGGGCTTCGGTAATGGATGAAACCAAGAACCCACTAAAAAACCAATCTTTACCCACGGCTCATTTGCTGATGCAAATGTTGGCTTGGATGTGGAGCGCAGTGTTCTCGCTCATGGTCGGCAGCTACTTCGTGTTCGGCGTAACTGCGGCGGCTCATATGCTACTGATAGCCGGTCTCTTTGTAACACTGTTGGTGTTCAGAAAGTCGGAAGCGACTAAAACCGACTAACTGGCTTCTGTTGCTGGCGAGCGACCATTATCTTTGCCCCGGCGGCCTACCGAGTCCCGAATTGGTCTGCATGGCGTGGTCTCACAGTCCGACGCCGTGCAGGTTCAACCATTTAAAGATCACGCCCAAGTCGTCTTACAGGGACGGGGAGAAGTGAAATTCGCGCAGGCTTTACGGCTTGCATCTGGGGTCGTAGGGATGGTTCGGCGCCACTTCTTTACGCCCAATGCTCCATGAGTGTACTCGCGATGGTCAAGGTTGATTTACTGCGCCATTTGGCAAACGCTCAAAAGACTTTGGCCGGACGTCACATGCCACGAACCGTTGTAACACCCATTTATCTATCAGTGAGATAAACAAGGAAGGAGAAGCTGGAATGTCTGCAATTCAATGGCTGTTACTCGTGTCCTTTTGTGCTTTGATCGGAGCGGCTTACGCCTTGGTTGGCCCCTTTGTGGCGGTCGCCGTATTTTGGAGTGTCGTACTGGGTAGCATGTTGGCGGGTCGAATGAGTAAAGACCCGGAACTTGCCGCTGAACTGGAGTCTAGCCGCATCCGGTCTGCCAACCTTCGTAACAAAGCGTAGACCGCTGTCACTTGCGGCCATCTGGCACAGACCCAGTCTCCATGTTCGCTCTACATATCGCTTATCCCTCTGTTGGGACGGCCCGCGCTGCAACTCCAGCAGGTTCCCCTAGTCAGCAGCGCGGGTTCGCTGATCCGGTCAGCGAAATGCCACGTATACCTGATATCCCCTACTGTCGCCCGCGCTTACCATCCCTTGCAGTAAAAGCGCGGGCTTTTTTTGGTCTGGGCTGTCCGCTGATCCGTATCCTCTTTACCCGGTGAGAAAAGCCCTCTTTTCTAATCGGGCGTTCCCGCGCTGCAAGTGTGCAAGCTTCCGTCGGCGCGGGAGCTTTGATTGACCCGATGACGTTAAAGTCTAGCATCAAAACTTCCGCCGCTCCGGATGGTTGGCTTAGTCGTGAACGCCTCATTGATTGCAGGCTATGATTTTTTGCTTCTTGCCCGGAGATCACAGATCTATTTGCTATTGTTGGTTCAGATCTGCTGATCCAGAAAATCCTGCGCAATGCTGAGGTGCTTTTCTTTCTTTTGCGGCTCCATTCGTGCGGCCGTGCGACACATCATTGACCACCGTGGATTGCGTGCAAGGTCATCCTCATGCTTGAAGATAAACCGCCAATACAAGCCGTCCCACACATCTGCCCAAGGTCCTTTGCCCCAATGGCTCATCTTCCGGACGTAGTTTGAGCCCGAAAAGTAAGGTTTGGTGGTGATAAGGCCGCCGTCTGCGTGCTGGCTCATGGCGTAGACGTTCGGAACCATGACCCAGTCATAACTGTCCGCGAACATCTCCATAAACCAAAGGTAAACTTCATCCGGATCAATCTCGCAAAGGAACATAAAACCACCCAAAACCATCAGTCGTTCGATGTGGTGGCAATAGCCGGTCTGCAAAATGCGCCGGATCGTGTCGTCGATCGGGTCTATACCGGTTGTTCCGTTATAGAAAGAAGTTGGCATCGCACGGGTATGGTTCCAATGATTAGAGGTGCGCATCGGGACGCCGAGGTCTTCATAGGTGGCGCGCATAAACTCCCGCCAGCCAATAACTTGGCGGACAAACCCTTCGACTGAATTGAGAGGGACGTCTTTTGTCCGTGCATATGAAAGCGTCGCGTCGAGCACTTGTCTGGGCGTAAGCAAACCGATGTTTAGCGCTGGTGTTAGAACAGCGTGCCAAAGCCAGCTTTCGCCTTTGACGATGGCATCCTCAAAGTCACCGAAACGATCAAAACGGCGTTCAAGGAACTGCTGCAACCAATCGGCAGCGGCCTTGTGCGATGTCGGATAGTACAGCGTGTCCAACGTGCCTGGGGCCTCTGGAAACTCTACGGTCACGCTGTCCTTTGCAGCTTGGTCTATGGCGTCATACTTGGGCCAGTCAATCCAGGGCAGACTGTCGAGCAGAGCTTTGGGAACCTTCTTGCGGTTATCGTCGTCAAAGCTCCACCGCCCGCCTATCGGTTGATCGCCATCCATCAGAATATCCAACCGGCGGCGCTGGCCTTTGTAGAACTCTGCCATGAACCAACGTTTGCGACCCTTGATCCACGACGCATTTTCAGCACGCGTGTTCAGAAAGCCCGGTGACGGGCGCATTTCCAGAGTGATGCCCACAGAAATCGCAGCCCTGTTCAATCGCCGTTGTGCGATGAAGTCCACTGGGTCCGCCACCACTACGTGATCTATTTCGCCCTCTGCGAGTTTTCGAAACATGCGCTGGCACGCATCTGTTCGTTTTTCGTAGGGGTAGATTTCAGCTTTGATGTCCTTGGCAACCAAATCCTCACGATAGCGTGCCATACTGGCGCGATGTAGCCAGAGTTTTTGCTTGTGCATCCGCGCAGGGTATCGCGCGTCGCCAAAGAATAGAGGGTCCTCAAATAGAACTACCCGATCCGTGGGCTCTGCCAAACCGGGGTGATTGGCAAAAAGCTGATTGGGCAGCAGGACTGTGGCCGATGGCATAGTGTTCTCGCACGCTTTGTTTAGTGCTGAATTATGCCACTGATGCCGCTAGGCAAATCCGAGTAGTTCAGCACCCCGATAGCCGATGGCAAAATGAAACATCCCGCTTCACCGCAATAATCCCAATTCGGAAAGAATAGTGGGTATCTTCTTTTTCAGACTGAAGAAGCCGGCTGTTGCGTGTGGCCAAGCGATACCATCATATTTGCGCCTTACCAGATGCAGTTTCAAACCGGCCTCGGTCAATTTGGGTATGGCGCTGTTTAGGCGTGATCGCACTGGGCCGACAGGCGGAAAGGCAGTGGCGATGGTTCGCACCCCCACCCGCTGAGCCGCCGCAATGATCGGCACACTCCAGTCTTCGGCTGCTTTGGGTTGGCTGGCATTACTCGCTAATGCGTCGCGCAAGGCCCCTTTTGCAAATTCTTGAGCTACCCCGCCTATTGGCAGAAAAGACCTACCGTGAGTGGCCAGCAGCCCCAGCACGCCTTTGGGTTCGTGCGTCATAAGATCTGCGCCGCAAAGGTCCTCTTCAGTCAACAAAAGAAGGTACGAACCGATTGGAGACGGATCGCACGACGCTATTGGTAGTCGTGGATGATCGACACTTTCAGTCAAAGGGTCAGCCACATCGGCAAGGCCCTTAGGGTGAAATCGACCTTTGGTGTATTTTGTGATGTTCTCGGGGCGAGCGAGGTAAGTTTTTCCTTTTGTGTGCAATCCAGCAACCCAGCGCCAACTGAGTGTGTTTGACGCCGGATCCCCGTCAAGCAGGTGTCTCAGGAAAAAATCTGCACCCAGTTCCCAGGGTAGACGGAGCGTAAAAATCCAGATCGAAGCCATCCACATGCGTGCATGATTGTGCAGATACCCGGTGCCGGTGAGTTCCGCCACCCAGCGATCGAAACAGTCTATTCCGGTCGCGCCAGAGACAGCGTCGAGATAACTAGACCGTAGTCCTGGGTCATTTTCCAGCGCCGCATGGTTTTTGACCAGTTCGGATTGGTAGCAGCTCCAAACACTGGGCCGTTGTTCAAGCCACCCCTTAAAGTATGTGCGCCAGAAAACCTCCTGCACGAACTTCTCGACCTGCCCTAGGCTATGTGACGCCAGTATCCTGGTCAGCACCTCTTCCTCCGTCACCAGGCGGTGCCTTATCCATGGAGATAGAGCAGAGACATTGGTTCGAGATTCAGGACCATGGTCATAGTTTCGTGTACTCGCATAAAGACGGCCAGTACGCGCGGCAAAACGTTCGAGCCGTTGTAACCCGGCGGCACGCGTAGGAGTAAACGTGATCCGTTCATCGGTCAGTGAAAGACCCGGAAGACTATCACTCATGACGCACGCCGACACCGGGCCGAACAGTAGCGCACCTCGCTCCAAACCTTGGCCCACTTCTTACGCCACGTGAATGGGCGACCACATGTGGCGCAGCTTTTCTGAGGCAATTGGGATTTTCTGCGCATTTTCATGGTGCATCTCCGAGAGGAAGGTTCAATTGCGTCGCCGCTGCATTTCCTGACCTGCGCCCGCGCTTTGGACGGACGGACTTGCGGCTCGCATGTTTGGCCACGATCGTTTGCGCCTCTGCCCGGAATTCGGGGCCTCGTCGAACAGCCCAGACACGCTCGCGAGCGGCCTTTGCCGTCGCAAGATGATCGAATACGCGTTCCGGGTAATGTCGCCCGATCACGCTGGTTGCAGTCTCAGCTTTCCAAGGTTCATGGATGTACTGGTCGGGTATGCCGGCGAGCTCAGGCAACCATTTTCGTATGAAGGCCCCGGTCTGGTCCTGGTCATACCCTTGCTTGACCGGGTTATAGATACGCACCGTATTGATACCCGTCGTACCAGATTGCATTTGGACTTGGCTCCAATGAATACCGGGCTCGTAATCGGTAAACATGCGCGCCAGATGCAACCCCGGTGTGCGCCAGTCCATCCACAAGTGATAGCTTGCAGTCGCCATCACCATCGCGCGCATCCGAAAATTCAGCCATCCCGTAGCACGCAGGGACCGCATACAGGCGTCTAGAAAGGGATACCCGGTTTCACCCACACTCCACGCATGAAGAAGCTCTGCGGTTGGGGCTTGCGGACGCAAGCCATCGTAAAGTGAGTGCAAGTTTTCGAATTCGATCCGGGGGTCGTCCTCAAGTTTTTGGATAAAGTGGCAATGCCAATGCAGTCGGCCTGAGAAAGAACGCAGGGACTTCCGCCAGTTTTGCGCCCCCTGGGGAAGGCTACGACGACGCCTTTCACAGGCTTGTGCCACCTCGCGCATCGAAACAGCGCCCCACGCTAGGTAAGGCGAAAGCCGAGAACACGCCCGCGCCCCGTCCTCCGGACTGGACATAGCGCGTCGGTAGTGTTCGCCACGGTCGTTCAGAAAGCTCGTGAGGCGCGCTAACCCCACACGCCTGCCCCCGGCCTGACGTTGCGGGCAAGGTTCGTTGTTCAAGCACAGGTCGCGCGCTGTTGGTATTTGCCCCAATTCGAGGCTAACGGGCTGCAAAAAAGGCGCGCGGCTGGTAGTTTCAGCCATGATCCGGTCCCAACGCGCTGCCCACCCATCCCGAGATTCGAGCTTTCGCCAAACGCCATGATTTTGCACCTGGGTCCAGGGCACTCCTTGTTCGCGGCACCATGCGGCGACTTGCAGATCGCGCTGGAAAGTCCAATCATTGCCGGTCTCTTCATGGGACCAGAGTCCCTGCAAAAGACCGGCCTGTTTTAGTTCGACCAAAGTGTCGATAATCGCTCCGACACGTACGACCAATGGTTGGTTTAATCGAGCGAGATCAGCTCTGAGCTCAACAAGCGTTTCTGAAACAAAGGTCCAATGCCTGGCAGATGCATCCGGCTGTTGCCAGAGCTCTGGTTCGACAACGTAAATGGGCAATGTGGGGCCAAATTTTGCAGCGCGGCAGAGCGCCTTATGGTCTTCCACACGTAAGTCGCGCTTGAACCATACGACTTGCAACCTCTGTACCCTCACGCTCTGTCTGCATTGTGCGACAGAAGCTAGCTTCCATCGCGTTCCTGTCCAGACGAACAAAGACTAAGCAATCCGGGATCGTTACCATTGTTTGAACGTTAGAAGAGAAAGCAGCTGTGCTGATCACTCTCACTTTCTCGTATGATATCCCGGCGGTTATTCGACAACGCGCACCTCTATTCCGGCTTGCAGCGGAGGGATCAAAAGAAAACCGATGGTTGTTGTATGCCAAAATGGGCGAAATACTTCGACCCTTTCGGCTGTATCTGCATATTCGACACACGCCAGGTGGGAATTGAATTGCGTTTTGGTCCTCTGGGTCAGTACAGCAGCCAAAAGCCGTCAGACTACTGGAAAGCACGTTTGAAACACCGATCTTGGCGAATGCGCTATGCAAATTTCCTACTGCTCTTTTTCGACGTTGGTCGTTCGCACGCTCAAACAACGCCTGTTTCATCCTGAGGTCACACCGTCGCCTACGCTGAGAACGTGAACAGCAGGATAGTCCGCCCAGCCGACACTCAAACGGGTTGCGAAGAATGCCTGTTTTGCGGACAAACTTACCGTTGAAGTTGGCACGTCGCATCCCAAGTTGCGGGCTCGTACCGCATCTGTTTGCCACGGCTACCCCCTCGTTTCTTCGGATTTCGCGCTAGTTCGTTCAAAAGGACGGGCATGACCCAAAAGCTGAGGTCGATCAAAGTGCAAAAAACGAACATAGCTGAGGTTGCGGTCAAATCGGGTCAAACCGAGGCCGATCAACCCCGAACTACGATATACTATGACGGGTCTTGTTCGCTTTGCTCTGTTGAGATCAGGCACTATGCCTGTTGTGAGGGAGCGGATCGGCTGCGGTTTGTCGACGTCTCAAAACCTGATGTGGGTCTTGGTGATGATCTAACACAGCAAGAAGCGATTGGTCGGTTCCATGTGCGCCGAGCGGACGGAAAACTGGTGTCCGGCGCGCGCGGGTTCGCAGAGCTATGGGGCGCTTTGCCCAAATGGCGTTGGATAGCACGTTTGGCAAGCTTACCGGGGGTAATAACTCTGCTAGAGCTTGCGTATCGAGGTTTCCTCCCCCTGAGGCCGACGCTTTCGTGGATCGCATCTACGGTCGGAGCGAAGCCGATCAACCACGGCGATAAGCCAACATGATAAGCGCTAGCGATAGTCGTTCCAAACGGCTGTTCTGGCTGGTCAAAGGGGTTCTCGAACCTGCACCTGGCAACCGTCGCATCATGCTCGCGATTTGTTTTGGGATTGTCACGCATACAGTCTTTACCGCCGCCGTTGTTGCCATGGTGTTCTCCATGTTTTTTGGTATGAGCAGAAGCCTTGGGTCCGTGCCTTGGCCGAGCGCAGCATTTATCAACGCCCTTTTGGTTTTGCAGTTTCCATTGGGTCACTCATTCCTGTTATCGGCGTCTGGCAGAAAGTGGCTCTGCCGCCTTGTCCCAAGTCCGCATAGCGCGACTTTAGGCACATCCACCTATGCGATCATCGCCTCGCTCCAACTGTTCGCGCTCTTTGCGTTTTGGACCCCCACCGGTGTCATCTGGTGGCAAGCAGAGGGTTGGGTGTTCTACCTGCTGACCGCACTCTATGCTGCGTCTTGGGGGCTATTGATCAAAGCCAGCTGGGATGCCGGGGCCGAGGTTCAATCGGGTGCATTGGGTTGGATGTCACTGATGCGAAACGCTAAACCCGTTTCTCCGGATATGCCCACTACCGGATTGTTCCGCGTGATACGGCAACCAATCTACGTCGCCTTTGCTCTGACGCTATGGACTGTGCCGGTTTGGAGCCCGGACCAGCTTGCCCTTGCTTTGGTGCTGACGGGCTACTGTCTTGCTGCGCCGATGCTCAAAGAGCGGCGATTTGAGAAGCGGTTTGGCCAGCGTTTCCGAGATTACAAAAGTGACATTCCCTATGCGATCCCACGACGCGCTAGTTGCTTGCGCCGTTCGATCAATGAGGCGTGGCAATCTATGACCCGCGACTAAACAAGGACTGAATGTAAATGCTTGAGTTCGCTTTGCTTTTTACGGCGCTTATGTTTGGCGGAACAGTACTCTATTCCTTCGGCTTCGCGGCGTTCGTTTTCAACGCGCTCCCGTCGGAGACAGCGGGGCCGCTTATCAGGAGGGCCTTTCCCCACTTTTACCTGTTTGTCATGGCGACAGCAGCCGCAGCTACTATCCTGCTGCTCGCCAGAGATGCGATGTCTGCTGTGATCATGGGGAGTATCGCTGTGACAACGGTTTTCGCGCGGCAGGTTCTGATGCCGGAAATCAATAAAGCTACCGACTCAGGCGATGCCCGCCGTTTCAAGCTGCTACATACGCTATCTGTGCTGATCACACTGGTTCATATCGGTGCCGCGGGCTTTGTAATTGTTCGGCTTGCTGGCTTAGGGTGAGTTGTAACCGTTCAGATAACGTACTTCTTTAGAAGCGTCTTCACAGGCAACGAGGCATTCAACCGAGTGGCCAATAAGAACATCCCCCCGATCTTCCGCTGAAGATAAAGTATGTCCATTGGCACTTGGGATGGGACATACCCGGCCTCGGCCAAAGCCAAACCTTCATTGTTCAGGTGGTTGGAAAGCGTTCGGTCGGAAAAATCAAATACATCCGCAGATAAGATTGCGTCGAAAACGCTGCGGATCATTCCGAGGATGCGGTCGTCGAATGGTCCATCACCTTCAATAAGCTTCAATTGGACCGCCGCGTTTCGAAGTTCTGCGTTATCTTCAAGTAAGCCTGCACGCAGCAGATGCACATACCCATCAATTGCAGGTGATTGCAGTGCGCGGGCCGCGCCGAAATCCAAAAGACTAATCTTCCCGTTTGTTGGGTTATATCGATAGTTGGCAAAGTTTGGATCGCTTTGCATGATACCGAAATCGAAAACCTCGCGCAGCGTGAGATTGATCAAAGCCTCGGAGACACGATTGCGTTCATCTCTGGGCGCATCACTCACTATTTCGATTGGACGGCCTTCCAAAAAAGACATCGTTAGAATTTCGGGCGTGCTCCAATCAGGATAGAACTCTGGGATTTCAAACGCTTCATCGTTTTGCAAAAGATCAGAAAAACGGCGCATGTGCTGCCCCTCGCGTTCATAGTCCGTTTCTTCATGCAATTGACTGCGCGCCTCTTGGATATACGGACCCAAGTCAAAGCTTTTGGGGAGCAAACCCGACATCCGAACCAGTGCAGCCACATTAGCAACATCGCTGTCGATACTGCGAGCGATGCCGGGATACTGCACTTTGATCGCCACGTCGCGCCCATCTTTCAACGTCGCACGATGTACTTGCCCGATGCTTGCGGCCGCTATGGGTCTTACATCGAAAGTTCGAAAGGACTTTTGCCAATCTGGACCCCAGCTTCGGTTCAGGACGTCACGCAATTGTCTTGGAGGCATGAAATGCGCCTGATCTCGCAAACGAGCCATGATGTCTGCCAGTTCAGGCGGCAAGACCTCGCCTGCATCCATGGAAATCAGCTGACCCACCTTCATCGCTGCCCCTCGCATTCGTGCAAGCTGATCCGCGATCCGCGTGACGTTACCCGGTGTCATCAACAAGCCACGCATGTCAGGTCGCGCCCCGCGACCAATCTGCTTTAGGGCTTGTGCTACCACATTCCCCGCAATGCCTGCCGCCATGCCGCCCAAACCAGCACCACGAGCCAAACGGCCTGTAGGAACAGACAATGGGGCAACCGAGGGTTTAGGGTCGGTCATCAATGCTCACCAAAACTCCGTACCCGGAGAGCCTTTGATGCGACCCTTCAAGTTCTCGGTGACCCAGCCTCCATAGAAATCCCCGGGTTGCGGGATCACGCGATACTCGCCAACAAAACAAGCATCCATACGTCCGGCGTAAAAAGAGAGATAGCCCTTTATCGGCTCAAAACCGACGGTCGGCGCAGCGTAGCTCCATGCGGCCTTTGTGGCATTAGCTGCACCGTTCTGAACGTCCCAGTAGCTCGCAACACCCTTCCACTCACAGTATGATCTACCCAAGGCCTTTGTCAGAACGGCATCAACGTCTTGTGGTGGGATGTAATACGTAGGGGCGTGGTGGGTTTCTAAAACCCGAAACGCCTGATCGGTTTCTACGATTGTTCGACCGCCAAGCTCAACACGAATGGGTTGTTGTACTAATTCCAACATTGGAGGTCGTGTATAGTCCTGAACGTTTTCGATCTTAATAGATGCCATTAGGAACCAACTATCCTATGCGTCATGAGCTTTACAGCAGTGGAGCTAGTGCAAAGTCAGAAGTAATCTAGAACGTCGGGCTTGAAGGAACGCTTACCGTACACTCGGTGAGAGGATCAGAGCCTAGAAAGCCTTAGTATGAGTACTTTTTGCTTTGGGCTCAGTGCCGCCTATCAATGCATTTCGCATCAATTACCGCAGGCAGCCTAAAGCAGACATCTACCGCTAAACTTCGCAATTTCTTTGCACGCAAGAAATCTAGTTGGTTGAAGCTTTAGCCCGTCCTTTTAGGAACGGCTGTGCAATCCGAGCCGCTTAGATCGGGTAGTCAGGCTACTATAACTCGTGAAGCGGCAATTTAGAGAATACTATAACTTTAAACACCTTGTCTCAGACGGTAACTCGCGGAAAAACAGCCTATAGTCCCGTGCAAACTGACCCATGTGCCAAAAACCGTGCCGGTTTGCAGCGTCAGTTACTGTGCCATTGAAAGAACCTGTGAGAAGATCCTCTCGAACGCGGGTTAACCGAAGTCGCAAATAATACGACTTGGGGCCATGGCCGAACTTTTCTTTGAACGCGCGATTCAGGGTTCGCCAAGACGCCCCACTTTCTTTGCAAATCTCTTCTATCGAGATCGGGTCTTCCAGATTGGCCAGCATAAGATCGATTGCACGACCAAGGGCTCGCCGTCTGGTATCCGCCTGACTCCTGTCAAAATGCGCTTCGTTGTCGGTCAGAATACTCAGCGCTTCGAGCATCAGAGCCTCCTCTGTTGCCTCAGACCACTGCGCATCAACACTGGTAAGAAGCTCGGATACACGACGCTCCAATTGCGCCATGCTGACCAAACCTGCTTTGGACCTCAGTTTGTGGGCCTTCGGACTGTCGCGCTCTAAATGAAACCCACAGGTCTCAGCCAACTTCTCCAATTTATGCGTTTCAAAGGATACAACACTGCCCGTAAAACCGGCCGTCGAAATACCGTCAAACTCATCATTGTCCCCAAAGGACAGGAATGCGGTATCGGTTACGTCCTTTGCTTGCCACTTGTCGACTGCACCCTTCGACGGAATCCCAAACGTCATCCAGCCCTTCGGTGAAGTGCCACGTTGGTGAACGCGTTGGTCCATTGCGATGTTGAGGGCGGAAACCGATAGCCCTGTACGCACCATTATGGCAGTCAACAATCGACCCGGATCAAGCTGTCGAAAGTCGATCTCCCAGGGGGTAAAGTCCCCAATCATATTGGGATGGTCAAAATTCAGCGCGATTGCCGGTGACACCCCGTCCGATCTTGGAGGGGCAACCTTCTGCAAATTTGGCGAATTCTTGATGTGGTCCATTCCGAGAGCCTGACACTTTACCGGTAATGTAGCGAATTTGCACCGCAGGGAGTCAAGTGTCAGCGGAAACTCCAAACCTTGCCACCATGGGCCGATCACGGCTCCCTGAGGCTGACGCTCGATCTGAGCGAGTGGTGACATTTCTCACGCCACCAGAACACCAACGGCTTTGCGAACTGGCGCGTCAGTCAAACCAATCGCTTTCAGCAAAATGTCAGGAACTGATTGTTCACGCGATGGACTTTAAAAGTACAAAAGGGGGAACGAATAATGACTAGTGCCATTCAAAAGGCTAGCGCCGCCGCTTGTATGCTTGCGCTACTAAGCACAGCGCCAGCGCTCGCACAACAAGACGCAATTGTGCATGACGGAGAGTTTGAGTTCTTGCGCGCTCAATTTGGCGAGCAATGGGATGCGCAAGACACCGAAATTGAAACGAGGTTGGCGGAAATCCGGGAAGCCAACGGCGGCAAGCCACCAAACTTTCTGTACATCCTTATCGACGACATCAGTTTTGGTCAGATGGGCGAGCGCAAGATGAACTACGTGATGGGGATAGAAACCCCGAATATCAATGACTTTGCCAGCGAAGGCATGTCGTTGATGCGTATGTACACCGAGCCCTCGTGCACGCCCACACGTACCGCCATGCTAACTGGGCGCCACCCAATACGGGCTGGCGTAGAGGAGGTGAAAGTTGCTTTGGTGGGGGAAGGACTTCCTGCCAGCGAAGTGACGCTGCCGGAAATCCTGAAACAGGCGGGTTACAATACAAGCCACGTCGGAAAATGGCATCAAGGCGATATCGAGGAGGCTTACCCGCATAACCAGGGTTTCGACTGGGCGGCCTTCCCGCTGCATCAACAGGTTCAGCTGAGCCTGATGACGCGCGAAGCGATGCAAGCGAACAATATGTTGGGATACCACGCATCGGGGCAGAACAACGAGTTTCTATTGGATGAAAGATTTAAGCCCTACGGTTTGGTGACAGGCGTTGAAGCCGAGGCGGGTGGCCCAGCGCGCGAGGTCGAAATGGCAGCGGGCGAAGAGTGGACGCAAGCCAAATACGAAGAAATGAACGAGCGCTACCAGGCGCAGGCGATTGAACAGCTTGAGCGCGTTGCAGCCTTGGATGAGCCGTTTTTTCTCCAATACTGGCCGCTGTATCCGTTGAACTTTGTCTATCCCGATGAAGCACTGTCGCGAAATGGAGGCTTTCACGCGGACAAGTTGCAGCTTCTGGACGGCTGGATAGGTGAAGTCCTCGCCGCGCTGGAAGAAACCGGCGAGGCGGACAATACCATTGTCATGATCATGGCCGACAACGGGTTGATGTACCACTACGAGGGGACATCCGGCTTGAACCAACTGATCTATCGAGGGGGTAAAACCCAACACCTCGAAGGGGGCGTGCGCACTGATGCGTTCATTCGCTGGCCCGGTGTGATTGAAGCTGACAGCGCTGCCGGTGACATTTTTCACGTCTCGGATATCTACACGACAATCGCGCGTATCGCGGGCGCCACAGACTATATCCCGCGTGATCGCGTGATTGATGGCATCGACCAGACAGCACTGCTGCTGGAAGGCGAAGGCAACGGACGTCGCGACTACGTTTATGTTTACGAAGGTCCGGTTCTGCGTTCGGTCGTAAAGCAGGAATTCAAGATGCACCTGCCTGCACCGGGTGCGCCCGGTGCCGCTGCGCCCACTTACAACATCTATCGCGACCCGCGCGAGCAGCATCCGCTGGTTGGGTACTCCCTTTGGGCCGGCGCATCGTTTCAGGACATGATCAAGCGACACCAGAAGATGATCGCCAAGTATCCGAACTCTGAGATCGGTAAGGACATCCCCTACGGCGGAATCGCAAATCTGCGCCCCGAAAGCGAAGAGGCACGGCAGGTCTTCATGAGCTGGCAAGAGTGAAAGGCCCAAGGGCGCGCGGGACCTGCCCGCGCGCGCCGCAAAGACGACGAAAGTGCGTCGTACTGAGTAACCAGCTCATCAACAGGTCAATGTCATGTTTGAAAGAACCGCGTCAGCTCAAAGGAAGCGCCTGGCCGTCATAAGCGTTGCCGTGTTTTTGAGCTGGGCAACGAATGGAAATGCGCAAGACACGAACCGGGACTTCACAGGCTATCTGTATCTATGGGCCCCGGCACTGAGCGGAGAGACAACAACCGGTGGCAGCATCGACGTAAGTTTCAGCGACATTCTCGACAATCTCGACGTTGCATTGATGGGCGCGGTCGAGGCACGGCGCGGCCGATTTTCGATTTTTGCAGACGCGTTGTACCTGGACCTGAGTGATGGCCAGGACACCGCCGTGGGTCCCGGCATTCCAGCCAATGCAGATGTCGACGTACGCGGGACCGTGTTTTCCAGCTCTGTAGGTTATGATCTTGCCAACGGCACCGACATGCGGATCGCCGTTCTGGGCGGGTTTCGGGTTATGAACCTCGACACCAGTGCCAATGTTTCCATTGCCTCCGGATCACAGCGCATCTCTGGTGGGATCAACAACTGGGACGCCATCGTCGGCGTCCGCGGGACGACCCAGATCGCGGATCGCTGGGGAGTGTCCTATTACGTGGATATTGGCGCGGGCGAAAGCGATCTGACAGCCCAGTTAAGTGCTGCGGTCAACTACAGGATAAACACTTGGGACTTGGTGTTTGGCTATCGATATCTGACCTGGGATCTCGGCAACACACAGGTACTGTCCGATCTGACCTTTCAAGGACCCTTCATTGGCGCAAGGTTCGGATTTTAAGCCGACCAACACAAGACCCGACAAACGGCTCGGAGCGAAAGAACATCGGCGGCCCACGTCCTAAACAGCAATGGAGAGAAACATGAACCTACTCAGATCAATCGGCGTTACACTCTTTTTGATCGTGGTTGGCGCACTGACCGTCATTGCGGCCGAAGAGCGGGCTGTTCCCCTGGAAGGCGTTCTAAACACCCGAGACCTCGGTGGTTTGAAAACGAAAGACGGCCGCGCTGTTCGTACCGGGCAACTTATCAGATCCGGTGAGATAGACGAGATCAGTGATGGCAGCAAGCAGCGCTTGGACGACATGGGCGTCAGCGCAATTGTCGATCTCAGAACCACATCCGAGGCGACAGCCCATCCGGCGCAATGGCCCGAAGATCAGGGACCAACACGTTACAACTTCCCAGTGATGGAAAATGAAAACCAGATGATCGAAGATATGCGCGCCAGCATCAAGTCAGGTACGGCCACGGCGAAGGAAACAGATGCCTTATTCGCCGGAGCCTTCGGTTACATCGCAACGGACTACACAGACGAATACCGCGATCTGTTCGACGTCCTGCTTCGCCAACCTGATGGCGAGGCGGTTCTTTATCATTGCTCAGGCGGGAAGGATCGTACTGGTGTGGCGACCGCGCTTATCCTGACCGCGCTCGGTGTCACCAAAGAGGAAATCCAAGCCGACTTCATGATAAGCAACGTGCTTAAGGATGCCGACACCAAAGCCGAAGAGATCGCAGCGGAAGTCAATGCGGCTCACGGCACGAACATGTCGGCAGCAGCCGTCTGGCCTTCGCTTGGGGTTCGAGAGTCTTATCTCGATGAGTTCTACAACAGCGTTGAAGAGAGCTATGGTTCAGTAGATGGCTACCTTCGCGAAGGTCTTGGGCTTTCGGATGAGGAATTGGACACGCTACGCGACAGATACCTTCAATGAGTCGAAGCCGGATCGTGCAACCTAGGTAGCGTTAAGATGCACGAAACCCGCCATCAAAAGAAATGCCCTTTGCCCCTAGTAGCTTATTGGTGGCGATCGGGGGCAGCAATACGATCTGGCAGAAAGTCACAGCCCAAAGCTGATTTCTAACACCGAAGTCCGCAAAACCCGCAGTGTAGAAAGCTCAGTTGGAGAGGCTCAGCGCAACCGTGAGATTTTGTTGGTCTTGACCCAGATGTTTCTTCCTTACTTCGGCTAAATCAAAGGTAATTCAGTTTCTTGGTGATCCAGAACAGAATTTCAGCCAGAACTGCAATCGCGCCTGCTTCCTCGGTGATAACCAAGCCCGTACCTGACGCGCCCAACTTGGTCACTTGTGCGCTCTGATCATCCGGAATATCTGCCACAACGATATAATCAGGCGCGCCAACCAGTTCGCGCAGCGAAGGAAGCCCACTTCTGGCATCCAACGCCCCTTCGCTGGTACTGGGGGGAATGTCCAGGATCGTGGTTTCGAACTCCTGCCCCGGTGCGCTACGCAGGGCCACGCGTATTGTATCGCCAGAAGAGACGTTCTGTAGACTGCTCAAGGGAAGTGTCGCGACCAAAACTCTATCACCGGGCACAACAAAATTGATTGCCCCTTGAAGCGTCGTTACGCGGTTCCCCGGGCGCAGGGTCAAGCCTGTAACCATGCCATCTGCTGGTGCGCGCACATTTGTTTGTTCCAATGCCCAACGCGCTTGGATCAGTAAATTCTCAACTTCGGCAACGCCAACATCGACCCCATCCACTTGGGCGGCTATACGACGTTCAAGGCCCGCCTTCCGCGCGTTTGCGGCGCGTAAGCCCGCCTCAAGCTGCTCTATCGTTGAAACGGCTTCCTGAAGCTGGAACTCGGTGGACGCTCCTCGTTCGGCGAGACGGATAATATCATCGCGCCGCGCTATCCCAAATTCCAGTTGCGCGGACAGAGAGGCTATGTCCGCCTCGGCCGCCTCAAGGTCGTTCTTCAGTTGATCTGCCTCTGATTGGGCGGAAGCAAGTGACGCTTCAAGTCGAGCGACCTCGGCGGCATATTCCGTATCATCTATCCGGAACAGAACATCCCCTTTTGACACTAACTCATTGGGCTCTACTGCGACTTCTGTCACCGGTCCCGCAACATTTGGAGCAATGCTGATCACAGCACCCTGAACCGAAACTGTCCCGCTTGGTGTCGTGTGGTTCAGCGCACCGATAACCACCAGAGCGATCACGACACTACCGCCATAGATGAAGGTCTTTGAAACCGCGTTCCAAGGCAGCAGTCGAAGTTTTGAAAACACCAGCCATGCCAGGCCAAAATACAGTGCCAGAACGATTAGCATATCAGATGCTCCACTGGATTCATTGGACGAAGAACCAAAGCATCTGAGCTTCCTATAGACGCACAAGACCAGGTTCGGCCGATTTGGCCACTATACAGTCTCCAATAACGTATCTGAAAGAGTGCGTTCCGAGAGGGCTCCCGGTGCACCGATTGCAACAAGCCTTGTTTCGGGTTTCCGGTCCCCCCACATTTCGTCCCGTGCGATGTCCATACGTTTACCGACGACCTGCACAAGAATGCGATGATCCGGATCCTCCTGGCTGAAGACAAAACCCTTGAGACGATAGACATCACCTGGAAGCTTCCGAATAGCGCTGCGGAGAGAGGATAGACTTATCGGGCGTTCAGCTTTCATCACAGTTGTCGAAAAGCTGTCTGAATGATCAGCATGATGGCAACCGCAGTCAGGGCCATGTTCATGATGGTCGGGTACTTCTGTTTCTAGTTGTTCTGAGGCAAAGCGACCGACTGAAAGAAGTACGTCCAGAGGGACGTTCGCGTTGACAGCTTCGACCAAACGATAGCGACGGAAGCGAGAGCCAAGCCAATCGTGTACCTTCTGAACAGTGGCCCTGTTGACAAGATCAACCTTGTTCAGAATTACCATGTCCGAAAATGCAATTTGACGCAGCTTTAACTCCATTTGTTCCGGCGCAGCAAATAGTTGTTCCGCATCAACAAGACACATGAGGCTGTCCAAGCGGATCATGTCCCGGAACCTTTGATCCGTAAACGTCATCGCGATTGACGAAGGGTCCGACACGCCACTTGCTTCAAGGACGATGTATTCCGGTTTTTCAGGCCGCGCGAGAACGGCTTCCACCGTTTCGATCAGGTCATCTCGTATTGAACAACAAACGCAGCCATTTGCCAGGCTCATCACATCATCTTCGAGACCGACGACCAAGTCGGCGTCTACGTTTATTGATCCAAAGTCATTCACCAGAACCGCAACCCGCAACCCGTGATTGCCGGTCAGGATGCGGTTCAAAAGTGTTGTCTTACCGGCTCCCAGAAAGCCGGTAAGGATCGTTACAGGGATTGCGGAAGTCGAACCGAATTCAATCATTGTTCAATCTCTCCTCAGTCTTCATCGCGCGAGCCGATTACATCCGAAACTTTGATGGTAAAGTCCTGCGGCCAGTCCCCGCCGGGCGCTCGGAAAACGTCGGTTGGGTAGTACTCACGTGGATCAATCTCCATATCTCGGTATTTCTGATCTTGCTGATCCGCTCGAGTGAGCCTCGGATTCGGTAGTGTGACTTCATCAGGAAGCTCAATACGCCCGGCCTCGGCTGCTGCAGCCAGTTCGCGAAATGGTGGGACAGTACCGGATTTTCCGGGCAGTGCAGCTTTCCTGTACCAGATCGCATCCTTGGTCACGTTTACAACGGCTACATCGAGACCCCATTGGAACAGACCGTCATAGTGGGCGCGAATTCCAGCCAGCATTTCAGCGTCGATGTCTTCGTCCTGAGTATAGTGCGTCACCATTCCCAAACGCGGCCTTGTGTCAGCAAAGAGCTTACCCACGGCATAGTGAGAGGTATGGTGCGTATCGATTGTGTAATTGAACAATTCTTGTGGGATACCGTATTTATAGGTCATCAGCTGACCTATATCCTGTCCGGACATTTCGGTTACAAAGACATCAACGCCTTCGCCGTATTTCCTTGAAAGCTCATCCGGGCGACCATCGCCTGTCCATACGAAGCTCAGACCATTCCAATCGAGCCGATACCCAACTGCGCCATCCTTGGCGTGGCTGCGCGGCCAGGACCGAACAGTCACGCCGTCTTGGTCGTAAACGATGCCGCCTTCTTGTCGGAAATCGAACTCGTTGACCTCGATCTCATAGCCGTCACCAATTGGGAACACGTCGAATGCTTCAAGGTGCCATTTGAGCATCTGCTGCATGCCTTTGACCATACCGGCCGTTCCAAGCTCGGGTGTCCGACCAGAGGGACCGTGAATGCGCAGCGGCGTGTACCCTCCTGACCAAGCCCGGAACGGGTAGATGTAAGGTATGTCGGCATAGTGGTCGACATGCAGGTGAGAGATGAAGATGTCGTTGATCAGCTGCCCCGGCACCTGCATGGCAATAATGTTACGGACACACCCGGATCCAAAGTCGAAGAAGAACCGTTTTCCATTTCCCAATTCTACCATGATACAAGTACCCGCCTGATCTTCGCGCGGCGGATAGGGTGTTGAACCACAGAATGAGATGCGCATCTCATCTGGTCCCAACTCCTCGCTAAGTGGGAAATAATTCGCGTTAGAACCCGTCATGTATTTCGTCGGGCGGAAGTACTCTGGCAAAGAGATGCCGCCTGCGGGTCGACCACCGTATGGATTCTTGAGCGTTTCTCCCAGTGGGCCGTCTCCTTCGTGGGCCTCGGCACTCCCCGCCGCAAACCCAGCTGCGCCCGTTGCGGCTGCTCCAGTGGCTAAACCCTTAAGAACATTCCGTCGCGAGGGGTCTTCAATTTGGTCTGTCGCTTGAACCTGTTTGTTTTCCAGGTCTTTCCCATTGTCTTCCTTGGTCATGGATAGGTCCTCAGTTAGGAGTGTTACGAAGGTTGCGCTTCACCATCCGGCGAAGCTCGTTCACGAGTTCGGATCTGATGTGGGCCCATTCCGCGCGCTCTGTGGCTGTGATCGATGTGTCATCCAACAGCGCAGTAACTTTCTTTAGGTCTTCGATTGCCTCGCTGAGCAACGCATCCGTTTCGGTACGCCCTAAAAACGCATTGGAAAGCTCTGGAAGCTCGTCACTCAGTTCCCAAGTCACTGGATAATCCCCGGTTCCCACTATCTATTCTCACATCAAGATGAGTGCGGTTGACGACATGCGCCAAGTGAGTCACCGTGAGTTGGGGGTGAGTTTGCTTTGAACCAAGCCAATGAATTGCCGATAGATCAAGATGTTGCACCGCCATCGCCGGAGCTTGTCCGACAGGCACTTCAGAGCGTTGTGTCCAGCGTCGCGTTCCAGGCTTCGCCTCGACTTCAGCAGTTCCTTACTTACGTGGTCGAAGAAACGCTCGCGGGTCGCGGCGCGCAAATCCGTGGCAAAGCAATCGCGGTTGAAGTCTACGGTCGGAGCATTGATGGCAGCGGTGGTCGAAATCTTGTCCGCGTTGAAGCCAGACGGCTGCGGCGACTGCTACATGAGTTCTATGAAGATCAATGGAACGGTGAAGGAGTTCGCATTTTTGTTGATTCCGGCGGATACAAGCCTCGGTTTTCGCTAGAAAGTACGGCAGGAGACGGCACATTAGGGGTGCGGAACATCGATGCGCTTAGAGGGCATCTGCATTTACGGCAACTGCTGCCCGCTGGACTGATTTGCCTTGTTTTAATTGCTGGAATTGGCTTTTGGCTTGCTTGGGATAGCAAGGGAGTCTTGCCCACGACCCAATCCGTCGAACAGGCCGAGCGAGCAGCCCTTGGTGAGCAATCTTTGACGAGACTTCAGGCGGCTAACCTGGCGGATCAAGCCCGAGGCATGTTTTTTCCCGTTTTCGATGTTAAGCGACAGCAAATAGCGCTGGGAATGTTTCAGCATGCCACCGAGCTCGACCCAGCACTTTCCGATGGCTACGCCGGATCGGCACAGGTCCTGGCGACCCTGGCCATGTTATCCCCGGAAGCAGCGCAAAGAGATGACCTCTTCGGCAAAGCGTTGGAGATGTCGGGAAAGGCACTTAGTCTATCCCCTACCGATGCATGGGCGAACAGCGCAAATGGCTGGGTATTAGCCACTAAAAACAACTCAGTCGAGGCACTGAAATACGCTAGGATGTCCGTCGAACTTGCACCGATGGATGGTCATATTCTGGATCTCGTTGGCATCACAGCCATCATGGCCAACACCCCGGAACTTGCCGCCGAGGTTAGCAACCCAGAGAGACCCAGATCAGGATCTGGTAGGTTTGGTGCAAGAAACATCTGGGGCGTGTCGCAACTTATGCTCGGGAACTACGAAAATGTAGTTGAAGCCTTCCAGGGTGCACCAGCCGCAGGTGCACCTGTCAGCGCTCCCTCTCTCCTATTCCAAGCCGTAGCGAACGATCAGTTGGGGCATTCGGAAGAAGCACAACAGCTTGTTACCGAAATGCGTAAGACATGGCCCGAGTTTCCATCTGAGTTTCTCGCCAACAGGATCTTCTACAACGACGTCGATACCAGGAAAATGATACTAGAGACTCTCAACAGGTACTGACACAAGACTGCAAAACACCGGAGCAGCTTTGGTCCGGGAAGTTGACGTTTGAAACTAAGTATGGAGGCTTTCAAGCCACCTAGCAGTACAAGCCTTAGTCTTCACGTCTTCATTGACCGATGTCAGCCCAAACCGGACATCCAAAGCCGGGCTTTGCACTTCGCGATACGCGAAGAGCACCACCACACTTGTTCCCAACGCAGGCGGCTTGTGTATGTACTTTGTTTCCGAAAAGAAGGCCACTTGTTACGCATCTGCCGAATGCGCAGAGGGTGCGATAAGCAATTGATTTGGGCTAATCGCCAACTTTGGGGTAGATGAACCCGTTCACCGGGTAGAAACTGCCGTACTGGCCCGGGTGGCTTTCGACCCGGACCAACGTCCAATCATTGTTTTTGGATACATCCCTGACGCCCATTTTCAATGATACCTTGTTCCGGTGCCAGTTGGCGTGGTTCACGATGACTTCTCTGTCGGTAATCACATCTGATACGACGGCCACGTGACCAAGGGGCATTCCTCGGGTCGCTCGAAATGACATGACTGCACCGACAACCGGTTCACTACCTCGCTCAAAAGTACTGCGCGCCTTGCCCCACCAATCCTTGGCGTTTCCGCGAATTTCGATACCGCTGAGGTTACGTGCGTAGGGCACACACCACACCCGTTGCCCTCGAGCCTGTTTTTGCGAGACCTCGCGCAACGCCATGGCCTGACGTTCTGGATCGAGATCCGCGTCGTTTGAGCCCTGAGCGCAAGCAGATACAAGAACACAAAACCCCATCGTAACCGCAGCGCGAGCAGTACCGGGCAAGCGCGGCCATTTTGTATTCGTTTTGCTATCGCTGTTTTGCAAGAAGCTACATTGCCAGTTTGAGGGGTTGCGGAGTTTTAAGGCGATCTTGCGGGTTATGAAAAGAGCTCTTCCTATCCCCCGGCAGGAATTTGCCAGTTGTTGGCCCTCGTCCACGGGTCGGGTTCGCAACTTTGCAAAGCCAGCTTTCCTGCGCGCCGCAGAATTAGCAGATCGCAACCGAATGCCGACCTTTACGATCAAGGCCCACGGACCACGAGATGAACAACGAAATGGCCATTTGGCCGCCAAAGCCGAAAGAGCGTTTTGGGGTCGTCTAAGTGGGCATCCATGCCTGATTATCCCAGTGCAGCTATTCTGGCGGTGGTGCTCGCGTTTACCGCTGCTGTATAGTCGTCAAACTGGTGTCTCCACTTCGGTTTACGCAGTTTTCTAAAGCGCTTCGAAGCTAGCCACACGATCGGAACACGATTTTGGTTCGCAACCCTATCAAGGTGATGCTGCTCTCATTCGCATTGGACAACGGATTATCGATGAACTGGAAGGACAGGGTGATCTGCAAGTCGGGTGACATCGAGAGTCGATAGAACGCTTTGGTAGTGAATTGGCTACCATCCACCACGCGTACCTTGGCCCAGTTCAAACCAATGCAGCGCCGTCGGTATTCCGTCCATAATAGCCCAGCCCAACCGAAACCGACCGGTCATAGAGAACGGCTGTTCCTTTGGATGCTCTGGCCCGGAAGAAGGGTAGCCATTTGTTTTGAACCAACCAAACGGGCACCGCCTGAAATACTAAGACCGGGATTGAGTGTACGGATGGTCGGGTTTGTGCAGAATGCGGGATTTTGAAACGGTGAATTGGGGCTGACGGCGCCGTAGATGTCCACGAAATCTGTCACATCATTCTGACCGAATTGCAGCGTCCACGATCCATCCGCAACTCGCTGAGTCCAAAACAGATTGGTTGGGAACGCGCCTTTATAACTAAAGGCGGTCCCAATGATCGAAAGCGCCCCGCCATCCAGCCCCAGAAACTGCATGCTCTCCGCCCTCTTCGATCTTGAAGTTCAGTGAACCTTGTTCCATCGCCTGCCCACTGCCGTAGAACTGCAAGATGCCACTCGCGGCCTCACCTTCTCCGGTATCAGCAGAGGAAGATTGCTCAAGGGCAATTTAACCGAGGTTGAAGCGGAAACCGTTATTTGGCTACCCATCCTTCTACGCAAATCACGCGGTGCCACATTTCGGGGGAAATCCGATCAGCCTGAGTGATCAAAGCAAGTGCCAGAACACAATTTCGAACCAGGACTTAGTTTTCTGCCGTTGCTGCAGGAAGTGTCCGCCCACCCGTTTTACTCATGCGCATTGCGACAGCTTGCTCCCAATCGCGTTGGGCCGTTTCCGGATCTTCAAGTACACCGTGGACGATGCACAGAAACAGTTCGGAATCGTCCGGGCCATTGGCCTGAACGAACCAATCGGTGACCTGCGGAGTGGGAACGGCAGCTTTCGCAAGGTGACGCAGGACCGGTTGAATTTGCAACGGCTGGTCAAGCGATGCCTGATCGTCGGTGATGTCCTCAATCAACGTCGGGCGCGTGGTTCCAGTGTCCGGGGTCAGAATACCCATGATCTGTTCACGACCTGCCGGAATAAAACGGCCCTCCTCTTCGACCGGGAAACGGATTGCCTGCCCTGGATTGACATCCTTGAGCACTTTACTGTCCTCGACCACGATGGTCCCGTTCACCAGAACGTACGGAATGCCTGTCGAAGGCAGGCCGTTCTTGCCTTTTGAATAAGTCGCCTGTTCGGTGACGTTTTCGGGGTCGAAGATGACGATGTCTGCAACCATACCTTCCTGCATCCGACCACGCACTTGCATAGCTTTCAAACCCGTGTCGCCAAGGCGTTTGGCGTGGGAATAGCTAAGCTGAGACAGTGACAACATCAGGGGTATTTCGGCCTCTCTCGCCAGCCGCAGAACAAGTGCATGACTACCTGCGGCTCTAGGGTGGCCAGCGTAGTCCTCGTAAGCGGAGTCCCAATTCAGCCGATTGCCCTCTGCGTCTAAGCCGGGCATTCCGTCGCCCGATACGCTGTATCCTGCAATCTGAATCCAGTCGTTCAGCCATTCCTCGCGCGGCGGGCTAAAAGCAATGGCTGTCCGTCCCGGTTCATTCTTGGCAAATTCCAGGAACTCTTCCTTTGTAACAAAGCGGTCGAGTTGAGGATCAAAGATTGTTTCCTCGTATTTGTACCCCATACCAGCTTCCCAGTTATCAGGACCCAGAATAGATGCACCGTAATTCCCGGAGCCGGCCGTCCATGGGTAGTAGCTGGACCAGACATTGTGACCCTGTTCCCGCGCCATCTGTAACTTTTCCTGGTTTTCC
The DNA here is from genome assembly GCF_056160045.1 of Ruegeria sp. ABF4_144. NCBI lineage: Bacteria > Pseudomonadati > Pseudomonadota > Alphaproteobacteria > Rhodobacterales > Roseobacteraceae > Ruegeria > Ruegeria sp. ABF4_144. Next base: position 2,094,354 of record NZ_JBSWWK010000001.1, read on the forward strand.
CACCAGCCATAGTCGTTGTCATGATGGATATGCAGAGGTGCTTTAAGAACCATAGCGTTCACCAGAATTTCATTCACGCCGGTCTGGGTTTCGGTCGGGGTTGAGGCACTGGGATGAAAGCGATGATGCACCGAGGTCAGGCGGCCATATCTTGCAGCGGCTTTCTGGGCCTCGAACATCTCATACGTCGTGATTCCGTTTCGTGCATAGCCGATGGTTGATCCCACACCAAGCGCGCCCAGACGCAGCCCTTCATCAAGCTGGGCTGTTATTTCATTCATCTGATCCTTGGAGCTGGGCGTAACCGACCACCCGTCGATCCCGTCCTCGGCAGCCTGGGCTCTGTAATCAAAGAAATAGGGCATCGAGATATCCGGTCCTTCCAGCGCCAAACCGTCATGAACGCGCATCCGGGCAAATTCCTGTCCTACGACCGTGCCGAAATTGGCCTGTGTCGTGCCTTCTCGGGCAGCATACCATTCGTCGATATTCGCTGCGCCAATTTCAAAGTCCATCTGGGTTGTGACGCCATCGCGCAGGTTGACCTTGATACCCCAAGGGCCAAGTCCGTGCTGTTCGAGATCAATGAAACCCGGTGCAACAACGTGACCGCTTGCATCAATGGTTTCAATGCCTGTGAGTTCGTCCGCGGTGATGTTTGTGATCCAGCCATTGTTGATTCCAACATTCGCGACCTGATCAAAGCCTGTTTCGGGGTCCATGACGCGCCCACCCAGTATGACCACATCGTAAGTCTGTGCGAATGCCGAAGTGGCGACGGCCTTTGTCAAAAAAAGGGATGATATCAGCGCGCTTCTCAGTTTCATGAAAACCCCACAGGTTGCAAATCTGTGACCACAATAGCTTGAGATATCTATAAATTCATATTCATTTGATAAAACTGGGCCGATAAAGCTGTCATCTAATGAATATTTTCAGGTAGGTGCTGTCAGACGCATTCGAACCAGTCTCGGCTGGCCGGCGCTCTTTCCTGATTGAAATGGTTTTAGACGGAGGCAAGTTTCTGCGAACTTCGCATGCGCCTGATATGTTGTATCGCAAGCAATCTGCGTCGAAGCGTTAGTTTAGATTTCTCAATTCAACTGTTGAACCACAAAGGCACCTATTGGTTTTTTGTCGTACCAAGCTGAATGGCGCAATCATCCCTTCCGTATCGAAAGACCATTGTGAAAAAGATGCACTTTGCTCGGGTCCGCATTCAGTTTTACGGCTTGACCACGCAAGTTCCGTTCGACGCCGGGAAACTTAGCTACAACGTTTTCAGCGCCGGGCCTGTTTGCAAAATATAGTAAAGTGACTTCGCCCAAAGCCTCTATAAAATCGACGTCACCGTTCAGGAACCCGGAGCTCTCGTCGGAAAAGAAATCCTCAGGGCGAACACCGATATTGACCTTTAGCCCCAGTTGTTCAGGGTCAGTCGCGATGGATGAAATGGCAGTTCCGCCGGTATCAAGTTGGACGAAGGTTTGCTCCCCGGTTTTAGTTATTTTACCGGGCAACAAATTCATCGCCGGCGAGCCTATGAACTGTGCCACAAACTCATTGTCCGGCGTCTCATAAAGCTCCAGAGGCGTACCCACTTGTGCAATACCTTTGTTGGCCAAAACAACGATCCTGCTCGCCAAAGTCATCGCCTCGACCTGATCGTGAGTGACATAAATCATGGTGCTTTCAGGCATCGCCTCTTTCAGGCGCGCAATCTCAATCCGGGTCGCGACGCGCAGCGCAGCATCGAGGTTCGAGAGCGGCTCGTCGAACAGGTAGACTTTCGGGTCACGTACGATGGCGCGCCCAATCGCAACTCGCTGGCGTTGTCCGCCAGACAGGGCTTTGGGCAGGCGGTCCAGAAGCGGATCCAGCTGAAGGGTCTGTGCAGCACGCTCGACGGCTGCATCAATCTCGGCGGCAGGCATCTTGGCGATTTTGAGCGCGAAGGCCATGTTCTCGCGCACGGTCAAATGCGGGTAGAGCGCATAAGACTGAAATACCATGGCAATGCCCCGCTGGGCGGGCGGTACATCGTTCATGACCTGCCCTTCGATCTCTAAAGTGCCGCCGGTGATGATTTCCAGCCCAGCAATCATCCGCAGCAAGGTTGATTTTCCGCAACCCGATGGACCGACGAAGACAACCAGTTCACCTTTTTCTATATCCAAATCGATGTGTTTTAGAACGTCGACCGGACCATAGGATTTCGCCACATCCGTAAGTTTGAGTTCTGACATGGTTTACCCCTTGTCCATTGCCATCAGACAAAACTGTGCCGGGTGCAACGTTACGCTTCCCCTACCCTCGACGCCGCCGAGTTCTTGCCCAATGGTCCGCCAATTGCCCGCGGGTAAATCTACCTGCTGCGTTTCCGCGCCTAAGTTAAAAGCGCAAAACACTCTTTCAGACGTGTCGTCGCGTTGAAATGTAAGGACAGGGCCGAATTGAGTCATCTCGGACTGTGTACCCACGGTTAGTGCCGGATGGGTGTGGCGTAGCTCAATCGCGCGGCGATAATGGTGCAGCATCGATTGGCCGTCTGCCTCCAGCCTATCGACGGCTCTTTCCGTTTGAGCTGAACTGACCGGCAGCCATGGTTCACCAGTGCTGAAGCCCGAGTGCTCGTCCTGCGTCGTCCAGACCATCGGCGTTCGGCATCCGTCGCGCCCTTTGAACTCGGGCCAGAACTCAATGCCGTAGGGGTCTTGCAGTTTTTCAAATGGAACTTCCGCCTCATGCAGGCCCAGTTCCTCTCCTTGGTAAAGACAGGTCGAACCGCGCAAGCACATCATAAGAACCACATGCTGGCGAACAGACGCATCGTCCAATTCCCAACGCGAGGCATGACGTTCAACATCATGGTTCGAGAAGGCCCAGCACGGCCAGGCATCGCCTGCCTTTTCCTCAAGCTGGTCAAAGACCTGCTTGGCATATGATGCCGTCAACGCGCGCTTTTCTAAAAACTCGAAAGCATAACACATTTGCATCCGTTTATCGCCCGAGGTGTACTCACCCATGATCTCTAGCCCGCGCTGTGCATCGCCGACTTCACCCAGACAGGCACGGTCTTCATATTCGTCGGTCAGCGCCCGCAACCTTTCTAGGAAGGCGATGTTTTCGGGCTGGCTTTTGGAATAAAGATGATTCTGGTGGTTATACGGGTTTACAGCAGGCGCAATTGATGCGTTGCGCTCTTCGATTGGAAGAGCCGGATTGTCCCGCAGTTGTTTGTCGTGGAAATAGAAGTTGATCGTATCCAGACGGAAGCCGTCCACGCCCATCTCCAGCCAGAACCTGGCCACGTCCAGCAGCGCATCTTGCACTTCGGCACTGTGAAAGTTCAGATCCGGCTGTGAGGTCAGAAAGTTATGCAGGTAATACTGCAGGCGACGAGGTTCCCACTGCCAGGCAGAACCCCCAAAGATCGACAACCAGTTGTTGGGCGGCGTGCCATCCGGTTTAGGATCGGCCCAAACATACCAGTCGGATTTAGCGTTGTCCCGGCTGGCGCGGCTTTCACCGAACCAAGGGTGCTGGTCCGATGTGTGCGACAACACCAGATCGATCATCACTTTCAGACCGTTGTTATGGGCCTGTTCGAGTAGCTCGCGAAAATCCTCTAACGACCCGAACATTGGATCAACGTCGCGGTAGTCGCTCACATCGTAGCCGAAGTCCTTCATCGGAGATTTGAAGAAGGGCGAAATCCAGATCGCGTCGACCCCCAGATCAGCGATGTAGCCCAGCCGTTGGGTGATCCCTTTTAGGTCCCCGATCCCGTTGCCGTTGCTGTCTTGAAAGCTACGCGGATAGATCTGATAGATCACGCCACCGCGCCACCACTCTGACTTCGCTTTAGTTGACTTAGATAGTTCTACAGTGTTCTGCACGTTCATCAGAAGCCTCTATTTGACGGATCCGGCCAACAGGCCACGGACCAGGTATTTTTGCATCGCAAAGAAGACGACCAGCGGTACGAAGATCGACACAAAGGCCGCGGTTGCCAGGATTTCCCAGTTGCCACCTCGGGTGCCCAACAACTCGACGATGCGGTTAGTCATCACGGTGGTTTGGCCGGTGGCATCAATCAGAAAGACCTTGGCCACCAGAAGATCGTTCCATGTCCAAAGGAACTGGAAGATCGCGAAAGACGCGAGCGCCGGGAAGCTGAGCGGCAAGATCAGTTTGGTGAATATCTGGAACTCAGTCGCGCCATCGACACGGGCATTCTCGATCAAGTCACGAGGCAGCCCAGCCATGTAATTGCGCAACAGATAAATTGCGAGGGGCATGCCGAAGCCCGTATGGGCTAACCAGACGCCAAGATATCCTTTCCCGATCCCAATATTCAGGTGGAATTTCAGCAGCGGTATCAACGCCAACTGAAGCGGAACCACTAAAAGGCCAACCACCGCAGCGATCAGCAGCGCCCGCCCCGGAAACTCCATCCACGCAAGCGCATAAGCGGCAAATGCTGCAACAAGGATCGGAATAATCGTCGCCGGAATCGTTACCGTAAGCGTATTGAAGAACGCCTTGGCCATATTGTCGTCGCCGCTATCACTAAACAAAACCGTGTTGTAGTTTTCGAGTGTGAACTCCGCAGGCAGTTTGGCCGTGACAAACACGCGCGCACCGCGATTGCCCGTGAATTCTTCGCTATTCTCCATCCGATAATTGCCATCTGCATCCACGGTTATCGTACCGCCCCGACGCAGCTCGGCAGTGTCTCCGGGCGAGAAGGCGTCAACCTCACGCGCGCTGACACCCCAGTTGGAGATTTTTGCCTGTTCGTCGTCCCCAAAAAGCTCTCCCTTGATCACGTAAGTCCCGTTCTCTAGCACCTGAGTCTCGGGGGCAGCGCTGCGCAACGTCAGGTTCTGCTCGGACGGGAAGAGAGACCGCCACCAACCGCTGCCAGAAATCTGATCTGCCGTGCGGAAAGATGAGATCAACAAACCAAGGGTAGGTACGATCCACAACAACACCAAAAAGATGACTGAGGCGTGAACGACCCAGCGCAGTGCCGGTTTGGTCCCTGCAATATCGCTCATGGCTTACTCCATCTCCTTGCGCGCGTTGCGCACATTCCAGATCAGGATCGGCGTAACCAGCAGCATGATCACCATGGCTGAGGCAGACCCCACCCCCCAGTCGTTGGCTCGGAACAGTTTGTCGTACATGTAGTTGGCCAGAACTTGTGTTTCCCACTGGCCGTTGGTCATGGCGAAGACGATGTCGAAGACCTTCAAGACGGTAATAGTGATTGTTGTCCAGACGACCAAAATCGTGGTCTTGATCTGAGGCACTTTGATCTTGAAGAAGATCTGAAACGGATTGGCCCCATCCAGAATCGCGGCCTCGACAGTTTCTTCGGGTATGCCGCGCAAGGCAGCGGACAGGATCACCATGGCAAAACCGGTTTGGATCCAGATCAGAACGATCATCAGGAAGAAGCTGTTCCAGAACGGAACGGTCAGCCAAGTCTGCGGCTCGGTCCCACCAAAGAAGATATAAAGTGCGTTCAGGATGCCGATCTGGTCTTGCTCTGCCGGGCGCGCGTCATAAACGAGTTTCCAGATCACCGACGCACCGACGAATGAAATCGCCATCGGCATGAAGATCAGCGACTTGGCAAAGTTACCCCAGCGGATGCGGTCGGTGAGCTGTGCAACCAGCAGACCAAACCCGGTGGACATCGCAGGCACCACGATTAGCCAGAACATGTTGTTGCGCATGGCTTCCCAGAATTTCGGCTCAGCCGCCATCTGAGTGTAGTTGTCCAATCCAACCCATTTGTACCCGCCGCCGGGCACGCGCTCCGTGAGTGACAGGCGCAGAGTTTCAACTACCGGATAGGCCAGGTACAGACCAAGCGCGGCGATCGCGGGGAACAGAAACAGCCAGGGCCGGATCAAGTTCGCGCGGTTGATGTTGCGCCCTGCGTTCGGCCCGCGCGGCGGGAACAGGACTTTGTCCAGAAATTGGTTCGAGAGGTAGAAGTAACCCACGCAACCCGACACACCGATAACGATGGTCAGCAGGCCCTGAAGTGCCGGTGTCATAATGCCCTCGTCGGTTTGGAAAATGGGGCGACGGTAGTGCCGCCCCTACCCTCAATCAATTTGCAGCATCCCACGAAGACTGGATTTCACCCGTAACAGTTGCCGCATCTTTTGCGCCCGAGGAATAGTCGACCATACCAGTCCAGAACGTTCCCGCACCGACCGCGCCCGGCATCAGATCGGACCCGTCAAAGCGGAAGGTGGTGGCATTGGTTAGAATCTCGCCCTGACCGCGCTGCGTGTCGTTGGCATAGTTTTCGGGATTTGCCCCCAGATGAGGTGTCAGGAACCCGTCCTGAGACATCATGATCTCGTGTGCGAAAGGTGTCTTGAGGAATTCCATGAACACGTCGGCGGCTTGGTTGGGGTTTGTGATGGTGAACAGCGTACCCGCACCCAGAACCGGAGTACCCAGATCCTTCTCGGCATAGGCCGGGAAGTAGAAGAAATCGGCATCTATGCCCAACTCAGTTCCTTCGGGGAAATAAGCAGGAATGAAGGATGCCTGACGGTGCATCATGCAGGCAGGCGGGCTGTCGAAGAGACCCTTGGGGCTGTCCCGGAAGTCAATCGCAGCAGTGTCGTTGGCATCACCCACGACATAGTCATCGTTGCGGGTAAAACTGCCATATTCCTCAATCGCCGCGATCACACGTGGATCATCAAACTTCACCTCGTTCGAAACCCACTGATCATAGACTTCGGGAGGCTGAGTGCGCAGCATCAGATCTTCAACCCAATCCGTCGCGGGCCAGCCGGTTGCACCACCAGACGCAAGCCCCACGCACAGCGGCGTCTCGCCATCCTCAACCATTTGATCCATCAGAGCTTTGAACTCTTCCATGGTTTGCGGAACTTCGTATCCAAAGTCCTCAAAGTTCTCAGGGATATACCAGACCAAAGACTTGACGTTGACGTTGAAGAAGAAACCGTAAAAATCCTTGGCTCCTTCGGCGTTTTCAAATGTACCCAGATCGACCCAGGACTGACCGGCGGCGAAATTGTCCTTGATCCAATCTGCCGACCCTTCTGAAAGTGGCGCCAGATAACCGTTCTTGGCCATGTTCGCAGCCAGACCCGGCTGCGGAAACACTGTCAGGTTTGGCGCCGAGCCTGCGGCAGCGTCGATAAGAATTTGCTGCTCAAGAGAATCCGAGCCGACATAACTGGAATTTGCCCCGGTGGCCTGGTCGAAATACGCAACCAGATTTTCAAATGACTTCCCCTCACCTGCAAGCCAGGGACCAAAAATAGTCAGATCCTGACCACTCAGGTCATGAGCATCCGCGAAAGCCTGAAAACCATCCCAGTCAAAGTTGCCATCGCCAACCTCGTGAATCAACTCACCCTGCGCGTGGACTGCACCCCCTAGCAAAGCAAACGTCGCTACACCTGCATAAAGCGCGTGTTTCATGAATTCTCCTCCCAAATTCTCTCACGCCTTAAGAATCTAAATTTTCAAAGCGCTTTGGTTTTTGAGTTTATCCGCTAACACTTTCCGTCTGTCAATGAAAACGTCAATATTTGTCTAACAAACGGAAGATCTGTAAAAAATGTTGACGGGCGGTGAATTTGCCCACACAACAGGTTAAGGATACGATTTGAAGGCGCTTTGAATTGACCATGAACCTAAAACAGCTGTCAGAAAAACTCGGCCTTTCGCAGACAACGGTTAGCCGTGCGCTGAACGGGTATCCCGAGGTGAGAGAAGAGACACGGGTTCGTGTTCAGACTGCCGCTGCAAAATATGGCTATCGGCCGAACAGCCGTGCCAAGGGGCTTGCGACGGGCAAGTCCATGGTGATCGGGCACGTGATTCCCAGTTCTTCCCAACACGAGATGGTGAACCCCATCTTTGGTGACTTCGTCGCTGGTGCAGCGCGCACATATGCTGCGCATGGCTATGACATGATGTTCACCACGGCCGATGACACTTCGATCGAAGGAGCCTATCGCAGCCTGTTTCAACGCGGAGCGGTGGACGGCGTCGTTTTGCAGGGACCTAAGGTCAACGAGCGACGCATTGATCTTCTGAACCGAATGGCGGTGCCATTTATCGTACACGGGCGTTCAACCGGGATAGACGCCGAGTACGACTGGATTGATGTGAACAACAAAAGCTCATTTCGGCGCGCAACGCAGTTCCTCATCGATTTAGGTCATCGCCGCATTGCGCTGATCAACGGGCTCGAGGATATGGATTTCGCGCAGCGTCGTCGCGCTGGCTACCTTCAAGCATTAGAGCACGCGGGTCTAACCGCTGATCCGCATTTGATGCGCAGTGCCGAGATGACCGAAGTATACGGCCATCACGAAACCCGCGATATGTTGCGACTTGATGAGCCACCGACCGCCATTCTGGCGTCATCAATGATTTCAGCGATCGGTGTCCGAAGGGCATTGGACGAAGCAGGGTTGCGGATCGGCCAAGATGTCTCTGTTATCGCGCATGATGATGACCTCTCCTATTTAAAAAACGGACAAGACGTACCTATTTTCACGGCGACGCGATCTTCCGTAAGGCATGCAGGAGAGCTTGCCGCCGAAATGCTGATCGAGCGGATAAAGTCGCCTGACGATCCGGCCAAAAACAGATTGCTCGAGGCGGAATTGGTTGTCGGCAAATCAACTGGCCCTGCACCCAATAGGATCTGACGATGAAACATGCGCGCAGCGATTTTCCCAAGGATTTCCTGTTTGGAGTTGCAACCTCCGCCTACCAGATCGAAGGGCACGCCCAAGGCGGTGCCGGATCGACACATTGGGATACGTTCGCAGCGACCCCTGGAAATGTGGTGCGCAATGAAAACGGAGATCTGGCCTGCGATCACCTAAATCGGTTTGAACAGGATCTCGATCTTGTACGCGACGCAGGGTTTGACTGCTATCGCTTCTCGACCAGTTGGGCGCGTGTGATGCCCGAGGGGCGTGGGCCAATCAATCAAGCTGGTTTAGACTATTATGACCGTTTGACTGATGCACTCCTAGAGAGGGACATCCGCCCGTGCGCGACTCTCTATCACTGGGAACTGCCATCAGCCCTGGCCGACCTGGGCGGTTGGCGAAACCGGGATATCGCCGGTTGGTTTGCCGATTTCACTGAGGTCATCATGGGACGGATCGGTGACCGAATGTACAGCGTCGCGCCGATCAACGAGCCGTGGTGTGTCAGTTGGCTGAGCCATTTTGAAGGACATCACGCCCCCGGCCTTCGGGATATAAGAGCCACAGCTCGGGCTATGCATCATGTGCTTCTGTCCCACGGCCAAGCTATTCAAGTGATGCGTGGGTTGGGTATGTCCAATCTGGGTGGCGTGTTTAACCTGGAATGGGCCGAACCAGCCAATAACACTCCAGAAGCGCAGAATGCCGCCGCCCTGTATGACGGCATCTATAACCGGTTCTTTTTGGGTGGCGTGTTCAAAAAAGCCTATCCCCAGATCGTACTAGAAGGGCTGGAGCGCCACCTACCGACCGGCTGGCAGGATGATTTTGAGATCATTGGCACTCCTGTCGACTGGTGCGGATTGAACTATTACACCCGCAAACTGATCGCCGCTGCGGATACGGCATGGCCCGGTCTGGCTGAGGTTCCAGGCCCCTTACCCAAGACCCAAATGGGATGGGAAATCGACCCTGCCGCCCTGAGCCGGTTTCTGATCCGAACAGCGCTCGAATACACCGGCGAATTGCCGATACATGTAACCGAAAATGGCATGGCTAGCCCAGAGCGTCAGCAAGACAACGACCGCATCGACTATCTGGATCAGCATTTGGCAGCGGTTCAGGTAGCCGTGGACCAAGGTGTACCGGTCAAAGGGTATTTTGTCTGGTCCTTGTTGGACAATTACGAATGGGCCCTTGGGTATGAAAAACGCTTCGGTCTAGTTGATGTGGATTTCAATTCGATGAAGCGAACCCCCAAAGCGTCTTACTTCGCCTGTCAAAAAATGCTGACCACAAATAACTAAGCTGCCAGTTGACGGTGATTGTAGTGTTAGATGAAGAGCTTCCAGCCACCCGTCTTGGTATTTTACCGTCAGACGAATTCGAACCAGGCTCAGTTTGCTGTGGAAACCGTGCATCTATCCGGAACAGAGTTGACGTCATTCGGCAAGGCCGTCGGCGCGTCAGCTTGAGTGTGTCTCGGCTAGCGGGCGATCTTCCCTAGTTAACCTGGTTGTAGAAGAAAGAGTTGACGGAGGCGAGTTTCTGCAAATTTCGAATACCAATGAAACTCTGCATAGTACATTCGCGTCGTCGAAACAGGAGATGCAAGTTTTCGACCCGGTTGTTAAGCCACCTACCCATCCTTTTTTGAGTGCACCCAATTGCCTGAGCGTAGCCAAAAAAGATTCAAAACGGCCGGTCACAATCTCACCGGCACAACTATGGTGCTTCAATAATTTCTTGATGAATTTCAGTGCTGCAGCTTTGTTTGGGCGTTTGGCGACATCAGCTTCCAGCACCTCATCCTCGTGATCAACAGCCTGCTAAAATAATGCCGCTTTCCATTCGCCCTAACGAAAACCTCGTCCACGTGCCACTTCCATTTGGAGAACGCGCGCAGCTGCTGAACACGCGTCCGTTTGATACCAGCAGCAAACATCGGGGCAAACCTGTCCCACCAATAACGGACATTATCGTAATTCTCCTCGATGCCTCGCTCGTGCAGCAGTTTTTCTTGACATTCCAAACCGAGAGCGAACATCAGATGTAAAGCATCACAGCAAAGCGGATGATCTCGGGACTGGTTTTAAAGTATTTGAAAGCGACAGATCTGGTATGGGCAAAAGCCACGTAACCGCCCTGCCCCGCTCAAGCAAAGCTCTTAGTCAATTGGACTTTCGAGATCCGATATTATCTATGGTGTGCCGCCTTTGAGAAGGGCGCATGCTCCGTAGGCGTAGAGGATACAAGACGTATCTATAACCAACAGACGAGCTTACGTTTTTATTCATCGTAAGAGCCCTAATAGAGTTCAGCCTGACCTAACCCCAGCTGATACATGCCCATCAGCCACCCAGGCATCAAAAATCTTCAGCGCAGTTTCGCAGAACTCGACGTCGTTGATGTGGCCGTCGATTTCAGAGAACGAAACTGACAACGCAACCGTTGCCTTCAGTTCCTCAAGAAACGCGGTGAGCCCTTCGGGATCATGACAGTCGCCGCCGGGGCGATCCCATTCCTCGATCCCGCCATTGGGGATGATCAAATGAGTGGGTGCCGAGCTTTCACCGATACGTTTGTTCAGTTCGCGGGCAATCTCGCGGCGTTCATCGGCGTTATAGAACGTATTCTTAACCAGTTTGTTATGGGTGTGGATCGGGCGATCAAGAAAGCGTTCGGGAATCTCCTGCCACCCAGCAAAGTCGATCAGATCCATGCAACCGGGCGCTACGATCTGAGGGATACCGGCGCGCCCTGCCGCCCGGTGGCGATCCTTGCCAGCATTCACAACCGACCCGGCCAGCAGGTTGCCAAGCTCGCAGCCTGCGAAATCCATCACGCAGGTAAATCCGCCCTGCGCCGCGATCTGTTCGAACGCCATGCCGCCCATGCCCATGGCGTGAAAGACAGCCACCTCATAGCCGCGCTTTTCCAACTCGGGTTTCAGCGTCTTGATGTATTTAAGACAGGACGTCCCAAGCGAGGTGATCCCCACAGTGGGTTTCGGCGCGCCCAGGGGCTCGGCGGCGCGCGCCGCTCCCAGCACCGCGCCAGCCGCCTGGGCCAGAGAAGATTTGCAGATCGAGTTCAAGCCATAAAGGCCGCCGGCCCAAAGGATCATTTGAATATCCGGGGACAGGCGCTCGGCCGGGATCAAGGCCGAGAACGACACGGTCGAGACCACGTATTTCGGCACACCTATTGGCAAGGATTGGCACACATCCAGCGCGAGGTCGGTGCCCATCGTCCCACCCAGGATAATTACGCCATCTACCTTGCCATCGTCATGCAGTTGGCCGGCCATCTTGCAGGCCCCTTTAGACATGATCTGCATCGCCACATGTTCACTGCCGCTGTCTATGGCTTTTTCAATCGAACTACCGCCAGCCTTGGCCACGTCATGCTTGGAATAGTCGGTCGGCTGTTTCGGATCCCCAAGAACGCTAATATCCATCGTCAACGCGGTGCCGCCCTGTGCGGTGATTTTCTCGGCCATAAAGGCAAGCTCGTCGTTCTTGGTGTCATAGGTTCCGATGACCAGAATGGATTTGCCGCCCATGATTTCCCTCCTTGGTGAAAGGTCTACCCGCGCATGATCTTGCCGCTAGGATCATAAAAGGGCGCCAATTGCGTGCGCAGAGGATACATTTTCCCGGCAATCTGCACCTGGAAACCGCCTTGGTCGATCCAGGCTTTGCTGACGCCACCTTCGTTGTGCAGGCTGGCCAGGCCAACCATTTCCGAGAGCCTAAATCCCCAATCGCCTGAGGTCACATGCCCGACGATCGCACCCCCTTTCCAAACGGGTTCATTGTGGATCAGATAAGGGCCATCCTGCGCATTCGCGCCCTCAACGACACAGGACACGGTGCGATATTGAGTGGCAGGGCCGCCCGCCTTTTGCTTGGCCAGAGCCGCCTTTCCAAGAAAATCGTCGGTCTTGTTCAACGCGACCGCAAAACCCAATCCTGTCTCATAAGGAGTATCGTCCTCGCCGATATCATGCCCAAAATGCCGGAACCCCTTTTCCAACCGACAGGCGTTCATCGCAAACATACCCATGTGACGCAGCCCCAAGTGTTCGCCCGCCTCTATCAATGCATCGTAAACGCCCAACACGAACTCGGTCGGTATCATCAGCTCATAACCAAGCTCGCCCAGAAATGACCTTCGGATCGCCCAGCCACGGGCATAGGCTATGTCGATCTCGCGCGCAGTCCCGAACGGAAAGGCGTCGTTGGACAGGTCATCGCCGGAGATCGCCGCTAAAATCTCGCGCGACTTGGGCCCATGCAGCGAAATCAAACCATACGCCGAGGTCGCGTCGAATATCTCGAACCGCCAATCCGGATCAGCATTGTCCCGGATCCAGCCCTGATCGCGCATCTGGCTAGGATGGCCGGTGATGACCATAAAGCAATGCGGCCCCATCCGCGTCACAGTAACGTCGGCTTCGATCCCACCCCGCCGGTTCAGGAACTGGGTATAGACCGAGGCTCCAACAGCGACATCCATTTCTGCCCCGCAAACCCGGTTCAGCGCCTTGACTGCGTCCGGGCCTTGTACCTGAACTTTAGAATACATCGACTGGTCTATCAAAACGGCGGCGTCGCGGGCGGCAAGGCATTCGGCCTGCACGTGACCGGACCAGTCTTTCCACCAAAGGCTTGGCTCTTGGCTCCATCCCTGCTTTTTGGGGTCAAAATACATCGGCATTTCCCAACCAATCCGTTCGGCAAATGTGGCGCCTACGTTGGCCAACCTGTCATGGAGCGGTGTTTTCCGCACACCACGAGCCGAGGTGACCTGACGCCCGACCCACGACACGCCGTAGTGGAACCCAACGGATTCCGCGCTGCGGTCGTGGTTGTATTTCGTATTGCGCTGGAACGGATGCGCACGGCGCGCCAGCATCGATCCCATACCGCGAGACGGTTCGCCCTCTGTCAACCATTCCGCCATGGTCAGGCCCACGCCGCCCGAGTTCAGGATGCCGTTTGAATTCATGCCGGTCGCAACAAACAGCCCCTTGATCTCGCTGGTTGGCCCCAGATAGGGCCGCCCGTCCGGCGTAAAGCTCTCGGGGCCGTTAAAGAACGTCTGAATCCCCATCTCACCCAAGGCCGGCATACGTGCGAACATCATTTCAAGGTAAGGCTCGACATGGTCCATATCGAACGGCAGTTCGTCGAATTCGAAATCCTCTGGGATGCCTTCGGCCCCATAGGGTTTGCCGTATTTTTCAAACGAGCCGATCAGCAGCTTGCCGGTGTCTTCTTTCCAATAGGTGCGCTCTTCTGCGATGTTCAAAATGGGCTGGTTCTTGAGCAGACCATTAACCGGCTCGGTCAGGATGTAAAAATGCTCGGCCGCGTGCAGGGGGACCGTGACACCATGCGCCTTGGCGAACAGGTGGCTCCACATACCGCCGGCCAACAGAACCTTTTCGGTTGCGATCACACCCTTGTCGGTATCAACGCCCGAGATTTTCCCATCACGGATCACAAGCTGTTCAACCTTGGTATCTTCGAACAACTCTGCCCCTAGCGCCTTGGCGCCCTTGACCATGGCAACCGTCACGTCCAGCGGATTGACCTGGCCATTCGAAGGCACGAAAAAGGCGGACTTCACGTCCTCTGTTTCAATCCACGGCCATTTCTCAGCCAGCTCCTGAGGCGAGAGCATGAAAGTTTTGATCCCCATGCGCGCGGCGTGGTCATGGCTGCGCAAGAGCTGCTCATGACGCACATCGCCAATCGCCAGATTGATGGTGCCATTGGGTTTATAGCCGGTGGCCTGCCCGGTTTCGCGCTCCAACTCGCGAAACAGCCGCGCCGTGTATTTTCCAAGTTCGGTCTGTGCGGTGCTGTCCCGCAACTGGCCGACAATCCCAGCCGCATGCCAGGTGGTGCCACTGGCGATCTTGCGACGCTCGATCAACACGGCCTGAACCCCGCGCTTGGAAAGGTGATAGAGAGTTGAGACACCTATGATGCCCCCGCCAATGATGACAACTGGGGCTTTGCTGGGCAGGTATGCCGACATTGGAATTCCTTATGGTTCATTATTTGGACCTTGAGGTATAAATAATGATCCCTTATTCTGAACCCGTCTGTCAATCATCCCGACGAAAGGCGCAAGAACCTATGAGTACGGTTTCCAAAACACTGAAACTTTTGAGTTTTATCAAGACGACCTCGCCTGAACTTGGGTTGAGCCAGTTCACGAAGCTGTCGGGATATGACAAGGCCTCGACCCATCGGCGACTAACCGAACTGGTCAACGCCGGGTTTCTTGAGCAGGACCCCTACACAAAAACCTACCATCTCGGCGCCGCGATTTCCCGCCTTGCCTTGGTGCGCGAACAGTCCTTTCCGGCCAGTGAAAGCGCTCGGCGAGTTCTTCAACGGCTTTATGACGAAGTGCAGGAAACCGTGCATGTGTCGGTCCTGCAGGGCGTCAACGGACTTAGCACGCTTGCGCATGTGGATGACAAAAGCCACGGAAATCGGGTCTATATCGAACCGGCGGACGTTCTTCCATATCATGCGACAGCCTCGGGTATCGCGGTGCTGGCATTCTGTGACCGGGCGTTCCGTGACCAGGTGCTGGGTAGCAATTTTGAGTGCATCACGGACGAAACCGAAACCAACCCGGATATCCTGCGCTTGCACGTCGAAGACGCTCAGCGCACCGGGTTTGGCCGCTCAGATGGGGCGTATGAACAAGATGTCCACAGTATCGCAGCCCCGGTCTTTGGCGCGAGCGGCGCGTGCGACGGCGCCATCGCGGTTGCGCTCCCAAAATCGCGCCTGACCCAAGACGCCGAGGCTTTGTTCATGCATCACCTGACCGCAGCTGCGGA
This sequence comes from Ruegeria sp. ABF4_144, assembly GCF_056160045.1. Classification (NCBI taxonomy): domain Bacteria; kingdom Pseudomonadati; phylum Pseudomonadota; class Alphaproteobacteria; order Rhodobacterales; family Roseobacteraceae; genus Ruegeria; species Ruegeria sp. ABF4_144. Next base: position 2,109,963 of record NZ_JBSWWK010000001.1, read on the forward strand.
AGACCTTTCCGAAAGATGGGGCGGCAGAGTGCCAATCCAGGTCAAAGAGGCATGGAGCGCTGTTGGCTTTTCCCAATGAATGGGGACCAGATTGCATAACGGGTCCCCAATTCGGGAAGTGTTTAAAGCGGTTGGTGAGTAACGTTGGCGATTGACAGGGCTGTGGCAGCACAGGATTCCGACTGGATTGGATCTGCTTTGAAGATCCGCGTTCACAGTGCAGTTCTGTTGCCTGCATATTGCCGCGCACTTCTGCTTTCCACCCTTCGGGGCAAACGGTCAAGGTTTCGCTGGGCCGTTCAAGGCCGACTATCAACCTCGAACTACGTTTACTGCTCTACCGTCGTCGAATCCGCTAATGGTTGCACTCCCGACGTTCAAAGTTGATCTGGTGATCGCGACCAACCGCCTGGTATAACTCCTAGCCTTTGGACCAGTTCAGGAATTGAGAGAAGTGGTCGACTTGATGATCGTTGCGTCTGCGAGGGCAGACAATAGCTCGCGTTTGAACGCCGTCAGCCAGACAGCCCGAGTTTGCAATTGCACCTTGCCCTCTTAAACTGGACTGCAAGCTGATTGAAACCGAGTTTTCTGTCCTTATCGGATTTGACACGGTCCTACTGCCGACGGCCATCACGAAGCAACTCGTCCAGAAGCGGATTGCCGGAGAGCGCATCGCCGACTCTCAGCAGATCGCCGATGATGATGTAATCAGCGCCATGGCCAGCAAAAGAACTGCCGATGGAGACAGCCTTGCGACTGCCTCCGATTGTGGTGCGGATTTCTTCTGAGGTGTGGCCTTTACAGGCTAGTACAGTTTCGGGAAAGATCTCGCGGTACCAGCGTGCGGTTATGATCCTACGACAATCCTCAGAATGCTTGCGCGCCAAACCCAGCCCATAGCTGGCAACACTTGTCTTGGCGCTCGGTGAGCCCGAGAATATAAGCAACATACGCAACAGCCACTGTTTCGGATTTCAGGCACCAGCAAACCGCACTCCAAAATCATCCCATGGGATTCAAACCTGTCCTGGAAGCCATAGAACGATAGCAGGGAAGGCAACGAGCATCGCGATAGTCGCAGCATCCGCCAAAAAGAAAGGCGTTACACCTTTAAAAACATCCTGAACGCTTAGGTCATCACGAACGCCGGCCACGACAAAGCAATTCAGCCCGATAGGTGGGGTGATCAGGCAAAATTCGGCCATTTTGACAACCAGAATGCCAAACCAGATAGCGCACATGGGCCCGGACATACCGAAGGTACTCTCGGCTGCACTTACGGCCTCGCCACCGTTCAACGCCATGACGGCGGGGTAAACTACGGGCAGCGTCAACAGCAGCATACCGATCGCATCCATGAACATGCCCAATACGGCATAAGCCAGAAGAATACAGATCAGGATTAGCATCGGAGACATCTCAAGCGAGGTAATCCAGTCGGAGAATGCACTTGGCAGTTCGGCGAAACCGAGAAAACGAACGTAAACCAACACGCCCCAGATGATCGTGAAAATCATGACGCTCAGCTTGGCGGTTTCCAAAAGCGCGTCTTTTAGTTCGGACCAGCGCATGCCTTGATACAACGCCATGAGGAACACCACGAAGGCTCCGATAGCCCCGCCTTCGGTTGGCGTACCCCAGGCGTCACCTCCGAACGGGTTGTAGACAAAAAAGATGATAGTCACGACGACAATCACGATAGGCAATGCGGGCGGCAGCGAGAGGAAACGTTCTTTCCACGTAAAGCCCCTGACTGCGGGACCAAATCCTTTGATCACGACGGCCATACCAATGATCAGCAAGCCGTAAATTACCGCCGAGAACATGCCCGGGATGAACCCGGCCAACAGCAGTTTGCCCACGTCCTGCTCGACAATAATCGCGTAGATGACCAGAATGGCCGAAGGCGGAATGAGCGAGGCGAGCGTACCGCCTGCAGCGACGACACCTGCAGCAAAACGCTTGTCGTAGCCGATCTTCAGCATCTCAGGGATGGCGATACGGGCGAACACAGCGGAAGTGGCGACCGAAGCCCCGGATACCGCTGCAAACCCAGCGGTTGCGAAAACGGTCGAAACCGCCAGCCCGCCCGGGACCCATGCCAGCCATCGCTTCGCGGCTTCGAACAGTGCTTTGGTCAGGCCCGCGTAATAGGCAAGGTAGCCAATCAGGATGAAGGTCGGGATAAGACTCAACGCCTGGCTCGAGATTTTGGAGTGCGGCACCTGCCCCGCTGTTTTGACGGCCACAGTCACAGCCTTGCCGAACCGCGCCGGATCGTACCCAAACTTAGCCCAAAAGATCCAGATCAGACCAACCATGCCAGCTGTCGCGGCGGCGAAGGCCACGCGCATCCCCAACACCACAAGAACAAGCATACCGCCCGAGACGATCAGACCAATATCAATGGGTTCCATCAGATTTAACCTCAGTTGTCGTGGCCCGAGACGTGCTCGGCTTCCATTGCAGCTTGAGTGGCTGCATCGGCTATTAGTGGGACGGCAATAGGTGCCTGATCGGGGTGTCGGATCGCGCGACCATAGGCCCAGAGCTGCAGAACAAGCCTTAGGCAAAGCACACTGAAGGCGACGGGGGCCAACAGCTTTGCGGGCCACAGCGGGATACCTATGTCGATCGAGCTGTCGCGGCTCCAGAGTGGAGCACCAAAGTCAAAGCTGCGTGCGAAATGCGCCCAGCTCCCCCAGATCAGCAAGACGATCAGCGCCAGAATGACAGCGGTTGTAATGAACTCAACAATATAGAGCGTCCGGCCTCTAAGCGCTCCAACAACCATGTCCATTCGGATATGACCGCCATCACGCTGCGCATAGGAAATCCCCATGAAGGCGATTAACGGCATGGCTTGCTCGATCCAGTCCACGTAACCGGGAAGTGGCGCATTGGCGAAATTCCGACCACCAACGGAGACCACGGCCATGACCATCAGCGAGAAAACTGCGAGACCGCTTATCAGGGCCAGAAAGCTTTCCAGTTTGTAAAGATGTTGATCGAGAATGCTGAGACGGCTGTCGTCGGACAGCACCTGGGATGACCCGGCCATCTTTGTACTCCGCTGTCAGGAAAGAAAGAACCCGACGCCAATCAAGCTGACGCCGGGCAGTGAGTGGATTAGCTGCCGTTTGCGATTTTCCCAGTCACAAGGTCATAGAGCTCTTGTGCTGGCAGGCCGCGCTCGGTGTTTTCTGCAATCCAGGCCTCGGCCGCTGGGGCGGCAGCGGCTTCTTTGAACGCTGCAATTTCTTCATCACTGAAAGTGACCCGTTCGATGCCGCGTTGATCCAGCTCAGGGCCCCACGCTTCCATCGTTTTGGTCTGGTAGTGGCTCACGTAGTGATCCAGTGCCTCATCCACCGACCCCAGCAGAGCTTCGCGGTGTTCGTCAGACAGATCTTCCAGTGCCAGCGTGTTCACCACGACCGGGCAGTTGACGGTGCCGGGATTGAGGTTCGTCGTCCACCACGTGCCATTTTCAATGGTGCCAAAGGACATATGCGCGTGTGGCGCAAAGCTAACCGCTTTGACGATGCCGCTATCCATTGCCTGACGCACTTCGGATGCAGACATCGAGGTCGGAACTGCCCCAACAGTCTCCATCGCTTTACCGATGCCGCCAGTCGCCCGAACGCTGAGACCTTCGAAATCGGTTAGTGATTTAGGTGCTTCACCGACGCCAACAAGGTTGTACTGCGGCAGCGGCGACGGCATCAGGAGCGTAGCATCCCAGCGGGCCAGATCCTCGACAACGGCCGGGTGTTGGTAGACAGCCATCGACAGGTCGACCTCTTGGTCCAGCGAAGTCACACCCAGAAACGGCAGTTCCAGAACCGTGATCGAGGGGTTTTTGTCGCGATGATAGCCAGCACAGAACTGGGCCATTTCAAACGCACCAATGGAGATCCCATCGAGGTTTTCTTTGTTCTTCGAAAGGCCGCCATAGCTGATGTTCAGAGTGAACTCACCGTTGGTCTTTTCGTTCACCAGTTCGGCAAGTTTCTCGACGTGTTCGGTAAAAGCACGACGCTTGCCCCACAGGGAAACGTTCCATTCTACAGCCAGTGCTTCGGATGCAACGGTCAGTGATAGAGCGGCAATGGCCGCCCGGTTAAGATGTTTGCGCATAATGGCTCCTCCCAGATCACGCAATGTGTTTGGGCAGAGTATTCAGGATGCGCAGCAGCCTGCCTATGAAGGAAAATGCGCGTGAAATTTCGGAGTCCCTGCGGATATCCGCAGAGTGATTTCTCCTACAACAGCGCCTCTTTATCGAGACCGAGTTTGACGATCTTTTCGTTGAGTGTCCGGCGGCCGATCCCAAGCGCTTCGGCGGCGGCATCCATGCGGCCTTTGTGTGCCTTGATGGCTTTGCCGATAAGTTCACGTTCAAAAGCGGCAACCGCTTCGCGCAGCGTATCCGGCACTTCGTCGAAGTGCTGATCGCTTTGGATAGCCTGCACCACCGACCCTCCTCCGCGTCGGGCCGCCAATATGCGCCGTTCACAGACATGGCGCAATTCACGTACATTCCCGGGCCAGCTATGCGCAAGCAAAGCGGCCAAATCATCCTGATCGAGTTCTGGCGCGTCTATCTCATAGACCTGCGCGTATTCGTTCAAGAAATGCGTTGCCAACAGAACCAGATCATCCCGTCTTTGACGCAGTGGAGGTAAAGACAGGACAACAGTATTCAATCGAAACAAAAGGTCCTGACGCAGGCGGCCTTCCTCGGCTGCCAGTACAACATCTTCGTTGGTTGCTGACACGACCCTGAAGCTTACTGGCACTGGCGACACAGCCCCCACCGGCAGCACCTGCTTATCTTCGATGACCCTTAACAGCTTGGCCTGCGCTGCAGGCGGGCATGAGCAGATTTCATCCAGAAACAAGGTCCCGCCCGATGCCGCCACAAGCCTTCCATCAGATTCACCCGCGACGCCGAACATTTCCACCTCAAACGTATCGGCAGACAATGCGGCGCAGTTCAGCGCCAGAAACGGTGCTTCCGGTGAGCGGCCCAAATCATGTAGAGCATGGGCAACCAGCTCTTTCCCGGTGCCCGTATCCCCCTGCAACAAAACCGCAACCGAGGTATCAGCAAGATCAAGTACTTCTTGTCGCAAGTCTGTAATGGCGTCTGTTTGACCCAGCAGGATGCGATCCAGCCCTGACAGTTTGAACAGCCGGTCTTTAAGGCGGGCATTGCTTTTCCGCATTCGATTTTGTTCAGCCGCGTGCCTCAGCACCGTCAGCAATCGCCGAGGTTCATATGGCTTTTCGATGAACCCATACGCCCCGTCCTGTATGGCCTGAACCGCCATCGGGATGTCACCATGTGCCGAAATCAATACCACCGGCGGCGCCACATGCCTGTCCAGGCTGGCCAGCAATTCAAGTCCCGACATGCCAGGCATACGCACATCCGAAAGAATGACATCGGGCGAGGCGCTGGCCAGATGGTCCGTCACCTGGGTCGCGCGCGGCAAGGCGCTGACAGTCCACCCTGCGGCTTCGAGCAACTCGACCAGAGATTGTCGCATCGACTTGTCATCATCAACGACCAGAACTTTGAAGGGTTGTTGTTGAGTCATTCGCGCGTTTTTTCCGTAACTGGGGCCATCGGGAATGTGACACAGAAAATTGTTCCGCCGCCATCACGGTTTCGGGCCGTCATTATGCCAACGTGATCTTTGACAATGCTGGTGGAGATAGCCAGACCTAAGCCCATGCCCCGCCCGCTCTCCCTTGTGGTTACAAATGGCTCTTGCAGCTCAGCCAGCGTTGCCTCGCCCAGCCCGTGGCCGTTGTCTTGAATTTCCAACACTGCTTCATCGTCAGAAGCCATGACAGCGATATGGATTTCAGGTGCATCCGCTTCATCCATCGCGTCAATCGCATTGCGCACGAGATTAGTGATGACCTGTTCAATCCGCAGGGCATTGCCCCGGATAAAGACCGGACCGATCGGCGCATCAATTGAGACCTTCACCTTGCCCTGCGCGATGTTTGGCTCCACCAACGCCAAAGCGGCGTTGACCGAGGCGCACAAATCCACGTCGTCGAACGCCTCACTCTCTGAACGTGCAAAAAACCGCAATTGGCGTGTTATCCCCTCCATCCTGTCAACCAGGCTTCCGATTTTTTGCGGCAGCTTGGACTCACCGGAAGATGAGATCTCTTCTGCCACTAGATGATTGCGCATCGCAGCGATGGGCTGGCCCAGTTCATGCGTGACCGACGCGGATAATTGTCCCAGAGCCGCCAATCGGCTTGCGCGCTCCAACTCGCCTTGGGTGCGTTTGAGGCTCTGCTCGGCTGTCTTACGGTCGTCAATTTCGATGGCGAGCCTTTCATTCGCCTCACGTAGCTTTGCTTCTTCCTCTTCAGATCGCGCCAACGCCGCGCTTACGCGTCTTGCGCGTTGTACTTGGAAGAAGATAAATGCGAGCCCCGCCAAAAGGACAAAAACTGCAGTTACAAGCCAACTACGCGCTACGGCCTGATCGTCACTTGCAAAATAGTGAAGCGACCACCCATGGGGCAAGTCTGTCGTTGCAAGATGCAAACGCTTCGTCCCCGCAATTCTGGCCTGATCCCCCGGCAACTCAACCCAATCCAACGCATCTAAGTCTTGCCCCGGAAACTGCCTGGCATCTCGAATTCGTTCTTGCTGTGGCTCCGACAGCGGCGTCAACGCACGATATTGCCAATCCGAGTTTGAAGAAAGCAGAACGACACCGTCTTCGTTGGCCAATAGAACCTGTTCGCCTGAGTTTTTCCAACTATCCTGAAGACTAGAGAAATCGATCTTTATCGCAATGACGCCAGTTGAAGCGCCCTGGTCGTCAAGCACTGCATTGGCGATGAAGTATCCTGGCAAACCAGTCGTTGCCCCGATGGCATAGAAGCGGCCCTGTTCACCAGAAATGGCACTTTGGAAATACGGGCGGAAAGCGTAGTTCTGGCCAACAAAGCTCCCTGTGTCGCGGTAGTTCGATGCGGAAATCGTGATCCCGTCTTCGTCCATCAGGTAGATCGCATCCAGCCCGGCCTGCTCCGCAAAATCCTCGAGGCGTCGGTTTAAAGTTCCGGTGCCGTCTCCTTCGGCTGTTCCAACTACAAAGGAATCCTGTGACAGCACATATGTGAAGTGGGAAAATCGCTCGAGTTCGCTGCTAACCGAGCTTTGGTAAAGAGAGAGCCGACCCTGAGCTTTCGAAAGCTCCTCCGAAACAAAGTATTGGTAAGAAACCAAATAAAGGCCAATGCTCGCGGCAATGGCGACTAAAATACCCACGATATACGAAGTTGATCGCATTGAATGCCTATAGATTGCGACAGCATAGGATCACAGTGGGGTTTAGCCGTCCATCCCAAGACTTCTAATTCGACATCTGCACATTGAGGCCAAACAAAAAATGACCGAAGATTTTGAGAGGCTAACCAATGAAGCATCCTACCGAAACAACTTTTGCTTTCAGCATGTAGACGCGGCCCAAACCTGCCATTGACCAGTAGCCTACGATGCCGAGCGGCTCACCGAACCCGCCGTTCGCTGCACGAGTTCGACCCTGAGCATCTAGAACTCACCCTGCGGTTCTGTGCTTATCCGTAAGCCGGAAACATAGCACGCGTGGAGGCTAGGGTTTTGGAGAAGCGATTACTACCTGCAAGTCCTGTTCGAACTGTGTCTAAGAGATTAAACCGAACCGCTACGGGGAACCCCCAATATCGCGGCCACATCTCGTTTGTTAGGGTGGAGTTAACGGAGCAACCACACACACAACTCCGAGACCCCCGAGATTGAGAGGCTGGCTTTACCCCCTTGTCCAGCCTCTCGCTCCGCCAATTGCTTCAATTTTGACAGGACAGGCAGATCTGGCTGTGAGCGGCAGCGTGTTTCAAGTGCATCCTGTTAACCAGCTTGGGAAACTTCGATGCCACATTCTTACAGGAGGCCTTCTAAACTTCGAAGGGACAGAGCAAACCGAATGCACAGCAGTTCCGGCAAACGGATGAGTTCTTTCTCATTCTAAGCTGCACAATGCGCTTCGAATTGCGAGATCGCGATGTCGTTCTTAGAGCTGGAGAGCTTTTATGTTGTCCCAAATGGTGCAGAGCACCCGCCTGTCGCAAACGGTGAAGTCTACCTATTGGTGATCGAACCAAAAGGGGTCCCAAACTCAACAGGCCCGACAACTACCCCCAAAAAGTCGATATGGCGGACGCCCATAGAGCCCGCGGCATCAATGCGAGTTCGAACAGACTGACTACCCAAACCGGAAACTCGATTGGATGTTGCAGTGTTGCATTGGCAGTCCGCAAAACCGAGCAAACGCAGATTATAAAAACTTTGCCACGGGTAAAGTCGTCGAACCTATCTCAAGAGTTCAGGAGCCACTGCGTAACATTCTGTTTTTCTCGATAATCTCGCCAAGGGTCGCGCGCGCATCTGGCAACACCGCTGTGAAGCGCACCATAAAACAACCATCGTCGTGATGCTGGTCCATTACTTTAGCGTAAAGCGTCAGATCGCTGTCAGACCCGCCTTCCCATTTGATCTGAAACTGAAGATCACTGAAAGGTTTTGGCGCTGTCTCGGATTGTATGCACGCTTCGACAGGGGAAAGCTTCACTAGCTGACCGTGCTGCGCCATACCCACAACCTGTTTACCGACAACCGCTCTGTACGAGAGCGCAACGGGCAAGCTGATGTCTGCCATCTCCACAGATTGCGATGAAAGGGTGATCGCATAGGTGCCCCCCATGCCAATCAATTCATAAAGCTTCAAAGGATCGCCAGAACCTTTGGGCTCAACAGTGCGCATCGCTCCTAGTTCGATAGGCGTTTTGACGGCTTCGCGCGTACTATCTGCGATTAGTATCTGGCCACCGACAGTGTAGCTCTCGATCCTTGCAGCCAGGTTGGTTGTTCTGCCCACTACGCTATACTTCGCGCGTTTATCAGAACCGATATTGCCGACGACGACTTCACCCGTGTTCAGACCGATGCCCATCTCGATTTCCGGGAAGCCATTTCTGGTATTCCATTCGTTAACCCGACCCATCCGCTGCTGCATTTCCAACGCACAGGCCAAAGCGCGGTCAGCATCGTCGGGCCGTTGCAAGGGTGCGCCAAACACCACCAAGATCGCGTCGCCTATGAAGGCATCAATTGTGCCATTGTATTTCTGGATGACGTTGGTCATTTCGCTGAGATATGTATTCAGCATTGCCACGATGCTTTCCGGCGGCAACTCGTCAGAGAGGGTTGAGAACCCCCGCAGATCTGACATCAACATGGTAACCGTGGTTTTCTTCCCGCTGAAGTCCACCCCATCCGCCGATTTCAACAACTGATCCACAACTTCCGTGGCAAGAAACTGGCCGAACGTCTGTTCAAGAAATTTTGCGTGAACCTCAAGCTGCTCCGTCCGCTCACGAACTTTTTCTTCCAGATGCTCAACGATCTCAGCATTGCGCATTGAAACGGCAATCTGTCCTGATAGCAGCGACAACAGTTGTGCTCGTTCCGGCTTGAAGGCCGAACTCACCAGATTGTTTTCCAGATAGACCAGGCCAATCAATTCGTTCTGGTGGAGGATAGGTTGACACAGAACTGAACGCGTTTCGTTTTGCTGAACGTAAGGGTCAACCATGAAACGCTCGTCAAGCTGAGCGTCGTCCACGAGCACGACCTCGTGCGTTCGCGCCGTAAAATTGATTACGCTGGCCGGGAGAATTTTGGATCCTTGGTCGGAATCGAGAGCAACGGGATTCTGGAATACACCAACTTCGGATGTAACGCTGACCTCTGTTTCGATTACCAGTTCGTCGCCATGTGCAAGCAAAAGCACGCCGCGTTGAGCACCGGCGTTTTCGATCAGAATTCCAAGCAACCGATCAAGAAGCCGCCCTTGCACCACTTCCGCTGAGATCGTCTGAGCCGCTTTCAGCAGGGTATTCAGGTCAAGGTCCTGTCCCAGGAATTGATTGGTCGTTCTATTGGTTGTTGAGGTCAGGCTTTCAGTGATCTGTTGCGTGGTTGCGCGATGATCGCGATGTTCGGTGAGGAGTTGAGGGAATTCCAGTTCCAGCTCTTCCACTTTGCGATGCGCGCCCCACAAACGGTAGGCATACCGCGCATCGCGTAGGTACATCAAACCGATCCGAGCACTGGGTCGACGCTCAATCACGTGTCGCGCGGCTAGTTCACACGCCAGCGCTTCATCCTGTAGAAACCGGCCCTTCTGTGCTGCGTCAATGGCCGCGTCCAACAGGTCCAGCACATCTGCATCGTTGCCGTTCAGGCGCGCAATTTCCGCCCTTACCATCAAGGTTTTAGCCAGGAAGTTGTCCGGACCGGACTCCGCCCACTGGGTCAGCCTTTCGTGATTTGCCTCCAGACGGCTTTGCATATCGGGATCGGTCTCGCCATCCCGAAGAAGCGCGGCGATCGAAAGCGATTGATAGAGAAGGTGGTCGGCAAGGCAGGGATGGTTGACGACAAAGCTGAGGATCGGTTCCACCAAACGCGTCTCAGAAAGCGCTTCTTGCGGTCGACCGAACACATAATGAGCTTGGGCTTTTAGAATTCTATGGAAACAGATGGCCATGGACATCTGGTTCTCTTCACACCCGGCCAGAAATGTTGCTTCGTCCAGATCTTCGGTGGAAAAATCTGTGCTGGATTGCGTCCGTCCTGCCAGCGTTGAAAGCACAAGCCGATACGCATTAATACCAGCCGCAGCACCGTGGTTTTGCGCGCGTTGGAGGGAGTCCAATTGGGTTGGCATCGCATCCAGCACGTCTTCAAGCGGCTTGCCCGCGAAGCTGTCAATCACGACGCGGTACATTACCAGATAACCCGCCCAAAGAATGTCGCCTGAATCCATACCCTCGCGATAGCCACGTTCGATCACGGGTATCGCATTACGTACATGTTCCACCCACGGGATAAGCTCCACGCCGGTAACCAGACACACAGTTGCTGTCGGGGCACGTGCACCAAACTTGTCGCAGAGCCGCAAGGACAGCTCACCGAATGCCGCGCCCTCTCGGTACTTGCCCATGAACGCGCCTAGGATCAGACCGAAGTTGGCAAAAAACAGTGCAGACTCCGGCGCGTTACCGTGCTTCAAAGACAATTGTACCGAGGTCCCGACAATCAGCGGGAAAAGCTCTTGGTTGTTCAGGAACGCTGCAATGGTCAGATGCCGCAAGCTGCGTTGTGCCAGCGCGATTTCAGGGCTGTCGACGTCTGCATTGTCGAAAAGCACCGCCGGGTTTGTGGCCCCAAGCATCGCCGCAGCCTGGCCGATCGCGTTTTGGCCGGCTTCTTCCAGATTGTCGAGGCTCATCTGGACGCCGACGAGCCCCAGGGCCTTGATACCTGCATCAATGGCTTCGTCGAATTCCATCAGCAAAGTATGCTGCGCAATACGCGTGAAGAAAATTTCCGCCTTTTCAAGGTCAGTTCGTGCGTGCGCCAACGTTGTGGTCACAATTTCGGTGCATCGCTCGAAATTGCCAGTCAAGTATTCGAGCGCTGCGGACAGGCGTTGAACTTCAAACATCAGCTCATAGTTTTCGTCCCAACCGTCCGGTCCCAACAGCTCTGACGCAACGTTCACGAAAGACAGCGCGGCCTCATAGGCAGCCGAGTCAAAAGCCCTGCGCGCTGCAATCAGGTCAAGATGCGCAAGATCAAGCTGCTCTGCTCGATCTTCCATTCCGCCCCGCCCGATGTTGAGTTGATCGACAACTTCAAAAATTCGGTCATTTAACTCTTCCGGTGTCAGCCGAGCTCTGAGCTGGCGTCCAATGGCAAGATGGACGCTGTTGTGCCCGTCAGTATCGATCAGATCATAGGCGGCCTGCTGAATACGGTCGTGTTGAAACTCAAAGTCCCGCACGACAAGCGGGGACAAGACGTTATCCGTCTCGGTCACGACCAGATCAGAGAGCGGCTGGATCATTTCCTTCTGAATAGCCGGCAGCAGGCGTTCGAACGCTTCCTGAGGTTCGATTTTTAAGATCAGCGCGAGTGTGTCGATGTCAAAACGGTTGCCGACACAGGATGCAATTTGCAGGACGGATTGTGTGCCCTGCTCCAACCTGCGCAGTTTTTCCAGCAGAAGGTCGACCACATTGTCGGTGATTTTTGCCGCGCGGATCGCCTGAATATCCCACGTCCATTTCGTGGGCTCGTTGGGGTTAACGGTCTTTTGGACAATCAGCTTTTCATGGTGCAGGTCCATCAGAAACTGCCGTGTAAAAAGCGGGTTGCCTTGGGTCTTTTGCACCACGAGTTGCGCCAATTCGATAACCTGTGATGCATCCGCATGAAACGTGTCCGCAATCAAATCTGCGATATCGGACACGCTCAGCGGGGCAAGTGACAAATCTGACAGGCGCCCCCCAGCCTCCTGAACCGATTCAAGTGCCAGCGACATGGGATGCATCGCGTCTACTTCGTTGCTGCGATACGAGCCGATCAAAAGCAGGCGGCCAATCTGATCGTCGGTCAAAACAATTTTCAATAGGCCCAGCGTCGCGCTGTCGGCCCATTGAAGATCATCAAGAAACAGGACCACAACCCGGTCGTGGGCACAAAGCGCGCGCAAAAACCGGCGAACGGTTTGGTTGAACCTGTTCATGGCCTCTGTGGTGTCCAGCTCTGGTGCAGCAGGCTGTGGCCCGATGATCAACTCAAGCTCTGGCACAACATCCAGAAGGACCGACGCATTCGGGGCCAAAGCGTCATTGAGTTCCTTGCGCCAGGTTGCGTGCCGTGTCTGGCTTTCGGTCAGCAATTGCCGCACAAGGTCCTGCAGGGCGACCGTCAGGCCCGAATACGGGTCGTTTTTTTTGAACTGTTCGAACTTGCCCTTGATGAAATAGCCGCGCGCTCGGGTGATCGGTTTATGAACTTCATTCACCAACGCCGTCTTGCCGACACCCGAAGAGCCGGACACCAACATCATCTCAGCAGGTCCTTGACGAACGCGTTCAAATGCTTCGAGCAATGTGCGCACTTCTTGATCACGACCGTACAGCCGTTCAGGCACCGTAAAACGCTGCGCACGATCCTTGAGACCCGGCACAAACTGGTCGAGATCGATGCCAAGCCGTACAGCTTCAAGGTCTGCAACTATGCCAAGGGCGCTTTGATAGCGATCCTCAGCCTTTTTGGCCATCATTCGCTGAACAATCTTGGACAGAGCCAGCGATACGTTCGGATTTTGCCTATGGGCAGGAACAGGTTCGCGGGCGACGTGGCAGTGTACAAGCTCTAGTTTGTCGTCAACCTCGAAAGGCGGCACACCTGTGAGCATCTGGTAGAAGGTTGCACCCATCGAATAGAAGTCGGTGCGATGGTCAAGCGTTCGGTTCATGCGCCCGGTTTGTTCGGGAGAAATATAGGGCAAACTGCCTTCTAGAACCTCTGGACTTTTCAGGATTGGATGCTCGGTCGAAAACTGCGTCGCGATCCCAAAATCAATCAATTTCACCTCGCCAGTTCCCGGATTTATGAGCACGTTTTGAGGCGAGATATCCTTGTGGATCACGCGCGCCTGATGAATGCCGTCAACAGAGCGGGCAATCTGAATAGCGGTCTCAAGGAATTCTTCGTGTGACAGCGCTCGGGACGACAGCAGATCCGCGACAGAGATCCCCTCGAAGTCCTCCAGAACAATCATGAGCGACTTGTCATGGCGCTGTAAGTCCAGAGCTTTGATCACGCCCGGTAGGTTCAGGCTGCTTGTAATCTCGAACTCGCTGCGGAAGCGCGCAAGCCTGCTGGCGCTGGGAAAATCGCTTTTGAGGATTTTTATGACAACGCGTTCACCATCAGAGTCGCGCGTTGCGCGGAACACGAACGAATTGGTGCTTTCATAGAGAGTCTCGGACAATTGAAAGCCCGGAACAAAAGACATCTGCACGTTAGCCATTTGCGCTGTCACCCACCGACATTTTGTTTGCCCATAGTATCCTATACCATGGCCGACTTGTGCAAAATTGAGTTCCGAAAAGTTGCCAAACGGTATGAATTTCGTCAGCTGTGGCAGTATTTCCCGCTCCCACTTTTCCTGTTCTGTACATGTCCCGATTTCTGCGCCGGGCAAGTCGCGTCCAACGTCCAGAAAATCGGTCATCGCATTCATATGGCCCGCCAGGTACTCATGCCCGCGCGCGCTCTCAAGACTGCGGGACGCCAGTTTCCAGAACGGACTGTCCCATCGCGATCCACGTGCGTAGTGCCAGGTAATAAACAGTGAGTTGCGCAGGACATAAGAGCGCATGGTCCGGTTCGCGTGTTCGACGGCACCCACATCCGGCGCGCTTTGCGGGTGGTGTTCCGTCATCCAGCGCTGTGCAATGCGGACTTGCATGATCGTGGCGCCGATGGCCGTGGCCTCAAGCGGTTCGACGAAGGATGCGGCATTGCCAATGGTGAAAATCCGACCGTCAAACCAGTTGCGGCGCATGAAGTTCGGGAAACTTACGCGAACACGGATTTCCGTTGGTTCGACCTGCTCTTCTTTGAGAAAAACGTCGAAATCCGCCAGAACTTCTTCGTCGCTGCTGAGTGAAGGGTTGAAAACATACCCGCAGGAGGTCCAATCCCGCAGCGGGATTTGAAATATCCACCCGTGCGGTCGGGCGACTAAACGGGACATGCTGGTCTCGGTACTGGGGGGTAAGCGGCGCACCATCGCGCGGCCAGTAGGTATCCAATCCATGCGAATGATCTCGGGATCTTCCGGCGCTTGCGCCCAAGCTCCCGGAGGAAATCCCCGCGCGTCCAACACATAGTCACAGTCCAGTTGACTGCCCTCCTCGAAACCGATGGCTACGCCGCCGGGCAGAGCCTCAAGGGACACAACCCGGGCATCAAGCTGCTTTGCCCGCACATGATCACTGACAATCCCAGTCACACGACCGGCGTCAAAGTGGTATCCGAAAAGACGCGGCGGCTGAAACCTGTTTACGAAATCCGTGCTATGTGATCCCCATCCTTCATAGTGTGACCCAAGCTTTACTGTCGCGCCACAACGCGCGCCCAGTTCGTCCGGTCCGATGCCTGTGACTTCTTCCAGCCACAAAGGAAAGCGTGGTGTTGTTCCTTCTCCGACACCTATTGTCGGGATGCGGGAATCGTAAACGTGCCACAGCTCAGCCTTCGGGAAATAGCGAGTCATATGGGCTGCAGCAATAAAACCGGCCGTTCCGCCACCAAGTACAGCAATTTTCATGAAACAGCCTCATTTGTTAAGGTTTCCGGTTTGCGCAGCATATGCTGGAGTTCCAACAGCATTATGGCCAAAGAAGGATCAAAAGGGGCAGCTCGTGTTAGGCTGTTGATCTGATCGGCCAAACCAGGTTGCGACGCTGCTGCTGTCCAATCGTTCGTTGCGATCATCCAAGGCAACTGGTTATGCTTGGCAAGTTGAGACTGGAAGCGGTTCGCCGCGATGGTTGTCTTGCGTTCTGGCTGATCAAGATACCCTTGCAGCAACTGAACACCTCGGGCCGCCGCCGTCATTCCCAGCCCAGCATAGGGGTCAAGCGCACAGACGCTGTCACCAATTGCAAACAGATTGTCTGGCCAGAAAGAGTATTGTTCGTAGTGCCGACGGCGATTTGCGGTGCGACCAAACAAATGCGGGGGCGTCACCGGCTCAGTGCGTTTCAGTACGTCATATAGCTCTGCGGCTGGTAGCGTCGCCGCCGACGCAAGAAAAGTCTCGTCGTTGGTCGGCAATGGGACATCTTCGGGAGTTTGCAGCACCACTCCCCAAAGATCGTTCTCTGCCCGCATCATCATCCCTGCACGTCCATGGGTCGGCGCCAACGCAAGGCCTTGCCAGTCCGGAGTTTGATCTGGTGCTAACCGCACCCAACGTGAAACATATTGTCGACCCGGTGCGACTTCGGTCATCGCGATCTGATGCTGCTCGCCATAAATCCGGGCAAGCCAGCGTGGCAGACGCGAGGCGGCACCGCTGGCATCCACGACCACATCAGCATTGTCTAAAACTTGCAAAGCGCCGTTGGTCGACTGAAGCCTCACACCACATACGCGATCGCCATCCCGCGAGACCTCAAGCCCGATGACGCGCAGGACCGTTTGAATCGTCACGTTGTGGGCTTCGCGTAACACTGCTAGCAGCGCGCTTTCGATGAGCCCGCGTGAAGCGCCATAAAGGGTTATGCCCGTTTCAACCCTCGGCAACCACCCTGAGGCCACCCGCATTGCAACATCTGCGCCCGCGTCATAAGCCACCGCACCGCGTGCAATCAGTTCGTCGCGCCAACCAGGAACCAGTTCGTCGAAAGCTTGGGCGCCAGCTCCCATCAACATGTGCAGGCAGTGGCTTTGCGGCACTTCGGGGCGTGTTGCGGGGGCGCCATCCGAAGGTTCCCCGTAGTTTGACCGTTCCAGAACCGTAACACTGGTAAAACGGTCCTTTAGCATATTTGCACAAAGCATTCCCGCAATACCCCCACCAATGACAAGCGCATGGTCGCCTTTCATTCGTGGCTTAGCTGGGTGTGGTACGGCTGGGTGTGGCAAAGGACTCAGAACGCGTTTTCGGGGACGTCGTAGGAAATTCGCTCGAAGGTTTGCGAGACGACAAACTGGAAACCGTCTGTCTTTCCTTCTGCATCGCGGGGAACAAATGGTCCGATTATCCGGCGCTGATTGGGATTGAGGAAATACTGATTGTTGTAGTAGTCCCCGGTCGGGAAGTTCAAATGAAAGAGGTAGGTTCCGGGGGAACTCTCGACACCGTGGACTTTGACGTCACCGGTGATCGACTCGCAGGACTTGCCGTCGACTTGCAGTTCAAACTCACGCAGCACAAACAGATCTTTAAGCGACTTACCATGTTCGTGCTCTTGTATCAGCTCGTCCAGGCTTCCAAGATCTTCCTGCCTGTAGTGCATTACTTTCCCGGGTTCTTTCCAGTCGATCGTCAGGATACTGGGTCCGGTGTAGAGGTACTTCCCCTTATTGTCGTAAACGATTGAATGACCAGTCCACATTCCAATCATGATGTCGAATGGACGGGCATAGTCGAAATAGCTGCTAGTCATCTGGGGGGTCCTCACTCAATGAGTCAAAATTGTATCACGTGGGGGTTCAGGTCTTGCTCTCGGGTTGGCATAGAAAGCCACCCTTGGCGAACGGGAACGTCATAAAGGCGCCCTGGGCCAAACCTGGCCCAGAAATGGCGTAGGCCCGGGGCTACAACTCGCACCACTGGAAAATTCACATCTGGCCGAGTCTGGTCGAGAACAAAGACATCAATGCCATGTTCTTTTAACCGCGACACGCAGGTTTCGATATCCGTGAGAATATCGTCACTTGCCAGACTGTCGCTTTCATCCAGCTTTAGCATCGGTTGTCTGGTGTCTGGCACAAGATAGCCAGCTTCGGACAGGCGCGTTGTCCGCCACCAGTTTATCGCTTCGGAACTGCCGAGATGGGTCGTTTCGACGGCCGTACCGCCCGCTTTTGGGACGGCTTCCAGAGACTGGTTTATTTCCGTAAGCGACCGCGACAGGGCGACCTCGGGATCGAGATGACAGCCAAACCCGTAAATAATGTCTTCTTCAGACTTGTCTGTTCTGCCTGAAATGGCCGCAAAGGTAGGTATGCCAATGTCGCTTGTTACATCAATCACCTGCAGGTTTCTGTGCATCTGCTGGTAGTGCAACGCCAGATCGCGCCCGTATGTATCGCGGGAGCTTGCGATATCCACGCCAGGGCGGATCAGCCGGTTGTACCACCAAATCGCGACAGCATCTCTTTCAATCAGCTCCAGCAAACCCTGCAGAATAGCTTCTTCCAGTGTGCCCCCAGCGGCGCAGCCGTTGGAATCCGCACGTCCATAGGCCGAGCCGTTGCCTTGATAGCCGAAATAGCACATTGATGTCGGCAGGTATCGCATCGTGCCATCACTCAGCGACCACAGCGGTGTCCACTCGATTTCGGCTTCGCTGTCGAATGGTTCCGGAACCCAGTATGCTTTATGATCTTTTCGGTTAAGCGCAGCGTGATCCGCATATTGTTGAGCGCTGTAGCCCTGGCATTCGTTCGGTAGAATGACTGGTGCTTCCAAATCCTTGACCCGGGCAAGGCGTCGAGGCTCGGTCCCATCAAAAACGCCACAGTAGCGTTCCAGGGATTCAGCCACAGCACTGATACGAGCCTGCTCTGGGCTTCGACCTTTTCCACCTGATCGCCGCCGAAATCCTTCGCGCAGAAAAAACCCGGTGTCATGCAGGTCAGAAAAGTTGTGATCGGCGGAATAGGTTGGCGTGATCCAAGACCCTTGGCCCGAATAATCACCCCGAACACCTGGGGCGAGTGAGCCAACAATTCCGGTAATTGGGCTTACATTTCGGTCCAAAATAGCCTGCACATCATTGCTGTGGCAGGACCGATGCCCTCCATCTGAGCCACGAACTTTGGGTCGCGGCTGTAGATTTGGTTTAGGTGGTGTTTCGGGCTTGGTGGAATTGTCACCGCATACCGGGCATTGCGGTCGGCGAGTTAGAGTGTGCTCCTGCCGTTCCATCGAAAGATGGTCCGTGCTGATCACCCGGTTGGCCAACACCGACGGACCGCCGACACCGATCCAACGGGTCACTTCAGTAGCGAGTTCTGCCAGTGCTGCGGTCTGTGAAGTGTCATTATTGGCTTCTGGGGCGAGCCGGGTGCCAGCCAAACCTGAAAGTTTACCGATATGGGTTTCAACGCGGCGGTGCCATCTCAGACGATGTGCAAGACACTCCCAGCAGGCTGTTTCACCGGGAAGAAATACAGGGCCAAGCCAGCTTTGAATACCGCCTGGGTTGACCAATATCCACGGCCGACCTTCTGCAACAAACCGATTGTTCAAAACGTCCAATTCAGCGGCAAGATAGTTGTTGGTTACAACAACGCTCAGCTCGCCGCGATCAACGACGCGCACCCCGTTTTTTTCGAGAAGCGCGCGCAGACTGTCGCCATTTCGGCCAATGCAAACGACATCTACCGGCGTGTTTTTCAAACGCTCTGCCGCTTCAACAGGGTTCACCCCTGCCAATTCCCAAAAAGCCTGCTGGTCGCGCGGCATCACCGAACTGTCTTCGGCTAGAAATCCGCGCTTTTTGAGCAGGTCCAGAGCAGAGAGAATATCGGCGCTGGCATAGCTCTGACACAGCTGGTCGAAGATATCCTCGACCAACTGCTTTCCGTCCAGAAAAGGTGCCAGATCGGAAAAGATCTTAGACTTCAGGCAGACGTGACCTTGCTCGTTGAACAAGTACAAGCCTGCTTCGGGAACTACGGTTGCCTTGATGCTGGATTTGAACCGTGGTGCCGCAATGGCACTGTCATACATAAGAGCGCTTGCCCTCAGCAGCAGGCCGGTGGTGCAACAGCAGTATCATGCTCGTGGAGATCATCATCGTGCACGTCGTCGGGTTTGTCTCCGACATTCACGATCTTTGAAAAAGTCTTGCCGATTTCTTCGCCGTATGCCTTTACTGCAGCAGTTGGGTCTTGCTCGAGCAGCGTCCGAAATTCCGGGTCTTTCCAGGCTTTTGCATGCATTTTGCCCCAGTCTTCATTCGTCGGTGCTGTCATTGAATATTCCTCCGTTGGTTGATTACCGTCTGCACATTTGCATTGATTTGCTGCTTTTTGTTAACCTTTTCACACAAGCAAAAGACACGATCAAGTTGTGAGCACACCTTTCTGCTCAGAGTTAATCTAAATGAAGCGCAGATTTCACGAGCTTGTGTAGCCTCCGGTAGCAGGCCGACGTTGGACTTCAAACCGATTGGGCGTTCCTGAAACGAGTTCCAACCTAAAGCTGCGTGCTATTGTTTGGATGATGACGACCATTTGCGACAAGGATTGAGCAGCCGCAACACAAACTCTTGGACCGACACCGAAAGGCATATAGGCTTTGGCCGAAAAAGGCGGAGTACGACCCGCGGCAAAGCGGTCAGGTTGAAACTCAGAAGGCTGCGAAAAGTAACGAGGATCTCGATGCAGCAAAGCCGGGCAGACCCAAATTCCATGCCCTTCAGCCAGTTGGTGCCCCCCTGCTCGAAAGTCGCGCGCCACTTCACGATAAATAATTGGTGCCGGAGGCGTCATTCGCATCGACTCTCGCAAAATCGCCATTGTTCGGCTTGTGCCAAGCGTCGCATTACTGAAACGTTCGGCTTCATCAAGGGCTTCCGCCTCATCGGACAATTGCCAGCCCAGATCATGGTCGGCAATGTCAGTCCAGAACTGCGTCAAAGCGAATGGCATAGTTAGATGGCCTGCAAAAAGCATCTGAACAATTTCCCCCACGACGTCTTGTTCGGAAAGAACGTCGGGAGCCATGTGATGCGCCCTCACCAAGGCCGAGAGAACGTCGCCTCGATCAACATATTCCTCAAAACGATCGTGGATGACGGCCAGGACCCCATCCATATTTCTGGGTGCCCGAGGGCGCGTCATTTGCACCACTCCTTCGGTGTCACCTGCAGTCGCGGTAAAATCCTCTCCGTAGCCTTCAAGGTAAGGCACAAGGGCACTGCGCTCTTGAGCCGTTCCCCAACCCTCAAGATCTGCATCCAAAACTGTGCGCAGCGCGATCCGGGCAATCAACAACCGAAACTCATGCGCAAGGTCAATCGGTTCTCCGTCCACCCAATGGGCAGTGATCGACTCCGTGAGTTCTCCCGTCAAAACAAGTCGAGGTTCACGCAACGCAGCACGAAAGAGCGGCAGCAAAAGTTGGCGACGCTGGCGCCAGATTTCAGGATCGTCCAGCGTTGTCAGCCCGTCGCCCCAATACCCGGTGTTCGAAGCCCGCAAAAAATCAGGCTTGCGCAGATCTGCTTCGTGGAAGCGAAAAAGGTTCCGGGCAAGATCAGCATCATTTACAAATATGATCGGTCCGGTGCCCAGATCAAAGCTCGAAACGTTTCCATACGTATCAGCCAGCTGACTGAGAAAGTCGAACGGGCTGCGTTGAAAAAACTTCGCATTGAGCCGCGCATGTTGGCTGCCGACCGGTCCGGGCGGCAAAGTCAATTTAACGTCCTGCAAGGGTTTTCGTGATGAACCAACCAAATATTTGGGCATATGGCTTGGCTCCTGATGTCGTGCTCGACGAGACCGGTGAAGTTGCGAAATTGCGCAGCGCTACTGAATCGATTTCCGTTACCGACGCTGCCCATATATCGCTTGCCAGGAAACTCGTCCAAGGCTGTTTGAGTGAGAAGGAACTGGCGGCTTGCCTTGGTCCGAGTCCAGATACAGAGGTTAACTGTGCATCGTTCTTGTTGCGCCTGGACCAGCGCGGCTTTCTCTGTCGTTTCGTCATGCAGAACGCTCAGCCTATCGCTGTTTGTGTTCCACAACGTGCGCCCGTCAGCAGCATTCCGAAATTCGAACCGGATGCCGTTATCCGGCTTTCTAAACAGATAGTTTTGCAGCCCCGACAAAAAGGGCTCAAAGCGCTGGCTCCGGGAAGTTGGGCGACCATAGATCTGTTGGACCCACAGATTGGTCCATTGCTTTTCAAGCTGTCCGAGGGCGCTGAGGCGGCGCAGGCCCCAAACTGCGTGCCAGGTCTTGAACCCCATGCTTTCGAGGCTTTGATGCAGCTCTTTGCATGGTGCGATTTGTTGGAAGGCACTGCGGAACGTAAACCGCCTGTGCATGAAGCGCTTTTTCACAGCCAAACACGCCTCGGTTTCGCAAGGAATAACCTCGGAAAAACGGGAAAATCGCACGAGCCCGAACACCCAGCCAAACATGTTCCGGACATTGCGCTGCCGCTTCCCGATATCGCGGAAATTATTGCAAACGACCCGCCGCATATGCTGGTGTCCCGCCGTCGAAGAAGTCGCCGTGATCAAGGTCGCACACCGATCAGTCTTGCGCAGCTTAACGAACTGCTTTTCCGATGCTTCTACCAAGAGAATGGTCGCCGCTCCTATCCCAGTGGTGGTGGTATACACCCATTGACTGCGTATCTTGTTGTTAATCATTGCGACGGTTTGGAGCCAGGGCTTTATGCCTATGATTGCAAACGTCACGGCCTCACAAGGGTTAGCAAATTCAATCCTGCTCTCAAGAGGCTTTTGAAAGACGCCGCCGCGTCGGCCAACTGTGTTTCGCACACACAAATTTTGCTTCTTTTATCTGCTGACATGGCGACCACCCGCACCGCCTACGGTGCATTGGCGTATTCATTGGTCCTCAAAGAGGTTGGTGCCGTTTATCAAAATGTTCAACTCGCAAGCGAGGTGATGAAGTTAGCGGCATGCCCGCTGGGAACTGGAAACTCTTTAGTCTTTGCAAATGTCAGCGGGCGCAGTGCGTATGATGCGCCATTGGTTGGTGAAATGATTATTGGGTCAAGTGAGTGAGTTGTTGATGGGGGGACGCAAAGGCAAATGTCCGTCGCGGAACCTTCCAGTTCGACAACTCCGCCGCCGCTGACGTTGGTGCAGATAGTTATCTGATCGATGGTGAAACGGTCACCAAGACCGATGGTGGCGGGGAGACAGGGATTCGAACCCTGGGAACGCTCTCACGTTCAACGGTTTTCAAGACCGCCGCATTCGACCACTCTGCCACCTCCCCGCGTGAGGCCGGGTCTAAGGCCAAGTTGAAACGGTGGCAAGAGCAAATAGGGAAATCTCGCCGAAGCGCGCGCAGCGGTCTTTCCATGACACTTTGCTCACGTTATGCTTTGCAGGAAAGACCGTAACAGGCCGGCACGACAGAACCGGCGATCGGCAGCGGGGCTCTGGAAACAAGGGCCCTTCAGGCAAGGGATGACAAAATGAAACGAGCGAGTGAGACACGCGCAAAACCGCGATCGCTGGCGGTGCTTGCCGTGGGATTGGCAGTTCTGGCCGGTTGTGAGGAGGGATTGTCTCCGGACGGGGCCTCTAAAGAAGCCTCAGCCGACGACACCCAGACCGATCAAAAGGTCGAGTTGTTTCCGGATTTTTCGAAAACCTCGGGCGAATCCGTTGAAGCACCGGAAGTGTTCAATGTGGTTGAGGCCGGTCTTTGGGATGGCCGCCCATCTTTGGGCGGTATCTGGGTGGCCCATCCCGACGTCACTCAACCCGAACGCGTGTTGATCAAGAACACGGCCAACAACAAATCCATCACCGGCGCCTTGTTCCGCCGCGAACGCAGCCAGCCCGGCCCCACGTTGCAATTGTCCTCGGCAGCGGCTGAAAAGCTGGGCATCCTTGCCGGGGCACCGACCAAGGTTGAGGTTGTCGCCCTGCGGCGCAAACCGGTTGAGACTAAAGAGCCGGAGCCGGAAGAGACGCCAGAAGTCGAAACGGCCGAAAATACGACCGAAGCAGAGGAAGCCAAACCTCAAGAGGATGTGGTCGACACGGCAGCGGCTGAGGTTGACGCTGAAAAGCCCGCCAAGCGTAAGTGGTGGCAAAAGAAGGAAACGGTTGCCGCAGCTGGCGCAACCGGAGCTGCGGCCGCTGCCGCGACCGACACTGCTGCCGAGGCAACGACTGAGGCAGCGGAACAAGTCGTTGAAACGGCCGTCGAAGCGACCCCAACCGCAACCTTGTCGGACCCAGAGGTCACTGCACCAGAAGAAAAGCCTGCTAAACGGAAATGGTGGCAGAAGAAGAAAACCGACACGATCACCGAAACGCCTCTGGACCCCATCGCGGGCGCAGCAGCAGCTATTGACGCGGCAGAGCCGACCCCTGTCAGCACTACGGCTGCAGCATCCACTCAGCAAAGTACCACGCGTTCGTTGCCCAAGCCTTTTGTTCAAGTCGGAACTTTCAATGTCGAAGCCAATGCCCAAAGCGCGGTTTCGAAGATCGAGCGCAACGGCATGTCCGCCGATATTCGCGAACTGAAGACCGGAGACAAAACGGTCTGGCGCGTTCTGGTTGGCCCAGCAAAAACCCGCTCCGAACGCAACGCGATCCAGCGCGATGTCAAGGATCTTGGTTTTACCGACGCGTTCACCGTCAAAAACTGAAACAAAGGAGGCCCCCGTGCTGTCCTCACTGCGATCATCTGTTTTGACCCTCGGGCTGGCTCTGCTGGCCCTGCCCGCCCATGCTTTCGACACACAGGCCCGCGCAGCCTATGTGATGGATCAGACAACGGGCACTGTGCTTTTGTCCAAAGAAGCGGATCAGCCACTGCCGCCGGCGTCGATGTCCAAGCTGATGACGCTTTATGTCGCGTTTGAAGCACTGCGCGATGGCCGATTGACGCTGGATGAAACACTGCCAGTGTCCGAACACGCGATGAGCTATGGCGGTTCGACCATGTTCCTGAACACGCAGGACCGCGTCCGGGTCGAGGACCTGCTGCGCGGCATCATCGTTCTGTCGGGCAATGACGCCTGCGTGGTAATCGCCGAGGCACTCAGCCCCGATGGAACCGAGGCCGGGTTTGCTCGTTACATGACCCAGCGCGCCAAGCAGATGGGAATGGACAACTCGAACTTCTCCAACTCCAACGGCTGGCCCGCCGCGGGCCACATGATGTCCGTGCATGACTTGGCCGTTCTGGCAGACCGGCTGATCTCAGACTTCCCGGAATACTACCCACTGTTCGCCGAGGAAGAGTTTGAATTCGATGGGCGCGCGCCGTCGAACAAGCGCAACCGCAATCCTTTGCTGAAACTGGGGATCGGTGCCGACGGCCTGAAAACCGGCCACACGCAAGAAGCCGGCTACGGCCTTGTCGGCTCGGCCAAGCAGGGGGATCGCCGGGTGATCTTCGTTCTCACTGGCCTCGACAGCACCGGCAAGCGGGCAGAGGAGGCTGAGGCCGTGGTTAACTGGTCGTTTCGAAATTTTGTCGAGAGGACAGTTGCCAACGCGGACACGCCGATAGCACAGGCCAAGATCTGGATGGGCGCGAAAAAGACTGTGGATCTAGTCCCTGAAGAGGATCTGACGCTGCTGTTCCCAGTGCTGGGCGACAAGAATGTTGAGGCCGAGGTGGTTTATGACGGCCCCATCAACGCACCTGTCGAAAAGGGTCAACAACTGGCTGAACTGGTGATTAAACCCGAGGGCTTGCCGGAAATTCGGCGCCCGTTGGTTGCCGCTGAAAGCGTCGCAGCCGGTGGGTTTGTGGTCCGCATGATGACCGTGGGCGGTATTGTTCTGACCGATGTTATCGGCAATCCTCTGGACGCATTGTGACGAGACCCGGGTTATTTCTGACCTTCGAAGGCATTGACGGATCAGGCAAATCCTCGCAGGCACGAATGCTTGCAGATCACCTGCGGGGTCTGGGCCATGACGTTGTTCTGACGCGTGAACCCGGCGGTTCGGCGGGGGCCGAGGAAATCCGTCGACTGGTTCTAGAAGGCGACCCCGACCGCTGGTCGGCCGAAACGGAACTGCTGTTGTTCACCGCCGCGCGGCGGGATCATCTGGAACGCACCATCGAACCCGCGCTGGCCGCTGGTAAAGTGGTGATCTGCGACCGCTTTGCTGACAGCACCCGCATGTATCAGGGCCTGTCGCGGGGGAACTTGCGCGCTCTGGTCGATCAATTGCACAGCCTGATGATTGGGCGCGAACCCGACCTGACCATTCTGATCGACATGGACCCGAAAACCGGCCTGAGCCGCGCCAAGGGGCGGCAAGGTACCGAGGAACGGTTTGAAGATTTTGGCATCGATCTGCAGGAAAAGATGCGAGCGGGCTTTCTGGCGCTGGCGGATGAATTCTCGAACCGTTTCCGGGTGATCGACGGCAACCGAGACATGGACAGCGTTGCACAGGATGTGACAGAAATCGTCCTGCAATCATTGTGAACGGCGATAGATGAGCGACGACACCCCAACCCCGGATCAGGCTCCCGGAGCCCCACATCCGCGCGAGACCCAGCACCTGTACGGACAGGCCGAGGCCGAGCAGGCGTTCCTTAGCGCTTACACTTCGGATCGACTGCATCACGGCTGGCTTCTGACTGGTCCACGCGGGGTGGGCAAGGCGACTCTGGCCTGGCGTATCGCCCGGTTTCTGTTGGCGACGCCACCTGCTGAAGATGGGCTGTTCGGCGTGCCGCCGCCCCCGGAAACGCTTGCGATTGATCCCGAACATCCTGTCTCGCATCGAATTCAGGCCGGGGCTGAACCTGGGCTGGCCGTCATTACCCGCTCGCTCAACGATCAGGGACGGTTGCGCAATGAAATCGTTGTCGACGACATTCGCAAGCTGGGAAAATTCTTCGGCCTGTCCTCGGCGGATGGCGGGCGTCGGGTCGTCATCGTGGATTCTGCTGATGAGATGAATGTCAGCGCGGCGAACGCTCTGTTGAAAATGCTCGAAGAACCGCCCGCGCGCACAACACTGTTGCTGATCTCGCACCAGCCATCACGCCTGTTGCCGACGATCCGGTCGCGCTGTCGCACCCTTCGTTTGTCGCCTTTGGGTTCTGAGGACATGCAGTCCGCCCTGATTCAATCCGGCGCCGAACTGCCCGCACAGGCCGACCACCTTGCCGCATTGGCTGCCGGGTCTGTGGGGGATGCCGTGCGGTTGATCAATCTGGGCGGGCTGGAGATTTACGCCGAGCTAGTCGCCATTCTGGGCACCCTCCCCCGGATGGATCGCCAGCGCGCGTTGAAACTGGCCGAAGCCGCCGCCCAGCGCGGAGCAGCTGAGCGGTTCGAACTGCTGCTCACCCTGATCGACGTAGCCCTGTCGCGCCTCGCATTGACCGGCGCAACCGGCGCGCCTCCCTCGCCAGAGGCCGCGCCACATGAGGCCGAAACGCTGGTGCGCTTGTCCTCATCGCCGTACCAAGCGCGCCAATGGGCCGAGGTCGCCGCGACAATCACTGCCCGCGCACGACATGGTCAGGCGGTGAACCTTGACCCTGCCGCTCTGGTCCTAGATACGGTGTTCAAGATACAGGAAACCGCCGGTCAGAGCAGATGAGCGACACCCCCCAGATCACCGACAGCCATTGCCACCTGGATTTTCCCGATTTCGAGGGGCAACTAGACCAGATTGTTGCCAACGCCGCCGAGGCGGGGGTGACCCGCATGGTCACAATCTGCACGCGCCTGCGCAATGAACCCACCGTCCGCGCCATTGCCGAGGCCCACGCGCCCGTCTTCTACGCCGCCGGCACCCACCCGATGAGCGCTGCAGATGAACCGATGGCGACCGTCGATGAACTGGTCGCACTGGCGCAGCACCCAAAATTTGTTGGCATTGGTGAAACCGGTTTGGACTACCACTACACCGCCGACAGCGCCGAGGTGCAAAAGCAATCGTTGCGCGTCCATATCGAGGCTGCCCAGCGCACTGGCCTGCCCTTGATTGTCCACGCGCGTGCAGCCGACGACGACATGGCACGCATACTGGCCGAGGAGCACCGTAACGCGCCCTATTCCTGCGTTATGCACTGCTTTTCGTCCTCGGCAGAGCTGGCAAAAGCGGCACTGGATCTGGGGTTCTACCTGTCGATGTCCGGCATCGCCGCCTTTCCCAAAAGTCAGGAACTGCGCGATATCTTCGCCGCTGCTCCGGTCGACCGCGTTCTGGTGGAAACCGACGCACCCTATCTGGCCCCACCGCCCTATCGAGGCAAACGCAACGAACCGGCTTATACCGCCCATACTGCACGCAAAGGGGCCGAAGTTTTCGACATGGGCTACGCGGATTTCGCCGCCCAGACGCAGGCTAATTTCGACCGGTTGTTCTCCAAAGCCGCGACCTACAAGGCGGCCGCATGACCGAGCTGCGCTGCACCATCCTCGGCTGCGGCTCCTCAGGTGGCGTGCCCCGGCTGGGCGGGCATTGGGGCGAGTGTGATCCCAATAATCCCCGCAATATCCGCCGTCGCTGCTCAATGCTGGTCGAGCGTGACGGGCCCGAGGGCACCACATCCGTGCTGATCGACACCACTCCCGATATGCGCAGCCAGTTGCTGAGCACCGGGACCGGGCGGTTGGACGCAGTGGTCTATACGCACAGCCATGCGGACCACGTTCACGGCATCGATGATCTGCGTATGATCGTCTTCAATATGAAGGCCCGCGTTCCAGTATGGGCGGATGGCGACACCCAAAACGACCTGTTGGGGCGGTTTGGGTACGCGTTTATTCAACCCGACACCTCTCCATACCCGCCGATTTTGGACCTGAAGACCATCGACGGCCCGTTCGAAATCGACGGCCCCGGTGGCCCGATCCCGTTCCATCCATTCAAGGTTAACCACGGCTCGATCGACTCGCTGGGCTTTAAGATGGGTAAGCTGGTTTATTTGCCGGATGTCGCCGAATTCTACGACGACGCGTGGGCGTTGCTAGAGGGGTTGGATTGTCTGATCATTGACGCTCTGCGCCGGTCGCCGCACCCAACTCATGCGCATCTTGAAAAGACGCTGGGCTGGATTGACCAGTTGAAACCTAAACGCGCAGTGCTGACCAACATGCATATCGACCTCGACTATGCCACGGTCGAATCTGAGACCGCCGATCACATCACACCGGCCTATGACGGCATGGTGATCCGTCAGGCTCTTTAGAGCGCTGCTGTTGCAGCCTTTGATATCCCCCGGGGTGGCAAGATGCTGCAAAGCCTGATCGACGTCATTCTGCCGGTATTTCTGGTAATCGGCGCAGGATACGCCGCGACATCATTGGGATACTTCAAAGAGGTCCATGTAGACGGGCTGATGAAGTTCACCCAAGGCTTTGCCATACCCTGCCTGCTGTTTCTCGCCATCGCGCATCTTGACCTGAGCAGCAGCTTCGACCCTCGGCTTCTGGCCAGTTTTTATACTGCAGCGGCACTGTGTTTCACCGCTGGCCTGTTCGGTGCCCGCCTGATCTTTCACCGCGAGTGGGAGGATTGCGTCGCTATAGGATTCTGCTGCCTGTTCTCGAACTCGGTACTTTTGGGCCTGCCGATTACCGAACGCGCCTACGGGCCGGGGAACCTATCCGGCAACTATGCGATCATCGCCTTTCACGCGCCGTTTTGTTACTGCGTCGGCATCACCGTGATGGAGGTGGTCCGCAATCGCGGCAATGGCGGCACGCGCATGATCGGGTCGGTTTTGTCGGCCATGTTCCGCAACGCTCTGATCCTAGGTATCGCTCTGGGATTTGTAGTCAATCTATCCGGGATCGGCGTGCCGTCAGTGGTGGATGAGGCGCTTGGTCTGATCACCCGCGCCGCGCTGCCCGGCGCCTTGTTTGCATTAGGTGGCGTTCTGGTCAAATACAAGCCAGAGGGCGACTTGCGCACGATTGCCTATGTCTGCGCCATTTCGTTGATGCTGCACCCCAGCCTTGTGTGGCTGTTCGGTTCGTCGCTGGGCCTGCCGCAAGACCTGTTCCGCTCGGGCGTGCTGAACGCGGCCATGGCACCCGGTTTTAACGCCTACATCTTTGCTAACATGTATGGCCGCGCCAAACGGGTCGCAGCCTCTTCCGTGTTGATCGGGACCGGGGTTTCCATCCTGTCAGTCTGGTTCTGGCTGACACTTTTGGGCTGACGTCGGGACGGTTTGGATTGACTTTGGTACGACAGGGAACACCTATCGGGAAATCAGACAGGATCGAGTAAATGCCCCACGCCCTTATCGTCGCCCATGGTCAGCCGTCGGAACCAATCCCGGCTGAAGAGGCGCTGGCCGCCTATGCTGCCGAGGTGGATGCTTTGTGTGATGGCGTGACTGTGCGATCTGCCACGCTGGCTGCACCGGGCGTTTTCGAACAGCGCGTGGCAGAGTTGAACGATGACGCCGTAATTTATCCGCTTTTCATGGCCAAGGGCTGGTTTGTCACCAGCGCCCTGCCAAAGCGTCTCGTCGGACGAAACCTGCGCATTCTCGATCCTTTAGGTGTGGATCCGGACCTGCCGAGCCTAGTTGCTGCGGCACTGGGTGACAAGCTGAACGAAAACCGATGGGCCGCAGAAGAGACCGATCTGGTACTGGCCGCGCACGGATCTGGCCGTAGCCGCAACCCCTCAGCCGTGGCCCGCGCCTTTGCCAACGATCTGGCGCAACACTTGGCGTTCAAGTCGACGCGTCTGGGGTTTGTCGAAGAGCCGCCCTCTATTGCCGAAGCCGCATCGGGCCTGTCCGCTCAGGCGTTGTGCCTACCGTATTTTGCATGTCACGGCGGCCATGTGATTGACGATGTTCCGCAAGAACTGAGCGCGGCTGAATTCAAGGGTCAAGTAACGCCCGTTGTCGGCGAGTTGCCCCGGATCAAGCACCATATTGCAACCACCCTGTCCCGCCAGTTCGACACAACCTGACCCTTCGAGCCCCGCGAAGTTTGCATCACGGGATCAATCCGAGGCCACCCCGGAGGCTGGACTGCCCTGCCGCTGCCCCACAAGGGCCGAATAAAGACAATGTCGGGACCTGCCTTTCCTCTTTGCTTCATAAAGCGCCAGATCAGCCGCATTCAGAATTTCGGCTGCCTTGGGAGGCTGAACCTGAGTCGATAGCGCGGTTCCGATGCTGGCGGAAATCCGGCAGGTGTTGTTCTCGAACGCCATCGGTATTTGCAACCGTTCGATCAAGCGCGCCGCAATCGCCGATAAAATCCCTTCGTCCGACAGACCTTTGAATATAATGACGAACTCATCCCCTCCGATGCGGGCAACCGTGTCATCGTTGCGGGTTTCCTCGACCATGATCCGGGCGGCCTGCTGAAGCACGTAATCCCCCGCGGCGTGCCCGTACTGATCATTGACCGATTTAAAGAAATCCAAGTCCAGATGCATCAACGCAAATGGTGAATTCCCGGATATCAGATGACCCAGCAACACATCCATCGCTCGTCGGTTCTGTAGCCCGGTCAACATGTCAGTGAAGGCTTGTTCTTCGGCTGCTAGCATCGCCCCCTGCAGCCGCAAGTTCAGCGACCGCGAGGCCTCCATCGCGGCGGATTTGGCTTCGACCAGATACAACAGTTCGATGGCAAGGTCCGTGCCCGAAAAATCCGCACTGGTCAGGGCATAGTCACGCACCGCATCCAAGATCGAGATACCAAAGGACAAGTTGATGACCGCACCTTTTCCTTGCGGAAGAGGCGCGATCAGCCCTTTCAGAGCCGTGCGCGGCGTGTCGTGAAGCTTGAGGTGCAGCTTGGCACCGGCCAGCGCCATCAACGCCGACAGTGTTGTTACGGTTCGCGGTCGGACCAGTTCGAACACATCCAGGAAGTCAATCCCAGCCATCGGTTGATCGGGGCGCAGTTTTTGCAAGGTCGGCCCAACACGAAGTATCCGCCCGTTTTCGTCCACCAGAACGAACATCGGACAAAGCGTCTCGAGAAGAGTCGCCAGATCACTGGTGTCTATCATGATTTTCGCGCCCCCAAATCGAAGTGACGCCCTTCGGCAAAGGCGCTTTCAACGAGCACAATCGAGATGACCTCCGCTTCACCCTCCTGCCCGTCATGGGACAGCATCGCCAAAGCGCCATAGTCATCAGCCATAGCGCGCAGGACCCCGGCCATCACGCTGGAATAACCGGGCAAACCAGGGTGGCAATAAAGCTGGTATTCTGTTGGTGCTATCTCTCTCAACTCCAGCGCTGGTAAGCTGAGGTCAGAAACGGCCAGCCGCACGCGATCGGACAAATCGTCGAGCGAATGCAGGAACTCGACATAGGTTACGCCGCCGAAACGCAGCAGCCGACGTAAATCTTCCATGTTGGGGTGCGAAACCAGATAGGTTCCAAGATCCTCTAGGATTTCGGCGCGCGGGCGGTTCAGATCGACACAGAGCGCGTCTAGAACCCTGACGGTCATGTCGTCGTCATAGACCAGCATGGCCTCGAACTCGACAAAGCCCAGTTCAGCCGCCTCGGTCACGCGCAGCCAGCACGATTGTCCGTAAGTCGCGCATACAAAAGACTGTACCGCCCGATTGATCAGACCATGCATGATGTGCCCCAGATTGGTTTCAGCACCAATCTGGCCCGACAATCCTTAACAAAACACCAAGATAGACCGTGAGATGCCGAAAATCTGATTGAGTCTCACGATGGAAGTCGTTGACAGAAAACTAGAAATCCGTCGGCGCCCCGCCTTCGGCTTTCCGGCGGGTAACAAACTCGGCCAGTTCCTCGCGGATACTTTCATCCATCGCCGGAGGCTCAAAGTTGGTGATGATTTCTTTGAACATGTGATGCGCCCGTTCCGCCGTCCAGATACCGCCTGCGACGTTCCAGCCTTCGTAGTTTCGCCAATCGCTCAGGAAGGGCTGGTAAAACGCCGTGGTGTAACGGTCCTGCGTGTGTTGAACGCCAAAGAAATGGCCATCATTCCCAACCGCTCGGATTGCCTCAAGTGCGATCTCATCCGGTCCCGTTGCGATAACTTCGGGCTGCATATAGCGTTGGATTTGCTGGAGGATTTCGCAGTCCATGATGAATTTTTCCGGGCTGGCGATAAGCCCGCCCTCAAGCCAGCCAGCCGCGTGATAAACCATGTTGGTGCCCGACTGGACGGCGGCCCACAGAGAGTTCGACGTCTCCCACACCGACTGTCCGTCAGGCACGTTGGCCGCACACACACCCGATGACCGCATCGGCAAGCCATAATACCGCGCCATCTGCCCGGTCATTTGGGTCGACCGCATGTATTCGGGCGTGCCAAAGGCGGGTGCGCCCGACTTCATATCAACGTTCGACGTGAACGTCCCGATCACGCAGGGAATCCCCGGGCGGACATATTGGAACAAAGCAATCGCACACAGCGCTTCGGCCAGAGATTGAGCCACGGCCCCGGCCATCGTCACCGGTGCCATCGCCCCGGCTAGGGTAAACGGTGTTACCACGATCGCCTGCCCTCGCCGCGCCAACCGAAGACAGCCATCAATCATCGGATGATCGTGCTTCAACGGTGAGGTCGAGTTGATGTTTGTGTACATCCTCGGAGAGGCTTCGAATTCTTCATGGCTCAGGCCACCAGCAATTCTGACCATTTCCATAACGTCTTCGACGCGTTCCTTACCCAGCGAATAGGCATGCATTGCCTTGTCGGTTAAAGTCAGCTTGT
Organism: Ruegeria sp. ABF4_144; assembly: GCF_056160045.1. Lineage (NCBI taxonomy): Bacteria > Pseudomonadati > Pseudomonadota > Alphaproteobacteria > Rhodobacterales > Roseobacteraceae > Ruegeria > Ruegeria sp. ABF4_144. The sequence continues at coordinate 2,143,058 of NZ_JBSWWK010000001.1, forward strand.
CATAAAGAACGTCCAGATGCCGGATGCTGGCGTGGATATCGACCGGCTCGACCGGATACCCCCCGGCAAAGTGGATACAGTTGAAATACTGCGTCAGTTTCAGCAAGTTCCGACACATCTCGCGATTGCCGGGAACCTTAGTACCGATCTCCATGTCCCAGTAGTTCGGAGGAGACGACACGTTGCCAAACACCATATTCCGGCCGCCGATTTCAATCGTCCGATCCGGATTGCGCGGCGTGATGGTAAAGCGTGAAGGCGCCTTGGCCACCATCTCCATAACGAAATCCCTGCCCATGCGGACGTTGTCGCCATCGATGGTGCACCCGGCTTCACGAAGGATGCCGATGGCTTCTTCGTTGTAGAACTCGATCCCGATCTCTTCGAGGATACGCATGGCCCCTTCATGGATCGCCTCGATCCCCACCTGATCCAGCGGTTCGGTCGGGTTGTCTATATTGATCGGAGGATTCCAGGGCATCTGGTCGATCACCGCGCTGCCCCTACGCTCGGCAGCACCGGCCCGCCCCCCACTGCGACGTCTGCGCGATTTTGTGTCAGCCATTTGATCCTCCGGAACTTGCTTACCCCCATGCAAGCCCCGAAGGTGGGTGTCTGGCCGCTCTGTCTGCGACAGTCTATGTCGGTTTCTAATTACGAAGCGCCGAAATTGGCCGCCGCGCCGTCAGTTTTTGGACAGCCAGTTGGGAATGTGGCCGATATCCGGCAACACCACATCCGCCATGGGCGCCAGTGCTTCGGCCTTAGCCATACCTGTGAGGACACCGATCGTGGTCATCCCGGCAGCGCGCCCGGCCTGCAGATCATGCAGGCTGTCCCCGACCATGGCCACCCGATCAGGGTCCACGCCCACATGGGCTGCAAAGGCCAGCAACTGCCCGGGACCGGGCTTGAACCCGTGGCCACTGTCATAGCCCGCGACAAAATCGAAATGATCGCGCACCCCGACCGAGGCCAGATGCTGCAACGCTGGCATTTCCCCATCATTCGTCGCAACGCCCAGTTTTAACCCGGCCTGCCGCAATCCTTCCAAGAAGGGTTCCAACGGAACCGCCTGCGCCTGCGGGGCCGCAGCCGATTCGGCGTTCAGCGCATCGATCAGTTCGTCCAGTGTCATGTCCGGCAGGTGCGGGGCGAGGACCTCGGCGATTTCCTCAACCGTGCCAGCAATCACGATACTGTCTTCGGAATAGGCAACCTGTTCCAGATCGAACCCGATAAACTGACCCAATTCGGCTGCGCGTGCATGATCGCCATCAGCCAGGCGCAGCACCATATTGCGCCCGAACGCGCCCCAGGTATTGGCAAAATCAAACAAGGTTCCGTCCTTGTCGAACAGGATCGCGTCGATGGGCATTGAATGCTCCTGCAAAGTTGTTGGATCAGGTCCAGTGGACGTCGGCACCACCGGACAACACCGCGCGCGCCTGACCGGGCTGATCATAGGGCACAGAGTTTGCGTCACAGAAAGCGATCACCCACGAATCGTCAAGCATAAGAAACTCAAGCACCGACCCCAAGAATTCCGTTTCGTTTGCGCGGTCACGCAAATCCTGCGCAGAGGCTCCGGTCGACCCCAGAAAAACCGGAAGCAATTCGTCGTTACCGACCAGCCAGCCCAGAACATTGAGCGCCAGCGTTTCTGCAGATTGGGCGGATATTGCCATAAAGTAGCCCCGGATCAGGTCATGGAAAGGGTTTGTTAACCAGACTCATAAACACTTTAGAAACGCATGCAATCAATGGTGACTGATATGTCCGTGCAGGGAACCATCCTTGTCCTCGACGGGACCTCAACCAATCGCATCATGCTGAAGGTTCAACTGACGGCAGCATGGTACCACGTCGTCCAGGGCGAACGGCTTCAGGGCCTCGCTGGGCTGTTGCGGCGTGCGAAACCAGATCTGGTTCTGACCTCTCAGACCTTGCCGGATGGCACAGCAGCGGACGTCAAAAGGCTTGTTCAGGCTGATCCGGATCTAATCGGAGTGCCGGTGGTTGCGATTGCACCGCAAAACGACAAGTCGGCCCGGTTGAAGGCCCTCGCGGAAGGGTTGGACGATGTGTTGACGCACCCCTTCAAAGACACGTTTCTGCTGGCACGGGTGCGCAGCCTGTTGCGCGCACGAGTCGAGACGCAAGAGCTGCATGTCGGGTCCGGTTCGCACCCCATCGGATTTGCAGAACCCGGTGCAGCGTCCATCGTTCCTCCCAAGGCGGCCCGTGTGGCCATTCTGACGGGAATCGCGCGGACTGGCACACTGTGGCAAAATGCTCTGTCCAAACGCGCGCGGCACACCCTGTCTGCTCATACCGCGACGAACCTGCAGGGTATTTTGTCTGGGCCTGTGCCGGATGCCATCATCTTTGAGATCGGTGCAAACCCATCGGGTCTGAATCTGCTGGCCGATCTGAAATCCCGCAGCACCACCCGGCATACAGTTCTGATCGGCGTTCTGGCGGAAGAGAATGCCGCGTTGGCCTCAGAGGCGCTGGACCGGGGCGCTGACGCAATTTGCCTAGAAGGATTCTGCGCGGATGAAATCCTGTTACGACTGGACCGTCAGATCAAACGCAAAACCCAATTGGATCACATGCGCGCGTCTTTGCGGCGTAGTTTGGTCGACTCCTGGGTGGATCCCCTGACAGGTTTGCACAATCGCCGCTATGCCATGCGAGCGATGGATCAGATCGCTCATCAATCCACCCGCACCGGGAAAGGCTTTGCGGTAATGCTGGCCGATTTGGATCACTTCAAGGCCATCAACGACAAGTTTGGCCATACCGGAGGGGATCTGGTTCTGACCGAGGCGGCAAAACGGCTAAAGCAGACTTTGGGTGCCGCTGGTTTCATTGCCCGGATCGGAGGGGAGGAATTCATGATCGGCCTGTCGGCGACCACTCAAGCCCAGGCTCTCGAACTGGCGCGCAGCTTGTGTGATTGCATCCGCCAGAAACCCTTTGAGCTGCCAGACACCCCTGCCCCTATCCCGGTCACGATCAGCATTGGGCTGATCGCACACCAGCCCGAAACAGCTTCATCATCGCAACAAGCTACCGGACTAGAACTGCTGATCAAATCAGCTGACACCGCACTTTATGCGGCCAAGACAGCTGGCCGCGATCAGGTTCGAGTCCGACAAAGCGCCGCCTAGGGTTACTGGTCCTTGTGCTTACGGCCGTGGCGTTTGCGCTGGACCACCTCTTGCAGCCTGTCCGCATAAACCTGACGTTCCGCGTCCGTCATCTCCGTGATCCGGTCCAGCCATTCTTCCTGCAATGCCCCTTGCAACTCGGCCATGGCCTGTGCCTGTTGCTGCAACAACGCCTTCACAACCGCAGGGTCAAACGGCTCGGCCCGCAATGCGGCCTCAAGTGCGGCAAAATCCTCTGACCGCAGTTTCGCGCCTTTCTGATGCCGCTCGGATAGCTCGCCGCGCAGGGCTTTCCGATCTTCTTTGGGCAATGCCCGATAAATCGCGGGTCCAAACCCCGGAGGCGCTTTGCCGTGATCCCCGCCCTTGACCCGATAAACTGTGCCCAGAGCGACCCCGGCGATCAACAGGTTCAGCGCCAACGAAACAGACAGCAGAACCGTTACCCAACGTCTTTTGGGCTTGGCATTCTCGCTCATTCGGCGTCCTCCAGAAAAGTTGTGTCCAAGCCAAGGTCAGCGACCACAAAGCTGGTCTCTTGCGGATAGATAATCGTTGCGGCATCAGGCAAAAAGTCCGGTGCAGAAAACCCGATCCAGACACCTGCCGCGCTGGCCGCGACCAGCCCGCCCATGCTCTGCCAGCCCCCGATCCCGTCCAGTATCCGTGCCCAGGCCGAACGCGGGGGTGTGGCAGGTTTCAACCGATCCAGACGCACTTCTTCGGCATCCGTCAGAATACGGACCGCCAGATCGTCAGGCAGTTCAGGTCTGGTTTGCCGCGCTTGGGCAAACAACTGATCCAGGTCCATGTCGTTTTCAGCCATCTTCGTACCCCAGTTCATTCTGCCGCCCGGCCAGTATCGACGCCAAGGCCCGTTTTCCTCGTGCAGTCAGGCTCTCCACCGCTTCCGTCGAAACACCCATGATCCCAGCGATTTCCGGGTTGGGCAATTCCTCGATATGCCGCAAGATCACAGCCTGCCGCTGACGATCCGGCAACTGTGATAACGCTGCCTGTAACGCATCCTTGCGTGCCGCGTTCTGCAACCGATCCGCAGCACTCAGGTCGCCATCCTCGGGCTCTGGCACATCGTCCAGCCGGTCCGGACGTTTCTTGCGTTGTATGTCCACACATAAGTTCAGCGTCACGCGATACAGCCAGGTTGACACTTTGGCCTGACCAGACACCCAGTTCGGTGCCATCTGCCAAAGCCGCATCATCGCATCCTGCGTCACGTCTTCGGCCTCAGCTCGGTTACCCAGCATCCGCATCGCCACCGAAAAACATCGCGGTGCCAGCCGATCGGTCAATTCACGAGCAGCAACAGCATCGCCTTCGGCGAACTGCCGCAGCAACGCATCGTCCGAATTGTCCGCAGCGCAGGGCGCGCCACGGACTTCGTGCAGAGGGGAGGTCAGATCCTCCATCCTTCATCAGCTATCGTCAGAGTCCGCCTTACCCTGCTTTTTGTGCTTCCGGCCCATCCGCTCTTTTGCATCGGCATATTCCTGCTCCGAGATCGTACCGCTGTTATCCGCGTCGATACGATCAAACATCTTGCCAGCGCGACGCGGTTTGGGCAACTCGTCGTCACTCAGAAAACCGTCCTGGTTGGCGTCATGTTTTTCGAACATCTTGGTCACTCGGTCATTAGCTTTCTTTTGCGCCGCAGCCTGCATTTCCTCAACGCTTAACTGACCGTCACCATTTGTGTCTGCGTCATTGAACCGTTGCGTGCGGTGGGCCTCCATTTCTTCCTTGGTCAGTTGTCCGTCACCATTGGCATCCAGCTCCTGAAAGCTCACAGGTTCGCGATTTTTAGGTCCGGCCGCCAGGACCGAAGTACCCGTAATTGCAACAGCCGAGATCAGGATGGCCGGAATGAATTTCGCGCTTTTCATATCGTTTTCCCTTTGTTTTGCGGCCTCATCGCCGCTGCTCACATAGGTACAAACGGGCTGGCACACGGGTTCCGTCGCAAAAATCTCAAATAACTCTGACGGCCCGTTGCAGCCGACCTAAGTCACAAAGCGCCGCACCCCCCTTTTCTGCGGAACAAAACAAGCGCATTATCCAGCGCAATCGAACGCGCGAGTTTCAAAATGACAGATCAAACGATCGACACCACGACCGAGAGTGACCGTCCGACACGGCCTGCTTTGATCAAAGGGTTTCGCGGCCGTTGCCCGAATTGCGGCGAGGGCAAGATTTTGCACGGCTACCTGAAGGTTAACAATTGCTGCGATAACTGCGGGCAAGAGTTGTTTCACCATCGGGCAGATGACGGTCCGGCCTATCTGACTATTCTGTTGGTTGGCCACCTGCTGGCCCCGGCATTGCATGTGACCTATGTCGAGTTTCGCCCCGAACCCCTAACCATGTTCCTGATCTTTGCCATCGGATGCACGGCACTGTCTCTCTTCCTGCTGCCCCGATTGAAAGGCGCTATGATCGCCTATCAATGGGCGCGTCGGATGCACGGGTTTGAAAAAGCGTAATGGCCCGCGTGAACAGATCGATCGGCGCATGACGGAAGACAAAACAGCGATACGGAACGCGGCGACGGTCATCGTCCTGCGGGACCGTTTGACCGAGCCTTCGATCCTGATGGGGCAGCGCGGCGCAAAAGCCGTATTTATGCCCAACAAGTTCGTGTTCCCCGGCGGTGCGGTCGATGCCGCGGACAGAGACATCGCTCTGGCCGCCCCCATGCCCGAACTTTGCCGCGAACGGCTGGACGAGAAATCCGAACCGGGGCTGCAGACTGCACTGGCCGCAGCCGCGGTCCGAGAATTGTGGGAAGAAACCGGATTGATTTTGGGTGTACCTGGCTCTTGGGACAGCACTATCCCCGAGGACTGGCAGGGCTTTGCCTCCATGGGTTTTCGCCCCGCCGCCGATGCGTTGCAGTTTGTTTTCCGCGCTGTGACGCCACCGGGCCGACCGCGCCGCTTCGACGCGCGGTTCTTTCTGGTCGATGCCAGCGCGATTCAGGGCGACCTGGACGATTTCAGTCGTGCCTCGGATGAGCTGTCCCACCTGCAATGGGTCCCGCTTGACCGTGCGCGTGATCTGGACCTGCCGTTCATTACCGAGGTGGTTCTGGCCGAAATCGCGGCCCGGGTTTCAAGCCCCGAGCCGCCTGCCACCGTACCCCTTTACTTGCATACCGAGGAACAAAGCTTGTTCCTGCAGCTCAAAGGCTATCCGATGCCTGACGCGGACTAGGTGTCATTTCATTCGGCTGATCACCGTGGTCACTTCGGGCTTTTTGCCAATCTCGGCTTTGGCCGTCTGACGCACGATGCGGCGCATGGCCTCTTCCAGCTTGTCATCGTCGCGCAGGGTTTTGGCATCGGCCCGCATCAGGAACTGGTTCAGGTCCTCTTCTAGCACCTCTACCAGCGCGGCCTTGGAGGTTCCGATCTCGGCCAGACCCATCGTGTCGCACCATGGCTCGCCCAACGGCTCATCCTCTTCATCCAGAATGACTGTCACCGTCACGTGTCCGTTCAGCGCCATACGGATACGGTCCCGCACGATCCCGTCCAACGCGCCAACCTTGACGGTGCCGTCCAGATATGTGCGACCAGTTTCGATATAATCGGCCACTTTGGGTTTATTTCCGGTCAGATCCAGCATTGTGCCGTTCACGGCCAAAATGCCCGTGCGTCCGCCTGCTTCGGCCAGCTTGGCATGTTCGCGCAGATGCCGGTGTTCGCCATGCATCGGGATCACCATCTGCGGGTCGATCAGCGCATGCACCCTCTCAAGATCGGGGCGATTGGCGTGGCCGGACACGTGATACAAACCCGAACTGTCATCCACCACGTCCACGCCCTTTTCGCTGAGCTGGTTAATGATGAAGATCACGCCCCGTTCGTTTCCGGGAATAGTCTTGGACGAGAACAGAAACAGGTCGCCCTCTTTCAGCTCGATCCCGCGATACTTGCCGCGTGCCAACTGAGCGCTAGCCGCGCGGCGTTCGCCCTGGCTGCCGGTCACGATAAGCATCAAGTTCTGGCGCGGCAGGTCCACGGCCTCTTCGGCGCTGACGACCTTGGGGAAATCCGACAGGATGCCGGTTTCGGTCGCAGCCTCGATCATCCGTCGCATGGCACGGCCCAACAACACAACCGAACGCCCGGCCCGTGCACCCGCCTCGGCCAGCGTTTTTACCCTTGCTACGTTCGAGGCAAAGGTGGTGGCAACCACCATGCCCTCTGCGCTTTCGACCAGCTTGGTGATCTCAGGGCCTACTTCGGATTCCGAGCGGCCAGCATGGGGCGAGAACACGTTGGTGCTGTCACAAACCAGCGCCTTGACGCCGGACTTGGCAACCTCGGCCCACAGTTCGGGGTCGAAGGGTTCGCCAACGACGGGCTGCGTATCCAGCTTGAAGTCCCCGGAATGTACGATCCGACCTTCAGGTGTGTCGATCACCAGCGCAGCGCTTTCTGGGATCGAATGCGAAACAGGCAGGAACCCGACCTTGAACGGTCCAACCGATATCTGCTCAGGCCAAGCCGAGGCCGTCTGCACTGCATCCTCGGGGTGGCCGTGCTCTTCCATCTTGCGGCGGGCAATATTGGCAGTGAAGGCACGCGCAAAGACGGGTGCGCCCAATGCTTCATAGCAATGCGCAACCGCGCCCACGTGATCCTCGTGCGCGTGGGTGACGAACACCGCATCCAGCCGGTCTGCACGTTCCTGAAGCCACGAGATATCGGCGTGGATCAGATCAACACCAGGTGTCGTGTCCATATCAGGGAAGGTAACCCCCAGGTCGACGAGGATCAGACGCTCCTGCCCCGGTTTGCCGTAGCCATAGACATAGGCGTTCATGCCAATTTCACCGGCACCACCCAGCGGCAAATAGATCAGTCGTTCACTGCTCATGTCGAGCCATTTTCCTTGTTATAGCGATGGATCACGGTCAGTCCGTGCATCGTCAGATCATCTTCGATCGCGTCAAACCCGACATCCGCCTGATCGAACAAAGGCGCAAGCCCGCCGGTGCCAACCACTTTCATCGGCATGCCGTATTCCGCTTTGATCCGGGCAATCAGCCCCTCGATCAACCCGGAATAGCCCCAATACACGCCAGATTGAATGCAGCCAACCGTATTTGTTCCGATAACCTTTTCCGGGCGGGTGATGTCGATATGCGGTAAGGCCGCTGCCCCCTGGTGCAACGCCTCAAGGCTGAGGTTCACACCGGGCGCGATTATGCCGCCGACATAGGCCCCGTCCGACGCGACCACGTCAAAGTTGGTCGCCGTCCCGAAATCGACAACCACCACGTCGCCTCCGTGACGGTCAAACGCGCCGACGGCGTTGGCCAGACGGTCAGGCCCGGGAATGGTCCCCTCGTCAATGCGCGGTGCCACAGGCAGCAGGCATTCCGGTTTACCCACGACAAGCGGGCGGCAACCAAAGAAACGATCGGCAAAGATGCGCAGGTTGAACACCACGCGCGGCACGGTCGAAGCGATGACCACATCGGTGATATCCGCATTGATCCCGTAATGCTTCACCAGCGTCGAATACCAGGTGAAATAGGCGTCCGCCGTGCGGGAATGGTGGGTCGAGGTCCGCAGGGTGCACAGAAACTGCTCGCCATCCCAGATCGAGAACACGGTATTGGTGTTGCCGCAGTCAATTGCCAGAAGCATCTGCGCCTCCTTCAGAAAAACACATCCGCCGCAGGAATGCTGACGCGGCCCTTGGCGGTCTTTAAGACAAGGTTGCCGTTCGAGTCTACGGTTTCAAAGGTTCCCACCGTCTCGGAGGTTGAGGTTCGGGCAGTGATCACCTCGCCCAAGCGGGCGGCGCGCGCCAACCAGGCGCTACGGATCGGTTCGAACCCGTAGGTCACGAACTGGGTTTCATACCGCGCGTAGGCCGAAGCCAGTTCGGTCAGAAAATCCTCGGGGATAACCGCCGCACCGGTTTCCGACAGCAAAGACACTGGCCGTACCGCACTTTGTTCAACGGCATAGGCCGGGGGCGCTTCGGACAGATTCACGCCGATCCCAATGGCCAGATGAGACAGCTCACGCCCTTGCCCGGTGCTTTCCAGCAAGATACCGGCCAGTTTGCCGCCGTTCAGCAGCACATCATTGGGCCACTTCAGGGACAACCCCGCCGCCCGGCCCGTGACCGCAACACAGGCATCGAACAACGCCAGTGCGGCCACAAAGCTGCGCAATGCGGCCTGTTCCGGATTCCCCTGCGGGCGCATCAACAGCGTCGCTGCCAGATTGCCTTTGGGGTTGGCCCAAGCCCTACCCCGCCGACCGCGTGCCGCGGTCTGGTGGTGCGCCATAATCCAGACCGGACCAGGCGCCGTTGGGGCTAGCCGGGCCGCTTCGTTCAGGGTGCTGTCGACCTCCTGCACGATGTGCAGCCCGTATCCCTGCGGCCAATCGGTCATGGCAAAAAGGCCCGGTCCGCTGACCGAGCCTCCTGCAATTGGATGTTAAGCAAATCAGTTGACAAGCGTTGCCGCCGCAGCTGCCGCCGCGCCCTCGATGCCAAATTGGTAGAACACGCCAATAAGCATCAACGCTGCCGACCCCATCAGGGCGACCCACAGAACCGGCGTAGAACGTGTTTCGATCGGATCCTCGTTCTCTTCCCCAAAATACATGTAGAACACGATCCGCAGGTAGTAGAAGGCACCGATCACAGAGGCGATGGCCGAGACGATGACCAGTCCGGTCAGCCCCGCGCTGATACCGGCCTGCCACACGCCGAACTTGGCGAAAAAGCCCAGCATAGGCGGAACACCGGCCAGCGAGAACATCAAAATCAGAACAGCCAGCGCCTTACCCGGATCACGTTTGGAGTACTGGCGCAGCGCGTCGATATCGGTGACAGGCTTACCGTCACGCTCCATCATCAGGATGAAGGCGAAGGTACCGATATTCATAGTCACGTAGATCGCCAGATACATAAGCATCGCCTTGATGCCCAGTTCCGTACCTGCCGCCAGACCGATCAGCGCATAACCCATATGGGCAATCGAGGAAAAGGCCATCAGCCGCTTGATGTTGCGCTGACCAATCGCGGCAACCGCGCCCAGCAGCATCGACAGTACGGACAGCAGAACGATCACCTGCTGCCAGTCCTTCACCACTCCACCAAAGGCGTCGTGCATCAGGCGGGCAAACAAAGCCATCGCCGCCACTTTCGGTGCGGTGGCAAAGAAGGCGGTAATCGGGGTGGGCGAGCCTTCGTACACGTCCGGTGTCCACATGTGGAACGGCACTGCCGAGACCTTGAACGCCAATCCCGAGATCAGGAAAATCAGGCCAAACAGCAGGCCAACCGAGACGTCGCCATGGTGGACAGTCTGGATGATGCCCGAGAACAGCGTAGTTCCGGTAAAGCCATATACCAGCGACGCGCCATACAGCAGCAGGCCCGAGCTGAGCGCGCCCAGCACAAAGTACTTCAGACCGGCCTCGGTCGATTTCGCACTGTCACGGCGAAGGGCGGCAACGACATAGAGCGACAGCGACTGCAGCTCCAGCCCCATATACAGGGACATCAGGTCGCCCGCGCTGACCATCATCATCATGCCCACCGCGGCCAGAGCCACCAGCAGCGGATATTCGAACCGCAGGAGCCCGCGGCGCGACATGTAGTCCTGACTCATCACCAGAACGGCCGCGGCGGACAGTAGGATCGCAACCTTGGCAAAGCGCGAGAACCCGTCGTCGACGAACATACCGTTGAACGCCACGTTGACGCCGTCGCCATTTGTGGCAATCCAGATGGCCAACAGCGCCATCAGGCCAGCTGTCGACCACACAAGGATCGGCGCCAGCCCGTCTTTCACCGTATAGACTGCCCCGATCAGAGCGGCCATCGCATATACGGCCAAAACGATCTCTGGCAGGATTATTGTCAGATCAGCCTGGATCATGTCTCCAAAGCCTCCTTAATGCGAAGCGGCCGTCTGTGACGCAGCCTCGGCCGCGGCCAGAGCCGTGTCATAGTTCGAAATCAGTGCAGCGGTCGAGTTGCCGATCACATCCGTTACCAGCGACGGGTAGACGCCCAGCAAAATGGTCATCACGATCAGCGGTGCGAAGATCAGCCGCTCGCGCGAGCTCATGTCGGTCATCGCCTTGAGGCTTTCCTTGATCAGGTCGCCAAAGACCACCCGACGGTACAGCCACAGCGCGTAAGCCGCTGAGAAGATCACGCCGGTTGCGGCGACTGCGGTCACCCAGGTGTTGACCTGGAACGTGCCCATCAGGGTCAGGAATTCCCCAATGAACCCGGACGTACCCGGCAGGCCTACATTGGCCATGGTGAACAACATGAAGACCAGCGCATAGGCGGGCATCCGGATCACCAGACCTCCGTACGCGTCGATATCGCGGGTGTGCATCCGGTCATAGATCACGCCGACACACAGGAAGAGCGCGGCCGAGATGAAACCGTGGCTCAGCATCTGGAAGATCGCGCCGTCGATACCCTGTTGGTTTGCAGCAAAGATACCCATGGTCACGAACCCCATGTGGGCGACAGAGGAATAGGCGATCAGCTTTTTCATATCCTCCTGCACCAGCGCTACCAGCGAGGTGTAGACCACGGCGATGGCCGACATCCACAGCACCAGGTCGGTCATTACCGCCGAGCCCACAGGGAACATCGGCAGACTGAACCGCAGGAAGCCATAGCCGCCCATCTTCAGTAAGATCGCCGCCAGCACGACCGAGCCCGCAGTAGGAGCCTGCACGTGTGCATCTGGCAGCCAGGTGTGAACCGGCCACATCGGCATTTTCACCGCAAACGAGGCAAAGAACGCCAGGAACATCAGCGTCTGCATTCCGCCGACGATATAGATGCCCAGAACGCTGAACCCTTCGGACGAGAAATTGTGGCTCATCAGAGCTTCAATGTCAGTGGTGCCTGCATCTGCGTACATCGCAACCATCGCCACCAGCATCAGAACCGAGCCGAGGAAGGTGTAGAGGAAGAACTTGAAGCTGGCGTAAATCCTGTTCGCGCCACCCCAGATGCCGATGATCAGGAACATCGGGATCAGGCCTGCCTCGAAGAACAGGTAGAACAGCACCAGATCCAGCGCCATGAACACGCCCAACATCAGCGTTTCCAGCAGCAAGAAGGCGATCATGTATTCCTTGACGCGGTCAGTGACCTGCCAGCTGGCCAGAATGGTCAGCGGCATAATGAAAGTGGTCAGCAGAACGAAAAGAACGCTGATGCCATCAACACCCATCTTGTATTTCAGGCCCAGCAGCCACTCACCCTCTTCCACCATCTGGAAGCCGGTATTGGACGGATCAAAGCCCGTATAGATGCCGATCGAGACGAGGAAGGTCACCGTTGTTGCCACCAGCGCGACCCATTTCGCGTTGCGCTGCGCAGCCACGTCATCCCCATGCAGGAACAGGGCAAGAATGCCTGCCGCGACTGCGGGGATGAAGGTGACGATGGAGAGGATATTATCCATTAGTGTGCGCCTCCGCCGATCGACATCCAGGTGACAAGGGCGGCGATGCCCAAGACCATCCAGAAGGCGTAAGTAAAGATGTAGCCCGTCTGCGCCTTGCCTGCGAGGCGGGTGAAGAAGGGAACAACGCCCATGGCGACACCGTTCAGGAACCCGTCGATGGTGTTGCCATCGCCGCGTTTCCACAGGAACCGGCCAAGCGCCACGGTGGGCTTGACGAAGATCGCGTCATAGATCTCGTCAAAATACCACTTGTTCAGCAGGAACAGATACAGCGGCCGTTGGTTCTGCGCCAAACGTCCCGGCAGTGACGGATTCACGATATAGAACCAGTAAGCCATGACGAAACCCAGCACCATCGCCACGAAAGGCGAGACCTTAACCCACTTCGGAGCCGCGTGAGCATCGTCCAGAATGTGGTTGTCCGGTGCGATATAAAGCGCTCCCTCGCCCGGCTTGCCTGCGAAGGCGTAGTGATGATCGCCACCATGCGCGGCCTTGTCGCCATGCGCGTCATCCTCACCATGGGCAGCGTCAGCATGCGCAGCCTCATCACCGTGGCCGTTGTCCGAATGAGTATCCGCCGCATGATCGTCGTCAGCATGCGCATCCGCTTGACCGTGATCACCGGCCTCTGCGTGCTCGGACGCCTCGGCAACCGGAATGCCGTAGAACTTGCCAACTTTGTCTGCGTGACCAAAGAAGTTGCCGTACCAGATCATGCCCGCAAAGACCGCACCCAGAGACAGAACGCCCAGCGGCACCAGCATCACCATCGGGCTTTCATGCGCGTGGTCATGCGTATGCTGATCGCCACGCGGCTTGCCGTAGAAGGTCAGGAAGATCAGACGCCAGCTGTAGAACGAGGTGAAGGCAGCCGCGACAACCAGCAACCAGAAACCATAAGCCGATCCGCCCGCATAAGCGCTCTCAATGATGGCGTCCTTGGACAGGAACCCGGCGAACCCGATTGTGGTCAGCGGAATGCCGACACCCGTGATGGCCAGCGTACCGATCATCATCGCCCAGAAGGTATAAGGGATCTTCTTTCGCAATCCGCCGTATTCGGTCATCTCCTGTTCGTGATGCATGGCGTGGATCACCGAACCGGCACCAAGGAACAACAGCGCTTTGAAGAACGCGTGCGTGAATAGGTGGAACATCGCGGCCGAGTACATGCCGACACCCGCAGCTACAAACATGTAGCCCAGCTGCGAACAGGTCGAATAAGCGATGACGCGCTTGATGTCGGTCTGAACCAGACCCACGGTCGCGGCAAAGAACGCGGTCGAGGCTCCCAGCACGGTGATGAACCCGGTTGCACCCGGCGCAAACTCCATCAGCGGCGACATGCGGCAAACCAGGAACACACCCGCGGTCACCATGGTCGCGGCGTGGATCAGCGCCGAAACTGGCGTCGGGCCTTCCATCGCATCCGGCAACCAGGTGTGCAGGATCAGCTGGGCCGATTTACCCATCGCGCCGATAAACAGCAGCACACAGATCACCTCAATGGCGTTCCACTCACCCCACAGGAAGTGCAGCTGCGTTTCCGCCAGTTCGGGCGCCGACGCGAAGATGTCAGAAAAGTTGATGCTGTCCGTCAGCAGGAACAGCGCGAAAATTCCCAGCGCAAAACCAAAGTCGCCGACGCGGTTGACGATGAACGCTTTCATCGCCGCGGCATTGGCGCTCGGCTTGCGATAATAGAACCCGATCAACAGGTAGGATGCGACGCCCACGCCTTCCCAGCCAAAGAACATCTGAACCAGGTTATCAGCCGTCACCAGCATCAGCATGGCGAAGGTGAAGAAGGACAGATAGGCAAAGAAGCGCGGCTTATAGCTTTCGCCCTCACGCCACTGCGGATCGTGATCCATGTAGCCAAAGGAATAAAGGTGCACGAGCGCCGAAACAGTCGTGACCACGATCAGCATGATCGCAGTCAGTCGGTCAAGACGCACAGCCCAGCTTGTCGACAGCGAGCCGCTCTCGATCCAGCGCATGATTTCGACTTGCTGGGTTACCCCGTCAAAGGTGAAGAACACGATCCACGACAGCAAACAAGCCAAGAACAGCAGGCCCGTGGCGGTCCACATGGCGGCTTTCTCACCAATAAAGCGCCAGCCAAAACCGCAGATCAGTGCGCCCACGAGCGGGGCAAAAAGGATGGTGGTTTCCATTTTCCCTTACCCCTTCATCATATTGACGTCTTCAACCGCGATAGTACCGCGGTTGCGGAAGAAGCAGACCAGAATGGCCAGACCAATCGCCGCCTCGGCCGCCGCAACGGTCAGAACGAACAGTGTAAATACCTGCCCAACCAGATCGCCAAGGAAACTGGAAAACGCCACAAGGTTGATATTCACCGCCAGCAGCATCAGTTCGATGCTCATCAGCAGGATGATGACGTTCTTGCGGTTCAGGAAGAGACCGAAGATGCCGATGACGAACAGCGTCGCCGCGACCGTAAGATAGTGTTCAAGTCCGATCATAGCTTCGCTCCTGGCGAGTCGGGGTAGTAGAGTTTGCAGCCGCAGAAGAAATCTGGATAGTCGCGAGGTCGCGCGCCAATTTCGTCGAATTTGACACCTCTGCTGGCGCGATAACCCATCCTTTTGATCTCTGAGGATAGGTCTTCAATTCCTTGGCCCATATTCAAATCAATTGGGCCGTTCGGTTTCAGATAGTTAACTACTTTTGCAGGAGACCCGCATGCCGCGGTCTGCGCGTTTTCGTCAAAGGCATAAATTTGGACTTGCTCAGTCGTATTGCAGTCAGTGACAATCGCAGTTTCGCCAGTGAATTCGTAGAGAACTTGATAAACTCTGCTGTCACCAAGGTCGTGCGCCTGATCTCCACTCAAGTAGTCAAATCGCCCACCACCGGTAAACGAACAGTCTTTGGCCGTCTTAACCTTCTCATTTGCCCACCACGGGGGGGTCACTATAGAGCAGGCAATAGCCTCGGAAGACCCAATCCCCACAACTAAAATGAGCGATACTGCTTTGAGGTATGCTTTCATCACAACCCCTGCCCCGGTTTTACGTCCTTCAATTCCATCGCCTCGGCTGGGTCGCGCATCATCTGACCGACGATGTCCTGACGCTTGATGTCCTTGCGATGGCGCAGGGTCAGCACGATGGCGCCTATCATGGCCACCAGCAGGATCAGACCCGCCAATTGGAACAGAAGGAAGTATTGATCATAAAGAATGACGCCGAGCGCCTCTGTGTTGTGGCGGTCTGCCGGGACCGGCTGGGCCAGATTGGCCGCTGCACCTTGTGCGCTGTCCCATGCCCCGAAGGCCATGACGAACTGCATCAGGATGACCAGGCCGATCAGCAAAGCAAGCGGCATATAGCGCGCCATTTCAGCCTTCAGCTCGGCAAAGTCCACGTCCAGCATCATCACCACGAAGAGGAACAGAACCGCGACCGCACCGACGTAGACGATTATCAGCAGCATCGCCACGAATTCCGCCCCCAGCAGCACGAACAGCCCCGCGGCGGACAAGAAGGACAGGATCAGCCACAGCACCGAGTGTACCGGCTGGCGGCTGATCACAGTGAATAGCCCGCCGGTGATGGCGCTGATAGCAAACAGATAGAAGGCAAAGACGGTCATTGATACTCATCCTCGTTGTCGCCCATGACTTCTTGCGCCAGATCCAGCGCACGGGTCATGGCCGGGATGCCGGCAAAGACCGACATCTGACCGATCGTTTCCACGATCTCTTGTTTCTTGGCGCCAGCTTCCAGCGCGTGACGCACGGTCTGGCGTACGGCGCTATCCGCCTGTGCACCCTGACAGGTCAGCCCAGCCAGCGTCAGCAAAAGGCGGGTTTTGGCATCCAGTCCGTCTTTGTTGACGGCGTTGCCGAACATCATCTCCATGACCTCTTTGGGCATGGTCGGCCACAGCGCCTCGAACCCTTTGGGCGAGAAATTCTCCATCGCCGGGTTCATCGCCTTAGCCATGTCATGAGCCTGCTTCATCATTGCGGCAAATGGGTTCATCTCATCGGTCATTGTGCTTTCTTCTCCAGACCGTCTATGCGGGCAGTCAACGCATCCAGGCTGTCGACCACGACGTACCGCATATTTGTGATGTCCTTGTGGATCAGGTTCATCTTGCGCACCAAATGGCGCAAGACCTCGACCTGAGGGTCGCCGTCGGCTTTGTCCGCGAGGCGTTCGATTTCGGACATCATGTCCTCATACACCCGGTCAACCTCGGCGCGCAGCGCATCTTCTGGTGTCTCATCCGGGTCTGGGGGGGCGAAATCAGTGCTAAGATCATGCGCCTTTGCTGCCGCAACCAACCTTGTTGTCAGGTCGGCAACGCTGGCACGCCAAGTTTTGGTTTCGCCGGCATCGGCCCAAAGCTCAGCCAGTTCCGAGTCATCGCCGCCCACCCGCTTTAGCGCGGCAAGCGCCATGCCTAAGGTGTCGTCGTAAAACTGGAATGACTTTGCCAGATCGAATGACTGCTTTGCCCCGTCGAGAGGCTGTCCAAGGGCTGATGCAACAATCTCAGCGCCAGCAATTGCCGCCGCACCCGTGTCTGCCTCCATATCCTCCACCGTGGTCGAGAACACCTCTTCAAAGGTCGCACGCACGGCCTCAGCCCGTTCAAACGGCTGATCGTACCCGTCTAGTGACGCCAGCAGGTCAGCCGCTGTGTCGTTGTCGAAGCTATGTGGTCCCCAGGTTCCCATCAGCGATACGGCGCGTCCATTTCCAGATTGCGGGCGATTTCGGCTTCCCAGCGTTCGCCGTTGTCCAGCAGTTTTTCCTTGTCGTAGAACAATTCTTCGCGGGTTTCGGTCGCGAATTCGAAATTCGGACCTTCGACAATGGCATCGACCGGGCAGGCCTCTTGGCAGAAGCCGCAATAGATGCATTTGGTCATGTCGATGTCATAGCGCGTAGTACGGCGGCTACCGTCCTCGCGCGGTTCGGCGTCGATGGTGATAGCCTGTGCCGGGCAAACCGCCTCGCACAGTTTGCAGGCGATGCAGCGTTCTTCACCGTTCGGATAGCGACGCAAGGCGTGCTCACCCCGGAAACGCGGCGACAGCGGGCCCTTCTCGTGCGGATAGTTCACGGTGGCCTTGGGGGCAAAGAAGTACTTCAACCCCAGCTTCATTCCGACCCAGAAATCCTGCAGCAGAAAATACTTGGCGGCGCGGGTATAGTCGATTTGCGTCATTTTACTCTCCCCCTCCGCATGATGCGGTCAGTTGAGGAGCGGCATCAGCTGCAGCTGCGCCCCAAACGGTGCTTGGTTCGTTTACTGTTGCAGATGACAGGGCCGCCGCAGCCGCAAGCTTCTGAGGGCACGACACTTGGGTCATCGCCTCTTTCAACGAGTCAGCCAGGCGATCAGAGACTTCGGAGACTTCTGCGTCAGTCGGCATCAGGCATTCAGCCAGAGAGGTTTTCGCAGCAACGACCCCGCCCTGATACCGCGTCGCCGCAACGTCAGCCTCATCTTCGCTGTTAGCATAGTATTCCGCAAAGCTGACCAACATAGTCGCTTCGAGTTCTTGGTTCTTTATGACTTCGATGAAACCGGACGCTTTGAGCGTTGCATCGTTCATCGGCCATTCGTTGGTCCATGAACCAAGATCCTTGGCCATAGCCACGCCACTGTCCAGGGCTGACACTCGATCTGTCTCACCCATGATTTCGTTCACGGCGCCCAATTCGCCGCCGCAGTTTTGCACCGCATATTCAAGCACGGCTGTGCGCGCATCCTGGACGGTTACTTCATCCGCCAGCACAGCTGTTCCGAACATCAGGCAGGCAAGGGAAACGGAGCTAAATACAGCAGGTTTCAACATATCAGCCTCCTACGCTCCAACGGGCGAACGCGCCCCAAAACCAGTCGAACCTCGCCGCAAAGGCCACGAACACCACCCAGACCAGCGAGAACGGCAGGAAGACTTTCCAACCCAGCCGCATCAACTGGTCATAGCGGTAGCGGGGCGTGATCGCCTTGACCATCGCGAAGAGGAAGAAGAAGAACGCCATCTTGGCGACCATCCACAGAACGCCATCCGGCAAGCCAGGGATCGGCGACAGCCAACCACCGAAGAACAGCAGCGTGGTCAGAGCGCACATCAGGAAGATGGCGATGTATTCGCCGGCCATGAACAGCAGGAAAGGAGTGGCCGAGTATTCGACTTGATAACCTGCAACCAGTTCCGACTCCGCTTCGGGCAGGTCGAACGGCGGGCGATTGGTCTCGGCCAGTGCCGAGATGAAGAACAGGAACACCATCGGGAAGTGCGGCAACCAGTACCAGCTGAAGAACCCGAACGATCCATCCTGCGCGCGAACAATGTCGCCAAAGTTCATCGAACCGGTCGAGATGATCACACCAATGATGATCAAGCCGATCGAAACTTCATAGGAAATCATCTGCGCCGCAGACCGCAGCGAGCCAAGGAACGGATACTTTGAGTTCGACGCCCAACCGCCCATGATCACACCATAAACTTCCAACGAAGACACGGCGAAGACATACAGGATCGCGACGTTGATATCCGAAAGAACCCAACCATCGTTGAAAGGGATCACCGCCCAAGCGATCATCGCCAGAACGAAAGAGGTCAACGGTGCCAGCATAAAGACGGTCCGGTCCGCCCCGGCCGGGATTACGACCTCTTTGACCACGTATTTCAGCGCATCCGCCACCGATTGCAGCAGGCCGTAAACGCCAACCACGTTGGGGCCGCGGCGCATCTGAACTGCTGCCCAGATTTTGCGGTCGCCGTA
The DNA here is from genome assembly GCF_056160045.1 of Ruegeria sp. ABF4_144. Taxonomy (NCBI): domain Bacteria; kingdom Pseudomonadati; phylum Pseudomonadota; class Alphaproteobacteria; order Rhodobacterales; family Roseobacteraceae; genus Ruegeria; species Ruegeria sp. ABF4_144. Next base: position 2,162,515 of record NZ_JBSWWK010000001.1, read on the forward strand.
CACAAGGAACAACAGCGAGATCATCACAAATGCAACGACAGCAAGCACTTGCGCCAGAATGATGATGGCGATTCCGCCTGGGGTGTTAAAGAAATCAGCCATTGGTCCTCACACCGTGGGTATTCCGTTTTCCGCGAGCGATGCAAAGGCCATGTGCCTGCGCAAACTGCGGCTGGGTCGGCGCGTTGGTGTAAACAGCATATGCCGTCATTGCGCCACCCTTAATCTTGGGTTTCACACACAAATCAGGCGCGGCGTACTGCCACCCGGCAGTCGCGTGTGCCTGTGATATGAAACTGCTTTGGTTCATTCCGCCGCGATCTTCTCGGATTTGCGAGCCTGCGCCTGCGCCGAAAGCTCGGCCATCAGTTGCGAAGCGCGCGCAATCGGGTTGGTCAGATAGAAATCCTTGACCGCATTGCGGAAGGTTGCCTTGCCCAGAGGGCCTACATCCAGCACTTGGACCTCGTTCTCAACCACCTCGTCGATACGCGCCAGATGCGGTACCGCCTCGATCAGTGCGGTGCGCAGTTGCGCCAGCGAGTCGAATGGCAGCGTTGCGCCCAGTTCAGCCGACAGAGCGCGCAGAATAGCCCAGTTTTCCTTAGCCTCACCCGGTGCAAACCCGGCGCGCATCGCCAGTTGCGGGCGGCCCTCGGTGTTCACGAACAGGCCATTTTCTTCGGTATAGGCCGCTCCCGGCAGGATCACGTCGGCACGATGTGCGCCCCGATCACCATGGCTGCCCTGATAGATAACAAAGGCACCCTCACCGATTTCGACTTCATCGGCACCCAAGTTATAGATCACGTCTGCCGCGCTGACCGCATCCATGCCGCCTTCATTGGTGGCATCCACATCCATCGCACCAACGCGCGACGCGGCTGTGTGCAGAACGATCAGACCGCTTTCGGTATTGGTCGCGATGGCTTGAGCAGCGGCCAGAACAGCGGCGCCGTCGGCTTCTTGCAGTGCGCCCTGCCCGATGATGACCAGCGAGCGCTTGCCCTTGATCTCATCATCACCGTCCATGTCGACCACTTTTTGCAACGCAGCACGGTCGTCACCCATGTGGTGATACTCATAGGTCAGATCCACTGCCGGACCGACCAGAGCAACCTCGGCCCCGTGCGCCCACGCCTTGCGGATACGAGCGTTCAGCACCGGCGCTTCGTCACGCGGGTTGGTACCGATCAGCAGGATACGCTCGGCGTTGTCGATGTCCTCAATCGCAGCGGTCCCCGTATAAGCGCCACGGTTGCCTGCAGGCAGTTTGGCGCCATCGGTACGGCATTCGACAACACCGCCTTGCCCTTCGATCATCTGTTTCAGCGCAAACACGGCTTCAACCGGGGCCAAATCGCCCACAATACCGGCGGGCTTCTCGGCACCTTTCAACACTTCGGCAGCTTTGGTCAGTGCCTCTGGCCATGTAGCGGGGCGCAGCTTGCCATTTTCACGAACGTAAGGCTTGTCCAGACGCTGACGACGCAGGCCGTCCCAGACAAAGCGGGTTTTGTCACTGATCCACTCTTCGTTCACGCCGTCATGATTGCGTGGCAGGAAGCGCATCACTTCACGGCCCTTGGTATCCACGCGGATGTTCGAACCCAAAGCATCCATCACATCGATAGACTCGGTCTTGGTCAGTTCCCACGGGCGCGCAGTAAAGGCGTAAGGCTTCGAGGTCAGTGCCCCAACCGGGCACAGGTCGATGATGTTGCCCTGCATGTTCGAGTCGAGCGTCTGGTTCAGATACGAGGTGATCTCGGCATCCTCACCGCGTCCGGTTTGCCCCATTTGGGTGATACCGGCGACCTCGGTGGTAAAGCGCACGCAGCGGGTGCAGCTGATGCAGCGGGTCATCGCGGTGCCGACCAGCGGGCCGAGATCCAGATCGTCCACCGCGCGCTTGGCTTCCTTGAAGCGCGAACCCGACAGACCGTAAGCCATCGCTTGGTCCTGAAGGTCACACTCCCCACCCTGGTCGCAGATCGGGCAATCCAGCGGGTGGTTGATGAGCAGGAACTCCATCACCCCTTCCCGGGCCTTCTTGACCATGGGCGAATTCGTCTTGACCACCGGCGCCTGTCCTTCCGGTCCCGGACGCAGGTCACGCACTTGCATAGCGCACGATGCCGCAGGTTTCGGTGGACCGCCCACGACCTCAACAAGACACATCCGGCAGTTGCCAGCAATCGACAGACGTTCGTGATAGCAGAAACGCGGCACTTCGACCCCGGCCTCTTCACAGGCCTGGATCAGGGTCATCGCACCATCGACTTCGATTTCCTGCCCGTCGATATTCACCTTGCGGAGGTCAGACATGGTCTAGTTCGCCCTCAAATACACGCCAATAGCGCTGTTTCTTTCGATTTCCTTCCGCCCCAGAGCGCAGAAGGAGTTCGGATTTTCATAAGTGACGCCGTTCTGGGCCAGATATGCCTCGCCCTTGGCGCGCATCCTGTCCTTTTCGGCATCGGAATCCACATAGGCCCGGATTTCGGTGTCCGAGTACCCCAAACTGTTTGCCTTGGATTTAAGCCCCCACATCACACCAATCGCTTTCAGACGCCGCCCACTGATCGAAGGGCAGTATTCTGAAATCTCGTTTGCAATGGCGATGTAGTAGAGTTCGTCGTCGATCTCTTTGACTTCGCGCAAGGGCGGTTTTGCTTCGGCAAGGGTCGGCAAGGTCAACACCGACAACAACACGAGCGTTTTCATACCAGACATGACTATTCCTTTCGTCTTGGGAAACCCAAGACGAACGGCACGCGGGGCGCTATGCAATAACACCCCCCGCAACATCGCCTGATATGAAAAAACACGCGTCATGGTCGTTGGCATGTTCCCGCAAATGTCAGTTTGTCGTCGCTGATACGCAGGTTCTGCGGCTCGGTATCCGGGCCGACCTTCCATACGATTCTCGACGAGCCGAAGTTTCTGATACAGAACTTGGTGCCTTCAAACCGGCCCGCCTCCCGTGCACCATCCAACGAGGCCGAGACGCCATTCACAACAACCGTGAACTCGGCGGGCATCTTTTTCTTGTCCACCGATTTTGCTTTGGTCCGGAAATACTGCCCATCAAACAGCACCCTGTCACTTCGAGAATTTGCAATCCCGCACGCAGATACGATCATCAAGGCAACCATCGCCCCAAGCATCGGCACGCGCTTCAGGCCGAGTTTCTTGTTTTTGTTCAAACCCATCATCAGAACGCTGCCACCAATGCCATGAGCCCCATGACGAACATGCAGGCCCAGCCAACAACATAAAGAACCGACCGCAAACCGCTGTGAGGTTTGCCGATACCACGAATATGCACAAACAGCATCACCAACCGCGCCAACAGCACCACCGAAGCCAGTAGGTTGACCCAGAACGGGCTGACCCCCATCAGGATCGCGGCGACTGTGACCGCCAGGTAGGCCGGTAGCGTCTCGGTTCCGTTCAGGTAAGCGCGGTTCAGACGATACGCCTTGTCGGAATAGTCCTGCTCGGGCGTCGCCCCTGGTGCCAGCCCTTTACCCTGTTTGGCAAGGGCCGAGAACGGAGAAAGAAACAGAACCACCAGGGTGAAGATCACCAGTGACGCAACTGCATGGCCGTATTGTGCGAAATCTTCCATCAGCCTACTCCGCCGCCATCGCACCCATACGGCCTGATTTCTGAGCCTTGATGCGATCTTCGATCTCGTCTCGGAAGTTCCGGATCAGGCCCTGGATCGGCCAAGCTGCTGCATCGCCAAGAGCGCAGATTGTGTGCCCTTCGACCTGTTTGGTAACGTCGAACAGCATGTCGATCTCTTCCAGATCAGCCTCACCGCGCACCAGACGGTCCATCACGCGCATCATCCAGCCGGTGCCTTCGCGGCACGGCGTGCACTGGCCACAGCTTTCGTGCTTGTAAAACTTCGACAGACGCCAAATCGCCTTGATGATGTCGGTGGACTTGTCCATCACGATCACTGCAGCAGTCCCAAGGCCCGAGCCCAGATCGTTGCGCAGATAGTCAAAGTCCATGATCGCGTCGCGCATGTTCTCACCGCGCACGCAAGGCACAGAGGACCCGCCGGGGATCACCGCCAGCAGATTGTCCCAACCGCCGCGAATACCGCCGCAATGGGTTTCGATCAATTCTTCAAAGGAAATCGACATCGCCTCTTCGACGACGCAGGGGTTGTTCACATGGCCAGAAATCGCAAACAGCTTGGTACCAGCGTTGTTCTGGCGCCCAAAGCCTGCAAACCAATCGGCGCCGCGGCGAAGGATGGTCGGCACAACCGCGATGGATTCCACATTGTTCACCGTGGTCGGGCAGCCATACAGCCCCGCACCCGCCGGGAACGGAGGTTTCATCCGTGGCATACCCTTTTTGCCCTCAAGGCTTTCGATCAGAGCGGTTTCCTCACCGCAGATATAAGCGCCCGCGCCGTGATGCAGGAACAGGTCGAAATCCCAGCCCGAGCCAGCCGCATTCTTGCCAAGCAGACCCGCGTCATAAGCTTCGTCAATCGCTGCTTGCAGCGCCTCACGCTCGCGGATGTACTCGCCGCGCAAGTAGATATAGCAGGTATGCGCATTCATCGCGAAGGATGCGATCAGGCAGCCTTCGATCAAAGTATGCGGATCATGGCGCATGATCTCGCGGTCTTTACAGGTCCCGGGTTCCGATTCATCGGCATTCACAACCAAATAAGCCGGACGTCCGTCGCTTTCCTTGGGCATGAACGACCATTTCAAACCGGTTGGGAAGCCCGCGCCACCGCGCCCACGAAGACCCGAGTCCTTCATGGTCTGGATAATCCAGTCGCGGCCATTTTGGATCAGGCCAGCAGTGCCGTCCCAATGCCCCCGGGCCTGGGCGCCCTTCAGCGTGCGCTCATGCATCCCGTAGATGTTGGTAAAGATCCGGTCCTGATCCTTCAGCATCGTGTGTTACCTTCAGCTGTCCTGACGCATGCGCCAGAGTTGAAAAATGTTGACGCCCGCATAGATAAATGCAGCTAGAGCAGCGAGATCGAACAACAGCGCATGGCGCGTAGTCAGTCCCAATGCGGGGCCGATGAACATGTTCATGGCAAGCCAGATCACCATAGTCACCGCGATGACTATGCCAATGTGTCGGCCCTTTCGGGCTATGGCCTGTTCCTTTTCTTTGTCCATCTCACCTAAGGCACCCCGGATGGGCACCGTCGTTTAGTCTTCGTATGTGCCGTCTTCCTTGGCACGTTTGGCGAATTCGGTTTCCTCACCCGCCGCAAGTTTGGCCGCCTGTGCGATCCAGCCATCGCGCTCGATCCGGCCTTTGAACTTCAAACGTGCATCTACCCACGCCACCTGTTCAGGCGTCCAGGCAGCGATCTGGTCGTAGTGGTAAAAACCCAGTTCGTTCAGCGTTTCTTCCAGCTTTGGCCCGACGCCTTTCAGCATCTTGAGGTCATCCGGCTTGCCATCCCGCGCCTCAGTCAGCGTTTCGGGTTGGTCTTCCTTGACCTCTGCCGGTTCCGGTTTGGCTTTCGCCTCTTCCGCCTGCTTCACAGCTGGCTTCGGCGTTTCAGGCGCTTTCGGAGGTTTCGCCGCAGCCGACGCACCGGCCTGCTTACCATCTTTACCCAGCCAAGGGGTCAGTATCGGAACCTCGGTCCCGTCGATCCGCTTGACCGTATCACTCAGATCCGTCGCCAGTTCGACACTTGCATTGTACTGAGGTTTACCGGCCTCATACTCGGCCAAGCTGCTCAATCCTTTCAACGGTTCCGCCGCATAGCGCCCGTTCTGCGGTCCCGGGGTCGGCACCTTGCCAGCCGCCAGATCGTCGACGATCTTGCCAAAGCTCTCGGCTGTCAGGTCTTCGTAGTAGTCCTTACCGATCTGCGCCATCGGAGCATTGGTGCAAGAGCCCAGGCATTCCACCTCTTCCCAGCTCAGCTTGCCATCGGCGGACAGTTCGTGCGGTTTGGTCGCGATCTTTTCCTTGCAGACCGCGATCAGGTCCTCGGCGCCGCAAATCATGCAGGACGTCGTGCCGCAAACCTGAATATGCGCGACCGATCCAACCGGCTGTAGTTGGAACATAAAGTAGAAGGACGCCACCTCAAGCACGCGGATATAGGCCATACCCAGCATGTCAGCGACGGATTCAATCGCCGGACGGCTCAGCCAGCCCTCTTGCTCTTGCGCGCGCCACAGCAGCGGGATAACCGCGCTGGCCTGACGGCCTTCGGGGTATTTGGTAATCTGCGCTTCGGCCCACTGTTGGTTGGCAGCGGTGAAGGTAAAGTTTTCGGGTTGTTCGGGATGAAGACGGCGGAGCATTAGCGGTCAATCTCTCCAAATACGACATCCATGGTGCCGATGATGGCGGCGACGTCGGCCAGTTGGTGTCCTCCGGCGACGTGATCCATGGCTTGCAGGTGCAGGAACCCCGGCGCGCGCAATTTGGCACGGTAGGGTTTGTTGGTGCCATCGGCGACCAGGTAGACGCCGAACTCGCCCTTGGGGGCCTCAACGGCGGCATAAACTTCGCCAGCGGGCACATGGAAGCCTTCAGTATACAGCTTGAAGTGATGGATCAGGCTTTCCATCGAGGTCTTCATATCCGAGCGTTTCGGCGGGGTGATCTTGCCGCGCGCCAGAACGTCGCCCGGGCAGTCGCGGATTTTGGCGATGGCCTGACGGATGATGTGCAGTGACTGGCGCATCTCTTCCATGCGGACGAGGTAACGGTCATAGCAGTCACCGTTCTTGCCGACGGGGATCTGGAATTCGAACTCGTCATAGCATTCATAGGGCTGCGCGCGGCGCAGGTCCCATGCCAGCCCCGATCCACGCACCATCACACCCGAGAAGCCGTATTTCTGGATGTCGTCTTCAGTCACAACACCAATATCGGCGTTACGCTGTTTGAAGATGCGGTTTTCGGTCAGCAGACCGTCAATATCATCCAGAACGGCAGGGAATTCGTGGCTCCACGCCTCGATATCGTCCAGCAGTTCCGGCGGCAGGTCCTGATGGACACCACCGGGGCGGAAATAAGCGGCGTGCAGGCGGGCGCCACAGGCACGCTCATAGAACACCATCAGCTTTTCGCGTTCCTCGAAGCCCCAGAGCGGCGGGGTCAGCGCGCCAACGTCCATCGCCTGCGTGGTGACGTTCAGCAGGTGGTTCAGGATGCGACCGATTTCTGAGTACAGAACCCGGATCAGCGATCCCCGGCGCGGCACTTCCACACCGGTCAGTTTTTCGATGGCCAGACACCAGGCATGTTCCTGATTCATCGGCGCCACGTAGTCCAAACGGTCGAAGTACGGCAGGTTCTGCAGATACGTCCGGCTTTCCATCAGCTTTTCGGTACCACGGTGCAGCAGGCCGATATGCGGGTCGCAACGCTCGACGATCTCACCGTCCAACTCGAGCACCAGACGCAAAACCCCATGCGCCGCAGGGTGTTGCGGGCCGAAATTGATGTTGAAGTTGCGGATCTTCTGTTCTCCGCTCAGCGCGTCCGTGCTGCCGTCATCGTATCTTGAGCCGTCCATCAACGCCCTCGTTTCTTCTTTTCCGCCTCAGCCCGGACCCGGACCTTTTCGGCTTCGGCCGCTTTTGCAGCAGCCCCTGCAAGCAAGACGCCCAATGCGCCCAAAATGATCAGTTCGCCCATCATGTCAGCGTCGCTCCATCTCTTGCAGCTTCATCGCCATCATCCACAGCAGGACAATAACGATCGGAGAGATGATACATGCAAACGCCCAGTTCTTGTTTATCCCGAAATGCGGCAGCAGCTTGGTCATTGGCACGACCGTTGCAATTACCAGTACAATCCAGATCAAGAACTCAAACATGTTAAGACTCCTGTTTCTCATCCCCCGGAAGAATGTAGTTCGCACCTTCCCATGGGGACATAAAATCGAACTGTCGGTATTCCTGCACCAGGCTGACCGGTTCGTAGACCACGCGCTTTTGCGCCTCGTCATACCGAACCTCCGTATAGCCGGTGGTCGGGAAATCTTTACGCAACGGATAGCCGCGGAAACCATAGTCGGTCAGGATTCGCCGCAGATCCGGGTGGCCCGAGAACAAGATGCCGAACATGTCGAACACCTCGCGCTCGAACCAGTTGGCCGAGGGGTGAACATCCACAATCGAGGGCACCATGTCTTCTTCGCGGATCGACACCCGCAAGCGGATACGCTGGTTCTGGTACATCGACAGGAAGTGATAAACTACATCGAACCTCTTGGCGCGCTCGGGGTAGTCCACTCCCGTGATGTCCACCAGGGTCGAGAACTTGCAGTTCTGGTCAGATCGCAGGAATTCGACGAACTCCACGATGTTGGACGGGGCCACATCGACGTTCAACTCGCCATGGGTCACATCCCAGGACAGAACGCAATCAGCCCGTTTCAGTTCCAGTTGGGCGCCGAGTTCTTTGAGTGCTTCGCTCATCTGCCCTCTCCTCAGCGTACGATGGTGCCGGTTCGGCGGATTTTTCGTTGTAGCTGCATCAGACCGTACAGCAGCGCCTCAGCCGTCGGAGGGCAGCCGGGCACATAGATGTCCACCGGGACAACCCGGTCACAACCACGCACAACGGAATAGGAATAATGATAATAACCACCGCCATTCGCACATGACCCCATTGAGATCACATAGCGCGGCTCGGGCATCTGGTCGTAAACCTTGCGCAGCGCCGGGGCCATCTTGTTGGTCAGCGTGCCCGCCACGATCATCACGTCCGACTGACGCGGGGACGCACGCGGAGCGATACCAAACCGTTCCGCGTCGTAACGCGGCATCGAGGTGTGCATCATCTCAACCGCGCAACAGGCCAGACCAAAGGTCATCCAGTGCAGCGAACCGGTACGAGCCCAGTTGATGATGTCCTCAGTCGAGGTCAGCAGGAAACCTTTATCCTGCAACTCGGCGTTCAGGGCCTGGGTGGCGACTTCTTTATCAACGCCAGCGGTGTTTGCACCCGTCATCACTCCCATTCCAGAGCCCCCTTCTTCCATTCATAGGCAAAGCCGATGGTCAGAACACCCAGGAACACCATCATGGACCAGAAACCCACATCGCTGATGTCCTTGAAACCCACGGCCCAAGGGAACAGGAAGGCGATTTCCAGATCGAAGATGATGAAGAGAATCGAAACCAGATAGAATCGGACATCGAATTTCATCCGCGCATCGTCGAAGGCGTTGAATCCGCACTCATATGCGCTGACCTTTTCAGGGTCGGGATTGCGGACGGCCAGTACCACAGCAGCCAGAATCAGCACGATTCCAAGGCCCACAGCAACGGCCAGAAACACCAGAATCGGGAGGTACTCCCGCAGCAGGTCTTCCACGAATAGCTCCTTTCCTGCGCATACCCCCCGGGGACGCGCCGTCAATTGGCGTGTTGACTGGACATTCTCTATCCCTGTGGGGTCAGAGGGTCAACCGAACAGAAACGCGCAGGGGGCTAATATTCCACTTGTCTCCACAATTGAAAAAAATGGCAAATTAACGAATCTGTCTTCGTCCTGAAATGCGGCTAAATCTGAGTATTCCATACAGGTTTTCGCTTGTCGAAAAAGGCGCTGATGCCTTCACGTGCCTCATCGGTTTCCCACCGTTCGACCAGCGCCCGGATCGTCTGATCAATCACAGCATCGTCAATGCGCGGGCCCAGCCCTTGCACGAGGTCCTTGGCCGAGGCCACGGCCCCGGGCGCACAGGACAGATAGGGCTGGACTTCGGCTTCAACGGCGTCGCCCAGATCGATGGCTGGAACAGCTTTGGCCAGCAGCCCGAGGTCCACAGCTTCGGCAGCGTCAAACACCCGAGCGGACATAAACACACGCCGCGCCCTCGCCTCACCCATTCGGGCGATGACGTAGGGGCCGATAGTCGCCGGGATCAGGCCCAGTCGGGTTTCGGTCAGCGCCATCTTCACCCCATCCACACCAATGGCCACATCACAAACAGCAGTCAGACCGATGCCGCCGCCGAAAGCATTGCCCTGAAGCGCCCCGATCAAAGGTTTCGGCATTGAATTCAGTGCCAGCAACATCTCGGCCAGCTTGCGCGCCTCGGCGAACCGGGTTTCTGGGTCGGCAGCTATCTGATCCTGCATCCAGCCCAGGTCAGCCCCCGCGCAAAAACTCATGCCCGCTCCGGTCAGGACAACGACCCGTATCGCGTCCTCTGCCCCCAGCTGCGCTGCCGCATCCGTCAACTCGGAAATCATCTGCGCCGACATCGCGTTGTGCTTTTCCGGACGGTCGAGCGTCAGTGTCGCCACACCGCGCGCGTCACTCGCCACCGAGATCGTTTCGAACATTACATTTCACTCCGCTCGCATGGCTCGGGCCAACTGGGCGGCCTCTTCAACAACCGCCAGGTCAATCCCGGTCTGATATCCAAGCCGCTCCAGATGCGCGACGACAGTCTCGGTTGCAACGTTGCCCGAAGCACCCGGCGCGTAGGGACACCCGCCCAACCCACCAACTGCCGAGTCGAAGGTCCGGACGCCCAGCGCAAGCGCGGCGTCGATATTGTCGATGGCCCGCCCGTTTGTATCGTGAAGATGGCCCGCCAACCGGGTGACTGGCACACGTTCGCGCACGGCCAGCAGCATATGCGCGATGGTATCCGGCGTTCCCTGCCCGATCGTGTCACCCAGCGAAATCTCATAGCAGCCCAGCGCAAACAGCCGATCCGCAACCTCGGCCACCTTCTCGGGTGGGGTCGGGCCGTCATAAGGGCAGTCGGTCACGCAAGAGACATAGCCCCGCACCGGCAGGTCAATATGGCGCGCGGCCTCGAGGATCGGAACAAACCGTTCAATCGATTCCTCAATCGTGGCGTTGATATTGGCCTTGGAAAATCCCTCGGAGGCCGAGGCAAAGACCGCAATCTCATCTGCTTTGGCGGCCAGCGCGTCCTCATACCCGCGCATGTTTGGCGTCAGTGCAGCATAGCGCACCCCGTTAGCCCGTTTGATCCCTGCCAGAACCTCGGCACTGCCTGCCATCTGCGGAACCCATTTGGGTGAGACGAAACTGGCCGCCTCAATCCGATTGAACCCGGCGCGGCTGAGGCAGTCGATGAGGGCCACTTTCTCTGCCACAGGAATTTCGCGCTGTTCGTTTTGCAGACCATCGCGTGGCCCCGCTTCGAATATCTCGACCCGTTCGTCCATTACAGCGCTCCTCCCGGTTTTGTTTCCAACATGTTGACCCGACTGTGCCACGCGAAGCGGTGCAGGAACAGGCTACTCCTCTTCCAACCGAACAAGGGCTGCTCCGGCCTCGACCTGCGCGCCGTCTTCGGCCAACACCTCGGCTACGATGCCGTCACGGGCGGCTAGAAGCGAGTGCTCCATCTTCATCGCCTCCAGGATGGCCAGCCGATCCCCTTCTTTAACCACCTGTCCAACCGAAGCGAACACGGCTTTCACCAAACCGGGCATCGGGGCCTCAATCACATTGGTATCGCCAGCGGCGCTGGTGTCGCGGTTCAGCGGGTCGACAACATCAAACGCACGGCCGTAATGTTCGAACACGGTGATCCTTGACCCGGCCACCGCAACACGCGGCATTGGCGCCCCACCGACCGACCAGCCGTCACCGCTGCGTTCCGCAATGACGGTCTCTGCACCAACCTGCCATATCTGCCGGTTTGGGCCTTCGACCTGCACGTCCAGTTCAATAAGGTCGTCAGCCATCAACTGAACGGCACGATGCAAAGGCGCCCACAGAGAAAACCCGGTCTCGTCGGTTGTCTCGACCAGCCGCAGCGCAGTCATGCCCACCACCACGGATGTCGCAGCAGAGGTTGGGGCATCCCGATTCAACCCGTCCAAGTCCCGGCCGATTAAACCCGTGTCCACATCGCCTGCAGCGAACCCCTGATGCCGGGTCAACGCGCCCAGAAAAGCCAGATTAGTCACAGTGCCCGCTACTTCGGTCTTTTGAAGGACGCGGTGAAGCTGCTCTAAAGCGATTGCGCGAGTGGCACCGTGGACGATGACCTTAGCAATCATCGGATCGTACCACGGGCTGATCGTGTCCCCCGCACGCACGCCGCTGTCAGCGCGGCAGGCGCCAGGGAACTGCAAGTGCGTCAGGGTGCCAGTTGCAGGCAAGAACCCTTTGGGCACGTCTTCTGCGTAAAGCCGCGCCTCGAAGGCATGGCCATTGATTGACAGGTCGTGCTGCGCTTTCGGCAGCGTGTCACCCGAGGCGACCCGCAATTGCCATTCCACCAAGTCAACGCCGGTGATTGCCTCGGTGACCGGATGTTCGACCTGAAGGCGGGTGTTCATCTCCATGAACCAGAACCGATCCGGCCGCAGCCCGTCCGAGGCATCGACGATGAACTCAACCGTCCCTGCCCCTTTGTACCCAATCGCCTCCGCCGCACGCACACCCGCCTGCCCCATCGCCTCACGCATTTCGAACGTCATTCCAGGGGCCGGAGCCTCTTCGATCACTTTCTGGTGCCGCCGTTGCAGCGAGCAGTCGCGTTCAAACAGATGCACGGCGTGTGTACCGTCGCCAAAGACCTGCACTTCGATATGCCGAGGTTTGGCGACGAATTTCTCAACCAACACGGCGTCATTGCCAAAGGCCGTGCGGGCCTCGCTGCGCGCACTATCTAAGGCTGTGGCGAAGTCCTCGGGGCGTTCAACCAGCCGCATCCCTTTGCCACCGCCACCGGCCACGGCCTTGATCAGCACGGGATAACCGATGGTGTCTGCGGCCCCTGCCAGATGCTCGGGGTCTTGATTTTCACCGTGATAGCCGGGCACGACGGGCACGCCCGCCCGCTCCATTACCACTTTGGCCGCGTCTTTGAGACCCATTTGACGGATCGCATCTGCCGAGGGGCCGATAAAGGTCAGCCCTGCAGTCTCAACCGCATCTACGAATTCGGGGTTTTCGGACAGAAAGCCATACCCCGGATGGATCGCCTGCGCGCCTGTATCCAACGCGGCTTGAATGATCACATCCCCTTTCAGGTAACTCTCAGCCGGTGCAGCGGCACCAATATGCACAGCCTCATCGGCCATCTGCACATGCTTGGCCGAGGCATCCGCGTCAGAATAAACCGCAACGCAGGCCACACCCATCTTTTGGGCGGTTTCCATCACGCGACAGGCGATCTCGCCTCGGTTGGCAATCAGGATCTTGTGGAACATATTACCCCTCGCCTGCTAAATCTTCGACAAGGCGGAACCGCTCGCAAAGCAGTTCCATCTCAGGATCAAACCCGCCGTTGCGTTCGAAATACCTGCGGTGATCTTCCCGCCATCCTTCAAGCGTTTCATTTTCGCCCTCTGCCAGAGCAAAATCCTCAGTCATATCGCAGAAACGGCAGATCGTGACATCAAGTGTTTCAATCACCGCAGCCGGACTGTCATCCCAGTCCAGGGCGATGTCGCGCCGTCCGATCACCGGCGTATCGGGGCTACCTTCAGGATAGTCCCGCAGCGCACCGCAGGTTGCCGTTTTCTTACCCGCACGAACCAGCGCCAGCAGGTCTGCGCTCATCTTCGCACTGTCACCAAATTTGAAGGTTTGGGCTCCTGGATAACGGGTTAACACTTCTTTCAAAACCATGCTCATCACATCCTGAACACGCCGAAACGTGTCTCCTCAATCGGGGCATTCAGCGCAGCACTCAGCGACAGGGCCAGCACATCACGGCTTTTGCGCGGGTCGATGATGCCATCATCCCACAACCGCGCCGAGGCATAGAGCGGGTGCGATTGTTCCTCGAACATCTCAATCGTCGGGCGTTTGAACTCGGCCTCTTCCTCAGCAGACCAAGTGCCGCCCTGCCGTTCGATCCCGTCACGTTTAACGGTGGCCAGAACGCCAGCGGCCTGCTCACCACCCATCACCGAAATGCGCGAGTTCGGCCAAGTCCACAGGAAACGCGGCTGATAGGCGCGACCGGCCATACCATAGTTTCCAGCTCCGAAGGATCCGCCGACCAGCATTGTAACCTTCGGCACGTTTGTCGTGGCCACGGCAGTCACCATCTTGGCGCCATGCCGCGCGATGCCTTCGTTTTCGTATTTCCGACCAACCATAAAACCAGTGATGTTCTGCAGGAAAACCAGCGGGATATGGCGCTGAGAACACAGCTCGACAAAATGCGCGCCCTTTTGTGCCGCCTCTGAGAACAGCACGCCGTTGTTGGCGATGATCCCAACCGGGCAACCTTTGACATGGGCAAATCCGGTCACCAGCGTCTCACCGAACCGAGGCTTGAACTCATCAAACCGCGACCCATCGACCAGCCGAGCGATCACCTCACGGATGTCATAAGGTGTGCGCAGATCGGCCGGAACGACACCGAGGATTTCTTCGGGGTCATAGGCCGGGTCTTCAGGGCTGGCCCAGTCCACCGTCTGCGGCTTGCGTAGGTTCAGCGAGCCGACTGCCCGACGCGCCAAGGCTAGCGCATGTGCATCATCCTCGGCCAGGTAATCGGCCACGCCGGACAGGCGGGTGTGGACGTCGCCGCCACCCAAGTCCTCGGCGCTGACAACCTCACCCGTTGCCGCCTTGACCAGAGGCGGTCCGGCCAGAAAGATGGTGCCCTGCTCTTTCACAATGATGGTCACATCGGACATTGCAGGCACATAGGCTCCGCCCGCCGTGCACGACCCCATCACCACGGCGATCTGAGCGATCCCCTTCGCGCTCATTCGCGCTTGGTTAAAGAAGATGCGGCCAAAGTGATCGCGGTCGGGAAAAACCTCATCCTGATTGGGCAGGTTCGCGCCGCCACTGTCGACCAGATAGATGCAGGGCAGATGGTTTTCCTCAGCGATCTCCTGCGCGCGGAGGTGTTTCTTGACGGTCATCGGATAATAAGTGCCGCCCTTCACGGTGGCGTCGTTGCACACCACCATGACCTCACGCCCCTGCACCCGGCCAATCCCTGCGATCACCCCGGCACAGGGTGCGACATCGCCATACATCCCATGCGCTGCGGTCGCACCGATTTCCAGAAACGGAGAACCCGGGTCCAAAAGGTTCGCCACACGACGCCGCGGCAGCATCTTGCCGCGCGATTCATGCCGCGCGCGGGATTTCTCACCACCGCCCATGCGGGCCGCTTCGGCAGCGGCGGTTATCTGGGCCAGAGCATCGAGATGGGCCGCGCGGTTTGTCTTGAAGCCCTCAGAGGCGGACATGGCTTTGGATGTGAGTTTCATTGTTGTTCGCCTTCTAGTTCGGCCAACCAGTTCGTTAGCGATGAAGCGGCCAAGTACTTCTGAATTGCCACACCAGCAGCGCAGTAATCGTTGCTTGTGTAATCTTTGCACTCAACACTCGCGTTAATATCGCGAAGCGTTTCAAGTCGGGAGGTATAGAAGTCAGCCTGCGGACTCTCGGCATCTATCGTATTGGGAAGCCCAGCTAGTAGATTGCTACCAAGGACTCTGTATCTGGTTTCAAGGTTGAGAAAACACGCACGCTGGTCTTGGGCAGACTCGCAATAAGTTAATATCACAGCCAGACATTCTTCCCTTTTGCTCAACCAATTCAGTTGACCCTCAGAGCTATCAAAACACCTTTCTGCCCAACCACTTGGATCAGGATCATCAGCGTGTGCTTTGGACACGAGCGCAGAGATCGCCATCAAGAAAACGAACAATAGTCGGTTCAACTTTGAGCCCCCACTTCCTGTATCGCGCGTGCCTTCAATTCCATGCGGATCACCTTTCCCGTCACCGTCATCGGCAGTTCCTCAAGAAAAGTCACCTCGCGCGGATAGGAATACTGCGCCAGTCGGTCCTTGACCCAGTCCTGCAACTCTTGCCTCGAGGCCTCGGCCCCCGGCTTCAACACGACATAGGCCTTCACGATCTCGGTCCGTAGCGGGTCAGGCTTTCCGACCACGCCGACGGTTGCCACCGCCGGATGGGTCAGCAGGCAATCTTCGATTTCGGCCGGGCCAATACGATATCCGGCCGAGGTGATCACGTCGTCGTCGCGACCGACAAAGCGCAGATAGTTGCCGTCCCAAACACCGCGGTCTCCGGTGATTAGCCAGTCGCTTCGGAACTTCTCGGCCGTCTCCAGTGGCCGGTTCCAGTACTCCAGCAGCATCGAGGCCGAGCCGCGCCGGATGGCCACGTCGCCCTCCTCGCTAGTCGGGTTGCCGCTTTCGTCGATCACCGCCACCTCGTGTCCGGGCACCGGCTTGCCGATACAGCCAGGGCGCACTGGGAAATCCTCGGCGCAGGAGGACACGACCATGTTGCACTCGGTCTGGCCGTAGAATTCGTTGATCGTCAGGCCAAACGCCTTTTGCCCCCAAGCGAGCATTTCAGCTCCCAGAGACTCACCACCAGATGCGACAGAACGCAGGCCGGGGACGCTCTGATCCGCCGCCTTCAGCATCCGCAGGGCTGTGGGTGGAAAGAACACGTTCCGCACTCCGCCGCGCGCGATCACATCGGCGCAGGCTTCGGGGGTGAATTTCTCAAGCCGCGCGGCAACCACGGGAATGCCCAGCGCCAAGCCGGGCATCAGCACGTCGAACAATCCGCCGATCCACGCCCAATCGGCGGGCGTCCACAGGCAATCACCGTCCCGCAAATGGTTGTGGCTGATCGAAACACCCGGCAGATGACCAGTCAGAACCCGGTGCCCGTGCAAAGCTCCCTTCGGGCTGCCAGTGGTGCCCGAGGTATAGATCAACACAGCCGGGTCTTCGGGGCCGGTATCGGCATAGGGCAGCGGATCGTCGGACGGCGCGATCTGATCAACCCGGATTGGCTGCGCCAGATCGCTTAGCAATGCCACGCCCTCCTCATCCGTCAGTACAACCTGAACCCCTGCGTCGCCAACCCGAGAGGCCAGCGCGTCATGCTTGAAAAGCTTGAACAGCGGCACCGAAATCGCCCCGAGCTTCCAGATCGCCAAATGCGCTGCCGCACACCAAGGCGATTGACTGAGCAGCACGCCCACGCGATCACCGGGCTGTATTCCGGTCAACAACGCCTGCGCAATCCCATCGGTCATGCGGCCAAGTTGGCCATAAGAAACCGTGTTGCGCCCTCCGGCTGTCAGATCAAGTATGGCGATACTGTCGCTGGGATGGGTCAGGCACTGCCGCGCCATATTCAGCCGGTCAGGAATGTCCCAGCTCCCCGTTTCCCGCATACCCGGTATGCGCCTAATGGGACTCATGATCAGAACCCCTTGTTTTCATGACAGCTTCCGACCGTGCACGCGCGCCCGATCTCACAGAAACTTGATGCAGATCAGAGTTTACCGCGCCCTGGTTCGGCAAAACCGCTCCGTACACAAAATTAAAGGCCGCAAAATGACCAAAACACTCGCCGCTTTGACACTCTCTACCGCGCTTGTCGCGCTTGCCGCCCCCGGTATGGCCCAGAACCAAGGTGACTGGACCGTTGGTGTCGGTGTTGGCTACCTTGACCCCAAATCCGACAATGGCACTCTGGCTGGTCTGGATGCCGAGGTGGATGCGGACACGCGCCCGATTTTCACCGCTGAATACTTCATCCAGGACAACCTGGGTATCGAACTGCTGGCCGCGACCCCGTTCAGCCACACAGTCACCCTTGGTGGCAGCGTCGATGCGGGTTCGCTCAAGCACCTGCCGCCCACCTTGTCGCTGAACTACCACTTCCCGACCAACAGCGCGTGGAAGCCCTATGTCGGCGCCGGTATCAACTACACCATCTTCTTCGACGAGAAATCGGCTCTGGGCGATCTGGAACTGGACAACTCGGTCGGCGTCGCGCTGCAGGCCGGTCTGGACTACATGGTCACTGAAAACGGTGCCGTACGTCTGAACGTCCGTTGGTTCGACATCGAGTCGGATGTCAAACTGAACGGCACCGACATCGGCACCGCCGATATCGATCCTTGGCTGGTCGGCGTATCCTACGTCCATCGCTTCTGATCCTTTGAAAGAACGCCTCGCAGCTCCCTCGTCTGCGAGGCGTTTTTCCATCACAGCACTTCGCTCATCAATTCGCGCCCGATCAGCATCCGACGGATTTCGCTGGTTCCCGCGCCGATCTCCATTAGCTTGGCGTCACGGAAAATTCGGCTGACCGCCGAATCCGCAAGGAACCCGGCCCCACCCATTGCCTGTACCGCCTGATGCGCCTGCGTCATCGCCTGCTCCGAGGCATACAGGCAGCACGCCGCTGCGTCCTGTCGGGTCACATCCCCCCGGTCACAGGCCTTGGCAACCTCATAGACATAAGCTCGCGCCGAGTTCATCGCGGTGTACATGTCCGCGATCTTGCCCTGCATCAGTTGAAAGCTGCCAATGGGTTTTCCGAACTGCTTGCGCTCGGCCAGATAGGGCATGATCTCGTCCAGACAGGCCGCCATGATGCCTGTCCCGATTCCGGCCAGAACCACGCGCTCATAATCCAGACCGGACATCAGAACCGCGACGCCCTTGCCCTCTTCACCCAGAACGTTTTCAAACGGCACTTCGACATCTTCGAAAATCAACTCGGCCGTATTCGATCCGCGCATCCCCAGCTTGTCGAAATGAGGCGAGGTCGAAAAACCTTTCATCTCTTTCTCGATCAGAAAGGCTGTAATCCCTTTGGACCCCGCCTCCGGTTCCGTCTTGGCGTAGACGACCAGAGTATCCGCGTCCGGCCCGTTGGTGATCCAATACTTGTTGCCGTTCAACCGATAGTGGTCGTTACGCTTTTCCGCGCGCAGCTTCATCGACACCACGTCGGATCCCGCCGATGCCTCGGACATCGCCAAGGCGCCCACATGATCGCCTGAGATCAGGCGCGGCAGATACCTCGCTTTCTGCTCATCGGTCCCATTCAGCTTGATCTGGTTGACGCACAGATTCGAATGCGCCCCGTAAGACAGTGAAACCGAAGCAGACGCCCGCGCGACCTCCTCGACCGCGACGGTATGGGCCAGATATGACATCCCTGCCCCGCCGTATTCTTCTGATACAGTGATCCCAAGCATCCCGAGATCGCCCATCTCTTTCCACAATTCATTGGGAAAAGCGTTGGACTTATCGACCTCGGCCGCCATCGGCTTGACCCGGTCCTGCGCCCAGCGATGCACCATTTCGCGCAGGGCATTTACGTCTTCGCCCAGATCAAATTGCATTGTGGTCGTGAACATACGCGATCTCCTCCTTCGCATAAATGAACACATGTTCAATAAACTGATATCAGCCTTATCGCCCCCGGTCAACGACCCAACAAAGACAGCCGCCCGAAAAGGGCGGCTGTAGAAGGATAGAGTGTGCACCTCAGGTGCACTCATTTGGATCAGGATTGATAAATCGCGCCGACTTCGGACCGGATGATGCGCGCAATCAGGCGGCAATCCTCCAGTGAAAAGGTCAGTGGCACGCGCATGTCCATGATGCCGGCCAGAATGCGATCACTGGAGGGCAAAGGCGTGCTTTCTGCATAGCGCCAGCTGTCATAGCGGGACGTAAATCCGGTTGGTTCAGCCCCGCCGAACCACTTAAGTTCCACTCCGCGCGCTGCGCAACGCCGGATCACTTCAGCAATGCGCTCTGGTGACCAGTCGAGCAGCAAAAACTGGATCGAAGACCCGACATAGGTTTCCCCATCGGGACGCTCGACGATGGTCAGTCCTGGCGTTCCGCGTAAACCCGCCGCAATCTCATCGTAGCGTTCATTCCAACGCTGGACCTGCCGATCCAGATCGCGCAGTTGCGGGCGCAGAATAGCTGCGCGCAGGTTGTCCATGCGTCCGGACACATTCGGAATGGTGTATTTGATCTTCTCAAACACCTCCGGCCCCGGCGCAGCCAGATGGCGTTCATAGAGCATATACGAGCCCGACAGCATCGTCGCCTTGGCTGCCAATTCTTCGTCATCGGTGATGAGCAGCCCGCCCTCACCTGAATTGACGTGTTTGTAGGTCTGGCAGGAATAGCAACCGATCGCCCCCTGCCGGCCAGAAAGCTGCCCGCGCCATGCGGCGCCCATCGTATGGGCGCAATCCTCGATCACGATTACACCTGCGGCATCGCACATCTGTATCAGCCGATCCATATCGCACAGATGCCCGCGCATATGGCTGAGCATCAGCACTTTCGCCTGATCCAGCTTAGCCTCCAGATCCTCCAGATCGATGGTCAGGCTTTCGGTCACGCCAACAAAGACCGGTCGCCCGCCAACCGAGGCAATCGCACCTGGCACCGGTGCCAGCGTAAAGGCATTCGTCAAAACCGGATCGCCCGGTTGCACCCCGACCGCCCGTAGCGCCGTCGCCAGCGCATAACCGCCAGACGACACGGCCAGACAGTATTGCGCCCCCATCTGCGCCGCGAATTCCTGCTCAAGCAAAGCTGTTTCGCCCAACTCTCCGGGCGTAACGTTGTAACGATGCAGGCGTCCATGGCGAAGGACAGCCATCGCCGCCTCGATCGCCTCTTCGGGGATGGGTTCCTGCTGGGTGAAGCTGCCAGTGAATGTCTCGGTCATAGACTTGTTCTGATACTGCGCGGGTTGTGGGTCAAGAGATCACGCCGCCGCACCGATCAACCCTTCGACTACCGAGTGTAGATCATCGAAGTGATGCAGCAAGGCTTCGGGCTCCAGCGCGGCCATGTCATCACCGGACGGGCCGAATGTCACCAGAACCGAGGGCACACCCGCCGCGCGGGCCGTGTTGCGGTCGGTATCTGAATCCCCTATTAGTACACACAAATCCGGATGCCCACCCGCACGGCGCGCAGCCTCACGCAAGGGCTCCGGGTCCGGTTTGCGCACCGGCAACGTGTCAGCACCGACCAGAGAGGCGAACGCATCCCGCACTCCCATCTGTGTCAGCAACTGATGCGCCAGCGCCTCGGGCTTGTTGGTGCAGATGCCGACACCATAGCCTGCGGATCGCAAAACCTCGACCGCGTCCAGGGCGCCGGGATAGAACTGCGTGTGCGTGTCGATGGCCTGCGAATATGCCTCGAGCAAGGTCGGATAATAGGCGTGAACAGTCTCTTCGTCATAAGCGCCTACCCGCTTGAGCCCATGCGTCAGCATCATCCGCCCGCCCCGCAACGCAACCGCCGCGTCCTGCTCGTGCACCAGTACATCACCGTGCCCCATCTGTCGAAAACAGTGGTTCGCCGCAGCCAGCAGATCACCCGACGTATCGGCCAATGTTCCGTCCAAATCGAAGATTACCGTTCGCATTGCGCCTCCTGCTTCGGCGGTTTTTTGCCGTGTCGTGTTGCAAACGGCAATCTTGTTTGATGGCTGAACCGCTTGCGCCTTTGACCTCAGCGGATAAAACGGACGGCAACAAAACACAAAGAGAAATCGAGTTCATGAGCACTGCCCTTGTCATCCTTGCCGCCGGAAAAGGCACCAGGATGCATTCGGATATCCCCAAAGTTCTGCACCCCATTGCCCAGGTCCCGATGCTGGTCCACGCCATGCGCGCCGGTGCCGTGCTGTGGCCCGAGCGCACTGTGATCGTCACCGGTCATGGGGCCGAGGCCGTGGCAAAGGTAGCCACGGAAGAGGACGACACCACTCAGATCGCAGTGCAAGTAGAACAACTGGGCACTGCCCATGCCGTTGCACAGGCCCGTGACGCGCTGAAGGGGTTCGAAGGCGATGTAGTAGTTCTGTACGGCGACACGCCGTTCTTGCAGCCTGACACGCTGGAACGCATGATCGCGGCCCGGGCGGAAAACGATATGGTCATTCTGGGTTTCGAGGCCGCCGATCCCGCGCGTTATGGCCGCCTGGTCATGAATGGTAACAGTCTGGAACGGATCGTTGAATTTAAAGACGCCTCGGATCAGGAGCGCGCGATAACTCTCTGCAATTCAGGACTTTTAGCCTGTGATGCACAGACACTGTTTTCCCTGATCGACGCAGTAGGTAATGACAACGCGGCAGGTGAATACTATCTGCCCGACGTTGTTGAAATCGCCCGCAGTCGCAACCTGAAAGTCACGGCCGTCGCCTGTGATGAGGTGCAGACGCTAGGCGTTAACTCGCGCGCTGATCTGGCGGCGGCAGATGCCGTATTTCAAGCCAATGCACGCGCCGCTTTGCTTGAGCTAGGCGTCACTCTGATGGCCCCGGAAACCGTCTATCTGGCCGCTGACACCGTGATCGGCCGCGATACGGTGATCGAACCCAACGTGGTATTCGGCCCCGGCGTCACGGTCGAAAGCGGCGCGACGATCCGGACGTTTTCTCATCTGGAGGGCTGCCATGTAAGTCGAGGGGCTGTTGTCGGCCCGTATGCCCGCCTGCGCCCTGGCGCAGAGTTGGCGGAAAACACCCGCATCGGCAATTTTGTCGAAATCAAGAACGCTGAAATCGCCGAAGGCGCCAAGGTCAATCACCTCAGCTATATCGGCGATGCCTCTGTGGGCGCGGCCACGAATATCGGTGCAGGCACGATCACCTGCAACTATGACGGTGTGATGAAGCATCGCACCACCATTGGTGAGAATGTCTTCATCGGCTCGAACACCATGCTGGTGGCCCCAGTCACGTTGGGTGATGGAGCAATGACGGCGACCGGAACCGTTGTGACACGCGACGTAGAACCCGACGCACTGGCCGTTGCCCGCGCCAAGCAGGACAACAAGCCGGGCTATGCGCGTAAATTGTTTGACATGTTGAAGGCGAAGAAGGCTCGCCGCGACAAAGGAGCCTGATCCATGTGTGGAATCGTAGGTGTTCTGGGCGAACACGAAGCCGCCCCTATCCTGGTCGAAGCGCTGAAGCGGCTGGAATATCGCGGCTATGACAGTGCGGGCATCGCCACGGTCAATAATGGCGCGCTTGGGCGCCGCCGGGCGGTGGGCAAGCTGGTCAACCTCAGCGATCTGCTGGTGCATGATCCGTTGCCCGGAAAGTCTGGCATCGGACATACCCGCTGGGCCACCCATGGCGCACCCTCAGTCACCAACGCGCACCCCCACAAGGCCGGTCCGGTCGCCGTGGTACATAACGGTATCGTCGAAAATTACCGTGAGTTGCGGGCGGAACTGGCCGAACATGGCGTGGATTTCGTAACTGAAACCGACACCGAAACCGTCGCACTGATGGCCGAGCATTACCTGAACACCGGCCTGTCCCCTGTTGAGGCCGCCTTCAAAACCATCAACCGTCTCAAGGGTGCTTTTGCGCTGGCCTTCCTGTTCGACGGCCAAGACGATCTGATCGTTGCGGCCCGCAAGGGCTCCCCCCTGGCCATCGGGCATGGCGTGGGCGAGATGTTCGTGGGCTCGGACGCGATTGCGTTGGCACCACTGACCGACCGCATTACCTATCTTGAGGAAGGCGACCGCGCGGTGCTGACCCGCACCTCGCTTGAAATCCGCAACGAGGTCGGAGAACTGGCAAACCGCGAGACCCGCCAGATCAAGTTGGACCAGACCCGGGCCGACAAGGCCGGTCACAAGCACTTCATGGCCAAGGAGATTGCCGAGCAGCCCGTGGTGGTGGCCGAAGCGATCCGGTCGTACCTGCCCACCGGCGGGGATGAAGTCATCCTGCCCGGTGATCTGGACTTCACCAAGCTTGACCGCCTGACCATGGTGGCCTGTGGCACCGCCTTTTACGCCTGTCTAACGGCCAAATACTGGTTCGAACAACTGGCCAAGATGCCCGTAGAGGTCGATATCGCCAGCGAGTTCCGCTATCGCGAACCGCCGATTCCGGGCCGGACGGCGGCGCTGTTCGTCAGCCAGTCGGGAGAAACCGCCGACACACTGGCCGCACTGCGTTACTGCGAAGGCAAGGCCGACAAAATCGTGTCGGTGGTCAATGTCCCCGAAAGCTCAATCGCGCGGGAAAGCGACATCGCCCTGCCCATCCATGCCGGGGTAGAAATCGGCGTGGCCTCGACCAAGGCGTTTACCTGCCAGTTGAGCGTGTTGCTGATGCTGGCGCTGAAGGCGGCTGCGGATCGGGGAACACTGAGCGACGAAGAGCTGGCCGATCACGCCGCCGCGCTGCGCGGGTTGCCAACCGCGCTCAACACCGCACTGGATCAAAACCAGGCCATCAAGAAATCCGCCCAGCGCCTGTCCGAGGCGCGCGACGTGCTGTTTCTGGGCCGCGGCCTGATGTATCCGCTGGCCATGGAGGGCGCACTGAAACTCAAGGAAATCAGCTATATCCACGCCGAAGGTTATGCGTCAGGTGAGCTGAAACACGGCCCCATCGCCCTGATCGACAAACATATGCCGGTGGTTGTCATGGCCCCGCGTGATGCGGTCTTCGACAAGACCGTTTCGAACATGCAGGAAGTCATGGCGCGCAAAGGCAAAGTCATTCTGGTCTCAGACGATGACGGCATTGCCGAGGCAGAGGATGGCGTCTGGAGCACCATCCGTATGCCGCATGTCCACACCAGCCTCGCCCCAATCCTGTATTCGGTCCCGGCGCAGCTGCTGGCCTATCACACGGCCGTGGCTAAAGGGACGGATGTGGACCAACCGCGCAATCTGGCGAAATCCGTCACAGTGGAGTGAAACATGGCCAAGCAATTCCCGGAACTGGACGACGCCCAGCAGAAGTTCATCCAAGATCAGCACATCTTTTTCGTCGGTACGGCAGCGCCTGACGGACGGGTGAATATCTCACCCAAGGGAATGGATTCGCTGCGCGTTCTGGGGCCGAACCGGGTTGTTTGGATGAATCTGACCGGCAGTGGCAATGAAACCGCGGGGCATTTGCTGGAAACCAATCGCATGACGCTGATGTGGTGTTCTTTCACCACGCGTCCGCTTATCCTGCGCACCTATGGAACGGCCCACACTTTGCATGTGGGCGACGCTGGCTGGGAGGAACTGGCTGATCTGTTCCCCGACCACCGCAGCGCGCGGCAGATTTACGATTTGCAGATCGACCTGGTTCAGACTTCCTGCGGCTATGCCGTGCCGTTCATGGAGTACCAATCCGACCGGGAAACCATGCAGAAATGGGTGGACGGCAAGTCGGACGATGATATCCGCGCCTACTGGGTGGAAAAGAACCAGCAGACCATCGACGGCAAACCGACGCGTATCACCTAATTCGATGCTGGACACCTATCTGGATCAGATCAAAGTTCATGCGGATGCCGAACGCGCCGAGCAAATGGCGGCCTATCACAAGGTCGATCGTCCTTACCTGGGCGTCGGAAACCCGGTACTGAATGACCTCACCAAAGCGTGGCGTCAGCAGTTGGATGTTGCCGCGCGTTTAGAACTGGCAGATGCGCTCTGGCAGACCAACATCCACGAAGGCCGTCTGGCCGCCGCCAAGCTGCTGACACAGGCCCGCATTCGGCCGGATGAAGCTGTTTGGGATCTCTTGCAAGGCTGGCTGCCGGATTTCGATGCCTGGGCTGTGGCTGATCACGCCTGCATGGCGATGCAGAAACGTCTGTCAGCCGATCCATCCCGGCTGGATCAGGTCGAACTTTGGACGACGTCCGGCCATATGTGGACCCGGCGCGCCGCACTGGTGGCGACGCTGCCTTGGACTAAACAAAACCACCCCAAACCCGATGATCTGGCCCGACGCGACCGTATCCTCGGCTGGGCCGCTGGCTATGTGCCTGACCGGGATTGGTTCATCCAGAAAGCCATCGCATGGTGGCTACGCGAGCTATCCAAACACGACGCGGACCGCGTGATCGCGTTCCTGAGCGCACATGGCGACGCAATGAAGCCCTTTGCCCGCCGTGAAGCCGGGAAAAACTTGAGAGATCAGTTGGAATAAATCTCGAGCTCGACCAGTTCGTCGAAAGGCAGCAGTAAGGCCCGCATCGCGTCCAGAGACAATCGGCTGCCGCCACTCTCCGGCCCCGGTGCCGGAACCAAGGTGATATAAGCCTGCGACCCCGTTTTTGGCACAACAACACGGCCGGTGATCTCGGTATCGACCAGCGGCGTCTGCAGCCAACGGCCCGGCGTTGTTGGATCCCCCAAACCGGCAATGGTGGTCTTTGGCCCGACCCAGCTGGCAGGCGCGGTCGCAACCAGCTCCGGCTCGACCGTTTCCTCTGTTGCAACCTCTTCCACCTCAGTGGTGGTGTCGTCCGACCCCAAGACACGGTCCGTCGTCGACCGAACGGTTTCACAACCCGCGACAAGGAAAGCCAAAGTCAAAAGCATGAATCTCATACCAGCAACCTACCGCCCTGTGCGCATCTGTACCAGCGCAAAGACAATTTCACCCTTGTCGCAGACATGCCCCAGCTTTACCTATGTCCCATGACTGCTCCGCTTATCGACCCATTCGCTCGTGCGATTACTTATCTCCGCGTCTCCGTTACGGACCGCTGCGATTTCCGTTGCGTATACTGCATGTCCGAGGACATGAAGTTCCTGCCGAAGAAAGACCTGCTGACGCTGGAAGAGCTGGACCGTATGTGCTCCACCTTTGTGAAGATGGGCGTTGAAAAGCTGCGGATCACTGGCGGTGAGCCCCTTGTGCGCCGCAATATCATGACCTTTTTCAACAGCATGACCCGCCATCTGGAGAGCGGCGCGTTGAAAGAGCTGACCCTAACCACCAACGGGTCACAGCTGCATCGCTTTGCCGATGATCTCTACGCGGCAGGCGTGCGGCGGGTGAACATCTCGCTGGATACGCTGGACGAGGACAAGTTCGCGCAGATCACGCGTTGGGGTCGCCTGAAACAGGTATTGAACGGCATCGACGCGGCGCAAAAGGCCGGGCTACGGATCAAGATCAACGCGGTGGCTCTGAAGGGCTTCAACGAAGAAGAACTGCCCACCATCACGAAATGGTGCGCCGAGCGTGACATGGACCTGACGTGGATCGAGGTCATGCCCATGGGCGACATCGGAAACGAGGACCGTCTAGACCAATACTGGTCACTGAAAGATGTGCGTAAGGAATACGAAAACCACTATTCTGTAACCGATCTGGCAGAACGTACCGGCGGTCCCGCGCGCTATGTACGGCTGGAGGAAACCGGTCAAAAGATCGGCTTCATCACGCCGCTGTCGCATAACTTCTGCGAAAGCTGCAACCGCGTGCGCCTGACCTGCACCGGTGAGCTGTTTATGTGCCTCGGCCAAGAGGATATGGCCGACCTTCGCGGTGCCCTGCGCGACCATCCTGACACCGAGCAACCGCTTGAGGATGCGATCCGCGCGGCGATCAATCTCAAACCCAAAGGGCATGATTTCGACTATTCCCGTCAGGCGGTTGACGGCCAGATGAGCCGTCACATGAGCCACACAGGCGGCTGACATGCCGGATCAACCGGGCCGACCAACGCTGCTGTACAAACTGTATTGTGGCCTGACCGCTGTTGCTGGTCCTCTCGTCTGGCGCACGGTGCGAAAAAAGCTACAGGCCGCCGATGTTCCCGTAATCCGACAGCACGAACGTCTGGGCCATGCCAGCCTGCCCCGCCCCGACGGGCGTCTGATCTGGTTCCACGCGGCGAGTGTCGGTGAAACACTATCGGTGATCAGCCTTATCAAACGGCTGGGCGAACGATTGCCCGATGCCGAGTTTCTGATTACCTCGGGCACACCCACTTCGGCTGCACTGATCGAAAAGCGTATGCCGCCACGCGCGCGCCACCAATACCCTCCGATCGACATGCCCGGCCCCGTCCAGCGCTTTCTGAATCACTGGCGCCCGGACGCCGGTATCTTTGTCGAAAGCGAAATCTGGCCACGCCTGATTGTCAAAAGTGCGACGCGTGGCATCCCTCTGGCGCTCCTGAACGCGCGACTGTCGGACAAATCCGTTGAGGGCTGGAAGAAACGCCCCGACACGGCACGCTTCATTCTTGACCACTTCCGGCTGTTCCTAACCCAGAACAACAAGACGGCCACAAACCTGATCGACATGGGCGCACGCGCCGAACGCGTTCAGCCCGGCACAAACCTCAAGGCAATGTCCGATCCTCTGCCGGTGGATGAAGCTACGCTGTCAGACATCAGCGCTCAGATCGGAGAACGCCCTGTCTGGATCGCCAGTTCGACCCATGCGGGCGAAGAGGAAACGGTTCTGGCGGCTCATGCGGAGTTGCTGAAACGCTGGCCCGATTTGCTTTTGTTGCTGATCCCCCGCCATCCTGAACGCCGCAACGACGTCGCCGCGCTGATTGAGCAAGCTGGACAAAACGCGGCGCTCCGTTCAGCCGGAGAAAAGATCACCAAGGAAACGCAAATCTACGTTGCGGACACTCTGGGCGAGACTGGCACATGGTACGCCCTCTGCCCCATCGTTTTTCTGGGCGGTTCCCTAATAGAGATCGGCGGCCACAACCCGTTCGAACCCGCTCAGGCCGGAGCAGCCGTAATCACCGGCCCGGGTTATTTCAACTTTGCCGAAACCTTTGCCCCGCTGATCGAAACAGGCGGAGCACTGCAAGTCCAATCCGCCAACGATCTAGCCGCAGCCGTAGCAAACTTGCTATCGGACCAAAATGCTCTGGATACGGCTCGCAACGCTGCAAAATCTTGTGTGAACACCCAAAAATCCGCACTTGATGCAATCGTCGAAACGCTCTGCACCCAACTCAGCTTGTCTGAAGGGGGTCCTTCTTCATCTGGCTAGAAATTTCCCGGGGGTGCGGGGGTCAGAGCCCCCGCTCGGCCCGTTAAGCCGCAGGCATCCGCTGTTCGACAATCTCAGCCCACCAGCTACAACCGGCCGGTATCGCCTCATCGTTGAAGTTGTACTCGGGATGGTGCACCGCAGCCGTGTCACCATTGCCGACCAGAATATACGCGCCGGGCCGCTCCTCGAGCATAAAGGCAAAATCCTCGCCTCCCATGATCAGCGGCGCCTCGTCGCAACTGCCCGATACGGATCGCGCGACATCAGCGGCGAAATCGGTCTGCGCGTCACTGTTCACCATCACCGGGTATCCCCGGTAGTAGGTCACCTCGACGGCCCCGCCAAAAGTCGCGGCAACCCCATTGCAGATTTCCTTGATGCGTTTCTCGGCAAGATCGCGCATCTCCGAACTCATCGTACGGACGGTTCCTTTCAACTGCACAGTCTGCGGGATCACGTTGAAGGCCGTGGACGACGTTTCAAATGACGTCACCGAGACCACAACCTGATCGACCGGGTCTGCGTTGCGCGCCGCAATCGTCTGCAACGCCAGCACCGCCTGTGCGGCCATCACCGTCGTATCCACAGTCTCATGCGGCTTGGCTGCGTGACCGCCTTTGCCTTCGAATGTGATGTCGAACTGGTCGGTGGCAGCAAAAAACGCTCCGGGGCGAATGGCGAAACTGCCTACGGGCCGACCGGGCCAATTGTGCATTCCATAAACTTCCTGAATGCCCCAGCGATCCATCATGCCGTCTTCGCACATCTCACGACCGCCGCCGCCGCCCTCTTCAGCCGGCTGAAAGATCACCACAACGGTGCCGTCGAAATTCCGCGTTTCCGAGAGGTACTTCGCCGCCCCTAGCAACATCGCCGTATGCCCGTCATGGCCACAAGCGTGCATCGCCCCCTCGGTCTTTGAGGCATAGTCCAGCCCCGTCGCCTCTAGGATCGGCAGCGCGTCCATGTCGGCCCGCAGCCCGATCACTTTGCCACTGGTATCAACCTTGCCCTTAATCACACCGACAACGCCCGTGCGGCCAATGCCGGTCACCACTTCGTCACAGCCGAACTCTCTCAGTTTGTCCGCGACCATCGCGCTGGTGCGGTGTGTTTCGAACAGAATTTCTGGGTTTTCATGAATGTCTCGGCGCCATTCGGTGATTTCTCCCTGCAACTCGGCGAAGCGGTTCTTGATCGGCATGGTCATCTCCCATCTTGTTCTTGTGGCCGGAGTACTTCCCGGCGTGCATTCGAGGCGTCAATCCAAAGGCGCAGGCCGCAGCGCGCCGGACAACAGGACAATCAGTACGGCCAAAGGCAGCAAGGCCGTGAACGCCAGTCGTAATGTAAGCATCTCTGCCAGAAACCCAATAAGCGGCGGGCCGATCAGCAGCCCTCCGTAGCCAAGCGTCGCAACGCTGGCAATGGCCTGTCCCGGTGGCACGTTTGGGTCATTGGCCGCCCGGCTGAAGGCCAGCGGCATGATGACAGCGTAACCGACCCCCATCAGCGCAAAGCCTGCCAGCGCCAGTCCAGGACCGGCCGCCGACACAACGCCAAACACACCCAAAGCCGCGCAAACACCGCCGAACCGGGCGGTGGCAACAGGGCCAAAGCGCGCAATGACAAAGCCGCCGGCCAGCCGGAAAGCCACCATAGTCACCGAAAAAACGGCGTACCCAAGGGCCGCGATGCTCTCGGTTGCTCCGGTCACATCGCGTAAGAAAATAGCACTCCAATCCGCCACGGCGCCTTCGCCCAGCGCCCCGCATAGGGCGGTAAAACCCACAAGGATCAGCGCACCAGAAGGCAAGGCGAAAACCGCGCCCCCATGCGACGCAGCCTTGCGGGACGACCAGCGCACCCAGGACAGAGCCAGCGCCAAAGCAACAACAACTCCGCCGGCCAGCAAAAAGTGCTGCATCACCGTCAGCCCCATCTGCACCGCGCCATACCCGCTGAGCGCGCCCAGCCCGGCCCCTAGGCTCCACATCGCGTGGAACGAAGACATGACCGGCTTGCGATAGGCCTGCTCGACCTCAGCAGCCCATGCGTTCATCGCCACGTCCATTGATCCGTGAAAAGCCCCGAACACGAATAGGAATGCCGCCAGTGTCCAGAACCCATCGGCCATGGCCAGCAGGATCAGCGACAGCGTGTAGAGAACCGCGATGACACGCGTCAGAACCACTGCGCCAAACCGATCAGTCAGCCGCCCGGTCACCGGAAACGAACACACTGCCCCTGCCGCCATGAACAAGAGGCCATAGCCCAACGCCTCATGCGTCAGGTCCAGTCGGTCACGCACAGCGGGGATACGAGACGCCCAGATGCCGAACAGCGCACCGTTGAGGATGAACATGGCAGCCACGGCCCGCCACGCGGCCACAAGTCCGATCACCGGGTTTCCTTTGCAGACGGCGTCAATCGCCCCAGTTCTACAGTCTGTGGCCAGATTGGCAAATGCAGTTCATTCCAGCCGCTTGCGAACCTGACGGATAAAGAACCAGACTGCCAGCACCACCGGGATCGTCACTGCAGCTGTCAGCATCCCCTTGCTCATCCCTGCTTTGGTCAGAGGGTATAACACATAGCTGACAAGCGAGACGGCATAGTAGCTTATAGCCACAACCGAGAGCCCTTCGACCGTGTGTTGCAGACGCAGGGCCAGATCGGCGCGGCGATCCATGCTTTCCAGCAGCGCCTGGTTCTGCGCGCTGCGCTCCACGTCCACACGCGTTCGCAGCAATTCACCCGCCCGAATGGCCCGGTCAGACAGCGCCTGAAGGCGACGTTCCGTGGCCTTTACGGTGCGCATGGCAGGATCATACCGGCGCATCATGAAATCAGCAAAGCTCTGACGGCCCTCGAACCGCTCTTCCCGCAGCACCTCGATCCGCTGGTTCACGATCGCCTCATAAGCGCCCGTCGCCCCAAACCGGAACGAGCATTGGGCCGAGAGGGTTTCAAGCTCGGTCGAAGTCGAAAGCAGATCGGGCAATAGCTCATCTGGATGGGCCGAATTGTCGGTCATCTGCCCCATCAATCCGGTAAGCCTACTGTCCAACGCGCCGATGCGGGGCGTCAGTTGTTTGACCCGGGCGAACCCCAGCATCGACATCGCCTTGTAAGTTTCGATTTCACACAGACGCTGGATGACACGACCAGTCCTGCGCCGCCCGGTGCCTTTGGTTACGAACAACGCAAACCGCATGTGACCGGCCGGGTCGATGCGGAAATCACAGGCGCAGATGGCGGCATCGTCCAGCACCCTTGCAACGGCCAGGCTTTCGGGCTCGAACCAATCAGCCAGTGACGCCTGTACCGCGCCATCCTCCTGCCGTTCGACCACCCGGATCATGGCCGACGTGACCCGCTGGCCGGGGCTGGCCATCAACCAGTCAGGCGGAAAGACCTCAAAGTCAGCCGGGTTGAAGGCCCGATCACTGACGTTTTGCGTGATCGCTGTGTAGGTGACGAACTCGGTATGCTGCTCCCATTTAAGCCAGTGACGGCCGATCTGCCCTGCATAGTGGGTAGCCTGAGGTTGCGGGTGCTGTGCACCATGCCGATCCAGCAGGGAAATCAGATGAGCCAGATCCTCATCCCGATCCCGCGCTGCCGCAGATTCTGGTTTCTTGATCGCAAGAAAGGCAACGGTGCACGGTGTCCCCGCGACCGGAAAAGGGCGCGCGTGCAGCTCATTGGCCAAAGAATAGCGCAGTGGGTGATCGTCGATGGGCGTCATACAGGGCTCCGATTTATCCAGGCACTATACGGAACATCGAAAATACATCAATTCTCTTTTTATTTCATATACTTACATGGATACAACAGTATACACTTCCCGCTATCTCATTGATTTGGCTGCCACAGCTCAATCGGATTACCCTCAGGGTCGTGAATACGGGCAAACTTTCCAACCTCACTGTCCCATTCTTCGCGGGTTTCAACTGCGATCCCGGCGGCCTGTAATTGCACAATCATCGCGGCCAGATCATCCACTCGGAAATTGATCATCCATTGCTGCTCCGTCCGCCCGAAATACTCGGTGTCCAGCGCGAACGGGGCAAAGACCGTATACCCTTCACGCTGCCTCCAAGGCACCGGGTCATAGTGATTGACCCCAAGGTGTTTTTCGTACCAGGCACTCAGGGCCTCAGGATCGCGCGCGCGAAAGAACACGCCGCCTATACCATTCACTTTCTGCATCACCAGCCTCCCCCGGTTTCGTTATTGCAACAATACTCCGCCCGCTTCATCTGGCCAAAAAGATCTTGGGGGGTTGGGGGGCGAAGCCTCCCAGCCTGAGAAAAAGAAAAGGGCGCCCGCAGGCGCCCTTTGCAATTTGGCTAAACCTGTTGATCAGTCGATCATCGGCAGCAGCTTGTCCAGCGACTGTTTGGCGTCGCCATAGAACATGCGGGTGTTCTCTTTGAAGAACAGCGGGTTTTCGATTCCCGAGTACCCGGTGCCCTGACCACGTTTCGATACAAACACCTGCTTGGCCTTCCAGCATTCCAGAACCGGCATGCCGGCGATGGGGCTGTTCGGATCTTCCTGCGCCGCAGGGTTCACAATGTCGTTCGAGCCGATGACGATGGCCACATCCGTATCCGGGAAGTCGTCGTTGATCTCGTCCATTTCCAGAACGATGTCATACGGAACTTTCGCCTCTGCCAGCAGCACGTTCATGTGCCCCGGCAGACGACCCGCAACGGGGTGGATTGCAAAGCGAACCTCTTTGCCCTTGGCACGCAGTTTGCGAACCAGTTCGCTGACAGACTGTTGTGCCTGTGCAACCGCCATACCGTAGCCCGGAATGATGATCACGCTGTCGGCGTCGTTCAGGGCAGCCGCAACACCATCGGCGTCGATGGCAACCTGCTCACCTTCAACGGCCATCTGCTCACCCTGCGGGCCGCCAAAGCCGCCCAGGATCACGCTGACAAAGTGACGGTTCATCGCCTTACACATGATGTAGGACAGGATCGCACCGGACGAACCCACCAGCGCACCAACCACGATCAGCAGGTCGTTGCCCAGCGAGAAGCCGATAGCGGCAGCCGCCCAACCCGAATAGCTGTTCAGCATCGACACAACCACCGGCATATCGGCACCGCCGATGCCCATGATCAGGTGATAGCCGATGAACAGCGCCGCCAGAGTCATAAGGAACAGTGGGAAGAAGCCGCCCGAAGCAGTGTACCAGATCAGACAGATCAGCGAGAGACCCGCAGCCGCCGCGTTCAGCGCATGGCCGCCGGGCAGTTTGGTCGCCGCCGAGGTCACCTTGCCCGCCAGCTTGCCGTAGGCCACGACCGATCCGGTAAAGGTGATCGCACCGATAAAGATGCCCAGGAACAGTTCGACGTGCAGAATGCCCAGCTCTGCCGGGGTTTTCTTGGCGATCAGCTGGGCGAAATCACCCAAGCCTGACAGTTCGACCTCTTTCGCGGCATCCGCGATGGCAAAGACCTCGGCAACATTCTGGATCTCAAAATGCGCGTTGAAGCCCACAAATACAGCCGCCAGACCAACCAACGAGTGCATCGCGGCCACCAGCTGCGGCATCTCGGTCATCTGGACGCGCTGCGCCACATACTGGCCGATAAAGCCACCACCTGCGATCAGCAGCAGCGACAGCAGCCACAGCCCGGAACCCGGGCCAACCAGCGTGGCGAAGACCGCCAGCGCCATACCGACGATACCGTACCAGACGGCGCGTTTGGCGCTTTCCTGGTTCGACAGACCGCCGAGCGAGAGAATGAACAGAACAGCCGCAACAACGTAAGCGGCAGTGGTAAAGCCTTCCATCTACCCGGCCTCCTTAAGATTTCTGGAACATGGCGAGCATGCGCCGGGTGACAAGAAAGCCGCCGAAGATGTTGATTCCGGCCATGAATACAGACAGCGCCGCCAACAGGATCACAAGAAATGACCCCGACCCGATCTGCATCAACGCACCAACGATAATGATCGACGAGATCGCGTTGGTGATCGCCATCAGCGGAGTGTGCAGCGAATGCGAAACATTCCAGATCACCTGGAAGCCCACAAAGATCGCCAGCACAAAGACGATGAAGTGCTGCATGAAGCTGGCCGGAGCGATCAGGCCCACCAGCAGCATCAGCACCCCGCCAACACCCAGCAGGGTGAACTGCTGCTTGGTCTGCGCCTTGAAGGCTGCGATCTCTTGCGCCCTCTTCTCTTCCGGGGTCAGCTCTTTGACTTCTGGTTTCTTCTGCGCCGCAATCGCCTGAACCTTGGGAGGTGGCGGCGGGAAGGTGATCTCACCTTCATGAGTCACGGTCGCGCCACGGATCACGTCATCTTCCATGTCGTGATTGATCTGACCGTCCTTTTCGGGCGTCAGGTCAGTCATCATATGACGGATGTTGGTCGCATACAAAGACGAAGATTGCGCCGCCATCCGGCTGGGGAAGTCGGTATAGCCGATGATCGTCACACCATTGTCCGTGACAATCTTTTCGTCCGGCACGGTCAGCTTGCAGTTGCCGCCCTTTTCCGCCGCAAGGTCCACGATGACCGAGCCCGGCTTCATGCTTTCGACCATGTCCTTGGTCCAAAGCTCGGGCGCTTCGCGGTTCGGGATCAGGGCAGTGGTAATGACGATGTCCATCTCCGGAGCAAGCTCGCGGAATTTGGCCAGCTGCGCGTTGCGAAACTCTTCCGACTGGACCGAAGCATAACCGCCGGTGGCCGCACCATCCTGCTGGTCTTCTTCAAAGTCCAGATAGACGAACTCCGCCCCCATGGATTCGACCTGCTCGGCCACCTCTGGGCGTACATCGAAGGCGTAGGTGATCGCACCCAGCGAGGTCGAAGTACCAATCGCCGCCAGACCAGCCACACCGGCCCCCACGATCAGCACTTTGGCAGGCGGCACCTTACCGGCAGCTGTCACCTGACCAGTGAAGAAGCGACCGAAGTTGTTGCCTGCCTCAATCACCGCGCGATAACCAGCGATGTTGGCCATTGAGGACAGCGCGTCCATCTTCTGAGCGCGGCTGATACGCGGCACCATCTCCATCGCGATGACGTTAGCACCCTTGGACTTGGCCAACTCCATGCCTTCTTCGTTGCCCGCAGGGTTGAAGAAGGAAATCAGGGTCTTGCCCTTTGTCAAACGCTTCAGCTCTGTCTCGGTGGGAATCCGGACTTTTGCAATGATATCAGAGTTTTTCCACAGCGACGCGGCGGTTTTTACGATCTCAACGCCCGCTGCCTCGTAGGCCGCATCCGAAAAGCCAGCGGCAGCACCCGCCCCTTTTTCGATGGCGCATTCATAGCCCAGTTTCTGCAACTGCACGGCAGAATCCGGGGTCATCGCGACCCGGTTTTCACCGTCCAGTATTTCTTTTGGTGTGCCTATCTTCACTGGCAGTCCCCCTGATTTTCACTCAATCCGAGCGCGTGGTCGGTTATGTTTGTTAAGCAAACATGTATCCTGCGCAACATTATTTCGCAAGCGCAGCATTTATTACGTAGTGTCATGACGCTGGTCACCTTAAATCCACCGGCGAGTCTTACGTTCATACCGGGCGAAATCTGCGCGAAACGTACGGCGCAGGCGGTCTTCTTCGGGCAGTATGAAGCGGCGTTCCAGAACCCATACGAATACAGGAATCAAAAGCAGAGACAACACTGCATCGAACCGCAGAACCAGACCGGCCAGGATCAAAACATCGCCGACATAGATCGGGTTTCGGCTGCGGGTATAAATGCCTGATTGCACCAACGAAGACGGCGTTTCATGCGGGATGACCGTTGTCTTGTGGCGGCGGAACTCAACTACAGCCAGAACCGCGAACAGGATACCACCACCGATCAGAATTCCGCTCAGCAGGTCAGTCAGGCCACTGTCCAGGGACAGCCCCAACGAAAAGTAGCGTGCCTGAAGCCAAGCCATCACAGCAAACCCGATAAGCCAGACAGGCGGTATGTCGATCCGGCGCATGTTCATTCCCCGCAGTTGACGAAGCGTAAAGCCATGTCGCTTCTGGGAGCTTTCCTATCGCTTTCGGAACAGATTGGCAAAAGCTCAGGTTGTCGCATGAATGGACAGGCAATTGCCGATCGGATAGGCCGAAGACAACCAACTAACCGTGACACAAACGGGTGAGCACAAGATGACCGATTTTGCCGCGACCAAAGCCATGTTTTATCTGCCCGAGGGCATCATTTACCTTGACGGCAACTCATTGGGGCCGCTGCCGCGCGCGGCCAGCGACCGGGTAAATGACATGCTGGTCGACGAATGGGGTCAGATGCTGATCACCGGTTGGAACAAGGCCGGGTGGATGGCGCTGCCAACCGGGCTGGGCGACCGCATTGGCCGCCTGATCGGCGCGAAGCCCGGCACGGTAATCACCGGCGACACCCTGTCGATCAAAGTCTATCAGGCCGTGGCCTCGGCCCTTGAACTGTGCCCGGACCGCAAGGTTGTACTGTCGGACAACGGCAACTTCCCCTCGGACCTTTACATGGTGGATGGCTTGTTGCGCTCGCTTGGACCCGATTACGAATTGCGGGTCGTCGCTCCCGAGGATGTCGCCGCCCATATCACCGAAGATGTCGCCGTTCTGATGCTGACCGAGGTCGATTACCGCAGTGGCCGGATGCACGACATGAAAGCGCTGACCGAACTGGCCCACGCCAATGGGTCGGTGACCGTCTGGGATCTGGCCCATTCCGCAGGCGCAATCCCGGTGGACCTGTCCGGTTGCAATGCCGATTTTGCCGTGGGCTGCACGTATAAGTACCTGAACGGCGGCCCGGGTGCACCTGCGTTCATCTACATAGCCCCGCGTTTGGCGGACCGCGTACGCCCCGCTCTGTCCGGCTGGCTGGGGCACGAGGCACCCTTTGCCTTCGATCTGGACTACCGTCCCGGCAGCGGGATCGAGAGGATGCGGGTCGGTACTCCGCCGATCATCCAGATGACCGCTTTGTCGGCAGCGATGGATATCTGGGACATGGCAGACATGGCGGATGTGCGCGCCAAATCCATCGAACTGACCGAGCTGTTCATTGCTCGCGTCGAGGCCGCCTGCCCCGAACTGCAACTGGCCAGCCCGCGCGATCCCAAATTGCGTGGCAGTCAGGTTTCGTTCCGGTTTGCAGAGGGGTACGCCGCCATGCAGGCCCTGATCGCCCGTGGTGTGATCGGAGATTTCCGTGCACCCGATATCATGCGGTTCGGGTTCACGCCGCTTTACATCGATGAACAGGACGTGGAAGGCGCGGTCGAGATCCTGACCGACATCATGCAGAACCGTTTGTGGGACGCCCCGGAATACAAGGTGCGACAGCGGGTTACCTGACCTCAAGTCCCGCGCCGATTAACGCGGCGATCTGCGCCACCTGCTGCTCATAGACCTCGGCGCCTGCGCCGATCAGTTTGAGCCCTTTGAGCGTGGCTGTGATCGTTCGACCGGTCTCGGCCGCTTCGGTCAGCAGACGCACTCGCCCGGCCTGAGCTTGTTGCGTCAACCAATCGGCGTAAAGTCCCGCCAGTTTGGCTTCGCCTTCCGAGATGACATCGGCGGCCATAGACTTGGTATTGTCCAACATCTCAAGCCCGTGGGGCGAGGCCAGGATAACCGTCATCCCCTCGGTCTGGGCCTGTATCGCGCGGGTCAGAACGTCGGGCACTGATCCTGAAGATGCCAGCACCTCAGCGACCGCCGTGCTTTTCTCGGTATAGTAAACCTCGGTCAGCTTGCTGACGATCGCCTCTTTGTTCTTAAAGTGCAGATAGACCGCTGGCCGGGACATTCCCGCCCCGCGCGCTATGTCATCCATCGAGGTTTTTCGAAACCCATAAGTCGCAAAGGCCTGAAACGCAGAATTCAGGATCGCCTTTTGCCGTGAATCGTCAACTGTTTCCGTCATATATGAACTCGTGACAGTTTTTGTTCATTTTGTCAATTGACACACTGACACTTTGAGGCAATTATGTCAGAAACCAGCCACAGCCAAAAGAGGTGCGCCATGGCAACCGCCCTTAAGATCAACGGAAAGCAACATCAGGTTGACCTGCCCGATGACGTCCCCCTGCTTTGGGTATTGCGGGATGAGGTCGGCCTGACCGGAACCAAATTCGGCTGCGGTGTCGCCGCCTGCGGGGCTTGTACCGTGCATATCGATGGTGAGGCCGTGCGGTCCTGTCAGGTTGCGCTGTCGGACGTCTGGGGTGATGTGACTACGATCGAAGGGATGGGATCGCCCGACGCGATGACGACGCTCCAACAGGCTTGGGTCGATCACCAGGTGGCTCAGTGCGGCTACTGCCAGTCAGGCCAGATCATGCAAGCTGCTGCATTACTCGCGGAAAACCCTGCTCCTTCGGACGAAGAAATCGACGACGCCATGCAAGGCAACCTGTGCCGGTGTGGCACCTACCCCCGCATTCGCGCCGCAATCCACGACGCGGCCAGCAAGTTGAAGGAGGCGTAACTGATGGCTTCTGTTGGAAAAATCCTGCGTCGCACTTTCCTGATCGGGTCCGCCGCAATTGTCGGCGGCGTGGCGTTCGGCGCTTATTACGTCAGCCGCCCTGCCGCGAACCCGCTGAAACCCGGTGAGGGCCAGGCGGCGCTCAGCCCGTTTGTGCTGATCGACCAGAACGGTGTGACACTCTTTGCCCCTCGGGCTGAGATGGGCCAAGGGGTCAAAACCACATGGGCTGCTCTGATCGCCGAAGAATTGGACGTGGATCTGGATCAGATCACTGTTCTGCACGGCCCGGCAGCTGCGGCCTACTACAACTCGGCCCTGATGGGGGAAAGCCTGCCCAATAAGGGCTATGATATCTCGGACTTCCAGCACAATCTGGGCGAAGCGTTGGGTATACTCGGCAAAGCGCTGAGCCTGCAGGTCACCGGCGGATCGACCTCAATGAAAGACGGGTTCGAGCGGATGCGTCAGGCCGGAGCCTCGGCCCGTGAGACACTGAAACAAGCCGCGGCGGAACGGCTTGGCGTTGACCGCAGTGAACTGAAAACGGCGTCGGGTCATGTCATTGCCCCGAACGGAGACCAGATCCCCTATACCGAGCTGGCCACTGAAGTTGCCAAGCTTGAGCCGATTGAGGCACGTCTGCGTGACCCGTCCGAATGGCGCTATCTTGGTCAAACCCAGCCGCGTCTGGATATGGTCGAAAAGGCAACCGGGACGGCTGAGTTTGGCGTCGACGTCCGTTTGCCGGGTATGAAATTCGCCGCCCTCCGTATGAACCCAAAGCTGGGCGGTGCAATGAACGGCTATGATGACAGTACGGCAAAAACCATGCCCGGGGTCGAGCAAATCGTCGATCTGGGCACCGGCGTCGCGGTGATCGCCAACAACACATGGCTGGCCAATCAGGCGGTTGAGGCCATAGACGTGGACTGGGGTGACGCCCCCTACCCACCCGACACGGATGGTATCTTTGCCAAGATTGCCGAAGCGTTCGACGACGCCCCGAACTCGACCATGCGGGATGACGGTGATGTCGGCGTGACGCCAGAGGGCGCAACTGAAATCACGGCAGAGTACCGCCTGCCCTACCTGGCCCACGCCACGATGGAGCCCATGAATGCTACCGCGCTTTATACCGGCGACGCGCTGGAACTGTGGTGCGGCAACCAAGCCCCCACCCTGATCCGCTTCCGCGTTGCAAACACCGCCGGTTTGGACACTGAGGCGGTTCAAATCCACACCACCTATTTGGGCGGCGGCTTTGGTCGCCGGGGTGAGTTGGACTTTGGCGAAATCGCCACCAAGGTCGCCATGGCAATGCCCGGCACTCCGGTTCAGACCACTTGGAGCCGTGAAGAGGACATGCGCCACGACTATTTCCGCCCCGGCGCCATCGCCCGGATGCGCGGTGCGGTACAAAACGGCAAGGCAGTGCTGATCGACGGCAAAGTGGCGGCGCAATCCTGCACCCAGCAGGCGGTAACGCGTTACACCGGAATGCCCGGTGCAGGCCCCGATAAGGTGCTGGTCGAAGGCTTCTTCAATCAACCCTACGCGGTGCCGAACTATCGGATGAGCGGCCACATCGCCAAACTTGACGTCCCCGTCGGGTTCTGGCGCTCGGTCGGTAACAGCCATAACGGATTCTTCCATGAAACTTTCATGGATGAAATGGCTCACGCCGCCAGTCAGGACCCGCTGGAATTCCGGCTTGAGCTGATGAAATCCGAGCACGCGCCTTCGGCCGGTTGCCTGGAAGCTGTGAAAGAAATGTCAGGCTGGACCGGTCAGACGCCGGATGGCGTTGGCCGAGGCGTGGCCTTTACCTACAGCTTCGGCACCCCGGTTGCTCAGGTGATCGAAGTTGTCGACGAAGACGGCACCATCCGCATCAACAAGGCATGGATTGCCTGTGACATGGGGCTGGCTCTGGATCCTGAAAACGTCAAAGCGCAGATGTTCGGTGGCATGATCTACGGTCTATCGGCCGCCTGCTATGGCGAGATTACTTTTGACGAAGGCGAGGTCGAGCAATTCAACTTCCCCGACTATGACGCGCTGCGTATGCATACCGCGCCGCAGGTCGAAGTGCGTGTGCTGGAAACGAACCGCCATATGGGTGGCGCAGGGGAGCCCGGCACGCCGCCGTCCATGCCCGCCCTCGGCAACGCGTTGTTCGACCTGACCGGAGAACGCGCCCGCAGTCTACCGCTGATCAACCAGTTCAACCTGCTGGTTTGATCGCGCTGCGCCGGCCCGGACCCTCTCTTGCGGGCCGGCGCGAAATTCACGCTGTTTGTGAAATCAGGTCCGCGTCCGATCCCGTCGCCCAGGCGTTTACGGCTGCGCCAAACGCCTCGAACAAGGGGCGAGAGACCGGATCGTTAATCGCGTCCCATTCAGGGTGCCATTGCACCGACAGGGTAAATCCGGGCGCATCCTTGATATAGATCGCCTCAGGGGTGCCGTCAGGCGCATGCCCATCGATCACAACACGTTGCCCCACCGATTTGATCCCCTGACCATGCAACGTGTTGGTCATCACTTCGGGCGCGCCGAACAGTCTGTGAAATACACCGCCTTCGTCCAACGACACCACGTGGCGCAAGGCGAACTTCTCCTCAAGCGTTCCGTCTGGCGGCATGCGGTGGTTCATCCGCCCCGGCAGGTCGCGGATTTCGGGATAGAGCGTCCCGCCCATCGCCACGTTGACCTCTTGGAACCCGCGGCAGATACCCATGAACGGCTGGCCGCGCTCCACGCAGGCTCGCACCAACGGGAGTGTGATCGCATCCCGCGCCCGATCAAACTCACCATGTGCTTCGGTGGCGTCCTCGCCATATTCCTCGGGGTGCACATTCGGGCGTCCACCGGTCAGCAGGAAGCCGTCGCAGACCTCAAGCAATTCCTCGACTGTGACGTAGCGCGGGTCGGAGGGGATCAACAGCGGCAAACAGTTAGAAACGTTAGCCACGGCTTCGGAATTCATCGTGCCGCCCGCGTGCGTCGGGTATTCATCGTTCATGAGGTAAGAGTTGCCGATGATACCGACGACAGGCCGAGACATTCCGTATTCCTTGCTGATTATTTGGTTAACAGGAAAGCTATCCCCAGCAATGGAAACGTGCAACAGAACACGCCCTGCATGACAGCGCAAGGACGTGTTCAATCACGCACACACCGTTCTAATTCTCGAAACAAATCCGGGACGATGTTTTAGCAACGGCGGAGATTTTGGGATACCTTCCCCAAAAGCCGGCATTACTCACTAGCATAGACTGATGAAAATCAGATTTCTCCGGTCAGACCTGCTGCCTCAATTCCAGTCATTCCAGCAGTCGCATCATTGTCCGAGGTATCGCCAGTCACGCCAATCGCACCAACAATCTCTCCTTTGCGGTCCCGCAGAAGAATACCGCCCGGAACCGGCACGACCTGACCGCCATAGACACCGTTCACGGCGGCCATGAAATAGGCCTGTGCCTCGGCCCGCTGCATTTGTGCGGTACCTGCCATGCCCAACATGACTGAACCATAGGCCTTGCCATGCGCAATTGCGAAACGACCGGGGGCTGCTCCGTCCTCACGCTCGAACGCGATGACGTGGCCGCCTGCGTCCAAAACGACGACGGACAGAGGCTTCAGCTCCATCTCGCGGCCTTTTTCCAGTGTTTTACGAATGATCGTGCGGGCTTTGCGCAGAGTAACTGCCATGATGTGTCCTCTCGTTCTTTGAGGTTAAAGGCTGGCTTTCAGTTCCAGACGGCGGGCGTGCAGAACCGGCTCGGTGTAGCCCGAGGGCTGAATCCGCCCTTTGAATACCAGATCACAGGCGGCCTGAAAGGCGATACCGTCGAAACCCGGTGCCATTGGTCTATAGTCCGTGTCGCCTTCGTTCTGGCGATCCACCACAGCGGCCATTTTGCGCATCGCGGCCATGACCTGTTCTTCTGAGACAATGTCATGGTGCAGCCAGTTGGCCAGTGCCTGGCTGGAGATCCGGCAGGTCGCGCGGTCTTCCATCAGGCCGATATCGTTGATATCGGGCACTTTCGAACAGCCCACGCCCTGATCGACCCAGCGTACGACATAGCCCAGAATGCCTTGCGCATTATTCTCGATCTCACGCGTAATCTCATCATCGCCAATATTGCGCCCCCCCAGCAGCGGGATGGTCAGCAGGTCGTCCAGCGTGCCACGGGCACCACCGGCGGCCAGCTCGTCCTGACGAGCCAGAACGTCGACCTTGTGATAATGCGTCGCGTGCAGGGTCGCGGCCGTCGGCGACGGCACCCAGGCGCAAGTAGCACCGGATTTTGGGTGGCCGATCTTCTGCTCCAACATGTCGCCCATCCGGTCAGGCATCGCCCACATCCCCTTGCCGATCTGCGCTTTGCCTTTCAGACCGCAGGCCAGACCGATATCAACGTTGCGATCCTCATAAGATGCAATCCATGGCGTGTTCTTGATGTCGCCCTTAGGCAGCATCGGACCAGCCTCCATCGACGTATGAATCTCATCGCCAGTCCGATCAAGGAAGCCGGTATTGATGAAGGCCACGCGTGATTTCGCGGCACGGATACATTCCTTGAGGTTGGCCGAAGTGCGGCGTTCCTCATCCATGATGCCTAGCTTCACGGTATTGCGCGGCAGGCCAAGGATGTCTTCTACCATGTCGAATATTTCGACCGAGAACGCCACTTCTTCCGGGCCGTGCATCTTAGGTTTCACCACATAGACCGATCCGGTGACCGAATTGCCACCGTCGCGCTGCAGATCGTGCATGGCGATCAGAGTGGTGCAGAGCGCATCCATTAGGCCCTCACCGATCTCATTGCCCTCAGCGTCCAGAACGGCTGGGTTGGTCATGAGGTGACCTACATTCCGCACCAGCATAAGCGAGCGACCTTTCAGCGTGCCCTGCCCACCAGCGGCAGTGGTGTAGTTCACGTCGCCCGCCAGTTTGCGGGTGAAGGTGCTGCCGGCTTTGGTGACCTCTTCGGTCAGGTCGCCTTTCATCAGGCCCAGCCAGTTGCCGTAAGCCACCACCTTGTCTTCGGCATCAACGCAGGCGACCGAGTCTTCACAGTCCATGATGGTAGATAGGGCCGATTCCAGATAAACATCTGCGATCCCCGCCGGGTCGGAGACACCGATTTCGCTAGAAGGGTCAATCACGATTTTGACGTGCAAGCCGTTGTTCTTCAGCAATACGAACTCTGGTCGCTCTGCAGCCCCGCCAAAGCCTACAAATCGCGCGGCGTCCGACAGCGCAGGCACAAGGGTGCCATTTTCGACCCGCACTTCAGACACATCTGCCCAAGACCCGCTGACCAGAGGCACAGCATCGTCCAGACAACCTTTAGCCCATGCGATCACGCGGGCTCCACGCGCCGTGTCATAGCCTTTGCCAACCGGCAGATCACCCATTGCATCGGTACCGTAGAGCGCATCGTACAGGCTGCCCCAACGCGCATTGGCGGCATTCAACGCAAAGCGTGCATTGGTGATCGGCACAACCAATTGCGGGCCGGGTGTCAGCGCGATCTCAGGGTCAACGTTGGCGGTTTCGATCTGGAAATCTGCGCCGTCATCGACCAGATATCCAATCTCGCGCAGGAAAGCTTGATAAGCGGCGGCGTCATACGCCTGCCCCTTACGCTCCAGATGCCATGTATCGACCTGCCCCTGAATCTTTTCTCGCTTGACCAGCAAAGCACGGTTCTTCGGCCCCATTTCAGCAACCATCCGCGACAGGCCGTTCCAAAACGCATCGGCCGTGACGCCCGTTCCCGGCAGGGCCTTGCTTTCGATAAACTCGGCCAGAACCGTATCGACCTGAAGTCCGCTGCGTGCCTGTCTGCTGCTCATTTGGTGTCTCTCCGCCATTGT
Source organism: Ruegeria sp. ABF4_144 (assembly GCF_056160045.1). Classification (NCBI taxonomy): domain Bacteria; kingdom Pseudomonadati; phylum Pseudomonadota; class Alphaproteobacteria; order Rhodobacterales; family Roseobacteraceae; genus Ruegeria; species Ruegeria sp. ABF4_144. The sequence continues at coordinate 2,207,484 of NZ_JBSWWK010000001.1, forward strand.
GCGCCACTGTATGCCGAAAGCATTTAGGCTGATTGTTTCCGATAGGCAACTTTCGACGCCACGTTCGAACCCTTCGGCATTGCGCGAAGCTGCTTCAAAAACGGCAAGGCAATGAAGCCGCGGTTGCAGCCCCTCGGCGAAGCCCCTAACGTCGCGCCCGAACCAACTTATGCGAGGCCCCCCCGATGCGCGACGCTGCCCCCACGACGATCTACCTGAAAGACTACACGCCGTTCGGCTATCTGGTGGACAGCGTACACCTGACATTCGATCTGGCTGATCACGCAACACGTGTCACCTCTCGCATCGCCTTCCGACCGAACCCTGAAGCCACGGATCGCACCTTTTTCCTGCATGGCGAAGACCTGACCCTGATCCGTGCAGCAATCGACGGGGTCGAGATCACCCCCGAGGTTACCGACAAGGGCCTGACGACCAGCGCCCCCGACGCGCCCTTTGTCTGGGAGGCAGTGGTCGAGATTGACCCCGCCAACAACACGGCACTCGAAGGGCTGTATATGTCGAACGGCATGTACTGCACCCAGTGCGAGGCCGAGGGCTTTCGCAAGATCACATATTACCCTGACCGGCCCGATGTGATGTCCACCTTTACGGTGCGCATCAACGGGGATCTTCCGGTGCTGCTGTCCAACGGCAACCCTACGGGCAAAGGCGAAGGCTGGGCTGAATGGACCGACCCCTGGCCCAAACCTGCCTATCTGTTTGCTCTAGTCGCTGGCGACCTGATCGCCCATCCCGGCCAGTTCACCACCATGTCCGGCCGTGAGGTAGAACTGAACCTCTGGGTCCGTCCGGGGGACGAGGGCAAATGTGCCTTTGGCATGGAAGCGCTGAAGAAATCGATGAAATGGGACGAGGACGTTTATGGCCGCGAATACGATTTGGACGTGTTCAACATCGTTGCCGTGGACGATTTCAACATGGGCGCGATGGAAAACAAGGGGCTGAATATCTTCAACTCATCGGCTGTACTGGCCAGCCCCGAAACCTCGACCGACGCCAATTTCGAACGGATCGAAGCGATCATCGCGCATGAGTATTTCCACAATTGGACCGGCAACCGCATCACCTGCCGCGACTGGTTTCAGCTGTGTCTGAAAGAGGGTCTGACCGTCTTTCGCGACGCGCAGTTCACTTCTGACATGCGCTCGGCCTCGGTGAAACGCATCCAGGACGCCATCGATCTGCGCGCACGGCAGTTCCCCGAGGACAACGGGCCGCTCTCGCATCCTGTCCGGCCGGAAAGCTTTCAGGAGATCAACAACTTCTACACCGCCACCGTCTATGAAAAAGGCGCCGAGGTGATCGGCATGCTGAAACGCCTGGTTGGTGACGAAGCTTATGCCAAGGCACTCGAACTGTATTTCGACCGCCATGACGGGCAGGCCTGCACCATCGAAGACTGGATCAAGGTGTTCGAGGACACGACGGGCCGCGATCTGACCCAATTCAAACGCTGGTACAGCCAGTCCGGCACGCCGCGTGTGTCCGTGACCGAGGAGTATGCAGACGGAACCTATACTCTGACCCTATCGCAGCGTACCGAGCTGACACCCGGTCAGTCCGAAAAACTGCCGCAGGTGATCCCAGTCGCCGTAGGCCTGTTGGGCGCTAACGGAGATGAAGTCCTCGCGACCAAGATTTTGGAATTGACCGAGGCCGAGCAGCGCTTTGAATTCTCCGGGCTTGCCGCCAAACCGGTGGCCTCGATCCTGCGCGACTTCTCGGCGCCGATCATTCTGGAGCATGACCACACGGATGCAGAACGCGCCTTTCTGCTGGCCCATGACACCGACCCGTTCAACCGCTGGCAGGCCGGGCGGTCGCTGGCCGAAGACACGTTGCTGCGCATGATCCGCGAAGACCGCGCCCCAGGCACCGACTATCTGGACGGCATTCTGGCGGTGCTGCGTGACGGTGATCTGGACCCGGCTTATCGCGCGCTGATGCTGGGCCTGCCGACGCAATCCGAACTGGCCGCCGCGCTGTTCGATGCTGGAGAGACCCCCGACCCGATGGTGATCTGGCGCGCCGTGGAAACCCTGCGGCAGGCAACAGCGCAACATGTGCAGGACCTGTTGCCCCGGCTGCACAGCGAAACCCTGATCGACGCGCCGTTCAGCCCCGATGCCGATCAGGCCGGCAAACGTTCGCTAAGTGGTGCGGCGCTGTACCTGACATCTCGGCTGGATGGTGGTGCCAAAGCCGCCGAGGAATATGCAGCCGCCGACAATATGACCCACCAGTTGACTGCCCTCTCGTGTCTGCTGCGTGCTGGGGCTGGCCAGCAGGAACTGTCTGCGTTCTATGGCCAGTGGCAGCATGATCGGCTGGTCATGGACAAGTGGTTTGGCCTACAGGTCACCACCGCCGGCCCCGAGGCCACAGCGGGAATTGCGCGCGCTCTGACCGAGCACGCTGACTTCAATTGGAAGAACCCCAACCGCTTCCGCGCTGTTATGGGGGCGCTGGCAATGAATCATGCTGGATTCCATAACGCCGACGGGGCCGGATATGCGCTGCTGGCGGATTGGCTGATCCGGCTAGACCCGGTGAACCCGCAGACAACGGCGCGGATGTGTACGGCGTTCCAGACATGGAAGCGCTATGATGCCGACCGACAGGATCTGATCCGAGCCCAACTGACCCGCATCGCCGAAACGCCGGACCTGTCGCGCGATACCACCGAAATGGTAACCCGAATCCTCGGCGCATGACCCCGTTCACCTTCACGCGCCACAATCGGACGCCACGTACGATCCTGATCCTGATCTTTGTCTACGCGGCGCTGGCGGCCTTGCTGATCCTGTTCGATGCCGCATGGTGGCTGGTCGGGTTACTGACCCTGTCCACCCTGCCCGCCCTGTGGGACGTCGCGCACGGCACCCGCGCTGGGATGACGCTGGATCCCGACCGGATACGGTGGTTTTCGGGCAAGCGCGAGGCTGAGGTCCCGCTGGCGGATATAGACTACGTCCGGTTCGACACCCGCTGGGACTTCTCGGTCCGAGTCTCTCTGGTTCTGGCATCGGGCAAGCGGATTCGGCTGCCTGACGAGGCCACACCGCCCCACAAAGAGTTCGAAAATACGCTGCAACAGGCCGGATTCCGAGTTGAACGGCATCATTTCAACGTTTTCTGAAACAATGTGTCCCAAAGAGAACCATTCCACCGGCGCACTCCCTCACACCCGGCAAAAAGCTTGAATTTGAGGTAAATTTCAGTCAAAACTGCAAGCTAGCCTACCTTTTTGTTTCGGTTTCGAGTTTTACCATGTTTCGGTTTTTCAGGGCACGTCAGGCCCGATCTTCTCTGTCTTCCCGTCAATTCACGCAGAACCTGCGCGCAGCCGATTGCGCCGTAACGGCCGGTCTGCCGGACAGGGGGCAACTGAATATTCCGCTGGCCCGGACCTGTGCCGGGGATCTGATTGGACGCGACACCATTCAACATGGGCGCATGCTGGCCAGACAGGACCGCTGGGCTGATCTGTCCCGTCAGATGCGCGTCGCAGACGAAGCTCGCGCCACCGCACCCGACGGGACGCCGATCGCGGATTTGCTTGCCTTTGGAGCCCGGTCCGACGTTGTTTTGGCGGTGGAACATGCGCTGTCTGATGGAACCGCCTTGTCCGAGTATGACCTGCTGGGTGGTATCTCCGAGCTGGAAGACGAAATGCGGGCGCATCCCGACGATCCGATGATCGCGCTGGTAGTCGCGCTGACGCATATCGACCTGGCTTGGGCGTGGCGCGGAACGGCGACCGATGCCACACTGCCGCCGCTGCACCGGTCCCGCTGTGCCGCGCATTTCGACCGGGCCGCAGCCCTATTGCCGAAGTGCCTTGCGGCTGCGCCGGACAGCCCGTTGGTTGCTGCAGCCCGTTGCGCCCTGCTCGCTGGCCAGCGGAAGACCGACCTGCGCGTGGGGGATGAATACGAGCGGCTGATCACGCTGGACCCGCATAACCAACGCCATATGCGGTCGATGGGCACTCATCTCCTGCCACGCTGGTTCGGCAGCTATGAAGAGCTTGAGGTTCAGGCGTTGCGCAACGCGGCCCGCACCCAAGACGTCTGGGGCGCCGGTGGGTACACATGGGTGCAATTCGATGCCATCGCTCTGGATGACGAGGCCTGCGCGCGGCTGGACGTCGAGTATTTTCTGGAAGGCCTGAACGACATTCTGCACCGCCGCCCGGATCAGCAGACCGTCAATATGCTGTCAGCCTATTGCGCCATCACGATTCAGAACGGGTTGGGCCTGAACGAACAGGCCGATCTGGCGCGCTCGCAAATTCACGAAGCCGCAAACTGGCTGATCCGCGATCACATGACAGAGCTGCATCCGCTGATCTGGGCGCATGCCGCAAGCGGGTTCAACAACTCGGTCCGCATCAACTCGGCCGAGCGGTTTGCAGCCCGTGGTCAACGTCAGGCCCTGCGTGCTATTGGCGATCTGTTCCGCGAAGAACTGCGCAGCGGCATGGACGTGACATTCACACCGTCGGGCCTGCGCCTGTCCGAGCACTGATTCCCCCTTGCCCCTAGCCCCTGCCGGGCCTAATACGCAGGCTTAGACTTCTGCGGAAATGAGGCGCGCCATGCTCGACCTGACATACGAAATGCCCAAACCCAAAACCATTGCCGGGGCCAAACACGATTGGGAACTGGTGATTGGGATGGAGGTGCACGCTCAGGTCTCATCCAATTCCAAGCTGTTTTCGGGCGCGTCGACCCAATTCGGGGCCGAGCCGAACTCGAACGTGGCTTTCGTGGATGCGGCGATGCCGGGGATGCTGCCGGTGATCAACGAATACTGCGTGGAACAAGCGGTGCGCACCGGGCTGGGCCTGAAGGCGGATATCAACCTAAAATCGGCGTTCGACCGCAAGAACTATTTCTACCCCGACCTGCCGCAGGGCTATCAGATTTCCCAGCTCTACCACCCCATCGTGGGCGAAGGTGAAGTGCTGGTTGAAATGGGTGACGGTACCGCACGTATGGTCCGCATCGAACGCATCCATATGGAGCAGGACGCGGGCAAGTCGATCCACGATATGGACCCGCATATGTCCTTCGTCGACTTGAACCGGACCGGTGTCTGCCTGATGGAGATCGTCAGCCGCCCTGACATCCGTGGCCCCGAAGAGGCGGCCGCCTACATTGCCAAGCTGCGCCAGATCATGCGCTATCTGGGCACCTGCGACGGTAACATGCAGAACGGCAACCTGCGCGCGGACGTGAACGTCTCGATTTGTTTGCCGGGTGCTTATGAAAAGTATCAGGAAACACAGGACTTCTCGCATCTGGGCACCCGCTGCGAAATCAAGAACATGAACTCGATGCGCTTTATCCAGCAGGCGATCGAGGTCGAAGCGCGCCGTCAAATCGCCATCGTCGAAGGTGGCGGCAAGGTCGATCAGGAAACCCGCCTATATGATCCGGATAAGGGCGAGACCCGCTCGATGCGGTCCAAGGAAGAAGCGCACGACTACCGCTACTTCCCCGACCCCGACCTGCTGCCACTTGAGATCGAGCAGGCATGGGTAGACGACATCGCTGCCAAGCTGCCAGAATTGCCCGACGACAAGAAGGCACGCTTTATCAGCGGGTTTGGCCTGACCGACTATGACGCTTCGGTTCTGACGGCCGAGGTTGAATCGGCCGCCTATTTCGAAGAGGTCGCCAAAGGCCGTAACGGCAAACTGGCCGCCAACTGGGTCATCAACGAGCTGTTCGGTCGCCTGAAGAAAGAAGATCACGACATCACCGACTCGCCGGTTTCGCCCGCGCAGCTGGGTGCGATCATCGATCTGATTGCATCGGACGCTATCTCGGGCAAGATCGCCAAGGACCTGTTCGAGATCGTCTACACTGAAGGCGGTGATCCGGCTCAGATCGTCGAAGAGCGTGGCATGAAGCAGGTGACTGACACCGGTGCCATTGAGGCCGCCCTGGACGAAATCATCGCCGCGAACCCGGCGCAGGTCGAAAAAGCCAAGGTAAACCCGAAACTGGCAGGCTGGTTCGTCGGTCAGGTGATGAAAGCCACCGGCGGCAAAGCCAACCCGAAGGCGGTCAACGAACTGGTCAGCCAAAAGCTGGGTTCGTAATCCGATCAGGATTTGAATAACAAACGGCGGGGTTTGCGCAAAACCCCGCCGTTTTTCTTTTCCACCGCTTTCCGCGCGATGATGACTTTCCCAAAATCTCCAGCATGTTAGATTGCCGGGAACCGACAACCAGGAAGATCCGATGCAGCGCTACGAATACAAAGTTGTCCCCGCCCCTCAAAAAGGCATTAAGGCCAAGGGCGAGAAAACGGCAGAGGGCCGGTTTGCCGCTTCGGTTGAACAAGTGCTGAACCAGATGGGTCAGGACGGCTGGGAGTATCAGCGCGCCGAGCTTCTGCCCAGCGAGGAACGCGCAGGTCTAACCAGCTCGACCGTCAACTGGCGCAATGTTCTGGTCTTCCGGCGCGAGATTGCGACTGACGTTGTTACGACACCAACCGATGAAAGCACGGCACAGGCAAAGCCTATTCCCGGCCCTGAGCCTGTTCAGGCTCCGGCGCCCATCTCGGAAGAGGTAAAAGAGCCTCCACTTTCGTTGAAAGGGGCTGAAAAAGCGTCCGAGCCGCCCAAGGACGAAAACGCGCCCTAGCATCCCTCAAAGTTTATTTTACAAGAATTTATCAGAACAATTGAAACCAACCTTTTTCTTTTTAACACCCGCAGTGGCTATCTTCCTTTTGGCAAGTGCAGTCGTTGCTGATCCCGTCAAAGACCTGCAGTGTCTAGAAGCTGAGTGGTCTGAAAGTATCGCCGAACTGCAGGAAAACCGCGCGATGGTCTGGCAGTGGATGCACAGCCTTATCAACAGGCCCGATCAGGTTGACTGCAGCGACAAAGACTTTGTCAGCAAAAAACCGGACTGGCTTACACAGCCCGAATACTCTTGGACCTGCCTCAATGGTCAATCCGACCTGACCACGACGCTGAGCTTTCGACTGCCCGACGAAGAACAACGCAATGCCGCCCGCGACGGGCTGGCAGTTCTGGGTAAGATAGACAGGATTTCTAACCCACACGTAACAGGCGCTCTTCAAACAGCGATTGAAGATGTCGCGCAGAAATTTGAAGAAACACTCGTGGAGCTTGAGGCTGCGGGCGTTGCACGTAGAACTAAAAACTCTGCCTTTGCAGAGGCTCCCTCAGAAGAAGCACTTTCAATAAGCGACCTGTTGGTCAATGCTCTTCCCTTGCAAAACAGGTGGGGATTGACCGCCGACCTTGCCTGGACGCCGGCCTCGCCAGAAATCCCAGAGAGCAGGCATGACCTGGCCCGGTCGCAGTTTCTTACCGATTTACGGACCCGGATCGGGAACCTGCGGCACATAGATTACATATTGAAGAGTCTCGAAGAAACGCACCTCGGGCCTGGTATTGCGATGCAAAACGCTTCAGCGGCTTATGCAAGTGCCGTTGCGGTAACTGAGCAAAAAGCTGAGGTCTGGGCTTCCGAAAACCTTGGCATCGCGGCGCGAAGCTTTCGCCTGTTCGGTGAGAAGGTGGATCTACTGCAACGCGACAAGGACAGTATTTCGGTCACCGTCATACGCTCGTGGTCAAAGTCACCGGGGACGGATTGGGATAGCACCACTGACGCGCAATTCGCAGAAGGTGTGAATGAACTGGCGTTCTATTTTCAGCCTCAGCCGGCATTCGAACAGCAAAATTCCGGGAACGGTGATTGCAGGATCACCAATTCCTTCCCGTGCCCGCCGTTCAAAAAATCCAACACAATTCAGAATTTTCTGTCAGACGATTGGAATGAGGGCTGTGGGAATGCGGAAGGGTGTCGTATTACATCGCTCCGCTGGATCAATGATCACATGGCGATACGGACCCGACTGCGCGCAAAAAACGCAGATGCCGCGTACCTTTCCCGGTTTGCGGCAAAGATGCTCACCTTCAGAACCAAAACACTGCTGACCGCCTCTGATCCCGACCCAGAATTCGACCCAGCGCTCGTCTGCAAGTAGCACTGCTCAGGCCCCGATATCCAGCGCCAGTGCGTGAATGCGCGGCACGATATCGCCCAGCGCTTTGTGCACCGCGCGGTGGCAAGCAACGCGGGATTGGCCCTTGAACGCCCTGGCGCGGATGCGGACGTTGAAATGGCTCTCGCCGCCATCCTGATACCCCGCGTGACCACGGTGGCTTTCGCTATCGTCAATGACTTCCAGCTCGCGCGGATCAAAGGCCGCCTGCAGGCGGGTTCGGATTTCGTCAGTCACGCTCATTTTTTCGCTCAGCGGTAAAAATTTTACCGCCCCCCTCTTCTACTTTCGGCTGCTTAGATTAAACTGCTGCCTCCGAGTCGAGAAGATGCGTTCTTAAGGATCACAGCATGACGAAATCAGACCCCTTTGGATTCGATATGTCCGTCTCCAGCGCTAAGAAAAAGAACCCGCGCGGGCGTCGGGGTATGTCGGGCGCGTCCGAAACTTCGGTGCGAATCTGCGATCATCCCGGGTGTGAAGAACCAGGTAAGTTTCGCGCCCCCAAAGCACCGGATGTCCTGGATGATTTCTACTGGTTCTGCCAGCAGCACGTGCGCGAGTATAACCAGAAGTGGAACTTCTTCGACGGCACCACCGAAGCCGAACTGAACGCGCAACGGTCCAAGGACAAGGTGTGGGAGCGTGAGACAAAACCCATGGGCGATCCTGAAGCCCGCGCCTGGGCGCGGCTAGGCATTGAGGACCCGCATCAGGTTCTGGGCGCCAACAGCACGCAGAACAAGGGGCGCACTTCGGGCGGAGGCGGCCGACGCCTGCCCCCCACCGAACGCCGTGCCATTGAGATTCTCGAAGCCAAGGACAGCTGGACCAAGGCCGAGGTGCGTAAGGCCTACAAGAAACTGATCAAGGTATTGCACCCGGACATGAACGGCGGCGACCGGTCTCAGGAAGAGCAGTTGCAAGAGGTTGTCTGGGCCTGGGATCAGATCAAGGACAGCCGGAATTTTAAATAGGCCAGACCGAAAGGTGGCTTAGTCCTCAAATGCGATCTCAATAATTCTGAGCAGACTTGCGGTGCCTTCCAACACCGCAAAACCTGTTTCGGCCTTTTCCGCCGTAGAGAGGCTGGACCATGTACGCCCGGAATACTCACCCTTCAGGATAACTGCATCAGCGTCGCCGGTTTCTACGTCCAGTGTCATGCTCAGTTCTTCGGTTTCCATCTGCAACGCCGAAGCACCCTGGGTTAGTTGCCGTAGCGCCGCAGCTCTTTCCGTCTGCAACTGTGCAATACGGGCGTCGCGCTCGGCTTCGTTCAAAGCGTAAGCGGCATCCATTTCCTTGCGCCATGCACGCATAGCAGCCAAAACCGCCCCGCCGGCTGTAAGCGGCAATAGGGGCGGGCACAAAACGCCAACGACCACACCAAGACCGACCCCCGCACCTACCCCGTGTTTCAACGCCTGCCCGCTGGCATTCAGACGCATGGAAATCGGCGTAGATATGTTATCCGACAGCGTGCCTGCGATGGTTTTGCGCAGGTTCCCGATCAGCGCGGGCGCCGAGGCTGCGCGGGTCAGCGTGCCGGACACACCGCTTTGGAGATCGCCAACGACATCGGGTATCGCGTTTGCCCGCGACTTGGCGCCAGACCACACACTTTCAGATGTCGCAGCGATACTGTCGAAGGCCCGCAGAAAACGAGACGGCCTTTCGTAAGGCTGAGCGGGTGGCTGCGCATATTCCGAAAGCACCTCCAATTCAACTTTTGCTGCGGTCAGCTTGGTACGTTCGATACGGTCGCGCGCCTCTTTCGCCAACTGCGCGGACCTGTGGATTGAGATAAGAATCTGATCCCTTTCTTCGTCAGAGACCGACTCCATCTGGTCGACTTCTTGCAGCATCAACATGATCGCTACAAAACTGGGCACATGAACGATGTGGAAGGCTCTGTTCTGACGCCACGACTGCGGCTCTGCCACAAGAGAGTTCGCCAGATACGATAGATCGTTGTCGAGATTCCCAATGGCCCGCCGGAACTCCCGGTCCGAGGCAGAGCGGGTCTGAACAAGAACGGACAGGCTTCGCAGATTTTCAAGCTTTTCCTGATCGGTAGACGGTTGTTTCAAAATTCAAATTCTCTCAAAGACTAATCAGATCTCCGGTCAGCTTAGCGTCGGAAGATATTATCTTCGAGCGCATTTTGAGCGGCTGTGCGGCAATTCTCAGACAATTTTGCAGGGTCTTGTCTGACACCAGAATCCGTCCTCAACCTGTTACAAATCCCCGTTACGCCATGTTCCACGGGCAGACCCTTCTGCCCACATCCGACTTGTGACCTATCCCTAATGGAGCGCGATATGGAACATCTCATTTCCGTCGTACATGCGGTTTCTCTTCTGGTTGCCCTCACCTCGGCCCTATTGCTGAGTGGGTATCTCGCCCTGAACCTGCGCCTGCCTCATCTGGGTCTGTGGCCCAGCGCTAGCGGTTGGCGGCATCACATGGCCTTTGGGCTGTTCCGCCTGTTTTGCGGTGCCACCGTTGTTTTTGCCCTGTCCGAGGTCTGGATGAATGGCTGGGGTCATTGGGTGCGCTATGCAATCGGCGTGCCAGTCATGCTGCTGTCTTTCGGGATCACGCTGTGGGGCTATCGTTTTTTGGGCCTCGACAACACTTATTGCGAAAGCGACGGCTTGGTCACGGGCGGCATGTATGCCTATTCGCGCAACCCGCAATATGTGACGTCGGTTCTGGCCACCGTAGGGCTGGGTATCGCCAGCGGATCATGGGTGACGCTGGGCCTGGCGCTAACGCTGTTCGTGATCTACTTCCTGTTTGTCCTGAACGAGGAACGCTGGCTGCTGCAGGGCTATGGGCAGGCGTTCCGGGACTACATGCAATCGACACCGCGCTTTTTCGACGAACGCAGCCTGATCCGAGTGCGAGACGCAATTCTCGACTGATCAAAGCACACGGATAAGGCCAGTTTGAAAGAAAGATTTGCCGAAGCCGTGGCACGCGCGGCTTTCCCTTGCCCTTGCCCGCAATATGTTGCACCACACACGGGTTCAAACCCGGCAATACGGGCCAAAGGATAAGGACAAGACGAATGGCTGACGGATCGATCGACATCAACGCAAAACCCACCGAAGATATCTCGGTTCGGGACGTGTTCGGCATTGATACCGACATGGCGGTCAAAGGCTTTGCCGAGACAAGTGATCGCGTCCCCGCCATCGACCACACCTACAAGTTCGACCCGGAAACCACGCTGGCGATTCTGGCGGGCTTTGCGCACAACCGTCGGGTGATGATTCAAGGCTATCACGGCACCGGTAAATCGACCCACATCGAACAGGTTGCCGCCCGCCTGAACTGGCCCGCCGTTCGCGTTAACCTGGACAGCCATATCAGCCGGATCGACCTGATCGGTAAAGACGCCATCAAGCTGCGCGACGGCAAGCAAGTCACCGAGTTCCACGAAGGTATTCTGCCTTGGGCACTGCGCAACCCGGTTGCCATCGTGTTCGACGAATATGACGCTGGCCGCGCCGACGTGATGTTTGTGATCCAGCGTGTGCTGGAACATGACGGGAAGCTGACTCTGCTGGACCAAAACGAGATCATCACGCCGAACCCGAACTTCCGCCTGTTCGCCACCGCCAACACCGTTGGTCTGGGCGATACGACCGGGCTCTATCACGGCACACAACAGATCAACCAGGCGCAGATGGACCGTTGGTCGCTGGTCTCGACTCTGAACTACCTCAGCCATGATGCCGAGACGATGATCGTGCTGTCGAAAGCCCCGCACTACAACACCGAAAAAGGCCGCAAGACCGTCAGCCAAATGGTCACCGTCGCCGACCTGACCCGGACCGCCTTCATGAACGGCGACCTGTCCACAGTGATGAGCCCCCGTACCGTGATCAACTGGGCGCAAAACGCCGAGATTTTCCGCGACGTGGGCTATGCGTTCCGCCTGTCCTTCCTGAACAAATGTGACGAACTGGAGCGTCAGACCGTGGCCGAGTTCTATCAGCGTTGCTTCGACGAGGAGCTGCCCGAAAGTGCGGCAAGCGCAAGCCTGGGTTAAGACGTGCATTTTGCTGCGCAAAAATGCGTTTTCATTCACGTCCCGAAAACCGGGGGAAACTTCTTCACACGATGTTTCCTGCGGTTTTCCGGCGATACAATCGTCACCAGCGGCCATCAGGACGGCTCGGATCGATTTGAACTAAGCGGCGACGCAACCAAGACCAAGCACCAAACGCTGGCAGAATACAGTAGTCTGATTGGCCCCGACTTTGCCGACTATACGGCTTATGCATTTGCCCGCCCCCCGGTCGAGCGGATGATCTCGCTGTATTATTCACCGCATCGTTGGATGCGCGAACAGGAAGGCGGCGGTTTTGACCTCGACGCCCGAAATGAGCCCGTTGATCTCAAAGAGTTTGCAGAGCTTGTTTCCTCGAACAAATCCATTTCCGACCTGCTGGATGCCCAAAACATTACGGACGGATTGAGAGTAAACCAAACCGCCCGGCACAAATCCGGCGCGCGGGTTTCGCTGTTGGACTTTGCCGATCTGCGGGGCGGGCTTGAAAAATTCGGGCAGGACAATGGATTTAATCTGACCGATATGCCTGTCAAAAAGGTGAACTCAAGCTCGGTCACCGATCCGCTGGCTCTAAATGCCACACAGATGGATCGGATCAAGGAAATCGTCATGAACTCTCATCATGGCAAGGATCAGAAGTTCTTTCAGCAAGACGCTGAAAAAGGGTTTTTTGCTTCGCTTTCAAGGTGGTTCAAGGGGCAGTCCTAGCCCTGCACCTGTCTGACGACCTGAGTGCAGCGTTTCCAAGTGTGACGATTGCATCACAGCGAATGATATTGCTTGTATAAATTATGTATATACAAGCAATATTCATGTTATCGTCAATGCATGTCATTTTATAACGTGCTTAAAGCAGTCGCTGTCGCGACCCTGACTTTTTCAACGCCGCTGCAAGCGCTTCCCACCGGAACATCTGATCGTGCCGAGCTGTTTGCGATCTGCTCTGGACGGCTCGAGGCGCTAGCCACGCGTCAACGTGGGCATATGGATGAACAAGCCGCCTCGGTTGCCGATTTGCAGCGGGAATTCGATCTATTGCTGGACGCCATTCTGCCCTGGGCCCTTTCTGAAGGGGTCGAGGCCCATGAACCCGGACGCTGGCGTGTGCGGGGCTGGGTCGAGATAGCCTATCTGCTGGCCGACATGGACTACAGCTTTGATGAGCGGACCGCCGCAGGGGCGAAGCGGCAGCTTGCGCACCGGATATCCGAATGCCGCGAGGTTCTGCTTTAAACCCCGTGCTGGTTTCATGGGAAAACGGGGTTGGCCCTATGGTCAAGCCCCCGGAATGGCTCTAGGTTGCCCGGACAGAACTAGACCGGACCTGCCGCCGATGAGCAAACCCAACGACAACCCCGCTGATCCGTTCAAGAAGGCCCTGGCCGAGGCCACCAAGGTCATGGCTGACGACCCGGAACTGAACGTCTCTTACACGGTCGATCCATCGGGCCTGTCGGGTGAATCGATGCGCCTGCCGCAGGTGAGCCGTCGGATGACGCGCGAAGAGGTTCTGTTGGCACGCGGAACCGCAGATGCCTTGGCATTGCAGCGCCGGTATCACGACGATGCGACCCACGCGCGCTATGCCCCTCCGGGGGACATGGCACGGGATTTGTATGAGGCGATGGAGGTTGCCCGGTGCGAGGCGATGGGCGCGCGGGATATGCCCGGTACTGCGTCCAATATCGACGTCAAGATCGGGCACGAAGCGATCCGCCGCGGTTATGATCAGTGTAAACAGCCTGCCGATGCGCCCTTGGCGGTCGCCGCAGGTTATCTGATCCGCCATCTGGCCACCGGACGTGACCTACCGCCAGCGGCTGAAAACATCATGAACCTGTGGCGCGGGTTTATCGAGGAACAGGCCGGCGGGACGCTGGAAAACCTGGACAACATCCTCTCGGACCAAGCCGAGTTTGCCAAGTTCGCGCGCCAGATGATCAAGGATCTGGGCTATGGCGACCAGCTGGGCGACGATCCGGATGAACTGGACGACGAGCAGGAAGATCAGGCCGAGGACGACGCCGAAGAACAGCCTGATCCCGACAGCACCGGTCAGGACGATCAAGACGAACAGGACGCCGACGCGACTCCTGAACAGACGCAGGAAGAACAGCAGGACCAGTCTCAGGCTCAGGTCTCGATGGATGAGATGGCCGATGAGGAAATGGGCGAAGAGGCCGAGATGCCCGAAGGTGAAGCTCCGCTGGAACCACCTGCCCCGCCGCCAGCATCCGAGGCCGATCCCGAGTACAAGGTGTATCTGAACACCTATGACGAAGAGATTGCCGCCGAGGATCTGGCCGAACCAGCCGAACTGGAGCGGCTGCGCGCTTATCTGGATCAGCAGCTGGAACCGCTGAAGGGCGCGGTCAGCCGGTTGGCCAACAAGCTGCAGCGTCGCTTGCAGGCACAACAGAACCGCAGCTGGGAGTTCGACCGTGAAGAAGGCATTCTGGACGCTGGCCGTCTGGCGCGCGTGGTCGCCAACCCGACCACTCCGCTAAGCTTCAAGGTCGAGAAGGACACCGAGTTCCGCGATACCGTAGTGACGCTGCTGCTGGACAACTCGGGATCTATGCGGGGTCGTCCGATCTCGATTGCCGCAATCTGTGCCGACGTTCTGGCGCGGACGCTGGAACGCTGCAACGTGAAGGTCGAGATTCTGGGCTTTACCACCCGCGCGTGGAAAGGTGGACAGGCCCGTGAGGCGTGGCTGAACGATGGTCGTCCGCAGCAACCCGGACGCCTGAACGATCTGCGCCATATCATCTACAAGGGCGCCGATGCGCCTTGGCGCCGCGCCCGACCCAATCTGGGCCTGATGATGAAAGAGGGCCTGCTGAAGGAAAACATTGACGGTGAGGCGCTGGAATGGGCGCATCGCCGGATGCTGGCCCGGCGCGAGCAGCGCAAGATCCTTATGGTGATTTCCGATGGCGCGCCGGTTGACGATTCAACACTCAGCGTCAATCCTGCGAATTATCTTGAGAAACACCTGCGCGATGTGATCGCCATGGTCGAAAAGCGCAAGATGGTGGAGCTGCTGGCGATTGGGATCGGCCACGACGTGACCCGCTATTATGACCGCGCGGTAACGATCACAGACGTGGAACAGTTGGCGGGTGCGATGACCGAGCAACTGGCCGCGCTGTTCGACAGCGATCCTCGGGCGCGGGCCCGGGTGATGGGAATGAAAAAGGCCAGCTAGCGCTGGCCTTGCCTCCGGCGGGAGTTTTTTCCAAAAAGATGAAGGGGTAAGCCCGGGTTGGGAGAGTTAGGAAATGATTCAGTCCTTTGAAGTCACCGCGCGTCCGGAACAAGGACCGCCACGGTTGGCGGCGTTGCGGAAAGAGATAGCGCGCGAGGGGCTGGACGGGTTCCTCATCCCGCGCGCGGATGCCTATCAGGGCGAATATGTAGCCCCACGGGACGAGCGGTTAGCCTGGTTGACGGGTTTCACCGGCTCTGCAGGGTTTTGCGCCGCTTTGGCGGAAATAGCAGGAGTGTTCGTCGATGGCCGTTATCGGACACAGGTGAAGGCGCAAGTCGCAGCAGAGTTTACGCCTGTACCATGGCCCGAAATAGACCTGAGCACTTGGCTGAAAGAGCAGTTGCCTGACGGCGGCAAGGTGGGATTTGACCCCTGGCTTCATGCGGCTGGCCAAATCACCAGCGTGCAAAAAGAGCTGGCAGGCACCGGGATTGAACTGCAGCGCTGTAACAACCTGGTGGATCGGGTGTGGGAAAACCAGCCCGCCCCACCAATGAATCCGGTCAAGGCGCACCCGATCGAGTTTGCCGGGGAAGCGGCTGATAGCAAGATTACCCGGTTGGCCGAGGCTCTGCGCGGGGCCGACTGTATTGCGGCTGCAATCACGCTGCCGGATTCGATCATGTGGCTGCTGAATATTCGCGGCTCGGATATCGGCTATAACCCGGTTGCGCACGGCTTTGCCATTTTGAACGCCGACGAGACAGTGGACCTGTTCATGGCCAAGGAAAAGCTGACGGTGCCATTGGGGGATCAGGTCCGGATCCATGCACCCGACACGTTTCTGACCTTTGTCGAAAAGCTAGAAGGCAAGGTTCAAGTCGATCTGGGCACATTGCCTCAGGCGGTTGCAGATGTGTTGCAGGACCGAATGGTTGATGGCGGCGATCCCTGCGCCTTGCCCAAAGCTTGCAAGAACGCTTCGGAGATCGCTGGCAGTGCCGAGGCACATTTGCGCGACGCGGTGGCCGTGATCGAAACCCTGTGCTGGCTGGACGCACAGGCCCCCAGAACGCTGACCGAAACGCAGGTGGTCACCCGGCTTGAGGAAAACCGCCGCAAGGACAATGCGCTTCAGGATATCTCATTCGATACCATCGCAGGCACTGGCCCCAATGGTGCGATCATGCATTACCGCGTGACCGAAGAGACCGACAGCCGCCTTGAGGATGGCCAGATTCTGGTCCTCGATAGCGGCGGGCAATATCTGGACGGTACCACGGATATCACCCGCACCATCGCCATTGGTGAGGTGGATGACGAAGAAAAGTCCTGCTTCACCCGCGTGTTGAAGGGCATGATTAACCTGTCAATGCTGCGCTGGCCCGTTGGGCTGGCGGGGCGCGACATCGAAGGCATCGCGCGTGCACCCCTCTGGGCGGCGGGACAGGATTTCAATCACGGCGTTGGGCATGGGGTCGGTGCATATCTCAGCGTTCACGAGGGCCCACAGCGTCTGTCCAAGGTCAGCCATGTACCGCTGCAGCCCGGCATGATCCTTTCGAACGAGCCGGGCTATTACCGCGAGGGCGCATTCGGCATCCGCATCGAAAACCTTGTTGTTGTACAAGAGGCCCCAACCCTGCCCGGCGGCGACGATGAACGCGCCATGCTGAACTGGCGCACGTTGACGTATGTGCCCATCGACCGGCGCTTGATTGTCGTCGACATGCTGACAACGGCAGAGCGCGACTGGCTGAACGCATATCACCGCGACGTTGCGGAAAAGATCCGGCCAAGACTGGGCGATGACGCTCAACTGTGGTTGGATGCCGCAACCGCGCCGGTCTGACACCGGACTGTTACATATAAAGGGCAGAGGAGTGGCCCAGGATAGACGAGGAGAGCGAAATGGTTGAGATCACGATCCGAAAGCTGCCGGGCAAATGGAGTGTCCGTTCGGGTGGCGCCATATTGGGTGAAAGCACCAGCGCCCTGGAATTGTCGGAGGGGGATCTGAACCCGGTTATCTATTTCCCCCGCTCGGACATTGCGATGGCATTTCTGGACATGACCGACAAGGTCACGCATTGCCCGCATAAGGGGGACGCGGCGCATTTCTCTATCGTCAACAAATCATCGGTGACCGAAAACGCGGCCTGGAGCTATGAGGATCCGATCCCTGCCATGGCCGAGATCAAGGACCATGTGGCCTTTTATCCGATCGAGTCGGTGAAGGTTGAGCAAATCTAGGCCACCTAGCCTATCGGGGGCTCAGGCAGCCTGTCTAGAATAAAAAAAGCACAGGCCCCGGAGCCTGTGCTTTTTTGTTTCCGGGCGTAGATCCCTTCTTATTTTACTCGGCTTGACGACGCAGCGAGATCAGGATGTCCACAAGCGCCTCGATAACCTCGGGGTCATCGAGGGCGGGGTCTGGCATAGACGTTTCCTCGGCTACGGATTGCGGATTGCTGAGGAAGGCAACAAGCTGGTCTCGGTCCCACTCGCCGCCCACAGCAGACAGAGACTCTGAATAGTCGAAATCTGCCAATCCTGCGACCTGGCGTCCAAAAACCTCACCCAAGGACGGGGCGCCAGCACTGGGCAGCACACCGAAACCGTGGCATTCAGCGCAGCCTTCCAGCGCGGTTTCAACCGCTTCGGCTTTTTGTTTGGACAGGTCGAGGCTCGCGATTTTCGAAACAGCAAACTGATAGCTGGGATCAAACTCTCCAACGGTCAACTGCAGCACTTTTCTCTGATCCGTCCACAGGACAATCGAGTCACCGTGTTGATGGACATACCGAATACGGAATCCCAGCGGGATCGTTTCATTAAACAGGATGCTGTCGCCCTTTGTGCGGATGCGGAAAAGGCTGTTGCCCGCCAGTGAACCGGCGATGAGATCGCCGTCCCAAGCGGGATGAAAATCCTCGATGGGCGCTAAAGAACTGATGGCGACGGACGGCAGCCAGGAATAGGCAGGCAGTTCGAATTCAGGGTGACGCCCGTAATCCAGCGTGTCGGGCAGCGGCAACCGGTTGTATCGCGTTCCCAGCGACACTTGCGGCCAGCCATAATCATTGCCTTCGCGAATAAGGTTCAACTCATCCCCACCGCGCCGGCCATGTTCAACCGTCCACAGCTTACCGTCGGCGTCAAAGGCGATGCCCTGCATGTTCGAATGACCTTGGCTGACAACGCGGTTCTCGCCGGTTTCAAGATCGATTGCGATCACCTTGCCATACATCTTCTCGGGGTCCTGAGACAGCGGCACCGGCGCATAGATCCCGTCTTGCGCATAGTCACCGGCCGCAAGAAAAAGCGTTCCGTCTGCGTCTACGCGAAACCTCCCGCCGGCCATGTGCCCCTGAATTGCGCGACCGTTCGCGTTGGGTGCAAGGCAGGGCTCTGTTGAAAACACGAGGCTCCAGTCATCCGCGCCGATCGACACGTCCGCCGCAGAACCTGCGTTCAAGTCCGCCCGTGCAATCGAGGTGCGGTAGCAGTTCTGACCTTCGACCCATTCAGTAAACGAGACCAGCAGTACGCCGTCTGCAACATCCACATCGTTATAGCGAAAGAAGAAGTGGGCGAAATTGAAGTTTGGATTCGCAGCCTCAAAATCCAGCATGGCCTTCCATCCGTTCGGCGGAGGGGCGATGTCCAGTTTGTTGGCCTCGTCCCCGCTGACCTCAAAGAACCCGCCTTCATGCGTCATCAACAGCAGATCTTTGCCCAGGCTGGCCAGCGCACCACCGCTGCCGGCGCGTTCCACCGGGACATCCAGTGCACGCATGTTCAGAGCGGTGAATATGGTTTCGACCTGCGTGGTCTGATCGTCAGACAAGACCGGCGCGGTATGGGCCACACCCCCATGTCTTTTGCGCAGCTCTTCGACCTCAAGGACCAGCAGGACAACCGCTGCTATTAAGGCCACGACGACAAACGGGCTCGTCAAAAACCGTTTCACAAATTTCATTCCCTGACCTCTTGTTGTTTTGCTGGCCGACGCGCGTGAGGATGCTGCTCGTGCACATAGAAACTGGATTTCCCGGCAGTATCAACCCGGCCGCCCGTTTCCAACTGCCGAGATCCGCGAATGTGCTTCAAGGGTCCTTTTGGCAACGGATAAAGCTCGCGAATGGCCACGCCACCTCACGCGGCTGTTGAGTGCATGTGAACGGCAGACCCTGCAGAATGTGCGCGTCTACCATCGGAGGATACCATGTCGATCACACGCCGCTGTTTCGTTGGACTGTTGGGTGCCGCCGCGTTGCCCAACACGCTTTGGGCGCAACAGGATACTGTGTTGGAGGCTGTCAGATCCACGCTCTACGGCAGTAACGCGGAATTTGAACAGGGCATGGCCTTTCTGGTGCAGCGCGGCAGCCCCGACGTTGTTCCCGCCCTGCTGACCGGAATGCGCTATGGTCGGCGACGCAGTGACGAGATCGCAGAGGTCCTGCAAGCCCTGACCGGCGAAAACCTCGGCACCGATTGGTTCGACTGGATGTTGTGGCAGGAACGAAACCCGCAGCTTGTCCCCCACCCCTCGTTGATCCCGTTCAAGCGAGAAGTACTTCTTGGTATCGACCAGAACTTCGACGATTTCCTGCGCCCGGAATACCTGCAGAGAGACAAAATGAAAATTCGGCTGGAGGAGATCGCCTGGGGTGGTGTGCATAAGGACGGCATCCCGTCTCTGGACAACCCGAAGCTGATATCGGCCGCGCGGGCAGATTATCTTAAAGACGACGATTTGGTCTTTGGCGTCTCGATCAACGGAGATGAACGCGCCTATCCGCTGCGCATCATGGGCTGGCACGAAATGTTCAACGAGGTGATTGGCGGTGTACCGGTGGCGCTGGCCTATTGTACTCTTTGTGGCTCGGGTATTCTTTTCGAAACGCAGGTCTCGGGGCGGCGAAAGCCATTGATCTTCGGCTCATCGGGGTTCCTGTACCGATCAAATAAGCTCATGTTTGACCGTGAAACGCATTCTTTGTGGAACCAATATACTGGCAAACCCGTCGTAGGCCCGTTGGTCAACAGCGGGATCGAGCTGAAACAGCGCCCCGTGGTAATCACAACATGGGAAAGCTGGAAGGCCTCACACCCCGGCACCCGTGTCCTGTCACTGAACACTGGACACCGGCGCAACTACGGCTCGGGGGTCGTGTATAACGAGTATTTCGCCTCGCCCGAATTGATGTTCCCGGCGCTGGTCGATCAATCTCAGCATCGGCAAAAAGATTTTGTTTTTACCATCCGCCAGTTCGGAGCGGCACGGGCGTGGCCTTTGCAGGCGTTCAGCAATACCCGCGTTATTAATGACGCGATTGCCAATCGACCGCTGGTTTTGATAGGCAATTCTGACAAGCGCGCCGTTCGCGCGTATGAGAGGAAATCGCACCAATTCAAAGCTTCGGATGGCGGGCTGGTGGACCAGAAGGGTCAGAAATGGACGCTGACCGAAGAGGCCTTGATCGGAACGGACGGCACCCGGCTGCCACGGGTCGCGGGGCATATCTCGTACTGGTTCGCGTGGGACAATTATCTGGGCGACGCGGCAACGGTGTATCGCGGCTAGGAATGCTCTTCGGCCGCGGTGGCCGCCAACGCGCGGTTATAGGCCTTGAGCGCATCGATATGATAGAGCGCGCCCACCGGGTTTTCGCTGCCATCTTCGTCCACGGTCACGACTGGAATACAGGGGATGTCATCGTGGTCGAAATAGGGCATAGCCGCTTCCAACGTGGCGCTGGCCTGCACACATAGGCCCTGTTCGATCAGCTCAAGCGCCTCGTCTTTGGTGATCGACTTCGCATCGCCAATGGGCCGCATTACCGCCCCGGCGCGCAGCATGGCCAGCAGATAGGCCTGCGGCCCGGCGGCCAAATGAACGTCACGGCGTTCCAGCTGTGTCAGGAAGAAGGACCGGTCCACAAGGCGCGACGCCAGCGCAGTGGACATCGAAACCGAGACCATCACGGCAAGACCGATCTGCCAGTCTCCGGTCAGTTCGAAAACGATCATGGTGGTGGAAATCGGCGCGCCCAGCACAGCGGCGGCCACAGCACCCATCCCGGCAAAGGCATAAAGCGTATGGGTGCCGGACACATCCGGCAGCAGCCCGGTGGCGATCAGGCCAAAGGCCAGCCCGGTGAGGGCTCCGATCATCAACGAGGGCGAGAACACCCCGCCCCCCATACGCCCGCCCATGGTGATCGCCAGCGCAACTGTTTTGATCACTGCAAACAGGATTGCCACCGTCAGTGTCAGATCACCAGTCAGGGCTCGAATCGTCGTCTCGTACCCGACGCCGATGATATGCGGGAACCAGATCGCCAACAGGCCCAGCATCGCACCAGACACCGCCGGGCGCAACCAACGCGGTAGGGAAAGGCGGTTTTGGATATGAGTGCCAATATCCTCGGCAAAGAAGATTGAACGCATCAGCAACAGCGACACCAGGCCGCAAATCAGGCCAAGGATCAGGAACGCGGGTAGTTCGACATAGAATTGCAGCGATCCGGGGGTTTCCAGAATGAACTCGGTGACGTCGCCATATTCCAGCCGGTTGATCACCGTTCCAGCGACCGAGGCGATCACGATAGGCGCAAAAGCGTGCACGGCAAAATGGCGCAACACGACCTCAAGCGCGAACAATGCTCCGGCGATTGGTGAGTTGAAGCTGGCCGAGACCGCTGCCGCCACAGCACAGCCCAGCAGATCGCGCCCAGTGATGCCATCTGCGTGGATTCGGTCACTGACCCAAGTGGAAATCACCCCGGCCATATGCACCACCGGTCCCTCTCGGCCAGACGACCCACCGGTGCTGAGCGTAATCAGCGAGGCAAAGAACGACGCGATCCCCGCTTTGCCCTCGACACGACCATTGGTCAGCGCAGCACCCTCGATCACGTCCGCGACCGAACGCACCCGCCCGTCATCGGTGAAATTGTGCAGGATGAGACCCACGATCAGGCCGCCGATGATCGGAATGATCAGAATCAGAAACCAGGGCAGTTTCTCGGCGTGGCTGTGCAGCAGCAGGATGTCTTCGGTATCATAGACATAGGCCTGCAACGACCGAATTGCCTTGCGAAACCCCAACGCCATGAACCCGGCAGCAACCCCAATGGCCAGTGCGATGAACCAGAATTGGATCTGGCTGGGGCCGCGCCGCCGCATCACCCGCCAAGCATCCTTCATCGCGGCCAAAGCCTGATTGAGCTGGTTGCGCAGAACAGTGCGGGTCGATTGGGTCATTTGCCCTCGGGGATCAAGTCTTTACCTTTAGTAAGCCACGGAGCGCCCTGATAAAAGTAGGATCGCGACGGTTTGAAGACCGGAAAGCGTCAGGCGTCCAGCAAAGCGCGGGCGGCGGCGCGGGCCTCATCGGTGATGGTGTCCCCAGCCACCATGCGGGCGATTTCGTCCACGCGGTCAGGGTCGGCCAATGGAATAACGGTGGACAAAGTCTGCCCATCCGCGACCTGCTTTTGCACCCGCCAGTGATGTGCTGCGCGGGCCGCGACCTGTGGCGAGTGCGTCACCACCAGCACTTGCCCGCCCTGCGCCAGCGAAGCCAGACGCCGACCCACCGCATCAGCAGTGGCACCACCAACTCCACGGTCGATTTCGTCAAAGATCATCGTCCGCACGCTGTCATCACCGGTCAGACAGACCTTGAGCGCCAGCAGAAACCGGCTGAGTTCACCGCCCGAAGCGATCTTGTTTAGCGGCCCCGACGGCGCACCTGGGTTGGTGGCGACGGTAAAGGCCACCGCATCGATGCCTTCAGGACCGGGGTCTGCTGTGGTGATTTCGGTCTGAAATACCGCGCGTTCCATTTTCAGCGGCGCGAGCTCGGCCATCACCGCAGCATCCAATCGCCCGGCAGCCTGCTGACGAGCAGCGCTGAGCGCGGCGGCCGCACTATCGTAAGCGACCTGAGCGGTCTCAACCGCGGCCCGCTGATCAGCCAAATCCGCATCGCCCGCGTCCAATCGGTTTAGGCGGTCGCGCAGAGTCTCGGCAAACGCTCCCAGATCATCCGGGGCTACGTCATGTTTGCGTGCAAGCGCGCGGATGGCAAACAGGCGCTCCTCAGCGGCTTCAAGTTCTGCCGGGTTGAAATCCAGCGCCTGAAGGCAAGCATTCACGCCGTCTTGCGCCTCACCCAATTCGATCAGGGCACGACCAAGTGCCGCGATCGGCTCCTCAAGCTGCCCGCCTGCGTTGTCAGACACGCCCTCCAGCCAGCGGACGGCGTCGGACATGGCCCCTTCGGCGCCGTCCCCGCCCAGCAGATCAAAGGCGCGGGCCACGTCGTCGCGAATACGTTCGGCTCCCTGCATCATCCGGCGGCGCGCATCCAGATCGGCATCCTCGCCCGGTTGCGGGTCCAACTTATCCAGTTCAGCAACAGCGTGGCGCAGGAACTCCTCTTCGGCACGCATGACGGCAAGCGTCGCCTCGGTTTCGGCCAGAGCTTTACGCACGCGCGACATCTCGGTCCACGCAGCACGAACCGCCATCAGATGCTTCGCTACACCGGCATAGTCATCCAGCATAGTCCGATGCCCGCGCGGGTTCAGCAGCCCGCGATCATCGTGCTGGCCGTGCAGTTCGATCAAAGTTTCAGACAGCGACCTCAGCACCTCGCCGGAACAACGCCGGTCATTGACCCAAGCGGTCTTACGACCCTCGGCAGTGTTAACCCGGCGCAGGATCAGTTCTTCGCCACCGGGCAAACCGGCCTCGGCCAGAATCGCATGGGCGGCGTGATCGGGGGCAAGTTCAAACTCGGCCACAACCTCACCCTGTGCTGCGCCCTGACGGACCAGTTCTGCCCGTCCACGCCAGCCCAGCACAAAGCCCAACGAATCCAGCAGGATCGACTTGCCCGCGCCGGTTTCCCCGGTCAACGCGTTCAAACCCGGCTGAAACGTCAGTTCCAGCCGGTCAATGATCAGCATGTCGCGGATATCAAGGGCGCGCAGCATCGGGTCTTAGCGTCCCACGCCTGTAGCCATGGCGATTACAACCACTCACCTTTGATCGTCTGGCGGTAAATCTGGCTCAGCCAGTTGTTGCCGCGGCTCTTGAGCTCCAACCCGCGCGAGGTCAGCAGCTTGTAGCCTGCGTCGTACCATTCCGACGACTGGTAGTTATAACCCAGAATCGCACCGGCCGACTGCGCCTCATCCACCAGACCCAGCGACAGATACGCCTCAATCAGACGATAAAGCGCCTCAGCCGTATGGGTCGTTGTCTGGAAGTCTTCAACCACCACGCGGAATCGGTTGATGGCAGCGGTATAGTGATCCTGACGCAGGTAATAGCGCCCGATCTCCATCTCTTTGCCTGCCAGATGGTCAAAGGCCAGATCGAATTTCAGAACGGCCGAAGTAGCATATTCACTGTCAGGATAGACCTCAATCACCGTCCGCAGTGATTGCAGCGCCTGAAAGGTTAGGCCTTGGTCGCGCCCAACCTCATCGATCTGGTCATAGTAGCTGAGCGCCAGAAGGTACTGCGCATAAGCCGCATCTTCGTCCGTCGGATAGAAGTCGATGTAGCGCTGCGCAGCCGCCCGGCTTTCTTCGTAGTTCTTATCCGTGTGGAACGAAAACGCCTGCATGATCAGCGCGCGTTTTGCCCAATCGGAATAAGGATACAGACGTTCCACTTCCGAGAAATACCACGCCGCATCATCCGAGCGATTCTGCGACAGCTCAAACTCACCACGTGTGAAAATCTGTTCCGGCGTAAAGCCTTCCAGGTTCTGATTGCGGTCTGCGCCTTTGTCGCTGCACGCCGTCAAAACTGCTGTCAGAATTATCGCGCCCGCGATTCTGACTGCCGCTTTGGTGCCAACCATTCCGCCTATCCTTGTCGTATTGCTTGTTGGGGTAATCCCCGGATTGGGCTTGGGTTTAGCACATATAGTTCCGGGGCAAAACGCCTTAGTACGCCAGCTGGCGGAATTGTCGTTCGAGTTGATCTAATCAGGCAACTTCAGGGATTTCGTCCCAGACAAGCCCTTGCCCGGGCAGGCGCGCGGCCTGTTCGGGGCTGCACAAAACCGGACGCACCGCGCCAGGTGTTTCAAACAGCTTGCGCAGCAGCGTGTTGGTCATGGCATGGCCGGATTTGTCACCGGTGAAGTGGCCAAGAATCGGACCACCTGCCAGATACAGATCACCCAAAGCATCGAGCATCTTGTGGCGCACCGCCTCATCTGCGTGGCGGAAACCACCTGGGGTCAGGACTTCGTCACCCTGTACGACAACAGCGTTTTCCAGTGTGCCGCCCAAGGCCAGGCCGTTTTCACGCATCGCTTCGACGTCGGTACGGCGGCAGAAGGTGCGGCAATCGCTGAGTTCACGCGCAAACGAGCCGTTGCGCATGTCCAGCCGCTTGGTTTGGCTGCCAATCGCGCCGTCTTCGAAATCAATGTGGAAATCGATAATCAAACCGTCCGCCGGAGCAATCGATGCGCTAGCGCCTTCGCGCGACGCGGTTACCGGCTTGAGAACCTCAAAGGCCAGAACCGGGCTAGCCTGACGGCGCACGCCTTTGGCCATGATGCCACGCACGAAATCAATCGACGAACCGTCCATGATCGGAACTTCGGGGCCATCGATCTCGATCAGCGCGTTGTGCACGCCACATCCGGCCAGCGCGGCCATGATATGCTCGACAGTCGACACCGAGGCGTTTGCTTCGTTCACCAGACGGGTGCAAAGCGGCGTGCGCTCAACCACGTCGTAGATCGCAGGGATCAACGCATTACCCAGCTCGATATCCGTCCGTTTGAACCAGATGCCGTGACCGGCGGCTGCCGGTTTCAGGACCATCGTCGCAGGCTTGCCGCTGTGCAGCCCGACGCCTGTAAACGTGATCGGAGATTTGAGCGTATGTTGCAAGGTGAACCTCGGTGAGTGGTTTCCGGCCTTTTCGGTCCGTGTTGGGAATTCAACTAAGGAAGGTCGGGTCAAGGCTCAACTCACTCTTTGTAACTGAATGAAACATGAATGTAACAGATCGGCAAAAGCCTGCTTACAAACGGTCAAACCTTTGTATTTAAAAAGAAAAGGGCCGCCAGATGGCAGCCCTTTTTAACTATTTTGTTACCGGCTTCAGTTGGCCTGACGGCGCAGGAAGGCCGGAATTTCGATCCGGTCCTGCTCGGGATCGGCTTCGTCATGCGCAGGTGCCGTAGCGTCAGCTTGGCGCATCGGAGGCTGCTGGCGCACCGGCTGGGCCGGGGTATCGGCGGCGTGGCCGGTCATCCGGTCGATCAGACGGTTAAAGCCGAAACGGGGACGATCCTGCGCATCTCCGTGCGGTGTCGGGGCCGGTTGATGAGCCTGTGGACGGGGCGCGGGATGGCCGCGCTCTGCCGGCGGTACATTCTGAACAGCGGCCTGCAGACGCTGCAGCGCCTCGGGCGATGGCGTGCCCGCCGCGGCCTGAGGCTGCGGAGCGACAAAGCTTTCCGGTGCCGGCTCTACCGGTTCCGGGGTCGGCTCGAATTCGGCGACGCGCGGCTGATAAGCCGGGGGCGGCAAACCGTCATCTTCCTGCTCTGCGCGAGGTTGGAACTGCGGCTGTGCTGGTTCCTCGGCGGTTTCGAACAGCGAAGGTTCACGGGGTGCTTCGGGCTGCGGCGCTGGCTCGGCCACTTCCGCGACTGCAGCGGGGGTCTCTTCCTGCAGCGGCTCTTCTGCCGAAACGGTGCGGGTCAGCGGAGCCGACATGCTGCGGCGTGCAACCGGTACGTCCTCGGTTTTCTCGCTGGCGTCGATGCCAGTGGCCACAACCGAAACGCGCATGCCACCTTCCATCGCGGTATCCAATGTCGAACCGACGATGATGTTGGCCTCGGGGTCCACTTCTTCGCGGATACGATTGGCGGCTTCATCCAGTTCGAACAGGGTCAGGTCATGCGAACCGGTGATGTTGATCAGCACGCCCTTAGCACCCTTGAGGCTGATTTCGTCCAGCAGCGGGTTGGCAATAGCCTTCTCGGCCGCCTGAACCGCGCGATCCTCACCAGTGGCCTCACCGGTACCCATCATCGCCTTGCCCATTTCGTCCATAACGGCGCGAACATCAGCAAAGTCGAGGTTGATCAGACCCGGACGGACCATCAGGTCGGTCACACCTTTAACGCCCTGATACAGGACGTCATCTGCCATCGAAAACGCCTCGGTAAAGGTAGTTTTCTCATTGGCCAGACGGAACAGGTTCTGGTTCGGAATGATAATCAGCGTGTCGACGACCTTTTGCAGCGATTCAACGCCATCTTCGGCCTGACGCATCCGCTTGGCGCCCTCGAACTGGAACGGCTTGGTGACAACGCCCACAGTCAGCACGCCGAGTTCCCGCGCGGCTTGTGCGATGATCGGAGCCGCACCAGTACCGGTGCCACCGCCCATACCGGCAGTGATAAAGCACATATGTGCGCCAGCCAGATGATCGACGATCTGCTCGATGCTTTCTTCGGCGGCTGCGGCACCCACGGCGGGCCGCGCACCGGCGCCCAGACCTTCGGTGACCTTCACACCCAACTGCACCCGTGCTGACGACTGGCTTTGTTGCAGCGCCTGCGCGTCGGTGTTGGCGACAACGAAATCGACGCCGTCCAGCTGTTTTTCAATCATGTTGTTGACAGCGTTGCCGCCTGCACCACCAACGCCAAATACTGTAATCCGAGGCTTCAGTTCGTCGTGCCCGGGCATCGAAAGATTCAATGTCATGCTCTGTCCGCCTGTTTTTTTGACCCGCCAAAGCGGTGTTTTTCTTACCTATCCGCTTACAATCCTATCGATCCAAACCGCAAACGTCACGCCAAAAATCGCCAAATTCCACAAAATATGGAGGAAATAAGGCAAGCATGAGCAGTATTTCGCATTGATTGCCAGATGTTGCGGAAAGAACTCAATCCACCACAAATCAAGCGACTCATGCGCCGCAGCCAACATGCACGCCACTTGGGGTTTTTTACCGATTTTTCAGATGCGGAAAACTGCTCAGGTCCTGCCGCGGGGCCTCTGACGGGCCTTGTGGATATCTTGCGGGATAAAACGGCGGGCCGCAACCCATTTCTTTAGCTAATTGGGGTACTTGGACAATTCAAACCGTCTTCGGTGATACTGCGCACCTCTTGTATTTCGCGACGACTAAAGCTGGCCAATCGCACCATCAAACGGTCTTCGTGCAAGAAGGGCCACCAGCAGACCGGCACGTCATCCGGATCGTCATCGTACAAAAAGCAGATCTGACCGTTCGGCGTGGTGATTTGCCCATAGACGCAACCCCGCCCCTCCATCCGCCAGACAGACAGAGTGGGGCTGAGGAACTCTTCGGTGCCCACCAAAAAACCGCTGGGGTAGTCATGGAACGTGACCGTCTTGCCTTGGACCGCGGCCAGAAAGGCCTCGGGTGTGATGCGGGTCTGGGCCTGCGTGGCGAACGGGGCCAGGGCGATCAGCGCCGCGACCCCTGCCCGTTTACCAATTGTCACGGAACCAGCGCATCGCGCGTTTGAAGGGGCGCGCAGCATAGGTATCAACCGGGATTTCGAAATCCCACCATTCGTCCTGCGGATGCGCGGCAAACAGGCTGAGCCCCACGGCCGATGAGAACCCCGGCCCGGTCGCCGATTGCGGTAAACCATGAACGCGCAGCGGGCGCCCAAGACGCACGCGCTGCCCCAAAATACGGGTCGCAAGGCCATCAAGCCCCATGATCTGACTGCCGCCACCGGTCAGCACGATCTGCTGGCTTGGCATATGCTCGAACCCGGCAGCATCCAGACGCACGCGAACCTCTTCGAGGATTTCTTCGACGCGGGGACGCATGATGCCGATCAGCTCGGCCCGGCTGACGGTGCGGCGGTCATGCTCCCAATCGCCGGTGTCGCCACCAATGTCGATCAGGTCGCGGTCATCGGCTCCGGTTGCGTGCACACCGCCGTTGAAGGTCTTGATCCGCTCAGCAACCGCCGCCGGAACACCCAGCCCCATCGAGATATCGGCGGTCACGTGGTCGCCGCCCATGCGGACGCAATCGGCGTAGATCATGTGTTTCTTCATGAAGATCGACACGCTGGTCGTGCCGCCTCCCATATCAATACAGGCCGCGCCCAGCTCTTGCTCATCCTCGACCAGCGCAGAAATCCCCGACACGTAGGCCGAGTTCGCAATCCCAGCCAGCTCCAGATCGCAGCGCTTGATGCAGCGCACGATGTTTTGAATCGCGACCGCATCGACGGTCAGCATGTGCATATCGACAGCCAGCGATTGTCCCATCTGGCCCCGCGGGTCGATCAGACCCGAGCGGTTATCCAGCGCAAAGTTCACAGGCTGGGCATGCAGCACTTCGCGCCCTGCCCCGTAATCCGGCACGTCGCAGGCGTTCAGTACACGGCCAACTTCGGCCTCACTGACTACCTGCCCTTCCAGATCGACCTGCGCGTCGAGACCATAGGAACGCGGATTCGCGCCTGAGAAGCTGGCGATCACGTGATCCACCCTAATATCGGCCATCTTCTGCGCGGCCTGCAGAGCTGTCCGGATCGCGCGCTCAGTTTCTTGCATGGCGGTGACTTCACCAAACTGGACGCCGCGCGACCGCGTGGTCGCCGCACCAATCACCCGGAACCCGGTCTGGCCAGCCAGTGACCCGATGCTGTTGTCCTCGCTCAGCCGACCCGTGCCATCGAACCGCAGCACAAGGCAGGCAATCTTAGAACTGCCCACATCCAGAATGGCGACAACACCGCGTTGCATCGCCTGTCTGCGCATCTGCCGCATGGCCCGTTGGGACTGATAAAGATCGGTCATCATGGTCGTTACTGCCCGTTACCCACTGTCACTTTTGTATTCCACCAGTCTTCGCTGGCAGCTTTAGTCATTCTGATTGTTGGACGCTGGCCCAAGCGCATATCCACCACCGCCACGTCGCGTTCCAAAAGGTCCTGTACCTCGTTCACCGCCAACACGCGTTCCAACGCACGCACGGGGCGTTCGGTCGGCAACATAATGCGTTGACCGCGATCCAGGACCAGATCCCAGCGGCGCTCACCAATCCGAACCAAGCCACGCACCCGGGTTCCTAGACTGCGCGCGGTTGTCATCAGTTGCAGTGCTTCACCCACATGCGCATCCGCCCCCTTACCCGCAATCAGCGGCAGGTGAGAGTGATCTTTGCGCGACGTAATCCGCTTAACATGCGCGCCGGTTTCATCCAACAATTCAATCCCGCTGCGCGTGCGCCACACAATGACCGGCTTTCGTTCGACTACATCGACCTGCAGGATGCCGCCGGGGCGGACGCGGACCGAGGCGGACTTCACCGGATCCAGCCCGGTGATCGTGTCGCGGATTTGTTCTACATCCAAATCCCAGGAGCTCATCGGGAAATCCAACGGCACAACCTCGCGGATATCCTCGGACAGATTGGTGCCCGCCCCGTCGATGGCCATCAGATTGACCATGAATTCGGGGCGCTGCTGGATCGAGGTCTTGATGTCGTTGACATAGGCCACCACGGCCTCGCGCCGGTCTTCCGCACCGAAGTACAGCCCAACGGCAGCACAGACCACCGCAATCGGCAGCCCGACTTTCAGCCCACGCCGAACACCGGGCGTCAGCATCCAACGTTGCAGGCGATAGCTCATCCGGGACGGCGCCGGGTCGAACCTCTGTGACTTGCGCCCAAACAGTTTTGCGCCCCGCAGGCGCAGTTTCGGTTCAACCTCGTGATGATCGCCCGACGCAAAATCGGCATCCGGTCCGGCCAATGGTTTCGAGCGGTGGATCACCGGCGCGCGGGTGGCTCTCAGCGGTTGCATGAGGCGTCCTCCACCATCCAGGCGCAGAGCTGGCCGAACGTCATACCACGATGCTCGGCCTGTTCCGGCACAAGCGAGGTCGGCGTCATGCCGGGCTGTGTGTTGGTTTCCAGCAGGAACAACCCGTCGACACCCATGCTGTCATCCCAGCGGAAATCGGTGCGGGAAACGCCCTTGCACCCAAGCGCGCCATGGGCGCGTAGGGCATAATCCATGCAGCGATCAAAGACGTCCTGCGGCACATCGGCTGGCAGAACATGCCACGAGCCGCCGGGCTTGTACTTGGCGTCATAGTCGTACCAGCCGCCATCGGTCATGATCTCGGTCACGGTCAGGGCGCGGTCACCCATCACCGTCACGGTCAACTCGCGCCCGGCAATGTATTTCTCGACCATAACATGCTCGGGCATCTCATCCGACAGCTGCGGCGGACCGTTCGAGCCTTCGTGGACGATATAGATGCCGACGCTGGACCCTTCGTTGTTCGGTTTGGCCACGTAAGGCGGCTTCATCACGTGGACTTCAATCACCTCGACCTTGGGCACAATCACGCTTGGAACAACCGGCAGGCCTTCGACCTGAAACACCTCTTTGCTACGCTGCTTGTCCATCGCCAACGCGGATGCCAGTACACCGGAATGCGTATAAGGAATGCGCATCCACTCCAGCAGACCCTGTACGCAGCCATCCTCACCCCAGCGGCCATGCAGGGCGTTGAAAACCACGTCCGGCTTGATCTCCAATAGGCGCGCGTAGAGGTCGGGACCTGCGTCCAGCTCAACCACTTCAAAGCCTTCTCCCCTTAGGGCGGCTGCGCATTCGCGCCCAGAGCTGAGAGACACCTCGCGTTCCGCCGAGGGGCCACCCATCAATACCGCCACTTTGGGGTTTGTCCTGCTCGACATACCCAACGTGCGCCTCAATGTCCCCGGACCTTATGTAGTGGTCCGTATAGTGCTTATGCCTTTGATCCGTCGCCTGAATTTGCCTGTTATGGTCTGACGGTTGGGGCTTTATTCTTTCAGCGGATCACCGACCCGCATGATTTCCCACTCTAGCGTGATGCCGCTTGTTTCGTAAACCTTTTTTCGCACCTCTTCGCCCAGCCCTTCGAGGTCAGCGGCAGTGGCTGCACCAGTATTGATCAGGAAGTTCGAGTGCTTCGGGCTCATCTGTGCGCCGCCCAGCGTCGCGCCACGCATCCCGGCATCGTCGATCACCTTCCACGCCTTGAGGTCATGCACGTCATCCGCCCGCCCAGTCGAGGAGAACCCAGCCGGGTTGCGGAATGTCGACCCAGCGCTGCGATCCTTGGTGGGTTGGGTCTCGTCGCGCTTCTGCAGTTGCGCCGTCATGCGGTCGTGCAGGTCCTGCGGATCACCCGAGGGGCCTTCGAGCGTGGCTGATATCAGCACTGCACCTTCAGGCAGATCGGATTGACGATAGCGGAAATTGAGGTCTGCAGGGGTCAGATCGATAACCTCTCCCTGCCGGGTGACGATGGTGGCCTTGCGCAATACGTCAGCGGTATAACTTCCGTAGCAACCCGCATTCATCCGCACCGCACCGCCAATCGAGCCGGGGATTGTGCGCAGGAAGGTCAGGTCAACCCCCGCATCCGCCGCCTTGCGCGCCACATGGGCGTCCAGCGCGGCGGCGCCTGCGGTGACGGTGTTGCCCTCAACCGAAATGCCATTGAACCCCCGCCCCAGTCGGATCACGACGGCGCGCAAGCCGCCATCCCGAATGATCAGGTTCGATCCGACACCCATTGGGAAAACCGGTACATCTGCGGGCAGGTCTCGTAAAAACTGCTGCAGGTCTTCGGTATCTGCCGGTTGAAACAGGTAATCCGCCGGGCCGCCAACGCGCAGCCAGGTCAGGTCGTTTAGCGGCCGGGCCTCAGTCAGGCGACCGCGGACATCGGGCAGATCGATCATGTGTCTGCCCTTGCAGCCAGGCTACGTCCACCGACACCGCCAACGATAACCGCCAATAGGAAGGGCAGGACCGCCCCGGTCAGCCAGATGAAGGGGCCAAATGCCTTTTCCTCCTCGCCGGTACCAACACCTGCAAGAACAACAATAAGCACCAGCGAGACGGCGGCGGTCAGACCAATCAGCCACAACAGACCTTTGACGCCAATCCAGCGCCCTGCAACAAAGCCTGCCAGAGCCCCGAGGATCAGTGTGATAAGTGGCAAATACGCGAAGGTGGCGACGTCGACCATGGCAGAGACTCCTGAATGCGGCCGTTACTTGTTGGTCGCCTTCATGCCCTGCATTTTAACCTTTGTCCAACGGGTCAGGTAAATTACCGGCCAGCGCAGCACCGACATGCCCATCGCCAAAACCAACAGCCCGATCCACGGACCGTTTTGCAACGTGACATAGCCCAAGATTGGGATGCCAATCGCGATCAGGATATAGGCGCGCGTCCAGTGATTGTCTTTACTGGGCAGCATCGCCAGCACGTTTGCGGCAATCCCCCACAGCGCGGCTAGGGCGATAGACCAGTTCATTCCTTGACCTCCCTGCCCGTCCAGAGACGCCAGTAGTATTGAATCGGTTTGCGGAACATCGACGCAAAACCCGCAAATGCCAGCACCGAAAGGAACCAGCCGAAGTCATAGCCCAGCCAGACGATCAAAACAGGAGCAGAGATCAGCAACACAATGCCCGGAGGGAACTGCAGCCGCATCGGCAGCATGGCCACGGCTGTCGCAGCCACGACCCATAGGGATGCGAACACAACTGAATACACCTGCTGCCCCTTCCAAGGACGTTGCGACGCTACATCTTAAAGTTGCGTCGCCCGAAAGTCCACTACGTCACACGGCCTGTTTTTGTTGCAACCGCGCGGGCAAACCATTGGCCCAGGCGCTGATCGTACCCGCACCCAGACATACGACCATGTCACCGGGGCGTGCTTGTTCGCGGACCAGACGTTCAAGATCGTTTTCATCCAGCAGCGCACGTGCATGGCGGTGACCGTGGCGGATCAGGCCCTGCACCAGATCGTCGCGGGATGCACCCTCGATCGGGTCTTCTCCGGCAGCGAAGATATCGGCGATGGCCACCACATCAGCATCATTGAAACAAGTGCAGAAGTCATCAAACAGGTTGGACAGCCGAGAATAGCGGTGCGGCTGATGAACGGCGATCACCCGACCCTCAGTCGCCTGACGCGCGGCTTTCAGCACGGCGTTGATTTCAACCGGGTGGTGGCCGTAATCGTCGATGATGGTAACGCCATCAACCTCGCCCACCTTGGTGAAGCGGCGATTGACGCCGCCGAAATTGGCCAGCGCATCGCGAATTTCCGAAGCTTTCATACCCAGATGGCGCGCAACTGCAGCTGCGGACAGCGCGTTTGAGACATTGTGATCGCCCGGCATCGGCAGGGTACAGCCCTCGATCACCGTGTCTTCGTATTGCAGATGAATGTCGAAATTTGCCACGCCACCCTTGTAGGTCAGGTTCACCGCCCGCACATCGGCCTGCGCGTTGAAGCCATAGGTACACACACGACGGTCGGTGATGCGGCCTACCAGCGTCTGCACTTCGGCATGATCAGTGCAGCACACAGCCAGACCGTAGAAGGGCAGATTCGAGACGAATTCATAAAACCCGTCGCGCAGTTTGTCGAAATCGCCCCAATGCTCCATATGCTCGGGGTCGATGTTGGTGACGATGGCGATGGTCGCGGGCAAACGGTTGAACGAGCCGTCGGATTCGTCGGCCTCGACCACCATCCATTCGCCCTGCCCCATCCGCGCGTTCGAACCATAGGCGTGGATGATCCCGCCGTTGATCACAGTCGGGTCGAAATCGCCCGCCACCATCAGTTCGGCCATCATCGTTGTCGTCGTGGTTTTACCATGCGTTCCGGCGATGGCGATGTTGGATTTCAGCCGCATCAGCTCGGCCAGCATGTCGGCTCGGCGCACCACCGGAAGGCCTTGCGCGCGGGCGCCGTCCAGTTCCGGGTTGCCCGGTTTAATCGCGGTCGAAACTACAACAACGGCAGCATTTTCCAGGTTTTCGGCGCGTTGGCCGACAAAAATCTCGGCGCCCAAACCAGCCAGACGGTCGGTGATCTTAGAGGCCTTCAGGTCTGACCCTTGCACCCGGTAACCAAGGTTCAGCAGCACCTCGGCAATCCCAGACATCCCGATCCCACCGATTCCTACGAAATGGATCGGCCCTACGTCTTGCGGCAGTTTGGTTGCGGGATTCATACGGTCTCCTTCTGCGCCAGCTCTTCGACGAGATGCACCAGACGCTCGGTCGCATCCGGCGCGCCGGTCGAGAGGGCAGCATGGGCCATCTTTTGTGCGGCTTCGGGGTTTGTCAGAACTGCGGTGATTTGCTCGGTCAGCGCGGAAACGTCAAGCAGGTTTTCCGGGATCATGATCGCACCGCCCGCCTGCACCAGGCCACGCGCGTTGGCGGTTTGATGGTCTCCAGCGGCAGCGGCAAACGGGATCAGGATCGAAGGCCGCCCAATCACCGAGATATCGGCCACGCTGGACGCGCCGGAACGCGAAATGACCAGCTGCGCATCGGACATGCGGCTGGGAACGTCTTGGAAGAACGGTTTGACCTCTGCCCGGATGCCGTGGTCGGCGTAGAAGGCTTTGACCCGCTCTCCGTCCTCATCGCGGGCCTGATGGGCGACGCGGATATGATCGCGCAGCACTTCGGGCAAGGCAGCAATCGCGCCCGGCACCACATCACTGAGGATTCGCGCGCCCTGCGAGCCGCCCATCACAAGGATCGACATCGGATAGTCACCGGGCGGGATATAGCCAGCCGCTGCCCGCTCCAACACCGCAGCGCGAACGGGATTGCCAGTATGCACGCCCTTGGCGCCCTCGGGCAGATCGGTGGGCCAGATACCGCAGGCCACCTGTGACACGCGGGTTGCAAACAGCTGGTTCACACGGCCCAGAATGCCGTTTTGTTCATGGATCATGCGCGGGATTTTCAGCATCGTCGCCGCGCCCAGCGCCGGTATCGACGGATAGCCGCCAAAGCCCACCACAACGTCCGGCCGGTCGCGCATCATCTGAAACGCCATGCCAGTCACACCAGCGGCAATCTTCGGCCCCACCAGAGCTTTCGCCGCCAGACCACCACGGGCGAATGTAGCCGACGAGGCCTCGACAATCTCGGTCGAATGAGGAAAGCCGCTGGTATAGCGCGCGCCGCGCGCGTCAGTGGACAGGCGCACGCGCCAGCCCTTTTGCAGCATCGCCTCGGTCAGAGCCTGCGCCGGGAACATGTGGCCCCCGGTGCCGCCCGCCGCAATCAGTAGATAGGGTTTGGTCATCAACCTCGTCCGCGCAGAATATCGCCAAGCTCGCCCTGTGGGCGGGTCCGTGTGAACGCCAGCAGCATGCCAACCGCAATGCCGCCCGCAATCAGCGACGACCCACCATAGCTGACAAACGGCAGCGTCATGCCCTTGGCGGGCAACAGGCGCACCGCGACACCCATGTTGATCATCGCCTGCACGCCGAACATGCAGGCCAGGCCGGTGCCTGCCA
Source organism: Ruegeria sp. ABF4_144 (assembly GCF_056160045.1). Lineage (NCBI taxonomy): Bacteria > Pseudomonadati > Pseudomonadota > Alphaproteobacteria > Rhodobacterales > Roseobacteraceae > Ruegeria > Ruegeria sp. ABF4_144. The sequence continues at coordinate 2,244,295 of NZ_JBSWWK010000001.1, forward strand.
GACGGATAAACATGTCGCGTTCCTTCATCAGCCGCAGCAACGAGCGCACAACGATGATAGAATACAGCGCGATGATGATCAGCACGAGGATCAGGCCGAATTCCTCGGCTGCGACGGCGATGATGAAATCTGTATGCGCATCGGGCAGAGACCACTTCACCTGCCCCTCACCCACGCCCACACCGAACAGGCCACCCTCGCGGATAGCGTTGGTGGCGTAACCGATCTGAGTGGTCGGATCGACCTCTTGATTCAAGAACCCATCGATCCGGCGGGCGAAGTGTTCCGAATTTGAATAGGCAAACATACCGCCCAGCACCACCGCACCAGCCATACCCACCAGCAGAAGCATTGGCGCGCCGGCCACAAAATACATAACGCCCCAACCAAACAGGATCAAACAGGCCTGACCGAAATCGGGTTGCAGCACCAGCATTCCGACAATGGCCATACATAGCGCAAAAGACCACAACCGCCCCGGAGGGCCATTAATCTCCTGTGACGCGGCCAGCAACCATGCGGCCACAACAACAAAACCGGGCTTCAGAAACTCGGAAGGCTGCAGCGAAGCAAAGCCCAGCGAGTACCACCGCACCGCACCCTTGCCGAAATCGGTGCCGAATACGGGCAGAAAGGCCAGCGCCACGAACGCGCCCAGAAAGCCCAGTACTGCAAGACGCCGTACCAGTGTCGGCGACATCATCGAGGTCAGCAGCATCGCAATCAGCGCCAGTCCACCGAACAGTGCCTGACGCTCGACATAGTGGAACGGGTCGAACCCATTGCGACCAGCCAGAGGAGGCGATGAAGCCAGCCCCAGCAACAACCCGATGACAAACAGGATCAGAACGCAGGACATCGTCCAGCGATCAATTGTTCGCCACCACTTTGGAAGAATCGGTTCGCCGCGCTGGTCCTGGACCGCGCCATACACCATCTCAGTCATGAGATACCGCCACTCTCTGCCTCGTTAACGCCCCGTTTTCGGGGTCTGATTGAGACTCTACAGGCATTTTGGCGTTTGGGCTAGCAGAATGAAGGGCCGGTTGCGGAAATTAGCGCCCTGTAAGCAACGGCCTGAATCCAACGCTCCACTCAAGAGCTTTCGGACCGCCTAGGCAACAAGATCATAGTGTTTGATCGTTCTGGATTCGACCAATTCCGCCTCGGCCGGATCAATGTGCGGGCTTTGATAGTCGTCACCGACAAAAGCTTTCAGCGCGTCCAAGCTGCTCCAAATCATAACAAAGCTAAAGTCGCGCGGAGAGTCGGGCCGCGCGGCCCCCGGCAAAACCTGAACGATGCCGTCAGTGTTTTGCATCATGGGGATCGCAGTTTCGTGGAAAAACTTCGCAAATTCAGCCTCTTTGCCTGATCGAACTGTGACTTGGAAAATTCGCATGATCATCGGGACACCCTCCTCTGCACTAAACTGTATTCACTTCCATTGCTGTAGGAGTTTACCACAATACCTATGCTGCCATTGAGCCGGCTTCCACTTGCCATCCCCCGCATTTCACGCCATGCGCTGCGTATGACCTATGACACGATCATCCTTGGGGCCGGTGCAGCCGGAATGATGTGCGCCGCCCATTGCGGCGGGCGCGTTTTGGTGATTGATCACGCCAAGGCTCCGGGGGAGAAAATCCGCATCTCGGGCGGTGGGCGCTGCAACTTTACCAACATGTATGCCGGGCCGGGCAACTTCCTGTCGCAGAACCCGCATTTCTGCAAATCCGCGTTGGCGCGCTATACGCAATGGGATTTCGTCGATCTGGTCGGACGTCACGGTATCGCGTGGCATGAGAAAACGCTGGGGCAGTTGTTCTGCGACGGATCTTCGAAACAGATCATCCAGATGCTGCTGGATGAGATGGACCGCGCCGGGGCCGACCTTTGGGTGCGGACCGAGGTGAAGGATCTACGAAAGACCGAGGCCGGGTTCGCGCTGAAGGTTGACCGCGAAGGCCAGCGCCTTAGCCTGACCTGCCTCAATCTGGTGCTGGCCACAGGGGGCAAGTCGATCCCCAAGATGGGCGCGACCGGGCTGGCCTATGATATCGCCCGCCAATTCGGGCTGCAGATCACTGAGACGCGCGCGGCGCTGGTGCCGTTTACCTTTTCGGATGGAAAGTTCAAAGACCTCTCGGGGGTCTCTCTGCCCGCGCGCCTGTCAAACAACCGCACCAGCTTTGACGAAGCGCTGCTGTTCACCCATCGCGGCCTCAGCGGGCCATCGGTGCTGCAGCTTTCGTCTTACTGGAATGAAGGTGAGGCGATCCGGATCAACCTGCTCCCTGATCTGCCGCTGTTCCATCTGCTGCGCGGTCAGAGGCAAAGCAGTGGACGCAAAGCCCTGACAACCGAACTGGCCCGCCATCTGCCCGCACGACTGGTGGAGTACCTGAGCCAACACTTTCCCATGTCAGGTAACTTGGCCGACCAATCCGATTCCGCCTTGACCGAGCTGGTGACTAAGCTCTCCAACTGGCAACTAACCCCTTCGGGCACCGAAGGCTATCGCACCGCCGAGGTGACGCTGGGCGGGATCGACACGGACTATCTGTCGTCAAAAACGATGGAGGCCAGGGATGTCCCCGGCCTCTATGCGATTGGTGAAGCGGTAGACGTCACCGGCTGGCTGGGCGGCTACAATTTCCAGTGGGCGTGGTCCTCAGGCCACGCCGCCGGAATTACAATCGCGGGGCGTTAGCCTACGACGTTATAGCCGCGACCGCGCATGCAGTTGCGAACGATGACTTCTTTGTTCTGGTTCTTGTTGATGACGTCCGCTCCGGCGCCAACCAACGCACCAGCAACGGCAGCGCGACCCAGGTTGTCGCTGCTGTCCTGAACAATCCCGGTAACTGCCGCAGCACCCGCAGCGCCAATTGCCGCATTCCCTGCGGTGGATCCATCAACGCTGGCCTGAGATGCGGCTAGCTGCTGACATTGCTGCAGGTCTACGTTGTAGTTCGGACCAATCGGGCCATCTACAATGGGCTGATAATTGGCGCCGGTATTGGTGCAAGCGCCCGCAACCAGAAAAGCAGGCAGGATCAGAGAAAACTTACGAAATTGCATAGTCATGACCTCGTGTTGAATTTGCCCGGAGCCAAACTTAATTGTCATGGCGCGTCAAGCTGATAGCACCGCAGCTTGGCCCAACCGGCGGTCTATTGCAAATGACTAGACCGACAGCCGCTTCAGAACCTGCTCTGCAAAGTCGTCGCCACGTTGTTCAAAGTTGTCGTATTGATCGAAACTGGCCGCCGCCGGGGCCAGCAGCACGGTCTCACCCGGCTGAGCGTCCGCCATGGCTTGCTTGACGGCCTCTTCCATAGTGGTGCAGACCTGCGCTTCGGCTTCTAGCTGCATGGCGAAACCGGCCGCCTCGCGCCCGATCACATAGGCCTTGAGAACCTGACCCGCCGCGCCGTTCAGCGCGGCCAGACCGCCCTCTTTCTCAAGCCCGCCGCAAATCCAACGGATCTTCTTGAACGCCGTCAGGGCCTTCAGCGCGCTGTCCACGTTAGTGGCCTTGGAATCGTTCACAAAGGTCACACCATCAGATTCAGCGATGATCTGGCTACGATGCGGAAGCCCGGGATAACTGTGCAGCGCGTCTTCGATGACACGCGGTGCCAGTCCCAACGCACGGCAGGCGGCATAGGCAGCACAGGCATTCTGATGGTTATGTGCGCCGGGCAAACCCTTGATCTGCCGCAGGTCGATCGACCCGGCCTGCCGGCCCTTACGGTATTCCGACAAGAACCCCTTGCGCGCAAAAACCTGCCAGCCCGGCCCGGTCAGCTTGCGCGCCACCGATACGCGGATCACCCGGTCATCCGCTGGACCTTCGGCCAGTTGTCCCGCCAGAAAAGCGCCTTCGTTTTCGTCAATCCCGATCACCGCTCGATCCGGGCCGCCTTCGGCAAATAGGCGGCGTTTGGCGGCGAAATAGCCACCCATCCCGCCATGGCGGTCCAGATGATCCGGCGACAGGTTGGTGAACACCGCCACATCGGGCGTCAACGACCGAGCCAGTTCGGTCTGATAGCTGCTCAGTTCCAGCACCACGACCGAGCCATCGCCGCCCGGGTCAATATCCAACACGCCTCGCCCTATATTCCCCGCCAATTGCGCCTCGCGCCCGGCTTTCGTCAGGATGTGGTGGATCAATGCAGCAGTGGTCGACTTGCCATTCGAACCCGTGACAGCGATCACACGCGGCGGGGTGTCATAGTTGTTCCACTCTGGCCCCGCAAAAGAACGGAAGAACAGCCCAATGTCGTTGTCCACGGGCACACCCGCTTCCAGCGCGGCAACCACCACAGGGTTCGGTTCGGGATAAAGATGTGGGATACCCGGTGAAACGATCAACGAAGAGATATCGTCAAACGCCCCATGACGGTGCAGATCAAGGCAGATGAACCCTTCGACCTCGGCCTTTTCACGCGCGGCCGGGTTGTCATCCCAGCAGACCGGTTCAGCCTTGCCCGCCCGCAATGCGCGGGCCGTAGCCAGACCCGAGCGACCAAGCCCCAGAACTGCAACCTTTTGCCCTGAAAACCCTTTGACCGGGATCATGCCGCCCACCTTCTTCTGACGTCCAATTGGCCGCAACACTGCACAGAAGAAATCACCGATGGCAAGAGCAGCAAAAGGCTCGCGCGTCAGCGCAAGCCGGGCTCAACAGGTGCCAGGTGAACCGCAGGTCCGCCGAACCTGACGGGAGCGTTACCGGACCTTCAAAGTCGCCAGACCGATCATCGCCAGGATCAGCGAGATGATCCAGAACCGGATCACGATGGTCGGCTCGGCCCAGCCCTTTTTCTCATAATGGTGATGGATCGGCGCCATCAGGAACACCCGGCGCCCGGTGCGTTTGAAGTAAAGCACCTGAATGATCACGCTCAGCGCCTCAACCACGAACAGCCCACCTACAACAGCCAGCACCAGCTCGTGCTTGGTGGCCACCGCAATCGCCCCTAGCGCGCCGCCCAAAGCCAGCGACCCGGTGTCGCCCATGAACACAGCCGCAGGCGGGGCGTTGTACCAAAGGAAACCCAACCCGCCGCCGAACAGCGCCGCCGTAAAGATGAGGATTTCACCGGTACCCGGCACGTAATGCACGTCCAGATACTCGGTAAAGTCGACCCGACCTACAGCATAAGCAATGATCCCAAGTGTCGTCGCCGCAATCATGGCGGGCATGATCGCCAGCCCGTCCAAACCATCTGTCAGGTTAACTGCGTTGGCGGCCCCAACGATCACGACAATCGAGAACGGAATGTAGAAAATTCCCAGATTTACCAGCGTATCCTTGAAGATCGGCACAGCCAGTTGGTTTTGCAACGCTTCCGGGTGATGCAACGTCGCCCAGGCTGAGGCGAGAACCGCAATAATCACACCCAACGCCAGCCGCATCCTTCCGGAAACGCCCTTGGTATTCTGTTTCGACACCTTGGCATAATCGTCCGCGAAGCCAATCGCTGCATAGGCCAACGTCACAAACAGCACCATCCAGACATAGGGGTTATCCCACCGCGCCCAAACCAGCGTCGACGTCACCAGCGCGCCCACGATCAGCAAACCGCCCATAGTCGGCGTTCCAGCCTTGGAAAAATGCCCCTCGGGACCGTCATCCCGGATCGGCTGCCCCTTACCCTGCTTGCGACGCAGCACGTTGATCAGCGGCTTGCCGAAGATGAACCCGAAGATCAGCGCCGTCAGAAAGGCTCCGCCCGCACGGAACGTGATATAGCGGAAGAGGTTAAAGAAGTCCCCTCCATCCGACAGGGCGGTCAACCAATATAGCATTCCAATACCTTTCCTAGGCGGCAATCATGGTTCAAGCGCGCTCCCTTGCCCCATTTTCCGCAAACCGTCAACAATCTGGGCCAGCGCCATGCTGAGAGAGCCCTTGGCCAGCACCGTATCCCCCGCGCGGATCAAATCCGGCAGGCGTTCAGCCATCTCAGCGCTAGTCTCGAACCAGAGCCCGCGTTTTTCTTCGGGCAAAGCCTGATGCAGTGCATTCATCAGCGGGCCGATGCAGTGAACCTGTTCAACGCGCGCCATCGCTGCGATGCCGCCCATTTCGGCATGCATCGCAATTTCCTGATCGCCCAACTCTTTCATATCGCCCAGGAATGCGATCCGACGCGCGCCTTGCGATGCCGCCAGCACATCCAGCGCGGCCTCCATTGAGGTGGGGTTGGCGTTATAACTGTCATCCAGCAGTTCGATCTGACCACCCGTCGCCAAAGGCAGCGTTTCCCGCACGCCCCGTCCTTTGACCGGAGACCACTGGCGCAACCCGGCGATTGCATCATCCAGATCAATGCCCATCTCAACGCAGGCCGCCAGCGCGCCCAGTGCATTCATCGCGAAATGCGTACCAGCGGACTGCACGTCATACGTGATGGCCGTGTCGCCAACGGCAGCCCCCGCATGAACCGTGTCGATGCTTTGCGCCACTTCCGTCAGATTATAGTCCACAGCCTTGCGGCCAAAATCCACGATCCCGGCCCCATATTCCTTTGCGGTCTGGCGCAAGATGTCTGCGTGATCGATATCGGCATTCACGATGGCCGCGCCACCAGCCTCGAGCCCTTCAAAGATTGCGGCCTTTTCATGGGCGATGCCCTCAACCGACTCGAACGCCTCAAGATGCACCGCAGCTACAGTCGTCACCAGGGCCACATGCGGGCGCGTCTGCCGCGCCAGCGGAGCAATCTCGCCCGGGTGGTTCATACCGATCTCAATCACCGCGAACTCGGTATCGCGTGGCATCCGCGCTAGCGTCAGGGGTACACCCCAATGGTTGTTGTAACTGGCCACGCTGGCATGAGTTTTTCCCTGCGTTTCCAGAATGGTGGCCAGCATTTCCTTGGTCGAGGTTTTGCCGACACTGCCCGTCACACCGATAACGCGCGCGTTAGTTCGGGCACGGCCCGCCTGCCCCAACGCCTCAAGCCCGGCCTGCACGTCGTCTACGATCAGCAAAGGCGCGTCTTTAGACACGCCCTCGGGGATATGGGATACCAACGCCGCTCCTGCGCCTTTTTCCAACGCCTGCGCCACGAAATCATGTCCATCCCGCGCGGCCTTGAGCGCCACAAACAAGTCTCCGGGCTGAAGGGTTCTAGTGTCGATCGACACGCCGTTCACCACCCAATCTGTGGTGGCGCGCCCACCGGTGGCCTCGGCGGCCTCAGCCGCAGTCCATAGCGTCATGCCACCCTCCCGTCCAGCGCGGCTACGCTGATGCTGGCCTGTTCTACATCATCGAAGGGCAGAACCTGATCTCCAACGATCTGGCCGGTTTCGTGCCCTTTCCCAGCGATCAACAAGGCGTCGCCGGGCTGCAAGGCATCAATGCCGCGCAAGATAGCCTCGGCCCGGTCACCGACCTCGGTGGCCTCGGGCGCGCCCAGCAAAACAGCCGCGCGGATAGTTGCCGGGTCTTCGCTGCGCGGGTTGTCATCTGTAACGAAAACAACGTCAGCGTTTTCGGCAGCAGCCTGACCCATCAACGGGCGCTTGGTCGCGTCGCGATCCCCACCCGCACCGACAATGGCAACCAGACGCCCCATCACATGCGGGCGCATTGCCTTAAGCGCAGTAGCGACAGCATCCGGCGTATGGGCGTAATCGACAAATACCGCGGCACCGTTTTCGCGAGTGGCTGCCAATTGCATACGCCCTCGCACGGTTGTCAGATGAGGCAGGGTCTCGAAAACGCGTTCAGGGTCTTCCCCGGCGGCAATGACCAAACCACAGGCCAACAGGATGTTCTCGGCCTGAAACCCTCCGATCAAATTCAGCCGGGTTTGAAACACCTTACCCTGCCAAGAAAAACGCAGGTCCTGCCCGGTCGAGTCGAAACGCTGGTTCATCAGGCACAGATCGACGTCGCCCGATCCGACAGTCAAAACCGACTGACCGCGCGCTTCGGCGATTTTGCGGACCTCGGCACCTTTGGGGTCGTCCATGTTGATGACCACGGTTCCGTCCTGCGGTAGAACTCGGTCGAACAGACCCGCTTTAGCGGCGAAATAGGCTTCGAAGGTTTCGTGATAGTCCAGATGATCCTGCGTGAAGTTCGAAAACCCGGCGGCAGCCAAGTGCACACCATCAAGACGGCGCTGTTCCAACCCGTGCGAGGATGCCTCCATCGCGGCATGGGTCACGCCGTTTTCGGCGGCCTCAGCCAGACAACGATGCAAGGTGATCGGCTCGGGCGTGGTATGCGCCAGCGGTGCGGTCCATGCGCCCTCAACACCCGTGGTGCCGAGGTTGACCGCCGCGTGACCAAGCTCCATCCATATTTGGCGCACAAAAGTCGAGACTGAGGTCTTTCCGTTCGTCCCAGTTACCGCCACAATCGTCTGCGGCTGCGCGCCGAACCACAACGCGGCGCATCCGGCCAGTGCCTGACGTGGGTCTTCGACCACGATCAGCGCGGCATTGGATGCCGCCAGTTCTTCGGCCGCGATCTCGGCCCCCTCGGCATCGGTCAGAATCGCCGCAGCGCCCATGCGCAGGGCGAACTGGATGAACTCTCCGCCATGAACGCGGGTACCAGGAAGGGCCGCAAACAAGTAACCGTCTTTGACTTCGCGGCTGTCAACGGCCAGGCCGGTAATCTCTGGGTTAGCGCCGCCCCGCGCGGTCAGGGCCAGTTGGCTGAGTGTTTTCTTCCTTGTGCCCATGACCCACCTTTTGTTGTACAGCCTAATTTGAGGTCAGGGTTATAGCAGCGCGCGCCTCAGGCTCAAGCCGGGGACGCAGGCCCAGCAAAGGCGCAATGCGACCGATCAGCTCCGAAGCTACAGGAACCGCAGTCCACCCCGCCGTGCGGCGCTTTTCGCCATAGGCGACGATGGAGGGTTCATCCAGCGTGACGATCAGCACATATTTAGGATCATAGGCCGGGAAGAACGTCGCAAAGGTCGCGATCACCTTGTCATCATAATAGCCACCGCGTGGTTTGGGCTTGTCCGCTGTACCAGTTTTACCCGCCACGTCATAACCGGCCACATCACCAAAGCTGGCCGTGCCATCCGTCACAACCTTGCGCAACATTTTCTGTGCCTGCTTGGCCGCGTTTTCCGACAACACCCGCGGGCCATACTGGGGGCCGTTCTTACGCAGAATGGTTGGGCTGACATAATGCCCGCCATTGGCAATAGCCGCATAACCCGCGGCCAAATGCATCGGGCTGGTCGACAGCCCGTGGCCGTAAGAAATTGTCACCGTGCTCAACTCACCCCATTTCTTGGGTTTGAGCGGTTCACCGCCTGCGGCTTCGACAATTTCGAACGGAGTAGGATCGAACATGCCCAGCGATTTCAGAAAGTTCTGCTGCCGTTTCGCACCGATCTGCAGAGCCAGCCGCCCGGTACCTCGGTTCGAGCTGTGGACGATCACGTCCGCCACGCTGATCTTGCCGTAGTTCTTGCCGTTAAACTCGCCAATCGGAAACCGTCCGATCCGCATCGGGCCGGAGGTGTCGATGATGGTTTCAGAGTTCACCAACCCCAGTTGAACGGCCTGCGCGGCGGTAAAGATTTTGAATACCGAGCCCAGCTCATACACACCCTGTACATAACGATTGAACAGAGGGCTGTCTGAGGGATCAAAGCCCGAGGTCGGTGGGCGAGGGCGATCGTTGGGGTCAAACGACGGAAGCGACGCGGCCGAGACGACCTCACCCGTATGTGCGTTCATCAGAACCGCCGAGGCGCCCTTGGCATTCATGATCTTCATACCGCCGTAAAGCACTTGCTCGACCGCCGCCTGAACGGTCAGGTCCAGCGACAGTTGCAGCGGTTTGTTGCCGTTGGCCGGGTCACGCAGGTAGTCATCGAACTGCTTTTCAACACCCGCTACACCGATCACCTCGGCGGCGCTGACGCCCTCACGACCAAAGCCGGAGCCACCCAGGATATGCGCGGCCAAACGGCCGTTCGGGTACAGGCGCATCTCACGCGGGCCAAACAGGATGCCCGGATCGCCGATATCATGCACCGCCTGCTTTTGTTCGGGCGAGATACGTTTCTTGATCCACAGGAACTTGCGGTTGCCGGTGAAGTCCTTGACCAGACGTTCTTTTTCCAGATCGGGGAAAATCGCAACCAGTTGATCGGCGGCGGCGACGGGGTCAATCATCAAAGGCGGCTGAGCGTAGACCGAATATGTATCCAAATTGGTCGCCAAAATGCGCCCTTCCCGGTCGACGATATTGGCCCGCTGCATGGCAATTGCAGCGCCGGGGGCACTGGCCAGCGGCTCTTGCGCCTCGGATGTGGCCAACATACCCATACGGAAACCCACCACCGAAAAGGCGCAGAAAAAGAACAGCCCCAACACCAAAAGGCGCCCTTCGGCGCGGGCGCGGGCGCGGTCCTTCATGTCTTCGTGACGCTGGCGGATATTCTCGCGCTCAATCGCCTTGGGGTTCTCGCCCCGGGCGCGGGCGTCGAGGATACGGGCCAGAGGGCGCAGGGGCGTGCGGGTCATGGGATCTGCACCTCGCCCAGTGCCTGAATGTTGGTGATGGCCTGCAGCTCAATCGGGTCAACGATAGGCAGGTCCGGGTCCTCGGCATAGGAAATCTGGTCGGCGCGACCGAATTGTTCGGCCCGCAGCGGCAGCAGACCCAAACGTTCAAAGTTCAGGTCGGCCAGTTCGCGCAGCCGGTCTGGCCGGTTCAGATAGGCCCACTCCGCGTTCAGAACGGCCAACCGCACCTGCGCCATGCCGATCTCGCGTTGCAGCTTCTGTGTTTCCTTCACAACCTGTTGGGTGCGGTAATTCTCTTGGTACGCCCAAAGCGCCAGTCCGAAAACGGACAGAGCGGTCAACACATACAAAACACTCTTCATTTCGCCCTTCCCCCAAGTTGCGGCATTCCAATGGCGCGGGCCTCAATTTCCCCCGCCGGAGCCTCAGTTCGCACCGCTACGCGCAGCTTGGCCGAGCGCGAGCGCGGGTTTTCCTGCAATTCCTGGTCATCCGGTCCCACGGCTTTGCGGGTCTTGAGCGTGAATTGCGGCAGTTCCCGCTCCACCTCGGGCGCATAGCGGTTGGCGCGCCCGGTCTTGCCCGCACGGGACTGAAAAAACCGTTTGACCATGCGGTCTTCGATGGAATGAAAGGTCACGACAGCAAGTTGCCCGCCCGGCTTCAACGCCCGTTCAGCAGCCATCAGGCCTTGAAACAGCTCTTCATATTCCGCATTCACTGCAATCCGCAGTCCCTGAAAGCTGCGAGTCGCAGGGTGCGATTGCCCCGGTTTCGGGCGCGGCAGGCAGGATTCGATGATCTCAACCAGACGCAGGGTCTTGGTGATCGGCTCTTCTGCCCGTGCCTTTACAATAGCTTTAGCGATACGGCGGCTGGCGCGTTCCTCACCGAAGTGGAACAGGATGTCCGCTAATTGCGCCTCGGTCGCCGTATTGACCAGATCGGCGGCGCTCTCGCCCTCCTGGCTCATCCGCATGTCCAGTGGGCCATCTTTCATAAAGGAAAACCCACGCTCGGCCTGATCCAACTGCATCGAAGATACACCCAGGTCCAGCACCACGCCGTCCAGATCCTGCGCGTATTCATCCATGCGCGAGAATACACCCGGCTGCATCACTAGCCGATCGCCATAGTCACTCGCCCAGTCAGCGGCCATTTCAAAGGCCAGCGGGTCGCGATCCACGCCGATGACTCTGTCCGCCCCAGCGTCCAACAAGCCGCGCGTATAGCCGCCCGCCCCAAATGTGCCGTCCAGCCAGACACCAGAGACCGGCGCAACGGCGGCCAGCAACGGGCGCAGCAGAACAGGGATATGAGGTTTCTCGGAAGGGGTCTCAGCGCCGGCCATGCCGTTACGCGTCCCCGACGCCATCAAGGAACTCCAAAGGATCAAAGTCCTCGGGCTGTTCGTCCAGCCACTCTTCGGCTGCGGCCAGTTCTTCGGATTCGTAAGTCTCCGGCTTCCAGATCTGGAACGTATCACCCGCGGCGATGAAGAACGCCTCGCCCTCAAGTCCGATCTTTGTGCGCAATTTGGCCGGCAACACCAGGCGACCAGTCTCATCCACAGTGGTCGGGAAAGACTGACCATGGAACATGCGCTGCAACATCTTCCGCTGCATTGAACCGCGCGGCAGCGCATCAATCTTGTCGTCGACCTCGTCGATCGCCTGCATGGTATAGCATTCAAGGAATTTGCGACGGTGGTCACCGTAGACAATTACCAGTTCAGGCGTGTCACCGGGTTGCCAGTTGGGGTCAGAGGCTTCAAGCACACGGCGAAACGAGGCCGGGATTGACACCCTGCCCTTCGTATCCACCTTGTGGTGGCTTTCACCTCTAAACCTGCGCGCCAAGACGACTGTCCCTTTCGCTTGCGCCCCACCTAAATCTCACGCCCCCCGGATGAAAAACGGCGGGTTGATCTGCTGCCACTGATCAACCCGCCGCATTGACCCGCTTTGCGGGATGTCCAGCTGCGCGCGCCACCTGGGGGGATGTCTGCTCGCCCGCGCGCCGGATCTCTTGATTGATGAAAGCGAGATGCCTGTATGAAACCTGTTTTTATTGTTTCGGGGTCGTTTGGCGCCCCATGTGCCTCGTCCTCATCGGATGTACAAGGGATGACATGGGAATTCATGGAAATCAACAGGAAATTTTTCCACTTCACCCAAAAAATCCGAATATAAACAAGCTATCAACAAAAGAAAACCACTCCCTAGGCACCACAAATTCTGCTTTGCCAAAAACTCACCACTATATATAGCATACTATTGCGATGCCCACGCCGTCCCATGTATTCCCAATTTTTTTGTATCTGAGGGAGATTCTAGCGCTTCTCCACCGATCCGCGTCGAAAACCACCTTCGAATCACCTGGATTGGCCCACCGATAAACCGCCTCTCCGCGCCAGGAGAACCATAACCCATGAATTCCCATGGATTTGGCGGCACCGGCACTAAGGCCCGTCGACGATCAGCGACCGTCGATTTCAAATTGCACAATTTTCAAGAGAATGCGCACAAAGAAGAAGCGGCCCCACACCTCATGTGACGCGCGGCTAAGCACCGAAACTGCAAACACAATAGTAAAATCCTTGTTTTAAAGGCCTTTAGGCCGCCCGATCCCCAATGCATTGATATCTATGCATTTGCTGCATAGCGGCATTGACGACGCGAGCTATTGTGCAATTGCAGCATTTACCTATTTTAATCCTCAAGCAAACGCTGGGCACTACTGGCAAAAACAATAACGATCAGGTTACTTACATGGCTGTAGCAACACAACAAAATGCGCTTAAAAGCGCACCTGCGACTGGCCTTACCTCAATGATTGAGGCCGTACGGACCCGTTTCGTTCGCCACCGTGTCTACCGTCAGACAGTTAACGAATTGTCCAGCCTGACAAATCGCGAACTGGCCGATCTGGGCCTACACCGCTCGATGATCCGGCGTCTGGCGATGCAAGCGGCCGAAGAATACGTCGCGCATTAAGCGCGCAACGACATAACCGAGATCAGGTCCTTCCTCCTCCCTTTAGGACCTGTAAATCAGCGGCGACATCTCTCCTCCTCCCTGATGTCGCCGCACCTTATACCGGCCCTGAACGCCGGAACCTGACACACCGGGAACTCCTCCTCCCTTTCTCGGTGTTGAAAGCGCGCGGCGACGTCTCTCCTCCTCCCTGACGTCGCCGCGTCTTCCTCATACCGGGATCATACCCGGGTTCGGATACATCAGGGCTCTCCTCCTCCCTGCTCTGATGTTGAAAAGAACGGCGGTTCCCTCTCCTCCTCCCTGGGAACCGCCGTTTTTAATTTCTCAGACATCGAAAAAGGCGCCGCAGTGTGAACCGGGCGCCTATTAGAAGAATAAAGCATGTGCCGTCAGGCTTATTCCATTTAGTTAAAACGGCACGTCGTCCTTGGCCGACAAAAACCGCGAGACCACCTTTTTCGTGCCAGCCTTGTCGAAATCGACCTCGACCTTGTCGCCCTCGATGCCGATCACCGCGCCGTAACCGAATTTTTGATGAAATACGCGCTCACCTAACGTGAAACTGGCCAGTGCTGTGGCATCGATCACCGTATTGCGGCTTTCGCGCGGTTGCGACGTGCCGTACTGCCCCTGCCGCGCCTGCAACCGTTTCCATCCGGGTGAGTTATAGACGTTCGCCTCCGCCGCGCGGGTTTCAATGCCCGCCGCAGGTTGCCCGCCGCCATAGAGCCCCGGTGGCGTCAGTACCTCCACATGATCCTCGGGCAATTCGTCGATGAACCGCGACGGCATCGCGTTCTGCCACTGCCCGAACACCCGCCGGTTGGCGGCAAACGAAATCGTACAGACTTCTTCAGCGCGAGTGATGCCGACATAAGCCAACCGCCGCTCTTCCTCGAGGCCTTTGAGCCCCGACTCGTCCATTGATCTTTGCGAGGGGAACAGACCGTCCTCCCAGCCGGGCAGGAAAACAGCGGGAAACTCCAGCCCCTTGGCCGCGTGCAGGGTCATGATCGAGACTTTGGCCCCATCGCCGTCCTGCTCATTGTCCATGACCAGGCTGACATGCTCCAAAAACCCTTGCAGGTTTTCAAAGTTATCCAGTTGGTTGACCAGTTCCTTAAGGTTCTCCAACCGCCCCGGCGCCTCGGGCGTCTTTTCGTTCTGCCAGTGGGCGGTATAGCCGGATTCATCCAGAATGATCTGCGCCAACTCGATATGCGAAACTTCGGGCTCTCCGAACCGCATCGGCGCGCCATCATCGATCACCGAGTCATCCTCGACCTCAATACGAGGTCCGCGCGTCATCGCGTTCCACCGGGCCAGCCCATCGATCAACTCGCGCAGGGCCTTGCCGCCTTTACCCTTGATCAGCCCGCTATCAACTGCGATCCGCGCGCCATCGATCAGCGACACGCCATTCTCTCGCGCGGTCATCTGAATCGTCTGCTGCGCCTTGTCGCCCAAACCGCGTTTCGGCGTGTTTACGATCCGCTCAAACGCCAGATCGTCGCCGGGACTGACCACCAGCCGGAAATAGGCCATGGCATCGCGGATTTCCATCCGCTCATAGAACCGAGGGCCGCCGATCACCTTGTAAGGCAGACCAATGGTCAGAAACCGATCCTCGAACGCGCGCATCTGATGCGAGGCGCGGACCAGAATCGCGATCTCGTCCAAACCAATCGGCCGCACACCGCGCGTGCCGCCCTGCATCGCGTCGATTTCCTCACCGATCCAGCGGGCCTCTTCCTCGCCATCCCAATGGCCTATCAGACGGACCTTTTCGCCCTCTTCCGCGTCAGTCCACAGTTCTTTACCCAGACGGTTTTCATTACCACGGATCACATTCGACGCGGCAGCCAGAATATGCGGGGTCGAGCGGTAGTTCTGCTCCAACCGCACCACATAGGCGCCGGGAAAGTCCTTTTCGAACCGCAGGATGTTGCCCACTTCGGCCCCGCGCCAGCCGTAGATCGATTGGTCGTCATCGCCCACGCAGCAGATGTTCTTATGCGCCCCGGCCAGCAATCGCAGCCAGAGGTACTGGGCCACGTTGGTGTCCTGATACTCGTCCACCAGAATATAGCGGAACCAGCGCTGATATTGCTCCAACACGTCCTGATGGGTCTGGAAAATCGTGACCATGTGCAGCAGCAGGTCACCGAAATCCACCGCGTTCAGTTCGCGCAGACGGGTTTGGTACTGGGCATAAAGCTCAATACCCTTGTTGTTGTAGGCCCCGGCATCCGCCGCAGGCACTTTGTCGGGCGTCAGCGCGCGGTTCTTCCAATCATCGATAATCCCGGACAACATCCGCGCGGGCCAGCGTTTGTCGTCGATATTGGCGGCCTGGATCAACTGCTTGAGCAGGCGTAACTGATCGTCCGTATCCAGAATGGTGAAGTTCGATTTCAGATCGACCAGTTCCGCGTGGCGGCGCAGCAGCTTGACACAGATCGAATGGAACGTTCCCAGCCAAGGCATCCCCTCAGCCGGTTGCCCAAGCAGACGACCCACACGCTGTTTCATCTCGCGCGCGGCCTTGTTGGTAAATGTTACTGACAGAATCTCATTCGGGCGCGCGCGCCCGGTGCTGAGCAGATGCGCGATGCGAGCGGTTAGAGCTTTGGTCTTGCCCGTCCCCGCCCCGGCCAGCATCAGAACCGGACCGTCCAACCGTTCCACCGCCTCGCGTTGCGCCGGGTTCAGTTCGTCCAAATAGGGCGTGGGCCGCGCGGCCATGGCTCGTGCGGACAGCGATGCGCCCTCAAAGGCGTCCATTTCGTCGTAACTGCTCATTTTCCCAAACTACGCGGGATGCGCGCCGAGGGAAAGGGTTTGTTCACCCCTTGTTCGCACAGTTTTTTCAGCATGTTTACCGCCAATTCTAACCATAATGCATCGCCGGGCCGCGCCCGCGTTAACCCACTGTCAAAGCTTGCATTCGATGCTGAGGCTAAAGTCGTGGGAGCGCGGATCATGAAAAAACTTGGCGGAGCGGGCATGATGTCCCGCCTGAAACTTGCCGGCATCGTTCTGACCGTGGGAGCCCTCACTGCCCTGTCAGGCTGGGGCGTCTATACGATTCCCGCCCCGGTGGTTGACCGGATACTCGAATCCGACTTGCGCCACGCCGCGACACAGATGAACCGGAAGGTGGTCTCGCATCTTGAGGACGTTGACGCCACCTTTCGGACCGGCACGCTGGACACCCACGATGAAGAGTTTCTGGAACTGCTGCCCGCGACCTCGGATATCTACCGATTCAAACTGTTTAAAGATGCGGGGCCTGTAATCTGGTCAACCCGCGCCACGAACGTGGGTTCAGTCAACACCGACACCTATTTCAGCAACGTGCTGGGCCTGGGCAACATCGTTCACAAACATGAAGATAATCCCCTGACCGAGGTCGACGACTTCGACCGCAACCTGCTGGGGGTCAGCGGACCGAAGACCCGCCACGTGGCCGAAATCTACACTCCAGATATCCGCGAAGGGCGTTTCGTCGGCGCGATCGAGTTTTATTCGGACAACACGCCGGACGACGCCATGACGAGGGCCGAGCAGTTGCGGCAAACGGTCGAAGCTGTCTCGGTCCGGTATGGAGAGAAATCCCTGCCGCGCACTACGATCTCTGTTGGCGTTGCCCACTATCCGTCACATGGCACCATGCCACAGGACCTGATGCGCGCGGCGGATGACGCACTGTACATGGTCAAAGACAAGGGCCGGAATCAGGTGCAGGTGGCCACAGGCGCAGCCTCGGTCACGTTGACGGTGACAGATACCAGGCACGAACGGCCGCCCAAACCCACGCCACCGGCCTCAGCCGCCTGAAAACCTTGCAGAATCGCCCGGCAGGTTGGATCAATTCATATGGACCTGCACAGCTCATTCCCCGGCATGGCCGACCTGAAACGCCGCGCAAAGCGCAGGATTCCGTTCTTTGTCTGGGAATATCTGGCAAGCGGCACAGGCATCGAGACCACTCTACAACGCAACCGGGCCGCGCTGGATCAGGTGCAATTTCTGCCTTCGATCTTGCACGGCCCCATCGAATGCGACACTGGCACGCGCTTTCTGGGACAGGACTTTCCCCTCCCGTTTGGCATCGCCCCAATCGGGATGTCCGGTCTGGTGTGGCCGGACGCGGAAAGATTACTGGCGCGCGCGGCCGCCGAGGCGGGCCTGCCCTACACCCTGTCTACGGTTGCCAGCCAAAGCCCCGAGGATCTGGCCCCTCATTTGGGACAGAACGCCTGGTTTCAGCTGTACCCGCCGAAGGATCCGGGTATTCGTACCGATATGCTGAATCGCGCCAGATCGGCGGGGTTCTCAACCCTTGTGCTGACTGTTGACGTCCCGGTCGCATCGCGCCGTGAACGGCAAACGCGGTCGGGTTTGACCAACCCGCCCAGATTGACCCCACGCCTGCTGGCCCAGATCGCGCAACGCCCGGCCTGGGCTTTGGGTATGGCGCAAAACGGGATGCCCCGGATGCGTACATTGGATAAGTATATAGACGGGGACAGTGCCCTGCCGCCGACCGCCCATGTTGGCTATTTACTGCGTACCTCACCCGACATGGACTATGTCAAATGGTTGCGGGACGCTTGGGACGGGCCGTTCATCATAAAGGGCGTGATGCGCCCCGAAGATGCCGATCGGCTGCAACAGGCGGGAATTGATGCCATTTGGGTCTCGAATCACGGCGGACGGCAGTTTGATGGGGCACCTGCAAGTATCAATATGCTACCATTGATCCGCGAGGCGACAGACCTGCCCTTAATCTTCGACAGTGGCATCGAAGGCGGCCTCGACGTTCTGCGCGCTCTGGCATTAGGCGCGGATTTTGTCATGCTCGGGCGCGGTTTCCTCTATGGTCTCAGTGCCTTGGGGGCTCAAGGCCCTGCGCATGTCATTGATATCCTGCGTCAGGACATGACCGCCAATATGGGTCAAATGGGCCTTTCAAACCTGCAAGAAGTTTCCTCGGCAATCGTAAACATTGATGCTGCAATGCAGCGTGTGTAAGACAATCACGTCAAAAAGGCGGCGTTTGCGAGCGATAACATGCCGGTTCTACCCAGAAGGACTGATATACGAGCGCGTATTGTCCGCCTATGAACACGGCCAAACCATAAAGACCGGGACCGAATATGACCGACTTCAAAAAGATCCTGATCGCCAATCGCGGCGAGATTGCCATTCGCGTGATGCGCGCAGCGAACGAGATGGGCAAACGCACCGTCGCAGTCTTCGCCGAAGAAGATAAGCTGGGCTTGCATCGTTTCAAAGCGGACGAAGCGTACCGCATCGGCGAAGGCATGGGACCGGTTGCTGCTTATCTGAGCATCGACGAGATCATCCGCGTAGCCAAGGAATGCGGCGCCGACGCGATCCACCCCGGTTATGGTCTGCTGTCCGAGAACCCGGATTTCGTCGATGCTTGTGTACAGAATGGCATTACCTTCATCGGCCCCAAGGCCGAAACTATGCGTGCCCTGGGTGACAAGGCCAGCGCGCGACGCGTTGCTATTGCCGCTGATGTGCCGGTCATTCCGGCGACCGAAGTTCTGGGCGACGACATGGACGCGATCCGGGCCGAGGCCAAAGAAATCGGCTATCCGCTGATGCTGAAAGCCAGCTGGGGCGGCGGCGGGCGCGGTATGCGCCCGATCCATTCCGAGAACGAGTTGGAAGAAAAGGTTCTGGAAGGCCGCCGCGAGGCCGAGGCCGCATTCGGCAACGGCGAGGGTTATCTGGAAAAGATGATCATCCGGGCGCGCCATGTCGAGGTTCAGATCCTGGGCGACAAGCACGGCGAGATCTATCACCTCTATGAGCGCGACTGCTCGGTCCAGCGCCGGAACCAGAAGGTCGTCGAGCGTGCCCCTGCCCCGTATCTGAGCGAGGAACAGCGCGCCGAGATTTGTGAGCTGGGCCGCAAAATCTGTGCCCATGTGAACTATGAATGCGCAGGTACTGTCGAGTTCCTGATGGATATGGAAACCGGCAAGTTCTACTTCATCGAAGTGAACCCGCGCGTGCAGGTCGAGCACACCGTCACCGAAGAGGTCACCGGCATCGACATCGTTCAGGCTCAGATCCTGATCGCCGAGGGCAAGACCCTGGCCGAGGCCACCGGCGCTGCCAGCCAGGCCGATGTGCACCTGAACGGCCACGCGCTGCAAACCCGGATCACCACTGAGGATCCGCAGAACAACTTCATCCCCGACTATGGCCGCATAACCGCGTATCGGTCAGCCACTGGTATGGGCATCCGTCTGGATGGCGGCACCGCTTATGCCGGCGGGGTGATCACGCGGTATTATGACTCGTTGCTGACCAAGGTCACCGCCAAGGCGCCGACGCCCGAGGCTGCGATTGCCCGCATGGACCGTGCCCTGCGCGAATTCCGTATTCGCGGTGTCAGCACCAATATCGACTTTGTCATCAACCTGCTGAAGCACCCGACCTTCCTGTCGAATGAATACACTACCAAATTCATCGACACGACGCCGGACCTGTTTGCCTTCAAGCGGCGTCGTGACCGCGGAACCAAGGTTCTGACCTATATCGCGGATATCTCTGTGAACGGTCACCCTGAAACCAAGGACCGCCCAGAACCGCGCGCCGACCTGAAAGAAGCCAAGCCCCCTGCGTTGAAGGGCGAGCCCAAAATGGGCACCCGCAACCTGCTGGAGCAGAAAGGTCCGCAGGCTGTCGCGGATTGGATGAAGGCCCAGCGCCAGCTGCTGATCACCGACACCACCATGCGTGATGGCCACCAGTCGCTTTTGGCAACGCGGATGCGCTCGATCGACATGATCAAGGTAGCCCCAACTTACGCTTCGAACTTGCCGCAGCTGTTCTCGGTTGAATGCTGGGGCGGCGCGACTTTCGACGTCGCATACCGCTTCCTGCAGGAATGCCCGTGGCAACGTTTGCGTGACTTGCGCGAAGCGATGCCGAACCTGATGACCCAGATGCTGCTGCGTGGTGCAAACGGTGTGGGTTACACCAACTACCCCGACAACGTGGTGCAGGAGTTTGTTCGACAGGCTTCCAAAGGCATCGACGTGTTCCGTGTCTTCGACTCGCTGAACTGGGTCGAGAACATGCGCGTGGCCATGGACGCGGTAATCGAGAACGGCAAAATCTGTGAAGGCACCGTTTGTTATACCGGTGACATTCTGGACCCGGATCGCTCGAAATATGACCTGAAGTATTACGTCGGCATGGCCAAAGAGCTGCGCGATGCAGGCGCCCATGTTCTGGGTCTTAAGGACATGGCGGGTCTGCTGAAACCGGCCTCGGCCAAGATCTTGATCCGCGCTCTGAAAGAAGAGGTCGGCTTGCCGATCCACTTCCACACCCACGACACCGCAGGCATCGCCAGCGCCACCATTCTGGCCGCGTCCGAGGCGGGCGTGGACGCGGTGGATTGCGCGATGGACAGCTTCTCGGGCAACACATCGCAGGCCACTCTGGGCACCGTGGTTGAAGCCCTTCGCCATACCGAGCGTGACACGGGTCTGGACATCAAGGCGATCCGCGAGATCAGTGACTACTTCGAAGCGGTTCGCGGCCAGTACGCGGCCTTCGAATCCAGCCTGCAGGCCCCGGCGTCCGAAGTCTATCTGCACGAGATGCCCGGCGGTCAGTTCACCAACCTCAAGGCGCAGGCGCGCTCCTTGGGTCTGGAGGAACGTTGGCATGAGGTTGCTCAGATGTATGCCGACGTGAACCAGATGTTCGGTGACATCGTGAAGGTGACACCGTCGTCCAAGGTGGTCGGTGACATGGCGTTGATGATGGTCAGCCAGGGCCTGACCCGTGACGACGTGGAAAGCCCCTCGACCGATGTGGCCTTCCCCGACTCGGTGGTCGATATGATGCGCGGCAATTTGGGTCAGCCTCCGGGCGGGTTCCCGGACACGATCATCAAGAAAGTGTTGAAGGACGAGGCGCCGAACACCGAACGCCCCGGCAAGGATGTTCCTGCAGTCGACCTGGAAGCCACTCGCGCCGAGCTGTCCAAGCAATTGGAAGGCAAAGAAGTCGATGACGAGGATCTGAACGGCTACCTTATGTATCCGAAGGTGTTCCTGGACTACATGGGCCGTCATCGCACCTATGGTCCGGTTCGTACTCTTCCCACGCGCACCTTCTTCTACGGCATGGAACCAGGCGAAGAAATCGCCGCCGAGATCGACCCGGGCAAGACGTTGGAAATCCGTTGTCAGGCCATCGGTGAGACGGATGAGAACGGCGAGGTCAAAGTGTTCTTTGAACTCAACGGTCAACCCCGCGTGATCCGGGTACCGAACCGCTTGGTGACGTCGTCCACGCAAGCCCGCCCCAAGGCCGAGGCAGGCAACCCCAACCACGTCGGCGCACCCATGCCCGGCGTTGTGGCCACAGTCGCCGTCGCGGCGGGCCAAGAGGTCAAAGAGGGCGATCTGCTGCTGACCATCGAAGCAATGAAGATGGAAACCGGCATCCACGCGGAACGCGACGCCACGGTCAAAGCTGTTCACATTCAACCTGGTGGACAGATTGACGCAAAGGACCTGCTGGTCGAACTGGAATAACCGGTTTAGCTTTCTGGGCTAACAGGGCCGCTCGGGTGACCGGGCGGCCTTTTTTCTTAGGAGGATAAATGCCCATGCTGTCCATCACACCTGTCTATGCCGCCCTGTTGGCAATCCTGTTTGTCGCGCTCAGCGTCCGGGTCATCAGCCAGCGGCGCAGCGACAAGATTTCCTACGGCGACGGCGGTAACACGACGATGCTCAAGGTGATGCGGACGCATTCCAACTTTGTCGAATACACCCCTTTTGCCGTGCTGTTGATCACGATGGTCGAATTGCAGGGGGCAAGTGGGCTGTTGCTGAACCTTCTGGGCCTGACATTGTTGGGCGGGCGGTTGTTGCACGCCTATGGATTCGGGCGCAGTCCGCAGATCGTCATTCTGCGCCAGATCGGGATGCTGATGACATTCGCCGCGATTCTGGTAGCAGCCATCGCGAATATCGTTCTGGCGCTGTGATCTGATCGGCGGGGCTTACCCCGCCAACACCCGCGTTTCGACCTGCGGCGCGTCTCTGAGGACGGGATCAACCTCACCCAACCTGTCTTCATCCGGTGCACAAAGCAATGATGTCAGCACGATTAGTGCCGCCAACAGGGCCATCTTCATATCTGCAATCCGTGTCATTTCCTCTCTTCGATCCCTCTTGTTTTTTAATGCTCTTAGTCTTGAACGGGGGACGCGCAGGATTCCGTCGAAAGATTTTTCCATCTTTTTGTGTTTTTCCGCTTGCAGCCTCGCGTGGGAATTTATACATCCCTCCTCACTCAACGGCGCGGGCGTAGCTCAGGGGTAGAGCATAACCTTGCCAAGGTTAGGGTCGGGCGTTCGAATCGCCTCGCCCGCTCCATTGAGAGGTCTTTGGACCAACATATGTATCTGATGCGGGCGTAGCTCAGGGGTAGAGCATAACCTTGCCAAGGTTAGGGTCGGGCGTTCGAATCGCCTCGCCCGCTCCAGATACAAAGCTCCCTCAACACTCTGGTTCTTTGGCAGGCATTGCGCCATTCTGGCCGTGATTTCAATCATGCACGGAATTGGCCCATGTCGGACTATGTCATTCGCCCCCTTACCTCTGACGAAGTAGAGCACGCCGTGGATTGGGCGGGCCGCGAGGGGTGGAATCCGGGCGTGCATGATGCCGCGTGTTTTCGCCCAACAGACCCCGACGGATTTCTGGGCGGGTTTCTAGACGGCGAGATGATCGCCTCCGTCTCGGCGGTGAACTACGACGACGCGTTCTCGTTCCTTGGCTTCTACATCGTGAAGCCCGAGTTTCGGCACCACGGTCACGGTCTTGAAATCTCTCACCACGCGCTGGCCCATTGCACTGGCCGCAACATGGGGCTGGATGGTGTGGTCGAGCAGCAGGACAATTACCGCAAGTCCGGCTTCACCTTTGCCTACAACAACTATCGCTTTGCGGGCACGAAAACCCGAATGCTGGCGAAGCTGGATACTGAACCCAGCGATCGCATCACCGATGTGACCCGCGCGTCAGACGAGCTGAAAGCCTATGATCGCCACCTGTTTCCCGCGCCGCGCGACTTGTTTCTGGAAAGCTGGCTCAGCGCCTACAGCCATGTCTCAAAGCTCTATACCGAAAACGGCAGGATCAGAGGATACGCCACGCTGCGCCCCTGCCTGACCGGATATAAAGTTGGCCCCTTGTTCGCGGATAACTCCGACATCGCACAGGCCCTGCTGGCGTCGCTTTTGACCGCGATCCCCGATGACCACAACGAACATGAGATTTTCGTGGACATGCCCCAGCCCAACGCCGCAGCCTTTGCGCTGGCCGATGCGCTTGGGCTGGACAAGGTGTTTGAAACGGCGCGGATGTATTCCGATCACGAACCCGATATCGACCTGAACCGAATTTTTGGCGTCACGACGTTTGAACTTGGGTAGAATATCGATTTCAAGCTCAGGATACGCATACAACCCATTTCAAAGTTCAGGGCGTTTTTCGAATGATAGGAACTCAACAGAAGCAGCTTTTGCTCGATATTCTTGAAAACCTGCCGGGTTTGAGCTTTCTTGTGCTGTCCCGCGCAACTGATGACTTGCGAATGACGGGATGGATCGGAACCCTTTTGGCAGCGCTTGTGTGCCTTGCCTATCTGAGAAAGCTGATGCGCCCTCATCCGATCTTGCTTGGCATCAATCTGTTCATGGTTGCGATCACGCCGTTGATTGAAGGGCTGTTTCTGGTTGGCCACGGCAATATCGCTGACACAATGATCGGCAACATCGATTCTCTTGTTCTGGGCAGCGTGTTTGCGACTGGCCTATACCTGACCTTGTTTTCTCCTCGCGGGTTTCTGAGCTACGAACCCGAAACTGTGCCACAGATGCGAAAGCACTCTGCGGTTTTGCTAACCGTCAGCGCAGCCGGCTTTGCATGGTCACTGCTTGCAGGAGGAAATCACCTGTTGACGCTTGCGGTTCCGCTGATGGTGTTGTTCGGCTTGCTGCAACTGCTTCGCGCGGGTGCGATGGACAGGCAATCCAACAGCGGCACGGTCTTGGTTGTCGCGCCGCAATCCCCAACTTCGGATACAGTGATGTGATTCAGAACGCCTTAAAGGTCATCGTGGTCAAGGATCGCTCGATGTTCGGAATCACCAGCAGGTTTTCGTTGATGAAATGCCCCACATCCTCGGTTTCGGGGATGTAGAGTTTCAGCAGCAGGTCAAATTCTCCGCTGGTCGAATACAATTCGGAATGGATTTCGCGAAGGGCGATTTCTTCGGCCACCTTGTAGGTGGTACCGGGTTTGCAGCGGATTTGGATGAAAACGCAGGTGGACATGGGCCGGGCCTTGTTGGTTCGTGTTGCCTGCAGGCTGGCATGGCGGGCTGGCAGGCGCAATCCCCTGCAACAGTTTGCATGGAATGCGACAGGTGGTCTGGAAAAGCCCGCCCTTCCCCGTCTATAAGCGCGCCTGTAGCAAAAGGAATTCGCCCATGCGCAGCGCAAAGATCAGCCGTAAGACTGCCGAAACCGAGATCTCGGTCGAGGTCAATCTGGACGGCACCGGCCAGTATGACAACCAGACCGGCGTTGGCTTCTTTGACCATATGCTGGACCAGCTTGCGCGCCATTCATTGATCGACATGACGATCCGCGCCCAGGGCGATTACCACATCGACGACCACCACACAGTCGAGGACACCGGCATCGCGCTGGGTCAGGCTTTGACGCAGGCTTTGGGTGACAAAAAGGGCATCCGTCGCTACGGCGAGTGCCACCTGCCCATGGACGACGCGCAGGTGCGTTGTGCGCTGGATCTGTCGGCACGCCCGTTCCTAATCTGGAATGTGGAGCTGCCAACCCAGAAGATCGGCACATTCGACACCGAGCTGGTACGCGAGTTCTTTCAGGCGCTGAGCACCCATGGCGGTATCACGTTGCATCTCGACCAGTTGCACGGGTTCAACAGCCACCACATCGCCGAGGCTGCTTTCAAGGCCGTCGCCCGCGCCCTGCGGGATGCGGTTGAGACCGACCCGCGCAAAGCGGATGCGATTCCGTCCACTAAAGGCGCGCTGTAAATGCTGACCGCCATTATTGATTACGAGAGCGGCAACCTGCACTCGGCCGAAAAGGCGTTTCAACGCATGGCGCGCGAGATGGATGCTGGCGAAGTCGTCGTGACCTCGGACGCGGATGTAGTCTCGCGGGCTGATCGATTGGTACTGCCCGGTGACGGAGCTTTTCCCGCCTGCGCGGCTGAGCTGCGCGGCCACAAGGGCATATATGACGCGATGGTTGAGGCGGTCGAACAGAAAGGCCGCCCGTTTCTGGGCATCTGCGTCGGGATGCAGCTGATGGCCGCAAAGGGTCACGAATACACCGACACGGATGGTCTAGGCTGGGTCGCGGGCGACGTCGTGCGGATCGAACCTTCGGACCGGGCGCTAAAAGTCCCGCATATGGGCTGGAACGATCTGGTTCTGGAGTGCGAACACCCCGTATTTGATGGGGTGAATTCGGGCGACCACGCCTATTTCGTCCACTCCTACCATTTCCGCGTCAGTGAACCGGCACAGCGGCTGGCCTATGTGGACTATGGGCAAGAAGTCACGGCCGTGATCGGCCGTGATACGATGGTTGGGATGCAGTTCCACCCCGAAAAAAGCCAGGATGTCGGCCTGCGTATGATCGGGAACTTCCTGACCTGGGCTCCGTAGAGCTTATTGAATCCGCGTCCAGGTTTGTCCGCGGCAGACCAGACCACCCGCAACGCAACCTTTGACGGTCAGCTGGTTTTGGCTGTCGAGAGTCATTTTCGAGTTATAGGTCTTGTCCCGATCCGGCGCCCAGATCTTGCCGTTGGCATAGGTGCCGTCGCCCTCGGGCTCCATGTCCCAGATGATCTGTTTGCCAAGGTTTTCATACGCCAGCTGCTGATTGCCCGACTTGTCAAAGGCGCTGTCAATCGTGCCGCAAATGGCGCTTCCGCACGGAGCGATCGTGACGTGCAAGTAACCACCTTCGTCGCCCGGCTGCGTTTTCCACAGACCATCGGCGGGATCGGCCAAAGACGCGGTTGCCAGAACTGCAAAGCCTGCCGCAAGGGTAATTTTCTTCATGATATCCTCCCTGTTTTGCCGTCAGTCTGACGGGCGGAACCGCTGCGGGCAAGAATGACTTAGCGTCGCGTTGCATACCCTGCCCCGCTTGTGCGATATCCCGCGCGTGTAACACTGATATAGGGCCGCCGATCATGATCCTTTACCCCGCCATCGACCTCAAAGACGGCCAGGCCGTGCGCCTGCTGCGCGGAGAGATGGACAAGGCCACCGTGTTCAACGAAGACCCGGCGGCACAAGCCCGCGCCTTTGTCGATGCTGGCTGCGAATGGTTGCACCTTGTAGACCTGAACGGAGCCTTCGCAGGTGAACCGGTCAACGCAGCCCCAGTCGAGGCCATTCTGAAAGCCTGTGACGTGCCCGCGCAGTTGGGCGGCGGTATCCGCGATATGGCCACAATCGAAACCTGGATCGACAAAGGACTGGCCCGCGTGATTCTGGGTACTGTTGCGGTAGAAAATCCCGATTTGGTGCGAGAAGCCGCGCGGGCGTTCCCGGGCAAGGTCGCCGTAGGCATCGACGCCCGCAACGGCATGGTCGCCACCAAGGGCTGGGCCGAGGAAACTGATGTTCAGGTCACCGACTTGGCCCGCAGCTTCGAGGATGCGGGCGTGGCCGCCATCATCTATACCGACATCAACCGCGATGGTGCGATGCAGGGCCCGAATATTGAAGCCACAGCCGACCTGGCACGCGCCGTATCGATCCCGGTGATTGCATCAGGCGGCGTCAGCTCACTGAAGGATCTGATCGCACTTCGCGATTGCGGTGTGGAACTGAATGGCGCGATTTCCGGCCGGGCGCTCTATGATGGCGCGATTGACCTGAACGAAGCCATTCGCGCCCTGAGCTAAGTTACTGAGCGGCGACTGAGGTCAGCTTGGCCAACGCGCCGCGCATCTTTTCGATGACGGGGGATTTCTCGACGTCATCCAGCTCATCCATAGTTTCTTTCGGATCTTCATAGGCCAGCCAGACTTGGCCATTTTCATCCTCGTAGGCCTGCACTTTCAGCGGCAAGAACAGACCGGCGCGCGGGTCAATCTGCATGGCCGGTGTACCCAGCGCCGGGTTGCCGAAAATCAGAACCTGATTGGCCGGAATGGTCAGCCCGACCTTTTCAGCACCCGCAGCGTGATCGATACGCGCGAATACGGTCGCGCCCGCGTTGCCAACTGCCGCCTCAAGTGCATCCAACGCCTCGGACACCGATTTGTCGGTGTTTACCTTGATGATATCGTCTGCCATTGCTGTGACAGCTCCTCCAATTACAAAAGCCGTTGTCAAAAAGAGTTTGTGCATCTCATTGATCTCCTGATGAATTTGGGGACAGTTTTCACAGGTTTGAGAGATGTGGCAATCACAAGTCCGGCATCGGCGGGGCTTTGCCTGTTCTGCCGCACGCAGGCCCAACGCCTGTCCGAGCACCCGACAATCGATCTCAGATCGTAAACAATTCCGCACAATCACGATGAGTTTGCACCTATCAGCCGCAAAAAGGTCAAGATTCACCAATACGGCTAAACCGCAATCCTATGCCGGAGTTCCACCGTGTCCTATTCGAACGCATCGCAGCCAACAGCAGCTTGGCGCCTTTACGCTCCGGTCATCAGTTTTTGTGCATCCATTTTCGTCAGCGCAAGTCTGCTGTTCTTTGTTCAGCCGCTTTTTGCCAAGCTCGTTCTGCCTAAAATCGGCGGGACGCCTGCGGTTTGGACCACCGCGATGCTGTTTTTCCAGCTGATGCTGATCCTCGGGTATCTGTATGCCCATATGCTGACCCGCTGGTTCACTTTACGCTGGCAACTTGTAACGCATCTGGCCTTATGGCTGCTGGCGCTCGGATTTCTACCTCTGGCCACGCAGGAAGGTTGGAGGTTTGATTCCTCGCAATCCATCGCACTCCAAACGCTGTTGTTGTTTGCAGCGGGCGTAGGTGTTCCTTTCGCGGTCCTGTCCGCAAATGCGCCGCTGCTGCAGGCCTGGTATTCCCGATCCGGCGGGCCTTCGGCCAATGATCCCTATTTTTTGTATGCGGCCAGCAATGTCGGTTCACTGCTGGCGCTGCTGGCGTTTCCGCTGATAGCCGATCCTTTCTACGGCGCACGGGAAATCAGCCTGTTCTGGTCCATCGGATTTGTCATCTTCGGTGTATTGCTGGCCATTAGCGGCGTGATTGCGTTGCGCGGACCGTCAGGCGCCGCCCTTTCGCAAGAACACAGTGCGACCAGCCGCCCCCTGAGCACCAAAACAATTGCCACCTGGGTGTTCATTGCTTTTGTGCCCTCGTCGCTGATGCTGGCAACGACAACCAAACTCAGCATCGATCTCGGGTCCATCCCCCTGATCTGGGTTGTACCGCTGGCCACTTATATCCTGACCTTCATTCTGGCCTTCGCGAAACGGCAACCGAACACTCTGGAAAGCCTGAAAATCCCGGTTTTGTTCGCCATGGCAATTGGTGTGGCTCTGCTGTTCAGACTTGGGACCGCACAACTGCCATTGGCGGCGATGCTGGTCTATATCCCGCTGCTTTATCTGGTCGCCATGTTTGCGCACCGGCTGCTCTATGAGATGCGCCCCCCTGCCGAGCATCTGACGACCTTCTATCTTGCCCTCTCGGTCGGCGGGGCCTGCGGCGGATTGTTCAACTCGATCATCGCGCCTGCCGTGTTTGACCGAGAGATTGAGTTCGCCCTGACGCTGCTGGCGGCTGGCGGGCTGTTCCTGATCCAGTCTGGCACTTTCAAACTTCGCCAGGCTCTTCTGGGCGTTGCTGTGGCCACTCCGCTCGCTTTCGCGCTTAGCAAACTGAACGAAGGAACCGCGACGGATACAAATACGCTGCCGACGATCGCATCCACCATTCTGGTCGCCGCTGTGCTGCTATGCTTCAGAAGCAGACCGACACGGATGGCAGCGGCCCTTCTGGTGTTGTTGGTGCCAACCTTGATTCCAACGACCGATGTGCACTTCCGCGATCGCAGTTTTTTTGGAACACACGCAGTTTATGATCGCGACGGTTTTCGTGTCTACAAGAACGGCACCACGATCCATGGCGGGCAACGGCTGACCGCGCCCGGTGTTCGCCCCGTTGGGTCATCTTACTATCATCCGGAGGGTCCGATGGCCGAGGTTCTGACCTCGGAGTACGGGCAGAACGCTGACAAGATCGGCATCGTCGGTTTGGGGACCGGAGCGTTGGCTTGCTATCGGCAACCTCACCAAACCTGGGAATTCTTCGAGATTGATGAGACCGTCGACCGGATCGCCCGCGACCCGGCTCTGTTCACTTACATGTCAGAATGCACCCCCGAGTCGGTCACCCATTTGGGCGATGCGCGGATCGTATTGGCGCATGAAAAGTTCGCTTTCGATATTATGGTGTTGGACGCCTATAGCTCGGATGCCATTCCACTTCACCTAATCACTCTGGAAGCGATCCAGACTTACATGAGCCAATTGAACAAGCATGGTATCTTGGTCTTCCACATCTCTAACAAATACTATGATCTGGCCCCGCAACTGGCCCGAGCTGCGGAAACGCTTGGTCTGCACGCCGCGATTAAGTGGGGCACAGTCGACGAAGAAGCCCAGCGTCAGGGCGCTGCAAACTCACTTGTCGCAATCCTGAGCCGTGACGAAAGTCGCATTGGTGCATTCGTCGATACAGGTGCGTGGAGGCCCATGACCGCCGATGACCAAAACGCCTGGACCGACGACAAGGCTAACCTGCTTTCCGCGCTCAGGATGTTTGCGCAATAGAAACCAAGCGCTAAGCCACATTCGCTACGGTTGGGCGAATTGAAATCTCTCAGCTCTGGCATCAGCGGGCCATTGCCGCTAGAGGTGCGGCAACAAAGGATGCCGACATGCTGAAAACCCGCATCATTCCCTGTCTTGATGTTGCCGATGGCCGCGTGGTCAAGGGCGTGAACTTCGTTGGCCTGCGCGATGCGGGCGACCCGGTGGAATCGGCCAAGGCCTATGACGCCGCCGGCGCGGATGAGATCTGCTTTCTGGACATCCACGCCACCCATGAAAACCGCGGTACCATGTTCGACGTGGTTCAGCGCACGGCAGAACAGTGTTTTGTACCTTTAACCGTCGGTGGCGGCGTGCGCACCAAGGACGACGTGCGCGCCCTTCTTCTGGCGGGCGCGGACAAGGTCAGTTTCAACTCGGCCGCCGTGGCCAACCCGGATGTGATCGCGGAATCGGCGGATCAGTTCGGCAGCCAGTGCATCGTCTGTGCCATCGACGCCAAAACCGTCAGCCCCGGTAAGTGGGAGATTTTCACTCATGGCGGCCGCAAACCGACTGGCATCGACGCGGTGGAGTTCGCCAAAACCGTAGTAGCCAAGGGCGCGGGTGAGATTCTGCTGACCTCGATGGATCGCGACGGCACGAAGGCGGGGTTCAATCTGCCCCTGACCCGCGCGATTTCGGATGCGGTGGACGTGCCGGTGATCGCCTCGGGCGGCGTTGGCAACCTAGACCATCTGGTCGAAGGCGTGACCGAAGGCGGGGCCAGCGCCGTGCTTGCCGCCTCGATCTTCCATTTCGGCGAATACACGATCCGCGAGGCCAAGGAACACATGGCCGCCGCCGGCATTCCTATGAGGCTGACATGAGCATTCTTCACGATCTGGCCGCCACCATCGAGGTCCGTAAAGGCACTGACCCCGAGTCCAGTTGGACCGCCAAACTTTTGGCCAAAGGCCCCGAGAAATGTGCTGAGAAATTCGGGGAAGAGGCCGTGGAAGCCATCATCGAAGCCGTCAAGAACGACAAGGCCGGGCTGACGGCTGAGGCCGCGGATGTGCTTTATCACCTGCTGGTCATGTTGGCTGCACGGGACGTGGCACTGGATGATGTTCTGGCCGAACTGGCACGCCGTCAAGGTATCAGTGGAATCGCTGAAAAAGCCGCGCGCCCCAAGGGTTAAACCACGGGGTTCCGTCCCCTTGCCCGACCCACTATGATCGGTCTTCACGGTGCACAGATCGAAGGGCAAATGATGATCCGAGCTTTGGCCATTGTTCTGGCTCTTGTGACGCTAGGCGCGTGTTCAGCGCCTCCGCCCTCCACCGGGGATGAGGTGCAACGACTGGCAACCGAAATCCGCAGCCTTGGTCCCGATATCGACCCGGAGGAGGCCGACCGCGCCGCCCGCATCGCCTATTCCTATACCGCGCAATTGGTGCAGGAATATGAGATCACCGATCCTCCGCTGATCCATAACGCCAAGGTCAACAAGGGCCTGCGTCCGCGTGGGCTGTGCTGGCATTGGGCCGAGGATATCGAACGACGGCTGAAGCAAGAGAATTTCCAGACGCTGGACCTCCACCGCGCCATCGCGAACGCGGACAATCCGTTCAGAATCGACCACAGCACCGCCATCATCAGCCGCAAGGGCGAGACGATGTATGACGGCGTGGTGCTGGACCCGTGGCGCTATGGTGGAGTGTTGTTCTGGTCACCCTTGGTTGAAGACACGAAATACGAATGGGTGCCGCGCGAGGTCGTGCTGCAAAAGCGTCAGGCAGAACAATACGGCGAGCTCTTGCCCTATGCTGGCGGCTAGATTTTGGACGAGATAACGCCGGTGGCGAACCCGCCCATACGCAGCTCTCCAAACAGACGTTGATATTCGATCTTGGGACAGCGATTCATAATCACGTCCACGCCGCGCGCCTGTGCTTTGGCGGCGGCATCCGGGTGCTCTACACCGATTTGCATCCAGACCGTGCGCAGCTTCGGGAACGCGTCCAATGCCTCATCGACAATCGGCGGCACCGCTTCAGAGCGGCGAAAGATATCGACCATGTCCACCGGCTCGGAAATCTCGGACAGTGAGGCTCGGACGGTCTGACCAAAAAGCTCGGTCCCTGCATGGCCCGGATTGACCGGAATGACCGTGTACCCTTTCAATGATAGATACCGCGCAACGTAATAACTGGGCCGCACCGGATTCATCGATACGCCAACCACAGCGATCACTTTGGTGCGCTGCAGGATGTCTTTCAGAAAATCGTCAGAATAGTCGCTCATGCAGGCACCCTAATCCGGGTGCCACAAAGAAAAAAGCGCCCAGGTCGAACCTGAGCGCCAGTTGTTGGAACGAGGGACAGTGAAATGACCCGCGGCAGTTCCGTTCCGCGGTCACTGTGACATTTAGGCATAAGTTGAGAGAAAAAAAGAGGTCATGCGCATTTTTGTGATGACATGTCACAAAAAGCGGAACTCCGCCTATTGCTCGTACAGAACGACGGGCCAGTGCGCCTCGGCCATGCGGATGTATTCCGCCGTCGCCTCGCGCCACATCTCTTCGATTGCCTGCGAGTGGGTCAGGTACAAGCGGCCATCCACGACTTGCCACGCCATCGGGTCAGTACCGACCAGAGCGCCCTTTGCCATGGCATAAGCGCAATACCCGCCGAACTGGGGCGCAAAGGCGCGTGGATCACGCTCGAAAGCCTCACGGTTTTCATCTGTGGCAAAGTGCCATTCGGCCCCTTTCCACACCACCGCGTATTCCGGCTGACCTCGCACCGGGGTACCGCCCGCGAAATAGGACACCGGATCATACCCGGCCATAGCTGCACCGTTGGCCTCATAGTACAACGGCATCTCCTGTGCCAGCACAGCAGGGGAAAGTAGTGCTGCGGCTACAGTGCCAAAAAGGAAACGTCGGGTCAGCATAGCGGTTTTCGGGTTGCAAACATCAGGGTCTCAAGATGCAATTTTTGCGGTCCAGTGGAACCCCATTTAACGGGGTTGTGATCACCTGTGTCGCCCGAACGTCACGTCAGTCGAAGATATCTTCTATGACGTCCCATGCTTCATCGAACACGCGTGAGAACATGCTCTTCTTCTTTTTCTGTTTCTTTTTCTTACCGACGACGTTTGCAGCGTTCCGTCTTGCCTTGCCTTCGGTCAGTTTGCGTTTCGGCACCATCTTTAGGTCATGCAACGGTGCACCGCAGCTTGAGCAACTGAGTTCGTGGCGTTGCTGCCCCTTCAGAACCAGGGCAGCACGGGTCCCGCAATAACAGCAGGTGGCGATTTTCGACGGGCTGGGAATGGGGCTCTCCTGTCTATCTATGCCTTGAGGCATATAGGGCAATTGCGGCAGCATTTGAGACGTTGAGCGAGCCAAAGCCGCCGGATGCGTCGATTTTCACCAACCGATCAACAGTTTCCTTGGTTTTTTGTCGCAACCCCGGCCCCTCGGCACCCAGCACCAGCGCGACAGGCTGATCCAGTTTTCCACCCAAAGTCGTTTCGATGGTGTCTTCGGCCTCACCATCCAAACCCAGCACCAGAAAGCCCATGTTCTGCAATTCCGCGATCGCGTCCGCCAGATTGCGGACCCGCAGATAAGGCTGACGCTCCAATGCACCGCTTGCCGTCTTTGCCAGCGCACCCGTTTCCGGGGCCGAGTGATGCCGCGTGCCAATCACCGCGCTCGCCCCCAGAACCTCGGCCGATCGCAGAATCGCCCCGACGTTGTGAGGGTCGGTCACGCGATCCAGAAGAATCACGCGGGGATGTTCGCGCCCGATGCAATTCTCGGCCAACCCGCCCCAATCCAACGGTTTAACTTCAAGCGCTGCACCCTGATGGACAGAACCCGGATCAATCGGCGCGGTGAATTTGCGCGGATCGACCATCTCTGCCTCAACCCCTGAAAAATCAATCGCTTCGGACAGTTTGTCTTGCGCGTTTCGTGTTACGATAAGGCGCAATTTCTGCCGTTTGGGGTTCATCAACGCATCGCGCACGGCGTGCAGACCAAACAGCCAGACGGTTTCGGCAGCAGCTGCTTTGCGCGCCTGTTCCTTTTCAACGACCCACTTGGGTTTCTTCATTTCTTGGGCCTCCGGGCCGGGAATTCGGTTTCCTGCGTCAAAGCGGTATTTTCCTGTTGACGCTCCTTTAGAGCGCTAGTAATCACGCCTCCACGTCAGGTGCAACGTCTGACTGTGGGCGACAGGCCGCAAGGTGTGGCAGGGGACTGTAACTCCCTCGCGGAGACGCACGCCTGGTTCGATTCCAGGGTCGCCCACCATCTTCCTCAGATGGTGACAAAGTGCAACAGGCCGTTAAATCGGCAGGCATTCCCATTCTTCAACCACCTGATTGCCCCGCACGGCCAGCATGTTTCCGAACTGGTTCAGCACCGCCTCGCTTTGGGTTGGACGCAGCAGGGCGATGTCGCCGGGTACGACTGTGGCTGAACGCGGCCCCGTCCAGACCTCTTGATTGCTGGACCGGCCAAAGATCGACGAATATCCAAATCCCTTCGGGAAAACCGGCCCCGCCAGAAAATGCCCACCAAACACTGCGAGGTCTGTCTTGTTTCGCGGCAAAAACTCCAACCCGGGCAGAGGATTAGCGGGCATTACCTTGAGAATCGGTGTGGCGATGAAAGCTGCAGGCTGGAACCCCTGCGCCGAGTCGTGGTCGAAATCACTCGGCTTGACCAGAACGGATCCGAAGGCGATCTCAGTCGCACCACTCCCCGCCCCATAGGACTGAAAGGTCAGGCTGCCGCCGGTATTCAGGCACAGCCCTTCCCCACCATTGGGCAAACCGGAAATCGCTAGCCGATAGGCGTCCGCGCTTATCTGGGTAGCGCGCTTTTTCAAGAAACCCGGCAGCTTGGCCAGATGGGCTTCGTACCCCATGGTGCCCGACAGGCGCGCGTTGGGGTTGCCGGCAATCTCCCGCGCGATATCTGCGACCTGTTCCGGCTGAAATCCACCGCGATGCAGACCGATATCAACTTCAAGCGACAAACGAAGGGCGGACTGCCTATCTGCCGCAAGCGCCAGATAGTCCCGCAACCGTTCCGGCGTGTCGATCAGCCACTGAACGCGCGCCGCAGCATCCGGGCACCCAGCCAGAACCCGAGCGGCCGAACGGACAGGCAGCGGCTTACCGATCAAGTGATCAGTCTTAGGCTCGGCCTGCAAAAGTGCCAGCAACATCGGCTCGGAAAAGGTCATCAGACCCGAGGTCGAAATCCGCGCCCGGATGTGATCCAACAGCGGCAGACAGGGCAGAGATTTGGCGACAAGACGTAGATCCAACCCGACATCGGCCCCACTGATGGCAAGGGCACAGTTCGCCTCCAGACGATCAAGATCGACCACGATGACAGGTTTATCCACACCATAGGTCCGCAGCGTTTCGGACAGGGTTTGCAAGTATTCAGTCATGGTCGAAACAATTTGGCCAAAGCGGGGGTCAGGAACTTGCCGCCGGGATCAAACTGCTCCCGCAGCGCACAGAAGCGATCGAAGTCCGGGTATATGCCCGACAGTTCCTTATAAGTCAGACTGTGCATCTTACCCCAGTGCGGACGCCCTCCCGCCTCGACAAACAAAGGCTCCAACGCTTCGAAATACCGGCTGTGGTCTTCGGCCGCGTCTGTATGCACGGCTATCGAAATGCGTGACCCACCTTGAAACGGAGACAGACAAGCCGTGTCGCCAGCCGTCTGGCGCACCTCGATCGGGAAATAGATATCCTTATGATCGCGGTGCAATCGGGTGATGACCTCTTGCAACACATCTCCGGCTACGCCGGGCGGCAGGTGGTATTCCATCTCTTTGAAACGAATGTGACGGTCGCTGCACAATACCCGCCAGCTCTCACCAACATAATCCTCGTCCGATTGCGCAAGGGTCAACAGCTTCAACAGCGCGCTGCGCAAACCAGCGCTGAGCTTGCCTGCATTGCGCGCGAGTTTCAGCACCTTGACGGCGATCATATCCAGATCGCGCGGTGCCGTTCCCTCGGGTGCGTCAGACAGCTCGTGGCGAATTTCAACGGCTTTACCGGTGAAGGGGATATAAAAAAATTCGAAATTCCGATTCTCGGCCCAGTTTTGGTGCATGTTGGCCAGACTGTCCTGTAGATCAGCCAGACACACCCGACGGCGCAGGTTGTATTTTGGCACGACCGAGATTTGCGTCTCGGTCAGAATGCCCAGCATCCCCAATGTGACCTGTGCCATCTCAAGCGGGATGTCGTCGGTGGACAGTACATCCCCGGCCGCAGTGATCAGCTTCGCGGCGGTAATCTCGGCCGAGAGACAGGGTAGCGTGCTCCCGGTTCCGTGCGTCGCGGTGGATGCCGCCCCGGCCAGCGATTGCGCGTTGATGTCGCCAAGATTGCGAAAGGCCAGCCCCTGTTCGGCCAGTGCCGGAGACAGATCCCGCAGCCGCGCATTTGCATTGACCCAAATCCGGTCACCGTCCCTGTCGCCCAGCGTTGGCATGTTCAGTTTGGAAAGGCCCAGAATCCGGTCCCCACCTGCAACGATGGGAGTAAACGAATGCCCAGCGCCCACAACGCGAAGACTTGGTGATTCTGCCATCACCCGCTGCAACTCGGCAATAGAGTTGGGATGGGTGATCGCCGTTTCGGCACGCTGGTTGCCGGCCCAGTTGATCCACATATGCTGCCTCCTCCGGGGTCAGAGGATTGCAGCAGACACTTTTTGAAACAAGTCAGGTTTACAGAGAGTTACCCAACGAAACTTGCGTCAGGCAGCGGCTGCGCGCTGCGCCGTGACACGGTCAAACCATTCGGTCACGGCCTCGACGCTTGGGGCAATCTGTTCAGCCGCACCGCCGGTAAATTCCTGAAACTTTTCGGTGTTCAGGCCGTTCACGCCGACCAATACCGGGATATCCTGCGCCAGCGCCTCGGCAATCACGGGGCGGAACCCGCGTCCGTCAGCCTCGTGCTTGCCGAACTTGTTGATAATCAGCAGCTGCGGTGCGTCTTCCAGCGAGTTGGTGACGTACCCCACCGCCTGCTCCAACGCCGCCGGGTCCAGGCGACAACCGCGCGCGTGCTCGCCAAGGGACTGCGAGATACGAATGGTCTCTCCGTCTGGCAAAACCCGCACGTCCATGTCGCATTTGCTGTTGTCGGCGCATTCGGTGTTGGTCTGAACCACACCAGCCAGACGGGCACCGTTGGTTTGTAAACGCTCGGCAACCGCGCTCAGCAGGAGGTCGGTTGCGCCGCGTTCGGTGGTCGTGACATAGGCCAGATACATTGAAAGACCCTCTTAGTCCAAAAGTGTGACGTTCCAGATAGCACGCAAGACCCTGCGCGGCCACTCCCAGCGTTAAGGTAAAGGGGATAGGCCAATCACAGGTGCGTGCAGGTGAAGCAGAGCCGCAAAGGCGGCAAGTGAAACCAGCCCGATCCAAAGACCGGGCCAGGGGCGCGGAGCCCGCAGTGAAAACCGTGCGGTATTGCGAGACAGTCGTGTCCATTCGATCCCCATATCGCGCGCCTTGCGTCGATCGATCAGGGCCATGCCCAGCGCTGCAAAACCCGCGAACAGACCGAACAGGATGACGTGTGACAGGCTGCCATTGGCCAACAGATGCGCCAGCGCCCACAGCATGAGTGCCGCCAGCAAAGGATGACGGGTCGTGCGCAAGATACCGGGGCTTTCGGGATCGAACGGGCGATGCCCCAACCCGCCGAATGAAAACGGGTTCTGGATCGTCATCCCTGCCAGGGCCAGCCAGCATACGACCGGCATCACCAGCAGCGGCACCCAGCGCAGAACGGCAAGCGGTGGGATTACCTCGACATATGGCGCCTGTGCAGCGGCGACGATCAGCCAGCCGAGCACAATCAGCGACAAAACGGAATAGGCAGCGAAATAGCCCCTGCGCCCCATCACCTCGATCAATCGGCCGCGCATCGCAGGCCGCGCCGGAATCATGTGCGTCAGCAAAAATGTGACAAGTGCAGCAAGGAAAAGGCCCCAACCCAACATGGTAGTCTCCGTAAGTGGTGCCCCGGTTTAAGCCCTGGTGGCAAAGCGGTCTTTGTCCGAAATCAAGTCGGACGATCAAAGCTATTCCGCCCCGAACCAGTGCTTGCAACCCGGCAGCGAACACGCGACCCTGCTGTCGGAGGATCCCGATGCACCATTTCGATGACATCTACAACATGGCCGCAGACCGCCACGGTGGGGCAACCGCCTTGGAGTCAAAGCTGAGCAAACCCAAAAGCGAGGCCGAACTTGCCGCCATGCCGGATGATCGTTGGCTATCGATCATTACCAAGTGCATCTTTCAGGCTGGGTTCAACTGGAAGGTCATCGAAAGTAAATGGGACGGGTTCGAGACCGCCTTTGAAGGCTTCGACGTTGGCCGCTGCGCCTTTATGGATGATGAGAAGTTTGACGCCCTGCTGCAGGACACCCGCATCGTGCGTAATGGAACCAAGATTGCCACCGTCCGGGATAATGCAGCCTTCCTGCTGGAACTGCGACAAGAGGGCGGTGTCGGTCAGATTCTGGGTGGCTGGCCTTCTACCGACTACATTGGCCTTCTGGCAATGCTAAGTAAACGCGGGTCGCGGCTGGGCGGGGCCTCGGCCCAATACGCCATGCGCTTTGCCGGTCGCGACAGTTTCATCCTGTCGCAGGATGTCACCGCTCGGCTGATTGCAGAGGGTGTGGTCGACAAGGCCCCAAGTTCGAAAAAGG
The DNA here is from genome assembly GCF_056160045.1 of Ruegeria sp. ABF4_144. Taxonomy (NCBI): domain Bacteria; kingdom Pseudomonadati; phylum Pseudomonadota; class Alphaproteobacteria; order Rhodobacterales; family Roseobacteraceae; genus Ruegeria; species Ruegeria sp. ABF4_144. Next base: position 2,283,559 of record NZ_JBSWWK010000001.1, read on the forward strand.
CAATGGCAGCTGTGCAGGACGCCTTTAACGGATGGATGGACCAATCCGGACGGTCGCTGACGGAAATTAGCCGCGTATTGGCGATGAGCCTGTGAAAATCGGTTGCAGAGCAAGCGCTTCAGACTAGGCTTTGAACATGGCTTGGCGCATTTTGATGACGTTTCTTTTACTGCTCGCCTCCTGCGGTCGTCCGTTGACGGATCAGGAGCGCGCCTTTGCAGGAGCGGTTCAGGGTGAAACACTGAATTTGGACCGCGTGCGTCTGGTCGAAGGCGCCCCGGTCGCGCCGATCACCTTCTACCGCAAAGAACGTCCTCGCCTCGCCTGCCGTGAACGTATCCTACCGCCCCCAACCGAGGGCGTCGTTACTGCAAAACCCGCCGCCGTCGCCCTGTTCAACAAGGTTTATTTCACACGCGACTGGTATCTTGAGGACTATATGTCCGACTTCCCCGAGCAAATGAACCTGATTGCGGCCATGCTGCTGGCGCATGAATTGACCCATGTTTGGCAATGGCAGAACCGGGAAACCACCGGTTACCACCCGCTGCGGGCAGCGGCCGAACATGGGGGCAACAAGGACCCGTATCTGTTCGACATCGAAACCTCGTCCGATTTCCTGTCGTACGGGTTTGAACAACAGGGCGCGATTGTCGAAGAATATGTATGCTGCCGGGCGCTGGATCCCAAAGCCCCCCGCACCCAACGCCTGCATGACATGCTTGATGTACATTTCGATCTGTCAGCCTTGCCGGATCAACCGCGCGAACGCGATATCGTAATCCCGTGGGCTGGGGCTGAAATCGAAGGGATTTGCCGCTAGGCTCTACTGCCCTTGCAATGTCTCCAGATAGGCGACCAGATCCACAATCGGTTGGCTGGTCAGAATCGGCTGCCCCTCGGGTGTTTTCATTGAGGTGTCCTGACCATCGAAATAAGGCCCATAGACCGGCATCGGACTACCGTGGCTGACCAGCGGGTCGCGCCCATCAATCCGCGCCACGACGCGTGCTGTTGGGAACACGCCGTCTTCTCCGGCCAGTTTGGTCAGGTCAACCGGTTGAATGACCAGCACACCAGCCATCGGGCCATGCCCGGTTGCGTCTATTCCGTGGCACGTCGCGCAGTAGTGCTGATACAGTTCTGCTCCCGTCTCGACATCCTGAGCACCAGCTTGTGAAGCAAGCGCCAACAAGCCAATTGAAACTGCATTCCGTATCGGTCCGTTCATCGCATCCTCCTGCCCTGATTAACATTTACAGGCTTGCCCGAGGGCCAGCTTGCCGCAATGATCCAGATCAACGCAGTAGGAGGATACCGGCGATGACACAATACGCAGCGATCATGCTGGCCGCCGGGATTGGCGTGCCGATCCTTGCGGCGCTGAATGCAGCTTTGGGCCGTTTGATCGGATCGCCAACCACCGCCGCTGTCGTGCTGTTTGCCATAGCCTTCGGCGCGTCAGCCCTGGTGATGATCCTGTTTCCGGGGTTCGGGGCCCTGTCCAAAGTCGCGCAGGCACCGAAACATCTGCTGCTGGCCGGCGTCCTGATCGCGTTCTACGTGTTGTCAATCACCCATGTCGCCCCGCATTTCGGCGTCGGCAACGCGGTGTTCTTTGTTCTGCTTGGGCAGTTGATCAGCACCGCCGCCATCGATCATTTCGGCCTGTTCGGAGCACAAGTCACTCCACTGACATGGGTGCGCGCGGGCGGGATCGCCGTGATGGCCGCAGGGGTCGCCATCACTCAACTGGCTTAAGCGCGCCCCCGTCCAACCGCAGTTTGCGATCCATCCGGGCCGCCAGATCCATGTTGTGCGTGGCGATCAATGCCGAAAGCCCCTCGTCCCGAACCAGTGCCATCAGCGCGTCGAACACCTGATCCGAGGTCTCGGGATCCAGATTACCCGTCGGCTCATCCGCCAGTAGGACCCGCGGTTTGTTGGCCAACGCCCGGCAGAATGCCACTCGCTGCTGCTCACCCCCGGACAGGGCCGCAGGCCGGTGATCTGCACGCGGAGCCACGCCAACGCGATCCAGTAGAGCCATCGCCCTGTCCTGCGCCGCCTTTTCGGACACACCGTTGGCCAGTTGCGGCAGGGTGATATTCTCCAACGCGGTGAATTCGGGAAGCAGATGGTGGAACTGATAGACAAACCCCACGTCCTGCCGACGCCGAGCAGTGCGGGTCCTGTCACCCTTGCCCGTCACATTCTGCCCGGCAATTTCAACCGACCCCTCATCGGGTGTGTCCAGCAGGCCAGCAATGTGCAGCAGGGTGGATTTGCCCGCGCCCGAGGGCGCAACCAGCGCTACCGCCTCACCCGCGCGCAAGTCAAGATCGGCGCCGCGCAGCACCTGAACCTCGCCGGGTGTGCCTTTCAGATAGGTTTTGGTCAGACCGTTCAGCCGCATCGTCACATCATTCATAGCGCAGCGCCTCAACCGGGTTCAGCCGCGCCGCGCGGCGGGCGGGGAAATAGGTGACAAAGAAGGACAGGCCCAACGACAACCCGATGGCCTTGAGTACATCCGACAGGTGCAATTCGGCGGGCAAAGCGTAGATGCCGCGAATAGACGGGTCCCAGACACCTCCGCCCATGACGAAGTTCACAAAGCTGAAAATCGGGTCGATATAAATCGCGAAGAGGCACCCCAGGATCACGCCCATCACCGTGCCGATGATGCCGGTGAACGCGCCGCAGATGAAGAATACCCGCAGGACCGAGCCTTCGCTTAAACCGATGGTGCGCAGGATGCCGATATCGCGGCCCTTGTTTTTCACCAGCATAATCAGGCCCGAGACGATGTTCATCGCCGCGATAAGTACGAGGATCGACAAGATGATGAACATCACGTTGTCTTCGACTTCCAACGCCCGCAAAAACCCACCCGAGGCGTCCTGCCATGTCCAGATCTGACTACGCTCGCCTGCGGCCTCAAGGATAGGGATCAGGGTCGGGCTTAGTTCCTCGGGACGTTCGACCATCACCTCGATCTCATCGGCCACGCCTTCGCGGTTGAAAAAGACCTGCGCCTGCTCGAACGGCATATAGACCCGCGTGCGGTCAATGTCATAGCGCCCGGCCGAGAACACATAGACGACCTTGTATGCGCTGACGCGCGGCGAGGTGCCAAAAGCGGTCTTCACTCCGTTGGGCGAGGTCAGCTTGACCGTGTCCCCGACTGTGGCACCGATGCTGCGCGCCACGCCCGAGCCGATAGCGATGACGAACTCGTCATTCTGAAATTCGGACAAATCGCCTGCCGCCTGTTCACTTTCAGCAATGCCCGGCAGGTCCAACAGATCGTCGGGCTGTATGCCGAACACCTCAACTCCGCTGCTGCGCTCGCGATTGGTGATCAGCACCTGACCTTTGACCAAGGGCGCCGCACGGACCACGCCGGGCACCTGCGCGATGCGTTCGGCCACGCCGTCAAAATCCTCGATCGTGCGATCCAGCCTCCCCTGCGCATCGAGACTGCCCGCCGAATAGATCGTAACATGCGCGTTGGCCCCCAGAATGGTGCCCACGAATTCCGACCGGAACCCCGACCGCACGGCCAACGTGGCAATCAAAGCAAAAACGGCCAGTGTAATCCCAATCAGCGAAATCCACGTCATCACGCTCACGCCGCCTTCGGCCTTGCGGGCGCGCAGGTATCGCCAGGCGATTTTCCATTCGAATGGGGCAAAGGGCGGGGGCGTCTTGGCCATGTCTGCTCCGGGCTTTTTTGTTCGGCGCGACCCTTTCGGCATTTCACCGGATGGTCAAGCTGGTTATGCGGGCCCCGCCCCGGGCTGAGCGGACTGGCGTCCAGTTTGGGGCGCGTTGCAGGGCGAATCACTTTTGAAATCGGATTGTGCGCTCTGGCAAAAGGTGATGGCGGAACCTGCGGTTACACCCTTAGTTGTGATACCGTTCACAGACAAACTCCGATTGTTTCAGCTATGAAGTCAATACGGTCGTTGCGTGAGGTACTGAACTCAATTTGCAACATTCGTTAAGCAATATTATTTCGCCTTTTGCTTATTTTCAGAAACTTTGTCACCCTAGGATTAAGGGGGATACCATTTTAAAGAGCGGGGGTCGCTCATGTTTGTAAAGAGTAATACGGAATTGTTGGATCCTATTTTGGTCCGAAACGCATCTACAGAACTGGATTGCGAGACAGCGGCGCTGTTGCGCGCCACGATGCGCCCACTTTTCGATACTGCACCAAGTTGGGCAAGTCTGACAGATATCCTGAAAAACAAAGGCTATCGCCTGGTGTTTCGTCAGGGGCGCTTGTGCGTCACGGATAGCACTACCGACGAAAAGGTCTGCGGTCTGAACTTTCTGGGCTTTGATTTCAGGGATCTGGTAAGGCGCTTAGGTCGTCCGATCGTTGTGCCACGCGGCAACAGCGCGGACGGAGACGTTCTGGCCGAGCGGCCGGAACCGCCACGTAGCTAGAAGCTCCGCCAGAACTGGATCTTTCTGCGCAGCGTTTTTGACAGGCTGTACATCGCTGCACGGGCGGTGACCGGTTGCGACAGGGACTTCAACAATATTGTGCCTGTAACCCGAACCGGCAGGTGGCCTTGCTTGTACCACTGGATGCGCTGGTCTTCGCTATATCCTGACAAATCGCAGAAGCGGCTGTAGTTTTTCAGCCAGCACGCAGCCATCTCAGCACCCGTAGCATCCCTGTCTGCTGACACGCCGCCTTCACGGAACAATGATACCGGCATCTGCAATCGCTGGCCGGTATGGCCGGCAAGGGCCATCCGCAGGACCATGTCGTAATCTGCGACGATGCGGAACTGCAGGTCATGGCCGCCCAACGCGTCGAACAATTCCTTGCGCAACACCATTGCATTATGACCGAACGGCAACCGCTGCAGAATAGACTTCGGGGTCAGACGACGGGCGTGGCGTTGATTGCCCTCATCGTCGAAAAAGACCGTTTCGCCATATACAAAGTCCGGCCTGCTGGGAACAATCGCCTTTTGAACATTGAGCAAGCTGTCCTCATCCGCAATCAGATCGTCCGAGTTGAGAAAGAGAATGTACTCTCCCTCACAGCGCGCAACCGCCTGGTTCATTGCGTCGTAAAGGCTCTTATCGGCTTCGCAGAAATACCGGATCGGTATCCGGGTGTCGGAGGCTGCGATCTTCTGGATCGCCCCCTTCAACAATTCCTGCGTGCCGTCGTCAGACTGCCCGTCCCAGATTACATGCTCGATGTCCCGAAAACGCTGGGCCTGAACGCTGTCGAGGGCGGCGAGGACTTGCTCCTCGCGCCCGGCTTCGATCAGGTTCCGCGTAACGGTGACGACCGAGATCAGCGGCCTGTCAGTCTGTTCAGACGGTTTGCTCATAGATTTCGGCGACTTTTGTGACGGCGGCCTCAGGGCTCAGCTCTTCGCTTTCGCCAGTACGGCGGCAGGTCAGCTCGACGACACCGTTTTTCAGACCGCGCGGACCGACAGTGATGCGCCACGGCAGACCGATCAGGTCCATAGTCGCAAACTTGCCCCCTGCCCGTTCGTTCCGGTCGTCATACAGCGGCTCCAGCCCCAAAGCAGTCAAAGCGCCATAGAGCTTGTCGCACGCAGCGTCAGCTTCATCGTCACCTTGCTTGAGGTTAACGATACCGCAATGGAACGGCGTCACGCCTTCGGGCCAGATGATGCCCTTGTCGTCATGGCTAGCTTCGATGATCGCGCCGATCAGGCGGCTGACGCCAATGCCGTGGCTGCCCATGTGAACAGGTGTCGGCTTGCCGTCAGGGCCTTGCACGGTTGCACCCATCGCTTCGGAATACTTGGTGCCGAAATAGAAGATTTGCCCGACCTCGATACCGCGCGCCACACGGCGGCGTTCCTCGGGGACTTCGTTGAACAGCGCCTCATCGTGGGTTTCGTCCGTGCGGGCGTATTTCGAAGTGAACTCTTCCAGAATGGCCTGGCACTGCTCACGGCTGTCATAATCGATCTGACGGTCACCAAAGGTCAGGTCGGTGACAGCGCTGTCATAGAAAACCTCGGACTCGCCAGTATCGGCCAGAACCAGGAATTCATGCGTGTCATCGCCACCGATAGGTCCGGAGTCGGCGCGCATCGGGATGGCCTGCAGGCCCATCCGCTCATAGGTGCGCAAATAGCTGACCAGATGGCGGTTGTAAGCGTGCAGCGCGTCTTCTTTGGTCAGGTCGAAATTGTAGCCGTCTTTCATATAGAACTCGCGGCCCCGCATCACACCGAAACGCGGGCGGATTTCATCGCGGAACTTCCACTGGATTTGATACAACGTCAGCGGCAGGTCCTTGTAGCTGCTGACATGGCCGCGGAAGATATCGGTTACCAGTTCCTCGGCGGTGGGGGTGAATAGCATATCCCGCTCATGCCTGTCCTGCATCCGCAGCATTTCCTGACCGTAGTCGTCATACCGCCCAGATTCACGCCACAGGTCCGCGGATTGGATAATTGGCATCTGGATCGCGATGTGACCTGCACGCGCCTGTTCTTCGTGGATGATGTTTTCCAGCTTGCGCAAGACTTTGAAGCCCAGTGGCAGCCATGAATAAATCCCGGCAGACGCCTGCTTGATCATCCCGGCACGCAGCATCAGCCGGTGGCTGACGATCTGAGCCTCCGAGGGGTTTTCCTTGAGAACGGGCAGAAAGTAACGGCTGAGGCGCATTTTGAACCTTTAAAGGTGAATTAGAGCATTAGAAGGTGATTATTCCAAAGCCCCGCCGGGGGCAATCGGCCAATGGATATTTTGCGACCTCGCGTCAGTCGGTTTTTTGATTGACCCGCCAGTCAGGGTTTTCAATTGTGGCGGGAATGTAAATTCGAGGGGCCGCTATGCAGACCATTCAGGAACCCGCCCGACAGATCCCTGTCGTTCACAAAACCGATGTACTGGTTGTTGGCTCTGGCCCGGCCGGGTTGGCTGCGGCACTGGCCGCTGCGCGTGCAGGGGCTGAGGTGTCTCTGGTCGATCGCTTCGGCTGTATGGGCGGCAATATCACTGCCGTGGGCGTTGAAGGATTCGCCTGGTACCGCCACGAACAGACGGTCGAGGCCGGCGGTATCGGCATGGAGTTCGAAACCCGCGCAAAAGACATGGGCGCGGCAGTGCCGGAAAGCCAATCGCTCAGCTATGAGCTGGATAGCGAAGGGTTCAAACTGGTCGCCGACAAACTGGTCGATGAGGCGGGGGTGCATCCGATGCTGCACCGTCAGTTCGTCGCACCGATCATGGAGGGCGACCGGGTCACCGGAATCATCACCGAATCCAAAGCTGGGCGTGAGGCGATCCTGGCCAAGGTTGTTATTGACGCGACCGGCGACGCGGATGTGGCCTACCGTGCTGGCGCCCCGACCCACAAAACCGCGCGTGAGGACATGATGGCCGCCTCGGTCATGTTCCATCTGGCGGGCGTTGATAAGCGCGCCTTCATGGAGGGCGTGAAGGCTGACCCGCAGACCTACAAGGATTGGGGCGGCGGCGGTGAATGGAACATCGAGACCAGCGGCAAAGAGGACGACATGTTCTCTCCATTCGTCAAGAAACCATTCCAGCAAGCCATCGAAGAAGGTCTGATCCCGCCGCATCTGAACACCATCGCAGGTACGTGGGGTGCGATGCATGACACGGGTGAGTTGACGTATATGAACCTCATCCATTTGGCTGAGGTCGACGGCACCGACCCCGACAGCCTGACAAAGGGTGAGATCGAGGGCCGTCGTCAATCCATGTTGGCCATCGACGCGTTGCGCCGGTTCATGCCCGGCTGTGAAAACGCGCGCCTTCGGAACTTTGGCATGACCATCGGTATCCGTGACACCCGCAAGATCGACGCAGTGTATAACATGACAGAGAACGACGCCCGCCATCAGGGCCGGTTCGAAGATACGATCGGCATCTATCCAGAATTCATCGACGGTTACGGCATCCTGATCCTGCCCACGACCGGGCGGTATATGCAGGTACCTTATCGTTCAATGCTGCCTAAAGGGATCAAAGGGCTTCTGGTTGCGGGACGCTCACACGGGGCGGACAAGGTGGCGCATGCCGCCACTCGCAACATGGCGTGCTGCGCCGTCATGGGTCAGGGCGCAGGAATCGCGGCTGCGCTGTCGCTGAAAAGCAATCAGGATGTGCACGAGTTGAACCTTGCCCCGGTCCACGCCGAATTGGATCGCCAAGGTGTGAGGATTCACTGATGGACCACATCCCCACGATAGACATCGCCCCGCTGCATGATCCGAATCATGTCAACTATGATCGCACCGTCCGGCAAGTAATGGACGCCTGCACCAATATCGGATTTCTGTCGATCACGGGGACGGGCATTGCCCAGGATACGGTCTCTGATGTCCGCACTTGCGTGCAGGCCATCTTTGATATCGATGAAAGCTCCAAATGGGATCAGGCCATCACTCGCGAGAACTATCGCGGGTTCATACCGATGGGTTTTTTTACACCCAATGACGGCTCGGGTAAGGCCGACAAGTACGAGGGCTACAAGCTGCATTTTGAGACGGCTGCGGATGCCCCCATTCGCAAGGACTGCGCGCTCTATGGTCCGAATATCTGGCCGCGCGAGGTGCCCGATGCGGGCGAGGTTATCCTTGACTATTGGGCACAGCTGGATCGTGTGGCGGACCTGTTGCTTGGCGCACTGGAGGCAGGTTTGGGTTTGCCTGACCGTCAGTTGCGCGATGCGTTCCACCAGCCGATGACCAACATGACGTTGTTGCACTATCCTCCTCAGGCCCCGGATGAGGGCGGCTATGGCATCCACCCGCACAAGGACACAGACGCGCTGACCATCATTGCCCCCGATCCTGTGGGCGGGCTTGAGGTGCAAACCCGCGATGGCGGCTGGATCACCCCCGACTGCCCGCCAGACGGATTCATCGTCAACATCGGCGATATGCTGGAACTGTGGTCAGGTGGTCGTCTGAAATCCACACCGCACCGGGTGGTCAACCGTTCGGGCCGGGAACGCTATTCCTTTCCATATTTCGCCGTGCCCCGTCACGATGTGGTTGTCGCGCCGTTGCTAGACCCCCTGCCCGGTTTTGACCGCCCGCCCGTGCATTGCGGCCACTGGTCGGCTGAGATCTGGCGCACCAACTGGCCCGACGAAGAAGCACACGACGCAACCCCCGAACTGGGCACACTCAGCGACTGAATCGCCGGAATCCCCGGGTCATGAAGCGCTTGCATCACGACGCTGCATAAGCGAAGAACACCTGTAAGAGCCCACGACAAGAGGACAGCCATGGCTTTGCCGGTGAAGGATCAGCTCAGGTACTGGGGTATTGCGGCCGCGGTTTTTGTGCTGCTGATGTGGGCACTTGGCGACGTTTTGCTGCCCTTCGTCATCGGCGGAGCGATAGCTTATTTCCTTGATCCCATCGCGGACCGTCTGGAAAATCTGGGTCTGTCGCGAATGGCAGCGACCGGGATCATTACTATTGTCGGCGTTCTGGGCTTTGTACTGATGATCCTGATGGTCGTCCCAGCGTTGATCACTCAGCTGATCGATCTGGTCGAAGTCCTGCCCAGCCTGTTCAAAGAGCTGCGCGGTTTTATCGAACAACGTTTCCCCTCTCTGCTAGACCGTGAATCCAGCTCGCATCAGGCGTTGGTCTCTATCGGTGAAACACTGCAATCGAAAACCGGTGATTTGCTGCAGTCGGTCGTCTCGTCGCTGGGGTCAGCCATCAACGTCGCCGTTCTGCTGGTGATAGCGCCCGTTGTTGCAGTCTACCTGCTGATGGACTGGGACCGCATGATCGCCCGGATCGGAGAGCTTCTGCCACGCGACCACGCCCCTACGATCAAACATTTGGCGGGTGAGATTGATGCCGTTCTGGCCTCTTTCGTGCGCGGCATGGGGACGGTCTGTCTAATACTTGGGACTTACTACGCAGTTGCATTGATGGTCGTTGGCCTGCAATTCGGCCTGATTGTTGGGTTCATTGCCGGGCTGGTTACTTTCATCCCATATCTGGGCGCTCTGATTGGCGGCACGCTGGCCATCGGCCTCGCACTGTTCCAATTCTGGGGAGATTGGTTTCATATCGGCTTGGTCGCCGGTATTTTTGCCCTGGGTCAGGTAACCGAAGGCAACTTCCTGACCCCCAAACTGGTCGGCAGTTCTGTGGGTCTGCACCCCGTCTGGTTGCTGTTGGCCTTGTCAGTGTTCGGTGCATTGTTCGGCTTCGTGGGCATGTTGGTCGCGGTCCCTGTTGCCGCAGCACTGGGTGTCGTGGCCCGGTTCCTGACCTCGCTTTATCTGGAAAGCCGCTTGTACACCGGCCTCGAAGGGCTGAATCAGGAAGACGAATAAATGCCCCGACAACTAAGTTTTGATCTGCCGGCCAAAACTGCCTTGGGCCGCGAGGATTTCTTTGTCTCTCCCTCCAACGCGCTGGCCGTCGCGATGATTTCGGCAACCTCGTGGCCCGGGAACAAGCTGGTGCTGAGCGGCCCCGCCGGGGCGGGCAAAACGCATCTGGCCCATGTCTGGGCGGCCGAAACCGGAGGCCGGATCATTCAGGCCCGCGACCTGCGCTATGACGACGTGCCCACGCTAGCCCAAACTGCAATAGCGGTCGAAGACGTTCCGATGATTGCGGATGACCCCGACCAGCAAAAAACCTTGTTCCACCTTCACAATCTGGTTCTGGCCGAGGGACACGCGCTGCTGATGACTGGGCGTCTGGTCCCGAAGCTGTGGCAATTGCCCCTGCCCGATCTGCAAAGCCGCATCGAAGGCGCCCATCACGTCGCACTTGACCCGCCTGACGACCCGCTGCTGGGGGCAGTTCTGGCAAAACTGTTTATCGACCGCCAACTAAATCCCGGCCCGGAGGTCATTGCCTATCTGGTCAAACACATGGACCGTCGCTTTGAAACAGCAGCCGAAGTTGTGGAGCGGCTGGATCAAATTGCACTCTCGGAAAAGCGCGAAATAACGCGCACCTTGGCAGTCAGAGTATTGAATTCGGACGGAAACGATGTCGAACCAGACAATTGACCCAACCCCGGTGATTTCGCAAACTGTAGCCGGAACATCTGGGAAAGACATGGATCAGACCGTCGAAACCGACATTCCGGACTGGGGGCCTTTCGGAAAGCCATTGTTTGACAACCCCGAAGCCCGCGCCCTTTCGCGAGTTGGCGTTGTCGATGTCGGGTCGAACTCGGTCCGGATGGTGATTTTTGATGGGGCCGCGCGGTCTCCGGCCTACTTCTACAACGAAAAAGTCATGTGCGAATTGGGCGCAGGCCTGTCCGAGACCGGTCGTCTGAACCCCCGCGGACGGGTCCGTGCGCTGGCCGCGCTGCGCCGGTTCCGGCGTCTGGCCGATGATTTGGGCCTGCCCGGTTTGCATGTCGTCGCCACCGCCGCCGTGCGTGAGGCCAAGGATGGGCCGGATTTCTGCGATGAGGTCAAAGCGGAAACCGGGCTGCATGTCTCGGTCATTGATGGTGGGGAAGAGGCCCGGTTATCCGCTCAGGGCGTGCTGTTGGGCTGGCCCGGTGCCTATGGTCTGATCTGCGACATTGGCGGTTCCTCCATGGAGCTGGCCGAGATCGGTGACGGGGATGTCGGCCGCCGTGTAACCTCGGCTCTGGGTCCGCTGAAACTTCGTGACATCAAAGGCGGACGGCGCGCGCGCAAGGCCCACATCAAGGCAACCATGGAAGAGCTGCGCGACCAGATGGGCAAGCAACGCGACCGTCTGTTCCTTGTCGGCGGCAGTTGGCGCGCCTTTGCGCGGCTGGACATGCTGCGCCGGGGGTACCCGCTGAACGTGCTGCATGAATACCGCATGACTACCAAGCAGGTTCACGAGACCATCAAGTTCATCGAAAAGGGCGACCCGGATGAACTGCGCAGCTTGGCTGGCGTGTCCAGTTCCCGTATGGCGCTGATCCCATATGCGATGGATGTGCTGGCGCGCCTGATCCGGACGTTCAAGCCCAAGGACATTGCGATCTCAAGCTACGGCATCCGCGAAGGATTGCTGTACGAGCAGATGCCCCAAGCCCTGCGCGACTGCGACCCTTTGATCGAAGCCAGCCGGTTTTCCGAAGCCAAGGACGCCCGACTGCCGGGATTCGGAAAGCATCTGTATGATTTTGTAATGCCGCTGTTCAAATCAGCTCCTGAGGCGCGTGTGCGCCTGATCAAGGCCGCCTGCCTGCTGCATGACGTCAGTTGGCGGGCCCATCCCGATTACCGGGCCGAGGTCTGCTTTGACTATGTCACCCGGGCCAACCTAGGCGGATTGAAGCACTCAGAACGGATTTTCATCGGCCTCGCTTTGCAGCATCGGTATCGTAACAAACGCGAGGGCAACAGGTTCGAACCGCTTTACAAGCTGCTGGACGAGAAAGACCAGCGTCAGGCTGAGATTCTGGGCAAGGCCATGCGATTTGGCGCCATGCTCTGGATGCAGAATGACGCTCCTATGGGCACTCTACGTTTTTATCCCAAGAAACGTCAGCTTGATCTGTTGTTGCCGAAATCGGCGGACCCGTTGTTCAACGAGGTGGCCGAAGCGCGGCTGAATTCGCTGGCAAACGCCCTGAAGTCGGACACCCGCGTCATCATCAGGGACTGAAGGTCAGATCTCCGTTCCCTCGTCCGATTCTTCTTCGGTCTGCTCAGGAGTGTCCGGTTGGTCCCGCTGTGGTTTCTTACGGATGATGATATCCCCGTTGGGCAGAATCTCGGGCGCTTCATAAGCGCTCCAATCCTCAATCTCGCCCGCCAGTTCTGCCAGGGCAGGACCCATTTGTTCGAAGAACGACTGCATCGCCGGGCCGAACTGGGTGACCAGGCCTTGCAGGTCCTCAAGCGCAGGCTCCATTTCCTGCCGCAGGCCTTCAAAGAAAAGCTCGGCCCCCTGCTCCATCAGGGATTTACCGGTTTCTTCCTCGGCTTGGGCGGGCAAGGCCAAAGATGCCACTACCGCACAGATAGGAAAAAGATGTTTCATACCTCAAAATATAGGCCCTGACGCCCCATGATGGAAGGTCAGAGGTCGATATCCAACGTAACTGGGAAATGATCGGACGCCGTCAACAATGCCTGTTGCAAGTCAGGCAGAGCCTGCAGATCGGCATCCTTCAACGGATGCCAGATTCGCCAGGCCGGACGCCGGGCGCGCAGGTTTTCGCTGACCATGATATAGTCCAACAGCGCCTCAAGGTGGTGCCCGCCCTGACGGGCAAATCGGGCTGTGGACGGTGCTGGGTCGGCCCCTTTTGCATGTGGGTCGAACAACCCGGCCTGCAGCAGAATTTCGACCGAAGAGCGTCCAAACAGATGCTCAAACTCATCCAAACCTGGCCCGTCATTCAGGTCGCCCAGCAGAATGACGGGCTCTTCGTTCTCAATATGCGCCCCAACCCGGCGCGACAGCCACACCGCCTGTGCCAACTGTTTTCGGCGGTTCGCAATCGAGATGCGGATTGCTTCGTCCCGCGACCCCGCCCCGTGTGGAGCTTTGGATTTCAGGTGCGCTCCGATCAGACGCACCTGCACCCCGGCTTCGGTTTGCATCGCCAGTTCCATTGGCGGCTTGGAGAAACGCACATGATCTTCGGTCGCATCGATATCCAAGTCGATATGAAACACCCCATCAAAGCGCGGTGCTGCCCTGTCGCCCGGAACCGGATCGTGCTGCACGGTCAGCACATTGGGATCGTACAGCAGAGCAAGTTCTTGATGAGTATCGTTGGCAAACCCCATCACCGCATGCGTGGTGCGCAGGTCGAAGGCCTCGGCAAAACTCTGCAACGCGCGGATCGTGTCCTGTGATTTGCCCGAGTTCGGCGCCTCGACAATAAGGACCGCATCCGCATCAATCGCCGTCAAAACCTTGGCAATGGCCTCGACCTGCTGCGCTTTGGTGACGTTGTGGCGGCCGGACCAACTGTCATCGACGATCAAGTGATCGTTGCGATCAAACAGGTTGGCGAACCATTCGATGTTATAGGTCGCCAGCCGCATCGCGGTTAAGCCCGCGCGCCGTTGATCTCATCCCAGGCGCGGTTAATGTCGATCATCTTCTTTTCAGCCAGACGAATGGCTTCCTCGGGTACGCCGCGGGCCATCATCGCATCGGGATGCGTTTCGCGCACCAATTGCCGCCAGACCTTGCGGATATCAGGCAGCGGCATGTCATGGGGCACACCCAGAACAGTGTAAGGATCCGTGGGCGCGTCGGGCACAAACCGCGCGCGCAGGGCCAGGAACTGAGCCTCGGACTGGCCGAAAATGCGGCTGACCTCTTCCAGAAACTCGTTTTCATTGGGGTGATAGAACCCGTCCGCCATGGCGATGTGAAACAGCCCCTCCATCAGGTCGCAAAGAGTCGTGCTGTCATCGGCAAACATGCGGGCGATTTTACGGGCATAATCCTGATAACCGGCAACATCCGTTCGAGCCATGTCGAACACGCGTGCCGCGCCAGCCTCGTCTTGGCGCGCGATCTGGAAGACATCGCGAAAGGCGGTGACCTCGTCCCGCGTCACCTGCCCGTCGGCCTTGGCCATCTTCGCGCCCAGCGCAATCACGGCAATCGCAAACGCGACCGAACGTTCGGGTGGGGTACGCAGTTTCTCAAAAACGGCAGTCAGGCTTTCGCCTTGGGCAAGCGCACTTAGCGCATCGGATATACGGGTCCAGATCGACATGAGCGCACCCTAGCGCCCCAAATCGCAACTGTCAGGTGCAACCTATTCGTCAGACGCAAGAATTTTCTGCATCAGAACAAGATCCAGCCGCTTGCCCCATTTGAACCCGACCTCGCGCATCAGACCGACCTGTATGTATCCAAGCGCGGCGTGAAAAGCGACCGCACCCGGATTGGCCGAGGAAATACCGGCGATCAGCACATGCACGCCCTCAGCCCGAGCCGCGCTCTCAAGCGCGGTCATCAGAGCCCGCCCAGCGCCTTTGCCACGCGCCTCTGAGGCCAGTTGGATCGTATGCTCGCGGCACTGCGCATAGCCCGGACCGCTGCGAAACAGGCCGTAAGTGGCAAAGCCCAGAACTTGCCCGCCCTTCTCGGCCACCAGATAAGCAGAGCCGCGCGTTTTGATGTCCGAAGCAATGGCTTCCACACTGCGCTCGTTGATTGTGAAGGTCACCAGCGTGTCGCGAATGATAGCGTTGGTGATTGCAGCGATTGAGGCGGCGTCTGAAGCCTGCGCCGGTCTTATGGTCATTCCAACACGCGCGAACCATGTGGTGTTTCAAACTCGGCCCGCAACGCTGCGGGGCCGGTGTCGAACTCGATCCCCTCCAACACTCCCAGCAACCGCGCCAAGTCCAAGGCATCGGGGTGAAAGACAATCAGACGCTTCAGGCGACAGCCACTGTTCTGCAGCATTCGCGCCGGGTGTAAATCGCCGTGCCATTGGATCAGCGCAGGGAACAGGTTGTCGAAGGGCAACCGTCCGTTGAGAGGGACGGCCATCTGCCAGCGCAGCGCGCCTCGGGCCAGATCTATCGGTTGCCCCACGCCATCGGGGAAAACGGACAGAGACGCCTCGATATCCTCAACCCGGCAAATCCAGTTGGTCAGGCGGGGTGACCCGGAAAACCGGTCAAGGTCGAACCACCGCGTGCGCTCGAGCTGCGGCGCCTGGGGGTCGATGGCGATCGCTTCCAGATACAGACCATCCCGCAAGCCCAGCAATCGGTTATGGGTGCCGAATGCCTCGTGCTTGCCGCCATCCTGCAGCGGCACACCCAAGGCCTGTTCTATATGGGCCGACGCTTCCTCAAGCGTTTCGCCCGCGACAGCCAGATGATCCAGTAACATTTGCGCCCTCCAAACACAGCGACCAGACCCCGCAGGATCTGGCCGCATGTTTTCGCCAAATGGGCAGATTCACAAGGTTTTTTGTCGAAAACCCTTTCAGCTTAGCCCTTGGCTTCGCCAATCAGGCGCAGGATATCCTGCGCGGCCTCGGGGATGTTGGTGCCCGGACCAAAGATCGCCTTCACGCCATGATCATAAAGGAACTGATAATCCTGCTGCGGGATCACGCCACCGCAAATGACAATGATGTCCTCGGCTCCAGCTTTTTTGAGCTCTTCAACCAGTTGCGGGGCCAGCGTCTTGTGCCCCGCTGCCTGCGAGGAAATACCAACCACGTGTACGTCATTGTCCACCGCATCCTGCGCAGCTTCGGCGGGTGTCTGGAACAGAGGGCCAACGTCCACGTCAAACCCGATATCGGCAAAGGCCGTAGCGATCACTTTGGCGCCCCGGTCATGCCCGTCCTGTCCCATCTTGACGACCAGCAGACGCGGGCGGCGACCCTCTGCCTCGGCGAAGTCCTCGATGGATTTCTGGATCGCGGCAAAGCCTTCGTCGCCTTCGTAGGCAGCACCATAAACACCGGCCAGTGTCTTAACCTCGGCGCGGTGACGTCCAAATTCCTTTTCCATTGCCATGCTGATCTCTCCTACGGATGCGCGGGCACGGGCGGCCTCGACCGCGGCAGCCAGCAGGTTTCCGCCCTCTTGGGCGGTCTTGGTCAAAGCGTCCAGCGCTTGTTGGCACGCGGCCTCATCGCGGGTGGCGCGGATGCGTTCCAGGCGCGCAACTTGCGCCTCGCGCACGGCGACGTTGTCGACATCCAGAATGTCAATCGGGTCTTCTTGATCCTTGCGGTACTTGTTGACGCCGACGATCACCTCGTCGCCACGATCGATCATGGCCTGACGGCGGGCTGCACTTTCCTCGATCCGAAGCTTGGGCATGCCCGAGGCAACGGCCTTGGTCATGCCGCCCATCTCCTCGACCTCTTCCATCAGAGCCCAGGCTTTTTCGATCAGCTCATTAGTCAGGCTTTCGACATAGTAGGAACCCGCCAGCGGATCGACCACATCAGTCACGCCGGTTTCTTCCTGCAATACCAGCTGCGTGTTTCGTGCAATGCGGGCCGAAAAATCGGTGGGCAGCGCGATCGCCTCGTCCAGAGCGTTGGTGTGCAGCGACTGGGTCCCGCCCAGAACCGCGCTCATCGCTTCATAGGCGGTGCGGATTACGTTGTTATAGGGGTCCTGTTCCTGCAGCGACACGCCCGAGGTCTGGCAGTGTGTCCGCAGCATCTTGGACCGTTCGGATTTCGCACCGAATTCCGTCATCACGCGGTGCCATAGCGTGCGCGCGGCACGCAGCTTGGCGATCTCCATGAAGAAGTTCATACCGATGGCAAAGAAGAACGACAGACGGCCTGCGAATTTGTCCACGTCCATCCCGGCCTCGGTCGCGGCCCGGACGTATTCACGCCCGTCGGCCAGCGTATAAGCCAGCTCCTGCACGAGGTTCGCCCCGGCCTCTTGCATGTGATAACCCGAGATCGAGATCGAGTTGAATTTCGGCATCTCGTTCGAGGTGAACTCGATAATGTCCGAGATGATCTTCATCGAGGGTTCAGGCGGATAGATATAGGTGTTGCGCACCATGAACTCTTTCAGAATGTCATTCTGAATGGTGCCGGACAGCACGGATTTGTCATGACCCTGTTCTTCACCTGCTACGATGAAACTCGCCAGGATCGGGATCACCGCGCCGTTCATGGTCATTGAGACCGAGACCTTGTCCAGCGGGATGCCGTCGAACAGGATCTTCATGTCCTCGACGCTATCGATAGCCACACCGGCCTTACCAACATCGCCTACCACACGCGGGTGGTCGCTGTCATAGCCACGGTGCGTCGCTAGGTCGAATGCCACCGAAACACCCTGCTGACCAGCGGCCAGATTGCGGCGGTAAAAAGCGTTCGATTCTTCAGCGGTCGAGAAACCCGCATACTGGCGGATGGTCCACGGGCGCCCGGCGTACATCGTCGCCTTCACACCACGCGTGAACGGACCAAACCCGGGCAGCGACCCCATATGCGGCAGCTCAGCGGTGTCGTCCTGCGTGTAGAGCGGCTTGACGTCGATGCCTTCCAGCGTTTCCCTGGTCAGGTCTTCCACCGGACGGCCGCGCAGCTCTTTTTCAGCCAGTGCCTGCCAGTTTTTCGTATCGGTCATAGCGATATCCTTTTCTCAATTCGGGTCGCAGCAGGGTGTCCCCTCCGCGATGTGATGTTCTGGGCGGTCAATCCGGCCGTGCTCAAACGCAGGAATTTGAACGCCCTGCGCATTTCACCGGTCGCATTCGTGGGCACAGGGGCTATATTCAATTCAACAGGAGGCCCCATGACACGAACGCTTGCCCTTGTTTTAACGGCACTAATCCCGCTGGCCGCGATGGCCGCCGACGGGTCTGCACCGGCTGAGGACGAATTTGTACGCCCTGTGGGTGACAGCGAACTCAGCGAATTTTTGTGGGTCAATCGGCCCATCGTCGTCTTTGCCGACACGCCCGCTGACCCGCGGTTCCAGCAACAGATCGACATGCTGATCGAGGGCGAAGCCGCCATGCGCGACCGCGACGTGGTTGTGCTGACCGACACTGACCCTTCGGCGCGATCTCCGATCCGGTCGCAGTTGAGGCCACGTGGGTTCCAAATGGTGTTCGTCGACAAGGACGGTGTCGTCAAACTGCGCAAACCCTCCCCTTGGAGCGTGCGTGAAATCGGCCGGTCCATCGACAAAACCCCCCTGCGCGAACGCGAGATTCGCGAACGGCGCGAGGGCGGCTGAGCGCCTTCGCCACGCCCCAAGCCCCCGGCGCGAAATGCCGGGGACCCAGTGCGATATGGCAAAAGCGCGGTCATGATCATTCGAACTCGATGATCACATCGTCCACGGCGAGGCTGTCGCCTGGGGCTGCGTTGATCTTTGCGACGGTGCCTTTCTTCTCGGCGCGCAGGATGTTCTCCATCTTCATCGCCTCGACGGTGCACAGCGCCTGACCTTCCTGCACCTCTTGCCCTACTTCGACGTCGATCTTCACTATCAGGCCGGGCATCGGGCATAGCAACATTTTCGAGGTATCCGGCGGCAGTTTCTCGGGCATCAGCTTGGCCAGTGCGGCCTGATGCGGACGGCGCACATGCACTTTCAGGTCCGCACCCCGGTTACGAATGCGGAACCCGCCCGAGATCTTACCGACCTTCATGACCAGAGGGCTTCCGTCTACATCGACAACGGCGAGCTGATCACCTGGCGTCCAGTCCGAGGCCACGCGCAGGGTCTCTCCATCGGCGAACTTGACGGTAGCGCCCTCTTTGTCGGCCTTGACCTTGACGTCGAACTCCTGCCCCTGCAGCGACACATTCCAGCGCTTGCCGACCTTGCGTTCGTGGTTGTCCATACGGCCCGAAACACGGGTACGACGAATCTCGGCCACGCGATACATCGCCGCGCAAGACGCCGCGATCCGGCGCAGATCAACTGCAGACAGCTCAACACCGTCGAACCCGTCCGGGTATTCCTCGGCGATGAATGCGGTGGTCATGTCGCCGCTG
Organism: Ruegeria sp. ABF4_144; assembly: GCF_056160045.1. Lineage (NCBI taxonomy): Bacteria > Pseudomonadati > Pseudomonadota > Alphaproteobacteria > Rhodobacterales > Roseobacteraceae > Ruegeria > Ruegeria sp. ABF4_144. Next base: position 2,303,026 of record NZ_JBSWWK010000001.1, read on the forward strand.
ACGAACTTAGGATGGTCCATCACTGCGGACAGGAACGGCAGGTTGTGACCGATGCCCTCGACCTCAAAGCTATCCAATGCCACGCGCATCGCCTCGATCGCCTGTTCGCGGGTCAGGGCCCAAGTACACAACTTGGCGATCATCGGGTCGTAATACATGCTGATCTCGCCGCCCTCATAGACGCCGGTATCGTTACGCACGGCCGCGTCGCCTTCGGGCGCGTCACCCTGCCATTTTCCGTTCACCAGCATCGGGCCTGCAGCGATTTCCATTGGCGGACGATAACGGGTCAGTCGGCCAATCGAGGGCAGGAAGTTGCGATACGGGTCCTCGGCATACAGTCGGTTTTCGATGGCCCAGCCGGTCAAGGTCACGTCATCCTGAGTGATGGTCAGCTTTTCACCCGCTGCCACGCGGATCATCTGTTCCACCAGATCGACGCCGGTGATCAGTTCAGTCACCGGGTGTTCCACCTGCAGTCGGGTGTTCATTTCGAGGAAGTAGAAGTTCTTGTTGCCATCGACGATGAATTCCACCGTACCGGCGCTGGCATAGTCCACGGCCTTGGCCAAAGCCACCGCTTGTTCGCCCATCGCCTTGCGGGTTTCGGGGTCCAGGAACGGCGACGGCGCCTCTTCCACCACCTTTTGGTTCCGGCGCTGGATCGAGCATTCGCGCTCGCCCAGAAAAATGCCATTGCCGTGACTGTCGCACAGAACCTGAATTTCGATGTGGCGGGGCTGCGTCACGAATTTCTCGATGAAAATCCGGTCATCGCCGAACGAGTTCGCGGCTTCGTTCTTGGATGACTGGAAACCCTCGCGCGCCTCTTCGTCGTTCCACGCGATGCGCATGCCCTTACCGCCGCCACCGGCGCTGGCTTTGATCATGACGGGGTAGCCGATTTCCTGGCTGATCTTCACCGCCTCATCCGCGTCTTCGATCAGGCCCATGTAGCCTGGAACGGTCGAAACGCCTGCTTCCTGAGCAATCTTTTTCGAGGTGATCTTGTCACCCATACTTTCAATCGCGCCAACCGGGGGGCCGACAAAAGCCACGCCCTCGGCCTCAAGCGCCTCGGCGAATTTGGCGTTTTCGGACAGAAAACCATAACCGGGGTGAACCGCCTGAGCGCCGCTTTCGCGGATAGCATCCATCACCTTGTCGATCACGATATAGGATTGGTTCGCGGGCGGGGGACCGATGTGAACGGCCTCGTCCGCCATCGACACATGCAACGCGTTTCTGTCCGCGTCCGAGTATATGGCGACAGTGCCAATACCCATCTTTCGGGCGGTCTTGATGACCCGGCAGGCGATTTCACCCCTGTTGGCGATCAGGATCTTGTTGAACATGGAACGTCCTTTGTCTTGGTGTTCTGGAAACGCAAAACGCCGCCGCAGGGCATGAACCCCGCGACGGCGTGTTGCGCGATGACGGTCGGGGCAACGGGCGCCCCGAAATTTACGTTAGTAACAGTTCTTCTGCGTCTTGCAGTAGAGCACGTTGCTTGCGGCACCGACCGCGGCGCCAACGAACGGGTCGGCGCCCAGGACCGCTGACCCCAGCGCCCCAGCGCCGCCGCCAAGCAAGGCCTGTTCGCCGAACGAGTCGCCACAGGCTGTAAGCCCTGCGCAGGTTGCCACGGCAAGGAAGAATTTTGAGATTCGCATACGCTCTGCCCCTTTTGGTTTCTTGATGCGTTGGGGCGCAGATGGCGTAAGCGGGGGACGTTATTCAATAACAGCCCCCGCAAATCTGCATTTTGCGCAGATTTATGCCGCCTTAAGCGCGATACACGCTCAAAGAAAAACGCGGGCAAGGTTTTGTGAATGTCACAAACCTGCCCGCGGAAGGAAGGGGTACGGAATAGTAGGTGCTTGTGCGGCGCAGGCAAAGTAGAGCCGCACGGCCCGATCACTTTGCACGGCACAATCAAGGCCGCAAACAAAGTATTGTTTCCATGTATGATTCCGGCTGGAATTCGCCCATACGGTGAATTCCCGCGCAAATTTGCGCCGAAACCTTGCGCCATCAAGTCCGCGTTTCCGCCCGCCTGAACAGTCACATTGGTGTTACAAAACTCCGCATCGGGGCCTGTTTCTGCGCATGCATCATCACGGGCCGTCACAGTTTGCAGCTGTAGAATTCTGTTCGCAACCGTATGGTTAACCGATCTGTTCACCCAGCCGTGAAAATCGCTGGCGCCTTGCACAAATTTGCTTGAGAATTCGGGCGCTTTCCGTCCCGTTCTCGTGATTTCCCACACTGACATTTGCGTGAAACCTTGCCCATGCACTTCTGCACACAAGGGAACACCCACATGATTATAAAGAGAAAAAAGGCATTCCTGCTTGCTGCCTCTGCTCTTAGCGTGTCCGGTACGCTGGCCTTTGCCCAAGATGCCGAAACCCAGGCCGAACTGGATGCGTTGCGCGCCCGGATCGAAGCGCTGGAATCCACCGGACCAGGCTCCACACCCGGAGAATTTAGGATCGGTAACACCACTTTGGACGTCTACGGTTACGTCAAAGCCGACTTCTTCTACGATTTCGAGTTCGATCAGGGCGACACCGCGTTCGTGAACGTTATTGGTGAGCCTTCGGCCGCCACCGACGGTACCTTTGGCGCGACGTTGCGCCAGTCGCGGATCGGTTTGCTGACCACCACACCCAGCGCGCTTGGTGACATCGACGGTCAACTTGAGGTTGATCTCTTTGCGTCCAACGGCACCGCCGAATTTCGACTGCGCCATGCCAATATCCGAATCGGGGACAATTGGCTGATCGGCCAGTACTGGACCAACTTCCAGCCGCTGGACACCTATCCGACCTCGGTCGAATTCAACGGACCCGTTGGTATCGCCTTCGCGCGTCAGCCACAGGTCCGCTACACCAATGGTTTCGGAACCAATACGTCCTTCGCCGTATCGGTCGAAGAAAACGTCAGCGGATCGAATTCGGATGACCCTGTGCTGACGGCTTCGGCCGAATACAATGACGGCACCTACGTCGCCCGCGCAGCGGCCCTTTATGGCAAAGCCGAAGGCGGCGGGGTCGAGGTGGACCAGACCGGTTTTACCCTGTCCGGCTCGATCCGTCCGTGGGCGGGCGGCCTGTTTCAGGTCAACTACGTCACTGGCGAGGCGCTGGGTCCCTATCTTATCGGTCTTGGTGACCCCGTCGTCGGCGGCGCGGCCAACGATGTGAACGGCTACACCATCGAACTCCGGCAGGACTTGGGCGAAAAGTGGAATGTCGGCATCGCTTACGGCAAGGAAGATTACGACCTGCCCACGTCGACCGGCACGTTGTCCTTTACCGAGTTGGAGACGATCCACGTCAACGCCTTCTATCAGGCCACCGAAAACCTGACACTGAGCGCCGAGTACATCTATGGTGAGCGGAACGACGAACCCACGGGCCGAACATTTGACGGCAACCGTGTGCAAGTCGCTGCACAGCTGAACTTCTGAACGCACAGAACCGCCCTGCCCGCAACCGGGCAGGGTTTTGGTCGAAGATCCCTTCGAACTGATATGTGCGACAGCGGTCTGCACGGCTCAGCGCACCCCGTCGAAGATATCAGGAAACGACAACCGCGCCGCGTCCACGTCGATTACCAACAACGCGTCATAGCTGGCCGGATCAAACGGATCTTCGGCCGCAATCACTTCACGCTCGAACAGCCAACTCAAACGGCCGGCGTCCAGATTGCCCCGCTCGAACGGCTGATCGCCGAAATTCTGCCACAGCGCTTCCATGAACGCGGCATCGGCGCGACGATCGGCCGGTTTGCGATCGCGAAATCGCTCGCGCCGCGTAATCGGCGTGACCCCTTTGGGGTTGGCACGGCGAATGGTGAATTGGAAATCTGTCCCCGGAAAACGTCCGGGAAATCCGCGGTGCTTCAGCATATCGGCACCTCGCTGTTCAAAGATATCAGGGAAACAGGTTCGCCCCTCAAACCAGACGGGATCATGTCGCGCACCTCCAAAGCCGCAATGGTATTCAGAAACGCTCTGAGGTGGTGAAAACGGGGTTTCATGGTCAGAGCCCCTCCCAGATACATTGGGATTGCTCCAGCCGGTAGGCTTCAAAAAACTGCGTGGCATCGGGCGCGGATCGCCCGAATTCGACTGGCCGATCAGACAGAGAGATCACAACACGCGCGGGATCAAGTTGGTGATGCTCCACATAAGCAACTGCCAGGGTCTGGCACAGGTGTTCCATGTCGTTCGAGGCGACGTCATAGCCAATTCGCCCGGCGGTATAGCCGATCTTGGGTGCTACAAATCGAAACCTGACCCACAGCTCACCCGGGTTGTTGTCCAGCAGCACATCACTCAGATGCACCGGCTGTCCTGAAGGGACCGGCAACAGATTGTCGGTTTGCGCAACTGCTGCAGATGACCATCCCAGAAGCATCAGAATAAAGGCGCGACCCCAGCCCCGGTTGACGCGGGCTCCTCTCTCCGGGGTCGCGCGCGCATGGCTTGTGGCCCGCGCTTTTCTATGTCTGATACGGTCGGTCATCTATCAACTTTAGTCTCAAAGTCAAACTTCCGCGCGACAGTTGCGCCAAGTTCCGCCGACAGATTGGCCTCTGTCCGGCGGACCGTTCGGCATGTCCCTTACAGCGGTATATTGTCGTGCTTTTTCCACGGGTTTTTCAGTTGCTTGTTGCGCAGGCTGGCAAACGCGCGGGACACGCGGCGGCGGGTGGACTGCGGCATGATTACCTCGTCGATGAAACCGCGCTCGGCGGCTACAAAGGGGTTAGCAAACCGGTCCTCATAATCCTGCGTGTGCTGCGCGATCTTTTCCGCATCGCCCAGATCGGCACGGTGGATGATCTCGGTCGCACCCTTGGCGCCCATCACCGCAATCTCGGCAGTCGGCCAGGCATAGTTGAAATCACCGCGCAGGTGCTTGGAGGCCATAACGTCATACGCACCACCATAGGCCTTGCGGGTGATCACGGTGACCTTTGGAACGGTGGCTTCACCATAGGCGAACAGCAGCTTGGCGCCGTGCTTGATCACACCGCCATATTCCTGAGACGTACCCGGCAGGAAGCCCGGCACGTCCACCAGCGTCAGGATCGGGATCTCGAAACAGTCGCAGAAGCGCACGAACCGCGCGGCCTTGCGCGAGCTGTCGATGTCCAAACACCCAGCCAGAACCATCGGCTGGTTGGCCACAACGCCCACGGTCTGCCCTTCCAGACGGATGAAACCGGTGATGATGTTCTTGGCGAAATCCTCCTGAATTTCGTAGAAATCACCCTCATCCGCCACTTTAGTGATGAGTTCCTTCATGTCGTAAGGCGTGTTCGGGTTGTCCGGGATCAGTGTATCCAGCGAGGTCTCGACCCGGTCCGGTTCGTCAAAGAACGGGCGCACCGGTGGTTTCTCGCGGTTGTTCAGTGGCAGGAAGTCGACCAGACGGCGCACTTCGGCCAGCGCCTCGACATCGTTTTCGAACGCACCATCGGCGACCGAGGATTTCTTGGTGTGGGTCGATGCACCGCCCAGCTCCTCGGCGGTCACAACCTCGTTGGTGACGGTTTTCACAACGTCGGGGCCGGTCACGAACATGTAGGACGTGTCTTTGACCATGAAGATAAAGTCGGTCATCGCCGGGCTGTAAACAGCGCCACCGGCACAGGGGCCCATGATCACGCTGATCTGCGGCACCACGCCCGAGGCCATGATGTTGCGCTGGAACACCTCGGCATACCCCGCCAGCGAGGCCACGCCTTCCTGGATTCGCGCACCGCCCGAGTCGTTGATTCCAATGACCGGCGCACCGTTCTGGATCGCCATATCCATGATCTTGCAGATCTTCTGCGCATGGGTTTCCGACAGCGAGCCGCCAAACACGGTGAAATCCTGGCTGAACACATAAACCATCCGGCCGTTGATCGTGCCCCAACCGGTGACCACGCCATCGCCCGCAGTCTTTTGATTTTCCATCCCGAAATCGGTGCAGCGGTGGCTGACGAACATGTCAAACTCTTCAAAGCTGCCTTCGTCCAGCAGCAGTTCGATCCGCTCGCGCGCGGTCAGCTTGCCACGCCCGTGCTGCGCGTCGATACGCTTTTGCCCACCGCCCATCCGGGCATCGTTGCGGCGGTCTTCAAGCTCGGTAAGGATGTCTTTCATGGCGCTCATTCCCTGTGAGATTTCGGGCGACACTATACGCATACGCATCATGTCCAAAGCATCTTTCGGCAAATTTGCAAACTTCCCGCAACAAACTTCTGGAAAACTGTAAATTTGCTAAGTATCACAATGAAACGCAGTCTTGGATAGCATTCCCTGAAACGGCCACTATACATGTGAACCATGCAGTTCAGTTCATCCCGGGCGCACCGTTCGCCACCCACGATTTCAACGCTGGTTTTACTTTCGGGGCTGTCCGCGCTCAGCCTGAACCTGTTCCTACCCAGCCTGCCGAACATGGCGCTGCATTTTCAGACTGACTACAAAGTCATGCAGCTGTCGATTGCTCTGTACCTTCTGGTCAATGCGGCATTGCAGATACTGATCGGCCCGATCGCGGACAAAGCCGGGCGTCGCCCCGTCATGCTATGGGGACTGTCTCTGTTCCTCATCGCAACACTTGGCTGCATCTACGCCCCGAACATCGAGATTTTTCTGGCCTTCCGGATGTGTCAGGCCATCGTGGTCGTTGGTATGGTGCTCAGCCGGGCGGCGGTGCGCGACCTTTACGATCAGGATAACGCCGCCTCAATGATCGGATACGTGACTATGGGTATGGCGGTTGTACCCATGATCGGCCCCGCCATCGGGGGCATCTTGGAAGAGAACTTTGGATGGAAGGCCAACTTCTGGTTGCCCTTCGCACTGGGCGTGATGACGCTGGGGCTGACCTACGCAGACTTTGGCGAAACCTCAGCCAAAAGTGGCAAAACGCTTATACAGCAGTTTCGTGAATACCCTGAACTGCTGCGCTCACCCCGGTTCTGGGGCTATTCGCTGTCCTCGGCTTTGTCATCGGGCGCCTTCTTCGCCTACTTGGGCGGGGCGCCGTTTATCGGCACCGAACTCTTTGGCCTCAGTGCCGCTCAGGTCGGTATCTATTTCGGCGCACCAGCGGTTGGGTATTTCTTCGGCAACTTCGTCAGCGGCCGCTATTCAGTCCGCTTTGGTGTAAACCGGATGGTGTTCTGGGGATGCTGGCTGAATGCTCTCGGCGTTGCCCTGTCGGCCATCCTGTTTCTGGCAGGCTTTGGCACTGCACTCAGCTTCTTTGGCTTCATGACCTTTGTGGGGATTGGAAACGGCATGACGATCCCCAATGCCACCTCAGGCGCCCTATCCGTACGCCCCCACCTTGCCGCCACCGCCTCAGGGTTAAGCGGTGCGATCATGCTGGGCGGCGGCGCTGGTCTCAGCGCGTTGGCCGGGGCCTTACTGACCCATGAAACCGGCGCGATGCCCCTGCTGTGGCTGATGCTTGTGACTTCCGTTCTGGCAATCTGCGCCATCGCTTCGGTTATCCGACGCGAACGGCGACTGGGCTTGTAACACGGCTTGCGCCGGTTGGTTTGCAAAGTTAGCTTGCAGCAATAGAAAAGTTGCAAAGGCACGCCATGGCCACCCAAAAGCTTTATGCCGGTGCAAAACTGCGCGAAATGCGCACGCGCCTGACTCTAACGCAAAAGGAATTCGCCACGAAACTAGGGGTTTCGCTGCCCTACCTGAACCAGATGGAGAACAACAACCGGCCGATCTCGACCACGGTTGTTCTGGCGCTGGCGCAGGAATTCGGCATGGATGTCACCGAGCTGAGCACCGGTGACAGCGAACGCCTAGTCTCGGACATGCGTGAGGCCCTGGCCGATCCGGTCTTCGACGACATGCCACCGCTGGCCGACCTTCGACTGACAGCCTCGAACGCCCCTGCACTGGCCCGCGCGTTTATCGCGCTGCACCGAACGTACCGGCAAACGCACGAGCGGCTGGCTTCGCTGGACGAAGCCCTGGGCCGTGAAGACGCTCAGATTCAGGCCAGCCCATGGGAGGAAGTACGCGATTTCTTCCACTATTGCGACAACTACATCGACGCGGTTGACCGCGCGGCTGAACGATTTTCCCAACGCGCCGAAGAAGTCGGCGGCATCCGCGCCGCGGCCATCAACAGCCTCGGCGAGCGCGGCATTCGGGTGCAATTCGTAGATATCCCCGAAACGCGAAAATATGACGCCGACAGCAAGACACTGCAACTCGGGTCGCGCACAGCACCGCAGACGCAAGTGTTTCAACTGCTGCTACAAGTGGCGCTGATCAGTCAGGACAAGCTGCTCGACGCAACATTGGATTTTGCCAAATTTCAAAGCGAGGAAGCCCGCGCCATCGCCAAGATCGGTTTGGCCAACTATTTCGCCGGGGCGTCGCTGATGCCCTATGACGCGTTTTTGGCTGCGGCGCAGGAATATCGCCACGATCTTGAACGGCTCAGCAACCGGTTCGGAGCATCCATTGAACAAGTGGCGCATCGTCTCTCGACACTCCAACGCCCAGGCGCCAAGGGAATCCCGTTCTTCTTTGTGCGCGTCGATCAGGCAGGCACGATCACCAAACGTCACTCAGCGACACGCCTGCAATTTGCCCGTTTCGGTGGTGCCTGCCCCCTATGGAACGTCCACCGCGCGTTTGAAACTCCGGGCCATTTCCTACGACAACTGGCGGAAACCCCGGATGGCGTCCGCTATATCTCACTGGCAAGAGATGTGTCTAAATCGGGCGGCTCATTCGGCGCGCCTGTGCGTCGCTATGCTATCGCCCTAGGGTGTGATGTCCGTCACGCCGAGGCTCTGGTCTATGCCGACAACCTCGATATCAACAACGCAAGCGCCTACGAACCCATCGGCATTTCCTGCCGCATCTGCGAGCGGCAAAACTGCCACCAACGCTCGGTCCCGCCTCTGGAACGCCGCCTGTCCATCGACGCCCACACCCGCGGCACCCTGCCCTATGAGGTCACCTGAACTTCAGAGGTAGCGCCGACTGACACGACGGGGGCAGAGCCCCCGCCCTTGGATCTTAAGCCTTTGACAGGATCGACCAGATCTCATCTTTCAGCGCAGCGCGCTTCTTGCGCAACTCGCCTTCAGCCAGATCTTCCATTGGTTCGATATTGGTTTCCGCGCGGTGAACGACGCGGTTGACCTCGTGATACTCATCCGCCAGCCGGGCGAAATGCGCATCCGATTGCTTGAGCTGGCTCATCAGTTCGACTTTGTCCGGAAACTCTTCGGCCAGTTCATGCGGGGTGTGGGACATTCCTGTTCGCTCCTAAAATATGTCGTTACGAGTCAGGTCTAAACGCCTTTGTCACACCCCGCTTTGACGCGGATCAAATCACCGCTGCGCGGTCGCCCATGCCGGGTGAATCCACGGCCGATCATTGGCTTTTGGCAAGGCCTCTTTGCCCAGCAGATGATCCGACATCTTCTCACCCACCATGATCGACGGCGCGTTGAGGTTGCCGTTGGTGATCTGCGGGAAGATCGAGCTGTCGGCGACACGCAGCCCGTCCACCCCGATCACACGCCCTTCGGGGTCAACGACCGCGTTCTTGTCGTCAGCCCGGCCCATACGGCAGGTACCGCAGGGGTGATAAGCGCTTTCGGCATGTTCGGCGATGAAGCCATTCAGCTCTTCGTCGGTCTGCACGTCCGCACCCGGTTGGATCTCCTTACCTGCAAACGGTTTGAATGCGTCCTGCCCGAATATCTCACGGGTCAGTCGGATACACTTGCGGAAATCTTCCCAATCCTGCTCGTGGCTCATGTAGTTGAACCGGATCACCGGTGCGTCCTCGGGCCCGTCCGAGCGCAGCGTGACCGCTCCACGCGACGGCGAGCGCATTGGCCCCACATGCGCCTGGAACCCATGCCCCTCCGCTGCGGCCTGACCATCATAGCGGACAGCAATGGGCAGGAAGTGATACTGGATATCCGGATACTCGACGCCGGGGTTCGAGCGGATGAAGGCCGCGCTTTCGAACTGGTTCGACGCCCCGAGGCCGGTTTTCGTGAACAACCACTGCGCCCCGATCAAGCCTTTGCTGACAAGGTTCCAGTGCTTATACAGCGTGATAGGCTGCAACGAGGCCTGCTGAATATACAGCTCCAGATGGTCCTGCAGGTTCGCGCCCACGCCGGGACGATCCGCAACAACCTCGATCCCGTGCTCGGCCAGATGCGCCGCAGGACCGATCCCCGATAGCATCAGCAGCTTGGGTGAGTTGATCGAGGACGCCGCCAGTACCACCTCGCGGCGGGCGCGGATGATTTCTTTCTTGCCGCCACGGATCAGCTCCACGCCGGTCGCGCGGCCATTTTCCAGGACCACGCGCGACGCCAAGCCGCGCACGATATCGCAGTTGTCGCGCTTGAGCGCAGGCTTCAGATAGGCATTCGCCGCCGACCAGCGCCGTCCTTTCCAGACGGTCTGCTCCATCGGGCCGAAGCCTTCCTGCTTTTCACCGTTATAATCGCCGGTAACCTCGTACCCCGCCTGCTGTCCGGCATCGACAAAGGCCTGAAAAAGAGGGTTTTCACGCGGGCCGCGGGAAACATGCAGCGGGCCATCTTTGCCCCGCCATTCGGGATCACCGCCGTGCCCGCCATCGTGCCACGTTTCCATACGTTTGTAGTAGGGCAGCACATCCGCATAAGACCAGCCATCCGCGCCCATATCGGACCACGTGTCAAAATCGCGCGCGTGGCCGCGCACATAGACCATCCCGTTTATCGAGGACGATCCGCCAATCACCTTGCCGCGCGGACAGGCCAGACGGCGGTTGTTCAGATGCTTCTCGGGTTCCGACTGATAGCCCCAATCGTAACGCGCCATATTCATCGGATAGCTCAGCGCCGCCGGCATCTGGATGAACGGCCCGGCATCGGTGCCGCCATGTTCGATCACCAGAACCGAGGCCCCGGCCTCGCTCAGGCGGTATGCCATCGCGCAGCCTGCGGACCCTGCGCCAACGATGACGAAATCTGCTTCCATTATTCAGGTCTCCATAGCCCGCCGAACCCCTTTTGGAATTGTTCGGCAGGAGTCTTTGTCAAAAGGTGAAGAGGTTATTCGCCGCGCGGGTAACGCTGGCTTTCCTCAACTGTGTTCAGATCCATGTGGTTCCGCATGTAGCGTTCGGACGCCTTTTGCAGCGGCTGATAATCCCACGGGTAATAGCCCCCCTGCCGCAACGCCTCATAGACGACCCAGCGACGGGCCTGACTGGCGCGCACATCGGCGTCGAACTGATCCAGATCCCAGCGGGCCTCGGATTTCGCACGCAAGGACTCAAGCGTTCCGGCATGTGCGGGATCTTCGGCAAGGTTGGTTTGTTCGTGTGGGTCAGACTCAACGTCGAACAACTGATCCGGGTCCAGTGCACAGCGGTTGTATTTCCACTTGCCATAGCGCAGCGAGACCAGCGGGGCATAGGATGCTTCGGCCGCGTATTCTATCGCCACCGGCGCGGTCCTCTCAACACCTTGCGCCAAAGGCACTAGGTCTTCGCCGTCAGTCCAAGGCGCGATCTCGGCCATGTCGACGCCTGCCAACGTGCCCAACGTGGGCGTTACGTCGATCGTCGAGACCGGCGTGTCAATCCGTCCCGCTGGTAGGTCCGGCGCCGAGATCATCAGCGGCACGCGCGACGAGCCTTCAAAGAAGGTCATCTTGAACCACAAACCACGCTCGCCCAGCATGTCACCGTGATCCGAGACGAAGAGGATGATCGCCTCTTGCCGCGTGGTCTCCAGCACTTCGAGAATCTCGCCAATCTTGTCGTCCAGATATGAGATATTGGCGAAATAAGCGCGGCGGGACCTGCGGATATCTTCCTCGGTGATGTCAAAGCTGCGCCAGTCGTTCGCGTCGAAGATACGCTTGGAATGCGGGTCCTGGTTTTCGTAGCCCAGGTCCGAGACCTCGGGCAGCAGGTGTTCGCAATCCTCGTATAGGTCCCAGTATTTCCGACGTGCCACGTAAGGATCATGCGGGTGGGTAAAGCTAACGGTCACGCACCACGGACGGTCATCATTGCCACGGGCCAGATCATAGAGCTTGGCCTTGGCGTTGTAGGCAACCTCGTCGTCGTACTCCATCTGGTTCGAGATTTCGGCCACACCCGCGCCGGTCACCGAGCCCATGTTGTGATACCACCAGTCAATCCGCTCACCCGGCTTGCGGTAATCGGGCGTCCAACCGAAATCGGCCGGGTAGATGTCGGTGGTCAAACGGTCTTCGAACCCATGCAGTTGATCTGGGCCGACAAAGTGCATCTTGCCCGACAGACAGGTGTAATAGCCTGCGCGGCGCAGATGGTGCGCATAGGTGGGGATATCGCTGTTGAACTCGGCCGCGTTGTCATAAACCCCGGTACGCGAGGGCAACTGGCCAGACATGAAACTGGCCCGCCCCGGTGCGCACAGCGGTGACGCCGTGTAGGCGTTTGCAAACCGCGTCGACCGTTCCGCCAGCTTTTTCAGGTTCGGAGCATGCAGCCAGTCTGCGGGACCGTCGGGAAAGAGGGTACCGTTGAGCTGATCCACCATCAGGATCAGAATGTTGGGTTTTGTCATTTTTCAGCCTCGAGCAGAGTATTGAGAACACGCATCGCGTGGTCTACGGCCAGTTGGGGTTCTTCCGGGGCGCTGAGTGCAGCGCGAATATACAGACCGTCGATCAGGGCAATCATGTTTTCGGCCGCTTCGACCGGATCGCTCATCAACGGGCGTAGGGCATCAACCAGATTGGACCGAACGCGCGCCTGATAAACCCGCCACAAACGCAATGCGTCCTCGTTTGTCTGAGCCAGCACGTAGAAAGTCATCCAAGCGGCGATGACATCAGGCGTAAAACAGGATGGCGCAAAGCAGGCTCGGATGATGGCCTGCGCCCTCTCTTTCGGAGGAGCGGTTTTCAGTTCCTCGCGCGCCTCTGTGCCAAAATCTGACAGGATGCGTCGCATTGCGGCCAGAAAAATCTGATCTTTGCCGCCGAAATAGTGATGCGCCAACGCACTGGACATTCCGGCCCGCTTGGCGATCTGACTGACAGTTACGTCGAGGGACTTTTTCGACCCAAGCTCGGCAATCGTCGCGCGCACGATCGCGTCGCGACGGATTGGCTCCATTCCGAGTTTCGGCATAGCTATCCTCTCCCAACGTTAAGTGGAGAAAACGCTACGGTGTTTTTATTGACTCGTCAATTAATAACCGTTTTCGGGTGCCGAATATGGCTAAATCTTGGGCGCGATGCTCGGGGTTGTCAGACTACTGCGGTTCAGAACGGCCTCGCGCCAGGCAATAAAGCTGACCGCCGACAGGATCAGCGTGCCGCCAGCAACTACCCAGATATCGACGCTTTCGTGAAAGACCAGCGCACCTACCAGTGTGGCCCAGATAAGCTGCAGGAAAGTCACCGGTTGCGTCACCGCTACGGGCGCGGCTTTCAGCGCAATCGTCATGAAATAGTGACCCGCTGTGGCAAAACTAGCGACCAGAAACAGAACGCCCAGATCGCGCAGGCTGGGCGGTGTCCAGACGGCCACCGCAAAAGGAATCAGGGCAATCGTCACCCATATCGACATATGTGCCACGACAACCGACGGCGGCAGATCTCGTACAAGCGCCTTTGCGATTAAATAAGAAGCCCCAAGCGCCAGAGACGTGCCCAGCATGGTCAGGTGGCCAGCTGAAATTTCGCGAAATCCGGGGCGCAGAATGATTACGACGCCGATTATCGCCACGCAAATCGCGGCGATCCGGCGAAAGGCCAGCTTCTCTCCAAGAAACAACGCCGCACCTAGGGTGACATAGACGGGTGTCATGTAGTTCATCGCGGTGACCTCGGCCAAGGGGATCTGCGTCATCGAGAAAAACCACAGCATCACGGCCACGGCGTGCACGATCCCACGTACTCCGAACAGGGTCAGGTGCCGACGTGTCAGGTGCGTCGTCAGGACCAGCTTCAAGGCGGGCAACAGAAAGACCAGTCCAAAGACGAACCGAAGAAACGCTGCCTGAATCGGGTCCATCGTCGAGCCCAGCGACTTTACCAGCGCGGTCATGACAACAAAGGACACCCCGGCGGCGAACATCCAGAACATGCCCACCAGCGGGCGGTATGTGGGCGCAAGAGTTGTCATGTTAACGGTTGAACACTGAAACCCCGGCCGGGGCAACCCGTCACATGGCCACCAGCTTGTAAGCGATCCCCAGCATTACCACCCCAATCACCACGTCAAGAACCTGCCAGGCCCGCGGTCTGGTAAAGACGGGGGACAAAACTCGCGCACCGTACCCCAAGGAAAAGAAGAACACGAAACTGGACGACATCGCGCCCAGCGCAAAGGCCATACGGTCGTCATATTGGGCAGAGATCGATCCGATCAGCACAACGGTATCCAGATAGACATGCGGGTTCAGCCAAGTGAAGGCCAGAACGGTCAGCAACACCGACCTCAAGCTGGCGCGCTGTCCCTCGGCCACGTCCATCACCGCACCGCCGCGCCAAGCCGATTGTAGGCTTCGCAGGCCGTACCATGTCAGGAAGATCGCCCCACCGTAGCGCATCACCGTTTCGAACCACGGCGCAGCCGAGGCCAGCGCACCGAAGCCCGCAACGCCCGCGGCAATCAGGATGGCATCAGACACTGCGCAAGTCAGACACAAGGGCAGCACATGCTCGCGCCGCAAGCCCTGACGCAACACAAAAGCGTTCTGCGCTCCGATGGCAAGGATAAGGCTGAAGCCCAAAGCGAAGCCTGCAATCAGGGATGTAGACATGTGACCTCCTGTGGTTCCGAGGCATTGACTACGGGTATTGGGGTCCTCTATCAAATTAAAGATGTTGACCTTAGTTAAGTTTGGCTAATGCTGCTTGATCCCAATCACCTGTCGGCGCTGTCTTCCATTCTGCGCCATGGCAGCTTTGAGGCTGCCGCTGCCGAGTTGTCTGTGACGCCCTCGGCCATATCGCAGCGGATCAAAGCGTTGGAGGATCGCGTCGGCGCGGCCCTGATCCAACGCGGCACACCCTGCACGGGTACCCCTGCCGGCTTGCGGATTGCGCAACATGCCGAGGATATCGGGTTGCTTGAGGCGAAGCTGGCCCGGGAACTGACCCTGGATCAAGCCAGCGGCCCGGCACGCGTTCGGGTGGCCGTTCCCGCCGACGTTCTGGCGACGTGGTTCATTGACGCGATGGCACAGGTCGATGGCTTGCTGTTCGATCTGTTGGTTGATGATCAGGACCACTCGGCGGAATGGTTGCGACGCGGAGAGGTCAGCGCCGCCATCACTGTGGGCAATCAACTGGTGGCGGGCTGTGATGCCTCAGATTTGGGCGCGCTGCGTTACATCGCAACCGCAAGTCCAAGCTATATGCGCCAGTGGTTTGCCAACGGGGTGAATACAGTCACGCTGGCCCGAGCGCCCTGCCTGACCTTCAATCGCAAGGACGGCCTGCAGAAATCGTGGATCACCGAAAGGATTGGTCAGAGAGTCGCGCCGCCCTCGCATTTCCTCCCCTCCCCTCAAGGGTTCGTGGACGCGGCAATTGCCGGGATGGGTTGGGGTATGAATCCATTGGGGCTTGCGCAGCGGGCATTGGATGACGGAAGGTTGGTTCCTCTGCTGCCCGATGCGCCCTTGGACGTACCACTGACATGGCAAGTAGGCCGCGTTTTGTCCCCTGCGCTGGCGCCCCTGACCGCCGCGGTCAAACGGATTGCGGCACAGGCACTTCTTCCTGCGAAAGCGTAGCCCTCCGGGTCAGGACGTTTCGGGTATTTTCGTGTTTGGCAAAACCACCCGATAGCAGGTGATGGCGGCAATCAGGCTGACGAGAGAGATGAAGAAAACCGCCCAAGCGACCTCGTGCATATGCGCGACGGCTGCCAAAGCGGCTGACAGTATGACCGCCGTTATCCGGCAGATGCTTTTGATTGCAGCGGCCCCTTTGACACGCTGATCCTTGGGCGCCACGTCTAGGAAATACAGCTTGCGGGCGCTGCCTATGCCCGTCACGGCGACTGTCACAATGAACAGGGCCACCGCATGTAGATGCACCGCATGATCGATCCTTAAAAAGTGTACTGCCAATAGCGCGCCACCGGTGAAGGCAACCATAAGGTTGCCGACCACCATCACGGCGCGGTGCGATTTCATGTTCACCAGTTGCCACAACGGGGCCGAGACCAGATATCCCGACGCGGATGAGATGATCATGGCGGTCAGGCCCTTGGCCGACGCGTGATGCGCCTCAGCCGCGATCAGGGCAAAGAACGGCACCGAAAGGGACACCACGACCAAAGGCAGCCGCATGATCATGTAGTGGCGGAACCAGGCCTGATCGAACATGGCAATGATGTCGGTGAAATTTTCCGAGAACTTTCGTTTCCGCGCAGGCTGCGCGTCGGTCTTGGGCTCAGCCTCTTTGCCGATTTCGGACATGGCCAGAATGCACAGAGCCGACAGCACAAAAAACGTGACAGAAACGGCAATAACTGCGGAATGGCGCGAAAATGGTGGATTTTCCTTGGTGATCTCATGGACCAGCAACGCCAAACCGATGGCTCCTAACCCGCCGATTCCAAGCTGCAAGTAATGCAAGACCATTCGCGACTTGGATTGTACGTGGTCGCCGATCAGGTCGGTATACATCAATGACTGAATTTCCTCGATCAGACCAATCAGGAAAAACGCCGCGACGAAGGCTACACCGGTGGCCGGAACCACTCCGGTCGACGCAACGACCACCGCCATGACAAGGCAGGCGCCGATGGCGATTTCGGTCAGGGCAATCCCGCGTTTCTTCCGATTCCGCGCCGCAATCGGCTGCGCAAGAAACACGTCTGAAATCATACTGCCCACCATCCGGATCGAAACAAGCGCCCCGGCGATGAACATCGGAAGTTCCAGCGAAACGGCCAGAAATGGCAGCACCACGGACGGGCTGCCAAGCGTCCACGCGACCTGAGACAGAATGCTCTGCCCGGCAAGAACCGGAATATTCCGTTTGGGTGTAGGCGCCGAACTGTCCGTCATTCTCTCAATTGATGTAAAATGCCCCACGGACACAATTGCTTAGCCTCCAGCCTATAAGGTTCCGGTCAACTGAAAAAGAAAAACCCGACCTAAGGCCGGGTTTTCAAAGGCTGCTGTTTGGCGCGGATCAGAGCTGCGCCATGACCTCGTCCGTGGCCTCGAAATTGGTGGTGACGCGCTGCACGTCATCGTCATCTTCCAGCGCATCGACCAGCTTCATCAGCTTTTGCATATCGTCCAAACCCAGTTCGGTCGTGGTGGTGGGTTTCCAGACCAGCTTGGTCGACTCGGTTTCGCCCAGCGCGGCTTCCAGCGCGTTCGACACATCGTTCAGATCGGTATCCGCACACCAAATGATGTGGCCCTCGTCCGAGCTTTCGACGTCTTCGGCACCTGCCTCGATGGCAGCTTCGAACACGGTGTCGGCATCGCCAACAGAGGCAGAATAAACAACCTCACCCTTGCGTTCGAACATGAACCCGACCGAGCCGGTCTCGCCCAGATTGCCGCCGTTCTTCGAGAAGGTCGAGCGCACGGTCGAGGCGGTCCGGTTGCGGTTGTCGGTCATCGTCTCGACGATCACAGCGACGCCGTTCGGGCCATAGCCCTCGTACCGGATTTCTTCGTATTCGTCGCCTTCGCCTGCAACCGATTTCTTGATTGCGCGGTCGATCACGTCCTTGGGGACCGAGTTCGACTTGGCCTCTTTTACAGCCAGACGCAGGCGCGGGTTCTTGTCGGGATCGGGGTCGCCCATCTTGGCGGCGACGGTGATCTCTTTCGACAGCTTGGAAAACAGTTTGGACCGCGCGGCGTCCTGACGTCCCTTGCGGTGCTGGATGTTGGCCCATTTGGAATGGCCTGCCATGGTGCGTCCTCGTGATAGTGATTGCGTGTTCGGCGCTCATATAGACGTTTGCAGGGCATGGGATCAAGAGAGCGGCTTGTCCAAGGCCGTCTTGCGGGTATGGTGACGGCATGACGACAGACCAGATTATTCTTTTTGCCCTTTTCGCCACTGTATTCGGAATGCTTCTTTGGGGGCGGTTTCGTTACGATCTTGTGGCCTTTTCCGCGCTGTTAATTGGGGTCGTGCTTGGCGTTGTCCCAGTGGATGACGCATTTGCCGGGTTCGGGCATCCTGCGACGATCATCGTGGCTTTGGTTTTAGTCGTGTCAGCCGGTTTGGTCCGTTCGGGGGCTGTGTTCCTGATCACGCGCACTCTGGTCGACGCCTCACGGGGGCTGGGTGCGCATATTGCACTGATGGGCGGGATCGGCGCTGTTCTGTCGGCTTTCATGAACAATGTCGCCGCGCTGGCGCTGCTAATGCCGGTCGATATCCAGACCGCGCGTAAGGCAGGTCGCTCGGTGGGCCTGACCCTGATGCCGTTGAGCTTTGCCACCATTCTGGGCGGCATGGCGACGCTGATCGGTACACCGCCCAACATTATCATCGCCTCAATCCGGCAAGAAACACTGGGCGAGCCGTTCAAGATGTTCGATTTCGCTCCGGTTGGCGGGGTGGCGGCGATTGCCGGTCTGGCCTTTGTCTCGCTGATCGGATGGCGGCTTATTCCAAACCGTGGACCGCAAGAGGAGTCCTCCGAAGCGCTGGCTGAGTACATCGCTGAACTGACCGTGCCGCCGGAATCCACGCATATCGGCAAACGGGTTAGCGAGCTTTATGAGGCTGCCGAGAAATCCGATGTTGCCATCATCGGCCTGATCCGGGACGGCAAGCGCCGCTATGGCCGCTCTGCCCATGCCACGCTGAAAGAAGGCGACGCTCTGGTGCTTGAGGCTCGACCTGAGGCGCTGGATGAATTCCGCGCAGCGCTGAACCTCGATTTCTCAGACACACGGCGGCAGGAATTGCTGACCGCCGAGGGCGACGGGCTGGAGGTAATCGAAGTCGTCGCCCCCGAAAGTTCCCGCATCACCGGACGTACCGCGCAGGGGTTGGGACTGGCTTGGCGGCAAAGCACCGTGCTGATGGGAATCTCGCGCCAAGGTCGCCGCATCACCGAACAAGTCCGCAAGACCGAGGTCGAGGCGGGCGATATCCTGTTGCTGCTTTGCCCCCGCGACCGCAGCGCTGACGTGACCGAATGGCTGCGCTGTCTGCCACTCGCCGAGCGAGGCCTGAACGTCACCGCAAACGACAAGGCGTGGCTGGCCATTGGCCTGTTCGCCGCCGCCGTATTGGCAGCCAGTGTCGGGCTGATCTATCTGCCGATTGCACTGGGGCTGGTCGTGGTCGCTTATGTACTGACTAAGATCATGCCGATTGCCGATCTCTACAACCACATCGAATGGCCCGTGGTCGTGCTGCTGGGGTCGATGATCCCGCTGGGTAGCGCGCTGGAAACCTCGGGCGGCACCGAACTGATCGCCAACGCGCTTGTCCAACTGACCGACGGCCTGCCCGCATGGGCCATTCTGACGGTGCTGATGATCGTCACGATGACTCTGTCGGATGTGCTGAACAACACCGCCACCGCCATCGTAGCCGCCCCCGTCGGTATCCAGATGGCTCGCACGCTTGAGGTTTCGCCCGATCCGTTCCTGATGACGGTCGCCGTTGCGGCCTCGGCCGCGTTTCTCACCCCCATCGGCCACAAGAACAATACGCTGGTTCTTGGCCCCGGCGGGTATCGCTTTGGCGACTATTGGCGTATGGGGCTACCGCTGGAAATCCTCATCGTAGCGGTTTCCATTCCTGCTATTCTTGTCTTCTGGCCGCTTTGACGGGTAAAGGCAGCGCATGAAACGATTTCTGATCCTGCAACTGCGCCCAGAGACCGAGGCGTCGGACGCCGAATACGCCTCGATCCTCGACAAGACCGGCCTGTCGTCGGACCAGACCCACCGCATCCGTCTGGATTGCGAGGACTTACCCGAAGGCCTGAACGTCACTGACTATGCTGGGGTAATCGTCGGTGGCGGTCCCGGTTGCGTCAGTGACGATCCGGCCACGAAATCCCCAATGGATGCGCGGATTGAGGCCGCCATCATGGGCCTGATGCCGCAGATCACTGCTTATGACCATCCGTTCATGGGCTGCTGCTATGGCCTTGGCATTCTGGCCGCGCATCTGGACGGCGATGTAAGCAAGGCCCAGTTCGGAGAGCCCGTCGGCCCTTCAACCTGCCACCTGACCGTTGACGGTGCACGCGATCCTCTGACAGCCGGGCTAGAACAAACCTTCGACGCTTTCGTCGGCCATAAAGAAGCCGTGCAGACCCTGCCGGAAGGGTGCGTGCACCTTGTAGCCTCGGAACCCTGCCCGTTTCAGATGATCCGCTGGGGCCGGAACGTCTATGCAACGCAGTTCCACCCCGAAGCCAACGCGCGCGACTTCGAAGAGCGTATAAACATCTACAAACACCACGGCTATTTCCCGCCGGAAGATGCTCAACGCCTGATCGATATCTGCCACTCCGCCGACGTCACCCAACCCGGCGAAATCCTGCGCCGATTTGCCCAGCGCTATTTGTGACCCAACGGCGCGGTTGCCTGCGGCTTCAACCCTCGCATAGGCTGCCCAGAACGGCTTTGGGAGGAGTTGTTCTTGGATCTGCTTATCAATGTCGGCTTGCCGTTGTCGCTGGCCATTATCATGCTGTCTCTGGGCATCGGACTGCACGTCGCTGATTTCCGACGCGTTTTAACCCGGGGCTACCCTTTCGCCATTGGCGCTTTGAGCCAGGTGGTGCTGCTGCCGATTGCCGCCTTTATCACCGTCAAGCTGTTCGCCCTGCCGCCCGAAATCGCGGTGGGCTTCATGCTGCTCAGCTTTTGTCCTGGCGGCGTGACCAGCAACATCTTGTCAAAACTGGCCAAAGGAGATGTCGCGCTGTCGGTCAGCCTGACTGCGGTGATCAGCCTGCTTTCAATGCTGACAGTTCCTATTCTGGCTGCATGGTCGATCGCTCACTTCATGGGCGAGGACGCACCCGAAGTCTCGATCACCGGGTTGGCAATTGCCTTGTTTCTGATCACCACCCTGCCCGTGACCATTGGTGTCAGTATTCGCCATTTCGCACCCGGCTTTGCAGAACGGATCGACGCGCCTCTGTCCAAAGTTGCGACTGCCCTATTTGTCCTGATCGTCCTCGCAGCACTGGCCGGCAACTGGCAGCTGTTCATTGAAAACCTTGGGATCATGGGGACCGGTCTGGTCACTTTGAACATTGCACTGCTGGCCATCGGGCTAGGGATCGCCCGAGCCGCGAAACTGTCGTGGGATGAAAGTAAGACGGTCTCAATCGAAACCGGTATCCAAAACTCGACACTTGGGATTACGTTGGCAGCGTTGATCACGGGGACCGAGACTGGGTTCAGCCCGCTGGCCCTGCCCTCCGCCGTTTACGGCATCATGATGTATGTCGTGGCCCTGCCTTATATCGCCTGGCTCCGCAGCCGCTGAAAGGACAAGACATGACCAACAATACTGCCGATGCCATCGTCGTAGGTGCCGGACTAGCGGGGTTGGCCGCGGCGGCCGAGCTGGGGGACCGCGGTAAAAAGGTGATCGTGCTGGATCAGGAGCCCGGGCATTTTCTGGGTGGGCAAGCGTTCTGGAGCCTGGGCGGGCTGTTCATGGTCGATACTCCGGAACAACGGCGCATGGGCATCAAGGACAGCCACGAACTGGCCCTGCGCGATTGGATGGGCAGCGCGCAGTTCGACCGCGACGAAGACACCTGGCCGCGCAAATGGGCTGAGGCCTATGTTGAATTCGCCGCGGGAGAGATGCGCCCCTGGCTATACGAAATGGGCCTGCGCTGGTTCCCCATCGTTGGATGGGCCGAGCGTGGCGGGTCATATGCGGATGGTCACGGCAACTCGGTACCGCGGTTTCACATAACTTGGGGCACTGGCCCGGGCGTTCTGAAACACTTCATCCGCCGCGTACAGGACCATGTGAGCGCCGGGCTGATCGAGCTGAAATTTCGTCATCAGGTCAGCCACATCATCATGCAGAACGGCGGTACCAAAGGCGTTTCAGGCGAAGTTCTGGCCGATGACACGGCCCCTCATGGTGCCAAGACAAACCGCGATGAGGTGGGTGAGTTCGAGGTCTATGCGCCTTCGGTCATCGTCACCTCGGGCGGGATCGGTGGCAATTTTGAGATGGTGCGAAAGAACTGGCCGCGCGACCGGTTGGGCGAGCCGCCAAAGGACATGGTTGCGGGTGTGCCCTTTCACGTGGATGGACGCATGATCGGGATCAGCGAAAAGGCTGGGGGCCACGTGATCAATGGCGATCGAATGTGGCACTACACCGAAGGCGTTCGCAACTGGAACCCGATCTGGCCGTCGCATGGCATTCGTATCCTGCCCGGTCCAAGCTCAATGTGGTTCGACGCGCGGGGCAATCGGTTGAAACCGCCCTGCCTGCCGGGGTTCGACACGCTGGGCACGCTGAAGGAAATCCTGAAAACCGGCCATGAATACAGTTGGTTCGTGCTCACCCAGAAGGTAATTAAGAAGGAATTCGCCCTGTCGGGTTCCGAGCAGAACCCTGACATGACCGATGGCGGCTGGCGCGAGGTACTGTTCCAGCGGGTCCTGACCGGATCAAAAGCCACCGCGCCGGTTGAGGCGTTCAAGGAACACGGGGAGGATTTCATCGTCGCCAATACGCTGACCGAACTGGTCAGCGGCATGAACCAACTGGGCGGCGGTCTGATCGACGAAGCACATCTGCGCGCCCAGATCGAGGCGCGGGACAGTCAGGTCGACAACCCGTTTACTAAAGACGCGCAGATGGCAGCCATTCTGGCCGCGCGCAATTACCGCGGGGATAAACTGATCCGAACAGCCAAGCCGCACAAATTCCTTGATCCGGCCAATGGTCCGCTAATTGCGGTGAAGCTGCATGTGCTGACGCGCAAGACATTGGGTGGGTTACAGACTAATCTCGACAGCCAGATGATCGGCGCGGATGGCCAAGTTGTCCCCGGCCTGTTCGCAGCCGGAGAGGTCGCCGGGTTCGGCGGCGGAGGCTATCACGGCTACAACGCGCTGGAAGGCTCATTCTTGGGCGGCTGCATCTTTTCGGGCCGCAATGCGGGGCGGTCGCGGGCCGTGGCCTGACGGCCCCGGTTTACTGGCTGCGCACGAATTTGATTATCGGTTGACCTGCAGCATCCAGAAAGGCCAAGGCATCCCCTTCCATCGCATAGGTGGTGGTGCCTTGCAGCGCTTTGAAAAACTGTCGTTCAACCTCTTCCAGCGCCGGAGGACAAGCCATCAAGGTCGCGGCCATGTTGTCCGGGAACGAGATGTTTGCTCCGGAAATCTCGACCTGACCGTTGAAGCGGTTACATCCACCGCTTCCCGAAAAAGCTCCGTCCTGTGCAAAGGCAATTTCAGGACGACGCTCAACCTCAATCGCCGCACCGTTCAAAACGGCGGCCGTCCACTGTGTGTTGTCCAGCATTGCGCCCCCCTGAACCTGAACCAGTATCAGATCGGTGGAATTCCCCGCCCCATCGGTCAATACCGGATAGGCTGTATCGGTGGTAAACAGCAGATCTTGCCCCTGATTGATTGAGGCTCGCACCACGTAACGGTGGCCGTCCTTGATCAGGGCATCGTCAAAGGCCAACTCAAATTGCGCAGGCACACCGCTCATTGCATAACGTTTCGCAGCAAGGGAAATCGCAGGCGAATCAGCCAGCGAGACGTCCTGAAGCTCGACGTAAAGTGTCGCATCCGGCGGCACCGCGATGCGCTCGCGGTAGGTGGCTGTTCCCGTTACCATCCCTGCATGGCTCTGGCTGCCCAAAACAGTCAGTGCGATTGCACCGACGACGATGGCTTTACCGAGTTTTGGAAATGGCATGGTCCAATCCTTTCACATCCGCTTTGATGAAAAGATCGTGCCTGGATCGGCATTTACAAGACCTTTAGTCGAGGATCGGCGAAACCGCGCCGGGCTTACAACGGCCAGATAAAGGGGATCAGTAAGGATGCCAGCAAGCCGACCGTCAGGTTCAACGGCACACCAACCTTAAGGAAATCGGTAAATCTATAGCCTCCGGGTCCGTAAACCATCATGTTGGTCTGATACCCGATCGGCGTCGCGAACGAGGCCGAGGCCGCCACCATCACCGCTACCACCAGCGGGCGCGGATCAATCCCGACTGCCTGCGCCAGACCGATGGCAATCGGCGTCACCACCACGGCTACCGCGTTGTTCGACACCAGCTCGGTCAGCACCGAGGTCAGCAGGTAGACGGCCCAGATGATCAGGAAGGGCGGTAGCACGCTGAGGCCCGGCGCTATCGCCTCGACAATCAGCGAAACGGCCCCGGATTTGTCCAATGCTGCTCCGATGGCCAGCATGGAAAAGATCAGTGCCAGCAAGCGGCCTTCGACAAAGGAAAACGCCTCATCCGCGTCGATGCAGCGCGTCATCAGCACCACCGCAACAGCCAGAACCGACAGCAGCAGGATCGGCGCTACGCCTAGCGCAGCCAGCACAACAATCCCCACCAAAGAACCAATGGCAATCGGCGCGTGGCTTCGCCGGAACGCACGGGCAGAGGGTTGGGTGACGTCAACCATATCCATGTCAGACGCAAGCTTCTGGATATCTGCAGGCGAACCTTCCAGCAGCAGCGTATCGCCAACGCGGACCACCAGATCATCCAGCTGACGTCCGATATTCTGGTTCCGCCGATGCACCGCCAGCACATAGACACCGTAGCGACGACGCAGGCGCAGCGCGCCAAGCGTCCGACCGACCATACGGCAACCGGGGGTGATCAGAACCTCGACCGTTTTGGTCTCAACCGCCGAAACCTGATCGACACGCTTGAGTTCTTTGTTGCTTTGCAGACTAAGCAATTCGGTCATTTCTGTCCGCAGAACCACGCGGTCACCGAGTTTCAGCTCAACCCCTTTTAGGTTGCGCCGCAGAGACTCATCACCCCGGATCACGTCGATCAGACGCACACCGGGGCGTTTGAACAGCTGAACACCGGTTACCTCACGCCCAATCAGGTTGCTTTCGGGCGGAATGACAGCCTCGGTGAAGAACTTCATCTTGGACCGGTCGGACAGTAACGAGGCCATGCTGTCGCGATCCGGCAACAGGCGCGGCGCGATGAAACGCAGGTAAACCATGCCGTAGATCACCAGCGCGATGCCCAGTGGAGTGACCTCAAGGATCGAGAACGCCTTCATCCCCTGCGCCCGCGCCACACCGTCCACCAGCAGGTTAGTCGAGGTTCCGATAAGAGTCAGTGTGCCGCCAAGAATCGCCGCGTAACTCAACGGGATCAGCAATTTTGAGGCCGGTACATTCAGCGTGCGCGCGATCTGCACAAAGACCGGGATCATCACCACCACGACCGGCGTGTTCGACACCACGGCCGAGGCCAGCACAACAAATGCCATCAACAGACCAATGGCAAAACGCGGATTGACCTGTGCCTGCTTTTGCGCTGTTGAGGTAAATGCATCCAGTGCCCCGGTCCGCACCAATGCGCCCATGATGATGAACATCGCGGCAATGGTCCATGGCGCCGGATTGGAGAGCACAGCCAGCGCGCTCTGATACGGCAAGATGCCCGTCACCAGCATCACGGCCACACCACCAATGGCGACAACCTCGGTCGGGTAAACCTCGCGCAGGAACATGACGAACATGCCCGCAACGACCATCAGCGCCACGATCGCACTGCCCGTTTCTGTCAGTTGAAGGAAATGCATTCTTGGTTTTGTGTCCGAACCTTGGCCTGGCTTGCGCGCCCGTCGGGCAGTTTCCCGCATTGCGTGCGGCAGAGCAAGCCTTACTGAGGCCCGGCCTGTTGCAGACGCCCGCCAACCCGAACCATCTGCACAGATTTTGCCTGCCCGTCACGGTCATCGGTTTCAACAAACACGCCGCTCAGCGTTGCCTCGCCATTGGCCGGAGTGAACCGTGCCTTGGGCATTCCAGTGATAAACCGGCGCATCGGTTCAACCTTGTCCATGCCGATCACCGAGTCATAGTCCCCGCACATCCCGGCATCGGTCAGATAGGCCGTGCCGCCCGGCAGGATTTGCGCGTCTGCTGTAGGCACATGGGTATGCGTCCCCACGACAAGGCTGGCGCGTTTATCGCAATAGTGGCCCATTGCCATTTTCTCGGACGTAGCCTCGCAATGCATGTCAACGAGGATGGCGTTCGCCTGCCCCCCGCGCGGGTGGGATTTCAGGATCGGTTCAATGGCCGAGAACGGATCGTCAAAGGGCCGTTTCATAAAGACCTGCCCTAGCACCTGAACGACTAATACCTTTCGGCCTCCGGGTGCATTAAACAAACGATGCCCCCGTCCAGGCGCGCCTTTGGCAAAATTCACCGGCCGGACGATGCGCGGCTCTTTCTCGATGAACTGCAGCATGTCTTTCTGGTCGAAGGCATGATCGCCCAACGTCACACAATCTGCACCCGCATCCAGCAGCAGCTTGGCGTGATCGCCGGTCAGACCCATCCCGTTCGAGGCGTTTTCGCCATTGACCACAACAAAATCCAGCCGCCACTCGTCGCGCAGACGTGGCAGGTGTAGCTGAATGGCCGTGCGTCCCGCACGGCCCATGACGTCACCCAGAAAAAGTATCCTCATCCAACCTGTCCTAAGTGTGGTAATGGCCAAGCACAAGCGGTTATGGTGCCTGCATAAAGTGCCGAAACCCTTTAAACAGGAGAATCTTTATGACTCGCGCCCTTACCGCCACTGTTGGCCTGATCGCACTCGCCGCTTGCGACGACGTGCCCCCACCAGACTCCTCAGCCGAACTGGCTAACCCCGCGGCTACGTTCTGTGTGGAAAGCGGTGCGAAGTACGAAATTCGCGACGGTGACAACGGGCAATCGGGCGTCTGCATTCTGCCGGACGGACGCGAAGTCGATGCCTGGGAATACTTCCGCGAAAACAGC
The DNA here is from genome assembly GCF_056160045.1 of Ruegeria sp. ABF4_144. Classification (NCBI taxonomy): domain Bacteria; kingdom Pseudomonadati; phylum Pseudomonadota; class Alphaproteobacteria; order Rhodobacterales; family Roseobacteraceae; genus Ruegeria; species Ruegeria sp. ABF4_144. Next base: position 2,330,069 of record NZ_JBSWWK010000001.1, read on the forward strand.
CCGACCTGAAGCGATCAGGCCGAAAACGTCAGCACCCGGCTTTCGGTGATCACCATATCCAGCGGCTGATCGGTGGGCTCCAAAGGCAACCCTTCGGCCTCTTGCGCGTCAAAGGCGAAACCGATGGCCAGCGTCGGGCGTTTAGCTCGCAGGCCTTCCAATGTGCGATCATAGAACCCACCGCCATAGCCTAGCCGTCCGCCTTGCGCGTCAAACGCGACCAGCGGTACGATCAGGATCTCGGGGTCGAAATAGTCATCGACCTCGGGCACCTTGGCGCCGAACGGGCCATCTATCAGCACCCCTTCGGGCGTCCAGCGCGAAAACTTCAGCGGTTGCCCGGCGGCCTGAATCACCGGCACACCGACCGGGCCATAGGCCGAGGCCTCGGCCATTGCGGCCAGCGGATCAATCTCAGTGCGGATCGGCATATAGCCAGAAATCGGAACGCCCCTGTGCCCGGCCAGAACCTCGGACAGCCGTCCTGCTGCTCCGGGCAAGCGCGTGTCAAACGCAGCCTTGCGGCGCGCAAAAGCCGCTTTGCGCGCGGCAGCTTTGATTTCGGTCAGATCGGTCACAGTAGCACCACGCTGGCAAGCCCAAGAAAGATGAAGAACCCCATGACATCCGTAGTCGTCGTCACAAAGGTTCCCGATGCCAGCGCAGGGTCAACACCCATGCGGTCCAGCACAACCGGTACTACCGTACCTGCAAAGCCTGCGATGATCATGTTCACGACCAAGGCCGACCCGATCACGACACCCAGCATCGGAGAATCAAACCACATCATACCGACCGTCCCCAGTACGATGGCAAAACACAGCCCGTTCAGCATCCCCACCAGCAGTTCCCGCCGGATCACGCGCATGACGTTGGCGTTGGTTAGGTCGCGCGTCGCCAGCGCCCGCACCGCAACCGTCAGCGACTGCGTCCCCGCGTTGCCGCCCATCGACGCCACGATCGGCATCAGAATCGCCAGCGCCACCAGTTGATCAATCGCAGCCTCAAACTGTGAAATCACCAGCGAAGCACAGATCGCTGTGCACAGGTTAACTGCCAGCCACGGCAAACGCCGCCGACTGGTCGCCGCCACACTGTCCGAGATCGAGCTTTCGTCGCTAACGCCTGCAAGACGCAGGATATCTTCTTCGTGTTCTTCATCCAAAACGACCATGGCGTCGTCGATGGTGATTACGCCAACCAGCCGTCCATCTGAGTCCACAACAGGGGCCGAGATCAGGTGGTATTGGTTGAAGGCATAGGCCACGTCTTCCTCGTCTTGATCGACGGGGATGGAGTGGAACTCCTCTTCGGCGATGTCATGCAGTGGCACCTCGCGCCGTGTGGCCATCAACTTGCCCAGCGTGACCTGCGCCACGGGCTTCAGCCGAGGATCGACCAGCACCACATGATAGAACTGTTCAGGTAGATCGTCGTTGGCCCGCATGAAATCGATGGCCTGCCCCACCGACCAATGCTCGGGCGCCATGACCACCTCGCGCTGCATGAGACGACCGGCCGAGTTCTCGGGGTAGGATAGCGCCTGTTCGGCCGCGATCCGCTCAGAATCCTCCAGCGCGTCAAGGATCGCCTCCTGTTGCGGCTCTTCAAGGTCTTCCAGCAGGTCGACAACATCGTCGCTTTCCATGTCGCGCACAGCGTCGGCCAGAACATCCGGGCGCAGCACGTTGATGACCTCTTCGCGCACCGCCTCATCGAGTTCCGAGAGGATGTCGCCGTCGAACTCTTTGTCATATAGACGGATCAGACGTGCACGGTCATAGGGATTGATCTGTTCCAAAAGGTCGGCGATGTCGGCCGGGTGCAACGGCTCCATCAGCTCAACCAGCTTGTCCCGGTCGTCTACATCGACCGCGTACAAAATGGCCGCTACGGTCTTGCGATCCAACGCATAGACATCTTCATCGCTGTGCGCGTCATTTACGGGTTCATCAAAGCCTGTCGTCATGTCTGCCCCCGTATCATTCGGTCATTGGCCCCTAATTAGAAGAAGCTGCTACCGGAAAACAATGACAATGCGGCGATTTACCGACAAGTTTCGCCCGCCTATGCTGTTTCACGGTCCCATACAGGCGGAGATGAAGAAAAATGGCGCAAAAAACGCTGCTGAAAGGGCGTGTTCTGAGTTTCACCGGTTCCCCGTTCAAGGGCGAGCCGACCGAGGCCGTCAAAATCAGCGAGGCGGTACTGGTCGAAGACGGCCGCGTTGCCGCCGTGGCGGATGCCGACAGCCTGCGCTCTGCCCATCCGGACGCCACCGTGGTGGATCATGGCCAGCATGTGATCATGGCCGGGTTTGTGGATGCCCACGTTCACTACCCCCAGACCGCTATGATCGCCAGTTGGGGCAAGCGCCTGATCGACTGGTTGAACACCTATACCTTCCCCGAAGAGATGAAGTTTAGCGATCCCGCCTATGCGTCCGAGATCGCCAACCGATATCTCGATCTAACGACTGCCCATGGCACCACGACAATGTGCAGTTTCTGCACCATCCACCCTGAAAGCGTAGATGCATTTTTCACCGTCGCGCAACAGCGCAATCAGCGTGTCGTCGCCGGTAAAACCTGCATGGACCGCAACGCACCCAAGGGGCTGCGGGACACCGCGCAGACGGCTTATGACCAGTCTGATGCATTGCTCGCGAAATGGCACGGTGTCGACCGGCTGTCTTACGCCATCACTCCGCGCTTTTCCCCCACCTCCACGCCCGAGCAGCTTGAGGCGATGGGCGCGCTCTGGGCCGAACATCCGCATTGCCTGATGCAAACCCATCTGAGCGAGCAAACCGACGAGATCGCATGGGTCCGCGAGCTTTTCCCCGAGGCGCGCGACTATCTGGATACCTATGAGAAATTCGGCCTGCTCGGTGCGCATGGTGTCTACGGCCACGTCATCCATCTGGAAGCCCGTGAACGCGACCGGCTTCGCGAGGTGGACGCGGCGCTGATCCATTGCCCGACTTCGAACACGTTCATCGGGTCGGGTCTGTTCGACATGACCGGACTGATGCGGGACGGCCACCGGGTTGGTCTGGCAACGGATACCGGCGGCGGGTCCAGCTTTTCGATGCTACGCACCATGGCCGCCGCCTACGAAATCGGGCAGCTGCGGGGCGCGCCTTTGCATGCCGCTCAGCTGCTTTGGTTGGGTACCGTCGGATCGGCGCGCACGCTGCGGATGGACGATTGCGTCGGCAACGTTGCGCCGGGGATGGAGGCCGATCTGATCGTCCTTGACCTCGCCTCGACCCCTGCCATCGCCCAGCGCGAGGCCTGCGCAGACGATCTGTGGGAGGCCATCTTCCCTACCATCATGATGGGCGACGACCGGGCGATCTCCGAGGTTTGGATCGCTGGTGAACGCGTCAGCCACTAAGGCTGCAGGGCGCGGGCCAACTGGTTCTGTCGCTCGATCACACGCGGCATGTCTAACGTAGTGACATGCCCGTCGCGCACAATCTGACGCCCCTCGACAAACAGATGCTTCGCCTTCATCGGCCCAGCCAGCAGCAACGCCGCCGGGTCCCAACTGCCGGCGCTTTCGATGCCACGCGTGTCCCAGATGGCAATGTCTGCTCGCTTGCCGGGTTCCAGCCGCCCGCAGTCGGGGCGGTTCAGAACATCGGCACCGCCGCGCGTTGCGATCTCCAGCACTTCGCGCGAGGACATGGCATCCGCACCGTTCGCAACCCGTTGCAGCAACATCGCCTGCCGCGCCTCGAGCATGAGATTGCCATTGTCATTGCTTGCGGACCCGTCTGCGCCCAAACCGACCGGAACGCCGTGGTCGCGCATGGCGCGCACCGGCGCAATGCCTGACCCCAAACGACAATTGGAACAAGGGCAATGTGCGACACCGGTCTGAGTCTTGGCGAACAGGTCTATCTCGGCCCCGTCCAACTTGACGCAATGGGCGTGCCAGACATCCGAACCGGTCCAGCCCAGATCTTCGGCATACTGCCCCGGACGACAGCCGAATTGTGCCTGTGAATAGGCGATATCTTCGTCATTCTCCGCCAGATGGGTGTGCAGCATCACGCCCTTGTCGCGCGCCAGAACCGCAGAATCCCGCATCAGATCGCGGCTAACGGAAAACGGCGAACACGGGGCCAACCCAACGCGGACCATCGACCCCTCTGACGGGTCGTGGAACGCATCAACCACGCGGATCATGTCGTCGAGGATGGCCTTTTCTTTTTCGACCAGCGAATCCGGCGGCAGGCCTCCGTCACTTTCACCAATACTCATGGCACCGCGCGTGGGGTGAAAGCGCAGGCCGATCTCGGTGGCCGCTGCTATCGTGTCATCCAACCGTGCACCGTTCGGGTACAGATACAGGTGGTCGGAACTGAGCGTGCACCCGGACAGGGCCAGTTCGGCCAATCCGATCTGAGCCGACACGAACATCTCTTCCGGCCCAAACCGGGACCAGATAGGATAGAGCGTCTTCAGCCAGCCAAACAAAAGCGCGTCCTGCCCGCCGGGTACCGCGCGGGTCAGTGTTTGGTACAGGTGGTGATGGGTGTTAACCAGGCCCGGCGTCACGACACAGCCCGCCGCATCGTGAATTTCGCCAGAAGTCGGCAGGCCGTGGCCGATCTGTTCGATCTGCCCACAACGGATCAGGATATCCGCGCCAGAGAGTTCACGGCGCGTGTCGTCCATCGTCAGGATGGTGTCTGCATTTTTAATTAGGATTTCGGTCATTCCGCCCCCCTTGCTTTACACCCGTTTCGTGCAAGAAGAGCTTTGGCTGGCGGAAAACGGGCACAAGAACCAGCCGGCCATACCCTACCCGACCGGTTCAGAGCCGGCAATCACTTTCAGTGTTGGCGCAAAAGCTCCAGCGCCGCTGCGTGTAGTTCAGCGTTCGCAGCCGCCAACACGCGCCCGCCTTCATGCGCCGGGCCGCCCTGCCAGTCGGTGACAACACCGCCAGCCGCTTCGATCACCGCAATCGGCGCCTGAATGTCATAGGCGTTCAGACCAGCCTCGATCACCAAATCAACCTGCCCCGCAGCCAGCAGGGCATAGGCATAACAATCCATGCCATAGCGCGTCAGGCGCACATGCTGCGCCACGGACTCGAAACCCGCGCGGTCCTTGGGTGTGCCAACCTCAGGGAAAGTCGTGAACAGTATCGCCTGATCCAGGCTGGATGTCGGGCGGGTTCTCAGCTGCGCCGAGCCTGTCGGCCCGGACATATGCGCTATGTCGGCGGCCCCCACAAAACGCTCACCGATATAGGGCTGGTCGATGACACCCATGATTGGGCCGTCTTGTGTACTCAGCGCGATCAATACACCCCAAGTCGGCGTGCCGCTGATGAAACCGCGCGTGCCGTCGATCGGGTCCAACACCCATGTCCGGCCACTGGTGCCCTCATCCTGACCGAACTCTTCGCCAAAAATACCGTCATTGGGCCGGCGTTTGGCCAGCACCGCACGCATGGCCTGTTCGGCATTTCGGTCAGCAACCGTTACCGGATCGAAGCCCTCGGCCAGTTTATTGTCGGTCTGAAGATTGGATTGTCTGAAAAACGGAAGAATGGCCTCGCGCGCAGCGTCGGCCATTTCTTCGGCAACATCCAGATCGCTTAACGTTGTCTCTTGCATGCGCTACCCGTGCGGCCCGCGCATGCCAAAGTCAACCCCGTTGGCTCAGGCGACGTCGCTGAGCACGCGGGCCAGTTCGAACAAACGGCGGCGCTGGTTTTCGGGGATGGCATAGTAGGAACGCACCAGATCCAGCGCTTCCTTGTCCCCCATCAGATCAGCCGGAACCGATTTTTTGCCGGTTGCTTCCTTTTCAGCCTCTTCCAGACCTTCAAAGAAAAAGCTGACAGGCACATCCAATGCCTCGGCGATGTCCCACAGACGGGAAGCGCTGATACGGTTGGCACCGGTTTCATATTTCTGAATCTGTTGAAACTTAATACCAACTTGCTGCGCCAACTGCTGCTGGGTCATGCCAATCAGCCAGCGGCGATGCCGGACGCGCTTGCCCACATGGACATCGACGTGATGGGTCATTGGTATTCTCCTCTAAACTACACACACAACCGATCTGAGTGCGCGACAAGCCTTTTTACGCAACACTAGCGAGCCGCCCTTAACTACTTCCTAATCAGGAACATGCCCCCAAATCAGCACCTCAGACAATATTGCCCTTTTTGGGCATTTTTTCAAGAAGGTTGAATCTGTTTCCCGGGGCAGAGATTTAAAGTTGTGTCATATCAGCCCGGCACACGTTCCTACCGCAGGGTAAGCTTGGCATGGTCGCAACACCTCATGCGGGGTAAGAGATTGACAAACCCCGAGCGGCAAGAACCTATGCTCCAAACTACAGGAGCGCACTCATGCTGGCCTACAGAATTCCATCCCAAGGCGCGGCCGCACAGCTTTGCGATATAGACATCCCCAAACCCCGGGAAGGACAGGTTCGTGTCGCAATTAAGGCCTGCGGCCTGAACTTCGCCGATCTGCTGATGCAGAAGGGGACGTACCAGGACACGCCGCCGGCCCCATTTACGCAGGGATTGGAAATCGCCGGTGTGGTCGATGCGACAGGCCCCGGTGTATCGCATCTGAAACCCGGTGACCGGATCGCGGTCTACTCCGGCCAGGGTGGTTTGGCTGAATTCGGTGTGTTCGACGCAGACCGTGCGATTCCTATGCCCGATTCGATGAGCTTCGAAGATGCCGCTGCCATCCAGATCGCCTATGGCACCAGTCACATCGCGCTAGACCACCGCGCGCGCCTACAGCCCGGCGAAACCCTGCTGGTCACTGGCGCGGCGGGTGGTGTCGGCCTGACGGCGGTCGAAATCGGCAAGCTGATGGGTGCGACCGTGATCGCTCAGGCCCGAGGCGCAGACAAGCTGGCGGTAGCACAGGCCGCCGGGGCGGATCACCTGATAGACGCGTCCGAGGATCTGCGCACGCGCGTCAAAGAACTTGGCGGCGCAGACGTGGTGTATGACGCAATCGGTGGCGATGTGTTCAAAGCCGCCTTCCGCGCCACCAATCCCGAAGGGCGCCTGCTGCCCATCGGCTTTGCAGGCGGAGAGGTTCCGCAGATTCCCGCCAACCACCTGCTGGTCAAGAACCTCACGGTGATCGGGTTCTATATCGGAGGCTACCTAACCTTCCGCCCACAGATTGTGCAGAACAGCTTTGAAACCCTGTTTCGTTGGCACGCCGAAGGGAAAATCAAGCCCCATATCAGCAACACTCTGCCTCTATCCGAGGCCGAAAAGGGCCTGCGGCTGCTGCGCGACCGCGCAGCGACCGGCAAGGTCGTGATCACGCCCTAGCCGACAACCGCCTTCAGGGGTGCACTACCGAGCATACGGAAATTCTGCCGGACGAGGTCAGCCAGTGCCTCGACCACTGGGCCGCGCCCGGGCTCCCCTCCGTACAGATTGATCATATGCGCAGGCAGATCGGGCAGCACGCCGCCGTCATCGATCTGCACCAGATGCGCCGCCTCGGTGCCATCCAGCATGGCGTGAATCGCCAGATCGGCAGAGACGGTCGCCTCGATAGTACGATCGTTTTCGGTCTCAACCGACAGCTCCCATGGCAGGCCTGCTTCATCCAGCGCCGCGATCATCTGTGGCCGGAACATGCAACGACGTCCCACAGCAATGGGAATCGGCCGTTTGCGCCAAGCCGATCCTCCGGGTGCGCCGATCCAGCGCAGCGGTAGTTCCGCGACGGTTTCGGAGCCATCGCCTCTGTTCGCTTCGGTCGTCAAAATCAAGTCGCACTCGCCGCGCTTAAGCATGTCTTTCAGTTGAATCGAGTAGGAAGACACCAACTGCACCCTCACCCGCGGGAAGTCCGCATTGAAGCGCTGCAACACTCGGGGAATCGCTGGATAGACAATGTCATGCGGCACGCCCAGCACCACCTCACCCTCAAACGCCTGATCGGTGAGTTTCGAGATCACCTCATCATTCAACGCGATCATGCGGCGGGCATAAGCCAGCAGTTGCTCACCCGACGCAGTCAGCGCGATGGTTCGGCCGCTACGATCCAGCAGTTCGAGGCCCAGCAATTCTTCTAGCCGCTTCAACTGCATTGAAACGGCGGATTGCGTCAGGTGCAGGAAACCGGCGGCGCGCGTTACCCCACCCTGATCCGCCACCGCCACGAACGACCGCAGTGTTGTAATGTCCAGATTTCGCATGTTCACGAATCCTTATGTGTTACTTCATAAACATTCATTTTCAAAATGTGCCTCATTACGCCATATAAATCAAGGAACTTGATGAGACGGTGAAAATTCATCGAAAAACCAAGAAAGGACATATATTATGACCCAAATTGCCATTAATCGCCCTTGTCCGCCCCGCCGCCGTTTTGGCCTGTCTCTTCTGTGGGATGCGCTTTCACTGCACCGTCAACGCCGTAGCTTGGCAAGACTGGACGCGCGGGCATTGGAAGACATCGGAATCACCCACGAGCAAGCTGAAGCCGAGGCCGCCCGCCCAATCTGGGATGCGCCGGAATTCTGGCAAAAATGACTCTGGCATTCATCTTTTCTCAATGAATGGCGACCTGCACACGCTGGTCGCCATTTTTGTTTCGTGTTTTAGCCGGATTCCGGCGCTAAACCCTTGAAACGTGACCCGCAGTTGCCGATATTTGCGAGGAACGGGGTCCGCTTTTCGGACCACGATAAGAATGATGTGAAGGGAGACCCTTAATGGCACAATTTGACACGATCCGGACGGCGACCGGCGCGCGCGCTGCCCAGATTGACGAGGGCCTGCGCGCCCACATGAACAAAGTCTACGGCACAATGTCCGTGGGCATGCTGATTACGGCGCTCGCCGCTTGGGCGATTGCCGGTCTTGCTGTGACCGCGGATCCGACCGCGACAGGCATTCAGATTGGCGCTGATCGTTACCTGACCGGCCTGGGGCAGACTCTGTTCCTGTCGCCGCTGAAATGGCTTGTGATCTTCTCGCCGCTGGCGTTCCTGATCTTTGGCTGGGGCGCGCTGATGCGCCGGGGATCGGCTGCGACCGTGCAACTGGGCTTTTTCGTCTTCGCTGCCGTGATGGGCGTGTCGATGAGTTCGGTGTTCATGATCTACACCCCCTACTCGATCGCGCAGACGTTCATCGTGACCTCGATCGCCTTTGCTGGCCTGAGCCTGTTTGGCTACACCACCAAGCGCAACCTGAGCGGCATGGGTACGTTCCTGATGATGGGTGTGATCGGCCTGTTGGTGGCGATGGTCATCAACCTGTTCCTGCAATCGCCCGCGATGATGTTCGCGATCTCGGCGATTGGCGTGCTGATCTTTGCTGGCCTGACGGCGTTCTACACGCAGGACATCAAGAACACCTACGTTGCCCACGCAACCCACGGTGATCAGGAGTGGCTGGACAAAGCGGCTATCGACGGCGCGCTGAGCCTGTACATCTCGTTCCTGAACATGTTCCAGTTCCTGCTGATGTTCATGGGGCAGCAAGAATAGCACCTGCTGCTTTAACGAAATCAATTGGGGCGGGCCTGCAATGGTCCGCCCCTTTCTTTTTGCCCATTATCCGGCCGAGGCGCTCCTAGAACTGCAGCCCCAACGCCCGCACGAAAAAGGCCCCGTCCAATCGGCGGGGCCTTTGCTATACTTTGTGACAGGTTCGGTCAGCTGCAGTTCAGTGCCACTGCAAACCCCGAACTGCGCTCGGAAGAGCCTTTGCGGTACACGTCCCCCGCTGGCAAGCAGCCGGTGAATTGCTCCGCATCGCGGCCAAAGGTTGCGCCGACTGCGTTGTCCACGCGGGTGCTGTTGTTCGCGGTACGCAGAACACCGTACAGCGTGCCGTTCACTCGAACCGTGCTTAGGAACAGGTTGGTGTCGGAGCCGGTCAGAACCACCGCGTCAGTGTCGCTGCGTCCGCCATTGTCGATTGCAACACGCGCCACTTTCTCAGGGTCGGTCTGATCGCGGACCACGGGCACCGCAGGCAGGACGGCCAGTTCAGCCGGTACATTCGTTGCCGGCGGCAGGAAAGCGGCTGCACCCGGCACGTCCGAGATTGAACGGGGTTCACCATCGATTCCCGTGAACCCGACTCCTTCGCGGTTATAGGGGTCTTCGCAGGCTGCAAGGGCCAAGACGGTCATTGTGGATAACAAGATTTTTTTCATGACGGCCAACATTTTGGAACGGTTTGTTGAAGCGTAGGGGCAACCCCCTGCAAAAAGCAACCCACTGCGGACCCGATTGCCCTGCCCGCTGATGCTTCGTTGCAACGGCGTGATACGCCTTGAAGCTCCTCACCCGGAAGCACCCACAACAAAAAAGGGTTCTGCCGTGGCAGAACCCATTGAAACTGTCCAAGTTGGATGGCAGATTACTTAATCTTGCCTTCCTTGTACTCGACATGCTTCCGAACGACCGGATCGTATTTACGAATGGTCATTTTCTCGGTCATGGTGCGCGCGTTTTTTTTGGTCACGTAGAAGTGGCCCGTGCCCGCGGTCGAGTTCAGACGGATCTTGATTGTCGTCGGCTTCGCCATGGTTATCTCCTGCGTCCGAAAAGGCAGGGGCCTTTCGGTTGAATTCCTATGAGCGTGCGCTTTTACCCGGTCGCGCGGCTGAGTCAACCGGATTCCGCCCGTAAAGCGCACAATTCCTACATGTAAGCCCCGCGCTGATTTGGTAGGCTCACGGTTCTGTGATATGGTCGCGCGATTATACCCAAGAAAAGAAGCCAACATCAGGCTCGGACCCCGAGGCGCCACAATCAGGTGAGATGCTCTGCCAGCAGAGGTTTTGATCACTTGGGGGGGATCATCACAGTCAAAGACGCCAATGATCTGGCGGCGGGCGCGCCTTCGCCGCGGTCGCTGGGTTACTGCAAACATTCTTCGCATACTCGATGGGCTGGAATTGCAGCCAACACCTGTCCACGGGCTATGCCCGGCTCTCAGCGTGACGTCCCTCGCAATGAGCCGATACACGCAAGAAGGCTAAGGGATCGGCCTGATTATAGGTCCCGCATCAACTTTCAACAGGAGGTAGTCATGCCCATTTTCATTACCTACGCGTCCTATTCGCAGGATGGAGTAAAGGGAATGCTGAAGAAACCTGCGGACCGCACAGCGCCTGTCAGGGCTTTGCTAAAAAAGGTCGGCGGTAAGCTTTTGGGTTTCTATATGACGACAGGCAGCAACGACGTGGTTGTCATTAGCGAAGCCCCGGACGGTACGGACGCCGTAGCGGTTGGCATGGCAGTCGCCGCATCGGGCGCGGTGTCGAAAGTTGAAACGGTACGTGCTTGGAAGGCGAAAGACTTTGTCGCCGTTACCAAGAAAGCCGCAAAATTGACCGGAGCCTATGCGCCACCGGGCAAGTGATGGGAAATACGCGCGGAGGGCCTGTAAGCCGGATCTTGTTCCGGGGTTACCCCCTTCGATGACCATTCCTCTAGGCCGTGCATTGCTGCGCGGCTCAAGCTGCCAACCCGGTCCCTCTCGGCCAAGACGCGCTTAGCGGTGGTATCGGCTGACGCCGACCTTCCCGCGCGGGGACCCTATTTGGCATTGCTCCCGGTGGGGCTTGCCGTGCCGCCCCTGTTGCCAGCGGCGCGGTGGGCTCTTACCCCACCGTTTCACCCTTACCCTGGACCGAAGTCGCGGGCGGTCTGATTTCTGTGGCGCTTTCCGTCGGGTTGCCCCGCCCGGGCGTTACCCGGCACCGTTGTCTTGTGGAGTCCGGACTTTCCTCTCGGGCTTGCACCCCAGCGGCCATCCGGCCCTCCGCGCAGAATGTCGGTTAAACTTCTGCTCGGATACCGTCAAGACGTTCCATCAAACCGGCCAGCCTTTCGATATCGCCCATATCTTTTCTGGACAATGGCCCGTGTCTGGTCGGCGCAAATCGGATTCTGAATGCCCTAAGCAAGTCAGCTATGGGTGCGTCCGGATAGCCGGCTCTTTTTGCAACAAACGTAAAATGACCGTCATGTGGCGGCATTTCATCAAGGCAAATTCCTTTCAGGACCGTTGGCCCCATCGCAAGCTTATGACGCGCGAGGCGATCCCAATCGAATCTAGGGCCAGGATCCTGTTTCCGATCAGGCGCCATGTCTGAATGTCCGATCACGCGCCAAGGTTTGATTCCGTGACGCTCAAGCAATCCTGAAAGAAGCCTTTCAAGAGCTGCCATCTGCGGCTCGGAAAACGGAACTGAACCAGAGTTATCAAGTTCGATCCCGATCGAACGTGAATTGATATCACTCCAGCCCCGCCAGCTTCCAGCCCCTGCGTGCCACGCACGGTCTTCGTCCCGCACCATCTGCCACACGGTTCCGTCACGACCGATAAGATAATGCGCAGAAACTTCAGCCTCGGGATCGCACAGGCGATCCAGTGCCGCCTGCGCGCTGTCCATCGCAGTGTAGTGGATGACCACCAAAGATGGCTTCAGCCCATCCCTTCGTTCACCGAAGTTAGGCGATGGGTGCCAGATGAGTGTTGGTGGCTCAGTTATTGACAGCACTGCGGAACGGGCTCGGGTCCCAGCCGCAGGCGTAGCCGTCACCATCCGGATCCAGCCCCTTGCGGTCCCGCTGGGGTCCGCCATTGGAGAGGAACTCGATCTGGGCCTGATCCGGAGACGGGAAGCGCGCGCAATTGCGTTGCGCCTTGGCTTGCAGGTTCAACCCGGCGCGGCTGTAGAGCTGGGTTCCCACCGGGTTCGAGGTGTTCAGTGCGTATTGCACGATATTGGGCTGGCCGTCCGACCCACGCGCCGGAACGGCGGTCGGTGCAACGACCTCGTAGGTCTGACGGTTCTGTTCAATCCGCGCTGCGTCGGATTCGATGGTTCGGCGATCCGAAACCGCGTCAAAATCCTGTTCATCAGAGATTCCGTTGTTGATCGGATCTTCAACCGTTGACGCAGGCGGAACATATGTGGGTTGGCCGGATGTATTGGCCAAAGCTGCAGCTGTTGCCGAGGCCAAGTCAGCATTCTCGCCAGTTGGCAGCGGAGCGCCAGTCCCTGGTGCGCCAAGCTGCTGTTCCGACACCTCAACCGGGCCAAGCAGCGGGTTCCCGGTGTAGCCCTGCCCCGCCAATTGCGCCTCACGCTGCGCCTGATATGAAGGCGTGTTGAAATCCGTGCCACCTACAGGGGCCACCGTGTTACAGGCGGCCACCAATCCGATTGCGGGGATCAGAAGCATAAAGCGCATACAGCTGCTCCGTCTTGCGTTGTCTTGCCTGATCTGAGGATTACCACCATTTGCCTGGCTTGGCCACAAACCCGGCGGCGCTTTCCAGCGCATAGGCTGTGTTCAGCAGGTCACCCTCTTCCCACGGACGTCCGATCAGTTGCAAACCCAGCGGCAGACCCTGCTTATCAAGACCAGCAGGCACCGATACGCCGGGCAAGCCAGCCAGGTTAACCGTCACGGTAAAGACGTCGTTTAGGTACATCTGAACCGGGTCGGCTTCGGTCATCTCGCCCAAGCCAAACGACGCCGATGGCGTGGCCGGGGTCAGGATCGCATCAACGCCTGCTGCGAAGACATCTTCGAAGTCTTTCTTGATGAGGGTCCGGACGCGACGCGCGCGGTTGTAATAGGCATCGTAGAAACCTGCGGACAGCACATAGGTGCCAACCATGACGCGGCGCTGCACTTCATGGCCAAAGCCCTCGGCGCGGGTTTTTTCGTACATTTCGGTGATGCCGTCGCCCTGCGCCAAGGTCGCGCGGCGACCATAGCGGACACCGTCGTAACGGGCGAGGTTCGAAGACGCCTCGGCCGGAGCAATTACGTAATACGCGGGCAGCGCGTATTTGGTGTGCGGAAGCGAGATATCGACGATCTCAGCCCCCGCGGCTTTCAGCATCTCAGCACCGTCTGCCCAGAGCTTTTCGATCTCGGCGGGCATACCGTCCATGCGGTATTCTTTTGGAATACCAATCTTTTTGCCTTTGATGTCGCCAGTCAGCATCGCCTCGAAGTTCGGGACGGCCAGTTCGGCACTGGTGGAATCCTTGGGGTCGTGGCCGCACATGGTTTCCAGCATGATCGCCGCGTCGCGCACGTTCTTGGTCATCGGACCGGCCTGATCCAGCGAGGATGCAAAGGCCACGATGCCCCAGCGCGAGCAACGGCCATAGGTCGGCTTGATGCCGGTAATGCCAGTGAAGGCGGCAGGCTGGCGGATCGAACCACCGGTATCGGTACCGGTCGCGGCCAGACACAGGTCGGCAGCCACAGCCGAAGCCGAACCACCAGACGAACCACCCGGTGTCAGTTGCGCGTCATCATTGCCACGACGCCACGGGCTGACCGCGTTGCCATAGACGGATGTCTCGTTGGACGAGCCCATCGCGAATTCGTCCATGTTCAACTTACCCAGCATCACGGCACCGGCATCAGCCAGTTGCTGAGAAACAGTGGATTCGTATTCAGGCTTGAACCCTTCCAGAATTTTTGAGGCCGCCTGCGAGGGCACGCCCTTGGTGCAGAACAGATCCTTGATACCAATCGGCAGGCCACACATCGACGGCGCGTCGCCACCCTTGATCCGCTCATCCGCTGCCTTGGCGCGCTCCAGCGCGATCTCGGGCGTCTTGTGCACGAATGCGTTCAGCGCGTCGGCCTCATCAATTGCCTTCAGGCAGGATTCGGTCAGTTCAACCGAAGTTACTTCACCCTTACGCAGCGCATCGCGGGCCTCGGCCAGGCCCAGTTTGTTCAGATCGCTCATGTCTTACTCCACCACTTTGGGGACTGCGAAAAAGCCTTCGCGCGCGTCGGGGGCATTGGCCAGAACCTTGTCCTGCTGGTTTCCGTCGGTGACCACGTCCTCACGACGTTTCAAGCGCATAGGCTCGACCGAGACCATAGGCTCGACGCCTTCGACATCCACTTCGTTCAGTTGCTCAATGAAACCAAGGATGGTGTTGAACTCAGACGCCAGCGCAGGCAGCGCGTCATCCTCGATCTTGATCCGGGCCAGTTTGGCCACCTTGGCGGCAGTGCTTTGGTCAATCGACATCGGAAAACCTCATATGCGTTAGGGGGCGTTTACCCGTCTGAGGTCCGGGTCGCAAGACCGCCAAGGGGCCGATCCGCCCCGTTTCGATCTGCGCACGTCAACTGCCATTCAATTTTGCATATCCCCTATACGCAAAAGTAAACCGATTAGTTCATTTTCATCATTGAAAAAGTGAACCGAACTGTTCATTTCAAATTGTACGGCACAGCCACTAACCGGAGAAAGACAATGAAAACGTTCATGACTGCATTTGTACTGGCCACCACAGTTCTTGCCGCCCAGGCTCAGGCCTTTGGCCCCACCATGAACACCCTGACGCGCGATCTGACATTCCCCGAAACCGTCTCGCAGCCCGTCACGCAGGACCAGACTAAACTGGGTAAATGACATGACCCCCTGTCCGGGTCGGGCATTCGACGTCCGGCCCGGAAAAACTGCAATTGACTGCTGCGCTTGCTGCGTCCAATCGCTAGGGTGATCAAAGTGATCCGCCGGACCAAACATCGGGTTCGGCAAGCCAACGGAGCGGAAGATGAGCGCGCGCAAACAAGCAGTTCTGGACGCAATTGATGCGGCCAACACCCAAGACCCCAACCTTGATGACGGCCAGCCGGTCGAGCTGCTGTACGGCCAGCGCATGAGCGCCGAGTTAGACCGGCTTTTCCCAGACGCCTCGGACGTGCTGCAGATCGCCGCCCGGGGCCAGCATGTTGAGCGCTGGAAACTGGCACGGAGTGAATATCCCGAGGGCCGCGCTGGGTATCTGGCCTGGCGCAAGGCGCAGGGCGTCCACCACGCAGAAGTTGTCATGAAGATGATGGAACAGGCCGGTTATAGCGCGGATGAGGTCGAAGCCGCCGGGCGGATGCTGCGCAAACAGGGTATCAAGCGGGACGACGAAGTGCAGGCGCTGGAAGATGTAATCTGTTTCGTTTTCCTCAAATGGTACTTCGCGCCCTTCGCCGGTAAACACTCCGCCGAGAAAATCCAGAGCATCGTCGAAAAGACAGCCCGCAAGATGTCGGCCGAGGGCCGCGCACGGGTTCTTTCTGAATTTAACCTTCCCGAGCATCTGGCCGCGGCGTTCCAGGTCTGAATGTCAGGCCTTAGACACACGGACCATGTGCCTGCGATAGACCTCGATCATCCATCCCAGCATGGTGGCGTTAAGGATGTGCCACATGAAATGCGTGCCCAGCGGAAGTTGGCCGCAAAGGGGCTCGTCCAGCGCGCGAAAGGTGATCGAGGCGATCAGGATTACCGCACCGATCGCAAGGCCGCGCGCTGTGTCGGGTACGCGATTGCGCAGCAGAAAGGCATAGATCAGAATCAGCAGCGGTACCGGCGCATATGCCGATGACCCGCCAAGCCCGGGAATTAACTGGAACAGAGGGATCGTAGCTGCAGCATAGGGGATGAACAGGACGGTGATGATCAGAGCGTAGACCGGCTGCATGTGCCAGACATCGCGATTAATCGCGAAGATATAGACCAGAATATACAGCAAGATTGGCGCCACATCCGCCATTGCCGCCCAAACCTGTGCGTGGGTGTGGAACAAATAGCTGCCGGTTCCGATGGCGGCCAATATAACCACAAGCGCCATCGCCAACTGCAACCCCTGCCCCCTTACGCGCCGCCACATGATGAACGCGGCAATCAAAAACGCCGCGTTTGTCACCGCGTTGATCGGCTCGGCCCAATAGGCGGGCGACAGGCGCTCGCAATATCCGTCAATTTCCTGAAACCAGTCCATGAACTTTTACATAACCGATGCTAGGCTGATGCCAAGAGCTTGTTTTGGGAGGACGTTTTCATGAATATCATTTGGCTGGGCCACGGCAGTTTCCGCATCGAAACCGATGGGCAAGTTTTGCTGATCGACCCCTGGCTAACGGGCAACCCGGTCCTGTCTGAAGATCATCACGACAACGCTCTGGACGGGGCTACGCATATCCTTCTGACACACACGCATTTCGATCACGTGGCAGATGTGGTGTCACTGGCCAAGCACCTTAATATACCCGTCGTCGGCCAATACGACCTGATGGGTTATTGGAGCGAGGCAGAAGGGCTTGAGACCATCGGCTTCAACAAAGGCGGCACCGTGAACCTGAACGGCGTTAAGGTGACGATGGTTCCGGCCTCTCACAGCTCGACCTTCTCAACACCCGACGGGTTGCGCACCGGGGGCAGTGAGGTTGGCTTCATGATCGCGTCAGAGGGCCATATGCTCTACGTCTCGGGTGACACTGATATCATGGCGGATATGGAGTGGATGGGGGATTACTATAAACCCGATATCGGCATCCTGTCGGCAGGTGGGCATTTCACCATGGACATGCAGGCAACGGCCTATGCAGCAAAGCGGTATTTTAACTTCAAAACGGTGATTCCCTGCCATTACAAGACCTTCCCGATTCTGGAACAATCTGCTCAGGCGCTGATAGATGGGTTGCCGGGGGTGGATGTGATCGAACCGGAACTGATGCAGCCGATCACTCTTTAGGATCGCGGCGCGCCGCGAAGAAGTCTTTCAACAGTTCGGCGGCTTCCTGCCCCGCGATACCGTCGTAGATCTCGGGGACATGGTGCGCCTGTTTGTGGGTGAATACCCGTGCACCATGGGCCACCCCGCCGGATTTCGGATCGGCCGCCCCGTAATAAATGCGCCGGATTCGCGCCGCGGCCAATGCCGCGGCGCACATCGCGCAGGGTTCCAGCGTGACATAGAGGTCATGGTCCGGCAGTCGCTCGGACCCAGCCTCGGCGCAGGCGGCTCGCAGGGCCAGGATCTCGGCATGGGCGGTGGGATCGTTCAACTCGCGCGTACGGTTGCCTGCCGCGGCCACCACCCGGTCGCCATGCACGATAACGGCACCCACCGGCACCTCTCCGCGTTCTGCGGCAGCGCGCGCTTCAACCAACGCCTTGTCCATATGCGATCTGAACACCATGGCCCCTGACTGCATCAGAAACCTGTCTTTCGCAAGCGGGCGGGATGCGCTATGGGCTGCGGATGACCAAAACCCCTCCTCCCGGCGACCGGATCGCCAAAGTGCTTGCCCGCGCGGGCGTTGCCTCGCGGCGTGAAGCGGAGCGCATGATCGAAGCCGGTCGTGTGACTGTGAACGGCAAGACCATCGACAGCCCAGCGTTGAACGTCACCGGCAAAGACAGGATCACCGTTGATGGCAAACCGGTGTCTGAACCCGAACCCTCGCGCCTGTGGCTGTACCACAAGCCGCCCGGACTGGTGACGACGACGCGCGACGAAAAAGGCCGCGCGACCATCTTTGACAATCTGCCCGAGGGCATGCCCCGCGTCATGAGCGTAGGTCGGCTCGACCTGAACTCGGAAGGGTTGCTGCTGCTGACCAATGATGGCGGCATCAAGCGCAAGCTCGAATTGCCCTCGACCGGGTGGCTGCGCAAATACCGCGTACGGGTGAACGGGCGCCCCAAGGACGAGGACTTCGCCCCCCTGCGCAAGGGCCTGGTGATCGACGGCGAGCGTTTCTTACCGATGGAAGTCTCGTTGGATCGCCAGCAAGGCGCAAACGCCTGGCTGACCATCGGCCTGCGCGAAGGCAAGAACCGCGAAATTCGCCGCGCGATGGAGGATATCGGCTATGCCGTGAACCGCCTGCTGCGTGTATCCTACGGCCCTTTTCAACTGGGCAGCCTGAAGTCCGGCGAAGTCGAGGAAATCCGTCGCCGCGTGATGCGGGATCAACTGGGACTGGACGCGGAACCTGAAACCAAGCCGAAACGTCCCGCACGACCGCAACGAAAACGGGCACCCATCGGCAAGAAAACTCGCAAGTGACGCGGGTTTGGCAACCTTCCCCCTAGCGCCAAGCCCTCGTATCGCCTAAATTTTCCCAGAGCGTTGCTTTTGGGGGGCGTCATGTCAGGGACCGGAGTGCAAAAACTGGCCTACGCGGCCCTTCTGGTGCTGTTGTTCGGCGTCTGCACCGGCGTGCTGGGGGGGCTGTAGCGCATGTCACAGCGGTATGGCGGAAAATTCAGCCCTCAAGGCGGCGGCTCTGACGACGACCAACCCGCACGCGGGCAATTCCACGGCGCACGGGTCGAACCGGCGGGCGCGCGGGTGAATATTCTGTTCCTGCCCGCCATTCCGCTGGTGTTTCTGTCGCTGAACGACGGTGCGATCGGGATGACCATCGGGCTGGTTGCTGCGGGCCTGCTGACCGGTGCCGCCTTTCTGCTGCGCGAGGGCCTGCGCGCCGAGGCCGCCTTTAACGCACGCCGCTCGGCCCGCCGCCCGGCCTTTCCCCGCAAGATTTTCGCAAGCGCTCTGACCGGACTGGGCACCGCGCTGGCCGCGTATCGTTCCGAGTATCTGGACGCCGAGACCGCCGCGCAGGCCAGCCTGCTGGCTCCGATCCTGTTTGGCGTGGTTGCCACGGTGTTGCATTCGGTGTCCTTCGGGCTCGACCCGATGAAGGACAAGGGCATGGAAGGGGTCGATACCTTTCAACAGGACCGCGTCGCCCGTGTGGTTGAAGACGCAGAAACCCATCTGTCCGAGATGACCGACGCCATCAAACGCGCTGGCGATCGCCGGGTCGAGGCACGCGTCGAACGTTTTCAAGACACAGCCCGCGATCTGTTCCGCACGGTCGAGGAAGACCCGCGCGATCTGGCGGGTGCCCGCAAGTACCTGACCGTCTATCTGCAGGGCGCGCGCGATGCGACGGTGAAGTTCGCCGATGTCTATGCCCGCACCCGGGATGCGCAGGCGCTGGCCGACTACACAGCCTTGCTGGACGATCTGGAACAGAATTTCGCGGCTCGCACCCGCAAGATGCTTTTGGATGACCGCAGTGATCTGACGGTTGAAATTGACGTGTTGCGCGAACGCCTGCAACGCGAAGGCGTCCGGTTGGACTGACCGGACAGTTATTTGAGAAAGGATTACCCCATGTCCGATGCGATCAAGAACAAGGCGGTTGAGGCCGAAACACTGGTGCAGGAAGTAACTGCTGTCGCCCTGCCCGAACCTGTGGCCGAAGTTGTCTCTCTGGAGGAGGCCGACGAACCGGTCAGCGCCGAAATCCGCAAGCGGATGGATGAGATCGACATGGAGAACACCAATTCGATCGTGTCCTTCGGGTCGTCCGCTCAGGCCGAGCTGCAGGAAATCAGCCAGGCCATGCTTGCCGATGTGCGCAACAAAGACGTAGGCCCCGCCGGGGACAGCCTGCGCAACATCGTTACCACGATCCGCGGCTTTTCGGTCAGCGAATTGGATGTGCGCCGCGAGCGGAGCTGGTGGGAAAAACTGCTGGGCCGCGCCGCGCCCTTCGCCAAGTTCACCGCGCAATACGAAGAGGTTCAGGGCCAGATCGACCGCATCACGGATGACCTGCTGAGCCATGAACATACGCTGTTGAAAGACATCAAATCGCTGGACCTGCTCTATGAAAAGACGCTGGGTTTCTACGACGAACTGGCGCTTTACATCGCGGCGGGTGAGGAAAAGCTGACCGAGCTGGACAGCCACGACATCCCAGAAAAAGAGGCCGAGGTTCAGGCCGCCCCCGAAGACCAGCAGGTCATGAAAGCGCAGGAGCTGCGCGACATGCGTGCCGCGCGCGATGATCTGGAGCGTCGGGTCCATGACCTGAAACTGACCCGTCAGGTCACAATGCAATCGCTACCGTCGATCCGGCTGGTTCAGGAAAATGACAAATCGCTGGTCACCAAGATCAACTCGACGCTGGTGAACACTGTGCCGCTGTGGGAAACCCAGCTGGCGCAGGCCGTCACCATCCAACGCAGCGCCGAGGCCGCTGCCGCCGTGCGCGACGCAAACGATCTGACCAACGAACTGCTGACCTCGAACGCCGCCAACCTGCGCGATTCGAACAAGATGATCCGCGAGGAAATGGAGCGCGGCGTGTTCGATATCGAAGCGGTCAAACAAGCCAATGCCGACCTGATCGGTACCATCAATGAAAGCCTTGCCATCGCGGACGAAGGCAAAGCCAAACGCGCCGCTGCGGAACAGGAACTGCAGAAGATGGAGGCTGAACTGCGCGACACGCTGGCATCGGCCAAGGCACGTCAGGACGGCATCGGTGACAATGCCGGAACGGCGGTTCCGGGCTGACGGCGGGCTGCGCGTGCGGATATCGGGATATCTGAAACCTCTGTTGGGTTTTGTCGCGCTTTTGGCATTGGCCAACTGCGATGAAACTCTGACGTCTTCGGTTGTCCCACAGCCGCGCCCGGAGACCCCAGCACCTGCACCCAATGCCTATGTACCGCCGTCCGCGGAAAGTCAGGATCTGGCCCGGTTTTATCAGCGGGTCGAGCGCGATTTGGTTACGCGCGGGTTGCTGAGAACGGATGGCGGTGGGCCAGACACGCCCTATGACGCGGACGATCTGGCTAAAAACTTCGACGTTATCGCCTTTGTGAACGAACATTCCGGCAGCAACGCCGCTTTCACGAGCGGCTCCTCCGAGATCAAACTCAGTCGTTGGAAAAGCCCGATCCGCATCATGACCGAATTCGGGCCGAGTGTCGCGCCGCAAAACCGTGTTGCCGACAGTCAGAAAATCGAAAACTACTCTGAACGCCTGCGGAGAACGACCGGACACAACATTCGCTCAGTGGATCGGGACGGCAACTTCATAGTCTTTGTCGCTGGTCTTGATGACACGTCATATGCGCAAAGTCGCCTCAGGGCACTTGTACCCAACATTCCGCAGGACAGGTTGGATTTGCTAAATACGCTGGAGACTCCCTACTATTGCTTTGTCTTCACCTTCGCCAACAGCGGCGATCCCAATACAATCACAAAAGCAGTGGCGTACATCCGCGCAGAGAACCCTGATTTGCTGCGACTGAGCTGCATCCATGAAGAGATCGCTCAGGGGATCGGCCTGCCAAACGACAGCCCGGTTGCGCGCCCCTCGATTTTCAACGACGACGACGAGTTTGCACTACTGACCAGCCATGACGAGAAACTGCTGACAATTCTTTACGATGAACGAATGAAGCCCGGAATTTCAGCAGACGAAGCCCGCCCCGTTGTGCGGATCATTGCGCGCGAATTGATGGGCCAGCAACTCTGAGCCCAAGGAAAGGAGACCCCAATGGGTATTTTCGATTTTCTGACCGGAGAATTTATCGACGTCATTCACTGGGTCGATGACACCCGCGATACCATGGTCTGGCGGTTCGAGCGTGAAGGGCACGCGATCAAATACGGCGCCAAACTTACTGTTCGCGAAGGTCAGGCAGCCGTGTTCGTGCATGAGGGGCAACTGGCGGATGTGTTCACGCCGGGTCTCTATATGCTTGAGACCAACAACATGCCGATCCTGACGACCCTACAGCACTGGGATCACGGCTTTCAGTCTCCATTCAAGTCCGAGATCTATTTCGTCAACACGACGCGGTTTAATGATCTGAAATGGGGCACCAAGAACCCGATCATGCTGCGCGATCCTGAATTCGGGCCGACTCGTATTCGGGCCTTTGGCACGTATACGACCCGAGTCAAAGACCCCGCCAAATTTATGACTGAAATCGTGGGTACCGATGGTGAATTCACCATGGACGAGATCAGCTTTCAGATCCGTAACATCATCGTTCAGGAATTCAGCCGTGTGATCGCCGGGTCCGGCATTCCGGTTCTGGATATGGCCGCCAACACTGCCGATCTGGGCAAACTGATCGCGGCTGAAGTGTCTCCGGTATTGGACAGCTACGGGCTTGAGATGCCCGAATTCTATATCGAGAACATCTCGCTGCCGCCTGCCGTCGAAGCAGCGCTGGACAAACGCACCTCGATGGGGCTGGCAGGTGATCTGGGCAAGTTCACCCAGTATTCCGCAGCCGAGGCGATGACGGCTGCCGCCAACAACCCCGGTCAGGGTGGCGGCATGGGCGCGGGTCTTGGTATGGGCATGGGCATGGCGATGGCCAACCAGATGGCAAACATGGCAGCGGGTCAACCGAGCGGCCCGTGGGGCGGTTCCGCCCCCGCTGCGCCGCAACCGACAGCGCACGCGGCACCGCCGCCTCCTCCGCCGGTAGAGCATGTGTGGCACATTGCAGTTGATGGGCAGACCAGTGGGCCGTTCTCGAAGGCCAAAATGGGCCGTATGGCGACGGACGGAGAGATCACCCGCGACACCCATGTCTGGACCGCAGGTCAGGACGGCTGGAAAAAGGCAGGTGACGTGCAGGAACTGGCGCAGTTGTTCACCATTCTGCCACCGCCTCCGCCGGGGGCCTAGTCGGTGACGGCAAACGCCGACATATCTGCCTATTCGCAAAGAGAGATCAGGCGCGCCGTCAATTTGAGTGCAATTCTCGGGTGGTTTTGCGTGATTGGCGCGCCGATGCTTTTTGATCTTTTCCAAAGCGGATGGGACGCCACTCTGTGGTCTCTATTTCAGTTATTGACCTTATTTGGTGTACCCTCGGCTTTTCGGATTGCATGGATTTTCGTCGCGCCCTCCCTGCGCAAGATGATGCGCAAGCAGGTTACTTTTTTCCGGGCAGCTTATTGGGGGGGAGCGATCAGCACAGGTCTTGTTCTGCTGAGTATTGCAATCGGTCGGCTAAGAGGATGGCATCAATCGCACAACGATAATTTCGATTCTCAAATCGGGGGTGGCGATTTCGTGCGATCTGTTGATGGCATACTGACGCCTTATGGATGGCAGGTTCTGGCCCATAACTCCCTCTTGTTTATTGCCGCTTGCATCTTTGTGGCTGTCGTGATCCGCGCAATCATCGGCCCCGGAAAGCCCGTTCTGCCTGCCGAGGTTCAGCAATGACCGAAGAACACAGATTTCCCTGCGAGCAATGCGGCGCGGATTACCGGTTCAACCCCGGCGATGGCAGTCTGACCTGCGATCACTGCGGGCATTCCGAAGCTATCGGTTCTGGCCCATGGGGCGGTGCCAGTCTGAAAGAGCTGGATTTTGATGCGGCCATCACGGACCGTCTGCCGGACAGCGAAATCGAAGAAACACGTGTTCTGTCCTGCCCCAACTGCGCGGCTCAGGTCGAGTTCGACCCCGCCACGCATGCCGCTGAATGCCCGTTCTGTGCCACGCCTGTGGTCACAGATACCGGGGTAAATCGGCACATCAAACCCAGGGGCGTTCTGCCTTTTGCATTGGATGAACGTGCGGCGCACAAGGCGATGGGGGATTGGCTGGGTCGGTTGTGGTTTGCACCAAACGGGTTGAAAGATTATGCCCGCAAGGGTCGCAAGATGCAGGGTATCTATGTGCCCTACTGGACATTTGATGCAGACACCCAGTCCAGCTATCGCGGTGAACGCGGAACCGTCTACTATGAGACCCGAACCGTCATGCGCGATGGCAAGCGTGTGCAGCAGCAGGTGCCCAAGGTGAGGTGGTCTCCGAAATCCGGGCGGGTGAAGCGGTTCTTTGACGATGTGCTTGTGCTGGCTTCGCAGTCTTTGCCCAAAAGCTACACCGACGCGCTGGAGCCTTGGGACCTTCCGGCTCTGGAGCCTTATCAGCCGGAATACCTCGCGGGGTTTCGGGCCGAGGCCTACACGGTTGAATTGCAGGAAGGCTATACCGAGGCCCGCGGATATATGGCGAGGGTTATCGAACGGGATGTGCGTTTCGACATCGGTGGCGACCGCCAGCGGATACACGCGATCGATACGGATGTGCGGAATGTAACGTTCAAGCATATCCTGCTGCCGGTTTGGATGGCGGCCTACAAGTATCGCGGTCAGACATATCGCTTTGTCGTGAACGGACGTACCGGCCGGGTTCAGGGCGAGCGTCCGTGGTCTGCCATCAAGATCACAATCGCCGTCATTCTGGGTCTGCTCGTGGCCGCTGGCGTCGGGTATCTGATGGCAACCGGCCAACAAGGTTGAAATCGCAGTGATACCCAAAACTGTTAGCGCTTGAACTCCGCTCGATCAGACGCCATTCTGCGCCGCGTCAACGCCGAGCGGGGAGGCCTGTGTGACACTATCCGATCTTACCCAACTGCTGACAGCGCGACATTCCTGCCGGGCCTTTCTTCCTGAACCGGTACCGAAAGATCAGATCAAACAAATCCTCACCAGCGCCACGCGTGTTCCCAGTTGGTGCAATGCCCAGCCTTGGCAGGTAATCCTTACCAGTGGAGAAGAAACCGACCGCTTTCGCATGGCGCTGCAAAAAGAGGCCATAACTGGCGCCCCTGCACCGGACTTGCCTTTTCCGACCTCTTACACTGGCGTCTACCAGGATCGCCGCCGGACGTGCGGCTGGGCCTTGTATGAGGCGGTGGGCGTGGAGCGCGGCGACCGCGCTGCCTCGGCCCGGCAGATGATGGAGAACTTCTCACTGTTCGGCGCACCGCATTGCGCGATCATCACCAGTCCGGCCGAGCTTGGCGCTTATGGTGCGTTGGATTGCGGCGGGTTCGTCACAGCGTTCTCATTGGCCGCACAGGCGCTTGGCGTCGCCACGATCCCACAAGCGGCCGTCGCCACATATAGCCCATTTCTACGCCGCTATTTCGAAATCCCCGAAGATCGGGTGATTTTATGCGCGATTTCCTTTGGCTATGCGGATAATGATCACCCAGCCAACAGCTTTCGCACCGACCGCGCCGATCTGAGTGAGATCGTCGAATGGGTCGGCTAACACACGCATCAAGCGGAGAGTAAACTTGCGCGCAGTCCTACAACGCGTCTCACGCGCCAGCGTTTCGGTGAGCGGTCAGGTCATCGGTCAAACCGGACCGGGGTTGATGATCCTGGTCTGCGCAATGCAAGAAGATGATGAGGCGAAGGCAGACCAACTGGCCGCCAAGGTCTCGAAACTGCGGATCTTTAAGGATGATGCAGGAAAAATGAACCGCTCGGTGAAGGACATTGAAGGGTCGGCGCTGGTGGTCAGTCAGTTTACACTGGCCGCTGATACGTCTCGCGGTAACCGACCGGGCTTTTCCGAAGCCGCGGTGCCGGATGTTGGAAAGCATCTTTATGAGGTATTCGCCCAGCGGCTTGCGGCACATGGCGTGCCCGTCGAAACCGGTGAATTCGGGGCGGATATGACAGTAGAACTGGTCAATGACGGGCCGGTCACGATTTGGGTGGAAAGCTGATGGACAGAAAAGAACAGGCAATTCGCATTTGGCAGGCCGGTGTTGGTGCCGTGGGCGGCCACGCTGCGACCAACAAAGTGCTACACGATGTCCCAGAACCCGATCAGATTTTGGCCGTTGGCAAACCTGCGGCTGCCATGGCGCGCGCCGCGTTGGAACATTTTGGCCCGCGCCCGACGTTGGTTGTCACCAAGGACGACCACGGACGCGACCTGCCGGATCATGTGAAGGTGATCGAGGCGTCTCATCCCGTTCCGGACAACCGCAGCCTTCAGGGCGGTCATGCCCTGCGCGAGGCTGTCGAAGCCATGCAGCCAGGCTCGCATCTGCTGTTGTTGGTGTCTGGCGGGGCATCCTCGCTGGCCGAGGATTTGCTGCCGGGCAAGACGCTGTCCGATCTTGAGCAACTGAACAAACAGCTGCTGGCCCAGGGGCTGGATATCACGGCCATGAATGCCGAGCGCCGCAAGTTGTCCCGGATCAAAGGTGGCGGACTTCTGTCTCATTTCCGTGGGGAAAAGGCGACGGTACTGGCGATCTCGGATGTGCCCGGAGACGACCTGAACGTAATCGGATCGGGGATCGGAGCACTGCCTGACAGCTATGACTTTCAAGCGAGCACACAGATCGTGGCCTCGAATGCACATGCCCGCGCAGCCGCTGTGGACTTGGCACAGAACGAAGGTTTGAATGTGCTCACCAACGAAGAATGCCTGCATGATGACTTTCTGAAAGTTGCCGAAGCGCTGGGTAAGCGAATCCGCGAGATGCCCAGCGGCGTCATGGTCTTTGGCGGAGAGCCTACGGTTGTCCTGCCCGAAAACCCGGGGCGCGGCGGGCGCAATCAAGGATTGGCACTCGCTCTGGCCCGTGAGATTGCAGGGGCTGAAGGGCTTACTGTTGTCGTGGGTGGCACGGATGGAACGGATGGCCCAACAGACGCCGCAGGTGCGATCATCGACGGAACCACATGGGGCGAAGGCGCGGAACAAGCCCTGCTGTACGCGGACAGCGGCAGTTATCTGGATCGCGCGGGCGCATTGCTTGTGACAGGTCCTACAGGAACGAATGTAATGGATCTGCTTGTCGCAATCCGCGGCTGATCTGACGATTTTGACCCAACTTGTTTTGCAAATCCCCCGGACAGTATGGGAATGACGCCGCCTGCCAACGCGCTACGCGATATCGAAGACCTTCCCGACGTTGGCATCGAGATGCCAGATGGCTGTCGCTTGTCTGCGCGCGTCTGGCGTCCGGCGGATGCGACGGAAAGCCCCGTCCCTGCCATTCTGGAATTCCTGCCCTATCGCAAACGCGATGGAACGACTGTGCGTGATGCACTCACTCACCCGTGGTTTGCCGAACGAGGCTATGCCTGCATCCGCGTCGACATGCGCGGCAATGGCGACAGCGAAGGGTTGATGGAGGATGAATACACCCAGCAAGAGTTGGATGATGCCGTCGCGACGATCCATTGGCTGGCGCAGCAACCCTGGTGCACGGGTTCGGTTGGCATGATGGGGATCAGCTGGGGCGGGTTCAATGCGCTACAGGTCGCTGCGCTGCACCCCGAACCGCTAAAGGCGATCATCACCCTGTGCTCCACCGCCGACCGTTACGCGGATGACATCCACTATAAAGGTGGCTGCCTGCTGAATGAGAACCTGGGCTGGGGAGCAACAATGTGGTCGTACTCGTCCCGTCCACCCGATCCCGATTTGCGCTCGAACTGGCGTGAATTGTGGTTGGAGCGGCTGGAACAAGAGCCGTTTCTTCCCTCTGTCTGGCTGCGCCACCAACGGCGGGACGCGTATTGGCAGCACGGCTCTGTCTGCGAAGACTTCAACGCGATTCAGGCGGCGACTCTGGCCATCGGCGGTTGGGGGGATGCCTATAAGAACACCGTGCCATTGTTGGTCGAGCAGCTTAAGGCCCCGGTCAAAGGCATTGTCGGACCTTGGGTGCATAAATACCCTCATTTCGCGGTGCCCGAACCGCGAATCGGTTTCTTGCAGGAAGCCCTGCGTTGGTGGGATCACTGGCTGAAAGGCCTCGACACCGGCGTTGAAAGCGACCCAGACTATCGGGCTTATCTGATGGATGGCGTACGGCCGCAACGCTGGTACAGCGAACGCCCCGGGCGCTGGATCGCCGAAACCGATGGAGCCACATCCCATCTGCGCGGCCTGACGCTAAGCCTGTCGGATGAGGGCCTTGGACAGGACGGTCCGCTGGACACTCGTCTACGGTCGCCACAGACCTGCGGATTGGAGGGTGGAGAATACTGTGCGATCTGGCTAGGTCCCGACATGCCCGGTGATCAGCGCGCGGACGACGCGCTCTCGGCCTGTTTCGATGGCGCACCGCTGGCGGAGGACATGGATATTGTGGGTGCACCGCGCGTTCGCCTGCGCCTGAGCGCAGACAAACCGCAGGCTCAGATTGCGGTGCGGTTGAACCATGTGCATCCGGATGGGGCCTCGACGCGCATAACCTATGGCGTGCTGAACCTGTCGCATCGCGACAGCCACGCGGAGCCAACACCGCTGAAACCCGACACCGCTTACGATGTTACTCTGGACCTGGACCACATCGCCTATCGCGTACCCAAAGGGCACAGGCTGCGGGTTGCAATCTCAAGCGCCTACTGGCCGCTGATCTGGCCCTCACCAGAACGTACCGAACTACACCTGACGCAGGGCGACGTTGCCATACCTCAGCGCCCCGCGACCGATGACGAGTATGCGTTTCAACCGCCCGACTCGGCCCCTGCCCTGGGTCAGACATCCCTGCGCGCACCACAGAATTCGCGGCGGTTGGAAACCGACATGAACTCGGGCGAAACCCACCTAATCATCGAGGACGACTTTGGCCTGGTCACAAACAACGACCATGGTCTGACCCACGGCGGAACAGCCTATGAACGCTGGACAATCCATCCAGACGATCCGCTTTCTGCCCACGGAGTGTGTCGATGGACACAGGAAAATAGGCGGAACGGTATCGACCTGCGCACCGAAACCTCTTGCGAGATGTGGGCTGATGAGGAATTCTTTTACCTCAAAGCCCACTTGAGCGCCTATGAAGGCGACCAATTGGTATCAACCAAACAACTGGAGGATGCCATACCACGTGATCAAATGTGAAATTCGTGGGGTCAACTGTCAGACATTTGTTCTTGCCCGCCTGCCCGAATTCCGCCTACTTTGACTCATGCGTCAATAAAAAGCCCAAAAGGGCAACAATCCAATCAACTGGGAGACCATAATGAACGAACAAATCACTCACATGGCCAAGCAGGTCACCGCCGGCAAGCTGACCCGTCGTGAATTCATGGGGAAAGCAGCGGCTCTGGGTGTTTCTGCAGCAATGGCCAGCACAATGTTTGCAGATGCCGCACGCGCGGCTGGCCCGAAAAAGGGCGGCGATCTGAAGTTCGGCCTGCAGGGCGGCGAATCCACGAACTCACTGGACCCGGCAACCTATGCCAGCTCGGTCCCGTTCCAGAACGGCAAGCAGTTTGGCGACCAACTGGTCGAGGTTGCGCCTGACGGTACAATCGAACCTCGTCTGGCCGAAAGTGTCGAAGGCAGCGCGGATGCCAAGGTCTGGACTTTCAAGCTGCGCCAGGGTGTGGAATTCCACAACGGCAAGACGATGACAAGCGAAGACGTGCTGAAAACCATGCAGCGTCACTCGAACGAGGATTCGAAGTCCGGTGCCCTGGGCATCATGAAGGGCATCGAATCGATGAAAGCCGATGGAGACAACTTCCAGGTCACCCTGTCCGAACCGAACGCCGACCTGCCCTATCTGATGGCTGACTACCACCTAATCATTCAGCCGGATGGCGGCATGGAAGATCCTGGCGCGGGTATCGGCACCGGTCCTTATCAGGTGGAAGTCAACGAACCCGGCGTCCGCCACGTGTACAAGAAGTTTGCCAACCATTGGAATCCGGACTTCGGGAACTTCGACAGCGTCGAAGTAGTTGTCATCAACGATGCAACCGCCCGTACTGCTGCGCTGCAATCCGGTCAGGTTCATGCGATCAACCGGGTGGAGCCGAAGGTGGCTGACCTGCTGGGCCGCGCACCCAACCTGACAGTGCATTCGACCGCTGGCCGTGGCCACTACGTGTTCATCATGCATTGCGACACCGCGCCGTTCGACCAGAACGAACTGCGTCTGGCGCTGAAATATGCAATCAACCGTCAGGAACTGGTCGACAAGGTTCTGCGTGGCTATGGCACCGTGGGCAATGACATGCCCGTAAACGCGGCCTATCCGCTGTTCGACGGCTCGATCCCGCAGCGCGAGTTCAGCATCGAAAAAGCAGCCGAGCACTACAAGAAGTCGGGCCATGATGGTTCGCCGATCATCCTGCGTGTCGCCGATGGCGCCTTCCCCGGTGCGGTAGATGCCGCAGCCCTGTTCCAGCAAACCGCTGCTCAGGCTGGTATCCCGCTGGAAATCAAGCGCGAGCCCAACGATGGCTACTGGTCCGAGGTCTGGAACGTTCAACCCTTCTGCGCGTCCTACTGGGGCGGCCGTCCGGTGCAGGATCAGATGTACTCGACCGCTTATCTGTCGAGCGCAGACTGGAACGACACCCGTTTCAAGGTTCCGGCATTCGACGAGATGCTGTTCCAGGCGCGTGCCGAACTGGACAACGACAAGCGCAAGGACATCTACAGCCAGATGGGCATGATGGTCCGCGACGAGGGCGGCCTGATCTGCCCGATGTTCAACGACTTTGTCGAAGGTGTCAGCAATCAGCTGGAAGGTTGGGAAAGCGATCCGACCCAAGAGATGATGAACGGCAACATGTCCCGCAAGATGTGGTTCGCCTGATAGGAACCACGGATCATGCATCCTATCATCAAACTGGTTTCCCAGCGCCTTGCGCTGGGAATCTTGCTTCTCTTCGGTGCATCGGCTCTGATTTTCGGCCTCACCGAAGCCCTTCCAGGGGATGCGGCGCAAGCCGTCCTTGGCCAATCTGCAACCCCCGAGGCGCTGGAAAACCTGCGCGAGGAAATGGGCCTCAACCGACCCGCCCTGACCCGCTATTTCGAATGGCTGGCTGGTATTTTACAGGGCGATCTGGGTCAGTCTCTTACCAATAAGCTCGACATCGCGGACAGCATCGGCAAGCGACTGGGGAATACCCTTTTCCTGGCTTGTGTCGCCGCCATCGTCTCTGTCCCGCTTGCCATCTTTCTGGGCCTGCTGGCCGTCCGGTTCCGCAATCGCTGGCCGGACAAGCTGATCTCGGCGATCACCCTGACAACAGTTTCGATACCGGAATTCCTGATTGGTTACGTCGTGATCTACTTCATCTCAGTAAAACTGGGCTGGTTTTCATCACTCGCGATGATCAACGACTCGATGTCCTTCGGGCAAAAACTCAACGCAATCGCACTGCCCGCCTTCGTGCTGACGTTGGTGGTTCTGGCACAGATGATGCGGATGACCCGCGCCGCGATCCTGAACCTGATGCAATCAGCCTATATTGAGACGGCCGAACTGAAGGGCCTGTCGAACTTTCAGGTCATTGCACGCCACGCGTTTCCGAACGCGATTTCTCCTATCGTCAACGTCGTAATGCTCAATCTGGCCTATCTGGTCGTTGGTGTCGTCGTTGTTGAGGTGGTGTTCGTCTATCCCGGCATGGGGCAATACCTGGTGGACTCGGTTACCAAACGTGACGTGCCGGTGGTTCTGGCCTGCGGCGTTGTCTTTGCCGCTGTCTATATCGGGCTGAACATGGTGGCCGATATTGTATCGATCCTTGCCAACCCAAGACTGAGGCATCCGAAATGATGAAGAATATTCCTATTTCGGCGATGATCGGTCTGTTTTTCACTGGGCTGTACTTTTTCATCGCCTTCGCGGCGCCGCTGATTGCGCCCTATGGCATGGCCGAAGTGGTCGGTGATGTTTGGGAGCCTTCGAGCGCCGAACACCTTCTGGGAACCGACAACATCGGGCGCGATCTGTTGACCCGTATGATCTATGGTGGTCGTACAACGATCTTCATCGCCGCAGCGGCCACGATCCTCAGCTTTCTCACCGGCACCTCGCTGGGCCTGCTAGCGGCCGTGTTGGGTGGTTGGGCCGATCAGGTTCTCAGCCGTACGGTTGACCTGATTATGTCGATCCCGACACTGATCCTGGCGCTGGTTATTCTGGCAATTGTTCCGGTGACCGTTCCAATCCTGATCCTTGTGATGGGCCTTCTGGACGCCACACGCCCTTACCGCCTGTCACGGTCTGTCGCCGTGGACATCAACGTGATGGACTATGTCGAGGCCGCGAAGCTGCGCGGTGAGGGTCGGCGCTGGATCATCTTCCGTGAGATCCTACCCAACGCTCTATCACCTCTGGTAGCTGAGTTCGGGCTGCGGTTCATCTTCATGGTTCTGTTCATCTCGACCCTGTCGTTCCTGGGTCTTGGCGTTCAGCCGCCGCTGGCGGACTGGGGCGGCATCGTGAAGGAAAACAAGGACGGCATCGTCTATGGCATCGGCGCGGCGCTTTACCCCGCCGTGGCCATCGCGACGCTGGCCATCTCGGTCAACCTCGTTGCCGACTGGGTTCTGAACCGTACCACATCGCTGAAAGGAGGCCGGGGATGAGTGATATCCTTCTCAAGGTCCGCGACCTCAAGATCGGCGCGACCGTCTATCCACCGGGAGAAAAGCCCCACGACATCGAAATCGTGCACGGGGTCAGTTTTGACCTTGAGCGCGGTAAGGTGCTGGGTCTGATCGGAGAGTCCGGTGCTGGTAAATCCACCATCGGTCTGGCCTCGATGGCCTATGGCCGGGGTGGTGTGAAAATCACCGGTGGCGAGGTTTGGGTAAACGGACGCGATATCCTCAAGACGTCTCATGGGGATATCCGCAAGCTGCGCGGGGGGGAGGTCACTTATGTGTCCCAATCCGCCGCTGCGTCGTTCAACCCTGCCAAGAAGATCATGGATCAGGTGGTTGAAGCGGCAGTCGAACAGAAGAAATTCACCCGCAAAGAGGCCGAAGGCCGCGCGCGTGAACTGTTCGCCAAGCTGGGTTTGCCCGATCCGGACAATATTGGCAGTCGCTACCCGCACCAGGTTTCGGGCGGTCAGCTGCAGCGCTGCATGACAGCGCTTGCACTGTGCCCCGAGCCTGATCTGGTGGTGTTCGACGAACCCACGACAGCTTTGGACGTGACCACGCAGATCGACGTTCTGATGGCCATCAAGGAAGCCATCGCAGATACCGGCGTTGCCGCACTCTACATCACCCACGATCTGGCGGTTGTGGCTCAGGTAAGCGACGACATCATGGTTCTGCGAATGGGGAACACGGTCGAATACGGTAACACCGATCAGATCATCAACAACCCGCAGGAAGACTATACCAAGGCACTGGTCTCGGTACGGTCGATTGAGCACGAAGAGAAAAAGCCCACACCGGAACCGGTGCTGAGCGTTGACGGTATCACCGCGCGCTACAAGGGTCTGAATTTCGACGTGCTGCACAACGTCAATGTCGAGCTTCATCCGGGACAGACGCTGGCGGTTGTGGGTGAGTCCGGCTCGGGCAAGTCGACGCTGGCCCGTGTGATCACCGGCCTGCTGCCTCCGCGTGATGGTGAGATCACCTTTAACGGGCGCAAGCTGAGCCCCGATTTGAAGGGCCGTTCGCTGGAAGACTTGCGTGAGCTGCAGATGATCTATCAGATGGCTGACACGGCAATGAACCCGCGTCAGACCGTTGGCACGATCATCGGCCGCCCGTTGGAGTTCTACTTCAACATGCGCGGTGCAGAAAAGCGTAAGCGGGTCATCGAGCTGCTGGATGAGATCGAGCTGGGCGAAAAGTTCATCGACCGCTATCCGGCAGAGCTGTCCGGTGGTCAGAAACAGCGTGTCTGTATCGCCCGATCGCTGGCGGCCAAACCCAAGATGATCATCTGTGATGAGGTCACTTCGGCCCTCGACCCGCTGGTGGCGGACGGTATCCTCAAGCTGTTGCTGGATCTGCAGCAGATCGAGGATGTGGCCTATCTGTTCA
Organism: Ruegeria sp. ABF4_144; assembly: GCF_056160045.1. NCBI lineage: Bacteria > Pseudomonadati > Pseudomonadota > Alphaproteobacteria > Rhodobacterales > Roseobacteraceae > Ruegeria > Ruegeria sp. ABF4_144. Next base: position 2,364,331 of record NZ_JBSWWK010000001.1, read on the forward strand.
TTACCCACGATCTGGCGACGGTCCGCGCGATCAGCGACAGCATCGCGGTGATGTATCAGGGCCGTGTGGCGCGCTATGGGTCCAAGAGTGAGGTGCTAACACCGCCGTTCGATGACTATACAGACCTGCTGCTCAGCTCGGTGCCCGAGATGCATCTGGGTTGGCTGGAAGAGGTTGTCGCCCACCGCAAGATGGAGAGCGCGGGGAACTGATCCCCGCCCTCATAAAAGCTTCGAAATCCCGGCATCTGTTACAAACAGGTGTCGGGATTTTGCTATTCGGGGCGCGAATTGGCAGCCCAAGCGCAGCGAATCCCCTAGGTTCGCCTGAAGTGTTTAAGAAAAGGGTCAGACTATGGACCGCAAACTCCTCCTCATCATTCTGGACGGCGTCCCGTGGCGCAACTTCCGTCGGTTGTTCGGCAACCTCGAAGGCTGGGTCGACAGTGGCGAGGCCCGCGTGTGGAAACTGCGCGCGGTGCTGCCATCGACCTCAGCCAGTTGCTATGCCTCGATCCATACCGGTGTCACACCGCAGGAACATGGTTGTACCGGCAATGGCAATGTCTTCCGCCTGAGCCATAAGGACGTGTTCAGTCAGGTGCGTGAGGTGGGCGGTGTAACCGGGGCCGTGACCCACAGCTATTGGTCGCAATTCTTCAACCGTCATCCGTTCGATTACGTCCGCGATGTCGAATATGACGAACCTGACAGCAAGACCATCAATCATGGCCGGTTTCACACGATGACCGGCTATGGCAAAGCCAATCAAATGACGCCCTGCGATGTAGACCTGTTCGCGTCTCTGACAAACCTGTGCCTCCGCTTCGGGCTGGATTACGGCATTCTGCATACCTGCACGCTGGACAGTATGGGGCACCGCTTCTTTCACGATTGCGAGGAAATGGACCATGCCTGTTTCGTGATGGATGAGATGCTGGCCCCGTTCATCCCGCGCTGGCGGCAGTTGGGGTACGAGGTGATCGTCACCGCCGATCACGGTCAGGATGAGCGCGGTCACCATGGTGGACGCAGCCCGCTGCAACAGGAAACCGCACTATACTACTTCGGTGACGCAGAAGGCCCCGAGGTCGACACGGTCATCGACCAGCTACAGCTGGCCCCCACGATCCTGGACCGCATGGGCGCACCAATTGCCGAAACGATGAAGGCCAAGCCATTCCTGAAATAAGAGATCAGTCGTAGGGCCAAACCTCTTGGCCCAGTGCCTCGATGGCGATCGATATCCGCTCGAAACTGTCTGCGGCGCGCTTTACCGAGGTTCGCGCCCGCAGATAACCATGCACGAGGCCGGGCTCGTTGATACAATGCGCTTGACCACCGGCGGCAGCGATCTGCTCGCAATAAATCGCACCGTCATCGCGCAGCGGATCGCAGTCTGCCGTCACAACCACGGTCGACGGCAGGCCCGAGAAATCGGTATCATGCAAGGGCGCAAAACTCGGGTCGTTTTGTGGAACTACGCCGCCACAGCGGACTTTCTCGTAGAACTTGATTTCATCCAGCGTCAAAAGCGGTGCTTGTGCGTGTTCGATGTAAGACCCGGTTGATGTATCACCGCCCAGACCCGGATAGATCAGAACCTGTCCTAGCACGCCCTCAAGGCGCCCGCGGCTAAAGTGTGCAACCGCAGCCGCTAGATTCCCCCCGGCACTGTCCCCGGCCAGAACTATGGGATCACCGAATTCTGTATCTGCCCAGTTGGTGGCAGTCCAGCTGTCTTCGAACTGGGCGGGATGCACATGTTCGGGGCATAGGCGGTAATCGATGGCAACTACCCGATACCCGGTCTGAGCGCAAATCTCGGCGCAGACATCGTCGTGGCTGTCCAGCCCGCCGACAACAAAACCGCCGCCATGATTATAGATGACGGTTCTTGTCGGATCTCCAGCGGTGTAAACCCGGACAGGCACGCCATCGGCGGACCTGTCCTGCACCTCCAGACCCGGAGGTCGGGGTTGGCGAAAGTCCTGACACATCTCGTTGTAGACGCGGCGTTGATCCTCAATCGTCAGATCGACCGCGTCGTCAGGATAGCTTTCTGCCGTTCGTCTTATGAACGCCCAGGTTTCTTCATCGATCAGACGTTCATAATCCATTGTCCCTCCGCAGTCAGGCTGCCCATTCCCATGGCCGGGTGAACGATCCCAGCACCTTACCGACATCGTCGTCCGAGGAACCGTTGGCGTCAAGCTGCGCGACAAGCCCGCGTTTCTTGTCGTCGATCACCGAGACAACGCGCGCATCCACCCCTGCCTTTTCAAGCGCGCCGTTATAGATCCGGGTGATCGCCTGTTTGCGCAGCTCTGGCTTGAACACCTTGCCGACTGCAGTTTTCGGCAGCTCGTCCAGAATGGTCATGTGCTTGGGCTGCGCCGCGCGCTCATGGACGTGCACGCTGCAATACTCCATCAGCTCTTTCTCGGTCACGCTGGCCCCATCGACCAGTTCGACAAAGGCACAGGGCACCTCACCCGAATAGGCGTCGGGTTGACCGATGGCACCAGCAAAGGCAACGGCATCGTGCCCAAGCAGAGCCTCTTCAATCTCGGCCGGGTCGATGTTGTGACCGCCGCGGATGATCAAGTCTTTGGCGCGGCCTGTGATCCACAGATAACCGTCCTCGTCAAACCGCCCCAGGTCGCCTGTGCGCAGGTACTTGTCAAAGTGGTAGAGACCCACGTTCTTGTCGGTCTCGGTATAGGTGTTGCCCGCGTAGACGCCGGGGTTAGAGATACAGATTTCTCCGATCTCATCCGCGCCGCATTCCTTGGGTCCATCCGGCCCGTCCTGAAGGATTTTGACATCCGTATAGGGGAACGGAATCCCGATCGAGCCGATCTTCTTTTCACCATCCACCGGGTTGCACGAGACCAGACAGGTCGCCTCGGTCAGGCCGTAGCCTTCGACGATGGTCACGCCGGTTGCTTCCTCGAACCGGCGGAACAGTTCAACCGGCAGAGGGGCCGAGCCGGAAAATGCTGTTTTCACTGTTGAGATATCGGCATCCACCGGGCGTTGCATCTTGGCGGCGATTGCGGTGGGCACGGTTATGATGAACGTCACCTTCCAGCGTTCTATGAGCTTCCAGAAGTTGTCAAAAACCCCGTCGCCACGATACCCCTGAGGTGTCGGGAAGACGACGTGCGCACCGGAAGACACTGCCGCCATCACGATCACATGCACGGCAAACACGTGAAACATCGGTAGCGGGCACATCACCACATCCTCTTCCGAGAACAACAGCGTCCCGCCCAACCATCCATTATAAATCAGGCCCGAATATTTGTGCTGCGCCACCTTGGGCATGCCCGTTGTGCCGCCCGTGTGGAAATAACACGCAACACGGTCTTCCTTGCTGTCCTCGAAGGTCAGTGTTGTGGGTTGTTTGGCCAGTTCCTGATGGAAGTTCTTGTAATCTGCATGGGCCAGATGTTCCTTGTCGCCCATTTTGGGGCGCAACAAAGGCACCAGCCAGGATTTCGGCGGCGTCAGATAGCGGTTGAGGTCGATCTCCAGAATGGTGTTGACCTTGGGCGCATGGCGCACCGCCTCTTCGACCTTTTGCGCAACGTCAGTTTTGGGGAAGGATTTCAGCGTCACCACCACCTTGGCCCCCGTTTCGCGCAGGATCGCGGCGATCTGTTCGGGCTCCAGCAACGGGTTAATCGGGTTGACGATACCGGCCACCGCGCCGCCCATCATGGTGATCAGCGTCTCGTTACAGTTGGGCAGCACATAGGCAACCACGTCCTTTTCGCCCACGCCCAGCGACCGGAACAGGTTGGCGGCCTGATTGACCTTGCCAAGCAGGTCGGACCAACTCAGCGTCTCGGCCTTGTCGGTCGGGCCTGAAAAAATCTGAAAACTGATCGCATTTCTGTTGGGAAATTTCTCTGCTGTACGCGACAGCAACTGATGGAAGGTGACCGGAACATCGCGGTCCTCCCACGACATTTCCTGCTCCATCCTTGCCTTGTCTTCCAAACCCACAAAGGCCATGTGGTTCCTCCCTTTTCTCTCCCGTGTCCGGCACGGGTTTCGCATCCACCGCCAAGATGGAAGCAAAACCGCACAGGTGCAAGGAAGGCCTTAGCTGTGAAGGCCGCAAAGAGGTAGAATGACGCTGCGGACTTAGCCGCATTGCCCCAGCGTCACTTTATTCGGCGGCTATACCGTCTGTGAACTGCAGACGCGCCAGACGGGCATACAGGCCATCCTGCGCCACCAGATCGTCATGAGTGCCCTGCGCCACAATGCGCCCGGCCTCCATCACAACGATCCGATCTGCCTTTTTTACCGTCGCCAGCCGGTGCGCAACGATCAGTGTGGTTCGGCCAGCGCGCATTTGGTCGACAGCCCCCTGCACGGCACGTTCGCTTTCCGCATCCAGCGCCGAGGTTGCCTCGTCCAGCAGCAGCACCGGCGCGTCGCGCAGGATCGCGCGAGCAATGGCGATGCGTTGTTTCTGGCCACCTGACAGCATCACGCCACGCTCCCCGACGAAGCTGTCATAGCCCTCGGGCAGTGCCGAGATGAAATCATGTGCAGCAGCGGCGCGGGCGGCGGTCTCAACCTCGGCATCCGAGGCATCCAGACGGCCAAAGCGGATGTTCTCACGGGCAGAGGTGGCAAAGATGATCGGGTCCTGCGGCACCAGCGCCATGTGTTTGCGGAAATCGGCACGGTCGATGTCACGCAGATCGACGCCGTCCAGCATGACCTGCCCCGAGGCTGGGTCGTAAAACCGCTGGATCATCTGGATGACGGTTGTCTTGCCTGCGCCCGAGGGGCCGACAAAGGCCACCGTCTCACCCGGATTGACCTGCAGCGACAGGTGTTCCAGCGCCACGACGTCCGGGCGCGAGGGGTAACGGAAAGTGACGTCGTCAAAGCGAATCTCACCCCGAACCGGCGACGGCAGCGCGGCCGGTTTGGCCGGGTCGTTGACGGTGTCCTGCGCGTTCAGCAGCTCGACCAGTCGCTCGGTCGCGCCAGCGGCGCGTTGCAGCTCGCTCCAGATTTCGGACAGGGCCGCGACCGACCCCGCCATGATGATCGAGTAGATGACGAACTGGATCAGCACCCCTTCGGTCATAACGCCGTTGCGCACGTCATTGGCACCCATCCACAGCACGCCGACAATGCCGGTGAATACCAGGAAAATCACGATGACCGTCAGAACCGCGCGGGTCTGAATCCGACGTAGCGAGACGACATAAGAGGTCTCGGTCATGTCATCAAATTGCTTGCGGCTGGCATGTTCGTGGGTAAAGGCCTGCACCGTTTGCACCGCGCTCAGCGCCTCGCCCGCGTTACCGGACGACGCCGCGATCCAGTCCTGATTTTCGCGGCTGATCACGCGCAGACGGCGACCCAACAGAAGGATCGGTACTACCACGATCGGGATCAACAGCATCACCATCCCGGTCAATTTGGCCGAGGTCAGCAACATCAGCACCAGACCGCCAAGGAACAACAGCATATTGCGCAAGGCGATAGAGACGGACGATCCCAGCACCGATTGGATCAGCGTCGTGTCTGTGGTGATCCGGCTCAGGACCTCACCGGTCATGATACGTTCGTAGAACTCGGGGCTCATGCCGATAACGCGGTCAAACACTGCCATGCGGATATCGGCCACTACACGTTCACCCAGACGCGTCACCAGCGCATAGCGCAAGCCTGTACCCAAGGCTAAAATGGCGGCAATGCCCAGCGCGGCCAGAAAATACCAATCCAGCAACTCGCCATCTTCGATACGGAAGTTGTCGACCACACGGCGCACAGCCAGCGGCAAGGTCAAAGTCATGCTGGCGGTAAGAACCAATGCCAGCGTCGCGCCGATCATCAGCAACCGATAAGGCCGCATGAACGGCCAGAGTGACGCCAGAACGCCAATCTTCTTGGACCCGGCACGCTCTTCGCTGGCACCGGGTGCAGATTGCTGTGCCGGACTGGCTGAGGCTCTTCTTGCCATGCTTGGCCTTTAACTCAAGTTCGCATTCATTTGCCCGCTTCTTGGCGGCAGTGCACCGCCGGGTCAAGCTGCGCAATGCGAATTGATCCCTTCGCAGGGCCATTTGACGCAGAATTTAGGGGCTGACTTGGAGCGGGCGGCGGGAATCGAACCCGCTTCATCAGCTTGGAAGGCTGAGGTAATAGCCAGTATACGACGCCCGCTCAGCGCAGGTCGGTTTAAGGGATGCGCCTGACGCCGTCAAGCGCCGTTCGACGGTGGAATCCAATTTCTGCGCACAGCTTCAGCAAACCGCAATTGGCCGCTGTGTTAGCCCTGTATCGGAAGCCAATCACATGCACTAAGATCCGACGAAATCCGGATCGTCGACGTATATTGCAACGGCTGCGCCGTCGATTGCCCAATCAGTGACGCCGGATAGGTGGTCGCGGCCGCTAGTGCCTCTTGCAGCGGTACACCCACCTGCGTGACAAGGTTGTGGATGGCTTTTGTCAGATCAAGATCGGCCCCAGCAAGTGTTCCATCCGAAAGCGTAAGGCGACCGTCGGTCCGCGCGATCCGGCGGCCCTCAAGCTCGAACTCTGTCTGATCTGTACCTGCAACCGCCATGGCATCGCTGACCAGAAACACCTGACCGGGCGCGGTTTTGGCGGCCCATGCGGCGCGCATAACCTCGGGGTGAACATGGATGCCATCGGCGATTAGCCCCGCCGACAAGCCGCCATTGGCCAGGGCCGCCCCGACCAGACCAGGTTCACGGCTGCCCAACTGACTCATGGCGTTGAAAAGATGCGTCACACAGCGCGCGCCCGCCGTGGCATAGCGCTGGCAGGTCGCGAAATCCGCGTCAGTATGGCCCAGCGACACCAGAACGCCCGCATCAAACAAAGCCTTTACTTGCTGCTCTGACACGGATTCGGGCGCGAGGGTCACCTTGAGGCACGGCAGCTCCCCTGCAGCCGCGATCAGAGCCGCCAGATCCGTGTCCCCCATCGGGCGAACCAGTGCGCCGTCATGCGCCCCTTTGCGTGCGACCGACAGGTGCGGCCCCTCAAGGTGCAGCCCGGCCACGCCCGGAACACCAGTTCGCACCGCCTGTATCGCGGCCCTGATGGCCGCCTGCGTTTTCTCGGGCGTGTCGGTGATCAGGGTCGGCAGCAATGACGCCACACCTAACCGGCGATGCGCCTCGGCAATTCGTCGGATCGTCTCGACCGAGGGGTCATCGTTGAACATTACCCCGTCGCCGCCATTGACCTGCAGATCAACATATCCGGGGCTCAGAATGTCTCCGTTCAGGTCAATGACTTGCCCTTCGTTTTTCGCTTGTTCTTCAGGTACAAGCGCGGCCAGCGCCCCGTCACGGAATACAATCGCCTGACCGAAATGCAGGCGCCCGCCATCGAACAGAGCCCCGTTGCGAAATGTCACTGAAACTGAGGTCATACCGTCTCTGTCACCTTTCTCAGATGGCGCGGCGCATCCGGGTCGATTCCCCGAGCGCGGGCCACGGCCTCGACCATACTGTAAAACGAAGTGATGGTGGCAATAGGGTCGGTCAGCCAGTGATCGGTTCGTACCACCGGCAAGCTTTTTGCGCGGGTTACCTTGTTAGTGGCTGCGAAAACCGCAGCCCCTTTGACGGCAAAAGCATCCGCAGCCTCGGCTGTTGCCTGTTCCGCCGCGTCCGCTGCGGCAAACACAATGGTAGGGAACCCCTCTTCGATGATTGAGACTGGCCCATGCAGAACTTCGGCCGCTGAATAGCTTTCGGCGTGAATCTGACAGGTTTCCTTTATCTTCAGCGCGGCCTCATTGGACATCGCATAGGACGGTCCGCGGCCTAGCGTGAACAGCGACCGGCCTGTGATTGCCTTACCCGCCGCCGACCAATCGCAATGCGCGGCCTCCGCCAAGTGATCCGGCAGGGACCGGATCGCGGCGGTCAATTCACTGTCGCCCTTGATCTCGGCCAACAACCAAAGTCCCGCCACCAGCGAGGTGACGAATGTCTTGGTCGCAGCCACGCTCAGCTCAGGCCCCGCGTGCAAAGGCAGCACCGCATCCGTCACCCCTGCCAGCCGTGAGGCTTCGTCATTGGTGATGGCGACAGTCACTCCGCCGCCAGTTTTCAGCGACCGTGTCATACCAACGATATCGGGGCTTTGGCCCGACTGCGACACCGACAGGCACAGCGCGCCACTAGCTCGCAACTCAACCCCATAAATCGAACTGACCGACGGTCCGACCGACGCCGCAGGCAGGTTCAGCAGCAATTCCGCCGCATATTTCAGATACACACAGGCATGGTCCGACGATCCCCGTGCCACAGTTATCAGAAATCCGGGATCGGCATCTTTGACCAACTGAGCCGCGCCCTGAATGTGCGGCACGCCCTGGCTCAGCAGCCGATCAACGGCGTCAGGGATTTCCAGTATCTCCTGACGCATTTTCGAACTGTATTCAGTCATGTTTTCCGGCCTTTCCGGCTATAAACGCAATTCGGCGACAAAGTCGTAGGCGTCACCGCGATAAAGTGATCTAGTCAGCTCAGCGACCCGACCGTTTTTGAGGAATGAAATCCGTTCGATATTCAAACCGGCGGCCCCTTCAGGCACGTCCAGCAGATCCGCTTCGCGCGCAGCCAGATTGAGGGCCGAGATTTTCTGCACCGCGCGTACCGGCCGCCGCCCCAAACCCTCCAACACCTCATACAGTGAGGTCGTCACCTCGATCGGGTTCGGCAGGATATCCAGCGGCAACGCGGCGCGTTCCAAAGCTAGCGGACGGCCATCCGCTTCACGCAGGCGGTAGATACGGGAAATCTGTTCGCCTTCCTTCAAGCTCAGCGCTTCGACCTCTTCCGAGGTCGGCGCAAAGACTCCACGCTCAAGCCATTTCGAGGTTGTGCGCATACCCCTACTCGACATGTCCTCGGTGAAAGACGTCAGATGTGTCAGCGATTGCTCGACCCGCGGCACGCGTTCACGAATAAAGGAACCCGACCCCTGCCGCTGTTCGATCACACCCTCTTGAACCAGTTCCTGTATCGCTTTGCGGACAGTAACCCGCGACAGATCGGTGATCTCTACCAGTTCCCGTTCCGAGGGTAGTGAGGCGTTCGGAGCCAGCACGCCGGTATCGATCCCCTCTTGCAGCCTGCGCCGTAACTGGACATAGCGCGGGCCCTTATCAGGGCTTAACCATTGATCGGCGCGCAGGAAGTCAGTGATGCTCATGGCGGACCTCCTTGGCCATGGCCAACGCGCCGGTTAGGGGCTCTCCTTTCGGAGGACGAATGGCAGACTGCATCTCGTTCGGCAGGTAAGGCGCATAGTGCCCGGCGATCCCGCCGGTCAGACAGATCGCCCTGCCCGCTTGCCAACCCAGCTGGTTCGCTGTTTCAGTGATATAGTCAGCTCCGGCCTGCACGATTTCCACGGCAACAGTATCCCCTGCCTGTGCGGCGGCGGTGACAGCGGGTGCAAGCACGCCGAACTGCGCCGGCGTTGCAGACCCGGCAAAAGACACGATTCCAGCCGTACCACGCAAATCGGCCAGCAGCTTTTGCGTCAAACCGGTCTGAATCTGCGTACCATCATGGGCGCACAGCGTTTCGGACAAGGCCCGACGCCCGACCCACTGGGCCGAGGCTTCATCCCCAAGAACCGAACCCCAGCCCCCAGCAAATCGCATCTTGCCATCCAACTGAATCGCAAGGAACGAACCAGTGCCGCAATGCGCGATCAGTCCGTCCTGCGCCCCCAACGCACCGCGAACGGCAGCAGGGCGGTCATCCTCGACTCGCGAGCAGGTCAGCCCCAGAGCGTCGCGCAACCGCTCGGCTATGACATCATCGGTAACACCTGCAAGGCCGACAAAGGCAGGCCAGCCGCGCAAGTCAGCGATATCAACCCCGACTTGTCGGGACAAAGCATCAAACCCAGCCCGAATCTGCGCAAGCGCTCCGTCAAAATCGCTCGAAACATTGGCGGCGCCCGTTTCAACGCAACGGGTTACCCCATTGATTTCACAGGCTACTCGGCAGCGCGTTCCGCCACCATCCACCGCCAATACGGCGCTATTTCGAGACTCAACCATGACAATACCATTATAATACCTTTTTACTTCAGGAAAGCCAATTTTCCACAAAATCCTGGAGCATCACCGCTTATATATTGAAAATACGGACAAAAGTTCGCGACAAAAGAAAAATATAGACAAGTGGTATTAGATAGGTATCGTATAACGAACTTACGGGGGGATTCTCTTGACGCTGCCGCCGACCGAACAATTGCACCCTGACGCTGCACAGCTGACCCAAGGCAACCTGGTCAGTGCGGCGCGCGCGCTGGCCGAGGGCCAGATCGCTGCGGCCACCGCCGTCCGCGGCGCGCTGGACAACGTTGCCCGCGGCGCCGCTGCCATGGCAGAGACCATCCGCGCCGATGGTGTGCTGCATTTCGCAGCAGCCGGATCATCTGGCCTGATGGCGGCAGCCGACGCGCAGGAGTTGGGGGGCACATTCTCAATCCCCCCTGACCGCCTGCGTATCCACATGGCTGGCGGTCTGCCATCCGGCGTCCAAATGCCGGGCGGAGCCGAAGACGCGACCGACGGACTCGAAGACGTACTAAGCGCATTGACACCACGAGACACGGTGATCGCGGTGTCGGCCAGTGGATCAACGCCCTACACCCTAGCCGCCATGAAAATCGCCCTCGCCCGCAATGCAACTGTGATCGGCATTGCCAACAATGCAGGCAGCCCGCTGCTGCAAGATGCAGACATACCAATCCTTTTGGCCACACCGCCAGAGTTGATCTCCGGCTCGACCCGCATGGGCGCAGGAACGGCACAGAAGATCGCGTTGAACATGCTGTCGTCGCTAATGGCGGTTGAGTTGGGCCATGTACACGGTGGGATGATGGTCAACCTGCATGCTGACAACCACAAGCTACGGGCGCGGGCAACCGGGATCGTTGCCCGGATCGCCGACGTGGATGCCGAAACCGCGCAGCAAGCGCTAGACGCGGCAAACGGTGAGGTAAAACCCGCCATCCTGATCGCCGCACAGGGCCTGTCGGCCAAAGATGCCTCGGCGCGTCTACAAGCAAACAACGGGATTCTGACTGCCGCACTGGCGCAAAACTAACAACGACCAACAAATGGGAGAGAACAATGACACATAAAAGCCTGAAGCTGGCCTTGCTGGGTACGACCCTGATGGCCACAAGCGCCCTCGCCGAGGACGTGACGCTTACCATCGAAAGCTGGCGCAACGATGACCTGACCCTGTGGCAGGATCAGATCATCCCGGCCTTTGAAGCTGCACATCCCGGCATCAAGATTCAGTTCACCCCATCAGCCCCGGCAGAGTATAACGCCGTCCTGAACTCGAAACTCGACGCGGGCTCGGCTGGTGACCTGATCACCTGCCGCCCATTCGACGCCTCTCTGGCGCTGTATGAAGCCGGCCACCTGACCGACCTGTCTGGTGTCGATGCGATGGGCAACTTCTCGGACGTTGCGAAATCAGCGTGGCAGACGGACGACGGTGCGGTCGGCTTCTGCGTTCCGATGGCCTCGGTGATCCATGGCTTTATCTACAACAAGGACGCGTTCAACGAACTCGGCATCGAGGTTCCCACCACCGAGGATGAGTTCTTTGCCGCGCTCGACAAGATCCGGGAAGACGGCACCTATATCCCACTGGCCATGGGCACCAACGACCAGTGGGAAGCCGCCACGATGGGTTACAACAACATCGGCCCGAACTATTGGAAGGGCGAGGAAGGCCGTCAGGCGCTGATCTCGGGCGAGCAGAAACTGACCGACGAGGCATGGACAGCCCCTTACGCGACCCTCGCCCGCTGGGCTGAATATATGGGCGACGGGTATGAGGCGCAGACCTATCCCGACAGCCAAAACATCTTCACCCTTGGTCGTGCCGCAATTTATCCCGCCGGATCGTGGGAAATCTCGGGCTTCAATACGCAGGCCGATTTTGAGATGGGCGCATTCAAGCCGCCAGTCCGCAATGCAGGCGACACCTGCTATATCTCGGACCACACCGATATCGGCATCGGCATGAACGCCGCCACCGAGCACCCCGAGGCCGCTGAGACCTTCCTGGCCTGGGTCGCAAGCCCCGAGTTTGCCGAAATCTTTGGTAATGCGCTGCCCGGTTTCTTCCCGTTGTCCAGCACTCCGGTGGAGTTGCAGGACCCGCTGGCCAAGGAAATCGTCGGCTGGCGCGAGGAATGTGAATCGACCATCCGCTCGACCTATCAGATCCTGTCGCGCGGCACGCCGAACCTTGAAAATGAGACCTGGGGCGCTTCGGTCGCTGCCATCAAGGGCGCCAAGTCGCCCGAAGAACTGGGCGCCGAGCTGCAGGAAGGCCTGTCCAGCTGGTACGCCCCGCACCAGTAAGCTGACATCTACCCGGGCGGAAATGCACGCCCGGGTACACCCGACACTTCATTGAAAGCTGACCCATGAACCGCCCCCGCATCCGCTGGCATATCGTCGTATTTCTGGCACCCGCCGTGCTGGTCTATACGGCGGTGATGATCTTTCCGCTGTTCAACACGTTGCGGCTGGCTCTGTTTACCGAGGTCGACCAGACCCGTGTATTCGTAGGGTTGCAGAACTTTCAAACGCTGTTTTTTGATCCGGTCTGGTCCGAGCAATTCTGGAATGCATTAGGGAACAACTTCTGGTTCTTCCTGATCCACATGCTGGTGCAGAACCCCATCGGAATCGCGCTGGCGGCGCTGCTGAGCCATCCGCGACTGCGGTTTGCCGCGCTGTACCGGTCGGCAATCTTCATCCCCACGATCCTCAGCTTTGTGATCGTCGGCTTCGCATGGAAGCTGATCCTGTCACCGATCTGGGGCATTGCGCCCTCGATGCTGGACGCTATCGGCCTCAAGTCCCTGTTCGCTCCCTGGTTGGGCAAAGAGGAATACGCCCTGACTACACTTGCGCTGATCTCGGTTTGGCAGTTTGTCGGCATACCGATGATGCTGATCTATGCCGCCCTGTTGACCATCCCTGAGGAAATTCTGGAAGCCGGAGAGATTGACGGCATCACCGGGGCTTCGGCCTTTTGGAAGATCAAGCTGCCGCTGATCCTGCCGTCGATCGGGATCATCTCAATCCTGACCTTTGTTGGCAATTTCAACGCGTTCGACCTGATATACGCTTCCCAAGGCGCGTTGGCCGGACCGGATTTCTCAACCGATATTCTGGGCACATTTATGTACCGCACCTTCTTTGGTTTCCAGCTGCAACTGGGCGATCCGCATATGGGATCGGCCATCGCTGGCGCCATGTTCGCGATCATTCTCGTGGGTGTCTGCATCTACCTGTTCGGCATCCAAACCCGGATGCGCCGGTATCAGCTGTGAGGGCCGCGCGATGAACAAAGCACGCCAAAACCCGTTGAACACTGCCGCAATGCATGGGGCGCTGATCCTCTATACGCTGATCGCCCTGTTCCCGGTGTTCGTGATCCTGATCAACAGCTTCAAGACACGTCGCGCGATCTTTCGCGAACCACTGGCCCTGCCGAATGCCGATAGCTTTTCAATGATCGGCTATGAGACGGTCATGAAGCAGGGGGACTTCTTCCTCTATTTCCAGAATTCGATGATCGTCACCGTGGCGTCATTGTTCTTTGTCCTGCTGTTCGGTGCCATGGCGGCCTACGCGCTGTCGGAATATCAGTTTAAGGGCAACCTGCTGATGGGGCTCTATCTGGCGCTAGGGATCATGATCCCCATCCGCATCGGCACCGTTGCGATCCTTGAGATGATGGTGGCCACCGGGTTGGTGAACACGCTTTGGGCCCTAATACTTGTTTACACAGCGCAAGGGTTACCGTTGGCGGTGTTCATCCTGTCAGAGTTCATGCGGCAGGTAAGTGATGACTTAAAAAATGCCGGCCGTATCGACGGGCTTTCGGAATATACGATCTTCTTCCGGCTGGTTCTGCCTTTGGTGCGACCAGCGATGGCGACCGTGGCCGTTTTCAACATGATCCCGATCTGGAATGACCTGTGGTTCCCGCTGATCCTTGCCCCGGCGGAAGAAACCAAAACGCTCACGCTGGGCAGTCAGGTCTTCATCGGCCAATTCGTCACCGACTGGAACGCGGTGTTGTCGGCGCTGTCGATGGCGATCCTGCCGGTGCTGGTGCTTTATGTCATCTTCTCGCGCCAGCTGATCCGCGGCATCACTTCAGGAGCTGTCAAATGACCCGTGTTCTGATTGCAGGCCTTGGCAATATGGGGTTGAGCCATGCGCTGGCTCATCACAACCACCCGGATGCGCAGATCGTTGGCCTCGTGAACCGGTCCGGCCGCGTAAATCACCCCGAGTTGACAGGTTATCCGGCCTATGCCGATTTTCAGACTGCCCTGACCGAGACAAGCCCTGATCTGGTCGTGATCGCCACCTATTCCGACAGCCATGCCGATTATGCCTGTGCTGCGATGGAGGCTGGTGCGCATGTGTTCGTAGAAAAACCGTTGGCCACCAATGTCGCCGACGCGCGGCGCGTTGTGGAAACCGCCACCAGACTAAACCGCAAACTGGTCGTGGGATATATCTTGCGCCACCACCCGTCATGGATACGCCTGATCGCTGAGGCGCGCGATCTGGGCGGGCCTTTTGTGTTCCGTCTGAACTTGAACCAACAATCCTCGGGGGCGGAGTGGGAGACGCATAAGAAACTGATGCAGACAACCTCACCCATCGTCGATTGCGGCGTGCACTATGTGGATGTGATGTGCCAGATCACCGATGCGCAGCCCGTTCGCGTGCACGGCATGGGCCTGCGCCTGTCCGATGAGATCGCTGAAGACATGTATAACTACGGCCAGTTTCAGGTGATCTTCGACGACGGCTCGGTCGGCTGGTACGAGGCCGGATGGGGGCCGATGATGTCCGAGACGGCGTTCTTTGTGAAAGACATCGTCTCCCCCAACGGTTCGGTTTCGATCACCGACGGCAACAAAGGCGCATCTGCCGATATCGACGGCCACACCAAGGTCGGTGGTCTGTTGGTCCATACGCCAAACGGAGACCGAACCATCGAAATGCCCGATGAGCCTGGCCACCAGGAACTCTGCGATGCGGAACAAGCCTATATGCTGCGCGCCATCGCGAAAAACATCGACCTGACGCGCCACATGGCTGACGCCGTCCAATCCCTTGCAATTTGTCTGGCCGCCGATGAAAGCATTCGAACAGGCCGACCCGTTTCGCTGAAGGAGCCCACATCATGACCGCTCTGACCCTAACCAATGTGAACAAGTCCTTTGGCAATGTGCATGTCCTAAAAGACATCACGCTTGAGGTCGAGGAAGGTGAGTTCGTCGTCTTCGTCGGCCCTTCGGGTTGTGGCAAGTCCACCCTTTTGCGGGTGATCGCAGGGCTCGAAGACGCGTCCTCGGGCGAGATCAATATCGGCGGTCAACAGGTCAATCTGGTGCCGCCTTCCAAGCGCGGGATCGCGATGGTGTTCCAAAGCTATGCACTTTACCCCCATCTAAACGTGCGCGGGAACATGACGCTGGCGCTAAAGCAAGAAAAGCAGTCCAAAGCAGTGATCGAAGAACGCGTCGCCAAGGCCAGCCAAATGCTGAATCTTGAGGACTATCTGGACCGCTACCCGTCTGAGCTGTCCGGCGGTCAACGCCAGCGCGTCGCCATCGGGCGCGCTATTGTGCGCGAACCGAAATTGTTCTTGTTTGATGAGCCGCTCTCGAACCTCGATGCAGCACTGCGGATGAACACGCGGATCGAGATCGCCAACCTGCACCGGGCGCTGGATGCTTCGATGATCTATGTGACCCATGACCAGACCGAGGCGATGACGCTGGCCGACAAGATCGTTGTGCTGCGTGACGGGCGGGTGGAACAGATCGGCAGCCCCATGGAACTGTATAACAACCCCGCCAACCAGTTTGTCGCCGGTTTCCTGGGATCTCCGTCGATGAACTTTCTGCCCGAGGGTTTGCTGGGGGATGGCCAGAACACCATCGGTATCCGCCCCGAAGATCTGTTCCTCTCCGATGACGGCCCGCTGGCCGCGCAGGTCAGCCACGTGGAAAAACTGGGTGGCGACACCAACGTCATCGCCAGGGTGCAGGACCATGCATTGACCGCACGGCTGTTCGGTCAGCACGCGATCGCAGAGGGTGAGGAACTGAGATTCGCCTTTTCTGCCGACAAGGCCTATCGCTTTGATGCGGCGGGCCAACGCCTGCGTTGAGAATACGCTTCACGCAAAGGTGATCATTGCCCGCTGCCCAATTCCGCGGGAAAGCTTACGTGCATTTTTTGGCACTTGGCGCGTTTATACGCTCAGTCAAAGCCGTTTTTTTGTTGCCTCGGATGCCGCCCTTAAGATTGCTGTTAACAACCTGTCACAAAGACACCCTAAGTCCATTTCATCGCAATCCATACGACAGCTAGGAGCCATCGATGACCAACGTAGACCCTACCAACTTGTCTGCTGACGACTGGGACGAGTTGCACTTCCCCCGCCCCGAAGAAAACGACTTTGACCGTGTTGTCGAACGCGCCATTTCACGTCGCGGATTTCTGGGCGGTGTGCTGGCCTTTGGCTCGGGTGCTGCAGCCATGGGCGCTGGCCTGATGGGGTCAACTGCGGTCCAGGCTGCTGGCGCTTCGCGCTTTGCGTTCACTCCGATTGCCACGCAGACCGACGGCACTGTGCACGTGCCAGAAGGGTACGAATGGAAAATGCTGATGCGCTGGGGCGACCCGCTGTTTTCCGACGCAGACGGTTACGACCTTACCGATGGTGGCGCAGTCGAAAAATCGGACCGCATCTTCGGCGAGAACACCGACGGGATGGAGACGTTCTCGTTTCAGGGCCACGAGCTGATCGCGATCAACCACGAGTTTCCGAACCGCAAGATCAACCTGCCCGCCGCAAACGAAGGCGTTCCCGCTAGCGCTGACGACGTCCTGAAGCTGCAGAACCTGCAGGGCGTTACCGTGATGGAAATCACCGAAGGCTCGGATGGCTGGTCGGTTGTCAAAGACAGCCCCTTCAACCGCCGCATCCACCACAATACGCCCATGAAGATCACCGGCCCTGCAGCCGGTCATGAACTACTGAAGACCGAGGCCGATCCGACTGGGACCACCTCGCTGGGCACCATGAACAATTGTGGTTCGGGCAAGACGCCGTGGGGCACTTATCTGACCTGCGAAGAGAACTTTAACGGCTATTTCGGTTCGTCCGACGAGAATGCGGCCTATGACCAGAAGGTCGCGGATGGCATGGCGCGTTATGGCATCAAAGCCACAAGCTGGAACGGGTATGAACTGTTCGATCCACGCTTTGACACTTCGAAAAACCCGAACGAGCCGCACCGCGCGGGTTGGATCGTTGAAATCGACCCGACCAAGCCGGACAGCAAGCCTGTCAAGCACACCGGTCTGGGCCGCTTCAAACACGAAAACGCTGAAGTAACGCTGGCCGTCGACGGTCGTGTTGTCGTTTATATGGGCGACGATGAGCGGGGAGAATACCTTTACAAGTTCGTCTCGAACGGCACCTACCAGCCAGGTGGAGAGACCGAGAACCTATTGAATGACGGCACGCTGTATGTCGCCAAGTTCAATGACGACGCAACGGGTGAATGGCTGCCGCTGACACCGGAAACAACCGGCATGGATGCGGCCGAAATTCTGATCTTCACCCGTATGGCAGCGTCCGCTGCGGGTGGCACCACAATGGATCGCCCGGAATGGGTTGCCTCCAGCCCGGTCGCGGTCGAGGCCTATTGCTGCCTGACAAACAACAAGAACCGCGGCGTCGAGCCGAATGCTGGTGGTGATGACACCGCAGTTAACGGCCCCAACCCGCGCGAGGCCAACAAGTACGGACAGATTGTACGCTGGCGTCCGGCCAAAGAAGACCACGCCGCCGAAGCCTTCGACTGGGATCTTTATGTCATGGCCGGTAACCCGACCGTGCATTCCGATGACCGCGCCGGCTCGGCGAATGTGAACGAGGGCAACCTGTTCAACTCGCCTGACGGCATGGCCATCGACTCCACCGGCCAGGTCTGGATTCAAACTGACGGGAATGATGACAACGAGGAAGATTTCGCAGGCCACGGCAACAACCAGATGCTGGTTGGTGATCCGGTCACCGGCGAAATCGCGCGCTTCATGACCGGCCCCAACGGTTGTGAGGTTACTGGGCTGGCGTGGTCCACCGACCTGCGCACTATGTTCGTTGGCATCCAGCATCCAGGCAGCAACTGGCCCGATGGCGGCACGCCGCGGTCATCGGTGATCGCGATCAAGCGCGCCGATAACGGTCTGGTTGGTTGAATCATAGGGAAACGCCTCCGACCATTCGGTTTCGGGGGCGTTTTCGTCAGATATCCTGTCCCGGCGGTTCAAGCGGCCCGCCCGGTCCCAGAAGATGGCGTTCCGAGAGCCACGGGTTCAGTTCCAGCGCTTGGTTCAAAGTCTCTCGCGCTTCGTCGATTCTTTGCAGCCCCAACAAGGTAAGCGCACGCCCGCTGATCGCCGCTACGTGGTTTGGTGAAAGCTCAATGGCCCTGTCCAGATCGGGCAAGGCAGCTGCAAAATCCTGTCGCAAATAATGGGCAAAGGCCCGTTGGTTGTATCCTTCAGCATAGAACGGGCAGTAGGCAATCAGCTTGTCGAAATCCTCAATCGCGCCCAACAAATCCCAGGCATTGCGACGTGTCATGCCCCGGTCCAACACTGCCTGCGCGCTTTCATCCGGAGCGTCGGTCCAGTATTCCCACAGTTGGTTGGACAAAGCACGAGCGGCCTGTTCGTTTTCGGCCTGCTGGATTTGCGCGATCACGCCGTTTACATCGGCACTGTGATCAGGTGCAACCGGGCAGTCCGCAGCCTGAACTGCAGTGGAGGCAAGAAGAAAAGCGGAAGCAAAAGCGATCTGTCTCATGTACCTATGGTGACGCCACCAGGTCGTTCGTCAACCCATCCCTTCGACAGCTCCGGACACGCCCGTTTCCTTCACGGCCTCCATCGCGACAAAAGTAGAGGTATTGGCTACATGCGGCAGGGATGAGATCTTCTCAGCCAGAACCGCACGGTATTCCGACATAGAACCCGTGCGGATTTTCAGAAGATAGTCGAAATTCGACGCAATCATATGGGCTTGTTCGATTTCAGCCACCTTGCGCACCGCTGCGTTGAACTCTGCCAACGCCTTCTCACGCGTATCGGTCAGGCGCACTTCGACAAATGCAACATGGTCCAATCCAAGGCGGATTGGGTCCAGCAAGGCACGGTATCCGGTGATGATCCCTTCGGCCTCAAGCCTTTTCACACGTGCTTGAGTTGGTGATTTCGACAGCCCGATGCGTCGCGCAAGGTCAGCAACCGAGATACGCCCGTCCTCGGCCAGAATCGTCAGGATTGAACGGTCAAACCGATCCAGATCAGGGCGGTTCATTTGCATCGTATCTTTACCTAATTTCAGTCCATTCACCTAGCATGACCCAAAATTAAGGCAATCGTCCCGCAAAATCGATCCTATATTTAACAAAAGCCCGGAGGATACATGACACACAGCCTGCGCACCCACATCGACGGCCAGACCTATGCCGATCAATCCGAAACTCTGGACACCCTGATCGCACAGGCAAAGCTGAGCGAACCCGACCGCGCCGCGATCTGCGCGGCTGCGGCGCAATTGGTGCGCGACATCCGCTCCAGCACCTCTCCGGGCATGATGGAAGTTTTCCTCGCAGAATACGGGCTGTCTACCGATGAAGGCGTCGCGCTGATGTGTCTGGCCGAAGCGCTGCTGCGGGTCCCAGACGCCGAAACGATCGACGCGCTGATAGAAGACAAGATCGCGCCATCCGATTGGGGCAAGCATCTGGGTCAGTCCTCGTCTTCGCTGGTAAACGCTTCGACTTGGGCGCTGATGCTGACGGGCAAGGTTCTGGACGAAGGCAAGACATCCCCAGTCAGCGCGCTGCGTGGCGCGATAAAGCGATTGGGAGAGCCGGTGATCCGAACCGCCGTGGGCCGTGCGATGAAAGAGATGGGACGCCAGTTCGTTTTGGGCGAAACCATCCAATCCGCCATGGATCGCGCCAGCGGGATGGAGGCCAAGGGTTACACCTATTCCTACGACATGCTGGGCGAGGCCGCGCGCACAGAGGCCGACGCCGCGCGCTATCACCTTTCTTATTCGCGCGCGATTGCCGCCATTGCCGATGCTTGCACCCATGACGATATCCGCGCCAATCCCGGGATTTCCGTAAAGCTTTCGGCGCTGCACCCGCGTTATGAAATCGCACAGGAACAGCGCGTGATGGAGGAGCTTACGCCCCGCTTGCGCGCTTTGTGCCTGCTTGCCAAGGCAGCGGGAATGGGCCTGAACGTCGACGCCGAGGAAGCCGACCGACTTTCGCTGTCTCTGCAGGTGATCGAAGAGGTAATGGCCGAACCCGCTCTGGCCGGATGGGACGGCTTTGGGATCGTGGTGCAGGCCTATGGCCCGCGCGCCGGGATCGTTCTGGATACACTCTATGACATGGCCGAACGTCATGACCGCAAGCTGATGGTGCGGCTGGTCAAAGGCGCCTACTGGGATACCGAGATCAAGCGCGCGCAGGTTGAGGGCGTCGATGGTTTCCCTGTCTTCACCTACAAGGCGGCAACCGATATCTCATACGTCGCCAATGCCCGCAAACTGCTGGGCATGACCGACCGGATCTACCCGCAATTCGCCACCCATAACGCCCATACTGTCAGCGCAATCCTGCATATGGCCGACGATCAGCCCTTCGAATTCCAGCGCCTGCACGGCATGGGCGAAACCCTGCACCAGCTTGTCAAAGATCAAAACAAAACACGCTGCAGGATCTATGCTCCGGTAGGGGCGCACCGGGACCTTCTGGCCTATCTTGTGCGACGCTTGCTGGAAAACGGCGCAAACTCGTCCTTCGTTAACCAGATCGTGGATGAAACAGTACCACCGGAAGAAGTGGCCGCTGACCCGTTCGTCACTATACAGGAGCCGAAGTCCCCACTGCCAACCGGCCCTGAGTTGTTTGAACCAGAACGGCCAAACTCCAAGGGATTCGACCTGCACCACACACCGACGCTTGACGGGGTCGATGCGGCCCGGGACGAGTTCCGCGCGCATCACTGGTATGCACAGCCGTTGCTGTCGGTGGACGCACGGCCCGAAGACGACCAGCCCGTGACCAACCCGGCAAACCCGCAGGACCGCCCCGGTGCCGTGGCCCCTGCCAGCGCAGGAGATGTTGAACTGGCTCTGGCTTCTGCAAGCTCTTGGCATGCCCCTGCTGCGGATCGCGCGAACATCCTGAACGCCGCAGCCGACTTGTACGAGGCGCATTTCGGCGAGCTATTCGCACTGCTGGCCCGAGAGGCAGGAAAATCCGTTCCCGACGCAGTGGCCGAACTGCGCGAGGCAGTAGATTTCCTGCGCTACTATGCCGCCAACATCTCGCAGGAAGAACCGGCAGGCACGTTCACCTGCATCAGCCCGTGGAACTTCCCGCTTGCCATCTTCACTGGCCAGATTTCCGCCGCACTGGCCACGGGCAACGCTGTTTTGGCCAAACCTGCGCCACAGACACCGCTGATCGCGCACCGCGCCGTGCAATTGCTGCACGAGGCCGGCGTACCGCGTGACGTGCTTCAATTGCTGCCTGGCGGTCCATCCGTTGGGGCGGCGTTGACGTCGGACCCACGTGTATCTGGGGTGGCGTTCACCGGCTCGACTGCGACGGCATTGAAAATCCGCGCGGCCATGGCAGAGAACCTGCGGCCCGGAACGCCTCTGATCGCGGAAACCGGCGGGTTGAATGCGATGATCGTGGACAGTACCGCTCTGCCCGAACAGGCTGTACAATCCATCATTGAAAGCGCGTTTCAGTCTGCGGGACAAAGATGCTCGGCCCTGCGTTGCCTCTATGTGCAAGAGGATATCGCCGACGATCTGCTGACCATGCTGACAGGCGCGATGGAGGCGTTGCAAGTTGGGGACCCGTGGCGGCTGGCCACCGATTGCGGCCCGGTGATTGATCAGGACGCACGGCAAGGCATTGCGGATCACGTCGCGCAGGCCCGCGGCGAAGGGCGGGTTCTAAAGGAACTGGCCACACCGCCCGAGGGCACCTTTATCGCTCCTACCCTTATCGAACTGCCGGGCATTGCGGCGCTGGAACGCGAGATCTTTGGCCCAGTGTTGCACGTGGCGCGGTTCAAGGCATCCGAGATTGATCAGGTCATCGCAGATATCAACGCAACCGGTTATGGGCTGACCTTTGGCCTGCACACCCGCATCGACGACCGCGTGCAACATGTGACCGAGGCCATCCACGCGGGCAACATCTATGTCAACCGCAACCAGATCGGGGCCATCGTCGGCTCTCAGCCCTTCGGTGGTGAAGGTCTGTCGGGCACCGGCCCCAAGGCGGGCGGCCCCAACTACATGGCGCGGTTCTGCGCGCCGGATCGTCAGACCAGCGATACCGAATGGGAAACTACAATGGGCGACCTGCCCGCGCCCCAGGGTCAGCCCGCTGCAACTCGCACTCAATCCCTGCCCGGCCCGACCGGTGAATCCAACCGGTTGAGTGAGACCCCTCGTGCCCCGCTGCTGTGCATGGGACCGGGGACCGAGACCGCGAAGGCGCAGGCCGAGGCAGTGAAAGCTCTGGGTGGGACGGCCATTCAGGCAACCGGCATGATGGACCTGCACCGGCTTGAGAATGCCACCGGTTTCTCTGGTGTGCTCTGGTGGGGAGACGACGTCGCCGCGCGTGAAATTGAACGTCATCTGGCCCGCCGCAAAGGCCCTATCGTGCCGCTGATCCCCGGTCATCCGGACCGCGCACGCGTGTTGGGAGAGCGCCACGTCTGCGTTGACACCACCGCTGCAGGCGGCAACGCCGCCCTGCTGGGAGGTGCGGCGTAACCGTACCTTGACGCTGGGCCGGGAAAAGCCCAGCGTCGCCACATGTTTCCGATCCGCGACCATAACCCCTCGGGGCGCACACCGTATATCGTCTATCTTCTGATGGCGGCCAATATATTGATTTTCCTCAGCTATGTGGGGTTCATGGGTAACGATCAGTTCATGAACCGGTTCTATTTCGACTACGCGGTCATCCCGGTGCGGATCACCGACGGATTTGCGCTGGAAACGCTTTTGACTTCGATGTTCCTGCACGGTGGCTGGATGCACCTTGCCGGGAACATGCTGTTTCTATGGATCTTCGGCGACAACCTCGAAGACGAGATGGGCCATCTGCCTTTCCTGCTATTCTATCTGGTCGCTGGCGTTGGAGCAGGCCTGATCCACGTCGTGACCGCACCGGACTCGGTTGTGCCGACCATCGGTGCTTCGGGTGCAATCGCCGGAGTTATGGGGGGCTATCTTCTGCTGTTCCCCAAGGCCCGAGTGGATGTCTTGCTAATCCTGATTGTCTATTTTCGGGTCTTCACGATTCCTGCCTTTATTATGCTGGGTATCTGGCTGGGTATTCAGTTCGTGGGCAGCCTTGCCAGCAACCCAGACGAAGGCGGCGTCGCCTATTGGGCGCATACGGGCGGATTTGTTGTCGGCCTGATCCTGTGCATCCCGTTATGGATGAAACGCGGCGGACCTGCGTTCTGGAGCCGCACCCACGGTCACCCACCCCACCCCGAACACAAATACAAGCTGTCGCAGTCCCGCATTCCACGGATCCCGCGCAAGTAAACGTCAGCTTTCTGTCTGATCCGGCATCCGGCCACCGCTGAGATGGGTGATCTCCTGCGCGGCGTCTTTGACCAAGGCGCCAAGTTCCGGCGCCCTGTCCGCGTGAAAACGGACAGACGGACCCGAGACGGAAACCCCCGCACAGGGCTCTGCGCGATCATTGTAGATGGCGGCCCCGATACAGGACATGCCCTCGTACCGTTCCTCGTGGTCATAAGACCAACCCCGCGCACGGGTTTCTTCCAAATCCGCCGACAGGTCCGAACCGGGTATCAGCGTGTGTTCCGTAAAACGTTCTGGATCGACAGAACCGAGGGCTTTGCCCGCCGTATCCGGATTCATCGCGGCCAGTATCGCCTTGCCCGTGCCGGACGCATACATCGGTGTCCGAGCACCCGGGGGAAAGAACGCCCGGATCGGATTCAGTGTCTCAACCTGCCCGACAAAAACAACTTCTGCCCCATCCGGCACGGCCAGATTGGCGGTCTCGCCGCTGTCCTGCATCAGGCGCCGCAGGATCGGACGACCGATCTCAATCACGCTGTTGCGCCGCAGGAACGACGCTCCGGTCCGATAAGCCTCGATCCCGATCATCCATTCCTGCCGTTCCTCGTCGAAGGTAGCGAACCCATGCTTTTGCAGAGTGGCCAGAATGCGGTGCGTGGTCGCCGTGGGCACGTCAACTTCACGGGCCAAATCGCTGAGCGCGGCACGCTCCATCCGCGCAACCGTGGTCAGAACGCCCAGCGCCCGATCTAGTGACTGCATGGTCCCGGCCGAGCTTTCTTTGAACAGCGATTTCGGCCTGCCGCGTGGCCTCTTCTGAGTCTCCATTTCTGGCTCTCCCCTTTGGTTCACTGCGATTTTTTCGAAATCATCATTTTCAGTATTCGAAAATGAAAAACGAAAAAATGATCTTTTTCAGCACCTTAATTATTTAATCGCAATAATGAAAATATTTTTCAAGAAAATTGCACGTGAAGACCGTTTCCCCGACACTGAATCCCATCTTGGAGGAATTTAGTGATGTCCACTCAGAACCCCGTTTTCATACCCGGCCCGACGAACATCCCGGATCGTCTGCGATTGGCGATGCAAGTCCAGACACAAGACCACCGCGCGCCGGATTTTGTTGAGACTTTCTCGCCCGTTCTTGAGGACAGTAAAAAAGTGTTCGGAACAACAGCAGGCCGGGTCGTCACCTTCCCCGCCAGCGGTACGGGCGGATGGGAGGCTGCAGTAACGAATACACTCAGCCCAGGTGACGCGGTTTTGGTGGCGCGGTACGGCATGTTCAGCCATCGCTGGATCGATCTGTGTCAGCGCCACGGTCTGGACGTACGGATTATCGAATGCCCATGGGGCAGTGGTGCACCAGCGGATAAGTTCGCCGAAGCTCTGGCCGCGGACAAAGCCCATGAGATCAAGGCGGTTTTGGTCACCCATAATGAAACAGCCACCGGGGTACGTTCGGACATTTCGGCGGTGCGTAAGGCGATGAATGCCAGCGCCCACCCGGCAATGTTGTTCGTGGATTGCGTCAGTTCTCTGGCCTCGATGCCGTTTGAGTTCGACGACTGGGGTGTCGATATCGCGGTGTCGGGCTCGCAGAAGGGCTTCATGCTGGCGACCGGCATGGCGATCCTGTGTGTCAGCCCTAAGGCGCTGGCCGCGATGGAGACGGCTAAACTGCCGCGAACCTTTTTTGATTTCCGTGACATGATGGGCGCCAACGCCTCTGGCGGCTTTCCCTTTACCCCGCCGCTGCAATTGATCTACGGCATGCGCGAAAGCTTGAAGATGCTGTTCGAGGAAGGCTTGGACAACGTTTACGCCCGCCACTTCCGCTTGGCCGAAGGCGTGCGCAAAGCTACCGCCGCCTGGGGGCTGGAGCTGGTGGCGCAGTCGCCTGATCTCTACTCGGATACGGTCAGCGCGATCTATGTGCCTGAAGGATTCGACAGCAATGCGCTGACCGACCACGCCTTCAGCGCATATGGCGTAAGCTTTGGCATCGGTCTGGGCGAGATGAACGGCAAGGCGTTCCGCATCGGTCATCTGGGCAGTCTGACGGATGTCATGGTTCTGTCTGGCCTCGCCACGATTGAGATGGCGATGGCAGATCTGAACTATCCTATCGAACTGGGCAGCGGCGTGGCGGCAGCGCAAGAGTATTTCCGCGCAGGCCACGCCAACCCCATGCAATCCGCCGCGTAAGGAGCCCTTTATGTTGGATAACATGACTACAGCCGATTGCCTGACGCTCACCGACATGCGCGAAGCGCATGAGCGGATCAAGCCCCATATCAACCGCACCCCGGTGCTGCGGTCTGATTACCTTGATGACCTGACCGGCGCGCAGTTGTTCTTCAAATGCGAGAACTTTCAGGAAGCTGGAGCCTTCAAGGTGCGCGGGGCCTGCAACGCGGTGTTCGGCCTGAATGACGAGGCCGCGAAGCGCGGGGTCTGCACCCATTCCAGCGGCAATCATGCGCTAAGCCTGTCTTACGCAGCCGGTCGCCGGGGCATTCCCTGCAACGTGGTGATGCCGCGCACGGCACCGCAGGCCAAGAAGGATGCGGTGCGCCGCTATGGTGGGATCATAACCGAATGCGAGCCCTCGACCACCTCGCGCGAGGCAGTGTTTGCCCAGGTGCAGGCCCGTACGGGTGGCGAGTTCGTACACCCCTACAACGACCCGCGCGTGATTGCGGGGCAAGCGACCTGTTCGGCGGAACTACTGGAACAGACCGAGGGTCTAGACGCGGTGGTCGCACCCATAGGCGGCGGCGGCATGATCTCAGGCACCTGCCTGACTCTGTCGAACCTTGCGCCCGAGGTTAAGATCTATGCCGCCGAACCGGAGCAAGCCGACGACGCCTGTCGCAGCTTTAGAGCCGGTCACATCATTGCCGATGACGCACCGGTTACCGTCGCGGACGGGCTGAAAGTACCGTTGAAGGAAAACACGTGGCACTTCGTGTCGAACTTCGTGAGCGACATCCACACTGCCAGCGAAGACGAAATCGTCGTCGCCATGAAGACCATCTGGAAGCACCTGCGCATCGTGATGGAACCTAGCAGCGCCGTGCCGCTGGCGACCATCCTAAAGCACCCTGAGACCTTCATGGGCAAACGCATCGGCGTGATCATCACCGGCGGCAATGTGGATCTGGACAAACTGCCTTGGATTCAGGGCTGAGGAGGAAGAGAGATGAATATGCCTACAAATATCGAGCAGCTTGAGGTCGGATACGACATCCCCGCCGCCATCGGCATGGACGCATCCGAAATTCAGACGCCCGCACTGGTGCTGGATCTGGACGCGCTGGAGCGCAACATCCAGAAGATGGGCGATTACGCCAAGGCCCACGGCATGCGCCACCGGGTGCATGGCAAGATGCACAAATCCGTCGACGTGGCCAAGCTGCAGGTCGAATTGGGGGGCGCCTGCGGTATCTGCTGCCAAAAGGTGTCTGAGGCCGAGGTCTTTGCTCGTGGTGGCATCAAGGATGTGCTTGTGTCCAATCAGGTGCGCGACCCGGCCAAGATCGATCGTCTGGCGCGGATGCCCAAACTGGGTGCGCGAACGATCTGCTGCGTCGACGATATCGACAATGTGGCCGATCTGTCCGAGGCTGCGCGGCGCCATGGCACCCAGATCGAATGTCTGGTCGAGATCGACTGCGGCGCGGGTCGCTGCGGCGTGACTACCACGCCCGAAGTCATCGCCATCGCCAAGGCCATTGATGCGGCTCCGGGGCTGAAGTTCACCGGTATCCAGGCTTATCAGGGCGCGATGCAGCACATGGATCTGTACGAAGACCGCAAGGCCAAGATTGATATCGCCGTGGCGCAGGTGAAGGACGCCGTGGACGGGTTGAAGGCTGAAGGTTTGGAATGCGACATCGTCGGAGGTGGTGGGACTGGGTCCTACTACTTTGAAAGCACCTCAGGCGTTTATAACGAACTACAATGCGGTTCCTATGCCTTCATGGATGCTGACTATGGCCGCATCCTCGACGAAAACGGCAACCGCATCGATCGTGGTGAATGGGAGAACGCTTTCTTCATCCTCACCAGCGTCATGAGCCATGCCAAGGCGGACAAGGCCATCGTTGATGCGGGCCTTAAGGCGCAGTCAGTGGACAGTGGGTTGCCGGTGATCTTCGGGCGTTCGGATGTGGAATACGTCAAATGCTCGGACGAGCACGGTGTTGTGTCCGACCCTGAAGGCGTTCTGAAGGTCAATGACAAGCTGCATCTCGTGCCCGGCCACTGCGACCCCACCGCCAATGTGCATGACTGGTATGTGGGTGTGCGTGACGGCAAGGTCGAAACCCTCTGGCCTGTCTCCGCACGTGGCAAGGCGTTCTGAGGCGAGGGAAGGATCATGAAAGATATGACGGATAAACCCCTGCTAATCGTTGGCGAGGACCTCTGCCAGAAACTCGTTGGCCGCGCCGAGGCGTTCGACGCGGTACAGGACGTCTTTGCCGCTATGGCGCGCGGTGATGCGTACAATTTTCCGGTCATCCGTGAAGCCATCGGCTATGCCGACGCGCTTTACGGATTCAAGTCAGGCTTTGACCGCGCAGGCCAGGTGCTGGGTGTCAAATCCGGCGGCTACTGGCCCGGCAATATGGACAAGGGCCTGACTAATCACCAGTCCACCGTCTTCCTGTTTGACCCCGATACCGGGCGACTGTCAGCGCTAGTCGGCGGCAACTACCTGACCGCCGTGCGCACGGCTGCATCCTCGGCGGTGTCCATCGCCCATCTGGCTCGGAAGGATGCAAAGGTTCTGGGAATGGTCGGTGCAGGCCACCAATCCACCTTCCAACTGCGCGCCGCCGCCGACCAGCGCGACTTTGAGAAGGTGGTCGCTTGGAACCCCCACCCCGACATGTTGCCGCGCCTGGAAGCGGTTGCGCGTGAGATCGGTCTGGAATTTGAGTCAGTCAGCCAAGAAGAACTGGGCGCGCAGGCGGATGTCATCATCACCATAACCTCGGCCTTCGAACCGCTGCTGATGAACGACTGGATCAAACCCGGCACCCATCTGGCGTGTATGGGCACCGATACCAAAGGCAAGCAAGAGGTCGATGTCTCACTGGTGGCCAGTGCGACTGTTTTCACCGACGAGGTCGCGCAGTCTATAACGCTCGGCGAGGCGCAGCATGCAATTGCAGATGGAACGCTGACCGAGGATCAGATCACCCCCATCGGTGCCGTCATCAACGGCAGCCATCCGGGGCGCAAGTCAGACGAAGAAGTCACTCTATTCGATGGAACAGGAGTTGGCCTGCAAGACCTCGCAGTTGCATCGGTCGCCGCATGTTTGGCGGAGGAGGCTGGTTTGGCCCAGCGCGCCGTCCTTTGAAACGAAAAAGCGCGCCTCAATCGGGGCGCGCTTGCTCAACTGGTATGTCGGGTGATTAGCCCCGGATCACCTTGGCGAATTGATCAAAGATCGGCTCGTTCGAACAGATCACTTCACCATCGTCCAACACGCTGCCTTCGGGGTTCAGGGCCTGTACGAAGCCACCGGCCTCTTTCACGATGATGATTCCAGCGGCCACATCCCAAGCGTTCAGACGACGTTCCCAGAACCCTTCGTAACGACCGGCAGCCACATAAGCCATGTCCAGCGCCGCCGCGCCCCAGCGGCGAACGCCGGCGCAGGCAGGCATCAGACGGGCCAGATCCTGCAGCGTTGCAGGCAGATCGGAGCGACCACCAAAGGGCAGTCCGGTCGAGAAGATCGACTCGATCATGCGGTGACGACTCGAGACACGGATGCGGGTATCGTTCATCCACGCGCCCTCGCCTTTTTCGGCAAAGAACATCTCATCCTTGGCGGCGTCGTAGATTACGCCAGCGACGATCTTGCCCTTGTGCTCCAGCGCGATCGAGATTGCCCAGTGCGGCAGGCCGTGCAGGAAGTTGGTGGTGCCGTCCAGCGGATCGACGATCCAGCGGCGGGTTGGATCTTCTCCGGGTATGGAACCGCCCTCTTCGGCCAGCCAGCCATAGGTCGGACGCGCGCCCAGCAGTTCCTCTTTCAGGATTTCCTCGGCCGCGATATCCGCCTTGGAGACAAAGTCGCCCGCGCCTTTCATCGACACCTGAAGGTTCTCGACTTCACGAAAATCCTTGACCAAAGAACGCCCCGCTTTGCGCGCGGCTTTGATCATGATGTTGAGGTTTGCACTGCCAACCATTGTCCAAAGGCTCCTGTCCGGTCAAACCGCGCGTATACTGGGGCAATGCGCCCTTGCCAAGAGGAATGATGCGCATAGCAGACCAGCGTTTCGCGCTTACTGGGCCTGCAGCTTGCGCGCCTCGGTTCCGGCCAGTTCGATCAGCTCCTGAACATAGGGTTTTTCAAGGTCCTCAGACCGCACGGCTGCATACAGGCTGCGGGTGATCCCGTCCTTGGTCAGCGGGCGGGTAACATAGTCAGAATTGTACTTCACCTCACGCACGACCCAGTCGGGCAGCACCGACACACCGCGGTTCGAGGCGACCAGCAACAAGATCACAGCGGTCAGTTCAACCTGCCGGATCGCAGCGGGTTCGACACGTGCAGGGATGAGCAACTGGCTGAATATATCCAGACGGGTCCGTTCGACGGGATAGGTGATCAGGGTCTGGCCCCGGAAATCTTCAGCCTCGATGTATTCCTTCTGCGCCAACGGATGGGACGAGGCCGCAACGAAGACCGCGTCATAGTCGAATAGTTTTATGAATTCGACGCCCGGCAGATCTTCGGGGTCGGACGAGACGACCAGATCGACCTCTTCCTTCTGCAGGGCGGGCAAGGCGTCGAACGCCAAACCCGGACGGATATCGACATCCACATCGCCCCAGGATTTACGGAAGGCTTCCAGAACCGGGAATAACCATTCGAAACAGGCGTGGCATTCGATTGCGATATGCATCCGGCCGGTGCGCCCGTCGCGCAGGGATGAAAACTCCTGTTGCGTCGCCTCAACCTGCGGCAGGATCTGTTCCGCCAGCCGCAACAGGCGCAGCCCCGCAGCCGACAGCTTCATTGGCTTGGATCGGCGCAGGAACAGCTCGACCCCAGCCTGGTCCTCCAACCCCTTGATTTGATGGCTCAACGCCGATTGCGTGATGTTCAACTGATCCGCCGCACGGGCCAATCCACCGCATTCGTGTATGGCCTTGATGGTACGCAGGTGTCGGAATTCGATGTGCATTGCAATGAGACTCATGTTGTTCTTGAGTAATATGAATTTGTCTCACAACGCGCGAACTGGCACAAGGGCAAGAGATTGGACCTGTGAGGCAGTTATGACGACACCTGAGATTTCATTCGAGTTCTTCCCGCCGCAATCTCTGGAGGCATCTTTCCGCCTTTGGGATACGGTTCAGACCTTGGCGCCGCTAGAGCCGCGCTTTGTTTCGGTCACGTATGGCGCCGGTGGCACCACGCGCGAGCTGACGCGCGATGCGGTGGCAACGTTGCATAAATCGTCGGGCTTGCCGGTGGCTGCGCATCTGACCTGTGTTGATGCCTCGCGTCAGGAGACGCTTGAGATTGCCGACACCTTTGCACGCGCGGGTGTTCAGGATATTGTTGCCTTGCGTGGCGATCCGCCCAAAGGTCAGGACCGTTTCATCCCTCACCCCGACGGGTTCACCAATTCGGTCGAACTGATCTCGGCGCTGTCCGATACCGGAAAGTTCAACATTCGCGTCGGCGCCTATCCTGACAAGCACCCTGAGGCGCAGGATTTTGCGGCGGATGTAGACTGGCTCAAGGCCAAACTGGACGCCGGGGCGGACGAGGCACTGACCCAGTTCTTCTTCGAGGCCGAAACGTTCTTTCGGTTCCGCGATGCTTGCGACAAGGCTGGCATCGACAAGCCTATCGTCCCCGGCATTCTGCCGATTGAGAATTGGAAAGGCGCTCGCAATTTTGCCCGCCGGTGTGGCGCGCATGTCCCCGAGTGGATCGAAAACGCTTTTGAAAAGGCGATTCGCGATGATCGTGAGGATCTGCTGGCCACTGCGCTGTGCACCGAGCTGTGTTCCGACCTGATCGATGGCGGTGTGGATAAGCTGCATTTCTACACGCTGAACCGGCCAGAGCTGACGCGGGATGTGTGCTTTGCCCTGGGCATTACACCTCGGGCCGAACTGCAGAACGTCGCCTGAACCTTCCAGATGGTCACCTTCGCCCGGATCCTGCTTAGGCTCCGGGTTTTTTTGTAGAATTGAGGCCTATTTGGCCACCAAAACTCAAGCGTGAACAATGACTCAGCCTTGGGGCAACTGTCCCCAAAGTCGCAATAAAGTTCAGCTAAAATTTGACAAAACCCCGCTCCTCTTCAAACTGAGATTGTGGTGTTTGTTTAAAGAGTTGTTTTGGGTATGGAGCCTGTCGAAAAGATTAATGCACGCGCTGACGCACTAGCGGCGCTGGGATTGGACCAGACAGCAAGGTCCGACGATATCAGAGATGCCTGGCGTCACATTGCGTTTCACGCTCATCCGGATCACAGAAACGGCGACTGCACCCATTTTGCGCGCGCCAAGGAAGCTTACGACTTTTTGCGTCGCGAAGGGTTGGCGACCAAAGGTAAAACTACTGGCTCACCCCGGCGACCAAAGCTGCGCAAACGCGTGATCGAGCTGGAAAGCTCGGACATAGATGCCTGCCGGGTGCTGTTGAACACAGCGCTGGGGCACAGCCCCGAAGGCGACGCACAAAACCCAAACCCGCAGAGCACCACCGACGCGGACCATGTCCCGGACGCAGTTGGGTTCTATGGCCGCCATCTAACCTATTTTGTACCGACCCCGGTGCAGGAAGGCTCGAACCGAGTGGCGCTGCCGACCTCGTTCTTGGCTTCGGCCCGGCGGATGGAAACTGAAGTTTTGAGCTTTCAATCCAAGGACACTGGCGCGGGTGAAGTTGTGGTCCCTGAAACGATCGCCGCGCGCAAGTTCCCCGGTGCCAAAAGCGTGCGCATCAAGTTCGATGCGGACCAGCAGATGCGGGATGATTTCTGGCTGGCGGGCTGAACAGAAAAAACCCGGCCTGGTGAAGACCGGGTTCGATTTTAGATGAGCGGCAGCTTAGTTTGCAACCGGACCTTCCGAGGTGAATTTCGGAATAACGCTGGTCGATGCGGCATCACCTTCGATACCCGGCCAATTGCCTTCCGCCAGGTTGATGTTGCCAGGGACATCTTCCTCGAAGAATCCAACAACAACGTCGGTGATGTTCAGGTACAGCTTGTCATCAACGATCCGCCACAGGTTCGGGTTGGCCGGAACTTTGCCACCTTTCGAGACACCATAGGCACAGTGACCATCGTATTGCGGAGCATAGTAAGCCGGGTTCTCGAGAAACTTGTCACGGTTCTCTTCGGTCGCGAATGCCCATGTCGCGCCATTATATTCCGCAGTGATGTCGGCATGACCGCGCACACCTTCGGGCTGGGATTGGCCAATCGGTGCCTGGTCCAGTCCGCGATAGGCGACAACGTCATAACCCGACACAGCAAACCCGGTGCCGTCCACATATTGATCCCCGGCAAAAGCCGGAAGGGCAAGAGTCAGAGCAGTCGCGAAAGTCAGGGCAAAGCGTTTCATGTGGTAGATCCTTTTGTCCTCGGAGTTGAACGTCTGCTGAGAGAATAGGTAATTTCTCCCCGATGGGCAGTCCCGCTCGCGCCGCTGTGAGATCGGATGAAAAAACGTGAGAAGATTGAGCCCGATTGTTACAAAACTACGGCTACTCCGGGGTTGGACTCGGGGCTTTGCAACATTAGCTGTTGTGACGGACGGACAATTCACCAGAACTTTACTGAGAAAGACGACAGATGACCGAGCAATCCCCATACACGCCCCCCAAAGTCTGGACATGGGACAGCGCAAGCGGCGGCCAGTTTGCCAATATCAACCGCCCCATCTCAGGCGCCACCCATGACAAGGACCTGCCGGTCGGCAAACACCCACTGCAACTGTATTCGCTGGCGACACCCAACGGCGTCAAAGTTACCGTCATGCTGGAAGAGCTGCTGGCGCTGGGTAATGAAGGGGCCGAGTACAATGCCTGGCTAGTCAACATCGGTGAAGGTGATCAGTTCAGCTCGGGCTTTGTTGATGCCAACCCGAACTCAAAAATCCCTGCGTTATGGGATCGGTCTGGTGACAAGCCTGTGCGCGTGTTCGAAAGCGCCTCAATCCTGTTCCATCTAGCCGAAAAGTTCGACGCGTTCCTGCCCAAGTCGGGCCCCGAGCGGACTGAGGTGATGAGCTGGGTCTTCTGGCAGATGGGCAGCGCGCCCTATCTGGGCGGCGGCTTTGGTCATTTCTACGCTTACGCACCCGAGAAATGGGAATATCCAATCAACCGTTTCGCCATGGAGACCAAGCGTCAGTTGGATGTTCTGGATCGTCAGCTGGCCGAGAACACCTACATCGCAGGCGAAGACTATACCATCGCCGACATGGCCATCTGGCCCTGGTACGGTCAACTGGTCCTGGGTCGTCTGTACAGCGCGGCCGAGTTCCTGGATGTGGAATCTTATGAGAATGTGATGCGTTGGGCCAAGGCGATTGACGCACGCCCCGCTGTGCAGCGCGGTCGCATGGTCAACCGAGCATTTGGTGAGCCTCACACCCAGTTGCACGAGCGTCACGACGCCAGCGACTTTGACACCCGCACGCAAGACAAGCTGGAAGCCGCGGCGGAATAACAACGCAGGGCCCCGCGATCTGGTCGGTCGCGGGGTCTGCTTACTTCAGAACTGGTGGCTTGTCCGGATCGCTGCCAGGTGTGATGTGTTGAACGACCCTTTGTTCAGGCTTCGGCAGATCGAATTTCAGGCCTACACGTGCCAATGCGGCTGCGGCGGCGTCATGTGGGCTGAAAAAGCCAACATCCATCGCCCCAGCCTCGATGCCAGAAAAGGTCAGCGCCTCAGATGCTGCTTTGGCCAATGCAGGCTCCGCCCCTTCGACCACGCCGACGAAGCCCAGCAGATGCCCCGCACCACCATCCTCTGATCTGGTTCCAACCAGAAACGCGGCCTCGGCCAAGCCGACGGCTGTGGCCAGCTTCGCGTCCAGCGCCTTTAGCAAAACATCGGGCAGTCCGGTAGGAGGCATGAACTCGGCCAAACGTTGCTGCACCTCTTCGGGTCCGTGCTCCAGGGTGGTGGCCAGCCAACCCAACGCCTCGG
Source organism: Ruegeria sp. ABF4_144 (assembly GCF_056160045.1). NCBI lineage: Bacteria > Pseudomonadati > Pseudomonadota > Alphaproteobacteria > Rhodobacterales > Roseobacteraceae > Ruegeria > Ruegeria sp. ABF4_144. Next base: position 2,399,362 of record NZ_JBSWWK010000001.1, read on the forward strand.
CTGGGATCAGCATCGAGGACGGCGCGACCTCAAGGTTCAACCCCAGACCAATCTCCTGGCCCGCCAGCATCCCGGACAGTACCCGCCCCGATAGCGCAACGTAAGGCACCGGGCGTTCGGCGAAGTGGGCCAGCCGATCCTCGCGGTCGAAGGCCAGAACGAACCGACCATCGGCCACGTCAAACAGTTCAGGAGTTATGTTTTCGTCCTGTGCCTCTTCCGCCAGCAGCAGGAAAAGCTCGCTATCGGCAAGCCGTTCAAAGAAACGCAGCCGCGCCGCGTCGTCCTGCGGGTCGGACTCCATCGTGGCGTGTGCGGCATCAAGGGCGGTCGTGTCAGTCATTCAGAACCTCTTCCACCCGGGCACGCAGAACCGGCAACAACTCGGCCTCGAACCACGGGTTTTTCTTCAACCATGCCGTATTGCGCCAGGACGGATGAGGCAAGGGAAAGACCTGCGGCGCATGGTCGTGCCAGCCTCGTACCGTGTCCGTGACCGAGCCGCGCGCGCCAAGGTGGTACTTGTGCGCATGCCCACCGACCAAAACGGTCAGCGGCACTTGTCCCAATTCGCCCATCACCCTGTCGTGCCATGTTTTCCCGCAGACAGTCGGTGGCGGCAGGTCTGCCTTGCGCTCATTGTAACCGGGAAAGCAGAACGCCATCGGCACGATCGACACACGAGCCCGGTCATAGAATATGGTTTCATCGATCCCAAGCCAGTCACGCAAACGATCACCGGATGGATCGGTAAACGGCCGGCCCGAAGCATGAACTCTCGCGCCCGGCGCCTGCCCCGCAATAAGCAGCGGCGTTCCATTTCGAAACCAGACCACCGGGCGCGGTTCGTGCGCCGTATGCGTGGCCCGAAACCTGTCCGAACATATACGGCAAGCTTCTATCTCTTTCTGCAACGAATTCATCAGATCGCAAGATTTCCTGCATCAAACTGGTTGACGGTCGAATTGAAAGATAGTCAACGCGTTGCCGCGGTCCAACCGATGCATTAGTCACAGTGCCGAATGGTCGCTGTCGCGCGCATTGATCATTTGTTTCATAATTCGACATAATGTAGCCAATATGGACCGGTAAGTTTTCCGTTCCTTCACCGGCCTGGCCGGTGCAACAAACGCAAGAGCAGCAGGCCTTGAATGCTTGAGTTCGAGAATGTCAGCAAGTCCTTCTGGACCGGGACGCGCCGCAAGGTGATCCTGGACAGGGTCTCGTTCCGGATCGAACTTGGACGGTCTATCGGCATTCTAGCGCCCAATGGCACCGGCAAGACGACGCTGATCAACATGATGGCCGGGCTGGAAAAACCCGACGAAGGCGTAATCCGCAAATCGTGCCGGATCTCGTTTCCGATGGGGTTCTCGGGGGGCGTGGCAAAGAAACTGTCCGCACTGGAAAATGCCCGCTACATTGCAAAAATCTACGGTATGGACCCGGATTACATCGAAGCTTACTGCAAGTGGCTATGCGGTCTAGGTGAGTATTTCGACCAACCGCTGGGAACCTATTCGTCCGGTATGCGGGCGCGGTTTACCTTTGCCCTGATGCTGGCACTGGATTTCGACATGTACCTGATCGACGAAGGGATGCCAGCGACTACGGATGTCGAGTTTAACAGGAAAGCGGGCGACATTTTGAGAGAGCGGTTGCGCACTACAACCCTTGTTATTGTATCGCACAGCCCCTCTGTTCTTGAGAAGTTTGCACAGCAGGCCGCCGTTTTACTGGACGGTCAGCTTTACATGTTCGAAACCTTGGAAGAGGCACGACAGCTATATGACTACCAAACCCAAGGCTAAGAAATACCGCTGGCGCCGCAACCGCGAAGGTGCGGGCTCGGCGGACGCGCGCGCCGATGCCATTTCGCGCATCAGAAAAGCAACGCAACCATCCGAAGCCGCAAATGACGCGCAGCCCGCGACCGATATCGATGCGATCAAGCGCGAAGGCCTGACCGGTCGGCAACTGCGTGTTGCACGGCGTCTTGCGCAGAAAAACGGCCTGGCGGCGACGTCGGACTATGATGCGGTGCGATTGTTGCGTCAAAAGGGCATCGACCCGTTTGAGCGGGCCAATCTGTTGGATCTGGCAGCCGAGAGGAAAGACACCGAAGATCAGGCCAAGGACAAAATCACTATCCAGCTGCCGCAGACGATCAAAGAAACGCCCCAAACTCTGCCCGGGCCAGAGCTGAGCCCTGCGGAGCGGCGCAACCTGGAAATCGGTGAAATCCAAAAAGACATCGCGCGCCGCCGCCGACGCAAATTGTTTGCCCTGTTTGCTCGGCTGGCGGTGTTTGTTTTGCTGCCGACGCTGATCGTTGGAGTTTATTTCTACCGGTTTGCGACGCCCATGTACGCAAGCGACTCTGCCTTTTCGATCCTGCAGGCTGATGGTGGCGGCGCTTCGTTTGGCGGGTTCCTGGCCGGCACCCAATACGCCACTGCGCAGGACTCGGTTGCCACGCAGGAATTTCTGGAGTCCAAAGATGCTTTGGTTCGGCTTGAGAATGACACCAATTTCTCGGAAATCTTCAAGCAGGAGTGGATAGATCCAATCCAGCGCCTGCCACAGGACGCAACCCTTGAAGATACCTATAAGCTGTACAAGCGGATGATCACCATCGGGTATGACCCAAGCGACGGCATTATCCGCATGGAGGTTGCCGCCCCAAGTCCCGAGATTTCAGTCGAACTGTCTGCACTTCTGCTGTCTTACGCCGAAGATACCATCAATGGCTTGACGGAATTGAAGCGCGAGGACCAGATGCGCGATGCCCGGGCCGGTTTTGAACTGGCGCAGGAAGAACGCAGAAAAGCGCAGGAAGAACTGATTGAGCTGCAACTGCAGGGCGCGGTTTTGGACCCGGAAAACGTCCTTGCCGGTCTGCGGGGGCGCATCAATGCAATCGAAATCGAGCTGCAGGAAAAGGAACTGCAACTGGCAGCCCTTTTGGACAATCTGCGCCCCAACCAGGCCAAGGTTGACGGTGTCCGCGCGGACATCAAACGGCTTGAGGCCGTGTTGGCTGAGTTGAATGAAGAAATGCTGGACGTATCGGCGGGCGAAAATTCGCTGGCGCGATTGAGCGTACGGATCCAGATGGCCCAGGCCGATTTGGTGGCCCGCGATATGATGCTGCAAACCGCAATGGAACAGATGGAAACCACCCGGACCGAGGCCAACCGCAAGGTGCGCTATCTGACGGTCTCGGTGAACCCGGTCGCCAGCGAAGAACCTACCTATCCGCGCAAGTTCGAAAATACGATTTTGGCTTTCCTGTTGTTTGCTGGTATCTACCTGATGATCTCGCTTACCGCGTCGGTCCTTCGTGAACAGGTATCCTCGTAAGACACATGAAACATGTAAAAATCTCCGATCTCACGGTCGGCAATGATCTGCCACTGACGATCATCGCCGGCCCTTGCCAGCTTGAAACCGCAGATCATGCTCAGATGATCGCCGGCAAAATGAAAGAGGCCTGCGATGCTGCCGGTGCGCAGTATGTCTTCAAGGCCTCGTACGACAAAGCCAACCGGACCTCGCTGTCAGGGGCGCGCGGCATGGGGATTGACGCCGGGCTGAAAGTTCTGGACGACATCCGCAAGACAATGGGTATTCCGGTTCTGACCGACGTTCATACCGAGGCGCAATGCGCCGTCGTCGCAGAGGCGGTGGATGTACTGCAGATCCCGGCCTTTCTGTGCCGTCAGACCGACATGCTGTTGGCTGCAGGCAACACTGGCGCTGTGATCAACGTCAAAAAAGGTCAGTTCCTGGCGCCTTGGGAAATGCCCAATATCGTGGCCAAGATCGAAAGCACTGGGAACACAAACATCCTGCTGACGGAGCGGGGCTCGTCCTTCGGGTATAACACGCTGGTGGCCGACATGCGGTCGCTGCCGCAAATGGCGCAGACAGGCTACCCGGTGGTGATGGACGCCACGCACTCGGTACAGCAACCCGGTGGCCAGGGTGGTTCGTCTGGCGGGCAACGAGAGTTCGCCCCGGTCATGGCACGGGCCGCTGTGGCTGTTGGTACTGGCGCAGTGTTCATGGAAACGCATCAGGATCCGGACAACGCACCCTGCGATGGTCCGAACATGATCTATCTGGACCAAATGCCTCAATTGATTGACACATTGATGCGCTTTGATGCATTGGCCAAAGCCAACCCGATTCAGATTTAATCAAGAGCGATAGTATGACCAAACCCATCCCCGAGGTGACCCCGAACACCTGGAGCTTTTTGCGTGACCCGATGATCAAACCCACCGGGTTTCGCGAATACGACGCCCGCTGGAAATACCCCGAAGAGATCAACCTGCCCGGCATGACAGCATTGGGTCTGGGTCTGGGCACCCAGATGCGCAAACGCGGGATCGAGCCTGTGATCGCTGTCGGCAACGACTATCGCGACTATTCCCTGGCGATCAAAAACGCGCTGATCCTGGGCCTGATGCAGGCTGGTATTCAGGTCAAGGATATCGGCCCGGCTCTCAGCCCCATGGCCTATTTCTCACAGTTCCATTTGGATGTGCCCGCGGTGGCCATGGTCACTGCCAGTCACAACCCGAACGGCTGGACGGGCGTGAAGATGGGATTTGAGCGCCCACTGACCCACGGCCCAGACGAAATGTCGGAACTGCGCAACATCGTTCTGAACGGCGAAGGCGTTCCGCACGAGGGCGGATCGTACGAATTCGTAGAAGGCGTGAAAGAGGCTTACATCGACGATCTGGTCGGCGATTTCAAAATGTCGCGCCCGCTCAAGGTTGTTTGCGCGACCGGCAACGGCACGGCCTCGGCTTTTGCGCCTGAGATTTTCGAGCGCATGGGCGTGGAAGTGGTGCCCAGCCACAACCGGCTGGATTACACCTTCCCCAACTACAACCCCAACCCCGAAGCCATGGAAATGTTGCACGACATGGCCGACACCGTGAAATCCAGCGGTGCAGATATGGCGCTGGGGTTTGATGGTGACGGCGACCGGTGCGGTGTTGTGGATGACGAGGGTGAGGAGATTTTCGCAGACAAGGTCGGCGTGATCCTGGCCCGCGATCTGGCCAAGCTGTACCCCAACGCGACATTCGTGGCCGACGTTAAATCAACCGGCCTGTTCGCCAGCGACCCCGAACTGCAGGCCCATGGCGTCAAAGCGGATTACTGGAAGACCGGCCACAGCCACATGAAACGCCGGGTTAAAGAGATTGACGCGCTGGCCGGGTTCGAAAAGTCGGGCCACTACTTCCTGGCTGAACCGATTGGGCGTGGCTATGACTGCGGCATGCGGGTCGCGGTTGAGATCTGCAAGCTGATGGACCGCAACCCAGACAAGAGCATGTCGGACCTGCGTAAGGCGCTGCCGAAGACCTGGTCAACGCCAACCATGTCGCCCTATGCCGCAGACACTGAGAAATACGACATTCTCGAACGTCTGGTCGACAAGCTGGTTGCCAAGGCCGACGCGGGCGAGGAGTTCGCCGGTCGCGCGATCAAAGAGGTTGTCACCGTCAACGGCGCGCGGGTCATTCTGGACAATGGCAGCTGGGGTCTGGTGCGAGCTTCGTCGAACACGCCGAACCTTGTTGTGGTCTGTGAAAGCAGCGATAGCGAAGACGAAATGCGGGCCATTTTCGCAGATATCGACGCCGTGATCCGGACCGAACCCGGCGTTGGCGACTACGACCAGACGATCTGATGCAAATGAGATAGGGGCGCCTTAGGGCGCCCCTTTCAGTCCGCGCCCAGAAGTTTGAGCAAACCTTTGCGGGCCTCGTCTTCCAGCTTGTTTTTCAAAGCATCCTCGGCGCTTTCAGTGTCTGTCACCACAGTTCCCAACTCATCACTGACCTTATCCAGCACCTTTTGCTTGGCATCATCTTCAAGGTCTTTGAGCTGGCCCTCGGCGGCGGCCTCAATCACCTTGGTCAGATCGGGTTTGATCGACGGATCGGCCCACGGACCTACAACGCGCACCGGTACCGAAAGGCCCTGCCCGGAATTGGCCCTAAGCGCGGTAGGCGTGAACAGATAGTCAATAGTCTGCGCGCCAATGTCGACCTGCCCCGTTCCATCTGCCCGGAAATTATCCAGCGACATAAGCAGATCGTTGTTGGTCAGCACCCCCTGATTGATGTTGAAACTGGCCGTCAGGCTGTTGAACACCGTCGTCCCTCCGGTTCCTTTGCCCCGCCCCATAAGCCGATCCAAATCAAAGCCCGAGATAACACCCTGCCCGACATTCAGGCTGCCCTTGCCGCTGAGGGATCGCATGATCTGATCCTCGGTCTGGCCGACGCCCAGAAACTCAAAATCGCCTGATGCGGCCCCCGTCAAACGATTGATCCCGGCCATTGTGGAAAGAGCTTGCTGCAGGTCGATACCTTGGGCGTTCAGCTTACCGCCAACAGACAATCCGTTTCTGTTATTGGCAACCACCTGCCCGGTCACCTGTCCTGCGAATAAAGTGGCTGGCTTCATCTGCAAAACCGCGCGAGATCGATCAAGGCTGAGCGTCAGGTCGCTGGGCCCCAAGGTGATTTCAGGAACCGCAATGGACGAGGCCGTCAGTCGGATCTCACCGTTCGCCAAAGCAAGGGCTGAGGCATCGATCGGATCGGTGGACCAACCGCTAACCGGTGCCGATGCAGTGGCCGCGTCGGAGCCACCCCCGGACGATGCAGGCGCATCATTGTAATGGGACAGATCGATATCCCCACCCTTCAGCCGCGCGGTGATTTTTGGCGGGTCAGAAATCTCGATATCAGCTTCGCCGGTGAAACGGTTATCATCCAGCTGCGCCACCAAACCGCGCAGCGACACCCGGCCGTCACTTGTATAGGTCATATGCCCGGACACATCAGCGACACGACCCAGCCCCAGTGGCACTCCGACCCCAGCCTGCCCAAAGGCGGCCAGCATCTTTTCCGTGTTTTGGGTCTTAACCTCCAAATTGCCGTCCATTTCACCCGCAAGGTTAACGCGGCCGTCGAATCCGAACTCTCCTCCGGGTGCAGTCAGGGCCAGCTGCAGCGGCGTCACGGCACCAGATGCATAGGCCGGCAGGTCCGGGATTTTGAGGTCCACCTTCACAGCGCCACCCGGAACGGCCATCCGCGCCTCCATTATCATCGGGGCAGTAGGGTCAGGCCAACTGGCAGACAAATCAACATTCGAGAAGTCATAAGCCGTCGTGCCGTTTTCGATATAGAGCAGCCGCGCGTTGGTCAGTTCCAAACGGTCAAGCGTCACCACCCCTTGCGACGACGCCTCAGATGGCGCCGTGCCACCGCCCGGAGACGGTTGAGGGCTTGCGGTGCTCAATTCCCAATTCCCGCGCCCATCTGACAGTTCCAGCCGCAGGACCGGCTGCTCCGCCAGCACGCGTCGTATCCGAAAATCACCGTTCCACAAACCGGCCGCATCAACGCCAACGGCAAGGCTTTCGGCACTGAGCATCGGATCCGGCCCAGCCCAGGACGCATTGCCGAACGTAACAGGGCCGGTCTCGACGCCCAGAACCGGCCAGAAAGACAGGTTCACGTCGCCGGACAAGGTCAGATCGCGGCCTGTCTCTTTTTTGACCTGCTCAACCAGGATCGCGGCCAGCTTATCGCCCGGCATCAGCAACAATGCGCCGATGACAAGGCCGAAAGCGACCACAAACAGGAAGAGTATGCGCAACAGCCACTTCATTTTTCTGCTCTCCGCTTATTGGGCATGCGTTGAAAAGATCATTCAAAGCCTTGCCGCCATTTGCAAGGGGAAGCGTTCCCCACTATATGCCGCGCCATGAGCACGAACCCGCCAAACCTCCGCCCCGACCTGGCACCCTCTGCCCGGATCACCGACACGCCGCGTCTAAACCAGCCCACCATCGGCATGGTTTCACTGGGCTGCCCGAAGGCGCTGGTCGATAGTGAGCGGATTTTGACCCGCCTGCGGGCCGAAGGATACGGAATTTCACCGGACTATTCCGGCGCTGATGCCGTGATTGTGAACACCTGCGGGTTCCTCGACAGCGCCAAGGCTGAATCTCTGGATGCCATTGGTGAGGCGCTGGTGGAAAACGGCAAGGTCATCGTGACCGGCTGTCTAGGGGCGGAGCCGGATTACATTCGTGAACATCACCCGCGCATCATGGCGGTGACCGGTCCGCACCAGTACGAACAAGTTCTGGATGCCGTCCACACCGCCGTTCCCCCCGACCCGGACCCGTTTGTGGACCTGTTGCCTGCGGCCAGTGTGCAACTGACGCCACGCCACTACAGCTATCTCAAGATATCCGAGGGCTGTAACCACAAGTGCAAGTTCTGCATCATCCCTGATATGCGTGGCAAACTGGCCAGCCGTCCGGCCCATGCAGTGCTGCGTGAGGCCGAAAAGCTGGTCGACAATGGCGTTCGCGAGCTATTGGTGATCTCGCAGGACACCTCGGCCTATGGATTGGATCGCAAATACGATGTGAACCCGTGGAAAGACCGCGAGGTGCGCAGCCACATCACCGATCTGGCGCGCGAGCTGGGGCAGCTCGATGCCTGGGTGCGGCTGCACTACGTCTACCCCTACCCGCATGTGCGCGATTTGATTCCACTGATGGCGGATGCGGGCTGCAATGTATTGCCTTATCTGGACATTCCGTTCCAGCATGCGCACCCTGACGTTCTGAAACGCATGGCCCGCCCGGCCGCAGCCGCCAAAACGCTGGACGAGATTGCGGCGTGGCGCGCAACCTGCCCCGACATAACCCTGCGCTCGACCTTCATCGTCGGCTATCCGGGCGAGACCGAGGCAGAGTTCCAAACCCTGCTGGACTGGATGGACGAGGCGCAACTGGATCGCGTCGGCTGCTTCCAATACGAAAACGTGGATGGTGCGCGGTCGAACGACCTGCCTGAACATGTCCCTGCCGAAGTTAAACAAGAGCGCTGGGAACGGTTCATGGAAAAAGCGCAGGCGATTTCTGAGGCCAAGCTGGCCGCGAAGGTCGGCCAGACAATCGACGTGATCGTGGATGAGGTCGATGACGAGGCCGCCACCTGCCGCACCACATCCGACGCCCCCGAGATCGACGGTAACCTGTTCATCGACGAAGGCTATGAAACCCTTAAACCCGGCGACATCGTTTCCGTCGAAGTCGACGAGGCCGGCGAATACGATCTTTGGGGCAAGCTGGTCTGAGCCAGTCACCCCTTATGGGCAAAGCGTGAGCCAAGTTTATTGGCTTTTGCCGCGCGATTCGTGGATCATGACAGGACATTCCGCCTTGTGTGAAGGAGGGTTCGATGTCCTGTCAGCGCCCCTTTGGCCCGAAGTTTCTAATAGTGATCCTTGCCGCGCAGCTTTATGCTGCGCCCGCTGTTGCTGAAAACGTCAGCTCGGGCGGGTTCATTGCAGTCGGCTCCAAATCACTGAGCCTCCACCTGCGCAGCACGCACAATGTGCACAGGTACTACGGCGCACCCAAAGCTTATTACCCCAAGGCCAAAGTGCATCACCCGAAGGGCAAGGCTCATCACCACAAGAAAAAGCCCAAGGCCTACTATCGAAAACCCAAAGTGTATTACGCAAAGCCGATAAAACGGCACCACCGCGCAGTGCGAGGCTTTCCCAGACGACACGTCTCGCCCTACCACATTCCACAAAACTACGGCATTCAGCGCCGGGGGTATCGCTTTGGCGGGTAAAGCCGTAGCGACTTACCTCAAAGCAGGCTGACAAGGCCGACAACCCATGCGACTCCTGTGGCCACGGCCGTCAATGCAACGGCTGCACTGGCGGCATCCTTAGCCTGACCAGCCAGCGCATTATGGTCGGTCGAGGTGTGATCAACGGCTCGCTCAATTGCGGTATTGAACAGTTCCGCCACAAGAACAAGCAGCCCAAAAACCAGTATCAGCGCACGTATTCCATCGTTCAGCGGCAGCAAAACGGCCAGTGTTGCGGATATCAGGTTCGCCCAGACCCAAGACCGGAACGAGTACTCTGCATGCCATGTTGCGACGATGCCCTGCCAGCTCCAGCGGGTGCGATCCTTGAGACGGGTAAAAAAGGTTCTCATCTGCCCTCGACTTTTTGTGGCTGAAACTGAAACCGGAATAGCGTCCGACAGACAAGAAAAAACCGCCCCATGGGCGGCCATATCGATGATATTTGTGCGGGCGGCTTTGGCAGCAAGCCGCCCGCGGTATTCTTATTGTGCGACCGGGTTACAGACGGTTTGACCCGCTTCTGTCGTGGCCAGTTCGGTTCCTGCCGGACAGCTCGGCGTGCCAAACTTGTCGTACTCAGGCGTGATGTAAACCGGTGCCGGCTCTTCTTGTTGTGAGCAAGCAGCCAAAACAAGGGCAAATGCACCAACGGCAGCAAATTTAAGTTTCATGTCCGTCATTCCTCTATTAATTTCCTGATATTGCCCAAGAATTCGGGGCCGAGCACAGAATAGGGCCTTGATTGTATTTTTGCAACGAAATCAATCACGCGTTTGTGAGTAAAGGCGGAACCACGCTGGCAACCCCCTCTAAAACAGCGGATTTATGAGCAAAAGCTACCGTTTCGAGCGTATCGGACTACACTGTTGAGCTGACATTAGCCAAAGACGGAGTAGCCACATGTCAGACAACCCCACCATTGCGCAAAAAAGCCCCTTCCCGGTCGAGGTGACCGAAGGAAAAAGCTATTTCTGGTGCGCGTGCGGCCAGTCCAAGCGGCAGCCCTTTTGCGACGGATCCCACAAGGGCACGGAGTTCGAGCCGGTCAAATACACGGCAGATAGCAGCAAAAAGGTCTTTTTCTGTGGATGCAAACACAGTTCGAAACCGCCGCTGTGCGACGGGACACACGCCAAGGTCTGATCAGAGCTTTAAGGCGTTCAACTGATCGGCATTGGCGCAGAAGTCAGGGGCAGCCTGGGCCTTTGACTGCTGCTCGGACAACCAGATCGCGCATTGGCCGCTGCAATGCGATGCCCGGCAGCGCGTCACCAATTCGGCATAGTGATTCGGTGTCAGGCGACCTTCGGCCATTGCTTCTGTAAGTGAGATATTCATGCACCGCGCCACGGACCGGGTGAGCCAGAAGTGTTTTTCAACATCCCCCAGAACAGACCGTGTCATGCTGTTTCCTGCTCTAGTTGCGTTTTCAGCGCCGCAAACCGCTGTCGGTTTCTGCAGGTCTGCGGAGCATCGTCTACAGTTTCATGCCGTTCCAGCCAGTCTGGGCACCGGTTGGCCCAGTTGCAGCCCCGGCAATGCTGAATCATCTCTGCCCAGTCCTGCTGGCTCAGGTGTCCTCTCTGATGCGCGTCGACCATGTCCGTTCCCGTCACCTGTCCCATATGCAGGACAAGGCGCAGGTGGGTCATGATCTCTCCGAGAGGCGGCATGGGTTTCTCCGGTCGTTACGGCATCAATTTATTGAGCAGTTCCTGATTGCGGCAGTACTCCGGCGTTCGGGCCACCAACGCGGGCTGGTCCAGAAAACGCTGGCAATGTCCGGGGTTCGGGCAGTCCGTGCAGCTCAGAACTGCATCGGACAACTGGTCGATCGAGACGTCTCCATCGATCGCAGCCTCTTGCAAATCCAACCCCAGTTTGGAGGCCATCCGGTCCACCAGACCAGCATGGAGTTTCAGAACTTCTCGGTTGGGCATCGAAGATCCTTTCCTGTTACGCGTCAGGAACAGGATAGCTCAACACCCTCTACGGGCCTTTGATTCAGGTCAAGGCCCCACTCCGATGTGATCCAGATAGGCGCGGGTGGCGTCCTGTACCCGGCGAAAACGATCTCCGCCCAGCTTCTTTCCGCCGTACCAGCGGGTGACGATCACTACGTGGCTTTCTATTCCGGCGCGTTCCAACATGCGCAGGATCACCATGCCCGCACCGCTTTCGCCGTCATCCGCCTTGAGAGCACCAGTCGGCAACACAGCCGCCCATGTGTTGTGCGTGGCCTTGGCATAGGCCTTGTCTGACTTGAGGTCCTGCAGCACTGCATCAACATCCGCGCGGCTGCTGACTGTCGCGCCCGATACCGCGTATTTTGACCCGCGATCCGTCAGGATCACGCCCAACCGTGTCAACGTTGTCATTGTGTGAGACCCAGTTGCCTTGCTGTATCCTGCACAATCTGGACGCGTTCGGCATTGGGCGGATGGGTGCCCAGAAACTGATCTCCCGGATCGGGAAGACGGTCAAAGTACTTCGCGCCGATTAGTGGGTTGTACCCTGCGTTGTGGGTGATGATTGTTCCCAACTGATCCGCTTCCAGCTCGAAAGCTTTGACGTTCACCTGAACGCCCACTTCGGCACCCAGTTTCTGCACGCGCTCCAGCTCTTCACCATCCTCGCCATATAGTTCGCCCAACTCGTTGAAGATCGCCGCACTTTCCCTTGCATTTTGCGATTGCCGTGCAATATGGCCCAATACGTGATGCGCGGCCTCGTGCCCCATCACAAAGGCAAGTTCGTCAGCGTTTTCCGCGGATTGGATCATCGAACGGGTAAAAATGATCACCGGCTGATCTTTGTCATCTAGTGTCTGAAAGGCATTGACCGGTGCACGTGGGTTCAAATCGACCAGAATGGTGAAATCGCAATTGCTGACCCGTGCCTGGCGCAAACATTCGGCGCGGGCTTCTTTGCCAACTGCACGGCTGATTTCCTGAAAGGTTTGCGCATCGACCTGGAACTCATCCGAATCCTGGGACCATTCCGCCGCTGGTTGCACACGCATGGCACAGGCGCCGCAAGCCGCCAGCACCAGAAGAAGCAGTAAAAAGGTCAGACGGCGCATTCATATTCCTTTGAAACGGCGATCCCGTTTGAAAAACCATAGCGCGACCTGCGCAGGACTGCCACCGCGCGATTGTAAGGGAACGGGTTGCATTGCCGCCCGACGCCCTGCACTTTGGCGTCATGTTTTCGATTGAGCATGAATTCGACTCGACGGTCGTTACTCTGGTGGACGAAGGCCCAAAGCCTTTGCAAGAGGATGTCGTCATCAACAGCTTCGCCGAATGTGTGACGCTTGAGCAATTGGACCCTCGCACGGACCAAATTCAGAAAATAACCCTATCGCCCGAACAGGTGCGCGATCTGGCCGCCGCGCTGGATCTGCCCGAGGGCGTTTATCAGATCCACGAAAGGCCGGATCAGGGCGAATAGACAAACAGCTTGTCGCGCGCGGTCTGCCCTTGTTTCAGGGTAACCTCGGATGGGGCTACGCCCATCGCCAAGGCCAATATCCTGCGTACCGCGTCATTCGCCTTGCCGTTTTCCGGCGGGGCAGTCACGGTGACGCGAATTGCGCCTTTGTCCACCAGAATGCTGTCCTTCGCGGCCTTGGGTGTCACCCGAACCGGAATCGCAGTGCCCGGAGTGGCATGTGCGCTTAAATCCGGCACATCACGCAGTTTCGGTTTCGCCATCTTGGACCTCTTGCTTGCAAATACTCTTGCACGGTGGGCCGGGGAATGAAATTGATCCCGCATCTCCAGCTGTTTGCACTTGAAACGCGCCAGATGCTCAACCAGATACAGACTGCCCATGTAAAGGAAGTTAACATATGTCCTTGAATAACCCGGCCGCCCTGGAATTTCTGCAAACGTGCCGGTCGCGCCCCGCGAAAACTTTGGTGGCACCGGCCCCAACGCGGGAAGAACTGCTCCCCCTGCTGACCGCCGCCGCCCGCAGCCCGGATCACGGCAAGTTGGAACCTTGGCGCTTTATCGTGCTAGAAAAGGGCGCAATGGACCGTTTGTCGGCGCTGACACAGGATTGCGGCACGCGACTGGGCAAAGCACCCGAGGACATCGCAAAGGCCCGCAGCCAGTTCGACATGGGCCATCTGGCTGTCGCAGTGATCGAGGTTCAGAAGCCTTCGGAAAAAGTCCCGCCCATCGAACAGACCTATTCGGCGGGCGCCGTGTGTCTGGCCCTTCTGAATGCTGCCCTTGCGGCTGGTTGGGGCGCGAACTGGTTGTCCGGCTGGCAAACTCATGACGTTGAATTCTGCCGTCAGGCCTTTGGCCTGCAGGACAACGAACGCGTCGCCGGTCTGATCCACATTGCGACCGAAGGCAATGCCCCGCCCGAACGCCCCCGCCCGGATGTTGCAGCGCTGACCGAATGGCTCTCGGAATGATGATCCTCAACGCGTTCTTTGCGGCATTAGGTCAGATCGGAGACCCCAGGTTCCGCGCCGTACTGCTGCGCGGCGTTGGTCTGACGATTGTTTTGCTGATCGCCGCCTGTGCCGGTGCCATCTGGCTGATCAACTGGCTGTCGGGGGACGAGATTTCGCTGCCCTGGATCGGTGCCGTGCCGTGGTTGAACGACGTGCTGAACTATTCCGGCATCTTTTTAGTATTGATCCTGCCGGTATTCCTGATGATGCCTGTCGCCTCGGCCATCATCTCGATGTTTCTGGAAGAGGTTGCGCAAGCGGTTGAGGACAAACACTATCCTACCCTGCCCACCGTGCCCGGGATCCCGTTCAGCGAAGGGTTACGCGACGCGGCAGAGTTCATGAGCGTGCTGATCATCGCCAACCTGCTGGCCCTGATCCTCTATGCGATCTTCACGCCGCTGGCCCCCTTCATTTTCTGGGCAATGAACGGATTTCTGCTGGGCCGAGAATATTTCACTCTGGCCGCCATGCGCCGCGTTGGGCGGGACGGGGCCCGCAAACTCCGCGCCAAGCATATGCCCACTATCTGGCTGGCTGGCACTCTGATGGCGATCCCGCTGTCGGTACCGCTGGTGAACCTCGTGATCCCGATCCTCGGGGCCGCAACCTTCACCCACATCTACCACAAGCTGTCGGGGCCAACGCCCTGACGCTTACTGGCGCGGCTCTAGCTGGTTCAGCCAGTCGAAGTCGCGCACCGAGATCACGCCCGAGATGATGATCCCCGCGATGATCGCCCAGAGCACCACCGAAATCCCGGTGGTGATCCAGAGCTTTTGCTTCATGTGATGCACTTCCGGCGCACCTGCATGGGTGCCCGGCACGATATCGCCCAGATCGCCCTGCGTCTTGATGCGTATTGGCAGCACAACCAAAAGCGTCATGAACCAGATGACGGCAAACAGGACCAGTGCAGCAGTAATCGTCATGACAGCCTCGCTTGGGTTAAACCTGTTCTAGCTCGACCAGGCAGCCGTTAAAGTCCTTGGGGTGCAGGAACAACACCGGCTTGCCATGCGCGCCAATCTTGGGCTCTCCGGATCCCAGAACGCGGGCACCAGTTTCCTTCAGATGGTCGCGTGCGGCGATGATGTCATCGACCTCATAGCAGACGTGATGAATGCCGCCGGCCGGGTTCTTTTCCAGAAAGCCGTTGATCGGGCTGTCATCACCCAGCGGGTAGAGCAGTTCGATCTTGGTGTTGGGCAATTCGATGAACACCACGGTCACACCATGATCGGGTTCGTCCTGCGGTGCTCCAACTTTGGCACCCAATGCGCTGCGATACTGCTCGGATGCGGCCTCAAGATCAGGCACAGCAATGGCAACATGGTTCAGACGACCAATCATGGAATTCTCCTCCGTTCTGCGTTGCAGCGGTTATGGGGGCTGTTTTGTCAAAGAACAAGTGCGCCAAATTGCCGTTAACGTCGTGTTAGCCAGATCTTCCTAGCGTGGGGCATCTGCTGATTAGGAGTTCTGCTATGGACGATTCGAGCCCCTTCGCCTCTCCCGCGCAGCCGACGGCCACGCGGCCTCTGCTGGGCCAAACCATTCTGGTTGTCGAAGACAGCCGCTATGCCTGTGACGCGATCCGGCTGATGTGTTTGCACAGCGGCGCCCGCATCCGGCGCGCAGATTGTCTGACCTCGGCACGGCGTCACCTGCAGATCTATCGCCCTTCGGTCATTCTGGTGGATATCGGCTTACCAGATGGCTCAGGGGCCGAACTTATTGCCGAACTGGCCGAGGCGAGCCCCCGTATCGGTGCCATTCTGGGGATGTCCGGCGATGATCATGCGCAGGCCTCTGCGCTGCAGGCCGGAGCCGACGGTTTCTTGCACAAACCTCTGAAATCACTTTCGTACTTTCAGAAGTTCATTCTGGAAAGCCTGCCCGAGGATCGCCGACCCAACAGCTTGCATGCGGTCCGGGATGAGGTCATCCGCCCCGATCCGATGGCCTATCAGGACGACATGGCCCATATCGCAGACGTTCTGGCCGGCCCAAACGATCATCGCACATTGGACTATGCAGCACAGTTCCTGCGCGGCGTTGCCCGTGATGCCGAGGATACGATTTTGGCCGATGCGGCGCAAAAGCTGGCGGACTCCCGTGCATCCGGGTCGCCCGTTACCGCGCTAACCGCGCAGGTTGCCGGTATCGTGCAGGCCCGTCTGGAACAGCGTGAGGCGATCTGAGATGGCGACGGCATACTTTCTGACGGCCACGATACTGAGCATCTGGGCTTACTATCAGACCAGAACAACAGCTCGGAGTATTCGTAGGGCGCGTGGTGCACGCCCCTGCCCTTTGTGCTTGGCAACGCTCTCAGGCGCGGCCCCCCAATCAAAAGAAAAACCCGCCGCAGGGTCTGCGACGGGCCGTTGATTAATCCTGCGGGATGATGCGCAATCCCAGCTCCATCAACTGATCCGAGGTCGGATCCGATGGCGCGTCCATCATCAGGTCTTCGGCGCGCTGGTTCATCGGGAACATCATGACCTCGCGGATGTTGGCCTCATCGGCCAGCAGCATCACGATCCGGTCGATCCCGGCAGCACAGCCCCCGTGCGGTGGGGCACCGTAGTGGAAAGCGCTGAACAGCGCGCCAAAGCGGGACTTCACCTCATCCTCGCCATAGCCTGCAAGTTCGAACGCCTTCAGCATGATCTCGGGTTTGTGGTTCCGGATTGCACCCGACACCAGCTCATAGCCGTTACATGCCAGGTCATACTGATAGCCACGCACGTCCAACGGGTTTCCGTTCAGAGCTTCCAATCCACCCTGCGGCATCGAGAATGGGTTGTGTTCAAAGTCGATTGCACCGGATTCTTCGTCCTGCTCGTAAATCGGGAAGTCCACAATCCAAGCAAAGGCGAAGCGGTCTTTTTCGGTCAGGTTCAGCTCGTCGCCGATCACATCGCGCGCCTTGCCTGCCACCTTTTCAAAGGCCTTTGGCTTGCCGCCCAGGAAGAACGCGGCATCGCCAACGCCCAGACCCAGTTGCTGACGGATCGCCTCGGTGCGCTCAGGGCCAATGTTCTTGGCCAGCGGGCCAGCGGCCTCCATGCCTTCGCCCTGATCACGCCAGAAGATGTAGCCCATGCCGGGCAAACCCTCTTTCTGGGCGAAAGCATTCATGCGGTCACAGAATTTGCGGCTACCACCAGTCGGCGCCGGAATAGCGCGGATTTCGGTGCCTTCCTGCTCCAGCAGCTTCGCGAAGATCGCGAATCCGGACCCGCGGAAGTGATCGGAGACCACTTGCATCTTTATAGGGTTACGCAGGTCAGGCTTGTCGGTGCCGTACCACAGCGCCGCGTCCTTGTAAGAAATCTGCGGCCACTCCTGATCAACCTTGCGGCCACCGCCGAACTCTTCGAACACACCGGTCAGAACGGGCTGGATGGTGTCGAACACGTCCTGCTGCTCGACAAACGACATCTCAAGGTCAAGCTGGTAGAAATCGGTGGGCGACCGGTCTGCACGGGGGTCTTCGTCACGGAAGCATGGTGCGATCTGGAAATACTTGTCGAAGCCCGACACCATGATCAGCTGCTTGAACAGCTGAGGCGCCTGCGGCAGCGCATAAAACTTACCCGGATGCAGACGCGAGGGCACCAGGAAATCGCGCGCGCCTTCGGGCGAGGATGCGGTGATGATCGGCGTCTGATACTCGCGGAAGCCCTGATCCCACATGCGTTTGCGCATAGAGGCCACGACGTCAGAACGCAGGGTCATGTTCTGCTGCATCGCCTCGCGGCGCAGGTCCAGATAGCGATAACGCAGGCGGGTTTCCTCAGGATATTCCTGATCGCCGAAGACCATCAGTGGCAGCTCATCGGCAGCGCCCAGAACTTCCAGCTCGCGCACATAAACTTCGACTGCACCGGTGGGCAGCTTCGGGTTCACCAGCTCGGGATCGCGCGCTTTGACGGTGCCGTCGATACGGATACACCATTCAGAGCGCACCTTCTCAAGCTCGGCAAAGGCGGCGCTGTCGCCGTCGCATAGAACCTGCGTCACACCGAAATGGTCGCGCAGGTCGATGAACAGAACGCCGCCATGATCTCGGACACGATGCACCCAACCGGACAGGCGGACGGTTTCACCGACATTGGCGGCGGTCAGAGCGGCGCAGGTGTGGCTGCGATAGGCGTGCATGGATCATATCCCTTCGGGCGCAGAATTCGTCGCGCCGATACACCCCGTCAGGCTTGGAAAGTCAAGGCAGGTATGCCGCTCAAAACGGCCTTTGCACGTTGCCCGAGTAGAAATAGATGCCCAGACCCGCAGCAAAGATGATGTTCCCTGCAATCGCGTGCAGCAGGACCGCGTAGAAAAACGATCCGCGTTTGCGGTAGGCCCAGGTGAACAGCAACCCTCCGGCAAATGTCATGACGGCGACGATCCAGCTCCAGTACATCAGGTGCGCGAGTGAAAAAAGTGCCGCGTTCAACAGGTAAGCCGCCCGTCCGTTTGGCAGGATTGCGTGATAGCGGCGGAAAAACAGCGAGCGGAATAAAAGCTCCTGTGGCAGGGCCGACAGCAGGGGATAGCCCAGCCATATGACCAGAAGAAACTCGGGCCGGTTACGCAGCAGGAAGAACGCCGCCTCGGGCCGGGTGGCCATCACAAGTGCGGCGCAGAAAGAGGTCATTGCAATCGTAAACAGGGCGACTTCGCCCCAGGACCAGTTGCGCCAGTTATACCGAAGCTCGGCCCAGGAAAAGCCGGGTGTGTAGTGTAGCAGCACGATGCCGAAGGCCGTGAAGGCAAACAGCGACGGAAACATCCAGTTCGGAGGGAAAAACACCGCGATCAGCACCGGGACGGCTAGAAAGAAAAGCCAAAATTCCAGCCGCAACCGCAGATGCGGGGCCGCGCTGTCTGCCCAATCGGTTTGTTTGCTCACTGTTCTGCCAACTCCGCCCGGATCAGACCACGCAACGAATTCCCCATTTGGATTTTTGATGCGTTTTTCAAGTCGGTCAAGGTCAGGGTGGCTTCGGTAACTTGTTTATTATCCAGCAGTTCTTCGCGCAGGACTCCCGGCAGCACGCCGCTGGACACGGCAGGCGTTAGGTGACGGCCATCGGGCATATGTAGAAACAGGTTGGTGATCGTGCCTTCGCACAGCTCATCGCGTTCGTTGAGAAACAGAACTTCGTCTATGCCCTGAGGCAAGGACGCACGAGCGCTATCGTATAACGCACGTTGGGTTGTCTTGTGCCGCAGCCAGATGTCATCTGCAGTCAGGCGTGTCTGAGCAATCTCCACTCGCCAGACCGGAGGGTTGTCGGCCAGCGCCCCGGTCGTCACGTCCATCTCCCCCGCTGTGGCCAGCGTCAGACGGCAGCGCAGCGGAGATGCTCCGGCCACCGCCTCCAGCTTTTCGACGGCCAACCCCTTATCGAAGGGAAAACCAAACGATCTCGCCGAACGCGAAATGCGGGCCAGATGCCGGTCGCGCCGCACAAATCCCTGTCCCGGCCGAAAGGCCAGCGTTTCAATCAGGCGGAAGTCAGGATCAGCTGGTGCGCAAAGCGGGCTTTCCATAGTGCTTCCTCATATTCGGATGGGGCCGTGCTATCCCAGACCACGCCACCACCCACGTTCAGCGTTGCCTTGCCATCCTCGACCATCAGCGTGCGGATCGCCACGTTGAACTCAGACCGTCCGTCAGGTGCGGCCCAGCCAATGGCGCCGCAATAGATATCGCGGGGCCAGGGTTCGAGATCCGACAGGATTTCCATCGCGCGGATTTTCGGTGCCCCGGTAATCGATCCGCAGGGGAACAGCGCCATCAGAATATCAGACAGCTCGGCCCCCAGATGCAATTGCGCCTGCACCAGTGAGATCATCTGATGCACGGTGGCATAGGTCTCGACCTTGAACAGCTCGGGTACTTTGACGGACCCGGGCAGCGCGACACGGCTGATATCATTGCGCAGCAGGTCGACGATCATCAGGTTCTCGGCCCGGTTCTTTTCGTCGATGGACAGGAAGGCGCGGCGACGCGCATCTTCGGCCATATCCTCGCTGCGGGGCTGGGTGCCCTTCATCGGGCGGGTTTCGATCATCCGATCTGCGTCTGTGCGAAAGAATAGCTCGGGCGAGCGGCTAAGAAGATCGGGCAGACCATCCTGCTGAACCAGCGCACCATGACCCACCGGTTGTCCGCCTGCAAAAGCGGCATAAAGCGCAGCGCAGTCGCCCTCGACGGTCAGGTCAATGGGAAAGGTAAGGTTGGCCTGATAGATATCGCCGGCCCCGATGGCGTCATGGACCTGGTGAAAGGCACTTGTATAGCGGGCCTCGTCCCAGCGCGGCTCAAAACCGGTGATACCACCCGCAGCCGCAGGCATATCACGTTGCTCGGGTCTATCGTAGACGCCAAAGCACAGCAGCGGCAAGCGGCGATCCTGTGGCATACGGTCGGCCAGACGAGGTTCCAGCGCATAGCCCAGCTCATAACTGGCATAGCCCGCCAGCCATGCGCCATCCGCACGCGCCTCATCCAGCGCCTCCAACGCGTGGAGCACGTCGTCCGCCGTATCAGCGCGGATCACCTGTGCGGGCCGGTCAAAAGTGGTTCCCTGCCCGGCCGGGCCCTGATCAAAACGAATACGCAATTGCATCCTCATTTTCCGTGCTGCGCGATATAGAGGATATGGCGGCAAGGGAAAGAGGGGAAAGCGGCAATTTCACCCCCAATTCCGATACCCCTTGAACCTTTTCGCGCGGTCCCTATAACGCAGGACAATTTGGGCGCTTGGGGGCGCCCTGACTCGCGAACAATCGAAGGAATGTGGCCATGCCGAGAAGAACCGACATCAAGTCGATCATGATCATCGGGGCGGGCCCCATTGTTATCGGTCAAGCCTGCGAGTTCGACTATTCCGGTGCACAGGCCTGTAAGGCACTGCGGGAAGAAGGATACCGGGTCATTCTGGTGAACTCAAACCCGGCGACGATCATGACCGATCCCGGGCTGGCGGACGCCACCTACATCGAGCCGATTACCCCCGAAGTTGTTGCCAAGATTATCGAGAAAGAACGCCCCGACGCGCTGCTGCCCACCATGGGCGGGCAGACTGGCTTGAATACCTCGCTGGCGCTGGAAGAGATGGGAGTGCTGGACAAGTTCGGCGTTGAGATGATCGGCGCCAAGCGCGACGCCATCGAGATGGCCGAAGACCGCGCCCTGTTCCGCGAGGCGATGGACCGGTTGGGTCTTGAAAACCCCAAGGCAACCATCGTGACCGCACCCAAACGCGAAGACGGCTCTACCGATCTGGACGCCGGGGTGCAGATGGCGCTGGACGAGTTGGAAGAAATCGGACTGCCCGCCATCATCCGCCCCGCCTTTACGCTGGGTGGCACCGGCGGTGGTGTGGCCTATAACCGCGAGGATTACATTCATTTTTGCCGCTCGGGCATGGATGCCTCGCCGGTAAACCAAATCCTTGTCGATGAAAGCCTGCTTGGTTGGAAAGAATACGAGATGGAGGTGGTGCGCGACACCGCCGACAACGCCATCATCGTGTGTTCGATTGAGAACGTCGATCCGATGGGCGTGCACACGGGTGACTCGATCACCGTGGCCCCTGCCCTGACCCTGACCGACAAGGAATACCAGATCATGCGCAACGGCTCGATCGCTGTATTGCGCGAGATCGGTGTCGAAACCGGCGGGTCGAACGTTCAGTGGGCGATCAACCCAGATGATGGCCGCATGGTCGTGATCGAGATGAACCCGCGCGTGTCACGCTCCTCAGCGCTGGCCTCAAAAGCGACCGGTTTTCCGATTGCCAAGATCGCCGCAAAACTGGCCGTGGGTTACACCTTGGACGAACTGGACAACGACATCACCAAGGTCACGCCCGCCTCGTTCGAGCCGACCATCGACTATGTCGTCACCAAGATTCCGAAATTCGCCTTTGAGAAATTCCCTGGCTCGGAACCTTATCTGACCACCGCGATGAAGTCGGTGGGTGAGGCCATGTCCATCGGCCGCACTATCCACGAATCGATGCAGAAGGCTCTGGCTTCGATGGAATCGGGCCTGACCGGCTTTGATGAGATCGAAATCCCCGGTCTGAATGTCGGCCTCTGGGACGAAGCCGATGACAAGGCCGCAGTGATCAAAGCGATCAGCCAGCAGACCCCCGACCGTCTGCGCACCATCGCGCAGGCTATGCGCCACGGTCTGACCGACGATGAGATTTTCGGCGTCACCAAGTTCGACCCGTGGTTCCTGGCCCGTATCCGCGAGATCATTGAGGCCGAGCGCCAGGTGCGCAAAGACGGCCTGCCGATGACCGAGGAAGGCATCCGCAAACTCAAGATGCTGGGCTTCACTGATGCGCGTCTGGGCAACCTGACCGGTCGGGATGAAGACAACGTGCGCCGCGCCCGCCGCAATCTGGGCGTAAAGGCCGTGTTTAAGCGCATCGACACCTGCGCTGCCGAATTCGAAGCGCAGACACCCTATATGTATTCGACCTACGAGGCCCCAATGATGGGTGAGGTTGAATGTGAAGCACGTCCGAGCGACCGCAAAAAGGTTGTCATCCTCGGCGGTGGCCCGAACCGGATCGGTCAGGGCATCGAGTTCGACTATTGCTGCTGTCACGCCTGCTTCGCACTGACAGAGGCGGGATACGAGACCATCATGGTCAACTGCAACCCCGAGACTGTGTCGACCGACTACGACACCTCGGACCGCCTTTATTTCGAGCCTCTGACCTTCGAGCACGTCATGGAAATCCTGACGAAAGAGCAGGAAAACGGCACGCTGCACGGTGTGATCGTTCAGTTCGGCGGCCAAACCCCACTGAAATTGGCAAACGCGCTGGAGGCCGAAGGTATTCCGATTCTCGGCACCACGCCCGACGCGATTGACCTGGCCGAAGACCGCGAACGCTTCCAGGCGCTGGTCAACGATCTGGGTCTGAAGCAGCCGAAAAACGGCATCGCCTCGACCGACGAACAGGCGCTGGCCATTGCAGATGAGATCGGCTTCCCGCTGGTCATTCGCCCATCTTACGTTCTGGGCGGCCGCGCGATGGAAATCGTGCGCGATATGGATCAACTGAAGCGCTACATCAACGAGGCCGTTGTGGTTTCGGGTGACAGCCCGGTTCTGCTGGACAGCTATCTGGCCGGCGCGGTTGAGCTGGACGTGGATGCGCTGTGCGACGGTACCGACGTGCACGTTGCAGGCATCATGCAGCATATCGAAGAGGCGGGTGTTCACTCGGGTGACTCGGCCTGTTCGCTGCCGCCCTACTCGCTGTCGAAAGAAATCCTCGGCCAGATCAAGGATCAGGCGTTCAAACTGGCCAAGGCGCTGAACGTTGTTGGCTTGATGAACGTCCAGTTCGCGATCAAGGATGATGAGATCTACCTGATCGAGGTTAACCCCCGCGCTTCGCGCACCGTGCCGTTTGTGGCGAAGGCGACCGACAGCGCGATTGCTTCGATTGCAGCCCGTGTCATGGCTGGCGAGAAACTGTCAAACTTCCCGATGCGTCCGCCCTATCAGGAAGGCAAGGACACCAAGATCGCCGACCAAATGACGCTGGCCGACCCGGACATGCCGTGGTTCTCGGTGAAAGAGGCAGTGCTGCCCTTCGCCCGCTTCCCCGGCGTTGACACGATCCTTGGCCCGGAAATGCGCTCGACCGGTGAGGTTATGGGTTGGGACCGCGACTTCCCGCGTGCCTTCCTCAAGGCGCAAATGGGGGCCGGAATGGTGCTGCCGTCCTCGGGACGTGCGTTCATCTCGATCAAGGATGCCGACAAAACCGCAGCGATGCTTGAGGCCGCGCAGGTGCTGACCGAGCAAGGGTTCAAGCTGATTGCGACCCGTGGCACGCAAAGCTGGCTAACCAGCCACGGCGTGGAGTGTGACGTGGTGAACAAGGTCTATGAGGGCCGTCCGGACGTCGTCGACATGCTAAAAGACGGTCAGGTGCAACTGCTGATGAACACGACCGAAGGCGCGCAGGCGGTCGAGGACAGCAAGTCCATCCGCTCGATCGCGCTCTATGACAAGATCCCCTATTTCACCACCGCTGCCGCAAGCCATGCCGCCGCACTGGCGATCAAGGCGCAGGCCGAAGGGGATGTCGAGGTGAAATCTCTGCAGGGCTGACTGGCCCGAACCCGCTTAAATGCAACACATTCTACGCGCCCGTTGACCCCGTGTCTTCGGGCGCGCATCTTTTCTTCAGACGAGCAGAAGGGAAAAGAAATGCGCAGGTTTATGGTATTCGCCGCTCTTATGACGCTGACCGCGTGTGATGTACCGCTGGTTCCGCTGATCTGACACGGTTTTCACTGTTCCTGTAGGTATGCAGGCGGCATGATGCGGTCCTGAAACCAACAGGACAGCCATGCGCCTTTACACCACATACGGCACCAATGACCTGAAGCAGGCCATCCGGTTCTATGACGCGATCTTTGCGGTTTTGGAGCAGCCTCGCCTGCCAGGATGGACCGAAGATAGCGCGGGATGGGGAACCGAACCTGACGCCGGTGTCGGGTTTTGGGTCTGTACGCCCTTTGACGGCGGCACCGCCACCGTTGGGAATGGCACGATGATAGCCTTCCCCGCCAACAGCGCCGCGCAAGTAAGGCAGTTTCACGCAGCAGGGCTGAAACATGGCGGCACGGACGAAGGGGCGCCGGGCACACGGGGCCGTTACACGCCCGATTTCTATGTTGCCTACCTACGCGATCCGGATGGCAACAAGCTGTCTTGTTTCTACTACAACTACGACCCGGCAAAAGACCCGGGCGACTGAAACAGCCGCCCGGTTTTTATCAGGCCGCTGCAGCCTCGCGTTTTTCATCCCGTGCAAAGAACACAAGATAAAAGACTGGTGCCGCAACCATGGTCAGGATCGTGGCAAAGGCCAAACCGCCCATGATCGTCACCGCCATGGATCGGAAGAACGCATCCGTCAGCAGCGGCGCCATCCCCAGAATAGTGGTGATCGCCGCCAGCATCACAGGGCGCAGACGCGAGACCGAGGCCTCGACAATCGCCTCGCGCAGGGGTTTGCCGGTGGCTCGGACCAAGTCGATCTCTTCGACCAGAACGATACCGTTCTTGATCAGCATCCCCGACAGGCTGAGCAAGCCCAGCAGTGCGGTGAAAGTAAACGGCAGGCCAGTACCCAGCAGGCCGATTACAACCCCGTTCACCGACATCGGCACCAGCAGCCAGATGATGATCGGCTGGCGGATAGCGTTGAAGATCAGCACCGAGATCAACACCATAATCAGCAGGCTCAGCGGCAGCTGACGCCCAAGGCTTTCATTGGCTTCGCCGGCGTTTTCGAACTCGCCACCCCATTCCATCCGGTATCCCGGCGGCAATTCCATGCCCTCGATAGCTGCCCGCACTTCCGAGTGGACCTGCGCCGCGGTCATGTCCGGCGGGATGTCTGCTCCCACGGTGATCGTCAGCACACGGTCGCGGCGATGGACCAGCGTGTTGAGCGGCTTGTATTCGAACCCATCGACCATTTGTTCGATAGGCACAAACCGCTCCGACTGATCCGAGTAAACGACCTGATCCACGATCGAGTAATTTCCGTCCGCTGGGCGGCGCAAAATAATCGGGATCAGGCGGTCGCGTTCACGAAACCCTCCGGCAGAGATGCCGTCCGTCGAAAACTGTAGCGTCGCAGCGATATCCTCGCGTGAGACACCTGCTGTCTGGGCACGCTCGGTCGCGTAGATCGGCTGAACCGCCAGTTCCTGCTCCCGCCAGTCGTGATAGACGTTCAGCGCATTGGGCGAAGCCTCACGCATTTTCAGCACAGCTGCATCTGCCAATTCACGCAGAACCGCCGGATCACTGCCCGAGAACCGTGCCTGTATCGGATCGCCGCCACCTGGGCCAAAGATCAGGCGCTTGGTGCGGAACTGACCTTCGGGGAATTGTGCCTGACCAAAGGTTTCCAGATCCGCTTGCAGCGCCGGAATGTCATCCAAAGTTTCAGTGCGGATGATCATGTGACCATAGCCGGGGTTCGGTTTTTCTGCCGAATAGGTCAGCAGGAACCGGGTTGCCCCCTGGCCGACGAATGTGGCGACTGAGACGACATCTTCACGCTCGGCCAGCCAGTCTTCGAACACAGCCATGTCCTCAGCCGTGCGGGCAATCGGCGTGCCTTGCGGCAGGTTGTAATGCACGAAGAACAGTGGCGTATTCGAGTCCGGGAAGAACTGTTGCTTCACCAGACCGAAGCCCGCGAAACAAGCCGCCGTGACACCGATCAGGGCGGCAATCACCAGCCAGCGCATCCGCAATGCCCAGCGCAGGATCGCCCCGTACACACGGAACATGATACCACCGTAGGCATCGACCGCGCCCTCTTTACCCTGTTTGAAGAAGTAGTGTCCAAGCAACGGCGTAACGGTCAGCGCCAGCACCCAGCTGAGCAGCAGCGAAATGCCGATTACCGCAAACAGCGAGAACAGAAACTCGCCCGTTGCATCGGGGCTGAGGCCGATCCCGGCAAAGGCCATGATGCCAATCACCGTGGCCCCCAACAGTGGGATTTGTGTTTTCGACGCGGCCTCATCCGCAGCATCGCGCGAGTTCTTGCCGCGCAGCATGGCGATCTGCATCCCCTCGGCGACAACGATGGCGTTGTCCACCAACATCCCCATGGCGATGATCAGGGCGCCCAGCGAAATGCGCTCCATCTCGATCGAGAATATCGACATGAACAGCAATGTGCCTACAACGGTCAGCAACAGGGTCGAGCCAACGACCACGGCCGCACGCCACCCCATGAAGACCGCAAGCACCGCAACCACGATACTGACGGACATCGCAAGGTTCACCAGAAAATCGTTCGAGGCCTGCTCCACCACCACGTGCTGCTGATAGATCGGCAGGATTTCCACGCCAAAGGGGATTTGGGTGTCCAGCTCGGCAAACTTGGCGTCGGCACGCTGGCCGACCTCGACGATATTCTCAGTCGACAGCCCTGCGACGCCCAGCGTGAACGCCTCGGTGCCGTTGAACCGGATCATGACATCTGGGTCAGTCTGGCGCCCCCTGTACACGTGAGACATATCGAACAGGTTGATCACCTGCCCTTGTGAACCGACGGACAGCCCGGCAATAGCCGAAACGGAATCCGACCCTTCTGCGGTCAAAATGGTGGTCCTGTCATTTTCGGACCGGACGGAACCTGATGCGTTTACGGAATCCGCGTTGGCAATGGCTTCGTTGATAGTCTGGATCGGCACATTCTGGTTCACCGAAATGGCCAGGTCGGGTTCAACAAAGATCGCCTCTTGCGGCAGGCCCATCACCTCGACATCCGCCACACCGGAAACGGTCAGCAACTCGCGTCGCAGAAAGGTGGCCAGTTCGTGTTTCTCGGCGTCGGAAAAGCCTTCAGCAGTGACGGCATAGAATAGGCCGAACACATCGCCGAAACCATCATTGACCAGCGGCTGCCCAACTCCCGGAGGCAAGGATCGCGCGGCGTCGCGCATCTTGGCGCGCAGTTCCGTCCAGATGCCCGGCAATTCCGTGCCGTCATAAGTAGACTTGATTTCAACCTCGATCAGCGAAAATCCGGGCTGGTTGACCGATGTGATCGTCTTGACCTCACCCATCTGCTGAATCGCGGATTCCAGCGGCTCCGAGACCTCAAGCGCCACTTGCTCTGCCGTGGCACCGGGGTATTGCGTTGAAATGACGGCGTTTTTGATGGTAAAGGCCGGGTCTTCCAGTCGGCCCAGCGAAAGGAAGCCCCAGATGCCGCCAAACAGGGCAAACAGGATGATCAGCCAAACATAAAGCGGCCGGTCAATTGACGCGCGTGCGATGTTCATCTGTCAGCCCTCAGTTCGCAAAACCGGCAAAGCGGCGCACGGCCTGACCATCGGTCAGCGCGCCCCCTCCGGCGACAACGATTTCATCGCCATCCGACAGACCAGTCAGCACCCGAACATCACCGGACTGGGTCGGCTCGATGGTGACAGGCACATGCCGAATGTTGCCCTCATCAGCTCCGACCGGCGAGAACACCATCACACCCAACGCCCCGTCAGCATCGGCAACGATGGCTGAGGCGGGAATAATGATACCTGTCCGGGCGTCCTGCACCTGAACAGTTACGGTCACGGACGAACCAGGCAGAATTTGCAGACCTTCGGGCGGGGTCAAACCAAACTGAATGCGAAACGTCTGCCCCACGGTCGAGCTTTCGGCATCAAACTCGCGGATTTGCAGAGGGAACACCTCGTCACTGGCGGGGAATTTCGCGGTGATTGTCAGTTCATCTTCCTGAGAGGACCGCTGGAACAGGATCTCGGGCACATCGACCTCAATCCGCAATTCGGACATGTCGTGGATCCGAACGATGGGCGCCCCGGCCGACACTGTGGTAAAGGACTCGACCGCCCGGCTGGAAACCAACGCGTCAAACGGCGCTGTTAGCGTGGCGTGTTCCAGATCGTATTCCGCATCCCGGACGGCAATATCAGCCAACTGCGCAGCGGTTTCCGCATCGTCTACCGCCACCTGGCTGGCCGCCGTTCCGCGCAAGCGCGACAGACGGGCCAAGGTCCGATCCGCTTGATCCTTTTGCAGCACGGCCCGATCATAACGGCGCTGGAACGGCGCTTGATCCAGTTGCGCGATCAACTCGCCCTTCGGGATCACAAAGCCTTCGTTCACCGGCATTTCGACAATCTGACCGGACACCTGAAAGGCAAGGTCAACGGTCTGCCGGGCAGCCACCCGCCCGAAAAACTGCCGCGAAAACCCGGGCGAGGTTTCCCGCACCTGCATCAGCTTGACCGGTTTGGCCGTGTCTTGTGCCACAACCGTAGTCGCTAGCGCGATCAGGGTCGCGCTAATAACAGAGAGGAGTTTCATTTCGTTAATCCCTCGGGAATTCCCGTTTTCAGAATGTTGTCTCGGATTTTGCGCGCCAGTTGCGCGAATTGAGCAGTTTCTTCCGCATCCAAACCAGAGGCGCGGTGGAACAAATCACCGGCTACGGAGACCAGCATGTTGCGCTGTTCATGACCCTGCTTTGTCAGAACCAGCAACCAGGCTCGGCGGTCTTCCGGGTCGCGTTCGCGGATCAGCAGCCCGGCCTTTTCCAAACCGTCCGCCGTTGCCGTAATGGTCGAAGGGACGGTCAGCATATCGGCAGCCAATACACCCATGCGCTTTGGCTCATCCAGTTTGATCAGCATATGGCATTCGAGATGGCTCAAGTCCGTTTCGACGCAATCGAACGTCTCTTCCAGTTTCCAATACAGCGCATACACGCCCATGATGGATTGAATCTCGGGGCTGAGACGGCTGAGTCTGATGCTGATATCGTCTGACATACGTACCCTCCGGATGCGTCAGGCTGGTCATATACTTCAAATTTTGAACTATTCAAGATATGAAGCTGAAATAGGTTCAGCCTCGTACATTCCGTTAGGTCACTATACCTTGATCAAACCTCGCCGTGACTGCATTTTAGGCAAACTCGAAACGTCCAGGACCCGCCATGTATACCCCTGCAATCACCGGCACCGGTGTTTTCACGCCCGAGAACGTTATCACCAATGCCGAACTCGTCGCTGCCTTCAACGCCTATGCCGACAAGCAAAACGCCGCGAATGCCGACGCGATCGCAGCGGGCGAGATAGAGCCCATGCAGCATTCCTCGGAAGAGTTCATCCTAAAGGCCTCGGGCATCGAGAACCGTTATGTGATGGACAAGTCGGGTGTTCTGGACCCGGACGTGATGCACCCCATGCTGCGCCAGCGCAGCGATGATGAACCCGGCATCATGACTGAGATGGCAGTGGACGCCTGCAAAAAAGCGCTAGCACAGGCCGGACGCAACGCCGAGGATATCGATCTGGTGATCTGCGCGGCGTCCAACCACGAGCGCGCATATCCGGCGATTGCGATCGAGATCCAGCAGGCGCTGGGTATCAAGGGTTTCGGCTTCGACATGAACGTTGCCTGTTCCTCGGCCACGTTCGGTATTCAGGCGGCGGCGGACATGATCCGCTCGGGCTCGGTACGATCAGCGCTTGTTGTGAACCCCGAGATTTGTTCGGGCCACCTGGAATGGCGCGACCGCGACTGCCACTTTATCTTTGGCGATGTCGCCACGGCTACTCTGATCGAACGGATTGAAGACGCGCGGGGCCCGCATTTCGAAATCCTCTCGACCCGCTGCGCCACGTCGTTCTCAAACAACATCCGCAATAACAATGGCTTCCTGCGCCGCTCGCGCCCTGCCGGAGTTGTGGATCGCCGTGACATGCAGTTCATGCAGAACGGCCGCAAGGTGTTCAAGGAAGTTCTGCCATTGGTCAGCAAACACATCTCGGACCACATGGAATCCGAAGGCGTATCCAGCGGTGACCTGAAACGTCTGTGGCTGCATCAGGCTAACAAAACTATGAACGATTTCATCGGTAAAAAAGTGCTGGGCCGCGAACCCGAAGCCGGCGAGCAACCCAACATCCTGCAGGACTACGCCAACACTTCCTCGGCAGGGTCGATCATTGCATTTTCTAAGTATTCAGATGATCTGACGGAAGGAGATGTAGGGCTGATCTGCTCGTTCGGGGCCGGTTATTCAGTGGGCTCAGTTATTGTGAAACGGCACGGGTAGTGGGCCGTTTCCAGAGTTCGCCCAAAAGAGTGTTTGGCTTTCTGCTTTGAGATCATACCCACCAAATGCTGCGCGGTTTACGAGCGTTTGCTCCAAAAAGTTTGCCATGATTGGTAGGATCAGCTTGAACTTTTTGGAGTAACTGTGTGCGCAAACCCAAGGGTCGACTGACCGATGTATTTAACCTGCCAGCCGATAAATCTGGGAAGCCTCGCACTGTCTTGGTGTTGGATCAGCTCACACATGTTCCAGAGGCAGGAGACGTATTAGAGGTTTCTGGCCGAAACTTGCCGATTGCTCAGGTCGACGGTCGGCGGATAAGGAATTGCTTGACCGGCTGGAAAATGGCAGGGCGGTGCAGTGTCGCCGTCTTGATCAATGAACCGGCGGATACTCTACAGTCACTGGCACGGCGTCCAGATCGTCTTTTCGTCACTTGGACCCCTAAAGACGAATTGCCTTGGCATTTCCGTACTAACGATCTGCCCACATTTACGCGCCTCAGCGAAGATTGGAACGCGCATCCAAACGATGTTGGCCTCAAGATTGAGCGGAGTGGTCAAACGCTATTGGCCCATATGCGGCCAAACCCATACGTTTATCGTGAATACGAGAACATACCTGCAATCACAGTCTGCTTCAAAAACTGCGAGCGGTATCGTGTGACGCCGGTAAATGACCATGGGTGGTATGGGGGCCAGTGCCGTTTTAGCGGGCTAGCACCGTCATGGGGCGAGTTCTACGAAATTTCTGGCAATACCCAAGACGACATGGACCCCACACCTTGGATCACGATGGAAGGGCTTGGAACGCGGCATTTTCATTTCTACCTGCGAGACGAAGCCCTTGAGGTGAAAGCGCAAGACTGGTCGTTGGAAACAAAAGGCTGACCTTCAATTTCGCTTTTTTGAAACATAGAAAAGTGCTGCAAACCAGACCTTTGTAGCCTGTGTTGCCAGGATTCGTAACGAGAAGGTCAGCGATTAGCCCTAGCTAACGCTTTCTTCTTCCAAATGCAGCTTCATCTCGATCAGCACCTGTTGCAGCAGGCTGGTTTCCTTCAGCAGGCGCTTGGCTTCGTTCACGGTGATGATCCCGTCTTCGATGGCGGCCTGGTATTCGGTCATCAGCATTGCGAACCGTTGGCTAAGGGCGATGACGTCCGAGTTCACCCCACCGGTGCGCGGTGTGTCTGAGTTGCGTCCGTCATAGGACAGAGTGATGTTCTTCAGATCGGCCAGCGCCGAGGTGACATGCGGATAGTTCGCAACGGCCTCAAGCCGGGCTACGGCGTCCACCGGCATGTACCGATCAACGTGTTCGGCATTGTCAGAATAGTATCGCCCCAAAGTCGCCTTGGACTTTCCGGTGATCTCGCATGCGGATTCAATGCCGACATCTTTGACCAATGCTTCTGTGTGTTTTTTCAGATAGGCCCCGATATCTGCCATGTTTTTACCTTTTCTGCCTGTTTCCCCCACAACATCTGCCATTGCGGGGGAAAGGGAAAAGAAATTTCCCATACTCGATTCATAATTGAAATGTCATACATTGGCTATCCCTCAGATATTCGGGGATTTTGTGAGTGAGTGACGGCAGTTCCAGCTGGTTACGAGTAATTGCGGGGCAGATTATTAGCCCCGCTCAGTATTGGCCGCCTGTCGGCCAACGGCGTCGTTGTTGTTGACGTGGGGGATCCATCCCCCTTGAGCTTTAAGCTCGGCCCCTGCAACGACAACGACGACGTCGCCTCTTTCCCGAGTTTTGGCATCTTGCCCAAGGGGATCAGGCGTTTTAGACCCGGGCGCATGGCAAAGCTCTACTTCAACTATTCCACCATGAACGCGGGTAAATCGACCGTGTTGCTGCAGGCCTCGCACAACTATCGCGAGCGGGGCATGGACACCTATTTGATGACCGCAGCGCTGGACGGGCGAGCGGGCTTAGGCAAGATCGCCTCGCGGATCGGGATTTCCGCCGATGCCGATACATTCTCGGTCGGGGATGACGTGTTTGCGATGATCGAAGCGCGCCTGAACCGGGGGGAGATCGCCTGTGTCTTTGTGGACGAAGCTCAGTTTCTGACCGAAAAACAAGTCTGGCAGCTGGCCCGTGCCGTGGATGATCTGCGCGTTCCGGTACTGGCTTATGGGCTGCGGGTGGATTTTCAAGGGCACCTGTTCCCGGGTTCGGCCGCCCTGCTGGCCCTGGCCGATGAAATGCGCGAGGTCCGCACAATCTGCAAATGCGGCCGCAAAGCGACAATGGTGATTCGTCAGGACGAGAACGGAAAAACCATCACCGAAGGCGCTCAGGTGCAGATCGGCGGGAACGAGACCTATGTCTCGCTCTGCCGCAAACACTGGCGAGAGGCAGTCGGAACCTAAACCGGATTCGGCAGCGGACCGCCAGCAACAAAGGCCTCGACGTTGTCCAGCGCCATGTGACCCATATCGGTGCGAACTTCCTCGGTCGCGGTGCCCAGATGCGGCAGCAAGGTCACGTTCTGCATGTCGCGCAGAACTTGCGGGACGGCGGGTTCAAATTCGTACACATCCAACCCCGCCCCTGCGATCTCACCCGCTTGCAACGCGGCGATCAGGGCGGCTTCATCCACAACCTCACCACGCGCGATGTTGATCAGGATCGCCGAAGGGTTCATCGCCCCAAGCACCAAAGCGTTGATCAGATGACGGGTTTCGGCGCCACCGGGGACGGCAAGGATCAGGAAATCGACAGATCCGGCCAACGCCTTAAGATCGCTGGTGTAAACGGCCGGGAAATCCAGATCTTTAGCGTTGCGCGATTGGTATGCGACTTGCATTCCGAACCCGAAATGACACCGTTGCGCGATGGCCTGGCCAATGCGGCCCATGCCGACGATACCAACCCGCTTGCCGGTGACGTGATGGCCCAGCATTTGCGTCGGGTGCCAACCTTGCCAGTCGCCTGCCCGAACCAACCGTTCGCCCTCCCCAGCGCGGCGGGCAGTGGACAACAGCAGGGTCATCGCGATGTCGGCGGTGGCATCGGTTACCGCGCCGGGCGTGTTGGTGACAGCAATGCCGGCAGCACGGGCAGCGTCCACGTCGATGTGATTGTAGCCAACGCCGAAATTCGCCAGCAGTTTGCAGCGGGGATTAGGCGCATCGGCGAACACCTGAGCGGAGAACTGATCGCCCAGCGTGGGAACAACAACGTCGAATTCCGTCAGAGCCCGCAACATTTCATCGCGTGTCATCGGCAGGGTTTCGGTGCGAATCTCGACATCGAACTCGGCGCGGGCACGGGCCTCGACGGCGGCAGTCATCGGGCGGGCAATCAGCAGCTTCATCAGTGCATCCGCCCGCCGATTGGAACCTCGCCATCCGGGCCGATCAGGACGATCTCTCCGTTTTCATCCGGCAGGCCAAGCACCAGAACCTCGGACATGAAGCGACCGATCTGGCGCGGGGGAAAGTTCACAACGGCCATCACTTGTTTACCCACCAGAGTCGCCGGGTCGTAATGCGCAGTGACCTGCGCCGAGGTTTTGCGTTCACCAATCTCATCGCCAAAATCGATCCACATCTTGATCGCAGGCTTGCGGGCTTCGGGATAGGGCTCGGCGCGGATCACTTCACCCACGCGAATATCGACCTTTAAGAATTCGTCGAAAGTAATCTCACTCACGGGACAGCTCCTTGGATCGGTCGGTTGCGGCTTTAACAGCGCGGTGCAACAGGTCGGGGAAGCCTTCTTCTTCGTGCATCAGCACCTCAAGCGCGGCCTGCGTGGTGCCATTCGGAGACGTCACATTCACGCGCAGTTGCGAGGGGTCTTCCTCGGCCGCCATGGCCAACGCCCCTGCCCCGGCAACGGTGGATTTGGCCAGCTTCATCGCCAGTTCATGCGGCAAGCCCTGCGCTTGCCCTGCAGCGGCCAGTGTTTCGATCAGATGGAAGACATACGCCGGCCCCGAACCGCTGAGGCCCGTGACAGCATCCATCTGCGATTCATCCTGTAACAGCACCGTTTCGCCAATAGCGGACAGCAGGTTTTCAGCCAGAGCAACATCCGTGTCTGACGCAACCGAATTGCCGATCAACGCCGTGATTCCCTGCCGAATCGCTGCAGGCGTGTTCGGCATCGCGCGCACGATTGGCGTTCCCTCTCCCAATACGGATTCGAATGTGGCAATCGAGGTGCCCGCCGCGACCGAGACAAACAGGCTGCCACCGCCGCCCAGCGCCCGTATCGCAGGCAGAGCCTCACCCATCATCTGCGGCTTGACGGCCACCAGAACCACTGCGGGCGCTTCGGGCAAAGGCGTGTTGATGTTAACGCCCTGCGCCTTCAACCAGTCCGAGGGGTTCGGATCGATCACCCAGACCTCTGACGCAGGAAGGCCATGCTCCAACCATCCGGCGAGCATGGCCGATCCCATTTTACCGCATCCCAGAAGCACCAGCCCCTGTTCGGCGACGCGTGACATGTCCATGATTGCCCCTCCCCTTACTCGGCTTGGGGCAAAGCTTTACGCGCGGCCGTAGGCCTCTGCAATGGCGACTTGCATCGCCTCTTCGGGGGTACGGTTGCCCCATGTCACCAACTGGATCGCAGGGTAGTAGCGCTCGGCGCTCAGCACTGCGGCGGTGATCATCGTGTCGATCTGTTCCGGGCTGGCCATCTGGCCGCCGGCCAGAACCAGACCGTAACGATAGACCATCAGCTTCTGATTAGCCCAGTAGGTGAACGCCCCGGCCCAGCACTGATCATTCATCTTGTTCAGCAGTTCATACAACTCGGTTTCACGATCCGAGGGCGGCTCCATCTCGAACGAGCACACCATGCGGAGTGTTTCGTCATAGTTCGACCAGGCCAAAGTGATCGAGTATGTGCGCCACTGCCCTTCCACAGCCATTGCTATTTGATCATCCCCGATCCGGTCGAAATCCCAGTCGTGGTGTTCAGCCAAGTGTTCAACAATATCAATCGGATGAAGGTCTTCTTCGAGAAACTGCTCGGAAAGGGCCATAATGCCACCTCACTAATCTCTAGCATTTTGGGGCTGGCAGCGCCCCAGCGCTAGTTGCCTGCTCTACAAGCCGGGCTTCCCCCGTAGGCCTGTACTAAATATGGTGCGACGCGAGATGGGTTCTGGCAACCCTATTTATTGGGGATAACAGCAATAAGTTGTGGACAGAAGGCAACGGCGATCAAAATATTGGCGCCTCACGCAGCTTTGTCTTGATTAAACTCTGTAAGACGGCAAGATGCACAACACCGCACAATCCGAGGTCGGGATTGCGCGGCGCATGTCTTTTTCTGAAAAACTCTGAGTTGGACGTTACTTGTCCAGTTTCGCCTCAAGCGCAGCAATGCGTGCCTCAAGCGCGGCGTTCTCTTCACGCGCTTTCTGGGCCATCGCGCGAACGGCGTCGAATTCTTCGCGCGTGACGAAATCGCGATCAGCCAGCCAGCGGTCGATCATCGACTTCATCGCGTTCTCGGCCTCTTCCCGCGCGCCTTGCGCCACACCCATGGCGTTTGTCATCAGCTGGGATACGTCGTCGAGGATCTTGTTGCGGGTTTGCATGGCTTTACTCCGAAATCGCGGTTGGTCTCTATATGGGGAATGATTGGCGCGGGCTCAAGGTTGACTTGCCCCGCAAACCCCGGGCAATGAGACGCACATGCAGGCTGTTTTGAATTTCCCCGATCTGTCGCCCGAATTGTTCTCGATCTCAGTGTTCGGGATGGAGTTCGCGCTGCGGTGGTACGCGCTGGCCTATATCGCCGGTATCCTGATTGCATGGCGATTGGGGGTTATGGCGCTGAAACGCCCGGCTCTTTGGCCCAACAAGACACCGCCAATGAAACCAGAACAGCTTGAGGATCTGATCACCTGGATCATCCTTGGTGTGATTCTTGGCGGGCGTTTGGGGTTCGTCCTATTCTACCAGCCCTCCTACTACCTTTCGAACCCTCTGGAGATATTGAAAGTCTGGCAGGGGGGCATGGCGTTTCATGGCGGGCTGCTGGGGGTTGTGATTGCGTCTTACGTTTATGCGCGGCGTCACCAGATTCCGGTTCTGTCCATGGCGGACCTGATCGCGCATACAGTACCACCAGGGTTGCTGCTGGGGCGGTTGGCAAACTTCATCAATGCCGAACTCTGGGGCCGACCCAGCGAATTGCCTTGGGCGGTGATCTTTCCAGGGGCGGCCGCGCAGGACTGTCCCGGTGTGGTCGCGGGTATGTGCGCCCGGCATCCCTCGCAGTTATATGAAGCCGTGTTTGAAGGCCTGCTACTGGGCGCCCTGCTGTTGTGGCTAGCCTATCGGCGCGGTGCCTTCCACAAGCCGGGCCTGATCATGGGCCTGTTTATGGCGGGCTATGGCGCGTCGCGTTTCATTGTCGAGTTTTTCCGGCAGCCCGACGCGCAGTTCATCTCACCCGGTAACCCACTCGGGCTGGCCCTGCAGGTCGGTGGCTATGGCCTAACGATGGGGCAATTGCTGTCGCTACCGATGATCGCGCTTGGCTTGTGGTTCGCCTTGCGTTCAAGATCGGTATCATGAGCCTGAGAGATCACCTGCTTGCGCGGATCGCACAGGACGGCCCGATGAGCGTGGCCGACTACATGACCGACTGCCTGCTGCATCCGACGCATGGCTACTATACCTCGCGCGACCCACTTGGCGCGCAGGGAGATTTCATCACTGCCCCAGAAATCAGCCAGATGTTCGGAGAGTTGATTGGCCTGTCTCTGGCGCAGAGCTGGCTGGATCAGGGGCATCCTGAGCGTTTCGTGCTGGCCGAGCTTGGCCCGGGGCGCGGTACGCTGATGGGGGATATGCTGCGTGCCACGGCCCGTGTGCCGGGCTTTCTCGATGCTGCTGAGATCATATTGGTCGAGGCCTCGCCCGCCTTGCGGGATGTTCAAGCACAGACCTTAAGGGAATTTGAACCGCGCTGGATCAACACGGTCACCGACCTGCCCGATGCGCCGCTGTTTCTGGTCGCGAACGAATTCTTCGACGCCCTGCCTATCCGCCAGTTCCTGCGTGATGGCGATGGGTGGCGCGAACGGCTGATCGGTTCGGATGGTGACGCGCTGACTTGGGGATTGGGCCCGCAGGGCGAGCAGGTCGCTCTGAAGGATCGACTGGATGACACCAAAGATGATGATCTGGTCGAGCTATGTGCGGCGGCCATACCCATCATCACCGTGATCGCAGGACGAATCGGCACCCATGGCGGCGCCGGGTTGATTGTGGACTACGGTGATTGGCATTCGCAGGGCGATACGTTTCAGGCGCTTCAAGCACATGAGCGCGCCGATCCCTTGGCTCTGCCCGGACAGTCCGACCTGACGGCCCATGTGGATTTCGAACCGCTGGCCCTTGCAACCCGCGCCGCAGGATGCGCCCATTCGCGCCTGACACCGCAGGGCGTGTTTCTTGAACGGCTGGGAATCACTACACGCGCGCAAGCGCTAGCGGCCTCTCTCGGCGGGTCTGAGCTTGCAGCGCTGGTTGCAGCACATCGCCGGTTGACGCACCCCGAGGAAATGGGAAACCTGTTCAAAGTACTAGGCCTCTACCCCACCCCTTCCTCGCCACCACCCGGACTGGAACCATGACCCTGGAGATTCTGACCTCAGATTTGCTGTCGCCCATGCGCCACGGGTTCTTCAGCCGCCGCGGCGGTGCCTCATCGGGTGTGTTTGCTGGCCTCAACTGTGGTTACGGTTCATCCGATCAGACCGAAGCCGTTGCAGTGAATCGCAAGCGTGTTGCTCAGGCGATGAACGTTGCGCCCGAAGCGCTGATCGGTGTTCATCAGGTGCATTCACCAACCGTTCTGACCGTCGATGGACCGCTCAACGGTGAAAAACCCAAGGCAGATGCGGTGGTCACGGCAACACCCGATCTGGCATTGACGATTCTCACCGCAGATTGCCAGCCGGTCCTGTTCGCCGATTCTGACGCAAACGTGATCGGAGCCGCCCATGCGGGTTGGCGCGGCGCGTTGGACGGTGTGCTTGAGGCGACGCTGGATGCGATGGAAGCCCTGGGCGCCAAACGCGAAAACACGGTGGCCGTGATCGGGCCGTCGATTTCGCAACATGCCTATGAAGTGGGTCCCGAGTTTTTAGACGAATTCGTCGCGGATTCTCCGGAAAACCTACAGTTCTTTGCAAATGGTACCGGGGACAGGCTGCAGTTCGACTTGCCAGCCTTTGGCCTGCATCGGCTGCGACAGGCGGGGGTCGGTCAGGCCGAGTGGACACGCCATTGCACCTATTCCGATCCCGACAGATTCTATTCCTACCGTCGGTCGACCCACGCGAAAGAGGCCGACTATGGCCGCCTGATTTCAGCCATAAAACTTTAAGAACCGGCCTGAATTGCGGCAATTTCGCCGCTTTTTCGCCATAATTCTTTTGTCTACCTGAGTCGCTACAATTGTATATTTATTGTCCGCTCTCAGGTGGTTATCAGCCAAAACTCCAGTAGGGCGCGACATATCCCGAAACAAGGAAACGCAAACCGTCCTATGTCCTGAATTCATCCCGGATCAGCCTTATCGCCGCCGTAATGGCCCTGCACATTGAGGCCTCAGAGGAAAACGGGGCAAAAGCTCCCAAACGGGCAGGACAAGAAATGAAGACGAAATCACGCTTTCTCAGCGCCGTGGTTGCGGCCACCAGAGAGCAACATC
Organism: Ruegeria sp. ABF4_144; assembly: GCF_056160045.1. NCBI lineage: Bacteria > Pseudomonadati > Pseudomonadota > Alphaproteobacteria > Rhodobacterales > Roseobacteraceae > Ruegeria > Ruegeria sp. ABF4_144. The sequence goes on from NZ_JBSWWK010000001.1 coordinate 2,438,955, forward strand.
TGGAGATGCCCTGGAAACGGGTTTCCAGTCACTCGGTCAGGGTCGCACGCCGTCTGGCAGCGCGTCGCTGATTTACAGGCCCCGCGAACCAGCTGCCGGTTCCCGGGGAACAAGACGCATAGCGGAGAAGTGCTCCGACCCGCTGTGCGACCTACCGCGAATATTGTGTGCGGTTCTGGTTTGGGGCGTGTGTGCGCAGGCAATTTAGCCGGCGTTTGTATGAGTTTGTCTGGGGGACAAGTGGTGACTAAAAACGTGGGATTTTTCTTAGTGACAAAGGCCGTTCGCGCCTGTCGCCCTACGGTTACCGAATTCTTTCATGGCACAAGTAGATCCAATCAGGCGAGCCTGTACGGGGGTTCAGCTTGCCTGTGCGGTAGTAAGAGGGGACGGAATTGAAATGAATATTCCACGTTCGTTATCGCGCGCTGCCAGAAACGCCGTAGAAACGTCATCGTTGCTGCGCGATGCACCAAGACCAACGACGCAGAAAAAGGCGCAGCTGCGGCGCTACGAAGTCAGTACGTTGATGAGAAATGGGGATGTCGTACAGACCCGCCACATCGCGCCTGCCCTGCCCATGTTCGAAGACGCGTTCTGCGCCTTTACCCGCGGATCTCTGGTCGAAACCGAATTCGGGCCGATGGCAATCGAAGACCTGCTGCCCGGCGATACGGTTCTGACACAAAGCGGCACCTCGGAAACGGTTCTGTGGAAAGGATCCGTCACCCTTGTACCGGGGCGCGAGGATACGCGCGGTCGGACAAGGCCGCTGACACGGATCATGGCCGACACGTTCGGAATGCAAAAACCAATGTCGGGTGTCATCGCTGGCCCCGCCGCTCGGTTGTTGGGAACACCCGCACACCTGCGACATGTGCACGGCGACGATCAGGTCCTGACACCGGTATACGAGTTTCAGGACGGCACAAGCATCATCGAGACGCTGCCACCGACCCCGGTCGAGCTGTTTCATATCTGCCTGAAACGTCATGCAGTGATCAGGGTCGACGGGCTGCAATTCGAGTCGTATCACCCCGGCGCCAACACCATTCGCAAGGTCAGCCGGTCGCTAAAATCGATCTACCTAAACCTGTTCGCGCATATCGACACGCTGAACGATTTCGGCCCGCTGGTTTTGCCGCGCGCCGGAGACGGAGAGGTGGATGCGATAACCGCCTGAATCTAGGCTCAATCTGCAATGTGGGGGCATTATGCAGTTATTATTAAGTTGGGTGTTTTACATGACGGTGGCAGCCTTTCTGCCACCGATGAAACCACATCCGAAAGAGGCGGCGCTTACGCGGTCCGGCTCATTCGTTCTTCCAGAACATCAAAAGGTACGCCGGGCTCGTCTTTTGCGCCGCGGATAACCAGCGAAGTCTTTACGCTGGCCACGTTCGGCGTGGTCAGCAGATCGCCGGTCAGGAATTGCTGAAAACTGCTCAGGTCCGGTGCCACGCATTTCAGGATAAAATCCACCTCGCCGTTCAGCATATGGCACTCGCGCACCAATGGCCACTCGCGGCAGCGTTCCTCGAAAGCGCTCAGCTCGGACTCGGCCTGGCTTTCCAGACCGACCATGGCAAAGACCTGAACCTCGAATCCCAGTTCGCGCGAGTTCACTTCGGCGTGGTAGCCACGGATCAGGCCTGATTCTTCCAATGTCCGCACACGGCGCAGGCACGGAGGCGCTGAAATGCCAACGCGTTTTGCAAGTTCGACATTGGTCATGCGACCGTCTGCCTGCAATTCCGCCAGAATCTTGCGGTCAATCTCATCCAGCCGTATCGCGACCATCAAATGCTCCTGATTTTTCGGTTGTTATATCAGCACCCGGAAGATGCGCAATAATCTTTCGCGGTCGCGCAATATTGTTTATTTTCAATGTCCTTTTTTTGTGCGCCATTCGTAGGGCTCATAGCGGGTGTGAAACAGGAAGGGGCTTTAAGCGCGGCACTGGGGTCGTTATATCCATCCGCCAAGGGCCGCGCGCCCAAATCAGGCAGATCGAGTTGGGGGTACCATGTCCGAAACACGTCACACCAAGGTTCTGATCATCGGGTCGGGACCGGCCGGCTATACTGCGGGCGTCTATGCCAGCCGCGCAATGCTGGAGCCAATTCTGGTTCAGGGCATTGAGCCCGGCGGTCAGCTCACCACCACCACCGAAGTTGAGAACTGGCCCGGCGATACCGAGGTGCAGGGCCCCGACCTGATGGTCCGCATGCAGGATCACGCCAAGGCGATGGGCTGCGAGGTGATCGGAGACATCATCAGCGATCTGGACGTCAGCAAACGCCCCTTCACCGCCAAAGGCGACAGCGGCACCACCTACACCGCTGATGCGGTCATTCTGGCCACGGGTGCCCGCGCCAAGTGGCTGGGTCTGCCGTCGGAAGAAAAGTTCAAGGGCTTTGGCGTCTCGGCCTGCGCCACATGTGACGGGTTCTTCTATCGCGGGCAGGAAATCGTCGTGATCGGCGGCGGCAACACAGCCGTGGAAGAGGCGCTGTTCCTGACAAACTTCGCCAGCAAGGTCACTCTGATCCACCGTCGTGATGAGTTACGGGCAGAGAAAATCCTGCAGGACCGCCTGCTGAAGCACGAAAAGATCGAGCCGCTGTGGTTCCACGAGCTGGAAGAAGTAGTCGGCACCGATGCGCCTTTGGGCGTCGAAGGCGTGCGCGTCAAGAACGTCAAAACCGGCGAGGTCACCGAGATCCCATGTAAGGGCGTGTTTGTCGCCATCGGCCACGCGCCTGCCAATGAATTGGTTAAGGATTCGCTGGAAACCCATATGGGCGGTTATGTCGTGACCAAGCCGGGCTCGACCGAGACTTCGGTGCCGGGTGTTTTCGCTGCCGGCGACCTGACCGACCACATCTATCGTCAGGCCGTCACCAGCGCCGGTATGGGCTGTATGGCCGCGCTGGACGCAGAACGCTTCCTGGCGGAGCAGGACTAACCCGGTGCTGGAATTCTCCGGCCCGGTCTGGAGAATTCTGTTTCTGTCACAGATCGACGCCCCTCTGGCCCCCGCGAAGGCGCCCGAGGGGCGTTTTCATTATGCAGGACAGACCGCTCTCTATGCCTCTCTCAGCACAGAGGGTGCCGGTGTTGCGATTCGACGATATGTCTCGGACGGCGACCCGCCAAGGGTTTTGCAACGCGCGCGCATCACGGATGCGCGTCTGGTAGACCTGCGTGGGCAGCGCGACGCCTCGATTATCTGGCAGGACATCCACGACAGGCAGGGACGCTCACCCACGTGGCAATTTTCTGATCAGGCCCGCGCGATGGGCGCGGATGGATTGCTGTACAGCTCACGCTCACGCCCCGAGCTCAGCCACGTCGTGCTGTTCAACATCTCCCCTGCCCTGATCCGCACAGACGCAACTGCAACCAAATGGGTTCCGTCTTATTCTTGACCCATTCGCTCGCGCGTATCAGACTCGGGTACAAGCAAAGCAAATGCAGGTGATCTGATTGAGTAGCGTTCTATGGCAAGGCGGGTGGGCAGCCCGGCTGAGGATTGGCAGCGGCCTGATCCTGTTTGCCTTTGCCTTCTTTCATTTCATCAATATCGGGCTGGGGCTGTTTCATACTGATTACCTGCACGGAATGCAGGATGGCCGCAAAACCGTCACCCGCCACGATGCCATGAGCGTGCTCTTGTACGTTGCCTTGCTGGTCCATGCCGGGTTGGCGCTATACTCGATCAGCCAGCGCAGAACCTTGCGGATGCCGCTTGCGACCGGAGTGCAAGTAGTGCTGGGCCTGCTGATCCCGCTGCAGCTGATCTCTCATATCGTGCAAACGCGCTATGCCCATGAAATCTATGAGGTAAATGACGAAATGGGCTACATCATCATTCTGATGTGGCCCAGTACAGTGATCTGGATGCAGAGCTTGCTGTTGCTGCTGGTCTGGATTCACGGTTGCATCGGGTTGCACATGTGGCTGCGTCTGACCCGCTGGTGGTCGAAAACCGTGCCCTATCTGATCGGCGTGGCGGTGTTTATCCCCTCTTTCGCGCTGGCCGGGTTGCTGACCGAAGGGCGCCGCATCTGGGCGGAATTCGCCGATCCGTTCCTTCGCGAACAGTATATCGAGCATTACAACTGGCCCTCGCCCGAGGCATTCGAGGCAATGTTCAGCGTCAAGGACAATGCGCTGATGGCTTTTTGGATCGCATTGGGAACAGCGTTGGCGGTGTTTGCGCTTCGCAAGCTATGGCGGCGCAGGCACTCGGTACGGATAAAATATGTCGAAGGCCCCGAAGTCGTGGCCGAAAAGGGCATGACCCTGCTTGAGATTTCGCAGGCTAATGGCATTCCACACACAGCCTTGTGTGGCGGCAAAGGGCGGTGCACCACTTGCCGAGTGATCATAGAAGACGGCGCCGATAACCTCCCCGCTCCTGCCGAGATCGAGGCCCGAAGCCTGACCGCTGTTGGCGCCCCGAAGGGCGCGCGGCTGGCCTGTCAAATCCGCCCGACCGAACCTCTAACCGCGTATCGCATGTTCCGCCCCGAAGGAGGGCGGCACCGTGCCCATGCAAGCCAGGGGCAAGAGCGCCAACTGGCTGTTCTGTTTCTGGATATGCGTGGGTTCACATCGCGCACCACCGGGCAATTGCCTTATGACATCGTATTCCTGTTGAACCGGTTCTTTGACGCCATCGTTCCGGCGATCACCGCAGATGGCGGCGTGGTCGACAAGTATATGGGCGATGGCCTGTTGGCCGTCTTCGAAACCCCCGACGCCGAAAGCTCGGCCCGGGCCGGGTTGAAGGCTGCCGGCGACGTCAGCCGGGCTCTCGCACAGTTCAACCAGCGGCTTGAGGCGGAAGGCAGCCCGCAGGTACGCATCGGTATGGGCCTGCATCTGGGTGATCTGGTGTTGGGGGAAATCGGCGCCGCGGGCAATGCGCCGCGGACCATCATCGGCGATGCAGTCAACGTAGCCAGCCGGCTTGAGAGCGAGACCAAGGTGCTGGGGGTCGAGCTTCTGGTGTCAGCGGAGCTGCTGCAAACGGCAGGTTACGAAGGTGACCAGACTGGCATGAAGTCATTTGAATTGCGTGGCGTAACCCGCCCGATTCCTGCCCTGCCCGTGGCCAGCGCCAAAGACCTGTTACTGGTCACCGCAGGATAGGAACAGATGTGCTAATTCTATACGGCTATCGCATGTCAGCGGGAATTAAGTCGCGAAAAAAGACATCAGCCGAAATTTCCTTCCATTCCGGGTAAAAACGGCGCATATCGTCCCTAATTTCGTGAATGTATATGGACTTCGACCAGCAGTCGGGGCAAATGCCCCGCAAACACCCCTGAATCACCGGTAAAACCGCACTTCGATAAGAGTATTCCTATGACGATGTTAAGCAATCTGGCTCCGATCTCCGAGCTTTATGTATCTTATGAATCTGCCCAAAAGCTGAAAGTGGAAGCCGCCGACTTGACCAGCTGGGACCTGAGCCCGCGTCAGATCTGCGATCTGGAGCTTTTGATGAATGGCGGGTTCAACCCGCTCAAGGGTTTCCTGTCCGAGGCCGATTACGACAACGTCGTCGACAACATGCGCCTGGCTGATGGAACGCTGTGGCCGATGCCAATCACGCTGGATGTCAGCGAAGACTTTGCCGAAGGCATCGAGCTGGGTCAGGACATTGCCTTGCGCGATCAGGAAGGCGTCATCCTCGGTACCATGACCGTTACCGACCGCTGGACCCCGGACAAGGCGCGCGAGGCCGAGAAGGTTTTCGGCGCCGACGACGATGCCCACCCGGCGGTGAACTACCTGCACAACGTCGCGGGAAAGGTCTATCTGGGTGGCCCGGTAACCGGCATCCAGCAGCCGGTTCACTATGACTTCCGTGGTCGCCGCGACACGCCGAACGAACTGCGCGCCTATTTCCGCAAGCTGGGCTGGCGCCGCATCGTTGCGTTCCAAACCCGCAACCCACTGCACCGCGCACACCAGGAATTGACCTTCCGCGCCGCGAAAGAAGCGCAGGCCAACCTGCTGATCCACCCGGTCGTGGGCATGACCAAGCCGGGCGACGTCGATCACTTTACCCGTGTGCGCTGCTATGAGGCGGTTCTGGATAAGTACCCGGCCTCGACTACCTCGATGTCGCTGCTGAACCTCGCGATGCGCATGGCTGGCCCGCGTGAGGCGGTCTGGCACGGCCTGATCCGCGCCAACCATGGCTGCACCCACTTTATCGTCGGTCGAGACCACGCCGGCCCCGGCAAAAACAGCCGGGGCGAGGATTTCTACGGCCCCTATGACGCGCAGGACTTGTTCCGCCAGTTTCAGGATGAAATCGGTGTCGAAATGGTCGACTTCAAACACATGGTCTACGTGCAGGAACGCGCCCAGTACGAGCCCAACGACGAGATCGAAGACAAGGACAACGTCACGATCCTGAACATCTCGGGCACCGAGCTGCGTCGTCGTCTGGCCGAAGGTCTGGAAATCCCCGAATGGTTCAGCTTCCCCGAAGTTGTGGCCGAACTGCGCAAGACCAAGCCGCCGCGCAGCCAGCAGGGCTTTACCGTGTTCTTCACCGGTTTCTCGGGCTCGGGCAAATCCACCATCGCCAACGCCCTTATGGTCAAGCTGATGGAGATGGGCGGCCGTCCGGTGACGCTGCTGGATGGTGACATCGTTCGTAAGAACCTGTCGTCCGAACTGGGCTTCTCGAAAGAGCACCGCGACCTGAACATCCGCCGCATCGGCTACGTGGCCAGCGAGATCACCAAGAATGGCGGCATCGCCATTTGTGCCCCGATCGCGCCTTACGCCACGACCCGACGCGCGGTCCGTGAAGAGGTCGAACAGTTCGGCGCGTTCTGCGAAGTGCACGTTGCAACCTCGATCGAGGAATGCGAACGCCGTGACCGCAAAGGCCTGTACAAGCTGGCGCGTGAAGGCAAAATCAAAGAGTTCACCGGTATCTCGGACCCCTATGACGTGCCTCAGAACCCTGAGCTGAGTGTCGAGACCGAAAATGTGGACGTCGACAACTGCGCCCATCAGGTTCTGCTGAAACTGGAAAGCATGGGTCTGATCGCCGCGTCGTAAGTTGGCACCAGAAGCATTCCAAGGCCCTCGCATCGCGGGGGCCTTTTTTTGGTCAGAGTTCGGCGCGGATGGCGGCGACCGCGCGGGCTTCGAAGTCCCCGTACTCGGCCGCCTGGGGTTGGATCGCCTGCAGGTGCGGCAAGCGGGTGGCATAGTCCTCAGCTGAGGCTGCCTGAATCGCACGCTGAATATCTGCCTCGGACTCGCACAAGATCATGCCAGATGTATCGAGGAAGTCCCCGATATTCGGACAACCCCAATAGATCGGCACTGTCGAGCATAGGATCGTGTCCGTCAGCTTTTCCGAGAAATAGTTCCGTTCCCGTACATTCTCGATCACCACGGAATAGCGGTACGGGGCCAACCCATCGGATTTAAGATCAAAGGGCGTATAGCCGCGCCCCATGATATCTACATCCGCACCGGTTTCCCGCACCCAGTCGATCACCGAATGGCGCAGCTGGTGCCCTTCCAGGTCACGCTTAGCCGAGGCGATCAGCGAGCAGGATTTGGTTTTTGTGACATCCAGCTCCCGCCAGTCGGGCACCATTGTAACGCCATACGGCAGGAACACCGCGTTTGGGATGCCGTGCAGCAGGACATCATGGAAGGTTAGCACCCGGAAAAACCGCCGCCACGTATAGCGCAGCATCCGGTCGTGTTTGCCATGAATTGCCGAAGGTTCGCCCATCATTAGCGATATCCGCGCGCGGGTTCCCCGACGCAGGCGCAGATGCACGGTCGAGTTCGGGTACATTATCAGGTGATCGGTGTGCTCAAGATCACCGACCGTCTTGCCGATCAAACGATCAGGGCAACCCTCGGGCCAGATCAATTCCGACAACGGGACCGAGGCCAGCTTCTGCCCCAACCGGTGCCCATAAGGCAGGATCGCAATAGCGGGTTGGGTCATTCCGCAGCCTCTGGCAGGTCGACCTGACCACGCATCAGAATATGACCGCGCCCCGCGACCTTGATACCGGTCATAGCATCCGGCGGGCCAACTCGTGTGACTGTGGCCTGACCGGGGCGTCCCATGTCATGCCCTTGTTCAGCGGTAAACATGTCCTTGGGCATCAACCCGTGTTTCCACAAATAGGCTGCCATTGCGCCAGTGGCCGATCCGGTGAACGGGTCCTCGGGTGGGCTGGGCGGCGCCATCAGAAGGCGCGAGAACGTGTCGCCCGCATCGGTGGCACCTTTGAGGGTGACAAGGAAAGGTTCGGCCATGTCTGAGCCCGAAAATCCGGCTTTCTCAGTTATTTTTGGCAGTACGCTGGTATCCAGCCTTGCTGCGCGCAAAGCCTCATGATCGCGCAAAACGGTCACGCAGAAGGGCAACCCAGTTGAGACAAATTCTGGCGGAGAGATGATGGCCTCTTCCGGCAGGCCGATCGCCGCGGCGACCAGATCGGCTGGTACGGCGCTGCCAAATTGTGGTGCGACTTGCGTCATCTCGATCTCATCACCGTTCAGGCGAATTGCGACGATCCCCGCGCCAGTCTCCAAGGTCAGCGTATCGCCCTGAAACAAGTCGCGCGACCGCATTGCGGCGACCGTGGCGATGGTCGGGTGCCCGGCGAATGGGATCTCGCGGCTGGCCAGGAAATAGCGCACCCGGATATCGGCCACGTCGGATGGCCCGGTAAAGGTGCATTCGACCAGAGAGGTCTCGCGCACATAGGCCATGCAGACCTCTTGCGACAGAACAGCGCCGCCATGAACAACAGCACAGCCGTTACCGCCAAAAGCCCGGTCGCTGAAGGCGTCTACCCAGTCGAAGTCAAACCAGCTCATGTCGTGCGCCCTTTCGATATGCGAACCGCTACAGGTCCGCATATCTCGCCCGCGGGGCGCCAGATGTCACGGGAAAATCGCGTGGCTTAGTGGACGGCCACCGGGGAAAAGTCGTGTTCGCGCGCCAGATTAAACGCCAGTTTGCGGTCGGCGACCAGGGCCAATTGCTGACCGTCGGAATCGTGCACTGCATACAACTGCGCCAGATCTCCGGCCTGCTCGCGGACTTCACGAGGCAGATCGGCGACATCGACGGCTTTTACATAGACGATCCGGTCGCCCTCGGTGTTCAGCTCAATCGGTGTATTCATTGCTCTTACCCCTTTCTTATGTTGATCGTTTGCACCACGGTTTCGGGCACGGCGCGGGTCAGATCCACATGCAGCAGACCGTTTTCCATAATCGCCTCGCCCACCTCGACACCGTCTGCCAGCACGAACATGCGCTGAAACTGACGCGCGGCGATGCCACGGTGCAGGAAAATACGCCCCTCGCTGTCGTCGCGTTGACGGCCCCGGATCACCAGTTGACGATCTTCGATGGTGATCGACAAATCCTCTTCCGCGAACCCGGCCACAGCCAAAGTAATGCGATACGAAAAGTCCGAGGTCTGTTCGATGTTATAGGGCGGGTATCCTTCGTTTCCAGCCTTTGCAGACCGCTCCAGAAGGCGTTCCAGTTGCTCGAACCCCAAAAGATGCGGGTATGAGCCAAGAGTAAGTTTCGACACGTATTTTCGTCCTTTTTTGCCAAAGCGACGTGTGGTGCGGCCCCATTCTGGCAACCGCGTAGAATAGAATATGGGAATATGCGGCGATGTCCACAAGGTCTGGCCGGATAAAGCCTGACACACTATCTTGTGTGTTAAGCACCACAAAAGGCACTGAGTCGCTCATGAATGCGCCCACCGATCTTTCGATGAAAACAGACGAGGTTTTGCGGGTTGAACTGGAGGTTTTCCGCCGCCAGCACCGCGATCTGGACGAGGCGATCGAGGCGCTGCAAGCCACCGGTACAGCCGACCAGCTGACGATCAAACGGCTGAAAAAGCAAAAACTGCGGCTCAAGGACATCATTCGCCTGATCGAAGACCGTTTGACCCCTGACATCATCGCCTGATGAATGCGGTTTACTAATTCTGAAGCTGCGCGAAAGTCGGGACTAAAGCTCTTTTTTGTTGTTTTTTGGAGCGTTTTTCTTGCGTCGGCAGCAGTTCACTTAACCATCGGGGATGTGGTGGTTTCACACGCGTTCAAGAACGGACAGAACTACGTAATGCTACGCGGAGACCCCGAAAGCTGGGTGCCAATTTCTGGCGTACTCTATTTCGCGCACCAAACGCTAAAAGTATCCATGCTACTGATGTGCCTGAGTGCCACAATCTTCTGGCTGTTTCGTTGGTCGGCAGGGCTCTTGGCGCAATCAGGCAAATAGGTAGCGAACGCTACCATACCTCATTGCCTCGAAGTCGGATTTGGCTATAGTGCGCGCTCTCTCAGAAGGCGGGGAAGCAAGCGGATGAGCGATGTGAAAGTGGGGATCATCATGGGCAGCCAGTCGGACTGGCCCACGATGAAAGAAGCAGCGGATATTCTGGATGAGCTGGGCATCTCGTATGAGAAACGCATCGTCTCGGCGCACCGCACCCCCGACCGGTTGTGGGACTATGGCAAAACCGCCGTTTCGCGTGGCCTGCATGTGATCATTGCCGGGGCCGGAGGGGCCGCACATCTGCCAGGCATGATGGCCTCAAAAACAAGGGTGCCGGTGATCGGCGTCCCGGTGCAGACACGGGCGCTGTCTGGTGTCGACTCCCTGTATTCCATCGTTCAGATGCCCAAGGGCTTCCCAGTGGCGACCATGGCGATTGGATCTGCAGGCGGTGCAAATGCGGGCCTGATGGCTGCCGGGATTCTGGCCTTGCATGACGACGCTCTGGCGCAGCGGTTGGACGCATGGCGCGAAGCGTTGTCGGCCTCGATCCCCGAGGAACCACAGGGATGAGCCGTATCGGCTTCATCGGCACGGGACACATTGCGGCACCAATTGCTCGCCTACTGGCGCGCAAAGGACACGAGATTTTTGTGACCGAGCGCAACGCCTCGGTCTCCGCTGCACTGAAAGCTGAAATCAACGCGACGATCAGCGATCCACAATCGGTGATAGACCGATCCGAGATCGTGTTTCTGTGCCTGCGCCCACATATCGCGAGTGAAGTGCTTGGCCCTCTGACTTTCAAGGCTGAACATCGGATCGTTTCCGTCATGGCGGCCGTTTCCGAAGCGGACCTCAAAATGCTTTGCGCCCCCGCCGAGGATTTCGTTCAAACGATCCCTCTGGGCTTTTTGGAACAGGGTGGCTGCCCGATGGCGGCTTACGGTAACGATCAGCTTTTGGCTGAGCTGTTAGCCCCTGAAAACCCCGTCGTTAAAGTGGCGAACGAAGCTTCTCTGAATGCCCATTTTGCAATCTGCGCTATGGTTCCCGGTATTCTGGATCTGTTGGCGACCGGCTCGGAATGGCTGGCCGATCAGACAGGCGATGCCGACGGCGCAGAGTTCTACACGACGCAGTTGATGGCAGGCTTTCTTGCAACCATGAACAAAGGTCAGGCCGGACGTCTTGCCACAGAACGCGACGCTCTGGCAACTGACGGAACCCTTAGTCTGCAGATGACGCAGGCTCTACAAACGGACAAGGCGCATGAGGCCTTGCGCGATGCCCTTACCGCAATCGGCAAACGGCTGGAGACCTGAACAATGACCGACATGCTTGCACCCGGCGCCACGATTGGCATCCTTGGCGGCGGTCAGCTGGGCCGGATGCTGTCCGTCGCGGCTGCGCGTCTGGGCTTTGTAACCCATATCTATGAACCCGGTGCCAATCCGCCTGCAAGCCAAGTCTCTGACCGGGTAACAACCGCGGCCTATGACGATGTCGACGCACTGCGCGCTTTTGCCGAGTCCGTCGATGTCATTACCTATGAGTTCGAAAACATCCCGACCGAAGCGCTGGATCTGCTGGAGTCCCACCGCCCGATCCGCCCGGGACGGGAGGCGCTGCGCGTTAGCCAGGACCGGCTTACCGAGAAGACATTCCTGCAGGGGCTTGGCCTGAAAACCGCGCCCTTTGCCGACATCGCCGATCTCGAAAGCCTGAAGGCCGCGATCGATCAGATCGGCACGCCTGCCATCCTGAAAACCCGTCGCTTCGGCTATGACGGTAAGGGCCAGGCAAGGTTGCGTGCGCCTGAGGATGCCGAGGCAGCTCTGGCAGATATGGCGCGTGCGCCAGCTATCCTTGAGGGGTTTGTTGATTTCAGCCACGAGGTTTCGATCATTGCCGCGCGCGGGTTGGACGGTCAGGTCGCCTGTTTCGATCCTGGTGAGAACGTGCACCGAGACGGTATCCTGCACACCACGACGGTCCCTGCCCGCTTGCGCCCGGCACAACGCACAGATGCCGTGCTACTCGCGGCCAACATTCTCAATGCGCTGAATTACGTGGGCGTCATGGGCGTCGAGCTGTTCGTGACCCCTGCTGGTTTGATCGTGAACGAAATCGCACCGCGGGTGCATAACTCGGGCCACTGGACACAAAATGGCTGCGCCGTGGATCAGTTCGAACAACATATCCGTGCCGTGGCCGGATGGCCGCTTGGCGACGGGCAACGGCATTCGGATGTGGTTATGGAGAACCTGATCGGTGCCGACATGGATCGCGTGCCCGAACTGGCACAGGAACGCGATGTGGCCTTGCATCTATATGGCAAAGCCGAGGTCAAGACCGGGCGCAAGATGGGGCATTTCAACCGCATAATCCGCTAGGGTATCGCGCTGACGCGCGATGCCTCCGGCTGGAATATTTCTGGCCAGATGAAGCGCGGATCAGCCGATGAAGCGGGCCGCGATATCTCCGGTCATATAGCTGACCCGACCACCCGCCAAAGTGGCGGCGACGCGTAGGGTATCGGCATGCAGAATGACCAGATCAGCGCGTTGACCCGAAGCCAGCGTGCCCCTGTCATGCAGACCCAACACACGGGCTGGCCCGGATGAGACCAGCGCCCACGCGCCTGCCATATCCACCAACCCAGACTTGGCCAGCATCAACGCCGCGCGTCTTGGGCTGGGGTAGTGATAATCCGAGGCCAGCGCGTCGCAATATCCCATCGTGATCAAGTCCAGCGCGCTGGCATTGCCCTTATGCGAGCCCCCGCGCACCACGTTGGGCGATCCCAGAATGATATAATCGCCTGAAACATGGGCGGCCTCGGCAGCCTCAAGCGTTTCGGGGAATTCGGAAATCTGCGCACCGCGTGCGCGCCAGTCGGCGCGTGTTTCGGCGGTGGCGTCGTCATGGCTGCCCATGCGCACGCCATGCTTGGCAAGCGTCGCACACAACGCGTCCAGCGCCGCAGGCACCTCAGCCCGGCGGTCATGCATGGACAGCAACAGTTCGAAGTGCTTTTCCGGGTTGCGTCCGGCCTTGAGCGCCTGCCCGGTCAGCCGCGGCGGTTTGCGTCGTTCAGCCAGTCGGTCATGCGGGAGGTGGTCGTTGAACACCACGTAAGGCACCTCCCATTCGGCAATACGTTCCGGCAAGCCCACGTAGTCGTCCAACATATGTGTCTCAAACCGAAGTTGCGGCATCAGGTCAGTCACAACGCGGTCCTTGACCGCAGCGATGGCGTCAAACACCTGCCCCGCGAACTCGGGGCCGCGCACGCCGCCTTCCCAACTGTGGAACTGGGCCAGAACGGCGGTGGTGATGCCGTTGGAAGCCAGTTCAGCCTCAACCGAAAGAATGCCTTCAGCCATCTGCTTCATCGCCCCGCGGCGCGGCGCGATATGGCGTTCGAACCCGTCCCCGTGAAGATCAATGATGCCGGGCAGTACAAGGTAGCCCGACAGGTCGATTTCCCGCCCGGAGCGGTCCGGTTGAATGACGCCTTCGGCCATTGTCAATTCGGAAGGCGCAAGGCCCTGTTCCGGCAGCAGAACCTCTGCGCCGGTCAGGGTCAGGTTCAATGCCGTCATTGCGTTGGCTCCGAGGCGGGTTCCGAGCAATCCTGCCCGATACAAATTTCATCGATAACATCCAGCACCCCGTCCAGCCAGGTGATCTGCGGATCGAACTGACCGTACTCGATAAAATGCAGCGCTTGCGCCATTACACGAGGATTGTTCATCATAAACGTGTGGGTCACCGGCAGGACTATGTGATCCTGCATCCCTTCGACCTTGGTCGTCTCGATCGACACTTTACCATCATCCCGGCCGTCGATCATGGAAGAAAACACCGGGTTCAGCGAGTTCTCACCCGCGATTACCCCCAACTCGAAATCGACCGGCGGCAACTGACGCGGGATGCCCTCGGGGCCGGTGCCCAGCGCCAAACCGGCGGGGCCATTCAACATGCCGAATGCCTCCCAGGCGCCCAGTTCATCAACCAATTGGCTACCCTGATTGGGCGGGCCAAGCATGACCACGCGACCCAGATTCTCCGGCTGGTGGTCCTGTAGCCAATAACGCAGCAGAATGCCGCCCATCGAATGCGCCACGACATTCGCCGTATCATCTCCGCAGGCCGCAAGTGCGTCCGGCACGGTCTGATCGGCCAGATCGGGGATCGGCAGGTCCGTCGAAGGATAACCCGGGCGCACCACTTTGTATCCGTGCGCTTGAAAGAGCTGCTCCATAACGGTGAAAGACGCTTCGGTCCGCGCAAGCCCATGCAGAAGGACCACGCATTTTGCCTGGGCCGCGGCCGGAACAAGAAACAAAAACAGGGCGAACAGGTATCTCATAGCCGCCAGATAAGCCCTAAGCGCGGGTGATGAAACCCCTAGCGCTGTTTCAGGCGCAGGACAGCCAGCGCAATACCGCCCAGAACCAGCGAGGCCCCCAGCATCAGGCGAAGGCTGGCAACCTCGCCTAGCAAAATGACACCAGCCAGAATGGCGATGATAGGAACGCTTAGTTGCACGACCGCTGCAGTGGTAGGGGCCAGTTGCGGCAACACACGATACCAAAGCGCATAACCCATCCCCGACGTGACCCCACCAGAGATAGCGGCCAGAAAGTAGCCCGAACCGGTCATCTGCCACTCTACCCCGGTGACCAGAAGAGCTAGCCCTGTGGCCGGCAACGCGACGATGAAATTGGCCGCAGTCCCCGCCAAGGCGTCCGGCTCGGACCGCCCGGCCAGCGAATAGATCGCCCAGCCCACGCCGGCTGCCGTCATCAAAACCGCGCCCGTCAGGTCGACCTGCACTGCACCGGACGGCCAGAGTACATAAGCCAACCCTGCCAGCGCAATCGCGGCACCGGCAATCTGGCGGGCAGTTGGGGTATTGCTCATCACAGAGGTCACCGCAAACATGGTGATCTGTACTACGCCGAACAGGATCAGTGCCCCAAGGCCAGCATCCAACGTAAGGTAAGCCAGGGAAAACCCGATCATATAAAGCGATAATGCCCCGGCCCCGGCAATCCTGCGCCGGCTTCGCAGCGGCAAATGCCCGGCCCTGAACCAGACCAAAGCTGCCAGAACCACGGCCCCGGCAAGAACACGAACAACGGCGAACCCGGCGGGATCGCTGGCACCGCTGTCGATTGCCAGACGGTTCAGGATCGAATTCGCCGCAAAGGCGCACATGGTCAGAGCTGTGAGAAGAAACAAACGCATATCAACCGCATAGTGGTTTCGTGGTGACTTGGACACTCACATTCCTGAGCGATGCGTGAAACAAAAAAACGGGGCCGCCCGAAGGCGACCCCGCTCCTAAGCACTATGGCCTAAGCAGCTTACATCATGCCGCCCATGCCGCCCATGTCGGGCATGCCGCCTGCAGCAGGTGCGTCTTTCTGCGGCTTGTCAGCAACCATTGCTTCGGTAGTGACCAGCAGGCCAGCAACCGATGCCGCGTCTTCCAGAGCGGTACGGACAACTTTGGCCGGATCGATGACACCGAACGAGAACATGTCGCCATATTCTTCGGTCTGTGCGTTGAAGCCGAATGATACGTCGCCGGATTCACGGACTTTGCCCGCAACTACCGCACCGTCAACACCTGCGTTCTCGGCGATCTGGCGCAGCGGCGCTTCGATTGCTTTGCGAACAATGTTGATACCGGCGTTCTGGTCGGCGTTTGCACCTTCCAGCGATTCCAGTGCTTTACCGGCCTGAACCAGAGCAACACCGCCGCCTACAACAACGCCTTCCTGCACAGCAGCGCGGGTTGCGTTCAGAGCATCGTCCACACGGTCCTTACGCTCTTTCACTTCAACTTCGGTCATGCCGCCGACGCGGATAACAGCAACACCGCCTGCCAGTTTGGCAACGCGCTCTTGCAGCTTCTCACGGTCGTAGTCCGACGAGGTTTCTTCGATCTGAGTGCGGATCTGAGCAACACGTGCTTCGATCTCGGCTTTCTCGCCAGCACCGTCGACGATGGTGGTTTCGTCTTTGGTGATTTCGATTTTCTTGGCGGTGCCCAGCATGTCCATGGTGACGGACTCGAGCTTCATGCCCAGATCTTCGCTGATGACCTGACCGCCGGTCAGGATCGCGATGTCCTGCAGCATGGCTTTGCGGCGATCGCCGAAGCCCGGTGCTTTGACAGCAGCAATTTTCAGGCCACCGCGCAGTTTGTTGACCACGAGGGTCGCCAGCGCTTCGCCTTCAACGTCTTCCGCGATGATCAGCAGCGGCTTTTGCGACTGGATCACTTGTTCCAGCAGCGGAACCATCGGCTGCAGCGAGGACAGTTTCTTTTCGTGTAGCAGGATCATGCAGTCGTCGAGCTCTGCGATCATCTTGTCTGCGTTGGTGACGAAGTAAGGCGACAGGTAGCCACGGTCGAACTGCATACCTTCGACAACGTCGGTCTCGGTTTCCAGACCTTTGTTTTCTTCGACGGTGATGACGCCTTCGTTGCCAACCTTCTGCATCGCGTCTGCGATTTGCTGACCGATTTCGGCTTCGCCGTTGGCCGAGATGGTGCCAACCTGAGCAACTTCTGCAGAGTCTTTGACTTCACGCGAAGCGTCTTTGATGCCCTCAACAACCTTGGCAGTTGCCAGGTCGATGCCGCGCTTCAGGTCCATCGGGTTCAGGCCAGCTGCAACCTGCTTCAGACCTTCGCGCACGATGGCTTGAGCCAGAACGGTTGCGGTGGTGGTGCCGTCGCCGGCTTCGTCATTGGTGCGGCTGGCGACTTCTTTCACCATCTGCGCGCCCATGTTTTCGAACTTGTCTTCCAGCTCGATTTCCTTGGCAACCGAAACACCGTCTTTGGTGATGCGCGGTGCGCCAAAGGATTTGTCCAGAACCACATTGCGGCCTTTGGGGCCCAGGGTCACTTTAACAGCATCGGCCAGGATGTTCACACCTGCCAGCATACGGTTACGGGCATCGGTGTCGAACTTGACGTCCTTTGCAGCCATGTCGTTTCTCCTTGAGAAAATGTATTGAGATGAAGATCAGAGAAGCGCGCGGGCTTACTCAATGATCCCCATGATGTCGCTTTCTTTCATCATCAGCAGCTCTTCGCCGTTGACCTGAACTTCGGTGCCCGACCATTTGCCGAACAGGATCTTGTCACCAGCTTTAACAGCCATTGCGATCAGTTCGCCGCTGTCCTTGCGTGCGCCTTCACCGGTTGCGACGACTTCGCCTTCGCTGGGCTTTTCTTTTGCGCTGTCAGGAATGATCAGGCCGCCTGCGGTTTTCTCTTCGCTTTCGGTACGGCGAACCAGCACGCGGTCATGAAGCGGTTTCAATGCCATCTTTGCAGCTCCTTGGGCTCAAAGTTTGTTAATCCTCCCCCCACCGGACGGTGAGGCGTTAGCACTCGGGTAGTGTGAGTGATAACGACGAATAGCTAGGAGGTCCAAACCCCCGAGTCAACAAGCTGTTTCGGATTTTTTAGAAATCAGCCTCAGTCAGCCTGTTCCCAACTGTAAGCCCAGTGTTTCAGGCCGTCTTGCCCGGCCTCGTTCAGACAATAAATGCCCTTCTCGACCTTGTCGAACCAGCCATAGTGATTGTCACGCATCAGCCGCGTCGCTTCGGCCACACCGGTTGCTTTGGCAACAACAGCTCCCTTGGTCGCTCCGCATTCGGCCAGATGGGCCGCACATTTCAAAGCGTCCTGACGGTAGGCGGTAACGATGCCGTGCCGGGTGGCACCCCCGGCATTCGGATCGCCCTCCAGCCGGTCGAATTCGCGCAGCAAACGCAAGGTCTTGGCCTTGGTCTTACGCGGTGCATAGGGACCGGGATCACACTGTACCTCGACCGAACCATCAGCCCGCACAGTAATCAACCCAAGGCCCAGGCGGCGACACAGGGCGAGGTTATCCTTCAACGCCCGCCGGGCTGTGCGACCCTTGGGCTTGCACACCCCGATATACACCTGATCCGTCATTTTCAGCCGCGTGATCGCCTGATGAAACAGCGCCAGCGAAAACCGCAGCTTCAACTCGACAATCACCGGCTCATCGCCATCCCGCACGGCCACGATATCGGCCGCGCCGACCTCGCCCTTGACAGTATAACCTTGACGCTCCAGCAGCGCCTTGATGGGGGGATAGAGATCCTGCTCGCGGTCCATGGCCACATGCTAGGCGAAATGTCACAGAATGCCAGAGGCTGCACGCAACTCCCTGATCCGCCTTGCACATGGCCCGGCACCGGGGCAAGTTTCGGGCAAAGACATACTCATTGGATTGAACACATGCGCCTGTTTCCATTTCTGATCTCCCTGCTGCTTCCCGCGACAGCTCACGCCGCCTGCGAGGGCCGTGATCTATGGGACGACTTTACGCCCGAAATGCGTGCAGAGCTGAATCAGGCGCTCGTCGACTTGCCGTATGCGGAAGGCAACCATTGGGTTGCCACCAAAGATGACACGGTGTTGCACTTGATCGGGACCATGCACATTAATGATCCGCGCATGGACGCGATTGTCGAGCGCTTGACGCCGACACTCAGCCAAGCCGATGCCTTTTACTTTGAGGTCACTCAAGACGCAATGACGGCATGGGAACAGGAACTGGCCCTGGACCCCAGCCCGATCCTGATCACGTCCGGTCCCAGCTTGATTGAGTTGCTGCCCGAAGAGGCCTGGGCCACCCTATCCGCTGAATTGGCCGAGCGTGGCATTCCCGGTTGGATGGGGGCGAAAATGCGCCCCTGGTTCGTTGGCATGACGCTGGCTATGCCGACATGTTTGATCAGCGATCCGAACGCCCGCCACGGGATGGATGCGCGTCTGACTGATCTGGCCGAAGAACAAGGCATCCCGCAGCATTCGCTGGAAAGCATTGAAGAACTGACCGCCTTGTTTGACTTCTACCCCATCGAAGAACAGGCGGAGTCGCTGGCACGGATGGCCAATGCCTATGGCAACAGCGATGATCAGATGGCCACCATGACAAACGCATATTTCACTGAAAAACACGGACAAGCGCTGGAACTGGGCCGCGTTATGGCGCTGGAGTTTTCAGGCATGTCGCCAGAGGATTTTGACAAAGAATGGGGCGACTTCGAACAAAACCTGCTGGTTGAGCGGAACAACAACTGGATGCAGCACATTCTGAACATTCAAGATCAGACTGCAGTGATCGCCACAGGCGCCGGCCACCTCAGCGGAACGCATGGCCTTTTAAATCAGTTGGAACAGGCCGGATACACCCTGTCCCGCGAGCAGTTCTAACGGGGTACAGGCGAAATCCAGACCAACCGTCGCAGCGTAAACTCCGCCGGGTGACAAGCCCGGCAGACCGCCCTATAAGGCGCGCAAATTTATCATCCTCAGGACGCTGACATGACAACTCTTGTATTTGGCCATAAATCCCCCGACACCGACTCCACAGGCTCTCCGATCCTGTGGTCGTGGTACCTGAACGAAGTCAAAGGCGAACAGGCCGAGCCGGTTCTGTTGGGCGAGCCCAACACCGAAGCCGCGTTCATGCTGCAGCGCTGGGACCTGCCCAAGCCGCGCATCATCGACGACGTCGAAGCGGACGTGCCGGTTGTCATCGTTGACACCAACAACCCGGCCGAGCTGCCCGCCAGCGTCAACAGCGCCGACATCCGCACCATCATCGACCACCACAAGCTGGTCGGCGGTCTGGAAACCAAAGGCCCGATCGATATAACCGTGCGACCGCTGGCCTGCACCGCGACCATCATGGTCGACCTGATGGGTGACGACGCCGCCAAGATGCCCGAAGCCATCAAAGGTGCGGCGTTGACCTGCATCCTGTCGGACACACTGGAGTTCCGCTCGCCCACCACCACCGCGCATGACCGCGAAGTGGCCGAGAAACTGGCCGCCGATCTGGGTCTGGATGTTTCAGCCTATGCCGCCGACATGTTCGCAGCTAAATCGGATGTATCGTCATTCTCGGACGCCGAACTGATCCGGATGGACAGCAAGGAATACGAAGTCGACGGCACAAAGTTCCGCGTCTCGGTTCTGGAAACCACCGCGCCCGGCGTTGTGCTGGATCGCAAAGCCAGCCTGGCGGGCTCGATGGTAGACGTCGCCAAGGAAGACGGCGTTGATCAGGTTCTGCTGTTCGTTGTCGACATCCTGAACGAAGAAGCCACCCTACTTGTTCCTAACGATCTGGTCAAAGGCGTGGCAGAAAAGAGCTTTGGCGCGTCGGTTGACGGCGACGCCGTTGTTCTGCCGGGTATCATGAGCCGCAAAAAGCAGATCATTCCGAACCTCAAGGTCTGATCTTCTGAACAAGCAGTTTTAAAGGCGTCCCACTAGGGCGCCTTTTTTCATTGCGCTGAAGGATTTGCTTGAAACGCTTCCATTGCTACTCTGGTTAACAGAATGGGTACCGGACCAGATCCAACGTATGAGTAAGCGCAAGTTCAGTACAACACGCAGTATCCTGCGGTTCGAAGGCCAGGATAAATCAGCCTATTGGCGCCGCTTTGCCATGTTGCTGACTCTGTCCGTTGTAATCGCCACGATGGGCATGTTGCGCAATTCCGGCGCAGTGGTAATCGCCGCAATGTTGGTGGCGCCGCTGATGACCCCCATTCTTGGCGTGGCGGCAGCGATGGTCATGGGATGGCTGGCTCGCGCGCTCTACCTGGCACTGGTTGTTTGTGGCGCGGCCGCTTTATGCGTCCTGCTGGCCTGGTTTCTGGTATATGTGGCCGACGTCCCGCGCGGCATCCTGATCCCCGATCAGGTTCTGGCCCGGACCGACCCTGGAACCGAGGATCTTATCGTTGCCTTGGCTGCGGGTGTAGCCGGGGCATATGTCCAGATCAACAGATCCGAGGCCAGCTTGCTGCCCGGCGCGGCCATTGGGGTGTCACTGGTACCACCTTTGTCAGCCTCGGGTGTTCTGATGTATTTCGGAGAACCGTCAGAAGCCTATGAAGCCGTCTTGTTGTTTGCCACAAACCTGGGCGCGATAATCCTGTCCGCCTGCGCGGTCTATATCGTGTACGCGGCCCGCTCGGTGGTTTTCAGCAAAGGCCGGCGCAAGCTGAACTTCACCGCCAGCGTAGTGGTAACTTTGGCCTTTCTGGCATTTGTCGTCCTACAGCTGGGCAAGTCCACGTATAATCGGTACCTCGAGACACGAACCGAGGCGCAACTGGCGCAAACCATCCGCAATTGGGCCGATCCGGTCTCGGTCGAGATCATCCGCGTCGACGTAAACGCCAAAAGCAAACACGCCGACATCTGGTTGATTGTCGACCTACCGATCGAGGCGGCCTACAAGGTATCTTCAGTCGTAGGATTATTGCCTGAGAGCCTGCGAGAGACACCTCTGGTTGACGTCTTACGCAAAGAACTGGGTCCGGGCTATCTTGTCGTTGTGCGGTTTCAAAACAGGATTGGCGCGCAGATCATTTTGGGCACAGACACCGTCCAGCAAGCACCGGACGTAGAGAAAGTGACCGAAGAAAACTGAAAGAAACGAGCCTATTTCCCCGGCAATTGATATTGCGGGATGGTCAAACAGAACCAGCTTTGCAATAGCTGACGCAACCTTGTTTTAACTCCCCCGAGGCTTTTCATGACCCAGATCATCCACGCCCTGACCGAAATCTCCGACCGCTATAAGGCGCTGTTCGTTGACCTTTGGGGCTGCGTTCACAACGGCATCACCGCCTACCCCGAAGCCGTCGCCGCGCTGCAGGCCTATCGCGCGAAAGGCGGGATCGTGGTGCTGGTCACTAACTCTCCGAAACCTCGCGCTGGCGTGGCAGAGCAACTGGCACAATTCAACGTGCCCGCCGACGCCTACGACACCATCGCCACCAGTGGCGATTCAGCCCGTTCGGCGATGTTCCGGGGCGCGGTGGGTGAAAAGGTCTATTTCATGGGGGAATGGCAACGTGATGCCGGGTTCTTTGAGCCGCTGAAACTGCTGCACCACCCCATTCACATCGAACGCGTCCCGCTGGACGAGGCCGAAGGCATCGTCTGCTGCGGCCCGTTCGACCCGATGGCGGATCCGTCGATCAACCGCCCCGATTTCCTCTATGCCAAGCAAAAGGGCATGAAGCTGCTCTGCGCCAACCCTGATATCGTGGTCGACCGGGGCGAAGTGCGGGAATGGTGCGCTGGCGCGCTGGCCAAGCTTTACACAGAGATGGGGGGAGAGAGCCTTTACTTCGGCAAGCCGCACCCGCCGATCTACGATCTGGCTCGCCGCCGGTTGCAGGAACTGGGTCAAGACATCCCCGACGGCGACATTCTGGTGATCGGCGACGGCCCGCACACCGACATTCTGGGCGGCATGGGAGAGGGGATTGATTCTCTGTTCATTTCCGGCGGATTGGCTGCTGCCGAAACAAAAACGTCGCACCATCCGCACCACGAATCCCTAACCGATTACATTGCAAGGGAAAATATCAATCCAACCTATACAATCGGACGTTTGAGGTAATCAGAAAAGACTTGATTTTCTGCGACTGCGAAGTAATAAAGTTGCCGAACTAGGGCGACTTTGGTTGTTTTGTTGCCCTGCAGATTAAGGTAAGGGCGACATGTTGGACAATCTTCCGCGCGGCACGATCTGTATCGAAGACATCGAAATGGGCATGACCCGTTACTTACGCAAAGTGGTGACGGACGAAGACATCGAGATGTTCGCGCAAGTTTCGACGGACCGGAACCCGGTGCATCTGGATGACGACTATGCCCGCGACACGATCTTCGAGGGTCGCATCGCGCATGGAATGCTGACCGCTGGTCTGATCTCGGCCGTGATTGGGGAACAGCTGCCGGGTCACGGCACGGTTTATATGGGGCAGTCACTGAAATTCCTAGCCCCTGTGCGCCCCGGCGACATGGTCTATGCCGAGGTCAAGGTGATCGACATCGACTTTTCCAAGCGTCGGGTCAAGCTGGACTGCCACTGCTCGGTCGACGGTAAGAAGGTGCTGATCGGCGAAGCCATGGTGCTGGCCCCGTCGCGCAAGTTCGACTGATCAGCCTTTTCAGCCACAGCCTTTGATCTGCGTCATTCCTGTGGCGCGGAGGCTCGCTAAACTCCGATGCGGGTTAATACGTATTGGGCTTGAAACATGGCTGCATCAAGCAAACCGGAACTTCTGGCGATCACTGAAAAAGAGTATTCCAAACTCAGGACGCTCATTGCGCCTTTGGAACCTCGCCACGCCCTTCTGAAAGATGACGACGAGACGTCGATCAAGGATGTTGTCGGACACAGGGCCCACTGGATTAATCTGTTTCTTGGCTGGTATGCTGACGGACAGGCGGAAAAGGAAGTGTATTTCCCAGCAAATGGATACAAGTGGAATGAGCTGCGCCGCTATAACTTTGACCTGCGCCAAAAACAGGCGAACCTGTCGTGGGACGACGCTGTGCAGGAACTGGACGCGGGCTATCGCAAACTGGCCGAATTCCTTGAAACACGGTCTAACGCCGAGTTGTACGAGGGTCCCATGAAGGGCGCCAAGAACAACTGGACACCGGGCCGATGGGCCGAGGCCGCCGGTGCCAGCCACTTCAGGTCAGCGGCAAAATACATCCGCGGCCGGTTGCGATCGTTGTGACGGTCGGCAGCCATGCAATTCTTCACCGGGTATTTTGACCCGCCCGTGACATCATATGCTTGAACATAGGTCTAAGGACCAGTACCCACTGCGCATGCATGTCATCCGGGACTATCAATACATCGAGCCTCAGGACCGCGGCGCCAGTGTGGCGATCGGGAACTTTGACGGCGTCCATATCGGCCACCAATCGGTGATCGAACTGGCGCGCAGTGCCGCTCCGGATGCCCCCTTGGGCGTCATGACGTTTGAACCCCACCCGCGCGAGTACTTTGCCCCCGGCACGTCTCCTTTTCGCTTGATGCGCGGTAACGCACGCGCACACCGGTTGGAAAAGCTGGGCGTGCAGAAACTCTACGAATTGCCCTTCAACGCTGCTCTGGCCGGGCTGACCCCCGAGGAATTCGCCCGCAACGTGATTTGCGACGGTCTTGGACTGTCACATGTGGTCGTTGGGGCCGATTTCTGCTTTGGCAAAGGGCGCAGTGGCACAGCCGATGACATGGTCCGTTTTGGGCAAGAGATGGGGTTCGGCGTCACCATTGCCCCGTTGATGGAAAGGTCCGAGAACGTGGTGTCATCGACTGCAATCCGCACCGCCCTGTCCGAGGGCCGCCCCCGCGATGCTGCCGCAATGTTGGGCCATTGGCACCGGATCGAGGGCGAGGTGATCGGCGGCGAACAACGTGGCCGCGAACTGGGCTTCCCGACGGCGAACATGTCCATCGAGGGACTGCACCCGCCGAAATTCGGTGTCTATGCGGTGCTGGTTGATGTGTTGGACGGCCCCCATCAGGGCAGCTATTACGGCGCGGCCTCGGTCGGGACGCGTCCGATGTTCAACGGCGAAGTGCCCAATATCGAAACCTTCCTGTTTGACTTCTCGGGCGACCTCTATGGCGCAACCCTGTCGGTCGGATTGGTCGAATACCTGCGCCCCGAGATGAAATTCGACGGGCTGGACGGTCTCATCACGCAGATGGACGCCGACTGCGACAAGGCCCGCAGCATTCTGGCGGCGCTATGACCGCCGACCCAATTGATCGCAACGACCTGAGCCCTCGGTTCTGGGAACGCAAACCGCTGACCAAAATGAACCAGCGCGAGTGGGAGGCGCTGTGCGACGGCTGTGGCAAATGCTGCCTGAACAAGCTGGAGGACGAGGATACCGGCGAGGTCGCCCTGACCTGCGTCGCCTGCCGCCTGCTGGACGACGAAAGCTGCCGTTGCACGCAATACGACATCCGCCACCAGTTCGTGCCGGAATGTATCGTGATGAAGCCCGACAATATCGACGACCACGCCTATTGGCTGCCGCAAACCTGTGCCTATCGGCTGCTGTGGGAAGGAAAGCCTCTTTACGACTGGCACCCGTTGATATCTGGTACGCCGAACAGCGTGCACGCCGCCGGAATGTCGGTTCAGGGGCGCACGGTGTCCGAGTTCGAAACACCGCTTGAAGAGTGGGAAGACTATATCATCGAGGAGCCTAGCTGATGTATTTCGCCTCTGACAATTCCGGGCCGGTTCACCCCCAGGTCATGGCCGCATTGAACGCGGCCAATGAAGGTTATCAGATGGCCTACGGCGCCGACACGCTGATGAACGAGGTACGGGATCGCATTCGCGGCATCTTTGAGGCCCCGGGCGCGGCCGTCTATCTGGTGGCCACTGGAACGGCAGCGAATTCGCTGGCTCTGGCGACTCTGGCAAACCCTTGGGACACGATCTTTTGCTCACCCGTAGCGCATATCCACGAGGACGAGTGTAACGCGCCGGAGTTTTACACCGGCGCCAAGCTGACACTTGTTCCGGGTGCGGACAAGATGACACCGGAAGCCTTGCGCGGGGCCATTCAGGCCGAAGAGACACGCGGCGTACACGGTCCCCAGCGCGGGCCGGTATCGATCACTCAGGTGACCGAGCGCGGGTCGGTTTATTCTCTGGCCGAGTTGCAGGCACTGTGCGGCGTGGCCAAGGAATACGGCCTTCCGGTCCATCTCGACGGTGCACGGTTCACCAACGCCCTTGTCGCACTGAACTGCTCGCCAGCCGAGATGACGTGGAAAGCGGGTGTGGACGCGGTTAGCTTTGGCGGCACCAAGAACGGGCTGATGGGGGTCGAGGCGGTCGTCTTTTTCGACGAGTCCAAAGCCTGGGAATTCGAACTGCGCCGCAAGCGCGGGGCGCATCTGTTTTCCAAACACCGCTATCTGTCGGCGCAAATGGCCGCTTATCTGCAGGACGACCTGTGGCTGAAACTGGCTCGCCAAGCCAATGACAACTGCGCCCGACTGGCCGAAGGTTTGCGCGCGAAAGGTGCCTCGTTCCTGCATGAACCCCACGCGAATATGATCTTCGCCCAATTCTCACGTGCGCGGCACAAACAGCTGCACGACGCCGGTGCTGTCTATCACCTGTGGGGGGCAGAGCTGGACGGAGCCGATGACGCAGAAATCCTTGCCTGCCGCCTGGTCTGCGACTGGTCGATCAGCGCCGAAAATATCGACCAGTTCCTCGCCCTGCTTTAGGGGTCGCGGGCGTCCTGCCAGAACTGCTGCACAAGGTGCGCTGTATCTTGTGGATGAGAGATCGGCGCCATGTGTCCTGCGCCCTCGACCACGGCGCAGGACGCGTTTGGCAACCGCTGCTGCAAACCCAGTCCAATCGCTGGCATCACCGGGTGCGTCTTAGAACCGCTGAGGATCAAAACCGGCATGGCCGCACGGTCCAGAACGCCGGGGTTTAGTAACCCTTTCTGATCTTGGAACAAAACACCTTCTACCGCGGGCACAACGTGGACGCCTCGCACCATCGCCGCGCGCGTACGTTCCGGCAGGTCCGGCCAGCGGGGACTGTCATCGGTGCTCCACATTCTGTTGAACAGGCGTGCGGCCAGCGCCATATCTCCGGCTGCCAAAGCATCCGTGTAAGGCTGCGCCTCGTGATCATGCTTCGCAACCAGCGCGGGCGCATCCTGTTTCGCGATGGCAAAGAAGACGGGCTCAATCAACACGGCGCTGCGGACCAGGTCGGGATGCTCAGCCGCCAGGCGCAGCGCAATCATGCCACCAAAAGAATGGCCGATCACGTCCATCGGTTCGATCAGCTGCGCAGCCGCTGTTTCCGTCACAACGTCGAAGTAATCCCCCAGCCCGTCCCAATCCGGGCTGCGACCGTGTGAAAGCATGTCAGGGGCGAACAAGGTGGTCTCGCCCTCTAACGCCGCGGCCAGACCAGACCACGCGCCGGAATGGGCAATCGTGCAATGCAGGGCCAGCACCTTGCGCGCGCCCTGCCCCAAGGTTCTGACATGAACCGGCGACAGATCCTTCACCCATTCAGCTCGGTTAGGTGCAGATCCAGATCATCTAACCGATCTTGCCCCCAAAACCTCTGATCATCCTCGGTGATATAGAACGGGGCACCAAAAACACCCCGATCTACCGCCTCTTCCAGATTGGCGGCATAGGTTTCAGCGCCCACCAGCAAGCCGCTGTCGGCAAGGTTCGGATCAAATCCGGCCTCAGACAGGCACGCGCGGATCACGTCATCCTGCGCGATATCCTTCTCTTCGGCCCAGCAGGCGCGCAGGAAGGATTGAACCAGCTTCCCGACGTCGCCGGATCCATCCTTGACCGCCGCAATCACCGCATACGATGACGGCGCCATATTCGTTGGCCAATGCGCCGGTTGCATATTGAACGCAATCCCCAGGTTTCTGGACTGCCGCTGTAATTCCTGCGCACGGTATTCAACGCGTGAGATATGGCGATCTTTAGGTGGCGTCCCCCCGGTGCGCGCGAACAGACCCATGATATCCAGCGGTTTGTAATTGATCGTCGCGTCGTGCTTTGCCGCGATCTCTTCCAGCCGTGAGCCGGCCAAATATGTGAATGGCGAAATTGTCGCAAAATAGTAGTCAATGGTGGCCATGTTCACTTTCTCCGCTGGGTTATCTTTGCTGGACGGTAAGGCCATGCTAAGCGGTGTCAACATCACGAATCTGTCACATTTGCCATTGCTGCCCGGGGACCTCAGCCGATGCCGACACTCCACGAACCCAAGCTAATCGCTGGGAACGCCAATCTTCCGCTTGCCGAATCCATTGCTCGCCGTATGAGCCTGTATCGCGGTGTCGATCAGGGGCTGGTCGACGCGCGGGTCGAGCGGTTCAACGACGGCGAGATTTTCGTCGAGGTGTTCGAAAACGTCCGGGGCGAGGATATGTTCATCGTCCAGCCGACCTCGAACCCTGCCAATGATAACCTGATGGAACTGCTGATCATCGCCGACGCACTGCGCCGCTCGTCCGCGCAGCGGATCACTGCAGTGATCCCCTATTTTGGCTATGCCCGTCAGGATCGCCGCACCAAAGCCCGCACGCCGATCAGCGCCAAGCTGGTCGCCAACATGCTGACCGGCGCAGGGATCGAACGGGTTCTGACCATGGACCTTCACGCCGCGCAGATTCAGGGGTTCTTTGATATCCCCGTGGACAACCTCTATGCCTCGCCGATCTTTGCATTGGATGTGAAAAACCAGTTCAAGGACAATCTGGACGAGATCATGGTGGTCTCGCCCGACGTGGGCGGCGTGGCCCGCGCACGTGAACTGGCCAAGCGGATCAACGCCCCCCTGTCGATCGTAGACAAGCGCCGCGAAAAGGCCGGTGAAGTGGCCGAGATGACCGTGATTGGTGACGTGAAAGACAAGATCTGTCTGATCGTGGACGACATGTGCGACACCGCCGGTACGCTCTGCAAAGCGGCGCAGGTTCTGCTGGATAACGGTGCGAAAGAAGTCCACTCCTACATTACCCACGGCGTCATGAGCGGCCCCGCGGTTGAGCGTGTGACAAACTCGGTGATGAAATCGCTGGTGCTGACCGACACAATCCAGCCTACCAAAGAGGTCGCAAAGGCCAAGAATATCCGCATCGTGCCGACCGCGCCAATCTTTACCCAAGCGATCCTGAACATCTGGAATGGCACCAGCGTGTCATCTCTGTTCGAGGACAAAACCCTGACGCCGATCTACGAATCCATGTACCACATGGACTGACACAGACGGGCGGCCCACCAGCCGCCCTTTTTCGTTGTAATACTAAAGCAGGACGTTTCCGTGACAGCCTCAAAACGAATTGTTCTTTCCAGCGACCATGCTGCCATCGAGCTGCGCCAAGCCGTCGCAAACCACATCTCAGCCCAAGGCTGGGACGTGGTCGATATCGGACCAACTACCCCCGAAAGCACGCATTACCCCAAACATGGAAAAGCTGCAGCACAGGCCGTGGCCTCAGGTGACTGCCAGTTGGGGATCATCCTGTGCGGTACTGGGCAAGGCATTATGATGGCGGCCAACAAAGTGCCCGGCATCCGCTGCGGCGTCTGCTCGGACGCGTTCTCGGCCCGTATGATCCGTCAGCACAACAACGCCAACATGCTGTCCATCGGCGCGCGTGTGGTAGGAGAAGGCCAGGCGCTGGACATCGTCGACGCCTTTCTAACCGCCGAGTTCGAAGGCGGCCGTCACGCGACACGTGTTGATATGATTGAGGCGGAAAACAGCTAGGATTTCCGCCCCCCTTCAAAGCTGTGCAGACCTCGACTTTTCTGCTCGAGGCAGCGCCTCCGACATCCCCCTGCCCGATCTGAACTCAATACGCCAATCTACTATACCAGGCGTTTGCAGGTGATCGAGCAGGCGGTGAAAACCGGCCATTCTTATAATCCCGGCACCTACTTTTACAACCAGCCAAGGGTGCGTCGCGCGGCTATAAATGTCTGAAAACCGCCACTTCTCGACCAATTGTCACCACATTCGTGCGACACGGTGAATTAAATTTCGAAGCTCGAAGAATTCACCGCATGTCCAACGCAAATTTCCAAGAACGCATTCAGCGCATCAACGCCAATCCCGGGCATTCCCAACCAGTTTTGTTTGGCGGACCGCAAAGCACTGCGGCACAGGCGCCCCAAAAGCCAAACTTAATCGTTGTTTGTATCGGTGCTTTTTTGATGAGTCTGGGTCTATTCATCATCAAAGACCTAAACGAAAACTACGAAATCCTCCGTGAGGGCCCCGGCCTAGGGTACATAGTGGCTTCGGCACTGTGTAGTGTGACTTTTATTCTTACCGGCTGCATTTTTCTGTTGCGCGCATTCTCTAAAAAACGGGCTACACGCAACAGCACTGCATCTCAGAGTACAGGACACGGTGAACATCCAGCTCGAAATGCTTCAAAAGAAGCGCGAATACGCAGCTCCGTTTTAGGCCTCGTTTTCGGTATCAGCTCTTGCATCAGCCTGTTTTTGGCAGGTAAGGCCACGAAAATTCCAACCGAGACCGCACAGCAAATTTATGAGGGTGCTCTTACGGCTTCAATTTTTCTGCTTGTTCTTTCGGTTCTCGTTGGTTTTGTCGGCCTAATTTTGCGTGAAAGCGCGCTTGCTCGAGTACCCGTCTGCTTCCTGATTGGTGCCTTGGCAACCTTTTTGACCATTCAAAAAACAGGGATGGGTATTCGGGAAATAGAATACATCCTATCTGCGTTGCAGTAAGTTCTCAGCACAAGGCCACAGTGCCGTCGCCAAGCGTTTGACGCAGGCCTTTAGGAAATATCCCAGTCATCCGCGTGCGCGACCTCACCGATGGCAGTCCACGTGGCCCGGATCCGGGCAATTCGGGTATCAGACCATGTTCGGAACACGGCCGTGAACCCCTCGGAAGAAATATCCTCGGCTGTCACTTCGGCCCGCAAGGCCGAGGATGTATCAACATCCCACAGCGACACGCCGATTTGAACTACCGGTTCTGATCGGAAGGGTTGACTGAAGGTGATGGATTTCCGCCGCTCGCGTGGGCCCTCGCCCGTCCACATATCGCCACCATCGGCGAAATCGGAAAACAGCACTGCCTCGCCTTGGTCGATACCAATAGGGTGGGTTCGAAAAGTCTTCATTTCATCGTCTTTATCTTTCAATTCCGCAACCTTATCCCGGCGCATCTCCAAAATCACGACAAAAAACGGCCCCACATATGTGGAGCCGTTTTCAGCATTCTAAATGCAGTGAACCTTACAGGCTCATATGCGTTCCAAGGGCTTCCATGTCGGCCAGAAGCTTGGCGGCGTCGTCGACGATGCTCTGATCGTCGCCATTCTTTGCCACTTCGTGCGAAGCACGAGCCTCGGCGATCAGGTCGTCCAGATGCGACCGGGTCACCTCGGTTACCGGAATGGCCTTTTCAGCCAGAACCGACAGGCCATCGCCGTTGATCTGAGCAAACCCGCCGGTGACCAGGTATTCGCTGGACCCTTCGGGTGAGTCGACCTTCAGGATGCCCGGGCGCAGGGTGGTGATGGTGGGGGCATGATCGGGCATTGCCGTCATATCCCCGTCCGCGCCGGGAATCTGGACCGCCGTCGCCGCAAGCGAAGCTAGGCTCCGCTCGGGGCTGACGAGGTCGAATTGCATCGTGTTTGCCATCAGGGATACTCCTTAGGCGGCTTCTGCGGCCATCTTTTCCGCTTTGGCGATCACTTCTTCGATGCCGCCAACCATCAGGAAGGCCGCTTCGGGCAGGTGATCGTATTCGCCAGCCACAACGGCCTTAAACGACGAGATGGTGACATCCAGAGGAACCTGAACACCCGGCGAGCCGGTGAAGACCTGCGCCACGTCGAACGGCTGCGACATGAAGCGTTCGATCTTACGGGCACGGGCCACGGTCAGTTTGTCCTCTTCCGACAGTTCGTCCATGCCAAGGATGGCGATGATGTCCTGCAGCGATTTGTAGCGCTGGAGGATCTGCTGAACGTCGGTCGCAACCTTGTAGTGCTCTTCACCAACGATGGCCGGGTCGAGCAGACGCGAGGTGGAGTCGAGCGGGTCAACCGCCGGGTAGATACCCTTTTCCGAGATCGCACGGTTAAGAACGGTGGTCGCATCCAAGTGAGCAAACGAGGTTGCCGGCGCAGGGTCGGTAAGGTCGTCCGCAGGAACGTAGATCGCCTGAACCGAGGTGATCGAGCCCGACTTGGTCGAGGTGATGCGTTCCTGCAGGGCGCCCATGTCGGTGGCCAGTGTCGGCTGGTAGCCCACGGCTGACGGGATACGACCCAGCAGAGCCGAAACCTCGGAACCAGCCTGCGTGAAGCGGAAGATGTTATCGACGAAGAACAGAACGTCGGTACCCGACTGGTCGCGGAACTGCTCGGCCAGGGTCAGGCCGGTCAGAGCAACACGTGCACGTGCTCCCGGAGGTTCGTTCATCTGACCGTAAACCAGGGCCACCTGCGATTCCGACAGGTTGTCCGGCTTAATAACGTTCGATTCGATCATCTCGTGGTACAGGTCGTTCCCTTCACGGGTCCGTTCACCAACACCCGCGAACACCGAGAAGCCCGAGTGCACTTTTGCGATGTTGTTGATCAGTTCCATGATCAGAACGGTTTTACCCACGCCGGCACCGCCGAACAGGCCGATCTTACCGCCTTTGGCGTAAGGGGCCAGCAGGTCAACAACCTTGATGCCGGTCACCAGGATTTCCGACTCGGTCGACTGTTCGTCGAACTCTGGTGCGGGCTGGTGGATCGCACGGGTTTCGGTTGCAGCAACTTCACCCTTTTCGTCGATCGGCTCGCCGACAACGTTCAGGATGCGGCCCAGGGTGGCGTTACCAACCGGAACCGAGATCGGTGCGCCGGTGTCGGTAACCGCTTCGCCACGGACCAGACCTTCGGTCGCGTCCATCGCGATGGTGCGGACAGTGTTTTCACCCAGGTGCTGAGCAACTTCCAACACCAGGCGCTTGCCGTTGTTGGTGGTTTCCAGCGCGTTCAGAATTTCAGGCAGCTGATCTTCGAAGTGCACGTCGACGACGGCCCCGATGATCTGTGTGACTTTGCCTTTTGCATTCGCCATGTTTCGTCTCCGGTTTTCTTACAGCGCTTCGGCGCCGGAAATAATTTCAATCAGCTCGTTGGTGATCACGGCCTGACGCGAGCGGTTGAACTGGATCGTCAGCTTGTCGATCATCTCACCCGCGTTGCGTGTCGCGTTGTCCATTGCAGACATCCGTGCACCCTGTTCAGACGCTCCGTTCTCGAGCAGAGCCGAGAAGATCGCGGTCGCAACCCCCTTGGGCAGCAGGTCAGCCAAGATGGCCTCTTCGCTGGGCTCGTAGTCGAAAATGGCACCGCTGTCGTCACCCGTCGCCTCGTCCTCGAACGAGGCGGGGATGATTTGCTGTGCCGTCGGGATCTGGGTCACAACGTTGACGAACTTCGAGTAGAAGATCGTAGCAACATCAAACTCAGCCCCATCAAAGCGAGACAGGATGTCCTTCGCGATGTCTTGCGCGTTGGTGTAACCAATGCGTTTGACTTCGCTCAGGTCGACATGCCCGACGAACAGATCGCCCAAATCGCGCTTGAGCGCGTCGCGGCCCTTCTTGCCGACAGTCAAAACCTTGACTGTCTTGCCTTTCAGGCGCAGCTCTTCCGCTTTGACACGGGCCAGCTTGGCGATGTTCGAGTTGAAGCCGCCGCAGAGGCCGCGTTCGGCTGTCATCACAACCAGCAGATGCACATCATCACTGCCCGTACCACGGAGCAGCTTGGGGGCGCTATCGCTGCCCCCGACCGAAGCCGCCAACCCCGCCATCACGGCATTGAACCGCTCGGCATAGGGACGCGAGGCTTCGGCAGATTCCTGGGCGCGGCGCAGTTTTGCTGCCGCGACCATCTGCATGGCCTTGGTGATCTTGCGGGTCGATTTGACCGACTCGATCCTGTTTTTAAGGTCCTTAAGATTTGGCATATGCCCGCCTCTCCCTTAAGCGAAGGTTGCGGCGTATTCGTCCAGCGCAGCCTTGATCTTGTCGGAAGCGTCACCCTTGATCTTGGGATCTTCGTCCGTGATCCACTGAAGCAGATCCGCGTGTTTGCCACGCAGGTGCGCCAGCAGGCCAGCTTCGTAACGGCCAACGTCCGCGACGTCGATCTTGTCGAGGTAACCGTTGGTACCCGCGAAGATGACGCATACGATTTCGGCGTTGGTCAGCGGCGAGTACTGCGGCTGCTTCATCAGCTCGGTCAGACGTGCACCACGGTTCAGCAGCTGCTGAGTTGCGGCGTCAAGGTCGGAACCAAACTGCGCAAACGCAGCCATTTCGCGGTACTGAGCCAGTTCCAGTTTAACGGGACCAGCAACCGACTTCATCGAGTTGGTCTGAGCTGACGAGCCCACACGCGAAACCGACAGACCGGTGTTCACAGCAGGACGGATGCCCTGATAGAACAGTTCGGTTTCCAGGAAGATCTGGCCGTCGGTGATCGAAATCACGTTGGTCGGAATAAACGCCGAAACGTCACCACCCTGAGTTTCGATAACCGGCAGAGCCGTCAGCGAGCCTGCACCGAAGTCTTCGTTCAGCTTCGCCGAACGCTCCAGCAGACGCGAGTGGAGGTAGAAAACGTCACCAGGATAGGCTTCACGTCCGGGCGGACGGCGCAGCAGCAGCGACATCTGACGATACGAAACAGCCTGTTTCGACAGGTCATCATAGATGATCAGCGCGTGGCGACCGTTGTCACGGAAGTACTCGGCCATCGCAGTTGCGGAATAGGGTGCCAGGAACTGCATCGGCGCCGGGTCAGACGCGGTCGCAGCAACAACGATCGAGTATTCAATCGCGCCGGACTCTTCCAGTTTCTTCACCAGCTGTGCAACGGTCGAACGCTTCTGACCGATCGCAACGTAGATGCAGTACAGCTTCTTCGACTCGTCGTCGCCGGCTGCGTCGTTGTAGGTTTTCTGGTTCAGGATCGCGTCCAGAGCAACGGCGGTTTTACCGGTCTGACGGTCACCAATGATCAGCTCACGCTGGCCACGGCCGATCGGGATCATCGCGTCAACCGATTTCAGGCCGGTTGCCATCGGCTCGTGCACCGATTTACGCGGGATAATGCCGGGGGCTTTGACGTCTGCAACGCCACGCTTGGTTGCGTTGATCGGGCCTTTGCCGTCCAGCGGGTTGCCCAGACCGTCAACAACGCGGCCCAGCAGTTCGTCTCCGATCGGAACGTCCACGATCGAGTTGGTGCGCTTTACGGTGTCACCTTCTTTGATGTCACGGTCAGAACCGAAGATAACGACACCCACGTTGTCGCTTTCCAGGTTAAGGGCCATGCCCATGATGCCGCCGGGGAATTCGACCATTTCACCCGCTTGCACGTTGTCCAGGCCGTATACACGGGCAATCCCGTCACCGACGCTCAGCACGCGACCGATTTCGGCCACTTCCGCTTCCTGACCAAAGTTCTTGATCTGGTCCTTCAGGATTGCAGAAATCTCTGCAGCTTGGATTCCCATTTATCCGACCTCTTTCATTGCATTCTGTAGGGAGTTCAGCTTCGAACGGATCGAGCTATCGATCATCTTCGAGCCCACTTTAACGACAAGACCGCCGATGAGGCTTTCATCCACGGTCGCATTTATAGTTACGGTCTTGCCCACACGCTCGGACAGCGTTTTGGACAATTTTTCCAGTTGTGTCTTGGTCAGCGCTTTGGCCGAGGCGACATCGGCGGTCACTTCGCCGCGCTCGTCAGCCAGCATGTCGCGCAGAACCTGCACCAGTTGCGGCACAACAAACAGGCGACGTTTCTGCGCCATCAGACCCAGCGTGTTACGCAAGATGGCATGCAGACCCATCTTGTCGGCGACTGCGGTAATCGCGGCTTCCTGTTCGGCACGCGAAACCAGCGGTGATGCAATCAGGTCGCGCAACTCGGCGCTTTCGCCCAGAGCTGCTGACAGATCATTGATGCCGGATTCCAGACCTGCAAGGTCATTGTTCTCTTTTGCAATCTCAAAGATTGCGGTGGCATAGCGCTCGGCGATGCCTGTGGAAATCGAAGCTGGTTCGGACACGTCCACCCTTCCGATATTTGAGGCCCCGATTTTGAGTAGCGGCCGCTACCTTGGGGCGTGAGGAAACCCCGTCCTTTTAGGGCGGGGATCAAAATCACGGGGGATGTAGCAGAGCAGAACCAACCAAGCAATATACTATAGCGGTAACGGAATTATCCACAAAACATTACTTTTCAAACACTTAGATCAAGTGCGACGGTTTGGACCCCTTAGGTCAGTTGAAAAATGTTACGAATATGCAGGTTTTTGCGATTCCTGTGACTTTTTTCCCGCGTTTTTTCCATTCAAATGGCGGTACGGCGGTTACGCGGGCTTCAACAACCCGTCCAACGCTTTGATGGGGCGCCGCTCAGTATCTTTGGTGACGCTACCGCTGGGGGGCCGGATATGTTTCGTCACCTCAACCATCAATACGCCGCCCGCCATGACCGTCGGCAGACGCTGACCCGTTTTCTCGATCAGATTTCCCGATTTAAGCCAGAACCGGCGAAACGACGGTGGCATGTAAAGGGCAGAGCAGTGGCTCTCAGGAATGAAATGATGTGCCTTCAACTGGCTTTCCAACTGAGACGCTGAATATGGTCGCCCGAATCCGAACGGCGTGCGGTCCGTTCGCGACCACAACCCGGCGCGGTTCGGCACAACGAACAAGGCGCGACCGCCCGGCCCCAGGACCCGCCAGCATTCATTGAGCAATTCACTGGGGCGGCTCGAGGTCTCAAGCCCGTGCATCACCACCAGCTTGTCCACGTGGCCAGTCTCAACAGGCCACATGGTCTCTTCAGTCAGAACTGATACGTTGGACATACCCGCAGGCCACGGCATAACACCCTGTGGCCCCGGCATCAGGCCGATCACACGGCGCGCATCTTTCAGGTATGGGCGCAACAAGGGCACTGCAAAGCCGAACCCCACCACCGTCTGGCCCTTAGCTTCAGGCCAAATATCGGTCAGCCTACCCCGAATAGCCGCCTGCGCCGCCCGGCCCAATGTGCTGCGGTAGTAGAAGTTCCTCAGATCCTGCACATCAAGATGCATTGCGGACACCCGGTCAATCGGCTTAGCTGAGCACACTCTAGCAACGAAAGGGCAAAAGGCCATGCCTCTTGAGATCGTCACCATCCCTTGCCTCAGCGACAATTACGCTTTTCTGGCGCATGACGCCGCCAGTGGCCAGACCGCTCTTGTCGACGCCCCTGAATCCGGCCCGATTCTGGCTGAACTGGAGGCGCGCGGCTGGCGTCTGAGCCATGTGCTGCTGACCCACCATCACTGGGATCACGTCGACGGCTTGCCCGGCATTCTTGAACAGCAACCTGCCAAGGTCATCGGCGCCGCTGCCGACGCCCATCGCCTGCCCCCGCTGGACCAGCAGGTCTCGGACGGTGATACGTTCGAGATCGTAGGCGAACCGGTTCAGGTGCTGGACGTGTCCGGCCACACGGTTGGACATGTTGCCTACTACATGCCGAAAAGCTCAGTGGTCTTTACCGCCGACAGCCTGATGGCCCTTGGTTGCGGCCGCCTGTTCGAAGGAACAGCGCCACAAATGTGGGCCTCGCTGTCAAAACTGGCGGCCCTGCCCGACGACACAATCGTCTGTTCCGGTCACGAATATACACAATCCAACGCCAAATTCGCCATAACCGTCGATCCCGACAACGCTGCACTGCAGCAACGGATGGTCGAAATCAACCGCGCCCGCGCCGAAGGAAGACCGACTGTGCCGTCGACTCTTGCGGTGGAAAAGGCCACAAACCCATTTCTGCGCGCCACTGATCCGGCGATTCAGGCGCAATTGGGAATGGAAAATGCCGACCCGGCCGACGTTTTTGCCGAAGTGCGGGCTAGAAAAGACCGGTTTTGATGCTTATTTCACGCCCTTCACGGCAACGGTCACGTTAAATGTGACTGTCAAGTGAAAGAAAACCCTTGAAGCCGGGCCACGATCAACCAAACTCTAATAGTATGAGGACATGGTTGGAATGGGGCCATAGCCGCCCCCCTTCGACCCAAGACAGAGGAGCACCCGCGTGCCTTCATTCTCGAGCACATTAGAACAAGCCATTCACGCGGCCCTGGCGGCTGCGAATGAGCGGCGACATGAATTCGCAACGCTGGAGCATCTGCTGCTTGCGCTGCTGGAGGAACCTGATGCGATCCGCGTCATGAAGGCCTGCAGCGTCGATCTTGATGAGTTGCGCAGCACTCTGGTCGAATTCATTGACGAAGACTTGTCTAATCTGGTCACCGATATTGACGGCTCCGAAGCCGTACCTACTGCTGCGTTCCAACGCGTGATCCAACGCGCTGCGATCCACGTACAAAGCTCCGGCCGGACCGAAGTGACAGGTGCCAATGTTCTGGTTGCCATCTTTGCCGAACGCGAAAGCAACGCAGCCTACTTCCTGCAAGAACAGGACATGACCCGCTATGACGCGGTGAACTTCATCGCGCATGGCGTGGCGAAGGACCCGGCCTATGGCGAAAACCGCTCGGTTTCGGGCGCGGATCAGGTCGAGGAAGAAGTTCAGTCTACCGCTGGCGAAGGCGACCAGAAAGAAAGCGCACTTGGGAAATACTGCATCGATCTGAACGCGAAGTCCCGTGCAGGCGACGTTGACCCGCTGATCGGCCGTGCGGATGAGGTCGAGCGCTGCATTCAGGTTCTCTGCCGCCGCCGTAAGAACAACCCGCTGTTGGTGGGCGACCCGGGCGTAGGCAAAACCGCCATCGCCGAAGGTCTGGCGCATAAGATCGTGGCTGGTGAAGCGCCCGATGTTTTGGCCAATACCACCATCTATTCGCTGGACATGGGTGCGCTTCTGGCAGGCACCCGCTATCGCGGTGATTTCGAAGAACGGCTCAAGGCGGTCGTGACCGAACTGGAAGATCACCCCGACGCGGTGCTGTTCATTGACGAGATTCACACCGTGATCGGTGCTGGTGCCACTTCGGGTGGGGCGATGGACGCGTCGAACCTGCTGAAACCTGCTCTACAGGGCGGCAAGCTGCGCACAATGGGTTCAACCACTTATAAAGAGTTCCGTCAGCATTTCGAAAAGGACCGCGCTCTCAGCCGCCGTTTCCAGAAGATCGACGTGAATGAGCCTTCGGTCGAGGACAGCGTGAAGATCCTGCGCGGCCTCAAGCCCTATTTCGAAGAACATCACGAGATCAAATACACCGCGGATGCGATCAAGACTGCCGTGGAGCTCTCGGCGCGCTATATCAACGACCGCAAACTGCCCGATAAGGCCATCGACGTGATCGATGAGGCCGGTGCCGCGCAGCATCTGGTTGCGGAAAGCAAACGTCGCAAGACCATCGGTGTGAAAGAGATTGAGGCCGTTGTCGCCAAGATCGCGCGCATTCCGCCGAAGAACGTCACCAAGGACGATGCTGAGGTCCTGAAAGACCTCGAGGCCTCGCTGAAACGGGTGGTATTTGGTCAGGATGACGCCATCGTGGCGCTTTCCAGCGCTATCAAACTGGCCCGTGCCGGTCT
This sequence comes from Ruegeria sp. ABF4_144, assembly GCF_056160045.1. NCBI lineage: Bacteria > Pseudomonadati > Pseudomonadota > Alphaproteobacteria > Rhodobacterales > Roseobacteraceae > Ruegeria > Ruegeria sp. ABF4_144. The sequence continues at coordinate 2,478,366 of NZ_JBSWWK010000001.1, forward strand.
GCGTGAGCCCGAAAAACCCATCGGTAACTACCTGTTCGCTGGCCCGACCGGTGTCGGTAAAACCGAGGTCGCCAAACAGCTGGCAGATACGCTGGGCGTGGAACTGCTGCGGTTCGATATGTCGGAATACATGGAGAAACACGCGGTCAGCCGTCTGATCGGTGCGCCTCCGGGATATGTCGGGTTTGATCAGGGCGGTCTGCTGACCGACGGTGTCGACCAGCATCCACATTGTGTGCTGCTACTGGATGAGATCGAGAAAGCGCACCCAGACGTGTTCAACATCCTGTTGCAGGTGATGGACCATGGCGAGCTGACCGATCACAACGGCCGCACGGTGAATTTCCGCAACGTGGTGCTGATCATGACTTCGAACGCGGGTGCGCAGGAACAGGCCAAGGCCGCCATCGGCTTTGCCCGTGACCGGCGCGAAGGCGAAGACACCGCCGCGATCGAACGCACCTTTACGCCGGAATTCCGCAACCGTTTGGATGCCGTGATCTCCTTCGCCCCGCTACCGAAAGAGGTCATCCTGCAGGTGGTCGAGAAGTTCGTGCTGCAGCTTGAAGCACAACTGCTGGACCGCAACGTGACCATCGATCTGACGCCCAAGGCCGCCGAATGGCTGGCCGACAAGGGCTATGACGACAAGATGGGCGCGCGTCCACTGGGCCGCGTGATCCAGGAGCACATCAAGAAACCTCTGGCCGAGGAGCTGCTGTTCGGCAAGCTGGCCAAGGGTGGTGTGGTGCAGGTTTCGGTTAAGAAGGGCGAGCTGAACCTGGAGATCTTCGGCCCCGATCAGCCGCGTATTCCGGGAGACAAGCCGCCATTGCTGACGGCGGATTGATAGGCCAAAACTCAAACAGAAAACCCGCCCTTCGTGGCGGGTTTTTTTTGATTTGGGCATGCGTACCAGAAATTTGGCAGGTTAGTCCGCCCACAAATGTAGGCACGCAACCTCTAACCCAGCAGCACTACCAGATTCGCGGTTGGCTGTTTCTTACCGGACATGGTCTCGGCAGAACTTGTGGCTGCCTCTCATTTGTTGAGCGATAGGCGGATAGGATGCAATAGGCATAGCGAGGGCCATTCGCGCCCTGCGACAAGGCCGACAGGATCGCGATACTTACATCGCGCGCTTTGCGCAGCCGCCCGGCTTTGGCCGGCACAAAATACTCAAAGTCAATGAACCGAATCTGACGCCCATCCCAACACATGTCCCGCATCGCCGGACGTCCATGCGCCAGATCCACCGCGTGCAAGCGCGCTAATGCCTGCCCCGCCGCGCGGCATGCTTTAAGCTTTTCTGCCACCGTGACAGTGCCGTTCTGACACAGCTTGGTTAGGCTCACCCCCGCGTCCTCAAAGGCTATAAACCCCAAGCCTTCGGTCACGATCCGGGGGACGGGCATCCCGTAGTTCCAGAGAAAACGATGAGCGCGCCGATCACGATCAAACGCCTGTTCAGGTTTTCCCTTCACCAACCAAAGATGTGGTGCGAAACGCTCAACTCGTTTCAGCCAAAACCTGTGCCCTTGCCGGGGTTGGCACAGAGTCACACGCCGGTAAGGCAAACGTAGTTGTTTTTGCACCGAAATGTGGATCTCTGTTTCAATGTCTTTCACGCATAACTCCCATAAACCTATGGTGCAGATATAGGAGTTCTGCGCTCTTTTTCACCATATGCGAGCGGACAATCCGCTCGGATCAAAAAGATTTTTTCACAGCTTGATTGGTTATCGCTCGGTCAGCTTCAGCTCGATCCGTCGGTTCTGTGCGCGGGCTTCGGGGGTATCCGCGGGATTGACGGGTTGGAATTCACCAAACCCGTTGGCGGCCAGCCGGTTCGGCGGTATTCCCAGCGCTTCGACCATATAGCGCACCACAGACAAGGCCCTGCCCTGGCTCAGTTCCCAGTTGTCGCGGTAGCGCCCGGTCCCGGCCAGAGGCACGTTGTCCGTGTGACCATCCACCCGGATCACCCAGTTCAGACCTTCGGGAATTTCCGCCGCCACACTGCGCAGGATGGCGGCCACCTTGGCGACCTCTTGCTGACCAATCGGGGACAGAACAGCTGATCCGGTGTCGAACAGCACCTCAGAGGAAAACACGAAGCGGTCCCCTTCGATCCGAACGCCCTCTTCATCGCCCAGCACCTCCCGCAGTCGGCCGAAGAACTCGGAACGATAGCGCTGCAGATCCTCGGCCTGCGCGGCCAGGTCCTTCGCTTCGGCCTCAAGGCGGATGCGCTCGGCCTCTTCCAGCAGGCGACGGCGGCGCTCTTCCGAGGCCGCACGCGCCAGCGCTGCGTTCAGGTCCTGCCCCAGAGTCTGGATGCGGATGTCGGCGGCTGCATTGCGTTCTTCGTAGTCGTCGAGCAAGGCCTGCAACCCGCCCAACTGCTCGCGCAGCGCCGCCATCTGCTGATTTAGCAGCGCGGTTTCACGTTGCGCCTGTTCCGAGATCGCCTGCTCGCTCGACAGTGTGTCGCGCGCAACCGCCAACAGCGCTGCGCGTTCTTCGGCCAACGTCCGCTGTTCTTGCGCTTCATCCTCTGCCTCGGTCTGAGCAGCAAGGGCGGCTTCAAGGCGGGCCCGCAGATCTTCGTTGTTCAGTTCGCCAAATTGCCGTTCCAGTTCCGCCTTTGCGGCCTGTGCCGCGGCCAGCAAGGTCAGCGTTTCCTCGGCTTCTTTGCGCTGTGCCTCTAGCGCAAGGGTCATGGCCGTCAGTTCGGCATCTGCATTCTGCAGGCGGTTACGCAGGTTTTCGGCGGCGGCAGCCTCGGCGAGTTTGGCGGCCTCTTCTGCCGTCAGTTGCTCCTCAAGCTCAGAAATCCGTGTCGTCTGTGCCGCGTCGCTTTGCTCCAGATCTGCCACCAAAGCCTCAAGCGCCTCGCGTTGAGCGGCGGCCAAACGTGCGGCTTCGGTCTGTTCGTCGATCTCGGCCCGGCTTTGCGCCAAAGCCAGGTTCAATGCGTCCTGTTCGCTCTGCAGCTCGGCAATTTCATCCTGTGATCGAGCCTGATCCACCAGCAAAGCCGCGACCTGCGCCTCGAAGTCGGTCAGTTGAATCTGCGCTTGCACCAGCTCGGTCTCAACCTGTGTCAGGGTCGAATCCAGCACCCCCAACCGAGCCTGCAACCGGCTGTTTTCCCGCTCTTCCAGACCAAGCGCCCCGGCTAGAGCCGCAACCTCGTCCGACAACGCTGTCAGTTCATCCTCTTGCCCGGAAATGGTTTCGCGCAGCACAAATTGCACCACCATGAAGATGGTCAGCACGAAGGTCAGCACCATCAACAGCCCGGTGATGGCATCCACGAATCCGGGCCATACTGAGCCCTGGAAACGCTGACCTGTGCGGCGGGACAGGGCCATAAGCTACTCTCCTTCCGGAGCAGTACGCACGGCGCCTCGGGGCAATGTCAGGGCTTTGACCAGCAGTTCGATATCCTTGCGCAGCTCGCTCATACTTTCTTGCCGCCCGGCCGAGATTTCTTCGAGAATACGCAACAATTGCACGTCCATCGAGCGCAAACGCATCCGGCTTTCGGCATCGATTCCGTCGCCAGTACCCTGTTCGCGCATGTGATCCAAAAGCGCGTCTTGCCCAAGGGCCACCCGTTCCAGCGCGGCGGTCACGCCATCGGTGTCAGATTGGCGCTGATTCATCTCGCCGATGGAATCCGCCAACTGGCCCAGTCTGGAAGATACGGCGGCGCGATCGGCCTCTTGCGCAGAAAACAGATCCTGCAGAGCGTTCATCTGCTCGGACATGGCGTCCAAAACAGGAGTCAACACGGCCAGCTCGGCTCCGCCCTCATCGCTGCCCGCAAAGCCAACACGTGTGATCGAAGACAACCATTCCTCAAGCTCACGGTAGAAGCGGTTCTGCCCGTGGCCCGCAAACAGCTCGAGCAGACCAACAATCAGCGACCCAGCCAGACCCAGAAGCGAGGAGCCGAAGGCCACGCCCATGCCCTGCAGCTGCGATTCCAACCCCACCATAAGGCGGTTGAACACGGCCAGCCCTTCTTCGCCCTGTTGCGGATTGAGGCTGCGGATGGTGTCAACGATGGCCGGAACTGTGGTGGCCAGACCGAAGAATGTACCCAGAAGGCCAAGGTAAATCAGGACGTTGGTGATATAGCGGGTGATCTCACGCTCTTCCTCGATCCGCTCGGCCACCGAGTCCAGGATGGACCGGGTTGAGGTTGAACTGATCTGCGACCGTGCGCCCCGCACACGTAAAAGGGAGGCCAGCGGCGCCAACAATTGCGGTGTGCGCGCGTCCTCGTGCACAACCCCGCCAACAAAGGCTTCAATCCAGCGGACCGATCCGATCAGCTGCGTCACCTGATAGAAACAGGCGAACACGCCGATAACGAAGACGAGTATGATGAAACCGTTAAGGTACGGGTTGGCGTAAAAGACCGGCAGCACGTAGGGCAATGCCATAAAAACCCCAAACCCCGCCAAAGCGATAGCGACCAGCATCGTAACGATCTGACGAATGGGTTGCGAGAAATGCGGTCTCGCGCCCTGATGTGCCTGCGCCATGCGCGTGGTTCCCGGTATTTTGCCTGCTCTTAATCGAATCTAGCGAAAATACGCTGGTGACGCCAAGGGTTTATAAGGGTTTATGCAGTGATGGTGCGGACCCGTTGCGCCAACCACTCAAGATCGGGATCGCGCAGGTCAATCTCGGCCAGATGTTCGGCGGTATTGTATAGGTATTCGGTGTTCGGCCCGCGCCCGCCTACGGCATGCGCGATGATCTGCGCTTGCTCCTCCAGCAGCATACCCCCGCAATACTGCACATGGTCGGCGTCGATCACATATGTCACCGCTGTCACCACCTCGCCATTGTCCAGCTGAACATTCAGCATCTTCTCGACATAAGCGGATGAGATCAGCTCGCGTTCACGCAGTTCTTGCAGCGTACGGTCCTCGTGACCAGCTTCCACCGCCAAGGCCAATCCCTTGCAATTGGCATCAGCCTGTTCGTCCAGCGCCAGAACTAGGCCAGGATGATCCTCGGTCCCGCGGTGGTGGATCGAGCTCATGCAGAAGGACCGGGCATAGCCATGCAGCGTGGCGCGTTCGCTACGGGCCACCGGAAAGCCCGGATTCCACAGCAGCGATCCATATCCGAAAACCCACATCGTCATAGCACTGGTCCTTGGCCGTTTACGCCTATAAACATCAATTCCGAGGCGGGAAAAAGGGCCATCTGTCATGCGCGGTCTGGTGCGGTTTATCATTTTCATCTTTGTCGCGTGGAGCGCCTATTGGTTCATCGCCGGGTTCGGGCTGCGCAATGCCATCACGACATGGTTCGACAAACAGCAGGAACGGGGCTGGCAGGCCGAATTCGCCGATGTGGAAACCGCCGGATATCCGTTCCACCACATGACCCGCCTGAACAGCCCCGCGCTGGCCGATCCGGTCAATGGTACCGCCTGGAGCGCCGACTGGATCGAATTCCAAAGCCCCGCGATCTGGCCCGGTCGGCAGGTGTTGCGTTTTGCGGATACCCCGCAGCGCCTATCCTACTACGACCAGACGGCCACCATCGAGGCCAGCGAATTGCAGGCTGAGTTGCAATTGCAGCCCGGCGTCGCACTGGTGCTGGAAAAGATGGCACTGACCGCTGGGTCGTGGTTGATCACTGACGACGCCGAGGCACTGGCAGGCGGCGATACTCTTGCGCTTGTGATGGAACAGACGCCGACCCCCGAGGCCTATGTGATCGGCGCCCGGATTGACGGTTTCACCCCCGGCGACGACCTGCGTGAGCTGATGCGTTCAGCCACGACGCTGCCACAAGCGTTTGAGACCTTGGAGTTGGATATGACCGCCACGTTCGACAAAGCGTGGGATCGCTCGGCGCTCGAGGATAGCCGACCGCAGCCAGTGAAAATTGATCTGCGACTGGCAGAAATGAAGTGGGGCGCGCTAAGGTTGTTCGCTGCTGGAGAGCTGGATGTCGATCAACAAGGCATTCCAACTGGTGAGATTGCCGTCAAAGCCGAGAATTGGCGCGACATGATCGCCATGGCCAACGCGGCCGGTGCCCTGCCCGATCAGGCGGTCGATCCGGTGACACGCGCGCTGAACTTCATGGCCGGACTGGGTGGCAACCCCAACGCTTTGGACCTGCAACTGAATTTCCGCGATGGCTTTGTGGCGCTTGGCCCCCTGCCCTTAGGACCGGCTCCGCGTCTGATCCTGCGTTAACGGCAGTACGGGCCCCGACGGTGGCGCGCCGTATCCAGATGGAAATGGTCCTTGTGATAGCGATCCGCATTTGGCCCCAACACGGTGCCAAACGGCCCGCACGCCCCGCGCCAAACCTTGGTCAGCTGACGCTTTGACGGGTTCTTGCGCCAGCCCTTCAGGACCGTCACCACTTCGCCATCGGCCATCTTAAAGCCCGAGATATCAATCGCCCGACCCTTGCCGTGCTCGGATATTTTCGCGCCCTTACGGTTGTTGCGGGTACGGCAGGCATAATGCGCGGCGACCTGAAGTTCGACCACAGGTCCGCGCCGTTTGAACGTGGGCTTAACTGTCTTGTCGACCCATTTGTTCAGCGCAATCGCGGTCCCGCAATCCATCGTCGACGGACGGCTGAGCGCCACGCCCGAAACAGAAGTGACCTGAACAGCATCCGTGATGCCACACGCTTTGATCCTGCCCGGCACGTTGCCCACCGGTTTGCCCTGAATCTCAATGTCACCGCAGACAGAAGTTTTGCGCAGCTTGCGCTTTTTGAACAATATTTCCAGCTCCAGCGCTTTCGGTCGCACGAGCGGTCGGATTGGTGTGGTTTGCCCCAACACCGTCACGTCCGCCGGGGGTGCAACGGCTGCCAGAACAACTTTTGACTCTGGCCGCAGTTTGGGGCGGATATCAGCGGGAACCGTGCTGGCAAAGGCCAGAACCGGAACCTCCGAAGGTCGCGTTACGGGAACCAGTGACTGTTCCAGAGGCGCCGCGTTGGACCATGTGGCGCTGACCGCCACGCATCCAATCATCAGAAACCTCCAGCCGCGTCTCATGGGTTCGCTTTACCTCGTCCAAAGTCCGGCGCATCCGTATCCTGCCCCGCGTCGATGATCCCACGCCGGATCGCGCGCGTGCGGGTGAAATAATCGAACAGATGCTCGCCATCGCCGGTACGGATAGCACGTTGCAGGGCAAAAAGCTCCTCGGTAAAGCGACCGAGGATTTCCAGCGTCGCATCCTTGTTGGTCAGGAACACATCGCGCCACATGGTCGGATCCGAGGCCGCAATCCGCGTGAAATCGCGGAAACCGGCGGCGGAATACTTGATGACTTCGCTATCAGTCACCCGGCGAAGGTCGTCCGCCACACCCACCATCGTATAGGCGATCAGGTGTGGCGCGTGGGACGTCACCGCCAGAACCAGATCGTGGTGGTCCGCATCCATCTCATCGACACTCGCGCCCATGCCTTCCCACAGCGCCCGCAGGCGAGCGATGGCGTCCGGGTCCGAACCTTCGACCGGTACAAGCAAACACCAGCGATTGTCGTAAAGTTCGGCAAAACCGGCTTCTGGGCCGGAATGCTCAGTCCCCGCCAGTGGGTGCGCGGGCACAAAGTGTACGCCCTCGGGGATATGGGGAGACACGGCCTGAATCACGTGCCGCTTGACCGAGCCCACATCCGTCACCGTCGCGCCTGGCTTCAGGACCGGGGCAATATCTGCGGCGACGGCTTCCATCGCACCAACGGGAACGCACAGAACGACCAGATCCGCGCCCTCGACCGCTTCGCGTGCGGTGTCGCAAACGCGGTCACACAGGCCGATACGACGGGCGGTGTCTCGGGTTGCCTCAGACCGGGCATAGCCCGTGACCTCACCCGCAAGGCCAGCGCGTTTGATCGCCCAGAACATGGACGATGCGATCAAGCCCAACCCGATCAGCGCGACACGGTCGTAAACCTGGCTCATGCTGCATCCCCTTTGAACGCGGTGATGGCCGCAACGACACGGCGGCACGCCTCTTCATCGCCCACGGTAATCCGCAGCGCATTGGGCAGGTTGTATCCGGCAACACGGCGCACGATCAGACCTTGGGTCTTGAGGTAATCATCACAGGCCTCAGCCTCTGCCTGATCGGCGAAACGGACGAGGATGAAATTGGTGCAGGACGCATCAGATGGCACGCCGATCTTGGCCAGTTCCTCGGACAGCCACACCCGCAGGCGCGCGTTTTCGGACTGACAGAAGGTCAGGAACTCCACATCCTTCACCGCAGCTTCGGCTGCTGCCAAAGCCGTCAGGGACAGGTTGAACGGCTGACGCACCCGGTTCAGCACGTCAATGACCGACTGCGCCGCATAGCCCCAGCCGACCCGCATCCCGCCCAGTCCGTAGACCTTGGAAAACGTCCGTGTCATGATCACGTTCTCGAACCGGTCCACCAGCGATGCACCCCCGTCGAACCCGTCGACAAACTCGGCATAGGCCCCATCAATCACCATCAGGCAGGTCTGCGGCAGCGCCTCGGCCAACCGAACCAGTTCGGCCTCATGGATCATGGTCGAGGTTGGATTGCCTGGGTTGGTGACGAACACGATCCGGGTTTGACCGGTGACTGCAGCAAGGATGTTATCAACATCCACATGCCGATTCCGCTCGGGCACCATGACGGGCGTCGCACCAGCCATGCGGGCGATAATCGGGTACATGGAAAACCCGTGCTCGGTATAGATGACCTCATCCCCGGGCCCCGCATAGGCCTGAGCGATGAATTGCAACACCTCGTCACTGCCCACGCCGCAGATAAGCCGCTCAGGGTCCAGCCCGTGACGCGCGCCGATGGCGTCCCGCAGGGAGGCGTGGTCGGTGCTGGGGTAACGATGTAGGGTCTCGGCACTGTCGCGCACCGCCTCAATCGCTTTGGGGCTGGGGCCGAACGGATTTTCGTTCGAGCTGAGCTTGATCACATGCTCAACCCCGGCCACATGTGACTGGCCGCCCTGATAAAGCGCGATGTCCATAATGCCGGGTTGAGGGGTGATCTTGTTCATAAGAGGCTCCGATTATTGGAGCCCCTAATACCCGTCTCAACGCTTTGAGAAAAGCGGCAATTCCGTCACGCCGCTTTGAAGCGGGCGGTTGCCGGGTCGGCGCTGTAGCAGGGTACAAACTCTTCGGTCCGGTGGGACAGGTCGTTGACGCTGTCGATGATGAACTGAACCGTTTCTTCGCTCATCAGATACGAGAAATTCAAGCGTACCCAGCCGGGTTTTTTCATTTCTTCCCCGGCAGACAAAGCGGCGTGCAGTTCATCAGACGTTTCCCGGTCAATCCCCAGCAAACGATGCGCATAGGGTCCAGCGCATGCACATCCGCCGCGCGCCTGAATACCGTAGATATCGCTGAGCATCCGGGTAAACAGCTGCTGATGCACCGGCTGCCCGGAATTGTCCCGAACGAGGAAGGAATAGATCGGCAACCGATGCGGGTTATTCGTGCCCAGCAAGGTTAGGTTGGGATTGTCACCCCACCCTTCCAGCGCCATGCGGTTGTATTTCTCCTCACGGCGGGCAATTTCATCGGTGCCGACCACATCTTTGACGATGAAGGCCAGCGCCGCACGAATGTCGCCGATCACGTTGGGCGTTCCAGCCTCTTCGCGGGTGGCCAGATCCTCACTGTAGTCGTGACGCCATGGCGAGACAAAACTGACTGTACCGCCACCGGGCCAGCTGGGGCATGTGCGTTTCACAGCGTTCTGGTTGACAATCAGCACGCCGGAAGCCCCCGGCCCGCCGGGAAATTTATGCGGGGATACCACGATAGCGTCCTTACGCGCATCTTCCGGCCCCATGTCCATCGGCAAGTAGGGCCCGCCGCCCGCGTAGTCCCAAACCGACACCGCCCCGTGCGCCTTGAGCAGCCGGGTAATCGGGTCCGGTTCAGTGATGATCCCGGTGACATTCGATGCAGCCGAGAATGACCCGATGATCAGATCAGAAGCGACGTTTTCGACCAAAGCCTGCTCCAGCGCGGCCAGGTCAACGCCACCTTCCGCAGCTTCCGGAATCTCGATCACCTGCGCTTTGCTTTCACGCCAAGGCAGAATGTTCGAATGATGCTCATATGGCCCGATCAAAACGACCGGCCGGTCAGCCGCATCCACACCCAACAAACTGACCAGCCGGTTCAGACCCGCAGTGGCACCGGACCCGGTAAAGATCACCGCGTCTTCTCCCCTCGCACCAACAATGCGGGCAATCTCTGCGCGTGCTTCGCGGCGCAGACGGGTCATGTAAGACCCGCAATACGAGGCCTCGGTATGGCTGTTGGCATAGAAGGGCAGCACCTGTTCGGCGACAAAATCCTCAACCTGCCGCAACGCACGTCCCGAAGCGACATAGTCCGCGTAAACCAGCGGCACGTCCCCATGCAGACCCGGGATCAGAACATTTTCTCCGATCAGCCCCTCGCGCAAGCTGGAATTGTGAGTGGTGGACTGAATGTCTGCGCGAAATTTGGACAAGGTCATGGCAAAGGCTCCGTATTGCCCCTCCAATGTGATTGAAGTTTGCCGAGAAAACTTCACCTTTCTTTCGATGGATTCTGCATATTTTGTGTCATATGATTAAATATGTCTGAAAAAATAGATCAAATTGACAAACACATCCTGCGTGAGCTGCAAACCGACGCCACGCTGTCCCAGCGCGAATTGGCGGATCGTGTCGGGTTGTCGCAAAACGCCTGCTGGCGGCGGCTAAAGGCCCTGAACGAAAATGGCGTGATCGTCGGCTCAACCGCCCGGATCGCGCGCGAGAAACTTGGACTGAGTCTTGTGGTCTTTGTCATGCTGCGCACACGCCACCATTCAGCCGAATGGCTACAGGCGTTCCGCAGCCATGTGTTGACCATCCCCGAGGTGGTGGATTTCCACCGGATCGGTGGCGACTATGACTATCAGCTGAAAGTCGTGACCGAGGATATGGCGTCATATGACAAGGTCTATCAACGCCTGATCGAGAAGGTAGAACTGGACAGCGTTACCTCGTATTTCGCGATGGAAGCGATCGCCGAAGGACGACCGCTGCCGATTTAAACTCAGGCCAGCCCGAGCATGGTTTTCATACCGCCGATGAAGGTGGCGTCATCCAGAGCTTTGCGGTTATCGAGGTATTCAACCGCGTCCTCACCCGCGCGATACCGAAGCGTGTCTGTGCCGTCCGTCACTGCGTTCCAGATCACTTCGGCCACAACGCTAGGTGGCGAGGTGCGCGTGGCCATGTCGTCTGACCCCCATGTGCTGAACAGGGCTTGCACCACTGGCTGATACTCGGTCATGCTTTCGTCATTGACGAAATCAAAGGACCGACCACCGAAGTCCGTGGCGATCAGCCCGGGCTCAACAATTTTGACTTTGATACCGGCGGCAGCGAGTTCGTAGTGCAAAGACTCCGACAGGCCTTCGACCGCAAATTTCGTGCCGTGATACAGCGCCCCGAGCGGGAAGGTGATCTGCCCGCCAATGGACGAGATGTTCACGATGCAGCCCGACCCATTGGCCCGCATATGCGGCAGTACCGCTTTTGTCACGGCCAACAGACCGATCACGTTGGTATCGAACTGCCGGCGGATGCGGTCCATCGGGAACGCCTCCAGCGGGCCATAAGCTCCGTAACCTGCGTTGTTCAACAGAACGTCAATCTGCCCGAACCGCGCGATCCCCTCAGCCACGGCTGCCGAAATCGATGCCTCATCGGTTACATCCAGCCGCGTAACTAGTACATTCTCCAACTGCGTCAGTTCGGCTTCCTTCTCAGGGCTGCGCATGGTGGCGATGACGTTCCAGCCTTTTTGCTGAAACAGCTCCGCAGTGACTTTGCCGATGCCAGAAGACGCGCCGGTAACTAGGATAGTCTGTGCCATAATCGTTCTCCACTAGGATGGGCCTGCCAGACAAATAAGCCCCTGCCCCACCGACCGCCTGCCGGATTCTCCTCAACTTCTGCCTATTCCTCTGAACCTTCAGGTTTTCACTGGTCAGGCGTGGTTCGACAGAATACTCATGAACAGAGCGCGAGGCCGGACATGACACAAACTGATCTGATTGCCGAAATCTGCGAAACCGTGCGCGATCAGCCCGAGGATGCACAGTTCTACCCAACTGCGCTGGACGGTCTGGGGTTGCTGCACGACGTAAAAACCAAATCCATCGAAGCCCAAGTCTATGACCCTATTGTCTGCCTAGTTCTACAAGGTAGAAAAGAAACCCGCATTGGCGACCGGCTCGTCCATTTCGGAGCGGGAGACTCTCTGATCGTCAGCCACGCACTGCCGGTTTTGGCTTCGGTCACCGAGGCGAGCCGTCAGACACCCTATGTGGGTCTGGTTCTTTCGCTGGACCTATCCGTGTTGCGTGGCCTCTACGATGAGGTTGAGACTGCACCATCCGAGCCCGAAGGAGCCCTCAGTCTGGCCGTATCTCAAGCCTCGGATGAGATGGTCGATGCCATGGCCCGCCTGTTTCGCGCTAGCCAGACCGCGATAGACCGGCAGGTACTTGCGCCGATGATCAGCCGGGAAATCCACTATCGGCTGCTGCAAGCGGATCACGGAGGGATGCTGCGGCAAATGCTGTGGCGTGACAGTGCCGCCAGCAGGATCGCTCGGGCCATAGATGTCATCCGGGCGGATTTCCGAATCCCGTTACCCGTGTCCGACCTTGCGCAAACAGCGGGTATGAGCGTTTCGGCCTTTCACGCTCATTTCAAATCGGTGACCGCAAATTCACCGTTGCAGTACCAAAAGGATCTTAGGCTGCTCGAAGCGCGCAGGCTGCTGTCCCATCGCGGGCTCAGCGTGTCACAGACCGCTTTTGAAGTGGGGTATGAAAGCCCGACCCAGTTCAGCCGAGAATATTCGCGCAAATTCGGTGTCTCTCCGCGACAGGATATCGGATCGCCGAGCGCAGCCTGAACAGGACCATTGCGAAACGAAAAAGGCCGCGCAGGTTGCGCGGCCTCGAATCTCTCGGTGTCGGCGAAGATTAGTTCTTCGCGTAGAATTCGACGACCAGGTTCGGCTCCATCATGACCGGGTAAGGCACATCGCTCAGGCCCGGTGCGCGCACGAAGGTTGCGGTCATTTTCGAGTGGTCGGCATCGATGTAGTCAGGAACATCACGCTCGGCCAGTGCGACAGCTTCCAGAACAACAGCCAGTTGCTTGGACTTGTCACGGACTTCAATAACGTCGCCTTCTTTGACACGGTAGGACGGGATGTTGACCCGCTTGCCGTTCACTTTGACATGGCCGTGGTTCACGAACTGACGTGCAGCAAACACAGTCGGTACGAACTTGGCGCGGTAAACAACGGCGTCCAGGCGGCGCTCCAGCAGACCGATCAGGTTTTCACCGGTGTCACCTTTGACGCGCTCGGCTTCGGCGTAGATGCGGCGGAACTGCTTCTCGGTCAGGTCGCCATAGTAGCCTTTCAGCTTCTGCTTGGCGCGCAGCTGCAGACCGAAGTCCGACAGTTTGCCCTTGCGGCGCTGACCGTGCTGGCCGGGGCCATATTCACGACGGTTGATCGGGGATTTCGGACGACCCCAGATGTTTTCGCCCATCCGGCGATCGATTTTGTACTTGGCAGACGTGCGTTTGGTCACGGCTGATCTCCTTCGTTTAGGTCGAGGCCCTGCGGGCCACTATGAAGGGCGTTGTCCTCTTGAGGTCTCCCCCATGACAGGCTTCCCCTTGCGGGGGCCACCAACACCAATGAAGCCGCGCTTATATCCGCGAAACCGGCGGAGTCAACACACCCCACCTCGCGGCAACAGGATTTTCGCAAAAAAATGGGAACTAGTCGGCCCGACGCCCAGCCCTGACCGCAACCCGAAGATCGGCTTCATCCAAATCCCGCTCAGAGCGGGCCGGGAAGGCAACAACGGTGCTTTCGATCCCAGAGAAGGTGTCGCTTTGAATCCCGCCCTCTGCTATCTCGCTGATCCAGAATTCCTGATCACGATCAGGACAATCCCCTTCGAAGACCAGCATCGGCACCGCCTCTCCGACTACGGGAAACAAGGCCGCTGTGAATGATTGAGCGCCATTGGTCAAAACAAGCAGACCGCTTGCTTCTTCCGGCAAATTCTCGACTTGAGCACAATGATCAAGGGTTGCAGCAGCACCGCCTCGTGCCTGTCCAGTCCACTCAAGTGCTTGGGTGGCCGTTTCGACCAGATATCGCGCTTGCCCGCGCCAGGACCATGCTGCTCCGATTGTCAGAAAGGACAAAGGCGCCGCCTCAAGTCCATCGATTTCCGTCTGACTCCAAAATACTGCCGTTCGACCGTTTTCTCCGGCTCTCATTGTACCCGCCTGCACCTTAAACATTTCACAACTGACTGGGGCTCTCTTATCAACGTAAAATAAGGCGGAAAAGAGACGTTAACGCAACATTAATGATTTTTTAGCAATACGAATCGGCTGCTGAATGTGACGAGATTGCCGCACGCCAAGCCGTATTGCAGTGGGCAGCCACAACAGAACCAAACTGAAGACGTTCAACTGAAAACAAACGCTATAATATTGTTTCAAAATAAAAAATACTGAAAGATATCAAAATACCATCAAGAAATCCGGTGCGCCGACTGGCCACACGAAAGCAATAGGCAATCGAAAACAGAATGCGCCTGATCTGTAGACCGGGCACATTCAAGGCGTGCTAACACACGTAGTTGTGAGCATTTAGGAGCAGCCGGCCCATAAGGCGGCCGCCGAATTCACCTTAATGAAGTCGTATCACACCGTAGCGCATAAAAAGTTTGCACCCCTGGATTTAACCGCACTTAGAATGCCCGCAACTACGGCAGGTCATGCAACCTTCGATCATCACCATGTCGAATTGTCCGCAGGACGGGCACGCCTTTCCACGGGGGGTATCCAGGTTGACCACCTGCGCCTGCGGGTCAGACTTTAACCCCATCCCCTCACCCTCGAGGAAACCGATATTGATCAGGTGCTGTTCGATCACCCCGCCGATGGCAGCCAGGATCGACGGGATATACTTGCCCTGCACCCAGGCACCGCCGCGCGGATCGAACACGGCCTTCAGTTCTTCGACCACGAACGACACATCGCCACCCCGACGGAACACGGCCGAGATCATCCGAGTCAGAGCAAGCGTCCAGGCGTAGTGCTCCATGTTCTTCGAGTTGATGAATACTTCGAACGGACGACGACGACCGCCGATAACGATATCGTTGATCGTCAGGTAGATCGCGTGCTCGCTATCAGGCCATTTCAGCTTGTAGGTCGAACCTTCCAGCGATTGCGGCCGATCCAGCGGCTCGGACATATAGACGACTTCTCCCCCGTCAACCTCGTGCGGGGCTGTAGCGCTCTCGCCCGGTGCTGTGTCAGCGCTTTCGGAGACGGTCAGAACCGACCCAGTAACATCATTCGGGCGATAGGTGGTGCAACCTTTGCAACCCTGATCCCAAGCCTGCATATAGACGTCCTTGAAGGCGTCAAAGCTGATATCCTCGGGGCAGTTAATCGTCTTGGAAATCGAACTGTCGATCCATTTCTGCGCTGCCGCCTGCATCTTCACGTGATCCGACGGGGACAAAGTCTGCGCGTTGACGAAATAGTCCGGCAGTTCCTTGTCACCAAACTTGTCGCGCCACATCTGCACAGCATAGTCAACGACCTCTTCCTCAGTACGCGAGCCATCCTTCTGCAGAACCTTGCGCGTATAAGCATAAGCAAAGACCGGCTCGATCCCCGAGGATACATTACCTGCATAAAGGGATATGGTGCCCGTCGGTGCAATCGAGGTCAGAAGAGCGTTGCGAATGCCGTGCTCGCGGATTGCGTCACGCACATCGTCGTCCATCTGCTGCATGGTGCCGCTGGCGAGGTATTTCTCGGCATCGAACAGAGGGAACGCGCCTTTTTCCTTCGCCAAATCCACCGACGCCAGATACGCGGCGCGGGCGATCGCCTGCAGCCAGCGCTCGGTCTGACGTGCCGCCTCATCGGACCCATAACGCAGACCCAGCATCAACAGAGCGTCGGCCAACCCAGTCACACCCAGCCCGATGCGGCGCTTGGCTTGCGCCTCGGCCGCTTGTTCAGGCAGCGGGAATTTCGACGCGTCCACCACGTTGTCCATCATTCGAACGGCGGTGGCGACCAGTTCCTGCAGTGCCTCCTCGTCCAGATGGGCTGCGTCCTCGAACGGTTCAGCCACCAGACGCGCCAGGTTAATGGACCCCAGCAGACACGCGCCATAAGGCGGCAGCGGCTGTTCACCGCATGGGTTGGTCGCTGCAATAGTCTCGACATAGCTGAGGTTGTTTGCCTGATTGATCCGGTCAATGAAGATCACGCCCGGCTCGGCATAGTCATAAGTAGCCTGCATGATCTTGTTCCACAGGTCACGGGCTTGAACGGTGTGATAGACCTTGTCACCGAAGACCAGTTCCCACGGACCATCTGCCTTGACGGCCTCCATGAAAGGATCGGTCACCAGCACAGACATGTTGAACATGCGCAGGCGTGCCGGGTCGGACTTGGCAGTGATAAATTGTTCAATATCCGGGTGATCGCAGCGCATCGTCGCCATCATCGCCCCACGGCGCGAGCCCGCAGACATGATCGTGCGGCACATTGCGTCCCAGACATCCATGAAGCTCAACGGTCCGGACGCATCCGCCGCCACCCCATGTACATCTGCACCACGCGGACGAATGGTTGAGAAATCATAGCCGATCCCCCCACCCTGCTGCATGGTCAGCGCGGCCTCTTTCAGCATGTCGAAGATACCGCCCATGCTGTCAGGCACGGTGCCCATGACGAAGCAGTTGAACAGGGTCACCTGCCGCGCAGTGCCTGCGCCTGCGGTGATGCGACCGGCGGGCAGGTACTTGAAATCTTCCAGCGCTTCGAAGAACTTTTCTTCCCAATGGGCCGGGTCTTTCTCAACCCGCGCCAGATCGCGGGCGATGCGTCGCCAGCTATCCTCGACCGTTTGGTCGATCGGCGTGCCATCCGCCTGTTTGAAACGGTATTTCATATCCCAGATCTGCTCGGCGATGGGGGCGGCAAAGCGGCTCATTGGTGATTCCCTGTGCTGAAAGAGGTATCCAGACTACCCCAATACACACCTCAACCACAACACCTTGATAGCGCCGAGGAGCAAGCTACAATATAAAGACAAACCTCGGGACGACTCTGTGGGAAAGCTGTGGATAAGTACATAAACCTCATAAAACTTTCGGTCGGATCAGAAAGCGTAGACTCGCTGATCGAATGGCAGGACAGCCGCAGACCGTTGTATGAGGACGGCTGCCCACGCCACGTCACCCGTATGTGGCCCAAGCGCGAAGACGAAATTCTGAACGGCGGATCAATCTATTGGGTCATCAAGGGCGTGATCCAGTGCCGCCAGCGTATCCTGCGACTGGACGAAGTGCGCGGTGAGGATGGCATTCGCCGCTGCGCCATCGTGCTGGACCCCGAGGTCCACCGCACGCAGAACGCGCTGAAACGCCCCTTTCAGGGGTGGCGCTATCTGAAACCCGAAGACACGCCCGCAGACCTGCCCAAAAGCCGCGAGCAGGATGACGCCCTGCCCGATGAACTTAATCGCGCGCTCGCGGACATTGGCGTGCTTTAACGCAGCCGATCCAGCAGTTCGGACAGTACCGCCTTTTCATCCGCATCGCATTTTGCCACCCGGCTGCGCCATAGCGTTGCCTGCGATTGCAGGATCATGCCGTCCGACAAGATTTTCAGGTGGTTTGCGCGCAGAGTCTCACCGGTCGACGTGATGTCTGCAATTGCCTCGGCGGTTTCGTTCTTTACCGTGCCTTCGGTCGCGCCTTGGCTATCTACCAGAGTATAGTCGGCCACGCCCGAGTCCGTTAGAAACTCGCGCACCAAACGATGGTACTTGGTCGCAATCCGTAGCCGGTGGCCGTGGGTTTTCCGAAACGCTGCAGCAGCCGCATCCAGATCATCCAGTGTGTCCACATCGACCCAGCAGGCAGGCGTGGCGATGATCAGATCAGCCTTACCGAACCCGAGCTGCGAGATCTCTTCGACCTGCTGCTCCCAGCGCGGCAGTTTCTCGTGCACCAAATCGATACCGGTGACGCCCAAGTGAATGCGACCCGCTGCCAGTTCGCGCGGAATCTCCCCGGCAGAAAGCAGAACCAGCGAAACGCCATCAATACCTTCGACCTTACCGGCATATTCCCGATCCGAACCGGTGCGTGATAGCGCAATGCCGCGCTTTTCGAACCACGAGAAGGTCTTCTCCATCAACCGGCCCTTCGAGGGCACGCCCAATTTCAGGCTCATTGCGCATCCTCCTCGATCTCCAGCATCAGGTCAGGGCGAATGACGCCCCCTACCGCGGGGATTTCTTCGCCATCCCCCAACTGACGGGTCAGCGCGTCATACCGCCCGCCGGTGGCGATCGGCGGCAGGTCGGGGCGACCTTCGGCGTAGAAACCAAAGACGAACCCGTCGTAGTATTCCATCGAGGTTCGGCCATACGCGGCCTCGAAATCCAGCCGCCCGACATCGACACCACGCGCCTGCAGGGCTGCAACCCGCGCTTCCAATCGGTCCAGCGCAGGTGTGATCTGCGGCAAGTCCACTGCCACGTCGCGCAACTGTTCCAACGCGAATGGCATGGTCTCGCGCACATTCAACAGCGTCTCCAAACCAGCCAGTTCGTTGTCTGAGATGGGGGGCGTATCGCGATCTTCGCGCAGAGCGTCGATCCGCGCCTCAATCTCAGACGCACGGCGTTTGCCGATCATCGGAATATCAATGTCCAAGGGGTCCACGGCATTCAGCAGGTCGTCGCGCCCTTCGGGGCCGGGTTTGCGGCCGGCAAACCGATCCAGAAGAATGCGGAACCGGCGCGGGCGCCAAAGGTGCCGCATCAGGGCGGTCTTGCGACGCTCGGTCGTGCGAAGGCCTTCAACGGCTGCGGTCAGAATACCGATATCTCCGGTTGCCGCACGTAACGGCAGACCACGCAATTGAAGCGCGAACAGCGAAAACACCTCGGCATCAGCGCCCGACGGATCGTCACGGTCAAAGACCTCATATCCGACCTGAATGTACTCGTTCGAGCGATCCGGGTCATGCTCCTGTCGGCGGAACACTTCGCCGGAATAGGTATAGCGCGCGGGCTCAGCGCCCTCACTCATATGCATCTGCACCACGGGCATGGTGAAGTCGGGGCGCAGCATCTGCTCGCCGCGCAGCGCGTCCGAGGTCACATAGGCGCGTGCGCGGATATCCTCGCCATAGAGGTCCAGCAGCGTTTCGGCCGGTTGCAGCAAGGGCGTATCCACGACCTGCGCACCTGCGGCCTCGAACCGGACACGCATCATCGCGGCGCGGGCCTGTATCTGGGAACGGTTGGCCATGGCTCAGTCCTGACTGTCCAGAATTTCACGCACTTTGGCGACCAGATCGCCGCGCGGCACTTCGAACTGACTGGGGCGCTCTTTCCATTCCTCCAGCGTCGCACTTTCGGCGATCTTGGCACCAAGGATCAGGTCTTTGATCTGAACAATGCCATTCGACTTTTCGTCACCACCTTCGATCACTGCGATGGGCGAGTTCCGCTTGTCCGCGTATTTCAACTGATTGCCGAAGTTCTTGGGATTACCCAGATAGACCTCAGCTCGGATACCTGCATTGCGCAGCTCAGCCACCATCGCCTGATAGTCAGCCATACGGTCGCGATCCATGACAGTGACAACCACGGGGCCTGTCGCCTGGGCCGCGATCCGACCCTTTTCGCGCAGCGCAGCCAGCAAGCGGTCGACGCCGATGGAAATTCCGGTCGCGGGGACTTCCTGCCCAGTGAAGCGCTTGACCAGATCGTCATAACGGCCACCGCCCGATACAGACCCGAACTGCCGCTTGCGGCCTTTCTCATCGAAAATCTCAAAGGTCAGTTCGGCCTCATAAACCGGCCCGGTGTAATAGCCCAGACCGCGCACGACCGAAGGATCAATCTCGATCCGATCTGCGCCATAGCCGCCCGCATCCAGCAGCGCACCGATCTGCTCCAACTCGGCAATGCCGTCTGCGCCGATCTTGCTGTCGCCCACGGCCGCACGCAGGTTCGCCAGCGTGCCGGCCGTATCGGCGGCCTTGGACGTCAGGAAAGCAATCACCGGCTCCGCCTGATCATCGCTCAGGCCAACACCGTCGATAAACGCGCCCGAGGCATCCAAACGCCCTTTGGTCAGCAGCTCGCGAACTCCGGCCTCACCCACCTTGTCGAACTTGTCGATGGTGCGCAGGACGTTGTCGCGGGCGGCAGCGTCTTCGCCAAGGCCCATCGCCTCTAGCACACCGTTCAGAACCTTGCGGTTATTGACCCGCACCAGATAATCGCCGCGTGGAATACCCACGGTTTCCAGCGTATCCGACAGCATGGCGCAAATCTCGGCGTCCGCGGCCATCGAGGCCGTGCCCACCGTGTCCGCATCGCACTGATAGAATTGACGATAGCGCCCCGGCCCCGGCTTTTCGTTCCGCCAGACCGGTCCCATCGCATAGCGGCGATAGGGCGTCGGCAGATCATTCCGATGCTGCGCATAGACACGGGCCAAAGGCGCGGTCAGGTCATAGCGCAGAGCCATCCAGTCGCCCTTGTCGTTTTCGTCAACTTCCTGCCACGCAAACACACCCTCGTTCGGGCGATCCACGTCGGGCAGGAACTTGCCCAGCGCTTCAACGGTTTCGACTGCGCTGCTCTCTAACGCATCAAACCCATACCGATGATAGACGTCTGCAATAGTCCGCAGCATCTCAGTGCGCTGCGAGACTTCCTGGCCGAAATAGTCGCGGAACCCTTTGGGCGTAATCGCCTTGGGGCGGGGCTGTTTCTTGGGCTTGGCCATGTGGGGCGTCCTTGGGATTTTCATGTTCCGCGCGCGGTCTATCCCATGGCCCGCATCGGGGCAAGGCGCGCTTTCGCTGGCCTTGGCGTCACAGGGTCGCTATGACCACCGCAGGAACAGGAGCCTCCCATGCAGCATCTGGAAGAACAGATCGCCCATCTGACCCGCACGGTCGAAGAGCTGAACACAGTCGTCACCCGCCAGCAGGGTGAGATCGACCGCCTGACCCGCCGCGTCGAGATGCTGTTGCAGCGCGAGGCCGAACGGGCGCAGGAAGGATCGGGCGGGGTCGTCTTCGGAGACGAACGCCCACCGCATTATTGAAAGATCACAACCCCAGCGTCGTTTTCACCGCGTTGTCGACCACGCCACCCAAAAGGGCATCCTTGTCCGCCGCGCAGCCTTCGGACAGCGCGGCGATGAAGGCTTCGCGTAGTTGGGCTTTTTCCTCGTCAGTGGTCGCGTGATCTTCGATATTGATCTGACGATTATAAAGCGACAGGGCCGTCATCTTGCCCACGACTTCGACAACAAAGGCTTCGTCTCCATCCGCCTCTTCGGCAATCGAAGCGCAGGTGTAGTGCATCACAGGCAAGGCATCCTGCACCATCTGATCAGCCGCATCATCAGCCACTACCATACACGGAGTCATTATGATTGCGGCGCAAGCGGTCATTTTGAGTTTTTCAGTCCGCATCGCCATCACTTCCAGTTATGTCCGATAATGGCCCCAGCCACGCCGCCAATCGCAGCACCCTTGCCGTCGCCGACCAACGCTCCGACGCCCGCGCCGATCAACGCGCCTTCGATCGTCTTTTTCTTTTTGTCATCCTTGCTGTCCGCCAATCCAGCAGATGCTGAGACCAAGGCCAGCGACATTGCGGCCGCACAGGTCAGAGTTTTCAATCCTAAGTTGGAAATTGCCATACCGGTGCCCTCCCGTGACACGCCCCAAATGAGGCAATGATCACAGCCTAGCCGCGCAAAAACGCTGTGGCAACAAAAGGCTGGCTCAGATTTCCTCAACCTCGGTGACACCATCCAGCGATTTGATCGCGCCCTTGATTTGCGGATTGATCGGGAAGTCCTGCCCCAGATCCATCTCAACATCGCCCGGCAGGCCGGGGTCCATCAGGCAGATATGGATCGGCCCTTTCGAGGCCCGCTTGGCCGCTCCGGCGGCGTCCTCGAGCACTTTGGCGACGGTTGCCAACACCCCCGGCTCGTCCACGAATATCCGCAATCCGGTCGCTCCCGCCTCGGCCACAACCGTATCCACCGGCCCGACCGAGCGGCCCAGCAGTTTTAGCTGATCTGATTCCATTGTCGCCTCGGCGGTCAGCACCACCTGCGCACCGGTTTCCAGAAACTCGCGCGATTTCTCCAGCGTTTCCGAGAACAGAGTTACCTCGTAAGCCCCCGTTGGGTCCGAAAGCTGGGCAAAGGCGAACCGGTTACCACGAGCGGATTTCCGTTCCTGCCGCCCTGCCACAACGCCCGCCATCTTGGCTATGAACGGACCAGAGCGCGCCTTTTCGGTCACTTCGTCCAGCGTCAGCACCTGCTTGCGCTTCAACGCAGGCATGTAGTCATCCAGCGGGTGACCCGAGAGGTAAAAGCCGATGGCTTTGAACTCCTCGCTCAAGCGCTCGGCGGGCAGCCAGTCGGGCGTAGGAGACAGGCGCGGTTCGGGCAGGTCGTCGCCTGCCTCGCCAAACAACGACACCTGGTTCGAGTTTTTCTGATCATGGATAGCTGCAGAATATTGCACCAGCGGATCAAGGCTTTCGAAGACGCGGCGACGGTTCTTGTCGAGCTGATCGAAAGCACCGGCGCGCGCCAACATTTCCAACGGGCGTTTACCGACTTTCTTAAGATCAACCCGGCGGGCAAAATCAAACAGGTTGACGAACGGCTTGTCGCCACGTCCTTCAACCACAAGGTTCATAGCCTCAACGCCGACGTTCTTCAGCGCGCCCAGCGCATAGACCAGTTCGCCATTCACCACATTGAATGTCGCCAAAGAGCGGTTCACGCAAGGCGGTACGTAGGGTAGCTCCAGCCCCTTGCGCACCTCTTCGAAATAGATCGCCAGCTTGTCGGTCAGATGGATATCGCAGTTCATGACACCTGCCATGAACTCGACCGGGTGGTTCGCCTTCAGCCAGCCGGTCTGATAGCTGACGACCGCATAGGCCGCGGCGTGGGACTTGTTGAAGCCGTAGTTGGCGAACTTTTCCAGCAGGTCGAACACCTCGCTGGCCTTTTTGGCATCCACACCATTCTCGCCCGCACCCTTCTCGAATTTCGGGCGCTCGGCGTCCATCGCCTCTTTGATCTTTTTACCCATCGCACGCCGCAGCAGATCAGCGCCGCCGAGGCTGTACCCGGCCATGACCTGAGCAATCTGCATCACCTGTTCCTGATAAACGATGATGCCCTGCGTTTCCTCAAGGATATGGTCAATCAGTGGATGAACCGACGTAATCTCACGTTGACCGTTCTTGACCTCACAATAGGTCGGGATGTTCTCCATCGGACCGGGCCGGTATAGCGCCACAAGAGCCACGATGTCCTCAATACAGGTCGGTTTCATCCGCTTGAGCGCATCCATCATGCCCGAGGATTCCACCTGGAACACTGCCACCGTTTTGGCTGCCGAGTAGAGCTTGTACGTCGCCTCATCATCCAGCGGGATGGCGTTGATCTGGTTCTCGGCCCCCTCAGCCGGTTCGTAGAGCTCCGTGCCATCGGCGGCGATATGCAATGGCCGCCCGGACTTGAAAATGATGTCCATCGCGTTCTGGATCACGGTCAGGGTTTTAAGACCCAGAAAGTCGAATTTCACCAGCCCGGCCTGCTCGACCCATTTCATGTTGAACTGGGTTGCGGGCATATCCGATCGTGGGTCCTGATAGAGCGGCACTAGCGCGTCCAGAGGCCGATCTCCGATCACCACACCCGCCGCGTGGGTCGAGGCGTTCCGTAGCAATCCTTCGACCTGTTGGCCGTAGGTCAGCAGACGGTCCACCACCTCTTCATTTCGTGCTTCTTCCCGCAGGCGAGGTTCGTCTTTTAAGGCCTTCTCGATGGAAACAGGTTTGACGCCCTCGACCGGGATCATCTTTGACAGGCGGTCCACCTGCCCGTAGGGCATCTGCAGCACACGGCCGATATCGCGCACGGCGGCCTTGGAAAGCAACGCACCGAAGGTGATGATCTGCCCCACCTTGTCGCGCCCGTATTTCTGCTGCACGTAGCGGATGACCTCTTCGCGGCGATCCATGCAAAAGTCGATATCGAAGTCGGGCATCGAAACCCGCTCGGGGTTCAGGAAGCGTTCGAACAGCAGCGAATAGCGCAGCGGGTCAAGGTCGGTGATCGTCAGCGCATAGGCCACCAGTGAGCCCGCACCCGATCCCCGTCCCGGCCCCACCGGAATGTCGTGATCCTTGGACCATTGGATAAAGTCGGCAACGATCAGGAAGTAGCCGGGAAAGCCCATGCCTTCGATGATGCCAAGCTCAAAATCCAGCCGTTCCTGATATTCCTCGGGCGTCACAGCATGAGGGATCACCGCCAGACGTTTCTGCAGGCCCTCATTGGCGATGCGGCGTAGTTCAGCGACTTCATCATCCGCGAATTTCGGCAGGATTGGATCGCGGCGATAGGCCATGAAGGCGCAACGTTTGGCTATCTCGACCGTGTTCTCAATGGCTTCAGGTAGATCAGCGAACAGGGTCACCATTTCCTGCTGCGACTTGAAGTAATGCTGCGCGGTCAGACGGCGGCGGCCTTCCTGCTGATCAACATACGCGCCCTCGGCAATACAGATCAGCGCGTCATGCGCTTCATACATATCCGTTGTCGGGAAATAGACGTCGTTGGTGGCCACAAGCGGCAGGTTCTTGGCATAGGCCATCTCAACATGGCCGCGCTCGGTCAGGCGTTCGGCCTCAGGCTGGCCGTCTTCACCCGGATGGCGCTGCAGTTCTATGTAAAGGCGATCCGGGAACATCGCCGCCAACCGATCCACCAGCGCCTCAGCGGCCGGGCGCTGGCCTTGCTGCAGTAACATTCCAACCGGCCCGTCAGGCCCTCCCGTCAGACAAATCAAACCGTCAGAACGATCCGCAAGTTCGTCCAACGTGACCTGCGGCAGCTGCCCGCCCTTGTCCACATAAAGGCACGAGCTGAGCTTCATCAGGTTCTCATACCCAATCTCAGATTGGGCCAGCAGCACCAGCGGCGCGGGGGCTTTGGGTTTTTCACCCGGCTGCGCCTGCACATACGTTAGGTCAACCTGACAGCCCATAATCGGTTGCACCCCGGCCCCGCTAGCGGTGACCGAGAATTCCAACGCCGAGAACATAGAATTGGTGTCCGTCACCGCAACGGCGGGCATCCCCGCATTGTCGCAAAGCGCGGGCAGCTTTTTCAGCCGCACGGCGCCTTCCAACAGGGAATATTCGGTGTGAACGCGGAGGTGAATGAATCGAGGAGTACTGCTCATGACCACTACGCTATCCCAGCCAGAGGCGCGGCAAAAGCGGGAACCGACGCTTTGGATTGCCTAAAAAATCACCGCTGATTATTCGGCTTTTTCAGAAGGTGCTTCGGGTACGACCCGGCGTCGTTTCAAAAAAGATCTTTATTTACAAGCGACTGACTTCTACACAAACACGACACTTTCAGGCCGTTCGGGTCCAATGGTGCATCTTGCAGGCAGTTTTTCTTGCCAGATAAGGCGCGCTGTTTCTAACATCTTACGGCAAGCTATCCGCCCGCCACTCTTTCTACGTCGCATCGAAGGAGGGCACCCAAGGGCGCAACCGGGTAAGGCGACGGGTTTCTCGAATGAATATCACGTTTCTTCTGAACGGAGAGACAGTGGACCTGGCGGATGTCGATCCGACAGCGACCCTGCTGGACTGGCTGCGCGAGGATCGCGGCCTGACCGGCACCAAGGAAGGCTGCAACGAAGGCGATTGCGGGGCCTGCACCGTCATGGTGACGGATGAGGGCGGTGCTAAGGCACTGAACTCCTGCATCCTGTTCCTGCCGCAGCTACACGGCAAAGCGGTACGTACTGTCGAAGGCGCAAGCGGCCCGAATGGAGAAGCGCACCCGGTGCAGCAAGCGATGGTGGATCTGCACGGCTCGCAATGCGGCTTCTGCACTCCTGGATTTGTCATGTCTATGGTTGCCAGCCATGCGAACGGCGCGACTGATCACGACACCCAGCTTGCCGGCAACCTGTGCCGCTGCACAGGATATGCGCCGATCATCCGTGCGGCGAAGGCAGCCGAAGAACAGCCCGTTCCGGTTTGGGTGAAAGACAAACCGGTCACCGTGCAGACATCACCGATGTTGCCCGGCTCGTCCGACGAATTGGCAAATGTGTATGCCGAGAACCCCGATGCCACTCTGGTCGCCGGAGCGACCGATGTCGGCCTTTGGGTCACCAAGCAGTTGCGTGATCTGGACCCCGTTATCTTCCTTAACCGTTGCGAAGATCTGAAAGAGATCGCCATTACCGACGAAGAAATCCGCTTCGGCGCTATGGTCGACATGAACCTTATGGGCGAGGCGCTGTCTGACCTCCACCCTTCTTACGCCGAAATGATCCGCCGCTACGCCAGCGTTCAGGTGCGCCATGCCGCAACAGTCGGTGGCAACATTGCCAACGGCTCACCGATCGGGGACAACGCACCTGCCCTGATCGCTTTGGGCGCGACCTTGCATCTTCGCAAAGGCGATACGCGCCGGTCGATCCCTCTGGAAGAGTTTTTCATCGACTACGGTAAGCAAGACCGGGCACCCGGTGAGTTTGTCGAAGCCGTCAGCTTCCCGCGTCAGGCAGACCGCCTGAAAGCATACAAACTCAGCAAACGGTTCGATCAGGATATCTCGGCCGTCTGCGGGTGCTTCAACATCACCGTTACGGACGGCACCGTCACGCAGGCGCGGATTGCGTTTGGTGGCATGGCAGGCGTCCCAAAACGGGCAACCAATGTCGAGGCCGCAATTGCCGGCAAGCCTTGGACGCGCGAGACGATTGACGCCGCGCTGCCCAAATTTGCTGAAGATTATCAACCACTCACGGACATGCGCGCCTCGGCAACCTATCGCCTGGAAACCGCCAAAGCGATGCTGGAACGATATTACCTCGAAGACCAGGGCGAAGCGACTAACGTGTTGGAGGTGTCGGCATGAGCGTGACTAAACCCCTCCCCCACGACGCCGCGCCTCTGCATGTGTCCGGCTCGGCGCGTTACGTGGATGACATCCCGACGCCAAAGGGCTCTCTACATCTGGCGTTTGGCCTGAGCCCGATTGCTAAAGGCAAGATCAATGCGATGGACCTGTCCGCGGTGAAGGCCGCCGACGGTGTCGTGATGGTGATGACAGCGGACGACCTGCCCTTCGCCAACGATGTCTCTCCGTCCATCCATGATGAGCCTCTGCTGTCGGACGGCACCGTTCACTATATCGGTCAGCCGGTGTTTCTGGTTGTCGCCACCAGCCATCTGGCCGCCCGCAAGGCCGCACGTCTGGGCAAGATCGACTATGCCGAGGAAACGCCAATCCTGACGGTCGAAGAGGCTTTGGCCGCCGACAGTCGGTTCGAGGACGGCCCGCGCATTTACGCCAAGGGAGATGCAGATGCGGCTATCTCTGGCGCGACCCACGTGATCGAAGGCTCCTTTGAACTCGGTGGGCAAGAGCATTTCTATCTGGAAGGTCAGGCTGCTCTGGCCGTGCCGAATGAAGGCGCGGATATGCTGGTGCACAGCTCGACCCAGCATCCGACCGAGATTCAGCACAAGGTGGCCGACGCTTTGGGCGTTCCGATGCATGCGGTTCGTGTCGAAACCCGCCGGATGGGAGGTGGCTTTGGCGGCAAGGAAAGCCAGGGCAACGCATTGGCCGTGGCTTGCGCCGTGGCCGCACGTGCAACCGGCAAGGCTTGTAAGATGCGCTATGACCGCGATGATGACATGATCATCACCGGCAAGCGCCACGCGTTCCGCATTTCCTACAAAGCCGGCTTCGATCAACATGGCCACATTCAGGGTGTCTCGTTCCTGCACCATGTGATCTGCGGCTGGGCGCAGGATCTGTCCCTGCCCGTCGCCGACCGCGCGATGCTGCATTCAGACAACGCTTATCTGCTGCCCAACGCCCGGATCGAAAGCCACCGGCTGAAGACCAACACCCAATCCGCCACCGCCTATCGCGGGTTCGGAGGCCCGCAGGGTATGGTCGGAATCGAACGGGTCATGGATCACGCAGCCTATGAATTGGGGCTCGACCCGGTCGAATTGCGCCGGCGCAACTACTATGAACCCGCGCACAAGGTTGCTGAGGTTGAACCAGCCGAGAAACCGCTGGGCCATCCCGACCCGCATGAGGACCTGACCAGCCGCGGTGCAGTGGCGATGGGTAACGCTCCGGTGCGCCCCCTGCCCGCAGGTGGCAACACCACGCCCTACGGTATGGAAGTTAGTGACTTCGAGTTGCACGGCATGACCGAAGCTCTGCTGAAATCCAGCGACTATGCCACGCGCAAAGCTGCCGTTGAGCAATGGAACTCCGAGAACAGCGTTATCAAGAAGGGCATCGCCTTCTCTCCGGTCAAGTTCGGGATTTCCTTTACGCTGACCCACCTGAACCAGGCGGGCGCGCTGGTGCATGTGTATCAAGATGGCTCGGTCCACCTGAACCATGGCGGCACCGAGATGGGTCAGGGCCTGTTCCAAAAGGTCGCTCAGGTCGCAGCGTCCCGCTTTGGTATTCCGCTGGAGATGGTGAAGATCACCGCCACAGATACCGCAAAGGTGCCGAACACCTCGGCCACAGCAGCGTCCTCGGGCAGTGACCTGAACGGGATGGCTGTGAAAGCTGCCTGCGACACGATCCGCGACCGAATGGCCGAGTATCTGGCCGAGCGGCATCAGGCCGATCCCTCAACTGTTACCTTCTCGGACGGTCAGGTTTCGGTCGGCGAAGAACGCTATACCTTCGCCGAAGCCGCCGCATTGGCCTATCAGGGGCGCATCAGCCTTTCGGCAACCGGGTTCTACAAGACCCCCAAGATCGAATGGGATCGGATCGCGGGACGCGGCCGTCCGTTCTTTTACTTCGCCTACGGCGCCTCGATCACCGAGGTCGCCGTGGACACGCTGACCGGAGAAAACCGCATCCTGCGTACCGATATCCTGCATGACGCAGGCGCATCACTGAACCCAGCGTTGGATATCGGGCAGGTCGAAGGTGGCTATGTGCAAGGCGCAGGCTGGCTGACGACCGAGGAGTTGGTCTGGGACGGCAAAGGCAATCTGCGCACTCACGCGCCCTCGACTTACAAAATCCCTGCCTGTTCGGACCGGCCCGACATCTTCAACGTCGCGCTGTGGGATGGAGAGAACCGCGAGGACACGATCTATCGCTCGAAGGCGGTGGGTGAGCCACCCTTCATGCTGGGTATCTCGGCTTGGCTGGCCCTGTCCAACGCGGTGGCGGCCTGTGGTGGCAGCTATCCGGCACTGGATGCACCCGCCACTGCCGAGGAAGTTTGGCACGGTGTCCAAAGGATGAAGGGAGGCATCTGATGGGATTTGATCGAGAGGCTTTGAGGGAGGCGGTCAAAACCCACGGGAAAGTCACCCGGGTGGTCATCGCTGCGATAAAGGGGTCATCCCCGCGCGAGGTCGGTGCCGCAATGCTGGTTTGGGAGGACGGACAAAGCGGCACCATCGGTGGCGGCACGTTGGAATTTCAAGCGGCCGAGGCCGCGCGAACCCAAACCGTTCCATCCCGGCTGTCACATCACGCGCTTGGCCCCGACATGGGCCAGTGTTGCGGCGGCGCTGTGTCGCTTCTGAGCGAGATTTATGACCAAGAGGCGGTGAATGCGCTCGACGATACCATTATCGCACGGCGCCCGTCTGGCGGCGATATGCCCCTGTCGGTTAAACGCCTGTTGGCGGCCGCACGCGGTCAAGGAATCGCGCCCGAACCGCAACTGGTCGACGGCTGGATGATCGAACCGGTGCACAAACCCACCCGTAACCTGTGGATCTGGGGCGCTGGCCATGTGGGCCGGGCGCTGGTGGACGTTCTGTCCCCCCTGCCCGATCTGGCAATCACCTGGGTTGATACCGGCCCCGAGCGGTTCCCAGATACGATTCCAGCCGGCGTAACTGTGGTTCCAGTCGCCAAACCGGCGGAACTGGTGCGACATGCACCGCCCAATGCCGAGCACCTTGTGCTTACTTATTCACACAATCTGGATTTAGAGCTGTGCAACCGGCTGCTTTCGCATGATTTCCGCTTTGCTGGCTTGATCGGCTCGGCTACGAAATGGGCGCGATTCCGGTCGCGGCTGGCGGCCCTTGGGCATTCGCCCGAGCGGATCAGCCGGATCACCTGTCCAATCGGTGATCCCGGCTTGGGCAAACACCCGCATATGATCGCCGTTGGCGTCGCCGCGCAGCTCTTGCGCCCGGCCCGACAGAACGAGTTGAAGAAGGACCTGAGCGCGTGACCACTCCACTTTTAAGCTTGCAAGGGCTGACCAAAGCCTATCCCGGCGTCGTGGCCAATGATCAGGTGTCCTTTGACATCGGTGAAGGCGAAGTCCACGCCCTGCTGGGCGAAAACGGTGCCGGCAAATCCACACTGGTGAAAATGATCTACGGGCTGGTGAAACCCGACAGCGGTACAATGTTATTGCGTGGCCAACCTTTTGCGCCGCCCGAACCCCGCGCTGCGCGGGCCGACGGGATTGCAATGGTGTTCCAGCACTTTTCGCTGTTTGATGCGTTGAACGTGGCCGAGAACATCGCGCTGGGAATGGAGAACCCGCCGCCGATGGGTGATCTGGCCTCGCGCATCCGCGAAGTGTCCGAGACCTACGGCTTGCCTTTGGACCCTTACCGCACTGTTGGCGACCTGTCCGCGGGTGAGCGTCAGCGTGTCGAGATCATTCGCTGTCTGCTGCAGGACCCCAAGCTGCTGATCATGGACGAGCCGACCTCGGTTCTGACCCCTCAGGAAGTCGATATCCTGTTTGAAACGCTGAATAAGCTTCGATCCGAGGGCACTTCGATCCTTTATATCTCACACAAGCTGGAAGAAATCAGGACACTATGTGATCACGCCACGATCCTGCGTCTGGGCAAGAACGTGGGCGAATGCATCCCTGCCGAGACCTCGGCGCGTGATATGGCCGAGATGATGGTCGGCTCGACCCTGCAAACACCAGAACGGTCCGGCCGCGAGTTCGGAGAGGTTGCTCTGGACGTCAGCGGGCTGTCAGTGCCGTCGCCGTCGGAATTCGGAACGGCGCTACGCAATGTCCACATGACCGTCCGCAAGGGCGAGGTTCTGGGCATCGGTGGCGTTGCTGGGAACGGGCAAGACGAATTGCTGGGCGTGCTTTCAGGCGAAATCCTGACAACCGCCGATGCGATCAAATTCAACGGTCAGAAGATCGGCAAAATGGGCCCCACTGCACGACGCAAGCTGGGTGTACTGACCGCACCCGAAGAACGGCTCGGCCATGCGGCGGCACCGGATATGAGCCTGACCGAAAACGCCCTGCTGACCGGGTCGGTTCGTGAAGGATTGGAAAGCAACGGGTTCCTCAAATGGGCAGAAACCAAGAGCTTTGCTGAAAAAATAATAAGCGCCTTTGACGTACGCACGCCGGGGCCCGAGAATGCGGCGCGCTCGCTGTCGGGCGGCAACCTTCAGAAATTCGTGATCGGCCGCGAAGTGCTGCAGAACCCGGACGTTCTTGTGGTGAACCAGCCGACATGGGGTGTGGATGCGGCAGCGGCGGCGTCGATCCGGCAGGCCATTTTGGATCTGGCTGCCAAAGGCACGGCGGTGATCTGCATCAGCCAGGATCTGGACGAATTGATGGAAATCTCGGACAGCTTTGCGGCCCTGAACGAAGGCCGCCTGAGCGCCCCGCGCCCGACCACGGGCCTGACGGTCGACGAGATCGGTCTGATGATGGGTGGCGCGCATGGCATGGAGGTGGCCCATGTCTAACACAAAACAAGAAATGAAAACGGGGGTATGAGCAGATGATAGTGTTGGAGAAACGGCCACAGCCGTCCAAGGCATGGTCTTATGCCACCCCTCTGGTCGCGGTTCTGGCAACGATGGTGTTCGGCGGAATTCTGTTCTCCATTCTGGGCAAGAACCCGGTTGAGGCCATCGGAACCATTTTCTGGGAACCTCTGTTTGGTGAGTTCGCGTTCTACTACCGCCCGCAATTGCTGGTGAAAGGTGCGCCGCTGGTGCTGATCGCTATCGGCCTGTCTTTGGGCTTCCGTGCAGGTATCTGGAACATCGGCGCCGAAGGACAGTACATCATGGGCGCCATCTTTGGCGCTGGTGCAGGTCTGGCGTTCTATCCACTGGATGCGTTCTACATCTTCCCGATCATGGTGATTGCCGGTGCATTCGGCGGCTGGCTGTGGGCGATGATACCGGCCTTCCTGAAAGTCCGCTTTGGCACCAACGAGATCCTTGTATCGCTGATGCTGGTCTATGTGGCCGAGCAGATGCTGGCCTCGGTTTCACTCGGTCTGCTGAAAAACCCCGAAGGCTTCGGCTTCCCCGGTTCGCGCAACCTGCAGTCCTATGACAGCGCCCATAATGCCGAGCTGATTGCCGGATCGGGCATGCACTGGGGCGTCGTGACCGCGCTGATCGCAGTGATCTTTGCCTATGTTCTACTAAACCGCCACATGTTGGGATTCCACATCCGCTTGACGGGTGAGGCTCCCCGCGCGGCCAAGTTCGCAGGTGTGAACCCTGCCCGCCTGATCCTGTTCTGCCTCGGTCTGTCCGGCGCGCTGGCAGGGCTAGCGGGGATGTTCGAAGTCTCGGGCCCCTCGGGTGTGGTCAGCATCGACTTTAACGTCGGCTACGGCTTTACCGCGATCATCGTAGCCTTTCTGGGCCGCCTGCATCCGGTGGGTATCCTGCTGGCTGGTGGCCTAATGGCGCTGACTTATATCGGCGGTGAAATCGCGCAGTCTCAGCTGGGCCTGCCTGCCGCTGCCATTCAGGTGTTCCAGGGCATGCTCCTGTTCTTCCTGCTGGCATTCGATCTTCTGACAAACTACCGCATCCGTGCGGCCCGTAGCGAGGTGGCGTAACAATGGACCTTGGTGAAATTAATCCCGTACTTCTGGTCGCCTCGCTGATGGTGGCCGCAACCCCCCTGCTGTTGGCCGCGATCGGAGAGCTGGTCGTCGAAAAGGCAGGCGTTCTGAACCTCGGCGTCGAGGGCATGATGATCGTCGGCGCAATCAGCGGTTTTGCGATCTCGGTCGAAACCGGTTCACCCTGGCTGGGCTTTGTCGCGGCAGCCATCGGTGGCGCGGTGCTGTCCCTGTTGTTCGTGCTACTGACGCAGTTTGCACTGGCCAACCAAGTTGCCAGTGGCCTTGCTTTAACCCTGTTTGGCCTCGGCTTCAGCGCGCTGATGGGGCAAAGCTATGTGGGTGTCAAACCACCCGACATGGGTGAAATCCACATCCCGTTGATCAGCGATATCCCGGTGATCGGCCCGATCCTGTTCCAGCATGACCCAATCCTCTATGTCGGCATTGCTCTGACGGCTGCAGTCTGGGCCACGCTGAAATACACCCGCGTCGGTCTGATCCTGCGCGCGGTCGGCGAAAACCACGATGCTGCGCATGCGCTTGGCTACAAGGTCATCAAGATCCGCATCATGGCAATCCTCTTCGGTGGTGCCTGCGCAGGCCTTGGCGGAGCCTACATCAGCCTGATCCGCGTCCCACAGTGGACTGAGGGCATGACCGCTGGTGTTGGTTGGATTGCCCTTGCGTTGGTGGTGTTCGCCAGCTGGAAGCCATGGCGGGCCTTGCTGGGTGCCTATTTGTTCGGCGGTATCACCGTGTTGCAGCTTAATTTGCAGGCAGCGGGCGTTGCCATTCCTGTCGAGTATCTGGCAATGTCGCCCTACATCATCACGATCCTTGTGCTTGTGATCCTTTCGGCCGACAAGAGCAGCGCACCTGCCGCATTGGGCCGGACCTTCCATGCCTCGCACTAGGGGCCAACTGAACCAACTTGGGGAGTAACACATGAAATTCACTACACTTCTGACAAGTGCCGCCATGGCGCTTGGTCTGGCAACAGGCGCTATGGCCGAAGACAAAACCAAGGTCGGTTTCGTCTATGTCGGCCCAGTGGGTGACGGCGGCTGGACCTATGAGCACAACAAGGGCCGTCTGGCGGTTGAAGAGCACTTTGGCGACAAAGTCGAAACCGTGTTCGTTGAATCGGTGCCCGAAGGCCCCGACGCCGAGCGTGTGATGACCCAGATGGCGCTGGAAGGCGCTGACCTGATCTTTACCACCTCGTTCGGCTACATGGACCCGACCATCAACGTGGCCAAGAAATTCCCAGACGTGAAGTTCGAGCACGCGACCGGCTATAAAACCGCAGACAACGTCTCGGTCTATTCGGCCCGGTTCTACGAAGGCCGTGCTGTTCAGGGCCACATCGCCGGAAAAATGACCAAGTCGAACATCATCGGCTATATCGGCTCCTACCCGATCCCCGAAGTGATCCGCGGCATCAACTCGGCCTATATCCACGCCAAGAAGGTGAACCCGGATGTCGAGTTCAAGATCGTCTGGGCCTACACTTGGTTCGATCCGGCGAAAGAGGCTGACGCCGCCACCGTTCTGATCGAACAGGGCGCGGACGTAATCCTGCAGCACACCGACTCGACCGCGCCGCAGGCGGCTGCGCAAGAGGCAGGCAACGTTGTGACATTCGGTCAGGCCTCGGACATGAGCGAATACGCTCCGTTCCCGCGCGTCTCGTCGATCATTGACGATTGGGCTCCCTACTACATTGCACGGACCCAGGCCGTAATGGACGGAACATGGGAAAGCGCCAACACATGGGATGGCATCCGCGAAGGCATGGTCGCAATCGGTGAGATCTCGGACGCTGTTCCGGCCGATGTCAAAGAAGAAGCTCTGGCCCTGAAGGCTGCCATGGCCGCAGGTGAATACCATCCCTTCACCGGCCCGCTGAAAAAGCAGGACGGCAGCGACTGGCTGGCCGAGGGCGAAAGCGCCGATGACGGCACCCTGGCAGGCATGAACTTCTATGTCGAAGGTCTGGAAGGCGAAATCCCGCAGTAAGCTGCGACCTCGCACATTGGAAAGGCCCGCTGGATTGCGGGCCTTTTTTTGTGGGTTTGACCGAGCGAAGGCTCAGAACTTGCCGTTTTCATGCGCCGCTTGCGCCGGGATGGGCGACACCACGTCCCAGTGTTCGACAATCAAGCCATCCTCGACCCGCCACAGGTCAAAGAAAGCATAAGGCGCGCCACCCATGATCGCGTCAGTGGCGACGAAAACAAAATTGCCTTCGGCTACGGCGAATTGTGGCTCGAACTTGGTGATGACCTGCCCCTGTGCAGCAAATGCCTCGATCGCGGCCATCAGCCCGTCCAGACCATCGTCGATCGACGGGTTATGCTGCATATAGACTTCGGGGTTCATGTAGTTTGTCACATTCTCGGGCGCTTGCCCTGCCAGCACATCGCGCACAAAACCAAGAACAAGCTCTTTGTTCTGTTCGGTCTGGTCATGGTCCACGATCTCGACCGGGCCGTCGGTCATTCCGCGCCCCGAGGCTGTGGTGGCGGGCACAGGCTGCAGATTGTCCCAATGCTCGGCGACCTTGCCGTCTTCGACCCGGAAGATATCAAACGCGGCCAGTTGCGATGCGCCAAACGCGTCAGCGTTGTCGTAGGTGTTGTGCAGTACCACCATATCGCCCTCGGTGATGACCCGGTGGGTGGTAACCGTCATGCCCGATTGTTCGACCAGCGGGATCAGACCCATCAGCCCCTCTGCCCCGGTCGGGATCTGCGGGTTGTGCTGGATATAGCCGGGCGTCACCATCTGGCCGGCGGCCTGCGGGTCATGTTCGACAAAAGCAGCGGAAAACAGGGCCAGTACGATTTCCTTGGGTGTCATAGGAGGTATCCTCTTGATTCGCGTTGTGGTGATATTTGGTATTAAATTTGCACTACATATCAATTACGCACTTTTTAATAATTTGGTTACCTCAAGGGTACCTGATTTAATTCAACCCTTTGAAATATCCCTATTTAGTACTACTATCGTCTTTGGTATTCATTTTGAACTAGAGGACGCCATGCTGCCAATAGGTGTGAATTCAAAGGCCGAGGCATCGGATTGCTCGATCCGGTCGATCCTGTCCAACGTGACCGGCAAATGGCGCATGATTATCATCCTTGCGCTTGAAGATGAGCCCAAGCGATTTGGCGAGTTGAAACGTTGTATCGGGGACGTCACCCAAAGGGTGCTGACGGAAAACCTGCGCGGTTTGCAGCGGGATGGCTATCTGACGCGGACGGTCGATCCGGGGCCGCCTGTGGCTGTGTCCTACGAACTGACACCGCTGGGCCGCAGCCTGTTGGAGAAACTGAAGCCGCTTGTGTTCTGGTCACATGAACAGATGGATCAGGTCAGGACCGCCCGCATGGAATACGAGCGGTCTCAGGGGGGCTGATCGCCCCAAAGGTGTGGGCCTCAGTGACCTGTCAAAACCAGCGTGTTCACCGGCATCAGGATCAGGCGCAGGCGCAGGCCCGCGGCGTGGACCACACCGATCGTATCGATCACGTGCAGGGCGGCGGATTGCCAAAAACCCAGGTCATCGTGCTTCAACCGTTCGTGATTGTCGGTATAGACGTTAGCCAGACAATTGCTGCCCGGTGGGATATCATCGGCCATGCCTTTATAGAGCGGCTCCATGTAGACCAGGATTGAACCTGGTGTCTTGTTGGCCTGCACGTCCCGCAGCTCGTCCGAGGGACGAATTTGTCCGGACGGGATCACGTCCTGGACCTCGACCACAACCATCGGGATGACGGTGAAGGGCTTGGTCATGCAGCCCAACTCGCCGATCATGCCGGGCTTGATGACCTGAGCCGACATCTGGTTGAACGCCGCCTGAAATCGGTCATGACCCGAATTTGACGGAACCAGGATACCCGCCGGACGAAGCAGCGGACTGACGTAGTCACCAACCTGCAGGCCGAACTGTTCAATCCGGCCCGTTACCCCGGCGCTGATCACGGTCTTGTCCAGCTCGGTCAACGCTGCATCCAGCTGCGCGTTGGCACTGACCAATTGGGCAGGGATCAACTCTTCGATCTGTTGAACGACAGCGGCGCGCTGCGCCTCTGCCGCCCGCAATTGCGCTTCACGCTCGGCCACAAGGTTTTCCAGCCGGTCGATCTCGGCCAGCCTTACAGCGCTGGAGCCTTCGTCGCGTAGTGTGGTGTTGCGCTCAAGATCCTCAAGCGATTGATCCAGCGCGGCGCGGGCGCCGGCGATCCCGGCTTCGGATTCAGCCAAATCGGTTTGCGCCACTTTCAAAGAAGCCTGAACCTGCGCGATCTGGGCATGGGCAGACTCGACCATAGCGGTCTGGGTGAAGTCCTCGATCCGAAAGATTGGCTGGCCAGCCACAACCTGCTGGTTGTTGGTGACGTATACCTCGGCCACGCGGCCACCGAGTTGCGGCAGGATCGTCACCGTGCGGAAATACGAAGCGGCCGTCTTGCTGGCCGGGTGGAAGTAGAACAGCGTGGTGATCACCGTCAGCGCCAGAATGGCACAGGTGGTCAGGCCCCAGCGCAGTTCGTACCACATGGTGAACAGCGTTATCTCGTGACCGATCCGTTTGCCTTGAACAAAGCGGCGAAACAGATAGTCGGGCAGCACCGTTACCAGCGCGCACATCAAAGTTTCAAGCATGTCTTACTGCTCCTGCTGCGCGGCGGGTTCCGAGGGTTGCACTGGTGTGGGTTCCGACTGGCCGTGCTTGCCCAAAGATCGGATCGCATCGGCGATAGCCCTCAGCGGGGCGGCAACGTCGGGGAACTGGAAACCTGCCACCAGAACGGCCGCGACCCAGAACAATCCGTTGTGGGTGAACAGCGCCAACAGGGCCAGAATGCCGACCAATTGGAACTGTGGGTGGTTGGATTCATGTGCCAGCTTCTCAGGGATCGAGTGCAGGGTGAAATATCCCACTCCGATCAGAATGATGACGACAACGGTAAAAACAAACATGAACGTCAAAAGAAAATCACTGCCGTCCGCCTGGGTCACGTAGGACGGAATATGCCCCGTGGCCATCGGGTGTAGATCTGCGGTACTCACCCTGCCCTCCTGTTTCTGCTTGATACTTCTTTGGATGGGTTGATGCGCAATTTCAAGCCTGCTTAAAGTCTGCTGACAGTTTCAAGCACTTAGCACAAACTACAGCCAGCGGGGGGGGCACATGATTGATTTTCTGGTCATCGGCGGTGGCATTGCCGGCCTGAGCGCCGGGGCGCGGCTGTCGCAACACGGGAAAGTGACCGTGCTCGAGGCTGAGGATGCTTTGGGGTACCATGCCTCGGGCCGGTCGGCTGCGTTGTTCGAAGAAAGCTATGGGCCGCCGTCAGTTGTGGCGTTGAACAAGGCCAGCGCCAGTTTCCTACATACCGAGAACGGTGGGTATCTCACGCCGCGCGGGCTGATGCTGGTTGGCGACAAGGATCAGGGCGAGGCGTTCGAACGGGACATGGCGGACCTGAACATGCAGCGGATCACCACAGACGATGCACGGGCTCGCATCCCGATCCTGAACCCCGAAACGCTGGGCTTCGCCGCTGTCAGCGATGCAGCGTTCGACATTGATACAGACAGGTTGCTGCAGGATTTTGCCCGCGTCATTCGCGGCAATGGCGGGCAGGTTCTGACCAAAGCCAAGGTTACCGATATTCGCAAGGAGGGGCACTGGGTTATCGAGGCCGGAGGCCCCTACGAAGCCCGTACATTGATCAATGCCGCAGGTGCTTGGGTAGACGAGATCGCCGAAATGGCCGGGATTGCCCCAATCGGAATCATTCCCAAACGCAGGTCGATGGCGCGCTTGCCAGCACCGGGCGGGCGCGACGTTCGAGGGTGGCCCATGATGCTGGGCGTTGCCGAGGCATGGTATGCTAAACCTGATGCAGGCAAGCTGCTGGTTTCTCCGTCCGAGGCCGACCACGTATCGCCACATGATGCCTATGCTGATGATATGGTGCTGGCCGAAGGTCTGGCCCGGTACGAAGAGATGGTCACCGAACCCGTCACGCGTGTCGAAACCAACTGGGCGGGGTTGCGCAGCTTTGCGCCAGATGGAACCCTTGTGCTGGGGCCGGACTCGTCCGATCCAGCGTTCGTCTGGTCCGCCGGACAGGGCGGGTACGGGTTCCAGACCTCTCCGGCCGCGTCGCGACTGGTGGCAGACTTGGCGACAGGTTCGGCTTCGGAACTGGACTCTGAAACAATTGCGGCCCTCAGCCCGGAAAGGTTGCGCCGATGAGCAAACGATCCTTGCCCTCCAATGCTAGCGTCGCCACCGAAGGACAAGACGGGCGACTGGTAGCTCCGGCCGCAACCCGCAACGCCAAGGCGCTGTGTGAGTTGCTGACGCAATGGGCTCCGAAATCTGGCCAAGCGCTGGAGATCGCCAGCGGCACCGGCCAACATGTCAGTGCCTTTGCCCAAGCCTTGCCCGACCTGTTTTGGCAACCGACCGAGGTGGAACCCGACCGCCGCGCCAGTATCGACGCTTATGCCGCCGACCTGGCCAACGTCGCCGATGCCGCCGCGCTGGATGCGACAGCGCAAGGGTGGCATGAGTCGTTCGCTGATCTGGATCTGATCGTTTTAATCAATCTGCTGCATCTGATCAGTTGGCCTGAAGCACAGGTACTGATTGCCGAAACCGCGCAGGCATTGGCCCCAAGAGGACGCTTCATCCTCTACGGGCCATTCAAACGCTCGGGCCAACTGACAAGCGACGGCGACCAGCGGTTTCATAGCGCACTGACCCAACAGGACCCCGAGATTGGTTACAAGGACGACAAAGACATCGCCGCTTGGATGGCAGGGCAGAATCTGACTGTCCTCGAGATTGTCGAAATGCCCGCAAACAATCTGGCCTTCATAGCGGAAAAACTCGGCACCTGATCAAGATCAAGGCTAGGCATGCTAAGTTAAAACATATTCCATTTGTGAAATGTAACATGGAATGACAACATGAGTTGGCAGGAAAAAATCAAGGATACGCGCAGCGGACTGCGCAACCTCAACGGCGCAATCCCCGACGCCACCCGCGCATTTGGCGCGCTGAGCGCGGCGGTCAAACAGGGCGGAACGCTGGACTATAAGACCAAAGAGTTCATCGCCTTGGGCATGTCCATCGCGATCCGGTGCGAGCCCTGCATAACCCTTCATACCGGAGCCCTGATTAAAGCGGGCGCAACGCGGGAGGAGTTTTCCGACGTGTTGGCCATGGCCGTGCAGATGGGCGGCGGGCCGTCGATGATGTATGCCGCCAAGGCGCTGGAATGTTACGATGAGCTAAGCGCTTGACCTCAAAAACAAAAGGCCCCGGAGTCATCCGGGGCCTTTGTGTATTTAGCCGTCCTTGCGGATGGTTTCGTTCTTCGGATCGTAGGGGCTGTCGCAGGTGACAACCGCATCCCACAACTTGTCCTGAATTTTGACTTGCAGCTTGGTGCCTTCGACCGCCAGCTCGGGCTTTACGTAACCCATGCCGATGGATTTCTCGAACGCCACCGAGTAGCCGCCCGAGGTCAGACGACCCACGCGCTCACCTTCCGGCGTGTACAGCGCCTCGCGGCCCCACGGATCGGCATCGTCCGGTCCATCGATCAGCAGAGTGCAGCACTTCACGCGCACGCCGGTCTCTTCCAGCTTGGCCTTGCCGTAGAAGTCTTTCGACAGATCGACAAAGCGCGGCAGGTCGGCTTCCAGCGGGGTCGCGTCGCGACCCAATTCGGTACCAAAGGCGCGATAGGATTTCTCCTGACGCAGCCAGTTCTGGGCGCGGGCACCGACCAGCTTCATACCGTGCTTCTCACCGGCTTTTTCCAGCAGGTCGAACAGGTAGTTCTGCATCTCGATCGGGTGGTGCAGTTCCCAGCCAAGCTCACCGGTATAGGCCACGCGGATCGCGTTGACCGGACACATGCCCAACTCAATCTGGCGCGCCGACAGCCAAGGGAAACGCTTGTTAGACAGTGCAGTTTCCGGATCAGCGTCGTTGATGACCTCTTTCAGAACGTCACGCGACTTGGGTCCGGCGATGGCGAAGACGCCCCACTGAGTGGTAACGTCCTGGATCTCGATGTACCCGAACTCCTCCATTTTGTCCTCAGCCGCCTTACGCAGATAGTCGGCGTCGTACTCGGTCCAAGCACCGGCGGAGACGATGTAGTAGTTGTTCTCGCCGTTGCGGACGATGGTGTATTCGGTGCGGGTGGTGCCGTGCGAGGTCAGCGCGTAGGTCAGGTTGATGCGTCCAACCTTGGGCAGCTTGTTGCAGGTGAACCAATCCAGGAACTGGGTTGCACCGGGGCCTTTGACGACGTGCTTGGTGAAGGCCGACGCGTCGATCAGGCCAACGCCTTCGCGGATCGCCTTGGCTTCTTCAACGGCATATTGCCACCAGTTGCCACGGCGGAAGGACCGGCTTTCCTCGTCAAAGTTCTCAGGCGCATCAACCGGGCCGAAATAGTTGGGGCGTTCCCAACCGTTCACCCAACCGAACTGTGCGCCGCGCGCCTTCTGACGGTCGTACGCCGGAACGGTGCGCAGTGGACGGCAAGCTGCGCGCTCTTCGTCGGGGTGGTGCAGGATGTAGACGTGCTCATAGCACTCTTCGTTCTTGCGCGCCGCGAACTCGGTGGTCATCCAGTTGGACGAATACCGCTTGGGGTCCAGCGAGGCCATGTCGATCTCGGCTTCGCCATCGACCATCATCTGAGCCAGATAATAGCCGGTGCCGCCAGCAGCGGTGATACCGAAGCTGAAGCCTTCGGCCAGCCACATGTTGCGCAGACCCGGAGCCGGACCAACCAGCGGGTTGCCGTCGGGCGTGTAGCAGATCGGGCCGTTGAAGTCGTCTTTCAGGCCGGATTCAGCACAGGACGGCACACGTTCGGCCATTGCCATGTATTGATCGGCGATCCGGTCCAGATCCAGCGGAAATAGGTCGGCGCGGAAACTATCCGGCACACCATGCTCGAACCGCGCGGGCGCGCCGTGCTCGTAAATACCCAGGATCCAGCCGCCACGCTCTTCACGCGCGTAGGATTCGTTGTCCGCGTCGCGCACTACGGGGTGTTCCGGGTTGCCAGCTTCACGCCATTTGACCAGCTCGGGGTCTTTATCCATGACGATGAAGGTGTGCTCGACCGGGATGGCGGGCATCTTGATGCCCAGCATCTTGGCGGTGCGCTGTGCGTGGTTGCCCGAAGCAGTCACGACATGCTCGGCAGTGATCACAACCTGCTCGTCGCTTTCGACAAGGTTGCCACCTTTTTCGACCATCTTGGTGCAGGTGACTTCCCAATGGGTGCCGTTCCAGTGGAAGGCATCCGCCTGCAGCTTGCGGACGATATCAACGCCACGCTGACGGGCACCCTTGGCCATCGCCTGTGTCACGTCGGCAGGGTTAATGTAGCCGTCTTCGGTGTGATAGATCGCACCTTTCAGGTCCGATGTCTCGATCAGCGGCCAGCGTTCCTTGATCTGCTCGGGTGTCAGCCACTCATATGCAACGTCACAGGTTTCGGCTGTGGACGCATAAAGCATGTATTCGTCCATACGCTCTTGCGTTTGCGCCATGCGCAGGTTGCCGACCACGGCGAAACCTGCGTTCAGGCCGGTCTCTTCCTCAAGCGTTTTGTAGAAATCTACCGAGTACTTGTGGATGTGGGTCGTTGCATAGGACATGTTGAACAGCGGCAGCAGGCCCGCTGCGTGCCAGGTGGACCCGGACGTCAGCTCGTCCCGTTCGATCAACATCACATCGTCCCAGCCCGCTTTGGCCAGATGATAGGCAATCGAGGTCCCGACGGCGCCGCCGCCAACGACCAGTGCTTTGACTTGGGTTTTCATAACCGGACGTCTCTCCTTGGAATCTGTTGGAACCATATGGCGCATTTGCAGGGCCAAACGCGACATTCATCCGACCAGTGAGAGAAGGAAAACGACCCCGTTGCCGCAGATGGCCACCGGATACGCCGATTTAGGCCCCTATTGCCCGGTGACAGAACACCGTTTTATGCTGCCGACCTTGGCGCAACCGCTGCCGAGGCCGCCCTTGTGTACGCGCACAGGCTGGCTGGGTTTTGCGGGTTTTGCCGCCGCTTCCTGCGGTTCCGACGAGTCAAATGCAGGCAACTTTTCTTTCAACCGACCGAAAAAGCCCTGCGCGTCTTGCTCTTCGACAACATTCACAGACGCGGTGTCCGTTTCAGCCTCGGAAGCCAGCGCCGCTTGGCGCGTACCCGAATCCAGCAGCAGTTGCTGCGCCCGGCCGTAACCGATCTGCAGGACGTCCTGATTTTCAAAGACCTCGCCACCGGTGATGTCCATCAGGCCCTCGCTGTTGAGCCCCGACGCCGTCATCGAGTTCACCACCAGCGCAGTGACATCCAGATTCTTGAGCTTTTCGTCCGATGTCTTTTCCTGAACCAAGATCATTTCGGAATACAGGCGATCCATTTTTTCGGCGACTTCCGGCTGCCCTGCCAGAGGCACCGAATATCCCTGCCCCACCACAGGCGAAGGGAAAGTCAGCAAAGCGTTAAGGGCGGCATAATCCACCGCGCCCAAAAGCTCTTGGATCGAGGAGTCACTGGCGTTGGTGTGCAAACGGATCACAACCTCTTCGTCGATTCCGATCCGCCCTGTGATTTTGCGATAGGAAAGCGGCTCGGTAGGAGACGTCAGGTCCTGCGTTATCTCGATAAACGCAACACCATCGATAACCGCATACCCTTTCTTGATTACGGCCTGAGCCATGAAATTCTGCTGCCGGGACAGCGCAATTCCAGCCAGCGTGTTGCGCGGCGATTCCGGTTTCAGGCTAATATCAAACCAGGCGATTTCATCACCCTGAGCATAGACCGCACCCGTTTTGCTGAGCTTGCGCAGAATACCGTCCTTGCCGCTGCTGGACAGTCCCATCAATTCCGACGTGCTAGAAATGGAACTGATCAGAGGCGCCAGACCATAGTTTGATACTGCAGTCGCAACAGCTTTGTTGTCCGCGTCTGTCAGTTCGTAACGGGTCCAACCACTAGTGGCTGCGGGAAGATGAGGCTTCGCGCCCGCTTTCCATAACTTTTTGCGTTCCCGCTCGGCGGCTTTGGCGTCGCGCTCAACCTGCTGCTGTGCAAATCGATGCTTGATCGAGTCCACGTAACCATTCGCGGACAAAGTGCCTTCGTGCTTTTTGTCCTGTTGGTAATAGTCCAAGCCGATAATGACCAAAACTATGATCATCACAAACCCAAAGATCCGCAAACTGTCCATATGAATATCCGAAATAAATCGCTGCTCGTTTTTGCGAAAGATAGACCTAAATTAGGGCGGTCTTATGGCTGCGACGCTGGAATTTCTGTTCGGATTACAATCAAGAGGATGGCAGAATTTTACCCGGATTCATGATGTTATCCGGATCCAGGGCCATCTTGATCGCCCCCATATAGTTAATCGCCGGCCCCAGTTCCTTGACCAAATAGGGCCGCTTGCCCTGCCCGATTCCGTGTTCGCCGGTACAGGTCCCCTCCATCGAGATTGCCAGATCGTTCAGCCAGCCGACAAAG
Organism: Ruegeria sp. ABF4_144; assembly: GCF_056160045.1. NCBI lineage: Bacteria > Pseudomonadati > Pseudomonadota > Alphaproteobacteria > Rhodobacterales > Roseobacteraceae > Ruegeria > Ruegeria sp. ABF4_144. The sequence continues at coordinate 2,523,110 of NZ_JBSWWK010000001.1, forward strand.
CCGTCGGCTTTGGCGACCTCATCCGCGTTCTCCATGTCGATCAGCAACAGAGTATGAAAGTTGCCGTCGCCCACATGCCCGACAATCGGAGCTAACAAACCAAGGTCTTGCGCCTCGGCCCGTGTTGCCGCCACGCATTCCGCCAGGCGTGAGATTGGAACGCAGACGTCGGTGGAAATCCCCCGCGCGCCGGGGCGCAGTTGCAAGCTGGCCCAGTACATGTCGTGTCGGGCCTGCCACAGCTTGTTGCGCTCTTCGGTGGTCGAGGTCGCAGCGAAATCCGCGCCACCAAACTCTTCGGCGATCTGACCGAATGTCTCAGCCTGCTCAACCGCACCGGCCTCGGAGCCGTGAAATTCCAGCAGCAACAGCGGCGTTTCCGGCAGGTCCAGCCCGGAATAGGCGTTGGCGGCCTTTACCGACAGCTCATCCAGCAGTTCGATCCGCGCCACAGGCACGCCGTACTGGATCGTCATCATCACCGCCTGACAGGCGGCGTCGACCGAAGGAAAGGAGCACCGGGCCGAAGTAATCGCCTCGGGGATGCCCTGCAGGCGCAGGGTAAGTTCGGTGATGATACCCAATGTGCCCTCGGCCCCGATCAACAGGCGGGTCAGGTCGTACCCGGCCGAGGATTTCTTGGCCCGATGTCCAGTGCGGATGATCTGCCCGTCCGGCATCACAGCCTCAAGACTGAGGATGTTGTCTTTCATCGTGCCATAGCGCACTGCATTGGTGCCCGAGGCACGCGTCGCCGCCATCCCGCCAAGCGAGGCATTGGCGCCCGGATCGATGGGAAAGAACAGGCCCTGATCGCGAAGATGAGTATTCAGGTCTTCGCGGGTCACGCCGGGTTGCACGACACAATCCAGATCGCCGGCGTGGACGGCCAGCACCTTGTTCATCTGGGTCAGGTCTACCGAGATGCCACCAGCCGGGGCGTTTACATGCCCCTCCAGCGAGGTGCCGGTTCCAAAGGGGATCACCGGCACCTTGTGTTGGGCGCAGGTTTTTACGATCTCCGAAACCTCCTCGGTCGAATGCGGAAACACCACTGCATCCGGGGACTGGTTTTCGATCCAGGTGGTCGTGTGGCCGTGCTGTTCGCGGATCGCCTGACCGGTTTGCAGACGATCGCCGAACTTCTGCTTCAGAATGCCGACAGCTGTTTCAATCCCGGCGTCGTTTCGGGGCAACGCGACTGCCTGCACCATGAAGAACCTCTCTTATTCACCCAGCGCGATGCCTTCGCGGCGCGGGTCCGCGCCACCGATCAGGACATCTCCGATCTCAATCGCGTGCAGGCCCGATGTCAGGTCACGCGGGTTGACCTCGAACCCCAGCCCGATCAGCGCATCGGCATAGCCCTCGGCGGCCGTGCCCTGTTCCACATCATAGGTGCCAAAACGGTTGACCAGATGCGGCAAGGACAGCGCCTGTTGCACATCCATATCCCAATCGGCCCAGGCAATGATCGACTTGGCCACGTAACCGATTATTCGGCTGCCACCGGGTGAACCAATGGCCAGAACTGGTGCGCCGTCCTGCATCACGATCGTGGGGCTCATGGACGAACGCGGGCGCTTGCCCGGCTCCAGCCGGTTGGCAATAGGAACGCCATCGCTGTGGGTCTTGAACGAGAAATCGGTCAGTTCGTTATTCAAAAGGAACCCGTTGGTCATCAACCGCGATCCGAACCCGTTCTCGATGGTCGTGGTCATCGACAGCACGTTGCCGTACTGGTCGACGATGGAAATATGCGAGGTCGAGGGCAGTTCCAGCGAAACGTCATCCGCCCAGTTCGAGGCATGATCGAATTCCGGATTGCCGGGCGCGACTTCGGTCAGTGCGCCCTCTCCGCCCAGCAGTTGGCCGCGTTCACTAAGGTAGTCGGGGTGCACCAGACCCTGTGTCGGCATCGGGACAAAATCGTGATCGGCCATGTAACGACCCCGATCCGCAAAGGCCAATCGGGACGCGTCGCCGATCAGACGCCAAGAATGCGTGTCCTCCGGCCCCATCGCTGCCAGATCATAGCCTTCGAGCATCCCCAGAATCTGGCCAACCGTCAGCGCCCCGGACGAAGGCGGCCCCATGCCGCAGACTTCATAGGCGCGGTAGGCGGCGCAAACAGGTTCGCGCTCAATAACCTGATACAGCGCCAGATCGACGCCGGACAGCACACCGGGATTGCCCGGTGCCGATCGAACGGTGCTGATGATCCCGGCGGCAATCTCACCGCCATAGAACCCGGCGGAACCTTCGCTGGCCAAAACCCGCAGCGTTTCCGCGTAGTCCGGGTTCATCAGCCGCTGCCCTTGTTGCAATGGCTCACCGCCCGGCAGGAAGTATTCCGCCGTGACCGGGAAACGAGACAGCCGTTCGGCATCGGCTTCGACCAATGCAGCCAGACGCGGCGAGACGAGGAAGCCTTCGTCTGCCAGAGTGATCCCGTCCTGAAACAGGCTGGGCCATGGGCTACGGCCCCAGCGCCGGTGCGCTTCTTCCAGCAATGCAGGGGTACCCGGGGTGCCAACCGAAAGGCCCCCGACAACTGCATCGTAAAATTTCAGCGGTTCACCGTTTTCATCATGGAACAGCCGGTGGTTGGCCTCAAGCGGCGCCGTCTCGCGCCCGTCCAGTGTCGTCAGCTTGCCGGTTGCTGCGTCGTACCAAACCAGAAAAGCCCCGCCACCAAGGCCCGAAGATTGCGGTTCAACCAACCCCAGCACGACTTGCACGGCGACCATTGCATCGGCGGCAGACCCACCGGCCCGTAACACCTTGGCTCCGGCTTCAACGGCTAGCGGGTTCGCGGCCGCAACCATCCAGTTCTGCGAAGTTACCGGCTGCCCGGCCATCTTGGCTTCAAGCGCGGCGATAACCTCTTCCGTCAGACCCTGCACCTGCCCGTCCGATGCCCCCTCGGGGGCAACTTCATCCGCTGTCTCTTGCGCGAATGAAGCACTGCCCAGCATCAACGCCGACAAAAACAATCCCGAAATCAGCTTTCGTTTCATCGTATCCTCCTGAAAATTTATTTGTCGTCCCTGCGGCGCAAACGGGTCACAACATGGATGGCACAACCTGGTCCGGCGGGCGATGCCCGTCTTCGAAGGTTTTGATATTAATAATGACCTTCTCGCCCATCTCGATCCGCCCTTCCAACGTGGCCGATCCCATATGAGGCAGCAAAACCACGTTCGGCAATTGCCGCAGGCGCGGGTTCACATGTGTGCCATGCTCGTACACATCCAGCCCTGCCCCGGCGATATCGCCCGAGCGGATTTGACGGGTAAGCGCGTTTTCATCGATCACCTCGCCCCGCGACGTGTTCACGATCACAGCTGACGGCTTCAGAAGCTTGAGGCGCCGCGCATTCATCAGGTGAAAGGTCGATGGTGTAGACGGGCAATGAACTGAGATCACGTCCATCCGCGCCACCATCTGATCGAGGCTTTCCCAATAGGTTGCCTCAAGCTCTTGCTCGGTCTCCGGACGCAACCGGCGACGGTTGTGGTAATGCACCTGCATCCCGAAAGCCGATGCACGGCGGGCAACGGCCTGACCAATCCGCCCCATGCCTAGAATGCCAAGCCGACGTCCACCGATCCGGCCACCTAGCAGCGCATTTGGAGCCCAGCCTTCCCAGTCGCCCTTTTGCATGACCGACAGCCCCTCAGGGATCCGGCGGGTGACCGAGAGGATCAGTGCCATGGTCATGTCTGCCGTGTCATCGGTCAGCACGCCCGGCGTATTCGAAACCAGAATGCCCCGCTGCCGGGCTGTGGCCACATCGATATTGTCGACCCCTGCCCCGTAATTGGCGATCAGACGCAGCTTTTCACCTGCCTGCCCTAGCAGCCCACCATCGATGGTATCCGTCACCGTGGGCACAAGGACATCCGCGCTTTGCACGGCTGCGACCAATTCCTCGCGCGTCATGGGCGTGTCATCGTCGCGCAACTGCACATCGAACAACTCGCTCAGCCTGGTTTCCACCGCCTCGGGCAACCGTCGCGTAACGACAACACTCAGACGTTCTCTTGGCACCTTCGCCCTCCCATCGCTTTGCAAACCTTCGCGCGCCATGGCATCGTGGCGCAGGATAAGGCGGGGCACAAGAACCCCAACGCATTGAGACGACCTTTTTTCGAAACCCGATCAACAGGCACAAGAGCAGACAGTCAGTGAGTGGTTTTCTACCAGTAAAACGCCGCCTTCTGGTGGTTACGTCCGCATTTCTGTTGGCGCTGAGCACTCTGACCGCCAGCGCTCAGGACAAGCGTGGCCCTGTAACCAACCTGCCCCTGCCCCGATATGTTTCGATGAAAGCCGCCGAGGGCAACGTACGCAGAGGCCCCTCGCTGACCCATCGAATCGACTGGGTGTTCAAACGGCGCGGAATGCCTCTGCAGATCACGGCGGAATACGGCAACTGGCGCAGGGTTCAAGACCGCGACGGTGCTGGTGGTTGGGTTCACTACGCGCTTTTGTCTGGTGTGCGCACTGTGCTGATCGAATCTGAACTATTGACCGTTTATACCAGCCCCGACCCCAATTCTCAGGTCAGCGCGAAATTCGAATCCGGCGTGGTGGCGCGCCTGGGTAGTTGCAGCGTGGACTGGTGCCACATCTCGGCCGGCGGATATCGCGGTTGGGCGCAAAAATCGAACCTCTGGGGCGTCGACCCATCCGAAATCCGCGAATAGCGGGGCGTACGTGCCGCCCCGCCTGAAGGAAGCGATGGTTAAGCGCTTTCGGCTGTCCGCGTGCCCATTTCCTTGTCCAGAACCAACAGATTCCAGCGATCCCCGTTGGCCGCTTTGGTCTGATCGAGGATTCTGCCAAACAGGTCTTCCTCCTCGTTCTGTTCAGCCAGGAACCAGTTCAGCATATTCTGAGTGCTGTATTCCTTGACCTCGTGCGCCAGCTCGAACAGTGCATTGATCTGCCCGGTCACCGTTACTTCGTTTGCAAGAGCGTGTTCCAACGCTTCAACCGGCGAGGCGTAATCCGCTTTCGGCTTGGCGATCCCATCAATTTCGATTCTTCCGCCACGCTGAGCAACAAAGTCGAAGATGCGCATGGCGTGTCCGCTCTCTTCAACCGAGTGCCCGCGAAACCACTGGGCAAATCCGGGCAAGTCCTCGGATTCGAAATACGCAGCCATGGCAAGGTAGGTGTAGGATGCGTGAAGCTCATTGTTGATCTGACGATTCAACGCTTCTGCAACGTTCGGGTTCAGCTTCATCTTCTTCTCCTATGTCACGAGGTGCGGGGTTAGCATACAGCTAAGTTTTCAAATCTATCGACGCAACCGTTGGCTTCTTATTTTTTTATATTTTTCAGTATTTTAACAGGATTTTTTGCAAGTGAATTGCAGTTGCAGTCTCTGAGGTCTTCTGCAACCCAACGCGATCAGCTGGCCAATCCCCGAAAAGCGACAATACTAAAAACTGTCGTACCAACGACTGAGACTTTGCATGGCTTCGCCCGCTCTTGCACGCGAAACACCTTTTAACTCAGCTGACTGATAGCCAAAAATACGGAGCGCTGGACCATCTGGAACGCGGACTAAATAATTTTTACTCTAAGCCGGATTTTTTCGCTCAAAGCCTCTTGAACCCTCCGAACAACAATCGTAGATAGCCGCTCACCGTTGGGGTGTAGCCAAGTGGTAAGGCAGCGGTTTTTGGTACCGTGTATCGTAGGTTCGAATCCTACCACCCCAGCCATCATTTTCCGTGAAATGGCACGCTGAATAATTGACCGGAGATTGTGTCATTTCGTCGGCGGCTTAGCTTTTAACGTCTTGTGTTGAGACCCGGAAGTGAGCGCAACTTTTGTCGATTCCCAGCCGCAGTCTCAATTCGCGATTCCGGCGGTACGAGTATGGTGACTTTGGGAGGGTCTGTAGATCACAGCCCGGCGAACCGCTTGTGCTGACCTGACCAGGTAGCCGGGAAGACCGACTTGATCAGGTAGTCCGTGGTCAGGTCGGCAGGCTGGTCGCCTGCAGCGATAGCGTCCAGCACATCAGGCGCCAGCATTGCGAGATCGACCACATCCTGCTCCCGGCGTTTAGAACTTCCTTCTGTTTCCGCAATTTCAGAGAACGTTCTACCATCAATAACCATCACCCAACACCGGCGCGCTTTGATGATGTTACGCACCAACGTTTGATCGGTTTCAAGCGCTGAATCGCCAAGATGCAGCTTCAACTCCACGCCTCTGCGGCGCATCTGGAATGGCGCTTCTATCGTTAGTTCGCCTGCATCGACCTGATCCGCCAAGCACTCGATCATTCGGGCCATTGCCACCAAATCATCCCGCATCATCTGGGCGGTTTTGAACTATAAAGAGAGGTGTCAGTCTCGTAATGCCCTACCGCAAACAACGTAAAAACGGAGACGTAAGACTATTGCGATGATGGAGTAATCTCAGCCCGTCAACCACGGCACCCCGTTGGATGTCACGGACGCATCGTTTTCCGCGACGCGGTTTGGGACTTGGTCAGCGGAAATCGTCAGGGCCGGCGGTCTGGTGTGCCGCGCAAACAGACCGGACACACAACCGCATCGGAAAGGCACTTACATCAGCTCAAAAATGTCTTCTTATGCAGGTGCCATTCACACAGATAATTTGTGCGAGATTTTTGGTTTTTTGGTGTTTAATCAACCAGAGAGCGAAAAGACCTGACCCTAAACTTGAGCTCAACGGCACTTTTCCACTCGATGCCGTCGAATGCCAACAAATGACCTCTCTCACAAGAATAGTTAGCTACAAAAATATTTGCAGTTGTCATCTAACGTTCATCTGCAAAATATCAGCACTTCATCTGAGCGCGCTACCTTGTCCCACTGAGATAGGAAAGCGTTGGTTCTTGAAGAACAATCGTCGGTTAAAGGAATATCTTTGGTGTTGGATCGACGCGAGGCGGCGACGTGCGGAAAAAGAACATTCAGCCATACGTACTGTTCGTTCGTTTTCGCCCTTATCCTGATGATCGGCATTGGTTTGTCGGACAAGGCCACTGCACAGACAGCGAGTTTTCGCTCTGTCGATACAAATTCCGACGGCGTTCTCAATTTCAATGAACTCGTGGATGCATTCGGGGAAGCAGGCGCGCGTAGGTTGATTGAGGACATCGACCGAAATGGCGACAACCGCATTACGATCAGAGAGTTGCGGCAAAGCTCAGACAATAAGAATGATGATCGAGACGGACGTGAAGGTCGGGAAAACCGGAATGGGGGAGAGCGAGGCGACGGCAATGGCGGCAATGGCGGACAGAGCGGCGGGGAAGACCGTGGAGATGATAACGGGGACGACAATGGCGATGACAATGATGGAAATGATGGAAATGATGGCGGCGATGACGACTGATTGTCGACTAGCCATCGCCGGGCGTTAAGCCAAATCCTTCTATCTCCGCCAACTCGGGATCAAACCCATTCCGGGCTGCCATCAAGCTAAGTCTGCACCCAGTATTCCCGCCCGAATAACTCGTTCATCTACTGTTCATTCAATCGCACCACATCCCTTCATGCGCCTTTGCAACATTTCTCACACGGTGCTGAGAAAATGAAACCATGGACAAGTCAGCCACGGAGCAAAGCATGACACAGTTTCCCCCAATCCCCCTCAGTGCTTGTGAAATTGCAAAATGGGCCTTCACAACCCGCCGCGTTGATCGGTCGGATGTCCAGGGTCTCAACACTCAGATGAGAAACGCAAAAGCAGGCGATCTTATCCTCTGCGAGATTGCCGAGATCGGCCACCACAAAAAAATACAGCTAGCCGAGCGGCGTGTTTCGACCAGCTATCCAGGCGATTTTGTGGTTCTGTGCCTGGGTGATCGCTATGCGCCGGACCAATTCCTTGCCAGTGCTGTCGTCGACGATGATCTCATCGATCTGGTTGCGGGCGGCGGTGTTGTTGGCCGGGTGGATGCCGCGCATATCAGCATGGAAGAACCAACGCGGTTGAAGCCCCTCGGGCTTCTGACCAATGCCAAAGACCAAGTGATCAATATCGTTGATTACGCCCTGCCCCAGTTGCCTGCCAATAACCGGGTAACTGTAATCGGCGTATTTGGAGCATCGATGAACTCTGGCAAGACAACCGCAGCGTCAAGCCTCGGCCATGGCCTGATGCGCGCAGGGTTTTCTGTGGCAGGTGTCAAAGCCACCGGTACCGGCGCCTTTGGCGATTTCAACAGTTTTGAAGATGCAGGCGCGGCAGCGCTTGATTTTACGGATGTAGGAATGGCGACAACCTATCGGATGCCTCTGAAGACGATCGAAACCGGCTTTGACACCCTGGTCGCAACGGCCGCGTCGCGAGGAGCCGAGGTGGTGGTTGTAGAAATCGCAGATGGCGTATTCCAACAGGAAACCCGCGCAATCCTCCGATCCTCACGCATTCGGGATCGTCTGGACGGTATCTTGTTTGCAGCGCCCGACGCGCTGAGCGCGTTAGGCGGCGTTACCGTGTTGAAACGGGTTGGGCTGAACCCATTTGCGATTTCCGGAAAAGTAAGCTGCTCACCCCTCGCCTCAGCCGAAGCGCTTGAAGCCACCGGGTGTCCGATCCTGTCGCGTGAAGACCTATGGTCGCCTGCAATGATCGCCCAACATGTTGCCCCCCTGATGCGGCATGAACCAGAGAACGTGGCCGCATGATCCCCCTCCCCAGACTGGCCACACAGGACCGCATCATCGATGCGGTCCTCGTGGTATCAAGCAGCGTCCTTCAGGCGATTGCACTAGCGTTTGCTGCTTTCGCAACACGGGACGCGTTTGGGGCGATCCACGCTGGACATGCGCTCACCAACGAGACCGTATTGCAATTGGCCGGTTCCGGTGTAGTCACTGCCGCCTGTCTGTTCCTGTCCCGATATCGTGCGGAAGCGCTCGGCCAAAGCTATGCGATCTCATTGCGGCGTGCGCTCTATCAGCAGATCGCAAAACTTCCCAAATCGCGCCATGAGAGACGCCGAGTCGGAGCGCTGTCCTTAAGGTTTGTTGGTGATTTGTCAGCAGCCCGTCTGTGGTTTGGACGCGGTTTACCAAGCGTCTGTTCTGCTGCAATTATAATCCCAGGCGCCGCAGCTATTCTGTATTATCTAAATCCCGTACTTGCGGTCAGTGGAATGGCAGCACTTGGTCTGACATTGCTGCTAGCGGTGGCAATGGCCTGGCATCTTGAGCATAGGCACCGAAGACTGCGCCGGCGCCGGGCCAACATTGCGATCTCCATGATCGAGCGGATTGCGATTGCCCCTGAACTCGACCTAATGGGCCGGACAGACCGCGAATTGCAGAATCTGGACATGCAAGGTGCAACGCTGCGCCATGATGCGCTGGCGCGCCGTGGCCGCGTGGTTGGCCTTCAGGCGATCCTGCGATTGGGTGTGGCATTCGTGAGTCTCTTGATGCTTTGGCAAGCTGGCAAAACAGGCATCGCCCCTGCGACCGTTGCGGCCTGCCTTGCTGTGATGGCATTGATCGCGCTTCCGCTACAAAACCTCGCGAGTGCATGGGATCATCACTGTGCCTGGCGCGTCGCGCGCGAGAAAGCTCAACGGCTTCTTTCAGAGCCAACGGTCAATCGAAGCGTCGCAAAACAAACGGATGCCATGGTCGTCAACGTCGCCGGAAAACTTGACGAAGCACCTTTCACATTTGTTGCCAAACCGAACAGGATCTCAGAGTTGACGGGACCATACGCCAGTAAGCTCGCGCGATGTATCGCGGGCTTTGACACTTATGAGGGCATTAAAGTGCGCTATGGTGAGCACCTAACTCCACCAAAACTCGCCTTCATCGGAGACGCCCATATCGGGCTTCAGGGCAGTTTGCGCCGATCCGCAACCTTGATGTGCCGGAAACGGCCCAGCGACCGCAGGATCGCGAAAACGCTGGGGCACTTGGGTCTATCCGACTTGCTCATGGCGCCCGAAGGTCTTGACCAACGTATCGCTGAAAACGGCCACGGGCTGACATCTGATCAAACTTTGCGGCTAGATCTTGCACGCGCTGTACTGGGCAAGGCCGAAGTTGTTGTAATCGCCTCAATCAGGTGGGCTGCCTGCCGACATCAACAAGCTGAACTGCTCGCGGCGTTTCAAGAGCGTTCGTCGGCAACGATAATATTGGCCGATGACCCTGTCACCTCTAATCTGAATGAGAACTCAAAGGTTATTTGATATGCGCTCATCCACCCTGTTTGGAGTATACGCCGCTGTTCTCGTCGGGTTTCTGTGCGGGCTTGCGGGGCTGACCCTCTACAGTCTGGAAAAAACCCGTTGGTGGGACGCCCGGATATTGTTGGCCCAAGAGTCCTATGGGCTCCATCTCCGGCTTGAGGCAGACCTTTACCGCCTGTTCAAACAGCATGGCGACGCGCTTCTGATCGGGGATCGGGATGACGGTGCTAGGGAAGCAGGTTTGAGGATTAAAATCGCGCAAAATCTCGCGGATATTAGGAATGTCATCGCCCGCGAAATCCAAATGGTTGGCGACGAGGAAATCGAAGAACTGGAACTCCTCGATCAGATTGAAGACGATATTGAATCTGTAAACGCGGCCATCGCTAGCCTTACGGCAGAAGGCAGCCCGATTGAAACCTTTGTTCGTATCGAACGCCTGGCAGCCCTTTTGGATGGGGATATCGATGACGAACTTGACCGAAAAATCAAATCCGCGCTCGACGAAGAGATCGAGGAAGTCGAAGAAGTTCTGACCGAGGCCGCAGTTTTCCGGGAATGGAACAAACGATTGGTCTATATAATTGTCGCGGCCGCAATCGGAGTGCTTCTGGTGGCACTTGTGTCCTTCAATCGCCAGATCAGGAAGCCTTTGATCCGACTTGCCGAAGGTATCGGGCACCTGCGCAGAGCCGATTACTCGGAGCCTGTGAGGCTTGGTGGCAGTCGCGAATTCAGGGAACTCGGTACCGTTCTGAACAGCATGGCCGAAGGTTTGGCCGCACGTGAAGCCAGCCGCGCGGAACAAAAAAGACAACTTGAACAAACCGTCGCGGCTAGAACGTCCGAGCTTCAACAGCTCATAGATAAACTTGAAACCGGGGAAGAGAACCGCAAACAGCTAATGGCCGATATCAGCCACGAATTGCGCACACCGCTGGCGATCATACTTGGAGAGGCCGATGTTACATTAAGGACATCCGACAAACTGTCAGAAGAGGTCTCAGACTCACTCGCCCGTATCCGGGATTCTGCAAAGCACACCAATCAAATCGTCGACGATATGCTGACTGTGGCCCGGTTCGAGGCCGGTCAGCTTCGCCTTGATCGCAGGAAAACCGACCTGCGAAAGATATTGCACGATGCAGTAGCCATGTTCCCTGAGCCGGTTCAGGTTGAAACGCCCAAGGACAAAGTTCTCGCTTCGGTCGACGAAGTCCGCCTGCGCCAGTCCCTTCTCGCATTGCTACAAAACGCCCGGCGCTATGGCGGTCCTACGATTGAGGCCAAGCTAAATGAAGGTCTCGCCTCTTGCTCAATTGCGATCGAGGATGATGGACCCGGGTTAAGCGCCAAAGAAAAATCCCAGGCATTCAATCGCTTTTACCGAGGCTCGAACGCCTCGGGTCAGGGGATTGAGGGCAGCGGCCTCGGCCTTCCGGTCGTCAAATCAATCGTCGAGGCCCATGGTGGAACCGTTGATCTTCAGGACCGTCGAGAGGGTGGTTTAAAAATCGTCTTAACACTTCCCAAAGGCCCCAAGATGAAAGTTGTGCAAGCTGATACGTGGCGAGAGACGGGCTGATGTTATTTTGTTTTTCTGAATTCCTGCTTCCGGAACCGAAGCGATCATACTCCCTTCGGCATTGTAATAGATCGAAGCACCAATTGAGTTGAGGCGTAGCATGAATATTCTACTTGTCGAAGACGAGGTACGCGTTGCCGACTTCATCCGTCGCGGTTTGTCCGCAGAAGGCTGGACCGTCGACCACGCCTCAAGTGGGGAAGATGCGCTGGAGCATGCGGCCACAGAAGAATACGACGTTATCCTTTTGGACCTGATGTTGCCGGGAATTCAGGGGCAGGATGTTTGCCGCAAGCTGCGTGCCCGTAAATCGAAAATCCCCATCCTGATGCTGACCGCGCTGGACAGCCCCGAAGAACGGGTCGAAGGATTGAAAATCGGCGCTGACGACTACCTTCCGAAACCCTTTGATTTCGACGAACTCATCGCTCGCGTTGAGGCGTTGCACCGGCGCGCCAGTAACTATGCCAGCGATCTTGGGGAGTCTGTCATCAAATGCGGAACCCTGAGCTTTGACAGACGCTCCCTCCATGTGACCGTGGCTGGCGAGGAGGTTCAGTTATCCAAAAAAGAACGCGATCTGCTTCTGTTGTTTCTGACCAATGTAGGTCGGGTTCTGTCCCGAGAGCGCATCCTCAACTCTGTCTGGGGCATGAACGAAGATCCATTAACCAACGTCGTCGACGTTTACGTTGGCCGCCTTCGGCGCAAAATCGGAGCGGAAGGCCAGCGGATCGTTACGCTTCGAAATGTTGGGTATAGGATGACGTGAGCAGAATACTAAGAGCTTTGTCCGGAGTTGTAGTAGGCCAGCGCGGCGAGTCGAAGCTTCCTTTCCCCCCTACGTCGGCCTTGGACACGGCTCCAGCAGACGAGAAACATCACCGTTGGGTAGTGGTCATTCTCTACAAAGCCGAAGCAATAGTTGAACTTCATCTGAAACAGACATTCATATTTCAATCAAACCCATCGGCACTTGGCCGACCCGCGTTCGGCGAACAGTTGACTTCTGAAGAGCTATTCCCGGATCTTAAAAGCCTCGATTTTACCGGGCAAACCGCGGATATAATGATACCCAGCTGACTGCATGCTCCGTGCCATCCGCTCTGCGACGCTCTGTGTCACGAGCAATTTTTCGTCCAGTTTCTTGCACAGCTCCTGAACGCGGCTGGCGACATTGACAGCCTGCCCGACGACCGTGAAATCCAAGCGATCCGGACTGCCGATGTTGCCAAAGGTGACCCGACCGAAATCAATGCCGACTACGAATTCGATTGGCTCTTTTCTCTTTTCAGCAGCTGTATCGTTGTAACCTCTCAGATTGGCCAGGGCTTGTTCCGCCGCCTGCACCGCAGATTTGCATGAGGCTTCGGCGTCGTCGTCAACGTTGAAAACAGCAAGTATACCGTCCCCCATGAATTTGAGAACGTCACCCCCATTGTCCTGGATGGGTGACACCACCATCTCAAAGTACTCACCCATCATGGCAAGCAAGTCGCCTTCGGACCAGGACGAGGCTTTCTCAGTGAAACCGCGAAGGTCCGCAAACAGGATAGCGGCGGAGACTGTTCTGTGTTCTCCGCGCTTTATGTGCCCATGGTCGATTTCATCGGCAGGGCCGTGACCCAAATAGGTTCGAAGAAGACTTTTCTGTGAATGACGCATCGCAATGGGTTCCAAAGCAGCGGCAAGCGCATATCGCGTGTCTTCAATGTATCGGATGTGATCGTCCGAAAATCCTGCATCCGCGTTCGAGGTGAAACTGGTGCCCTGAACCGATCCGTTGCCATGCTCCAGCGGGATGGCCAGAAAATCGGTGGCACCAGTTTCGGCCAGCTCCGAATAGATCGGATGTTCTGTCAGAAGGTCGAGATCGGACAGGCGTTTGCGCAAAGGGCGCCGCTGCGTGACGACATATTCAAATGGGCTGCCGTGCCACGCGCTGGTTGCAAGAACCGTAGTCGGCACGGTGTAGCGGCGGGTTTCTTCGGGTGTCCAGATGATCCCCCACGCGCTGAGCAAAGGGTTGGAGTAATTCTGTGCGATCCTTGCGCGGGCAAGCGGGACGCCAAGCGCGGTCAATCCTTCGCAATACCCTTTGACGATGAGCCTCTCGTCGCCCAGCAGGCGGCCGTCGGAAATCAACCAGTGGTTCAGGTGATCAGTCTCGGTCACAGTGGTCTCACAATCTGGTTCCGTGCTGATAGTCTACCTGTCATCGGTTATTAAAGAACCCGCGCCAGCTAAAAAATGCGTGCTTTTCAGTCTGGCGCAGGTTCAATCTGAGTCAGCTCACCGCCGCAGCGAGTGAGGGATCGTCTTCCAATTTCTTGAGCAAACGGGCCTGTCTAACCTTGGGGTCCAGTTCGGGGTCACTCAAATAGGCCAGCATATGGGGCACGTTTTCGTCGATCTGTTCCTGAGTGGCCAAAGCCATGCCGTGGGCCACGAACGGGCGCAGATATGTCATGCCCGCCAGGATTGCTGTTTGTTGGAACGGTTTAAGAAACTCAGCCATGGTAAAGTTGTTGTATCCGCCCGCGTGATAGCTGTGCTCGGGACCTCCGGTCGAGACAAGGATCAGCAGCTCACGCCCCTTCAATCGATCACCGCCTGGCCCATAAGCGAAGCCATAGTTCAGCACCTGATCCATCCAAGCTTTCATGACCGGCGGTGCTGAGTACCAATAGAATGGAAATTGAAACACGATACGGTCATGGGCCAGCAGCAAGGTCTGTTCGGTATCGATGTCAAAGCGCATCTCGATACCGCCAACGGTGGTAAGATCGCGGGTCGTTACATTGGATGCGTCAGAAAGCGCTTCGAACCATGCGCGGTTGATACGCGATTTGTTCAGGTCCGGGTGCGCGGTGAGGACGAGGGTTTTCATGTATCTGCCTCTTACAGGAATTTTGCGGAATAATGGGTTATCAGCGGGCTGCCATTGGGCCGTGTTTCAAAGCGCCAGTTTTCCTGAACCCGCGCTTCGAGACGCTCGCCCGCAACTGTCGTGGCGCGAAACAGAACTTCGAACTGTGCTACGCCGGGTGTGATCGCGACATTGCTGACGTGATGCTCGGTCGGGCGCTGTAAGGTTTCAAGCACACCACGATACCAGGCCCGCACGCGGTCATGCCCGCTGAGTGTGGTATCGACATCTGGCATGTCCCAGTTCACGTTGGGATGGAGGTCAGGCAGGAAGGCCTCAATCGGATCCAGCCTGTCAAACCGGACAAACCAATCTGCGATGAACCTGCGTATGTCGGGGTAATCGGTCATTCGTTTCACCAGCCGATGGATTATTTGGCCAGCCGCTCGGGAACTGGGGCCAGAGTGTATTGAGACCAGAAAAACGTGTTGGCCGCGTCCTGATCGGCGGACAGGTTGGTTGCCTCGACAATCTTGCCATTCTCGATCCGGTAGACCAGGGCCCATGTCGTATCGACATTCGGTTTGCCATCAGCGTTCGACCAGCCGCGGTGGATATCAACTACGTGGGTTTCGTCCGCTCCGAAATAGATGGGTTCAGCCTGAAATCCGGCTGTGCCCAGTTGTTCGAAGAAGGCCAGCACCTCATCACGACCAATCTTGGTTCCGGACAAGGGGTGGCGGCCTGGGATGTGCCATTTGACGTTTTCGTCCATCACGGCTGCGATGCCGTCCAGATCGTTGGCGCCATAGGCGGCAAAGAAGTCCTGTACGACTTTGATGTTGTCTTCGGGGGATGCGGCCATGGCGGTCTCTCCTGCGATCAGAGCAGCGGTGAGGGCAGCAACTTTGGTCAGACTGTTCATCTTGTGTCCTCCTGAATATGTGGTGACAGCCTTCTGGGCTGCGATGGCACGAAGATAATAATCCTGTCAGGGCGCGATAATTGACCATGTTGACACTACTTTCATGTATAGAATCGAATAATGAAGTAGTTTGGGGATACTATGCGCCTGCCACTTGCCACGCTTGAAATTTTCACCGCCATCGCGCGCCACGGATCGCTACGTGCCGCGGCCGAGGCGCTGGGTATCAAGCCGTCGACCGTCAGCCACCAATTGAAAGCACTGGAAGACCAGCTGGGCACTGCGCTGTTCATTCGGACAACGCGCTCGATCAGCCTGACCGAGGCCGGGCGGGCCCTGATCCGCGGCGCGGGACCCGCTTTTGATCAACTGTCCGAGGCCGTCGAAAGCGCGCGCAGCACTGGTCACGCCGCGCGGGGCACGTTGAAACTGGCGATGCCGGAGTTCGCCTATCACCTCTATGTTGGTCCGATCCTCAAGAGTTTTTGCGCCGAATATCCCGAGATCGAGTTGGAGCTGTCCCTAACCGATGCGCTATCGGATATTCTGGGCGAAGAACTTCATGCCGGGTTCCGATTAGGGGATCGTGTGGCGCAGGACATGGTGGCGGTGCGGTTGACGCAGCCGCTGCCGGTGACCGTCGTGGCCAGCCCGGACTACCTGTCGTACCGGGGGCTCCCCGAAACGCCGCGTGATCTGTTGGAGCACAACTGCATTCGCTACAGATTTCAGTCGTCGGGCCAGATTGCACCATGGAGTTTTCAATCGAGTGAGGGTGAGTTCTCTGTCGAAGTGCAGGGCAATCTGATCGCCAACGCCCTTCCAGCCTCCATCGATCTGGCCAAGCGAGGGCTTGGGCTGGCCTATACGTTCAAGGCCTATGTCGCCACGCAGATCGATGCAGGCGCGTTGCGACCGGTTCTTGGCGACCACTTGGGCCTCACCCCCGGTATTTTCTTGTATTTCCCGCGTGAATACAGATCGATGATGCCGCTCCGGCTGTTCATCGACCACTTAAAACGCAATCATAGTGTTTGACCTAGCTTCTGCTGGCCTCAGGATCCAAAGTTGTCTGCGCAGCCGCGGGCCAATGGTCGTGCGGTCCGCCAGCGGTACAGCTGCAATGCAGATTCTCTGGCGCGGTATCATCGACAAAGCCCGCAATGCCTTGCAACGCCTCAATCGGGCTCTGACGTCAGTAGCAATCTCTGTTTCCCGCACTGACCTTGGCCAGTTTTCGCAGTTATCTGACTTGCAGACAACGTGTTTGGTTTAACGCAGGAGACAGAACCGCTCAATTCATCTGCTGGGTCAGGCCGTCCACATTCGTTGCGTCACTCCAATATGACCCTTCTTTCCTGTCTATGTGGAGTTTCAGCACATCCAGCGCTTTTGAAACATCGCCATTCTCGACGCACTGAAGCAACTCAATGTGCTCCCGATAGGACTTAGCCATGTGATCCGGGTGGTGTCCCAACCGGCTGCGCAACGCCGCCATTTTCAAAGCAATCGTTTGATAGGCGTCATTCAGAAATCGATTGTCAGCACAATCAAATAGGCATTGATGGAACAGAGTATCCTGATACAGGTACGCTGCATCGTCCGCCGCCTCTCGCGCCGCTTTCATCTGATCGATACAATCGGCAAGCGCAGCATGAAGCGCCTGCGGGTTTGCCTGCATGGCCGAGGTTAAAGCGGTTGTCTCAAGGCAGACACGCGCGTCGCAGAGCTTGGCCAATTCTTCCGGTTCCAGATTGAACACGAAAGACCCCCTTTGCGGCTCAACGACCAATAGACCTTCCATTTCAAGCCGGTTGATCGCCTCACGCACAGGGGTGCGGCTGACCTCAAGATTCCTTGCGATTCGGGCTTCAGACAGTTGTTCACCCAATTCGAACTCACCTTTGATGATCCGTTCTCGCAGGTTCTCTGTCACCAATTCCGTCAATGATTTCGGTCTGTTGAATGGGCTCATATCGCTCTCCTCGGCTCAACAGTAGCAGCCCTGCATCTGGCATACAATATGTTAGTGTTGACACATTAGCATACTGTATGCCAGTTTCGATTCTCACCTGGGGACGGCATTGGGAGGGACGTCTTTGCAAGTTCTGGAGACATGGATTGTTGCGTTGAACCGGGCGCTGGTGGCTTTGGCGCTGGCTGCGGTCTTTGCAATCGTCTTTGCCAATGTGGTGGGGCGGTACGGGTTTGGTACGTCCATGGCCTGGGTGGAAGAAGTCGCCCGGCACCTGATGATCCTCGGTGCGTTTTGCGGCGCGGGCCTTGCCCTGCGCGAAGGTCGCTTGGTTGCGATCACCACATTTCCAGACTTGCTGCCAGATCCGTTGGCCCGCCTTCTGCGCTGGGGAATTGTCATTGTTATGTTTGGATTCATGGCAACTATGCTGTGGCTCGGTATCCAGTTCGTTCAATTCGGCTGGAACAAGGAAACCATGTCCACCGGCATTTCGCGCGGCATCCCCTATCTGGCCATCCCGATCGGGTGCGCGTTGTTCCTGATACAGCTGGCCTTTTTCGCAAAAAGATTCGTCGCCCAGGAATTCGAACATGGTCCCAGCCCCGAAGGCGATGAGGCGGAGGTCTGAGCCGTGGCGAAAACTCTGATCATCCTGTTCTTTGCGACGCTGTTTTTGGGTGTTCCCGTGGCCTTCACGATGGGGATCGCCGGGCTGACGGCGATCTTTATCGACGGCTCATTGAACCCGCTTGTCGCAACACAACGCATGTTCGCGGGGATCGACAGTTTCCCGCTGATGGCGGTGCCGTTCTTCATTCTGGCCTCTGAACTCATGACAGCCTGCGGCCTGACCAACGCCTTGTTGCGCTTCGCCAATGCTTTGGTTGGCCATGTGCGCGGCGGATTGGGGCATGTGAACATTCTGGTTTCGATGCTGTTTGCCGGGATCAGCGGGTCTGCGTTGGCGGATGCCGCAGGACCTTCGGCCATCGTCATGCGGATGATGCGAGAAGCAGGGTATGAAAAGAACTATGCTGGCGCTTTGTCCGCCGCGACAGCCACCATTGGCCCGATCATCCCACCGTCCATTCTGGCCGTGATCTTTGCAATCTCGACCAATGGAGTGACTGTTGCGGGGCTGTTTCTGGCCGGGATCGTGCCAGGCGTTCTGCTGGGCGTATCGCTGGCCATCGCCAACCACATCGTCTCGACCCGCTATGGCTATCGCGGGCGCGAACATCGCGCCACCATGACCGAGCTGCGCAGTGCAACCCTGTCTGCGGTTCCGGCCCTGATCATGCCCGCGATCATTCTGGGGGGTATCCTGTTCGGTGTGTTCACCCCGACCGAGGCCGGTGCGGTGGCCTCAGCCTATGCGCTGTTTCTGGGTTTCCTTCTGCGCGCCTTCACAATTCGCACGCTTTATGCCGCTTTTGTGCGGGCTGCGGTTGTGACATCCTCGGTCTTTCTGATCGTGGCGATGGCGTCGATCTTTGCCTGGCTGCTGACATACCTGCAAATCCCGCAGGAGCTGGCGAAACTGATCACTCAGATTACAGACAATCGTCTGGGCATACTGTTCATTCTGGCCGCTTTTGCGCTGATCTGCGGATTTTTCATCGACACGCTGCCCGCGCTCATCATCCTGACTCCGATCCTGGGCCCCATTGCCTATTCCGCAGGGATCGACCCGCTGCAATTCGGCATGATGCTGGTGCTGAACCTCACCATCGGGATGATCACACCTCCGGTTGGTCCGGTCCTGTTCGTGATCGCCACCGTCGGTCAACTGAAAATCGAACGCCTGTCAAAAGCAGTTCTGCCGCTGCTGCTGGCTGAACTCGTGGTGCTGCTTCTGGTCATTCTTGTGCCGAGCATCAGCACCTTCATCCCCAACTTCTTTGGATTTGCGAACTGACATGAAAGGGAGGAACCTCATGAAAACCATGTCGAAACTGATGGCAGCTACGGCTGTTGTTTCAATGACCGCTGCCGGTGCAGCCTCGGCCAAGGAGCTGAAATACGCGCATTTTCAGGCCGCTGATCTGAGCTCGCCGAAACACGCCGCAGCTCTGGCCTTTGAGGCCTGTGTCGAAGGTAAGACCTCGGGCTCGATCGACGTCCAAATCTTCCCAGCCTCGCAGTTGGGCGGCGGGCCCGAGATCATGGAAGGTTTGCAGCTGGGCACCGTTCAGATGGCGGCCATCCACGACGGCCCGATCTCGGCAGTCTACAAACCCTTCTCGGTTCTGGCGATGCCCTACCTTTTCGACGATCAGGCAATGGCTTGGGCGGTGATGGACGGTGAATTCGGTGACGCGCTGGCCGAGGATATGCTGGCCAAAACCGGTATCCGCAGCTTTGGCGTAGCCGACAACGGTGTGCGCAATTTTACCAATAACGTCAAGCCCGTGGCCGAGCCGGCCGATATGGAAGGCCTGAAAATGCGCGTGATGACCGCGCCGGTCTGGGTGACTCTGGTCGAAAGCCTGGGTGCATCGGCAACTCCAGTACCGTGGCCTGAACTGCCCGGCGCTCTGCAGCAAGGTGTTGTGGATGGTCAGGAAAACGGCGTGACCAACATCGTCAACGCATCACTTTATCAGCATCAGAAATACGTCTCGTTGGATGGCCACGTGTTCAGCTGGCACGCCTACCTGATGTCGGACATGTTCTACGAAAGCCTGACGGATGACGAGAAGAAAGCCGTCGAGCAGTGCGTTGAGATATCGAAAACGATCCACCGCGGCATGACCGCCGCGCAGGACGCGAACGCAACTGCGATCCTGTCGGAAAAAGGCATGGAAGTGGTCCCCGTCAGCCCCGAGCAGAAGGCCCTGTTCCGCGAAGCCGCGCAGCCCGCCGTGCGCGAATACATCGTGAGTGAGATCGGCGAGGAATGGCCTGATCGCCTCGACGCCGCTGTCCAAGCCTACAAGACCCAATAATCCATGCCGAGAGACCGTCACATGACCCGTCAAACCATCGCAATCCTGGAACCTGGCTATGCCGCCTATGACACCGAGGCTTCGGTGCTGGCCGAGCAGGACGTCAAGATCGCGCCGGTCGGGGCAGAGACTGAGGCGGTCCCGGCTTTGCGGTCATTGGATCCGGTCGCCATCCTCGTTCGGGAACGTATCGTGGATGCGGCCGTGATCGACGCCTGCCCGAACCTGAAAGTCGTCGTCCGCTACGGGGTGGGCGTCGACAATATCGACTTGGGTTATGCACAATCGCGCGGCATCTATGTTGCGAATGTGCCTGACTATGGCGCGGAGACAGAAGTCAGCGAACATGCGTTGGCGCTATATCTGGCCGTGCAACGGCGTATTCCGTCCCGCGATGGTGAGGTTCGGCAGGGCCAGTGGGGTATTGGCCAAGCCGCCCTGATCCCCAGCCGCGAGAACGCCACTCTGGGCTTGATCGGCTGCGGCAAGATCGGGCTGCAGGCGGCACAGAAATTCCGGACACTGGGGTTCGCATCGGTTCTTGTGTTCGACCCCTACCTGACGGACGACGCGGCGGATGCGGCGAATGTGCGCAAAGTTGAACTGGTCGACCTGTGCAGGACCGCCGACGTGATCAGCCTGCACGCGCCGCTGACGCCCGAGACACGACATATTCTGGATGCCGAGCACATCGCGCTGATGAAACCGACCTCGGTCGTGATCAACGTCTCACGCGGCGGCTTGGTAGATGAAACTGCGCTGGCCGATGCCCTGAACCAAGGCCGCATTTTCGGGGCTGGGATCGACGTGTTCGAACAGGAACCGGTCAACCCTTCCAACCCCCTGCTGCGCAGCCCCAACACCATCGTGTCTGACCATGCCGCCTGGTATTCCGAACGCTCGGTCGCGGTGCTGCAGCGATGCGCGGCGCGCGAAGTCGCTAAGGTTCTGAGTGGTGAACACCCCGATCATTGGGTGAACAAATGGTAGATTTGGTCAACACCCTTCGATCTGCGCAAATTGTCCCGGTGATCCGACACAGTGATCCCGAGATCGCTTTGACGGCCTGCGATCTGCTGGCCAAGGCCGGAATTGGCGCATTAGAGATTACCACGACGGTTCCGGACGCCGCCGCACTGATCGCTGAACTGCGCCGACGCTATCCTGACATCTGCACTGGCGCCGGAACGGTTGTTGAAACTGGACAGGCCGACAAGGTGTTGGCAGCCGGTGCCGAATTTGTTGTCTCTCCGTGCTGGAACGATGCTGCCGCTCGGGAAGCCGCTGCTGCAAGAGTGCCGTATCTGCCCGGCGCTATGACCCCTGGTGAGGTACACCATCATGCGGAAAACGGCGCTGCGGTGATCAAGATTTTTCCGGCCGATGCTGCAGGTGGTCCTGGGTTCCTGAAGGCGGTCAAATCCGTGTTCCCCAGCCTCGACTTGATGCCGACCGGGGGCGTGTCTCCTGATACCGCGCAGTCTTATCTGAACGCAGGTGCGCTTTGCGTCGGCATGGGTGGAAACCTGCTGCCGGCCCAGGCGCTTGAGGCCGGGCACATCAGCATGGCCCGCGCAGAAATCAGTGCGGCTCTCTCGGCCGCATCCTTTCAATCTTTCCAACGTAAGAGGATACTCTCATGAACACCCAAGAACTCGTTGCCGGGTTTCGCGACGCGGCTACCGCATCCGTCGCGGATGCCGTGGACAAGGTAGCGGGCAAGACCGGCTTTCTGCCCGCCTCGATCAAGCCCCGGATCAACGAAAAGAAAATAGTTGGCCCGGCCGTAACAATTCTGGAAGGCCCCACTGACGAATTCCTGCCGCCACAGCACGCATTGGACGCCATCGACGAGTCCGAGGCCGGGTCCGTCATCGTAATCTCGACCAATGGCACCACTGATGTGGCGCTGTGGGGTGGCCTGATGACCGCCGGAGCCGTCGCCAACAAACACGAAGGCGCCGTTCTGGACGGTGGCGTGCGCGATCTGGTTGAGATCAAGCGCGACTATGACTTCCCGGTCTATTCCCGCTGCGTTAACCCGGGTACCACTCTGGGCCGCGTTCGTACGCTGGCATCGAATGTAGAAGTCGACATGGGTGGTGTGATTGTACACCCCGGCGACATCATTGTGGCTGATATCGACGGTGCAGTTGTAGTTCCCCGTGAACATGCAGAAGCCATCTTGGAAATGGCGCGCGAGATTGATGAACGCGAAGCCGAGCAGGCGCGTCTGATCATCGAAACCGGTTCGTTGCGCGAAGGTCTCGCGAAATACGGTCGCATCTAACCAAAACGTCCCGCAGGTTGCTCGCAACAACCTGCGGGACACCAGAGCACAGCAAGGGAGGAATACATGCTGAAACGAATGCTCAACACGGTGGCCCTTACCGCCGTTCTGGCCACCCCGGCGCTCGCGAACGGGCCCGAGGTTGTCGCGGAATGGAACAGTCTGCCCTATGCCGTCAAGGACGAGGCGACAAAATCCGCCTGGGAAAGCAGCGAGATTTACGGCAAGGCGCTGGTTCAGGGCGCCAAGGTCGACAGTCAGGGCAACATCTATGTGTCTACCGCGCGCTGGGGTGGAGCCGAGATTCCCTCGACCGTCTCTAAGCTAGTCAAGAACAGTGACACGTGGGAGTTGGAGGCGTTTCCGTCTGAGGACATGAACAGCATGTCGAATCCCGATGGTCTGAAGGCCGTGCTGGGCTTTGAGATCGACCGCAACGACGTTATGTGGATCCTGGATCAGGGCCACGTGGCAGGCCCTCCGTTCGAGGATGGCGACGCCAAGCTGGTGTTGTGGGACCTGAAAGAGAACAAGGAAATCCAGCGCTATGTCTTCACTGCGGAAGAGGCGGATCGGCAGTGTTCTTTCCTGAACGATCTGGCCGTCGATAACGACACCGGCTTTGCCTACATCGCTGACAGCGGCATCTTCTGTGATCCGCTGCATGGGGGCCTGATCGTCTATGACAGCAACACCAATTCGGTACGCCGCATTCTGGATCAACACCGGTTCACCAATGACGAGCCGAACTTCTTCTTCAACATCGACGACCGCCCTGTTTTGAAAGAAGGTGGCATGCGCACTGGTGCGGATGGCATTGCATTGTCGGGCGATAAGGAAACGCTCTATTGGACGAACCTGACCGGCAATCATCTGTATAGCCTGCCGACGGAAATCCTGCGCGATTTTGAAACCAATGAGACGGTCATCGAAAACGCGGTTGAGGTTGCCGCCGTGCTGCCCTCGAATACTGACGGGATGACCGCTGACAATGCGGGCAATATCTACATGACCGCCTTGTCGCTGGACGGGATTATGAAATTCGATGAATCCACGCGCGAGGTCAGCCGTTTCGTCCACCACCCGGAAATGAACTGGCCCGACACGCTGGCTTGGGGTCCGGATGGTGAGATGTATGTGGTGTCGAACCACCTGCATGTCTGGGTCGATGGCGACATGAATTTTGAAGACCCTGAAATCCCGAACTTCCGTATTTGGAAGATTCCGGGTGTAGGCCAAAGCTACACCGCCGAATAATCCTCCCAACACCTTGGTCAGCCCCGCGGGGCTGGCCCTTTTAGCAAGAATGAGATGACCATGACCCCCGATATTCTATGCCTTGGCGAACCGATGCTGGAGTTCAATCAGCAACCCGACGGGAACTATCTGCCCGGACATGGCGGTGACACTTCGAACTGCGCCATCGCCGCCGCGCGTCAAGGTGCATCCGTTGGGTACGTGACACATATCGGGGCAGACACATTCGGCAATTCGTTTATGGACCTTTGGCGGGCCGAGGGGATCGATACTTCGCCTGTGCGTCAAGTCGCGGATGCCCATACAGGGGTCTACTTTGTGACCCATGGGGAAAACGGGCATGAGTTCAGTTATTTCCGTGCAGGCTCTGCCAGCAGCCGGATGGCGCCGGAAGATCTGCCAGTAACAGCGCTGCAATCGGCCAAGATTCTGCATGTTTCGGGCATTAGTCAGGCGATATCGGATGTTGCGGCTGATGCTGTGTTCCGCGCCATCCAGATCGTGAAGGATGCTGGGGGCCTCGTGTCCTACGATACCAATCTTCGCCTGAAGCTCTGGCCCATCGAACGCGCGCGCGCCGTAACGCATGCCGCTATGTCACAATGTGATATTGCACTTCCCGGTTTAGACGATGCCGAGCAACTGACCGGCCTGTCTGATCCGGATGCCATCGCAGACTTCTACTTGAAGCTCGGGGCAAAAATTGTCGCCCTGACGCTGGGGGCCGAAGGGACTCTGGTTGCGACACCTGACAAGCGCGAGCGTGTCAAAGGCCGCCGTGTCGAAGCGGTTGATGCCACGGCCGCTGGCGACACATTTGACGGTGCCTTCCTATCTCGCATCGTGGCCGGCGGCGATCCATTCACCGCTGCCCGCTACGCAAACGCGGCGGCGGCTCTATCGACCCAAGGGTATGGTGCGGTTGCTCCGATGCCGCGCAAAGACGCGGTCGAGGCGTTTCTGGCGGCAGAGGGCTGACCTATGAAACATGCCGTTGTCATTGGTGGAACCCGCGGCATCGGCGCTGGCATCGCGGGTGAGTTGCGCCGCAAGGGCTGGCGCGTGACGGTGACCGGCGTCGGCGCGGAGGAGGTTGCGGCCTGCGCCACACAGCACCCCGACGAGACCTGCGCACAGCTAGACGTGCGTGAAACACGCGCCGTTACAGCATTTTTCGGCGGGATTGAGCAATTGGACGGGCTGGTCAATTGCGCAGGAATTCTGGCCCGCGGTGCGGAATACGATATCGAGACCTTTGAAGCGGTGATCGATATTAACCTGACCGGGACTATGCGCTGTTGTCTGGCCGCGCAGCCCTTTTTGGCCGCGTCGGGCGGGGCGATCGTGAACACGGCCTCGATGCTCAGCTATTTCGGCGGGCCTCTGGTCCCGGCCTATTCCGCCAGCAAGGGCGGGGTGGCGCAACTGACCAAGGCGCTGGCCGGGAAATGGGCCGCAGACGGCGTACGCGTCAATGCGGTTGCCCCCGGGTGGATCGAAACCGAAATGACCGAGGCCCTGCGCGCCGATCCCGACCGCAACCAGCCGATCCTGGGCCGGACACCGCTGGACCGTTGGGGCAAACCCGCGGAAGTGGGGGCATTGGCGGCGTGGCTGCTGTCGGATGAGGCTGCTTTCGTGACCGGTGCCGTCTATCCCGTGGACGGTGGCTATTCTGCAATGTGAGGAGGACACCTGATGCCAGTACAAGGACTCGATGACGATCCAAGAATGCCCTATCAACTACCCTTTCCGAAGGATGCACAGGATGAGATCGTCATCCCAGATGCTGTGGCGGTAGATGAGCGCGTCTGGGTGCCGCAAACCGAGAACGTATCGTTCCGGCCGCTCTGCCTGAACCGGTCACAGGGATATTGGATGAACTTGTTGCGCGTACGGAAATCCGGGGTTCTATCGAGGCACCGGCATCCGCAGCCCGTTCACGGCTTTGTTCTTAAAGGCCGCTGGCACTATCTGGAACACGACTGGATCGCGCAGGAAGGCGGCTATGTGTACGAACCACCGGGCGAAACCCACACGCTGGTCGTACCCGATGACGTCGACGAGATGATCACCTATTTCCAGGTCAACGGCGTGATGCTCTATGTCGATCCATGGGGCAAAACCATGGGCTACGAGGACGTCTTTACCAAGATCGACATGTGCCGTAAGCACTATGAGGAAGTGGGTCTGGGAGCGGATTATGTCGAGCAGTTCATCAGATAGACGGCTAAAACTGGCATTGGTTGCGCATGACGCCAAGAAGGAGCTGATGGTCGAATGGGCCACTAGGCATTCCGAAACTCTGCGCCAAGCCAGCCTCTTTGCCACAGGTACCACTGGCGGGTGTATAAACGCAGCTCTGCCCGAGCTTCAGCTGACGGCACTAAAAAGCGGTCCATTGGGAGGTGATCAGCAACTTGGCGCAATGATTTGTGAGGGGAGGCTCGACGGCCTATTCTTCTTTATAGATCCAATGTCACCGATGCCCCATGACGTGGATGTCAAAGCTTTGAGCCGTCTGGCGATTGTTTACGACCTACCTTTCGCGAGCAGTCCAAGCACAGCTGATTTCGTTTTAAACGGAATTTTTCAGTAGCGAATTCGGTAAGGAGCGGCTGGCAGTTTTCGGACTGCTTATGGAATTCTATGCCCCAAGATGTGGATATCAGTGCTTTGAGCCGCCTAAACAGTGTTTACGTACCGCAAAACGAAATTCTCTAACAACTGTTTCCTCGTAGCCGTACCTGGTTACAGTTAAGGGCGTTGGAGCAAGCACAGGAAATGCCAGTACTTCCAATGGTCCGGTGGCTCATCCTGCCAGGTGCACGTTGGATAACACTCACCAGTGCACAGTACGACATGTTCACAAAAAAACGACCTTATCGACCTCCTTGACGAGTGCCACGTTGTTGCATCCCGTCATCCTGATCAGCGATGGATCAGCAGGGCTGAGTTGAGCCTTGGTGCAATTTTGGCTGTCACCTGAAGCGACGGTTTTCGAGGAAGGTTGGTCAATGCTTTGAGCTGGCAGCAGCCCACGCGTCGCATAATGATCGATGCGCCCGACAACCATTTGTCGCAATGGCAGAAAGAATGCTGTGTTTCCGGTACTGGAAGAGTTCGCCAGCTGGGTTTGCAGTCAATTCGAAATTGAAACCCGCAAACCAGAGCTTAGACTACAGCGACGTAAAAATTCGCAGCTTGAAGGCGCGCCCATAGAACTATGGCAAGTCCCGCGCTAGAGCGCTCACTTAAAATGGCATGCCTAAACTGAACTGGGGCGATCAGTTTTATACGGGAGTTTGGAACCGGACGGTTGCAACTTCCGCAGCCGTGCCCGCTATTCATCCTGGCGTCACTCGTCAGCGATATGTGATCAGAGTAATTTCGCAACGGACAATCCCCCAATCGAAGCGGACGGGATTTATACTAATGGCGCTTACGGTTGTCAGAACGACAACAACTTAAACTCTTGCCGGATTTTGAGCTAACCGCAATTTGGTTTCTGTTACTCCGCCGATGCCTAATCTGGCGGTCTCATCCAATCTCTTAAGGTAGCCAAAGCAAGTACCACTGCTACAAAGAACGTTAAGACCTGCAAAAGCGGATCAACTTTGCTTCGGTCAATTGCACTGCTTAAAATATATAGGTTTTCGCCAGCCATACGGTCCACATCAACGACGTTTTTTCCCATTGGCGATGTAACCTGCAGAGAAATGGTGCCGTCAAAAGGTGCTAGGAACCCGATCACCTCGACAGGCTTACTAGAGTTCTTAGTCACGATCTGGATTTGATCGCCTCTGAAGAACTGACCGGATTTCACAAGCATGGCACCCTCTTCCCAAGGCCAACCAGCCTCCAAAATCTCATAGGTTCCGCCAGAAACCAGCCTTGTTTCACCGGTGGTTGCCACTTGGCCGATGGTCACCTCTCCGCTGAAGGCGAGCGCACCTGCATCTAGCCAAGCCTTACGGTCGATTATCATCAAAGACCCAGGCGACAAAGCCTCGCCGTTGACGCGCACCGCAGCATCATCGCTCAGGGCGACAATTGAAAGCGCACCTGTTTCTATGTCGCGCTCAACACTTAAAGCCGCGCCCTTTTCAAAACTAACCTCGGCGTGCGAAAGCTGACGCTCGGAAAAAAGCTCGGTTGCGCAAATCCCGTCTGTATCAGCGCCGCCCTTCAGCCTGTTTTCCCGACGCTCGCACAAAAGAACGTCCGAAAACTGCCAACTGTTGTTGACTAAACTCCGTGTAAATTTGACCTCGAAACCCGACGTCATTACCGAAAGAACATATGTTCGGTTCACAAAATTTGGGTAAATCACCCAAAGCAAACACATAACTACAAAACCCAAAAAGGTAACCAGCACGATCGGTGACAGCTTAATACTCTTTGAAGAATTCACATTTCTTTTTCTGCGCCTAAATTCAGGCCGAGTTATACTTTTTTTAACAAAAGAGTTTCTCATGGAAGAGGTGAAACCTGAACAATATGGGGGCGATCTTTGCGCCCTTTGCGGATACGGTTCACCTCAATGACATCTCCTGCATCAACAACTTGCTTCGGGATGTCACACACAAAGTCAAAAGCAAGGTGGACGGCCGAGTCCGTTTTGACACAATCGACGTCTGAACTGTTTTCAAAAACCAGGTATACTTCGTCCGCTGCCCGAGAATTTATGAGCAGCTCAAGTTTCGACGGGGCGCGGTCCAGCTTTTCATTCCACCCCACAGGCGTGACTGTTTGACCTCTGGCATCACATGAGCCCTTGCTGAGCAAACCGGCAAATTGAGACCGCTCAGTCTTGCTCAGGTATTCGTTGTGCAAAGACTCGAGCGGTACGCGGATCGGTTCCCCAGACCACGGCCCCTGAACCGAATACTCCCCGAGAGCCTCGTAGCGTCCATCTTGCGAAACCAGAGAGAGACAAACCAAGGAACCTTCCCAGGCTTCAGGTATCATCGCTTCAAGGTAGGGCTTTTCCGTTGTCGTTTCGCCGACGGACAAGAAACCGGCAACAATGGTACCTGAGATCAAAGCTTGTTCACTGAGCGTTTCAGTCAGGGGCGTGACCTGCACCAATTCCTCTGCCATCGCTTGCGGCGCAACCACTGCCAAGAATGCAATCGTTGTTGCGTTAAGCTTCATATTATCCTCTAATTCAATTGCCCTAGTTAGTCTGCCAGTGATTGATGACGTTACGCAAATTGTTTTTGATGTTCAGCGCGGTAAATGCCCTTTTGGGCACGCAAGCTGTTGGCGAAGTCGTCTCTGTCACGGTCAAAGAACGAAACGGGCATGGCTTCCTGTTCAGTGGCCACGGGCAGTGCTTTATCTTCCTGCCGAACCATGTTCTGGGACGCAGCTCAAGGTTCAATTTCCAGTCTTCCTCGGCACCAGCCAGTGTTGGCAAAGCAGAATTGATGCAAGCGGAAGTCCACTCAATGGACCTCGCCATTGCCGAGGTCTCGGACAAAACCTTTGACGGATGCGGGACAGATTGGCAGACCATCATATCCTGGAAACAACCCGACACGATCATCGGCCGCGAAATCAGGCTCAGGCAGGTCCCGAATGCTGGCCAATTAAAGGAAATCCCTATGCGGGTTAATTTCCAAACCTCGGGTGAGTTCGATGCACGCGTTTCCGAACAGATCGCCATCAATGCCGTTCAGCAAGGAACCAGCGGATCGATTGCATTTTATGATGATCAGGCGATTGGTATGGCAATCACAGCCACAACACAGTGGGACGCCGGGTTTCTTTCTCTTCCGGTAATTATACGTGCGGTGGCGTCGACCTTAAACTGGTCTCTGGATCCAGAACCAGCCTTTGAGTCCGACATCCCACCCTCGAGCACCTTTTCACTAAAAGAACGGGTAGAACCTCGATCGCCGGACCTCCCAATTGACACTTACAGTACCACGATCTCTCCGACGGGTACTTTTGTAGAAGAGGAAAAAGAATGAAACATCTACTGTCAATCTGCGCGGCTGCGGCCCTGTCTCTGTCTGCACCGACCGATGGGAAAGCCGAAGAAATTGATCGGTCCAAGCTTGCCGACGGATGGTTGATGCATTTCTACCCTATTCAGGACAACAGTAAGCCCGACAGTCCGAGCGGTCGATCACTGGCTACGCTCCTGTACACAGGTAGTTTTCCAGTTGGCTATGACGACGCTTTCGAACTCGAACCGGAATTGAAGAAATACAGGGACAGACTCTGGCTTGTCGAATACGATGGATACCTAAATTTGACCGAAGCCGGACCTTACACTTTTGCCCTAACGTTTGAGTGGGAGGGGGCAGCGGTTTGTGGCGCCAAACTTGAGCTGGAAGGTAAACAGCTTGTGGAGCTACCAATTACCAAACGTGGTGAAAGAGGGCCGCGAAACGCGTACGTCGACGTACAGCTACAGGCTGGTCTGTACCGGGCCAAAACAAAAGCATATTGCACCGCAACTGGAGGTTACAATCCCCAGTTTGAATTGGCTATTCGCGGCCCTTCGGATCCAAAGCCGATTCCTGTTAACAGCAGTATAATGAAGCATCTGCGCCCGTAAGGCATGACCGGCGACCTACCCTCGGCAGAACCTGAAACACGTGGGGTGGTCACATAAAGTAAGACCTCAAAACGGAATCTCATAGTCCTGCGACATTGCCTGAACTTCTCCTTGATCTCTGCCTACAGATACAGTCCGTGTCTTCTTCAATATCGCTTCCTGAGGTTGGTACTTCGGTGCTTTGTCAACGCTTCCTTGTATTTCGCTAGCTGCGGGGCGGCAAAATACCTGTGGAGTCTCTCGCGGTTCGGTTAAAAAGCCATCCTGCGTCATTTTTCGATCGACCAGCGCGTAAAGCTGCGAAGCGCTTTCAGCGCAAGAAAGTTCTGACGGCCGAAAACTGTATGGCAGCGGCTGTTGTTGAATAGTGTTTGCCACCCGTCGGGAAACATGCCTGTTACTGCTGCGGGTCTTGCCGGAAGGCCCAATAACTCACACCATAGCTTCGCAACAGGGTGAGTAATGCTTTCTAACGCACCATTTACCCCAGCTGCGCCGCCTCATCGATTAGAAACAGGTCGGGCGGTCCGAACCAGCTATCCTGCTTACACGGCACGGGATGAACGTTTGTATTCAACCCCGAACACCCCCCATGGCTGTGCAGAGGCGGCCAGCAACTTTCGAGTGTATTCTTGCTCAGCGATTCTGACGGAAAACGCAGATTTTCCCGAAACGGTGCCCCTCATCGCTCCGGTTTCACCAGCAGGAGAAGTGGAATTGATCATTCGATTTGGAGGCTGATAGACTCGAGCACCAGTTCCTTTTGCGGAAACAACATCCTCAAAACCAACAAGAAAGAACCCTTTGCGGATTGGCAACTGTACCGCAGAGCTCGAATGCTCGGTGCGCAAGTCATAGCCCCCTACTTCGTCAGTGTTTTCCAATTCGCCGCGCAAGGTTCTGAGGTTGATGATCCTTTGGGCCAAGCGAACTTCGACGCCGATGTTCAGACGTCGGGCACCCCGGTCCGTTGTTAACGAAAGCGTTGGAATAGTCGGGCACCAATGTCGCCGCCGGGTTAGCGGTGGCCTTCATGCTCATTGAACCGCACCCCCATTTTCACCTTAAAGGACTTGCTGAAGCCGACGCGGGGAACAATTGTGGCTATCAGAGCATTTCAGTGTATCTCGGCTTTGAAAACCTCATTAAGAATACCTCTGGCAACGCGTTACTTTGTTTGGACAATCTATGAAACGCAGAGAGCTTCTGTTGACTGGCGGATCGATGGCTGTGCATGCACTTTTTCAAGGATCACCTTCCATGGCCAATTCCGGCTTCAAAGTCCCGGCTGAAGAAGACCGACATCAGCAGACGTTTATGCAATGGCCGGTCAGTCGCCGCGTTTACGACGATCCAGTGTTTCTTGGCATGGTGCAGCAAACGATCGCTGACATTGCCAATGCAATCGCCGAGTTCGAGCCTGTTACCATGCTTGCCGCATCGGATGATCATGCAGATGCCCGGGCAAAACTCTCGACCAATGTGACATTGTGGGACATCCCGACCGAAGATCTATGGTGCCGAGATTCCGGTCCCATTTTTGTTGTTGATGGCACTGGTCGGTTGGCGATCAACCATATTCAGTTCAACGGATGGGGTGAGAGGCAAGTCAACCGTCGCGACAGTCAGATCGCAGCAAACGTTGCCGAAAGGCTTGGGCTGGACCTGATACCCTCCGGCCTACTCGGTGAGGGCGGCGGTGTTGAGCAGGACGGGCACGGTCTGTTGATGGCACATGAGAGCAGTTGGGTGAATGACAACAGAAACCCCGGTCTGTCTCGCGATGACATCGAAGCACGGTTGTTAACTGCGTACGGCGCTGACCGGATGATCTGGTCGGACGGCGTGTGGGGTGAAGACATTACCGACTATCACATAGACGGCCTCGCGCGGTTTACGGGCCCCGGTCGCGTTCTGATCAACCTGCCTGACGACCCCGATAGCCGTGACCCGTTCCATGGTGCGGCTCTGAAAACCTATGACACGCTCGTGTCCCATGGACTGAAAGTTGATGTCATTCCGGAACCGCTTGTGCGCAGGATAAAAAGCTACGACTTCGTTGCGACTTACGCTAATTACTACGCCTGCAACGGTGCAGTTATCGCCGCGGAATACGGCGATGAAGAGACCGATGGAATCGCAGCTGACGCGTTGTCACGACACTACCCCGGGCGGGAAATTATCATGCTGAACGTGGACCCATTGGGCGAACTCGGCGGCGGCATTCATTGTGCCACACAACAAATGCCCGACGTCTGAGTGAATCTTTGCTGACTAAACGCAGGCAACTAACCAAACCCTATGGAGCTCTGCATGGTAGTGCAAAGCGTTGCGAGCAGCCTAAACTATCCGCTTACTATTTTCGTAACGCCGTAGGGCTTTTCGCGGCAACAACGACATCTTGCACCGAAGAAGTTGGATCATAAAATCTGATTTGCTTAAGGCCGGGCTTTTTCCAACCCGTTTCGCATAACCCACGCATCCGTTAGGGTTCCACACCACAGTTTGCCGCCAATACGCCCTTGTTCCACCAGCATGCCAAGCCCGTCGATTGAGTGGCAACCAGCCTCTCTGGCCTTGTTGGGGAATTTAGTATTGGGCGGGTTCGGGATGACCTCGACAGCCACCATGTTGATCGAAAGCGATCCATAGTCCGGTGGCAGTTCCTCATGGGTATTCGGGAGCAAACCGACCGAGGTGGCACTGATCACAATATGGTTCTGCGAGGGTATGGCCCTTTGCTGACCAAAGGCTGAAACTGCACATTGAAACTCGGAGCGCGCCTTTGAATGTCGCCTCCATTCAACTGCATCACCAGAGCTTCGCCGCGCTTTTAAACACGGTTGAAAAGCGTCAAAGTCGATGCCCCTGCCAATGCGATTTCGACTGCGATCGCCCGGAAAGCCAAAGCCCGACATGACCGTCACATTGCAACTAAACGCTTCACGCGCCGCGTAATGCAGTTAACGATCCGACAGTTCGAAGAAGGACACACGGCTTTCGTCAGTCGCGAAGGGAATCGGGTGGTTCCGGAACCCTGCCTTATCGAAAGTTGCAGCCGCCAGTTCAGCGCTACCCGGTAACGAATGCTGATCCTCACAGGATCGCCCCAGGGCGTCAGCCTTTGCGTGCAGGCAGAGAAGATCGAGACGGCAAGGCTATGATGTTTCGATAGCCAGCCGTAGCGGATCATCAAGTTCGATCAGCCAGAACGGCAAATGATGCTGACTTATGATGCCGCACAGCTTCTCGCGCCACGCGAACGGCGTTGCCGCCCGCCGCAGCAACTGACGTGCGACAGACGCCCAGAGCACTCAGATCTGCTTACCTGCCGGCAGCACGCGCCAACTTTTGTCGGCAACAAGCGCGTCGACAACCGTTCCAGTATGGTTGCCCACGTCCCCTTCGGCATGATGGATAGGGTCCTATGGGCAGTCATCCAGCGCGGCCAGCTCGGACCACATGACCCAGATCGCACCCCAATCGACCCGCTAGAGCGGGCCGATTGGAAGCAAAGACAGCACTTGCTGATGCGCCACGGCGGGCTTTGCAGATCTACACGTCATATGCTCCTTCCACACCGAGGGTTGGCGCGAAGATGTCGACACCATCGGTGAGAGCATTGGGTAGGATAGGCCGACCATGCCAATGGCCATCCGCGGCCTGGATCGCCTGATGGAAGTCCCCCCGCACAAACTTGAACCGATCCTGTACACAGCCCGCATCCTCAAGCTTGATATACAGCCCTTCGGCCAAATCACTGTCTTCGGTCTGTTGCAGCACCATGTCAGGGCGGCTGTTTGACTGAACTGCGGCCGTTTCCAAGGCATTCCGCCAACGGCCCGATTTATAGGGCGTAGGTCGAACCATGGCATTGATCTGATCAACTGAGGTCAGCTCTCCTTCATGCACAACGGGCACTGGCATGACCGGCAATCCCCCCAGCAAGGACCGGCGCTCTGCAGTGCTTAGAAACACCTCTGTTTCGCGGTCAAGCACATCGAATTCAAGGAAGTAATGCGGCAAGCGATCGTAAAAGACCGTGTGCTTGGCATACATCCATTCGCCGTACATGACGTAGCGATGACCAAGCACGTGATGGAAGCTGAGCGCATGCGCAGCCGCCCAGGTTTTGAACAGCGCAAAGTGGCGCTCTCGGCCACCGCCCAGCAGAAAATGTCCCCTGCTTTGCAGCAGCAGATTTCCGTCCCTGTCAAACGAAACGGCTGAGTTTGCCCCGTCGATTTTCTCTTCGACGATCAGATGCTGGCCTGCCAGCTCTTTTATGGGTTTGTCGTCCGCAAGATCGCCGACCTGAAGGCGCGAACCTTCAATGTGCCGCGTGCGCGGGTATTTGTAGATCTTCATAACTGTCTCACAATGTAATGATGTCGCACGAAATCACCCGGCCAGAATGGTCAGGGTGAAGGATTCGCTATGTTCGCAAGCGTCACATCGGACTTCCGTGGGGTTCGGGGTGAAACAGAATGCGCTGCTTACCATCGCCTCGCAAAAAATCAATACAGGGCACAGGGTTAAAGACCCTCGTTGTCCAGAAGGTCACAGTTCACCACATTGCGCGCCACTGCGGCGCGACAGCAGACTATCCCGAGAAACGATCCGGGCTGTAGGCCTGTATGTCGATGGGTAATTGGCGGTTTGAAACCTCGGCTGCCACCAGCCGAGCCGTTGTTGCGCCCAACGTCAGACCTAATTGCCCGTGGCCTGTTGCAAAGGTAACGTTCGCCAGCCGTCCGCTACGGCCAATGATCGGGCGTGTGTCGGACGTCAATGGTCGCCGCCCAAACCGGCGTTCAGCGCTGCCTGTTTGTAACCCGGGCAGAACCCGTCGTGCCTTTTCGACCAGAATGTCCGTACGGTTCCAATTTGGGCGTGCCTCGGCCCCGGCAAATTCAATCGTACCGGCCACGGCAAGCGCGCCGTCGTAAGGCGTTATGCCGAACCCGCCCTTTGCGTAGAACACAGTATGGGACAGGTCGACCCCGCTGTTCTTCAATGCCGTGGAGTAGCCGATAACGCCTTCAATCTGCAGCGGAACACCCAACTCTGCCGACAGATTGTGGGAATGTGTCCCCGCAGCCAGAACAAACTCCTCAGCTGAAATAGATCGACCGTCTTGCAGCTTCACGGCTTTCACCTGACGACCATCCCGATCAAAGCCGACCGCTATGCCAGAGACGACTGTCCCCCCACGCTTTATGAAGGCTTGATGCAGCGCTTCGACCAATTGCTTGGGTTCGGTCACAAAGCTCCAGTCCCGAAGCAGGGCGGCATATTTGAAATCTGGTGCGATGGCGGGATCGATGTCATGCGCATCACTGCCGCTGACCTCTTCGATCGAGCACCCAAGTTCGCGCGCCAGATCAAAAGCGGCAACCATGCTGGCGCGATCATCGTCCCCGTCGAAAAGCTTGATGACAGGGCGTTCCACCAGCAGCTCAGGATGCCCGATATCGGCCAGCTGCGCCTTGAAATCTGCAGTCGCTAAAAAGGTCAATCGCGCCAAATCCGCCGCAATGGAGCGCATTTTCGAAGGGCGGGCATTGGCGACAAATCGGCTGAACCAAGGCGTCAACCGCAACGCCGAACTTGGGCGCAATGTCAAAGGCGCTTTGGGATGCATCAACAGCCCCGGAACTTTCATCAGCATCCCGGGCTGCGACAGCGGTACGATCTCACCGACGGCGATACATCCGCACGAGGCCCAGCTGGCCCCCTCACCGACCGGCCCCGGCTCGATGACAGTGACTTGAAACCCCTCGGCCTGCAAAGCCAGCGCGCAGGAAATCCCCACGACGCCGCCGCCGATCACCACCAAGTTTGGCATGCCTTGCGACCTTTCTTACAGCGCCTGCAACTGTGCCATCAGGTCTGGTGCGACGGATACTCCATTCGCTTCGGTCGCCGCGCGGTTTTTCAACCGCCCATCACCAGGTACGCGCGCGGTTCCGTTGCCTTCGATCTCGGCACAGATCCGAGTGACGTAATCGTTGAACATCGGGTTACCGAACCGGCTCGGGTCAATCGCGATCAGAGTTGCCCCGCCTTTTATGTTCAGAGCTCCGTGAGACTCACGCTCCTGATTGTCGACTGACAAGGTGCCACCGGCAAGCGCCGCCCCTAGCACCTCGATCAGGAAGGCAATGGCCGCGCCTTTGTGTTCGCCAAAGGGCAACAGGCTGCGGGTCTCCAGAATGGCGTTCGGATCGGTTGTCGGCCGACCCGAAGTATCCAGCCCACTGGGGCGCGGCAGGTCATGCCCTTCGGCGGCGGCCATGCGCACATCCATCAGCGCAGCAACGGATGAGGCCTGATCCCAGACCACAGGCTCCGCCCCTGCGCGCGGGCAGGCGAAGGACATCGGATTGGTCCCGAAGACCGGGCGCAGCCCCCCTTGGGGCACGACCATCGACAGTGAATTCACAACGCCCATCGCGACCAGCCCCGCTTGTGCCAGCGGCTCGGTGTCGAAGCGCAGTGCGCCCAGATGGTGGCAATTTGCACAAGTGAAGGACGCGATACCGTTTTCGCGGGCCATCGCGATCAGCTGATCCCGCGCATCTGCTCCCACAATCTGGTAATATCCGTTATCTCCATCGCCACGCAAAACGCCCGGTGCAATGCGTTCGACAGTGGGATTGGCTTTCGGATTTGCATAGTTCGACTTAAAGCTTTGCGCATAGACGGGCAGCATCCGCAAACCGTGACTGCGGGGGCCGTCACGTTCGGACCGCATCACCAAATCCGCCAGAATTTCACTTCCGCGTTCGTCCATGCCCGCGGACACAAGGACAGATTTGGCCAGTACTTTCACCTCTTCGAGTGAGAGCGTTTTCGTCGGGGCGTCTGTCATAAGCCTTATCCTGTCCTTGTGTCTAGGCTGACGAGCGCTTGCGCGCCCGTATTTTAGTTAAGAGTTCTGATATTCCAGCTTCTTCTTGGCAACAAATTCGTCAAGTGCCCCGCGCTGATCATCCGGCATCGGCGGCTTGACGTAGTTGTCCAGAATACGCTGCGCCTCTTCATTTCCGACGGTTTCGGCGGTCTTCGATCCTTCTGCTTCCCACTGTTCAAAACTGTCATTGTTTTGAAGCGGGTTCATGTGCAGCGGATTTTCCCGGGTATGGTCTGTACCAAGGAAGTGACCACCAGGACCGATCTCGGCAATGTCATCCAGAAGTGCATCAAGGTTTTCATCCTCGATCCCGCTGAAGAACCGGTGGAAGTTCTCAAGCTGGCGTGTGTCCTGTACCCATTTCGAATAACTGACCCCAAGCGCACCTTCCAGGAACCCTGCCGAGTGCACGATATAGTTGGCACCGCCCAGCAGCACTGGCCACATGGTGTTGGCTGTATCGAACGCCGCCTGCATGTCCGGGGTTTTTGATCCGGTCCACATTGTGCAGGTCCGCCACGGAACACCGTAGAAGCGCGCCATCTGGCCCACCAGCAGGTTCATCAACCCAGGTTCGGGTGATCCCATCATCGGCGCGCCGGTCTTCATCGAAACGCCCATAATTGCCACGCCCAGAACCATCGGCGCTCCGCGCCGGATGATCTGGCTATATGCCATGCCTGCCAGTGACTCGGCGATCAGCAGCGCCACGCCACCCTGCGGGCTGGCCGGGGTCGAGGCCCCCGCCAGCACGAAGGGCGACAGCAGGCAGGGCTGGTTGGCACTGGCGTAAACCCGCAGGCTTTCCAGCATGGTCTCGTCCCACACCAGCGGCGTGTTGCAGTTCAGCAGCGCGGCCATCACCACGTTGTTGTCCACAAACTCTTCACCGAACACGATGCGCGTCATCTCAACCGAGTCGCGCGCGGCCTGTTCTGATAAAACTGACCCTTTGATCGGCTTGTCCGTCAGCGTCAGTGCTGCGTGAACAAGCTCAAGGTGACGTTGTGGCACGGGCACGTCCTGCGGCTCGACCGGCAGGATACCCGGAACCATCATCGACTGGCTCATCTGGCTGAGCTTGAAGAAGTTGTGCGCATCTTCCAGCATCGACGGGCGACGCATGCCATCCAGGCCATAGACAAACGGCGCGCCGTAAGCGTTTGCAAACACCGAATTCCGGTTTCCGACCCGCAGGGAACGTTCCGGATTGCGCGCTGCATAACCCCATTCCGATGGTACCGCCGAAATCAGGTCCATCAGCATGTCCCGACCAATACGGACCCGTTCTCCCTGAACATCCGCACCGTGTTTTTTCCAATCGGCCAAGGCCACCGGGTCACGGAATTCGATACCGGTGGTCTCGAGGATCGTCATGGCCGCGTTGTGGATCTTCTCGACCCCTTCGGGTCCAAGCAGATCAATTGGTCCGATTTTGCGGTTCAGCGTCGGCAGGTAAACCGGTGGCGGGTTGGTGCGGGCCTGCACCCGTGCCGCGCGGCCACCCCGGCCCGAACGTGCTCTTGCTTGTGCCATATCAAACCCTCCGGATCAGGCGCGCGCACGGGCGCTGGTTGGGTCAACGGCGCAGACATCGATTACTTCGGCGTCGCGCATTTCGTTATGCACCAGCACCTGCATTTTCGTGCCCGGTGCGGTCACATCCTGCGGCACCAACGCCATCGCGATGTCGTGATTGCAGTAATACGAGAATCCGCCCGAGGTGACGCGACCGATCAGTTTGCCGTCGGCATAAACGCCTTCGTCAAACATCACGGATGTATCGCCAAATGGCAGTTTCAGCGTGACCAGAACACTGTGTCCGCCCGACTCTTTCTGCGCCACCAGCGCCTGTTTGCCGATAAAGTCGCGTTCGCAAACCTGACCACCAACCTTTTCGGTCATGGCCACAAAACGACCCAGATCTGCCTCATACGGGGTCATATCCTTGCAAATCTCGCGGTTGATCGCGCGATAGGATTTCTCAAGCCGCATGGACTCAAGCGCCTCAAGACCGAACGGTTTGACGCCCGCCTTCAGCAGTAGGTCCACGAGGTGACGGTTATAGCCAACCGGGTGGTGCAGTTCCCAGCCAAGCTCACCAGTGTATGATACGCGCAGCAGGTGCACACCTTTGGCATAGCCTACCTCACCCATCTGGGCCGAAAGCCAAGGGAAAGTTTCATTCGACAGATCGTTATCAGTCAGCGGCTGAAGAATTTCCCGCGCGTTTGGACCAGCCAACGCAATCACGCCCAGTTGTTCCGAGATGTCCTCCATTACAACCGAGCCGTCCTTGGGCAGCAGGCGTTGCAACTGATCCCAGTTATAGGCACGCCAGTTCGGGGTGGAGATCAGATAGAAATCATCCTCAGCATACCGAACGATGGTGTATTCCGCGTCCATGCCCCCCTTGTCGTTCAACATCAGCGACAGGGTCATACGGCCCACTTTGGGCAGTTTGTTCGCCATCAGGCTGTCCAACCATTTGGCTGCACCCGGTCCGCGAACCGTGAACTTGGTCATTGGCGACATTTCGATGAAACCGGCCTCTTCCCGCGTGCGACGAACCTCTTCCTGAACCAGCTCCATGTGGTTGGTATGGCGGAAAGAGTGCTCAGGAATCGCCTCCTCGGGCGACTTAGCGAACCAACGGGGGAATTCGTAGCCGTTGAAGCTGGTCCAGACCGCGCCTTGTGCCGTCAGCAGGTCGTAAGACCCCATGGTTTTCATCGGGCGCGCATCGGGGAAGTCCTCACCCGGAACATGCGCGTCCATATGGGTGCCCCAGGTTTCGCGCACCTTGTCCATGGTCCAGCGCTTGGACGCATAGTCCGAGAACCGGCGCGGATCGAGTTCAGACATGTCCATGCCCGGGTCGCCATCGACGATCCACTTAGCCAGGCGATTGCCCACAGTGCCGCCCCACAGGATGCCACCCGGCATACCCTCAGCCAGCCACAGGTTGTCATGCCCCGGCGCGGGACCTGCCAGAGGCAGCTCGTCCGGTGTCATCTGGAACGGGCCACGGGTGTTAGCCTTGATGCCAACTTCGCCCAGCGTCGGGACGCGTTCGATGGCACGCTCCCACTGGGTTTCCACGGCATCGAAATCTTCGGGCAGAAGATCCGCCCCGAAGTCTGGCGGCACGCGGTCTTCTGCAAACAGTTTGAGGTCTTTGGTGAACTCATAAGGCCCAAATTGAATCCCACCCACGTCCTCGCGCAGATAGGCACCGTAATCCTCGTCGCGCAGGATCGGGAATTCTTTCAGACCTTGCGCACGGCGCTCTTTCAGCAGCGGTACGGTTTCGGTGGTCCAGTACTGGTGAACGATCGGGATACAAGGCAGATCCAGGCCCACTCGACGCGCGTTCTCACGGGCGTAATTGCCCGTGGCAAAGATCAGGTGTTCGCAGGTGATTTCTCCCTGATTGGTGGTCACTTTCCAATGACCATTATCCAGCTTCTCATAAGATTGGGCTTCTGTGTTCTGGTAGACTTTCGCACCCGCATCGCGTGCCAGCTTTGCCAGCGCCATGGTGATATCCGCCGGATTCACATAACCGTCTTCGGTATGCAGAATGCCGCCGCGAATGTCCGGGCTTTGGTTTAGCAGAGGGTGAATCTCCGCAATCTCTTCCGGCGTTACCAGCTTGCAAGGCACGCCTGCGGCTTCGGCGATCGAAATGTAGGACTGGAATTCATCCCAGCGTTTTTCGGTGTTGGCGACACGCAACTGGCCCACTTTGCGCAGACCCACCGAGGCACCCATCTTCTCCTCAACTTCGGAATAGATGCGGATGGTTTCCATCGTCATCTTGGACACGTTGTGCGACCGCACAAATGTCACCAACAGACCCGCTGCATGCCAAGTGGATCCCGAGGTCAGCGTTGTACGCTCCAGCATGACCGCGTCCGAACACCCGTGTTCAGTCAGGC
This sequence comes from Ruegeria sp. ABF4_144, assembly GCF_056160045.1. Classification (NCBI taxonomy): domain Bacteria; kingdom Pseudomonadati; phylum Pseudomonadota; class Alphaproteobacteria; order Rhodobacterales; family Roseobacteraceae; genus Ruegeria; species Ruegeria sp. ABF4_144. Next base: position 2,564,603 of record NZ_JBSWWK010000001.1, read on the forward strand.
CATAAAGGATCGATGCTCCAACGCATCCACCACCAACCACCACTGCTTTTGCGTGCGACTTCATTCAATCGACTCCGTAATTTGCGCCGAAAACCGGGCATTTTGGAAAATCAGAGATGCTCACGCGTGTTCCATGAACACCGCCCCACAGTTTTAGGTAGGCACATCCCCAAAGCTGGTGACCAGCATCACTGGCGGCAGGCTTTCGGGCAATTGCAAAAAAATTCACTTTGCGATACTTGAGGTAACTCAAGTTTCGCTTTTTTTGCTTTAAAAGCAAGAAAACTAAGAATCAAAGGTCAAAGCATCTTGCCCAAAGGCCCCTATGAACTTCCTCCGGTGAACTCACTGATCAGCTTCGAAGCCGCTGCGCGTCATGTCAGCTTTAAAAACGCTGCGACTGAGTTAAACGTGACGCCGGCCGCCATTAGTCATCAGGTCAAGTCGCTGGAAACCGAACTCAATTGTTCGCTGTTCCGCCGCCATCATCGTGGGGTCGAACTGACCGAAAGCGGGGCTTACCTGCTGGTCGCACTGCAGCGAGGTCTCGAAGATATCAGTGAAGCCTTGCAACAACTGCGGTCGCAATATGATCGGTCCGGTGTAACAATTCGATCCAGCACCGCAGTCAGCTCGCTTTGGCTGACCCCGCGGCTTGCGCAATTCTGGAAAACCCATGGACATATTTCGGTGACACAAGTGGTCACGGATCTGGGGTTTGACACTTCGAAATGCGATCTAAGCATTCGCTATGGAGATGCCTCTCAGGAAAAGGCAAACCACCATATTCTGTTTCGTGATCGCATCATGGCGCTCGGCAGCCCACGGTTTTTGGAACAAAATAAGATTACTGACATACAGGACCTCGCGCGTGTCTCGCTGATTCACCTTGATGCGCCGGGAACAGGATGGACGGATTGGCGCGAATGGACCCGGCAACTTGGGTATGACGGGCCTTTGAATTCGGCTCATCGCGTCAACAATTACACCATTGCCTTACAGGCCGCACAGGACGACATGGGGGCAGTGCTGGGATGGGAAGGGCTGACTTCGGAACTCGTCGCGTCCGGCAAGCTGGTCGGCTTGCTACCGCAGGCGATTTCCTCTCCGTTGGACTTTTACGTCGCGCTTCACAATACGACCTCGGATCGCGCCAAACTTGCGTTTCGTTGGCTTGCCGAAACCACCTGAACGGAGACCCTACCCAGCCACTCGTTATCGTCAGTGAACGGTTTTGCGCACCGACCAGTGTTCCGGAAACCTGAGGCACCATAAGGTCTTTCGCAAACCGGGCCAGCACCATGTCGCTGTCGCCACGCAACGCGTCGGTTTTCGCAAAGCCTGTAGTAGAGTGATCACTCTACCCTCCATGCATGATCGATATGAAAACCCAGATTGCCGCCCGTTTGCACGGACAATTTGAAGAAATGGGGTTTGCCGGACCAGGTGTAGAAGCCTTGCGCGCGGGGGCGGATGTTTCGCTGAGAACCCTATACAAGTATTTCCCAAGCCGTGAGGCCATGGTGGTGGGCGCGTTGCAGCACCGCGATCGCGCCTATGCAGACTGGATCAGCGGCGGCCCCGACGGCGGCGCTGCGCATGTTGTTCATATTCTTCAACGGCTATCCGACTGGCTGTTCGGGATTTCGAACTGCGGCTGCCTGTTCCGCAATGCCCTGTCCGCCTACCCCGACAGCGCCCCGATACGCGCTGCGGTCGAAGCACATAAATCCGGGGTGCGTGCGCAATTTCACAAGCGGCTTCTCAATGTTGCCCCGCATTGCGATGCGGACATACTGGCCGATCAGTTGTTCGTCCTTCACGAAGGCCTGACCGAAGCCGCCCGCATGATCGGGCCGGAACGTGCCAGCCGCCAGACACTCCATGCCGCAGGCCTGATCCTTGCTGCTGACGGCATCAAGTAACTCTTCTGAACTATCGGAATGTCCGGCATGAAACTGAAGGAAATCAATGTCTACTCGCGTGACCTGCCGGTCAAGAATGACCCCTATGCGGTGGTCATTGGGCCGGTCTGTTGGCGCGCCTGTTACGTCTTTTGGAGGTAAAGATGATCCCTGAAACGATGAAAGCCGTCCTGCTGACAGGCCATGGTGGCATCGACAAACTGGACTATCGGGCCGATGTGCCCACGCCGCAGCCCGGATCGGGCGAAGTACTCATCCGCGTCGCGGCGGCGGGTGTAAACAACACCGACATCAACACGCGCATCGGGTGGTATTCCAAGGCCGTGACCGCCGACACCGAAACTGGCGGGGCCGAAGGGTTCGACAGGGTTGACGACGATGACGCAAGCTGGTCGGGCGTGCCGCTGACTTTCCCCCGCATTCAGGGCGCGGATGTATGCGGCCATGTCGTCGCGGTTGGTGAAGGCGTGGACCCAGCCCGTATCGGCGAACGGGTTATTGTGCGCAATATGCTGCGGACCTATGTTGACTACCGCCCTTACGAATGCTGGACCATTGGCAGCGAGTGCGACGGTGGGTTTGCGCAATACTGCAAGGCTCCCGCGCAAGAGACCCATGCCGTCGCGTGTGACTGGTCCGACGCTGAACTGTCCGCGATCCCCTGCGCCTATTCCACCGCCGAAGGCATGCTGCACCGCGCAGGTGTCGGTGCCGAAACGGTTCTGATCACGGGCGCCTCGGGCGGTGTCGGCTCGGCTGCCGTGCAACTGGCCAAGCGCCGTGGCGCCACCGTGATCGCGCTGTGTTCGCCGTCTAAGGTTGACGCCGTTCAGGCGCTGGGTGCTGACCGAATTTTGGACCGTGACGCCGATCTGGTGGCCGAACTGGGCGCAGGGTCGATTGACGTTGTGGTCGATCTGGTGGCCGGTCCACAATGGCCCAGCCTGCTAGACGTGCTGCGCCGGGGTGGCCGCTATGCGACTGCAGGGGCCATTGCCGGGCCGATATGTGAGATCGACATTCGCACGCTCTATCTGAAAGACCTGACGCTGTACGGCTGCACATTTCAGGAAGACATCGTGTTCGAAAACCTCGTGAAATACATTGAGGCCGGTGAAATTCGTCCTGTTGTGGCCAAGACCTATCCGCTGTCCGACATCGCCACCGCGCAGGAAGATTTTCTGGCCAAGAAACACACCGGACAGCTCGTGCTGCTCCCGCCGCAGGAATAACTCATGAAGATCAAGAAAATCGACCTTTTCGAGCTGCACCTGCCCTATTCCGGCGGCAGCTACGAGTTGTCCGGCGGTCGCATCTACACCGGGTTTGACAGTGTCATGGTCTGCCTGACTGCTGATGATGGCAACGAAGGCTGGGGCGAAAGCACCCCCTTCGGCCCCAACTATATCGCCGCCCATGCCCTTGGCGCACGGGCAGGAGTCGAAGAGATCGCGCCGCATCTGATCGGCCGTGATCCGCGCGATGTGGATCGGATCAACGACGCCATGGACGAGGCACTTTTGGGGCACAACCATGCTAAGAATGCCATCGATCTGGCCTGCTGGGACATGTTCGGTAAATCAGTGGGGCTGCCGGTCTACAAACTGCTGGGCGGCAGTACGGGGAACCGCCTTCCGGCGATCAGCTCGATCTATGCAGGCACCCCGGAAGACATGCGGGCACGCGTCGCCGAGCACCGCAAGATGGGCTATATGGGCCATTCCGTGAAAGTCGGGGCTCTGGACAGCGAAGGCGGCCCGCAACTGGACGCCGAGCGTATCGCAGCCTCGCTGGCGGATCGTCAGCCCGGCGAGTACTTCATTGTCGATGCCAATGGCGGGTTGATTCCGGAAACCGCGTTGCGGATGCTTCGCGCCCTGCCGAGCGGCTTGGATTTCGTGCTAGAGGCCCCTTGTGCCACCTGGCGCGAAACCATTTCGTTACGCCAGCGATGCGATGTGCCGATCATCCTTGACGAACTGGCACAGGAAGATGGTGACGTCTCGAAACTGGTGGCTTTGGACGTGGCGGACGGGATCGGGCTCAAGATTTCGAAGGCCGGAGGTCTGACCCACGCGCGCCGCCATCGTGACATCTGTCGCGCCGCCGGGCTTACGATCAGCGTTCAGGACACCGTCGGGTCCACCCTGTCAGCCGCTTCGATCTTTCACATGGGTGCCACCGTACCCGAGCGGTTGCTGCGTTGCGTGCTTGACCCGCGTGACATGGTGACGATTCAAACCGGTGCTTTCGACGCGCCGATCAAAGATGGCGGCGTAGTGCCACCTGATGCGCCCGGTTTAGGTGTCACCGTCAATCGCGACCTTTTGGGCGCTCCAGTCGCGAGCTGGGAGAGTTAAAAGGGGCCGGGGCGGTGCGTGCCCTGGCCTTCCGCTATTTCTGTCTTACTCCAGCGACACCCAAAGAACTTGTGCGTCCTCTTTACTGGTCGACACGCACCCGTGCCCCATGCTGCTGTCATAATAGAGTGAATCCCCAGCCTTCATCGGCAGCGGGCGATAATGCTCTGAGATAAAGATCAGTTCGCCGCTCAGCACATACATGAACTCTTCGCCCGAGTGGCGAATCCACGGGTCGAACTCGGAAATATCCCGCGCCCGGATCGTCGCGACATAGGGCAGCATCCGCTTGCTGGTCAGGTCCGAACACAGCAGTTCGTGCAGATAGGTAGCGGTCTCACGAAATTCGCCCTGCCCCTTTGGCGTATAATCTCGTCGACCGGTGATCCCCGTCTGGCCTGACTGAAGAAACAGTTGCGGCGGGTTCAGATCCAGCGCCTGCGTCAGACGTCGCACGATCTCGAAACTGGGTTTTGTCTGGTTGTTTTCGATCTTCGACAAGGTGGAACGACCGATTCCCGCAGCACGCCCGGCCTCTTCCAGCGTCCAGCCTTTTTCCCGCCTCGCATCCCGGATCGAGCGCCCCAAAGCGGCACCTTCATCCAGTTCCTCAGGTGCTGAGGCTTCGTTCCTTTGGTCTTCGCCCATGAAAATCTCCCTATTCTGCGGCAGGTTAGCCGCTCCCCTATTCGCACGCAACTTCACGAATACGAGAATTATGTTGCTTTGCGGGAACTAATTCCACTATAGGAAACAAATTCCCGAACCAGGGATTCGACTGAGAGGAGGAGCTCATGTTCAAGACGTCGCTGGCCGAGGCCGACCCGAAAATCGCCGCATCGATTGCACGCGAAGGCACACGTCAAGCCGAACAGATCGAGTTGATTGCATCCGAGAACATCGTCTCTCAGGCCGTGATCGATGCGCAGGGGTCTGTGTTGACCAACAAGTATGCCGAAGGTTACCCCGGCCGCCGTTACTATGGCGGGTGCGAGTATGTGGATGAGGTCGAAGTCGAAGCCATCGAACGGCTGAAACAGCTGTTCGGCTGTGAATACGCCAACGTGCAGCCGCATTCGGGTGCGCAGGCCAACGGCGCGGTCAAGCTGGCGCTGCTCAGCCCCGGTGACACGATCCTTGGCATGTCCCTGGATGCAGGAGGTCACCTGACCCACGGAGCAAAACCTGCACAATCCGGCAAGTGGTTTCACCCGGTTCAGTATGGTCTGACTGACGCTGGGCTCATCGACTATGATCAGGTTGAGGCTCTGGCCAAGGCCGAAAAGCCCAAGATGATCATCGCTGGCGCATCAGCCTATTCGCAAAAGATCGACTTTGCCCGTTTCCGCGCCATTGCTGATGAAGTCGGCGCCTGGCTGCTGGCTGACATGGCCCATATCGCCGGACTGGTCGCAACTGGCCTACACCCCTCACCCATCGGTCACGCGCATGTGGTGACCTCGACCACGCACAAGACCCTGCGCGGTCCGCGCGGCGGCATCATTCTGACCAATGACGAGGCGCTGGCGAAAAAGATCAACTCGGCTGTGTTCCCTGGTTTGCAGGGTGGCCCGCTGATGCATGTGATTGCAGGCAAGGCAGTCGCCTTTGGCGAAGCGCTGAAGCCCGAGTTCAAGGACTACATGCAGCGCGTAGTCGACAGCGCCTCGGCATTGGCGAATGTGATGATGGCGCGCGGCTGTGATATCGTTTCGGGCGGAACCGAGAACCACCTGATGCTGGTCGATCTGCGCCCCATCGGCGTGACCGGAAAAGACGCCGAAGCAGCGCTGGAGCGTGCCGGTTTCACCTGCAACAAGAACAGCGTTCCGGGCGACCCCGAGAAACCCACCGTCACCAGCGGCATCCGACTGGGCACCGCGGCTGGATGCAGCCGGGGCTTTGGACCCGAGGAATTCCAGCAGATCGGTCACCTGATCGGAGACGTTCTGGATGCGCTGGCGCAGTCGCCGAATGGCGATGAGGCCGTCGAAAATGCGACCCGCGAAAAAGTCCGCACCTTGTGCGCAAACCATCCGATCTACTGAAAGACATTGAAATGACCTACGACGTTGTTGTCATCGGCGGCGGCCCGGGCGGCTATGTCGCTGCCATCCGTGCGGCTCAACTGGGACTGAAAGTGGCCTGCGTCGAAGGGCGCGGGGCACTGGGCGGAACCTGTCTGAATGTGGGGTGCATTCCCTCCAAAGCGTTGCTGACCTCCTCGGCCAAATATGCCGAGCTTGCACACCTCTCCTCCCATGGCATTGCGGTCGAGGGGGCCAGCATCGATGTGCCCGCAATGATGGGGCGCAAGGATAAGATCGTCGGCGACCTGACTAAAGGCATCGCATTTCTATTCAAGAAGAACGGCGTAGACCTGATCGAGGGCTGGGCCAGCATTCCCGCTGATGGGCTCGTAAAGGTTGGGGATGACGTCTTTGAGGCCAAGAATATCCTGATAGCCACCGGCTCGGAACCGACCCCTCTCAATGGGATAGAGATTGACGAGCAGGACATCCTCAGCTCGACCGGGGCGCTTAAGCTGGACGCCGTGCCCGACCATATGGTCGTCGTCGGAGCCGGTGTAATCGGGTTGGAGCTTGGTCAGGTCTGGGCACGTCTGGGCGCCAAGGTCACCGTTGTGGAATACCTCGACCGTGTGCTGCCCAGCATCGATGGCGATATCGCGAAACTGGCACAGCGTGCGCTGTCCAAGCGCGGACTAAAATTCCAACTTGGGCGCGCGCTGAAATCCGTTGAGAAATCTGAAGCCGGGCTGACGCTTACTTTGGATCGGGTCGGCAAAGACAAGGAAGAGGTGATCGAAGCCGACAAGGTTCTGATCGCCGTCGGACGCCGCCCCGTCACGCGCGGGCTTGGGCTGGAAGAACTGGGAGTGGCCCTTGACCCGCGCGGATTTATTCAGGTGGACGACACCTTCCGCACCTCGGTTCCCGGCATTTACGCGATTGGTGATTGTGTCCCCGGGCCGATGCTGGCGCACAAGGCCGAAGAGGATGGCGTTGCTTGTGTCGAGATGCTGGCAGGTCAAGCCGGTCACGTGGATTACAACACCGTTCCAGGCGTGGTTTACACCGACCCCGAAGTCGCCTCGGTTGGTCTGACTGAAGAAGCGTTGAAGGAAACAGGCGCTGAATACGCGGTCGGAAAGTTCGCATTCATGGCGAATTCGCGCGCCCGCTCAACCGGCGAAACCGATGGTGCGGTCAAGGTTCTGGCTGACCCGAACGGCAAAATCCTTGGCGCGCATATCTGCGGAGCCCATGGCGGTGATCTGATCGCCGAGCTGGTTCTGGCCATGACAAAAGGCGCCACCGTCGCTGAGGTTGCCGCCACCTGCCATGCACATCCGGCCATGGGCGAAGCGGTCAAGGAAGCCTGCCTCGACGCCATGGGCCGTGCAATTCACGCCTGAGAAGGAGCCGTCAGATGACCATCCAGCTTCGCCCCCGCCATCCCGAAAAGGCCAAGAAGGCTGACAGTGTCATCCCGCGTAAGCCCAAGTGGATTCGCAAGAAAAAAATCGACAGCGCCGAGTATTACGAAACACGGCGCCTCATGCGCGACCACAATCTGACTACCGTCTGCGAAGAGGCCGCCTGCCCTAATATTGGCGAATGCTGGTCCAAACGCCACGCCACTATGATGATCATGGGCGAAGTCTGCACGCGCGGCTGTTCCTTCTGCAACGTGGCGACCGGGCGACCCGACGCGCTGGACGTTTTCGAACCCGGCCGCGTTGCGGCGGCGGTCAAGAAACTGGGCCTGCGCCATGTGGTCATCACCTCGGTCGACCGCGATGATCTGGCCGATGGCGGGGCCGCTCACATCGCCCAGACCATCCGCGCCGTGCGGCACCAGAACCCCGGTACAACGGTCGAGGTTCTGACCCCAGACTTTCTGGGCAAGGGTGACGCTGCGGACGTAGTCTTCGAAGCCGCCCCGGACGTGTTCAACCACAACCTTGAAACCGTCCCGCATCTGTACCCAAGGGTCCGCCCCGGTGCGCGCTACTACATCTCGCTACGGCTGCTGGACGATGCCAAACGCGCCAACCCCGAGATTTTCACCAAGTCCGGCCTGATGGTCGGGCTAGGCGAAAACCTGAACGACGTGCGGCAGGTGATGGACGACCTGCGAGCCGCCAACGTCGATTTCCTGACCGTTGGTCAGTATCTGCAGCCGACCCCCAAACACCATCCGATCGACCGGTTCTGGTCGCCGGAAGAGTTCGCCCAACTGGAGCAGATCGCACGCTCCAAGGGCTTTCTGCACGTGTCGGCCACGCCGCTGACCCGTTCGTCGTTCCATGCGGACGAAGACTTTGCCGCCCTCAAGCAAGCCCGCCAACGGGCCATCGCCGGGGCATAAACCAGACGCACTAGGGAGGAATACCATGGAAGCGTTAAATTCAATCGTAGGGGCCATCAATGGCGTCGTGTGGGGGCCGCTGATGCTGGTTCTCATCCTCGGCGTCGGCTTCTTCCTGCAGGTCGGGCTGAAATTCATGCCGATCCTGCGCATTGGCACGGGCTTTAGCCTGCTGTTCAAAGGCCGTGAAGGTCAGGGCGAAGGGCAGATCAGCCCGTTCAACGCGCTGATGACCTCGCTGTCGGCGACCATCGGCACGGGTAACATCGCCGGTGTGGCCACTGCTGTCTTCCTGGGCGGTCCGGGCGCTTTGTTCTGGATGTGGATGACCGCCCTGGTGGGCATGGCCACCAAATATGCCGAAGCCGTTTGTGCGGTGAAGTACCGGGAAAAAGACGAGCTGGGCAACTTTGTCGGCGGCCCGATGTACTACATCAAGAACGGCTTGGGCGCGAAATGGGCCTGGCTGGGCGTCGCCTTCGCACTGTTCGGCGCAATCGCGGCCTTCGGCATCGGCAACGGCGTACAGGCCAACGGTGTTGCTCAGGTTCTGGAATCGAATTTCGGTGTCAACACCTCGGTCACCGGCGTTGTTCTGATGGTACTGACCGCAGCCGTTATTCTGGGTGGCATCACCCGCATCGGTGCTGTAGCCGGTAAACTGGTTCCGTTCATGGCGATTGCATACATCATCGCCGGTCTGCTGGTTCTGCTGATCAACATTGGCAACATCGGTCACGCGTTGTCGCTGGTCTTCACTTACGCGTTCACCCCCTCGGCCGCCGAAGGTGGCTTCGCGGGCGCAGCCGTCTGGGCAGCCATCCGCTTTGGTGTGGCACGTGGTGTCTTCTCGAACGAAGCCGGTCTGGGTTCCGCTCCGATCGCACACGCCGCAGCCGAGACCAAAGGTCCGGTCAATCAGGGCCTGATCGCGATGCTGGGCACGTTCATCGACACCATCATCGTCTGCTCGATCACTGGTCTGGCGATCATCTCTTCGGGCGCATGGACATCGGGTGAATCGGGCGCGGCACTGACCTCGCTGGCCTTTGCAAACTCACTGCCAGGCGGTGGTCACCTGATCGCAATCGCGTTGTCGATCTTTGCCTTCACCACCATCCTCGGCTGGTCGTTCTACGGCGAGAAATGCGTCGAATTCCTGCTGGGTGTCAAATCCCTGATGCCCTACCGCGTTCTGTGGATCGTTGCGATTTACTTCGGCGCAACAGCGGATCTGGGCTTCATCTGGCTGCTGGCGGATACGCTGAACGCCATGATGGCCATCCCGAACCTGATCGCCCTGGCCCTGCTGAGCCCGATCGTCTTCAAACTGACGAAAGAGTTCTTCGCCTCGGGCGGTAAATCCGAAGAGCCGGGCGGCACACCTGCCGAATAAACTCGGAAACCAAAACGGGGGGCCAACCCGGCCCCCCGCCTTTCAAACAAAACTCTATATCTCGAGGAGAGACGTGATGGCCACGAAAATCCTGCTGCCGATTGATCACACCGACGACCGCTCGTGGAAGAACGCCCTGCCGCTTGCACAAGAACAAGCCAAGTTCTACGGTGCTGAACTGCATGCAGTTGCCGTCATCCCCGAGATCATCCAATTGCCGAACCTGCCCGCCAACTACGGCGCCGGTGCCAAGGACCACGTACGAGGCGCAGTTCAGGCTATTCTGGATCATGGCGGTGCTGCCGATGTGACCGTCCACATCGAAGAAGGCAGCGTCTACCGCGAAATCCTGAAGCTTGCTTACAAGGAAGGCTTCGATCTGATCGTCATGGCATCGACCAAAGGCGATTTCCCGAATTATGAGATCGGCCCGAACCTGGCCCGTGTCGTGCGCAACGCGCACTGCACCGTCATTGTTGTTCGTGACCAATCCCGCTAATTGAAAGGTATTTGAGATGACCACACCGAAGCGCACGCCTCTCCACTCCTTGCACGTTGAGTTGGGCGGTAAGATGGTTGATTTTGCGGGTTGGGAGATGCCTGTTCAGTATCCTTTGGGGATCATGGGGGAGCATAAGCAGTGTCGTGAGAAGGCGGCGGTGTTTGATGTGAGCCATATGGGTCAGGTGATCCTGCGGGGCGAGAATGTGGGCGAGAAGCTTGAGGTGCTCTGCCCGCAGGCCTATGCGACCTTGAAAGAGGGCAAGGCGCGGTACGGGTTCTTCACCAATCCGGAAGGCGGGATCATGGATGATCTGATCGTGTCGAACGCGGGGGATCATTATTTCGTCGTGGTGAACGCGGCGCTGCGGCATCAGGACATTCCGCATATGCAGGCCCATCTGGACGGCGTCGAAGTGACCGAGATCTTCGACCGCGCGCTGGTCGCTGTGCAGGGTCCCAAGGCCGAGGATGTGGTGGGCGAACTGTGCCCCGCGGCGCGCGAGCTGAAGTTCATGGAAACCACCGTGGCCGAGATCATGGGCACCGAGTGCCGCATCTCGCGGCTGGGCTATACCGGTGAGGACGGCTACGAGATCTCGATCCCCGAGGACAAGGCGATTGAGATCACCCGCGCGTTTCTGGCGCATGAGGATTGCGAACCGGCGGGTCTGGGCGCGCGCGACAGCCTGCGGCTGGAGGCCGGGCTGTGCCTTTATGGCAATGACATCGATCAGAGCACCTCGCCGATTGAGGCCTCATTGGGCTGGGCGATCCAGAAGCGCCGCAAGGAAGAGGGCGGCTTTCCGGGCGCCGAGCGTATCCAGCGCGAACTGGCCGACGGCCCCGCGCGCAAGCTGGTGGGCATCAAGCCCGAAGGCCGCGCCCCCGCGCGTCAGGGCGTCGAGGTGCAGTGCCTTGAAGGCAATACGATTGGCCAGATCACCTCGGGCAGTTTTGGCCCCACGGTCGGCGGGCCGGTGGCGATGGGCTATGTGGCTGCAGGCCATGCCGAACCGGGCGAGACGGTGAACCTGATCATCCGGGGCAAGGCGCAACCGGCGCAGATCGTGGCGCTGCCCTTCGTCAAACAGAATTACAAGCGTTGAAGTCAGGAGAGAGACACCATGGCAACCTATTATTCCGAAGAGCATGAATGGCTGACCGTTGAGGGCGACACCGCCACGCTGGGCATCACGGCGCATGCGGCCGAGCAGCTGGGCGAAGTGGTCTTTGTCGAACAGCAGGACGTGGGCGAGGAATTTGCCAAGGACGGTGAGATCGGCGTGATCGAATCCGTCAAGGCCGCGTCCGAGCTTTATGCGCCGGTCGATGGAGAGATCACCGAGGTCAACGAGACGCTGGCCGACAACCCCGGCGCGCTGAACGAAGACCCCGAGGGCAACGCGTGGATCTACAAGATCAAGATCGCGGACGCGTCGCAGCTGGAAGATCTGATGGACGAAGCGGGCTACAAGGCCTTTATCGGCTGAGCCTCTGCCGGGGTCCTGATCCGGGACCCCACCCGTTCGGGCCGACCCGGCCCGCTTTCTACCGGAGGTCCTCGCGGCCTCCGCCCGACCTGACTTATTCATAGGAGCGCTGCAATGGCCTTCAAACTGACCGACTACGAAGCCTATGACTTTGCCAATCGCCGCCATATCGGGCCCAGCCCGACCGAGATGCGCGACATGCTCAAGGTGATCGGCTTCAAGACGCTGGACGAACTGATCGACGCCACCGTTCCCCCCGCGATCCGCCAGAAGGAGCCGCTGGACTGGGGCCCGGCGATGACCGAGCGGGATGCGCTGTTCCATATGCGCGAGGTGGCCAGCAAGAACAAGGTTCTGACCTCGCTGATCGGTCAGGGCTATTACGGTACCACGACCCCGGCGCCAATCCTGCGCAACATTCTGGAAAACCCAGCCTGGTACACCGCCTATACGCCGTACCAGCCCGAGATCAGCCAGGGCCGTCTTGAGGCGCTGTTGAACTTCCAGACCATGGTCAGCGACCTGACCGGGCTGGACGTGGCCAACGCCTCGCTTCTGGACGAAGCCACTGCGGCGGCCGAAGCCATGGCGATGGCCAAGCGCGGCGGCCGGTCCAAGGCCAACAACGCGGCCTTCTTTGTCGACAAGAACTGCCACCCGCAGACCATCGCGGTGATCAAAACCCGGGCTGAGCCTCTGGGCATCGATGTGCAGGTGGGCGATCCCGACAGCCTGGACGCTGGTGCCGTCTTTGGCGCGATCTTCCAGTACCCCGGCACCCATGGCCATGTGCGCGACTACACCGCCGAGATCGCGGCGCTGCATGAGCACAAGGCGATTGCCATCGTCGCTGCCGACATCCTGTCACTGGCCCTGCTGAAGTCGCCCGGCGAGATGGGCGCGGATATTGCCATCGGCTCGACTCAGCGCTTTGGCGTTCCGATGGGCTATGGCGGCCCGCACGCCGCTTACATGGCGACCACCGACAAGCTGAAGCGCTCGATGCCGGGCCGGATCATCGGTGTCAGCATCGACAGCCGCGGCAACAAGGCCTACCGCCTGTCGCTGCAGACCCGCGAGCAGCATATCCGGCGCGAGAAAGCCAACTCGAACGTCTGCACCGCGCAGGCGCTGCTGGCGGTGATTGCCTCGATGTATGCCGTGTACCACGGCCCCGACGGCATCAAGGCCATCGCGCAATCGGTGCACCGCAAGACCTCGCGTCTGGCCGCCGGTTTGGAAGAGGCGGGCTTTACCGTCGAACCTGAGGTGTTCTTCGACACCATCACGGTCGAGGTTGGTCATCTGCAGAAAACGGTCATGGAGGCCGCCGTGGCGCGTGGCGTCAACCTGCGCAAGATCGGCGACACGAAAGTGGGCATCAGCCTGGATGAACAGACCCGTCCCGAGACCATCGAAGCTGTCTGGGGTGCCTTCGGCATCGACCGCACCGATGACAGCTCGAACAAGCAGTACCGCCTGCCGGATTACGCGCTGCGCGAGACGCCCTATCTGACTCATCCGATCTTCCATCAGAACCGGGCCGAGGCCGAGATCACCCGCTATATGCGTCGTCTGGCCGACCGTGACCTGGCGCTGGACCGGGCAATGATCCCGCTGGGGTCCTGCACCATGAAGCTGAACGCCACGATCGAGATGATCCCGGTCACCTGGCCCGAGTTCAGCAATCTGCACCCGTTCTGCCCCGAAGATCAGGCGCAGGGCTATCACGAGATGATTGCCGATCTGAACGACAAGCTGTGCCAGATCACCGGTTATGACGCGATCAGCCAGCAGCCCAACTCGGGTGCGCAGGGCGAATATGCGGGCCTGCTGACCATCCGCAACTATCACTTCGCCCGCGGCGAAGGGCACCGCAATGTCTGTCTGATCCCGACCTCGGCACACGGGACTAACCCGGCCTCGGCGCAGATGGTGGGCTGGCAGGTTGTACCGGTGCAGTCGGATGAGAACGGCAATATCGATCTGAATGACTTCCGCGCCAAGGCCGAGAAGCACAGCGATCATCTGGCCGGCTGCATGATCACCTACCCCTCCACCCATGGCGTGTTCGAGACCACCGTGCAGGAGGTCTGCCAGATCACCCATGACCACGGCGGTCAGGTCTATATCGACGGCGCCAACATGAACGCCATGGTCGGTCTGTCGCGTCCGGGTGACATTGGCGGCGACGTCAGCCACCTGAATCTGCACAAGACCTTCTGCATCCCGCATGGCGGTGGCGGCCCCGGCATGGGCCCGATCGGCGTCAAAGCGCATCTTGAGGAACACCTGCCCGGTCACCCGGAATACGGCACAGCCGTGGGCCCGGTCTCGGCGGCGCCGTTTGGGTCGCCCTCGATCCTGCCGGTCAGCTGGGCCTATGTGCTGCTGATGGGCGGCGCGGGTCTGACGCAGGCGACGAAAGTGGCGATCCTGAACGCCAACTACATCGCCGCGCGGTTGGCCGAGGCCTACCCGATCCTCTACACCTCCGAGTCCGGTCGTGTGGCGCATGAATGCATCCTCGACACCCGTCCGTTGGATGAGGCCGCTCATGTTACCGTCGACGACATCGCCAAGCGTCTGGTCGATTCAGGCTTCCACGCGCCCACCATGTCCTGGCCGGTGGCCGGGACCCTGATGGTCGAACCCACGGAATCGGAGCCCATGGCCGAGCTCGACCGCTTCTGCGACGCCATGCTGTCGATCCGCTCGGAAGCGCAGGACATCATCGACGGCAAGATCGACGCGGAAAACAACCCGCTGAAAAACGCGCCCCACACGGTGCGCGATCTGGTCGGCGACTGGGACCGCCCCTACACCCGCGAACAGGCCTGCTTCCCCCCGGGCTCCATGGGCGTCGATAAATACTGGTCCCCCGTCAACCGCGTCGACAACGCATACGGCGACCGAAACCTCGTCTGCACATGCCCTCCAATGGACGCATACCAAGACGCCGCTGAGTAAAAGTTACCCCCGCCGGGAGACCGGCGGGGGCCTACCCCATGAATGGCAGGTGGAGGAACGATGAAACACTATGTCCTCGGAAACGACCACGCGCGGCCGGCCAATACGACGTCAGAAAGAACAAGGTACGTCGACGTTTTTCTGAGCGATCAAAATGTAAAATCGCCGGCAGAGATGATTGTCGAGTTTTTCGACTCTTTGAACCATCTGGTCGAGGATCACACCTATACCGTGAATATCCGCGGTGCCGCGACGGTTTCTGCGGGCGACCCGCTGTATTGGGCAGGTCGTACGGCGATTTTCTGGGGCGATCATCACAAAACCTGGTCATGCGACGCTGTGGAGAAAGCCCGGATATCGCAGATACTGCGTCTGGCGTCGCGCTCGGTGCTGGTCGGTGGGGCGGTGCTGTTGTTGGCACAAACCGGGCGGGCCGATGAAACATCTGCTGCCATCCACCCGAACTTTACCGCCGCAGCGCAGGAAATCGGTCTTGTCGACTGTAACAGAGCTACCCACAGATCCCCCGACAACCGTGTTCACAGCGCCGCAACAAAGTTGAGCGCCCTTCGGCTGCTTGCGGATTGCGTGGCACTGGATCACGGAGAACATCTGGCCGACACCCTGCGCGGTTACATCGGCCTGACCGAGCCGGACCGCAACTTTTCCAGCCAATTGGCCACCCGCCTTATCCAACGGTCTGGCGCGGACCCAATGGTGCGGCAGGTGATCGGGGCTATGCTGGATAATGTGGAAGATCCGCTGAAAATCTCGGACCTGTCCCAAACCGTTGGCGCATCCACCCGACAGCTGCAGCGGCGGTTTCTGGGTAAGACGGGCGTCAAGCTTCTGACCACATATCGTGAGCTTCGACTGGAGCGCGCCCAAAGCCTGCTGCGATACACCGACATGCCGCAGCCCGAGATTGCCACGGCCACCGGTTTTTCATCCGCCGCTGCGTTGGGGCGGGCCTTTCGGGTGCAGTATAACTTGACCACGGAAGACGTCCGAAATCAGCGTTTTAGTGGGGAGTTGTCGGAGCGTCGCCGACCTCGCTAAGGCAAAGAGCGAATTCTGCATGTCTGCACGAAATCTGCACAACTGGTGCGGATAGTCTGCAATTCGCGCGTTCACGCTTGGGGAAACCCGAGCAGGAGAACGACATGCCCAAAGAACTCATCATCCGTGGAATTCCCCGGTCGCTTGCATATGACGGCTGGTGGCTGGCCAACGAAGGTGGCGCAACGATTGACCAGACGCCTCCTGTCACACCACCCGGTAACATTCTGGATCATATTCGCAAGTTTCCCCGACTTGCTGCACTGATCCTTCTGGTTCTGTTAGGGGATTTTCTGTTCTGGGGGTACTGGCCCGGGTTTTCTCTGACCCTCTTTGCATGGAGCATCTTTACGGCGGTTAGGGTCAATAGCCCGGGCCACAACAGGCAGTGGGTCGCTGCTGGGGTACTGCTGCTGGCAACCTTGCCCGTTCTTGAATATGTCCAGCTTCTGTCTTTGGCCTTCCTCACCCTCGGGCTGCTTGGAGCTGTGGCGCTGTTGCGCATTCCACCCGAGGTCAAGACTCGCGAAAGCCTGCCCTGGCTGGTTGGTGCTGTTCTCCGCCTGCTCAAAAGCCTTCCGACCGCCGGTGTCATGGCCTTTGCGGCCCACATCCGGGGCAGGCCCATTCGGGCCGCTTCTCACAGCACTTCCAAACGAACAACAGTCCGTACATTCCTTCGCAACTGGGCCTTTCCTTTGGGCGGCGTGATGGTCCTGAGCACCCTACTGATCAGCGCGAACCCTGTGCTTGAACATATGCTGGTCCGAATGCTGCAAGTGGATTTCGATCTGTTCGTGTTGGTCCGTCGCGCAATGTTCTGGGCCGGGCTGGCCTTGTTGATCTGGCCGGTTCTGGCCGCCCCTGCCCTCGACGGTGCGCTTTCAGTGAAGCTACCAGACTGGGGGACACCCCGATTTCTGAATGCCGGGTCGGTCTTTCGCGCACTGGTTCTGTTCAACCTCGTGCTGGCACTGCAGAGTGTACTGGATTTCTCGATCCTGTTCGGCGGTGCGGCCCTACCGGACGGAATGAGCTATGCCACTTATGCCCATCGCGGCGCCTACCCGCTGCTGGCGACCGCCTTGCTGGCTGGCGGTTTTGCGCTGGCAGCACGCCCGTTCTCGGAACAAAATCCGGCGTTGAAATCCTTGCTGCTGTTTTGGCTGGCGCAAAACGTGCTGTTGACCCTGTCAGCCGCATTCCGGCTGGACCTCTATATCGGCTCCTATGGCCTGACCTATCTGCGCGTCTATGCGGCAATATGGATGGGGCTGGTCGCGATCGGTCTGGCGATGGTGGCATGGCAGATCTATCGGGACCGATCCTCGGGCTGGCTGGTGCTGCGGGTCACTGCGTTAAGCGTCGTGACACTATATACCTGTGCGTTCGTCAATTTCGGTGCCCTGATCGCAACCGATACACTGTCCCGCGCGGCGGACTCGGACAACACGACCCCGACGGACTGGGTTTATCTCTGCAGCCTTGGACATACTGCGGCCAAGGCGGTTTCGAAACAGGTCGCGCTTCAGCCCATCCCTCATATCCCGGACTGGGCGCAAAGCTGTGTGCATCCAGACCCAACCCATCTCAACTGGCGCGAATGGGACTTTCGCACTGCGCGCGTGAATGGCTATCTTGCAGCAAACACGCAAAGCGAGGCGCAATGAAAATCCTGTTGGTTGACGATGATCCCCGCCTGCGTGAGCTGGTAAGTCTGGCGCTGGAACGGGCGGGATTTCGGGTGGTTACCGCCAGCGACGGCCAGATCGCGGTTACCCACGCCGCCCGCGAAGCACCGGATCTTATCGTTCTGGATATCGGCCTGCCCGAGATGGACGGGTTAGAGGTGTGCCGCCGCATTCGCGCAAAATCCGACGTGCCGATCCTGTTCCTGACCGCCCGCGATGATGAGATAGACCGCATACTTGGTCTGGAAATGGGCGCTGACGACTACGTCACCAAACCCTTTAGCCCACGAGAGTTGGTCGCACGCGTTCGGGCTATCCTGAAACGCTCGGCCGGGCCACGACCCGGAGCGATCCTGTCCCATGGCCGGATAACGCTGGACCCTGGCGCGCATATTTGCCGTTTGGATGAGGCCACAGTGCCCCTGACCGCGACCGAGTTCACCTTGCTGGCCACTCTGATTGAACGCCCCAGTCAGGTGCACAGCCGGGCGCAGCTAATACAGGCGGTCTGGGGCGCACTATCTCAGGTCTCGGACCGCACATTGGACAGCCATCTCAGAAACCTGCGAGGCAAGCTGGCGCAGGCGGGCTGCGCGGGCGCAATTGAAACCGTGCATGGCGTTGGAATCCGCATTCAGGGTTCCCCGGCATGACGCGCAAATGGCGCCCGGGTCTTGCCTTTGTATTGGGCGGAGCGCTGTGCGGTACTTTGCTGTTGTCGCTGACCGGTCTGGTGGCGTTTCGGTATCTCGGGCCGGAACTGGGCTATCGCAACGCCGCCGTTTCTTTGGCGCTGATCATCACCGCAGCCACCGCGGTTCTGGGCTGGCTTCTGGTCCGGCTGTTGCTTCGGCCAATTATTGCGCTGGAACGGTTTGCCACTCAGGTCGTTCGGCACCCTGCCGACCCCCTGTCGCCACCTGCACGGTTCGGCACGCAGGAGCTCGGCACCACCGCCCAAAGCGTCATCGACATGGCCGAGACCCTGCGCAACCGCGAGACAACAATTCGCAGCTTCTCAGACCACGTCACGCATGAGCTGAAAACCCCGGTGGCAACCCTTCGCGCAGCGACGGAACTGCTGCGCGATGATGAAACCCTCTCGGCCGAGAATCTGCGTCTGGTCGATCAGATCGCCAGCGCAGGCGTGCAGATGGAGCACCAGATTGACGCCATGCGACAGGTCGCCCGCGCGCGCGAGTCGCGCCATGAAGGTGCGGCCTCACTTAACGAATTGCAGTACGGGCTGCGAAGCGACTTCCCAGCCCTTGATCTGCGGATCAGTGGCGGTGATGCAATCATCCCGATTGGCCCCAAAGGTCTGCAAGTTGTCCTGCGGCAATTGCTGAGCAACGCGTCAGAACATGGCGCGCAGGTCGTTCAGCTTTCAACCGAGCCAGACGAGGCACGGGTTGTCCTGAGAGTGCGCGATGACGGTCAGGGCATCTCTGAAGGCAATGCGGCGCGGGTGTTTGACCCGTTTTTCACCACGAAACGCGATCAGGGCGGGACGGGCATGGGGCTGGCTATCGCCCGCAACACGCTGCGCGCGCATGGCGGAGATATTGCGCTGCTACCCGCCACCGACGGCGCTGCCTTTTCGATCTGGTTCGAACACAGATAGGCGGGGACCATTGTGCGCCTTACGCCCGGCTGCTCCGCATCTGCTCGGTTTTCAGGACGATAGGGAATTCATCGCGCACTCGGGCGTCCTCGGCCCCGAAATAGTTGGGGAAATGCGCCCCTAGAATGGCCTGTGCCTTGTCCTGCGCACGCTGCAACAGATCAACCTTGCCTTCGTTTTCCCAAGTATCGGTGCGCTCTCGGTCCATGAGCTGAGGGTAGACAAACTCCGAGTTCATAAAACTCAGCGTATGCGGGTTGCCCAGAAAATGCCCCGGGTCGATGGCGCATTTATGGATCACGTCAACGGCCATGGTCTCATCGTTCACCTCGATGCCCCGCAGGGATCGCAGGATCATGCCGCCAGCCTCATCGTCGATGACCATGCTTTCGAAGCTGCACCCCATCAGACTGCCCAACATACCGCCGAACTCGCACACCCGGTTAGCCCCGGCATGGGCGGCCAACGAAAAGGTCAGCGCCTTTTCCAGCCCATATTGCGCATCAGGCAGTTTTGCATCGGTCATCCCCGCCCCGACCGAGGTCGGCAGGCCGTAAAAGTTGCCCATTTGCACTGCGGCGGCCCCGATCAAGGCCTGCTCTCCGCTGCCGCCGGTGAACGACCCGCTGCGCAGATCGGTGATGAACGGCCAGGCGGCAAAACTGACCGGGCAACCCGGCGTGATCAGGTTGGCAATGGCGACGCAGGACAGCGTTTCTGCCACTGCCTGCACCAGAGTTCCGGCCAACGTTGCGGGCGCGGTGGCCCCAGCCTGCGGCGGGACGGCCAGATCCACGGTCAGGCCCAGCTTGGCAGTGTCGATCAGAATTTCCATATTCTCGCGCCCTATGCGTAGGGGCGACACAATCGGACAGCCGCCAAACACCACCGAAGGTTTTTTCAGAAAGGAACCCTCCCCGCCCGAGGCCAGATCAAAAATGCGGATGGCATGGGGCATATGGCTGCGGTTCCGAAAGGCCAGACAGGCCGGTTTCTGGCTGGCTGAAAGCATGGCGTAGACCATGTTCATGTCATGGGTGAAGTCATCGGTCACATCTGTGGCCAGCACCGTGGCGCCCAGCATGTGGATATTGTCCAGCTTATCGACCAGCCGGGTGAAATCGTAGATATCGCACAGCGTGGACGGGCGGTAGGATTTGGTCCGCGCGTCAAAAGTTGTAACGGCAGTGCCTGAATTGGCGAAATAAACGCTTTGCGCGGTGCAGTGCATATCATCCTTGCCCGCACGCTCACCCCGCGCGTGGACGTAGTATTCCCGTGCGGCGTTGGACAGCAGGTCCTCGGTCAGCCCACGGGGAAAGCACAGGCGGTTATGCTCGTTCAAAATCGCGCCTTTGGGCAGCACCAGATCCAGCAGTTCTGGGAACGGATCGGCAAGACCGGTCCGCTCCAACACGGTTAGGGCCGCGCTGTGAATGGCCTGCATATCGGCCTGCGACAGCGGGCGATAGCGGCCACCGGTCAGCCCGCCGTAAACCGCCTCATTTCCGGTGCTGGCCTGCTGTTGCGCGATGCGTGCCGCGCGACCGCCGCCACGGCGGCGCGTTTTGGGAGCGATGGTCTGGGTCATGATGCCTCCTCTCGCAGGTCGGTGATTTCCCGGCGGAACCAGTCTTGTTCGGCTGCGTCCCTAGGGCGTTCAAAGTCGCGCGCGGCGCGGTGGCCGTCGAATATTGCATCGGCAATCAGGCCTGGGGCAGCGGCATCACCGATCAGTTCAAGCGTTTTCAATCCCCTGCCCCGCAACTGATCATACAGCGTGGTGTTGCGCTGCCGTTCGGTCACCAACACGGTTGCTGCGCATTCCACCTGCAACACCCGCCCGGTATAGACGCAGTCTGTGGTCACGCAGTCGGGCGCAATTCGGCTCAGCGTTTGGTTGCAGCAAATTTCCACGCCAAGTTCGATCAGCCGGGCCTGAATGCGGTGTTGCTCCAAGGTGAAATCTGAGAAACTCGACACCGTGCTTTCCGGTGTCACAAAAACGACATCACATCCCAGTTGCACCAGCTTTTCGGCAATAACACCGGCCAGATAAATATGGTCATCGTCATAGACCACCACCCGACCTTCTGGCTCGGACCCGGCCATGATATCGTCCGGCGTATAGACAAAGGCCGACGGGTCGATCGTCGGCGGCAAGCGTCGCGTATTGCGCCCCACACCGTCGACGCGCCATTCGGCCCCGGTGGCCAGAAACACGTGTTCGATGCCCAGTTCGATCACCTGATCCGCATCCAGCGTACTTTCCGCAAACATTTGCACGTTGGCGCGTTGGCGAAGATCGTTCAGCCGGTAATCAGCCACCCGGCCCCATGCGGCCAGCCCCGGCAATTGGCTTTCCCGCAGAACCCTCCCGCCAAAGTCCATCGCGCTTTCAGCCAGCGTGACCTCATATCCGCGCCGTGCCAGCTGCATGGCGCATTCCAACCCGGCGGGGCCGCTGCCCACGACCAGCGTCTGTGTCGCTTGGCCCTGCGAGGCTATGCGTTCTGGGTGCCAACCACGCCGCCATTCCTCGCCGATGGTCGGATTTTGGGTGCAGCGGATCGGAACGCCCAACCCGTCCGAGGCGGCGCAGATATTGCAGCCGATACACTCCCGGATTTCGTCAACGCGACCCTCCTCAATCTTGCGCGGGATGAACGGGTCGGCAATCGACGGGCGGGCCGCACCTATCAGATCAACGATCCCCTTGCGCAGCATCGACAGCATCAGGTCTGGCGAGGTCAGCCGCCCGACACCCACGACCGGCTTCTCAGTCACCTTTTTGACGTAAGACAGATAGTCGTTCTGATACCCGTCCTGTGGCTTAAACCGGGTGGTCGCGGAATCGTTGGCCCAGTCCGAGACGTTCACGTCCCAGATATCCGGCAGATCGGCCAGCAGCTCGACAACGGCCCTGCCTTCTTCGGCCGCCTGCATCCCGTCGGGGCCAAGCATCTCATCTATCCCGAACCGAAAGGCCACGGCGCAGGTGTCGCCCACGGCATCGCGAGTGTCCTCCAGCAGTTCGCGGGTCAGGCGCACGCGATTTTCCAGCGATCCACCGTATTCGTCACCGCGCGCATTCAGATGAGGCAACATGAACTGTTGGGCCAGCGTCATCCCGTGACCCGCATAGACATAGATGATGTCGAACCCGGCCTCTTTGGCGCGCAGGGCAGCATCACGATGCCAGCGCCGCAGCGCGCGGATGTCGGCCTTGTCCATTGCGCGCCCCTGTTTCGGTTGGCAAGCGCTGATCGCCATATCCGAGGGCGCAAGCACCGGCGCGCGGGACAGAAGATTGGTGGCATGTCTGCCGTTGTGGACCAGTTGAACAGCCGCCAGAGCACCATGTTTATGCACCGCATCCGTCATCAGCCGCAATGCGGGAATATCGCGAGCGTCCCACAAGCGACCCTCGGCAGAGGGGGCCAGGTCCGAGGTCGGATGGATCTCGGTCTCTTGCGTGGAAACAACGCCCCAGCCGCCTTCGGCTTTCATCCCGCGCAGGGCGGCCTCGGCCCGGGGGCGCACATGGCCTAGACCGGTGCAATGCGGCACCTGATAGAAACGGTTTTTCGCAGTAACTGGCCCCAGACGAATGGGCTCAAAAAGTGGTGCGTATCCTTGAACGTCCGCCATGACGCGCCCCTTTCTTACGTTTTGCCGGGAATGCCCGAGACCTCCGATCCTGTCGCCCCGAACAGGACAGTCCATGCAAAGCTACGCAATGTTCATGAAGCGCGCCCCGGCGGAAAGATTAAGAAAACCTCAGACCGGCTTAACGTTCGGTCGGGCTTTCGTCGTACCGCGCACGCCGCAGGTCGTTGATCATAGCCTTGCCCAGCGCAACACACATCAGCAGGAGGACAACGCTGAAGGGCAGCGCGCCAATGATCATCGAATTGGTCAACGCCTCAAGCCCACCACCGCCCGCAATCAACAGCGTCCCGATCACCAGCGTCAACAGACCGCCCCACAGTATGCGATGCATGACCCCGGTTTCCTCGGCCCCGCCGGACATGATCGTGTTCATCACCAGTATCCCGGAATCCGCCGAGGTCACCAGAAAGGTCATTGTCAGGACCACACACATAAAGCTGACGATTACCAGCATGTGTCCCGAGATCATCTGGCTGAGCGTCACGAACAGCGTGGCCGTGGTCGATGCCGACAGGATCGCGCCACCGGCGTCTCCGTTCAGTTCCAGATCAATGGCCGACCCACCCAGAATGGTCATCCAGGCAAAACAAACCAGCGACGGCGCGATCACCGCCCCAAGAATGAACTCGCGCACCGTGCGCCCGCGTGAGATTCGAGCCAGAAACAGGCCGACGAAGGGTGAAAAGGCGATCCACCAAGCCCAATAAAACGTGGTCCAGCCCGATTGCCAGCCGAAAAGTCGCCCCGGAGTTCCGGCCTCATAAGCGGCGTGTTTCGCAGTATCCGGAAGGGCGGCTGCTTCGCCACCCAACCCGGCCAGAAAACTGTCGCGGGTGCCCCAGGCGTCGGTAGCGCCTGGAAACAGCTCGGCCACGAAGGGGGCGGCTTCGGGCGGCAGGGCCGAGGCGAACTCGGCCTCGGACATCGGGCCATAGGCCTGCAGGCTAAGCGGGATGAAATTGATGATGTAATCCACCAATGCCTGCCCATAGGTTGTCAGGGCAAAGGCAAATGATCCGAAGATAATGAACACCGCCAGAAGAACCAGCGACAGGACCAGATTTAAGTTCGAAAGGTATTTCACCCCACGCCCGACGCCCGAGACCGCAGACAGGGTCGACATCAGCATTACGGTCGCAAGCGCAACGATCAGCCCTGCGGTCGATGGCTTCATCAAACCGTCCATCAGCCATTCCGCACTGGTGATCAGAAACGCCCCGTCCACCAGCTGCGACACTCCGTATCCGATGGTCACGGCCACCCCGAGGATCGTGGCGACAACGCCCAGAATGTCGATCACGTGCCCTGCAACACCGTTGGAATACTCTCCCAACAGCGGCGTCAGCGCGGTGCGGATCGTCAGCGGCATGTCGCGGGTGTAGGCGTAGTAGGCTAGGCTCAACCCCGTCACCACGTAGATGGCCCAGGCGTGAAATCCGGTGTGCAAGAACGTGTATCGATAGGCCCCTTTTATCGCCTCTTGGCTTTTGGCTTCAACCTCGCCCGAGACGGTCAGGGGATTCGTCTCCCATAACCCCAGCGGTTCGGCAGTGGCATAAACCATCAGACCAACACCCAGCCCGGCCCCAAACATCATCGAAAACCATGAGAAGTTAGTAAATTCGGGTCGTTCGTCCTCACCGCCCAATCGCATCCGCCCGGTTGCCGGGATGATCGCGATGACAATCAGAAAGAACGCGAACAGCGCGACCGAAAGGTCGTAGAAGATGTTAAACTCGCTCAACAGCCCCGATTTCCAGGACCGCAGGGTGTCATTGGCGTTCAGCGGCCAGACCAAGGCCCACAGCACCAACAGCGAGACGACGATCTTGCTGACCAGCGCAATTGGCAGGTTATAGCCCTTGTAGAACCCGCTGTCCTGCCGTTCGATTTTCAGGTCCGTAAAGGGGTCTTGCAGCGACATCTTGCTTGGGCCCGCCTCAGTTCCGGTGCCGTTCAGCATCCGGCAAAGCCTGAAAGACTGCAACAATTTTCAGGTCTTGCGGCGTACTTGCCCGATACTGACCAGCCATTCGCGCAGGCTCTGGAAAGCAGCATACAAAACCGGGATCATCAGCAACCCAAGCGTGCTGTCGAGGATCATGCCGAACAAAACGGGATACCCGACCGAGACCCGCGCCGCTGCCCCTGCCCCGCTGGACAGGACAAGTGGCAGAACGCCTACGATGAAACACAGGCCAGTCATGGTCACGGGGCGAAACCGGATTTCAGCCGCTTTCAGGGCCGCGTCACGGATGCTGGCGCCACTGTCGCGCTGTTGGTTGGCGAACTCAACCACCATGATCGCTTTTTTCGCTGCCAGTCCGATCAGCAATACCATCCCGACCTGCGCAAAGATGTTGCTGTTCACGAAGGGCAGCAGCGACAGCGGGATCAACGCGCCCAACAGCGCGAAGACGGCCGAGGTGATGATCGAAAACGGCAGGATCCAGCTTTCATACAGAACCACTAGGAACAGATATGCCAGAACCAACGCCGACAGCATGATGTAAGGAACAAGCCCCTGTGCTTTCACCTCTTGCTGGGTGACGCCAGACCAGTCGATCTGGAACCCGTCGGGCAGGGTTTTTTCGGCAATCGCCTGCATCGCGATGATGCCATCTCCGGAACTGACGCCATCCGCCAGCTGCGCACTGACCGAAGCGGCTGTGAACAGGTTGTAACGCGGCACTGTATCCGGCGCGAGGACCGGTTCGTTGCTGACGAAGTTGCGCAGGGGCAGAGACTCTCCGGCGCTGTTTTTGACATAGATATTGTCCACATCATCCAATGTCTGGCGGAATTCGGCATCGGCAGAAATCACGACCCAGTAAACACGCTCGTTCAGGATGAAGTTGTCCACGAAATACGAACTGAGATTGGCCTGCAACGCGGTGAAGATATCGGCCACGCTGACGCCCAATGTCTCGGCCCGGTCGCGATCAACAGACAGTTTATACTGTGGGCTTTGGGCCGAGAAATTGCCATGCGCACGGGAAAACTCGGGCGCGGCGTTCAGGGCGGTCACAAAGCCGGTCATCACCGCATCCAGTTGCGCCCCATCCCCATTGCCAAGGTCCAGCAGTTCCACTGAAATTCCTCCGGTCGAGCCCAGCCCGTGAATGGTCGGGAACGGGAAGACATAGGAAACCCCCTCGGGTAACGCCGCCAGTTGCCGTTCAAGGCTGTGCATGATCGCATACCACTGCAGATCAGGGCTGGTGCGCTGATCCCATGGGGTCAGCGTTACGATGACCATACCCGCGTTGGGGCGCCCTCCGGCCAGCATCGAGTGGCCGGACACAACCGTGACGTCCGCGACCCCCAGCGTTTGTTCGATCAGCGCGCCCGCCTTATCCATGAACGCCTGCGTGCGTTGCAGAGAGGCCCCGTCCGGCAACTCCATCGATGCCATCAGAACGCCGTTGTCCTCCTGCGGGATCAGGCCCGTGGGGACGGTATTGAACAGGTACACCGTCAAACCCACGGCCCCGGTAAACACCACCAACGAAACCGCCATATAGCGCAGCATCAACGATACAAGGCGCAGGTACTGGTGCCGCACCCATACGATCACCCTTGGAACAATTGCCAGCGGCCCGATTGGCTTACTGTCGGTCTTCAGCATCATTGCGCAGAGCACAGGCGCGAGAGTCAGTGCATTCACGGCCGAAAGAACAAAGGCAAAGATGATCGTCAGGGCGAACTGGAAATAGATCGTGCCTGTCACCCCAGGAAAGAAACAGACCGGAACAAACACCGCCGCCAGAACAAAGGTTGTCGCGATGATCGGTCGGTTGACCTGCGACATCGCTTTCAGGGTTGCCTTGCGTGGGTCCAACCCCTCGTCCCGCAGGATACGTTCGGCGTTTTCGATGATGATGATCGCGTCATCCACCACCAGAGTGATCGCCAGCACCAACGCGAAGAGGGTGATCATATTGGCACTGAACCCAATGGCATAGATCAGCGCCACCGCACCCAGCAGCGATACTGGAATAGCGATAGCTGGTACGATGGTGGCACGCAGGCTCGCGAGGAAAAGGAAGGTCACGCCGATCACCAACCCCGCCGTCAGGGCCAGCGTGGTCATGATATCCCGGATCGACACGCGCACCGCATCGGTGACGTCATAGGTAACCTCATACGAGACACCGTCGGGGAACTTCGTTGACAGCTCCTTCAACAGCGCGCGTAGGGTGTCGGAAATCTCAAGCGCGTTGGCGGTGCTTTCCTGATACACCGCAACAGTGGCCGAGTCCTTGCCGTTCAGCTTGGTCGTGCCGGAATAGGTGGCGGCGCCCAACTCGATCCGGGCGATATCCTCTAGCCGCGTGACTGAACCGCTGGGGTCCGAGGCGACGATGATCCGCCCAAACTCTTCGGCATCGCGCAACAAGCCTTCGGCGCGCAGTTTGAATTGGAAGTCGGTTTGACCTTCTGCGAAAGGGGGCGCCCCGACCTGCCCTGCTGCGGCAATGACGTTCTGGTCTTTGATGGCGTCGGCCACTTCCGCCGCAGTGATGTTCAGCGCAGCCATGCGAACCGGGTTGATCCAAACCCTCATACTGTATTCCAACTGACCGAACTGCGATACCGACCCCACGCCCGGCAGCCTCTGCAGCGGATCATGAAGGAAATCGGCGGCAAAATTGCTCAGGTACAGCTCATCCCGTGATCCGTCGGGAGAAATCAGGTTGATCACCATGATCATGTTGCCTGACCTCTTGGTCACCTCGATCCCCTGCTGCAACACCGCCGAGGGCAACTCGGAACTGGCCAGAGCGATGCGGTTCTGCACTTCAACAGCCGCGACATCGGGATCGGTGCCAAGCTCGAACGATACGTTCAGCATGTAGGTGCCGTCATTCGAGCTTTTGGAGGACAGGGACAACATGCCGGGAATACCGTTCACGCGTTCTTCGATCGGGGTCGCAACGGATTCCAGAATGACTTGCGCGTCTGCTCCCGGATATGAGGTATCGACGTAAATCTGCGGTGGCGTGATATGGGGGTATTCGGTGATCGGGATCAGGCGCACACAGACCGCGCCAAACAAAACCATCAGGATCGCGATGACAGCGGCGAAATGCGGCCTGTTGATGAAATAGCGCGCGATCAAACCGGCCCTACCCCTGACTGTCGACGGCCTTCACAACCAGCCCGTCATGTATTTTCTGCAGCCCTTGCACCACTACGCGGTCACCCTCAGAAAGCCCGGATGTAACCTGCGTGCGGGTCGCGGTCTGGGTACCGATCTCAATATTCTGCCGGTGGGCCTTGCTGTCGCCATCAACCGAGAACACAAAATACCCCTGTTTGTCGAACTGCACCGCATTGCGCGGCACGGTCAGCACTTTGGGGTCTTCGGACCCGGTCAGGCTGACGGTCACGAACTGACCGGGGATCAGCACCCCGTCAGGGTTGGCGAAGCTCGCGCGCAGCTCGATCGTGTCGGTGTCCTGGCTGACGCTGTCGCCGACAAAGATCACTTTGCCCGCGGCGGCAAAGGTCTCACCATCCGCCAGTTTGATATCCGTGGTCAGCTTGATGGCACCTGGCGTGATCCCGCCTTTGCGGCGTTCCTGCAGCAAAACCGGCTCGCTGACGTAAAAGCTGACCAATATTGGATCAACACTGGTGACGGTCGCCAGAACGCCGGTATCCGAGCTAACCAGATTGCCCGCATCCACCGCAGACAAACCAATGCGGCCATCAATGGGGCTGAAAATTTCAGTGTAGTCCAGATCAATCTGGGCAATCTTAAGATCGGACTGCGCCTCATCCACTGCCGCCTGACCTGCAGCATAGGTCGCCAGAGCCGTGTCCAGAACCGCCTGAGGAATATCGCCCTTGTCGAACAGCTCCTGCTGCCGGGCCAACGCGGCCTTGTCCAACTGCGCGCTGGCCTGCGCGCTTTTTAAAGCGGCCTGAGCGCTGTCCACAGTGGCTGCGTACTTCTTCTGTTCGATCCGGAACAGCACATCACCTTTGGCGACCGTTCCGCCTTCGGTAAAGTTGACCTCTTCCAGAAACCCTTCAACCCTAGCCTGCAGATCAACGCTTTGATCCGCCACGACACGGCCAACGAACTGGTCCTGTTTCTGCAGGTCTTGCAGCATCACCGGAGCAACCATCACACTGGGCGGCGCGTCGGACTGGGCCGCTGCCGGGTCAGGCAGAAACAGGGGGATCAATGCGCAGACAAACAGAGCAGAAGGTTTCATACGACCCTCGGGAGCTTGTAATTCCTTAACTATCCCCACATCCCCACATTGGCGCAACGGTTTTCTGGGCGAGTTCGCTTCCGCATTTCTCAAGCATATCAAACCCTTTGACGCAGGGCTTGCCTGTGACAGGTTCTTGCGATTTTCTGGCACCGCGCATCAACCAAGAGGCCGGACCTGAATGAAGCTCGAATTTCACCACATCAACTTTGTGTCCGATGACGTCGACCGGCTGCACCGGTTTTACACGCAGGTTCTTGGGCTGGACGACATCCCGATTGAAAACTTCCCCCGCCCCGATGAGACCGACGACAAGGGCTACAGCGGCAAGATCCGGTTTGCGACCGATGGCGGGATGCAGATGCATCTGGCCGAAAGAAACCTGGACGTCGCCTTCAAACATGGTGAGACGATAAACCCGGTCGAACGTGGCCATATCGCCTTTCGCACAGACGATATCGAAGCGTTCAAAAAGCTGCTGGACGACAACGGCATTCCCTATTCGGACTATGGCACCGCCTTCGCGAAGGAATGGCATCAACTTTTCTTCCACGACCCCGAGGGCAATATCATCGAAGTTCATCAGGCGGTGTGACTAACATCGGAGGTATGCATTGAAACAGGCCGTACTGGTAATCGATGTTCAACCCAGCTTTGACCCACCCGATTGGCTGGTCGAGCGCAGCCAGTTACTGGCCTCGCAATTCCCCTCTATCGCCACGGTCGAACGCCATGACGAAGCAAAAGTGCCCTTTTTCCGCCAGCTTGGCTGGAAACCCCGATCTGTCGATGACAGCCTTGTTCAGGCCGACCGCACCATTCTGAAGTATGGCTACGGCCCAACACCCGAGGTGATCGACCAGTTTCACAGCTGGAAGGTTGACCGCGTTTTGGTCTGCGGCATTCAGGCCGACACTTGTGTTCTGGCCGCAGGATTCGCCCTGTTTGACGCGGGGCTGCAACCGACCATAATTGCAGACACGGTCGTCGGGTCTTCGCTGGATCGCAGCGGCAAGTTGGGCGTGGACCTCTGGCGGCATCATTTTGGCCAGGTGATTGAGAAGCACTCGGATATTTTGTGACGGCGCAATCCCTGTCTGCATTGGAGAGGAGAGCCCATTATGACCTCGAAACACATTCTTGGAAGAACGGCCATGACCCTTCTTGTGGCCGGTAGTTTTGCACCCGCATATGCCGAAAATTTCTCACTGACTGGCCAGTATGAAGGCATGTATGCCTGCGACAGCACCACAGGTGGCGTGCCGTCAAGCTGGGCTGACCCGATGCGTGCCGGAATTGTTCAGGACGGCGATAAAATATCCATCGACCTGCTATACACTGACAAACAAGAGCTTGGCGCCGAGTATTCGCTCTATACCGGTTCGATTGCGCTGGCACCTGATAGCAAGCTGGTCAGCGGGTATTTCGAATCCTGCGGCGGCACGTTTCCATCGAAGGAACTCGCTCGACTATTTCCTGCCGCCACGGACACGCCGTTCAGCTTTTCGGTCACCAGCGTCTGGGCTTCGGATCAAGTGCCGAACCTTCCCGGCCTGACCGTTCAAACCTGCACGTGGAGCCTGAAACGGGTGTCCTCAGAAACTCCCAATGTCAGACCGTGCGAGACGGCAGAGCGTTAGGCTCAAATCCCCATCTGGACTTATTTGTTAAGTCCAGATGTTTAAATTGGATCCAAAGTGCCCATATAGCGCCCAGTCTTGAAACTTAACCGTGCCTGATCGGGAGGATCCGTTCCCCGGCAAGCCCCCAGTCAAACAGGATGGTCCCGATGAATTTTATTCTACGCGGTAGCCTGGTTACTCAAATCATCATCGGCCTTGTGGCCGGTGCCCTACTTGCCACCCTCTGGCCCGCCGCTGGTTCGGCTGTTGGTCTGTTGGGGGATTTCTTTGTCGACGCGCTGAAAGCCGTCGCGCCCGTGCTGGTGCTGATCCTTGTCTGCGCCGCAATCACCAACCACAAGAAAGACAGTCAGGCCCGTATGGGGCCTGTGGTTCTGCTGTATATCCTCGGCACTTTCGCGGCGGCGCTGGTTGCGGTGGTGGCCAGCTACATGTTCCCGGTCACTCTGCATTTGACCGGCACACCTCACCTGATGGACGCCCCGGACGGTCTGGCCGAAGTGGTGAAGAACATCCTGCTGAAAATCGTCGACAACCCGGTAAATGCACTGGCGCAAGCCAACTATATCGGCATTCTCGCCTGGGCCGTCGGTCTTGGGCTGGTCTTCCGCCACGCAAGCGACTCGACCAAAACGCTGATGTCCGATCTGGATGGCGCAATTACCAAGATCGTGGCCGCCATCATCCGCGTCGCCCCCATCGGTATCTTTGGCATCGTGGCCTCGACCATTGCCGAGACCGGTTTTGAAACCCTTGCCAGCTATGGCCACCTTCTGTTGGTTCTGATCGGCTGTATGGCGTTTATGGCGCTGGTCGTGAACCCGCTGATCGTGTTCCTGCGCATTCGCAAGAACCCCTATCCGCTGGTCTTCACTTGCCTGAGGGAATCCGGGATCACCGCGTTCTTCATGCGCAGTTCGGCCGCCAACATTCCGGTCAACATGGAACTGTGCCGCCGCATGAACCTGGATGAGGAAACCTATTCGGTCACCATCCCTATCGGTGCCACCATCAACATGGCCGGTGCCGCGATCACCATCACGGTGATGACGCTGGCGACGGTGCACACAATGGGTATTCAGGTCGATTTCCTGTCAGCCCTGTTCCTGAGCATCATCGCATCGATTGCCGCAACCGGAGCGTCAGGTGTGGCCGGCGGTTCGCTGTTGCTGATCCCGATGGCGGCCAGCCTGTTCGGTATCGACAACGCAACTGCAATGCAGGTGGTCAGCATCGGGTTTATCATCGGCGTCCTACAGGACTCCGCGGAAACCGGGCTGAATTCGTCCACCGACGTACTGTTTACGGCGGCCGGGTCATACAAGCGCGGCGATCCTTACCCGCGCAAACTGCCAATGGAAGAGGTCGCCGCCTAAGCGCCCCCTCCCCAAAACCTTTTGACAACCGCGCGGTTTTGCTGCGCGGTTGTTGTCCCTGTACTGACCCGCAACAGGCTTAGTAGCCGCCATAGATGCAGGTCCGTAGAAA
This sequence comes from Ruegeria sp. ABF4_144, assembly GCF_056160045.1. NCBI lineage: Bacteria > Pseudomonadati > Pseudomonadota > Alphaproteobacteria > Rhodobacterales > Roseobacteraceae > Ruegeria > Ruegeria sp. ABF4_144. The sequence goes on from NZ_JBSWWK010000001.1 coordinate 2,597,047, forward strand.
TTTCCCAGTAAATATCATAATGTTTCAATGTGAGGTGATCTTGCGGCGCTGGCGGCAGGGCGTATCTGGCAAGGGGGAAATATGAAATGAATTTGAACTGGGTGATTGCACTTTCGACGAGTCTTGCGGCCGCACCGGCTCTGGCACAGGAAAATCCTATCCACCACGATGCCGAATTTTACATCCTTCAGGCTCAACATGGTGAGCAATGGGCGCAGGATGACACCGCCGTTGATGAGGCCCTGGCCGCGTTTCGCGACAGCAACGGGGGCAAGCCACCGAACATCGTCAGCGTTTTGATCGACGACATGGGATTTGGCGACATGGGCATCCCTGAGCTGAACGCCGTGCGGGGATACGAGACGCCGAATATCAACGACTTCTCGGACCAGGCCATGCGGATGGTGCGGATGTATACCGAACCTTCCTGTACACCGACCCGCGTGGCGCAGATGACCGGGCGGTTGCCGGTGAGGATGGGCATGGGCGACACCACTGTCGATATCGCAGGCTTCGGTTTGCCCGGCGATGAAGTGACACTGGCCGAGGTCCTAAAGCAAGCTGGCTATGACACCAGCCATGTGGGCAAGTGGCACATGGGTGACATTGCGGAAAGCTGGGCGATGAATCAGGGCTTTGACTATGCTCAGCACGCCATTCACCAGCAGGGTCAGCTAACCATTTTCAATGACGATGCGATCAAGGAACAGGTCTCGGTCGCGATCCGCGATTATGACGACAAATACACGCTGGATGACTGGTTCCGACCGGACTCCGCCGCAATGATGACCGTGATCGAGGGTGAAACCGGCGGTCCGATCCGTGAAATCCGCATGGAAACCGGCGAACGCTGGAACGCTGCTAAATACGATGAGATGAACCAGGCGTTTCAGGACAAGACGCTTGAGGAGCTGGATCGCCTTGCGGGCGGCGATGCGCCATTCTTCCTGCAATATTGGCCGATGATTCCGCTGGACAATACCCGCGCCGGGCGGTCCGGACCCGAAAGCGTGAACGGCGGGCTGTATGTCGACAAGATGCAGCTTCTGGACCAATGGCTGGGAGATCTGTTCGCGCGGATGGACGAACTGGGGCTGGCAGACAACACCGTGGTTGTGGTGATGGGCGACAACGGCCATTTCACCAAATACGCGCCTCAATCCGGTTTTACACCTTTGATCTACGCGGGCGGAAAAGGTGACACGACCGAGGGCGGTGTCCGCGTGGATGCCTTCATCCGCTGGCCTGGCATGATCGAGGCCGACGGGCTGTTGAACAGCATCATCCACGTCTCGGACCTGTACACGACCCTGTCACGCTTTGCCGGAGCGGATCAGTACATTCCACGCGACCGGTTGGTAGACGGCGTGGACCAGTCGGCTGCGCTTTTGTTTGCGGATGAATCCAAAGCCCGCCGCGATCACGTCATTGTGTATTCGGTGAACAAACCCGAGGCGATCGTGAAAGACCAACTTAAACTGAAACTACCAGGACCTGGGGAAAGCGCTATCCTCGCAAAGTTCTTCGACCTCTATCGCGACACGCGCGAAGAGTATTCGGTCTCGACCGAAGTTGGTGCCTGGGGCGGACAGGAATTCTCGCGCATACTTGGCCGTCACATGGCGCGGAAAGAGAAATACCCCGACACCCCTCCTGCCTATGGCGTGCCCTATGAGGGGATCGAGAACATCCGCCCCGAAACCCAGCAGGCCGTCGAAGCGTTCATGACCAAACGCGCCGCTCCACAGCAATAGAACCCGGATCAGGAGGTGCACATGGTAGGCAATATTCTCTTCGCTCTTGGTCTGGTCGTCTCGCTAGGAATCGGATTCGTCTATTTCCGTGATCTGGGCGACATCTCGCAGATGCTGCTGAAGGTGAAACGCCGGAACATGGTGCGTTTCATCCGGCATGAATACCGCCTGATCGGGATCGGACTGGGCGCGTTTGCAATTGCCACTTTGGCACATTTCATTCTGGGTGGCGGGCCGTTCTGGTTGTGGATCGTCTCGGCGCTATTGGTGCTGTTTCTGTATGGCTTTCCCTATGTCTGGGTGCATCTGGGACTGCGCAACCAGATGAATGATGCCGCCTTCTTCCCGATCAGCGAGGCGCAGAAATATGTCGGACCAACCGCACCGGTTATCGTGATCGACAACAAAGGCCACGCCCGCGCGCACCCCGATGCACAGATCATGCGGCCGCATCTGGCGGGCGACGTAGACGGGCTGGGCGGCGAAGACGTGGTCATGACCTATTGTGCTATGGCCAATCTTGGGCAGGGATATGCCCCACGTATCGAAGGTAAGCGGTTGGACCTCGAAGTTCTGGCTCAGCATGGCAATAACCTGATCCTGCGCGACAATGAATCCGGCGAGCCGATCCAGCATATCTATGGCTTCCGCGAAGCCGACCGCGACCCAAGTGCCGATGGCCCCGCCTGCCCCCTGCGCCCCGAGGCGCAGATGAAGCCATGGCCAACCTATCGAATGACCTTTCGAGGATTTCAAAAGGCGTTTCCCGATGGCGAGGTTTTTCTGAATATACCTTCCCCCAACCCGCTTCTGCGGCTGTTGGACATGGTGACCGAGATTACCTTTGGCTGGGGCATCAGCCGCCAGCATCAGGAAGAAGCCCCAGTAATGGACAACATGGACCGTTCGGACGACCGATTGCCGAATAAGACCCATGTCTGGGGGATCACCATCGGCACCGACGCCGCTTGCTGGACCGATGATTTCATTGTGGACAACAACTGGATCGTGAATGCCACTGTAGGTGGGCGCGACATCGTGGTCAGTCTGGACCCGAAATACGAAAGCCTGGGGGTTTGGTACAACGACAGCGGCAAGCCTATTACGCGCTGCGATTTTTGGGGCATGTCGGATCAAGGCAAACTGAAAAGGGTTGAAACACTGCGCGCCGGCGTTTTCTGGCATGTCTGGTCCGAGTTTTTCCCTGAAACAGACATCAACCGCGTAGGCGCACGCGCGGCAACACCTGACATAGCGGCGGCATAACCCCGCAAGCCCGGACAACATGGGCGACAACTAAACGGAGGGACGAAATGGCATTTAAGAAGAGATTTATACCCCGCGCCGCGGCGGCGGCCCTGCTGGCATCGGCTGCGACGATGACATCGGCGCAGCAATCCGACTGGTCATACGAGGCAACCATCTATTTGTTCATGCCCGAGACCGAGACCAGCATTGAAACACCCAATGGCACCCTCGACGGAACGCTGAGCTTCACCGACGCGCTCGAGAATCTGGACTTTGCCTTTATGGGTACGGTTGCCGCAACCAACGGCCAATGGAGCGTGCTGGCCGACTACAACTATACCAACCTGTCCTTCGGCAACACCGTAGCCGGACCAGCCGGTTCAGAGCTTGAGACCTCGGTCAAAACACAATTTCTAACCGCATTGCTTGGATACCGGGTGCGCAACGATGCGTCCGTAAAGGTCGATCTGGCGGGCGGTTTCAGGTGGTACAGCACCGACACAGAATTCACCCTGACCCCGGGCGGAGCGCCATCGCAGACCAACTCTGCCGACGCCAGCTGGTTCGATCCGGTGGTGGGCGTTCGGGCCCGATTTACTCTGTCCGATGCATGGACCAGCACGGCCTATGTGGATTACGGGGGATTTCGCAGCGGAAGTCAGACCTGGTCTGTTCTCTTGACGGCCGATTACGCAATCAATGACCGGTGGGTTCTGCGGGGCGGATACCGCTATATCTCATTCGATCATGACATTGACGGAAACGACTACACGTTCGATCAATCAGGGCCTCTGATCGGCGCGACCTACAGGTTCTGAACGCAGCAATCAGACGCCCACGTATTTCTCGGAAACTTCCGGGGTCAGGTCCGTCATTGCACCGGACCAGACCGTGCGACCCCGTTCCAGAATGACCGCTTTGTCGGACACTGCCGCCATTTCCTTTAGTGATTTATCGATCAGCAGGATCGCCACATTCGTCTCTTGCCGCAGGCAGTGCAGGGCAGCCCAGATTTCCTGCCGCACGATCGGGGCAAGGCCCTCGGTAGCCTCATCCAAAATCAGCAGGCGCGGATTGGTCATCAACGCACGGCCAATCGCCAACATCTGCTGTTCCCCGCCCGACAGCGAGGCGGCGCGCTGACCCAGGCGTTCACCCAACCGGGGGAACAGCTCGGTCACGCGGCGCAGAGTCCAATCGCCGGGGCGTGCCGCCGCAATCAGGTTTTCGCGCACGGTCAGATCCGCGAAACAACGGCGGCCTTCGGGCACCAGCCCCACCCCTTTTCGGGCCACCTTATGGCTGGGCAGTGTATGCAGGTCCTGACCGTCTAGCGTCAGCTTGCCCTGCGACCGGATCATCCGGCAGATCGCCTTGACCGTGGTGGTTTTACCCATCCCGTTGCGCCCCATCAGAGCGGTCACTTCGCCCTGTGCCATCTGCAGATCAACGCCGAACAGCGCCTGACTGTCACCGTAGCTGGCGGTGAGATTTTCTAGTCGCAGCAGGGTCATGCCTCATCCCCCAGATAGGCATCACGCACCTCGGGGCTTGTGCGGATTTCATTGGCCGCACCGGTGGCGATGATCTTACCGTAGACCAGCACACTGATCCGGTCGGCCAGTGCAAACACCGCATCCATGTCGTGTTCCACCAGCAGAATGGGCGCTTCCTGCCGCAAACCGTCCAGAAACCCGGTCAGCCGTTTCGAGCCTTCGGCGCCAAGCCCCGCCATCGGCTCATCCATGACGAAGGCTGTAGGCGACTGAGTCAGCGCCACCGCGACTTCCAATTGCCTCCGCTGACCGTGGCTGAGATTGGCGCATCTAGTATCGCGTTCATCGCTAAGACCCACGCGATCCAGCGCGGCCTCGGCCCGGTCGCGCAATTCGGGCCGTTTCAGCGCCGGCTGCCAAAACCGCCACGCCCTGCGTTCCGCACCAATCGCACCAAGCACGACATTCTCCAGCACCGTATCTTCCATACATAGCTGCGAAATCTGGAAGGTTCGCGCCAACCCAGCCTGCGCCCGTGCCTGAGTAGAATGGCCCGAGACATCCTGTCCGTTCAGCAGAACCTGCCCGGAGTCAGGTGCCAGCCCGCCACATATCTGTTGGATCAATGTCGACTTGCCAGCCCCGTTTGGGCCAATGATGGCGTGGATTTCTCCGGGCTTCAGATCGATGGAAACGTCGACGGTGGCCCTGAGCGCTCCAAAGCTTTTGTTCAGGTTCAGCGTGGCGAGAATGGGATCAGACATGCGCGCCCTCTTTCCCGGTCAACAAGCCGATAAGACCACCGCGCGCAAACAGTACGATGCAAAGCAGGGCGACGCCCAAATAGACATGCCAGAAATCGGTGAGTTCGCCCAGGAAATGTTCCAAGGCGACAAAGACGCAGGCTCCGATGACCGGCCCCATAAGGCGCCCCACCCCGCCGATGATGATCAGTACGATCAGTTCCCCCGACAATTGCCAGCTGAACATTGAAGGCGAGACAAAGCGGTTTAGGTCGGCAAACAGCGCCCCCGCCAGCCCGGTGATTGCGCCCGAGATCACAAAGGCCAGCAGCTTCAGCCGCATCGGGTTCAGGCCCACGGTCTCGACTCGTGTCGCCGTCTGTCGCGCCGCGTTCAGCGCCAGACCGAAGGGAGACGCCTGCAAACGCGCGAACAGAAACAGCACGACACAAAGCAGCGAGAAACACACTGCGTAGAACTGGATCGGCACCAGCGTATTCAGACCGGGAAAGCCATTGCGGACATAGATCGACAGCCCGTCCTCACCGCCATACTGCGCCCAGGAAATCGCGAAGTAGAAGAACATCTGCCCAAAGGCGAGCGTAATCATGATGAAATACACGCCGGACGTGCGCAGCGACAGCAGCCCGATGAAAAACGCCACCAGCGCTGACAGGACCATTGCCACCAGCCAGATCACCGGCATGGACTTTGTACCATCGGTGCTGAACAGCCCCAGATCAAGCGCCGTGTACGTCTGCGCGTGATGGGCAAGGATGCCCATCGCATAGCCGCCGATCCCGAAGAACGCGGCATGTCCGAAGCTGACCATGCCGCCGATCCCGAGGATGAGATTCAGCCCCACGGCCGCCAGCGCAAGGATCACCGCCCGCGTCACCAGCGTGATCGTGAATGGCTGATCCGCGACAACCGCCCAAAGCGGCAGCGCAAGCAAACCCGCGATCACCAGCGCGTTGAGGTAGTTCTCCTTCAGCCTCATGCGCGCGCTCCGAACAATCCGGTGGGCCGCCAGATCAGCACCAATCCCATCAGCACGTAAATCCCCATCGACGCCAGCGCCGAGCCGGTCTTTTGCGCCGCACCATTGTCCATGAACAGTTTGAACAGCTCGGGCAGGAACACCCCGCCCAGCGTATCCGTCAACCCGACCAGCAGCGCACCGATAAAGGCCCCACGGACCGAGCCGATGCCACCGATCACGATGACAACAAAGGCCAGGATCAGCACCGGCTCGCCCATCCCCACCTGAACCGACTGGATTGCGCCGACCAAAGCGCCCGCCAGCCCGGCCAGTGCCGCGCCCAGCGCAAAAACCAACGTGTAGAGCTTCGAGATATCGACGCCCAGCGCCGCGATCATCTCGCGGTCATTCTCTCCGGCGCGGATCTGGATGCCCAACCGGGTGCGCTCGATCAGCACCCAGAGGCCCACCGCGACAGCCAGCCCTATGCCGATCAGAGTGAGGCGATAGAGCGGGTACTCGATGCCCCCGGGCAGGGTGACCGGCCCCGATAGCGCGTCGGGGATGTCCAGAAACAGCGGAAACGAACCAAAGACCCAGCGCGTGCCCTCGGAAAAGATCAGGATCAGCGCGAAGGTCGCCAACACCTGATCCAGATGCGGCGCGTTGTACAATCGCCGGATCACAACCATCTCGACAATCGCGCCGGCCAGTGCTGCTGCCGCCAATGCGGCGACCAGCGCCAACAGGAAAGACCCGGTGGCCCCTGCTACGGCGGCGGCCGCAAAGGCCCCCACCATATACAGCGAGCCATGCGCGAGGTTGATCAGCCCCATAACGCCGAAAATCAGCGTCAGGCCAGCCGCCATCAGGAACAGCATGACGCCGAACTGCAGCCCGTTAAGGATCTGCTCGATAATCAGGATCGAGGACATGGAAACTCCGGTGGTCTGCCCGCCCCGTCGGCCGGGGCAGGCAGAAGGTCAATTACATTTTGCACTCGACCGCGTAGGCGTCAATGTGGTCATCCAACGCGACACCGATGATTTTGTTGGTGAACACATCACCTTCCTTGATCACTTCGCGGGCGTAAATGGTCTGAACCGGGTGATGGTTCGGGCCAAACTTGAAATCACCGCGGGTGCTGTCGAACTCTGCCAGGCGCAGGGCGTCGCGGAAGGCCCTCGCATCTGAAGGATCGGCCTTTTCCAGCGCCGACAGCAGCAGATTGGCGGTATCGAACCCCTGGCTGGCATAGAGCGAGGGCAGACGTCCATATTCGGCCTGGAAGCTTTCGACAAACGCCGCGTTGGTTGGGTTGTCGATATCCTTGTTCCATTGCGAGGTGTTCACCACACCCATCGCCGCATCGCCAACCGCCTGAAGGATACCCTGATCAAAGCTGAAGGCAGGACCGATCACGGGCTTGTCGATGCCACTGTCAGCATATTGCTTCAGGAAGGAAATCCCCATACCGCCGGGCAGGAAGAAAAACACGCTATCCGCATCGCTGGCGCGGATCTGCGCGATTTCGGCGGCGTAATCGGTCTGCCCCAGTTCGGTATAGACCTCGCCGGCCAGATCACCCTCGAAGAAGCGCTTGTAGCCGGTCAGCGCATCAACGCCCGCCGGGTAGTTCGGTGCCAGAATAAAGCTGTTCTTGTAACCCGCACCGTTGGCATAGGCGCCTGCGGCCTCGTGCAAGTTGTCGTTCTGCCAGGCGACGTTGAAGTAGTTCTTGTGACAGCCTTTTCCGGCCAGCGGCGACGGTCCGGCGTTAGGCGACAGATAGAATACGTTCTGGTTCACCGCCGCAGGCACAACCGCCATGGCAAGGTTGGACCAGATGATGCCGGTCATCACATCGACCCGCTCGGATTGGATCATCTTGTCGGACAGTTGCACCGCGATATCCGGCTTGCGCTGGTCGTCCTCGATAACGACCTCGATGTCGTCCCGGCCCGATTGCGCGATGGCCAGCATGAACCCGTCACGCACGTCGATACCCAGCCCGGCGCCACCACCCGATAGCGTGGTGATCATGCCCACCTTGACCTCGGCCAAAGCGCCTGTCGCGCACAGCGCGGAAACCGCAGCGGCCGCTAATAACTTTTTCATCTTCTTCTCCCTTCGTTGGTCTTTTTCGACGCAACTTATGTCAGCCTTCACGGCTTTTAGTCTATTCGCCTGACAGAGCGGTCTTTTTCCACCTTGCCGATCGTGCAAACAATCACCGATCACACCCCCGCAGTCGAGGGCGATTTCAACCGGAACTACTGAATTTTCTTGAAAAGCGGCCCGTTTCAGTAGGCCAGAGTGACCATGATGATGTCTTCGCTGACGATCTGCCCTTGCGTGTCCAGACTGTCAAAGCCGGAAATCACCGGCGCCCCGCCCGCATCAGGAGACCATCTGACCTCGGCTAGACTACAGGACGGATCCAGTCCGCTCGCATAGAGCCGACCATTGGGGCTGTAGAACAGATGGTGCAGCGGATGCTCCATCTCGGGCTGTTCCACTTCGCTGAGGATCTCTCCGAACTCCTCCGATTCCGGATACAGTTCGATGATTGCGATACTGTGGTTGGTCTTTAGAATCGGCAGCAAGCGCAAAAGCCCCATGCCCTGACGTTCCTCGTGGTCGTGTGCCTGTGCCTGAGACAGGCCCGCCGGTATCAGGCGCATGCCGATCAGAAGGTTATGTGTGAAGTGACTGAGCTTAATGACTTACCCCCTGTGACGAAATTTCGGAAAACTTTTGAGTGGGATGCGCCTCACCTAACGTCATATGAAATTCAGACAATTGGACCAAACCGGCACGAGCCCCGAAAGAAGTGTTGACGGATACGCATTTTGTCACTCAATCTCGTCGCATCAGACGACTAGGAACTGAAGCTGTGACAACCAACCTTCGACAACCGATGATGCGTCGCGAAACCGGGTGCGATCTGGTCGCCTGACCCGCAAGGAACAGTCCGTTTTCATCTGACCCGCCTTAGGGTCTGTTCCACCTTTTCAGGCTGATACCCCTATGAATCAAACAGTTGGATTGCGCATGGCAATCGACATCGGTGGTACGTTTACCGACACCGTACTGCTGGACAATACGTCTCGGGTGGTGGCAACCACCAAAACACCCACCACGCCACACCGCCCCGCCCTTGGTGCGGTTGCAGGTGCCACACATGTGTTACAGGCCACGGGCGCCGACTGGAGCCAGGTAACCGGATTCATCCATGGCACCACTTTGGCCACCAATGCCCTGATCGAACGCCGCGGAGCCGTCACTGCGACGATAACCACACGTGGGTTCCGCGATATCCTCGAAATCGCGTATGAGCGGCGCTACAGCCAATATGCGATCGATCTGGTCAAACCGCACCTGATCGTGCCGCGCACCCATTCTCTTACAATCGGCGGGCGCATGAATGCCAGCGGGCAAGAGTTGGAGCCGCTGGATGAGACCGGTGTTGTAAACCTAGTCAACGAACTGCGAGCGCTTAAGGTCGAGGCCGTCGCCGTCTGCCTGCTGCATGCCTATGCCAACCCAGCGCATGAGCTGGCGCTGCGCGATCTGCTGGCGCAGCATATGCCAGATTTGGTCATCTCGCTCAGCCACGAGGTCAGCCCCGAAGCGCGCGAATTCGACCGGCTCTGCACCACGATTGCCAACGCCTATGTGCAGCCCCTGATGGCTGGGTATCTGCATGACTTTGAAGCACGGTTCCGACAGATGGGACTCGCCTGCCCGATCCTGATGATGACGGCGGGCGGTGGCATGACCACGCTGCACACCGCCGCGCGGTTGCCGATCCGTCTGGTCGAATCCGGCCCGGCCGGGGGTGCCGTTCTGGCCGCCCGTATCGCCGAGGCCACGGGTGAGCCCGAGGTGCTGTCCTTTGACATGGGAGGCACCACCGCCAAGCTGTGCCTGATCGACGACTACCGCCCCCAAACCGCGCGCAAGTTTGAAATTTCGCGGGCCGAACGGTTCATCAAGGGGTCCGGGATGCCAGTGCGCATTCCAGTGATCGAGATGATCGAGATCGGAGCAGGCGGCGGCTCAATCGCAAGTGTTGACCGCTTAGGCCGCATTCAGGTCGGTCCGCACAGCGCCGGGTCAGACCCCGGTCCGGCAGCCTTTGGCAAGGGCGGAGATAAGCCCACGGTCACCGATGCCGACCTGACGTTGGGCCTTATCGAACCAGGGCGGTTTGCTGAAGGACGGCTACAGATTGATCCAAATGTCGCCAAGCAGGCGATGGCGCAGGATGTGGGCGATCCATTGAAACTTGGCCCTGATCAGGCCGCCTTTGCGGTCAGCGAAATTGTAGATGAAAGCATGGCCAGCGCTGGCCGGATGCACGCGGTTGAATCCGGCAAGGACCTTGGCAACCGTTTGATGATCGCCTTCGGCGGCAACGGCCCGTTGCACGCCACCCGCGTGGCCCGACGCGCCCAGATGCGGCGGGTGCTGATCCCGCGTGATCCGGGGGTGGGATCGGCAGTCGGCTTCCTGTTCGCGCCTGTGTCTTATGAGGTCATCCGGTCACGCTATGCCCGGTTGGACAATCTGGATATCGACGGGCTGAACCACTTCTTCGACTCCATGCAGGCCGAGGCCGAGCAGGTTGTCCGCGCCGGTGCGCCTGAAGGCGCGCTGCAGCAACGTCGGATCGCTTACATGCGGTATCATGGACAGGGACATGAGATCGAAATCCAACTGCCCGACCGGGCTTTAGCCAGCTCGGACCTCGCCGCTTTGCGCGAGGCCTTTGAAACGGAATACAGCCGCCAGTTCAGCCGGATCGTACCCGGCATGGCCATCGAAATCCTGAACTGGGGGCTGTCCGTTTCCTCCCCCGCCGCCGCACATGAACCCTATTCAGACAAACCGGCGGAACATCCCACTGCAGCAACCGAGCACCGCCAAATCCTGTGCGATGTCACCGGCCAATGGCGTACGGCGGGGGTGTTCAACCGTTCTGACCTGACACCCGGCGCAGCCCTCAGCGGCCCGGCGCTGATCGTCGAAGCCCAAACAACCACATTCGTCAGCGCCGATTTCAGCGCCACCGTGGACGGCCAAGGCAACATCTGGCTGACGCGGCAAGGGGAGGTTCAAACATGATCCAGTCAGATACACGCCTGCAGGTGCTGTGGAACCGGCTTTTGGCCGTGGTTGAAGAGCAGGGACAGGCGCTAATCCGCGCCGCCTTCAGCCCTATCGTGCGGGAATGCGGCGATATCTCAGCCGGGGTATTCGATGCACAGGGCCGGATGCTGGCGCAAGCCGTCACCGGCACGCCCGGGCATATCAACACAATGGCCGAGGCGGTCAAAACCCTGCGTGCGCGTTTTGCCCAAAGCGAAATGAAACCCGGCGATATCTACATGACCAACGATCCGTGGATCGCCTCGGGGCACCTGAACGACTTTCTGCTGATGATGCCCGTGTTTTATCAGGACACGGTGATCGGCTACACCGCCTGCACCTCGCATCTTGTTGATCTGGGCGGGCTGGGCATGGGGCCAGAAGGGTCGGATATCTATGACGAGGGCCTGCTGATCCCACCTTGCAAACTGGTTGGCCAGGGAGAGGTCAACGCTCTGCTGCTGGACATCGTCAAAGCCAACTCGCGCGAGCCTATTGCAAACGAAGGTGACATATATGCCCTGATCGCCTGTTGTGAGGCCGGGTCCACCCGACTGATCCAGATGATGCAAGAATTCGGTCTTACCGATCTGAATGCTCTGGCCGACTACATCATCGACACTTCCAAACGCGGTACTCTTGAGGCCATCGCCGCCCTGCCCAAGGGCACGTGGCACCATGTGCTGAAGGTTGATGGCTACGACGACGAAATCGAACTGCACGCCGCCCTCACCATCGCAGACGACCACCTGTTGCTGGATTTCGACGGCACCGCGGACTGTGTCGGTAAAGGGATCAACGTGCCGCTGAACTATGCTACGGCCTATTCCGTCTTTGCCCTGCGCTGCATCATTGGAGCGGATATCCCGAACAATGCAGGCTCGCTCGACCCCTTTCGCGTGACCGGCCCCAAGGGCTGTATCCTGAACGCGCAGCCCCCGGCCCCGGTCGCGATGCGGCATACGCTGGGGCAGATGACACCCGATCTGGTCTATGGCTGCCTGTCTCAGGCCTTGCCCGACAAGGTTCCGGCTGAGGGGGCATCCTGCATGTACGATCTACCCCTACGCCACGCGCCCGAAGCCGTTGATCGCGGCGATGACCTGTTTGCGCTGGAGTTGGTCTTCAACGGAGGCACCGGCGCCCGACCCCAGCTGGATGGCTTATCGGCCACCGCCTTTCCCAGCGGCGTCTGGGGTAGCCAGGTCGAAACAACCGAGGCCGTTGCGCCAGTGTTGATTCATCGCCGCGAGTTACGAACGGATTCCGGAGGAGCCGGCCGTACGCGCGGCGGACTAGGGCAGCAGATTGAACTCAGCGCATCCAAGGATCAGGACCTGATGCTGTTCCTGTCGGTCGAGCGGATCAAGAACCCGGCTGGCGGCCGCGACGGCGGGTTGGACGGCGCGCCCGGGCGTGTCACCGTGCAGCCCGGCAACCGCCAATTGCCCGGCAAAGGCGAGGTTCGGATCAAGGCCGGTGAAACACTAACGTTCGAGACGCCCGGAGGGGGCGGATTTGGTTTGCCCGAGGAACGCTCGGACGACGCGGTGCGGAACGACCTTCGCGCGGGTCTGATCACTCAGGGCATGGCCCGAACCCAATATCGGAGGCAGACATGACCCGCCCGCACCCACATATCGCGCGCATGTCACCTTACGCGCTGGCTGACCTTGCCGCGCCCAAGGGCAAAACCCTCATCTCGCTGTCCCAAAACGAAAGCCTGCGCCCACCCAGCCCCAAGGCGCTCGAGGCGGCAGCACAAACCATGGGCACGTCGATGCTGTATCCCGACCCGGACTGGACTGACCTGCGACACGCTCTAGCGGAGCTGCACGGGATTGATGCGGCCCGGATTTTGAGTGGCAACGGATCGCTCGACCTGATCGGTTGTCTTGCCCGTGTCTACGCCGGACCGGGTAGAGCAGTACTGGCCCCGGCCCATGCCTACCCGTTCTTTCAGACGGCTGCGCGTATGGCCGACGCGCGGTTCGATACTGCCCGGGAAACGGAGGCCACCATCAGCGTCGATGCCTTGCTGGCAGCAGTCCAACCGGACACGGGGATCGTTTTTGTTGCAAATCCGGGTAACCCGACCGGCACGCGCATCACGAAATCCGAACTCATCCGTTTGCGGCAAAGACTACGGCCCGACATTCTGCTGGTGATCGACGAAGCCTATGGTGAGTTTTCAGATCATTTGGGAGAGCGGTGTTTTGATATGACCGCCGAGGACAACACAGTCGTGTTGCGAACCTTCTCCAAAGCCTATGGTATGGCCGGGTTTCGCGTCGGTTGGGGGTTGTTCCCGCCCGGCATTGCCGAAGAACTACGCAAGGTGATGAACCCGAACAACATCCCCGCCAGCGCTCAAGTCGCCGCAGCAACAGCAGTGCGAGACGACGCCTACATGCGTGAAACCTGTGCGATAACGGCTGCTCTGCGCGAACAGGCGGCAAGCGAGTTGAGGGACGCTGGTTTTACCCCCTACCCCAGCTTTACCAACTTCCTGCTGCTGGACATGGGTAAACCTGAGGCCGCGGCAAGCGCAGACCGAAAGCTGCGCTCCGAAGGCGTTTTCCTGCGCCCTCAGGGCGGTGCGGGGTTGCCGCACACACTACGCATGACCGTCGGGTCACAGGAAGCAATGGAAACTGCAATCGCAATCCTGAGGAAATGGAAACAGGAGGGACAATTATGAACACGCCCAGAGGCCGCGCAAGGTTCGGGGTTCTTGTCCCCTTTACCAACACCAACCTTGAACCCGATCTGGCGCTAATGTGTCCCCCTGGGATCACGCTGCACGTGGCTCGGATGGGCGGCTATGACGAAGATGAAATCCCCGATGAGGGTCAAATGCACGGGCTGGGAGCAGCCGATCTGGACGAGCCACTGCACCTGTTAATGGGGGCAAAGCCGGGTGTGGTCCTATACGGATGCACCTCGGCTACCCTGACCCACGGCCCAGAGTTTGACCGCGAACTGACCGCACGGATCAGCACTGCAAGCGGGGCCAAGACGGTCACTGCGGCTGGGGCTTTGGGTCATGCTCTGACTACGCTCGGCGCCCGTCGTATCGGGTTCGCCTCACCCTATGTTCCGGCGATCAACGATATGGCGATCGGGTTTTTGGGTGAACTGGGTTTCGAAACCATCCAGCGCTCAGAAGTAACTGAGGCACTGGACAACGAAGGCCAGGGAGCATTGGACCCAGACGCCGTCTTCGAACTGGGCCGGGCCGCGGATCACCCTGAGGTCGACGCGCTGGTTCTGTCTTGCACCGACATGCGTAGTGTCGAGGCTCTGGCACGGCTTGAGGAGACGGTCGGCAAACCCGTGATCAGTTCAAATCAAGCAATGCTTTTTCAGGCGCTGCAACTGTTGGATATCAAAGAACCCGTTTCAGGGTTCGGGCAGCTATTGGAACAGCCCCGGTGAAACCTGTCCAAAGGCGCGGATAATGAACAACACATCCGCGCCTTGAATTCCTCAGGCCTGCACAGCCTTCATGAACCGGTCGCGGATCACCACCGGGTCCATCGTGATCGGCGGCATCTTGGCGTTACCGCTTTCACATTTGCTGACGATGATTGTCATCTGCTTGGCATCCAGCGCCTCTTTCAGCACACGACCGGTTTCCTCGGCGGGGCATTCAATCACGCGGTCACAGCCCGCAGCCTCGGCCATTTTCGCCAGCGAGGTCTTCCGCCCTGCATAGGTAGGTTGATCCCCAGTCGACCCGTAGGAGCCGTTGTCGACAATCAGCAGGATATAGTTGTCGGCCACATTGTTCGCGATGGTCGGCAGCGTGCCCAAATTGGTCAGCACCGAGCCATCCCCATCAATCACTATCACCGGTTTCGGCTGCGACAGCGCTAGCCCGAGACCAATGGATGAGGCCAGTCCCATCGTGCCCAGCATATAAAAGTTGGTCGGCTGATCGTCGATGGCGTGCAGCTCTTGGCTGGGGATGCCAATGTTACAAACGACCAGTTGATCACGCAGGATCAGGGCGATTTCTGTCAGGATTTCAGAACGGATCATTGGTCGCCATAGCCTCCCCAGAAATTGGCGTCGGTCAGAATGGCGACCGGCTTGTTGCACATGAAAGTGTATTTCAGGATCGCGTCCAGCTCGTCCACGTCCGACTGATGGTGGAAGTGATAGGTCGGGATGTTCAGCTGCGCCAACAAGGCCTTGGTGTGTACCGCCATTTCCACCTGACAGGCGATCGGTTCGCGCAACTCTCCGCGATATGAAATCAGCATAGGCAGCGGCATCCGGTAATACTGAATCAGCGTGGCCAGTGTGTTGATGGTTACGCCAATGGCCGTGTTCTGCATGATAATCGCAGGGCGTTTGCCGCCCATCCAGGCACCTGCGCACAGGCCCATGCCCTCGTCTTCTTTGTTCGAGGGGATGTGATAGATGCCATCGCGATTGTCGATTTCTTCGATGACCCCGGCCAGTTGCTTGCACGGCACGGTGGTGACAAACGAAATGTCGTTTGCGACCAGATCATCCGTGATCTTCTTGTCTATGTTCATATACCGTCTGTCCGTCCTGCTTGGGGCGCCGAGGCGCGATTTTTGGGTTCAAATCCTGCGATGCACATGCACGGCGCACCCCGCATGGCGGACCACGCGCGAGGCGGTCGAGCCCAGGAAATAATCACTGAGACCCGGCTTGTGCGAGCCGATGACGATGCAATCAAAGTCATTGTCGTTGGCATAGTCGATGATGGTCCGAGCGGTATGACCCTTGACGATTTCGGGCTGGATGCCCTCCAGTTCCTCGGTCTTTTCCCGCAACAGACTGGTAGCTGCGCGAAACCCATTGGCCACTGCGTCCTTGTCCAGATAGGCACTGACCGAGCCCTGCGGCATCTCATACACATGCAGTGCAATAATTTCGCTGTCTTCCGCCGAGAGCGCCCGGGCCACTTCCAGCGTGTGCCGCGAAATGCCGTGGTCGAGCGCCATAGGAACAAGAATTTTCTTATACATGAATCCCTCCGTATCTGCCGGGCCATAGCCCACAGACGGCCGTTAAAATGGACCACACGGTCTGCCGGAAATCCTCGGCCGTATGTGCATACGGTGCCGACAAAAGTGATTTCCTGCAAGGTATTGCGGCGCATTTTCGGCCCCGGGGCGCCCGCGATGGCAGATCAAAGGGCATCCGTGAATCACCCATCCGCGCGCAGGTCAAACTGCTCGTCCGGGAAATACTTGGCCAGACGCACATCCGCGGCGCGGGCGTGACCTTCCATGCCTTCAAGCCGGGAAATGCGCGCGGTCGCAACAGCAACAGACTTCGATCCTTCGCGTGTGGCCCGCTGCCAAGTGACGATCTTCATATACTTGTGGACGCTCAATCCCCCGGTATAGCTGGCCGCGCCCGAGGTCGGCAGAACGTGGTTGGTGCCGGTGGCCTTGTCGCCGTAAGACACGGTGGTCTCTTCACCCAGAAACAGAGAGCCGTAGCAGGTCAGCCGTTCCAGCCACCAATCGAGATCCTCGGCCTGAACGGTCAGATGCTCGGGCGCGTATTCATCCGAACACGTCGCCATTTCCTCGCGATCCGAACAAACGATCACTTCGGCATAGTCGCGCCACGCGGCGGCGGCGTTTTCGCGATTCAACTCGGGCAGATCGTCGATGAGCTTTGGCACAAGTTCCATCACCTTCAGCGCCAGCTTCCGGTCATCGGTCACCAGCCACACGGGTGAGTTGTACCCATGCTCGGCCTGACTGACCAAATCGGTGGCCACCACATGCGCATCAGCGCTGGCATCGGCAAGGATCAGGCTGTCAGTGGGACCTGCGATCATATCGATGCCGACCTTACCGTAGAGAACGCGCTTGGCCTCGGCCACGTATTGGTTGCCCGGACCCACAAGGATATTGGCGCGTGGCAAACCGAACAGGCCATAAGTCATCGCAGCCACACCCTGCACGCCGCCCATGGCCAGGATACTGTCCGCCCCGCAGATATGCGCGGCATATACAATTGCAGGCGCGACCCCCTCGCCCGGGCGCGGCGGAGAGCAGGCGGTGATGTGACGGCATCCGGCAACCTTCGCGGTGGTAACGGTCATGATCGCGCTGGCGATATGGCTATAACGCCCACCGGGCACGTAACAGCCCGCCGCATCCACCGGGATCGCCTTTTGACCGGCGACGAACCCCGGAACGATCTCTGTCTGTACATCGCCAACGGTTGCCTTCTGCGTTTCGGCAAAGCGGCGTACATTGTCGTGGGCAAAGCGGATGTCAGCCTTAAGTCTCTCTGGAACCTTTGCGATGGCGGCGTCGATCTCATCCTGCGTCATCAAAACGTTGCCGTCGAACTTGTCGAACTTAGCCGCATATTCCAGCGCCTTGGCATCGCCGCCGGCCTCAATATCGGCAAGAATAGTCCTGACCGTATCATGCACCTCAGAGGCATGGGATTGCGCCGTTAGAGTCGCTTTCTTCAAATAGTCACGAGGCATAGGCAGCGGGTCCTATTCGTAGTTTACATGAAACAAGGTGATCGGCACTGCGAACAGAGCCACTACTTCCCCGACATCTCCGAAAAGTGCGACCACGACGTTTTATCTGGCCTTTTTTTCCGGATTCGGCTCACCGAAATTTGTAAGCCTTACATCAAAAATGCAAGCACTTACATTTCCGTTTTTCTTAATATTAACTTGCACTTAGACTTATTGAGAAAAACAAATCCCAGGTTTGAAAATGCCAAAACTTCGCTCCGCCCACGCTGAATGATGTCGCCAAGCTGGCAGGCGTTTCGACGGCAACCGTGTCCCGCCGTTTGAATGATCCCGCCCGGGTGGTGGAGGCAACGCGTCAGCGTGTTATGTCGGCGGTGGATAGGCGGGGATACACGCCAAGTTTCGCCGCGCGGGTGATAGCGGCCAAGCGGAGCTGGACGATCGGCGCGATCATACCCACCATGGAGAACGAAATTTTTTGCACGCGGCCTGCAAGCCTTTCAGGAAGAATTGCATCAACGCGGTTACACGCTGCTGATCTCAAGCTCGGCCTACGATCCCGATCATGAACAAGAGCAGAACCGGACTCTGGTCGCACGCGGTGTGAACGGGGTACTATTGATCGGGTATGACCGCGATCCGAAGATTTACGAAGGTCTCGCGCACCGCAACATGCCAGTGATGGTCGCGTAGTCTTATCTGGCAGATGCGCGAATTGCCTCGGTCGGCTTTGACAATCGCGCGGCGATGGCTGAATTGGCAAATCGTGTGATAGGATTGGGCCATCAACGGATCGGTGTGATTTCCGGCATCACCACAAGCAATGATCGGGCGCGTGCTCGGATCGAAGGAATACGGGACGCGGTCCAGCAGAACGGACTTTCCTCATCGGATCTGACGATCCTCGAAGCTCCGTATCAGATCGAAAACGGTGCCGAGGCGTTTTCCAGGCTGATGTCACATGATGCCCGCCCCACGGCGATCTTTTGCGGCAACGACGTTCTGGCCGTTGGCGCGCTGCACCGGGCGCGCCAGATGGGCCTGAAAGTGCCACAGGACGTTTCAGTTACAGGGTTTGACGATATCGAACTGGCCCGGATCGCCACCCCTGCTCTGACCACCGTGCATGTGCCTCATCGGGAAATGGGCCGCCGATCTGCGCTGGCACTGCTAGCGATGCTGGAAAACCAAACCGCGGGTACTGGAACGCGGCTGGACACACATATTGTTGAGCGTCAAACCCTCGGGCCTCCGGCCAGCTCTTAGGCGGCCTCGGCCTCCATAGTACGGAAGTCATCCCCCAACCAGGAATGCGCCTCGCACATCGGGTCAGTGAAATGCTGCCGGATCAGCTTTGCCATCACCTTCTGAATCAGTTTCGAGGTTGTCTCTGGATAGACCTCAGTTGTGAACAAGGACACGGTGCGCACGAAGTTGCGCCCCGGAAACGGAAGCGCCCGGACACTGTCGTGGAACCTTTGCGCGCGATGAAAACAGGCGGCTGTTGTGATCGCCCAGCCGCTGCCCTCGGCGACCAAACCGATAATCGAGTGGTTGCACTCCAATTCGAACCGGTTAGGCAGGTTGTACTTGCTGCGGGTCAACTGAATCTCGATCTGTTTGCCGATCATGAAGTCGCGCGAATAGCGCAGCAGAGGCAATTCCGCGTCCGGCTTTAGCAAGTCCTCGGGTTCTCCGCTGAACGTATTGGGCAGGATCACGATAAACGGATCGCGCATCAGCGGGTACTCTATCAGGCCTTCGGTGCGTTCCGAGGGGCGCGTGGCGACACCGGCGTCCAGCTTGTGCTCTTGCAGATTAGTGATGATCTCGTGACTGGGGCGCGTGTAATGGCGGAAACTGCAACGCGGCAGGGCCTGCGCCAGAAAGCGGAACAGGTCCGGCGCGATCTGGTTGTCGAAATCATCAATCAGTGCCAGTCGCAGATCCGTTGCGTGCTTCCAGTTGCCTGAACGGATTTCGGCCTCGCCCCGTTTCAATACCGTCAGCCCATCGCGGACATAGCGCGCAAACACCTCGCCCGCCGGGGTCAGTCCCATCGGGCGGCGCCCGTGATCGACGAGGTCAACGCCCAGCGCTCCCTCAAGGCTGCGCAGATGGTTCGAGACAGTGCTGATCGAAAGTCCCGTCTCAGACGCGACCTGCTGGATTGATCCCGATTTGGCAACCAGCCGGAAGACTTCCAGCCAGCGAAGGCTCAGAGATTTAGACACCGCGCACCCGTTGTTTCGATTTCTTCGAAACAAACCAAGCAAAGTTTGGCGCAAACGGCAATGATGAATGTGCCCCCGGTCTCACGCTTTCATACGTTCAAATCCAGGATCATAAGGCGAAGGGGGGATAACCGTCGTGCGTACGCGCTGGCCGCAGGAATCCAACTCCATCTCAACCCCAATATCGGACAATTCGGGCAGAACGAAGCCATGCGCCAAATTCAGACCCGCACGATGCCCCCAGTCGCCCGAGGTGATCGTACCCACAACCCGACCTCCCTGCATCAACGACGCCCCGGGATGGGCAGGTTGCTGCGTGGCGTGGATTTGCAATGAGACCAGCTTTTTTCGCGGCCCTTCGGCCTGTCTTTTCTGCAGTGCATCGCGACCGATGAAGTCACCCTTGCCCAGCCTCACAAAGCGGTCGAGGCCGGTTTCAAACGGGTCAAATTCCGTGATCAGATCAGCTTTCCAATGCAAAAAGCTCTTCTCCATACGCATAGACTCCACCGCCCGCGCGCCGAAAAGTTTCAATCCATGAACCTCTCCGGCCTGCCGTAGTGCCAGATAGGCAGCGTAGAGCGAGGCGTTGGGAATATGGATTTCATAGGCCAGCTCACCCGAGAAACTGACACCCATCACCGTGGCCGGAGCAATACCGACAAAGCACTCGCGCACGCTGAGCCACGGGAAAGCCTCCTTGGACCAGTCGCCGCGAGCGCAAGCAGAAAGGACATCACGCGCCTTGGGACCGGCAAGGACCAAAATGGTCTGGTCGTTGGTCAAGCTGCGCAGTTGTACGTCTTCGTCAGCCCGCAGGTGTTGGGTCAGCCAGTCCATGTCGTGAAACTCACTGGCGGCAGCGGACCCGTACCACAGGCGGTCCGGCCCCCGGTCGGTGGCAGGCAGGTTGGCAATAGTCGCCTCGGCCTTGACCATACCGTGATGGTTCAACAGATAGCCCAGCCCAACCCGACCATCGCGCCGAGTGACGGTGCCGCAGAACATCCGGTCCAAAAAGGCGTGCCTGTCCGCGCCCGTGATCTCGATCCGGTTGAACCCGTTCACCTCGGCCAATCCGACACCGTTTTGCACATTGGCGACTTCAGCGGCGACCAGATCAAATGTTTCGTCAAAATCGAAACTGAGCGAGGGCGAGAAGTCGGGGGTGGGCTTGACGTATTCGACTCTCTCCCAGCCATTCACCACCGTGAATTCCGCACCCTCGGCGGCCATAACGGGGGTCAGAGGGGTGGTCTTGGCTGGCCGTCCGGCAGGGCGATGTTCGTGCGGGAAGTGAAAGCGGAATTCGTTCTGGTAATCCTCAATAGCCTTCAGCGCTGTCAGTTCCACATTCGCGTGGCCCGTGAACCGCCGCGGGTCCAGACACCACGTGTCATAACACGCCTCGCCATGCACGATCTGCTGGGCCAGCAGCCAGCCGTGACCACCACCCTCGCCCAACCCGGCGCGCAGACCGATGATGCAAAACGCGTTGCGCTTGCCCGGAATCGGCCCGACCAAAGGTGCACCGTCGATCGTATATGTGATTGGACCGTTGACGACCGTGTGTACCCCGACCTCCATCAGAGCGGGCATGCGGGCAAACGCGCCCTCCAGCACGTCGGTTACGCGGTCCAGATCATCCGGGCACAGGGCGTTGACGAAATTCGGATCAATCCCGTCCATACCCCATGTCTTGCAGTTCTGTTCATAGAACCCCAGCAGCAGCCCATTCTTTTCCTGCCTGCAGTAATAGTCACTGATCGGGCACCGCAGCAGAGGCATCCTGTGCCCCGCATCGCGAATGGCAGGAATTTCTTCCGTCAGGAAATACTGGTGCTCCATGGAGGACACCGGATGATGCACCCCCATCATCGCGCCGACCTCATTCACACGATAGCCGCAGGCATTGACCACGATATCGCAGTCGATATCGCCATGCTCAGTGTGGACGGTCCAGGTGTCATCGCTGTGCTGGGTCAAACCGACAACCGGTGTGTTGCGATAAACCTCGGCCCCGGCTTTGCGTGCGCGACGGGCCAACGCCTGACACAGCTGCGCTGGGTCGATGTCTCCATCCATCGGGTCCCATAGCCCGCCGATCAGGTTCTCGGTCGAAATAAGCGGGTGGCGGCGGGCACATTCTTCGGCATCGATCACCTCGAACTGCACATCCATCCCGCGCGCCATCGAGGCAAAATGGCGATAGCCCTGCATCTGCGCTTCGGTATTGGCCAGACGGATGCCTCCGTCCCCATGGTGGTAGTTGATCGGATAATCCGGGTCGTCGGCCAGCTCTTTGTACAGTTGGATAGAGTGCGTTTTCAGCCCGACCATCGTCTGGTTCATGCCAAAATTCGTCACCTGCGCCGCCGAATGCCACGTCGTGCCCGAGGTCAATTCGTTGCGCTCGACCAGAACCACATCCGTCCAACCCTCTTGCGTCAGGTGATACAGCGTCGAACATCCGGCGATACCACCCCCGATGACGACAACTTTGGTGCGCGACTTCATTGGCTCTGCTCCCTCTGATCCGGGACAAGTTGTGCGGAAGAATTTACCCGGCCGACAACAGGTGCGGAGACTGTATTGGAAAATCGAAACTGCGATTGAAGATTTTCAAATTCGCAATTCCCCTTTGCGACGGGACAGAGTTGCCGCTTAGTGTGCCCAAAAAGAGCAGCGAGAAAGGAGCGGGATGGCTTCAGAGGTCAGCAAACGGAGCGGTCGCCGTGCCCGGCACGCGCAGCGGGCAGCGAAGCCCGTGGTCGATCCCTGCCCGCCGGGTCAGAAAGGGGGGGCATTCAAACCCTTAGCCCCAACTGAGATTGAGCAAATCTACGACACCGCCCTGCGCCTGCTGGAGACATTGGGTATGGGCAATGTGCCCGACCGGCTGGCCGCCGATCTGATGGCTGCCGGAGCGCAACCCGGGGAACAGGATAGGCTGGTTTTTCCGCGTGAGATGGTCGAGCGGTTGGTTCGTTCTGCCACCAAAACATTCACTCTGCACGGTCGGGATGAAAGTCGCTCGATCGAAGTGGGCGGTGATCGTGTGTATTTCGGCACCGGCGGCGCGGCCGTGCAGACACTGGACCTGGACTCTGGCCTCTACCGCCCGTCTACTCTGGCCGACCTGCACGATTTCACCCGGTTGCAGGACACACTGGCCAATGTCAGCTGGTTTACCCGTTGCTGCGTGGCAACGGATGTCCCGGATGTACTCGACCTGGATATCAACACGGCCTATGCGCTGGTGCGCAACACAACCAAACCGGTAGCCACCTCGTTTACGCTGGCCGAGAATGTTGCCCCAATTGTCGAGATGCTGGATATCGTGGCCGGTGGACCGGGTGAATTCGCCAAGCGACCCTTTCTAAAGGCGCATATCAGCCCGGTGATCTCTCCGCTGCGCTATGGCGAGGATGCGGTTGACGTGGTGTACGAATGCGTTGCCCACAACATCCCTATGTCCTGTATCACAGCCGCTCAGGCCGGTGCCACGGCCCCCGCCACACTGGCCGGGTTTCTGGCGCAATCACTGGCCGAAACGCTGGCCAGCCTTGTCATGGTCAACACGATCCAACCCGGTTTTCCGATGGTGTTTTCCAACTGGCCGTTGATTGTAGACCTGCGCACCGGCTCCTTCGCCGGCGGCAGCGGTGAGACCACCATTCTGAACGCGGCCTCAGCGCAAATTACCAATTGGCTAGGCCTGCCCTCGGGCGTAGCCGCGTCGATGACCGACGCGAAAGCCATCGACGCACAATACGGGGCCGAAAAAGGGATGACCTCTCTGGCCGCTGCGCTGGCCGGAGGTAACTTGATCTATGAAAGTTCGGGCATGACAGCGTCGCTGCTGGGAGCAAGTTTCGAGGCATTTGTTCTGGACGATGAAATGCACTCTCACACCTATCGGGCCTTGCGCGGGATCGAGGTGACCGAAGAAAACCTGGGCTTTGACGCGATTTGCCAGTCGGTTTTGGGCGATGGTCACTTCCTTGGCAGCACGCATACCTATGAGGCGATGGAGCGGGATTACTTCTACCCCTCCCTGGCCGACCGAAACGAGCCACGCACTTGGCAGGAAGAAGGCGCAACTGACGCCTGGTCTGCCGCGCGTGAAAAGGCCAAAGAGGTTCTGGCCACCCATCACCCGGCATACCTGACACCTGAACAAGACGCTGAAATCCGCAAGCGCTTTCGCATTCTGTCCTAAACGCAACGCCCCATTTCCAAGTCACAGATCTGCCGCTAGGCTCGCGCCAGAACAAGTTTGGGGGAGCACATGACCAATTCGTTTTTTCAGCCGGTTTCGGCGATGGAGCTTGCCCGGTTCGCTGGCATCCCCACGTTCATGCGGTTGCCCAGCATCACGCTGGATCACGACCGTATTGCCGAAGTTGAGTTGGCGCTGGTCGGCATCCCGTGGGACGGCGGCACCACCAACCGCCCCGGCGCCCGACACGGGCCGCGTCAGTTGAGGGACTATTCGACGATGATCCGGGCGACGAACCCGGTGACCGGGGTTGCGCCTTTTTCGATGGTCAATTGCGCCGATCTGGGGGATGTCCCGCCGAACCCGGTGGATATTCAGGATACGTTGGAGCGGGTGACCAGCTTCTACACTGACTTGACGGCGCGCGGCATCACTCCGCTGACCGCTGGGGGCGACCACCTAACAACTTTGCCCGTCCTACGCGCATTGGCCAAATCCGGCCCGCTGGGGTTGATCCAGTTCGACAGCCACACCGATCTGTTCGACACCTATTTCGGAGGCCACAAATTCACCCACGGCACCCCTTTCCGCCGCGCGGTCGAGGAAGGGTTGGTGGATCCCAGACGCTTTGTGCAGGTCGGTATTCGCGGCACCGCTTACAACACTGAGGATATCGAATGGGGTGAGGCGCAGGGCATTCGCATCATCCGGATTGAGGAACTGTTCGACCGCGGCATTAACGACGTGATGGCCGAAGTGCGCAGCATCGTAGGCACCGCGCCCACCTATTGCACATATGACATCGACTTCGTTGATCCGACCTATGCCCCCGGCACCGGTACGCCCGAAATAGGCGGCCCGAACAGCTTTCAGGCGCAGCAGGTCATTCGCCAGATGGCGGGTGTCAATCTGGTCGGCGCGGATCTGGTCGAGGTCGCGCCGCCCTTCGATCCCGAGGGCGGCACGGCCTGGCTTGGCATCTCGCTGATGTTCGAACTGCTCTGCGTTTTGGCGCAAGCAGTGGACGCGCGGCGCTAGCTCACGTTTTCCGCGATCATCGAGATCATCTCGAACATCACCGCCGCTGCCGTCAGCGCGGTGATGTTGTTGGGGCTGTCCTTTGTGGGCATCATGCAGACGACATCCCCGCCCACGATATTCAAACCCCGCGCGGCCCGCAGAATGCCGACCGCCTCGTCAATGTCGAACCCCTTTTCGCCGGGCTCCAGATTGGACACGGCGGGCGCGACCGTCGGGTCGAGGCAATCCAGATCGAAGGTGATATAGACCGGGCGATCGCCCAGAACCTCGCGTGTCTGCGCAACAACATCTTCCAGCCCGCGTTGACGGAACTCGCGCATGGTGACGATGTTGTATCCATAGTCATAGGAGGGCTGTAGCCAGTCCAAACTGCGCGGATGGCCCCGTAGCCCGATCTGCATCGACCGTGTCGGATCGACCTGTCCCTGATCGGCCAGATAAGCTCCCCAATGGGCCGCTGATTTTTTAGCGCCCAGAAAGTGATCGACCTTGGTGAAAACATCCGTATGCGCGTCCAGATGTAGAAAGCTGACTGGCTCTCCACCTGCCAGCTTGCCGCCGCCCAGCGCCTGCACGATCCCGCCGGTGATTGAGTGATCACCACCGACAGACACCGGCCGCGCGCCTGCCGCATCGATATCCTTGTAAAACGCCGTAATACGTTCAATGCAGTCTTCGTTGTCATTAGCACGCGGAAACGGCACGTCACCTACATCGGCAATCCGCGCGCTGTTCCACGGGTCGATCCCAAACACCGAGTGCACCCTGCGCTGTACCGCCGAGACATGACGCAAGGCACGTGGACCCAGATGCTGATCCCGCTCGGTTGTGCCATTGCCCGTGGAATGCGGAACACCCACCAGCGCGATGTCTTTCCCCTCGGGCCCCTCATTAGGGCAGCGGAACAAGGTGGGCACACCCCACCAATAGAGATTGTCCATCATGGACTGTTCATAACGATCGGACATGGTCTTCCCCGTTCAAAGAAAAACGCCCCCGGCGACAACCGGGGGCGTGTGCTTTAGATTTTCTCGTCTTCTCGCCGGAAGGCGCCCTGCACGATCCGGTCCATCACCATGGCGAGGAACAGGATGGCGAACCCGCCCAGCAGGCCCGGACCCTTGGCCGCATATTGCAGCGCCTCTAGGATTTCCTTGCCCAGACCGCCGCCGCCGATCAGCGAGATGATCACAACCATCGACAGACACATCAGGATGGTCTGGTTCACGCCGGTCATGATCGATGGCAAGGCCAGCGGGATCTCCACATCCTTCAGCAACTGCCACTTGGACGCGCCAAAGGCGACCGCCGCTTCTTTGATGCTTTCTGGAACCCCGCGCATCCCCAACGCGGTCAGACGGATCACCGGTGGCATGCCAAAGATGATCGTGGCCAGAATGCCTGGCGGGTTACCCGTGCCAAAGAAGGCGATGATCGGGATCAGATAGACGAAGGCAGGCAGCGTCTGCATTAAGTCCAGCACTGGTTCCGCCGCACGATAGGCGCGCTTGGATTTACCGAACCAGATGCCCAGCGGGATACCGAACACTACGCACAGCAACACCGCTGCGCCGACCAAGGCCACTGTCTCCATCGCCACATCCCAATAGCCCAGCAGGGCGATGTAGGCGAGCGAAGACGCCGTGAAGATCGCCACGCGCGGACCCGCCGCACGCCACGCGGTCACGCAGATGACCAGCATCACCACCGGCCACGGCGACCCGATCAGAGCGATCGTCAAAGCATCCAGAACCGAGCGGACACCAGCGACAATGCCGTCAAAGACATCGCCCCCAGCGGCGGCGGCGGCGTCGATCTGCGCCTCCATCCAACTGGCCAGGTTCGAGAAGATCGTGCCCTCCCCTTCGCCCAGTATCAGCGCTGACACTTGTTCTTCCGGGAAGGCATCCAGCATCGCAAGCGACGCGTTCACCGTGAACTTGTAGATGATCAACGGCGCGATCGCGGCCACTAGAATCGCGCCCAGAACCGTATTGCGTGTCGACCGACCGCTTTCCGTACTGGTCGGATCTATCCGCCATTTTGAATACTGCTTTTCATAGACCCGGTCCGCGTAGAACCCCTGAGCCAACTTGAACACCAGCAGCATCAAAAGCCCGGTGATCATGATCCCTGATGCTTCGGCCTGAGCCGCCTGCGCTTGTGCCAGACTGCTGTCCGCCGCCTTCTGGATGTTCTCGGCCAGACGGTTGAACCGGTCGATATCGGCCTGTTCCGTCGCGGCTGTCGCGCGCTCCAGCAACTCATTCGCGCGGGCCTGCTGGCGTTCGGCCCGTTCGGCCAGGTCGGCACCCGGATTGCCCCAGGCGCCGCGCCCGATCTGCACCCAGGCAATGATTTCAAGGATCAGGAAGGTCCAGAACATCCCCCAGATGGCCCGTGATGCCGACCAGAACGGCCCCAGCACCGCCGCCCAGATGTTGAACGTGTTGGGCAAGGCGCTGGTGGCATCGTGGATTTTGTGGAATGCGGTGACGTAATAGTCACCGTTCGGACCGGCAAATTCGTGAATGGATTGATCCAGTGCCTCGCGGTCAACCTCGATATCAGAGGCGGCCGTGACTTTCATTTCCATCGCTGCATCAGTCATTTTTGCCCCCTTGAATTCCGCGCAGCAGACGCGGCTTGGTCACGATACCGATGTCACTGCCCGCATCGGTGATGACAACCGGCATATCGGTGTTCACCGCTAGATCAATCAGCTGATCCAGGTCCGCGCCTTCATCCGCGCGTGGCGCGCCTTCCAAAGGCCCGGAATAGCTACCCATCGGCTCCATAATCGAATGCGCCTTAACCAGTTTCAGCTTCGAAATACCCTGCACAAACTCGCGCACGTAATCATCTGCCGGGTTCATAACGATGTCTTCCGGTGTACCAATCTGCACGATCACCCCATCTTTCATGATGGCGATGCGGTGACCTATGCGAATAGCCTCGTCCAGATCGTGCGTGATGAACAGCGTCGTCTTCTGCAACTGCGCCACCAGCGCCTTGAACTGATCCTGCAATTGCAGACGGATCAGTGGGTCTAGGGCCGAGAACGGTTCGTCCATCAGCAGGATTTCCGGGTCCGAGGCCAGCGCTCGCGCAATCCCTACCCGCTGTTGCATCCCACCCGACAGTTCTTTGGGCAAACGGTCTTCGTAGCCGGTCAGGTCTACCAGACCCAGCGCGTGATCCGAAACCGCCCAGCGCTTGGATTTGGACACTTTTCGAATTTCCAACGGATAGGCCACGTTATCGCGCACCGAGCGGTGCGGCATCAGCGCCATGTGCTGAAACACCATCCCGATCTGCTGCGCCCGAATGCGGCGCAACTCGGCCTCGGAAATCTTGGACACGTCATGGCCCAAAATCTCGATCTTGCCCGAGGTTGGTTCGATCAGGCGGTTCACGTGCCGCACCAGCGTTGATTTGCCAGAGCCAGACAGACCCATGATGCAGAATATCTCGCCCCGCGGCACCTCGAAGGTGGCCCCTTGTACACCCACGACGCAATTGAATCTTTCGAGAACTTCGGGTTTTCCAATGCCCTCGTTCCGTACGGCTTCCATGGCTTCTTCGGCTCGAGCGCCAAAGATCTTCCACACATCCGTCAGTTTTACGACTGTTTCGGTCATACTTGTCCCTTTGATGCAAAACAGGCCGCCGGACATGTCCGACGGCCTGTCCGGTTTTCAGTTCCGGTTGGCGTCTATCACTGAGACATCCAGTTCAGAACGGCATCCTCATTGGCGGCCACCCATTCTTCGGCATAGGCCATCGGCTCTTTGCCTTCGATCACCAGCGCATAGGTCATGGCCGAGACCGTGTCGGTGTCCAGCTGCATGTTGGCCAGCATTTGGGCAACTTCGGGGAACTCGTCCTCAAGGGATTTTGCATAATGCAGGTGCAGATAGGCCAGATCCCAAGCCACACCGGCATCGGATTTCTCAAGCCAGTCCGGATCGTCGGTGGGCTGTAGCACATTCCACTTGGACGCGTCATAGGCAGGCTCTTCCAAGATCTGCATGTCATGCAGCGCAAAGACATAGTGCGGCGTATAACAGAACCCGACCCACGGGTCGCCTGCCTTGATCGCGTTGTCGAGGTTGGCATAGGCCACAGTCTCGTCGATCTCAGTCAGCTCCATCACCTGATCATAGCCGTAGGACTTGGCTCGGATTTTCTCGACATTTGTCGAGGCCCAGCCCGGCGCACCGATCCACACTTCACCCTGACCGTCACCATTGCTGTCAAACAGCGCTGCAATATCGGGGTTGGTTAGGTCATCGATTGATCGGATATCGTTGGCATCCGCAGTCGCTTTATCGACGCACATACCCTGAAACGCCTCAACGCCGTTAGGATTGAATGCAACAGTGCCTTTGTCGGTGACATAGGTATCATGCAGGTTCTTCTGGTTTGGCATCCAAACCTCGGGGTGAACATGCATTGCACCGGAATCCATCGCCTCAAACACGATCGGGTTGGTTCCGTTCTGCAGTTCGACCTCAAGCCCGAGGTTCTGTTCGATCGCCACCTTCAGGATATGGGCCGTAGCATTCACTGACGGCCAGTTTGGCACACCGATCACGATATCCGCGGCCATTGCTGGTCCCGCGACCGCCATCGATACACCCCCTAATAGCGTTGCAAGTTTTTTCATTTGATATCTCCATGTTGGTCGTCCGTGGTGCTTTTTCTCTAGCGACCCTGTGGGACACTGACGCACCTTGCGAACAGTAGCGGGAAGGCAGAGCTTCCCTGTTTTTGGGCCAACGGCTTGCAGCGCCGGGTTGGCCAGAAAATTGAACCATGTCGGAACGCCGCCCTTCAAGAACTACATTCGACAATCCGCTCCATGCGACATTATCGTAGATTAGTTTCGCTTTTTTGCAAATTAAGGCGTGTCCAGCCTCACACCAACAGTGTGCTCTGACAGCGCCTCCAAACACCCCGAGATCTCTTTATACGGTAGTTTGTTGACTTGACGCCACAGCCAGCAAGTGAGCTTACACAAGACTGCTGTGGATTGTGCGAACCACCTTCGTCAAAGCGACAACAAACCAGATCACGCTGACTCCACTAACTGTTGCAGAAAAAGCTACAGGCAAGAAACCAAGGGCTTATTCCGGCGATGAATGCAGATTTTACCGTTCAATTGCACAAGCTTAATGCTCTCTGCAATTCGGATCGGATACACTGCTTGACCTCGTGGACCAAGATCGAAACAGTGCTTGGAAAGTCGAGCACAACAAACTTTTTAGAACCCCAGCTTAATGCGCCTTGTTTACAAGAAAACCCTGATCAAACCGGCTGGACGCAACCGGATCTATGAAATCGAGCTGATTGAGACGGACGGGCTATACCTGGTCAACTATCGCTATGGTTGGGAAGGATCTGCGCTCGAAGATGGTACGCGCACACCTGACCCCGTGTCGCGGGAAGACGCCGACCGGATCGTAAACAGCCTTGTTTTGTCCTGTACAGAGCGTGGATATTTCGAACAGGGCGCTGCAGCACCAGAAATTCACCCGGCCGCACCGGTCGAGGTTGAGGGCGGTATGCAAGGCCCATACGAGTTGGCGCTATTGGCCCGCGTACAACGATTGCCCGGTCTGGATGACGCGCACGCCGCGAAATTGCTGTGGTCGCTGGCTCTGCGCCGTCTGCAAGCCGCCCTGCCTCCTGTTTTGGATGCAGCGGGCGGTTTTTCGGCCAAACAGCACCGGGCGACCTGCCGTCTGCTGCCTTACGTAATCTGGCGGTTGCACGATCCGCAATGGGACAGCGATATCGCGGACACGCTGCGCCTTCTTACCCGTGCGTCGGACGCGGCCTCGTCAGAGGCTGCGCAACTGGTTCTGGGAAAAATTCAGGGGGTACCTCTCCTTGAACTCGAACCGGACGCGCGCGCATTGTTGGTTTCAGGGTCCGCCGAAGACTGGATCGCAATGCGCACTCAGGGCGACGACAGGTTTCATGCGCAAACGCTGGCGCTATATGCCGCCGGGCTGCACGATCCTAACGCGGCGGCGTTCTGCATAAAGGTACTGGCCAAACTTCCGTTTGAGACGGGCAGCTTTCGCACGGTCCGGCGTATCTTCAAGGCGGCGGAGGCCTTTGATGACGCCCCTGTCTTTGGCCTGCTGGCGCAACGCTTTTCGGCAGAAGCTGTACAAAAACCATATTATGGCAGAAGACCCACTTTCAAAGGCGCGACCAAAAGCTATCTGAATCGCCGTGTCGCTCGCCATCTGCGCAGCCTTGGCGGCTTCGCGCGCGAGAATTTTGTGGACATGGCCGCGTCCTGCCTCATGGATCAGCGTTTCGGCTTGCCCGCATCCAGTGCAACCTTCCCGGTGCGTGACATGTTGCTGTCCGGACCAGATGGGCGCTTTGCGGAGCTGTGGGCCGAGGCTCCGGGGCATCTGCTTGAGATCGTCCGCAACAGCCACCATCAGCCCACCGTCCGGTTCGCTGCGCGTTTGTTGCGCAACAGCCCCGACTATACCGCACGCATTCGCCTGCCGATCCTGGCAGATCTCTTCTCGCATCCGCTGATCGAGGCGCAAGAACTGGCGCTTTGGGTGGCCGAACGTCGTGCTGCGTCCGGGCTGATGGAGATCGACCTGCTATGCATTCTGGCTACCCAGCCGCTGGAGGCCGCGCAGACCATGGTGCGGACCGCGCTGAACCTCGCGCCCGAGACATGGCTGCGCGACCCAGACGAGGCAGCCCGGCTGTTGCTCGCATTGCACCCTGATCATTATCCGTGGCTTGAAACATTTCTGCCCGGCGCGCCCCTGGATGCCGACGGCACGGCTAAAGCACTGCTGGACCGGCTGCAGTTGACAGACCCGCCGATGGCCTTGACGCGAACACAGGCGATGGAGTTGCCAGGACGACTGCATGTGACCTTGCAAGACGCTTTCGCTGGCCTTCCGCCCGAAGCGTTTGCCGCTCTGTCCGAGCATCCCGCACCCATGCATCGGCTGATGGCCATCCGGTTGGCAGCGCTGCGTCCCGACGGGGCCACTTTGTTTGACGCACTTGCCCTGGCTGGGTCTGAGGACAACGACCTGCAAGCCAGCGCCGCCGCGCTCGTCGCAGGGTCCAGCCGAGAGGTTTTGATCCGCTCGGTCGATTTGCTGTGCGCCTTACTTCTGGGGCCGAACCCCGATGCGCGCCGCGATGCGTCTTTGGCCGTGCAGCGCTTGGCATCGGATGACGAAGGTCGCCCCGCGCTTCTAGCATCGTTGCTTGATGCCACCTATCACGAAGAGCCCCACGAAGGGGTGCATGACACGCTGGCCGATCTTTGGGGTCTCACGGTACCCGCGACCGACACACCAACTGCCACAGCCCTGCGCCACGGGGTCCGCGATATGGGGCCCGATGTGATCTGGAGCCTTATTCGTGCCCGTGTGGAACTGGCGCGGCGATTGGGTGCCGCGGTGGTGTCGGAACTTTCCCCTCTGGCTTTCTCATTACGCAAGATTGCCCGTATCGGCTGCGCAGACCAAAAGGTTGCGCGGGACTGGGCGGTTGGCGCCCTGCGCGCTCGCATGGATGAGGTCGCGCGCACGCCGCAGGATACCTTTGCGCTACTTGATGGCGAATGGGACGATAGCCGAAATGCCACCTATGGCCTAATCCGTGAAACCGGGGCGGAGTCATGGCCAGACGAAGCCGTGCTGGCCTTGTGTGACTGCACTACAGCGGCGGCCCAAGGGTTTGGGCGCGAGCTGTTGGCGCAACGCATGACCGCCGAGGCCGCGCCGGGCTTTCTGATGCGCCTTGCCGAACACCCATCACCGACATTCCGGCTGACCATCGCGCGGCTGATCCGCGACCACGCGGGCGACGATCCGAACCGCCTGCGGACCCTGATCCCCGCCATGCGGCGGATGCTGCAGCGGGTCCATGCCAGCCGGGCCGCCAAGGAGCAAATCTGGCGCTATATCGAAGACCGGATCGAGTACGGAACCGACGCCACCCGCGACGCTCTTGTCCCGCTAGTCAATGACATGGCGGCCTCGGTCATTCGGGCTGACCGCGAGCGGGCCATCACCGCCTTGCTGCGTCTGCGCGCCCACGGCCTTGTGGAGACCGCATCATGAAAGTCACCCACCGCTATGCCGGTCAGTCTTCGGCGGCCAACGGCACTCTCAGCTTTGCACCGGATCTTGGTCGTGATCCCACTTATTTCGTCGGTACGCTTGGCAACACTGTCGCCTTCCGCGAGGCGATCTCGGTCCTACATAATGTCGTCACCCACGACCTGCGCCCTAAACCCACCAACAAGGAAAGCTATTTCCGCTGGCTCGAGGGGCAACGCGCCGAACTTCTGGCCGAGGCCAAAACGCAACGCGAGAGAGACACCGCGCGTCTGACCGACCTGCGCGCGGAATTGTCCGAACTGCGCAAACAGGAACGGCAGGTTCTTGGCACCTACCGGAAGGCCGAGCAAACCTATTTCGACTGGCTCTACAAAGTCGATCGCGCCGCTTGGTACGTGCTGGACCCGGTGATCGCCGTTCATCCCGACGAGCTGTCGTTCGAGTGCTTTTCGGCGGACGAGAGTGTTTATGGCCGCCTCGGCGTTGATTTGGAAATGTTCGACGACATCTCGGAGTTTCAGGTCGGCGTGACCAATATCGACTACAGCCAAAACCTGTACGATGCCTTCCAGCAAATGCGCAGTCACAATACGGCCGAACTGCGCGTGAACCCTGAAGGCTTCACCGCTGATATCCAGGCCGGACGGGAGGTTTTCGAAGCCAAGATCGATCTGCCGGACAGCTGGATGCGTGGGTTTCTGCAGGTTAGCGCTGCGATGACATTACCGATGTCCAAGGTGCGGCTGCACCCGATGGACATGCACAACATCTGCGCCCGGCTACGGGCCCGCAAGGAAACGCACGGCCCCCGCTCCCTTCGGTTTCGCCTGCGCCCCGGCGCGCCAGTCGAAGTGGTTTTCGAACCCTGGAACGAGGTGCTGACCTGCCCGCGGTCCATTTGCCACGTCGAACAAGAAGACGAAATTCGCATGTGGGGGCGTCGTCGCCTGCGCATTCTTGAACGTTTGGTTCCGGTCGCGCGCCATTTCGATCTTTATCTATTCGGCTCGGGTATGCCGAGCTTTGTGATCGCCGATCTGGGCCCGATGCGATTCACACTCGGGCTGTCGGGCTGGACGTCGAATGATTGGGCGCAGGCCGGACACTTCGATCTGCTTGCTCCGCGTCGTCGAGTGCCGTCGAGCCTTGGGCGCAGCATCCTTGATCATCTAAGGAGCAGTTGGATCGGGACCGGCGATGAAATCGCGCGCGCCATTGGCGCGGATGTAAGCGACACGGCCTCGTCACTGACGGCACTGGCACAAGCTGGCCGGGTCATGTTCGATCTCGACAAGGGGTTCTGGCGCTTGCGCGAACTGACGCAGGAACCTCTTTCGATTTCTGACCTGCGCTTTACCGATGAAACCGAGCGGCTGGCCGACCGGCTTTTCGCTGCCGATCTGGTGGAACTGGAAACACTCACCCCTGACCGCATCGCAGGTCGCGTGACCGAGGACGGACGGCAGCATGAGGTGTCCCTGACCATAAACGCGGATGAGCGGATCACGGGCGGGACCTGCACTTGCTGGCATTTCCGTCAGAACGCGCTTCGCAAAGGACCCTGCCCGCATATGATCGCGCTGCGGCGCGCGGCTGAAGCCAAAAAGTACAACGCCAAACTGATCCAATTTCCGGGAGGCCCATCATGAACCTGTGGCCCTCTGAGCTGAATTCAGGCTTGCGCGCGTTTTGCAACGCGCCTAGCCTGCCCTCCAAAGCAAGAGGCTGGGAGCCTTGCAACCTGGGCGGTGTTTCGCCGTCCGCGCCAACCGACTGCACATGCATCGCTGGCTCAATCTTCACAACGCGATCCCAGCCACCCCTATGCGCTTGCCGTTTGAGTTCGCAGAACTCAAGGCGCATAGGGGTGGCGGGATCGCTGGGAGTTGATCGATCCAGCCCTGAGAGCTGTTCGAAGGCCCCATTCCTCTTGCTTTCCTCCAATCCCGCGCGAGGTGCCGTTCAATGAGCACCGTTTCGACCCTCCGGTCCCGCATTTCCAACAGTTCACTAGATCAGGTGGTACTTGAAGAAATGATCCGCCACGGCTTTTGGGACCGGGAAACCGAAGTTGGCGAAATGCCGGCCGAGTTTTTCGAACGCCGCGCCGCGCTGCAGGCCGAGATTGCAGATATCCTTAGGCGAGACCGGCGATTGTCCGACCCCGACAAGGCGCTGCAGGCGGTGATGAAAGAGAGGATGCGCCAAGCGCGCCTCAAGCGGGTTGAAACCAAACGCAAGGCAATCGAAGCCCGCAACGCCCGCGCCGCCGCATTCGATGCCCGCAAACGGGCCGAGGTGATCTCTCTGGGCGATGTTTCTTCGGCCCCGCTGCAGTCTCGCGACGCGAACAACGACAGGTTGACAGCTCAAGGGCTGCCGGTGATCGAGGGCGCGATATCCTTGTCCGAAGCCATGGGTATCGGCCTGCCCGAGCTGAAATTCCTTGCCCATGACCGCAAGGTTGCCCGGGTCACGCATTACCAAAGCTTTGAGATCCCCAAGAAAACGGGCGGCGTTCGCTTGATTTCTGCCCCTAAGCCGCGCATGAAACGGGCGCAATACTGGGTACTTGAAAATATTCTGACGCGCATCGAACCCCATGACGCCGCGCATGGTTTCCGGGCGGGTCGCTCAATCGTGACCAATGCAACCCCGCATGTGGGTCAGGACCTTGTTATCAACATGGACCTGCAGGACTTTTTTCCCTCGATCACATATGGGCGCGTTAAGGGGTTGTTTGCCGCCATGGGTTATGCCGAGGCCGATGCCGCCGTGCTTGCGTTGATCACGACCGAAGCCCCACGCGACCAGATCGAGGTGGACGGCACCACATGGCACGTGGCCACCGGCCCCCGAGCAACCCCGCAGGGCGCACCTACCAGCCCGGCAATCGCCAATCTCGTGGCGCGCAAGCTGGATCGGCGGCTGTCCGGGCTCGCGCGGCGGTTCGGCTTTTCTTACACACGTTATGCCGACGACATGACCTTTTCCGGCCCCTTCCCCGGTGATCAGGGGTTGAAAACTTTCCACGCCGCAGTGCGGGCTATCACGACCGAGGAAGGGTTCACCCTGCACCGCGACAAAACCCGTTTCATGCGGCGTGGCGGGCGTCAGGAGGTGACGGGCCTGACGGTGAACGACAAAGTATCAGTCCCCCGGACCGAACGTCGGAAATTTCGCGCGTGGCTGCACCAGGCCGAACAGAACGGAGCCCCCCAGCGTGCGTTCCGCACCGGCAATCCGGTGACAACCGGACAGGGCTATGCATCGTTCCTGTACATGATCGGAGGATCCGAAGGGCTGGCTCTGGCCGAGCGGGCCTGGATGCTGCTTGGACGACAAACCGGTGCCAGCTCAGACGATATAGAAAACGCCAAGGCCTTCCGTATGGCCAGCGCCGAAGGGCGCTTGCCAAAGCCGGATTGGTGGCAACCTGCCGATCCAGCGCCTTTCAAGCCGATCCCCCTGCCTGCCTTCGACAGAAAGGATCAAGAGACACGCGACGTTCAAAGTTCGATCCCCAAGGCAGGTGCCCGCGTCATGCGCCCAACGCCTGCTGAACGGCCGGGACAGGAGGCTCGCTCACGCGCAGCCCTGGCCCGCTCGAACCGCGTGTGGGGTGGCCAGCCAACGCACTCGCCCCAAAGCGAACAGTCGACGCTGTCCCAATGGATCATGTCCTTCTTCGCGTTTTTCCTGCAGGTTGTGCCATATTTTGGCGTACCGTTTGCCGTTTGCGCGCTCTACTACATCTGGAAACCGCGGGGAGGTTATCCCGGCGCCACTACCTTCTGGCACAAAGCGCAGCTGGCCGCGAAGTATCTGTTCATCCTGTTGGGTTTCGACGTCGCGATATTTCTGGTACTGGCCTTCCGCTGACCTCTGATTGAAACGTGTCGCGCGTTTCAATCAGGCATGGCTGCTACAGTTTCCCAATGGGTCTAAACGTGAGTGCGAACAAACGTTTACACAACACTTGATCGGTAGTTCTGTGGTTTCAGAAGTTTAGCTTCACAACTACGAAGTTAAGTGGTGCCGGGGCGGAACACATAAACAAATTAAGTGTATATTTTTAAAGTACAAAAAATAGATGCATACCACGCGATACCCCGAATGGTACCCCCAGTGGCGAAATTACCCCGCCTACATTTGCAGTGTATTTAGCACGACGAATTACCATGTAGAGGCCAATTATGACCTCGAACATAACTACGTACTCAAAAACTAGTTGCTCGCATGATGCGCGCATTGCGATCAATGTGGCGACGAGCCAGCTCTAAAGGTTTGAACATTGAAGGCAGTCATCTAAACATTCGCTGATGCATGCTTTGGTGACCGCTTTGCGGACAAAGCCGCCTTATGCCCATCGCTTTCTGATGACTGGTCTCACACCGAAGCGGACCTTCACTACGAGCTTTACATCCTCCGAGATGCGAACGAAGCGGTCACTGCTCAAGGCGACTAACGCACAGTTTCTGCCATCCGTCGCTTGCAACTACTAAGCTGTCCTACCAGAGCCTAGTTCGCGGTCGCCTGACAGTACCGGCCCAAACACAACGGGCTAGACACCAGAGCTGAAGCATGACTGGATAGCTTAGAAATTAGCTAGTCGGACGGAGATCCCCGAAAATGAAAAGTAATGCAAACAAGCTGTTAGTGACCTCAGCTATTGCTATCGCTCTTTTGGTCTTCGGTGCGGTATTTACGGCTTCTACACAACCAGCAAGCGCAGAGGCTGGTTATTTCTGGGATGAAACCGTTGAGTCTGTAGATAGAAGCCCTTGGATATTTGAAGGCACAAATGTTTTTGGCGAATTAGCACGAGTTCCACCGTCAGATTGGGTACGTACTTTGGAAAAAGCGGCATACCCAACTGAGCTTGAGACTTTTGTTTTCACAGCTAGCAATGATGAAGAACAGAACATCAACGATTGGTTGCATCAAACGCATACCGATAGCTTTTTGATTTATCACGATGGCAAATTGGTCGCTGAAAAGTACTTCAATGGCATGAGAGCTGATACGCCTCACCGCATTCACTCGATCACCAAGACAGTGTTGGGTATGGCAGCAGGGCTGGCGGTTGAGGCGGGAGAATTAGATCCCAAAAGGCTGATCACCGAATACCTGCCAGAGTTGGAAGGCCCAGCATTCAAAAATACAACGGTTAGACACCTACTTGATATGACCGCTGCTGTTGATTGGAAAGATGCTTCTAGCGGCTACTTAGACGATGCCGGTGATCTGTTCTGTGCGTTTGGTCAGGACCTCTCTGAAAAAGTTGAAATTTGTGATACGGAGGCCGGCGTTAAGGAGTACATGATCTCTCTGAGTAATCGCGAGACCTTGGTAGAAGACGGTGAAGTTTATAGCTACCGTTCAGTGCTATCTGCGCTGCTGGGCATGGTTATCGAGTCGGCAACTGGAGAAAGCTATCTGGATGTACTGGCCGAGTTGTGGCAGGATATCGGTGCTCAGGACCCCGCATACAGCGAACTAGGGCCCAAAAGGATTGTGCAAACGAGTGGTGGGTTATTTACCAGCTCTCGTGACCTATTACGATTTGGCATAATGATGCTGGACAACGGAAAGGTTAACGACACTCAAGTTATTCCTCCGGATTGGATAGCTGACACGATTCAAGCAAATGACGATGTGATCGCAGCTTATGAGAAAAGCGCATATGCGGAGGTGTTTGCAGGTTTCCACTACCGTAATCAAGTTTGGGTGAAAGATAGAAAAAAAGGTGCGTTCTACGGTATCGGTGTCTATGGGCAGCTATTGTATGTGAACCAGGAAGACAATGTGGTTATGGTGAAGCTATCAAGCCAACCGGAAGTTCAAAACACACCTATGTACCTTGACTCGATGGTTGCGATGAAAGGAATTGCAGAGACTTTGAGCAAGTGAATTTCAAAGCGCCTTAGTCTCTAAAGCACAACTCGAAAAGTGAAGAAGATATATTATTAGCTTTCTCAGAGAACGCTGCGACTTGATCGTTAAATTGCCAATGGTATTGAAAAATCAACGGCAGCTTTTGTATGCACTTCGGGCATTGATGAACGGTGCAGAAATTTGAATTTAGGGCTCGTAGTCGACGTTCGCCGCGGCAAGCATAGGCGGGTAGTACGAGCCCCGAAGCGGACGCGCCTGGACCGCTACAAACAAGCGAGGGATCAGCTAAGTTCCGAGTTTCTTGAGCTGGAACACATCTGACGATTTGATCACTTCGACGATTGTTCCAACTTTGAACTTTGCTATCTCATCGAGGAATGCGTGAGCGATGCTAGCATTTTGTTTCGCAGAATGGTGGCGAGTTCCTTCACATGCTTGCATCCTTTCTTGCAGAAACTCAAATGCAGTTGCTTTTCCTGTGTAAACCACGCTAGCCGTGTCAGCTGCTTTGCCGGAACGTTCAGTTACAAGCTGGAAAGTCTCCATTTGGCCAGGCAACACAAGTTCACTTTTCGTCGTGAACTTGCCATCCTTCAAGGCGACTAAGCCTTTCTCGGTCATGTTTGAACACTACGCTTCTATGAATGCTTGGAGCGAATGGCTAGAGCCGTTGTAGCGTTGATATCACGCATCTCAGAGGCAGAGGTGTTGGTTATTGCGAATGGCGTCTTCGTCTGCACATCAACCCTTCGCAATATAGTCCTGAATGTCTGAAATTTGCGGTTCGCGGCTTGCTGCACCCGCGATAAACCGAAGCATGATCA
Source organism: Ruegeria sp. ABF4_144 (assembly GCF_056160045.1). Taxonomy (NCBI): domain Bacteria; kingdom Pseudomonadati; phylum Pseudomonadota; class Alphaproteobacteria; order Rhodobacterales; family Roseobacteraceae; genus Ruegeria; species Ruegeria sp. ABF4_144. Next base: position 2,637,265 of record NZ_JBSWWK010000001.1, read on the forward strand.
AAGTCGGCTTTGGGCTCGAAGCGGTCATTCGCTGCAGCGCCGCGGCTTGACGCGCCGGAAGTATGGACACCCCGCGTGTCTGGATGTAGCGCCAGACAAACCTTTTCCCGGAACGAAGATGACGGAAACGACATATCCAAGCCCTGCCCAACCGCACCGCCATGCTGACATGGCTGTGCACGCGATCGGGCTGGTAGCGATTCTGGCAGCCGGTGGATTGTTACTCTTTAAGTCAATCCTCGGCCTCGAGCTTAAACTTGTACTTGCAGTCGTGGTTTACGTGCTCTGTGCGCTGTCGTCCAATCTAGCATCTGTCGCCTATCACTTTTCTACGGTTCACCACAGGCGCACACTATTGCGACGCATTGATCACGCCGCGATCTACCCCAGCATTTCGGGAACTTTCACACCCTTTTTCGTCTTGGCAGATACGACATGGACGATGGCCTTGCTATGGATTTGTTGGGGGCTCACAGCCTTGGCCGTCTGGAACAAAGTCACGAACAAAACGGTCAAGTCGCGATGGTCAACTGCATCCTACCTTGGGCTGGGCGCAATTGGGTTAAGTGCGGTTCCTGACTTAACGCATTTACCTATCACGACATTGTGGTGCATCTTGGCGGGCTCAGCCGCGTACGTCATTGGAACGGTATTTTACACCCAAAAAACAATGCCTTTCCGGTATGCTGTTTGGCATTCATGGGTAAACATTGGCGGAGCCCTGATGTTTGCGGGCATATGGATAGCACTATCTACTCAATGGTAGATTTTTCAGAGGTAGGACTAACCGCTTCGAAAACGGGATTTTGGATATTGCAGTAGAACGATGGGTCTGTTTTGGGCTCATTGCGGTCACACGCTGCGCTGCTCACCAACGTCGGATAGGCTGATGAACCTGCCACTTGGCTTCTTGATAGTTTCAGTAGGCCGACAGGGTGTCGCTGCCTGGAGTGGGAGGGCAATTGATGTCCATTTTTCCACTTCCTGCCATCCCACCAAAACGCCCGCCGCGGAACAAAGGTCGCCTTGTAGGCCAAAAACGCCCGCTTCTCGCGAAAAATGTCAGGGACATCAACGTCCGGCTTGAACTCTCAGACAATCTCAGGGATTTGGCACCCTTCAATCTTGCGATCGATGGCAAGCTGCGAGGCTGCGATCTCGTTCGCTTGAACGTAGCCGATCTTGTTACTGGTGATCGTGTCCGCGAACGTGTGACAGTTTTCCAGAGTAAAACAAAGCGGCCGGTCCAATTCCAGGTTTCGGAAAACACCCGCCAGTCCATCTGGACCTGGGTATGCCGCCCGGAGATGCTTGGATGCACTTTCCTTTTCCCAGGCCGCTTACACGAAAGGCCGCATATTTCGACACGACAGTACGCGCGTCTGGTCCGCGATTGGGTGTCGGCGATTGGTTTGGAGCCAAGCGGTTACGGCACGCATTCACTGAGACGCACCAAAGCGGCACTGATCTACCTGAAAATAGGGCAATCTACGCACGGCGCAGCTCTTGCTTGGCCACACCTAGATCGACAGCACAGTTCGATATCTTGACGTTGAACTGGAAGACGCGCTGAGTATCGCAGAAAAGATCGACGTATGAAGATTGAGCGGGCGGCAAGAGTCGCCCGCTTTTCGTTTCTGGCAATTGTCGCATCAGTGCTGACCTTCCACTGGACTTCCGAGCCGAGACGAGCGTCACCTTCGCCAATTGAGTTAAATCTCCCGCCCGGATCGCCGGGCTCAGATCAGCAGCTGGGGTGGCATCATTGCCATGTGAATGCTTGTGACAAGTAAGCAGTCACTCCAGTAAAGTGCGGCGAATGTCCACTTCGAGCCCAAGATACGATTGCTGCGTCTTGTACGAACAACTGTGAACCGCAGAAAGCCGACACTCGGCTTGGAATGGACGGCCTAATCCAGACATCCATCAGCAGGGCGCGATGCTGCGATTGCAGCATTCATTACCGCCATTCGCTGTCGTTGCACAGTCTGGCAGAGTGCAAATTCACGCAATGATCCCTTTTGGTCGACCTGGCTTCAGGAGTGGATTCCATTACCCCGAGTTCTCAAGTATGACGTACTGATGGATATAGTCGTCATTACGACCATCATCACTTCTCTTTTTGTTGTTATCGGCGTGGCGGAGCCACTGGCTGCGCGGTTGCGCTTGCCCTTCAGCGTTATTCTCGCCGTCCTGGGGATAGTGATCGGGCTTGGAGCAATTTTCTTTCTCGACACTGACCTGACGGATGCGCTGAATCCGGGGGCACAGGCGATCATTGATCTGCCGATACGATCTGACGTATTCCTCTACGTTTTCCTGCCTACGCTGCTCTTTCAGGCGACACTCGGCATGAACCTTCGCAGGATGCTGGACGACTGGATGCCCATCCTGATGATGGCCATTGTCGCAGTGATTGTGGCAACACTTTCCATTGGCTATGCACTCAGTTGGGTAAGCGCGTTACCGCTGGCCGCGTGTCTCTTGATCGGGGCTATTGTGTCGACAACTGATCCTTCGGCGGTTGTCAGCATATTTCGATCGATTTCCGCACCACGCAGGCTTTCGCGAATCATTGAGGGCGAAAGCCTTCTTAACGATGCTGCAGCCATCGCTCTTTTCGGGCTGTTCATGAGTTTTGTCATGCTCGGAAGACCCGATCCTATACTGAGTGAAGCCTTGGGGCAGTTCCCGCTGTTGATCGTAGGTGGAGCACTCACCGGTTGGCTCACAGCGCGCGTGGCCGTTTGGCTGATGGCTTTTGTAGGACGCTGGGAAATGGCGCAGATTTCAATCTCGGTTGCACTGCCGTATCTTGCCTATATCGTTGCAGAACAAAGCGTTGGAGCTTCGGGTGTCATTGCTGTGGTAGCCGCAGGTCTTACGCTCAACCTGACAGGCCCCGGCCGATTGTCGCCAGTTGCTTGGGCAAATCTGCAGGAAGTATGGGACCTTCTGGCGCATTGGGCAGGGGCGCTGATCTTTATTCTTGCCGCATTGTTGATACCGAGACTGTTGGAAGGGGTGCGGCCGTCTGACCTTGGCCTATTGGTTGTGGTGGTTCTTGCCGCGACATTCGCAAGGGCGGCGGTTCTGTTCGGCTTGTTGCCCATTCTTACGAAAATTGGCCTGTCGCCAGCCGTGGAACGCCCTTATCGCACCGCGATGTTGTGGGGCGGCCTTCGGGGTGCTGTGACATTGGCGCTGGCGCTGGCAGTCACCGAAAGCACGCAGGTGCCGCTCGAGACCAAGCGTCTGGTCGGCATCCTAGCCACAGGCTTTACGCTATTTACACTGATTGTTCAGGGAACAACCTTACGCTCGGTGATCACAAAACTGGGGCTCGACAAGCTCTCTCCGCTTGATACGGCGCTATCGCGCCAGGTGGTCGCGGTGGCTTTGCAATCTGTTCGCGAGGATGTGTCCCGCACCGCAGAAAACTACGACTTGACCCACGATATCGTCAGAAACGAAGCCAAAAAGTTCAGTGAACGCCTCGACGAGGCTGTAAAGGCCGCCGAAGACAGCGCGGAGATCCTTGATCGTGACCGGATCACGCTTGGCCTTATTGCGCTGGCCGGTGCAGAGCGGGACGTTGTGTTGTCCCGGATGCGAGAGCGCACCATGTCATCGGTTCTGAGTGAGAAGATTCTTTCCGACGCTGATCGGCTGATCGAAGGCGCACGGACCGGAGGGCGGATCGGGTATCAGCGAGCATCAAACCGGTCCGTCGTTTACGGCAAGTCATTTCGGGTCGCCGTGTTTTTGCACAACCGTCTTCGAATCTCGTTCCCTCTCACACGTATAACGACAGATCGGTTTGAAAGGTTGCTCATGCAACGCCTGATCCTTCGAGATCTTGACGGGTTCGTCCGTGGCCGCATACGCCGTATCCACGGTCGCCGGGTTGCGGAATTGCTTGATGATCTGTTGGCGCGCCGATCCGAAGCGGTTGAGACGGCGCTTGACGGTCTGCGGCTCCAGTATCCCGGTTATGCTGAAAAGCTGGAGCGGAGGTTCATCCGGCGGACGGCGTTACGACTGGAAGAGCGCGAATACACGGTCATGCGAGAAGACGGCCTGGTCGGTGAAGAGCTTTATTCGGTATTGATGCAGGAAGTGGCGGCCAGACGTGCTTTATCTGAAGGACGTCCCGTACTGGACATCGCTCTTAAAGGGCGGGATCTGGTCAGGCAATTTCCGCTCTTCTCTGATCTGGACAAAGCTTCACTCAGGAAACTCAGCAGAGCACTGCGTACACGTCATGCCAACGCGGGTGACACCATCATTGCCCAAGAAGAACTCGCCCGGAGCGTGTTCTTCATTGCTTCCGGGGCAGTCGAGGTGGAACTCGGCAGACATACTACGCGGTTAGGTCGTGGCGAAATGTTTGGGCAATTGGCCATGCTATTGAAACGGCCCCGTCGCGTAAATGTTCGGGCGTTGGCACCGTCGACATTGCTTGAGCTAGACGAAGCACGTTTCCGGCGGTTGCTCCGGCGAAGTGAAGCCATGCGAAACTCCGTCAAAATGAGCGCAAAAAACCGCATGATTGACCCTGCGGTGTTGGAATTGGATGAGCCTGCCGACACCTCTGAAAAAGGGTCCGGTTCTTGAGGCGCCATCATTTAGAAAAGTCCCGTCAGCAATGGCGCATTTTCGCGCACGCCTATACTTCTGTCTGATTGGGTCCGCTTCAAGCCGTCCGCATAAACCTGTTGCACTTTGATGATCGAAAACGACTTCATTAGGCCAACCGGCCAAAATGGGTTGCCTTGCACCAGTTGGTCCACATCGCCCTCTGAAGATGCATCTTCAATCGATAAACCATCGCGTCTCTGGTTTTCCGTACTGGCGCCTCAATCCCCGAATACTACTGGACGCCGGGGACGCTCTTGAAGACGGAAAAATGCGTAAGACCCCCGCTGAAGCGCACATGACGAGTCGTTTCAGCGCACCACACACAAAAGCACTTCATGCATTTGCAATTGCAGACCAACAATCACCAGGTGATGCGTATTGGCGACATTGCCCAGACCATTGTCGCTTCTTTTTCGGTCTTGTTGCGAAAGCGGTGCGCGATCATGGACGGATAGGAAAAGCTATCTCCTTCGCGCAATGAAATGACCTCGTCCCCGAGGCGCAGCTCGACTTCACCGCTTAGAACGATGGCGTGTTGCTCACCCTCAAAGGAATACCCTTCCAGCGGTTCGGGCGGCTCGCCTGCGCCGGGTCGAAATCGTGACAGGATCAAATAACAATCGCCGGACAACGTGCTTGACAGCAATTCGTCCTCAAAGCCCAGTTCATCTGTTGACCGCGTATACATCGCTGACAACGCCCTGCGGTTTTCGCGTCGCACGACGTGCTTGCGTTCCAGCGGACCTTCTCCTGCCTGCTTGGGAAAGAACCAGCCCGAGTCAACCGAAAGCGCATCGCTGATTTCGCCAAGCAGGTCGTCTGACACCTTAGCTGTCCCAAGCTCAATCCGGCTGAGATAGGCTTTTGAACACGACACCACCTCGGACAAGTGCTGCAGGGTCAGCCCACGTGCTTTGCGCACTTCGCGAATTTCACTTCCAAGCCTTTGAGCATGGGTCTGGGACACGTCATTTTTCATGACTTCAGAATAAATGATTTTAGTTGACTTTTCGAGCGCAAATCAACTTAGTTGAAAAGAATAGAAAAAATCAACTAGCCTTCTACCGGCCGGGAGAACGTTATGCGCTTCGATTTGATTGCCAATTTTAGCCCTGGTGAAACAATTCCTTGGGCGCGCACGCTGGAAATGATCCTCGAACAGTGTTCGCTGGCCGAAGAGGCGGGTTTCACAACCGCGTGGTTTACCGAGCATCACTTTGCCCATAACGGGTACATGAATGCGCCGCCCAACCCGATCCAGATGGGCACCCATGTCGCCGCACATTGCAAGAAACTGCGGGTCGGAACAGCCCCTGTCATTCTGCCGGACTGGCATCCTTTGCGCGTGGCCGAAGATGCCGCAATGCTGGACAATATGACCCAAGGCCGGTTCGATTTCGGCGTTGCCAAGGGCATCAACGAACGCTCGACCCTCCAGTTCAACAAGGATGCGGACCGGCGGGACAACGCCAAGGTCATGCGGCTGTATCAGGAGAGCCTTGAGATTATCCTGAAAGCCTGGACCAACGAGGCATTCACCCATCGCGGCGAATTCTATCAGTTTCCCGTCCCCGGCTGGAAAGAGACCAACCGGTTCTTTGACCCTCTGGACCCGCGTTATCACGGTGAGGATGGCGAATACAAAGCGATGTATGTGCATCCGCGCCCATATTCCGACCCGCATCCGCCGGTCTGGCTGATGTCGAATGCCCCGCCGACATTCAAACTGGCTGGCGAGCGTGGCTGGGGTGTGATTTCGATGGCGGCTGGACCCAAGGCGACACTGGCTTGTTGGGAACCTTATCGTCATGCCCTGTCGCAGCGCGAAGGGCGCGAGGTGAAGCTTGGTGAAGGCGTTGGTGTCTGCACGGCATTTTATGTCGGTGAAAGCATGGAAGAAGCGGTGAACACGATCCGCGGCCCGATCAATGCCTATTACGAATTCCTCGGCGGGTCGCGCCCAAAGGGGGAATGGACCAAGCACGGCTATCTGGACGTAGGCGAAAAGATGACGCCCGAGGATGAAGATATGGACTGGTTCGATTTCCTCAACAAACGCGGGATCATTGTGGTGGGCGACGCCGAATATGTTGCAGATCGGTTTGCGGAGCGGCAGGAAATCATCGGTCTCGATCACCTCATGCTGATGCAGCAATATACCGGCGTGCCTTACGAAAAGATCCTCGCCAGTTGGCATCGTCTGTTCGAGCATGTTGTTCCGAAATTCGGTACGCAGTCCATCGCCCAGAAAAGGATGCTGGAGCATGCTTGAGATTTGGGGGCGTCCCTATTCATCGAACGTCATTCCGGTGATCTGGACAGCGAATGAGCTGGGGCTGGACTACACCCTGCAACTGGCCGGGGGCAGCTTTGGCAAGCTCGACACCGAAATGTATGCGCAGATCAATCCCAACAGGATGATCCCGGCGATCCGGGATGGAGACTTTGCGCTGTGGGAAAGCCTCGCCATCGTGCGCTATCTCTGCGACCGGTACGGCGCCGGAACGCTCAGCCCGTCCGACATTCAGACCCGTGCGATTGCGGATCAATGGATGGAGTGGTCGGCCAGCCGTGCCTTCGGGCCGGTGATCTACCTGTTCTTCGCGACAGTTCGCACGCAACCCGATCAGCGCGACCCGGAAAAGATCGCCAAGCTTCGCGACGAAGCGCATGAAGCCCTGACCATTCTGGATAGGCACCTTGCGGAGCGCGCCTATGTCTGCGGCGACAGCTTTACCATGGCGGACATTCCGCTGGGATGTGTGGCCTATCGTTACTTCAACGTCGAGGTTGAACGCCCGCCCTTGCCCAATGTCGAGGCCTGGTATCAGCGGCTGGCGACCCGTCCCGCCTATCAGGATCACGTCATGCGGCACTTCGGAACCAACCCCAATGAATGGGCTGCGCTGGAAAAAGCCTGCTCCAGCGAAGGGGTGCTATGATGGCCGTCCGAGACTATCGCCGCGCACTTGGCGCCTTTCCGACGGGGGTTACCATTGTCGCTACCTATGACGCGGACGGTGAACCTTGGGGTCTGACCGCCAATTCGTTCACCTCGGTCTCGTTAGAGCCGCCGGTGATCTCGGTCTGTATCGCGAAATCAGGGCGCGTCTTTCCGACCCTGTCGAAGTCGGATCATTTTGCGGTCAACATCCTTTCGGCCGAGCAAAAAAACCTTGCGATGCATTTCGCCAGCGACGTCGAAAACCGCTTTACCGATACCGAATGGACCCCGGGAACCGCGACTCCCTTGATCCCCGGCGCCTCCGCGCAGTTGGAATGCGTGGTGCACAGCCGGGTCGACGCAGACGATCACGAGATCCTCTTGGGCCGCGTCATCAACTACACCCACGCACCCGTTCCGCCACTTGTCTTTTGCCGCGGCGCGTTCTTCTCCGCGCCCCAATCCGAGGCTTCATCATGAGCGATCATCTGACATTTCACACCCGCTTCGACCCTGATGAGTTCGACACGCAATACAATCTGCGGGCCGGGCGGCCGGACTATGAGGTCACCGTCATTCCCGGCTGGAGCAGCGACAGCGAGACGGCACGCGCCACCTCGGATTGCAGCCTTGATATCCGCTATGGGCAAGGTGAAAAACAAAAACTGGATGTCTTCCGCTGTCAAAACGCGGATGCACCGACATTGGTCTATTTCCACGGTGGCTACTGGCAGCGAGGCGACAAGTCGATCTACAGCTTCATTGCGCCACCCTTTGTCGCGGCGGGGGTCAATACTGTTGTAGTTGGCTATGATCTTTGTCCATCCGTGACCATTGCGCGAATTTCTGAAGAAGCCCGCGAGGCGATGGCTTATGTCTGGCGTAATGCGCGTGATTTGGGAATTAATGCAGACCGTATCACCGTGATGGGCCACTCGGCTGGCGGCCATATCACCCAGATGATGATGGCGACCAACTGGCCTGCGTTTGGCGCGGATCTTCCTTCCGACATGATCAAGTCCGGCATCCCGGTGTCGCCACTAAGCTACCTTGAACCGGTGCGCCTGACCGAGGCGCTTAATGCAGGTATTCGTATGACCCCGGAAGAGGCCGAAGCCGAAAGTCCGATGACCAAGCATCCCCCGGTTACAAACGCACCGCAGCTGGTCGTCGTCGGCGGCGCGGAAACGGACGAATTCCACCGGCAAGCTCGGATGTATGTCGAAAAATTTGGGAACGCAGACCGCAAGATCGACCTCTACATCGTCCCGGACGTCGATCACTTTGACGAATTGAACGTGCTTGTCGACCCGGCAAGTCCCTTCTTCAAACACACTTGCGATATGCTTCAAGGAAAAGGACCGCAATCATGACCGCTTTGACCCGAGCCCTCGTCGACGCTGTCGGCGACGCATTTAACGCTAACGACATCGATGCAGTGATGAAGCATTTCGCAGACGACGCCACATTTGACCACGCTGTCGGCCCGGACGAATATGGCGTGCGTCTGGAAGGCGCCGAAACGATCCGCGGTGCTTTTTCTGCGCTGTTTGAAAAAGTCAAAAACGTGCATTGGGAAACTTTGGACTGCGCGATCTCGGGCAACAAAGCCTACTGCGAATACCGGCGCACCGCGACGCATAAGGATGGCTCGAAAGAAGAGTTTCTGAGCGTCGACATCCTGACCTACCGTGATGGACTGATTGTCCATAAGGACACCTATTACAAGCAACGGACAAGTTGATCGTTTAACCCCTGACGCGGCCAGAGCTTCGGAAGGCTTGTTGGAGGGCCGCGTCGCCTCTTGGGCAAGCCGGATCACGGGCGGGCTTCGCGCTATTTTCAATCAACAAGAGTGGTACTGTCGCTGCCAGCGCAAGCATTACGCGGTTTGAGCCCTCTTATATGTTGCGCCGCATTCGTTGCTTCGGACCCCAAACCAACTTCGGAGACTGTGCAATAGCATTGAAAACAGAGAGACAGGATACTGTCTGTCCCGCTCATTTTGTTCGACCCTTTCACAGCGTACTGCACTTCCCGGGAATCCTGTTCTTCTTCATCAAGAATGTTCCTTATTGGAGTTTTCCGATGTCCGCTTTGACCTGAGATCGGTCACCAGCAACCTTTGAGCCTACGGCAACTTTGTCCCGCAGAGTGGTCGTTCGGATGCACTGCAGCGAAGGTACGCATCGAGCTCAGTTTGATCTATGCTGCAATGTGCTTGGATGTCTCGTCACAAGTTTAGCAAGGATGGTGTTGATTTAGCGTTTGCATGGTAGTGTCTTTGGTCGTCCTAGATTTGTTCATTTTCGGGTATCGTCGAATTGAAAACCGGCAATAGAAAACCTAGCAACTCCAGCGAAATCGAGGGTAACTCAGTCTTAAGCGGTACAGGCGAAAGGCTTCAATCATTGATTCCTCTGGTAATAAAAAAGCCCCCAGGCTTGGGGGCGAGAGTAAAAGGAGGAGCGATTATTAGGGATGCATTATTGTGGAGTTACAACCAAAGTGCCTGACTTCATGGCGTCGATCAGTTTGTTGACTTCATCCACAACGTCCACCGGGATATCTGGGTGGAACGACCCGATCCGCATGGCCAGTTCATTGCCCATATCCGCCCGGTAGAGTGCACCTTCCAGTTTTCCAACAGCTGCCAGTTCCAGGTAGGACCGCATGTTGCCTCGGACATCCAGAATAGCGGACTGCAGGATTTCCGGCCATTCGTTGATCGCATCTCGATAGATGCCGATGCCATAGACGCCTTTTTCCTGAACGGCCTGCATGGAGCCCAGCGTCGCACTGTCCATTGTCGGCCAGACGACATCGGCGCCTTGGGAAATTTGGTTCAAGGCAGCTTCTTTGCCCTTGGCGATATCGTCCCAGTCGCCGGTCCAGGTAACCAGAACTCTGACTTCCGGATTGGCCGCTTTGGCGCCCGCTTCGTAGCCGGCGACTGTGTCGGTCGTGAATTTGAACTGCTGCGCTGCGATGATGCCGATGGTGCCTGTGTCTGACATGGAGCCTGCAACGTAGCCCATCAGATAAGCGATTTGGCTGAAATAGAAATCCGCGTTGGCAATGTTGTCATTTGTGCCCAGTCCGTTGTTCACCATGAACATGGTTTCCGGGAAGCGTGCTGCGACACGTTCCACTGCGTCCTGGAATTCGCCGCCGTGACCGATCACAAGGTCATATCCTCGGCGTGCGTAGTCGCTCAGAACTTCGATTTGTTCCGGTTGATGCACACTTTCAGAAAAGGCAGCTTCAAAGCCGAGCGCTTCACCTGCCTTGGTGAGACCTTCGAATCCAGCTTGGTTCCAGCCATTATCAGAAATCGATCCGGGCATAACGATCGCGGCGCGTTCGATCCCGTCAGCGGCTGCAGGTCCGACCAACATCAGTGCCGCAAGCCCCGCCAATAGTTTGGACTTCAATTGCATTGTTGTTCTCCCATATTGGATATGTGTTGTCAGGGTGACGGGAGGATCGCGGCGTGAAAAACGATGGTTTCTCACGTCACGGCTGAGATTTATCGATGCTCCCGGTCGTAGGGTAGTCCGACGCTTGCAGGTGCACTGGCCTTGGCACCGAGGACCACGAGTGCAATGAGCGATGCGAGGTATGGCAAGATCAGGAAAAGCTGATAGGGAATCTCTGGCGAGGTGAATTGCAGTTTGAGCTGCACCGCATCACAGAAGCCGAAGAAAAGCGCGGCGCAGATCGCGCCGATGGGCGACCAACGTCCTAAGATGATTGCCGCAAGCGCAATGAAGCCTTTGCCCGCGCTCATGCCCTCCGCAAACACATAGACTTGCGACAAGACCAGATGCACTCCGGCCAGCGCTGCGAGGGCTCCGCTGACTACAATCGCGAGATATTGCATGCGAAAGACAGGAACCCCGGCCAAGTCCGCGGCCTTCGGGTTTTCGCCAACGGCGCGCAGGTCCAGACCCTTGTGGGATTTCATCAGCCAGAACCAGGCTGTTATTGCCAATCCGATCAAAAGGTAGAACAGCGGATCCTGGGAAAACAGGGACGGGCCAACGACGGGAATATCTGACAAGAAGGGAATATTGATATGCGAGAACCCGTTTACCCGCGCCCCACCGGCCTGAGCCCCGAATATCCGACGGGACAGAAAAGCTGTGAGTCCGGCCAGCAGCAGGTTGAGCGCGATACCACCAACCAACTGGTTGATGCGCAGCCGGATCGACATATACCCAAGCAGCAGGCCAGAGATCAGGCCGCAAATGATCCCGCATCCGAGCCCGATCACGGCGGAGCCCGTTGCGAAAGAACCAGCAGCAGCGCCAAGCGCTCCGGCAAGTATCTGACCTTCGAGGCCGATGTTGTACAGCCCGCCACGTTCCGCGATCACCCCGCCAAGGGCAGCAAAAGCAATTGGCGTACCCAATCGGGCGGTTCCGGCAAGGACGTCGCCCAGAAAAACAAGATCAATCATGGCCTATGCCTCTTTCTTTTGGCGTTGTGTTTGGCGGCGCAGCCGCAGGTTTTTTGCCAGGAGTTTCAGAATGGATTTTGACCTAGTTCGCGGTGTCACGAGGGCGGCAGCGACAAAAACCACGACGAGCCCCTCGACTACTTCGATGACAGAACTGTCGACCCCGACGGCACGTTGCATCGTTCCCGCCCCGGAAGAGAGCCCGGCAAGGAACAGCGCGGTCAAAGGTGCGACAATTGGGTTAAGAGCCGCAAGGAAGGCGACGACAATTCCGTCATAGCCGTAGCCATCGCTAAACAGGTGGAACAGGCGGTACTTCAACCCGATCACCTCGATTGCGCCGGCCATACCGGCAAGGCTGCCGCCAATCAACATGGCGCGAATGATGGTCTTTTTCTGGTCCACACCGGCATAGGCCGCAGCGCGCGCATTGCGCCCCACAAGGTCCAGTTGGAAACCCGATGGCGTGAAGCGTAGCCAGAAATACAAGATGATCGTCATGCCCAGCCCGAATACAAAGCCAGCATGAGTATCAGATTGCGGCATCAGAATAGGCAGGCGATAGTGTTCTGACACTTCCTCCGAATAAGGATATGGCGCGCCTTCAGCCAATAGCGGCCCCGCCACGGCGTAGCTGACGATGTGGATTGCAATGAAGTTCATCAGCAGCGTGACAATGACCTCATTCGTGCCGCGATAGGCTTTGAGATAAGCAGGAATTGCCGCCCAGAACGCCCCGCCGCCGGCGGCGGCGATAAATATCAGCGGCACGCCCAATAGACCGGGCAGATCGGGGATCGCCAAAGCAAAGACGGCGCCGAACAACCCACCAATATAGATCTGCCCCTCGCCACCGATATTGAATACACCGGCGCGCATTGGAATGATCACGGCTAGCCCGGCCAAAAGCATCGGTGAGGCTTTGACCAATGTACTAGAGAAACCCCAGTAATTCAGGAAGGATTCCAGAAACAGAACCTTATAGGCCTCAAACGGGTTGTGCCCGTCCAGCAGGATCAGCACCCCGCCAACGCTCAGCGCTAAAACTAAAGCAATCGCAATCCGGCGTTGCATGGTAAATCTGTTCATTGGACCTCCTCCGGCGCTGCGGTCATCAAGAGCCCGATGTCTTGAAGAGTTGTGTTTTCTGGATCGACAACACCCGTGATCCTGCCAAAGGCCATCACGGCGACGCGATCAGAGATGTCGAGCACATGTTCAAGTTCAGTGGAGATATAGAGAACCCCCACGCCGCTTTGAGCGACGGCACGGATCTGGTTCTGAACGAATTCCGTTGCGCCTACATCAAGCCCTTTAGTCGGCTGTACGACGACCAAAAGATTGCGCGCCCGGGCCACTTCACGGGCCAGAACGATCTTTTGTTGATTGCCACCGGATAGAGCCGAGGCGTTCAGTTTTGGGTCAGGGGGCCTAATGTCAAAGGCCGCGACCACGTCGCTTGCGATCTCGTGCATCGCGCGCCGGGAAATCAGACCGCCTGACATGAACCTGTCATCGCCGACGGATCGAAAGGCTATATTTTCTTCGACACTGAGCGACAGGACCAAGCCCTCGGCATGGCGATCCTCGGGCACGAAGCCAATGCCATCTGCAATACGCGAAGCGATGGAGGCGCTTGATATCTCCGTGCCATTAAGGTGGATGGCGCCGCTGGTTTGCTTTTTGAGGCCGGTGATCACCTCGCTCAACTCCGTTTGGCCATTGCCGTCGATCCCGGCGATTCCGAGGATTTCGCCAACCTTCACGGAGAGGGTCAGATCCTGCAGGATTTCCGCGCCGCCTGGATCGGTCAGGCAGACATCAGAGACAACCAGAGCGTCTGGTGCTGAGCCGGTGTCGTTGCGCGCCTTTTTGGCCTTGAGTGCCTCGACCGTTTCGCCGGTCGACTTTTCTCCCATCATAAGCGCTGACATCTGGACCATGGGCGTGGTCGCAACCGGAAGGACTCCCTCGACACGTCCATGGCGCATAATCATGACGCGATCGGCAATTTCACGGATTTCATCGAGCTTGTGGCTGATGAAAAAGACGAGGCAGCCGTTGGCGACCAGCTTGCGCACCCCTTTGAGAAACGGCGCGACTTCAGTCGGGGCAAGAACGCTGGTGGGTTCATCCAGGATCAGGATCGAAACATCGCGAAACAGCGCCTTCAGGATCTCCACCCTTTGCTTCATGCCCACAGGCATTTCCGTGACGCGGATGTCGAAATCGACGAAAAAGTCAAAGTCGCTGCAAAGCTGCCGAATGCGCGCCCGCGCTTCGGCACCCCTTTTTGTGCTGGGCAAGCCGATCAGAATATTCTCTTCGGCGGTCATTGCGCCGACCAGGCTGAAATGCTGGTGGATCATGCCGATCCCATGCTCAATAGCTTTTGCTGGGCTGGTCACCGAAACAGGTGTTCCGCCCAGTTTGATTTCACCGCTATCGGGCTGATACAGACCGATCAGAACACTTGCGAACGTGGTTTTCCCCGCTCCGTTCTCGCCCAAAATCGCAATGCACTCGCCCTTCGAAGCCAGCAGATTGACGTTGTGCAATGCACGAACGGCGCCAAACGACTTGTCTATCCCGGTGACTTTCAAAAATGGATCCAAGGCAACCTCCCAACTTTCACGCAAATTCAAGAGAGAATGCCCTATCTTCTCAAATTAGATGTTTTCACCTCATAGCTGAGAATTTCGCCCACACGTGAACTGGCAATCGGGTTAGAGTGGAGCGACGAAATAGCATCGCATCAGGAGAGCAAAGCCGCGCGTCATGGCGAAGATACCGTCGTTGAAAAGCATTCAGGCCTTCGAAGCAGCCTGCCGGCATCTGAGTTTCAAGGATGCCGCCGATGAATTATGCGTCACTCCGACTGCCATTTCCCATCAGATCAAATCGCTGGAGGATCAACTTGGGGTACCCCTGTTCCATCGGCTGACCCGCGCCTTGAAACTGACAGAGGATGGGGCCAACTACGCGCCCCACATCATTGAGGCCTTCAAAAACATCGAAGCCGCCTCTCTCGCGCTGGAGGAAGACGACCTTGCGGGCACATTGACAATCTCAACAACCGGGTCTTTTGCCGCCAATTGGCTTAGCCCGCGACTGCGAGGTTTTTACGAGAAATACCCGGAAATCTCAGTAAGGGTTCTGTCCAGCGATCAACTGGTGGATTTCAAATCCAGCGATGTGGATGTGGCCATTCGGTATGGCTTTGGCGATTATGCTGACAGCAATGTGGCTTGGGTCCTGAATGACTGGGTGGCTCCTGTGTGCAGCGTGGAAAAGGCGAAGTCACTGAGTTCCCCCGAAGATCTTCTGAGGTCTCGTCTGATCGAATACCAATGGAGCGGGTTTTCCGATGCGGATCCGAGTTGGGAGCGCTGGATGGACGCGGCTGGCTTGCAGAATGGTAATGTCGAGCCCTATGTCACCTACTCCGAGGAACACATCTGTTTGCTGACGGCTAGCGATGGTCATGGTGTGGCCCTGGTCAGCCTATTGGCCGCCGCGCGTTTTCTGGAACGTAATATGCTGATCGCCCCCTTTGACACGGCATTGAAGAACAAGAGCTATTTTCTGGTCTGTCCAGAAACTTACGCCAATCGTGCACGCGTTCGTGTGTTCCGGGAATGGCTATTGGACCAAGCAGATGAGTTTCGCGACAGCGCCGTCGGTCAAAGGTTTTTTGAAGATTAGCGCATCCGCAACTATCTAATCCGTCGCTTGAATATTTGTCATTTCTAAATTGCCGAAAAGCATGCGTTTCTGAACTCCTAAACAGGAGTTCTTGCGCATGCAAAGTTTTGACCCTTCCCAACCCGACGGTTTCAATCAAACTCTGGATAGCACGGTCTCTGCCGACGGCGTCCCGGTCATTGCAGAACGGTATACAGTGCCAGCACGTTGCGGTGTGGCGGTGCGTTTAAAAGCTGGGCAGACTTTGACCATCATCAACCCGACCGGTTGGCAAGTCTGCGATTTCTGGGCGTTCAATTCGTCAGAGCTGCATGAATATTTGTCTATGCCGCATGTGCATACGGATCTTCTGTCTGTTTTCCCAAAGGTCGGTGACAGGTTGGTCAGCAATCTGCGCAATCCTCTTTTGACGCTGACCCAAGACACATCGCCGGGTGTTCATGACACAACGATCGCCGCTTGCGATGCCAACCGGTACCAGCAATTGGGCGTTACTGATTACCACGACAATTGCGCCGACAATTTGAGGCAGGCCTTGCTTGCTATTGGGACAAAAGCACCGCATGTGCCAGCGCCCTTCAATCTGTGGATGAACGTCCCAGTTCACCCTGATGGCAGCCTTGCCTGGGCTGCGCCAGTGTCAAAAGCGGGGGATAGCATGACCTTCAAAGCTGAGATGCCAGTCTACGCCGTGATGTCGGCCTGCCCGCAAGATATTACTCCAGTCAACGGGGACGAAGGCAAACCCAGCGCGCTGGAATTTGTTGTTCATGACGGCTGATGGCGGCGACATATTTTCTGCCCGCTGGATCATCGAAGATGCCTTTCACAGTCACAACGACTTCGCGCTTTATGTTCTAGACGGCAGAATAGGCGGCTTGGCGCCTCTGGAAGTATTAAAGTCGCGTTATCCCAGCGCAAGGGTGTACTCGGACACAAACACGGCGATCCTGCCCGGGTTTGTGAATGCGCATCACCATTGCTATGGGGTGAACCTGATCAACCAAGGGATACGGGATGACCTGTTAGAACCTTGGATTTTCGCCTCCGCTGGCGCAGCCGACGTTGCGCCGCGCCTCGCCACCGAATACGCGGCAATGCGCTTGCTGAAGAATGGGGTAACGGCTGTTGTGGATGCCTGCACCGCGGGTCAGACAGCGGTCATTGCCGAAGCGAAGATAAGGGACAAAACCGCCGTATATAATGGGCTTGGCCTGTCCTGCGCCATCGCACCGGGCGAGAGATGGCACAACCAGCTTGTGCATCCATATGGGCAAAGCCAGTCGTTTCTGACCACCTTGCCCGAGGTTCTACGACGCAAACTGCAACGCCAGCACGTTGCGCGCGCACGTATTGAACCGCAAAGCTTTGTGCGGCTTCTGTCTCGGATGCATGGCGAATACGCGGATTCTGAATGCGCTGATGTTTGGTTTGGCCCCACGGCACCGCATTGGACAGGCCGAGAGACCCTGTGCGACATCGCCAGAGAGGTTCGCGAATGCGGCCAGCGCATTCACACCCATGCCGAGGAGTCTCGGCTGCAGCACCTGTCGGCTACCGCCTGGAGTTTTCAGGGTGCTATCGCAGAATTGGGCAAAGTTGGCCTGCTCACTGACGGCTTGTCTTTGGCGCATATGGTCTGGGCGGACGAAAAAGATCTGGCGCAAGTGGCCGAGGTGCGCGCGCATATCGTGTGCAATCCCAGCTCCAATTTGCGGCTGCGGTCCGGCATTGCGCCTGCGCCATTGATGAAGCGGATGGGCATCAACCTCGCACTGGGGATGGATGGGACCAGTCTAGCAGGCGATGACGATATGTTCGCCGAAATGCGTCTGGCGCAAAGCCTTTATTGGTCAAGTGATCGGGCGAACCCCAGCCTGACCGCGAAGGATGTTTTCGACATGGCCACTATGGGTGGCGCGCGTTTGATGGGAATGGATCACAGCATCGGAAGCCTGTCCGTCGGCAAACGCGCCGACTTTGTGATCCTGCGCCTGGACCGTCTTGAAGATCCCTGGTTAGACCCCGGCATTGATCCGGTTGAGCTGTTGGTCAGCTCAGCAAAATCCACGGACATCCAAAGCGTCTTCACCGGCGGACAACTGGCCGTTTCGCACGGCGAAGCCAAGAAGTGCGACGAAAAGAAAATTCTTCAAAACATCACCGACGGCATGCAGCGCGCCGCGGATCAAAGGCTGAGCGCCAGTGAATATGCCGCCGTCAAATCCGCATTGCAGCGCTGGTATGACGATTGGCTAACGAACAACGCCCCGCCACTGTGACAGAGGAGCAAGACCATGCAGAAGAAGATAATCTGGCCAAACGGCGCGCGATGCGCCTGTGCGATCACCTTTGATATTGATGCGGACAGCCTGATCCATATCGCAAAGCCAGTCGACGGGCATGATCGCCTCTATCCAATCTCCATGGGGCGCTACGGGCCGACGGTTGCCATCCCTCGGATTTTGGAAACCTACAAACGTTTCGGGCTGAAACAGTCCTTCTTCGCACCCGGATGGGTCGTGGAGCAATATCCAGATGCTATGCAAGCCATCCTGAAGGATGGTCATGAAATCGGCCATCATGGCTATTTGCACGAAGACCCGACAAACCACAGCGCGTCTGAACAAGCCTATTGGTTTGAACGCGCGCTGGAGTCGCATAAGCGAGTTCTGGGCAATGTGCCAAAAGGCTATCGCGCACCGGTTTACAATGTGACGCAAGCGGTCATCGACCTGCTGAACAAGCATGAATTCGACTATGACAGTTCGCTGATGGCGGATGATGTGCCATATCTCATGCGATCTGGCGGGCGGACTTTGGTCGAACTTCCATCGCATTGGGGGACCGACGACTGGCCGCAATTCGCCCATTTTGAGGAGATTGGCTACATGATGCCCGTCGCCGGGCCACGCGCCGGGCTGACCCCATTTTGGGAGGAATTCGAAGCCCAATACGAAGAAGGTGGCTTCTGGATCGGCATCTGGCATCCCTTCCTGACCGGGCGTTTGGCGCGATGGCGGCAAGTGGAAGACTGGATGGAAGCTGTCTTGAACAGGGGTGACGTCTGGTTCGCCACTCTCGGAGAGATCGCGCAGCACGTGCGCGCGCAATATGAGGCAGACCGGCAAAGCGTACGGGTTGAAGAACTGCCCTATTATAAGGCTCCGGTCCTGACGACATGAGTATCCTTCAACGGGCGCGCGACTTCCTGGCTTCGCTCGACGCGCAGCGCGAGGTATTCCTTGGCGTTGCGCCAGATAGACTGTTGCAGGATGCCCGGTCTGCCGCCGCGCGGCGGGCCGCAGGGAAGCTGCTTGGCCCGTTGGACGGCCAGTTTCTTGCGGTGAAGGCCAATATCGACGTGCAAGCGCTCCGAAGCCATGCGGGATCTTTGACTATCGATCCAAAACCAGCAAACAATGACGCCCCGATCGTGGCCAAGCTCCGTTCTGCAGGCGCGATCATTCTGGGCCATGTGAACATGTCGGAGTTCGCCTTCTCCGGGCTCGGAGTTAATCCGCATTTCGGCACCCCTCTGAATGCGTTGGATAGCACAATAGTGCCTGGAGGGTCCTCGAGCGGATCGGCGTCAGCCGTTGCCTTGGGCTTAGCCGACATTGCGTTGGGCACAGATACCTCTGGCTCCGTGCGCATTCCGGCCGCCTGTCAGGGTCTTGTGGGGTTTCGCCCAACGTTGAACCGCTATGAAAGCGCCGGGATTTTACCTCTGGCGCCTTCCTTGGATACGCCAGGTTCACTCGCCTTAAAGGTCAGTCAGATTTGCGCTGTGGATCGCGTTTTGTCGGATTGCAAAGAAACCGGGCACGTCTGCCGTCAAATACTTTGCCTGAGGGAAGATGCCCTAGAGGGATTTACCCCGGAAATCAAGACAATGTACGAACAGGCCCAGCAGCATTTGTCCGAGCATGGCATCGAATTGGAAAGGATTGATATCCAAAGTTTCACTCGTGTCACGGAGATCTTCCAAACCTATGGAACGCTGGTGGGTGCCGAAGCCTTTCGTTTTCTGCCAAGTTTGGTCGGAGACCAGCAAGCCAGACTGGACCCAAATGTGCAGGATCGCCTTGCTCAGGCCGCTTCAATCCATGGCACAGATCTGCAAGCGTTGCTGGAAATCCGGCGGGCCCTCATCCCGGACTTTGGCAGAGAACTGGAAGGGAAGATGCTGCTTTACCCGACATTGCCGTCGTACCCGCCGTCTGTTCTGGCTGTGACCCGCGATAAAGGGGTCTTTGCACGGGAAAACGCACTTATCCTGTCGGTATCGATGAAAGCCGCTTTCCTTAATGCGCCAACAATTTCGATTCCACTTGGAAAACGGAAACCGGGGAGCAGCCTATCCTTGAGCGGCGGCGTAAACACGGACGCGGATGTTCTTGCGACGGCGTCTCATCTGGAGAAGATTTTTTCAGCGATTAGAGATGGCTGAGGTCAGTTCACTCTTTTCAGAATTCTCTTCATTTGTACCTGCGCGTCTCTGGCTTCACCTTTGAATGGTTCATTGCAAACTGACTAGGTGACAAGATGACCACAATCCTGAGAATTGACGCCAGCGTCCGCCGCACCGACAACACTATTGCGGCCTATAACTCCATTTCCCGCGCTTTGGCGGACAGTTTCGTGGAAGAATGGAAAACGGTTGATCCGGACGTCGAAATTATTGTGCGTGACGTCGGAATGACCCCGCCGGATTTCATTTCCAACGACTGGATCGCGTCCGTCTTCACAGCAGAAGAAGAACGCACTCCTGAACAGAGCGCTTTGGTCAGCTTGTCTGATACGCTGATTGACGAGCTCGACCGCTCCGACATCCTGTTGATTTCGACACCCATGTACAACTACGGCATGCCCGCAGCTCTGAAGGCTTGGTTTGATCAGATCATTCGGATCAACAAGACATTTACGTTTGATTTGGCGCGCGGCGACTTCCCTCTGGAACCGATCATGTCCGGCAAAACACTGGTGCTGCTGACATCGGCTGGGGAATTCGGTTTTGATGAGGGTGGAATTCGCAATGACTCGGGTCACCTTTCTGCGCATATCAGCACATTGCGCAAATACCTGGGCGCAGAACGCATGTTCGAAGCTGCGGCCGAGTATCAGGAATTCGCCGATGAGCGTCACAAAGCTTCGGTCGCCTCAGCTCAGGCCCAGGCGCGTCACATTGCGCGTGAGCTTGCCTAACCGTTAGCCAGTTTATGGAAAGTAGAACCTGATGAAATAGACGGGTTCTACATTTCCAACTGATCACAGCACAAGGTGTGTGAGGCAGGTGGTTGTGTCCAGCGCCCTTACTAGAGTGGTTCACGTCGCTAAAGATACAAAACGGCGGCGAATGTAGTTGTAGACCTTCATTTCGGATTGGCAGATAGTTTGAACCAATCTCTGGAGACAACTTCCCCCTATTCGAATTCCAGGTTGGAAGGCGTACTTTGCTATGCTGCGTTCTAACGACAGATTTGTTCCGCTTCTTGACTGTCCATGCGGCGTGCGGCGAAAATCGATTCACACCAGACCGGCCCCTGGTACAAATCACGGCGAAGGTGTCAGTAGAGCCCAATGTGCGTGATGCTGCAAGCTGCGGCGCGTTGTCGAACAGGTTCAGTGGACAGGGCACATGATCGATTGGGTACCCAAGTCCCGCCATCGCCTGCCTGAGATTGTCGCTGCAATTCCCTTGCGCCGCTTGGAACCCCAGCATTTCATCGCGAGCCTGATCGTAGGCGGCGAAGAACTAATCGTAGACACCAGGTGACGTGTCTTCGTTAAACTCCAGAATTGGACACCGACGTTAGACCGAAAAATCGTTCCCTTCACTGGCGTCGGAGTGTTTGAATGGACGCGGGTATGTTCAATCGACATGAACATCTGCGATGTCATCCGCCATGAACGCCCACGCGTGGATCACCTGAGAGCCGAAGGTATCGGTAACTCTCAAGTGTGCGCCTTGCACCAAACGAAACGCGCGGCCCGTGCGGGCTTTCAGCACAAAAGCTTCTGCCATCAGAGCAACAAAGCGCCGGTTGTTGGCAGGAGTACCGTATAAACGCTTGTGGAGGCGGTGATGAACAGGCGATTGCGTTTCGGCCCACCAAAGCAAACATTCGAGACCTCTTCTGGGGCGAAAATCTTGCCCAGCAGCGTGCCATCCGGGTGGTAACAATGAACGCCGTCCTTTGCGCTCGTCCAGATACGGCCTTGGGTATCGAGACGAAACCCGTCAAAGACACCTGCTTCGCATTCAGCAAAGACGTCCCCGCCTGAGAGCTTGCCGTCTGCACTAACGGAGAACGCGCGGATATGATGCTCTCCGCTTGCGTAACGCGTGCCACCACTGTCAGCGATATATAGCGTTTGCTCGTCTAGCGAAAATGCAAGTCCATTTGGACAGGCGAAGTCAGTAGTCACTTGTGTGACATCGCCGGTGGCCGGATCAAGACGATAGACATGTTCACCGTCAAGCTCTGGGTCTGCCTGAAACCCTTCGTAGTCAGACTCGATTCCGTAAGCCGGGTCACTAAACCAGATCGTGCCATCTGATCGTACCACAACATCGTTGGGGCTGTTGAACAGCTTTCCCTCGAAGTGACTGGCCAGAGTCGTAACCGAACCATCATGCTCAATCCGGGTGACACTGCGTGTCCCATGCTCGCAAGCCACGATCCGCCCTTGCCGGTCCAGCGTTGAGCCATTCGTGTAGCATCCGAGGCCTGAGCGGATGTCTCCGACTGCTCCGGTCAGTTCATCCCAGCGGAGCCGTCGATCATTGGGAATGTCGCTCCAGATCAGGCATCTGAACGTCGGAGAATACACTGGTCCTTCAGTCCATTTACCGCCTGTCCAGATTTGGTCGATCGGCTCATCCAGTTTGATGCTGCGTTTGAACCGATCATCACGAATTTCGTAAGTGTCTGTCTTGGTCATTGGCAATACTGGCTCGGGTTGCTACAAATTACATAGCAATATAGGGCGCTACAGAAAGTATAGCAAGTGACTAAGATACCGATACCAGGTCAGCCTGTCCGTGGTTCAAAAAGCGGTGCGCCGATTATGGCTTTGTTCGACCTGCTTGGACGGCACTGGGCTATGGGAGTGCTTTGGACGCTGAGCGAGGCTGGCCCATGCACCTTCCGAAAGCTGCAAGAAGAATGCGAAACAATCTCACCTGCGGCACTCAACACCCGACTGAAAGAGCTTCAAGCGGCGGGATTTATTCATCGCGTTGCCGAAGGATATGCGTCGACTGATCTGGGACAACACCTCTATGATCATCTTTGCCCTCTCGGAGACTTCAGTAAGGAATGGGCGAAACACTTACACGCTCAGGAACAGGAAAGCGGACATCCAGAAACATAGATTGAAGGTCCGATTTGTCCGTAAAGTGGACGTTCAAGCAAGTTTTACCGAACGACCGCAATGCGGTTAAAGCTGACTTCCGCGGCATTACTCCAAAGGACCGCAGTCGGCCTAAACTGGACCTTCATCGTCGGGCTTTGCAAACTCCGAAATGCGGACTTTTCGGTCATTCAGTCGAAACGTGTTAAGGCAGAAGAATGGATCAAATCGTAAGATGGGCAATTTGCTCGCTGTCGCAATGGGTGTTGCAACAGCGATCTAGGATGAAACTGTTCGGGTACACGTAACCATCAAACTGTAACTTGTCACACGAGCCGCAAATAGTGGCCTCAGCAAAGCGCAGAGCTTAAGCGCCACTATCAATCCAAATACTACTCGACCGGTGCCCAATTCGTGCCTGGATCGTAGGCTGAAATTTCAGCTGCAATACTGAGTGTCTCCGGGCCAAAATCTGCCTCGTAGACTATGCCGTTTTCGCCAACCAGAAAGGAATGGATACCAGTTTCTCCGTAGTCTGCCGGTATTGCCAGCAAGGCATGTCCTGCAACAAAGTGATCCCCTACAAAATAGGGGTACGCACCCCCTGGAGCGTTAGGCCCCTGTTCTTGCAGGATTGTGTAATAATAGCCAAGAAACGGTTCAGCTTCATAATCAACCTGACCGTCACTCCACCCCGAAGCTGCGGCGCGGGCAAGCGCTGCTCCGACAAAGCTGTCTTTTCCAGGCCAGAAGAGTCCGTTTTGCTCTTCCGGATCAGAAATGATCGTCTGAGCGAATTCCATAACGCCATTCCCGTTATGGTCGACAAGCCGGAATGCAGCCTGCAGATCAACATAGGCCTCAAGCAATTCGATCACTTCCAACTCATTCAAGCCTATTTCGCGGGCTGAAAGCTCCTCGATCCCTGCTTCCAGATCAAAGTGCCAACCGTCATCTGTACGCAGAATTGGAATTGGAAAAGGCCAACTGTCTTCGCCCAGAAGAAGTACAACCCCTTCATCCTCAGGCTGAAAGCGATACCCCTCAGCGTACATGCCAAGCACTTCCTGCCTTCTTTCCTGGTCTTCCGCCGGATCGCCCGTTCCCACTAAATCCTCGGCTTCAGGACCAAAAATTTCGAGCAATTTGCTCTGATCATTGGCCTTTAACGCATCAACAAAAGCATCCAGTGCGGTTTGCGGAGTATCGAATTTGGCTCCGCCAGAGAGGGCGGGGCTAGCAGTCCCGACGAGCAACAAAACTGTAAATACTGATCTACGCATCTTACCGTCTCCGCTTGCCTTTAGCTGCGTGTCCGCGCCTGGACGCGCTTTGCGTTCTGCTACCGGACGCTTTTTTCTTCATCGCTTGCCCTTTGGATGCCCTGGGCTTGCCCTGCGCCGATGTGGCCTTCTTCGCCTGCGGCTTCTTCGCGGTCTGCGGTCTTTGTGCGACTGGCTTTTTCGCGGCATCTGGACGTTTGGTGCGATCAATAGCCTGTTGCTTTGCGGCAGCCTTATCCCGATCAGCGTTGCCCCGGTTCACCAAAGCCCCGCCTGCTACCGCACCTGCACCCGCACCGACCACAGCCGCGGCTGCCCCGCGGTCCCGGCTAATATCTTCAGCACCAGCTTCTCGGCTTAGCTTTGCACGCAGTTCATCTGTGCGACCGTCAGGACGGTTAACCGGCAAGTCGCCACGGCCACCTTCAGGTCTTTTGTGGTCCGCTATTTTGTTCCGGGCCTCCTGTTGCCGGTCAGGATCGGGGTTCCATCCGATATCCGTTCGGTCACCTAAATCTATATCATTGCCGATATTGACGTTGCCATCGACGTCAATGTCGATGTCTGGATTTCTATAAATCGGACCACCGCCCCAGCCACCGCAATTTCGGCACCCCCAATAGTCGTACCAATCATCGTCGTCGTCAAAAATTTCGTCGATCAGGGCAACAGTGCCAAAAGTCAGCAATGCGGCGCCCACAACGTCTCCGGTTGACGGGCCAGTATAAACTGTTTCGGGATTGTATTGTGGGACATATACTGTTTCGGGTTCTGTCGGTGTAATTATCACTGTGTCGTCATCAGACACTTCGACAGTTTGCTCGGGCCCTGAAACAAGAGCGCCGCTGTCAATTGCTTGATCCCGCATGATCTGAACCGCATCCATCACATCATCGGACTGGGCCAACATGGCTGTGCCGACTGTCTCGGTCCAGTCGATATGAGTGGCCATCTGGCCAACGATTTCGGGGAACGCCGTCGCCAACACAGTGACGGAAGGATCCCATCCCATCGCTTCGATTTCCGGCTCAAGCTCAGCAGGGTCGCGGTCGGTGTTATCCAGTAAATACCGTTCAGCCTTAACAATTTCCAATGGCTGGGTGGCCGCGACAAATATCTGTATGAGCAGCGTGTCGGGATAAAGAGCAACCGGTGCGACCAATGTCTGCAACTCGGCGTCAGTAAGCAGATTGGATGAGTTCGCCGAGGTATCATCTTTTACCGCTACATCTTCGGACGCCTCTTGCGCTAGCGCGAAAGTAGATACGCAAATACCGAATGCAATTAATAGAAACCTGAACATATTGCGATCCTTCGATTTCATGAAGGATCACCTAAGACTGCGATTCTGGCAACCGATCCGTCAAATAGACGGTTTTGGGACAATAATGGCTGCCCAACAAAGTTTGAGCCAGTGTTCGCTTTCGGCTCAGAGCCTACGTCGGACGCATTATAGCGATTGTTGGGACGGCCAAGGCAATTCAATGCCGGCAGTGCGGATAAACCAGCCGCTCACGTAGTGTATTCTAATGTCCGGTTCGAGCCCAAAAACTTCAAATCGGGATGCCGCCTCTCTGCCTTGCGCATGTCGCTAAAGATTGTCTCTATTTTTCTCCACGACCTCAACAAAAGCGACCGCCGCAGGGGATGGTGTTGCGTGCGGATGCATCGCAAGGCCAATTTTTCGCGTCCTGACGGAACTAAGCGGTTTGCTAACCCAGCCCTCTTTGCCATTCGTTGGCGGCAAGGCCATCTCGGCCACCACCGAGACGCCTTGATTGCGTGCCACCATGGTCAAAGTACTTAGCATCTGCGACGTCCGATACCGAACATTTGGGCTAAGACGGGATTGCGTGAACAGACGGCGAATGAAACGGGCAGAACCAGTTTCCGGCATGATGAATGGCATATCGCAAAGCTGCTCCAATCGAATTGAGGATTGCTTGGCCAAAGTACTGTCGGCAGCAACCAAGGCAACAAACTGGTCCTGTGCAACAGGCCATGTCCGGAAGCGTTCATCTGGTAACACGACAAAACCTAGATCAATGCGCCGGTCTTCAATCCAGCGGATAATCTCATCGTCCGCCGCTTCTTCAATAAGCACTTCGATACCAGGATGGGCTGCGTGAAATGCTTCGAGAAGGCGCGGCAATATCTGCAATGACGACGTCGCACCAAAAGATCCGATGCGCAGTCTGCCGGTCTGCACTCCACGATATTCCGAGGCCTCCTGATGCATAGCATCGGCCAGCCCAAGAATTTCACGTGCGCGGGATAGAAGTCGTTCACCCAACGGCGTTAGTTCGATTGGTGATACCGTGCGATCAAAGAGCGTGACGCCAAGCTCATCCTCCAGACTTTTGAGGGCATGAGACACTGCAGGCTGGCTGATCCCAAGTCGCAATGCAGCAGCCGTGAACCCGCGCGTTTCGGCAAGATTGGCGAAAATTTCAAGTTGTCCAAAAGTCATAAGTAAATACTCATTTGACTATAATACAGTATAACTGAAATTCGACATGGGCAATCCGATGTTTTAGGTGTTTCCATGTCTCATACCCTGTCATATCCCATAGCGTCGCAGAATGCTCTGCTGTACGTCCGGCTCACAATGGTAGCCTTCCTATGGGGCGGTACATTTGTCGCTGGTCGCATGGTTTCGGCCGAGATTTCCCCGCTGGTCGCTGCAACGGCACGGTTTGGTCTGGCATCGCTGATATTGCTTTATCTTGTGTGGAAAACGGAAGGCGGTTTGCCCCGCCTCACCTGGCGTCAAAGCGTGTTGATGGCACTTCTTGGACTGTCCGGCGTCTGCCTTTACAACCTGTTCTTCTTTTCCGCTCTGGCTGAGATGCCAGCCTCGCGAACAGCACTAATTGTTGCCTTCAATCCGATAGCCGTGGCTCTAGCCGGGGGGCTGATCGCGCGGCAGCTCCTACCGATTGGGCAAATTGCCGGGATGTGTGTAGCACTAACCGGGGCCGTGATCGTGATTAGCGAGGGGGACGTTGCCGGACTGATGACTGACGTCCGGCAAAGCTTTGGACAAGGAGAACTGTACATGCTGGCTGCGGTGGGCAGCTGGGTGGGCTATACGCTTCTTGGACGCAAAGCACTTGGAAGCATTTCACCGCTCGCGGCAACTACTTGGGCTGCATTAATTGGGTTTATGTTGTTGGCATTGGGGTTGCAGCTGGCCGGTCCAGTGCAACTGCCTCAATTACCGACGTTGACTTGCACATTGGCCATCATCTATCTGGCCATTGGCGGAACAGTCGTGCCATTTGTTTGGTACTATCGGGGGGTACAGACGCTTGGGCCTGAGCGTACCGCGGTATTCACCAATCTCGTCCCCGTCTTTGGGGTGGCCCTTGGAGCTGCTATCCTGCACGAACCAGTTGAGGCTTCCATGCTGGTGGGTGGTACGTTGGTGATTGCCGGAGTTTCACTCACCAACAGAGTGTGATGCCATATGCCAAGGAACAGCCGGCAAGA
Source organism: Ruegeria sp. ABF4_144 (assembly GCF_056160045.1). Taxonomy (NCBI): domain Bacteria; kingdom Pseudomonadati; phylum Pseudomonadota; class Alphaproteobacteria; order Rhodobacterales; family Roseobacteraceae; genus Ruegeria; species Ruegeria sp. ABF4_144. Next base: position 2,665,151 of record NZ_JBSWWK010000001.1, read on the forward strand.
CAGGGTAGTTTGTTGATCAGTTACCGGTTTTCGCTGCGGACGTCGACGTTTTCAAATATACCCGGGGCAATAAAGGCAGACCGATGCTAAACCGACCTTCATACATCGTGCAGCATCGATGACTTTGCGCTCATCGCGGCCCTCGGAGACAGCGCAGCATGCTGTGATAAAATTTTCCGGTCAACGTCGGGTTTTCGTTGTGGGCGGGCATGGCGGATTGGAGGATCAACCATGGAAGCCCCAAACTTACCTGCCATTCGTGATCTTCGCCCAGTTGGAACAAAGGACGCATCGTCGGCCAGAGGCGCCCGCTGAGACCAAAACATGTCTGGGCGATCAGAGTGCACCTCGAACTTGCCGAAAACCATTGCGACCTTGCGCTCTTCAACATGTCAATCGACAGCAAGCTCCGCGGCTGCGATTTGGTGAAGATGAAGGTTGTCGATGTCATGTCATCGGGTCAGATCAAGGAAGGGGCTTCAGTATTGCAAAGCAAGACACAGAAACCTGTGCGCTTTGCGATATCCCAAGGCACACATGCCTCTGTTGAGAAGTGAATGGAAGATGAGCTGATGGTCGGTTCGGAGTACCTCTGGCCCGGCCAATTTCACGAACGCATGCACATCTCGACACGCCAATATGCACGGATTGTCGGCGATTGGGTCACGTTGATCGGCCTCGAAGCAAGCGCCTATTGAACCCATTCAATGAGGAAAACCAAGGTCACCCAGATCTACAAGAAGACCGAAACCCTTCGCGCTGTTCAGCTTCTTCTTGGCAATACAAAGATGGACAGTACAGTCCGGTATCTCGGCATCGAACTCGAGGGTGCCTTGGCCTTCGCCGAAGCCATTGAGATTTAACGCTCACGGGTCGCTCTCGCGGGCGGACCAAAGGAGACATCCAGGGCACCGCTCGGACGCCACATCGGCAGCCAGCATTGCTGCCGTTCGCTGCGCCCTCTCGACTTCTTACGTGACAATTACGCCGCTCCCGGTGTGCATTGTTGACAGTCTGGCAGAACCGCAGCGTGGCAGTTCACTGACACGTAAGTGTTTCACTGGCGCAAAGCGGTGAGTTTAGTTTTGATCGTGTAGTCGACCAAAGCCGCTACCCGCGCCGTCTCAATGCATCAGTAAGTGGTAACCGCGCCGCGACGATCGCGGGTAAAGCGCCGCCAATGGCTCCGATTGCCAGGCCAACCAGCGCAGCGCTTACCATTACGTCTGTACTGACCACCAGCTGGAAGGCTAATTCTGCATCGTTTGCGCCTATTGTGCTTGCCTGCCAGCCATTCATCACCAACCATGAAACGGTCAGGCCCAGGCCAACCCCGAATATAGAAAGCAAGACGGCCTCCGACCATGTCGCTAGGCTTGCGGACAGTCGGCTAAAACCCAGTGCACGGACAGTGGCGATCTCGACAGTTCGGTCCGAAACCGAACTCATCATTGTGTTCAGCGCCCCTGCGATTGCACCAATAGCCATCAAAATCGCGATCGGCCACCCAAAGTATCTGATCAGTTGCGATGTTCCGGCAGCTTGGCCGGCGTAGAGTTGGGCCTCAGTCAGCACTAATAGCTGAGCCCCTGCGAATTCGGCAGCCGCCCGGTTGAGCCCGTCGATTTTATCGTTTTCAGCCAGCCTCAACCGCAGGCTTTGCACCTCTCCTACACGATTGAACGCGGCCGCGACGGCATCAATATCGCCCCAAATCTCTGATTCCAGCGCGCTGCCGAAGCTTGCAAAATGACCGACCACTGTCCAATCGACCGGACCGAGCCGAACCTGATCTCCAATGTCCAAGCCAGGGTATCGGGTGGCAAGTTGTTTACCCACCACGATCTCGCGCGTACCAGGCAGCATTGCGCGACCGGAAGACAGGGTGACCTCCGCGCGAATACTCGGACCCGTATCGTCCATACCGCGCAATGCCAGTGTTTCAGCCAAATCGTCGGCGTGGCTGCGAAACTCGACAGGAACCACGAGTTCGCGCGACAGGATCGGCATGCCCCGATTGTCGCGCATGACCCCAATATCGCTGCGCATCGCCATAAGCGACCGGACAACATCCGAGGGGATTTCAGAGTTGCCTTCCTGCCGCGTGCCACCACCAAGGATGACCGCGACATCCGGCGATCCCGCACGTTCCAGCGTGATCTCGAACCCGCGCGCCATTGCGAGAAATCCGCTCAGGACACAAACGACCAGCATGATCGACCCGGCCATAGACAGGGAAATGGCCAGCCTGCGGGGTAGACTGAGTAGGGTGGCGCGGCTCATCGCGATGATTTGTCGAATGGTTGAAGGCATCAAAGTCACCTCGTTCTGAATGCTGAAAGGATCGGCGTGCGCATTGCGGACAGCGCAGGAATTGCTCCGGCGGCCAAGCCCAGAAGGAACACCAGCGTAATTAAGTGCAGCACAATGTTCTGGTCGAAAACCAACCCCAGAGCGGGCGGCAGGGCGAGGCTGGCAAGTTTTGCAAGAATGATGCCGATGGCGCCGCCTAGCGCGAAAACAAAAAGGACCTCGGACAGAACCATCAGCAGGATGCGCCAACGGGAAAACCCGAGGGTCTTCAGCACGCCGATCTCAAAACGCCGTTCGCGCAGGGCGAAGACCATCGTATTGATAACGATCATCAACAGGGTCAAGAAAGACACACCAACGACCAATGTGACAACATGTTTGACGTCGGCATACTGGCTCAAAAAAGCGCTGAGAAACTGTTTCTCTGACAGGGTGCGCGTTGGGGCTGCTGAATTGGCGAAAAGCGCGTCAATTCGTGGTGCCAATTGTTGCGCAGCGACACCCGGGGCCGGACGTAGCGCGAAAGTGGAAACGGTATCTTTGCCCCGCGCGCGACCTTCGTTGATATAGCGGTACTGGGCAAGAATGAAGTAAGTGTCTGTGCTGGCGTTTTTACCATCGAAGATTTCGGCGATCTCGAAGGTCCAGTCCCGACTTCCATCGCTTCTTTTCGTCCGAAAGGCCGAAACTGTCAGTCGGTCGCCGATTGACCACCCCTGCGCCTCTGCAAGGGCACGGCCCACTAAAACCTTGTCCCGCCCTGAGCCGAGAGCTTCTATCATGGACGGGGTCAGCCCAAGTTCCGCCCCGCTGACAGCTAACAGTTTGCCCGGCTCTCCGGCGCTGACCGCTACGACGTTGCGCGCGTCACCGACGCTGCCGCGCAGGCGGGTGACCGGACTAACCTCAGCAACACCTGGCAGCGCTGCGATGCGCGGCAGATAGGCCATTGGCAAGCGCTGGCTGCGACCGGCCGCGTTCATCACACCGAGTAAATCCTCACTGGCTGCGGCGGTGCCCTGTGACCCGGCGATGAAACTGGCTGTGAGCCCGTAAATGAAGAAGGCGACGACAACAGACACAATCAGCAGAACGCAACGAAACGGTTTGCGCATCGCGCTTTTGCGGGTGAGGCCCAGAAACGTCATGCCATCACCTGCACGCGTTCGACAAAGACGCCCTTATCGAGGTGCAGGGTCCGGTCAGCCGCCTCGGCGGCTTCGGGATCATGGGTCACCATGACAATGGTCTTGCCAAGCTCGCGGTTCAGATACCCCAGCATAGTCAGAACCTCATCAGCGGATTTGCGATCGAGGTCACCTGTTGGTTCATCACACAGCAGCAAGGCAGGATCAGACACAATCGCTCGGGCAATGCCGACGCGCTGCTGCTGCCCGCCGGACATTCGTGCAGGGTTTTGCCGACCACGTCCGCCAAGACCGACAAGGTCGAGGATTTTTGCAACCCTCTCGCGCCGGACAGGCGCTGGGATCGGTTTCAACAGCAGAGGAAGCTCTATGTTTTCCTCTGCGGTCAACATCGGCAGCAGGTTGTAGAATTGAAATACAATCCCAAGATGATGCGCACGCCACGCGGAACGGGCAGTCTCACTCATATGGTCCAGCCTCTGGCCCGCGATCCTGATGTTGCCGGAATCTGGCGCGTCCAGGCCGGCAAGCAGATTGAGAAGAGTGGATTTTCCCGACCCCGATGGTCCCATAACGGCGACGAATTCACCCTTTTTGATCGCAAGATCAAGGTTATCGAAAATTTCTACCCTTGTACCACCGGTTCGGTAAGTCTTGCTGACACCGCTTAGAGCAATGAAGGGATTGTCGGTTTCGGAGATCGTCATCAAGGTTTAACTCCTGATTGTGCGTGAACGACTAAAGGTGATGAAGGAAGATCGATCCTGACACGTGCGGCCATGCCTGGTCGCAACCCAGAGGGCGGATCTATAGGTCTTAAGCGCAGCCTGACCGTTCCTTTGGCGGCATTTACCTCAGGCGCGACGCGTTGCAGTACGAAGGGAAAGGGGTGATCGGGAGAAGCGTCCAGAACGACCTCTCCGAAAACATCCTCGCCCAATAAACTGATTGCCTTTTCGGTTACATCCGCGTCGATCACCAAGTGATCCAGATCGGCGATTGTCATCAGCCCGCTTCCGTCATGGATCGCGTCGATCCGATCGAGCACCGCATCGCCAACATGTGCAGATATCTGCGTCACCGTCCCTGAGATCGGCGCGCGCACAGTCAGATCGGAGACCCGATCTTCTGCAATTCGGACAGCAAGCTCTGCGGTCGCGACCTCAGCTTTCGAATATTCGACACTGTTGATTGCCATGCGCGCGGCGGTCTGCGAATCTTCCAATTGGTTACTGGCGATAGCGCCCCTTCGGGCTAGTTCGGCCCGCCTTTGCAGTGTCGCGTCAGCCTGCGCCTCGGAAATGCGCGCGGCGGTGAGCGAGAGCCTCGCCGCGTCGAGCGCAAGCCTTGCGTTTTCAAGCGCAAAAATGACATGTGTGTCCTGGATCAACAAAAGGGGTTGGCTCTTGGCGACCCTATCTCCGGGTGCAACGAGAATATCGACGATTAACCCACCCTGCTCCGCGTAGACGACAGCCTTGCGCGGCGCGATGACATAGCCCGATCCGGTGATTTCCCGGGCAGCGGGCACTGTTGCAGAAACCGACAGTTGCGGACTGGCATTCTGTTGCATGGCTTCTGATGGCGCACCTAATGACACCGTATTGGTGGGCGCGACATCGAAGGGCAAAGTTTCAGATCGAAGGACAAAGGCGGCGCCGGCCGCCAGCAGCAATACAGCGCTCAGTGCCGCCAGCACTGTCCTGTAGATCTGTGGCCGCTTGCCCAACGCTGATGATGCGGGCACCGGATATGCTGAAAGCTCTCTCAGAGTCTCAGCCATTTTGCTGCTATTATCGGTGACTGTTTTCATGTCACCAAAGTCCGTCGCGAACAAAAAAACCGCGACCTTGAACACGATCTAGGACGTTCAAAATCGCGATTTAGTCAGTTTTGTTCCTTGTCAGGATCTCCGATGTGGACTTCATCCCTTGGCTTTGCGCCATTCCAGCGGTGTCATGCCCGTGACACGCCGAAACTCTCGATTGAAATTGGATTTCGTTTCAAAACCAACGTCCAACATGATTTCTGTGACCGACCGTGTGCTGTTTTGCAGCAGCTCGCAAGCCGCGCCAATGCGAAAATCATTGACGTATTGCGAGACGTTTTTACCCGTCGTCTGATTGATCGCCCTCGAAATTTGCCTGGACGGTATGACTGCCCTGCGCGCTAGCCTTGAGAGGTTAAGATCCGCGTCCCGATAAATTTGTGTGTCTTTCATCAACCGCTCTACTTTTACCATGATCACAGGATTTTCTGCGTCGCTAAGGTCGGGGGGGATAGCGGCCACCGGGTCCGCTCTCTCACTCTCCCCGGCCGTCCGACCGTGGCTTGCGACTGCGGCAGCCAAAGAAAGAAACAGCAAGGTCGCGACATTGCCGATGGACACGAGCTGAGGCAAATGGCTCGCACCCGCGGTCGCAATGTCAATTGTGATCAACGTGTCAATCGCTGCGGAGAAGATTAATACAAGCGCTGCAAAAACCAGAGCACGATGAACTGGACCTACGGCATCCAACGCCGTTGCTTTGAGCGCATCCGCCCCAGACCGCAGCAAAAACAGGATCAGGACCGCGTAGACAAGGAACGTTGTGATAAGGACGACATCCAGCGCAGCTGGCCAGAACACCATGGACAACAAGACCGTGAACAACGGAAGGCCATGCGGAAAGATTGAATAGAGCTTAGCCACGCGGCGTGGGCCAACCAGTTGCAACGATCCGAAATACACCAAAGGTGCCATCACACTCGCAAGCGGTGGGGAAAGAAACCTGGCCCACTCGATCCCGTATCCAAAACGCAACCCGATCAGCAGGGACTGGAGCGCAGCACACGCAATCAAAAGCACAAACGCCGGGTTATTGGGTCGCTCATCGTCTCGCAAGACCACGCGCGTGAATAGCAGCCCCAATAGCAGCGTGACAACGAAAGGCAGCGGTACAAAGATCATAGTGCAGGGGCAGCTCGGTCGGCGTGAGGACAGGTATCGCGACGAAAGATGGGACACCTACGGCCAATGGTCTAGAGCTCAAGTGGATGTTTCTAAGGTTGGTGTTTGCTTTTTCGCGCTAATGGCGCTCAGATAAGCGGACTCTAGTTCGAGCTTCGATGCCCATTGCTTCTAGCTTTTGTCTTTCTATTGCCGGCCCTTTGCTACCGCTAACCCCAGCTACCAACGCTGCAGCATAGCTTCCGCATTTCGGTCGTTCATATACTATTTGAATGGTTCATCCATCATAGATGAGTTGTGCGAGACTATACGATGATTAAGTCAAACGGCTAACTTCCATCTCAGATTTGAAATTTGTGGAATATCATTACGCACGTACTCTCTGTCATTCCTGTCATAAAACGGTGCTAAGTTGTGCGCATTCTGGACAAAGGACTGAACGGAGGCTGCGCGAATGAAACTCGCTGTTTGGAACATGGAATGGCTCAACGACTTGGTCGATAGCGATTCAGGCGAGCTCAAACCAGGTGACCGTAATGTCCGCGGACCTCGTCCACCTTGGGAAAATGAAGGGCCGACGGTCGCAGAACGCGTCGCGCTGCTGCGCGAGGGGCTTGCCGACTTAGACCCAGACATCCTGCTTGTTGTCGAAGGTCCTGATCGGACTGAGGATATGGAGATCCTTATGGCCTCCATCTCAGATGCAGAATGGGCCATCTACATCCAGCGTTCACGCTTTCCATCCGCCCCTGACAACCCACGTCAAAACACCTCCACTCAATGTGTCGGCATCGCCCTCAGAACAGATCGTGGAATTTTTGCAGATATGCCAATGACCATCATGGATTCCGAGGACCCCGCTGCTGGGCTGATCCACACGGCAACTGAGCCTTTCTTCCTCGACCTCGGCGCTGACAAAGTGCCTGAATGGTTCCGCTACGAACGCCGCCCCCTCTGGGTTACGATCCACCCGGCACAGGGATCGGATTTCAATATCATGGGCCTTCACTTGAAATCGAAGGGCATCTTTGCGGCACATGAGTGGTCTCGCTGGTGGCAACTAGCAGATGCCAACCGAATGCGTTTGCTCGCGCAATGCCGTCATATTCGTGAAGCGTTCTTGGACGTCTACCTCTCCGACCCGGCGGCGCTCCCGTTGATCGTAGCCGGTGACATCAATGATGGCCCCGGCTTTGACACGTCCGAAATGCGGCTTAATGCCAGCGGGGTCGAGACTTTGATGGGTTCTGTTTGGAAACCAGGTCTGAGCCTCGGCAATGCTCTCTTCGATGCTTTGAATGACCGTGACCGCGCGCGGCTTGATTTCAATGACGTGACAACCACGCGCTTCGCTGATCCTATTTTCAACGACACCTACCATCGGGTGATGATCGACCACATACTCTATTCCCGAAACACTCCTGGCTGGGTGGCTGCAGGTGAGGTTCCACGCGAGACGGCGGCTGGCACCGAGTATTGGAAAATTTCCGACCACTTTCCTGTCATTGCCGAGATCACACCGCCTAACGTCGGCGCCTGAATCAAAGCGTCGGACCGCGGCCCTTAGCGGACCTTGAGTACTACGTTCGAATGTTGCGTTTGCAGCCCGCTTTCCTGCCATTCGCTGTAAGTGCAATATCAGAGACCGGCTGAAGAAGTGCCTGTAACGGGAGCTGAAGGGAAAACCCAGCAGCCCCCGGGCACCATCACTTCAGCTAAGCCTATGTTTTTGCTCCAGCTTTTAGCGACTGCTTGGAGCCGTAGACCATGTCGGCTCGCGTGACCTCCTTCATCCACTTTCTCAGGACTTCAAGCGGATAACCTGAACCGTACCCGTGGCCCACTCCGTCGGTCTGCCACCCTCCTATCTGGTCCACGATGTCGGCAGGACACTCAACGGCCCTGAGGCGATCTCTCATAGCGTGACGGAAGCTGTGCATTGAGCATCCGTCTGGCACGTGCCCCTTCATCCATTTGTTTAGTGCGGCGCTTGCTGCGTTGGCGTTGGTCGTGTCAGTCTTGTTGTATCGCGGGAAGGCGTGGGGAGAGGTGGATTTCTGGCTAATGATGCGCTCTGCTGCCCATTTCGCCGCTCCTTCGAGTGGTACCAGTCGTTCGCTCCCGGTGGTTTTGAGCCGTCGCCATGGGTGAGGGCGGATATGGGCGACGAGGGAGCCGTCTTCTTCAATAACGAAGTCTTCTCTGATCATCCCTGCTGCTTCAACAAGGCGCAGCCCTGTGTCGGACACGAGGGCAACCAGCCACCGTAGATCATCATCAACTTCGCGGCACTTACCTTTGATGGTCGCGAGGGCATGAGCAGGAACCGAAGTTCGACTGGAGACACCAGCTGAACGATCATAGTAGACGCCAGAGAAAGGGTTATTCAGGGTAAGGCCTTGTTCGCTTGCGGCGAAGTTCGTGACTGCCCGGACTGTGCCAAAGACCCGCGTCATGCTGCTTCCAGCGAGACCTCGTGCGATCAAGGCGTCTCTGAAAGTGTTCGCGTCAGCCTTCGTGTAGGCGTCGAGGTGTTTGTCTCCACAGGCATCGATAACGTAGCCACAGGCCCTCTCAACGGCTCTATGGAAAGTCACCGGACGGCCATTCCCTTTGAGTTGGAGGTAAATCCCAACAGCCTCCGACAAAAGCACAAATGAAGAAGCAGGCGGACCATCAATAACCCCTGTTTCTCTCGTCAGTTTCATCCTGAGCATGTGCTTGCCGGGAAGCTCTGCATCCTGACATCTCAGGTGATACCAGTACTCATCAAGCTGATCTGCAGCTCGTCTGGCTCGCACTTCAGCGACCTTTGATGACTTAGTTCGCAGCGAATAAGCGATCCGAGGAGATGTGTAGTAATCTCTAAGTTCTTTCGGGATGCGGCGGCTGAAGTAGAAAACACCGTCTTTTACGAAGGTGAAAGGGCGCGAAATGGTCTCCGACATGGTCTACGGCTCCAAGCAGTTGCTAAAAGCTGGAGCAAAAACATAGGCTTAGCTGAAGTGATGGTGCCCGGGGGCGGAATCGAACCACCGACACGAGGATTTTCAATCCACTGCTCTACCCCTGAGCTACCCGGGCACGGGAACGATGTTTATCGTTGGGTGGAGGCCTTCTATGACTTGCTACTGGCAGTGTCCAGAGGCTTTTTTACATTTTTTCAATGTGGGCGCGATTGCTCTGATTCAACTTCGGCAGCATCCGCATCTTGGTCCTCTTCGCGCTGGGACGGAACGGCATAAGACCCGTTCAACCACTTGGCCAAATCGATGTCGGCGCAGCGTTTGGAACAGAACGGGCGAAATTTAGCAACCGTATCGTCACCACAGATCGGACAGCTCATTTCAGCACCTCCGACAACGGGACTCGGCCACGTTTCCGCTGTAATTCGTAATGCCCCAGAGGGGTCCAGCCAGCCAGAGTGGTCTCGATCCCGTCTGCCTTGAATGCAGCGCGCAGAGTCGATTCGAACCCACGGCGATCCTTCTTGGGCATGGGTGCCAGATCCAGAGTGATTTGCCCACCCAAACCTCGCACACGCAGCGCGCGGGCCAAGGCCTTAGCGCAAGCGAAATTTGCCTTGGTACCGGCGGCCAGAGACGTATCGGACCCGGTATTCACATCCACGGCGACCAGCGCGCGTGTGGGCTGGATATAGAGGTGCCCACCACCCGGCAGCGGCTCGGCAATCCCGCGCACTACGTCCAACGCATCGAGTACGCCCTGCGCCTCGAACCCGCCCGCCTGCGTCATGATCTCAGCCGGGTCGGTCCAGTCTCGCCAGGCCAGAACATGCGGGCCGTCGCCTTCGAGCAGAAGCTCGGGCTCGGCACCCGTATCTTTCAGAACCTGATCGGCATGGGCCAACATGGCGCTGATATCTTCGGCAATCTCGCCCGCGTCCTCGCCCGCGCAACACGACCGCAGGATCAAACCATAGTCGCTGCCCTCCATGCTCTCATGGGCAATCTCGAGCAGACGGTCGCGTTCATCCTCATCACGGATAGACCGCGAGATATTCAGGCCCGGCGCATGGGGCGTGACAATCGCATAGCGGCTTTTGAAAAGGACGCGGTCAGTGACCGGCAGCGCTTTGCCCGGTTCTGCATAGCCGGTGACTTGCACCAGCATCAGCGCACCGGGCGCCAATCCTTTGACCTGCCGCAGAAAGGCCGGGCCGTCGGGGGTTGTCAGGAACATGCCGCCCTGCCCTTTTACCGGACGGTCAGCACGGGCGCGATAAATCGTGCCAGGCGCGGGCGCATCTGTGGCGATCAGGAAATCTTCCAGCTTGCCATCTACCATCAAGGCAGCGGCTTCACGGTTGTCGATGTGATCCAGAATGATGGTGCGACCCTTCATGATGCCTCACGATACAGGGGATAGCCGATGCCTTGCAAAAGGGCGGCGGTCTCAGACAGAGGTAGACCGACAATGCCGGTGAACGAGCCCGAAATCCACGGTATAAATGCACCCGCAGGGCCTTGAATAGCGTAAGCGCCTGCCTTGCCTTGCCAATCTTCAGTGGCGAGATAGGCGTTGATCTCAACGTCCGACAGGCGCTTTACCTTGACTTGGGAAACCACATCGCGCTGCAACACACGGTCCCCACGCCGCACGGCGACCGAAGTGATCACACGGTGCCGACGTCCAGACAAAGCATGCAGGAATTCAGCCGCTTGCCCCACATCTTGGGGTTTGCCCAGAATGCGGCGACCCAGTGCAACGGTGGTATCTGCACAGAGGGTTACATCGTCACTATCGGCCTGAACTGCCTGCACTTTTGCGCGCGTGATACGGCTGCAATAAGGAACAGGCAACTCGCCCTTCAAAGGCGTTTCGTCGATGTCGGGGGCGCGGATGGCATCGGGCTGCACGCCAAGCTGGGCCAGCAGGTCCAGCCGCCTTGGGCTGCCCGATCCTAAGATAAACGCCATTGCGGCAGGCGTTACTTGAAGCGGTAGTTGATCCGACCCTTGGTCAGATCATACGGGGTCATCTCGACCTGAACCTTGTCGCCGGCCAGAACGCGGATGCGGTTCTTGCGCATCTTGCCTGCCGTATGTGCGATGATCTCATGGCCGTTTTCCAGCTCGACCCGAAACGTCGCATTAGGCAGGAGTTCCTTCACGACACCGGGAAATTCGAGCGTATCTTCCTTGGCCATGTTGTCTCCATCATTACGTTGCACCCGCAGAATCTACGGGGATGTGGGCTTAAATGAGCCTATTTCGGGCTTATTTCAAGGGCGGAATCGCCTACAGGCGCGATATTATGACTGAATCGACTCGAGGCACCTGCTCAGCCCAGTGCATCCGGTTCAGTACGTTTCCGTCAGCGCGGACCCCGGCAATGGCCGACAGGTCGACATCCGCATAAGTCCAGCCGGACTGATTCAAGGTACCCTCGGACAGCACGCCAGTCGCCGGAAAACCCTTGTCCGGCGGGCCGAAAACGCCACCGGTGCCGGTGTTCATGTCCACAGCCTCGGACCAGTCATTGTCACCAACCAGCGACGCCATCACCGTAACACACTGGTTTTCCAGCGCCCGAGACATCGCACCTATACGCACACGCCAATAGCCGGCCAGCGCCTCGGTGCACGAAGGGACGAGGATCAGGTCGGCCTCCTGCAGGGCGCGACCCAACAGGGGGAACTCACTGTCATAGCAGATCAAAACGCCGATCTTGCCCAAAGCGGTGTCAAACAGCTTGAGAGGACCGCCGGGCGCAATGTCCCAGTCTTCGCGCTCGAACCGGGTCATGATCTGTTTGTCCTGATGATCCTGCTGGCCATCGGGCGCATAGAACGCAGCGCGGTTTACCGGGCGACCGGGGCCATCCACGATTGGGGCCGATGCGCCCAGAATGTATGTATTGTACTCGCGCGCGAGACGCTGATGCAGGGCCTCAGCCTCTTCCATTCGATCCGAAACAGCACGGATTGAGCGTTCCAGATCACCCGCCACCTCAGCGCCATCAAGCGTCGACAACTCCATTGCGCCGTATTCGGGGAACACAAGAAGCTCAGCCCCCTGCCCGGCGGCGTCCGAGACCCAGCGGTTCAGCTTGTCCTCGTATTGCGCCCAGCTGTCGAGCCAGTCGAGGTTATAAGCGGCGGTTGCGACTTTCATTGCGCGGGCTCCTCAGGCCTGATTTGGCGAGACACTAGTAGGGCGTATCTCAATGTGTACAGACGTATTGTGTGTCCCAGTCGCAATCGACGGGAAAGTGAATTGGCAGAAGGCACCCGAGATGCTTCAATGTGACTGGGAGGAAGACCATGCAAAACCCGGAAAGCTTCGAGAAGTTCTATTTTGCCAAAGTAGGTATGGGCGAAGCCTGCGGCTGCGCGGAACGCGTTATCGATGTTTTCGAATTCAATCGAAAGGGCGGCGCACAGGCGAAAAAGGCATTAAAGCCGAAAAACCGCAAAAGCTGGTCTCTTAGAGGGTGGGCCGTCAAATACGGTCTGCTCAGCAGAAAACGTCAGGCTCGAAACGCTAGCGCGAACTAAGACGGCAAATCCCTGATCCAGAACTGCAAGGGTTTCTGAGTTTCATCCCCTTGGCCGACATCCTTCCACGAAAACTGAGCCACCGCGCCAGGCAGCGGCTCATATCCCCGCGCGCGCCAGAAGCCATCCAGTGGGCGGTAGCTTTCCGGTCGCATCGGATGATCTTCCGGGCGCTGCACGCTGCAGAAGGCACACTTTTTGAATCCTAGCGCTCGGGCATGAGCCTCGCGCAGGTCAAAGAATTTGTGGCCTACACCCTGCCCCCGATAGTCAGACAGCAGTACGGACTCGGCGCAATAGAAGATTTCGGACAGGTCCAGCCCGGACCCTTCGAAAGCTGCGGCGAAATCGTCGGCGTGTTCATTCAGAGGCGCCCCGGTCGAAGCCCCGATCAACCGGTTGCCGTCGAAGGCTCCGACCACAATCGCCTTGTCGCTGTCGCGGTAGGATTGCAGGTATTTGCGTTCGTAATCCAGATCACCGTCATACAGGTACGGCCACGCCCGGAACACTTCGATCCGCAACCGCGCCACGTCGTCCAGAGCGGCCTCAAGTGCCGCTCCGGTCAGGGGGCGGACGTCGGTGACCTCAGCCATTCGAAACCTGCTTGGTCCAGTCAGCAAGGTTGTAGAAAGTGGTGACGCGAGTGATCTTGCCATCTTTGAGATCAAAGAACGATCCTGCGGGCAGACGATAGGTTTGGCCATGCGCCTCGGGCAGGCCCTCATCGGTTTCCAGATAGGTACCGTTTACGATGAACTCGGCCGCGGCGCGGGTACCGCCTTCGGCGTCGAACACCACAATATCGGTCAGGTTCTCACGGTAGCAGCGATTCATGTGATCACAGAATGCCGCGAACTTCTCTTTACCCACGCGAATCTGGCCCTCGTTCACGTGATGAGCCACGTCGTCGGACAGGCAGGCCAACATGCCGTCCACATCGCCCGCATTGAAAGCTTCGAAATAGGTTTTGACGGTCTGGTTCATAGTCACTCCGTAGGTTCGCCCCAGCGTTCTTTCAGATGCCCAATGATCTGATCACGGGTCTGTCGGTAGTGATGTAACTTTTCTTCGCGATTCTCGCCCAGCCCGGTAGGGTCCATTATTGGCCAATAATCGACATCCAGATGAAAAATCCGAGTCAGTTCCAGCGCTTTTCGCTGACTGGCAGGCGACAGGGCAACCACCAGATCAAATGAGCTGAGGTCGTCGCCCCATTCCTGCATCTCGTCGAAGGAGCGTGTCCGATGGCGGGAAAGCTCAACCCCGATTTCTTGGCAGACTGAAATGCAGAAGCCGTCGATCTCAAAGTCGTTGCGCACCCCGGCAGATTGCACATAGGTCCCAGTGCCATAGAACTTTTTCATGATGCCTTCGGCCATCGGAGACCGGACCGAGTTATGGTCGCAACAAAACAAAACCGACTGCGGCAGAGGCTTCACCCGTCAGCCCCCGAAGTGCAGCACGCAGATCAGCGTGAACAGACGGCGGGCAGTGTCGGTGTCGATATCCGCTTTTCCTTCCAGCCGCTCCTGCAGCACGCGGCTGCCTTCGTTGTGGATGCCGCGCCGGGCCATGTCGATGGTTTCGATCTGGCTGGGCGGCAGGGTTTTGACCGCGTTGAAATAGCTCTCACAGATCTGAAAATAGTCTTTGACCACCTGTTTGAACGGGCCCAGCGAAAGATGAAATTCTGCCGCTTTTTCTTCGGCCTCGGTGGCGACATCAAACACCAGCCTTTTGTCCCGGATCGACAGCTGGACGTGGTAAGGCCCTTCGGGCACCACGCGCTCGTCCCGCTGAGGCAGCACAAAGCTGTTGTCTTCCAGCAGGTCATAGATGGCAACCTTGCGTTCCTGCTCGATCTCAGGGGTCGGCGGCGGCAGGTTACGGTCATCCAGTTCGATATGCGAAATGCGGGTCATGCTTCTCAGGTCCGTTCAGATCGGCCCAGACTTATCCCAACTAAAATCTCTGAACAACGAGGGAATCTGTCAGATCGGATGCTCTGCAGGCTCAATTCCATGCTTCGTAAGAAGATGATCCAAAAGCGAACCCGGGTTGAAACTGTTCACACCCGCAAACATCTGTCGAAACCAAGACCCGTAAAAGTGAATCGACATCTTGTTCTGCCAATCAAGAAAATCGAGTTTTGAGATATTCGGGTCGTTCCACAAAGCGCGAAAACGGGGCGGGATCGAATAAAGTTCGGTTCGCGGCACCGCCTTCCCACGTTCGTCTGACTGAAAGACGAAGTGATAGAGCATAGGGGGACCCAGACTGAACAGAGGCAGGCTCCAATAGGTGGATTTACCGAATATTCGCAGATAGGTTTGCTTTTTGTCCTCTGGCCACCAAGGGGGAACAAGGTCGCTTTCAAAGGCAAACTTGCACATTTCCCGTAGCGCCGGGCTGTCCGACGGAAAAGCCAGCACGCCGTTCATCAAGCGTTTCTTCTTTCGATTACCCAATGGGAAAAGGTACCCGTCGCGGGTTTCGAATGGCCTGAGCGCATAGGCATCAGCGTCCACCCAGATATAGCCGGTTTGCTGCATAAGCTTCAGGCGGAACAGATCTGCGTGAACGGCCACGGATCGGGTAATCGGGTCCCGGTAAATCTCGGGCGAGTCAAAAATCTCGCGCGCGTCACGGGCTTCGACGTAGTCCGGAATATCCTCGAGATCGCCATAGTGGTAGACAATCGGCTTCTGATCGACATCCGCAAAAGACTTCAGGCACAGATGCTCAAGAAAACTGAACCTTTTGCCGATCCAAAGGGTTGCCACGCGTTCCAAATAAAGCTCCTTCCAGCCGTTTGACTGTGTGACTGCGCCTCAGGTCTGCTATTGTGTTCAAGCCTGATCGGCTTGCCAGATATCAGATTGGCTGAAGTTGTGGCCGGCAGGACATAGAAAACTCACTCGTTCAACCGTTTAAGCCGTGCTGTAACGGACAGTCCGTGCGCCTCGAGGCTTTCGGATTGCGCCAGTTGCTCGGCCGCAGGGCCAATGGCGCGCAGCGCTTCGGGCGTCATCTGGCTGAGCGTGGTGCGTTTGAGAAAATCCATGACGCTGAGGCCGGAAGAAAACCGGGCCGACCGCGCTGTGGGCAGCACATGGTTGGGGCCGCCGACATAATCACCAATGGCCTCGGGCGTGTACTGGCCCAAAAAGATCGCTCCGGCATGGACAGTTTTCTGGCTCAGCGCCACCGGGTCAGCGACGCACAGTTCCAAGTGTTCCGGGGCGATGCGGTTCGACAGCGCCGCGGCTTCATCCAGATCCAGCACGGTGATCACCGCGCCGAAATCGCGCCAGCTGGCCCCGGCAATGGCACGGCGTTGCAAGGTTTCCAGACGTTTCTCGACGGCCTCTGCCACCGCTTGACCGAAACCGGCATCATCGGTGATCAGGATCGACTGCGCGCTTTCGTCATGCTCGGCCTGGCTAAGCAGGTCCAGCGCGATCCAGTCGGGATCGTTGTCCTTGTCCGCAATCACAAGGATTTCGGACGGTCCGGCAATCATGTCGATTCCAACCTTGCCAAACACCCGACGTTTAGCGGCGGCCACAAAAGCGTTGCCGGGACCAGTAATCTTGTCCACTGGCGCGACGGTCTCGGTTCCGTAAGCCAGCGCCGCAATCGCCTGAGCGCCGCCAATGCGATAGATCGTATCCACGCCCGACAATTGCGCCGCCAGCAGGACTAGAGGGTTCGCTTGCCCGTCCGGCGTGGGCACCGCAATGGCCAGCCGCTCGACCCCCGCCACCTTCGCCGGAATCGCATTCATTAGAACCGAAGACGGGTATGAGGCCAGGCCGCCCGGCACGTAAAGCCCCGCCGCCGAGACTGCCGACCAACGCCAGCCCAGCTTTGCCCCGGTGACTTCGGTCCACTGTTGATCCTCGGGCATCTGCTTTTCGTGATAGGCGCGGATGCGTTCCGCAGCCAGTTCCAGCGCGGCACGGTCAGCGTCAGAGACCTGTGCGACCGCCTCAGCAATTTCATCGGCGGAAAAGGCTAACGTGTCAGGCGTCAATTCCATCCGGTCGAACTTGGCCGTCAGCTCAATGACTGCGGCATCGCCCCGGGCACGCACATCCTCGATGATCTCTGCGACGACGGCATCGACATCCGGGCTGTCTTCGCGCTTTGCCGACAACAGCGTCTGAAAGGCGGCTTCAAACTCGGGCGATGAAGAATCAAGGAAAACGGGCATGGTCTGGCTCTCCGGGGCGTTTCATCGGGACATATCGCCGGGATGGGCTGGCCTCAACCCTTCTCGGCAGGGTGCAGCGATTTGCGCATGGCATAACAGGAAACGTCACCGCGTGCCCCGCATTGCCCGGTGGGCTGCCAGCCGTGCCGACGGTAGAAGGCTTGCGCCGTTTGCGTCGCCTCAAGCTGGGCTTCTGTATGGCCCGAAGCGGTCAGTTCCTGTTCCAGCCGATGCAACAAGGCCGACCCGATGCCATGCCCGGTATAATCCGGATCGAGGTAGAGCAGCGTGATCTCATTGTCGCGCAGCCCACCCACGGCGGCCACCTGACCCGAACGTTCGGCAATCCATATCTGCGCACCGCCCTTGATCCAGCCGCGGATCGTTTCCGGATCTTTGTTCGCCGTCCATTTCGCAACGGCCTTCGGGTCACCCTTATGATCCGCATGACAGAGCTGGGTGATCGACCGGATCAGAACTCGGCTCAAATCGAACACGTCAAACACAGTTGCACGGCGCAACTCCAGACCCGCCGAAGGTCCAGAGAAAGCCTGCGATATGCCGCGCTTATTCTGGATGGTGTGGGGCCTGGCCCGACGGGGCCTGATAGGGGCGGGTCACATCCTTAAGCGTGGCGTCAATCGCCTCGACCGTCAGACGGATCGCGCCGTCCCCTGCCAACGTCAGGATAATTTGACCAGCGCCGTCTTCGCCCGATTCGAAATCGACCGACAGCAAGGACATCACCATGTCCTTTTCGCTGCGGTCGACACCCTGACTGGCCACCGATAGCACCGAATCGAACACCAGAACCGATTGCACCCGCTCGAACGCACGCCCCCGTTGAGTGGCGGCGTCTTTGTCTTCCCAGCGGAAGCGGTTCAGCAGCAGGCCGAACCGGCGCTGCGATGGTTGCCATGTGATCTCGGTCGCCGGAAATACGGCATCCTGCGTCAGGGTCGAGATCACCTGCAGGTCATCTCCGTCCTCGGCACCCAGGTTCAGCGGGGCCTCGCGCCCGTCGTGAAAACTTGCGTCTGTCATTGGCCCTTGATCCGTTCGATTTTAGCACCCACGCCTTCCAGCTTGCGTACCACATGTTCATATCCGCGATCCAAATGATAGACCCGGCTGACCGTGGTTTCCCCTTCGGCTGCCAGCCCCGCCAGAATCAGCGAGACCGAGGCTCGCAGATCTGTCGCCATCACCGGCGCACCCTTCAATTGCTCTACACCGGTGACCGTAGCCGTGCCACCGTGCACTTCGATATCCGCACCCATGCGCACCAGTTCCGGTGCGTGCATGAAGCGATTCTCAAAAATACGCTCTTCCAGAACCGAGGTGCCCTCTGCCGTACACATCAGCGCCATCATCTGCGCCTGCAGGTCGGTCGGAAAACCCGGGAACGGTTCGGTGATTACGTCCACCGCGCGTACGCGCCCATTCTTGCGGGCGACTTTCAGCCCTTCCTTGGTTTCAGAAACGCTGATCCCTGCCGCATCCAGTTTTTCAGCGAAGGATTCGACAAGGCGCATCCGCCCGCCCAGCAGCTCAACCTCACCTCCACAGATGGCTGGAGCCAGCATGTATGTACCCAACTCGATCCGGTCGGTCACAACCTGATGGGTCGCACCATGCAGACGATCAACGCCCTGAATTTCGATAGTCGAAGTTCCCTCGCCCGAAATCTGCGCGCCCATCTTGCGCAGGCATTCGACCAGATCGACGATCTCGGGCTCGCGCGCGGCGTTCTTCAGAACCGTGGTGCCCTTGGCCAACGTGGCCGCCATAACGATGTTTTCAGTTGCACCGACGGAAGCAAAGCGCATCTCATGCACCGCGCCCTTCAATCCACCCGGCGCCTTGGCGTGCAGGTAGCCGTCTTTAAGCTCAATCTCAGCGCCCAGCGCCTCTAGCCCCTCAACGTGCAGGTCCATCGGTCGCGCACCAATCGCACAGCCACCGGGCAACGAGACGACGGCCTCTCCAAACCGGGCCAACAACGGACCAAGCACCAGGTTGGAGGCGCGCATTTTACGCACGATCTCATAATCCGCAGTATGGCTGGTCAGGTCGTGACTGGACATCGCCAGCACCTGCCCATCCTGCAACGAAGACACTTCAGCGCCCAGAGATTGCAGCAGGGCGGTCATGGTCTTGATGTCGCTCAGCCGTGGCGCGTTGGTCAGCGTCAGCGGTTCTTCGCTTAACAAGGTTGCGGGCATCAGCGTCAGACACGCGTTCTTGGCCCCCGCAATCGGTATTTGACCGTTCAGCGGCCCGTTGCCCGTAACCAGAATCGAATCCATCTGCTCTTATCCCTCATCCTTATCGGCTTTGTCGGTTTGGGTCGCGCGCGCCTTGGCCTGCGCCTTGCGCCGCGCCATATTCGCTTTCAGCGCCGCCTTCAGCCGCTCTTCGCGCTCATCACCAGATCTGCCGTGTTTTTTTGGTGTATTTCTGTCTGCCATAATCTTTCTCTACAGGAGGCGAAAAAAACCGTCCAGACACCCTTGCGCCCCGTTTCGTTTGAGTCTAATCACCCGCCCACAGTGCTGCTGTAGCTCAGAGGTAGAGCACTCCCTTGGTAAGGGAGAGGTCGAGAGTTCAATTCTCTCCAGCAGCACCAGGTTTCACCCGCACGCTCCAGTTCGACCTCAACTCGCCCGTTTGCGTTTTTAGCTCGTTTGATGAAAACCCAATGAGCTATTAGGGCTGCACACAGGTCAGTCGCTGACTAAATGCAGTGCTAAAGGCCTTCAGATTTGCCTTTTTAAGAATCTGGTGGGGATATTGCCCGCAGCAAAATTGCCGCAACTGATATAAAACGTCAGGGCTACAAAAAATCTGCCTCAGACCACGAGCCTTGTTTTCAGATCACCCAGATGGGCCCCGAAACGTGAACACCAGGATCACTTTTCCGACGGATCGCTTTCGGCATAATCCCGCAAGCGCTCGACATTGGCGATCACCGCGTGGTTGCGGTTGATCTTTACACCGACGGTTTTGAGTCGCGAAAAGGCGCGGCTCAGACTTTCTGGTTTCATCCCCAGACGCCCTGCGATCAGCATCTTGTCATAGGGCAGTTCCACGTCGCAGGCATCGGCCTCGGTATCGCATAGGCCCAACAAGAATTCTGCCACCCGTTGCGCACCCGTCTGCGCCTTAAGCTGCTCCAACTGCGCCACCAGCGCATGCAGATGGGTAAAGGTCGAGGCCAAGATCGACACGCCAATCTCGGGATCTTCCTTCATCAGCGAAAGCAATACAGGACTGGGGATATGCATGATCTCGCAGGCCGACACGGCCTCGGCAGATACGGGGTATGGGACATTCCGCAGCGCGACCGCCTCGCCAAAACTTTCGCCGCGGGTAAAGACACTCACCACGGCCTCTGCCCCGGTCGGCGACATGCGGAACAACTTGACCCACCCCGCCAGCACAACATGCACGGCCTTGGCCTCTTCTTCCTGCAGGAAGATCGTCTCGCCGCGATCATAGCTGCGCCAGATTGCATGGCTGAGCAGAGTATCGACATGCTGCTCCGGCAAGCTTTTGAGCAGGAGCGATTGCCGTGCGATTGCTTTTTGCGCTTCGTGAGCCAAGAAGGTTCCCCTTTTCCCTAGTCGATCTTCTGACCGGTACATCCTTCAATCTCAGGCTATGCCAAAGCTCTGCCCAACGCACCAGTCTTTTCGGGTCAACTTGACAATTGTCATGTTGCGACAGCCGCGACACGCATAACTTCACTCCAAAGCCAGTATTCCGGGGAGCCAGAAAGATGGACTACGAGCGATTTTTCAGCCACAGCCTCGATAGTTTGCGGGAAGAAGGAAACTATCGTGTCTTCATCGACCTGCAACGCCGATGCGGGTCCTTCCCAAACGCGCGCCAAACCGATGGTCAAGTGCAGCGGGACGTGCGCATCTGGTGCTCGAACGACTATCTGGGAATGGGGCAGCACCCTGCTGTGATCTCGGCCATGCACGATGCGCTGGACCGCTGCGGCGCAGGCGCAGGTGGCACGCGGAATATCTCGGGCACCACCCATGATCACGTACTGCTTGAGGCTGAACTAGCCGATTTGCACGGCAAAGAAGCCGCGCTGTTGTTTACCTCGGGATATGTTTCGAACTGGGCAGCCCTCGGCACGCTCGCGTCGAAAATCCCGGGATTGATTGTGTTTTCAGATGCTCTGAACCACGCCTCGATGATCGAAGGCATCCGCCACTCACGCGCCCAA
The DNA here is from genome assembly GCF_056160045.1 of Ruegeria sp. ABF4_144. Taxonomy (NCBI): domain Bacteria; kingdom Pseudomonadati; phylum Pseudomonadota; class Alphaproteobacteria; order Rhodobacterales; family Roseobacteraceae; genus Ruegeria; species Ruegeria sp. ABF4_144. The sequence goes on from NZ_JBSWWK010000001.1 coordinate 2,686,544, forward strand.
AAGGTCATCTGGAAACACAACGATCTTGAGGATCTTGAGGCGAAACTGGCCGCCGCCGATCCCAATGCGCCAAAGATGATCGCTTTTGAGTCGGTCTATTCCATGGACGGCGACATCGCCCCGATCAAAGAGATTTGCGATCTGGCCGACAAATACGGCGCCATGACCTATCTGGACGAGGTTCACGCCGTTGGCCTTTATGGCCCGCGCGGCGGCGGCATTGCCGAACGCGAAGGTTTGATGGACCGGCTGACCGTTATCGAAGGCACGCTGGGCAAAGCATTCGGTGTGGTTGGTGGCTATATCGCTGCTTCGGCAGCGCTATGTGATTTCGTGCGCAGCTTTGCCAGCGGGTTCATCTTTACCACCGCCCTGCCCCCATCGATTGCCGCTGGCGCTGCGGCCTCGATCCGGCATCTGAAACAGTCGAACGCAGAACGCGATTTGCAAAAGGCCCGCGTGGCGCAGGTTCGTGCCCGGCTAGACGCCGAAGGCATTCCGCATCTGCCCAACCCCAGCCACATTATTCCGGTGATGGTCGGCGATCCGGTGAAGTGCAAATTCATCTCGGACACGCTGTTGGAGGAATTCGGCATCTACATCCAGCCGATCAACTACCCCACCGTTCCCAAAGGGACTGAACGTCTGCGGATCACGCCGTCCCCGGTTCACACCGATGCCGATGTCGACCATCTGGTAAATGCGCTTTCGGCTCTTTGGCAACGGTGCCAGATTGCGCGGATGCCGATGGCCGCCCAATAACCTAAGCGCCCCTCGCTTGGAAAACTGCCGCCCGTACAGGGCGGCTTTTTTTCTTTTCAGATCAAGTAGAGGCCAAAAATCACCACGGCAAACCCGGTCAGTACCATGGTGAAACCACGCAGCCAGGACGGGCTGTGCGCTAGGTCCAAATACCGGGCAAGGATTATCCGGGATTTGGCCAATGCGAGGCTCAGAATCCCTCCGCCCAAAAGCTCTGGGGGCAACGGCATCATCGTCAGCCCCGCCGATCCTAGGCTAAGCGCCAATAGGGCGAGCCAAGCCCGCGTGAGAGTATTATTGGTCATTCCCCTCATCCCAACAAGTAGATCACGGGAAACAGCATGATCCAGACCAGATCGACCATGTGCCAGAACTGGGCACCCGCTTCGATATTGCGGGGCTCATCCCGCCACGCGACCAGCAGCAGGATGCCCACACCGGCCAACACGTGTGCCGCGTGAAAGCCCGTCAGCAGGTAGTAGAACAGAAAAAACGGATGTGTTTCGTAGCTGATCCCCTGCGCCGCTTTATCTGCATATTCCGTTCCCTTGATGATCAGAAACATCACACCCAGCAGGGCTGCTCCGATTAAGGCCAGACGTGCCGTTCCGCGCTGCGCTGTCTGCCGCCAGTGCAGTGCCTGCGCGGCCAGATAGCCAGACGTAACCAGAACGGCGGTATTGAAGGCAGCCCCCGTGCGGTGCAGATGCGACTGCGCCTCGGCAAAGCCTGCTGGGTCCGTTAGGCGCACGCCCACAAAGGCGATCATCCCGGCGCCGAACACCAGCAGCTCCGAGATAATCAGAACCCACATCAGCAACTCGCCCGGAAGCTCGTCGATGAGAGAGGTATCGCTCATGCGCCGACCAGTTGGCGATAGATCTGCGGCAGAGCCATCGTTAGGCGATGCGGGTCTGGGATAACGGCGAACCCACCCTGCCCGAACATGCGCGGGAACCAGCTTTTGCCGGTCTTGTCGATGGTGACGCCAAATACCGATTGCCCGGCCCGACGGGCTTCGAGAACGGCTTGCCGTGTGTCTTCGATGCCGTGTCGACCCTCGTAGTGGTCCAGATCGTTGGGTTTACCGTCGGTGATCACCAACAACAAACGACGTTTGCGGGATTGCTTGGCCAGATCAGCAGAGCAATGGCGGATTGCGGCCCCCAGTCGTGTGTAATGTCCGGGACGCAGCGAGGCGATACGCTGTTCGACCGTGCCGCCCATCGGCTCATCAAATCGTTTGCAACGCTGCACATAGACCCGCTGACGTTTCAGCGAGCTGAAGGCGTGGATCGCGAAATCGTCTCCACAGGCGTTCAGGCCCCAAGCCAGTGCGGCCAAGGCCTCACGTTCAATGTCGATCACAGCGCGGCCCGTTACGGCGCTTTCAGTGGACCGGCTGACATCCAGCACGATCGAAACAGCCAGATCACGCGCCACGGGGCGGGATTGCATCCAGACACGCTCGTTGCCTTCGCCGTTCGCCATCCTGTCGGTCTCGGCGCGTACGGCGGCTTCGATATCCAGCTGATCACCATCCAGATGGCCGCGTGTCATGACACGGCCGGGGCGCAAGGCCTCGAACTGGCGCTTGACTGCACGGATACGGCGGGCGGTGGCGGGGTCTTTGCCGAACTCGGCGGCATCTTCGCGGATATCAGCATCCGACAGCAGAACATTCACGTGGTCCGGCAGATATTGCCCGGTGCGCACATCCCATTCGGGATAGAGGATGCGGCCAGAAAGACGCTCTCGGTTCACATCCTCTGGCGCAAGGTCCAGATGCAGCTTCAGCTTGGTGGGCGGCGCTTTGGAGATCTGACCCAACCCGATCTCTTCCTGATCGTCTGCAGCCTTTTTGGCGTTGTCGGGGTCGTCGTCGTCAACCCGGCGGTTGAGGTTCAGGAACTCGGCCCAGCTGAGGATCGCTTCGAACTTGTGCAGGATGAAACTGTCACTGCGCTCGGCCTGATCGGACTTGCGGCGGCGGGCGCGGTGGGTTTTCTCGCCTGACTCCTCAGGCTCGCCTTCGGTGTCGGGATTCTCAACCTCGGTATGTTCGGAGAAGCCCACGGCGCGCAATTCCGGCCACAGGGAAACCGGGCGGAAATGCTGATAGCCGCGCGGGGCCGAAATCTCGGCATCCATTTCAAGGAGCAATTTGGCACGGTCGGACAACGGATCGGGATCTCCCAGCATATGCCGGACAATACCTTCCACCGCCGCCTCAGCCGGGGGCAGATCAGGGACGCTGCGCTGGTGCAGCAGCCCCTTGCACAACTCTACATACAACGGGCGCAGACCCGGGGCGTCTTCCAGCGTGGCATCGACCATCGCCTGAGCCGCAGTCAGCGCGCGCAGGTCGGCATGCAACGGGTCATCGTCGTCAATTCGGGTTCCGGCATGCGCTGCCGCCGCAGCCAGCCAGACAAAAAGTGCGCCGTTTGCTTCGCGCGCGGGAAAAACGGCCAACCGGTCCGGCAGGCGCAAAACCTCACCATCAAATGAGGCACGCGGCATCAGTTCGACCTCGGTCGCCAACTTACGACGCCAACTCAGGCGGTGGCATGAAACCTCGGGCGAGACCGGGCGCAATTCAACGCCCGGACTACCCCCAAGCCCCCTAAAGAGGACTGCCAGCCGCCCCGCGACCTCTGAGAGGTCGACCGCGGCTCCAACATGCACCTCAGGTGCATCGAGGCGGCTGGCAAGGGTGTGCCACAGTTTCCCGATCGTTTCTTCGGGTTCCCATGGCTCAAAATCGATCCTGACCATCGGCGGGCCTCACCCAAAGACAGCCGTGACAAGATCGAGGAGCCCGCGTTTGATATCCTCGTCATCAGTCAGAGGTTCGATCATTGCGGCAAGGATGGCGCGTTCGGTCGACATGCCCTGTGCGATTAGTGTCGCGGCATAGACAACAAGACGGGTGGAAACGCCTTCCTCAAGATCCTGACCCTTGAGCCCGCGCAGCTTGTTCGCCAACCGGATCAGCGGCTTGCAGCGCTCCAGCGCCAGTCCGCTTTCCTGGGCGACAACTTCGGCTTCCATCTCGGGCGACGGAAAATCGAACTCCAGCGAAATAAAGCGCTGCCGGGTCGAGGGTTTAAGGGTTTTCAGGATGTTCTGGTATCCGGGGTTGTACGAGGCGACCAGCATGAAACCGGGCGCGGCCTCAAGCTCTTCGCCGGTGCGGTCGATCGGCAGGATGCGCCGGTCGTCGGTCAGCGGGTGCAGAACGACAGTGACGTCCTTGCGGGCCTCGACAACCTCATCAAGGTAGCAGATCGCGCCCTCCCGGACCGCGCGGGTCAGCGGGCCATCGACCCAGACAGTTTCTCCGCCTTTCAGCAGGTAGCGCCCGATCAGGTCGGCAGCGGCCAGATCGTCGTGACAGGCCACGGTATAAAGCGGGCGACCGAGTTTGGCGGCCATATGGGCGACAAAGCGGGTCTTGCCGCAGCCTGTCGGCCCTTTCAGCAGAACCGGCAGATCGTTGTTAAAGGCGGCGGTGAACACATCGCATTCATCGCTCTGGGGCAGGTAGAAGGGGGCGTTTGCCGCCCCCTCGTTTAGTTTTATGGAGCCGTCCATATCCATTACTCCGCAGGGGTTTCAGCAGCGCCGGATTCAATAACCTCTTTCCGGGGAACCCAGATCGAGTAGATGAACAGCAGCGCACCGAGGACTACGACAACACCAGAGCCGAGACGCATCCAGTAGAAGATCGCGATCTGGTCTTGCACGTCCATGAAATAGTCACCGACCACACGTTGCATGTGCGTTTGCACGGTTCCGCCGAAGGTCAGTACGAAGGTCATGAAGACCATGCCGCTGGTCATCAGCCAGAAGGAACCCATGTTCAGCACCTGATTGTACGGATCACGGTTTTTCAGGATCGGCATCGCATAGCTGAAAATCGCCAGATTGAGGCAGACATAGGCACCGTAGAAGGCCAGGTGTCCGTGCGCCGCGGTGATCTGCGTGCCATGGGTATAGTAGTTCACCCCGTGCAGCGTGTGCAGGAAGCCCCAGACACCGGCACCAAAGAAGGCAAGCGTGGCACAGCCCAGCGACCACAGCAGCGCGGCCTTGTTGGGGTGGTCACGACGACCTTTCCAGACCATGACGAAGGCAAAGGCCATCATCGCGAAGAACGGGATCACTTCGAGGCTCGAGAAGATCGAACCGATCCACTGCCAGTACGCAGGCGTACCGATCCAGTAATAGTGGTGACCTGTACCTAGGATGCCCGAGAACAGCGCGGCGGCGACGATGACATAGAGCCATTTTTCGACGATCTCACGGTCAACACCGGTCAACTTCAGCATCAGATAGGCCAGGATCGAGGCCATGATCAGTTCCCACACGCCTTCAACCCAAAGGTGGACGACATACCACCAGTATTGCTTGTCCAGGGCCAGGTTGCCCGGGTTGTAGAAGGCAAACAGGAACAGCAGCGCCAAGCCCCACAACCCCAACAGAAGGATGTTGGTGATCGCAGTCTTCTTGCCCTTCAGAACAGTCATCGACACGTTGTAAAGGAAGATCAGCGCAGCCACGACGATACCCGCCTTGACCCATTTCGGCTGCTCAAGGAACTCGCGCCCCTCTTTACCCAGCAGCCAGTTGCCTTCAAACAGGTTGAACACATAAGTCACAACCACGCCCAAAGTACCGACCACCAGAATGATTAGCTGCAGATAGGCCAGCTTCGTCGAATGAATCTCGCGTTCGGCCTCTTCCGGGATCAGGAAGTAAGCGGCGCCGAAGAAGCCCAGGATCAGCCAGACGATCAGCGAATTGGTGTGCAGCATCCGCACGATGTTGAACGGTAGAAGCTCACTCAGGAAGTTTGGGAATACATAGATCAGACCGGCCAGCAGACCGCCGATCACCTGTATCGCAAAGAGGGCCATTGCCACCGCAAAGTAGGCGTAGGCTATTTTTTGGGATTCGTATTTCATTGCTCCGTTCCCTTTCTCAGCCTGCCTCGTTGGGCGGCCAGCCCTGAGCGTCGATGTTGTCCGTCCAAATCAGGAAGTTGGTCAGGTCGCGGAGTTCTTCGTCGCTGAGGTTGAATTGTGGCATCTGCCGACGACCGGGAATGCCGGTCGGCTGCGCCTCCATCCAGCCTTTAAGGGATTCAAAGGCCGATTCCGGGTCGTCGAGGACGCCCCAGCGGGTCATTACATTCGCGACTTCGGGCGCAAAGTAGGCACCTTCACCCATGATCGTATGACAGTTGATACAGGCGTGTTTTTCCCAGACGTGTTTGCCCCGGACCACACTTTCATCGAGCTTTGCCGAGTTCTCGGAATTCACGATATACCAGTGGGAATGGGCCGACAGGGCCAGGAAGATGAGGATAAAGAACAGTGACCCGCCATAGAATATGTTGCGGGCCATGCTCTTGGTCATGACTTCTCGCATTGCGCTCTCCTTTGCGCAGATTAGCTAGTCTGAACACCATGGCGGCTGGGCCGTGGGGTCTCCTTAACGAAAGTCAAGACTGGCGGAAGTAATTGGAATTCATCCCGCCCGCGCCGCGCGGGGACCTGTCAGGGCGGGCCACATGGCGATCAGGTACAGAGCAAAGGCACAGACCCACAGACCGTCGGACAGCAGCATCGCCACCATGTAGCCTGCGTTCAATTCGGCCCCGACCCAGCGCGACAAAGCAGCCACGGCCATCAGCCCGTAGGCAACCACCATCGGCGCAGGCGCGATTAACGCGTGACCACTGTGGCCCAGCGCGGCGCGGCTCATGACCGCCAGAGTCATGCCACCTACACACCCGATGCCCAGAACGTGTAGGGCGGCGACCTCATTGCCCAGACCCAGTACTGACAGACCCCAGAGAACCAATCCCGCTGCCAGCATCCCAAGCCCAAGATGCAACGCCAGCAGAATCGGCTGCCGTGCGGCCCAGCGCGCGCGCCAGCGGGCCATGCGCAATACCTGCACCACGCCCAACACCAGCGCCGCCAGACCGACCACAGGCCCGACACCAAACACCAAAGAGCAAAGCGGCAGAATCAAGGCCAGAATCATTCCTGCCTTATCCAGGGCAGCGACCGACACCGGCCAATCCGCCTCGGGCACGCCCTCGCGCTTCATCGCATTGCGAGTAAAGGCAGGAGTGATGCGCCCTCCAAGAATGGAGATCATCGCACACAGGCTCAGCAGCCCAGCGCGCAGCCCGGTTTGCAACGTATCCGCCGTGATCCCCATCCATTCCAGATGAGTAAGCAGATCCGCGACCCAGATCAGGCTCAGCAACAGCAGGAAAATCATGTTCTGCGGTTTCGGGCGACGGATCAGCTGAGTCAGTATCTTGGCTGCCAGAACAGGAACAAACGCCAGATCGACCACTGCAACAAACGCAGGCGGCAGCATTCCTGAAAACCACATGGCCATTCGCCCCGCCAGCCACAGTCCGGCGGCCAGAGTAATGAAGCGCGCACGCGCCTCGGGGGCACCGGTCCAGTTGGGCACGGCCGTCAGAAAGAACCCGCCCAGCGCGGCGGTGGCATAACCAAAGATCATTTCATGCGCGTGCCACATCGGTGGCGTCATGCCGTAATCCGGCGCCATATAGGGCACGGCCAGCCATAGCCCCCAGACCAGGCCAACAAACAGGCCGTAAAGACCGGCGGACAGAAAGAAAACACGAAAACCCTCACCAAGAACACGGGTGACGATTGCGGGCATGGCTGCTCTCCTTGACGGTTTTCCAAGTCGTAGCAGCGCAACCGGACCGGCGACTTAACCAAAATCAAAACCGCGGAAAACATGTGCCTAATACTCAGATTTTCCCGAGGTTTTTTTGGCGTTTTTTCCAGTTGCCCACCCGAATTGCGCCCCTTGTGTTGACTTTCGTCAAGGAACACCAACGCGCGATATCTCACCCTTGGACCCGCCTCACCACGCAAATGGAGAGTGATCATGTCACTTGGAATCAGCTACAACAAAACTGGCCGCGCCTTTGGGGCCGGTTTGGCGATGCTGCTGGGCAGCGTCGCTGCACCAGCCTTCGCCGAAGAGCCAACCCTCAGCGAGGAAGCGTTTGAATCATCCAAACAGCTTTATTTCGAACAATGCGCAGGTTGTCACGGCGTTCTGCGTAAAGGTGCCACCGGGAAAAGTCTTGAACCGGTGGTCAAAACAAAGAGCGACGATGGTACCGTGACCGAATCCGGCACCCTGAAACTGGGGCAGGAACGCCTAGAAAAGATCATCGCCTGGGGGACCGAAGGCGGTATGAACAACTTCTCGGACATCATGACCGAGCAGGAAATCAAAGACATGGCGACTTACATCATGATGGAGCCGCCGAAACCGCCAGAAATGTCTTTGGAACAGATGAAGGCCACCCGTAAGGTCTATGTCGAAGAAGCCGACTACCCGACCGAGCCGCTGCACGGCCGCAACTGGGAGAACTTCTTTGTCGTCATCGAACGTGACGTAGGCAAGGTGGCCGTGATCGACGGCGACACCAAAGAAGTGCTGGCGCACATCCCGACCGGTTACGCGGTGCACGTTCTGAAAGCGTCCGAGCACCACAAACTGGAAGAGCCGGAAAACCCGGGCCGCTTCTGGTACACCATGGGCCGCGACGGCAAGATGACCAAGATCGACCTGTGGCAGAACCCCGAGAACATGCTCGTGGCCGAGGTCAAGATCGCCTATGACGCCCGCGACGTGGCCGTATCCGGTGATGGTAAGTACGTCATTGGTGGTGGTTACTGGCCGCCGCACTTTGCGATCGTCGACTCGCAGACTATGGAACCGGTCAAAGTCGTGTCCACACGCGGTGTGAACGTCGACGGGGACTATGTGGAAGAAGCCCGTGTGGCCGCTATCTACACCACCCCGAACGAGCCGACCTGGATTGTCGCCGTCAAAGAGCTCGGCCAGCTGTGGCAGGTCGACTATACCGACCTCGACAACCTGCGGATCGACAAGATCGACAGCGCTAAGTTCCTGCATGACGGGTTCTTTGACCCGACTGGCCGGTTCTTCCAGATCGCCGCAAACGCGTCGAACAAGATGGTCGTTGTCGACACCGAGACGCACAAGCTCGAAGCGATGATCGACACCGCTGCCCTGCCGCACCCCGGTCCAGGTGCGAACTGGATCGACCCGAATTGTGGCCCTGTGGCCGGTACAACTCACCTCGGCGTGGGCACCGTAACGGTCTGGGGTAACGATCCGGAAGGTCACCCGGATCAGGCGTGGAAAGTCTGCTACGAGACCGAAACCGACGGCCCCGGCCTGTTTGTTCGGACCCACCCGAACTCGGATTACATCTGGGCGGACCAGACCAAGCACCCCGAGCCTGAAATTCAGCAATCGGTGCAGGTCATCTCGAAAGAGACCGGCGAGATCGTGAAAACCATCCAGATCACCGAAGATGAAGGCAGCGCTGCTGTACACTTCGAGTTCAACGCGGATGGCACCGAGGTCTGGGTTTCCAAGTGGAATCTTTCGGACTCGAAAGAACCCAACGGCCAGATCGTGATCTTTGATGCCAAGACGCTGGAAGAAATCGGCCGCATCGACGGACTGTTTGCTCCGACCGGCAAGTTCAATGTCTACAACCGCTCGAACCACGTCACCTGACGGGTTTGAGACCAAAACCTGAAAGGGCGGGCCCCTCGCCCGCCCTTTCCTCGTTTGACAGTTCAGCCAAACACGCCCGCCCGACACACCGGGCCAGTCAATAAAGCCATAACGGAGCCCGGATATGACCTCCGAACCGGATAAAAAACCACCGATCTGGCGCCGGTATTTCCTGTGGGGAATGCCCGTGGCCGGCATCGCCGCGGCCTTTGTCGCCGGCATCATCTTCTGGGGCGGGTTCAACACCGCCATGGAAGCTACAAACACCAAGGATTTCTGCATCTCGTGCCACGAGATGCGCGATTTCGTCTATGAGGAATACACCGGCACGATCCACGACGTGAACCGGTCCGGCGTGGGTGCGGTCTGTTCCGACTGCCACGTGCCCAAGGACTGGACTCATAAGATCATCCGCAAGATCAAAGCGTCCAAAGAGCTGTACGGCAAGATGGTTGGCACCATCAACACCCGCGAAAAGTTCGAGGCCAAGCGCGTGCACCTGGCCATGAACGAGTGGGAACGGATGAAAGCCACCGACTCACGCGAATGCCGCAACTGTCACGATTTTGAATCGATGATGCCCGAGTTCCAGAAACCGCGCGCGCGTCAGCAACACCTGAACGCGATGGAGATCGGTCAGACCTGTATCGACTGTCACAAGGGTATTGCGCACTCGGACGCCCGTGACCGGGCCGACGAAGAGTATCTGGAAGAGCTTGAAGCCCCGAATCCGGACTTCATCCGCCCGATCCCAGCGGAATATCTGGCCAGCCTTGCCAAGATCGAAGCGCAGGAAGCCGCCGACGCAGAAGCTGAGAAAGCGGCCAAAACCGCGCAACAAGAGGCCGTTCAGGCCCAGATCGCAGCCGCTGTAGACGCAGCCGTTGCCGAAGAGCGCGCCAAGTCAAACGGTGAAGAAGCCGCAGCACCCACGGGTGGCGGTGGCGGCGAAGTCCCGGGCAACGTCGACTGGAATGCCGTCGCTAGTGCAGATCTGAAACTGTTCTACCCCGGTCAGGCTTCGTTTGAATGGGTGCAGAACGGCAAGTTCCACGGTGGTGCCCGTCCGCTGACCAAGGGCGGCGATCAGTGCTCGACCTGCCATGCCAAGGAACTGGATACGATCGGCAACAAGATTGTGGCCGGTGGTGATCTGGAACCGACGCCGATCCCCGGCAAGCGTGGTGTGATCGACGCAACCGTGCAAGCCGCGCATGACGACGAGAACCTGTATATCCGCATGCAATGGCCGGATGCGGGCCACAACCCTGCACCGTTTGTGGACGGTGGCAAGATGGACCCCGACAACCAGATCAAGGTTGCCATGATGATCACCGGCACCGGCATCGAACTGGGCGATCAGGTGGGCTGCTGGGCCTCGTGCCACGCCGACAACTCCTATATGCCCTTTGATCCGGGCGCAGAGGCGATTGCCGCCAACGGTGATGTATCGGACCGTCTGGCCACGCAGGACACGGTGACCAAGTACATCAGCGAAAGCCGGACCGAGGTCGAAGTCAAAGGCCGCCGCGGCAAGGCTCTGGGTGGTTGGGACAAGCTGCAGGCCGCTGAGCAGATCGAACAGTATCTGGCCGACGGCACCTATCTTGATCTGATGCGTGTCTATGCGGATGGCAGCGCCACCAACGGCTACCTGCTGGAACAGCGTGTGGTCAATGACGGTGAGATCGCCGCTTCGGCCGAGCTGTCCGGAGGCATGTGGACGGTGGTCTTTAGCCGCCCGCTGAACTCTGGCGCGCCCGGAGACGTACCGCTGGAGGCTGGCAAGACCTACACGGTCGGCTTTGCAATCCACGACGACTTTGCCGCCGCTCGGTTCCACCATGTGACGCTGAACACCAGCCTTGCGTTGGACGACGATGCAGCGAACATCAATGTGGTAAAACAATAAATGAAAGGGGCCGGATCATCCGGCCCCTTTTCCTTATGGAAAGGAGACATGGATAATGAAACCCCACCGCCTTCTTCCCGCGCTGCTGCTTCTGGCTGCGCCCGCCTGGGCCGATGAAACCGCCGATATCTGCACCGAGGCTGAAAGGCGCTACGTCGAGATGTTCGGCCAGCCGTCTTCCGCTGTCGAGGACGCCGAGGTGGTACTGATGTACAAATACAATTTCTGCCCCGGTGAGTTGACCGTAAAGGCAGGCACCACCGTGCGCTGGGTGAACGTGGACAAACGCACCAGCCATTCGGTTTTGCTGAAAGACGGCAGCGAGCCTGAAAGCGACCGGTTGTTCCCCGAGGAATCGGTCGATTTGACCTTCCTCACGCCCGGCCCGCAGGAATATCTGTGCGGGCCGCATTGGGAAACGCAGGACATGATCGGCATGATCACCGTTGAACCCTGAGCCGAGGCAAAAATACAGGCAAATCAAAGGAGCGCGGGAGCAAATCCCGCGCTCCTTAACTTATGTCAAGGAGGTTGGTTTAGGATTGCGCCAACTTGCCTTCATGACACGCCCGGTTCACCCAGCAACGTCCCCCATTCGCGCGTGGAAGCTGCCGACGAGTCCGGGTTCCGAAGACATTCAGAACAAGCGAGTTTGCACATGAGCGGTAAGGTTTTTCTGATTGGCGCTGGTCCCGGCGACCCCGAGCTGATGACCCTGCGCGCCCTGCGTATGTTGCAAGAGGCCGACGTGGTTGTCTACGACCGGCTGGTCTCGGACGACATCCTCGAACTCCATGCCGAAGGCGCGCGGCTGATCCCGGTCGGCAAGGCCCCCAAATGCCACACCGTTCCGCAGGATCGCATTAACGAAATCCTGAAAGAAGAGGCCTTGGCCGGTCACACTGTCGCGCGCTTGAAGGGCGGCGACCCGATGATCTTTGGCCGCGGCTCGGAAGAGGCCGCCTATCTGATGGCACACGGTGTCGCCGTTGAATACGCGCCGGGCATCACGGCAGCACAAGGGGCATCCTGTTCGACCGGTGTGCCGCTGACCCATCGCGGTCTGGCGACCTCGGTTCAATATGTCACCGGGCACCGGCAGGCCGACAAGGTGCTGGATCTGGACTGGAAACGCCTGGCCGATCCAGACTCGACCTTGGTGGTCTATATGGGCGTGGCCAATATCGGCCAGATCGCTATGGGCCTGATGACCGAGAACCTTCCCGGATCGACCCCCGTTCTGGCAGTGGGCAAAGCCACCACACCCGATGAAAGCCGCCTGATTTCTCGCTTGGATCAACTGGCGGCAGACGTCCGTAAAGCCGATCTGAAAGCACCAACCTTGTTCATCATTGGCAAGGTGGTGTCGCTTTATGCAGAACGGCCGCTGGCAGATTTGCTGGAACAGGCTCATGGCTAAGCTTGGTCAAAAGAGCCTGAGGCAGCGCCCGGCCCCGGCGGGGCGCCAGACGCCCTACCGGGGGGTGGGTCGGGCGCAGCCTCGCAAGTCTGTAAAACGTCCGGGCTGGGCGGTGCATACCCTGCTGACATCCGCCGTGGTTCTGGCCACGTCCGCTTTTGCCGCTGATGTCATCGATCCAAACGCCCTTAAACGACTTGTCCATCAAGATTGCGGCTCGTGCCACGGGCTGTCACTGAAAGGCGGCCTCGGCCCCGATCTGCGGTCCGAGACGCTGGAACACTATGACCCCGAGGTTCTGAGCGGCGTCATCCTCGATGGCATTCCCGATACCGCGATGCCTCCATGGCGGCCCCTTATCAGCGAAGAAGAGGCCGAATGGATCGCCCGTTACCTGCTGGAACAGGAGGAACAATGAAACATCTCATCCTCGGCATTGCAGCCACACTGATGATGACCACGGCTAATGCCGAACTCACCGCAACCGGCGATCTGGGCCTGGTGATCGAACGGGCCAAAGGTTCTGTCCTTTTGGTAGATCAATCCGATCGCGCCGCGCTGGCCCGGATCGAGGGGCTGGGCGATCTGTCCCATGCCTCGCTGGTCTATTCTCCGGATGAACGTTTTGCCTATGTGTTCGGACGCGATGGCGGCCTGACCAAGGTCGACATCGTCACCCGCCAGATCGTGAACCGCGTCGTGCAGGCGGGCAACGCCATCGGAGGCGCGATCTCGGATGATGGCAAGCTGGTCGCCGTGTCGAACTATGAGCCCGGCGGCGTGCGAGTCTTTGACGCCGACACGCTCGAGATGGTTGCTGACATTCCCACCGACAGCAAAACCATCGGTCTGGTCGATGCGCCCGGTCGTCGGTTCGTCTTTACAATGTGGGACACAGGCGAGACCTGGATTGCCGATTTCGCCAAGGGCGAGCCTGAGATCACAAAGATCACCGACATGGGCAAAAACCCATATGATGCGCTGATCACCGCCAATGGCCGCACCTATATCACTGGCCTGTTCGGCGAGGACGGCCTGACCGCTCTGGACCTGTGGGCTGAAAACCCGGAACCGATCCGCGTGCTGCCTGACTACGGGCGTGGGCAGGAAGAGATGCCTGTCTACAAGATGCCTCACCTAGAAGGCTGGGCGCTGACAGGGCGCGAGTTCGTCCTGCCCGCCGTTGGCCATCACGAAGTTCTGTGGATCGACTCTGACACCCTGTCTGAGACTGGGCGCACCAAAACCCACGGTCAGCCGGTCTTTGCTATGGCCCGGCCCGACGGGCGGCAGGTCTGGGTGAACTTCGCCCATCCGCTGAACGACACGATTCAGGTGATCGACAGCGTCAGCAAAGAGATCATCCACGAATTCAAACCGGGACCGGCCGTGCTGCACATGGAGTTCACGCCCCGAGGGCATGAGGTCTGGATCAGCGTGCGCGATGCCAACAAGGTTATGGTCTACGACACGCAAACCTTTGAAAAACTGCGCGAGATTGATGCGGACAGCCCCTCGGGCATTTTCTTTACTGCTCGTGCACACAGAACGGGGCTGTGACCGATGGATCATATCACCGACCCGATCGACCGCCGCCTGCTGGATGAGTTCCAGCGCGATTTCCCCATCACCGACCGCCCGTTTCAGGTTCTGGGATACCTGCTGGGCCTGGATGAGGCCGAGGTCATCGACCGTCTGACCCGGATGCGCGCAACCGGACGGATCACGCGCGTGGGCGCAACGATTGCCCCCGGCGCGGTTTCGGCCAGCACTCTAGCCGCCGTCGCCGCGCCCGATGAGCGACTGGAAGAGGTCGCCGCGATAATCGATGCGGAACCCGGCGTGAACCACAATTACCAGCGCGAGGATGACTGGAACCTGTGGTTTGTCGCCACCGGCCCGGACCGCGCGCATGTTAATGACACGCTAGCGCGGATCAGTCATCGCACCGGGCTGCGGGTGCTGGACCTGCGGCTGGTGCGCCCGTTCAACGTCGATCTCGGCTTCCGCATGTCGGGCAAAAACCGCAACGTGCCGGGCCCGCGCAAAGTGGATTGCTCGGCCATGCGGGACGGAGACCGCGCCTTGCTACAAGCACTCAGTTCGGGCCTGCCGCTGGTCATCGATCCTTTCGCGGAATTGGCACAATCACTGAATCGGCCCACGCAGGAGGTGATGACACGGGTCGAGATCCTACACGATGCGGGCATCATCTCGCGTCTGGGGGTCATCGTGCGGCACCGGGCGCTTGGCTGGTCGGCCAATGCGATGGTGGTCTGGGACATGCCCGCTGATCAGGTTAGTACTGCCGGCCCGGCCCTAGCCGCACATCCCGGCGTGACACTGTGCTATGAACGCAACCCGGTCGAGGATATCTGGCCCTATCGCCTCTATTCCATGATCCACGCCCGGTCTCGCAGCGAAGCGCTGGAGACCCTTTCAGCGGCTGCCACCCTGCCTGAACTGGCCGGTGCGCGCCACAAGGTGCTGTTCTCGACACGCTGCTTCAAACAGACCGGAGCGCTGATCCAACCGAAGGAGGCTGCAGCATGACGCTGGACGCAACCGACCGCGCAATCCTGAACCGGATGCAGGATGACCTGCCGCTGACCACCCATCCCTACGCCGACATTGCCACCGAACTGGGCTTATCGGAACGCGAGCTCCTGAACCGTCTCACACGTCTGAAAGACGAGCGCATCATCACCCGTTTTGGTCCCTTCTTCGACGCCGCTGCGATGGGTGGCGCGTTCTGTCTGTGCGCAATGGCCGTTCCGCCCGAGAATTTCGAAACCGTCCTGACCAAAGTCAATGCGCACGCCGAGGTTGCCCATAATTATGAACGTACGCACCGGCTGAACATGTGGTTCGTGCTGGCCACTGAAACGCCCGAGGGGATCGAGGCCGCCGCCGATGCCATCGAACGGGAAACGGGGATTCAGGTTCTCCGTTTCCCCAAACTGCAGGAATTTTTCATCGGCTTCCGGGTAGCGGCATGATCGACGCGAAAGACAGAGAGATTATCAAGGCGCTGCAAGGCGGCCTGCCCTTGGTGCCCGCGCCCTATGCGCAGGTGGCTGCGGATCTGGGCATGGACGAAGACGCGCTTCTGTTTCGTCTCGCCGACTTGAAGTCACGCGGCGTGATCCGGCGCATCGCTGCTGCTCCCAACCACTACAAACTGGGCATGACTTCGAACGGCATGACCGTGTGGGACGTCGAAGACGATCGCGTGTCTGAACTGGGCACTCAGATCGGTCTGTTGCCCTTTGTGACCCACTGCTATGAACGCCCGCGCGCCCTGCCAGATTGGCCGTATAACCTGTTCGCCATGGTCCATGGCACAGACCGCGACGAGGTCGAAGAAAAGCGCGCCGAGATTACTGCCATACTAGGCGATGCCTGCCGGGCTAAAGATATCCTCTATTCCACGCGCATCCTCAAAAAGACCGGGCTGCGCCTGAAAACGAAAGGCTGAGACATGTTCCGCCTTACCGAATACATGCATCAACTCGTCACCCCGACCCCGGTGCGCAAACGCCGCCCCGGACCGGTAAAACCGGTGGTGATCTGGAACCTGACGCGACGCTGCAACCTGAAATGCCGCCATTGCTACACCGTTTCGGCGGATGTGGCCTTCCCGGGTGAGCTCAGCCATGAGCAAGCCATGGTAACCCTTGAGGATCTGGGCCAGTTTCGCGTCCCGGCCCTGATCCTCTCGGGTGGGGAGCCGCTGGATCGGTTCGATTTTTTCGATATCGCCAAACGCGCGCGCGACCTGGTTCCGATGCTGGCGCTGTCTACGAATGGCACGCGGATTTACGACGAAACCGCTGATATGATTGCTGACGTTGGGTTCAACTACGTGGGCATCTCCTTGGACGGGATCGGGGCGACGAATGACTGGTTCCGAGGTGTCGAGGGCGCCTTTGCCGATGCCCTGCGCGGCGTGCGCGAATGCAAGAAACGCGGCATCAAGGTTGGCCTCCGTTTCTGCCTGACCGAAGGAACCCAGCATCACCTGCCCGACCTGCTTCAACTGTGCGATGACGAGGGCGTCGATAAGTTTTATCTGTCTCACTTGGTTTACGCCGGGCGTGGCGACAAGAACCGGGGCGAGGATGCCGAACACCTGCGCACGCGCAATGGGCTGGACCTTTTGCTAGACCGCGCGTGGGAGGCCGCCTCGGGCGGTCGTCCGCTGGATATCGTGACTGGTAACAATGACGCGGATGCCGGGTACTTCCTGAACTGGGTCCGCGCGCGTTTCGAGGCCGAAAAAGCCATGCATGTGCGCGAACATCTGGCCGCGTGGGGTGGGAACTCCAGTGGTTTGGGCGTTGCGAATATCGACAATCTGGGTCGGGTCCATCCCGACACCTACTGGTCGGACTACACGGTCGGCAATGTGAAGACCAAACCGTTTTCCGAGCTCTGGACCAGCGCCGATCCGATGCTTGCCATGCTGCGCACCCGCCCGCGTCCGCTGAAGGGGCGCTGCGGGGCCTGTCAGCTCAAAGAAGTCTGCGGTGGCAATACCCGGATTCGAGCGTTGCAATTGACCGGCGACCCCTGGGCCGAAGATCCGGCCTGTTATCTGACAAATCAAGAAATCGGCGTCGAGGATGCGGGTGAGCGCCTGCAGGTGACGCCGTTCCGAGGAAAAAGCCATGACCCGGCGCATCAGTTCTTTTGATACTCTGAAAATCGGTACCTTCTGTTCGCTTCTGCTGGCAGGCACCGCATGGGCCGACGCCCCAGCCGACTATGCTGAACACTGCGCCTCCTGCCACGGCGAAAACCGTCTGGGCGGGGTTGGCCCTGCTTTGATCCCCGAAACGCTGAAACGGATGCGCGGTCCGCGCGTGGCCGCCGTGATCGCCGAGGGGCGCACAGCCACCCAGATGCCTGCATTCTCGCACGAACTCGACGCGTTGCAGATCGAGGAACTGGCCGGCTGGCTGAAATCCCCGCTGGAGACCGACCCCGAATGGGGTGAGGCCGATATCATGGCCAGCCGCACGTTGGACGAGGACTATACCCCGGTCGACGCACCCGTCTGGGACAGCGATCCGATGAACATCACGCTGGCGGTTGAAACCGGTGACCACCATGTCAGCGTGCTGGACGGTGACACGTTCGAGGTTCTGGACCGGTTCGAAACCCCCTTTGCCGTGCACGGTGGCCCGAAATTCAGCCCCGATGGCCGCTACGTGTTCATCATGTCCCGCGATGGCTGGGTGCAGAAATACGACATTTGGGCGCTGAAACAGGTAGGCCGCGTGCGCGCAGGCCTGAACAGCCGCAACATCGCCATGTCGGGCGACGGCAAATGGGTGGCGGTGGCGAACTATCTGCCCAACAGCCTGACTTTGCTGTCGACCGAAGACCTCTCGGTCGCCAAGGTCGTCGATGTCAAAAGCAAGAAGGGCGTCCCCAGCCGTGTCTCGGCCGTCTATCAGGCCCCGCCGCGCGAAAGCTTTGTACTGGCTCTCAAAGACGTACCCGAGATCTGGGAGGTCTTCTACGGCGCTAACCCACCACAATCCGGGCTGGGTCATGATTTCCGCATCGAGGGCCAGTTCAAGAACCCCGACCCTTTCCCGGTGCGCAAGATTACCACGCCCGACTATCTGGACGATTTCTTTTTCGACCAGAGCTATGAGTACGTCATGGGCGCTTCGCGCGATGGCAAGGGCGGTCAGGTGATCGATCTGGTCATCGGTCAGAAAGTCGCCGATCTGGACCTGCCGGGGATGCCGCATCTGGGATCAGGCATCACCTGGCAGCACGGCGATACAACCGTAATGGCCACGCCGCACCTGACCGATGGCACCGTGTCGGTGATCGACATGGAAACCTGGGAGACCGTCAAGCGGATCAAGACCGAAGGGCCGGGGTTTTTCATGCGCAGCCATGAAAACTCACCCTACGTCTGGGCCGATGTGTTCTTTGGACCGAACAAGGACGCGATGCATGTGATCGACAAGCAAAGCCTTGAGATCGTAAAAACTCTGCGTCCAGCCCCCGGCAAGACCGTGGCCCATGTGGAATTCACCAAAGACGGCAGGCACGCACTGGTTTCGATCTGGGAAGATGACGGCGCGGTGATTGTCTATGATGCACAGACGCTGGAAGAGGTCCGCCGCCTGCCGATGCGTAAACCTTCGGGAAAATACAATGTCTGGAACAAAATTACCTTCTCGGAAGGCACCAGCCACTGAAGGCAAATGGCCGGTCTGGAAGCTGGCCATTCTGCTTTATCCGGCCACGGCATTGACCGTGGCCATCAACCTGTTTCTGGCCGGCCTGATCGCCAACAGCGCCGGTTTTGGCATTATCGAACCGGTCACCGCGATCCTGTGGTCGGTCCCCCTGGGCGTGCCCACATCCTGGCTGGCCGGGCGCTGGGTACGCGGGTTGATGGATGAAGCTGACAGTTGAACTGAGACTCTAGTGCTTTGTGATTTAACCGAAAATCTCCCAAGATTAATTTTTGAGCAGATTGAAAACAAATGACATAAGTCAAGTATCGAATCGGGCCACGGTTCTACGACTCAGGAAAGATTGCCGAGTTGGATTCTCCATGCCCGCCCTCAACCCTCTGCACATGTCAGCTGTTTGCGCGTCCCGCGCGGCTTGTGCTGTGGCGGGCATTTTCCTTCTGCTGTTGCAGCTGCTTGGCCCGGCGCTGGCGAGTCCCGGGGAAAGCATGTGGGTGGAGATCTGCTCGGAGGCAGGGGCGGTCTGGGTTCAGGTGGACCTTGAGGAGGACACCACAGACCCAACCGCGCCCTGTCCGAAATGCGCCGACTGCGCTTTGTGCGCCGTCACCTCAGCGGCCCCGGTGCCCAATCTGCCTGTGTTGCAACGGGAGGGCCTTGTTCACGCCGCACATTGCGAAACACGCGATCTGGTCAATGTCACCAGCATAAAACGCCTGTGGCCTGAAACCCGCGGCCCCCCGCGCGCGACCCAAGAAATAGCTGAACGCGCCCCGCGCGCGTCCGTGGCGTCCACCCAAGTCATCGGAGGTGCGCCGTGGTCGTAAGTCGCGCAATCCATTTCCTGCTGGCCTTTGCCCTGTCCTGTCTGATGGCGATCAGCGCTCATGCCGACAGCCTCGCCAGCTTCCTGCCTGAAATCGAGCCCGCCGATCTGGCCCCCGGTGCCGATGCCTTTGGTCCGGTGCGCGATGACGTACCCGTCGCCCCCGTATTGAAGGGCGGGGAAACCATCGCCTGGGCCTTTCTGACATCCGATTTCGTGGGCACCACCGGTTATTCCGGCAAACCCATCCACGTGGTTGCTGCCATCGATGATGATGCGGTGTTGACTGGCGTGAAACTGGTCAAGCACTCAGAACCCATCGTTCTGATCGGCATTCCCAACGCGCGCATGGTTGAACTAACCGAGGGCTACACCGGTCTTGACCTCAAGCATGAGGCCGCGACGGGTGGCGAGGGGCATGACCTCGACATCATCTCGGGTGCGACGGTCACGATCATGGTGATCGACGACAGCCTTGTGCGCGGCGGTATCAAGGTCGCTCGTGCGCTGGGTCTGGGTGGGTTGTCTCCGCTGCAGGCTGATGGGCCTAAACGCGAAGTTGATATGGCGCAGGATGCGGTCCATGACTGGACCACCCTGTCTGGCGACGGTTCGATCCGGCGGCTGACGCTGGATGTCGGCCAGGTCAACGCGGCATTTGAGGCCACAGGCGATCAGCGCGCCATCAAACGGCCCGAACCGGGCGAGCCTGATGACACCTTCATCGACATGCACGTGGCACTGGTCTCGGTTCCTTCGATCGGCAAATCGCTGCTGGGTGACGCCGAATATCAGAACCTGACCAACTGGCTGGACGAAGGTGAGCAGGCCATTCTGGTGCTGGGCCGCGGGGCGTACAGCTTCAAGGGCTCGGGCTATGTGAGGGGCGGTATTTTTGACCGCATCCAATTGATCCATGGAGACAGCTCGGTACGCTTCTTCGATAAGCAACAACGCCGTCTGGGTCAGGTTGCAGCGTCCGACGCGCCCAGCTTTACCGAGCTGGACATCTTCAAAATCCCTGCTGATGCCGAGTTCGACCCGGCCGAACCCTTCCGCCTACAATTGCTAGTGCAACGAGCCGTGGGTGCGGTCGAGAAAACCTTCCTGACCTTCGATCTGGGATACAAGTTGCCGGAACAATACCTGCTGCCTGTTGCTGCCCCCTCGGTAGTCGATGACGCCACCGGTGAAGCCGCCGCCAAGGCCGCCTTGTGGCAGCGTATCTGGAAGGACCGCACCGTCGAGATCGGCGTTCTGGGCGTCATGTTGCTGGTGCTGACCGCCACGTTCTTCTTCCAGTTTCACGCGACGATGAATGCGCGGGTCTTCTACTGGTTCCGCATTGGCTACCTGACGATGACCCTGTTCTTCATCGGCTGGTACGCCAATGCGCAGCTGAGCGTCGTGAACCTGATGGCGCTGGCAGGCAGCCTGCGCTCCGGGTTCAGCTGGGACGCCTTCCTGCTTGATCCGCTGGTCTTCATTCAGTGGTTTGCCGTCGCTGCCGCACTGCTGTTCTGGGGACGGGGCGCCTATTGCGGTTGGCTTTGCCCGTTCGGCGCCCTGCAGGAACTGACCAACAAGATCGCCCGCGCGCTGAAGGTGCCGCAATGGACCCTGCCCTGGGGTCTGAACGAACGGCTTTGGCCTGCGAAATACATGATCTTCCTCGTGCTCTTCGGCATCAGCTTTGTCTCGATCCCGCTGGCCGAAAAATACGCCGAGATCGAACCGTTCAAGACCGCGATCATCCTGAAATTCATGCGCGACTGGCCGTTTGTGGTCTTTGCGCTGCTCTTGCTGGGGATCGGGCTGTTCATCGAACGGTTCTACTGCCGCTATCTCTGCCCGCTGGGCGGAGCGCTGGCGATCCCCGCCCGTATTCGCATGTTCGACTGGCTGCGCCGCTACAAGGATTGCGGCACCCCCTGTCAGACCTGCGCCAACGAATGCCCCGTTCAGGCAATCCACCCCACTGGTGAGATCAACCCGAACGAGTGCGTCACCTGCCTGCATTGTCAGGTGCTCTACCAGTCCGAGGACAAATGTCCCGTCGTTATCCGCCAGCTCAAACGGCGGGCCAAGACAGGGTCGGTCACACCTAAGACCCCCCTCGGACAACCACCGGCGAACCATCCGAACGCCAAACCGCAATCCGTTTCCTAAAAAGGAGGAACGATCATGTCGGACAACGAAAACAAACTGAACATCACACGCCGCGGGATGCTGGGTGCAACCGCAACCGGCGCTGTACTGGCCGGGACCGGTCTGGGCTCGACCCTGATGACCGCGAAAGAGGCCAGCGCTGCGGCTAACGCCAATCTGCAGCCCGGGGAGCTGGACGAATACTACGGCTTCTGGTCATCGGGTCAGACCGGTGAATTGCGCATCCTGGGCTTCCCGTCCATGCGCGAATTGATGAGGGTGCCTGTCTTCAACCGCTGCTCGGCCACCGGTTGGGGTCAGACCAATGAATCGCTGAAGATCATGACCGATGGCCTACTGCCCGAAACCAAAGAGTTTCTCGCCAAGCGCGGCCTGAAAACCTACGACAACGGCGACCTTCACCACCCGCACATGTCGTTCACCGACGGCACCTATGATGGCCGCTATCTGTTCATGAACGACAAGGCCAACACCCGCGTCGCGCGTGTGCGCTGCGATGTGATGAAATGCGACAAGATCACCGAGATCCCGAACGCTAAGGCGATCCACGGCCTGCGTCCGCAGAAGTTCCCGCGCACCGGATATGTCTTTGCCAATGGCGAAGATGAAACACCGCTGGTCAACGACGGAAGCGTGCTGGACGATCCGTCGCAATACGTGAACATCTTCACCGCGCTGGACGGCGACACCATGGAAGTGGCATGGCAGGTGATCGTTTCGGGTAACCTCGACAACACCGACTGCGACTATCAGGGTAAGTACGCCTATTCGACCTCATACAACTCGGAAATGGGTATGAACCTGGCGGAGATGACCGAGAACGAGCTGGACCACGTCGTTGTCTTCAACCTCGCTGAGATCGAAAAAGGCATCGAAGCCGGTGACTACCAAGAGCTGAAAGGTGTCAAGGTTCTGGACGGCCGTAAGGGTCAGAACAAGAAATACACCCGCTACATCCCGATCCCGAACTCACCGCACGGTATCAACACAGCGCCCGACGGCAAGCACGTCTGTATCAACGGTAAGCTGTCGCCGACCGTATCCATCATGGATGTGACCAAACTGGACGCCCTGTTCGAAAGCGATGCCGATCCGCGGTCTTGCATCGTGGGTGAGCCGCAGCTGGGTCTTGGCCCGCTTCACACCGCCTATGACGGTCAGGGCAACGCGTTCACCACGCTGTTCCTGGACAGCCAGATCGTGAAATGGAACATCGACAAGGCAATCGAAGCCTACGGTGGTGCAGATGTGGACCCGATCATCTCGAAGGTCGACGTTCACTATCAGCCTGGCCACAACTCGACCTCAATGGGCGAAACCAAAGATGCCGATGGCAAGTGGCTGATTTCGATGAACAAATTCTCGAAAGACCGCTTCCTGAACGTAGGCCCACTGAAGCCCGAGAACGAGCAGTTGATCGACATTTCGTCCAACGAGATGAAGGTGGTACACGACGGTCCGACTTTTGCGGAACCCCATGACTCGATCATCGTTCGCGCCGACATCGTCAACCCAGTCAATGTCTGGGACCGTGCCGATGTCACCTGGGAAGACGCCCGCAAACAGGCCGAAGCCGATGGCATCGATCTGGAAGAAGGCGCGGAAGAACCGATCCGGGACGGCAACAAGGTGCGGGTCTACATGACTTCGCAGGCCCCGACCTTCAGCCTTGAGAAGTTCACCGTCAAACAAGGTGACGAGGTGACGGTTTACATCACCAACCTGGATGACGTGGACGACGTGACTCATGGCTTCTGCCTGGGCAACTACGGCATCGCGATGGAAGTCGCACCGATGGCAACCGCTTCGGTCACCTTCACCGCTGACCGTCCGGGCGTGCACTGGTTCTATTGCCAGTGGTTCTGCCACGCGCTGCACATGGAAATGCGCGGCCGGATGCTGGTCGAACCGGCGGGAGCGTAACCCATGCGTTGGCCCCTGCTGATACCGCTCCTGCTCGGCTCGCCCCTTTGGGCGGCGGACTGGGATGTGCCCAACCGGGCGGGGGCCATCAATGAAATACTGGCACAGGCGGCGGATGGGGACACTCTCCGCCTGAGCCCCGGCATCTACGCCGAAACACTGGTTCTGGACCGGCCCGTCACCATCGACGGACTGGGCCAGGCCACCATCGACGGACAAGGAAACGGCAGTGTCATTACCGTGACAGGGCCGGGCGTAACCGTGCGCGGTGTGACTGTGATTGGCTCGGGCTCCAGCCATGACGGGATCGACAGCGGTATCCAATTGACCAAAACGGCCCACGCGCCGTTGATTGAAGATAATGTACTGCTGGGCAACCTCTACGGCATCGACATTCACGGGGCCAAGGACAGTGTCGTGCGTGGCAACCGGATCGAAGGTCGGTTGGACCAGCGGATGAATGACCGCGGCAATGGCGTCTATGTCTGGAACGCGCCGGGCGCGCGGGTCGAAGACAACGACATCCGGTACGGCCGAGATGGGATCTTTGTGAACTCGTCGAAAAAGAACATTTTCACCGGCAACCTGTTCCGTGATCTGCGCTTTGCCGTGCACTACATGTATGCGGACAATTCGGTAGTCAGTGACAATGTCTCGATCGGCAACGATCTGGGCTATGCGGTGATGTTCACGACCAATGTGACCGTGGCCAACAATGTCTCAATCGGTGACCGCGAACATGGCGTGATGCTGAATTACGCCAACAAGAGCACCATTACCGGCAACGTGGTGAAAGGTGCGAAAGAGAAATGCACCTTCCTCTATAACTCGAACAAGAACGAATTCACCGACAACTGGTTCCAGGGATGCGGCATCGGCATCCACTTTACCGCCGGCAGCGAACGCAACCGCATCGTTGGCAATACTTTCATCGGGAACCGGACGCAGGTGAAATACGTCTCGACCAAATGGGTCGAGTGGTCGGAAGACGGGCGCGGCAATTACTGGTCCGACTTTGCCGCTTATGATGTGGACGGCAACGGTATCGCCGATGCCCCATACCGCCCCAATGACAGTATGGACCATGTGCTGTGGACCCAACCCGCAGCCAAATTGCTGCTCGGCTCGCCTGCCGTGCAGCTGGTGCGCTGGTCGCAATCTGCCTTCCCGGCCCTGTTGCCGGGGGGTGTGATGGACAGCAACCCATTGATGCAAGCCCCTGAACCCCCAGCTATGAAAAAGGTACCTCATGACGGATAAGGCCCTGACTATCGACCATGTCAGCAAAGACCGCGGCAAAACCCGCGTTCTCGACGATATCCCTCTATCTCTTGCCCCCGGTCAGCGCGTGGCGCTGCTGGGCCATAACGGTGCGGGCAAGTCGACCCTGATCAAATCCATCCTCGGCCTGACACCGATCCATGGCGGAGCCATTCGGATCGGAGACGCCACCCCCGGCAGCGCGCAGGCCCGGCGCGAGACGGCCTATCTGCCTGAGGCGGTTTCGTTCCACCCGGCTCTGACTGGTCGCGAACAACTGACCCTGTTTGCAAAACTGTCCGGGGCCAAGGCGGATGTGCCCGGCCTGTTGGATCGAGTTGGTCTGAGCGACGCACTAGACCGTCGGATCGGAACCTATTCCAAAGGGATGCGGCAACGTCTGGGTCTAGCACAGGTTTTACTGGGTCAGCCTAAGGTGGCCCTTCTGGATGAACCAACGTCCGGGCTGGATCCGATTTCCCGGCAGGATCTTTATGCGATCATCGACGAGTTGGCCGCACAGGGCACCGCTGTTCTGATCGCCTCGCACGCTTTGACCGAGGTCGAAGCCCGCACCGACCGGATCGCAATCATGCGCAAGGGTCGGATGGTCGCCGACGACACGCTGAACAATCTATCGGCGCTGGCCGGTCTGCCGATCCGCCTGAAAGTCCGTGCCAGTGCCAACCCTGACGCGCTGGCCGCCGAATTGGGTGGCAACCGGATCAACGGGGCATCCGTGGAACTGCTCTGCACCCCCGATGACAAGATGGAGGCCCTGCGCCGGATCGCCGGGTTGGGCGAGGCCGTGGCGGATGTGGAAATGACTCCACCCAAGCTGGAAGACCTCTATCGCCACTACGCACAGGAGGAGATGCAATGACCCGCTTCCTCGCCATCACCCGCACAGAAATGCTGATCTTGCGCCGCAACCGCTGGCTGCTGGTCGCCACGCTGATCATGGTGCTGTTCGCGCTGGCGCTGACCTTTGCAGGCAGCGCACCGACTGGCACGCTGGGCGTCGATATGTTGACCGTCTCGGTCGCTTCGATGACCACCCTGTCGGTCTATCTCGCGCCTTTGCTGGCGCTGATGATCTCCTTCGACGCCATCGCCGGAGACGTGGACCGGGGCAGCCTGTCACTGCTGCTGTCCTACCCAGCCGGGCGCGGAGAAATCCTGCTGGGCAAGTTCACCGCCCATCTGGCAGCGCTGGCTTTTGCCATGACCGTGGGCTTCGGCACCGCAGGTGCCGTCGCCGCCTTCTTTGGCGGTGCCGGGCCGGAAAGCCTGATGGCTCTGGCCCGCCTCATTCTCACGTCCATCCTGTTGGGCGCTGTTTTTCTGGCGCTGGGTTACCTGCTGTCCGCCCTGGCACGGGGCGCTACGGCGGCGGCAGGTCTGTCGGCCGGGCTCTGGCTGGTTTTTGTCGTCCTCTATGATCTGGGCTTGTTGGGAGCCGTCGTCATGGACAAGGGCGGCACCTTCACCCAATCCGTCTTTCCATGGGTGATGGTAGCCAACCCGGCCGACGCATTCCGTTTGTGGAACATCGCCGCAACCGAAGGCGTCGCCATGGCATCCGGCATGACCGGAGCCGCGCAGGCCCTGCCCGTCTGGGCCGCGCCCGCCTCGCTGTTGATCTGGCCGGTGCTGGGCTTTGTCCTTGCGCGGCTCGCTTTCCGGAGGGTTGAGCCATGAAACGACTTGCCCTGATCGCATTGGTCGCGCTGGCGGCCTGCAAGGAAGAAGTTGCCGACGCCCCAGATCCGGTTGACCTGACGCCGGATGCGCTCAGTTTTTTCTGTCAGATGAACATCGCCGAACATGGCGGGCCAAAGGGGCAGATTCATCTTGAAGGCTATCCCGCGCCGCTATTCTTTGCTCAGGTACGCGACATGGTGGCCTATCTAAAAAGCCCCGAACGTGATGCCGAGATCACCGCCGTGTACGTCAGTGATATGGGCGTCGCCCCGAACTGGCGGCAACCGGGTATTTCAAACTGGATCGCAGCGGATGGTGCAATCTTTGTTGTTGGCTCCAAGGTTGCTGGCGGCATGGGTGCACCCGAAGTTGTGCCCTTTGCTAACGCCACGGACGCCGATGTCTTTATCACCCAATATGGCGGCGCGCAGATGTCACTGTCCGACATTCCCGCGGCCGAGGTTCTAGGCCCCGTTGATCTGGACCTGAAATTGGAGACCCCCTCATGACTCTCCTCTCCCGCCGCCGGTTCCTGACCATGTCCGCCGCATGTGCGGCTTTTCCAGCCGGTGCGAAACCGTCCCCGACGGCCCATTGGCGTGGGGCTGCTCTGGGCGCTGCGGCCAGTTTGCGGCTGGAGGGGCTGACCGATGCCCAGGCCGCGCCGATCATCGCCACAGTTGAGGCCGAGATGGACCGCTTGGAGAACATCTTCAGCCTGTACCGCCCTCAGTCTGAACTCAATCGTCTGAACCGTGACGGGCACCTGAGGGCTCCTTCGCACGAATTGCTGAACGTTCTCAGCCTGTGCACAGCGCTGCACGAGGCCACAGACGGTGCTTTCGACCCAAGTGTTCAACCGCTCTGGTCCGCTCTGGCAATCAGCGCCAGCCCCGAGAAGATCGACGCAGCTCGACGCTCTGTCGGATGGGCAAGCGTGATTGTTCAGGCGGACGTGATCCGTTTGCCACAACCCGGCATTTCTGCACTGACCCTGAACGGTATCGCGCAGGGTGCCATCACCGACCGTATCAGTGCGCTTTTGACTGCACACGGCCTGCGGAACGTGCTGGTGAACATGGGAGAAATCTCCGCCCTGGGCGAACGCAAAGACGGACGGGCCTGGCAAGTCGGACTGGCCGGGCCTGGAGGTCAGGTGCAAAAGTCCATCGAACTGCGGGACCGCGCCGTGGCAACGTCGGACGCGCGCAGCTTCATGTTGAATGGTGATCAGGGGCACATCCTGAACCCTGCGGGCGATGTGCGCCCGTCGCATGTCGTCTCGGTTTCCGCGCCCAGCGCGGCCATCGCCGACGGGCTATCAACAGCCCTGTGTGCTATGCCCAAAACAGAATTTGAAACAGCGCTCGGATCTTTCCCGGAAGTGCGGCTGGAAATGTTGATCTGATCGTACAGGCCAACTCTGCCCGTAGTCCGCACTATAGGCGTATCTAGAACAACGAAACTAAAACAAGGGCTTGCCAAAGACGCGCAAGGCAAGCCTTTGATCGCGCCAAATCTACAGAAATGGTAGGTGGCGGAGACGAAGGGATTCGAACCCTCGAGACGGTTTCCCGCCTACTCCCTTAGCAGGGGAGCGCCTTCGACCACTCGGCCACGTCTCCGCCGACGGGTATATCCTTGCAAACGCTGGAAATACAAGGCCAATTCACAACAGTTTGGCAGATTTCTTAGAAACCCCGGAACTTCTTGAAATCGCACCAAATCGTGCTGTTTTGCAACGGTTTCGGGCAGTTTTTGATCGACCAAATCCATCGACAAGGAAACAGAACGGGCACTGGATTCGCGAAACACGCGGACGCTTCACGCCAACCCTAGCCGGACAGCGACTGAAATTCTGGATTTCACTGTCAGCCTTTCAAAAGGTCGATGACCAACCGGCCCTGGGTCGTTTCCCAAAACCCTTCGCGGCCCAGAACCCAATACCCGAAATCCGACCGCGCATGGTGGGTCGACATGGGGATCAGGCTTTTCCCGTCGATCAGGTCCTGAATAATGCCGGTCCAGCCAAGCGCAACGCCAGCCCCGGTCAGGGCCAGATGCAGCGCCATTCCGTGATCATTGACCACGACACGATTGTCGGACAGACGCCAGTCATCCTGAGAACGATCCAGCCATGCCTCCCAGCTCAGCCAGCGTCTCTCAGGATCTTCTTGTTCGATCAGCGGGATGTTGGACACATCAATGCTGCCGTCCGGTTGCCGGTATCGTTCGATAAGGTTGGGAGACGCGACAGGGCAAACGCTTTCATCAATCAGCTTTCGGGCCTCGAACCCAGGCCATTGACCCTGACCGAAGAGAATCCAGCAATCAGCTGGTTCCACAAACAGGTCCGCATCCTTGACCAGAGTGACTACCTTCACCTGAGCTCCCATTTGATCCGACAGTTCCGGTAAACGCGACGATAGCCAATACGTGCCGATTCCCGGATAGGTAGCGATTGTGAAGACCCCATCGCCCTCCTTCGCGCGAATCCGGGCCGCCGTCGTTCGTATGTTTCGAAAAGCTCGCGATACTGTTTCATACAGCTCACTGGCGTCGGGGGTCGGTACCAGACGCCCATGCGTTTTCTCGAAAAGAACGGCACCCAAATCCTGCTCAAGCTGTTTGATCTGATAGCTTATTGCAGGCTGTTGCACGTTCAGCGCCTTGGCGGCTAGCGTGAAGCTGCCATGCCAGTAGGCTTCTTCGAAAGCTCTCAGGCCCTTGAGTGTCGGCAGACTGTCAGCCATTGAAATATTCAATCCCTTGCTCAGAATTTTCGACATATTGTAGAAGAAAAAACTCGTTTAAACAGGCAAAATAATTCAAACGCCGGAATTTGGGAGGTCCTGCTTGTCTACCGATATTGAAAAAATTTTGAATGTGGCGCGTGAACATGCCGCTACTGAAGTCGCCCCAAACGTTGATGCCTGGAACCAAGCAGGGGTTTGGCCGCGTGCCACATCGGACAAAGCAGGGGCTGAGGGGCTTACGGGCCTCTATGCGCCCGAAGAATACGGCGGACAAGGACTTTCCCTGGGCGACGGCATCCGGGTTTATGAGGAACTGGGAACCGCCGATGGGGCTTATGCGTTTGCGCTGTCGATGCACAATATCTGCACCTTCGCCGGATGCGGTTACGGCACCGAGTCGTTCAAGAAACAGTGGGCGCGCGATCTGACATCCGGTCGAAAGCTGGCGAATTTCGCACTGACGGAACCTCAATCGGGCTCTGACGCGACCAACATGTACAGCCGCGCCGTGATCAATTCGGATGGAACCTGGACAATCAATGGTGCCAAAGCCTGGGTCAGCCTTGCAGGCGAGGCCGATATCTATTTCACCGTCGTGAAGACGACCGACCAACCCGGGCACCAGGATATGGCGATGATCGCCATTCCTGCCGACACACCGGGCCTAAGCTTTGGGCCGCGCTATGAAACGCCCAGCTATAACTTCCTGCCCCTGTCCGAGATGTACATGAAAGACGTCGTGGTCTCGGAAGACAATATCATCCTGCCGGTCGGGCAAGGGCTGCAAGGGTCGCTAATGGCGATCGACATCGCCCGTGTATCCATCGCCTCGGGCTGCTGCGGATTGATGCAGGCCGCGTTGGACACGGCGCTGAGCTATTCCAAGAATCGCAAGATGTTTGGCGGCAAGAACCTGGATCTGGACGGCATTCAGTGGATGCTGGGCGATGTCGCGACCGAACTGGAAGCCTCGCGCCTGCTGTACCGCGCCGCGGCTCATGCGCTGGGAACGCCTGAAGGGCCGGTTATGGCGGCCCACGCCAAGCGGTTTGTTCCGGATGCGGCGGTCAAGGCAGCCAATACTTGCACGCAGGTTCTTGGGGGGATGGGGTTGCTCAAACCTTACGGTCTGGATCGCCTGTCGCGGCTTAGCCAGATGCTCCGTATCGTGGACGGCACGACAGAAATCAGCCGGGTGGTGATCGGGCGTAGTTTGGCCAAGCGGGCAAAAACCCTTCCGGACTTACCTGTTCCCAAGGGTTTCGGTGAAACCTAAACTCGGTCACGCAGGTCTATTGGGGAGGATTGACCATGCAAAAGCACTTTGAAGCAATGGAGAAGACAGCGGCAAACAATGTACCGCTGTCCCCACTGTCTTTTCTGTACCGTGCGGCAGCGCTGCACGGTGACCGCACGGCGGTTATCTACGGAGACCTTCGGCGCGATTGGACCGAAGTTGTCCGGCGGTCGCGCGCGGTCGCGCGTGGGCTGGTTGAAATGGGTATCTCCAAGGGCGACACGGTCTCTGTTCTCTGCCCGAACATTCCCGAACTGTTCGAGCTCCACTTTGCCGTGCCCTTGTCTGGTGCTGTTCTGAACACGCTGAACACACGGCTAGAGCCTGAAACGATTGCCTATATTCTGGACCACGCTGACACCAGGTTGGTGATTGTCGACCGTGAACTGGTGCCGCTTTTGTCAAAGGCCTTTGCCTTGCTGGGTCGTGACATCCCGGTTATGGAAATCTCCGATCCAAACGCAGCCGCTCAGGACAGCCTTGGTGGAAAGGACTATTCCGAGCTTCTGAACACTGGCGATCACGTTGGCCCCGCCCTGCCCGACGACGAGTGGGATGCGATCGCGCTGAACTATACCTCGGGCACGTCCGGGCGCCCGAAAGGTGTGGTGTATCATCATCGCGGAGCCTACCTGATGGCGCTTGGCACCGTTGCCGCGTGGCAGATGCCCAGCTATCCGGTCTACCTTTCCGTTGTGCCGATGTTCCACTGCAACGGCTGGGGGCACCCATGGGTGATGGCGATGCAAGGCGGCACCATGGTATTCACCCGAGTGCCCGCAGCAGACAAGATCATGGCTTCGATCCACGAACATGGCGTAACCCATTTAGGCGCGGCGCCCATCGTGCTGCAGATGCTGGCCGAACTGGACAACACCGGAGCAGAGCCCTTCGACCCGGCCATCAAAGTGATGACCGCCGGTGCCCCACCGCCACCTTCGGTTTTGGAAAAGACCAAGGCGATGGGTCTGGACGTCATGCAGGTTTATGGCCTGACGGAAACATATGGCCACATCTCTCAGTGCCTGTGGCAAGAGGATTGGGCCAACGAAATCCCGGCCGAACAGGCGCGCCTGCAAGCTCAGCAAGGCATCGCATTTCCAATGGTTGAATCTGTTGCGGTTGTTGATCGCGACAGCGGGGCAACCGTCCCCCGGGATGGCGAAACGCAAGGTGAGATCGCCATTCGCGGCAACACGGTCATGAAAGGCTATTATAAGGACGCCGCCGCCACTGCCGAGGCTTTTGAAGACGGGCACTTTTGGTCCGGAGACGCTGCCGTGGTCAGCCCGGATGGCTACATACAGATCCGGGACCGGTTGAAGGACGTCATCATCTCGGGCGGTGAAAACATCTCATCGGTCGAAGTCGAGGCCGTTCTCTACCGCCACCCTGCCGTACAGGCCGCCGCAGTCGTGGCTAAGCCCGATCCCAAATGGGGCGAGGTGCCCTGTGCCTTCGTCGAACTGCGCCCCGGTCATGAGGCAGAAGGCGATGAGATCATAGCCTTCTGCCGCGAACACCTGGCCGGGTTCAAAGCCCCCAAGGCTATTGTTTTTTCTGAATTGCCCAAGACCTCGACCGGGAAAATCCAGAAATTCCAACTCAGGGAAAAGATGAAGACGGCAGAGTCCTGAAGAACCCGACCTCTAGTCGTTCGATCACCACCGCCGATGGCGCGACGCGCTGTTCCGGCGCCGTCGTGCGTCGTGCAGGACAGCCGGTGACCGTGAAGGCCTCGGCCAAGGTTATTCTGTCGGCCGGTGCCATCAACTCGCCGCAAATCCTGCAGCTGTCAGGTATTGGCAACGGCGAGTTCCAGAAGTCCCATGGCATCGATGTGGTGCTGGACCAACCCGCTGTTGGTGAAAACCTGCAAGACCACCTGCAGATTCGTACTGTGTTCAAAGTGGATGGCGCCATGACCCTGATGATCGCAGAAAAAGCCGCGCGCTGTATTCCGGGGTCGGCAATCCACCCAACTGACCTTCTGACATGGCAGGGTCGATGTCTTTTCACGCAGGCATCGACACGTCTAACACAGAAAACTTGCAAGAAGAGCAGGTTTTAAGGCATATTTGTATATATTTTATAAAAACAGATTAATACAATCGAATTTATAGAGGCAAAGCCGAGCAGCGGGCGCTCCGCGCCCTGAACCACCTGTGGGGGAAGTATGTTGGTTTTTGCTTGGTTGAGATCGTTACTTTTTATTTGCTGTTTTTTTCTGCCGGCATCGCAGGCTTTAGCTGAAATCGGGAAAGTCATAGGCGTTAAACAAGGCGCAGAAATCACGCGCGCGGGAATAACCCAGCCGTTGCGGACTGGTATGGGGGTGGCCTCTGGCGATTCCATATCGACCGACCGCAGCGGTGTGGTGCAGCTTGTTTTCGTGGACGAAACCAAGATCGCCATCGGACCAAACGCGCGCATGATGCTGGATGTGACGATGCTGCGCGGAAACCGAAAGGCCAAGAACTTTGCGGTTCAGGCCTTGGGTGGAAGTTTCCGGTTCATCTCTGGCAAAAGCAAAAAGCGCGCCTATTCCATCAAAACACCGACCGCAACCATGGCCGTGCGGGGCACAACCTTCGATCTTTGGGTCGTGCCCGGCACGCAAAGCGCCATGCTTGTTCTTCAAGGTCGTGTGGAAATGTGCGGCCAAAGCGGCAACTGCCGTGAAGCCGGGCTTCAATGCAGTCTTCTGGCAACGACTCAAGCCGGTAACGTTGGGCGCCCTGTCGACCAGGAAAGCTACGACAACGCACTTGCAAACGGGTTTCCTTTTGCTCAATCGCAGGAACAGTTGCTGACCCCTCTGCAAATTGATTTCAGGGGCTGCGGAACGGACCCCTTGCCGCCACCACCAAGATCCGAGCCGCGGGAAACAAGGTCGGAGCCCACCCAACGCAGTGAGGTTCAAAGCACCGCAGCCTCGGCACCGCGCAGTGATCCCCCTTCGGCGCAAAGCGTCGGTCAGGGGAATGGAGGCAACATCGGCAGCACAACCGGCAGCGACAACGGCACCGGGGGCAATATCGGTGCCAACAGCGGCAGCGGGGATGGACGTGGCGGCTCGATTGGTGGCGGCTCTGGCAGCGGCGGCCCTGGAAGCGGCGGCACAATCGGCGGCGGGGATACGGATGGATTCGGGGGCTCTCCTGACGGCGGTGGCGCTGGCGGGAATGGCGGTAACAGCGGCGGCTAAAACAAACGGGCGCCATTTGATGACACCAGTTCAGGCGATGGCGTGGTGACACCTGCACGCGCAGGGACAACCTCGGCAGTCGGAGGCTAACGTGATCGGAAAGCCCAGGGAAAGAACAGGGCGGCGACGTGCCTTTCAGCTTGTAGGGCTCGGCCTGATCCTGCTTGGATGTTTCATCCGAGTTCTTGACCCCTACCCGGTGCGGATGACGCGGCTGATCTACTTTGACCTTCTGCAACGCATTTCACCGCGAGAGTACAACCCCGAGCTTCCCATACGTGTGGTGGATATCGACGAGCAGTCGCTGGCAAATTGGGGGCAATGGCCCTGGCCCAGAACCCTGCTTGCACAGATGGTCAAAAACCTGGGCGAATACGGCGCTGCCGCGATCGCTTTCGACATATTGTTCGTCGAGCCCGACAGGTTCTCGCCAGCGCGGCTTTTGAACGACCCTGCCCTTTCCGGTGTGGTCTCGGTGGATCGTCATGCCACAAAACTCGACAACGATGTGCTGTTCGCGCTCGAAATCGCCAACTGGCCGGTCGTTTTGGGCGCCGCTGCCCGGCAATCCGGAGATGGCAGGGCCGTCACTCCCCACGCTGGCATCGTTGAAATCGGCGAAGCGCCAACCGCCGGATTGGTAACAGTCCCGCATTGGACGCCCCCTGCTCCGCCATTAGATCGCAGCGCAGCGGGTATCGGTGGGGTCAACGTTTCGCCTCTGGGCGGCATGGGGATCATACGCCGTGTTCCCGTCCTGTGGGGCGGCCCGGACGGGGCACTTCCGGGATTGGGCATCGAAACGCTTAGGGTCGCGTTGGGCGAAACCATCATCATTGCCGAGGGCACGCCGGACGAAGCTGGCATCATGCTGGCCGTCGAGATCGGAGAGTTCCGGCTGCCGACCACCGAAAACGGCGAGGTTTGGGTCCGGTACAGGCGCGACAATCCAGATCTGTATCTATCGGCGGCCGATATCATGCAGGAACCGGACAACCCCGCTTTGCGCGCCGAAATTGAGGGTCGGATTATCCTGGTCGGCACTTCGGCCGCCGGTCTGTTCGACATGCACCAGACGGCGTTGGGTGAATCTGTTCCCGGTGTATCGATCCACGCGCAAGTCCTCGAACAGATTCTGACTGGTGAAATGATGAGCCGCTCGGATGTGACCGCGGCGCTTGAGTTGCTTTCTTTCGTCACCCTCGGCCTCGTTGTCATCGCAGTCATGGCCCGGTTCGGCGCGGTGGCCTCATTCGTGGCAGGAGGTGCCTCAGCAGCGGTCGT
Source organism: Ruegeria sp. ABF4_144 (assembly GCF_056160045.1). Taxonomy (NCBI): domain Bacteria; kingdom Pseudomonadati; phylum Pseudomonadota; class Alphaproteobacteria; order Rhodobacterales; family Roseobacteraceae; genus Ruegeria; species Ruegeria sp. ABF4_144. The sequence goes on from NZ_JBSWWK010000001.1 coordinate 2,721,917, forward strand.
GCTTGGCATCAGTTGGCTTGCTTTCCAAAACCAGTTGATCCTGTTCGATGTCACCTTTCCGTTGATGGGCGGAATGGCCAATTTCGGCTTGCTGGCGGGCTATCTGTTTATTTCGACCGAGCGGGAAAAGCGGGTGATCCGGCAGGTCTTTTCCCACTATGTTGCTCCCGAAATTCTGGACGAAATGGAAGGAACAGGCCATCAGCTGCAACTGGGTGGCGAAACGCAGGAAATCACCGTCATGTTTTCCGATATCCGGGGGTTCACCCCGTTGTCCGAGTCGGTATCGGCCACTGATCTGGTCGCCCTGTTGAACCAGTTGTTTTCGCAGATCGGCGATCAGATCCTGCTGGAACGCGGCACCATCGACAAGTTCATCGGTGATGCGGTTATGGCTTTCTGGAATGCGCCGGTACCGGTCGAGGATCACCCCTGCCGCGCGGCACAGGCAGCGTTGCTGATGCGGCAAGCGCTGATCGACTTCAATGCCTCGGACGTTATGAAGGGTCGGCCACCGATTGCGCTGGCCACCGGCTGCGCCACCGGTCGTGCCTGTGTCGGCAATATAGGGTCCAAGCGCCGGTTCAACTATACCGTGATCGGGGATGTGGTGAACGTCGCCGCGCGAATCGAGCAGAGCTGCCGTCACGTCGACTATGACATTCTGGTTTCATATTCGGTTTACGAGAAAACCAGGTATGACATGGCCATGCTCGAAGCCGGGTATGTCGATCTAAAAGGGAGAACCGATCTGGAACCAGTCTTTGTTCTGGTTGGTAACAAGACCATGCTAGGCACACCCGCGTTTCAAAAGTTGGAAGCAACTCACAAGGTGCTGATTGCAGCCATTCGTGATCGCCAGCCTGCGGAACGTGTCGAAGCGATATGCGAGGATTGTATAGCACAGGCGCGCCATATCGAACCCGGCTTGCTGACATTCTATGGCGCATTGTCCGGCCGGGCGGCGGACTTCAGGTCGGAGTTCCAGTCCAATCAATTAATTTTCAGCCACCACAAACGCAAAACAACTCCATCCGTCCGAGGTGTTTCGAACAGATGATCATGCCCGTACACAGCGTATGGAGCGTTTAGATGTACAAGGTGGGGCACGATCTTGTTGTCAGCATTGCCCTTTTTGCCAAACTCTTTTCCCGACAGTCATCATCCCTCGGACGGCGCGCAGGACTCGAGATAGCGACGAACGGTTTCGGCCATCCCGAATGTCAGCGCATCGCAGAACAGCGCATGACCGATAGAAACCTCTGAGATCGAGGGGATGCGGGTGATCAGCTTGCGCGTGCCGCCGACCGTAAGGTCATGCCCCGCGTTGACCTGCAAGCCCTGCGCCTCGGCTTCGGCAGTCGCATCGGCCAGCCGCTCTAGTTCGCGTTCTTCGGTGATCGGATCGTTGTAGGCACCACCGAAGGGGCCAGTATAGAACTCGACCCGATCCGTCCCTGTCTGCGCTGCGCTGGTCATGTACAGCGCCTCCGGGTCGCTGAACAGCGACACGCGATGACCCTTTTTCTTCAGTCCACCCACCACGTCTGCAAGCATCGCGCCCTGTGCTTCGAATTCCCAGCCATGGTCACTTGTCGCCTGCGCCGGATCATCCGGCACAAGCGTTACCTGATCCGCACGAACCTCATGAGCAAGCGACAAGAAGTGCGCGTCGGGATAACCTTCGACATTCAGCTCCCGATCCGGAAACTCGGCATCAAGCAATGCACGCAGCGCCCGCACATCGCCGGGTCGGGTGTGGCGTTCATCTGGCCGTGGGTGCACCGTCACCCCCGCCGCCCCGGCTGCAAGGGCGATCCGGGCCAGATCCAGGATATCCGGCCACGGGTGCTCGCGCCGGTTCCGAAGCAAGGCCGCAACATTCAGATTTACCGAAAGGTCCGTCATGCCGCCGCCCTACAACCGAAAAGACTGCACATGCTCGGGTACCTGGACCCCATCGATATTCCGGGGATCGGCGATCGGATCGCCAACCGTGGTTCTGACGGGAATGACCCCGGCCCAAATCGGCAAACTATAATCTTCTTCTTCATCATTGGGGCCGCCGGCGCGGGTCTTGGCGCTGCCTTCGGAAATCTCCATGCCAAGAACCATGGTCGCCTTCAGATCCTGCGCGTGATCCGGCCGCAGGCTTTCATAGCGCCCGGGGAAAAGGCCATTCACGAACCGGCCGAGCTTTGCCAGCTTCTCCTCTGGATCTTCGACTTTGACAGCGGTCCCAAAGAGCGTGACTGAGCGCGAGTTGACTGAATGGTGCATCCCCGACCGCGCCAGCACAAAGCCGTCAAGGATTGCGACTGACAGGCACACCTGCGCGTCGCGTGCGTTGCGCAAGGCGCGACTGGCCGAAGAGCCGTGCCAATAAACGTGATTCCCTTCGCGCCATTGCAGGGTTGGCGTGACAAAGGGCTTGCCATCAATCACGTATCCCACGCTGCACATGGGCTGCGCGTCCAGAATTTGGTTGATCGTAGCACGGTCGAAATGCCCCCGCTCATGCGATCTGCGCAAGCGTGTTCTGTCGGTTACTTCCAGTGTCTCGTTCATAGTCATAGCTCGGGTTAGTTCTTGCTATGCCCGTAGTGCACGGGTATTGGATGTTTTCAAATGTCCAATTTTGAAACTTTTTCTAAGGCCAATTTGCACCGTGACCTGTTTGCGATCTCGCTGGATGCGTCGCTGAAGGCACCGTTGCAGGCCCAGTTGCTGGAGGCGCTGCGGTCCGTCGTCTCAAAGTCTCCGGATCTGGCCGGCGCACGTCTGCCCGCCAGCCGGGCTCTTGCGTCCGAGCTGTCAATTTCTCGCACGACGGTTCAGGCGGTCTATGACCAGATGATCAGCGAAGGATATCTGGTCACCCGGCAAGGCAGCGGAACCTTTATCGCCAGCGAGATCACGCACCTGTCACACCCACGGCCTATCCCGCGTCCGGCCGGTCCGATGACCGCGGAATGGCGCACCTTTCAAACCGGACTGCCCGATCAAACCTTGTTGCCACACCGACAATGGGCGCGTCATCTTGAACGCGCATGGCGAACCCCAACGCCAGCGCTTTTGGCCCGCCCGGACCCGCTGGGCTGGTATCCGCTGCGTGAAGCGATCTCGGACCACCTTACTGCGTGGCGTCACCTGTCCTGTGATCCCGGTCAGGTGGTGATCACCTCTGGCGCACGAGAGGCTTTCGAGGTGATTTTCCATGGCCTGCTGGGCGTGGGCAAGCAGGTCGCGGTTGAGGACCCCTGCTGGCCCAAACTGCACACAATTCTTGCTGACACAGGCAACAACGCCCATCCCGTCCGCATTGACCAAGACGGAATGAATATTGAGCGCATTCCGAACGGAATACATGCCACGATCGTCACCCCCTCGCGGCATTATCCAACGGGGGTGAGCCTTCCCCTGTCCCGCCGGGTCGCCTTGCTTGAGCGTGCTCAGCAGACCGGAACCGTCGTAATCGAGGACGACTATGACAGTGAATTCCGTTATCGCGGGCAACCCCTGCCCTCACTCTCGGGGCTGGACGGTCTGGACAACACGATTTACCTGGGCAGTTTTTCGAAACTGGTCAGCCCAGCGCTTAGGATCGGCTATCTGGTGGTCCCCAAACGCCTTCTGCCCAGCACATTGGCCTATCTTGGCCGCGTCGGTCCCCGCGCCTCACTGATCCCGCAGCCCGCATTGGCGGCGTTCATGAACAGTGGTGAGTTTGCAATGCACCTGCGTCGAATGCGACGCGTCTATGCCAAGCGTCAGAGCCACCTTCTTGATGCACTATCCCCTGCTGCGGACCTACTGGACCTTCAACCCGATTCCTCCGGAATGCACTTATGCGTGTCGGCAAAGGATCCTCTTATTGCTCGGATGTCCGATCTTGAGATCAGCAAACAGGCCGACCAAAACGGTCTGCGCGTCAGTGCCTTGTCGGACCACTGCGTACTTCCTAAAAAACTGCAAGGGCTCTTGCTGGGATACGCAGCCTTCGACGAGGAGATACTTTCGGACGCAGCAGAACGATTGATCACCATCCTTCGCACACAAGCCTGAACTGCCTCGCAAAGCAGCGCGTACGCCCCTCGAAGTTTTTTACAAATGCGCCAAGCAACATGATATCGTAAAAACAAGATATATATTTTCTTAACTCTAATCGCGGTGTCTGTGAGGGGGAGGTTCACATGCTTCGACTGTCTTTCTGCTTTTTCACTTTGGTATTCCTGCCAGCAAGTGTGATGGCTGACGCTGTCCCCAGCAAGGAAGCCGCCGAGGGGACCTTTGCTGAACGACCATTTTCACCCTATGCCAATCGGTCCTTCCCGGAACGTCCGCTGTGGGGCGATACCCATTTGCACACCGGGCTGTCCTTAGACGCCGGTGCGTTTGGCAACACTTTGCTGCCCGATGATGCGTGGCGGTTCGCCAAAGGTGAGCAGGTCATTTCCTCGACTGGCCAACCCGTCAGGCTGGCCCGGCCGCTGGACTGGATGGTGCTAACCGACCACACCGATTTGATGGGTTTTGCCCCCGATCTGCAGGCGGGCAAACCCGGTGTTCTGGCCGAACCGAAGGGATTGGAGTGGTATGAGGGTTACAAAGCCGGTGGCGAAGACGCGGCGAAAGCGGCGTTTGATATCATCACCAACTTTTCGCAGATGACCCTGCCCGAGCTTTTGCTTGAATCCTACAGCCCCGGTGCGGATGCCTTTGCCTTTACCTGGGAACAGATCGTTCTGGCCGCGGAGCGCCACAACGACCCCGGCAATTTCACGGCCTTTATCGGGTTTGAATGGACCTCGGTTCCTAAGGGGTTCAACTTGCATCGCAACGTGATGCTGAGGGATGGACCAATCCGGGCGCTGCAGATGGTGCCACCGGTGACGCAACCGCCTTATGGGGATACCGATCCCAAAGCGCTCTATGCCTGGCTTGAGGAGTATCAGTCGAAAACGGGCGGCCGCGCCGTTGCTTTTGCCCATAACGGCAACCTGTCGAACGGATGGATGTTCCCGACCGAAGACACCTATCACGGTGGCAAGGTCGACGAGGAATATGTTCAGAACCGCGCCAAGTGGGAGCCTCACTACGAAGTCACACAAATCAAAGGCGATGGCGAGGCGCACCCGTTCCTTAGCCCCGATGATGCCTTTGCCGACTATGAAAACTGGGATGTCGGCAATCTGGATATCACCGAATTGAAAACCGAAGACATGCTGGCCGGGGAATACGCACGCGAGGCCCTGAAACGCGGTCTGGCGCTGGAAGAAAAGTTCGGCGTGAACCCTTATAAGTTCGGGATGGGTGGAGCGACCGACAGCCATACGTCACTGGCCACCGCCGAGGAAGAGAACTATTTCGGCAAGTCCGTCAGCGCGGAACCTTCGGCCACGCGGGTCTTGCACCCGTTTGTGGAAAGCGATCTGGGGGCATTTGAAGGTCATACGCTGGTTGCGTCGGGTTACACTGCTGTTTGGGCGGCCGATAACACACGTGCGGCCATTTTCGATGCGTTCAAACGCCGGGAAACTTATGCAACCACCGGCCCCCGCATCGGACTGCGGTTCTTTGGCGGTTGGGATTTCACTGAAGAAGACTTGTTGACCCGGCTTGTTGCTGATGTCGGCTACACTAAAGGCGTCCCAATGGGCAGCGACCTGCGCCCGCGCGAAGGGGATGGTGCCCCAAAATTCTTGATCGGCGCTCTGCGCGACCCGATTGGCGCAAATCTGGACCGGGTTCAGGTGGTCAAGGGCTGGCTGGACGCCGAGGGAGCGCTGCAGGAAAAAGTCTATAATGTGGTCTGGTCTGATGATCGTGAGATGGACGCGGATGGCAACCTGCCCGAGGTCGGCAACACCGTAAATCTGGACACCGCAAGCTGGAGCAACACAATCGGCGCATCCGAACTGGTCACGGTCTGGACCGATCCTGACTTCGATCCGAACGAGCGAGCTTTCTACTATGTGCGGGTTCTTGAAATTCCCACCCCGCGCTGGGTGCTGTATGACAAGCTGCGCTTTGGCATCGATCTGCCAAAAGAGGCACAGTTGATCCATCAGGAACGCGCCTATTCCTCGCCGATCTGGTACACCCCCGGCTAAACCGCAGTAAAGCTAGACTGTCCGAGCGATGTGTTAGCCTGTCCCTCGGGGCAGGCGCCCACGCCGTAGGCCCAATACCCGCGCGCATGCTCCGCAGAGTTCCAATCGACCTCAGATCACCGCCACGATCACCACCCGCAAAAAGCAGCGCCAAGGACTACGCCCGGTAGAAGCTTACCAGTCCGCGGCACGTTTTGCGTCGCGAACCGCTTTCAGGCCCGGATCTTCAAAACCTCGACCGTCCGGATTTTGTAACGTGGCAACACGTGGGGCGCAGAACTCGGGGTCCATAAGTAAGCTGGCGTCACTAGCGGGTTTGAGGCCAAGCAGTATTGCATTACTTTTTGGTTTTCTCATTGGGATCCCATCAATCGAAAAGTCTGCACGGCAGTACTGGTCCAAACAGCTAACGATGCGGTCTTGAGGTTTTCTGGGGCGTACCTGCCTCAATTCCGCCAGTGCGCCTTCACACGGCTTCAGGGACCCGCGCGGGGTTAGAACTGCCACTCGTAGGAGGCCTACAAAGCCCGTGTGGATATGTCGGCACCAAGGGTCGATCTCGCCTTAAGGCGAAGGTTGCCCCCGTGATTAAAGGCTTTCTCATAGCTCAAACCAACCTCGCCGACTGTATTGGTACCGCTACCAAGGAGGCGGTCAGGCTGCCGCCGCCCACGTCAGTCGAATAGCCCCGTCTACGAATGCGTTGTTGCCTGTCGCACGCCCAAAGACTGCCCCGGAGCTGCTCGCGCTGCCAGTGATCCCACCCGCGCCTGAAACTTCAACCACGTTAAAAAACGCGCTGCCGTTCGCAGTATTCACGTCTATCTTCAGCGCGTCACTATTCTCGAAGCTGTCAGACAGGCCCAGCAACTCGATGACGTCTCTGCCGGCATTGGTGTTGCCCCTGACCTAAACCTGGACTGCGCCGGTGTTGGTCAGGGTGCTTGTGCAATCCGGAAGGGCAAAGACGACCAAACCCAGTCCGGCCAATGGTTTCGCCTCGATCGATCCGGCGTCTCTGATAACCAGGTCTTCATCCACCACATTGATGAACGGAGACGTCCGCGCGCTATCGATCACCTCGGCATGCCCCGTCGTTGCCGTGACGGCTACCACCGACAAAACCCAGCAAGAGCGAAGGCGCAATACTCGCTACTCTACCTTTCCACTTGCCCCCGCGCTCGAACGCACAATCTCTTAGCTCGATCTGCATGTAATTCTGCCCTATCTGGCTATTCTCCGTTCCCCGGGATGCGAGGTTGTATCCCAAGCATCAGCCGCTGGATGCGCCATTTGTTGGCACTCCCATGAGCCGGGTTAAAAGAGTGAGAAAATGCGGGAATAGCGCGCCTGAGGCACGGGCCACTTTGTCTTCGAACAACATGACGCAGGCGCAAAAGAGTGAGGCTCTGAACGAAAGCGTCAGGCGTTTCTTAGAGGGCATAGATAGTCGCGCTGCTTGTAAGGCGGCTGAATTCCGCCCGCTCCCTAAAAAACCAACAGCATCCTCAAGGCCCCCAGACCGGAACGCGAGGCTTCGCGGTAGAGGGGCAACGCGAAAGTGTGCAAGATAGCAATCGTTGAGGTGCCGCAAAATTTGAGTTGACTGACGACGGATGAGTCTGGCATGCGCTTTTGCATGTTTGGTTCCGGGTTCGCCCGGATAAAAGGGAATGCGGTGCGGGTTCTGTCAAACGACAACCCAATGCCGCAACTGCCCCCGCAACTGTGAGCGGCGAGCAAGGCTGATATGCCACTGGGATTTTTTCCCGGGAAGGCCAGTCCGATGCTTTGACCTGCAAGTCAGGAGACCTGCCAGACATGCACCCCCGGAAGGGGTGCGTCACCGATGCCGGGGTGCGCGTCGGGCCGGTGCCCACAAAAGGGCACAAGGTCCCGTTTATCCCGTCGTCAAACAAAATTTATGTGCCGGGGTTGGCACAACGGGACAAGGACAAGACCTTATGAAAAAGCTGCTCTGCACGGCTGCCGCTGCGCTGGCAATTCCTGCCATGGCGCAGGCGCATTTCCTTTTGGAATACACCACCAACACCATGATCGAGAAACCGGGCGATGTGCCGGTCAAACTGATCTTTTGGCACCCGTTCGAAAACGGCCACGTCATGGATCTGGAAAAGCCGCAAGAGTTCTATGTGATCCACAACGGTGAAAAAACCGACCTGCTGGGCACACTGGAACCCGTTCGCTTCACCGGTGGTGAAAACGAAGGGGCGGCGTTCAAGGGCTCGGTTCCTGTGAAACGTTCCGGCGACTACGTGTTGGTTACCGTTCCTCAGCCTTACTATGAAGAATCCGAGGATATCTACATCCAGCAGCTCACCAAAGCGTTCCTGAACCGCAACGAGCTGCCGACCGACTGGATGAACCCGGTTGGACTACCGACCGAGATCATTCCGCTGAACAAGCCGACCAACGTCATCGCGGGCTCGACCTTCACCGGACGCGTTCTGGCCGATGGCCAGCCGGTTGCAGGTGCCGAGATCGAGATCGAGTACATGGCCGCCGAGCCGGACATGGACAGCGCTGCGTCCTCCACTCCGTCCGTTTCGCCGATGCCCGGCGGTGCTGTGGTCGCCATTTCTGACGACAACGGCTATTTCTCGTTCGGCGTACCAAAGGCCGGCTACTGGGGCTTTGCCGCACTTGGTGCAGGCCGGGCAACAGAGCATGAGGGCAAAGAACTCAGCCAGGATGCGGTCATCTGGATCCGCGCCTGGGACATGGAGTAAGAAATGCACATCGTCGACGGAGCCCTGTCCAACCCGGTTGTCATTGGCGGCGCAGTTGCTGCCGCGGGTGGGATAGCAATGGGTCTCAGGTCGCTGGACCTTGATCGCATCCCCACTGCGGGGGTGCTTTCGGCCACGTTTTTTGTGGCCTCGCTGATCCACGTCCCCATTGGTCCGTCGTCGGTGCATTTGATCCTGAATGGCTTGGCCGGGCTGTTGCTCGGCTGGGCCGCCTTCCCGGCGTTGTTCGTCGGGCTTTTGCTGCAATCTGTTTTCTTTGGCTTTGGCGGGCTGACGGTTTTGGGGATAAATACCCTTAATATCGCACTGCCTGCCGTTCTGGCAGGTATGGTGTTTGGCCGCCTGATCGCAAGTGGCTCACCCCTGCACGGCGCGATCTGGGGTGGTGTTGGGGGCGCTTTCGCTATCGCCGCCACAACCGGGATGGTTGCCATATCGCTGGCTTTGTCCGGCGATGAATTCCTGCCCGCCGCCAAGCTTGTCTTTTTCGCGCATATCCCCGTCATGGTGATCGAAGCGGTGTTGACCGGGTTCGCCGTTTTACTAGCTCGCAAGGTTAAGCCGGAACTCTTTGTCAAAGGGGCAACCACATGAAGCATCTGGTTCTAATTCTGGCCTTTTGCTGCGCGCCTTTGCCCGCGCTGGCCCATAAGGTCATCGCAGGTGTCTTTGCATCGGGCGACGCCATTGAAGGTGAACTTGGGTTTTCAAACGGCGATATGGCAAGCGATACCGAGGTTGTCGTAACCGGGCCGGACGGGACCGAGTTGGGTCGCGTGGTCACAGACGCGGACGGGTTCTTTATCTACACACCAACTTCAGCCGTTACGCATACATTCTTCGCGGATCTCGGCGCGGGCCACATCGCTGAAATTACCATGCCTGCCGCGGAAGTGGCCGAAATCATGGGTGTCGAAGCCATTGAAACGCCTGCCGCGACCACCACAGGTGATGCAGCGTCTTTCAACGCCGAACAGCAACAGGTGATTGCCAAAGTCGTCCGCGACGAGATGCGCCCGCTTCGCCGAGAAATTGCGGCCTATCGCGAACAGAACGATCTTCAGACCATCCTCGGCGGGATCGGCTATATTGTCGGGCTGTTCGGGCTGGGCTTTTATCTGGCCGCGCGCCGGAAGTTGGCTGCCTGATGGCACACGCGCTGGGACCTCGTGAAAAGACACTCTCCGAGGCAGGTGTCCAGCGCGAAGGCCTGATCAGCCCGCTGGATCCGCGCGTTCGGATCGTGACCGCGGTGATTTTTGGCATCGTGACCGTTTCGCTGTCGTCCATCCCCGCACTCTGTGCTGCGCTGACAGTGTCGCTTTCCCTATTGTTGATGTCACGCCTACCCTGGCGGAAAACGCTGAAACGCATGGCCATGATGGACGGGTTCATCATATTCATGCTGGTCCTTCTGCCCTTTTCCATGCCCGGTGATCCCATATTTACTGTCTGGGGCTTTCCCGCCAGTTGGCAGGGTCTGTGGAAAGCAATTGAGATCGCCTTGACCGCAAATACAGTGATCCTGTCCTTAATGGTGCTGGTCGGTACGATGGAGCCCGTCACGCTTGGCCACGCCCTGCACCAGCTGCGCTGCCCCGAGAAACTTGTGCACCTGCTGATGTTCACCATCCGCTACATCGAAGTTCTGCGAGAAGAATACCTGCGCCTGCGTTCTGCAATGAAAGTGCGCGGCTTTCGACCGGGAACGAACTGGCACACCTATCGCAGTTTTGGCTATCTGGTTGGCATGATGCTTGTGCGCGCAATCGAACGGTCGGAACGCATCCTCGGCGCAATGAAGTGCCGGGGTTTTTCGGGGCGTATGCTGCTGCTGCAGGATTTTACCCTGACCCGCAGGGACATCGTTTTTACAGTGGGTATGGGTATCCTTTGCCTTGGCCTGGTTATATTGGATTTCGCATGACCCTGATCGCGCTTGAAAACATCTGCTTTGCGTATCCCGGCCAGGCCCCCGTTCTGAACGGGGCCAGCCTAACGCTGAGCGCCGGACAACGCTTATCGCTGACAGGTCCGAACGGTGCCGGCAAATCGACCCTGTTGCGCATCACGCTGGGGCTGCAACGCCAGACCTCGGGCACGGTTACTGTCTTTGGGCAACAGCGCAAAGCCGAGGCCGATTTTCACGAAGTGCGCCGCCGGGTGGGCCTTGTGTTTCAGGATGCCGACGATCAGCTGTTCTGCCCCACGGTGGCCGAAGATATCGCTTTTGGTCCTTTGAACCTAGGCAAGACGCGGGACGAAGCGCTGGCTATAGTCGACTCGGTTCTGGGTGATCTGGACCTGATGCACTTGAAAGACCGCATCACACATAAACTCTCGGGAGGGGAAAAACGGCTGGTGACACTGGCCACGGTTCTGGCGATGCAGCCTGAAGTGCTGTTGCTGGACGAACCCACCAACGCGCTGGACACCAAGAACGAAGCGCGTCTGCTGGAAATCCTGAAATCGCTGCCACAGGCCATCCTTTTGGTCAGCCACTCCCCCGCTTTCCGCTCCGCGCTGACACCGGACGAGTTGGACTTACAAAACGGCCAGCTTGTTTAGATCAAGCGTGACGCACCCCCACTCCCGAAGGCGTCAACAAATCGGCTGCTCCGCAGATTGGAAACACCTGTAAGGCCACACTACAACGGCCATTAGGACAGCCGCATCCTAGCGCTCTTCGCCGATGGCCAAGCGGCAAGGAGTTCCCTGAAAAACTAAGTGCAACGGTAGCGAGCGACATGGGCCCGCAATGTAGCAATCGCGCGTTCGGCAGTTTCAATGTCCCGCTGAATTTGGATCGCTTCTCGATGATCGACATGCCCGTCACGCAAGGCGGACTCGACCTGCGATGCAGCTTCCGAGGCTTCGATGAGCATCCGGATAACCGAATGGCGCAAGCTTTCCTGTTCCGTCAGGTTGGGTTCATCCAATGCACCTCGCTCGGCAGCGATATAGCCTGTGTTCAGCAGTACCCAGCTGACAATCCGAGCATCCGGTACAGCGGCGATCAATGCGCGCACCTCCTCGGGTGAAAACACGACGCGGTTGCGCAGCCGTGCATAAAACGCGTCATAAGACAGGCCTACAGCCTCGGCGATTTCGGTCAACTGACCTCTTGCTGTGTTCGTCAGCACACCATGCACAAGATCTGCAAACTCTTTCCCGCGATCCATCCCCGACCTCACCTAACCAACCGAAATCTTCGATCCAAAATTACGTGCCACGATCTGGAACGCCTCTCGGGTTAAACCCTTTGCACCTGAAATAAATCAGTAAATCCGCACTGCACCAGGCCAGAAAATCACGCTTCTTATCCTGTTTCAACTCCGGCGATTTGCCAAATTCCCAGTGTACCCGAAAGGACCTTGGCCCTTCCGTTTTCTGTCGGCGCGTGATCAGATGTCTTTTGTTTAACGCGAAGGACTAAGCGGCGCTGCCCGCCAAAGGCCCTGAAACGGCTCCATCTCAAAGTATCGTTCCAGATTGATCAACTGTCCGCGTTGGCCTGCTCGGTGTAGCAGCGCAAGGCGAGGCTTTAAGGGGGTATGCGCCCAATCCGGAAACCCCAGCCGGTCAGCAAATGTTTTTTGAGCCGCCGAATTGTGAAACCCAAATCCGCAGATGGTGGACGTATTGTTCAGGATGGTCGCGTGGGCTTTGGGGTAGCGCGAGGCGATCTGCTCGAGGTCCTGCCAAAAGCTCCACAAACGCACGCCGTATCCGCGCATCAATGTGGTCGCCATTTCCAGCTCTGGCAGATATCCAAGGTGCCACGCTTCGTCGATCAAGAACAGCGTTTCCCGTGGGGGCAATGTCATTCTGGTCTGAAACAGGGCCATCAAAGCACCCAGCCAAAGACGCAGAATTGGCCCCGCATTCGTCAGCCGATGCGGCGGCACGGCGATGTAGATCGTGACCTTTTCTCCACGAACCAAAGCGGCGGGGTCGAACGTTGTTTTTGTGATCGACGGCTGGATCAACGCGCTTGAGAAGGCAGGCATCCATCGTTGAGCCGTGGATACGATAGAGGCTTTCACTTTCGCTTCAGCACCCGAAAGCTGAGACAGCGCCCGCCGGATGACCGTGTTTCCAGATCGTCGGCAATCCTTGACCGTCAATTCAAGATCTTTGTTTGACTGCATTGCCTGATAGGCAACTTCCGGCAGGTTCCGCAGCCCCCGAGGCATCTCTCCGCACACATAAGCCACAAGATCGGCAATCATCTGGACTGCGCTCTGATCCCAGAACGGGTCACTCACGGATCGATCCGGGGCTACGCGTTTCGCCAACGCAAAACACTCTTCCTGAAAATCTGGCCGATCGGGATCAATCAAGTCCAGCACATTGAAAGCGCCGGCGTCATCCTCAGGAAACAGGCAAAAAGGGTCCAACAAAACAACTTCATGTCCCATCGCTTTGCGGGCCGCAGCCGTCGTTGCCCAAGCCTCTCCTTTCACGTCCAGCACAACGGCTGGGCCTTGCCATGTGAGCAGTGCAGGAATGAGGTGACTTGCCCCCTTTCCCGACCCTGTCGGGGCAACGGAAATGATGTGACCCTGATGATGTGGCGTCACCCAGGCCGGTGGCGAAAACGTCTCCGGCTCGTCAGGGCGGAGAAATCCGGCAGGTCGCTCAAGGTTCTTGGGCACCCTGCGCCCCAGCGGCAATTCAGGAAGTTTTTCCAACGAGTTCGAACCATGCTTCTGTTTGAGTGCACGCATCAAGGACGCTCCTGTTTTGTCGAGGGAGACCCTGAGTTATTCATCTGCGGTGGGAATTGCTTTCAAAATAGGAGAGCGGATTTTGTGGCCCGTAAAAGCTCGCTGGACGTGGTCGCCTTTGAGATACCAGAGATCATCCGCCTCACCGAAAGATCTAACCGAAGGCCATCGAGATCTGGCATCTACCTAACCGTAAACCCACCGCGTAGTCAGTCGCACCCTTATTCAGATCAGGCGGCCGCTAAATACGTGTCTGTTCCGCCCAATCGAGGCGCTGTTGGGGCAGTTGACGCGTCGCCGCAATCTGCTGCAGCGCGCTCAGCTTTGTACGATCTCGTTTACTGAAAAATATGCACTTCAGACTGCATACCAAGGCGCGCGGCTCAGGGGCATTCGGGTCGCAATACTGGCCTGTAGCTGTGCCGCCGTTGTCTTAAGCATCTCGACAACAAACTCGCGTCGATTGTCGATCAAGGCAGTGGCGAAATGTGGGATGGTCAGTGACGCTATCACCGATTGGCCCGTACCGTGGCGAATGGGCGTAGAGATCTCGCTTATCGCGTTGCTCTCCGGACTGCTGAGCGAGACATAGCCCTGATTAGCGCATATTTCGGCCTGATCAGAAAACTCATGAAGACCATCCTCACTTTCATTTGGAGCGATCTGGCGCAGAAAACGAATTTTGTCTTCTTCCGCGGCTATCTCTGACAGGAAGCACGCTCCTGCAGACGTGCGAAACACTGGTGTCGTGTATCCCACCTGCACCGTAACACCATAATTTTGGGCAGACGAAACACTGTTGATAACGATCAACTCGTCTTTGCTGTTGGGAACCCAAAGATGGTTAGAGAGTTCGGTCTCTTCAGCCAAACGGGTCATATAAGGCTCGGCCAATTCAGCCAGCTTGCTGTTATCTGTCCGATCTCCACCCAACAAAGCCAGTTTGCCGGTCAGTTTGAACAGGTCACCTTCCTGACGAACGATATAGCCGCGTTCTTCCAGCACAATCATCATGCGAAAGATTTCATTTTTTGACCGGCCGATTCCCTGCGCCAGCTGTGACAACGTGGGCGCCGTGTCCGAAAGCGAAAGAAACTCAAGAATATCCAACCCCTTTTCCAGCGCAGGGGCGGAGTATTTCTGAAGTTTCGTTTTCTGCTCGGACATTGTCGTAGCCTTGTTTTTCAGAGCTTTCTCAGAAAAGACAGCAGGGGCGCAAGCCCCCGCGTGTCCGGCCGGCCATCCGACATGGAGGAGAAAGGTAGCCAGCCTGAGCGACCATTACAGGCCGTTCTTTTTCAGGATTTCACCAGCGTTGTCGACGGTGATTGCTTCGGTGCCCATGACAACCGACTTTGGAACTTCTTCACCTTTCAGATGTTTGAGTGCCTGGCGCAAACCTTCGGCACCTGGGGTCGGGTACAGGAAGGTTGCCGACAATTCACCATTGGCGACCCAAGTCACACCTTCGCCTGGAAGTGCGTCTACACCAATGAAAATGATGTCATCCGCCCGGCCAGCGTCCTTGGCGGCCAGATACGCCCCATAGGCCATCGGGTCGTTGTGACCGTAAACCATGGTGATGTCTTCATAGTTCCTGAGAGCTGTGGACATGATGTCGTAGGCTTGATCCTGCTTCCAGTCGCCCGACTGCTGATCCAGCAGGAACGTTACGCCGTCTTCACCATCAAAGGCTTCATGGAAACCGTTTGCGCGGTCATGCGCGGCTTGCGTACCCAGACCGCCCCAGATTTCAACGATTGTGCCGTTGGCAGCGCCGGCACCGCCCAGCTGAGCGAGCGCGAACTTACCTGCCTCGCGGCCGATCAGTTCATTGTCGCCGCCGACCCATTGAACGAATTTATCCGTATCCACATTGCGGTCCAGGACAAATACCGGGATGCCCGCATCCGTCGCCTGTTCAACCACGCCGGTCAAACCGGCGGATTCCTTAGGCGAGATCAGGATCGCATCAACTTCCTGACGGATGAAGTTCTCGACATCCGCTACCTGCTTTTCGGTGCGGTCGTTGGCGTCTGCGATGATTAGTTCAACATTTTCGTGCAGGTCCGCTTCGGCCCGCAGGTCTTTGTTGAACTGAACACGCCAAGGCTCGACCGTCGTTACCTGAGAAAAACCGATCACATAATTGTCAGCCGCCAGTACCATGGATGCCGAAAACGAGGTCGCGAGCGCGGTAGCAGCCATCAGGCCCTTGCCAAAAGTTCTTCTTTTCATAGTTTACTCCTTAGTCATGATGCGGGGTTTTTCGAATTCCCGCGTTCTGATTGCTCTGACCCTGGTCCGCCAAGATCTGTGGTCAGAGCCTCCTCCCTCTGCCCAGGCGCTCCTTCGCCATGACAAAGATTTCTTCAAATCGCCCTTCCTGAAGCAGGACGGCGACCACGATGATGATTCCCTTCAGCACCAACTGTGTGTTGCTGTCGATGTTGTTGAGTTGCAGGATGTTGCTGAGAAATCCGAAGATGAGCACGCCGACGAAGGTGCCCATGATCGCACCACGGCCACCCATCAGGCTGGTGCCGCCGATCACCACGGCTGCGATGGCATCAAGCTCCAGCCCCAGCCCGGCATCCGGTTTGCCCTGACGGAACTGCGCCACGTAAAGAACGCCGGCCAGCGCCGACAACCCCCCCGCCAGCGCGTACGTGATGATTTTGTTGCGGCCAACATTGATACCGGCCAACCGCGCGGCCTCTTCGTTGCCACCTATGGCCATCAGGTAGCTGCCGAAGGTGGTAAAACGGGTAATCAGGAAAAAGATCGCCAGCACGGCCAGGAAGAACAGCCCCGGCACTGGCAGAACACCCCATAGAAGTTCGCGCAAAACTTCGAAATTCTCGGTCGCATTGCTGCCGGTATAAACCGGGTAAACAGCCGTATCCTGTCCGGCGATCACGCGCGCGAGCCCCAATGCTCCGACCATCATCGCCAGCGTCACGATAAAGGGTTGCAGGCGGCCATAGACGATTAGCGCCCCGTTCACCGTACCCATCACGGCGCCGATGCAAGGAACCACAATCAGTACGGCCAACACGCCGAATTTGGGCATAACCTGACCAGCCAGCCAGATCATCACTCCAATCGCTATCGCGGCTGCAACAACGCGGCTGAGCATCCGCGAGGGTGCACTGGTTGTGCCCGCTGTTTCCGCCTCACGGTTGAGGTTGTTTTGGACGAAATAGATCAGCGCACCAATGGCCACGAACAACACGAGACCAGTTGCAGGCACCCCAAAATAGCTGGCAGCTGTCCAGCCTTCCTGCGTCAGCAACATGGCGCAAATCACCGTTCCCAACGCCATGACCGATCCCACGGACAAATCGATACCGGCAATGAAAATCACCATCGTCATGCCGACGGCAACAATCCCCGTGACCGAAACCTGGCGCAGAATGTCCGTCAGGTTTCCAAGCGACAGAAAGATATTGTTGCCTTTGGACGAGACAGGCGACGTCAATGCTCCAAACAGGATTAGGGCAAACAGGCCCCAATAGAGCTTGGTGTTGTTCAACAGGCGCATGAAAACCGCGCGGCTTTGCTGTTCTGGTTTGGCGGTTGGGCTGTTGGGTTCCATAACGGTCATGTCTTTTCTCTTTCTAGGGCTGGCGCGTTCAGCGGAACTGCATCGCCAAGGCCTTGATTGCGTCCACGCTCATCTCTTCGCGAGAGAGCTCTCCGGCCAGTCGCCCTTCACACAGGACAATCACTCGGTCGCAAACAGCCATAAATTCGGGAAGTTCCGAACTGGCGAACAGGACCGAGATGCCTTGATCAGCCAAACGTCCGACCAGATCGTAAATCTCGTCTTTGGCACCGATATCGATGCCTCGGGTGGGCTCATCCAGCAGCAGGACCCGCGGCTGCGTCGCCAGCCACTTGCCCAAAACAACCTTTTGCTGATTGCCACCGCTCAGTTTTCCGACCGGATGCTCGGGCCCTGTTGCGGCAACTTTGAGTGTTTCGATCGCCTTGAGCGCCTGCTTGCGCTGTTCAGCTTCGGAAAACCGCCCAAAACGTGATTGCAAAGGCATCAACGGCAACGCCACATTCGACGAAATCGAGCGATCGAGGATCAGCCCATTGCCTTTGCGATCCTCGGTGATCAAAGCCAGCCCGTTACGCACACCGTCCTGAGGTTTTACAGGCCGCAGCTGCCTGCCTTCCAGCGATATTTCACCCTGATAGCTGCTCCCGCGCGCGCCGAAGAGTGTTTCCAGCAACTCAGTGCGCCCAGCGCCCAGCAGACCACCGATGCCCAGAACCTCGCCCCGTTTCAGATCGAATGAAACGTCATCCAGAACCTTGTGCTTGCCGTCCCAGGCCGACAGGTTTGCGACCTGCAATACAGTCTCATCGGTTGCTGGCACCAGGCGTTCAACCGGGTTGATCTCAACTATGCGGCCAACCATCATGCGGATCAATTCGGCCGACGTCGTCTCAGAGGCCAGCCGCGTTCCGATCAGATCGCCGTCGCGCAGAACTGTAACCCGGTCCGAAATCTCAAAAACTTCGTCCATGCGGTGCGAGATGTAGATCACGGCGACGCCCTGCAGGGCCAGATCGCGCACAACTTCCATCAGAATATCCGCCTCAGCCTGCGAGAGGGCCGAGGTAGGTTCGTCCATGATGAGCAGCCGCGCATTCATGAGCAGGGCACGGGCGATCTCAACCAGTTGTTGCTCGCCTACACGCAGATCCTTTACCGGGGTGTCGATATCCAGCGTGAACCCGAACCGTGCCAGCGCCTTCCTGGCTTTTTCGCGCAGCGCCTTGCGGTCAATGAACGTGCCGAACTTTCGGGGTTCATGCCCAAGCATTACATTCTCGGCCACCGTCATTTCCGGGATCAGGCTAAGCTCCTGATGCATGATGACGATGCCGTGTTTTTCAGCATCCCCCGGAGCATCGAATTCGATGGTTTCCCCATCGATGTGGAACTTTCCATATGTCGGTTTCTGCACACCCGAAATAATTTTGACCAGCGTGCTCTTCCCGGCTCCATTCTCACCCATAAGCGTGTGAATTTCACCGCCGTCGAATACCAAATCGATATCCCGCAGAACGGAAACGCCAGAGAACGACATCCCAATTCCAGAAAGGGACACTGTGATCTGGCTTTCGTTTCCTTGTCGCGCACGCAATGCGGATTCTGTTGTCATCACAGCGCCTCCCTTCGCCGTTCATACGATTCTTGTAAAATCGTTTCATATACGAAACCATGC
Source organism: Ruegeria sp. ABF4_144 (assembly GCF_056160045.1). Lineage (NCBI taxonomy): Bacteria > Pseudomonadati > Pseudomonadota > Alphaproteobacteria > Rhodobacterales > Roseobacteraceae > Ruegeria > Ruegeria sp. ABF4_144. The sequence goes on from NZ_JBSWWK010000001.1 coordinate 2,740,777, forward strand.
GCACCAATAAAGCGTCAAGAAGTATTTTCAGCCCGAAGAGATCACTCTGGCTGCACCGATGCCCGACGCATGCATTCAATTCGGTAGAAGAGAGGCGGACAGGGAATCCAGGAACCGTTTAACATTCTGATTATGTATAGATTTAGCAGAAAACGCCCCAAGGCCCGCGCTCTGGACCGAGTGTGACGCGTGGGTCAGATTCGTGCGGCGTTCAACACGAGATTGCTGAGGTTCACTGTCCGTTGCCTCAACCAACAGGCAAAACACCAGCCGCAAGGAAATTCCGCCGTACCGTTCTGACCCAACGCAAACAACGTCCGATCGATCAGAATGCAGCGTGTTTCCTGATCGGTTAATTGGGCGCGAAAACCCCCACCGATGTTCTCAGCACAATGGGTCTTTTTATGCGCGCTTTAGCGGCTGCGAAAACACCCGGGTTTGATCGTTACACAAACCTGTTCACATAGTTCTCCAGTATCTCCTGGCGCCCGGATTTCGGCGCTGGATTTATACCTTCGTTTAGAACGCGGGCAGAGATTTCTTCCAGACTGCTGCCCAGCAAAGCCGCCGCTTCAGGAGTATTCCAGCCAGAGTATCGTTTCGAAAGCGCGTCTTCCAATCCACCATCTTCAATCATTGCGGCCGCAGCCTTCAGGCCACGTGCACAAATGTCCATCCCTCCGACATGTGCCGCCACCAGATCTGCGGCGTCCAGCGATTGGCGGCGCAACTTGGCGTCGAAATTCGTGCCTCCGGTTGTAAAGCCACCCGACTTCAGGATGTAGTAGTAGGCCAGAGCAACCTCTGGTGTGTTGTTCGGGAATTGATCGGTGTCCCAACCAGACTGGTAGTCGTTTCGGTTCATATCAATCGACCCCAGCATTCCCTCTGCAGCGGCAACTGCTATTTCATGCTCGAAACTATGCCCGGCAAGGATCGCGTGCCCCTGTTCGAGGTTCAATTTCACCTCATCCTCCAACCCGTATTTCCGAAGAAACCCGATGCATGTCGCAGCGTCATAGTCGTATTGGTGCTTGGACGGCTCCTGAGGTTTGGGTTCGACCAAAATGGTGCCCTTAAACCCGATCTTGTGCTTGTATTCCACGACCATGTTCAAAAACCGGCCCATGTGGTCCAGTTCGGTTTTCAAATCCGTGTTCAGCAGGGTCTCATAGCCTTCGCGCCCGCCCCACAAAACGTAGTTTTCGCCGCCCAACTTGTGCGTCGCATCCATGCACGACTTTACCGTTGCTGCAGCGAAGGCAAAAACATCAGGGTCAGGGTTGGTGCTGGCGCCAGACATCCAGCGCCTGTGGCTGAACATATTGGCCGTACCCCACAACAGCTTGGTACCGCTCGCCTGCATCTTTTCACCGATATAGTCAGTGATTTCTTCAAGCGTTCTCAGGTTGTCGGCGAAATTGCCCTGCTCGGGCCGGATGTCCGCGTCGTGCCAGCAAAAGAAGGGCTGGCCCAAAACCTCGAACAATTCGAAGGCAATATCCGCTTTCAGACGGGCACGATCCATGTTGTCCTGCGGGTGCCACGGACGTTCAAACGTGGGTCCTCCAAACGGATCCCCACCTTCCCACGCGAAGGAGTGCCACCAGGCTACTGCAAAGCGCAGATGGTCCTCCATACGTTTGCCCAAGACGATCTCATCCGGGTTGTAGTGACGGAAGGCCAACGGGTTCTTGCTGTCCACACCTTCAAATTGGACCCGCTCGATCCCTTCAAAAAATCCGCTTGGCATATCTGCCCCCTATTCCGCTTTTTGTGCTGGCTGCTTGCCAAGAATGATCATCGACAAAAGATCATCGTCGGTGACGTCCGCGATATCGACTGTCCCAACCAGTTTTCCATTTTTCATGACCGAGGCGCGATCACACAACTCCATGACCGCATGCACGTCGTGGTCGATCAGGAATATCCCGATGCCCTGTGCCTTTAGCTGGTGGATCAGGTCCGCAACCATCTGCGTTTCATGCGGGCCCAGCGCCGCTGTAGGCTCGTCCATGATCAGTATGCGTGCGTTGAAATAAACCGCGCGCGCGATTGCAACAGACTGCCTTTGCCCTCCCGACAGAGCGGAAACCGGGTCATTGAACTTCTGAAAGTTCGGGTTGAGCTGCGCCATGATCTTTCGGCATTCGGCCTCCATCGCGGCGTCATTGACCAAACCAAATGGCGTCGTCATCTCACGCCCTAGGAACAGGTTCGACGTTGCATCCAGGTTATCGGCCAACGCAAGCGTCTGGTAGATGGTCTCGATATTGTTTGCCCGCGCGTCACGGGGGTTTCCGATCTCAACCGGCTTGCCATCGATCAGGATCTCGCCGTGGTCCATCTGATAGGCGCCGGACAGCACCTTGATTAACGTGGACTTCCCGGCCCCGTTGTGGCCAAGCAGGCCAACCACTTCACCCGGATAGAGGTCGACAGACACGTGGTCGACGGCCTTGATCCCACCAAACGATATCGAAATATCGCGCATCTCGACCAAGGGCGCTGCGCCAGAGCCGCGACCTGAGTTAGAGGGGGATTTCTGCGTATCCTGAGCTTGCATCACTTTGCCCCCAGTCGCTTGCGGTAGACGATGTCGATGTAGACGGCCAGCACAAGAACGCTGCCGACGACGATGTTCTGGAACGGCGCGTCGACGCCAACCATTGCCATCCCGGATTGAAGCGCCTGCATAATTAAGGCGCCAAGGATTGCGCCATAAATGGTGCCGATACCCCCAGACAAAGCCGTGCCTCCGATAACTGCGGCGGCGATGACCCGAAGCTCATCCAGCGTACCAATATCGTTCGAGTGGTTTGCCAGTCGGGCCGACGCAACCACCGCGGACACAGCGCACAAGAAACCCATCAAAGCAAAAATCTTTACGGTCAGCAGCCGAGTGTTGATACCTGAAAGCTCTGCCGCATCCGGGTTTCCACCGGTGGCAAAGATGTAGCGTCCAAATCGGGTTTTACGCGCCACAACCGTCAGGGTAACCGCCACGATGATCAGGATCAGGACAGAAATCGGTATGCCGTATCCTACAACCAGCCCTTCAGGCATCGTCTCTCCGCGCGCTTCGAACATGCGTTGCAACCGGCGTGTCGGTATGGCGTAGCTATTCACGATGTAGACGTAGCCTAGGATGGCGACTGCGATTATCCCGGCCAGCGTGGCTTCGGCCCAGACAGGTTTGACTGGAAATCCATGTGCCGCTTTCGCGCGACGACTGCTCCACAAGGCCCAGATGGCGATTGCGGTGGCAAACAGGCCGAAAAGCCAGCTTGTCGTTGTTCCCAATGTTCCGTTGGTCCCACCAAACATCAGGAACGTACTATCCAACGGACCGATGGTTTGACCGCTGGTCAAATACCACGCCACGTTTCGCCAAACCAGAAAGCCGCCAAGTGTTACGATGAAGGCTGGTATCGTCAGGTATCCGACCATCCAGCCATGAAATGCTCCGATCAGCGTGCCGACAAACAGCCCGACGACAATGGTAATCGCCCAGGTTGCCGGATTGTTCAAACCCAACCCAAGCACTTGCGGCAATAGCTCGGTCTGCGTCATCGCCATCACGGCTGAGGTTGTTGCCAGCAGTGCCCCAACTGACAGGTCGATGTGCCGCGTGACGATGATGAACACCATCCCGCAGGCCATAATTGCGACCGAGACCGTCTGGATAGACAGGTTGAACAGGTTGCGAGGGGTCAAAAACCGCCCGTCTGTAACGATATTGAAACCGATGCACAGGATGACAAACGCGCCGATCATTCCCAAAAGCCGCATATCCAGTTCCAATTGCTGGAACAGGCTGGGCTTCGCTTTTTCAGGTATCGGCTGAGACGAAGTTTCGGTCATTTCCGATCTTTCATATTCAGCATTTGCCCCAGGCCCATACTTAAAGGCCCAGGGCTGAGTGGTTTAGTTACAAGGGGCAGGTCCGTTTTCAACGCCCTGGCACAAATCCTCCAACGGGATCCATCCGGCATCCACAACAACGGACAGATTGTCCTTGGTGATCGGCACGGGCGCAAGGAAGACCGAGTTCATCTCGGTTCTGCCGGGCGATGTCCAACTGACCGCGCCCTCGACATCCGCGGGGCTTGTCCCACCGCTCAATGCGACAGCGATTTCACCAGCGGCTTTGCCAAGCTCACGCGCGTCTTTCCAAACCGAAACGGTCTGAGTCCCCAGCGCAACACGGTTCAGGGCTGCGTGATCACCGTCCTGACCTGACACCGGAATGCCTTCCATGCCTTGCGCGGTCAGCGCTGCGACAACGCCGCCTGCCGTGCCGTCATTCGAGGCAACAACCGCATCCACGTTGTTCTCGTTAGCAGTCAGGATCTGCTCCATGTTGCGCTGCGCATTCGCAGGCAGCCAGCCGTCCGTATAGGCCTCACCGACGATGACGATGTCACCGCTGTCTACAGCTGCGCCGATGATTTCTTGCTGACCCCCGCGCAGGAAATCTGCGTTCGGATCAGTAGGAGAGCCTTTGATCATCACGTAGTTACCCTTGGGCATCGCCTCAAAAACAGCCCGGGCCTGCATTCTGCCAACTTCCACGTTGTCGAACGTCAGATAAAACGCACGGTTATCTTCGATCAGACGGTCATAGGCGATGACCGGAATGCCTTCGTCCGCTGCCGCCTGAACCGCCGGTCCAATGGCCTGCGCGTCCTGCGCCAAAATAATCAGAGCATCAACGCCCTGCGCGATCAGGCTTTCAATGTCCGACAACTGCTTGGCTGAAGACGATTGCGCGTCTGCCGAAATATATTCGGCACCACCGGCTTCCAGCGCCGACTTGATGGCCGCCTCGTCCGTCTTCCAACGCTCTTCCTGAAAGTTCGACCAGCTCACGCCGACCACGGGCTCTGCGAATGCGGTCGAAGCCAGCAATGTGGCCACAGCCGAAAAGCTGAGAATTCTTTTCATGATTTCCTCCCATTTGCCGAGCCATCGTATTTCGATTCGCGGCTCTCACAGCTCTGAATACCACATTTATTTCAGTCGGTAAAATATTTAGCCTACAAGATGCGCCCAATTTCAAATAGATTGACCCAACAGCAAGGATTCGCGAGGACAAGATGCTGAAAAGCAAAGCCTCTCCAATTTCTTTGGAACAAAGAAATGCGACCCGCCTGCGGGTTTTGGAGCACATAAGAGCCAGGGGATCCGTCTCGCGGATCGATATCGCCTCGGCCCTGCAAACCAGCCCTGCGACCGTCACAGCCGCGACGGCTGATCTCATCTCGGCCGGGTTGATCAAGGAAACAGAAAGCACCGCGCAGTCCAAGTCCGGCAAGAGGGGCAGGCCCAGGGTCTTGCTGCAGCTAGACGGCCAGACTCATCTGGTGGCTGGTCTTAAAGTCGCCCGGCAGGTGATCTCAGTCATTCTGGTCGACTTCGAAGGCAACGAAGTCACGTCGCATAAACTCCCGCTGGAAAACGCCAGAATGAGCCCGCAGGACTTTGTCCTGACGATCCGCAAAGCACTTGATGAAACCTGTCACAAGATCAGTCGGTCAATCACGCACTTGGCGGGTGTGTCGATTGGGGTGGCGGGGCTGGTCGATGCCAACAGGAATTTCGTCCACTGGTCCTCGTCGATTACGGAAAGAAACATTGATTTCGGTCACTTGCTGTCCAGTGAACTGCCTTGCCCCGCTTTCGTTGACAACGACGCCAACCTTGTTGCCAAAGCCGAACAACTCTTTGGGCTGGGTAAGGGGTTAAAAAATTTCCTCGTTGTTACAATCGAACATGGGGTTGGTATGGGTATTGTTCTGGGCGGCAAACTGTACCGTGGGGAAAGAGGTTGCGGCGCTGAGTTCGGGCATACGAAGGTCCACCTGGACGGCGCCTTGTGCCAGTGCGGTCAACGTGGGTGTCTTGAGGCTTATGTGGGTGATTATGCCCTGATCCGCGAGATGACGGTCACCGGTCAGACCAACAAGATGAAAACCGTTTCCGACATACATGACTGCGCCAATGCAGGCGATGACCGAGCGTCGTCGGTACTTGCACGCGCGGGCCAGATGTTTGGCCTTGGGATATCCAACCTGATCAACCTCTACGACCCCGAGTGTATTATCGTCTCGGGTGCGCAGATGAGTTTCGAACACCTGTGCTCCGATGAGGTCATGACTCGTATTCGAAACGGGGTCGTGAAGGTCGACGCGCCATTGCCCGAAATCAAGATTCATCATTGGGGCGACATGATGTGGGCCAAAGGCGCCGCCGCATATGGGATCGAACAGATATCCATCCTCAAGGTTAAGGAGCTGACGGCGCATGCGTCCTGAACTTGCGGTCTTTGTGGCTTTTGCAACTGTCGCAAACGCCGAGACAGAACTCCCCAAGTTTGCAAAGGTGGACGTACCAAGACATGTCTATGATGGAGACTGGGAACATTTTGTCGGCGGTGGTGTGGCCGTTTTCGATTGCAATGGCGACGCCCTGCCCGAGCTCTTTCTGGCGGGTGGGGCCGAGCAATCTCAACTGCTCATAAACACCTCGGGGGATGAGATTTCTTTTCGAGCCGAAACGCCTGAAACCCTGTCGCTGAGCGGTGTCACCGGCGCGTATCCAATTGATGTTGATAGCGATGGCACAATGGATCTGGCGGTTCTGCGTGTCGGCCCGGACCTGCTCTTTCGCGGCCATCCCGATTGTCAGTTCAGCCCGTTCAATGAACTCGGATTTCAATCAGACGATCACTGGACCACGGGTTTTTCCGCGACGTGGGAAGAAGGGCAAACTTTACCGACCTTGGTGTTTGGCACCTATGTAGATCGGTTCGATCCCGAGGGCCCTTTCGAATCTTGCGGACCTACCCTTCTCTATCGATCCAACGGCGACACCTACCCTAAGCCGCAGCACCTTGAGCCCGGCTATTGCTCGCTATCGGTTTTGTTTTCGGATTGGGCCCGAACCGGTCGGGCTGATCTTCGGGTTAGCAACGACCGGCACTACTATGTGCGCGGCGGGCAAGAGCAGTTGTGGGCGATGGAATCCGAGCCGCGGCAATACGCGGAGGACGAAGGCTGGCTGCGTTTTTCGATCTGGGGCATGGGGATTGCCTCGCGTGACCTTACAGGGGATGGCTTTCCCGAAGTCTACCTGACTTCGATGGGCGACCAGAAACTGCAGGTTTTTGACCCAAAGGCGAACGGCCCGACCTGGCGCGATGCGACTTACGAAAAGGGTACGACGGCTCACAGGCCTCACATCGGTGGCGACGGAAGACCGTCGACCGGATGGCACGCCCAATTTGGCGACGTTAACAACGACGGTCGAGACGACATTTTCGTGTCCAAGGGCAATGTCGAGCAAATGCCCGATGCCGCCCTGAACGACCCCAACAATTTGCTTTTACAGAGCGCCGACAGTCAGTTCATTGAAGCTGCGGCAAATGCCGGTGTTGCGTCGATGGCCAAGTCTCGCGGTGCGGCGCTTGCGGATTTGAACAATGACGGCTGGCTGGATCTGGTGGTCGTCAACCGTGGCTCAGAGATCGAAGTCAGCCAGAACATGTCGCAGGGCGGCAACTGGTTATTGCTGGATGTCGCTCAGGACCAAGCTAACCGTGCAGCTATCGGTGGGTTTGTTGAAGTCAAAACCTCGCAAGGTGTTCAAACCCGCGAACTAACGATAGGTGGAGGACACGCCAGCGGCATCGCCGGGTTTCATCATTTTGGTCTTGGGGATGAGGGCCATGCGCAAGTGCGCGTGATCTGGCCGGATGGCGAGACAAGTGCATGGCGGGAATATCTTCCCAATCAAATCATACGCATTCAACGCTGATTATTGGTCCACCGGCAACCCGCTGGGAACCTGATCAGGCACACCCAGCCGCACAGCAGGGTCTTCGAGACTTTTGAGAAAGCTGAGGAGAGCATCAATCTCCTCAGCCGTCAGCTTAACCTTCGGCAAGCTGTTGCGTTGGGCAATCGCATCGACGTGCTGAGGGTCCAGCATAGCCCGTTGATCTTCGGAACCAGGGAATGCTGGCAATGCGCCCAGTTCTATCGAGTAATTTCGTAAAGACGCCACCGGGTCCAGATGGTGGCGCACCATGTCTTTAAGTTGTGCGTAGGCTCCGTTGTGCCCGTACGGCGCGGTCAGTGTCACGTTGCGCAAAGTCGGCGTGCGGAAAGCAAACGCATCCTCGGGGTCACCTGTTACACGAAGGCGTCCGTCATCCCTGACATGGTTCTCGAACCGTGCTGCCTTTCCCGGACCGATCTGAGGCAGTGCGATGGAATGAAACTTGTGATCCGTCTGAAACCAGCCCGAATGGCAGCTGCTGCACCCGGCCTTGCCATAGAACAAATCCATGCCAATCGCCGCCTCTTCCGGCAGCCCGGCCTCACCGCGCATAGCCTGATCAAACGGGCTGTTATCCGCGCGCCACTCAAAGGCGATAAAATCCGCGATCACATTGGCAATTGCCGTAAAGGTGATCTCTTCATCCGGGGCGATTTCGTTAAACCGCTGCTCGTATTCCGGAATGGCGGCAACACGTGCTGCGATCAAGTCCCATGCACCGCCTTCCTGAGTCAAAAACCCAAGGCGGACCGCTTTGCTTACGTCATTTTCGGAATAGTGCCCTGCCATTTCGTCCGGCGACAAAACCGGGAACATGGCTTGTGCCGCCAGCGCCGACTTGAAGCCGGACCTCATATGAGTCCCCAGCGGAGTCCTGATCCCGTCAGGTTGCGATGGATCCGCCTCCAACCGCCCGTCATGGAAAAACGTCGTGAACTCGGTGGCGCCGAGGTTCCAAAGCCCGGGTGAGTTTCGAGGGATACGTTGCTCTGGGGTGTTCTCGGGATCCAGCGTGCGCTCGGTCCCCAGACCAACCCCGCCCTCCCCGATACCAAGGGAAAGCCCGTCCGACGTGCCAAGCCTGGGATGGTGACAGGTCGCGCAGCTGATGTTTGTGTTGCCAGACAAGACTGGGTCGTAAAACAGCAACTGTCCCAGTTCAGCATTTGCAAAGTCAGGCTCGACAAACTCGGGCGCGGGACCCAACGTTTGTGCCTGTGCGGTACCAACACCCGCGATCGTCAAGCCAACAGCAAAAAACACTGAACTAGCCCTCATGCCGACCTCCAGACAGCTCCAAAACAAGCTCCTGCCGATAGGGGTTCTCGGGCGTAAAGATCATTGACGGAAACGACGAGACGTTAGGCGCATTGGGGTAACCCGATGGCTCAATGCACAGACCGCGCGAACCACGAAGCGGGTCGGGCATCTCATAGCCAGAATAGATCTGTGCTCCGGGCTGGTCTGAATAGACTGTTAAGCCATGACCAGAGGGCGACGTGAATTCCGCAATCGGCGCTTTCGGGTCGCGATCGTGATCAAAGCAGAAATAGTGATCGATCCCCCTTGAAGCGCTTGCGATAGGTTTGGATACCAAAAAGTCCAAATCGCTCTCCTTGGTCGTGCATATCTGGCCAGACGGAATCCCTTGATCGTCGATTTCCAGATACCGATCCGACGCAAGTTTAAGCATGTGCGCGTCAACGCCTTCTGAGCCACCCAAAGTGTAGTAGTTATGTTGCGCAATGCTTATTGGCGTTGGCCGGTCAGGCTGCGCAATTATGGAGTAGATTAAGCGCGGAAACTGCAGGTAAATCCTGACGTCAAACCTGATCTCACCGGGAAAACCGGATTCGCCGTCGCGGGACACATAGCTTAGCAAGACCTGGTTCTGAGCAACCTGTTCGAGGTCCCAGAATTGCTTTGACAGCCCATCGTTCCCGCCATGCAGGGTGTTTTCGCCCTCGTTGACGCTCAAATCAAAACTCGCGCCTTCCAACTCAAACTTTGCACCGCCTACCCGGTTCGCAACCCGCCCGACAATTGCGCCCAAATAACGCGTATCGGTGAGATACGCAGTTGGGTCGTTGAGCCCAAGAATGAGCGGCACATCCTTGTACCACCAACCCTGCGTTATGGCTCCGTAGTTCAGAACCGACAGGCGCATATCCCCATCGGTAAGAAGAGCTGTTTGAATCTCAGATGGTTTGTCCATTTCCGGCTTCATCTTACCGCCAGCGGCGCTAGCGCCTTATAGAATTCTCTGTATCGCTCGTATTCGTTTTCAAAGGCATCACGGAGATCACTGCGCGGTTCGATGCTTTCCTTGATGTCCGGCGGTGTCATGATCTGAGCTGGCTCCGCGTTATCTGCAGCACATATGGCGAGGCGCGCAGCCCCCATGGCTGCGCCGTACTCACTACCTTTTGGCACGTCCAGCGGAACTTGCAAAACGGTGGCCAGAGTTTCCAGCCAGAACCGCGATCGCGCGCCTCCGCCAACGGCCAAAAGGCTATTCGGTTGTGTTCCGGTGCTCTTTAGGGCCTCCAGACAATCTCTCATTCCATAAGAGACGCCCTCCATGACGGACTGGGTCAGGTCAGTGGGTTCGGATGAGACATCAACACCCAAAAAGGCGCCCCGGATCTGGCTGTCATTATGCGGCGTCCGTTCGCCCGACAGGTACGGTAGAAACGTAATCGACGATGGCCGCTGTATTTCTGAGGGCATGGCGGCGGCCAGTTGCGCAACGGGTTGACCCAGATTGCGCGAAAGCCAGTTCATGCTGTTCGTTGCTGAAAGCATGACGCCCATCTGTATCCACCTATCGGGCACTGCGTGGCAAAAGCAGTGCACGGCAGTTTCCGGAGCCGGAGCATAGCTTTCCCTTGCCACGAGCAACACGCCGGACGTTCCCAGCGAGACAAACCCGGCGCCTTCATTGATGCTGCCGATCCCGCAGGCTGCGGCCGCATTGTCACCGGCGCCGCCTGCCACGACAACTGTATTCGAAATCCCCCACTCCTGCCTTAAACGGGGCTTCAATTCCCCGGCCGGGTCACTCCCCTCGACTAGCCGCGGCATCTGCTCGACACGCATGTGACCCGCGGCAAGCGCCGTTTCCGACCACTGCCGCGCATCGACATCCAACCAGGATGTGCCCGCGCTGTCCGACATGTCTGACACATACTCACCAGTCAGCCAAAACCGCAAGTAGTCCTTCGGCAGCAGCACTTTGGATACTTTTGAGAACACGTCCGGCTCATGTGTTCGCACCCATTCGAGCTTTGGCGCCGTGAACCCAGGGAACACTATGTTTCCTGATATGGCCCGCATGTCCGGCGTCTGGTCCAGTATCTTTGCCTCATCGGCTGACCGAGTGTCGTTCCAAAGAATACAGGGCCTCAGTACGTCGCCACCGTAATCCAGAAGTGTGGCACCGTGCATATGTCCGCTTAGACCTATCCCTCGCAACTTTGCGAAGGCTTGCTTGTTTTTCGAACGGAGCTGCCCAGCAACCTCATGGCACGCGCTGATCCAGTCAAAAGGGTTCTGCTCGGACCAGCCAGGGTTGGGCGTCGAAGTCGCGATGGACACCTCGGCATCCCCAAAGACAAGCCCGGCATCATCGACCAGAATCCCCCTAAGACCCGATGTTCCCAAATCCAACCCTAGATACATTCGCTACCATCCACATGAATTATTTTACTAGATAAAATTTATCCAAGCAGAGATCTTGTCAAGGTTTCTAAAATGGATCCCAGATTTGCCCGCGAAGCTAAAACCCTGACGTTGGTCCTGTTCGCGACTGTGTGGCCGGGTTCCGATCGCCCGCTTACCCAGCAATTCTGGTTTCGCATGAGCCTTGCGACCGTTGTCGGTGCGGTACTTGCTTTTCCAATTAACCGATGGCTGGCGACGAACCACCTAAAGCCCGTCTGCATGGCGCTTATAAATGCTGATAGAACGGCACCAGCCCTTGGGCATGCCTCACCAGATCACAATGACATGACAGGTCGAGATGGGCACCAAATGACGGCGCATCATCAAAGGAACATGAAAAGTCTAGAAACCGTTAGCCGATTCAATTTTTCCATGAACGTGTGAACTGATGAGGTGACAGCCCGTACTTATTTCGAAACCGTTTCGACAGAGTGCTGGCGCTGCTGAAGCCTGTCGCAACGCTGATTTCGGTCACGGACAGGTTCGTCCCAGACAAAAGGGCGTAGGCCCGCGAGAGCCGCAAGTCCGCATAGTACATTGCGGGAGACAGGTCTGTATAAGACTTGAACAAACGCTCCATATGACGCCGTGACAATCCGGATTGCCGCGCAACTTCCGCCAATGGCAATGGATTCTCGAGGTTGTTTTCCATCAGGTTGAGCGCCGCTGCCAGCTTGGGATTGCGGCTTCCCATCAGAAACGGAAGCTTTGACCGCTGGCTCGGGTTCTGCTCAATCGGACGATTATGGATACACATGTCCGCCACAAGACAGGCCAGTGTATTGCCGTGTTGATTGGCAATGACCTGCAGCATCATATCCAGCGAAGCGGTTCCGCCCGAACAGGTATACAATGGCCCGTCAACCTCGAGCAGTTGGGTTGATGGCTCAAGATCAGGGAAAAGCTCGCAAAATGCAGGCTGGTTTTCCCAATGCAGCGTGAAGGTTCTGTTGGCCAGCACGCCTGCTTTGGCCAAAGTGAAGGCACCGGTGCAAATGGCACCAACAGGATGGCCATGCGACCACCGCCGTCGCACCCAATTGGTCACGGATTTGTCTATCGTCTCCTCTGGCTCGACGCCGGAGCAAATGAAACACGTTCCATCATTGGGGACATCTTCAAGAGCAAGGTCAGGCAGCAGGCGCATGAGGTTGGCGCCTTGAACGATCTGTTTGTCTGGCGACACCGTATACCAGCGATAGAGTTCCGAGTTGGTAAGCTGGTTGGCTATTCTCAGCGGTTCAATGGCCGCGTTGACCGCAAGCATTGTCACTTTGGGAAGCAGAACGAAGTAGAAATCAATAGGATCCGCCTGAACCTCGTGCAGAAGAGCATGCGCGCCTTTTTGTATGAACTCCGTGCGTTCCATTGCACCTCGTTTTATGCCTTAGTCCACATGGTGGGAAAAGCCCCTGCGGTTCATAAGCCGGAATAACCCCACAGCCCGGTTGTCAAGGTAACTCAGAGCTTTGGCAATTCGAGATAGATTTACGTGAGAACATCACTGACCTCAGGACCCCTGGGTTTCGGCACGTCTAGTGCTGCTGCTTGAAGGGGCTCTTTCAATGTCTGAGTTTCAACTACAGGTTTTCAGCATTGGAGAGATCATCAAGGCAAAACCTTAGTGGGGTACCTTTCGGCAGAGAACAGTAGTCTTCTGACTGCAAGACATCCGAAGGAGGGTTTCCCCCTCCGATCAGAATGACCAGGAACTCTTCGAAAGGTGGTAAGAGGTGTTCTGAGTATTCAATGATCTCTTCTGAGGACGCGTTTTGAAACGCAGCAAAAAGTGGAATAAGGATTTCGCCATCGACGCCTTGGGGATGTTCGTGAAGGTATTGGCGCACACCCCAGACAGGATCGTTATAGAAATCGTAGTAGTAAGACCGGTCCAATTTATCTAACTGAACTTCCAGGCTTTCTTGTTCTACGCTCCCACTGCGCACACCCTGATAGATGTCTTTGATCTTTGCGTAGACTTCGGGCCATTCAAGCGCTTCGACAGTCGCACTTAATGAAATAGCGGCCTTATTCTTACCCATGACGACGAAGTCCGAACGCGGATCGTAGGCCGCTCGCATTGTCTGGCGAATAATGCGAAACATTTCGGAACCCTGATTGGCTCCAATGTAGTCCACCAACAGATTTGCCCCGAGCTGGTCATTCGCGTTCGCGAATTCCTTCGCCGAGACGAACAGGATCAGCATCTCTGTCGAATTGGGATCGGCAAAATGAATAACACCTTTCGGCAGTGAAAACGCCTTTTCATTGTCGCCGGTCAACTCTTTGACCCATTTGGCAATGGGAAGAGCCCACTTCGCCTTTGCAGTGGGTAGCTTTTTCATAAGCCGAAGGGTCCGGCGCTCCACTTCTGAGTCTTCCGATCTCAAGATCACCTGAGTGGGTCTGCCAAAACGGAAATCGCCGTCGTTGGATCCGGTCGCCTCTTCGCCGGGTTCATGCTCCAGAAAGTCGGTGACTTCGTTCAATACATCCGAGGGCCTTCTCGTTATCGTCGAGTTGGTGAGATTGAGATATTCAAGCCGTCGTGCGTACCAGTCGCTCGAGTATTCCGGCTCGAGCAAAAGGTTTTCCAGGTGAACAAGGGTTTCGGGGAAAAACTCGTTTGGCGCGGAAACGGTTAGTACCAGGTTCTGCCCAACAGCTTCGACGTGGTGCGAAGCTCCTTTCAAGTCCATGAATTCGCTGATTTGGTAGGAAGAGCGGCTTGATGTCCCGCCTGACACCACACTTGAGACCCCCGCCTTAAGGGCAGCTACGCGGTCTTTCGTAGGATGATCAATGGGCCATACCAATGTGATTGCGGAAATGCCGTTGCTAAGTGGGGTAAGATTGATGAACTTCGTTTCACCAGATATTGCGATCAGTTCCGCTCGAACCTCTTGCACTGGCAGTAAACAAATTACCGCCAAAAGGGCTGAGTATAGTCGACCTTTGAGTGCGCGCATTTCAGTTTTCTTTTTCGGCTAAAACGAATGATGTGGCTGACGGCTTCACAATGTTTTGCGCAAAATCAATAACTTCCTGATCTGTTGTGTTGTTCAAAGTGTCAGCGAATACCGTCGGGGTCACAGGAGGGAAACCATCAGACGCAACATTTTTCAGAAACCACAAAAACGCAGTGGGCCGCCGCGCCGAGTTCTGCGCCCAGACCACTTCTTTTTGGCGCACGTCATGAATCTCTTTTCTGCTGATTGGCTCTTTCAACAAATTGGCCAGGGTCTCGTTCAAAAGGCCTTGGGCTTCGTCCAAGCTGAAGCCGGGCATGAGTTGCAGTTCGATTGTTAATTCTAGGTCCGCATTTTTCGCAAAATACCAGTCTATATCATAACTAAATACCCCGGTGTTTTCATGATACAAAGTCTTGGCGAACCTCTCGTTCAAGACACCAGTAACGATGAAAAACGCGCCCTGCATGTCGATACTGGTTGAGCGGTCTTCGAAGTCTACGAATTTTGCGAGCTGCACAGTGTCTCGCTCTATCCTGTCAGACTTCAAACGTTCAACCGACCTAAGTGCCGGATCTGGTTTGTGATCCAACCAAGGTTTTTGAGGGGTCTCAGAGGGTTCAGTGTCGCCAAATATACGCGCTACAAGCTGTTCGGCTTTATCAGGTTCGACGTTGCCCGATACGATCAACATCACATTGGACGGCACATAGTGTTCCTTGTGAAACTGATAGGCTTTCTCAAGGCTTAGTTTGGGCAAATCTTCAACGGTGTTGTCCGCACGACCGCGCAGAGTGCCATAGAGGTTCTGAAGCGCAATTCTTCTAAGCCATCGAAACGAAGACTGTCTTTCACGAAGCAGCGTTTCACGCTGGACGATATCAATCTCGCTTTCCGCAAACTTCTCCGGCAGAGACGGAGTATCAAGGACAGCCCTGGACAGCTGCAACAACATTTCTATTTCGGAAGGCGCCCCGGAATTCGTGTATATCGTGGATACATTGTACGTTGATGCGTAGATGTCGCGCTCGCGCGGCTTTCTAAATATGGTCGCGTCCGCCGAAAACGCGGCCAAGTGCTCAGTAAGATGAGCCGTACCGGATGGTTCCGGATCGTCATACGCCCCCGAAAGAACGATTAATTGCACATCCACACGGTCGAAGTCATCTCTCGGCACCACGTAGGCTGCGTATAATCCACCTTTTTCAGAAATGGGGATGACGCTCTGAGCTTGGGCCGTTCCAGCAAACACCAAAAAGAATAACGAAAAAAACAATACGACTGCGCGCATCATAATCCTTTGATCTGTATGACTTGAGCCAAAGGCCCGCCAACAGGCGTTCAGCAAAAGTAGCAATGACTTGCTGAATGCTTGCTGGATACAAGCTGCTTTTTCAAGCATCCAACCAAAAACTTGTCGAAGTGTGTTCGAAGCGAAACCAAATAAAGCCAGAAATTGCCTTTGAGCGCATCGCGACAACGCAATGGCGCGGTGCACACCCAACGCCCAAAGGATCGCCGGAACACCCTGCCGTCCAAGCTGCCTGTCGGCTGGGCAATTGCGCCGAGGCTTAGAGGGATTGGTGAGAATTCTTTTGGTATTCGCAGCGCGAACATCCTCGAGCACTTCACTTCGTTCCTTGCAATGCTGGCCGACAAACCCTCGTCTCGACCGAGAACTTAAACCTTAAGGAACGAACAAGTCGCGTCACGCAATTCTGACCCAAGGCTTCAACGCCAGATTGATTTTTCTGTGCTTTTGACACCTGCCCAACCAAGCATTCGAGCGGGGTTGAACGACGAGAAGAAACATACTTTCAGCATCACTTCCAACTTTTTGGACCAAAAGAGGCACGGTTGCGACCAGTATGCTTGTACGGTACGTCCCCACTGGCATGCCAAACTGCGAAGAGGACCCACGTGGAATTGTTGAACTCCCTCAAAAATGCAATTCTAAGAACATTCGGACGCAGACAAAGTGCAAGCGAAGTTCGCGTTTTCCCGCGCGAAAGTGCGCCATCCTTATCCGTGGGAAAGTCCGATATCGATAGGCGAGGCTCGTTCGCGACCTCTGACATCCTGGAAGGCCAACTCATTAGGCGCATGAGCGGTGAGGTGCTGAACTTTGAAGAGGTCAATAGCCGGATTCTGAGTGGTCAACTTTCTCCGGACGACCCTCTGCAAATTGATAATGATCTGTACATTGATTTGGATACTCAATCCTTGGCAATTAACCACAGCTGCTCCCCAAACGCCGGGATAAGGGGACAGAACGAATTGGTTGCCATTCGTGATATTTCCGCAGGGGAAGAGGTAACCTTCGACTATTCCACTACAGTCAGTTCCGACGTGGCGCTTGAGGACTGGAGCATGGCATGTCAGTGCCATTCCACGAATTGCAGGCAGACAATTGGCAATGTGCTGACGGTCCCGGAAGAGATGTTGGAAAGATACACGCGCCTGAACGTGTTGCCACAGTATATTTTGGCCGAGCTCTCCAAATCGCCCGATGGATAGAAAAGTTCTTGAGGATCGTGTTAAGTAGCCGAAAGATTGCCTCTGCGCGCTGCCAAACCTGATCTGGAATAGGAATGACGACTTTAACACTGGAGGTCGAAGACGCGCCGTCTTTGGGCCAACAAACCATCATCCTTCATGATAACAATGGCGGCTATATTCGCGTGAAAACCGAATTGAGCGCCCCCAGGTCAGATCCTCTTACGTTAGATGGCCCGCTGTGCCTGGTTATTTTCCACGCAATGCAGCACTGCAAACGGCTGAAAATAAGCGGCGTCATAAGCGAAAAACTCTATCGCAATATCGTTGCTTTTCAGGAAGCTTGGCATTGTCATTACCCATCGTGGTACCAGATGGTGGAGATCGAGCCGCAAAGCATCGCCAGGTCCGATGATACCACACGAGAAACAAAAAACCGCGGTGTGATCCAGACGTTTTCGGGTGGGGTGGACTCGATATTCACGCTGCAAAGACCTCAGAGCCCTATCAATTCTGCAAGTGAAGGAACACCCAGGTCTGCCGTTCTGGTTCACGGTTTCGACATCCCCGTGTCCAATCAAAAAGACTTTGACATCCTTCGCAAACGTGTCGAGAAAATCACCGATGCTGCCGGTGTCCAGTTGCTGGTTGTTAAAACGTCACTCCGTGACAGTTTGCCGTCCAACTGGGAACACAGCCATGGTGCCGCGCTTGCTGGGATCTTGCATCTTTTCGCACACGACAACTACGCGGGGGCAATCGCCAGCTCGGACCCCTATAACTACATCAGTTTTGTTCCGCATGCCTGGGGATCCAGCCCGGCAACCGACTATCTGTTATCGGGCGATGAATTGGAGATCATTCACGACGGCGCGGGATATTCACGTCCCCAAAAAATTGCCTACTTGGCCAAAGAATGGCGCCAAATGTTGGGTCTGGCGCAGTTTTGTTGGGAAGGAAACGTCCGCTCGGAGAACTGCGGAGAATGTGATAAATGCATTCAAACCCGTTTGGCTCTCAGGGCCGCTGGTCAGGATGAACTTATTTGCTTTAAAACCACGTTTGAGCGTCCCATGATCAACCGACTAAAAGTTAGCGACGGAACTATGGGTGACCTTCTGCCTTTGATTGACTTTGCTGACGAACAAAACTGCACTGAGCCTTGGGTTCGAGATATCAAAGAACGAGTCAGCCCCTTCATGCCAACACAGTACAAATCAGATGGGTCTCTCGCTCGATCGTTAAGGTACTTTCGGTCTGCGGTCCGGGAACTCATCTCCTGACAACGTCACACACCTAATGTGCCTGTTCGGTCATCCGAGCACGCTACACACTTACGTAAGAGAGCTGCCCCGTGATACATCCCGATACAAAGCTGGTCGCAATCAACGACGCCACTGGCTCGGGAATCGTAGCAACTGCCGATATCCCAAAAGGCACAATAACCTGGTGTCGAGACGCTCTGGATATCGTGCTGACTCCCCAAAGCACCGAGAGCCTCCCAGAGGTCCTCTACAACGACTTTTTGAAGTACGCCTACCGAAGCGATCAGGGCCTCTACATTTTGAATTGGGACAATGGCCGATACCAAAACCACAGCTGTGACCCAACCTCATGTCTGGTCCGCACATACGACTGCGAAATCGCCATCAGGGATATTCGTGCGGGCGAGCAGATCACGTCAGATTATGCCACATACAATGTCGGGGCAGAGTTTGAGTGTGGCTGCGGATCACCAGTTTGCCGGAATATCATCGACCCTCGGGATAAGGATCAAAGATGGCTCGACCTACAGCCGAAAGTATCCGATGCTCTTGAGCTTATGAACAATGTCCCACAGCCCTTGTCGTCCGTTGCGCTGAGCTTCCCCACGCCTACACAGGCGTTAACGGGCGCAACGCAAGGGCAAAGTCCCAGCCCCAATCGCCCGTCTTCTTTTGCAAGGCGATTACGCGCGCGGTGGGGTGCTTTCGCTGAAAGCAAGTGGCCCTTGCGCTGAGGTACTAAGGTTTTTGGGTCGAACCGCTTTCACAGTGTGACCATTCGCGCAGATGGTTTTTTGTGATCCGGCAGAAGACTGGAATGCGGACTGCAGAAAGCGTGCAACTTGCCATGAACATGATAAAGAACAAGAAAAAGTTTAGGGTCGAGAGCACAGAGTATTACTTCAGCTCCACCCTGCAACACATCCATACGGCATTGCATGACGTCCTGAGCGGCGAACTGTCGCCAAATTGGGCGCTACTCGATTTCCCGGCGCATGCAAATGTAGGTGACAACGCAATTTGGCTCGGTACTAACAAATTGCTCAGAAGCCACTTTGGACAAAGGCCCCGTTTCGTTTCAAGGACGTTGATTTATCCGGCCAGGTTGCGGGAGTTCATGCCCGTCGGAACAATTTTTCTGTTGGGCGGCGGCAATTTTGGAGACATGTGGGAGTGGTACAATAGTCACCGCGCAAATACGCTCAGGTTATTTCGCGACTACAAAATCGTGCAGCTGCCTCAATCCATACACTTCTCTGATGAAAACGGAGAGGCGGTTAAAGAGACACAGGCGGCTATCGCCGAACATCCCGATTTCACCTTGATGGTCCGCGATACCGCCAGCCTGGAATTTGCCCGGAAGAACTTTGATTGCACTACAATCCTTTGCCCTGATCTGGCTTATGTTCTGGGCCCTCTCGCTACAAAAAGAAAGCCTTCAGTCCCAGTCTTGGCTTTGACCCGAGATGATCGTGAAAGAAAAGTGGACTTGTTTGGCCAGCAGGAACAAGGAAGCGTTCTGCAGGTTGCAGACTGGGCGCATGAAGAACGGTCGCAATTTCTAATTGAATCAACCCCCAAGATCGCAGAGTCAGCACCTTATTCATCTGCCTTGCTTATGCGCCTCGTTGACAGCGCTTTCTGGAACTGGAGCCGATCCAATGTGCACCGAGGAATTGACCTGCTTGGATCAGGCCAAATCGTCGTAACGGATCGCCTGCATGGCCATATTTTGTGCAGTTTGATGGGCAAGCGCCACGTGGTGATGGACAACTCCTATGGTAAGTTGTCTGGGTACCTAGACACCTGGCCGGGGAACAATCTTGCTGTACGTGCTTCTACGTCATGCGAAGCGTTGTCGCTAGCAAAGGGCCTGCTGCGAGAATAGTGGCTTCACCAATTGTCGCGCCCCGTCAGAAGCAGAAGAACAAGTGATTACTGCGTAACACGGCAGCGACTTCTATCCACACAAAGCGGACAACGACGGCTGCTAATCCAATCGTTCTACTGGGATGTTAAAACGTCTATTCGATGATTAACGACGCACCCTATCATTGAAAACGGCCATCATAGCGCTTCTCAGTCGAGCCACATCCTCGTCTACAGAAGCGGACAGTTCGCACTCGAATGACGGCAATACCTCAACCCGGATCGTTCCACTTTTTGGGAGGCGTCTGCCGCGTGGTAGCAGGCGATCGGAATCATGAATGACGATAGGTCGAATTGTCCGGCCCGTACTGCGCGCGGCTAATACGGCACCCGCCTTGAACGCGCCAAGGCTTTCGGACCGGGTGCGCGTGCCCTCAGGAAACAGCACGACAGAGCAACGTGCGGGCATTGCGTGGATGGCAGCGGTAAGTGTTTCAAGCGCTAAACTACCGCTCTTGCGGTCTACTTCAACAAGCCCTGCGCCCTTGAACCCGCGGCGTAAAAGGGCCGCATCGCAAAGCTCCTTCTTAGCGGCAAAGGTGATCCACTTGGAATCCGGCAAAGCATCCATAAGGGCGAAGCCATCCAAGTGGCTGCGGTGGTTGATTACGATAATGCTGCCGGTGTCGCTGGCCAGCATTGCCACTTCCGCCTGTGTCATCTCCGTCCGGATGCTCAGAAGCCACAGAAGCCGCGAACAGGCACGTTTGACCAGCCGCCAATACCAGCCGCGAAAGCCCCGCCGCTTACTGCAAAGCAAGGGCACAAACGCGACGTAAAGGAAGTAAACAGGGCCCAGCAGGAACAACGCTGTGCGTTTTATGACGCGCAAGCCAGTCGAGTCTATAGCCACTGGAGCGGCTCGTTGGTCCGGAGGATGGAGTGACATGGAATCCGTCGCAAGTGTCGCTTTCCTGGTGATGGTCACGAAGGTCCTTCGTTTGACATTCGCCGCCTGCCCTCTGGGCGCGTGGCTCGACAAGCACCCAGCGCACCGCCTCTATGGGGCAAAGGCGAAGGCACATCAACAGAAAGTCGCGTATTGGCGAATGAGTTCAATGGTTGGTTTGCATCTAAAAATAGATCCTACGCCATGCTCGAATGGCCAGAATGCGCACTTTGTGACGGTTTACCTCCGGGGACGTGCACGGCTGCTTGGTCCGCGGTGCAGCATTGGTTAGCGACAGTCAATGACCGGTTCAGGCCGCCCTCAACCACCAAGCGAAGTGGGATCGGAGACGACCACCTGTCTCCGACAATCGCGACGAGTTGACATTGATGAGCGCTGATCGACTAACAACAGTAGTTTTTTAATCCCATGGATGCAGCCGATCCAGACACGCTTCACCTGGCTGGTGTCAGTTTAGAATGTCACCCCAGGCTTTATCCCAGCGGCCAGCCTTCATGTCTTTTGGGTCAATGAACATACCAAAGCTTGCAACATCGCCAAACATCCAGCCCACAAGGTCGCTTGACGGAACCTCTAGAAGAAAAGCAGGATTGCGCGCGCGCGAGTAAATAAAGCCGGTATGCACCGGGCCTCCCATCGTCGCGTATTGGTGGTCCTGGTCAAACCGCCAGAGCGTTTCATAGCGCGCACGCGTTGTGTCGGATATGCGATCAGGGTGCACATGCATGGCCTCCTGCAGCTGTATCTCGAAGACATCTCTGCTAACAGGGCGCGCCCAAAATTCATCAATCACGGAATGGGCCTTCCATTCGGTCCCGCCATCGGTTTTCTTGGGCTGGCGAACTTCGATCTCGTCGAGTTCGGCAATCAAAGCGTCCGTCGTGCTCGCGTCCAAGGCAACGTCTAGTCTTGCCAAAAGCCTGCCATAGATGTCCTCCAGCGCGGTGACCGCCGCGTCGCGCGTCTCACGTTCCTGCTGATCGTTCGCAAGACTTAACCGCATTTTCGCCTGGTCCTCCGCGTTTTCGCTCTTCTGCAAATTGCGTTCTGTGCGTTCGGCGCGCCGGCCCAGGCTTTCCAACGCCTGATGTTGACCCGACAGCAGGCTGGCAACAAAGCCACGCGCGCTGATGGTATCGAACGGGCGATAAACCAAAGATCGAGGATCATAGTCTTCTTGGATGGCAAAGCGCTGATTGTCATCGGCTTCGACCGAGCGTCTAACCTCAGTCGACCCGTCGTGGGGCCGGATCGCCACCGGAAAGCGCGGAGGATGCGGGGCTACCGAAAAGCCCACTGCCGCCAGAGCGTCGCGTGCTTTGTCGCCCCTGGTACCGAAGTAGAAAGAGTTGGGCACGTCCGGCCAGTCACGTGGCGCAACAGGGCCGGTCAGGTGAAAGACGCGGGAGTCATCATCGACACGCCCCTCTGATGGCATGAAGAAAGCCAGCCAGCCATCGCGTGGCCCCAAGCCGCCCCAGATGCCCTCAGGCAGCTCATCAAGTGCGATTTGTGCAACAAACAGCATCGGGAGGCCGTTGACCTGGGGCCATTCCATATCTTCAGGCAGCATTGGGGCGCCCCCAATCCAGCTTCGGCTTCGATCTTTGGCTCCGGGCAGAAGCGGGACCAATTTAGCGGGCGCGGCATGGTGCGCCAAATCTCCCGGTTCGTGCGCCAGAACGGTTAGGTTTTGTTCAATAACCCCGGCAAGAAAAGCCTTGGCTTCTTTGGCTTCGGGAGTGTCATCAGACCTGTTTGCGGGCCTGCGAGAGCTGCCCTGCATGCCCATCAGATCGTACATCGGATGACCACGCCGTGGCCGGAAAACAAGCGCTACAATCACGAGCGGTAGGCTTTGCTGGACCAGCGTCCAGTTTCGCGGCGTTCCTTGAAGACCGAAGATCATCATTGTAATGCCCACAAGTCCTACAATAGGCGCAACATATTGGACGATTTGATAAATGCGCTGCAAAACTAACACCTGATCGCTGCCTCTATACGGCACCTTAGTTTCAACCAAAGGGGGAAATCCAGCGATTTAGTCATCCTCTGAGGATGCCTCCTTTACATGTGCAAATGAGAAAAGACATTTGCTCTGTATCGCTCCACTTTTATCGCGCCGGACCGATGCGGCCGGTTCGTGTAACGTTCAACAGGAATTACGGAGCGTCGCTGACGCTTTGGCTCAATCGAACACCAAAAGCTCAACAAACCTGTGAGTCACGACATTCAAATCTGACCCATACGTCAAACATTTCTGACCCATCGCGAAAGTGATGCCATCCTTGTAACGCGGTGCAAAAGTTCTACATCGAAATATGCAGCGCCTACATGACAAGTGAATTCGCCAGCCTGTTCATAAGAGCCCCTAAGCAGATTTTTCAGGGACGCGATTACCGATACTTGGCAAACCTCAACCACAGCAAGTACACCGAATAGCGGGCTTGGTTTCAGTTGGTCGTCGCAGCACAGTCAGGTAGCAAACACTCGTCAATAGCACGTCGCCAAGATGCCGAGTCGAGTTTGCAGAACGATACTCTTGCATCGCCCTCTCGATCACGCAGCCCATCAACTTTGCTGGCAATCACCGTTCGTCCTGCGGCAAGCGCTTCGTCCAGCACGAGGCCATAGGCCTCCCACCGCGACGGGATCGCGACGATATCAACGGCTTTATAGGCTTCTGCTGGGTCTTTTGCGTGGCCCCGAAACTCGATGCGCGGGTCACCCTCTGCCAGTTCCTCAAGGTATGAACGCTGGCTGCCTTCGCCAAAGATCAACAAACGCGCCTCCGGCGATCGGGTTGATCGGAAGCCCTGGATCAGGATGTCGAAACCTTTCTGCCGCTCCAGACGCCCGATGGCACCGATTGTGGTCTTTGACTTGGGCGGCGTCGAATTTTGCGCCAACTGCTCAAGATCCACGGTTGGAGGAACAACGGTCAGCTTTTCCGGAGTTGTCAGGCGGCGTTCCCTCATCCAGTCCGACTGCGTATGGCTAACCGCGACAACCTTATTAAAGAGGGAATAGACCACCCGTAGCATCGCATAGAACCTACGTTTATGCGGGACGTTCAAGGTGGTGAAGGCCCGGGTGTAACTGTGTTCGACGTGGACCAGCTGCGTGTCCACATGCATCGCGCGAAGAGCTGTGAACGCGGGCAGGCTTCGCCAGCTTGGCACGACGTGGGACACAATGATATCCGCCTTCAGTTTCCCCCACGAAAACGCCGTACGTTTGACCTTCAAAACCTTCTGCTCAACCGAACAGGACAGCTCTGACTGCATCATAAGATGGTCCAGCATTCGCGTCACGCCGCCCGCGGTTGTGTCGTCTACCAGATGGAGGATCTTTTTCTTCGTCATGGTTATGTCCTACTTAGATCGACTGTAGTTTGGATTTCATTTGCCCAACTCGATTGATCGGGCCGGGTCCAAACGTTTTCAACACAATGGCTGCGGCGAAAGTGCTGAACGACTTCAAGGGTTCTTCTAGCACGGGGCGGAGGCTTTCTTTGCAGCTTCGCTCGGTCAACTGCCAAGCGATGTCACGGTCTAGGTTGGTAATGGCCCGTCGTGCCAGATAGCGCAGCTGATAAGCGCGGGCGGAGTATTCGTGCCGGGCGAAGAATTCAGGGTTAAGCGGACGCAGTTTCGCTACCATCCGCTCCCACGCCTCTAACTGGCGATCCAAAGCCGCCGAAAGCCCGCCCGCATTGATCCGGTAATGGGTCAGCAATCCCGGAACACCTTCGATCTGCCAATCGGTCTTCAACATCAGACGCATCCAGCATTCGATATCTTCGGACTGCCTGAAGGTTTCATCAAAAACCCAATCTCGCTCGGTCTCAAAAGATGGTCGATAGGCCAGAGTCTTCAGCACCGTCTTTCGAATAACGGCCGCCGATCCGTTGCCGATTGGGTTGCGGTTCAGAACATGTGCTGCGGTCACATTCTTCAGGCGGGGCACTTGCTTGATCCCCATCATGCGCCCTGCCTCATCGATCAAGGCGCTGCCGGAGTAACTTAAACCGACATCCGGTTCTGCTTTGAGATGATGAATATGAGCCGCCAGCTTCTCAGGCATCCACAGATCGTCGGCGTCGCAAAAGCCAATGAACGCACCACGCGCGGCAGCGATGCCGGTATTTCTGGCGCCCGCCAGCCCTCGATTGGCTTGCCGAACAAGTCGCACACGTGGATCATTTTGGTGCGCACGGGCAATCTCCGAGGTCGCATCCTGAGATCCGTCGTCGACGATGATAATTTCAAAATCGCCATGTGTCTGCATCTGCAGCGAGGCGAGTGTTTCGGTCAAAGTGGCTTCGGCGTTGTAGGCAGGTACGATGATGGACGCTATGGGCATGATGATCTCCTTCTGAATTCTTATGAAAACAACGCGCGTTTGATCGCGTGCGGCAGGATCGGGGCCAGCACGGCGCCTGCTGCAGTGGGCAATCCCCGGCGCAGGGGCAGTAGGAAACCCCGCGCATGCAGGCCCAAGCCGTTGCGTGTGTAAGACAGGGCCTGACCCTGATGCCCCAACCGCAGCGCCCGGCGCGCGAGATAGCGCAAATAGACGGCCTCGGACGACCGAGACGGAAACACGCCATAGCATGCAGCCGTTCTAACCGCGTAGGCCCGCCCAGCGCGCATTGCGTTCAGGTCGGAAGATAAGCCACCAGCGCTGGTGCGATACCAAACCTGAAACTGATCGACCCCTCTGATGGTAAAGCCCTCGCCTGCGAGGCGGATCAGCAGTTCCAAGTCTTCGTTATGCACCATTCTCGTGTCCAACCCGCCAACTGCGTTGAATACGTCGCGGCGGATCGAAAGATTGGACATGGTGCAAACCGGGTTCTCTGCCAACAGGTCCTGAATGGTCAGCGGTGCGCGAGGAACACTCGAGGTTGTCTGAGAGTCTTCAGGCTGATCGGCAAAGAACCGGATCTGCCCAAAAACTGCATCCGTTGTGGAGGGTTGGAAGGCTTCGTTTAGCTGCGCCAGCTTGTCCTTGCGCCACAGATCGTCTGCGTCGCAGAACGCCAGGATGTCCCCCTTGGCCAGTTCGGCCCCATAGTTGCGAGCGGCACTTGGGCCGTCGAAGGGACTGCTTGCGACCCGAATGCGTGGGTCTTGCACGATTTGGTCCAGCACGACAGACAAGCACGCCTTCGAGGGACGGTCGCCGACGCAGATCGCTTCCCAATTCGTGAAGCTTTGCGTGCGAATGCTTGTCAGCGTATCGGCGATTGTGTCCGCATCGGTATGGAACGGAACGATGATGGTAAAGCGGGTCATTGGAAGCCGAACCTTTCTGTTGTTTCGTGGTCCCGAGGCAGCAACACCCAAGAGGCTGTCAGCATCAGCGCAGCACTGGTCAGCAGGTATCCGATCGCAACGGGCATCAGCCCGAACGGCGCTACGATCGCCGTGTTGAGGATCAGTGTGAAAGCCAAGGCGGCGCTGACCCGCAGTTCGGTGATCGCGCGGTTCTCAGACCGTAGCCAACCGGCAACAGCGGACCAGATGACACTAGGCAACGCCGCAAGGCACAGCACCGAGACTACTGGTGAGATTTGCTGCCACTCCGCGCCCAGCAGCAGCGGCACATAGACCGGCGCAAGGGCGGCTTGCAGCAAAACCAGCGGGCTCAGCACCAGGAGGGACGTGCCGAGCCCGTGACGCAGAACCTTGGTCTTGTCCGAGGCTGCGCAAAGATGTGGGAAAAGAACCACAGAAAAGGCCTGCGTGAATGAAGTCGCCAAGCCAAGCCCGGCGTTGAAAGCCATGAAGTAGATACCAAGGCTCTCGGCCCCCAGCATCGCGCCGACAACAAGTTTGTCGGCCTGCAGGCGTAAAACTTTGACGATCTCGACCCCCAGAACGGCCCAGCCAAAACCAATAAAGGGGCGAAGGGCGGCAAACCCTTGCTGGGTGTCCGATACCCAGGGGCGCAGGCGGCGAATAAGGACCAGCCAGATCGGCGCGGCCAGTAATCGGGGTAGAACCAGGGCCAGCGGCGAGACCCAGAGCAGCGCCAACAAGGTTGCCATGACATTCGCACCAACCACCTGCCCTCCGGCAACGGCGGCAGTCTGTTGCAGTTTGCCTTCGCGCATCGCAAGCGCAGCCTGTACCAGACCCGCTGGCATGAACAGATACTCTCCGGCCAAAATGGCGAGAAGCAGAGCCAAGGTCTGATGCCCCATCGTGTAAAGGACAGCGGCGATGGCCACCTGCAGCAGAAACAGCCCCCCGCACCAGACCCAGAAAATACGATGTGCTAGGTTGCAGCGCTGTTCCAGCTCTGCCTGTGGGGCTTGGATAATCCTCTGACCCACGCCGTTCTCGGTCAGCGCCTTGAGGATATCCCCGGCTGCAAGGGCAGCAGCAGCTAAGCCTATCGCCTCGGGGCTGAGGGTGCGGGCCACGACGACAACGACCACAAGACGCGAGGCCTTTGCCGCCACTTCGGACGCCGCATAGGCCAGCAGGTGCCGCAAGAAACCGGAATGTGCCAATCGCTGAGTCATTTCACCAAATGTCCAAAAACAGTGTTGAGATCAGTTCTAATTGGCTGTGGTGTCTCTGTCCCAGACGCGGGTGGACAGCCACACAAACCATCCGGCGAGCAGTCTATCCGAATGGGTTAAACGGCAATCCCGATGCCGGTCTGACGCACATCACGGCGCTGCTGTAGCTGTGGATGCAGTTCAGGAGAGTTGAAAATGATACGATATTTCAGAGTCTTGGTTTTAGGAACCGTCAGCGCGATTGCTCTGTCGGGCTGCAGTAGCATGAAGACACCACGCAACATAGAACCCGTTGCGAAAGGCGAAAGCTATCAGGCGCAGTACCGTGCCCCAACGCGGGGCCGGGCAAATACGCCCTTGCTGCAAGCGGAGCATATGAACGGGCGGGCATGTATGCCTCAGACCGGGGATCAGGGCGCAAACGCATTTGCCAAATGGTCACAACCTGCTCTCAGCCCTTTGCTGGGGGAAAAGCTTTCTCGCAATGACATGGTACAGATCACCATCGACGGGGATGAACTTCTCAGCGACACTTACGTTGTATCCCGCGATGGCGACCTGAAACTGCCTTACCTGCCGCCGGTGCGCGCGCAAGGCAGAACAACCGAGCAGGTAGAGCGGGATGTGGCCCGTGTTCTGGTGGAGGCGCAGTTCTATGACAGCACGCCGCGTGTCACGGCGCGCATAAGCGACTTCGCCTCGGTCACTGTCGGCGTGCAAGGCGCAGTGTTTGAGCCCCACTCGGTTGAGATCGGAGGCATCCCAGGCGACGCGCTGGATCGCGGGCGTCAGGGTGTGCTGGGGGCTTCGACCGAGGCGCGAAACCTGTCAGTCGCCGTCCGTGCCGCCGGGGGTGTGCGTCCGGATGCGGATCTGTCAGCGGTCGAACTGCATCGGCAGGGCACGATCTATCGCATGGATCTGCGTGGCGTATTCGAAGGCTCGGACCCGACTGACATCATGCTGCTGACCGGCGATCAGATCGTGGTCAACAGCCGAGGTTGTTTCCAGGATGATTTGATGCGCCCCAGCCCGATCAGCCCGCCCGGCGTGACGCTGTACATGTCCAACCTCACTCAACCTGCCACCGGCAACGCGCAATCGGCCATCGGTCGCGACGTGCGTGAGGTTCCCTATGGAACGCGCTATCTACAGGCGGTGGTCGACACCAATTGCATGGGCGGGGCCAAGATGACCAATGCCAACCGCAGCGCGGTGCTGTTTACCCGCAACCCGATGACCGGAAACTCGATCGTCATCGAACGCAACATCGAAAAGCTGCTAAGGCGTGGGGATCGGGATGACTATGATCCCTATGTGCTGCCGGGCGATGCGATTGCCTGCTACGACAGCAAGGTGACCGGCCTGACCGAAGTGGCCCGTGCGGTTGGCATCGTCGGCGCAGCGGCGTTGCTGGCCCCCTGAATCAATCCCGTGCGGGCGATGATTTCGCCCGCTCCCAAGCGGTGGAGACTGCAGCGAGTTTGCCGGTGATGTCTTTGTGTTCCTTGGCTGCAGTTTCTACCGCAATTAACGCCTCTCGAAACTCCTCCGCTCCGAAGGTCGCTGCACTGCCCGCCAGTTTGTGACAGGCCTGAGCAATTTGATTCAAATCTGACTGATCAAATGCCCCGGTTTCGAGCTGTTCAACGAACTTATCCCCTTCGGCAATAAACTTGGTGTGCAAACGGGCAAAGACCGCGGGTCCTACGCTGTTTTTCAACTCCGCCAACGGATCGGGCGGCGCGACCTGCGAAACCTGCAGCTCGGCTCGGGTGACCACCGAAAGCGCCTTGCGCAGAGCGTCAACCGCGATCGGCTTGCCAATGAATGCCGTCATACCAGCGGCGCGAAACGTCTCAACCGCGTCTGGCAGGACATTGGCCGACACCGCTATTATCGGCACGTCTGCTGACTGCCCCTGACCTTTACGAATATGGCGCGCGGCGGTTGGCCCATCCATTACCGGCATGCTGATATCCATCAGGATCGCGTCGAACCTCTGACTGTTGGCCCTGTCAACGCCGACCTGACCGTTTTCCGCTGTCGTGACGCGATGTCCGTCCAGCGCCAGCATGTTGCAAATGACCTCGAGGTTGATCTCGTTGTCTTCGACCACCAACAGGTTCAGAGGGCGAACGGTATCGGTATTGATCTGAGCGGCTTCTAGCAATTGGTCGGGCGCTGACGGCTGTAACGGAACCCGCAGCCAGAAAACGCTGCCTTCGCCCAATGTGCTTTCCGCCCCGACCTCACCACCCATTGCCCGCGCGAACCGGCGGGCAATCCCCAGACCAAGCCCGGTCCCTCCGACCGTACGACCGATAGAGGGATCGCTGGTGTAAAAATCATCAAAAATAGCGTCGATTTCATCCTCGGCGATGCCTGCACCGGTATCGATCACACGCACTTCGTAGATATGAGCCTTGGCCTGATCTGTCGGTTCAATTCTTTCTATCTCGATCGACACACGACCGTGTTCAGTAAACTTGATCGCATTGCCTACAAGGTTCAGCAGAATTTGCCGCAACCTCTGCGCGTCAGTCGCAACATACGGATAGGCTCCTCCCACCCATTGCCAAGAGATCGAGTTGCCGCGCGAGGCCGCATTGCCGCTTTGGCCATCCACCAAGTCCTGCAGCATTGCATTCAGGTCGGTTGGCTCGTGCGCGACCGATAGCTTACCAGCCTCGAAACGGGCGATATCCAGCACAGCATCCACATGGTTTTGCAGTATCTGGCCCGAGATCTCCATGTTGCGGACAAACTGCAATTGTTGCTTGGTCGTCCGTGTATTTTTAAGAAGGGTGAGGTTGCCCAGTAACCCGTTCAACGGTGTTCTGATCTCATGGCTCATTACGGTCAGGAAATCCGACTTGGCCTTTTCCCCTGCAAGGGCGCGGTCGCGTGCTGAGACAAGCTCTTTCTGATCCGCAACGCTCTGTGAGATGTCGCGGATAAAGCCGATAACGATTTCTTCGTCTCCGGCCTGGGCGGATTGCAAAGCGAGTTCAACGGGAAAGACTTCACCGTTCTTGCGCATGGCCTCAAGCTGAACGCGTCCCTGGCCAACGACGTGGCGATCTCCTCCGCTCTGCATACGCTCCATTCCGGCAGTATGAGCTTCGCGCAAATGCGCCGGCACAATCAGATCACCGATCAAATGCCCTTTGGCTTCATCCTCGGAATACCCGAAAATCGCTTGCGCAGCCGCGTTGAATTCCAGCACTTTGCCGGTGGCGTTCACCACGATTACAGCATCCAAAGAAGTCGACAGGATCGTATTCATACGTTGGTTGGCCTGCCGGATCGCCTGCCCTCGCCGATCTGCCTTGCGATTGACCACCAAGAGATAGGCGCTGACTGCGGCCAGAGTCAGAAACAACCCACCGGACAAAACGGCTAACTGCAACAGGCTCAGTGCGGTTTCTTCACGGCGCTGATCTGATTGACTTGCGAAGTACGAGATCGCAGAGACCGAAAGCTCACGCACCTGCGGAGATATCTGTTGGGCGCGTTCATAGAGGTCCGGCAAACCTGCATTCAAGTTCGGGTCTTCTGCATCGATTGTGGGTACGGATGCCTGCAGATAATCAGAAACCCGCGCCAGAGGCTCGGCGAACTTAGGATCAGCACGCAGCGTTTCAAACAGACGCGAGGTACCCAGAATATCGATACGGCTGTACAAAAGATCGAAACGGCGGCGGATAAGGTCCAGAGTTTCTTGTTTTAGCTCCGCATCGGATACACCTGCCTCAAGCGCGTTGAGGTAGAACAGAAACTCGACCTCGACCTGCGTCAACGTCCATTGCACGTTGTCGGTTCGGGCTGACTGCCGGTCGCGTAGGTCGGACATCACCTTGACCGACAGAAACATGACCAAAGCAAGGGCACCCAAAACGGCAGTACCGATGAGCCCGAAAACCCACCGGCGCCGCGAGTGATTACGTTTTTGTATCGTCAAGGTTTTGCCTGCATCAGACACTTCATATTGTGTTGTAACCCCAAGCTATTTAACGATCTCCAACCTGTCGAGTTGCCAAATACTGCGAGAGTAAATCACCTCGGTCTGGTACTTGGTATCACTGTCATAAGGATAAACGATCCAAAGCGGGCCCTTCTGCCGTCTGGACATCGCCGCGCCGTCCATCTCGTAGGCAACAATCGGGGCAAGTGCCGAGATTGAGTCCACAGGAATCTCAACCGCGTAGTCGTTGATCGCCGTTGCCCGGATCGTCTCACCCTCTGCTCCGATCCATTCCAGCAAAACCGACAGAGGAACGCCGTCAAATCTGGTCTCTCCTTCAGTCCAGATCGTCGAGGTTTCAAAGCTGCGCTTCGGCAGCGCTTGCAACATTTCCATATCAAACTGCGCCGTTCCGTCAGGCCCGGTCTGCGCGATGTTGCCAGAAATGGTCAGGACGATCTCTCCTGTCGGGGTCGCCATTTCTTCGGCCTGCGCAGACGCCAGGCAAAAGGTGAACGCCGATGTGATGACCGCAAAAAACAGACGCATCCTACCCTCCATTTCTTTGACCTTAAGAAACCAGAAAGAGGTCTGCAGTGACAGATGGGCATGGGGATAAGCACCTATCCGGACGGATAGGTGTCTTGACCTCATGCGGCGGCAGAAAGAAGGCCGATGCGCTGACGCAACATGGACTGGAAGCCGTCTCGCAGTTCGGCACGCTCCAACGCAAAGACGGTGGTTGCTTCCAGATACCCTGCGACCGACCCACAATCGAAGCGCTCTCCGTGAAAGGCAAAGCCATGGCATCCGGACCTTTCGATATCAGCTGCGATCGCATCGGTCAGTTGGATTTCGTTGCCCGCGCCGGGTTGCAAACCCTCCAGACGATCGAAGATCGAAGGGTGCAGCAAATAACGCCCGACAATGCCAAACTCTGAAGGAGCCTGATCGACCG
This sequence comes from Ruegeria sp. ABF4_144, assembly GCF_056160045.1. Classification (NCBI taxonomy): domain Bacteria; kingdom Pseudomonadati; phylum Pseudomonadota; class Alphaproteobacteria; order Rhodobacterales; family Roseobacteraceae; genus Ruegeria; species Ruegeria sp. ABF4_144. Next base: position 2,773,371 of record NZ_JBSWWK010000001.1, read on the forward strand.
AAGGCTTTTCGACCAACCCTCTCAGATGCTGTACCTGCCCTGTCCTATAATCGATATCGACAACACCATAGGCACCGATACGATCGGATGGAACGGCTTCGGTCGCGATCATGTGGCTGCGCTCGAAGTTGTGGACCATTTGCGCCAGAACCGATCTCTGCGCGTGAATCACATCATCCGGCAAGATCACGGCAAAGGGCTCATCACCGACAAGGTCACGCGCCAGAGAAACTGCGTGACCCAGACCGCGAGGGCTGTCTTGGTGGATGAAACTATAGGTTTCGTCATCAAGATTCGTGCGGCGCAAACGGTTCAGCAAGGCGGTTTTACCGCCATCTTTCAGCTTACGTTCCAATCCCGAGTTGCGCCCAAAATAAGCCTCAAGCGCGGATTGGCCGGTTGAGGTGATAAAGATGAACTCATCAATCCCGGCCGAACGGGCCTCGTCCACGGCATATTGGATCAACGGGCGGTCGATCAACGGCAGCATTTCTTTGGTCACCGATTTGGTTGCGGGCAGAAACCTTGTGCCCAAACCAGCGACCGGGAAAACGGCTTTGCGAATATGTGGCATTTCAATACTCCTAAGTTTGATCAGTAAGCGCCGCGACCCGTCACGACAGCGCGTGCGGTCAGTGCGATGAGGATGATGTTCAGAAGCGCCGAGCGAGAGCGGACATAAGCCGTATCCAGTTCGATCATGCGGTCAAAGCCGATGCCCGCGCGGCCCGAAACCTGCCAGAGGCCCGTTATTCCAGGACGCACCTGCAAGCGCTCCAGCGCGTATTCGGGATAGGCGGCGACCTCTTCGGGTAAGGCCGGGCGTGGGCCGACCAGCGACATATCCCCTTGCAGCACGTTGAAGATTTGCGGCAGTTCATCCAGCGAAAACCTGCGCAGAACTTTCCCAACGCGAGTTACGCGCGGGTCATTTTTGGCCTTGAAGCACACGCCCTCACGATCTGAATGGGCGAGCAAATTCGAACGCCGCGCTTCAGCGTCCTGCGCCATCGAGCGGAACTTGTACATTGTGAAGGGCACCCCGTTTCGACCAATGCGTGTCTGTCGAAAAAGGGCGGGGCCGCGACTGTCCAATCGCACCAGGGCGGCAATTGTGGCCATGGGTAGGGCCAGAAGAGACAGCACAACCGCCGCCAGTGTAAGGTCCAGCAACCGACATGCTGTGATCTTGGGGAGAGAATTGTACGCAGCACGCCCGAGGAATTCGAAATTGCCCTGCAGATATCTACGGGCCATGCGGCGCGGCTCCATTGCCAGCCGCCATGCCCACTCCATCCTCACGCGGCGAACAATGCGCGGTGCCCGGCGCACATTGCCCGCCAGGAAGTCAAACAAAGCACCCACGCCCAGCGCGATGCGAGGATCCAACCGATGGCGGTTTTGCGTGATCCATAGTTCCTGCAACGGGACGCCCATTGCGACCAAAAGGATGTCTGCGCCAGACTGGTTGATATCGTCGATCGCCTCATCAACCCGCGCGGCCCCTTCGTAGCCATCGCGCGTACCAGCCACGGCCAAATCGGGGATCATGTGCTGCAACTGGGCCGCCGCTGCCTGCGCTGTTCCGGGACGTCCCCCCAATAAGTAGACCGACTGCCCAAGACGCGCGGCGCGTTTCAGCAGTTTGGGAACAAAGTCCGTGCCGTTCAGGTTTTCGGCCAACTGGGCGCCTTGCAACTTTGCCGCGATCTCTACCCCAATTCCGTCGGGTAGGATCATATCAGCTCTGGCCAATGCTGCTCGATAGGTATGGTTGCGGGCCCGTAAGTTCGCGCAATGTGCATTCAGGAAAAACACCGTCCGACGCGTCCCATCCAGCAGTTGCGAAATCACCGGTTCGGATTGAGCATTCACAACTGGCAAACCCAAAATCTCGGTCTTTTCCAGGGTTAGTCCGGGTGTTGGGGGCGCGCCGTTATACATATCTTGGACAGACAGGAACTGCATGGAACTCTCCGATCAACAATGACAATCTGTGCCTTCAAACTGCCAAGGTGATCTCGCAACCGATAGGCGAGCATCAGGAGAGGGACCGGAGAAAAGGTCTATTCAAACGACCCCGCAGCACATAGCGTGGAGAAAACGGCCCGCTGACCTATCCGATTGGATATTCACCTGTCCGTCAGGCAGGCTTCATGCCATGCGTTCAATGATTTATTAACGCATTTGGGTGTGGTTGGGGGCAGACGGAGATTTGAAATGAAAGTTCTTATTGCAGACGACCACGAGCTTATTTTGGACACGCTCGTCGCCTTCATAGATGCCGCAGGCGGGATCGAGGTTGAGACCGCGCCGGATTTTCCCGCCGCAAAATCGCTGATTGAGAACGACGGAGCGTTTGATCTGGTCCTTCTGGACCTGAACATGCCCGGGATGCACGGGTTGAGCGGGCTTGAAACCTGCATCGCCATGGACGGCGCCCAGCACGTGGCCCTATTTACCGGCGACACCTCGCGCGATCTGGCGCAACGCGCGCTGGAGCTTGGGGCGGCAGGTTTCGTCCCCAAAACTCTACCGGCAAAATCCCTTGTCAACGCGATCCGCTTTATGGCGATGGGGGAACAGTACCTTCCTGCGGGTTTCATGAACGCAGAGCAGCCGGAAGACTCACACCCCATGGCCCAAAAGCTGACCGAGCGTGAGCGGCAGGTTCTGAAAGGGTTGACTGAGGGCAAGTCCAACAAGGAAATCGCCCGTGATCTGGACCTGTCCGAGCCAACGATCAAACTGCATATGAAGACTCTGTATCGAAAAGTTGGTGTCAGCAATCGAACGCAAGCCGCCTTGGCCGCGCGCGAGGCTGGATTGTTCTAAGCTTCACTATCCGAAGGGGTAGCGCACTCTCCCAATCCCCTTTCGTCCTAGCCAGCTGCACGAATGAACAGCGATAGGATGCGGTGTATCACCCTTGTATGAAAGGGTTTTTCTATGCCGCAAAAGATTTCGAACTCCTCTCAAACCACGCGCGACACGCAATTTCTGCATTGGGCGCGCATATCCCGATCCAGTTTCAGATCGCTCGGTTGGCGACGCATCGTAAAGGGCGGGCGCCTCAGCGATGCAGGCCGCCTGCCCCGTTATGTGGCACTATTCCTTATTGGGGCGAGTTGCATCTGGGCACCAATCAGCGGCTATCTGGCAACCGCGCCTGTCAAATACACCTCACACGCTTCACTGATACTGCCTGGATCTGGCGCTTCGGCATCGGTGAATCTGGCCGATATCGGTCAGGCATCCTCATACGCGAATTCTGCTTTTGCCAACGGGTCGATCAGCCCAACCGAGACGTACAAACGTTTGTTGTCGGCTGATCGCATCCTCAATGCGGCAGCCATGGCTGTGGACGCTGATCGGGATGCGTTTGGCAAGCCGCGGGTTCAACTGGTCGATCAAACCAGCCTGATTCATATCGAGCTTCACGCGGCCTCTCCCGCAGATGCACAGCAATATGGTGACGCCTTGGTGGCCGCCTTTTTCGCTGAGATTGACGCCCTGCGTGCCGATGAAATTGCCACTCGTGAGGCCAGCAATACAGGCGCGATTGAAGACTACACTCGCGCAATTCAGGCCACGCGCGCCGAGATCAAGAAATTGCAGTCAGAAAGTGGGTTGATCTCGGTCGCGCAATACCAACAGCAGGTCGCCGCAAATGACCGTGCAAAGCAGGAATTGCGTAGGCAGGAGAGTGAACTGGCACGCCAATCGGAGCGTGTCGCCGCGCTTCAGGCCGCGTTGGATCTGCCCTCTGATGCAGCGGCGGCGACGCTGAAGCTCTATGCCGATGCTCAGTACCTATCGTTGCTTAAGGACGTTTCGGTTGGGGCCGCAAAGCTGGCACAAGCTGATGCGACCTACGGCGCGCGCCACCCGATCTATGTAAACGCCCAGAACGACTATGAAGGGGCGCGATCGGTTGCTTTGCAACGAGCATCGCAGGTGACGGGTCTTGCGGTCGAACAACTCGGTGGATTGGATCGCGCGCCGGAAGGTCAACGAGCCCAACTGTTAAGTGAGTTGGTACGCGAAAGTGCTTTGCGTGCTGGTTTGGAAGAGCATGTCGCGACACTGGGCACACAAGTCCGTCTGGAAAACTCGCGCCTGTCAGAACTCGCCCCCATCGCCGCTGAATTGGAGGATCGGCAGAGAGATTTCGCCGTGGCAGAGGCCGTGTTCGCCTCTGCCATTGCTAGATCCGAGTCAAAAAAGACAGATATCTACGCCTCCTATCCGTTGATCCAAGTGCTCGAAAACCCGTCGCTGCCTACACACCCAACTTCACCAAACAAGAAGATCTCCATTGCCGCGGGGATCGCTGCAAGCTTAATGCTTTTGATGGGTTTGACGCTTGCCTGGATCCGAAATCCGCTGATTTCAAAGCTGCTGAAGGACCAGAAAGAATCCACTGTGTAATGCATGTGTCCCCTCAAACCCCAACCGAAAAGATCGTCTGGTACACACTGATCTGGACATGGCCGCTCTACGGGATTGGTGCGCTCTATATCGTCGGCCCGGTGCTGGGTTGGACGCTGGCTGCCATGGCTGGGTTGTCACTCTATCTCGGTCCGGCGATCCGTTCGGATATGCGAGCAACGGGCCCTGTACCCGCCTTGGTTTGGGTCTGGATCGCAGGCATGCTTGTGATGCTGATTTCACTTTGGGCAGGCCACGCGGATTGGAGCCTCGGCACCACCAAAACGATCAAATCGAGCATCGGTTGGGCCAAGGGCTGGGCATTGATCCCGTTGTTCATACTTGCCGGAGCAGTGTTGCCGATCCGTCGCGCGCTTCTGGTCAGAGGGCAATGCGTGCTAGGCCTTTGGACCTTGTGCCTTCTGCCCCTGCTAGCGGTCGCCCCCTATGCCGGTCTACCACATCTACTGTTCACTTCTCCCCTGAAAGCAGTGGGCGGCCCCGGACCTGAATATTTCTCGGTCTACCTTTTTACAATCGACCCAGCCAGCGGCACACCGCGTTGGCAGTTCTTTGCACCTTGGTCTCCATTCGCGGCCTTGCTCGGCGTCTGCATGGTCTTGTTTGCGTTGGAGGAAAAGCACCGCGGGTGGAAGATCATTGGATTGGTCGCCGGAGTTTTGATGATCCTGATGTCCAAGTCCCGTATGGGTTTGGTCGGATTGTTGGTCTGTTCAATGTCACCCCGCCTCTTGCCCCTTGTCGCGCGCAGCTTGGGGTGGCTCTTACTGTCTGCAACAACCACGGCCATAGCCGTTTGGGCCGCAGCCTTGGTCGAGTTCGGGAACCGAGCCCTTTACAGTTTCAAATCCGCGCGCGCCGACAGTACTCGCGTGCGCGAAACCTTGCAGCGCATCGCGTTTGAGCGATGGCAATCGGATGCGATGCTTTTCGGGCACGGTACAATCAGACCCGGAGCACATCTTGTTGAATACATGCCGATCGGTAGTCACCACACTTGGTACGGGCTGTTATTCGTCAAAGGGTTGACCGGATTTGCAGCGTTCCTCATCCCTTTCCTTGGTCATTTCGCCATCGTCACCATAGACGCCGTAAAGTCGGAACGTGGTAGGCTGCCGCTCGGGCTTCTACTCACCGTGTTCTTGCTGACCTTTGGAGAGAACGTTGAAATCCAGACCTATCTACTCTGGCCAACCTTTCTAATGCTCGGATGTCATCTTCGAGAGATCAAATCAGCGTGTCCAGTAGACTGATGTGCCGGATGGATTCCAAAGTTGCGATCGCAATGAACGAACCATCGCAAGTGTTGCCGGAAAGAGAAGGAGGAAATATTTATTAGATGATTTACTGATCGCCAACAGAGTACAATTTCTCTGAAAGAGTGTTAGTTGAAGCGATCTCTGGATGAGAAGTCAGCTTCCCCGCAGACCAAATGAACCACAACTTCAATCAGCGGATAGACGTCATTGATCCTGCCCGCGGAGAACGTCTGTTACGAGCCCATTTCAACCAATGCTGCACCTAGCCAGAATGTCAGCTTCGGGATTTTGTCTGATACCTGGACAAAAACATATCAACACACTCTTCAATCACATTTGAAGCGCCATCCAAGCTATCGGCACCGACCAGAAACTTTGGCCAAAAGAAGAATGCCTTCGCCCCTGCAGTAAGAAGTTCGGTCGCGTAATTCGGGTCCACATCGTTGAGGTAGCCTGCATCAATGGCTTCTGAAACAATGCAGCGAACCGGGTTATTGCTCATCTCGGCGCGCGCAAACACGCGCCGCGCCAACTCCTGGTCTCGTAAAAACTCAGTCATCGCCATCCGATTGAGACCCAAGTATTGCTCATCAGTAATGGCCTTGATGTAGTCTTTAAGGCCTCTGACGAGCTGTCCTCGTATAGGTTTTTCTGAATCAAACGGCGCCGAGTTAATGGCCCCGGTCTCAGTAATGATGATCTCAACAATCTCATCAAACAAGGATTCCTTGGTCGGGAAGTGGTTGTAGAGCGTGCGACTTGAAACGCTTGCCGTCAGGGCGATCCGTGCGGTCCGCGCGCCTTCAAACCCGTGCGACCGAAACTCTTCGACCGCTGCGTCGATGATATCTTTTCGTTTCTTTTCAGTATGTTTCATAATTCAGATTCAAAAGTAAGAAATGTTGTTTACATTTTTCCTCACCCTCCTTATGTAAACTGTGTAATTTACTTATGCAAGGCGAGCACGCTACAACCTAAGGAGACCAAGCAATGACACGGGCGGCTTTCAAACCAGGTGCAAACCGAGTTACATTCAAATCCTTTGGCGTCGATCTTGTGGGCGATCTCTATCTCCCTGAAGGTTTTGACGAGACCAAGACTTACAAGGCAATCGTCGGTGCCAGCCCGTTCCCCCAAGTCAAAGAACAAGTTTTGGCGACCTATGGGCCGGAGATGGCAAAACGAGGATTTGTCTTCCTTGGTTTTGACTATCTGGGGATGGGTGACTCTCCGGCGCTTCCTGGCGAGTACAAACAATCAAGGTACATGTTCCGGCTGATCGAGAACACCTGGGACGCCGTTTCGTACCTTGGGACGCTTCCATTCGTGGAAGAGATTTATGGCCTTGGCGTGTGTCAAGGGGGCTCAATCATCGCCTCGGCCTCTGTCACAGACCATCGGATCAAGAAAATCGCGACGGTCTCGGGGATGATGGCCGCAGACGGTTTCCAATGGACCGACCGGAATATGGCGAACCAGGTCATCGCTGGCGCGAATGCGTCCCGGCAGAAGATTTTTGAAACCGGTGAAGCAGACTACAACGCTCCCATCGTGCTTACAGATGAGCATACGAAAGAGGAGTTTGTTGCAATCGCCGGGCCCATGGGCTCTGAAACCTATGACTACTACGGCAAAGACGGGATCAGAGGTCCCGGCACGGTCGAGAACTACACCAATATTCACATTGGCGATCAAGCGATGGAATCCCTGATATCCATCGGCGAGCACTATGCAGACAAAATCGTGCAACCCGCTCTGATCATCTACAGCACAACGGCCTACACATCGGTTTGTTCAACTCAGTTCATCGAGAAACTGACGAATGAGCATGAAGTTCTCACGTTCGATGAATTTGGCCATGTCGACTTTTACCACAAGCCAGAGGCCGTGAAGGCATCGACTGATGCCGTAGCCGCGTTCTTCAACAAGTAAACTGCTCAGGCAGGGGCCAAAATCTGGCCTCTGCCATCCCACTATCGTTTACCAGATTGTTTGCTTTTGAGGATCAGAATGACGACCTTCGGCAAAAATTCCACTACTGACGAAGTGCTAGCCGGTATCGATCTAGCCGGCAAAACTGTTCTGGTCACCGGCGGCTCCACTGGACTGGGCGCTGAAACCGCGCGTGCGCTTGCCGCCCGGGGTGCATTGGTCACTATCGTTGCGCGCTCTGCCGAGAAGTTGGCGCGCGTCGCCACAAGCATCAAGGAAGAGGTTGATCAGGAGGTCGAGACTGCTTCGCTTGAGCTGGATAAGCCAAGCACCGTCCGCGCCTTTGCCGATGATTGGCTGGCCCACCATGACACACTCGATATCCTGGCGAACAATGCAGGTATTGGCTCGCCACCTCTAACACGCACTGTCGAAGGCTGGGAGATTCAGTTTGCGGCCAACCACCTTGGCCATTTCCTTTTGACCAACCTGTTGGCCGCCCCATTGCAAGCCGCGCGACAGGCACGGGTGGTCAATCTGTCATCGGGCGGTCATGCCTTCGCACCGGTGAACTTCGACGATCCAAATTACCAAAGCCGACCGTATAGCGCGCTGGAATCCTATGGTCAGTCGAAGACTGCCAATATCTGGTTCACGACCGAACTGGCCCGTCGTTGGGCACATCAGGGGGTCAGCAGTTTCGCCGTTCATCCGGGTGTCATCAAGACCGAGCTCACCCGGGACATGGCAGAAGAAGCTTGGGAAATGTTCAGGGTGGTCGAAACCCAACATGCCGAGCTGTTCAAATCCATCCAGCAAGGGGCAGCGACCAGCTGTTGGGCAGCAACGTCGCCGGAGCTTGATGGTAAGACCGGCCTCTACCTTGAAGATTGCCACGTGGCCAAACCCGCCGGAGAGAACCCTCTGACAGGTGGATATGCACCCTACGCCTATGACACCGAAAGCGCCCAAAAACTTTGGGATCTGTCCAACGAACTGCTGGGAACAGATTTCTAAACCTTATCACCTAAAGGAGCACCCAAGTCAGTTGCTTGGGCAAGCAGGAGCGAAATAATGAAGAAAGAAAACCCTTTCGGCCCCAAAGGCTGGACCCCCGAGCGCGTGGGTGACTTGACTGGCAAAACCATCGTCATCACTGGCGCAAACGCTGGTGCGGGTTATGAGGCTGCGAAAATCTTTCTGTCTAAAGGTGCCGCCGTTGTGATGCTCAATCGCAGCGTGGCAAAATCCGAAGCTGCCATTGAGCAACTGAAATCCGAAGTTGGCGCGGAAGCAAATGTGAGTTTCATTGAAATGGACCTCGCCGACCTATCTTCTGTGCGCAGCGCTGCCGAGCGCGTGAATGCGGGCGTTCCGCAAATCGACGTCTTCATACAGAACGCGGCCATTGCGCAGGTAGCCACCCAGAAATTCACCAAAGACGGCTTTGAAAGCCAGCTTGGCACAAACCACTATGGTCACTTCCTGCTGACAAGCCTGATCTTCGATCGTCTTGTCGAAAGCGAAGCCCGGATCATCGTGGTCGGCAGCGGCGGCCACAAGATGGGCTTAAAACGGTTGCAGCTTAACGACATGAATTTCGACAAGAACTACAACCCACACATCACCTACTGCCATTCAAAATTTGCTCAGATGATGTTTGCTTATGATCTGGAACGCCGAGTGAAGGCGGCAGATCTTCCCGTTTCAGTGCACGTCTGCCATCCGGGCATGGCCAAGACAACACTGGCACAAGAGGAAAGCGCGGGGTTCATCAAGTTCATGCTGACCATCGCAGCTCCGTTCGCCCAGTCTGCAGAGCGTGGCGCTTGGCCCGAGGTGCTCTGTGCAACCGAGGAAAACCTTAAAGAAGCTGCCTACTACGGACCAACCAAACGCAATGAAATGGCCGGGCCGGTAGGCGAATGCGTCCTCGAAGAAAGTGTTCTCGTTGAGGGACAAGCCAGCAAACTCTGGGAGCATTCTGAGAGGGAAACCGGAGCGCAATGGTCTTCCCTATTCAGGCACCCGACTTCGGTCGCATGACTTCAAAAACACCAGAAACGAGCAAAGTACATGGAGCAGCCATCAACACTGCGAATGATCCTTGAGGCACCAAGGCTCATCTGGGCGTACGCGACGAACACTGTGAAACGCGTTCTTTTCAAAGCCGCGTCTCCACCAGAAACGCAGGAAGAACTGGCGCAGCTAGTAGAACGCACATTTCATCACGAAATCCGGGCTGGATATGAGCACCGCTTTATTCGCTTGATGTTCGTAGCAGTGGGAGAGCGGGTATTCTGCCGTCAATACCAGTTCTCCCAGCGCTCTTGGCGCAACGTTTTTCTCAGGAACCCTGAAGGTCAGGTTCGGCTGGACAACACCGTAGTAAACATCGAGGCATCCGAACCAGAGGACTATGATCACATCATTCCGGCGGTGGATCAGGCCTATGCTGACACTCTACGGAAGATCGGCGCTAGCTTTTTGCTCGCAGGAGCCGTCACACCTAGAGCGCAGCGAAGCACTATGGAAGTCACGTTTTTGGCGAAACAGCCGCCATTGGCGTCGCCCTCCCCTCATGCAACCCTACTAGGCAGGGCCGTGGCCTCGGCTGAGTGATCAGCTCCTCCGCGGACCAAACGAAACATACGTCAATAGCCAGATAGCACTGATTGATTTTTCGCGCGAAGAAGGTCTGTTTCGAGCCCAAAATACCGAATGCTGCACAGTGAGCGACTGACGGCGTTGGTGCGACGTTAGTTGTGGGCCGACCGCGCCAAGTTACCGCGGCTCACATGCTTCCCAACCGTCAATCCGTTTACCTTTTCGACGATGGCATCGGCATTGATGCCGTGATGGCGGTAGAGGTCGCCAATCGTGCCGGTTTGGCCGAAATGTTCGACACCCAACGGGATGGTCTGATGACCTGCAACAGAGCCAAGCCAGGACAACGTCGCCGGGTGACCATCGATGATGGTGATGATTTTGCAATGGTGCGGAAGGTCAGCCATCAGGGTCTCGATGTGGGACTGCGCAGACTTATTGCCGCGAGACCGGGCACGTTGGGCTGCGGTCCAGCCTGCGTTGAGACGGTCGGCCGAAGTAACAGCCAGCACACCGACGTCTCTGCGCCCTTCTCCGATCATTCCAGCCGCCTTTATGGCTTCGGGGGCGACGGCGCCCTGATAGGCGATGACGATCTCGCAGTTCGGTCCGGGTTTACGCAACCAATAGGCCCCGTCGATGGCCCCCTGTTTAAACGCGTCGTCATGGCGCTTGCCGGGTTGCTCGATCGGGTTGGTGGTCAAGCGCAGATACACCGAGCCTCCTGTTTCGTCACGCAACCATGTTCGCTCACAGGGATCGCCCTCTCCATCGCGTTGAAGATAGTCAAAGGCCCATTTCATGATCACTGCAAGTTCATCTGCAAAGGCAGGCTCGAATGAGGCAAGCCCGTCCTGGCTCATCCCGATCAAAGGCGAGCCAACCGATTGGTGCGCCCCGCCTTCCGGGGCCAGCGTAACACCAGAGGGGGTGCCCACCAAGATGAACCGGGCGTCCTGGTAGCAAGCGTAGTTCAGCGCATCGAGGCCGCGCGCTACGAATGGATCATATACCGTGCCAATGGGGATAAGCCGCTTGCCGAAGATCGAATGCGACAGGCCAGCGGCACCCAGAAGCAACATCAGATTCATCTCGGCTATGCCCAGCTCGATATGTTGGCCTTCTGGGGTGAATTCCCATTTCGCTGTCGAGGGGATACGGTGTTCGATAAAGGCGTCGGCCTGTTTGGACCGGGCGAAAAGCTTACGCCGATTCACCCAAGGACCAAGGTTGGTGGTCCCCGTCACATCCGGGGACGTTGTGACGATCCGGGCTGCCAAATTACTGTCCCCTTTGGAGAGATCGTCAAGGATCTTACCAAAGGCCATCTGGGTCGAGGTCTCACGGGAGGTATCAATGTCGATGTCGGGCACAGCAAGCTTTTCATCGTGATATCGTCGGATGCCTTTAGCAAAGAAAGGAACCTTGGACAGGAAATCACGCAGTACGGCGGGGTTTTCAACCGTGGCCAGAGGTTCCCACTCGTCGCCCGTCGCGATGCCCATGTGCTGTTGCCAGGCGGCGAATTGCTTGGCGTTCATCAGCCCCCCATGATTGTCCTTGTGGCCAGCAATGGGCGTACCCCAACCTTTCACCGTATAGGCCAGGAAGCAGGTGGGGCGGTCGTGATCGATGGCATCAAAGGTTTCCGCCATGGTCTGGACGCAGTTACCGCCGAGGTTCTCCATCAGGGCAGCCAGTTCGGCGTCGCTGCGCCTGTCGATCAGGGCAGAGACATCGCCCTGGTCTCCAAGATCATCCATTAACCGCTTGCGCCAGACTGCTCCGCCCATAAACGTCAGCGCCGAGTATTCCTGGTTGGGACAGGCGTCGATCCATTCGCGCAGTTTATCGCCGCCCCGCTCTTCAAAGGCCGCGCGTTGCAATGCGCCATGCTTCACCCGCACCACGTCCCATCCGAAGGCATCGAATATCTTTTCGATGCGTTCAAACAGCCCCTCGCGGACGATCCCATCCAGTGACTGCCGGTTATAGTCGATGATCCACCACGTGTTACGCAGGTCGTTTTTCCAGCCTTCCTGCAGGGCCTCATAGATGTTGCCCTCGTCCAGTTCAGCATCGCCAACCAGCGCAACCATGCGCCCCATCGGGGCATCGCTCCCCCAGCTCTTGGCCTTGATGTAATCCTGGATGATCGAGGCGAAAGAGGTGATCGCAACGCCCAGTCCGACCGAGCCGGTCGAGAAGTCCACATCGTCTATGTCCTTGGTCCGGCTGGGATAGGACTGCACCCCGCCAAAGCCCCGGAAGTTCTCCATCTTCTCGCGTGTTTGGTTGCCCATCAGGTATTGCATCGCGTGAAAGATCGGTGATGCATGAGGCTTGACGGCCACGCGGTCCTCGGGCTTCAGGGCCGAGAAGTAGAGCGCCGTCATGATCGACACCATCGAGGCCGACGAAGCCTGGTGCCCACCGATCTTGATACCGTCGACCTTGGGGCGCACGTGATTGGCGTGGTGGATCATCCAATGTGACAGCCACAAAAGGCGTTGCTCGATGGTTTTCAGGTGGGTGATGTCGGTGGGCATAAAGCTCTCCTTATTCGGCGGCGTGATGCAGAGGGTGAGAAAAAGCTTGATCCAGGTCGGCGATGATATCATCTACATCCTCCAACCCGACTGACAGGCGGATCAGCCCGTCACTGATACCGTGTTCGGCGCGCTCTTGGGGCGTATAGGTCGAATGGGTCATCGAGGCCGGATGCTGGATCAGCGTTTCAGCATCGCCCAGAGAAACGGCCCGCTGTATCATGTTCAGATTGTTCATGAACTCAACGCCAGCCGCCATGCCACCGTCAACTTCGAAGGCAATCATCGCACCGGGTTTGGACATTTGGCGCGTGGCAAGTGCATGTTGTGCAAAGCTTTCCAACCCGGGGAAGTAAACCGCCCGGACCGACGGGTGGTTTTGAAGATAGTCCGCAACAATCTGGGCCGAAGAGCAATGGCGCTCCATCCGCAGCGACAGGGTTTTCAAACCTCGCAGGATCAGCATCGCGTTGAACGGTGCCATTACAGCGCCAGTCATGTCTTTCATGCCAACAAGCCGGATCTCGGTGATCTGCTCGGTCGTGCCAGCGACCAGCCCGGCGACCACATCGCCATGTCCACCAAGGTATTTGGTGGCGGAGTGCACCACGAGATCAGCACCCAGCTCAATCGGCCGTGTCAGAAAGGGGGTGGCATAGGTGTTGTCGACGACCACCTGCGCCCCAGCCTCATGCGCGATCACGGCGGTGGCAGCAATGTCCACCAATCGCATATTCGGGTTGGCGGGGGTTTCGAAATAGACCACTCGCGTCTGCTCTGAAATCACCGCGCGCAGGTTTTCGGGATCGGTCATATCCACATGGGTGATCGTCACGCCCCATTTCTGCAGCCCATGCCGCATGAAAGCGAAAGTGCAGCCATAGAGGGTTTTGTCCACGATCACCTCGTCCCCGGGCGACAACAAGGTCCATAACACGGCGGTGATCGCCCCCATGCCTGACGACAGTGCCAGCCCGGCTTCGGCTCCTTCAAGTGTCGCGATACGGCTTTCAAGCAGATCACAGGTCGGGTTTGAAATACGGCTGTAGATATACCCCTGGCGTTCACCAGCGAACATCTCGCCGCCGGCCTCTGCGGTCTCGAACGCGAAGGTTGATGTCAGGTGCAAGGGCGGCGTCAGCGCGCCCTCGTTCTGCTGGGGGTCATAGGCGTGATGGATGGCGCGGGTGGCGAAGCCTTTGGATGAGTTCATGGCAACCTCTCTCATGGTATTTGAGGCAGGATGCGATGTATTGGCGGGCAATAGATTGCAATTTATGCTGCATTGGGCGATCATTTTGGCATTATCTGCCAACAAAGGCGAGAAATGGACGCAAAAGACCGACAAATCATCCGAGCCCTGCAGGCAAACGGGCGTATGACCAATCAAGACCTTGCGGCCGAAGTTAACCTGTCGCCGTCGCCCTGCTTGCGCCGTTTGCGCAACCTCGAAGACAGCGGCACGCTCCGGGGTTACAGCGCGGAAGTGGACGCAAAGGCCTATGGTCTGCCGATCACAGTCTTCGTGCGTGTGCGGCTGGAACGGCACAACGAAGACGATGTTCGTCGCTTCGAGAGCCGCATTCACGCGATTGATGAAGTGCTTGAGTGCCATGTCCTGACCGGTGCTTCAGACTATCAGTTGCGTGTGGTGGTGCCCGGGCTGGATGCCTATGAGGATTTCATCCGCCACCGCATTCATCCCATCGGAGGCATTGCCTCAATCGATACCAGTTTCGTTTACTCTACCGTGAAGAAGACCAACGTATTTCCGGCAATCGACTGACTGCTCCTGTAGTGGCGGCCGTATCCATTCAATGCAGTTGGCCCTGGGGAGGGGGCGCACAATCGGCTCCTGAGGAAGGCACACCTATTGATCGTGTGAACTTCGGGGCAGAGGTGGTTCGCATGACGGATCATCTGGTGATACGGCCACATTGGGCGATGCCAGACAGTGCTCAGGTGCTTTGCGCGGGTCCCCATGCTTGTCGTTTCCGCGGACAATCGTTGTCTTTCAATCATTGGCGGCGAAATCTAAGGCCTTTTTCCTTAAACCTGTTGTCACACGCCGCCTCTGTGTTTCAGAAACCTTCCAGCACGATCTTGCCCTTGGCTTTGCCGCTTTCCAGCAGTGCATGTGCACGAGTCAGGTTGGCAGCATTGACTGGGCCATAGGTCTCGGTTGCTGTGGACTTGACCTTGCCGCTGTCGATCAACCCGGCGACTTCGTTCAGAATGTCGCCTTGCCGCCCAATGTCACCTGTCTCGAACAACGACCGCGTGTACATGAACTCCCAATGGATCGAGACCGACTTCTGCTTGAATGGCATGATGTCAAAATTCTCAGGATCGTCGATAAGGCCGAACCGACCCTGAGGGGCAATGAACTCGGCAACTTGCTGGACATAGTTTTCCGAGTAGTTGGTCGAAAAGACAAAGGCTGGCGCCCCAATCCCAAGGGCTTCTACCTGTTCTGGCAGCGGTCTGGAATGGTCCACGACATAGTCGGCCCCCAAGCTTTTGACCCAGTCCTTCGTTTCAGGGCGCGAGGCTGTTGCGATGACGACCGTATCCGTCAACGCCTTCAATAGCTGAATGGCGATTGAGCCGACACCCCCGGCGCCACCGATGATGACAATGGCGTTAGGCGCGCCAGCAAGAGGTCGGGTGACGTCGATACGGTCGAACAGCATTTCGTAGGCCGTCAGCGTCGTCAGTGGTAGAGCCGCTGCCGACGCCGTATCGACGGACGCAGGTGCCCGCCCAACGATGCGTTCGTCAACAAGATGATATTCAGAATTCGTGCCTGGGCGATTGATCGCGCCGGCGTACCAAACTTTATCGCCCGCTTTGAAGCGAGTCACGTCCTCTCCAACGGCAACGACCTCGCCTACAGCATCCCAACCTAGAATGGCGGGTGTGCCACCTTCAGGAGCGCGGCGCTGGCGGATCTTGGTGTCCACCGGGTTAACAGACACCGCCTGAACTTGAACCAAAAGGTCATGGCCAGCGGCAACGGGGTCTGGGGCTTCGAAATCAATTAGCGCATCGGTTCGGTCAATCGGACCTGAGCTTTTATAACCTACGGCTTTCATATTCGTGTCCTCCTGAATGCGGCGTCAAAGTTGGCCTTTTGTTGTGGGTGGTGGAGGACGTCCCCTGCCACCCGAGCAACCTTAGGCGATCACGCTCATTTCGTTCAGCGTGAATTCAGCTACAGCGCCCTCTGTGGCTGCCATGTAAGCCGCCAGATGTGGCGCGTTCATGTGGGTCTGCCACAGCTCACGACTCTCCCAGTTTTCATAAAACATGAAATGCGCCGGGTTTTCGTTGTCCTGATGCAGATCGTAGTTGATGCAGCCATCCTCGGCACGGGTGATATCAATCAGCTTTTCAAGCTCAGCTTTCACAAGATCAATCTGATCAGGATTGGCCTTGATGTTGGCGACGATAGTCAGTTTCGACATTGTTGAATTCCTTTCAGAGCGTCGATTGCTTGAGCGGAATATACGGCTGTGATAATTCCGGATAAACACGCATGTAGCGAAAATATAATCCGGAAATTACGTATTATGTTGATCGACAATATCCGCCTGTTTTTGAAGATTGCCGAAAAAGGCAGCATGGTGGCTGCGGGCCGCGAAGTGGGACTGTCAGCAACGACGGTGTCCGAGCGGCTTGCGGCGCTCGAAGCCCACTATGGCGTTGTTCTTTTTAATCGAACGACACGCTCCCTCAGCCTGACCGATGAAGGGCGCACTCTTATTGAGGGTGCAAAGGTGGTTTTGGCAGAGGTGGAAGACTTGGATACGCGCATTCGCCATGGCGCAGAGGCCATTTCGGGACCCATCCGTGTCAGCGCACCCGTTGATCTTGGTCGAAGCATCATTTCCGAGGTGATCGCCCGTTTCACCGAGAAGCACCCGGCGGTTTCAGTCGAGTTGTCTTTGTCAGATGGATACGTGGATATGGTAGGCGAAGGGTTCGATCTGGCCCTCAGATTTGGAACAGTGACTGATAGCACTCTGCGCGTACGAAGGTTGGGTGAGTATAGGCGCATTGTGTGTGCAAGTCCGTCATACCTCGAAGCGCACGGCATTCCTCGGAATCCGTCCGACCTTGCGGATCACAATTGCCTGGTCATGCGGTTTGGCAGAACCTTGGACAATGTTTGGCGTTTCGGGGCTGGCAAGGCTTCACAAGTCGTGACGGTGCGTGGAAACAAGATCGTCAATGACGGTTCGCTGGTGCGCCATTGGGCCTTGGCGGGGCATGGCATTATCCTGAAGTCGGAGCTTGATGTGGACGCCGATCTGAATGCAGGAAAGTTGATCGCCTTACTGGAAGATCATGCCTCGCCCGCGAACCCCTTGCAGATGATGTATCCCCCAGGCCGTGCGCAGCCAAGGCGTGTACAGGCACTTGCCGAAGAGCTGAGTAATGCAATGGCACGGGCTTCGGCTTGACCCATTTGGAACAGACCACAATTGCGGCGTTGGTCGCTGTCAAATTGAGCCACTCAAAAGGCCCGATTTGCTTGCCTTGCCCGTTTTGACGGTGGCTCTCCGACATACACTTGTTTCATGGGTCGCAAAACAGTGAACTCAGTCTCCCGTCCTTTGCATAAGCAAAGCGGACCATTGAAAGAAGAATACCCAAGGACAGCTAAGGGCCAGAGTTACATCGCTATGCGGCACGCAAGATAAGCTACCGCTGGTCGGCTTCGAGCCCGAAGCTGATCTTCTTAGCCACAAAGCTACCAAGCTTGCTGCAACACGTGTCTATTTTCGTCTAATTGGCGCTCTGCGCCTGATATTGCCGCCTGCGAATCTTTCCTGGTGGCACGTCAAAAACCCTTTTAAACGCTTTGTTAAAGGAAGGTTCAGATAGATACCCGACGTCAGCGACGACCTGCGAGATTGGTTGATCGGTGGCAATCAATCGTTCCCGCGCCAGATGCATCCGCCAGGTCGCAAGATATTGGATTGCCGGAGCACCGACGAGCTCTGTAAACCGTGCGGAGAATGCCGATCTGGACATACCTGCAACCTCTGCAAGGGATTCAACTGTCCAGTTTGCTGCGGGTGCGCGGTGAATGGCTACGATGGCGCGGCCAATCTGTTGGTCTCGGGCAGCTTTTAACCAACCGCGATTGGCGTCGGGTGCGCTGTTCAGCCAACGGCGAATAGCCTCGATGACAACCACATCGGCCAAGCGTGTAATCACTGTTTCACCACCCGGTCGCAATTCACGCGCCTCTCTTGCAATGAACTGCAAAGTTGACTGTAGCCAGCTTCCTGCGTCCTCCTCCCATGGATCGATTTTGAGGACGTCGGGCAGCAAGGACATCAACATGCCGCTGGCTGCATGATCTATCCTAACAAGGCCGTACATGATGCCGGTCTCGGCTCCACCGCCGCCGTATTCCAGCGTTTCATAGAGCTGGGTCACCTTACGTATGGGTAATTCTTCGAGTGTCAAAAGTGGGGTGTCTTCCGAGCTAAAGAAACTAACCGGTGCACCATTTGTCATCAAAACCAAGTCGCCTTTTTCGACTTCAAACGGCACATCTTCTCCGACCCTCAAGAAACAACGACCGTGCGTGATGACCGCAAAGCTCAGTATTTCGGGAAAACCCGGTATGGAAACACCCCAAGGCGCAGACATGCGTGACTGGCAGTAGAATGTACCTGTCAGCTTCAGAAGATGAAGAATTTCCCCAAGCGGATCGCCAATTGGCTGCGCCAGTGCATCGGGGTCGGGAACATGAGGGGTACTCTGGTTCATTACATCAGCCTGTTAGAAATCCACCCAGTTGTCCACCATGTTTGGACGATTGGATAACAAAATAGGATAATGGAGAATACATCATCCTTATTGATTCCCTAAATTCGGGTCATTGACAGATTTTACGGAGATGACCGATGACACAGCAAACCATTCTCGTGCTTGGCGCGACAGGCAAAACCGGATCACGAATCGTGACGCGCCTGGAGGACAAGGGCCATGCAGTTCGGCGTGGATCGCGGAATAGCCAAACGCCGTTTGATTGGGAAAAGCCGCAGACGTGGCCTGCTATCTTGGACGGAGTTTCTGCCGCCTACATTTCCTATTTTCCTGACATCGCATTCCCGGGTGCGGTCGAACAAGTCGCGGCCTTCACGGCATTGGCTAGGAAAAAGGGGCTGCGGCGGCTCGTGCTATTAACAGGGCGCGGAGAATTCCATGCCGAGCGTGCTGAAGAAGTTGTTCGGAACTCCGGTGTGCCGTTTACAATCGTCCGTGCTGCGTGGTTTGCACAAAACTATTCTGAAGGCGCATTGCTAGAGCCGGTAATGGCTGGCGTGTTGCCCATGCCAGCTGGTGACGTGCGTGAACCGATTATCGACGTGGAAGACATTGCCGACGTCGCTGTCGCCGCTTTGACCGAGGAAGGACACGTTGGCGAGCTTTACGAAGTTACAGGGCCGCGCCTTATGACTTTCGCCGACATGGCAGCCGAGCTTTCGCGCGCAATGGGCAGAACCGTGCAATACGTGCCGATTTCGTTTGAGGACTTCCACGCGGAAATCATGAATGCGAGCGGTGAGATGATCGCCGACGTGATTACCGACATTGCAAGGGAAACGCTTGATGGTCGAAATTCTAACACTGCGGATGGTGTTCAACGCGCTTTGGGCAGAGCACCGCGCGACTTTTCCGATTTTGCAACTGAAGCCGCAAAGTCTGGCGCCTGGACACAAGCTGCATGAGTTTGTCTAACAGCAAAGGAACACACTCATGACGTTTGACGTAAAACGCAGGCTTATCCTGGGAGTGGCGGGTCTGATCGCAGCCACCTTGGGGTTGATCATCACACTCTCACCTCTGGCCTTTTACTCCAGCTACGGCATCGTTGTTTCGCCGCAGCCGAACCTGATGAGTGAATTGCGCGCACCTGCTGCCAATCTGGCTGCACTTGGCCTGATCATCCTGTCGGGTGCGCTCTACCAAAAGATGGCCCAGACAGCTGCTTGGCTTGGCACCACTGTGTTCTTCGCATTTGCCGCAGGGCGCTTGGTCAGCCTTATGCTTGACGGACGACCGTCGGACAGCATCCTTTATGCCCTTGGGATAGAGGTGATGCTTGGTATGATGTGTTTGTGGACTGCAAGTAAAGGGTGGCAAAAGAAAGCTGTTATGCACCCGTTGTTGTCACGCAAACTTCGGACTTGAGGCCTTTGAAAGCTGCCTGTGATCATTTGGCCATTCGCCGATGCAGAGCGGGCAGCCAATACACGTCAGTACCGCCGCGACATTCTGTACGGTTGGCGCTACTGATGGTGAGTTACCACGTTAAAACCCTCTTCGGGTGATGGTGGCACGAAGTGTCGTGCAATACGCCGATATTGGTCTTCCGTTGCTGCAAAGGCATGCTTGCCATCGCTGTTGCGCTTGTGCAACCGGCGCAAACAGACCTCATCCGGCAAGTCTAAAAAATGAAGGTGATGCGTCGCGGCTGTGTCTTCCAGAAGATCACGCATCCAAGCCCTGTTTTCAATTGTGTTAGCCGGAAAGTCGAGAACGACTGAAACCCCAGCTTTCAGCAATGAAGTCACGTGCCGCCCCATGACCAATCGCAGTTTCAAAGCACCGTTTACATAATCCTGCAGGGAGTTCATCTGGTCGCCGAACAGGACGCTGAGCCATTCATCTTCTGAAATGAGCACTGCCCCGTCGCTACTCGCAAGTTTCGCCGCCAGAGTTGATTTTCCCGAGGCGACTTTGCCACAGAGCAAGTGAAGCGTTGGAATAGCCTGTGACATAGGGTGAACTCCCGGATTACCTGATTATCCCTGTGCTCAGTTGGTCAGCGAGTTGATCAAACACCAACCTGATCCTTCGTGCAGTATGTAACTCTGAGTGCGTGGCCAGCCAAATCGGGAACTTAAACGGGTCGCGACCGGGGAGCACTCGCTCCACACCGGGTGTTAAAGCAGCCACGTCATCTGACATTACGCTGATGCCAAAACCTTGGCGGACTAGCTCCCAGGATACAATTCCGCTTTGTGAGCCAATCCGAAAGCTTTTTCGGGTGACCTTAATGCCTGCCGGATCGAGAAAACCGATCATCGTGTCAATGTCACCAAATCCGACAAAGTCCAACTTAGCGAGTTCGTTTTCATTTTTTGGCCGTCCCACCTGATCAAGGTACGAAGGTGCTGCATAAAAATGTGCCGTCGCTTCGGCGACAAGCTTTGCGGTCAGATCTGGCTGTGCCGGGCGCACATGTCGGATGGCGATATCAGCCTCCCGCCGCTGTAAGTCTCGTATGTCATTGGCAGCAACGACGTCGATCTCAAGTTGCGGTGCCGCAAGCCTGATCTTTTTTAGTATTGGCGGCAGCTGATAGGCAGACATTACATCCGACGCGGTAATCCTGACTTGCCCTTCAACAGTTTGCGACTGACTTGTCGCGGTAAGAGAAATTCTGTTAGCGACTTCCGCCATTTCTCTGACATGCAACAAAAGCTCGGCGCCAGCGGTCGTCAAACTAAGCGACTTGCCAACTCGTTCAAACAGGGTGATCCCAAGAGCCGATTCCAGCGCAGCAACCTGACGGCCGACAGTAGGCTGAGTTTGCTCGAGAACGCGCGCAGCTGCGGAAAACGAGCCCTCTTCGGCTGTCGCAAGAAAGGACCGCACCTGATTCCAGTCGAAATTGATGGCTTTCCAATTCATGCATTTATGCATAACGCTTCTGAGATTTATGGCAATTCCATAAATGAATGTTTGGAAGTATAGAATGCGGCAACAACCTTTCTAAAGAGAGTAATGAAATGACTGCTTTGTCCAAGGATGCTGCGTTCTGGAGCAAAATCTCGCGAAAGTATGCGGCAGACCCAATCCGGGACATGGAAGGGTATCAGAGAACACTCGAACGTACGAAGTCCTACCTGAAAGCGAAGGACAGAGTATTGGAAATCGGGTGCGGGACGGGTTCAACCGCGCTGCTGCTTGCACCGAATGTCGCCCACATCACTGCTACGGACCTCGCTCCGGGCATGATCGAGATTGCCGACGAAAAGCGAGCGAAAGAAGGATTGGAGAATGTCACTTTTAAGGTGGCCGAAGTCCTCGAGCACAGCTTTGATGAAGGTTCTTACGATGCGGTCCTGGCCCATAACTTGCTTCATCTCTTGCCCGATTTGGACCAAGCGCTCGAGCACGTTTCTGCGCTGACAAGACCGGGTGGGCTTTTCATATCCAAAACCGTCTGCGCGCCTGAAAACGGAGGATTCAAGTATGCGATGATCAGTCGGATCGCGATTCCGTTCATGCAGGTTATTGGAAAAGCCCCGTTTGTGAACTTCGTGTCTGTGTCGGTGCTTGACAGAAAAGTTGAGCGCGCAGGCTTCAATATCCTTTATACTTCCGATCAAGCCTCGATGTTCCAGAGTCGTTATATTGTTGCGCAAAAAGCTTGAAGCTGCACCGCGGCACTATCTCACAAGATGAACGGCCGCTAGTCAGCGAACAAAGACCCATCTTTCTTCCCAAGCCCACGAAAAGATCAGGAAAATCCGCAAGCAACATTGTTGGTCAATTTTCTAGGTTCGCTCAATGACATGCTTCGACTGGAGCATCGTTTTTCGAGGGCGTTACATTCGCTACGCTGGGCAAGCAAGGAAACGACTTGCGAAAGATTAGAGGTAAGTCATTTAAGAGAACGTCCCCCGGAACTGCCACTTTGGTAGGGGAAATAATATTCAATCTAACACTTCCCCAGTTTGGCCGACCCTCAAAGTTCCACCTTTAGCCACCTCGACATAGACACCCATGTCCATATGCCCCATCAACTTTCGTAAAAGATAGGGTATCTTCAAGTCTCGCTCTGCCGTTTCCGGGTTCACCTCAGTGGCTGCACACCTCTTCGTACGTGAGAGTATCTTTAATTCGACATCGTCAAATCTAAAAACTGATCCGACTGCATCCAGCTCAGAGAACGAGGGTAAGCCGTCTATCTCTATATTCGCCCGAAAGCGTGCTGGGTGGATTTCTGCGTTCACTTGTTCACCCATTTTTTTCACAGACGCCAGATTCAAAACGGATACCGCATTCATCATTTTCGGCGATACCACAGACACATCTGTAAACCGATGAGGAGCAGATGAGACGAAATTCGGCGGTTCGGGATCTTTCAAGTCGACCTTTGAGACAAGGAAACTTACCGCATTCATCCGATCTTCTAGGGCTAACATATTAAAGCTGTGTGTTTTGCCGTTCGCTTTGATCTCAAGATCTTGGGTCTCAATATCAAAACTCGTCTTTAGGCCTGCCAGTGCAGCTTCATTCAACAGAACAACAAAGCGATCTTTCGGCAGTGGCTGAGGGTTCTGCGCGTCGAAGCCGGAGTTGTAGCGCGCGAATCCGAACAGGCGATCTCCCGGAATCCCCTCCCCTGCTCGCAGAGTCACGGCTTGCATGGGCTCGGCACTCAAGCCTTTAATTGGATAGCGGTTCAATTTGACGATAGAGAGAGTGTTCATACGTCTGCACCTGACCAAACGAGTTATGCACGATCCCGAGTGGTCCGTGCTGTTTGACGCTATCTCCAATTCTCAAATGTATCGACCAAATAATCTGTGAATGCTTCAGAAGCGGGCTCGCTAAACCTTTTAGTCGCGTGATGGCCGCGGTTGTGAGCTGCGCCAATTTTAGTCGATATGGCCACATAACGCCTCACTGCTGAAAATACATGCGCATCAGAGCACGCATACATATTCATTAAAAATCAACAACTAAGAAGCAAAACTAGCGACCTTCTTTGACCGCATGAGGTACGAACCTCAAAAAATTCTGGACTTGAGGTGCGTACCTCAAATAGCCTTGGAAGCAAGCCGCGATTCGCACATCCTCGATTGACGGCGCAAAAAGGGAGGAATGGATGACTTACACAAAACTGGCCTCGGCCAGCGCAATAGTCCTTGCCGCTACTACTCTTTCTACCAAGGCAAATGCTGAAGATTTGACGCTTTGTTGGGCTGCATGGGACCCGGCCAACGCGCTTGTTGAGCTATCAAAAGAATTCGAAGCAGAATCCGGCCACACGATGAACTTCGAATTTGTTCCCTGGCCAAATTTTGCGGACCGGATGCTGAACGAACTGAACTCTGGGGGTAAGCTCTGCGACCTACTGATCGGTGACAGCCAATGGATCGGCGGTGGCGCTGAGAATGGTCACTATGTCCAGCTGAACGAGTTCTTCGATGCTGAAGGCATTAGCATGGACGATTTCGCACCGGCCACTGTCTACGCGTACTCGACCTGGCCTAAGGGTACACCAAACTACTACGCGCTGCCGGCGATGGGCGATGCAAACGGCTGGTTCTATCGAAAGGACTGGTTCGAAAACCCCGAAATCCAAGCCGCATACAAGGAAGCGACTGGTCAGGACCTACGTGAACCTCAGTCTCAGAAAGAGCTGTTGCAGATCGCGCAATTCTTCCAAGGCCGTGAGATCGACGGCAAGACAGTTTATGGTGCAGCAATCTTTACCGAGCGCGGCTCGGAAGGGATCACCATGGGTGTCACCGGAGCGCTGTATCCTTGGGGCTTCAAATACGAAAACACTCCGGGCTCATATGACATGGAAGGCGCTGTAAACTCACCGGAAGCGGTTGAGGCTCTTGAGTTCTATAAGGAATTCTACGAAACGGCGACGCCTCCGGGATATACCAACTCTTACATGGGTGAGAGCTTGGATGCCTTTAAGTCCGGTCAGGTCGCCATGGCGATGAACTGGTTTGCGTTCTTCCCAGGTCTCTATGCCGACCCCAATACCGGCGGTGACAAGATCGACTTTTTCGTGAACCCACCACAAAATCAGGCAGGTTCGACACTGGGCGGACAAGGTATCTCTGTTGTCAGCTACTCTGACAAACAGGACGCCGCACTTGAGTACATTAAGTGGTTCGCGCAGCCAGAAGTGCAGGCCAAATGGTGGGAGCTAGGCGGCTACTCGGCGCATAACTCCGTGCTGGAAGATCCTGGTTTCGTGGACAGCCAACCGTTTGCCGGTGATTTCCTGGAAGCAATGGGTGGGGTGCAGGATTTCTGGCAAGAGCCTGCCTATGCGGAACTCCTGTTGGCAATGCAGAAACGCATCCACGACTATGTGGTTGCTGACCAAGGCACCGCTCAAGAAGCACTTGATCTTCTAATCGAAGATTGGACGGAAGTCTTCGAAGACGAAGGCAAGCTGTAGTCCGGACACAGGCAGGAGCGGGTGCAATCCCGCTCCACCTTCACCCGTGCGTCCTAAACCAACAAGAACTGGCAAAGAAATGTCTGACAGGACCGTAGACCGCGTTGCGCAGGCAACGCCCCAGCGAGTTGCGCGAAAAATCCGAGGGTTATCCGACCGCGCGATCGCTTGGATATTCATCTCCCCTACGATTTTTCTATTGCTGGCGATCAACATCTTTCCGTTGATCTGGACCATCCAACTGAGCTTTACAAACTACAAGGCCAACCGGATCGGGCGTGAAGTAAAAGATGTCGGGTTCAGGAATTATGAGCGTATCCTGACAGACTCGGACACCTGGCTGAATATGCAGGCAACGGCTCATTTCCTATTCTGGACGATCTTTTTCCAGGTCCTGATCGGGTTTACTCTGGCGTGGTTGATCAACAAGAAATTCAAGGGCAATGATCTTTGGACGACCATCATCGTGCTGCCGATGATGCTGTCACCTGCAGTCGTCGGGAACTTCTGGAAGTTCCTGTATCAGCCTCAAATCGGCCTGTTTAACTACATCGTGTCTTGGTTTACCGGCAAGGACCCATCGAGCTTTGAAATGCTGGGATCAGTCACGTTGGCCCCATGGGCGATCGTGATCGTCGATACCTGGATGTGGACGCCCTTCGTGATGCTGATCTGTCTCGCCGGGCTGCGCAGCATTCCCGATTACATCTACGAGGCGGCTGAGATCGACAGGGCCAGCAAACTGCGACAGTTCTTCACGATCACCATTCCGATGGTCCTGCCGTTCCTGATGCTCGCGGTGCTGTTTCGGGGGATCGAGAACTTCAAAATGTTCGACCTGGTGGTTCAGCTAACCGGCGGTGGTCCGGGGTCTGTTACCGAACTCACCTCAATCAACCTGAAACGCGAAGCCTTTGAGAAATGGCGCACGGGCTATGCCTCGGCCTATGCGATCATCCTATTCGTCACCGTGTTCGGCCTTGCGTCGATCTACGTCAAAGCCCTGAACAAGGTGAAACAGAGATGAGCAGTTTTTCCGTCACTGAACCTTCGAAACGGTCCAAGTGGATCGCAGGATTCCTGGTCATTACTTATGCGCTGATCACAATGATCCCACTGGTTTGGATTTTGCTAACAGGCTTCAAGTCCCCGGCCGATGCGATCAGCTACCCGCCCAAAGTGGTCTTTGACCCAACGCTGGAAGGCTACGTCAATCTCTTCACCACTCGCACGCGGCAAACGCAGGAGTTTCTAGAAGCTAACCCGCCACAAAACTGGGCCGATGAAATCGTGCGCCAATACGACATGGTGATTGTAGGGCCATCCAAGTTCGGTGAGCGCTTTATGAATTCGGTTATCATCGGATTTGGCTCGACGTTCTTGAGTATCTTCCTTGGCACGCTGGCCGCCTATGCGTTCAGCCGGTTCAAGGTCCCACTAAAGGACGACCTTCTGTTCTTCATTCTTAGTACAAGGATGATGCCCCCGGTCGCCGTCGCCATTCCAATTTTCTTGATGTTCAGGAACCTTGGATTAAGCGATACGCATCTGGGAATGATCCTACTGTACACGGGCGTTAATATTTCCTTGGCTGTCTGGTTGCTAAAAGGATTCATCGACGAAATCCCGAGAGAATACGAAGAAGCCGCCCTCATTGATGGCTACACACGGTTTCAGGCATTCTACAAAGTGGTGCTGCCGCAAGCCGCGACCGGCATAGCTTCAACAGCTATCTTTTGCCTGATCTTCGCCTGGAATGAGTACGCGTTTGCCGTGCTGCTGACATCCGCAAACGCGCAGACTGCACCACCATTTATCCCCACCATCATCGGTATCGGCGGCCTTGACTGGCCTGCCGTCGCGGCAGGTGCCACGATCTTCCTAATCCCGGTCATGATTTTCACCATCCTGATGCGCAAACACCTGCTGCGTGGGATCACATTCGGAGCCGTACGCAAATGAGCGATTTTCTTACCGGATTACTACGGCTACGCCGCGGCCCTTGGGAGATGGTCGCGACCATCCTGATCGCACTGGGTGTCTTCATGTTGATGCAGCCCTTTGTCCTTTGGGCCTTCACCTATTCCTTCATCGTCACGCTGATCGGAACCGTCATGTTCATCATCGTCAGCCATTTCCCGGAGTAGAAATGGCCCAGATCGTAGTCAAAAACGTAAAAAAGATGTTCGGCGACTTCACGGCTGTCCGCGAAAGCTCGTTCACGATTGAGGACGGTGAGTTTTTCATGCTGCTCGGGCCATCCGGCTGCGGAAAGACGACGACGCTGCGGATGATCGCAGGGTTGGAGCTTCCAACGTCGGGTGAAATCTATCTGGACGGTGAAGAAATCAGCCAGCGGCCGCCATCAGAACGGGACATTGCCTTCGTGTTCCAGATGTTTGCGCTGTATCCGCATATGAATGTGCGCAAGAACATCAGCTACCCCCTGATATCGCAGGGCATGCCGCGAACTGCTGTCAAAGCCAAAGTCGAGGAAGTCGCAGGAATTTTGGGGATTAACGACATACTTGATAGTCCGGTTGGTGGACTTTCAGGCGGTGATAGACAGCGCGTAGCGCTTGGTCGCGCGATTGTTCGCGAACCTAAAGCGTTCATGATGGACGAACCACTTGGTGCTTTGGATGCAGAGTTTCGTGAGCACATGGCCGAAGAACTGCGCGCTCTGCATGATCGCATGGGCGCAACCACTGTTTACGTCACACACGATCAGTTGGAAGCCATGCAAATGGGCGACAAGATCGTTGTGATGAACAACGCCGTGATCGAGCAATTCGGCACACCTCAGGAAATCTACGACAAACCAGCCACAATGTTTGTTGCTGATTTTATTGGGTCACCTTCAATGAACTTCCTGCCGTTTCAGGGAAAGGTCGAACCCGGCTCGGAAATGGTCCGACTGAACGGCCATGACGAAGCGGTGCCCAAGCTGATTGAAGGGGCTGAAGGTGAATTGGTTTTTGGTGTCCGTCCCGAACATGTTTTTCTATCCGATGCGAGCGCCTACCGGGCCAAGGTTCTGGCAGCGGAATATCTGGGAACCACTCAGATCGTGACGCTGCAAAGCCCGAACGGAGAGCTGAAAGCCCGCATTGATGCTCGCGAAGTTGTTAGCCCCGGCGAGACGGTGGGATTGGAGTTCCGCTCCCCCGCAGTAACCCTTTTTGAAAACTCTACCGGGCGCGCGTTGAGGTCCGCTCTGAACGACGAGGTACTAAGCAATGGCTGAAGTCGTTTTGGAGAACATCTCTAAGTCATTCGGCAACGTCACAGCGGTGGACGGTATCTCGATGACGATCCCCAACGGTGCCTTTGTGGTATTATTAGGTCCGACTGGCGCTGGAAAAACAACGACACTGAGATTGATATCCGGACTTGAGAAACTGGATTCAGGAACAGTACGCATTGGCGGGCGTGACGTTGGAATAGACACACCTGCCCAGCGCGATGTGGCGATGGTCTTCCAGCAATACTCGCTGTACCCGCATATGACAGTGCGTGAAAACCTGTCTTTCCCTTTGCGTTCGCCGATCCTGAAGACACCAGAGGATGAGATCGCGAGGAAGGTTAACGAAGTCGCTGAAATCCTCCAGATCCCACACAAGATGGACAACAAAGCCACTGAACTGTCTGGCGGCGAAATGCAGCGCGTTTCAATCGGACGAGCGCTAGTGCGTGACCCACAGATTTTCCTGATGGACGAACCCCTCAGCTCTTTGGACGCCAAGCTACGGGCGGATTTGCGGGTAGAACTGAAGAGAATTCAGGCAGATCTGGGATCGACTTTGCTGTACGTGACCCATGATCAGGTCGAAGCCATGACAATGGCGACGCATATCGGTGTTTTGGAAAACGGCCGGTTGGTGCAGTACGGGACACCACGGGACATTTATGAAGACCCCGGTAGTGTATATGTCGCCAGCCGGTTGGGTCTGCCGCGGATCAACATCCTGCCGTCAGAGTTGTTCACAGGCGACCACAAAGGCCCGCAGATTGGTCTTCGCCCGGAAAACATCATCGAAGGCGAAGGCAGCGAAGCGCGTGTGATACGTGCCGAACACCTGGGGGATCAAACACGACTGCACTTGGACTTAAACGGTCACACGGTTGTGACCTTGATTGATGTCCATCAGGACTATCCGTCTGGAAAACTTATAAAAATCCGCCCGCACAACCCGTTGTATTTTGACGCGTCCGGCGCGCGAGTGAATTAAGGAGCAAAAGCATGGCCCAGTTCCTCAACACAAAAGAAACACTGGTAACAGAGGCCATAGACGGTCTTCTCGCGTCATCAGGAGGACGGCTTACCCGATTGGATGGATACCCGCACATCAAGGTTGTCTACAGGTCGGATTGGGACAAGTCGAAAGTCGCCTTGGTTTCCGGCGGCGGGTCTGGCCACGAACCTGCCCACGCAGGGTTTGTCGGCGCCGGCATGCTCACAGCAGCAATCTGCGGAGAAGTATTCGCCTCGCCATCGGTCGAGGCAGTTTTGGCGGGCATTCTTGCGGTTACGGGTGAGGCTGGGTGCTTGCTCATAGTGAAGAACTACACTGGTGATCGATTGAACTTTGGACTGGCGGCTGAACGCGCCCGCGCGTTGGGCCGCAAAGTAGAGATGGTCGTTGTTGATGATGACATCGCCCTGCCCGACCTTCCGCAACCGCGTGGCGTGGCAGGCACGTTGTTCGTGCACAAAATAGCCGGAGCGCTTGCTGAAAGTGGTGCTGATCTGGACACCGTCACCGCCGCAGCAAGACGCACCATAGCCAAGGTCGTCAGCATCGGTATGAGCCTGGACACCTGCACGGTTCCGGGATCTCCGAAGGAAGACAGGATCGCCCCCGGGAAGGCAGAGCTTGGCTTGGGTATCCATGGCGAGCCCGGTGTACAGCAGGTGGAGTTTTCCAATGCGGTATCGGCCATGTCCACAGTGGTGGAGAAGCTGAAACAAAGGGTCGGGTCCGGGGATTGTGTGGCGTTGGTCAACAACCTGGGTTCTACGACGCCGCTGGAGATGGCTGTCCTCACACATGCGTTATCCGAAACTGGAATTACCCAACATATCATTGGTCCGGCCCCAATGATGACATCGCTGGATATGCACGGGTTTTCAGTTTCCATTCTGCCTGTAGATCAGGACGACTTATCGGGGCTTGAAGCGCCCGTAGATCTGGCGGCTTGGCCCGGCGTCAATTCTATAGACCCGATAAAATTGGCGCCTTTGCCTGATGGCTTGACTCCTATCGATCCAATCCCATCGAACAATCCCTCCACGAGGGAAACGATCACCCGGTTGTCTGAACTGCTCATCAACGCAGAGAAGAACCTGAACGAGCTGGACGCGAAATCCGGAGATGGCGATACGGGAAGCACACTCGCCACTGCCGCAAGAGCATTGCAAGGTAGCCTTGACCGCATGCCGCTTGCTGATCTGACGCAACTGTTTCCGGCACTAGGCAATGAGTTAAGCCAGACAATGGGTGGTTCTTCCGGCGTGATACTCGCAATTTTCTTCAACGCAGCTGGAGATGCCTGTGCGAGCGGGGCTTCGGTACCGAAGTCGCTGGTCGAAGGCCTGAATCGCGTCAGCCAGGTTGGGGGTGCCAAGGTTGGTGACAGGACAATGATTGACGCCCTGGCGCCAGCACTCGCCGCATTGCCATCTGGTCTGACGCATGCAGCCGAGGCTGCCCGCGAAGGCGCGAACAACACCGCACATATTCGTCGTGCGAAGGCGGGCCGCGCGGCCTATGTTCCCGAAGAAAACCTAGTTGGACATAACGATCCCGGCGCTGAGGCTGTTGCTTTGTTGTTTGAAGGCTTAGCGCGGGAGATTGAGGGCTGAAGAACACGTGGAAGACCAAAAACAAAAACTAGAATTGGTGAAAAAGCCAACCGTCAATGACATCGCGCGCGTCGCCGGTGTCAGTCTGGCGACTGTTGACCGGGTCTTGAACAGACGCCCCGGCGTGCGGGCCGTAACCGTACAGAAAGTACAAAAGGCAATTGATGAGCTGGGATATGTGCGCGACACTGCTGCGGCCAACCTTGCGCGAAACCGAGTTTACAACTTCCTCTTTGTTCTGCCGGACACTGACAACGAGTTTGTGGAGGCAATCAGCAGTCAGATCGCCGAACAATCCCGTGACCAATTTATCGAGCGGACCCGTATTTCGATAGAGAAGGTTGCTCCGTTTGAACCGCAAGATATCGTCAATATTCTGAATGCTGTCGACAGTTCGGATGTTGATGGAGTTGCCGTTTTTGGACCCGAAACGCCATCTGTCCGCGATGCTGTAAAAAGGCTCAGGGACAAAGGTGTTCCGGTGGTTGCGTTGGTGTCTGACTTGCCCAGTTCTGAGCGAGACCACTTTGTAGGAATTGATAACGTTTCGGCAGGACGAACCGCTGCTCAGTTGATGGGACGATTTGTGCACCGCGAAGGCAAGGTCTTGGTACTTACAGGATCGCGTTTGGCACGTGACCACCTAGAGCGTCGGCAAGGCTTTGATCTTGTAGTGGCTGAGGAATTTCCGAACCTGGAAGTCGTAGCGTCTGTCGAGGGCCGAGATGACCCGAATCTGATTTACAAGATGATGCCCGAGATCTTTGAAACATATCCGAATTTGGTCGGCATATACTCGTCGGCAGCGGGTAACGCAGGCCTGATTCAATTTCTTTCAGAGAACAAGCTCAGCAAAGATCTGGTGATTATAGCTCATGAGCTTACGCCGCTCAGTCGTGAGGCGCTTATGCTCGGTACATTTGACGCTCTGATCTCGCAAGACACTGGGCACATTGTTCGTTCAGCCGTCCGCCTGCTGCGTGCGACTTCAGACAAAGTCCCATTCAACAAAGCGCAGGAACGCATCCGTATCGACATCTATCTGAAGGAAAATTTACCGCCATAGAGGCTTAGGTTTTGGGGAGGAAATTTTATGAAGACGATCAAAGGTCCAGCTTTGTTTCTTGCGCAATTCGCGGGGGACGAAGCACCGTTCAATTCGTGGGACGCGATCACTAAATGGGCGGCTGACTGTGGATACAAGGGCGTTCAGGTTCCTAGTTGGGATGGCCGGTTGTTCGACCTGGAACAAGCCGCATCCAGCGCCAGTTATTGCGATGACTTCAAGGGCAAAGCCAAGGAAAATGGCGTCGAAGTCACTGAACTTTCAACACACCTTCAGGGCCAGCTTGTGGCCGTTCACCCGGCCTATGACAGCGCGTTTGATGGTTTTGCAGCCGAAAGCGTCAGAGAAAACCCGAAAGCCCGGCAAGAATGGGCGGTAGACCAAGTTAAAAAAGCGCTATCTGCTTCGAAAAACTTGGGTATTACAGCGCATGCGACTTTCTCAGGCGCATTGGCATGGCCCTATGTCTATCCTTGGCCGCAGCGACCTGCTGGTTTGATCGAAACGGCATTCGAGGAGCTTGCTCGTCGTTGGGTGCCAATACTGGATCACGCCGAGGAATGCGGCGTTGACGTCTGTTACGAAATTCACCCAGGAGAGGACCTCCACGACGGCGTGACGTACGAGATGTTTCTTGAACGGACAGGCAATCACCCACGCGCTTGCATGTTGTACGACCCGTCGCACTACGTGCTGCAATGCCTCGACTATCTGGACAATATCGACATCTACAGAGATCGGATCCGGATGTTACATGTCAAAGATGCCGAGTTTAACCCGACCGGCCGGCAGGGTGTTTATTCCGGGTATCAAAGCTGGGTCGATCGTGCCGGGCGCTTCCGGTCGCTTGGAGATGGCCAGGTGGATTTCGGGGCGGTCTTTTCAAAAATGGCGGCGAATGACTTTGATGGTTGGGCAGTTGTCGAATGGGAATGCTGCCTCAAACACCCCGAAGATGGAGCGCGTGAAGGCGCTCAGTTTGTGTCAGATCACATTATCCGTGTGACCGAGAAAGCCTTTGATGATTTCGCTGATGGTGGCGCAGACGAAGCAGCCAATCGTAAAATGCTGGGGATTGAATGATGGTCACAGGACGCAATGAAGAAACCTCAGGCCGCATTCGACTTGGCATGGTTGGCGGCGGAAACGACGCCTTCATCGGCGGTGTTCATCGAATGGCCGCACGGTTGGATGACAAGTTTGAGTTGGTTGCCGGTGCTTTGTCTTCGACGCCTGAGAAATCCCTTGAAAGCGGGCAGGCATTGGGACTCGAACGGGTCTACAAAGACTTCAAACAAATGGCGATCAGGGAGGCCCGGCTGAAATCCGGGATCGAGGCGGTCTCAATTGTGACGCCAAATCACGTCCACTATGCAGCCGCGCGCGAGTTCCTGAAACGCGGTATTCATGTAATTTGTGACAAGCCACTCACCTCGACCCTTGCCGATGCAAAAAAGCTGGTCAAATCAGCGGAAAGCGCGAACGCCCTATTCATTTTAACCCACAACTACACGGGCTATCCAATGGTCCGGCAGGCACGTGAAATGGTTGCTAACGGAGAAATTGGCAAGGTCCGCGTTGTTCAGGTTGAGTACCCGCAGGACTGGCTGACCGAGCAGCAGGATTTCAAACAGGCGGAGTGGCGAACCGATCCCGAACGCTCGGGCGCGGGTGGATCAACCGGTGACATCGGAACCCACGCGTACAACCTTGCTTGCTTTGTAACCGGGCTAAAGGCGAAAAGTCTGGCGGCGGATTTGCAGGCCTTTGTGCCGGGGCGCAAAGTCGATGATAACGCGCACGTGTTGCTTCGCTTCGACGGCGGAGCGCGTGGAATGCTGTGGTCTTCACAGGTGGCTCCTGGCAACGAAAACGCGCTTCGTTTGCGGGTCTATGGCGAAAAAGGTGGGTTGGAGTGGGCTCAGGAAGATCCCAACTATCTCTGGTTTACGCCTTACAACGAACCAAAGCGTCTGATCACCCGAAATGGAGCCGGAGCTGGTGACGCTGCTAATCGGTTGAGTAGAGTTCCTCCGGGACATCCCGAGGGATATCTTGAGGGGTTCGCGAATATCTATGGAGAGGCTGCTGAGGCGATCCAAGCTTTCAGAAATGGGACTTCACCTGACGCTTCGGTTGTCTATCCAACGGTCCATGACGGGCTTAATGGCGTTAAGTTTGTGGCCGCGTGCGTGCAGAGTTCTTCAAAAAATGCGGCTTGGATCAAGTTGGAATAAAATCTGGCTGTGGGCATAGGACAGACATCTTGGAAGGACGCATGGGTATCTGCTAAAAACCGAAATACATGCGACCTTTAGGTGAATGCGTAGAAACGACAAACTGCGAACGTCACTGAACCGGTCTTAGGGGAAGCGATCTCTGGTTGAGTGGTCAGCTTCCCTGCGATGCTCACACGCCAACAACTTACGACTTTCTGGCAGCAGACATTGATCCCAATTGCAGAGAATGGCCGTCCCGAGCCCAACATGTGCTTTCTATGTTTTTGCTGCGTACTGGCAACTGGAAGAATTCTGCCCACGGTTGGGGTATGGTATCCTAGAAGCCATTGAAACCAGACATTTTTAGAGTGTTGCGGTAATATCTGACGCCGAGACTTGGGATAGCGATTTGTGGATTGTGACTCTAGTCTCGCGGAAGTCGAGCATCACAATTCGCACCTCGGTTGCGGGTCCTTCGCATTTGGGGTCTGTGCAGATGGTCTCACGAACCAAGACAAGGCATTGCACGCCGTTGCCCAACTGATCGCGGACCAGGCGCTTGATACGTTGGATGTGCCAGAGGGTCTGCGCCGCTTTTGCAAGTGATTTGCTCTGCATCATAAGTGCGACCAAGATGTTGCCATGCCTGCGCTTCGGTTTGCGGGGTGTACGGGGCAAACTTGGCCGCCGGGAGTCTTCGCTGCCTTGGCGACGTGAACATCAACCTTCATGATCACGCAGCCGACCGGCGGGTTTGGCGAAACATATCCGCATATCCAGTTGGCCAACCCCGGGACATGCCGCAGCCCGAGAAGGTCAGAGTTGGGTCGGATTGGGGGCATCACCATAAACTTCACTGGGGTCGAAGGTTTTTTGATCTTCCGTAAGTGTCAGCGGTTGGCCCGCATCCGGCCCTACCGGCATGGAACGATAGAAACAGGATCGGTAGCCCACATGGCACGAGGCGCCCGTTCCGGTAACGTCGACTCGTAGCCAGATCGCATCCTGATCGTCATCGACCCGGGCCTCAACGACTTTCTGGGTCAGGCCGGATGTCGCCCCTTTGTGCCAGAGGACCTGCCGCGCGCGGCTGAAGTAATGGGCCTCACCGGTCTCGATTGTCAGCCGTAACGCGTCCGCATCCATCCAGCCCAACATCAGGACTTCGCCCGTTTGCGCGTCGGTGGTGATGCAGGGCAAGAGGCCATCAGGGTCGAATTTAGGCGCAAGATCAGTACCTTCCTCAACCTGTTCGATCGAGTCGCGCGAAAGAAATTTATATTGGGTCATCTTCAATCCTTGCGCCACGTTATATCATAACATTTAAACTTTTCGCGCAGAACAGTGGCAATGTAAAGGGGGCGGCATGAGCTGCATCGCAATGAAGGGCGCGCCGCGGTTGCGAACGGATGCTGCGTCAGCGAAATGACGGCAATGTCTGCCCTACCGCCACCCGAACGCCTTGCGGCTAAGGTTGGCTATGAGCCCACTTTGCTCGACACTGTAAGTTCTTTGAAGGTCCGCTTTGTTGAAGTATGAAGAGCCACTGAGCAGGTAAAAAGTGTCGTTGAAACGGTTCCAAATCGAAGGTTGCGATGATTGTGCGGAAAGGCAGGTTGTAAACAATTGGCAAGAAACACTGGCAATCCACCCAAAGTAAGTACTCCGAGAATTGGTGAGCTTCCGACCTGGTGGTCCAAGATTATGGGCATTAAATGCCCGGAATGCGGTCGTCCTCAGCCACCACGAATGATGGCTTCAACTAATCCCCATCGCGGGCTCAACAAAACCGACTTCCACATGTGCGGAGGCTGTGGAAAACTCCTCTATTTGACTGGTAGGCGGCGTGTCCGGCGATTTTTCTTATTGGTGTTACCCACATTTTTCGGAGTTGCGGTTTTGGGGTTTTCTGTTCTTCGGAACATCGAAGGCCTGAACACTTATCGTGAGGCAAGGGAAACTTATGAACCAAACTTTTTGGGTTTTCTATTAATGTGTGCCGCGATTTACATTGCTGTGAGTTTGCTATCGCGTTTTGAAATTGTAGGAGTTGCTGAATCGTCAGAAACGGACATAGAGCAAATGCAGCGCACCCGTTAAACTTCAAGCTATCAAAACTGCTACGTGGACGTTTCTGAGTCTGAGAAAACCCATTGCTCCGAGACGCTATATACAAAATGCAGACCTTGGAGCTTGTGCAGCGAATTTACACTTAGCCCGCCGTTCTGTCATCTACCGGTCTTGCAGCTGAGGTCCGCGATTGAGCCCTTGCTGCAATTTTCGGGTTCGCGGCATCAAGTGCATTGAAGGTCACCGAGCCACGGAAAGGGAGTTGATTTGGGTCGTAGGTTTGTTCTGCTGACAGGGTGTTCGGGCGGCGGAAAATCAAGTCTGCTGAAGGCCTTGGAAGAGCGCGGGTTTCCAACGATCCAAGAGCCCGGCCGCCGCATCGTTTCAGAGGAACTGGCAAGACAAGGCAAGGCTCTGCCATGGCTGGATATGAAGGCGTTCGCACTGCGCGCAGTTGAGATGGCCAAGTCCGACTTACAGGTCGCGAAACACATAGATGGCATTGTGTTCTTCGACCGTGGCTTGATCGACGCGGCTGTCGCTTTGGCACATTCTGGTGGCCAAACGATCGAGGAGACAATTGGTGAAACCCAAGCATACTGGAAGCGCGTTTTCGTGGTCCCGCCCTGGAGAGAACTGTTTGCCAATGACGCTGAACGTCGGCACGAATTCGATGCAGCAGTGCAGGAACACATCCGCATCGAGGAGGCTTTGGACGCGCTAGGCTACATCAGAATTGCGCTGCCCAAGGTGTCGGTTCAAGAACGGGCTGAAATCGTGTTGAAGGAGTGCGGCGTACTTTAGTTCGAAGGTCCGCTTCGTCCGTTCCTGAACAGCTTATCTTGCGGTTGGGCTGCCGCTGAAGATCGCGATTGCAGATCTGGTGCGCTGGATGAAGGACCGTTCTTTTTCCAATGTGCAACAAGAGTTTTTCACCCGTTGGAGGTGCCGATAGCACCGTAACTTAGGAGCAGGCAGCACTACTTCGCAAGAAACAGCGCATTAACTGAGGACTTATGCCTGCTATACCTAGAATACGGCTCGCCGATCTTGCGAAAACTCCCGCTAGCGGTTCAATCACAGGCTGCCGTCACAATCATTTCAACCTTCAACACACTACGGGCAAGTTTGGATTCACCGCAGGCGCGGGCTGGAGCGTGGCCTTCGGGTACCCAGGCGTCCCAAACGGCATTCATCTCAGCAAAATCTGCCATGTCAGCAAGCCATATTTCGCATTTCAGAATACGGGTCTTGTCGCTGCCGGCTTTTGTCAAAAGGTCCTCGACCTTAGCTAAGATGTCGCGTGTTTGCTCAGCTACAGTAGGTGCGTCCGATGTCTGGCCGCAAAGATAGGCAACACCGTTGTGTTTTACGATCCGGCTCATGCGTTGGCCGGTTTCGATCCGGGTAATGGTCATGTTTCGAGTTATTCCTGTTAGTGATTTTTGTGGTGGTTTGGCTGGAAGTAGGATTGGTTATCTACCAACTCGTTTTGGTACCCAAAGAGTGCAGGCAACCCACCCGTGTGCACCATAACGACTTTCTGCCCGGGTTGGATTTCTCCTGCACTTACCAAATGCAACAATCCAGCGAAAGTTTTCGCGGAATAGACGGGATCCAGGAATATTCCTTCCGTGCGAGCCATCTTTTCCAATGCAGCTCGCGTCCCTCCACTGAGTTTCCCGTAGCCGGGAGGCAGCGCTTCATCCAGAACGTTAACCCTGTCCTGTAAAAGTGCTGCGTCGATATCCAACAAATCCGCCAGTTTCTGCAGTACGGTGTTCATTCGAACCATTTGCTTTTCGCTATCCCGGCGTACGCAGACGCCAAACACAGAGGCGGCGTTTTCTTCCAAGGCTATTCCAGTCAACAAGCCTCCATGTGTGGCTCCACTACCTGAGGGTACGACAACCGCATCGATATCAGGCATCTGATAACACAATTCCTGTCCAGCGACGACGTAGCCCAAAGCACCCAAAGGCGGATGATTTAAACCCAGGTGAATGACATAAGGTTTGCGCCCTTGCGCCTTCAGTTCGTTGGCACGCGCGTGCAACGCAGCATCCGCACCGGCTTCGTCCTCGCCCTCGGGGTAGGTCATGTGTTCGGCACCCAGAATTTGTGCCAACAACACATTCCCAGAGCTGTAGTACGCCTCGCCCATATCCGACACACGCTCTTCCAGTTGCAGGACGGATTGCATGCCCAGTTTTGCTGCGGCGGCTGCAGCAGACCGAACAAAGTTTGATTGAACTGCGCCGGTGATCAGAATGGTATCGGCACCTTTCTGAAGCGCATCACCGAAATAGAACTCAAGCTGCCGCGTTTTGTTTCCGCCAAACCCAAGCCCGGTTAGGTCATCGCGTTTCAGCCAGAGGTCGATGCCCAATTCCGAAGACAATCTGTCCAGCCGCTCCAATGGGGTTGGGCCTGACATGAATTGGGCACGAGGGAATCTCTCCAGTTTGTTGTCTTTTGTCATCGTCTGCCCTTCGAGTTTACGCGACCGCAAATGCGCGATGAAAGAGAACGCCGCAGGCTATCAAAGAAACCACGCGGATAGCCGTTGTGACCAAGGTCTGCGGTAAATGGGGCCCGACTGCACGACCCAAAAGGCTGCCGAACAGTGTGAGCGCGACAAAGCCCCATAGCTGCGGGCCATAGGCAAACACCTGCGTCTCGGAAAGGCTGTGCAATAGGAATGCAATACCGTACGCCACCAGCGCAATGGGTTGAACCAGCTTGGCAACCTCTTTGGCTGGACGGCCTTTCGCAATCAATCCGAAAACCATCAACGGGCCGGGCGTCGCTGCCCAAACAGTTGCCAGCCCGGACAAGCCGGAAACGGTCGAAAACCCTGCTGTTCCAATTGAGCGACGCAAAGGCAGCAAGGTCGTCACTAGCCCGACCAGCAACAGGCTGGCCGTTAGGGCAAGGACAAACGCCTCGCTCAGCCAAGGGTATACGACAAGGCCCGCGACCACTCCGATAAGGCATCCGATGATGGCCGTGCGAATGGTCTCACGGTCGGTCCTCAGCACCTTTCGGTCTGTCGCCACCGCTGAAACGACGGTGTTCAACAGCAGCAGGATTGGAACAGCCGTTGATGTGCCAAGCAGGATCATCATCGGCGGTCCGGCAAGGATGCTGAAGCCGATGCCGACGCCGACTTGCAGCATTGCGCCAAGGCCGATGGCAACCATCAGGATGGCTAGGTCAACGGACACTTAAATCCCCCAAGTCCCGCGCGATACTGCTGTTCCTTTAGGTCCAAGGCATGATGCCGGCATAGGATTTGCGCGTCGCAACGGTATGCGCCATCTGCGCCAGTGTCGTCAAATCGAAGACGGGAAGCTGTAACTCTTCTTGAAGGCGCGCAGCATAGGGCGGCAAATCTGTGCACTCGAGAACCAGAGACCGTATTTCCGGCGCTTGGTGTTTCAGGCGCTGCGCCACCTCAAGGACTTCGGCCTCAATCAGATCGGTGTCCATGCGGGTTCGCGTGTTCCGCAGGATCACCTCGGCAAACTCGCTGGTGTCCTCCAAGCCTTGCACTGCGACGGGAATGCCCGCCGCGCCGACACCTTCGAAGTGCTTCGGCGTCAGGGCCGACGCATCTGCGGTCAGCACGCCCACCGGTGCATTCGCCCCGGTCATATGAAAGGCCAGAGGCACCTGGATCAGACTGGATGCAAAGACGGGCACTGAAACAGCAGCGGCCAGTTCCTTTTGAAACAAGGCCAGAAATCCGCAGCTACCCGTGATGGCCCGAACGCCCTCGGCCTCAAGCCGTTGCGCGCCCTTAATAAAGGGCTCCAGTAGCTCGGGCGTCGGGTTGTTTAGCAGGGTCGGGACGGTGATGCCGTCTATCATTTCGTAAAGAACGGGAAAGGAAAGGCTGGACGGATTCTTGATATGCCCGGGCGGTTTTGGGAAATAGCTTTCAAGGCACAAAACTCCGATCGAAGCCCCGCAGATGTTTTGGCCGCCTTCATAAATTGGCATGATGCTCAGGTCCTTTCGAATAGAGGATTTAGAAACGGGCCAGCGAGAACGGGTCCAGGTTGATATTCGGGCTGCGTCCGGATACCAGATCCGCCACAAGCTCTCCGGTCTTTGGCGCCATCATCAGCCCGTAGTGTGAATGGCCGAACGCGGCAAAAAGCCCATCCTTTTCGTTCAACGGCCCAATCGCTGGCAGGCTATCGGGAAAAGAGGGGCGCCGACCCATCCAGAACTGTGCCTCGCCAGTATTGAGGTCCGGCACCAAAGACTTTGCCTGATCGGTGAGTATCTTTTCCTTGCGCGGATCGGCCGGCGCATCGACACTGCCAAATTCGGCTGTACCGGCAACCCTCAGACCGCCCTGCATTGAACTTGCGACGACCTTTGCGTCCACATCCATGACAGAGTTGTTCAGCACAGCCGAGGGGACAGGGAATTCAACGTGGTACCCCCGCTCGGCTACTAGCGGCACAGGTATGCCAAGGGGTTTGAGCAGGTCGGCAGACCACACTCCGGCCGCAAGGACAATATTGCGCGCGTGCAGCGTGTCATGTGACGTGGCAAGCTGCCAAATACCGCCTTCAGTGTGGCTCAGCTTGGTGACTTCGGCCCGCACAAACTCGGCCCCTTGCGCACGTGCTTTTTCGGCCAATACAGCGCCCAAACGCCCAGGAGAAGTTGCGCGGGCCTGACCTTTGATCACAATCGCAGCCTTGAGGTCCTTCGACAGCGCCGGTTCAAGACGTTGCAATTC
Source organism: Ruegeria sp. ABF4_144 (assembly GCF_056160045.1). Classification (NCBI taxonomy): domain Bacteria; kingdom Pseudomonadati; phylum Pseudomonadota; class Alphaproteobacteria; order Rhodobacterales; family Roseobacteraceae; genus Ruegeria; species Ruegeria sp. ABF4_144. The sequence goes on from NZ_JBSWWK010000001.1 coordinate 2,814,397, forward strand.
AGCACCGTCGACACGCTCCAACTCGCCGCCTTTTTCCCGGCGGATCAGATAGCCAAGATCATTCAGGTTGGCTTGTTCCGGGTTGCGGAATGCGTGAATATAGTAACTGTCCGCGATCAGCGCTTCGTGACCCGTGCCCTGCAGGTGCCGACGGTACAGATCAATGGACGGACGGCATAAAAGCTCCATCGCATCTGAGACTTCGCGAACCGTCTTTTCACTAGACTTACCCAGAAAGCGCAGCCCCCACGGGATCATCTTCGGCCAAAAGGACGCCCGAACTGAAAGCGCGCTTTTTGGGTCCAACAGCATCTGGGGCAGCTTTTTCCAAATGCCCGGAACTGCCTGCGGAATGATCGACCAGGGCGACACAACCCCCGCATTGCCGAACGAGGTCTCCTGCCCCGGGTCGCTCCGGTCGATTAGACGGACCGGTATGCCCCGTTCTTGCAGCGCCAGCGCGCAACATATGCCGACGATCCCTGCGCCGATGATGGTCACTTGCTCTGTCATCGCATCAGGCCGGGGAATGGCTGCGATTGCGCGAGATCAGTTGGCTGACAATAACCGGTGAGGCCACAGCCAGCGCGATCAGGTCAGCCGTCAGGCTAGGCGCGACAAAAATCACCCCAGCGATGGCCATCAGGATACGCGACACGATGTTCAGCGGTTTCAGCCAATATCCGACCACGGCTGCGGACAGGGCGATGACCCCAGCGATACAACTGGTGGCGGTGTAGGTGAACTCCCAAAAGTTGAACCCGGTTGAGGACACGAACAATAGGACCGGCGCATAAACGAACGCCATTGGCGCGATCACCTTGCCCAACCCAAGGGTAAAGGCAGAGAGGCCGGTTCGGAAAGGATTGGAGTTCGCAATGGCCGCCGCCGCATAGGCCGAAGTGCAGACTGGCGGCGTGATCTCGGACACCACACCGTAGTACAGCACGAACAGGTGGCTTGCGATCGGCGGCACACCCAGCTGCGCCAGCGCAGGCTGGGCAACCGAGACCAGCATAATGTAAAGCGCGGTGGTCGGAATGCCTGCGCCCATCAGGATGCAAACAACGGCTATGAAGACGAGCGAGATGAAAAGTTGCAGGTCTTCCATCGCAAACAACTGCCAGCTGCCGAACGAGATCATATTGTAAAGGTCTGAGGCCAGATTGCCTGCGCCTTGAGTGACCATGAACCCGATACGGAAGCCAATGCCGGTTGTGTTGATCACACCAACGACGATGCCGACGGCGGCAGCTGCGGCGCCCACGGCCAGCGAGTATTTCACACCCAACTCAACCGCTTGCAACATCTCGGGTACTTCGATGCGTTTCTGCGGGTTCAGCGTGGCGATCATTGACAAGGCACACAGGATCGCCGTCATCGTCAGATCGAAGCCGCCATCCGAGAATTTCCACAGCACAAAGGCTAGGAACGCAGCGGCATAAATCAGCGTGGGCGGCTGTTTGATGCGCGACATGCCTGCGATCACTGCCAGAGAAATGCCGCAGAAGGCGGACATGAACGGCGTATAACCTGTGAACAGCACAACCAGCAGGCCGATCAAAGGCACGATGTTGGCCCAACCTTCGGCCCAGACTGCTTTGAGCTGCGGCAGTTGCTCTTTCGCCAAGCCTTGCAGGTTCAGCTTGCGTGCCATCAGGTGCACCACCGCGAAGACCCCGACATAGTGAAGGATCGCGGGGAAGATCGCGGCGATGACGATGGTGGTGTAAGGCACCTCAAGGAACTCGGCCATGATGAAGGCCGCTGCCCCCATGATCGGCGGTGTGATTTGCCCTCCGGCTGACGATGCGGCTTCGACGCCGCCCGCAAAATGGCCGGGGTATCCAAGGCGCTTCATGTTGGGAATAGTCAGCGCGCCGGTCGAAACGGTGTTGGCCACCGAAGAACCCGAGATCGTGCCGAAGAACGCCGAGGATACCACCGACACTTTTGCCGGCCCGCCGGTATAGCGGCCCGCCAAAATGGTAGCATTGTCGATGAAGAGTTGCCCCAATCCGGTGCGCTGCGCGATCACGCCGAACAGGACGAAATGGAACACGATGGTCGAAACAACCCAGAGGGTGACGCCATAGATGCCTTCCTGCGGGAAATACATCGACGACACGAAGGTTTTGAAGTTCACACCGGGATGTTGCAGCAAGCCGGGGAAATACGGACCCAACAGGGCGTAGGAGATAAACACACAGATGATCAGTGGCAGCACCCAACCCAGCGTGCGGCGTGCGATGTCCAGAACCAGCAGGATGATGACTACGCCCAAAACCACGTCATAGGTGTTGGGGTTGCCCATTCGGAACGTCTGTTCCTCGATCCCCAGAAACGGAATGCCGCGCCAGGCGACTCCAACATACAGCGCAGCGATGATCCCCAGCGCCATAAAAACCAAGTCGTATAGAGGAATGTTGCCGATACGGAACCGGCTCACCTTAAGCGCATAAAGGTTTTTAGAGCCGATAATCGGAATTGTCGCGTAGACCAGAATGAACAACAGCGCCAGATAGATACCCATATGCCAATGGTCGGCGGGCAGACCAAAACCGGCTGTGAAGAATTCGTAGAACGCAAGGATCAGGGCAACAATGCGCAGCACCTTGCCTGCGGTGGGCGTGACCTGCCGGACGGCGGCACCTTCGTCGAACTGTTCTTCGATGGCGGCCAGTTCCTCGGCCGTCAGTTCGTGGTCATCAAGTTTCTGGGTCTCGGACATGATGGCCCCCCGATTTCGCATAATTCCAGAGTGCGGTGCCCCGCGCAGGGGCACCGACGACAAGTTTCAGTAAGCTACGGTTACTGAAGCAGACCGGCTTCTTTATAGAACTTCTCGGCCCCAGGATGCAGCGGAACACCCAGCGCTTCGACACCGTCCAGCGCCGTGTCGGGCGTAATCTGCTTGCCCTTTGCATGGCCGTTATCCAGCAGCTTGCGGGTGTTGTCGTTCCACAGGGCTTTGGTCAGTTCATATACCAAATCGTCTGACAGGTCCGAGGACACCACCAACATCGCGCTAACGGCCGGTGTTTTGGTGTCAGCATCGATGCCTTCATAAACACCGCCCGGAATGGCCGAGGGGATATAGGCCGGGATGATCTCATTGATTTTCGCCAGATCATCATCAGAGAAGGAATGCAGGTTCATGCCTTTGGTTGACGACAACTGCACCATCGCGGCAACCGGCCAGCCTGCAGCGTAGAAATAGGCATCCAGCTGACCATCAGCCAGACGCTCGGCGCTTTGGCTGTTGTTCAGCTCGGCCTCATCCATATTGTCACGGTTGACGCCCCAAGCATCCAGCATCTGCAGCACGGCAACCTGTGTACCGGAACCGGCTTGCGCGATACCGACGCGCTTGCCTTCCAGATCGCTCAGATCGTTGATTGTCTCACCAGCAGGCAGAACCAAGTGCAGATCTTCTGGGAACAAGTTGGCCACGATGCGCAGATTTGGATGGGGTTTACCCTCGAATTTACCTTCACCCAAATACATCGAGCGGGTGACGTCGGCTGCGGCCAGCCCGGCCTCAAGCTCTCCGTTCTGAACAGCAGCATTGTTGAATACCGAAGCGGTGGTGGACTGCGCGATCGCGATCAGACCCGGTACGCCGCACTGGCCGCCTTCTTCGCACGGGCGCGATCCCGGAGGGGCGGAGATTCCGTTTGCGATGGTGCCGCCGATGGGGAAGTAGGTTCCGCCTGCGCCACCCGTGCCAATGCGGAAAAAGGTTGGATCCTGAGCCAGCGCAGGGGCGGCAAGCGCGCCTGCCAGAGCCAGTCCCGTCAAACATTTCACAAATTTCATCATCATCTCCCTTGTTGGAACGTCGGATTCGGTTTGGCCGAATTTCGATCCTGCAAGCGTAATGGCAATTTTCATTAATACAAATTTGTTATATTTCACAAAACTAAGGTTTATCTTATATATCGATCATGAACCTTACGCAGTTGACCGTTTTTCGCGAGGTGATGGAGACCGGCTCCATCTCTCAAACCGCCAAGAAACTGAACCGCACCCAGCCTGCGATCAGTCTGGCCTTGAAGAACCTTGAAAAGACCCTTGGCCTGACACTGTTCGAGCGAAAGGGACGGCGATTGGTCCCTGTTCCCGAAGCGCATTACCTTTTGGCCGAAACCACAGGTATTCTGGACCGCCTTGCGACGATTTCCAGCACAATGGAAGGGTTGATCAAAGGGCATTCCGGCAGCCTGAATATCGCAACGATGCCGGGCCCTTCGGCCTTCCTTTTCCCACGCTTCATCAGCCAATCGGTCGGCGAGAACCCCGAGATACGTATCACATTGTCTACGCGCAGTTCGCCTCAGATTATGGAGCTTGCAGGCACGCAGAATATAGATTTTGGCTTCGCAGACTTCGAACATTCAGCCGGGAAAGAGCCTCAGTATTCAACAGAGCTGATCCGAGCGGATTGTTTTTGCGCCGTTGATCGTGACAGCCCGCTTACTTCGCGCAAGACCGTATCCATTTCCGATCTCGACGGGACCCCCATGGGGGGATTGCATTCCACGCATCCGTTCCAGCGCAAAATTCGGCAAGAGTTTCAGGATGTATCCGCTGATTACAACCCAACAGTGACCTGCCAGTACTTTCTACCTTTGATACCATTTGTGAGTTCAGGTCAGTGTTACTCAATCGTGGATCCGTTGACCGTGGCGACAGAGCAAGAACTAAACCTGTCCAATGGAAAGGTCGCGTTTTTGCCCTTCAAAAAGCCGCTCCGATATGAATATGCGCTCCTTGAGCCCGATCACCGACCACCGTCTCAACTGGCCTTAAAGATCAAAGCCGGCTGGAAAGCTGAAGTTTTAAAGATGTTGGCAGGGGTGAAGGCCAACCCTCAAGCAATTGGGATAGATGAAACAGGAAGCGGGCAAAACTGAATAACACTGTTTTACAAACAGCAACCGTATCCGTCCGACGATCTAGCTGGTTTAGGTCTTGATCACTTTGCTTTCAATGTTGCCAATATTTTGGGTTGATCCTGATGTCATATCCCAGTCTGGCAATCATGTTTAACTTCTCCTCGGTTGGATTAGTGTCAAACTCAAATACTCAGTCACAGAGCTTTTCGAAAGCGACGCCCCATTCAAGATTGACTGCCAGATCCGCGTAGTCGTGAAGCCACCGATCTTGCGTACGCCCTCGGAAACCATTGATGAGAGTTACTGTTAGCTTTTCCAGGTCGCGCTGTTTTTAAGGAGATCATCGAACTGCATGCTCTGAACGGCCGAAGCGCCACGGCATGAGTTCGTAATACAAATGATCTTGTGATCTGGCAGACGCTCAAGAAGAAAAGCGAGTCATGCATCTAGATCTACATCGGATGTCGGGCGACCCATAGTTTTACCATTTTTCGAAAGCTAAATCATTGATTTTGAATAATTATATTCTTCATGGACGCACGGGCTTTGCCACTTGCGACGCTGGGGCATTCTTGCAGACCTGGAAAGCTCTTGGTTCGGCCCATTCCGGACATGGAACGCCACTCGAAGCACTGCAACGCAGAGGTCTTCAAAATCAATCTTGATCCCATAGCATGTTCTTTCCGCTCACACGGGCGCGACGGGATGTTAACGGACCGCGGACAGATATCTTTTTCGTTGCGCATCCCTAACAAGCGCAACAAGCCGATAGAAGCCGTGTGCCATTTTTGTGTAGGGTGAAAGGAGGAAAAACGTTAGGACCGATCCGAGGTGGATGGCCAGCAGCGCTGGCATCAGAGGCGTTGAACCAAGGGCATAAAGAACCAAACCGCTGAGCCCCACAAACCCGAGCAACAGGATAAATCCGATATCCCCGCCCCATGCCGAGGTATCGCCAAGTTCGCGGTCTGACTTTAACTTGAGCGCAGCCATTGCTCCACACCCCACCGTCAACAGCAGCCCCCCGGATATCCCGAACAATTTGGGTAAAGACCAGAACCCATAAGGCGCGTGCAATCCAAACGCATAGTGCATGATCGTCGCGACCGAGGTGGACGCAAAGCACAACAGGAATCCATACATAATGGCGTGGTGGATGTGTCGTCGGCCCTGACTGAAACGGTCTTCGTCCTCGAAGTTACAGCCCTCGCCGTGGCCTGCGGCCAGATCCTGCATCTTACCCGCGCGTTTGAACGCAGCCATCAGATCAGACATCTGGATCGGTTTGCCGCCAACTTTGGCCCAATAACGCCTAAGGCTGGTGGCTATGCTGAACAGCGGCAGCAGGAACGCGGGCGCAAAGATCGCGACCATCGCGTTGTGGGAGAGGACGGCATAGAACCCCTCGCCTCCGCTGGAACCAATAGCGCGGATCGCCCAGAACAACAGGGCAAGTCCGATCACAAGCGCCAGGGCGATGGCCCCACCATGCGTGTGAAACCGGCGCGCCAGCGGTTGCGGCCATGCAAAGCTCTCCCAGCTATCGCGCCGCACTTCGGCCAGCGCATTAGGCAGGTTCAGATTGAACTCATGCGGGGCGGTGTATTGGCAAGCATAGTAGCAGCCTCGGCAGTTGTGGCAGAGATTGGCCAGTTGCGTGATGTCCCCGTCCGAAAAAGCGCGTTCGGCATGAAGCGATGGGAAGACCGAGCAATAGCCCTCGCAGTACCGGCAGGCGTTACAAATCTCGGCCTGACGACGGGCTTCTTGAATAAGATCAGTTTGCATAAGCGGCAGCCTCACGTCCTGCGATGCGTCCAAACACGGTCCCGATGGTCATGCCGAACCCTGCCAGATAGCCTTGTCCAAGGATCGAGCCGGCCATGGTTTCGCCGGCTGCCCACAGGTTTTGGATCTTTCCATTTGGGGTCGAGCACTGCGCCGCGTCATCAACCTTCAGCCCCAGATAGGTGAAGGTCACGCCGGTCCGCAGCGAGTATCCGTAGAATGGTGGTTCGGTGATTGGGCGCGCCCAGTTGGTCTTGGGTGGGGTCAGGCCCGAGGTCGCGACCCCGTCCAGTTCGGTCGGGTGAAACCCGCTGGTGTCACCGCAAGCGGCGTTGAATTCGCTTACGGTTGCTTTCAATTTGTTCGCAGGCAGGTCCATCATCCCGGCCAATTCGTCCAACGTGTCCGCCTTTAGCGGCGGGAACACGGACGGCATGAACAGGTTCAGCGACTTGGCGTCGATGATCACGTACCCCACCTGATCCGGCTGGGCCGCCACTAAACGGCCCCAGATCGCGTAGCGCTTGGGCCAGACATCCTCGCCTTCGTCATAGAACCTCTGGGCGTCCTTGTTCACGACGATGGAAAACGGCACGCAGTCCAAACGGGTGACGATGCCGCCGTCGAATTTCGGCGCACGCCCGTCAATTGCAACAGCGTGGCATTGGGTCGGATCACCGACGCTATCGACGCCTTGATCCAGCAGATCGGCCAGCACCACGCCTCTGTTGTAGGGCGTACCCCGGATTAGGAAGTTCTTTGCGGGCTCACCCCAGGCTCGGGTGAGCCAATCCGTATCCGCCTGAAACCCGCCGGAGGCGACGATGACCGCCTTGGGCGTAATGCGATGAGACTGACCTTCGTAGGTGTAATCCACCCAATCGATTTGATCACCATTCAGCTCCAGATGCGTAACTGCCGCCTCATACAGCACATCAACGCCCAGCCCAGCCGCCGTCCGAAAATATGCGTTTACCAGAGACTTACCGCCCCCCATAAAGAACGCATTGGTCCGCGCCAAAGATAAAGTTCCCGACAAAGATGGTTGAAACCGAACCCCGTGCTCCTCCATCCAGGGCAAGCATTCCTCGGAGGTGCGGATTGCGAGGCGGGCGAGATGTTCGTCGGTTTTACCACCGGTGACTTTCAGCAGATCCGAGAGATATTCGTCTTCGCCATACTCTTCGACCAATGGCCCCAAAGGCGTTTTGTGCATGCAGCGAAAATTGCGCGTATGGCGCGAGTTTCCGCCGCGATAGGGTTTCGGAGCGGTTTCGAGGATCAGAACGCGCGCGCCTGCCTCGGCCGCGGTCATTGCGGCGCAGAGGGCGGCGTTGCCGCCACCGATCACAGCGATATCGTAAGCTTCCTTTGGGGTGGCCATATCCTGTCTACCTACTGATTTTCGTCGATTGAGCGGTCGCGGTCCTGCAACGCTCGGATACGCATCCGCTGAGCAGCCTGAATATGCGCCCGCATTTCTGTTTCGGCCGCTGCGCCGTCGCGAGCCTTCAGAGCGGCCATGATGCGCCGATGTTCCGCCACTGCCGTCTCGGCCCGGTCGCCATCCAGCAATTGAGACGGTCCGAGGATCAACAGCGCTTTTTGCAAGGAGAGCATGGATTTTGCCAAAAACCGGTTCTTAGCGGCATCCAAAAGGGTCGCGTGAAAGACCCTGTTGATCTGGGCAGCATCGGGGCCAGTCTCCGCCTCGGCCAGCCGGTCATTCAAGAGGTCCAACTCTTCCAACTCGACATCCGAAGCAGCACGGGCCGCCAACCGCGCGGCGGTGCCTTCCAGCACGGCGCGCATTTCATACAATTCCATAACTTCGGCGTAGTCCAAACTGCGAACAGTAGCGCCCTGCCGTGGAACATGCGTGACCAGCCCGTCGGCCTCCAACTGCCGGATCGCTTCGCGCACCGGAGTACGGCTGACGCCCAACCGCTCAGACAGCTCAATCTCGCGCAGGCGGTCGCCAGGCAGAAGAGTGCCGTCGCGAATCTCGTCCAGCAGGCGCTGATACGCGGAATTGCCTTGTGGGCCAGGCTGTAAGGAGTCGTCTTGGATTGTCATCGCGGGCTCTCTTGTCATCTTGTGTCCAGATGTATACATTTGGATACATAGCGAGTCAACAAAGCTGGAAGGCCCACCTTGCACAGCCAAACCAACACCCCCTCTCTCCTGACGAAACGGGCTGTAACGCTCGGCCTGGCAGTGTTGGGCACTGGGGTGTTTTGGGCGCTGAACCTGCCGCTGCCCTTTTTGTTCGGGCCAATGAGCGCATGTCTGATAGCAGCTCTTGCTCACGCACCGATGGAAGGCTTTGGGCAGGTCTCAGTTGCCGCCCGCACCATTCTGGGCGTAGCGGTGGGGGCATCGATTACACCTGACTTATTTGATGCGTTGCCAAAGATGGCCGCATCGTTGGCGCTGATTCCGCTCTTTATTTTGATTATCGCGCTGGTCGGGGTGCCCTTCTTTCGCAAAATCTGGGGCTTTGACACCGCAACCGCCTTTTACGCAGCCATGCCCGGCGGGTTGCAGGACATGATCATCTTCGGCACCGAGGCTGGCGCCAACCCGCGCACCCTATCTCTGATCCACGGCACCCGCGTTTTGATCATTGTGACACTGGCCCCCTTGTTCCTCACCGTGTTCTATGATGCCCAACTCACCAATCCGATTGGCGAGCCCGCGCGCGACCTGCCGCTGCATGAATTGGCATTGATGGTTCTGGCGGCCTTCGTTGGCTGGAAAGGCGGTGAGCGGATCGGTCTGTTTGGAGCATCAATCTTGGGGCCGATGATCCTCACGGCAGTCCTTTCGCTGGGCGACTTTATCCATACCCGCCCCCCACGCGAAGCCATCCTTGCCGCGCAGTTCTTCATTGGCTGCGGAATTGGCGTGAAGTTTGTCGGCGTCACCTGGATAGAACTGCGTAAAGTCGTGGCGGCGGGCTGCGCCTATGTGGTTGTTCTGGCCGTGCTGGCCGCGGCCTTCACCGCCGTTGTCACCACGTTAGGCTTCGGCAAACCAGTTGAGGCGTTTCTGGCCTTTGCCCCCGGCGGGCAGGCAGAAATGACGGTGCTGGCTATCGTCTCGGGCGCGGATTTGGGCTTTGTAATTACCCACCATCTGGCAAGGATCGTGTTGGTGATCATCGGTGCACCCATCGTCGCAAATCTTATTCTGCGTTGGTCCAAACCTCGGGGTTGATCATATGGATCGGAGCGCCTTCGGCATAGGCATTCACCTGATCGAAAATATCCGCGAACTGCAGGTCGAACTCATCCTCGGTGACAAAGCCGATATGCGGCGTCGCTATCAGGTTTGGATGTGCCAACAACGGATCGTTTGGGTCAGTCAGTGGCTCGGTATCGAATACATCAATCGCCGCTTTGCCGGGGCGACCGACGTTGATCGCTCCAAGCAAGGCACCCGGAGCGATCAGCCCGGCCCGCGACGTGTTCACGAACAATGCGCCCGGTTGCATCTGCGCAAAATCTGGTGCGGTGATGATCCCGCGCGTGTTCGGTTTCAGACGCACATGGACCGAGACGACATCACTGTCGGCAAAGAATGCCTCACGGCTGGGCGCGACCGGCGCACCATCTGCCTTTGCCCGTGCCCGGCCTTCGTCAGAGGACCACCAGACCACATTCATCCCGAAGGCCGCGGCATAGCCCGCAACCGCGCGGGCAATGCGCCCATACCCATAAAGCCCCAGCTGACGCCCACGCAGCGTTTTGCCCACTCCGGCCTGCCAGTGGCCAGCCTTGACCGAGGCCATCTGCGCTGGCAGATCCCGCATCCCGGCCATGATCAGCGCCCATGTAAGTTCAGCCGCAGCGTAAGACGGCGTGCCTCCATGCATGTTCGAACACAGCAATACGCCGCTATCGGTACAGGCCGGAACGTCGACATGGGGATAGACGCTGCGCTGACTGATCAGTTTCAGGTTCGGTAGCTTCTCCAGCAATTCGCGGGTGACCTTGGTGCGTTCGCGGAACAGGACAAGTGCTTCGGCCTGCTGCAATCGCTCGGCCAGGGCATCCGTGTCCTCGACGTGATCCGTCCAAACCTTCACCTCATGACCAGAGAGCTTCTCAAAGCAAGGCAAACTTTGCAGCGTGTCGAACCAATCATCCAGAATGTGAACTTTCATCGGCTTTCAATACCCTGATCTGTTGTCAGCTTTCGTGGGGTTGGCACAAAATGCGGCGCGTCGAGGGCCGCCAGCGCGTTTCGGACGCGTTCGCTTTGATCCAGCAGATGGTTGAACTGCTCATCGCACCCTGCGATCGGCGTTGGGTACTCAGCCATATCTCGCCGCAAGGCCGCCTGCGCCAGCTTCAGTTCCTGACGTGCAATACCGAGGCATTCCGAGTAATCGTCCATCGTGACCTCCCAATATGTATACCGTAGTATACTATTTGAGGGATACTTGATCAACTCCCGTTCCAAACAGATTGCGGCACATAAACATGCCCATCCGCCAATTTGCGTGCGGTCCGCACTAAGCCCGCCGCGTTCACGGAAAACCCGTCGGTGCTGGTGAAATCCACCAGCACGTCGATTTTGCCGGATGCGTGCTCCAACACGACCTCAGCCGGGCTTGTTGTGGGGCGATCCAGTAAACCGTCCGCGACGGTTCCGGGCGTTAAAGCACAAGACGCCATGCATTGCGCCCCGGTGACGGCCATGGTCGGGTGGGTTTTCCATGGCATGAAGTACCGCACCGCAAGAGTTCCGCCCTCTCTGGCAGGCGCGACGAGGCCGAACTTAGGCGTCACCGACTTGGACACATCCCCCATGCCCATCCGTTGCCCTGCTTCGACCCGAACGGCCTCCATCTGCTCAAAAAACGCGCGGTTTGCGTCCAACTCCTCGGCGCTTTCATAGCCCGTCAACCCGAAGTCGGCGGCGCGGGCGATGGCCATCGGCATGGCGACATCCATGCAAGTCAGTTCAATGCCCTTAACTGTATCGCGCAGGTTGCCCGTGGGCAGGAAAGCTCCGGTGGCCGAGCCCACGACGCCCATAAAACTCAATTGAACCGGTGATGAATGGCCAGGAACGCCGGCAATTTCCGCATCGCCCTCATAGGTCAACTCACCTCCGGGCGTATTTACTTTGGCTACGACCCGAGCCCCAGTGTTGACGGCCCGAATGCGAATCTCGGATTCATCGCCCTGCGGTTTGAACAGCCCCATCTCGATGGCTGCAGGGGCAACACCAGACAAGATATTGCCGCAGGTGGGTTTGAAATCGACCAGCTTCTCCTCGACCGAGACCTGCGCGAAGAAATAGTCGATATCGGCCCAGTCATCGTCACTGACCGACAGCATCGCGACCTTGGTGGTCACTGCCGCGCCACCGCCGATGCCGTCGATGTTCAACGACTGCCCGGAACCAAGGGCGGCGATCAGCACCTCGGCCAGCGTGTCCAGATCCTCGGGCAAATCCGAGCGGCGGAAATACGGACCTTTGGAAGTGCCGCCACGCATCAAGATGTAAGGGATTGCGGTTTGGGTCATTTTGGATCCCTCACTTCAACGGCCAAGGCAGGCTGACCATGTCTTGCAACAGACCCGGCGGGAAATCGCGGTTTAGTGCGCCTGCCATCAGGCACATGAAACCAATGCCGCAGGCGGTCAGGATCAGCGTCATCTGCCAGCTTGCCCCGGCCCGGATGCGGAAAAACGCGATAAGGAAACCCAGCAGCGCGAGGATGAAACCGACCGCCCAGGTTGCCGCGATCAGGCTGGCGAACCACGCCAGAGTTGACCACAGGCCATGGGGTGCAGTTGCGTCCTCACCTGCGATTTCCTTGTCAGCAAAGATCGCATCACCCTCAGGCCGCCGCATCATCTGGATCAACAGGATCACGCAACAGAACAGCGAGACGCTGCCGATCACCAAAGGGATGATCTTGTCGGTCATATTGTAGTCGGGGATCATATTGGCGTTTACCAAGGCGACGATCAGATAGGCCATGATCACCAGCAGGAAGATCAATGGCGCGCGCTTCGTACCTGCCTGTACGTCACCTTCGGCCATGATCATCTTGGCCTGCCGGATGCCCAGAATGACCGAAACAACGGTGACCACGATCAGCACGATTACGATAGGGCTGAAGACATACTCCATGCCCTCGCCAAAGCTCTTGCGGAACCGGAACGAGGCAATTTGGAACGCCTGATTGGTGAACTTCTCGACCGGGTTCGACAATACGAAGCCGATCAGGAAGGCCGGGCGCGACCAGTCGAAACGGCGCAGGAAGATGCCGATCAGGCCAATCACGAACAGGGCCAGCAGGTCTTCGAAGTTCTGACCGGATTGGAAGGCTGCGAAGCTGATCAGCATGAACAGGAACGGCGCCAAATAGGTAAAACGGATCGTGGTCAGCTTGGCGATCCCGCCCGACGCCGCGATGCACAGGATTGTTCCCACCACGTTGGCTAGCGCCAGCAACCAGACGATCGAATAGGTGATATCGAGATTGTCTTTGAGCATGCTCGGACCAACCTCGATATCGCCCGACCCCAGCAGAGCGACAGCACCGATGAAAATCGCCATCGAGCCGGAGCCAGGAATACCAAACAGCAGGGTCGGCACCAGCCCACCACCCTCTTTGGCATTGTTCGAGCTTTCCGGGCCGATGACCCCGCGCACTTCGCCTTTGCCGAAGTTGCTCTTGTCTTTTGTGGATTGAACCGAATGGCCGTAGGCGATCCAGTCGACCACTGACCCGCCGAGGCCTGGAATGACGCCGACTACCACGCCAATGATAGAACAGCGGACCGACAGCCAGATGTTGGCAAACCAGTCTTTGACTCCGTCCAGCCAACCGGCCCCAAGAGATGCCCCTTTGGCGATCGAACGATCTTGCCGCAGCAGTGAGACGATCTCAGGAACGGCGAAAATGCCCAGCCCGACGATGACCAATTTCAGGCCATCAGTCAGATAGGGAATGTCATAAGTTGCCATACGCAGCGAACCGCCAGCATCGGCCTCTCCGATGGTGCCAACCATCAGGCCCAATCCGGCCGCGGCAACGCCTTTTAAAGGGATGCGCCCCGCCAGAATAGCAACCATCGACAGGCCAAGGATGGTGATCATCAGCATCTCGGGCAGACCGAACGCCAAAACGATGGGCCGCGCGACCAGGATGAACATGGTCAGGAATGTTGCCCCGACCAGACCGCCAAACAGCGACGATGCGAAGGCCGCCGACAACGCACGGGCCGCCTCGCCCTTCTTTGCCATTGGGAAGCCATCCAAAACTGTTGCTTGCGACGCTGAGCTACCGGGGATCCCCATAAGAACCGATGCAAAAGTGTCAGAGGTCGGGACAACGGCAACCATGCCGATCATCAGCGCCAAGCCAAGGATCGGGTCCATTCCAAACATGAAAGGCAGCAACAGGGACAGACCGGCAATGCCGCCGAGCCCCGGAAAGACGCCCACAGCCAGCCCCATAACGACGCCGAGAATGAGATATCCCAGAACGATAGGTTGCAGGATCAGACCCCACGCGTCGCTGAGCGCAGGAAGAGCGGTGGCGAAAACCTCCATAGCGGCCGCCTTTCATAAATTGTCTTGTGTTTAGAAAAGCGCGCGCCCGACATTGGGGCACGCGCGGTGGTGTTTGCGCTTAGTTCAGCTCGACACCATAGGCTTCTTTGAGCCAGTTCAGGACATAGGCCTTGGCGTTGTCGTCGACGTTTGTCGCGGTTTGCAGCGCCGACTTGGAACCGTCACCCACAAACACCGGATACTTACCCACGCGCTTCGAGGAGATGTCGGCAAAGTCGCCCCGCTCGGTCACAGCTTGGAACGCAGCGGTATATGCGTCGACCACTTCCTGAGGCGTATCACCCGGCAGGAAGGCCAGCTTTTGAACCGGGAAACCGGCTACAAAAAACGCTTTCCAAGCATCCCAGGCCTCACCGCTGGTTTCACAACCATCGGTGGCTTCGCAGACTTCTTTGAATGTCGGGATATCCGGGAAGGTTGGGTCACGGACGATAATGCCGTCCGCATCCAGAGCCCCCCATGTCATCATCGGAACCGCCTGACCGGCTTCGACCAGCGGGGCCGAGCCGCCCAGATAACCGGAGGAAGTCTGATAGTCGATATTGGCCTCGCCACGTTCAAACATCAGGCGGCCATCTCCACGGCCTTTGATGCCAAAGACCGGCTCAACATTCATGCCCAGCATCTGCCATGCTAGCAGCGGCACTAGGTCAAGACGGGTCGCGCCTTGCGAACCATAGATGAAATTGGTGTCTTTCAGCGCATTTGCAGAGCCGTCAAACTTGGCTCCGTCCTCGGCATTCAAATAGGCAACACCACCGGTGCCCGACGCCATGACCGGGATCCAGTCATTATATTCATAACGCACGCGCGGATCGCTCAGCAGATACGGGAATTGGGTCGAACCAGATGTACCGAACAGCAGCGTGCCATCGTCATGGCTTTGTTCCTGGAACCAGTTTGCACCTTTGGTGGAACCGGCACCCGGCATGAATTTCACGACAACCGTTGGCTGACCCGGCAGCGCTTCGGACAGAAGCGGCGCAAAGAAGTTGGCCCATTTGGCCGACCCGCCCGTTTCCGAGAACGGGATGACCCATTCGATTGTCTTGCCCGAGAAATCGACCTCGGCTGCGGCAGGTGCGGCGATACCGGCGGCGGCGATCAGCCCCACGACGGCGCGACGAGTGAAGTTGGAAATGGCCATTGGTTCCTCCCTATTGACCAGACAACCACGTCGGTGCCCATGGCGCCACCGTGATTGCAAATAGAACTGTGGGGTTGATTCCCCCTCCCATCTGGCAATCATGGAGCGCCAACCTTGCGCGAAACTTGCAGGAGCCCGAATGCGGATCGTCATCGTCGAGGATAATGAGACCCTTGCCAACGCCATTGCCTATCGCCTGCGAGATCGAGGCCATGCCGCTGACGTGCTGACAGATGGCGGCGCGGCCGATTTGTATCTGGAGCAGGAAGGCGCAGACCTGATCGTTCTGGACATCAACCTGCCTGGTCGCTCAGGGCTTGAAATCTTGCGGTCCCTGCGCCAACGGGGCGACAGCGCGCCCGTCATCCTGCTGACCGCGCGCTCCGAGACCAGCGACCGCGTTTCGGGTCTGGATATGGGCGCCGATGATTACCTGGTGAAACCCTTCGAGATGGATGAACTTGAGGCTCGCATCCGCGCCCTATCCCGCCGCAAACAACTGGACTACGGTGCGCGAGAGACCATCGGAGACTTGGAATTCGACCGCACCGCCCGTCAGGTCAGCGCAAAGGGCCAAGTGCTCGATGTACCGCGTCGGGAAATGGCTGTGCTTGAATGCCTGTTGGAACGACGCGGCAGAATCGTCCCCAAAAGTCAGTTGACCGACTATGTCTATGGCGTGGGTGCCGATGTCGACGATTCCGCAGTCGAGCCGCATGTGTCACGACTGCGCAAGCGCCTTCATAAATTTGGCATCCGGATCAAGACAGCCCGTGGCCTTGGGTATCTGCTTGAGGTGCAAAAGTGATCCGGCACGGTTCGCTCAGACTTAGGCTTTTCATTTTGATCCTAACGCCATTGGTGCTGCTCGCAATCCTGCTTGGATACTGGCGTTACACGGTCGCCCAGCAAACGGCGCAGGAGTTGTTTGACGACAGCCTGTTGTCCGCCGGTCTGGCTATTTCACGCGATGTTGCGGTGTCAGAAGGCGATGCCCTGTCGCCCACCACGCGCAGCTTGATCCGCGATGCATCGGGCGGAGAGATTTTTTATCACGTGACCGGACCCGGTGGCATCTACGTCACAGGGTATGCATATCCTCCCGCAGCTGAAAAACCGTCCGAACAGGAGGCGTACCAGCCGCGGTTTTTCGAGGCGATCTACCGGGATGAGCCGGTGCGTGTGCTGAAAATGACCGAGCGAGTCACGCTGGATAACCTGGTGGGCGATGCGACAGTTACGGCCTGGCAACGCGTCGCGGACCGCAACGCCTTTGCCAATGAGTTGTCGATCCGCGCCGCGATCCTGATGGGTATCCTGCTGGCCACCCTTGCTGTTGTCGTTTGGTTCGGGGTCGCACGCGGTTTGCGGCCCTTGCTGGATTTGCAAGATGCGATCGATCTACGCTCACCTGACGACCTGAGCAAAATCAAACGCCCGGTCCCGGTCGAGGTTTATGGCATTGTTCAGACCCTGAACCGGCTGTTTGGACAGGTTGAGCACAGCATCAACGCCCATCAGGTGTTTATCTCAGAAGCCGCGCATCAGCTGCGAAATCCGGCGGCAGCGGTCCAATCCATGGCCGAGGCGTTGCGGGACGCAAAAACGGATGAAGACAAGGAAAAACGAATTACCGAGCTTGTGTCGGCTGCGAAAAACTCCGCCACGGTGGCCGAGCAGCTATTGTCGCTGGAGCGGTTGCGGCAGCCTACGCATAAGGATCAGATGCACAAGATTGATTTCCGTGCGGTTGTGGAAGAAGCCTGCGCTGATATGGGCGTTCATATCCTCGCAAAAGGGATCGATTTTGAAGTCACAATGCCAGAATCGACAATCTTGGTCTCGGGAGATCGGGTCTTTTTGGCAGAGGCCATCAAAAACCTGCTGGACAACGCAGTTAAGCACGGCGGGACTAAGTTGAGCCAAATTTCAGTCGCGCTGCGCTCTGATGGCGAGAACGTCAAGCTAACCGTATCCGATGACGGAACCGGCCTTTCACCCGATCAAAGCGAAGCAGTGTTCAGTCGATTTTCGCAGCTGGAGTATTCCGAAGGTAGCGGTCTGGGGTTGTCGATTGTCTTAGCTGTAGCGAAGCGCCACGGAGGAGTGGTCGCAATCAACCAGGTCGAAAAAGGAGCTAGTGTTACGCTTGAGCTTCCCATAGCCATATAGTTTGTTTGCAATTCCAACCGGAACCCGAAACCTGTCACAATCAAAGCGAATTTTTTACGATAGTAGCGAATGACCGGTTTCAGCCCATTTTTTTGAAAAGCAACGTGTTCTGGCGCAAAAAACAGCGCAGCCTGCACCGCCGCACTTGTTTTAGGGCCAGCAGGACTTGGACAAGCCAAACGCCTCTTGCCGTCATGGGTAAGACGCAGCCTTCCCCCCTCGGGCAACCCTTTTAGACAACACCATGCCCTCGGCTACCCGACCATCGCCATTTCATACTGTAAGCGCACGCAGCACCAAAATCGCTTCGAATACCAAACTTTTTGCCGTGGTGCGACGCGAAAACCGGCCATTGGTGCCATGCGTAGCGGTATTGCCGTGTGGATCATAATTGGGTTTGTTCAGATACGCCGGTTTATCTGAATTCAACAATGCGGGACTTCTCTCGCCCAGTCAGCATCCTAAATTGCCGCTGTTTCGAGACAGTCTCTCCCTGCTTTTGTGGAGGTTCACTACGCAACTTCGAATTGAATTGAAACAGTCAACCCAGGAGAATTGTTTGTGGCCGTTAAGAGCGATGAATGGTGATCTGCAATGGCTTTCACCAGCGCCAATCCCAAACCATTCCCAACACTGTTCTGTTCACTTTCTAGTTTATAGAAGGGAACAAAAAGCTTACCCAGTGCGTTTTCGGGAACGCCCGGACCATCGTCAACAACCGAGAGCGTAATGGTGCTTTCTTCTTGTTCAACAGTCAGGAGAATCTTGGAATGTTCCGGACAATGATCGATTGAATTCTGCAAAAGGTTTGCGCAGAGCTGTTTCAGCATTCCCTCATCGCCTTCGATTAGTGTGCGCCCTGATTGGGAACCCGCAAAACTAAGGCTTTGTCCCTTCACTTCCGCAAGCGGTATCATGTTCTCAACAGCTTCACGACCCAGTCTATTCAAGTCCAGATAGCTGAACGCTTTGGAACCACTACCTTCTTCGATGCGATTGATCCGCAAAACTGTTTCGAAAGTCCATTTGAGACGGTCAAGTTCAAATTGGATTTGGTCAATCGACTCTGTGGTTTGACCTCCCGTTTGCAGTGAATCCTTCGCCTCTTGTAGTGCGATATACGCATGGGTGAGCGGGTTTTTCAAATCGTGTGCAATGGCTGCAGCGGCGGATCGCGTTGTCGACATCAAGGCTGTTAGGTTCTCGAGGTGACCATTCATTAGCTGTGCAACCCGGTCTATCTGATCGTTGTTCTTACCGACCGGAAGTCTCGCTTTGACCTCCCCTCTTGAAACTTTGTTGAGCGTCTTCGCCATTTGATCGAGCTTGCGATAAGTCCTTATGCTGGTGATGTAGCCAACCAACAGAGTGCACAGTGTTGCCACAAGTCCGATCACTACCAATGACCAAGCCAATGATCGAAGTGTGCTTTTTACAAAAGCAAGATCGCGACCAACCACGATTACAAAGTCACGGTAGGATTGCACATTTACCCGATGGCTGCGTTTTTCACCGCCCAGGTTAATGCCATCATCTTCGATTTCTCCCCAACCTCGAAAGGATGGGTACTCGTCGATGTTTCCAGCCAAACGCTTTCCATGGCTGTCGAACAAGCCAATCAAACTCGTGTCGAACGGCAACCAGAGAGTCGCATCATCAATCGCTTGTACGACATCGGAATCGTTATCGTTGTCGTCCAGAATTTCCTGAATGAAACGCATTTCATCGATCAACAACGAGTCCATTTCGCGCTGCAAGTCGCCGCGAATCCTCTCAAATGTCAAAAATGCTAATGCTGTCACTGAAAGAAGTATGACCACCGCTGCATACAACGCCGTAGTAAAGGCTGCTCCAGATAAAATGTTTGAGCGTTTCATTCGTCTCTAGTCCGGTTTCTTTGGCGGCACCATGTGGTTCGGCTAACGGCAATCCTGCTCTGTCGGACCAAGTATGTGATCCGAGGGTTTTAGCTGCATTTTCAGTTGAAGAATGGGGAATTTGACCGAATGTGTTGCAATACTGGCGATGCGGACCCCGCGCGGTTTTGTAAAGTCAATACGCTGACATCCTTGGGGGCTGCACTTGATTGCGCACGACGGGCTACTTTTGAAAGATTGAACAAAACGAGTTCACCGTCTGTTTCAAGTAGCGACAAAATGCAGGATTGAGTGAACTTGCAACGCGCCTTTCCGAGGGGGAGGAAGGGCGCGTTGCTTTGACTGAGGGAAGCTTGCTTAAGAGTGAGTGGCCGTGTCCTCACGGCACCGGTAATACCCTCAAGGAGGGTTACGAGTGCTTCCTCAGTCGAGTATTTGGCTTCATTTCCGAACCTGACGGCATCTTCTGCAGGGTGATCTTGCCAGCGGGTTTTCACCAACCTTACATTTTTGAAAGGGTTTCGCGGTCTACTCCAGTGAACAACCAGCGATTTGCAGTGATCATCCACCCTTAGTGCAATGTCCGTGATCTTCGATTGATGTCGCTCCGTGCGTGGACAACTCATAGGTCATCGTTGGAAAGTGGAGTACCAACGTCCAGACTTCGTCGGGCTTGATGTGGATGAATGTTACGCCGTCCAGGCCGTGTGCGACAGAAGCCACACCTTCAGTATCCTGTACTATCAGTCGCGCTTCCGAGAGGTCGATATCCTGAAAAACCTCGATTACTTCTCCGTTGGTTTCTGACGTGCATTGGAATTTTGTTTCGTCGGCTAACGCTGCACTCGCTGGCAAGAGTGCCATTAGGAATATTGCATTCTTCATCATTGTGTTTCCGATTAAAAGGTTGAGCTTTCAGATTTGGGTGGTTCAAGTGAAGGTCAGAGTTCTAAGCTGGATAGTTCTCCCGCCTGTGTTCAGGCCGGAATCCACGGCTTCTCAAAGCTCGCACACACCTGCAGGCCTTGTTTATTTCTTTCCTCGGTGATTGTTGCGCCGTGCCGCTTCGCGACGGCGTTCGCAAGCGATAGGGTGAGCCCATTCGCAATTGATCCAGCAAAAGTTGAGCAGCTCTGGCCGACCGGCGCGACTACGTGAAGCCTAGTTCGATTTGGATAGAAGAGATGTTCAATTGCACGCTGAACTGCGTCTGAACCATCGTCCAGCGCACTCTCATGAAGCTGAAGCTCTTCGTCGAAGATTTGGTGAAGGAGGTCAGAGCGGAGCCTGTTTTCCGGTGTTAGGTAGGCAGCGCATCCAAAGGCGAAAGTGATAACCCAGAAGATCAACGCCGCGCTACAAGCAGTTCGAAACGTCGCTAACCAGAAAATGCTAGCGCGGCCCATGAAGGCTGTACCCAATATTTCGTGACGTGTGCAATAGGGGCGTCTCAAAAGGCTTGTCGATCTTCGACCTAAGGCGACTGACATAAGTTTCAATCACGGTCGAGTTCGGGTCAAAATTGTAGTCCCAGACTTGTTCCAAAAGCATAGCGCGCGTCACGATCCGCCCTGTATTTCGCATCAAAACTTCCAACAGTGCGAATTCACGAGGCAACAAGTCAATTATAACGTCTTGCCGTTTCACTACCCTGCTGAGCAGATCCATTGAAAGATCGTGGACTTGAAGCTCCGTTGTGGCATTGCAGGACGGTTGTCGTCTGATAATGCTGTTCAAGCGCGCCAGGAGTTCTGAAAAATGAAAAGGCTTAATCAAGTAGTCATCTGCGCCTTCGGTCAAGCCTTCTACTCTATCTTGAACGTCTCCCATTGATGTGAGGAACAGAACCGGGGTCTGTTTTTTCGCAGCCCTCAGGGCCTTGAGAACGGAAAGACCATCCATTCCTGGCAACATACGGTCCAAGACTACGGCGTCACATTCATTGTACAAGCAATATGACAGGGCATCCCGACCATCAACGTACCACTCTACACTGAAGCCGTTTGACTTCAGCCCTGAGTTAACAAAGTCGGCGGTCTTCTTGTCGTCTTCTGCGACGAGTATTTTCATTTCATGACCTCCGATTAAACCGCTGGACTTGCTTCTTTCAGCTACTAATGCGCGTCTAAAAAACTCAGCCATAGTGAGATGGCCAAGTCCATTTGGCATATCGTTGCAGACTAGAGACTCAGCGTTTCTTCAACGGCTTTCACTTGCAAACGGGCGAGACCCAGATTGGCGGCCTTCTTGTCCAACGCGACATACACAAAAATATTTGGGTTTTTGTCCAGTGGGCGGACCAGATGGAACTGCTTACCAAGCGTGATCAGAATGTCTTCGATGGTATCGTTAAGTTTCAAAGCTTCGATTGCCTGTAATTTGGCACGGACGACTTCAACATTAGCTGCGCCCGCGGTATCAAGATCAAACTTGGAGCCGCCTTCTGTGCCTAAAGTAAGGCCTGTATCAGTGTCGACGAGACACGCCCCCAGAAGACCTTTGATTTCACTTAATTTAGAAATGTCCAACGACATGTTTGGCTCCTTTTTGACCTTTGAACTGTTAATCTGACGCGCACCGTACGTTTGATTGCTTGGACGAGTGCTGTTGTTTGCAGGTGGGATGGTAATGACGTGCTTTTGAACCAGGCCAAACCTCTCGCTAATTCTGGCCAACACAGACACTCCATCACTTTTGGATCTCGACATTTGCTAACCAATTCTCGCTGTGATCGTAGAGGAGGAATGTCGGACTAGGTGTCTGTCACTTCGAACTGCTTGGGCATGAAGAAACAGCTGATCAACTAATGTATCATCCAAACAAGGGAGGTCACTTGCCCTCCGACGAGCGTGACACTTGGGATATGATGTCACCTTCGGAACTGCTGTTCTTTGGTCGCGAGAGTGATCCTGGCCTCTGCGCAAAAAACTTAGGGCGGCGACGCAGGCAAGGGCCAAGTATTGGGCTGTGTTTGCTGAAATGGTCAATACACTTTCCAGCCCCATAAAGAATGCGGGCCACAAATGTCCGAGTTCAAAAAGAACGCCAGCCAAAACCGATAATACAGAACTCAGCATAAGACCCTCGCCTCGTCACCAGACAACCACCGGTTCGTAGACTGCCGGAAGTTTTAACCGCCCTTTCAGAGACCTTAAAAAATTGAAAGGAATTTCTTTCCATTGATTTTAAATGAAATCTTTGGCGCAAACGGTTCACCAACTAAACCTACGAGTATAAGGACGCAGGCATTTGTTTGGAGCAAGTATCCAAGCATTAAACGAGGCAAAGGAACGTTTTGTCCCGCGTATCGATGATCCGATCAGGTTGCGGCGAAGCCGCGATCTCAATTCGGGCGAAATCGATACACTTCAATGACCGGTTCGGCGACGTGCACTGCGTCGCAGCGATGGGCGCGCCGCGTGTGCGAACATATGCTGCGCGAACGAAGCCGCAGAACCGAATGGAGGCTGAATCCGCATAGCGGACACCGCCTCCTATTTGTTGACTTTGCGCCAAAACCTACCGAAGCGCATCTCCGCGTCCTCGTCATTAATGGCCCAAATCCACCTATATAAAAGGATTGCTGCTGAGAATGCGCCAATGGCGGCAAACAAGGCGGCGCTCAGAGCATCACCCGCGCTAACCGACCACCCCGCGTATCCCAAGTTGGCGACGACTACTAACCACAACCTTAAACCCTTCCAGTAGCCCATAATTGTTCCTGTTCGTCGTCTACAGACTCAGAGATCACTCGTGCTGCTACTCTTTCCCGTGCCCAATTGTCTTGGGCTTCCTGCAACTGCCGGAAGGCATCGGGCGGAAGACTATTGGCTGAAATGTACCCATGAATCTGCCCGGCACATCGCCGCGCAACCCGAACTTGTTCTTTGGGAGAAACAGCACGACGCGCCCAACTCGTACCCCCTCATTGAAACCGCTAATCCTCTCAAGGCGCGCCGCGTCCTCTTGGTATCTGCCAGCTCTGTCTGAAATGTGTCTAGTAGATTAATTCTAGCTCATACGGGGAAACCCCAATTTCGCGGACCCGCATAGTTCAATAGGTTTAGGTTAACGGAGCAGCCACAAACACAACTCCGCAAACCCCCAGGATTGTGGGGCTGGCTTTTACCCCCTCGTCCAGCCCCTCGCTCCACCCATCACTTTAGTGTTGATATGATAGGCAGTTAGTCAGAGCTTGGAAACGGCTATTGCGGTGACCAATACCCCTTCCTTTTTCTGGTGTAACCGCCATACCCGCCTACCGTGTGAACTCACGAATGTCTGCTCCGAACCCAAAGCGTCGGATGCTACACAGTACTTGAATGTCGGTTATGCTGGCCAATCTGCGCCCGACTATTCAAGTAATTTGCTCGCAGCCGAGATAGCGGAAAACGCTGCACCTTGAACTGTAGATTGCTCGTTTCCTCCCAATGCTTCTCCAGCAAAAAACACCTTACCCGCCACGGGTTTGAGGATATCATAAACATCATAGTCGCTGTTATTCTCCATCGAATAGCTGCCAAGAATGTGGCTCTCCGCGCTCCAATTCTGGACCACGCCTCCGACATAGGTTTCCCTGACAACGCTGCCGAACATTTTGGTTAACTCAGTAAGGATGTCATCGATCAATGCTTCCTCACCAAGAGCTGACCGACGTGTTGGCCCTTCTGAGACTGAAAACAGACCCAGGATATTCTGGCGGGTTGGTTTGCCAAAGGCAGCGTCGTAGTAGATTTTTTCCGCCCATGTGTCGGCCAGTACGCTGGCACGAGAACCTTCAAACAATATATCTGGGTAGAAGCGTTGATTGAACCTCAGGAATGCTTTGAAACCAGAGCCGTATACGATGTCCTGAAGTGCAGCCATGTCTGGAGGCGTGAGCTGGTTTGAAAATGTGATCAGTCCACGTTGAAGAACCGACAACGGGACCGTGACCAGTACCTTGTCTGTCTCAAGGCTTCGACCATCGCTGAGCCTAACAGATAGGCGCATGCCATGCACCGCGACTTGCGTGACCGTAGCGCCCAAGGCTATGTTTTCTTTGACAGTTGGTAAAATGAACCTTTCAAAAAATCCGTACCAAGTTGTGTCGTAGAACTTGACCTCATGATAGAAGTTCCGAAGCGCATTGAAATCGTTCAACTGATCTTTGTGCCAGAACTGATAAGTCTGGGGTCTGTAGTCGATTGTCCTGACACCCAGATCAGTTTTGCCCTTCCCCACGATGCGCCCCAAAACACTGGGATCGTCGTGTATCCACTCCGCCCCTAGATCGAGAGGTACATCCGCAAAGCCAGACAAGCGTTTGATGCGACCTCCCCAGTCGTTCGCGGATTCCAGAACTTGAACTTGGATACCTGCGTTTGATAAGTGATAAGCCGCTGTCAGTCCTGCGCTGCCTGCCCCAATAATCGTGACATGTTGCAATTGCCGGGCCGAAATCCGGCGGGGAGCGCAGAGAAGCGATGCGGCAGACAAGCTAGTGAAGGTTCTGCGGTCCATTTTGGTCCAGTTCTATGGGGCAAGACATCGAAGTATTCAACGAAGTCATTTTTGCCGAAACCATCCGATGATAGAACCTGAAATACCCGGTTGAAAAGGCGAAGCAGCCATTCGTTGTGTCAATGTCAAAGTCAGCTAACTCCGCACCGCGTGAGTTCAGCCGGTCTCTGGTTTTGCGCATGCAGCGAACGGCAGGTCCGACGGGCCGCACCGCAGCGACGGTGATCAAGGTCGAACGACAGCTAAGGGCCGAATGTCACTTTTCGCTATAAGGGAATTAGATGATCGCCAATGATGGCTAACTTGCGTCGCGCCGCTTTCCTTTCGTGGGCCAGCGGGATTTGGGCAAGCCAAACGCCCCTGGCCATCAGGGGTAAGGCGCTGCCTTGCCCCTCGGGCAACCCTATTAGAAAACACCATGTCCTCGGCTGCGCCTGCAGGCCGCGCCACTATTGTCGAATAGCATTGCCTCGCCCCCATCCGCGTTCGCCACGTGGCAGATCAGCAGGAACAGGCGCCTTCGGCGTCTGATCTGCAAATCAACCCCAATTTTCCCAAAAGGAAGTCAGGATCAGTGAAATCTGTCTAGGTGCTGGATGAAGGAAGTGAGGCGAAAATGGCAAGGTTCTGTCGCTGGTGACAGAACTGTGTGTCGCCTTACAAGGAAACCAATGGCGGACCGAGGAGGATTCGAACCCCCGACCCCTTGATTCGTAGTCAAGTACTCTATCCAGCTGAGCTATCGGTCCGCGTTGGTGAGGCGCTATGTAGACCTACCTCCAAAGACGTGCAAGTCGATTCTTCAAAAAAAAATCAAAAATTCACGCCGCCCTTCGGAAGGCGGATTTCAAAGGTTGTTCCTTCGGGTCCGGTCTCGGCCAGAACCAAATCTCCGCCATGTCCGCGCACCAATTCCTGCGAGATCGCCAGACCAAGACCCGAGCCACCTTTACGCACGCCACCCTGAAATGCTGTGAACAGATTCTCGCGCGCTTTGGGCGGCAGGCCGGGGCCGTTGTCCTTGATCTCGACACACCAGTCATTCTCGTGAACGCACCCTGCGATCGTGATCTTGCCCGGCTGGCCCGATGCCACCAACGCCTGACGGGCATTGCGCACAAGGTTCATCATCACGCGGAAAATCTGTTCCGGATCTGCACGGGCCACGAGGTCTTCGGGCACCTCGTTCACGATCTCGATGCAGGCATCGGCGACGGCCAGCTTCTCGCTGGCCACCACGTCCTCGGCCACGTCGCGCAGAGGCACCATGGTCAGGGTTGGTGCCGGTTCCTCGGCACGGCCAAAAGCCAGTGTACTTTCGCACAAGGACACCGCGCGAGTGATCGAGTTCACCAATTTCGGTGCCATACGGCGCACCAACGGATCATCGCTGGCTTCGATCCGGTCGGTGAACAATTGCGCCGAGGTCAGGATGTTACGCAAGTCGTGGCTGACCTTGGCCACCGCACCGCCCAACTGTGCCAGCCGCTCGCGTTGTTTCAGGGCCTGTGTCAGTTCGGTCTGCAGCTGCTGAAGGGCTTCCTCCGCCTCGCGCAGCTCGGTCACCTTGGAATTGGGAGAGATTATTCCACGCGCATCCTCGGGGGCACCTGCATAACGCTGCATGTAGCCAACCACACCCTTGATCGGCTTTACCAGCACAACCCGCACCGCGAGAAACAGGAAAAAGGCTGTGATGATCGAGATGACAAATGACAGGCCCAGAATGCGAAGGCCATAGTCGGTCATCGCCATCCGCAATGGCATACTGTCTATGGTGACCTCGATCAGCAGCCCCGCGCCTTTGACCGGCTCCCCGATCACGCGAATAACCTCGTTCTCCGGCGTGAACAGGCGCGCCATGGCGTCCCGGATCAATATCCATGGCCCTGCATCGCGCAGGTCATAAGTCTTGGTAATCTGTTCAGGGATAGGAGACGACAGCATCAGCTGACGCACCTCGTCCCGCCGCAGCACCACGTTATAGACGCCAGCATTGGCCAGCAGTTCGGCCTCAAGATCATCGGCAAGCATGTCATCAGCAAGCAACGCCAATGAGGCGATCTGGGCGCGTTCAAGCCGGTTCAGCAGGAAGTCTTCGCGAAAC
Source organism: Ruegeria sp. ABF4_144 (assembly GCF_056160045.1). NCBI lineage: Bacteria > Pseudomonadati > Pseudomonadota > Alphaproteobacteria > Rhodobacterales > Roseobacteraceae > Ruegeria > Ruegeria sp. ABF4_144. The sequence continues at coordinate 2,841,490 of NZ_JBSWWK010000001.1, forward strand.
CGTGCGATCGAGGGGACAAAGATCAGGATTTCGGCCAACATCACGAAGACCGTCGTCAGGATCAGAAATCGGCCCGACAGCGAGTTCACTAAGCTCTCCCTTCCCGGTCAGGGCATCCAGCGCTGGACGAACCGGACCACGCGTTTAACCGTTTGATTCTCAAACAGCCTTGGCGAGAAATAGGCACCCGCCACCCGTTTGTTAAGCTCTCCGATCGTCGGATAGGGCGAAACCATCGCGGCGATCTGCCCCATCTTCAGGTTATTGGCCAGCACCAGCGACCACAAGTTGATCAGTTCGCCCGCCTGATGACCCACGATTGTAGCCCCCACGGGACGGCCTTTTATGACCATGACCTTAATGAAGCCTTTCGTCTTGCGCTCGGATATCGCACGGTCGTTATGGTGGTAGTCAAAGCGCGCGACTTCGAGTTTTTCCCCGTGCTGCGCACGTGCCTCCGCCTCGGTCAGACCGACCTGCGCCAGTTCCGGGTCGGTATAGGTGGCCCAGGGGATATGTGCCGTTTTCGCCTTGGACGGCAGGCCAAACAGAGCGGACCGGATGATGATTCCGGCGTGATATCCGGCCACATGGGTGAATTGCAGCCCACCCGCCACGTCGCCGATGGCATAGACCTTGCGGTTCGTGGTGCGCAGAGTCTCATCCACCTTGATCCCGGTGCGGCTCGGTTCGATCCCCGCGGCCTGCAGGTTCAGGCGGTCCGTATTAGCCTTTCGCCCGGCAGCCAGAAGCAGGTGCGAGCCGGTGTAGATGTCTCCGTTTTCGGTCACGACCTCGACCAGGTCCTTATTGTTACGAATCTGGGCGACCATGGCCTGTTCATGGATCGCCACACCCTCGGCCCGCAGCGTGTCCAACACGATTTCGGCCGCTTCGGGATCATCCTTGCCCAGCGCCTGCAGGCCTTCGATCACTGTCACTTCGCAGCCCAGACGGATATGAGCCTGCGCCATTTCCATGCCAATGGGGCCACCGCCGATGATCAACAGATGCTCGGGCTTTTCGCGCAGATCAAAGATGGTCTCGTTGGTGTAATACGGCACTTGTTCCAGCCCCGGGATGGGCGGAACCAAAGGCGATGAGCCGGTCGCAATCACAACGCGCCGCGCGGTGATCAGGTGATCCCCAGCCTGCACCTGATTGGGAGAGACAAAGCTGCCATATTCGCGGATCACCTTGACCCCGAACCCTTCGAACCGCTGCTGGCTATCCATCGGTTCGATCTGGGCGATAACGTCATGAACATGATCCTTGGCGGCGGCATAGTCCACATGCGGCACCACATCGGCAACGCCCAGCGCGGCGGAATGCGCCTGCCCATAGGCAGCCTTGCCGCTGGCAATCAGCGCCTTGGAAGGCACACAGCCAAAGTTCAGGCAATCGCCGCCCATCTTGTGGCCTTCCAGCAGGATCACATCGGCTCCCATCTGGCTGGCCCCAGCGGCCACGGACAAGCCGCCCGACCCGGCCCCTATCACCAGGATATCGGTTTTCAACTCTTGCATGAGATCAGGCGTCCTTTTTGCCGCGCAAAGCTTTGATAACTATTGGCAGAGCCGCCAGCACGCACAAGCCTAGGATCGGGCCGATGACGAAAGGCTCCCACAACAAAGAGACATCCGGCGTTTCGCCCCGGTCGAACACGCCGCCCAGACCCACGCCGATCCATGTGTAGACGATTCCACCGGGAATAATGCCCAGCACCGTGGTGATCAGGAAGTTGCGGAATTTCACCCCCACCAGCGCAGGCACCAGATTGGCCACAAAGAAAGGCACGACCGGCACAAGGCGCAACAGGAACAAGACCGAGATTTCATTCTCGCGCAAGCCATCCTTGAGTTTCTTGATAGTACCTTCCGACGATTCCAGCCGCGCGGTCAGGGATTCGCCCAACCCCCAGCGCGCCGCCAAAAAGATGGCCGAGGCACCGATGGTGGCCGCAAACACGTTGAAAACGGTGCCCGCGAACAGGCCAAACAGAAATCCGCCTGTCATCGACGCGACGGCCGCGCCCGGCAACGAAAAGGCGACAATGACGATATAAATTGCCACAAAAGCCATCACCATGGACCAATAGTTGGCGTCCCGCCACGCCAAGAGGGCCTCGCGGTTGTCGCGCAACGTCTCGAAGGTCAGGTAGTCACCCAGCGTAAAGAAGCCCGCCGCTGCCACGGCAAGAATCACCAGCAAGGGGATATGGCGCGCAAGCGCGTTGCGCGGGGCCTGAGTTGTGTCGCTCATGAGGCTATCCGGTTTTGTGCGTTTCATTCTGCCCCCAACATGCGCCGTCCAAAGCCCATGCAACAGGGACTTCACGCGGCCTTGATCTTTACGGCAGGGAATGTGAGAGGTTAGGGCGTCAAAACCGCGATTTTGAAACCTTTTACCTGCTGCGGTTACAGAATTGTTGCAAAAGGGGATAAAACCCCCACCTAGGGGTTTGACTTACCCCCCGCTTCCCAGTAGAGGACGGGCTTCGAACACTAGGGCCAGGCGAATCCGCGCCGCACCCCACCGCTATTGATTGGAGACGGAGCGATGAAACGCACCTATCAGCCTTCGAACCTGGTTCGCAAACGCCGCCACGGTTTCCGCGCGCGCATGGCCACCAAGGCCGGCCGCAAGATCCTGAACGCGCGCCGCGCACGTGGCCGCAAATCGCTGAGCGCGTAAACCGCTCACCGATCAGGTTATGAACATGACGCCGCCGGAGGCCCCTGTGGATGGTAAGAACCACCCCGGGGATACGCCCCCGGCGGCGTCCGTTTGCGCGCCTGAAACTTTGACCGTCCTCAAAAATCGGTCCGATTTCCTGAAAGCCGCGCGCGCGCGTCGGCAAGGCACCGCGTCAATGATGGTGCAGGCTCGTAAACGCGCCTCGGACGAAGCACCGGGGATTCGCGTAGGTTTCACCTGTTCTAAAAAGGTCGGCAATGCCGTGGCCCGCAACCGCGCCAAGCGACGCCTGCGCGAAGCTGCGCGTGCTGTGTTGCCCTTTCAGGGGCAGGACGGATGGGACTACGTCCTGATCGGTCGCGCCGAGGTCACCTCCGCACGCCCGTTCGAAGCGCTTCTGGACGACCTGCGCTATGCCCTGCGCAAAGTGCACGCGCCGCGGAAATGACCCTGCTGGCGCATATCCTTGCCTTGCCCGTTAGGGCCTATCGGCTGGTCTTTAGCCCCTGGGTCGGGTTCAACTGCCGTTATCAGCCCACATGCTCGGCCTATGCGCTGGAGGCGTTGGAAAAACACGGTGCATTCAAAGGCGCATGGCTGGCGGCACGGCGGATCGGGCGCTGCCATCCGTGGGGCGGTGATGGGTACGATCCGGTACCCGACTGCAAGTGCGACGATTCTGTGTGACCCCTCGTCAGACTTGACCCATCAGATTCCGCGCTGAACACTTGGACCCACACAGCCCGAGGTCCAGATGGTATCCGACGCGCGCCAAACGCAGCCCACGCATCAGGTCATGAACCAACCGCCCGCGCGCGGGGATTGCGACCTGTGGGCATCGGATCCGGTTCTGCGCACTACGGTTGGCTTCGCCGAAGGACGATCCGCGCCTTTGGCGGCATATGGCGCACAACTGGGACGTGCTGAAACCCGTGAGTTGGGGCGCGATGCGAACCGGAACACGCCGGATTTGAAGCAGTTCGATGCTGGCGGCAGGCGTCTGGACGAGGTGCGCTTTCACCCTTCCTACCACCAAATGATGCAGACCAGCCAATCTGCCGGACTTGCCGCCCTGCCATGGGACGGGCAGCCCGGAGGTCATGCGACCCATGCTGCAATGATCTATATGGCTAGCCAAGTAGAGCCGGGTCATTGCTGCCCGCTGACCATGACCTATGCGGCTATTCCTGCCCTTGCCGCAAATACAGACCTCGCCTCGGTCTGGCGCCCCAAGCTTACGGCGCGCTCATATGACCAGACGATAAGGCCCGTGGCCGAGAAGACCAGCGCCACACTCGGCATGGCCATGACCGAGAAGCAGGGCGGCTCGGACGTGCGGGCCAATAGCACCACCGCCTCACGGGATGGGGATCACTGGCGGTTGCGCGGGCATAAATGGTTCTGCTCGGCCCCTATGTCGGATGGTTTCCTGACTCTGGCGCAGGCACCGGGCGGGCTGACCTGTTTCCTTGTCCCTCGCTGGTTGGAAGGCGAACGAAACGCCATCCACCTGATGCGGTTGAAGGACAAGCTGGGCAACAGGTCCAATGCCTCGGCCGAGATCAAGTACCACGACGCGCTGGCCTATCAGTTGGGCGACGAAGGTGCAGGCGTGCACACAATCATTGAAATGGTGCACCACACGCGGCTGGACACTGCCATGGCCCCCGCCGGCCTGATGCGCGCCGCTTTATCCGAGGCGCATCATTGGGTCACTCACCGCAGTGCATTCCAGCGCCGATTGATCGACCAGCCGCTGATGCGCACAGTGTTGGCCGACCTGGTGCTGGATTGGGAAGGTGCGCTGACGTTGGGAATGCGCGTGGCGCAGGCCTTTGACAGCCAAACCGCCGAAGACAAGGCCTTTGCGCGGATCAGCGTTGGGTTGGCCAAATTCCTGAACAACAAACTCTGCCCCGTGGTCTTGGCCGAAGCGATGGAGGTGCTGGGCGGCATAGGCTATGTCGAGGATACCCCCCTGCCCCTGCTCTACCGCGAAGCCCCTCTGAACGGCATTTGGGAGGGGTCAGGCAACGTCATCTGCCTCGACATCCTGCGCACCCTAAGCCGTGAGCCGCTGGCTAAGGACGCGCTGCAGGCGGAACTGGACGTCGCAGCGGGCACAAATCGCGCCTATGATGCAGCCCTGAGGACGTATCGCGATCGTTGGCCGGACCTTCCGCCCGAGGCCGAGGCACGCTGGTTTGTCGAGCGTACGGCGCTGCTGCTCACCGCTTCACAACTGCTGCGTCACGCGCCCGGCGCAGTGGCGGATGGGTTCGTCGCAACGCGCCTTTCCAGCGACCGCGGGCGCATCCCCGGATCGGTTACAGGCCTAGACATAGACGCCCTAGTGGCGCGCCTTGGCTGACCCGTCCCCTTGCCCGGTTGCGTCAACTGCTGTAGGGGCTGCGCATGTTTGACGAAGCTGATGATATCCACCCGCTCTTTGCTGGCGCACCCTCGACCACCGAGTTCAAGAAGCTGCGCAAACGCATTGTACGCCAGACCCGCGAGGCCATCGAGCAGTACGGGATGGTGGACCCGTCCGTCCATGACAAGGAGGGTAAGCCGCCCCGCTGGCTGGTATGCCTGTCGGGCGGCAAAGACAGCTATACCCTGCTGGCGGTTCTCTATGAGTTGAAATGGCGCGGCCTTCTGCCGGTCGATCTGCTGGCCTGTAACCTGGATCAGGGGCAACCCGGTTTCCCAGCTACTGTCCTGCCCGAATTCCTTGAACGCATGGGCGTGCCCCACCGGATCGAGTATCAGGACACCTATTCCGTCGTGATGGATAAGGTTCCGCAGGGCCGCACCTATTGTGCCCTGTGTTCACGCCTGCGCCGGGGTAACCTGTACCGGATCGCGCGCGAGGAAGGCTGCAGCGCCGTGATTCTGGGCCACCACAGAGACGATATCCTTGAAACGTTCTTCATGAACCTGTTCCACGGCGGCCGTCTGGCCACGATGCCTCCAAAACTGGTGAACGAAGAAGGCGATCTGTTTGTTTTCCGCCCCCTCGCTCATGTGGCCGAGGCCGACTGCGCGAAATTCGCGAACTCGATGAACTATCCCATCATTCCCTGCGATCTATGCGGTAGTCAGGACGGGCTGCAACGCCAGCAGGTAAAACAAATTCTGGACCAGTGGGAAAAAAACAGCCCCGGCCGACGTCAGGTGATGTTCCGAGCCCTGACCAACGCACGGCCCTCGCACCTGCTGGACCCGAAACTGTTCGATTTCCAGGGTCTCGCGCTAAACCCTACCAAAAAAGACGAAAATTCGGATGAAATTCCGCTATTGCGTTAACGTCTGACTCAGATTGGTTTTCTACGGTTGCCCCATACGTGCTATGCCAAAACGTAGGGGTCCGGAAAACCGATGTGGAAACGTCTCACAGTCGAACGCGTTCTTTATGCTCTTACTTCGGTTTTGAGCGGCCCGGCCGCTTTGGCTTTCATCCCGGCAATTAGCCTGGCGGCATTCTGGATCGGCGGGGAACGGGCGCTGGTAATATCCGCCCTTTGCCTGCCACTGGTTTTTCTGGGGGCCGCCACGTTTGACGCCCAGTCCGACCGACAGCGGCAACGGCGCAACCCTCCTGGCGGCATAATGGCGATCGACGTCTTTGCTTCGGAACTTGAGAGTATTTTCAAAACATACGCGCCCGGCGGGGCAGATTCGGCCTGCATCCTCGTTGCGCTGGACGACTTCCCTGAGTTTATTGACCTTCACGGCAACGCCGCCGCCGATCATCTGGCCGAACAGTTCGGCCGCCGCATCCTTTCAGTCGTCCGCACGCAGGACATCGTAACTCGGCTGGATCAGAACAAGATCGCCATCGGCCTGCAGCCTTCGACCCATCTGGATCTTGAGGCCTGCATTCAGATGGCCGGGCGCATTCAGGCGGTTGTTGAGGAACCCTTCACGCTCAACGGCACGGGGGTGTATGTGTCCTGCTCGATCGGGTTCAGCCAGCTGTCCGGCGCGGCGGATGGCCCCTACGAAGATTGGATCGACGCCGCCTCAGCGGCATTGGGTGAGGCGCAACGGAACGGACCCTCCACCATTCGCGCTTTCTCCAACGAAACGCAGCGTCGGTCGCGCATTCGCGCCAATCTGCGAAAAGAGTTCGAGGCGGCACTGGACAACGGCGAGATCCGCCCGTGGTACCAACCCCAGATTTCAACCGATACAGGGCGTGTTACGGGTTTCGAGGCCCTGGCCCGCTGGGAGCACCCACAAAAGGGAGTGCTGAGCCCGCAGGTATTCCTGCCCTTTGCCGAACAGGCTGAACTGATGGAGAAACTTGGCCAGGCGATGCGGCACCACGCTTTTGCGGCAATGCGTGACTGGGATCGCGCCGGGATCGTGGTCCCCCGGATCGGAGTAAATTTCTCCTCCGACGAGCTGCGCGACCCGGCCCTGATCGACCGGCTGAAATGGGAGCTGGACCAGAATGACCTGACACCCGACCGGCTGGCGGTCGAAATTCTGGAAACCGTGTTTTCGCGTCGACCTGATGACGTAATCACCCGCAACGTGACCAGCATGTCCAAACTGGGTTGCTGCATTGATCTGGATGATTTCGGTACCGGGCATGCCTCGATCGCGTCGATAAAGCGGTTCAATGTCTCGCGGATCAAAATCGACCGGTCCTTTGTTGCCAAGGCAGATCGCGACGCCAGCCAACAGCAACTGGTTAGCGCCATCCTGACCATGGCCGAGCGGCTGAAAGTCGAAACGCTGGCCGAAGGGGTTGAGACGCTGGGCGAACATGCCCTCATGGCGCAACTGGGATGCGATCATGTTCAGGGGTTCGGGATTGGCAAGCCAATGCCGTTTGAAAAGACGCTGGACTGGGTTGCGGCACATCAGAACAAGGTCAACGGAATGCCGAAGATCGGGCGCAAGACAGGCCAGTAATCGCGAATTTACGCCACAGAAACGCGATCCGTGACGAATTGACAGGCGATTCCGCTTGACCTTTGGGCCTGCACTCTGTTGAACCCACCGGGTGTATTTCACTGCTTAAGGTGGCTGTCCCCGATGGACGATCAGAACAAGAATCTCATCCTTGCAACCGCGCTCAGCTTTGTCGTGATCCTTGTTTGGTTCGTGCTGTTCCCCCCGCCGGAACAGACAACCGTGCCCGGAGAGTCCGAGATTGCAGCCGTTGATGGCAATGAGGTTCAGACGCCCAGCGCGGCCGGCACAGGCACTGTTGGTGAAGCGACAACCGCCGCTGAAGAGACATTGCCCGAGGAGCAGGCTCCGCGGGTCGAGATCGACACGCCTCGCCTGAAGGGTAGTCTGTCGCTGTCGGGTGGCCGCATCGATGAGCTGTTCCTGAAGGACTACAAGGTCTCGATCGAAGAAGGCGCACCGATTGTAGAGCTACTGTCCCCGGTCGGATCGGAATCGGCTTACTATGCTCTCTATGGCTGGGCTCCGGGCGCTGGTGTTGCTGGTGCAGATGTACCCGGCCCGAACACGCTCTGGACCGTCGAGCAGGGTGAGATCCTGGGCGTCGACACTCCGATCACCCTGAAATGGGATAATGACAAAGGTCTGACGTTCCGCCGCACGCTTTCCGTGGACGAAGACTATATGTTCTCGGTCACGCAGTCTGTCGAAAACAACTCGCAATCCGAAGTTGGAATGGCCCCTTATGGCATTCTGGCCCGCCACGGGATTGGCGAGGATGGCGATCTGCCTGATCTCAAGAACTTCTTCATCCTGCACGAAGGCGTAATCGGCATGGCCGACGGCACGCTGGCCGAGATCGACTATGGAGATGTCCGTGACTTTGACATCGATCCGAACGAACGCGCGCAGGCCGAGGTCTATCAGGTCAAGGAAGACGGCTGGATCGGCTTCACCGACCATTACTGGATGACCACGCTGATCCCCGAGCCGGGAACCGCCTTCAAGGCTGCTGCGAAATATGACGCGCGCCGCAAGATTTATCAGACCGAAACGGTTCTGCCGACCCTGACCGTTGCCCCGGGCGCGACGGAAGAGGTCACTACGCAGCTGTTTGCTGGTGCCAAGGAATGGGAAACCATCCGAGAATACCAGAAGGAAGGCGTCCAGAAATTCATCGACAGCATCGACTGGGGTTGGTTCTTCTTCCTGACCAAGCCGATCTTCTGGCTGCTGCACAATATTAACGCGCTGATCGGCAACATGGGCTGGTCCATCATCGGCCTGACGCTGATCATCAAGGCGATCCTGTTCCCGTTGGCGTTCAAGTCCTACGTCTCGATGGCGAAGATGAAAGAACTGCAGCCGCAGATGGAGGCCCTGAAAGAGGCTGCTGGCGACGACCGTCAGAAGATGCAGCAGGGCATGATGGAGCTGTACAAGAAGGAAAAGGTGAACCCCGCTGCGGGCTGTCTGCCGATCCTGATGCAGATCCCGATCTTCTTCTCGCTGTATAAGGTGATCTTCGTCACGATCGAACTGCGCCAGGCGCCGTGGTTTGGCCCGTTCCAGGACCTCAGCGCGCCGGATCCGACCTCGATCTTCAACTTCTTCGGCCTGCTGCCCTGGGCGGCCCCGGCGCCGGAAAGCTTCATGGCGTTGATCTTCATCGGTATCCTGCCGTTGCTGCTGGGTATCTCGATGTGGCTGCAACAGAAACTGAACCCGGCACCAACTGATCCGACGCAGCAAATGATCTTTGCATGGATGCCGTGGGTGTTCATGTTCATGCTGGGCGGTTTTGCCAGCGGGCTGGTAGTGTACTGGATCGCGAACAACACGATCACATTCACCCAGCAGTACCTGATCATGCGCAGCCAGGGCTATACGCCGGATGTGTTCGGCAACATCAAGTCCAGTTTCAAGCGCACGCCGAAAACGGATGACAAATGAATGCTGAAGTAACCCAGCTTTGGCGGCACCCGATCAAAAGCCATGGTCGGGAAGCCGTCGAAACCGTAACCGTGATCCCCGGGCAGACCATGCCCGGGGATCGCGTTTGGGCGGTTGCGCATGAGGCGTCCAAGGCGGACGGCTCGGAATGGGTGCCGTGCGCCAATTTCAGCCGCGGAGCGAAGGCGCCGCAATTGATGGCAATCTCGGCCCGGTCCAACGGTGAAACCCTGACCCTGTACCACCCGGACCGCCCGGACCTGAGTTTTGCACCCGACCGCGAGCCTCAAGCGTTTCTGGACTGGGTCAAACCCCTGATGCCCGCAGATCGGGCCGCCTCAGCGCGGATCATCCGGGTTCCCGGGCGCGGTATGACCGACAGCGACTTCCCCTCAATCAGCCTTTGCAACATAGCGTCTCATCGCGCGGTTGGACAAAAGCTAGGACAAGACCTGTCCATCCACCGCTGGCGCGGCAATGTTTGGTTTGATGGTATGCCGCTGTGGGAGGAATTCGACTGGCTGGGCCGCGAGCTTCAGATCGGCGAAGCTGTGTTCCGTGTCCGTGACCGCATCACCCGCTGTCTGGCGACCACGGCCAACCCGGAAACAGGCGCACGCGACGCAGATACTCTGGGCGCGCTGGAAACCTGGGGCCACAAGGACTTTGGTGTCTATGCCGAGGTCATCAAAGGCGGCGCAATTTCGGTTGGCGACAAGGTAGAACTGCTATGAGCACCCTCCCCTTCCCTTTGGCTGAAGACCCGGATGAATTCGCGTCCGAGCGTGGTCGCAAGCTGTTTGCAGGCGAATCCGAGTTCGTCAAAGGCGTGGTCGCCATGAACGGCCTGCCCGCGCCCGACCGGCTGGAGGTCTGCTTTGCAGGCCGCTCGAACGTGGGAAAATCCAGCCTGATCAACGCGCTGACCGGCACCAAGGGTCTGGCGCGCGCCTCGAACACGCCGGGCCGCACGCAGGAAATCAACTTCTTCACCCAAGGCCCGGAGCTCTATCTGGTGGACCTGCCCGGCTATGGCTATGCCAACGCGCCGGTAAAGGTGGTGGAAAAATGGCAACGGCTGCTGAAACAGTACCTGAGCGGCCGTCAAACCCTGCGCCGGGCCTTTGTCCTGATCGACTCGCGCCATGGGGTGAAACCGGTCGATGCCGAGATCATGAAGCTTCTGGACACCAGCGCCGTGACCTTTCAATGCGTGATGACGAAGGCCGACAAGGTCAAGGCCAAGGAGCGCGAAAAGGTGCTGGAACAGGTGCGCGGCGCGTTGTCCAAACACCCGGCGGCTTTCCCGGAAATCGTGCTGACCTCGTCTGAAAAAGGCGACGGCATACCCACTCTTCGTTCGATCATCGCGCATCTGGAATAGCTTGCCCCTTGGCAGCACCGCGCAAAGGCCCTAACACGGAACGTCAAAGGGACCTAAGCCATGAAGACAAGAGATATGAACCGGGACTGGATCGCCACCGCCGCCACCTTGAACAGCGCCTTGCCGTACTTGCAGCGTTATGACGGCGCGATTGTCGTCATCAAACTGGGCGGCCACGCCATGGGCAGCGACGAAGCGATGGAAAGCTTTGCCCGCGACGTAGTCCTTATGCGTCAGGTCGGAGTGAACCCGGTGATCGTGCATGGTGGCGGTCCGATGATCAATGCGATGCTGGATCAGCTGGATATCCAGTCCGAGTTTGTGAACGGCAAGCGCGTGACCGACAAAGCCACCGTTGAGGTGGTCGAGATGGTTCTGTCCGGCCTCGTGAACAAGCGCATCGTGCAGGCGATCAATGGCCAGGGTGGTAAAGCTGTGGGCCTGTCAGGCAAGGACGCAAACCTAATTGTCTGCGATCAGGCCGATCCGTCGCTTGGGTTTGTCGGCTCTCCGTCCGAGATGGACCCGGCCATCCTGCACAACCTGTTCTCGCATGATGTGATCCCGGTAATTGCACCCTTGGGGGCAGGCAAGGACGGCGAGACCTTCAACATCAACGGTGACACCGCCGCCGGAGCCATTGCCTCCGCCCTAAAGGCAGACCGGCTTCTGCTGCTGACGGATGTCTCGGGCGTGAAGAACGCAGGCGGTGAAGTTGTGACCGAGTTGAAAGCAGGTCAGATCCGCGAAATGACCATGGACGGCACCATTGCGGGCGGGATGATCCCCAAGACCGAAACGGCTCTGGACGCACTGCACAGCGGTGTCCGCGCCGTGGTTATTCTGGACGGTCGCGCGCCCAATGCGGTGCTGCTGGAGCTGTTCACAGAGCACGGTGCCGGGTCACTGATCCGCCCCGACTGACCCACAGCCTGTGGAGGAGAGATGACCGGACATCCACCACCCTCCTCTTACGCAGCAGCAATCAGCTATGGCTGGGTAATGCGCGCTGCGCATCAAGCGGGCCTAATCGTCATGGGCTCGACACATCCGCGAAAAAGCGGTGCCAAGGGCCTGGACGGGGGAACTCTGGTCCTTTTAGGCGCAGGTTCGGCTTTCTGGCCCGTCTTGAAGGCGTCGCCGGAATGGTCAGAGCCCGACCCTGTGGACCGTTGGTCCAGTCGCGTCATTGGGCAAATGGCACAGGATCTGGGTGCGCAGGCATATTTTCCGTTCGGCGGACCGCCTTACGCACCATTCATCGATTGGGCGTTAAAATCCGGTCGCACCTTCAGCAGCCCGGTAGGGGCGCTGGTGCATGACACTGTGGGCATGATGATCTCGTTTCGAGGGGCACTGCATTTCGCACGGGTATTCGACATCCCCGAAAGCAATAGCACCTCGCCTTGCACGGAATGCCCGGCGCCCTGTGCAACATCCTGCCCGGTCGAAGCATTAAACACCCGAAACTTTTATGACGTCGCAGCCTGCCACACTCATCTATCCACCCCAGAAGGGGAAACCTGCATGACCGGCGGCTGCATAGCCCGGCTGTCCTGCCCGCTGAGCGCAGGTGCAGAGCGCGACCCGGATCAATCCGCCCACCATATGAGAGCGTTTCACCCGTCATGACCCGCACCCTGATCCTGACCCGCCACGCGAAATCGAGTTGGGACAGCCCGGCACTTAATGATCACGACCGCCCACTGAACAAGCGCGGGCGTAAGTCAGCAACAGCGATTGCCGAGTGGCTGCGTGAACACGGCTGGCTGCCGGATGAGGTGCTGAGTTCGACCTCGACCCGCACGCGTGAAACCTGGGATCGGATGGGATTGCAGGCGGACAAGGTGTGTTTCCACCGCGCGCTCTATCATGCGGCCCCCGAGAGCATGCTGAATGAGCTGTCAGGCGCCACAGAACCCACCGTGCTGATGTTGGGGCACAACCCCGGCATTGCTGCCTTTGCCAGCCGTCTCGTCAGGCAAGCCCCCGACCACGCCCGGTTCCACGACTACCCCACCTGCGCCACGACCGTGATCCGGTTCGATATCCACGACTGGGCGCATGCCCGCTGGCACAGCGGCGACGTGCAGGGGTTTGTCATTCCGCGTGAGCTGCTGGAATGAAAAAAGGCGGGGTAAAACCCCGCCTTTTCTTTCGTTTCGCTTGGATCAGTGCCCCAAAATTTGGCTGAGGAACAGCTTGGTCCGTTCGCTCTGCGGGTTGTTGAAGAACTCTTCCGGTTCGTTCTGTTCCACGATCTGACCGGCATCCATAAAGATCACGCGGTTGGCGACCTGACGGGCAAAGCCCATCTCATGGGTCACGCACAGCATGGTCATGCCTTCCTCGGCCAGTTCGATCATGGTGTCGAGCACCTCTTTGATCATCTCGGGGTCAAGGGCCGATGTCGGTTCATCGAACAACATGATCCGCGGCATCATGCACAGCGAGCGGGCGATCGCCACACGCTGCTGCTGACCACCCGATAGCTGGCCGGGATATTTCAGCGCCTGATCCGGGATTTTCACCTTTTCCAAGAAATGCATCGCGCGCTCTTCAGCCTCTTTCTTAGGCGTCTTGCGCACCCAGATTGGGGCCAGCGTGCAGTTTTCCAGAATGGTCAGGTGCGGGAACAGGTTGAAGTGCTGGAACACCATGCCAACCTCGGACCGGATCTTGTCGATGTTCTTCAGGTCATTCGACAGCTCGGTCCCGTCTACCACGATCGTGCCCTGCTGGTGTTCTTCCAGCGCGTTCAGGCAGCGGATTAGGGTAGACTTACCCGACCCCGAAGGCCCCGCGATCACGATCCGCTCGCCCTGATTGACGGTCAGATTGATGTCACGAAGCACATGGAACGACCCGTACCACTTGTTCATGTTGGTGATTTCGATGGCGACCTCGTCGCTCACCTGCATTTTCGAGCGGTCGATTTCGCGTTCAATTGCAAGTTCAGACATGTGTTGAACTCCTTAACGGTGGCCAGTCTGAAGCTTGCGCTCCAGATACATGGAATAACGGGACATGGAGAAGCAGACGACGAAGAACAGAACGCCGATAAAGGCAAACAGTTCCCAGTAGACGCCGTTCCAGGCGGTATCGGCGCGGATGCCGTTGGTCAGACCGATCACGTCGAACAGACCGATGATCGAAACCAGTGTCGTATCCTTGAAGATACCGATGAACGTACTCACGATGCCCGGGATCGAGATTTTCAGCGCCTGCGGCATGATGATCAACCGCTGCGCCTGCCAGTAGTTCAGGCCCAGACTGTCAGCCCCTTCGTACTGACCGCGTGGCAGGGCAGCCAGACCACCCCGGATTACCTCGGCCATATAGGCGGCCGAGAACAGGGTCATCATGATCATCACCCGCAAGATGATGTCAAAATTGGTGCCCGGCGGCAGGAACAGGTTCAGCAGCAGTGAGGCCACGAACAGCAGCGTGATCAGCGGCACACCGCGGATGAACTCGATGAAGCCCACGCACAGGTATTTGACGATCATCAGATCCGACTGACGGCCGAGTGCCAGAACGATGCCGATCGGCAACGAGACACCAATGGCCACAACGCCCAGCAGGATCGCCAGCATGAAACCGCCAAAGTCGCGGCTTTCGACAGTCGCTATACCAATTGGAATGACAGAGTTGACCGCGTCAGCAACTGCGCCAGCAGCAAACAACCACCACAGAATGGGCAGCCCGATTGCAAGGATTAACGCCGTCAGGGACCCCGCCATTGGAAGCACAACCTTGTAGGCGAGATAACCGATGGCGAACCCGGCAGCGACCATCAGCGGTCCCCAGATCGACCCGCCCCACATCAGCCAAGGCAGAAGGAACGGATAAGCCGCCGTCACAATCAACAGCTTGCGCGGCACTTTGGTGAACAACACCGGCGCAATCGCAACCAGCAACAGGATGAAAGTCAGGTTCGGCCGGAAATAGGCCGGCCAGCCGCCCGATTCAGGCGGATTAGACCACGTTGCGTCCGGATGCGCCGGATAAGGTGGATAAAACCCGTAGAGCAACTGCAGCCACCGGTCCTTGATCACGCCCCAGCAGGCATGACCATGAGTATCACCCCAGGTCGCCATCATGATCTCACGACATTCCGACAGTGAATTGGCATTCCAAACGGATTGGAACGTCCAAGCCAGAATGTTGGAGAGCACATAGTAGATGAAATACAGCGAGATGAGCGTAAGGATTGCGTTCAGCCAGCTTGAGAACAGGTTATGCTTGATCCATCCCAGCACACCGACCTCGGATGCGGGTGGTGCTTGTTCCGGCAACATTTCCGTGCGGACAAATGAAACATCACTCATATTACCGCTCCACCAGTTTGACACGGTTGTTGTACCAGTTCATCACCGCCGAAATGCTCAGCGAGATGGTCAGGTAGACCAGCATCAGCAGCAAAACGCATTCCAGCTCGCGGCCGGTCTGGTTCATGGTGATACCGCCCAGCGTCCCCGTGATGTCCATATATCCGACCGCAATCGCCAGCGACGAGTTCTTGGTCAGGTTCAGGTAGTTCGAGATCATCGGCGGGATGATCACCCGCAACGCCTGCGGCAGGATCACCAGACGCATGGTCCGGCCCGGGCGCAGACCCAGTGCGGATGCAGCCTCGGTCTGCCCCTTCGAGATGGCCAGAATACCGGCGCGAACGATCTCGGCGATGAAAGCCGCAGTGTACAGCGACAGGGCCAGCCACAGTGCGATCAACGAGTTCCGTAGGTGGGTGCCGCCGGTGAAGTTAAAGCCCTTCAGCTCGGGATAGCCCAGGTGGAAGCCCAGCGCGCCCAGCAGGATGGCCGATGGCACGAACAGCAGGCCCAATTGGATGTACCAGATGGTCGGACGGTCACCGGTCTTTTCCTGCGTGGCATTGGCCCAGGCCGACACTTTGCGCATGGCAAAGATGCTGCCGCCAAGCACGATCAGGAAAGCGATCAGGTCCAGTGAGACGTCAAAACGCAGGCTTGATGTCCCGAACAGGTGGATGTCGCCCAGGCCGCGCGAGAACAGAAACTCGGGGATGTAGACCCCGCGGTTGGTCACAGCAACAGTGCCGAAGAGATCCATCGTGGCTTCTGGATTTTCACCCCGGAATGCGCGCGGCGCAGGCAGGCTTTCAATCAGGATCGCCATAGCGAACACGATCCAAAGCAGGACCGGAACGTTGCGGAACATTTCGACATAAACCGTCATGATCCGCGCGATCAGCCAGTTATTAGACAGACGCAGAACACCAACCATGACACCGATGATTGTTGCCGTAATACAGCCCAGAACTGCAACAACCAGCGTGTTTAGCAGGCCTATAAACGCCGCACGCAGATGGGTATCGCGCGAGTCGTACTCCAGCAGGCGTTGGTTAATGTCATAGCTTGCCGGTTCAGCAAAAAAGTCGAACCCGACCGATCTGCCCAACGTTTCGAGGTTCTGAATGGTGTTGTTGATAATCCAGGCTGCCAGAAGCATGAAACCGATCATCGCGATGACCTGAATGGTCGCAGATCGATACCGCGTATCGTAAAGGAGCATGGACAGCCGGAAGTGCTCCTTCGGCGGGTCAGTGAGTGTCGTCATGACCTATGTTTTTCCCCGTTCATCCCGTTTTTAGCCGGCGAAGTTGGTCTTCGCTCAATCTATCCGGGAGTGTTTCTTATTTATGGAAAAAGGGCGCGGGTTGAACCGCGCCCTTTTCCGTGGATTTTAGCGGAACGGCGGTGCGTAGAGCAGACCGCCATCGGTCCACTGTGCGTTCAGACCGCGTGCCAGACCGATCGGAGTTTCCTCACCGATGTTCTTGGCAAAGATCTCACCGTAGTTGCCACCAACTTTGATCGCACGCTGCGCCCAGGCTGCGTCCAGACCCAGCATCTCACCCAGAGTGCCTTCGCTGCCCAGCAGACGGTTCACTTCGGGGTTGTCGGTGCCAGCGGCCATCTCGTCGATGTTCGCCGAGGTCACGCCCAGCTCTTCGGCTGCGATCAGCGCGTTCAGGGTCCAGCGAACCACATCGCCCCACTCGTGATCGCCGTGACGGACCAGCGGGCCCAGCGGCTCTTTCGAGATGATTTCAGGCAGGATCACGTGGTCGCCCGCGTTTTCAAAGGTGGCGCGGGTTGCGGCCAAGCCCGAGGCGTCGGTGGTGTAGACGTCACAGGCACCAGCCAGGTACTGCTGCTGCGCTTCGGCGTTGGTTTCGATCGGAACCGGCTCGTAGCTCATGTTGTTGATGCGGAAGAAATCCGCGAGGTTGAGCTCGGTTGTGGTGCCGGTCTGGATGCAGACGGTGGCGCCGTCCAGTTCCTTGGCCGAGCTAACGCCCAGAGCCTTGGGAACCATGAAGCCTTGACCATCATAGTAGTTGATGCCGATGAATTCGAACTTCAGGTCGACGTCACGGCTGAAGGTCCATGTGGTGTTACGGGCCAGCATGTCGATCTCGCCCGATGCCAGCGCGGTGAAACGGGTTTTACCGGTGGTCGGAATGAATTCGACAGCGGACGGATCGTCCAGAACGGCGGCTGCGACGGCACGGCATACGGCCACGTCAAAGCCCTGCCACTCACCGTTGGCATCCGGGCTGGCAAAACCGGGAACACCAGTCGCCACGCCGCAGTTCAGCTTGCCGCGCGCCTTGACATCGTCGGCAGTTCCCGCCGCGGCTACGCCAGCAGCCAGGCCGGCAATGGTTGCCACGCCCAAGAATACGGATTTTTTCATTTTTACCTCTTCCTGATTTTCCGCCCCTATCACAGGACGGTTCTGTCCGGCACCTCTGGCACCGGAAAGGTTTCCCAAAGGTGTCTCCCCTTTAGTGGGCATGAGTTTGGGCGCAATCATTCACAAACGTCAAGGGTCGGATCAGGGAAAACGATGGGTCAATCCAGAGATGTTCCACACAACGTCAGAAAATCAGGCTATAAGGGCTCAAATAGAGAGGTCGAAGAACCGTTTGGCGTGCATAAAGGCCGCCTTCTTGGTCTCGGCAACCGCGTGGGCCTCGTCGTCATGGCCCCATTGCTCAATCTGCCACAGCTCATCCAACCTAGAAATTTGCCAGATTTCCTCGGCATCGCCCCGGTTTTGCGCCGCGGCAAATCCAAGAATGAGAGAGCCCGACAGGCTGACAAGGTCATGAAAGGCCGCCATTTGAAAGTCGTTCAGCCCGTGGACACGCTGCCGAAGGGTTGCCAGCGCTTCAGCCGGTTGGGGTTGGTGTAGCACACCGGCAACAGGCAACAGTCGTGCAGACAGTGTCTCTGCTGCCCAATCCAGCACCGGGTCCCACTGTTCGGCCTGGCGCTGCTGCAACTCTTGCGGGTGAACCGCGCGATAGCACAACAAGTCCGAATCGCCATAGTCGGCCAGCATGTCTGCAACTTCGGCGTGTTGATGGTGAACCTTGTCGATTGCTGCATTTGCCGAGCGGGTGAACGGCATCACCGTCGGGTCGATCACTTTTTCCTGCGCATCCCATTCTGTGGCGACCTCGTCAGCCATGGCGCGGGTCGGCAGAACCAACGCCGCCTTGGCGGGTGTTTTTACCCGGCGGCCGTCCAGTTCGACGGTATATCCGCCCTCAGTTTCGACCACCGCGCTCTCGGTCCAAAATCGCTTGGGCTTCCAATCGCTCATGTTGTCAGGTCCAGATACTGTCCAGCGCGCGAGGCAACTGGTCAAAGGTTTCAATTATGCAGGTCGCGCCGTCTAGAACGGATCGGTCATGATAGCCCCAGGTCACGCCAACACCAGCCACACCGGCAGCTCGCGCCATGTCCATGTCGAACTTTGTGTCTCCGATCATGACCGTATTGACTGCATCGACCCCGGTTTCGCCGCGTGCCGTGTCGATCATCGACGGGTGCGGTTTGGACGGATGGTGATCCGCGACTTGTCGTGTCACGAAGAACCGCTCCAGCTCATGCGCCTCGATCAACGCATCCAACCCGCGCTGAGATTTCCCGGTGGCCACGCCCAACAGAACCTCCGGCACCGCGTGCAGAGCTTGGATGGCGTCCAGCGCCCCGGGATACAGCGGAGAGCTTGCCGCCCCCTGTTCAAGCCGTTGTGCATGATAGGCTTCTTTGTACCCTTCGACCAAGCGGTGCTGCATGGTTTCGGGATGCTCGGGTGCCAGCTGTGCCAGTGCATTGGGCAGGGACAACCCGACGATCGACAGGATTGCTTCGCGCTCTGGCACCGGCAGGCACTGGGCATCGAAACAGGCGGTCATTGCCGAAACGATACTGCCCTGACTATCGACCAGAGTGCCGTCTACGTCGAACAGCACCAGACGCAGCGGTGCGCTCATTGCAGTTCCTCAAACGGGTCGTCCGCGGCCAGGTCCTCGGTCCAGCCGAAAGTGTCCCAGCTGTGTTTCATATGTTCCGGCAACGGAGCGGTGACGGTAATAGTCTTGCGCGTCATCGGATGCTGGAAAGTTGCCTGACGGGCGTGCAGGTGCAGTTTTTTGCTGATGATTCCGCCCAATTGCGCGCCCCAGCCATCGCCAAGATTTTCCTGCCCCGAACCGCCGTATTTGCCGTCACCAATGATCGGATGCCCGATTGCCGCCATATGCGCCCGCAGCTGGTGGGTACGGCCGGTGATCGGCTCCATCGCCACCCACGCAGCACGCCCGGCCACTCGATATAGCGTCGCATAAAGCGTGTGCGCCCGCTTTGCGCCCGGATTGTCGTCGAGCTCGTTCAGGTGGACGGGGATCATCTTTTCGCCCTCGCCGTGCTTGCCGTGACCCGGAGCCTTTACGAGGCCAGTCTTGATCTCGCCCAGATACGGGGTCGGCACCCCAGCTACCAGCGCCCAATAGATCTTGCGGGTATCACGGTGACGGAAGGCTGCGGTCAGCCCCTTCGCGGCCTCACGTGTGCGAGCCAGCAACAGGACACCCGAAGTGTCCTTGTCCAGCCGGTGCACAAGGCGGGGGTTCTCGTCATAGCCAAAGCGCAGCGCCTCAGACAGGCTGTCGACGTGGCGGGTCTGACCACTGCCGCCCTGTACAGGCAAACCGTGCGGCTTGTTCAGCGCCAATACGTGGTCGTCGCGATAGATCACGCAGGACTGGATCATCTTGGCATCGGCGTCTGATATGCGCCGCTTGACCTCGGCAGGCTTGTGATCGGCATCGGGCAGAGGCGGCACGCGCACAACCTGCCCAACCTCAAGCCGGGTAGAGGCCTTCACCCGACCGCCTTCAACACGCAGCTCACCCTTGCGGCACATCTTTTCGATGCGGCCCTGACTGACATGCGGAAACAGACGGCGCAGCCACCGGTCGATCCGCTGGTCGCCGTCACCCTCTGCCACGGTGATCATTTGTACGCCGCTCATGCCGATATCCCCTTCACGCGGCGGTTCCGCGCGGATTGTGTGCCCATAGGTGCCTTAGAAAACATGCGCGTCTGTGGCGTGCCGCACCGCAAGAGTCAAGCCAGCGCTAGGGCCTGTTCCGCTGCGCCCGCAGTTTCGCGAAGTAATCCAGCCGCTTTTTGAGTTCCCGCTCGAAGCCACGCTCAACCGGTTGATACAGCTCGGGCCGCTCCATCCCGTCCGGGAAGTAGTTCTGTCCCGAAAACCCATCCTCGGCGTCATGGTCATAGGCATAGCCCGCGCCATAACCCTGATCCTTCATCAGTGAGGTTGGCGCGTTCAGGATATGCTTGGGCGGCGGCTCGCTGCCAGATTGCTTGGCCAGCCGCATCGCTGCCTTGTATCCCACATAAGCCCCGTTCGATTTCGGCGCCAACGCCAGATAGACCAGCGCCTGTGCCAAAGCCAACTCGCCCTCGGGCGAGCCCAGTCGTTCATAAGTCTGCCACGACTGCAGACAGATCGCCTGCGCCTGCGGATCAGCCAGCCCGATATCTTCGACCGCCATCCGCGTGATGCGGCGGGCCAAATAGCGCGGGTCCTCTCCCCCTGTCAGCATCCGCGCGAACCAATACAGCGCCGCGTCCGGATCGGACCCGCGCACCGATTTATGCAGGGCCGAGATCAGGTTGTAATGCTCATCGCCTGACTTGTCGTATTTCGCCGCCCGCTTCATCAGCCGCGTCGACAACGCATCGGGGTCTAGCGGAGCTTTTACCTTCCACGCCGCGATCTGCTCGATCAGGTTTAACAGCGCCCGGCCATCGCCATCGGCCATCTCTTGCAGCGCCTCGCGCGCCGGGCCGGTCAGGGGCAACGCGCGATCCAGCTCTTTCTCGGCCCGTTGGGTCAAGCGTTCCAGATCGGCTAGGCTGAGGCGCTCCAACACCAGCACCTGCGCCCGGCTAAGCACAGCGGCGTTCAGCTCGAAGGACGGGTTTTCGGTCGTGGCCCCAACCAGCAGGATGGTCCCGTCCTCCATATGCGGAAGAAACCCGTCTTGCTGAGCCTTGTTGAACCGGTGGATTTCATCCACGAACAGCAACGTGCCCTGCCCGTTCTGGCGGCGGATCTTCGCGGCCTCGAACACCTTTTTCAGGTCTGGAACGCCAGTGAAGATCGCGCTGATCTGAACAAAATGCAGATCGGTCTCCTGCGCCAGAAGCCGCGCGATGGTGGTCTTGCCAACACCCGGAGGACCCCAGAACACCAGACTGGACAGGCTGCCCGACGCCAGCATGACCCCAAGCGGCGCATCCGGGCCCAATACCTGCTCTTGCCCGATCACCTCAGCCAGAGTCTGCGGCCGCAGCCGGTCAGCCAGCGGGCGGTGCGCGGGTGGTGCGGGCTGAGCGGCCCCGGTATCGAACAGGTCGCTCACGTCACAACCGGAACCGGAGAGAGACCGTACGGCCACCCCTGAGAATATCCAGATTGATCCGGCGCCCCGGGTCGGTCAGCGCATCGACCACATCTTCGGGAGTTTTAATCTGCGCGCCATTGATGCTGTTGACCACATCACCCGGCCGCAACCCCGACCGGCCACCATAGGGGCCGGCATCCACCACGACCACTCCGGCCTGAGACAGCACAAGGCCCATCTTTGCGATCACCGCCGGATTAACGCGCGAGACGGTCAGGCCCGGCATCACGGTCTGGTTGTCCAACGTGGTTTCTTCGGCCGCCGGGGTGTCAGGCGCCTTGATCAGCGCGATTTCCACCTCGGCGCGCTCTTCCCCCCGCAGCCGGGTCACCATCGACGTGCCACCCACACCGGCGACCGCCATACGGAATTTCATCTCGGCGGGCGAGTTCACTTCATCCCCATCCACATGGGTTACGACATCACCTACGCGCAGACCGGCCTCGGCCAAGGGGCTGAGGGGATGCAGGTCGGAAATTACCACTCCCAGCGGGATCACCAGCCCAAGAGACTCAGCGATATCCGCGCTCATGTGCTGGCCCGCCATCCCGGCCCAGGGGCTGACAAAACTGTCATTGCCGCCCTGCGCCTGTCGCAGGAACTCCGCTACCAGATTGGCCGGAATCGCAAAGCCGATGCCATTGGACCCGCCCGAGCGGGTTAAAATTGCCGTATTGATCCCTATCAGGTCGCCATTCACATCAATTAGCGCCCCACCCGAATTACCCGGGTTAATCGCTGCATCCGTCTGAATGAAATAGCCCCGCGCGTTGCCTGTGGCTGCTCCGGTACGCGCCAGCCCCGAGATGATGCCGGACGACACCGTCTGCCCCACCCCGAACGGGTTGCCGATGGCCAGCGCCAGCTCTCCAACCGCAACATGGTCGGAATCACGCATCTGCAGGTAAGGCAGGTCCTTGGCCTCTTCAAGCCGCAGGATGGCGATGTCGCTTTCCTTGTCGCCCAGAACCACCTGCGCCGAAAACTCGCGCCGATCCGTGGTCACCACCCGGATTTCCGTGGCCGTCCCGACCACGTGGTAGTTCGACACCACATACCCATCGTCCGACAGGATCACACCCGACCCCAGCGAGTTCTGCACCCGCGGACGGGTTTCTCCGAATCCACGCCCAAAGAAGTCCTGAAAAAACGGGTCCGAGAAAAACGGGTTCGCCCGCCCCTGCCGCACGATCTTGGCATAGATGTTGACGACCGCTGGCGAGGCCTCTTTGACCACCGGCGCAAAGCCGAGCGAAATCTCGGTCTGGGATTGCGGGACGCGGGTTTCAGCCGTGGCAACAGAAGCGCAGGCAACAGAAAGAGCGATAAGTGTCGCGCGGAACATGCAGACCTCGAATTACAGAGTTGAGATGGATATGCGTCCGCGCGAAACGTAATGCAAGCATGTGGTGGTGGTTCAATCGAGCGGAGCGTGCAACTGCGTGCCCCTTGTGATGATCCCACCGCGATTGCCGACCTCAACACTGCCGTAGCGCTGCCTAAACACATCCGGCAACTCTCGGTCACCCTTCGGCGACAACCAAAGGCGGAACAAGTGACGCCGTTCCGCCGGATCGGGCCAGTCGGTAAACCCAGTCCGGTCATGCAGCTGAGAATGGTTGTAGACAAACTGCATATCCCCGGGCTGCAAACGCATACTCAGGTGCAGTTCTGGATCATTGGCCAGCGCATCGAACCGGTCCAGCGCCGCAACATGATCCGGCGTGAGGCGCATGGCCTCGGGGAATCTTTGTGCGCTGTCGATGTATTGCCGCTGATAAAACACCGTCAGCTTGCCATCATGCCAACTGAAGGGCGGAATGGTCATAAAAGGCTGCATGCCCTCCGGTACTTCACCCCGACGGTCGGTCGCAATGGGGTCGAAGAGCCGCTCCAGCAAGTCCGGGCAATCTGCACGCATCCGGTTGTAGATCGCTTCGGCACTGACCAGCAGTGATTCTCCACCCTCCCTGGCGTCGCGCAGACACAGCAGCCCAACGATATCGGCGCTGTCAGTGTGGAACGTTTGGCGCTCGTGGGTCTGGTAGATCCGCGTGTTCGGGTCATTTGCATCAGCCCCAATATCCCGGACATGGCCCAGAATATGCCCCTGCGCGTTTTGCGAGCGTGCCGATCCCAGATGCGCCCCCACTCCGCAAAAGATCGCTGCCGCCAATTCCTGTGTGTAGTTCTGCACTGGAAGGCCCCGGATCACCTCAAACCCGATTCCTCGGATTAATTTGTCGCGCAGCCCGGCGAGATGCACATCCATCCGTTGCAACGGGAAATTGGCCATTGTGATTTCACCGATGTCCCGACCCAAACTTAGGTAATGGCGCGCAGCCTGCTCCAAGTCAGCAATATCCTCTGGCGTTAGCTCGACAATCCATTCGTCCTGCCGCTTACGCATGTCCTGCCCTGTCCAGGCAGATGGCCCTGTGAGTTCGGTCGGTCTCTCAGACTGCGTCATAGTCTTCCCTCCCTGGCTTGCCTTCCAGAATGGCGCGGCAAGACGGCGCGGTCATGACTGGAATGCAATGCAAATGATCCAAATACGACACCGCCAAGCAACAAAAAACCCCCGCGTCCGGGACGCGGGGGTCGAAATCAGAAAGCCGGGCCTTCTTATTCTTCGTCTGCTGCCTCTTCGGCGGCAACGCGGGCTTTGTCGGCCGCGCCTTTGGCGTCGACGTCACGATCAACGAATTCGATGATCGCCATCGGGGCCATGTCGCCATAGCGGAAGCCAGCTTTCAGGATGCGGACATATCCGCCCTGGCGCTCGGCGTAGCGGGGGCCCAGAACTTCGAACAGCTTTGCGACGTCTTTGTCTTCTTTCAGCTGTGCTGCGGCCTGACGACGGGCGTGCAGGTCGCCGCGCTTGCCCAAAGTGACCAGCTTTTCGATGATCGGGCGCAGTTCTTTTGCCTTGGGCAGGGTTGTTTTGATTTGCTCATGCTCGATGAGCGAGCCAGCCATGTTTGCAAACAGAGCCTTGCGGTGCTCATGAGTACGGTTCAGGCGGCGGTAACCACGTGCGTGACGCATTTTTCAATTCCTATCTTGCGTTTTGCTTTGTCTGGCCGGCGATGCGTGTCACCGGCTCTCCTTGGGGCGGAAGTGCCCGTATTGTCCCCGGAAAGCCCGGGCATTGGTGAAGACGCGCTTAGAACGCGTCTTCGAATTTCTTCGCCAGATCTTCGATGTTGTCGGGCGGCCAATCCTCGACATCCATGCCAAGGTGCAGACCCATGCCGGACAGCACTTCTTTGATCTCGTTCAGCGACTTGCGGCCGAAGTTCGGGGTGCGCAGCATCTCGGCTTCGGTCTTCTGGATCAGGTCGCCGATGTAAACGATATTGTCGTTCTTCAGGCAGTTTGCCGAACGGACCGACAGCTCCAGCTCGTCCACTTTCTTCAGCAGCAGCGGGTTGAACTCCAGACCATCGTCTTCGTCCTGGCGGCCAGCCGATTCCGGCTCGTCGAAGTTGACGAAGATCGACAGCTGATCCTGCAGGATACGAGCGGCAAAGGCCAACGCGTCTTCCGGAGTGATCGAACCGTCGGTTTCGATCTTCAGGGTCAGCTTGTCATAGTCCAGAACCTGACCTTCACGGGTCGGCTGAACGTCATAGGCAACCTTTTTGACCGGCGAATAGATCGCGTCGATCGGGATCAGGCCGATGGGTGCGTCTTCTGGCTTGTTCTTCTCAGCCGAGACATAGCCCTTGCCAGTGTTGACGGTCAGTTCCATGAACAGGTCGGCACCATCATCCAGGTGGCAGATGACGTGATCGCGGTTCAGAACCTCGATACCCGCGCTTTCGCTGATGTCACCGGCGGTGACAACTGCGGGGCCTTTCGCATTGATCGACAGGCGCTTGGGCCCTTCGACTTCCATGCGCAGGGCAACCTGCTTGAGGTTCAGGATGATGTCGGTGACGTCTTCACGAACGCCTGCGACGCTCGAGAACTCGTGCAATACATTGTCGATCTGAACGCTGGTAATGGCCGCGCCTTGCAGCGAGCTCATCAGAACGCGGCGCAGCGCGTTGCCCAGAGTCAGACCAAAGCCGCGCTCCAGCGGCTCGGCAACCAGAGTCGCCTGACGCGCGGGATCGTTGCCCGGCTTGCCTTCCAACTGGGTCGGCTTGATCAATTCTGCCCAATTCTTATGGATCATGTAATCCCTCCATTCCTGTCCGCGCCCCATGACCAACAAGGTGCAGACGCCCGAGGTTTAAAATGACGTGCTGGGGCCGTGCAAAAACACAGCCCCAGCTCAATTCAAAATCGCTTAGACGCGGCGGCGCTTCGGCGGGCGGCAGCCGTTGTGAGCAATCGGAGTCACGTCGCGGATCGACGTGATGTTGAAGCCCACTGCAGCCAGCGCGCGCAGAGCCGATTCACGACCCGAACCGGGGCCCTGAACTTCGACTTCCAGCGTCTTGACGCCATGTTCCTGCGCCTTTTTGCCTGCATCTTCTGCAGCCATCTGAGCGGCGTAGGGGGTCGATTTCCGCGATCCCTTGAAGCCCATGGTACCAGCAGACGACCACGAGATGGCGTTGCCCTGTACGTCAGAGATCAGGATCTTGGTGTTGTTGAAGGTCGAGTTCACATGGGCAACGCCCGATGCGATGTTCTTACGCTCTTTGCGCTTAACGCGAGTCTTATCACGTGCCATCAGTCAGACCCTCCCTTATTTCTTCTTACCAGCGATGGCCTTTGCGGGGCCTTTGCGGGTACGAGCGTTGGTGTGGGTGCGCTGACCGCGAACCGGCAGGTTGCGGCGGTGACGCAGACCGCGATAGCAGCCCAGGTCCATCAGGCGCTTGACGTTCATCTGAACTTCACGACGCAGGTCACCTTCAACGGTGTAGTTGGCGTCGATGTGTTCACGGATGGCCAGAACTTCGGAGTCGGACAGTTCGTTGACGCGACGGGTCGCTTCAATGCCCACGGCTTCGCAGATCGCTTTGGCCGAGGTGTTACCGATACCGGTGATATATGTGAGGGCGATAGGTACCCGCTTTGCAGTCGGGATGTTTACGCCGGCAATACGTGCCACGTGTCACTTTCCTTTTCGTTGCGGTTCCGTAGCTCCAGAACCTTTTTTCACAACGCTTTACCGTGGCAGTGTCGCCAGAGGGTTCAGCATTATTCGAGGTGGTCGGGGCAGTCGGGACGAATCCCGCCTGCGATCTTGATTCCCTAAGGGGATGGGGGTCGATATGGGCTTTTGGTGGGGCCGTCAAGCCCCAACCTTAAGTCAGCCCAGAATCGCCTCAATCGAGGCGGTGACTTCGTCGATGCTGGCCAGACCGTTGACCGGGCGCAGATCACCTTTGGCGTGGTAATAGCCGATCAGCGGAGCAGTCTTTTTATAGTATTCCATCAACCGGATTCGAACGCTGTCTTCGTTGTCATCCGCCCGCACAGGTTTACCTGCAGCGCGCGCTTCCTCGGCCCGGTTGACGATCCGCTTGACCAGCGTTTCGTCATCGACGCGCATCTCGATCACGGTGTGAAGCGACTGACCCAGCTTGGTCAGCAACGCCGCCAGAGCGTCGGCCTGCGCCAGCGTGCGCGGGAAGCCGTCAAAAATAAAACCAGCGCCCTTTTCGGTCATCAGCTTTTCTTCGATCAGGCCAATCACGATCTCATCGGTGACCAGCTTGCCCGCGTCCATGATCTCAGCAACCTTCTGGCCCATTTCGGTGCCCGAGGTCTTGGCCTCGCGCAGCATGTCGCCGGTGCTCAACTGAACCATCCCGCGGGTTTCAACCAGATGCTGCGCCTGAGTGCCTTTGCCTGCCCCCGGGGGGCCAAGAAGAATGATGTTCATCGACGAGCGGGTCCCTTCCTGCCGCGTTTTTTACCTTTGCCGCGCAGTTGGGACTTTTCAATAAGTCCTTCGTATTGATGCGCCAGCAAGTGGCTCTGAACCTGTTGGATCGTGTCCATGGTCACAGAGACGATAATCAGAACCGAAGTGCCGCCGAAATAGAACGGGATGGCAAACTGGTTCCGCAGAATTTCAGGCAGCAGACAGACCGCTGCCAGATAGGCCGCACCCAGAACCAGCACGCGGTTGACCACGTATTCCAGATACTCGGCAGTTTTCTTACCCGGACGGATACCCGGCACAAAACCGTTCTGCTTTTTCAGGTTATCCGCCACATCGTCTGGCTTGAACGACACGTTGAACGTGTAGAAATAGGCGAAGAACACGATCATGGCCGCGAAGAACAGCAGATACAGCGGCTGTCCGGGGCCAAAGTTGGCCAGCAGCCACGACATCACCGGTCCGCTGGTTGCACCCGACGAGAAGGTAGAGATCGTCACCGGCAGCAGCAGCAGCGAGCTTGCAAAGATCGCCGGGATAACGCCGGCCGGGTTCACTTTGACCGGCAGGTGGCTAGAGCCGCCCTCATAGATTTTCATGCCGGCCTGACGGCGCGGGTACTGAATATGGATCTTGCGCAGCGCCCGTTCCATGAACACCACAAAGGTGATTACGGCGATGACCATCACGATCACACCAATGATCACGGCGGGGCTGATCGCGCCCGAACGGCCCGAGGCAAAGAACTGCGCCAGAGCGGCCGGAACCTCGGCGATGATACCGACGAAGATGATCAGCGAGATACCGTTGCCGATGCCGCGTGCAGTGATCTGCTCACCCAGCCACATTAGGAACATGGTACCACCAACCAGCGTGATCATGGTCGACATACGGAAGAACATGCCCGGATCGGTCGCCAGATCGCCCGATTCCAACGAAACAGCCAGACCATAGGCTTGAACGGTGGCCAGAGCCACGGTGCCGAAACGGGTGTACTGGTTGATCTTCTTGCGGCCCTGCTCGCCCTCTTTCTTGAGCTGTTCGAGCGCGGGAACCATCGATGTCAGCAGCTGCACGATGATCGAGGCCGAGATATAGGGCATGATGCCGAGGGCAAAGATACCCATTCGACCCAGCGCCCCGCCGGTGAACATCGAAACCATGCCGCCGATGCCCTGCCCCGCCTGCTCCATGAACTCACGCAGTGCCTGGCCGTCGATTCCCGGCACCGGAATAAAGGTGCCCAGACGATAGACGATCAACAAACCCAGCGTGAACAGGATGCGGTTGCGCAGATCGGTGGCTTTGCCAAGGGCAGACCAGCTTGTGTTGGCTGCCATTTGTTCTGCTGCTGATACCATAAATCGGTCTCTCTTATGAAAACGCCGCCCGGAACCGTTTTCCGGCTCGGACGGCGTCTTGGAAAACTCTGAG
This sequence comes from Ruegeria sp. ABF4_144, assembly GCF_056160045.1. NCBI lineage: Bacteria > Pseudomonadati > Pseudomonadota > Alphaproteobacteria > Rhodobacterales > Roseobacteraceae > Ruegeria > Ruegeria sp. ABF4_144. The sequence goes on from NZ_JBSWWK010000001.1 coordinate 2,870,569, forward strand.
GTCTATGTAAGCGGGTCTTCGCCCGCTCACAAGCGCTTACTCTGCCGCAGCAGCTTTTGTGACCGTCAGTGAACCGCCCGCTTTTTCAACTGCCTCAACGGCAGCTTTCGAAGCACCGGTAACTTCCAGGTTCACTTTGGCGCTGATTTCGCCTTTGGCCAGAACGCGGATACCGTCCAGTTTGCGACGAACCAGACCGGATGCAACCAGTGCGTCCTCGGTGATCGCAGCTTTGGCGTCCAGCTTGCCCGCGTCGACGAATTTCTGGATCAGGCCCAGGTTGATAACGGCGAATTCCTTGCGGTTCGGCTTGTTAAAACCACGCTTAGGCAGGCGCTGGTACAGCGGCATCTGGCCGCCTTCGTAGCCATTGATGGCCACACCCGAACGGGATTTCTGACCTTTGATACCACGGCCACCCATTTTACCTTTGCCGGAACCCGGACCACGGCCAACGCGGGTCCGTTTTGGGTTGGCGCCAGGATTGTCGCGCAATTCGTTCAGTTTCATTTCGCTTCTCCTAAGCCGGATATGACCCCCGAAGCGTGATGGGCCAAACACGGCATTTCTTGGTTTTGATTCTCATGGGCGGAAACCCACCGGAGGCGTATAGGCCCCTTACCCCTGCTTGGCAAGCCCGAGGATCGGCGCAGAATCAGCCGTCAACCTGTGGTGCGTCGGCGTCATCCTCACCATGTTTGATAATAGGCGCGGCAAGCGGATCGATGCCGTGCTTTTCGACCAGCCTTCCAACCAAACTGTCAGGACTGGGCTGGCCGTTATACATGTTCCGCATGATCACCCGCATACGCCGGCCATAAAGGTGGATGGAAACCGTGTCGTCCTTGAAATAATGGGCGATCTTGGCCCCGGGTCGGGCCAAGGCCCGCCGACGCGTGTAGTTGAGCGGATAGAACACATGCTCGGGCAGTGCGTATTTGATCTCGCCCGTCTCTTTCAACGCCCAGGTGAAGGCTTTTGGCCCCCAGACCCCCCAAAGCGTTTCCGGCACATTGATTGGCGCTCCGTCCTGCAGCGCCTGTTCCAGCGGCTTACGGTGACGAGGGGGTAGCCACGGTGGAACCCGATAAGGATCATTTGTGAACTCGATCAGCTTAGCCAGTGTTTCGCTGTCCTGCGGCAAGGCAAGCACACCGATCGCTACTTCGCCCTCAAGATACCCGTAGTAGTGGCCGCTTTCGGTTGTGAATGGCTTGAGGCAATAGGCGTCCGTATCCGCCCAGATCAAATCGGACTCTTGTGCCAGCAGGCGATACCGGAACTTGTCGGAATGCGGCGCGGGGCTTCCAGTTCTGCCATGTGTGATGAACTCGGAATCGGGCAGAACCTCGCGCGCGTCGCGCTGTTCGACGCCCTCGGGGATACCTGATACGGTCCCATATGTGTAAAGACGTACATGTTGCCCTGCATCCAGGTAGGACTTGATACACAATTGTTCCAGAAAGCTCAGCGGTCCATCGACCCACAGCATTCCGATCTGATATTCGCGCGCCATTAACAGTCTTTCCACACAATTGCACCGGCCTCTGACAGCCGTCCAATACGCATGTGACGCAATAGGGGCGCGGTCGCAATGCTCTGACCCAAAAATCTCTGGGCTGTGGCGCGATGTCCCCTGAAACCAAAAGAGGCGCCAAATGGCGCCTCTGTGTGAGTGGTGGTATGTTAGCGATTACGAGCAGTAAACGTGTTCCTGGGCGATGTCTTTGATATCGCAACGACGAACGCCGATGTCATTCAGTTCGCGATCGGTCAAACCCTGCAGTTCCGAATAGGTCCGGTTGTACTCGGCACGCAGGACATAAGCCTCTTTCACTTTTGCCACGAATTGTGAAATGCGTGCGACCAGGTTGATGCCGCCATGTGTGGTTGTTGCTGTGTAAGCCATATCTGATTTCCTTTCCTGATCAGGGCGTATTCCCTGATGACTTTGTTCTGTTCCTGTTTGGGACAGTGTTCAGATAGGCGCAGCAGATATCGCTAACAACCGAAGTTTCGGTCTAGCCGGTTTGCAAACAACGCATGGGTGGCCGCTGTGGGATCGGACAGTCTGACTCCGTTCGGTCATCGACAACCTACTTCCGGATGTCTCCAACGTATCGTTGCTTTTGCTGGTTCACCAAGACCAGTTTGCCGTTGTTTACAACATACAGATCAAAACGGGGCTTATCATAGCCAATACACCGGACCCCATTGTCGTAGAACCTGTAGGAATTCGCTTTCCATGACTGCCCGTTCGCCGTGTAGGAATAGGCTCCGTTGGGAAAGTAAGTCTCAACCTCCCTCCCCGGAAATACAACCTTGCGCCCGGACAGGTTCTTTTGCAGCCACGCCGCATTCACTTTCTGGTCGCCATCAGAATAGTAACTTTTCGAAAATTTCGGAGATTTGGCGGGGCAGTCGGCGTAGACGGTTGTACCAATTGCCGAGACGCAAAGCGCAGCAAGAAATAGTTTCATACTCATCATCCATTCAAAAAAATACGATTAAGGGTACCCCAGCTTGTTCAAATGGCAATAAAAAACGCCCCCGAACGGATCGGAGGCGTTTCTTTGTTCGAAGGAAGTGCGCTTAGCCGCGCTCTTCGACGATCTCTACCAGATGCGGGATCTTGCGGATCATACCACGGACCGAAGGAGTGTCCTCCAGCTCACGCGTGCGGTGCATCTTGTTCAGGCCCAGGCCGATCAGGGTTGCGCGCTGTTCGGCGGGGCGGCGGATCGGGGAACCAATCTGCTTGACGACGATGGTTTTTGCCATGGGTCGCTCTCCTTATGCTTCTGCTTCAGCAGCAGCCGGTGCTTCGTCCCGCTTGGGCAGGATGTCAGCAACTTTTTTACCACGACGTGCTGCAACCGAACGCGGGCTCTGCTCTTTTTGCAAGCCGTTGATGGTGGCGCGGATCATGTTGTACGGGTTCTGCGAGCCCAGCGACTTGGACACAACGTCCTTAACGCCCAGCATTTCGAACACAGCACGCATCGGACCACCGGCGATGATACCAGTACCTTCAGGTGCGGTGCGCATTACCACTTTACCAGCGCCGTGACGGCCTTCGATGTCGTGGTGCAGGGTACGACCTTCGCGCAGTTGCACGCGGATCATCTGACGCTTGGCTTGTTCGGTTGCCTTACGGATGGCTTCAGGTACTTCTTTCGCTTTACCTTTGCCAAAGCCAACGCGGCCTTTCTGATCGCCAACAACCACCAGAGCGGCGAAGCCAAAGCGCTTACCACCTTTTACGGTTTTCGACACGCGGTTGATTGCGACCAGACGATCTGCAAATTCCGGTGCTTCTTCACGGTCGCGGCCACGGCCCCGACGGTTTTCACGTTCTGCCATTTGGCATCCCTTTTCTCATGTGGCGCTTGTCGCGCCGTTTCTTCAATCCAAGTGAGCCCCGACTGTTGCCGAGGCCCCCGGATCATCGGGGCAGCTGTAAAGCTGCCCGCAGGTCTTAGATCTTCAGACCACCTTCACGCGCGGCGTCGGCAACTGCCTTCACCTTGCCGTGGAACAGGAAGCCACCACGATCGAAATAGGCCTCTTCGACGCCTGCCTTCTTGGCACGCTCGGCGATGGCCGCGCCCACTTTGGTGGCCGCTTCGACGTTGTTCTTGCCAACAACACCCAGATCTTTTTCCAGGGTCGAGGCCGAAGCCAGGGTCACGCCACGAACGTCGTCGATCAGCTGAACGCTGATGTTCTTGTTCGAACGGTGAACCGACAGGCGTACACGGCCGGCGTTGACTTTGCGAAGTTTGTTCCGAACGCGCAGGCGGCGCTTCAGAAACAGGGTTCTTTTGCTGTTTGCCATTGTTTGCGTCCTTACTTCTTCTTGCCTTCTTTGCGGAAGATGAACTCGCCCTTATAGCGGATGCCCTTGCCTTTGTACGGCTCGGGACGGCGCCATTCGCGGATTTTGGCCGCGACTTCGCCCACCTGCTGCTGGTCGATACCTTCCACAACGATCTCGGTCTGCTTCGGCGCGGTGATGGTGACACCTTCCGGAGCAGTGAAATCAACATCGTGGCTGTAACCCAGGTTCAGCTTCAGGGTGTTGCCCTGCATCTGAGCCCGGTAACCAACACCCTGGATCTCCAGCTCTTTTTTGAAGCCTTCAGTCACACCGGTTACCAGGTTGGCAACCATGGTGCGGCTCATGCCCCACTGCTGGCGGGCACGCTTGGACATGCCACGGGGGTCGATTTTGACCACGTTGTCTTCAACCGACAGCGTAACGTCGTCGGTAGCGGTGAAGCTGCGGGTGCCTTTCGGACCTTTGACTTCAATGGTCTGACCTGACACAGAGGCGGAAACGCCGCTGGGCAGCTCGACCGGCTTTTTACCAATACGAGACATTGCAGACCTCCTTAGAAGACGGTGCAGAGCACTTCGCCGCCAACATTGTTGGAGCGAGCGTTTGCGTCCGACATCACACCTTTCGGAGTGCTGACAATCGACACACCCAGACCCTGACGGACCTGCGGGATGTCATTGACGCCCATGTATACGCGACGGCCAGGCTTTGAGACCCGCTTCAGTTCGCGAATGACAGGGGTGCCTTCGTAGTATTTCAGGCTGATTTCGATGGCCGGATGACCGTTTTCACCGGTCGTCGCTTCGTAGCCACGGATGTAACCTTCGTCCGCCAGCACGTCCAGAACCCAACCGCGCAGCTTGGAAGCTGGGGTGGAAACGGTGGACTTGCCGCGCATTTGCGCGTTGCGGATACGGGTGAGCATATCGCCGATAGGATCATTCATATCTATGTCTCCCTTACCAGCTCGATTTCACCATGCCGGGGATCTGACCAGCAGAACCCAGCTCGCGCAGCGCGATACGGCTGACCTTCAGCTTACGGTAGTAAGCGTGGGGACGACCGGTCAGCTGACAGCGGTTGTGCAGACGGGTAGCCGAGCTGTTGCGCGGCAGTTTCGCCAGTTTCAGACGCGCTTTGAAACGCTCTTCCATCGGGCGGCTCTCGTCATTCGCGATTTCTTTCAGCTCGGCACGCTTTGCGGCATATTTGGCCACCAGGCGTTCGCGCTTCTTCTCGCGTTCGATCATTGCTTTTTTAGCCATGTCTCTATCCTTCCGGCGCTTACGCGTTGAACGGCATGTTGAATGCTTTCAACAGTGCCTTTGCTTCAGCGTCGGTTTTCGCTGTGGTGGCAATTACGATGTCCATGCCCCAGACCTCGTCGACTTTGTCGAAGTCGATTTCCGGGAACACGATGTGCTCTTTCATGCCCATGGCAAAGTTGCCCTGACCATCGAAAGACGGCTTAACACCGCGGAAGTCACGAACGCGCGGCATCGCGATGGTGATCAGACGATCCAGGAATTCGTACATCCGGTCACCGCGCAGAGTCACTTTCGCGCCCAGCGGCATGTCTTCACGGACGCGGAAACCCGCGATCGATTTTTTCGCCTTGGTTGCAACGGCCTTTTGACCAGCAATCGCAGTCAGATCTTCGACGGCAGCTTTCGCTTTCTTCGAGTCTTTGACGGCCTCAGCACCACAACCGATGTTCAGAACGATTTTTTCCAGCTTGGGCAGCTGCATGTCGTTCTTGTAGCCGAACTCTTCTTTCAGAGCAGCACGGATGGTTTCAACGTACTGAGCTTTCAGACGCGGGGTGTAGGTTGCGGAATCAAGCATCGATCACGTCCCCTGTGGTCTTGGCGAAGCGGACCTTCTTGTCACCTTCCATGCGGAAGCCAACGCGGGTTGCTTTACCGTTTGCATCCAGCAGAGCCAGGTTCGACAATTCGATCGGGTTTGCCTGAGGCAGACGACCACCTTGCGAGTTCTGGGTCTGGCGGGTGTGACGGATGGCAATGTTGATACCATCGACAACAGCTTTACCGGCTTTGGGGTCAACCGAGGTAATCGTTCCCTCTTTGCCCTTGTCCTTGCCGGCCAGCACGACGACCTTGTCGCCTTTGCGGAGTTTAGCAGCCATGATTACAGCACCTCCGGAGCCAGCGAGATGATTTTCATGAAGTTCTTGCCGCGCAGTTCGCGAACAACGGGGCCAAAGATACGGGTACCTACGGGCTCGTTGTTGTTGTTCAGGATGACGGCGGCGTTGCGATCGAAACGGATCGCTGTGCCGTCTTCGCGGCGAACTTCTTTGGCGGTGCGTACGACGACGGCCTTGCGGACGTCACCTTTCTTTACGCGGCCGCGCGGGATGGCTTCCTTCACCGAGACGACAATGATGTCGCCGACGGAGGCGTATTTACGCTTGGAACCACCCAGGACCTTGATGCACTGAACTCGGCGTGCGCCGGAGTTGTCAGCGACATCCAGATTGGTCTGCATCTGGATCATGTGGTTTCTCCCGACCTGTGGGGGCTGGTCTAGTTAGATCCCCCAGGGTTTCGACAAATGGGAAAATCCCAGAAGCTTACGCTTCCAGAACTTCCCAACGTTTCGTCTTCGATTTCGGCGCGCATTCGATAATGCGTACAGTGTCACCGACCTTGAAGGCGTTCTTTTCGTCGTGAGCCCGGTATTTCTTGGACTTACGAACGGTTTTGTGCAGCAGCGGGTGTTTGAAGCGGCGTTCAACCGAAACGGTCACGGTCTGCTCGTTGGCGTCGCTGGTTACTACTCCGGACAGGATACGCTTGGGCATAGGATTACTCCTCCGATGCCGCAGCAGCGGCCTTTTCGTTCAGAATGGTTTTAACGCGGGCAGCGTTGCGGCGGGCCGCTTTGATGCCAGCAGTGTTTTCCAGCTGACCGGTTGCCTGTTGAAAGCGCAGGTTAAAGCTTTCTTTCTTCAGGTTGGCCAGTTCCTCGCGGAGCTGGTCCGGGGTCTTGTCACGCAGTTCTTGGGCGTTCATCGCCTTTTTCCTTTGCTCAAAACACCAGAAGGCCCCCTGACAGGGTCACCTTGGACCTGGTGGATGAATGATAGACATACGAATCGCCCGACAACGCCGGGAGATCGCAGGATGCCGCCGTATAAGGGTTTAGAGGTGGGGTGGCAAGAGGAAGTTTGGAGGCAATAGGGTTGATGCGATGCAAGACACTTGCCACACTATCCAAGGCAAGTTTTCAAGACCGACATTACAGAGACAACCGAATGAATTTGAGAAAACCGAAGTTACACTTCGTAGCCCTTATCAAGTTGATTTTTGCATTAGGCGCTCTTGGCATTCGCGCTTCCGCTGAAGACACCGCCAGATATTCGACCGGTAATAGATTCGAGGACCCAGGGTATTCGACGGTGCCTTGGCAACCTTACGACAGAAGCAACTCATTTGTTTGGGTTGCTGAGACATGCCTTGGCTACTTCGAAACTCGAGATTTAGAGCTGTTAGCTCCCCTTCCATCCACATTCGACAAAAACAAACGCTTTGAGATTCTGGCACCTGACCAAAGTGCACGATTGCAGGTTTTCAACTTTCCGTTCGACGAATACGGAGTTTTTCGGTGCGAGAGCACCACGTATCCAGAGATAGAAAGATCATCTAAAAACATCGCCGAAATCGAGAAATGGATAAATTTGAGACTTACCAAGGCAAGCAATTGGGTTGGAGCGTTTGATCCGAGTAATCCGACCATATTCGGAGACAAGTTTCGCAATGAGGAGAGAAAGGCAACGATCAGAATCCAGCATGATCGAGACAAGCTGTCGTTTTCACTTTCAGCTGACTATTTTGGCCCACCAATTACTATTGATGAAATTCAATGGTAGCGTCGACTAGGTCTAAAACTACCGCGAAACCTGGTGGGGCTCCGCCCGTTCACCCCTCAATCGCTCCACCGGAGCGATTGCCGCTGCGCGGGCCGGGGCTCACTCCCACTTATAATTAAAACTCACCGAAATCCGCTCGTCTTCGGCCATGTTCATCGGCACCTCGTGGCGCAGCCAGCTTTCCCAAAGCAGGACGTCTCCTACTTGCGGCTTCATATAGATGAACGGCTGCAAATCGCGCCGACCACCTTTCAAACGCGTCGGCGCAGCCATCATCCGGCCTGAACGCGGATCTTCCAGCTTCAACACACTCGCCCCTTCCGGCATTGACACATAGGTCGTGCCCGAGATCACGCTGTGCGGATGCAGGTGGCTGGAGTGCATTCCGCCCTCGGGTAGAATGTTGATCCACAGGTCTTCGAGCTTTAGTTCGCCCTCGCCCAGATCAAACTCCAGATCCTTGGCAAACGCCGCGACGTGCTGGTCCAGTGCAGTGACCAGATCGGCAAAGATCGGGAACCGCCAAGGCAGATCGGTCAATGAGGCATAGCTGGTATAGCCGGGATAGCCATTCTCTTCACACCATTCCTGCCCGGCCTCATCATCCTCGGCGATGACAAGGCAAGAACTTTCCAGTTCCTCCGCGTCGATCTTGGGATCGAACTCGGACAAAGCTGCGCGATAAAGACGGGTTACGAAGAGTGATTCAATCTGTGCCATGGGCCGGGCATACCCCAGCCCCTTGGACAAGGCCAGCCAATGTTGACGGGCTACGTCTTGATAGGCCCCTTGCCACAGCGCGGGATCGGACGACCACGGTCAGCATAGGCGATGCACAGCACGATCTCATCCGGTTTTGGTGCATCCGGAATGTTCAGCGTCATTGTATCGAAATGGTCGAACGACCACGGATTGTCCTTGTGCCCAAGCGGCAGATCAATCGCGCAGCCCGGTGCGCCCAGCTTGGCGTTCGAGGGGATCACCGCTTCCCCTCCGCCTGCCGCCGCGCGCATGGGGGCACCCAATTTGGGATGAAGGATCGCCCCGCCCTGCTCCAAGTCGCCGCTCACTCCGATAATCGCCGCCTTCCCGTAAGAGACTGGCGCCCCGTCTAATTGCGAAACCGCTGCAGCCGCAAGCTCTGGGCCCAGTATTGCACCGATCTCAAACAGCTCTGAGAGGTCATCCGAGAACCGTCCGGCCAGAGGGTTCTGCACCACCGCCAGCGCAGCGACGCGGCAAACCGGATCACAGGGATGGCCCAATTGGTCAGTTACGATGACTTCTTTGACGAACATCTTTTTACGCAGTTGAACCATATAGCCCTCCCATTCCTGTCTGTTAGACTAGGATCGTCACGGGTGAAGGTCGACGTTTTTAACAACCCGCTGTTTCACGAACCGTAGAGCCAACAGAAAACCCCCGCCGGTTTCCCGACGGGGGTCAATCTTGTCACGAACGGGGTTTCCCCCAATCGCTTACCAGTCTTCGCGAACCACGACGCGAGTCTTGATCGGCAGCTTCATCGCGGCCAGGCGCAGGGCCTCGCGGGCGATGTCGTCATTGACGCCGTCGATCTCGAACATCACGCGACCAGGCTTGACTTTGCATGCCCAGCGATCGACCGAACCTTTACCTTTACCCATACGAACTTCGATCGGCTTTGCAGTGACCGGAGTGTCGGGGAAGATGCGGATCCAGACGCGGCCCTGACGCTTCATGTGACGCGTCATTGCACGACGTGCAGCTTCGATCTGGCGTGCAGTTACACGCTCAGGCTCAAGAGCTTTCAGGCCGTAGGTGCCAAAGTTCAGATCAGAGCCGCCTTTGGCGAGACCCTTGATCCGGCCTTTGTGCATCTTGCGGAATTTAGTACGCTTTGGTTGAAGCATATCTTTCCCTCCTTAGCGACGACCGCCACCAGCACCACGAGGTGCAGGGCCGTCCTGGAGTTCCTGTGCTTTACGGTCACGTGCCTGCGGATCGTGCTCCATGATCTCACCTTTGAAGATCCAGACCTTGATCCCGATGATCCCGTAAGGAGTCATCGCTTCGGCATGTGCGTAATCGATGTCGGCACGCAGGGTGTGCAGAGGCACGCGGCCTTCGCGGTACCACTCGGTCCGTGCGATTTCGGCGCCGCCCAGACGACCAGCGACGTTCACCCGGATACCCAGGGCGCCCATGCGCATGGCGTTCTGAACCGAGCGCTTCATTGCGCGACGGAACGAAACACGACGTTCCAGCTGCTGAGCGATGGACTCGGCAACCAGCTGCGCGTCAAGCTCGGGCTTGCGCACTTCGACGATGTTCAGGTGCAGTTCGCTGTCGGTCATACGAGCAAGCTTTTTGCGCAGAACTTCGATGTCTGCACCTTTCTTGCCGATGATGACACCGGGACGTGCTGTGTGGATCGTGACGCGGCACTTCTTGTGCGGACGTTCGATGATCACACGGGCAACACCGGCCTGCTTGCACTCTTTGTTGATGAACTCACGGATCTTGAGGTCTTCCAGCAGAAGATCACCGTAGTCCTTGGTGTCGGCGTACCAGCGGCTATCCCAGGTGCGGTTGACCTGCAGGCGCATGCCGATCGGATTTACTTTATGACCCATTAGGCTTGCTCCTCAACTTGACGCACCTTGATGGTGATCTCCGAGAACGGCTTCATGATCTTGCCGAAACGGCCACGGGCACGCGGACGACCGCGCTTCATGACCAGGTTCTTGCCAACCCATGCTTCGGCGACGATCAGCTCGTCAACGTCCAGGTTGTGGTTGTTTTCGGCATTCGCGATTGCGGACTGCAGGCACTTCTTGACGTCCTGCGCGACACGCTTGTTCGAGAAAGTCAGGTCGGTCAAAGCCTTCTCAACTTTCTTGCCGCGGATCATTTGCGCAACCAGGTTCAGTTTCTGCGGGCTGGTGCGAAGCATGCGCGTTTTCGCCATTGCTTCGTTTTCAGCCACGCGGAGGGGGTTCTTTTCCTTGCCCATGACTTACTTCCGCTTCGCTTTTTTGTCTGCGGCGTGGCCATAATAGGTACGAGTTGGCGAGTATTCACCGAACTTCTGACCGATCATGTCTTCCGAGACGTTTACGGGGATATGCTTCTGGCCGTTGTACACACCAAATGTCAGACCCACGAACTGGGGCAGAATGGTGGAACGACGCGACCAGATTTTGATGACTTCGTTGCGGCCCGACTCGCGCGCTGCTTCGGCTTTTTTCAGCACGTAAGCATCGACGAAAGGACCCTTCCAAACAGAGCGAGACATAGATTAACGTCCCTTCTTCTTGGCGTGCCGCGAGCGGATGATCAGCTTCTGGGACGCTTTGTTCTTGTTGCGGGTACGCTTACCCTTGGTGTCCTTACCCCACGGTGTAACCGGTGTACGGCCACCCGAGGTACGACCTTCACCACCACCGTGCGGGTGATCGATCGGGTTCATTGCAACACCACGAACCGACGGACGAACGCCTTTGTGGCGCATACGACCGGCTTTACCGAGGTTCTGGTTCGAGTTGTCGGGGTTGGACACGGCACCAACGGTGGCCATGCATTCCTGACGGACCATGCGAAGCTCGCCCGAGCTCAGACGGATCTGAGCGTAGCCGCCATCGCGACCAACGAACTGAGCGTAAGTACCGGCCGCACGTGCGATCTGACCGCCTTTGCCAGGCTTCATCTCGATGTTGTGGACGATGGTACCAATGGGCATGCCCGAGAACGGCATTGCGTTGCCCGGCTTGATGTCAGCTTTTGCCGACGCGATGACTTTGTCACCAACAGCCAGACGCTGCGGAGCCAGGATATACGCCTGCTCGCCGTCTTCGTATTTTACCAGTGCGATGAATGCGGTCCGGTTCGGGTCATATTCGATCCGCTCGACGGTTGCCGCGACATCAAATTTATTACGTTTGAAGTCAACGATCCGGTAGAGACGCTTTGCGCCACCGCCGCGGCGGCGTGAAGTGATCCGTCCGGTGTTGTTCCGGCCGCCCGATTTGGTCAAACCCTCAGTGAGAGACTTGACCGGACGTCCTTTCCAAAGCTCCGAACGGTCGATCAGCACCAGCCCGCGCTGGCCCGGCGTCGTCGGCTTGTACGACTTGAGTGCCATGCTTTCTGTCTTCCGTTTAGCAAGTGCAGGGCGTTGCCCCGCTATGTGATAGGCCCCCGTAGGTGCCAAGGGTATAGGGCCCCGAAGGTCCCCGGTTACAAATATCAGAGGCCCCGGAACGAATCCGAGGCCGCAAGATTGGGTGCGTGTAACAGGGTTGGCGGTGGGTGTCTATAGGGGATCTGTTTTCTTGACACGCCCATTAATAAGCGAATTCAAGGCCGACAGAGAATAGCGCACTAGACTTCGACACCTGTTTTCTTAAAGTGATTGATAAGACCGTAAACCCGTTCGACATAGACTATGAATTGCCCGAGGTTTGCCAGCACTACACCTTTATCAAGATCAGGCACTATCTGCGGATGCCCTACCGCGTTACGGGTATGACGATAGAAGTTGAATGCGTTGTCAAGCAACTGGGTTAAGTCTTGAGCCAAAACCATTTCGTCAGGTTTACTCTTGCAACCGTTGTAAGAAGCTTTGAATTCCTCATACTTCTTCGAGATCATACGATTGTTAACACGTGAGAAGAATCTGTTCTTGTGTTCTTCACTAACAATTGCATTTCCATATTCATCGATCAAAATGTGGATTGCTTTCTCACTTGCAGCCCCAAGCATGAAAGCAGCTCCAGCAATGCTATCTGCTTTGTAACAACGAAGCGACTCTTGAAAGAACCAGAGAATCACATCGTCACAATCCGGCACTCGCTCTCGCATAGTTTGCGGGAATTTCTCGATTTCCGCTGGGAGAACTGCCAGCGGTCCGCTACCGCCTTTTTCAACACTTGTCTTCAGTTCAGTGAGCCAATCTTTCAAATCACATTGCTTGCCTTCAACATGGAGTTTGGCGGTATTGTATACGTTGATAGACGCTGACTGCGTACCTGATTTTGCAGTAAATTTTGTAGCGTTCTGAATTTCCTTTTCTTCATAGTCGACGTCATTGGCAATGAGGGCCGCACGCACAATTTCACAAGTCTTTTCGTCACCGTTGCTCAATGTATGCTCCACCGTATCTCAAACTATCGGAGAGTTATGCGGTTGCAGCTACCGCTGCAAGTGTGCAAGTCAACGTGAAGGATAAAAACTAGACCAGCTTCTCTCCCGCCCAATAAGTCGACTACCCCAAAGACCGCCTGCGGCAGAGCGGCTCGGACTCCACCGCGATGCGCTGCTTGAGTTTGATATGACCCAGCACCTCACGAAAAGCGCGGTGTTTGGGTTTGCCTTCCAGATAGTCCGCCAGTTTGAGCAGGTTGATCGGGTGCTTCGCAATCAACGCTTCGATCCGCTGCACCGCGTCGTCCAGCTCAAAATGATCCACGTACTGACAGGCCACTTGCGTGGGCGTCAGCAGGCAGAAATCCTGCGGGCGTTTCTCGGTATAGCGTGCAATGTCGAAGGGCGAGGCGCCGAGGGCGTGGAACTTGGGGATGTGCACGCGCATATCGGCCTCGGCGTGTTCCAGCACCGTACCGGAGGTCTGGCGAAACCCCAACGGACTAAGCTTGCCGACCACGTGCTTACGCATTGCAGGAGAGACCATGTCCACATCCGCCCGGTCGTATTTCAGATCGTCGAACACCGAAAGCAACCCCAGCTTCTCATCAGCGATCTGAAAATAGGGCTCGGCGCTGAACGCCCGCATTTGCTCCAGCACCTGCGCACGCACAGTTTCAGGGTCCGAAACGAAATCGGCCCCGGCGGGTTGAACCGCCGAGGCCGTGAATAGTCGCAGTAAGCGTCGGATCAAAGACCGGTGCTCACGTCGATTGTGTTCCCCTCTTCCAGGGTCACATAAGCTTTTTTGACGTCTTTCCGACGCCCCAGCTGGCCGCGGAACCGCTTGACCTTGCCTTTAGTCACGGTGGTGTTCACCGCTTTGACCTTCACACCAAACAGCGCCTCAACGGCCTCTTTGATCTGCGGCTTGTTGCTGTCGATCGCCACTTCAAAGACAACCGCGCCGTTTTCGGACGCCATGGTCGACTTTTCGGTGATGATCGGCTTGCGGATCACGTCGTAGTGTTCTGCCTTCGCGCTCATTTCAGACGAGCCTCCAGTGCTTCGACAGCCGCCTTGGTGAGCACCAGGGTGTCACGCTTGAGGATGTCATAAACGTTTGCACCCATCGACGGCAGGATATCCAGACCTTCGATGTTGCGCGACGCCTTCAGGAAACCTTCGTTCACGGTTGCGCCGTCGATGACCAGAGCGCGTTTCCAGCCCAGGTTTGCAACCTGTTTGGCCAGAGCGGCGGTCTTGCCTTCGGCTTCGGCGTTCTCGATCACAACCAGTTCACCTGCTTTGGCTTTTGCCGACAGAGCGTGGCGCAGGCCAAGCTTGCGGAACTTCTTAGGCAGGTCGTGGCCGTGCGAACGAGGGGTCGGGCCCTTGTAGATACCACCCTTGCGGAAGATCGGCGCGTTGCGGTCACCATGGCGTGCGCCACCGGTGCCCTTCTGGCGATAGATCTTCTTGGTCGAGTAGCTGGTTTCCGAGCGGGTCTTTACCTTGTGGGTGCCGGCCTGCGCGTTGTTGCGCTGCCAACGGACCACACGGTGCAGAATGTCCGCTCGTGGCTCGAGACCGAACAGATCGGCGTTCAGCTCGATGTCGCCGGCTTTGCCGCCGTCCAGTTTGATTACATCAAGTTTCATGCTTCACCACCTTCCGCGGGAGCTTCTTCCGCAGGTGCTTCGGTTGCAGCCGATTTCACAGCAGCCGGGAAAGGCAGGCCTTCCGGTGCTTTCTTCTTCACGGCGTCCTTGACGGTGACCCAGCCCGATTTCGGTCCGGGAACGGCGCCTTTGATGAAGACCAAGTTCCGGTCGGCGTCGGTTTTGACGACTTCCAGGTTCTGGGTGGTTACACGGGCAGCACCCATGTGACCGGCCATCTTCTTGCCTTTGAAAACCTTGCCCGGGTCCTGACACTGACCGGTCGAACCGTGCGAACGGTGGCTGATCGAAACACCGTGCGAAGCGCGCAGACCACCGAAGTTGTGGCGCTTCATCGCACCGGCAAAGCCTTTACCGATCGAGGTGCCGGAAACGTCAACCTTCTGACCTTCCAGGAAGTGTTCTGCCGAAATCTCGGCGCCCACATCGATCAGGCCATCTTCGGAGACGCGGAACTCGGCCAGCTTACGCTTGGGCTCAACCTTTGCAGCGGCATAGTGACCGCGCATGGCTTTCGAGGTGCGTTTTGCCTTGGCAGCACCAGCGCCCAGCTGAACGGCAGTGTAACCGTCTTTGTCAGCGGTCCGCTGTGCAACAACCTGCAGGTTGTCCAAGTGAAGAACGGTCACAGGGATCTGCTTGCCGTCTTCCATGAACAGGCGGGTCATGCCAACTTTTTTTGCGATAATACCAGAGCGCATAATCTATACCCTCCGATCTTACGACTGCAGCTTGATCTCGACGTCCACACCAGCAGCGAGGTCGAGCTTCATCAGCGCGTCAACGGTCTGGGGGGTCGGATCAACGATGTCGAGCAGACGCTTGTGCGTACGGATCTCGAACTGGTCGCGGGATTTCTTGTCAACGTGAGGGCCACGGAGAACCGTGAACTTCTCAATCTTGTTCGGCAGCGGGATCGGGCCGCGCACGTTCGCGCCGGTCCGCTTGGCAGTGTTGACGATCTCTTGCGTGCTGGCATCCAGAACGCGATAGTCAAATGCCTTCAGCCGAATACGGATGTTTTGGCTTTGCATATTAACAGCCTTTTTTAGGCGTTAAGGTTGAGAGGAGGACAGACGCGCATCGCCAACCCTCTTCGAACCCAAAAGGCGGGAATCACCCCGCCTTGACGTTCTTATTGAGAACTCGCGCGTAGTAGTGGGGTTGGTGGGGTTTGGCAAGGGGTTTGTTGGATGGAACGCCGTAGATCGCGTCATCCTAAGCAGCACACTGCAATCCAGCGCTTGAAGAACGGCTTAAGCTTACGACGATAACCCGTCCGCACAGAGACTTTTATCCTCTCCGACCAAGTATCCACGCACTGATTGTACTGCGTTTTTTTCCATCTGATCCGTGATATCCAAACACAGTGCAATACCGACTGTAAGCTCAGCGACTTCTTGGAAATACTTGTCCAGTTGATCCATCGGCGGTGGATTATAGATACGGGTCTGAACTATCACCCGAGGATCTAGGGGGTAGCGTGCCCACAGCCCGCAATACTCATAAGTTTCCGAATCTCGCTCTGCAGTACATCCCAATGAATACTGTATTGGCGAAGAATTTGGCGTGAGATGCATAAGCCTGAATCCGCTGCCCTCGCCCGTATTTACTGTATATCCCGGTAGTCTCAAGTGCTCTGGCACAGGCTTGGGATTGGTGTACCATCCACCGGGGCCAGTCCGCGACATTAGAAAATCGGAATCCTGATTGAGCTGTTTAACATGGATTACCGTATGGTCCAAAATTGGCATTCCCATCAGCATTTCGTTCAACCAATCAAGCCTATTGATCGGAAGAAAGTTCGTGTCGGTGTCCCACCCCCAATAGTCTTCACCGGCGTAGAATGTGCGAGTATTCAACTGAACGACAAAGTCTTCTTCAGCTTGCAGCGCCGAAGCACTTGGTAAGACCAAAGAAAAAACAAAGAGAATTCTTAAAACCATGAGCGGCAATCTTCTTTAAGTTGTTTCGAGGCACAGTCGACATTCAAAACACGAAATGCAAGTAGCATGTCACTTCACAGAAAAGGCCGCCCCGATGTGGGACGGCCTTCTTTAGTTGAACCGAGTTGCTTCCGGCAGATTTTCCTCTGGAAAATCGCCTGCCGCAACCAGGCGCGACAAGCGCGCCTTACTCGATGATTTTCGACACCACGCCGGCGCCGACGGTGCGGCCGCCTTCGCGGATCGCGAAGCGCAGACCGTTTTCCATCGCGATCGGTGCGATCAGCTCAACGCCGAACGACACGTTGTCGCCGGGCATGACCATCTCGGTGCCTTCGGCCAGGGTCACGGTGCCGGTCACGTCAGTCGTACGGAAGTAGAACTGCGGACGGTAGTTCGCGAAGAACGGAGTGTGACGGCCGCCTTCTTCCTTGGTCAGGATGTAGGCTTCGGCTTCGAACTTGGTGTGCGGTGTAACCGAACCCGGCTTACACAGAACCTGGCCACGCTCAACGCCTTCACGGTCAACACCACGCAGCAGGGCGCCGATGTTGTCGCCTGCTTCACCGCGGTCCAGCAGCTTGCGGAACATTTCAACGCCGGTGCAGGTGGTTTTCGAAGTGTCGCGGATGCCGACGATTTCGATTTCGTCACCAACGTTGATCACGCCACGCTCAACACGGCCGGTCACAACGGTACCACGACCCGAGATCGAGAACACGTCTTCGATCGGCATCAGGAACGGCTGGTCAACAGCACGCTCAGGGGTGTCGATGTATTCATCAACAGCCGCCATCAGTTCCTTGATTTTCTCTTCGCCGATTTCCGGGTTGTTGCCTTCCATCGCGGCCAGAGCCGAACCTGCGATGATCGGAATATCGTCGCCGGGGTATTCGTAGCTGGACAGCAGTTCGCGAACTTCCATCTCAACCAGTTCCAGCAGCTCTTCGTCGTCAACCTGGTCAACTTTGTTCAGGAACACGACCATCTTCGGGATGCCAACCTGGCGGCCCAGAAGGATGTGCTCGCGGGTCTGCGGCATCGGGCCGTCAGCTGCGTTCACAACCAGGATCGCGCCGTCCATCTGCGCAGCACCGGTGATCATGTTCTTGACGTAGTCGGCGTGGCCGGGGCAGTCAACGTGCGCGTAGTGGCGGTTCTCGGTCTCGTATTCCACGTGGGCGGTCGAGATGGTGATGCCGCGCGCTTTCTCTTCCGGCGCACCGTCAATCTGGTCATACGCTTTGAAGTCACCAAAATACTTGGTGATCGCTGCGGTCAGCGTCGTTTTACCATGGTCAACGTGGCCAATCGTGCCGATGTTGACGTGCGGTTTTGTACGCTCAAACTTTTCCTTTGCCATGATGGCCTCCTTTGTCGGTAATGAAGGGAGCCCCAGACCGGAGCTCCCTCAAATCTTCGCTTACGCGTATTTCGCCTGAATCTCGTCCGAGATGTTCTGCGGAACCGGATCGTAGTGCGAGAACTGCATGGTGAACTGGGCACGGCCCGACGACATCGAACGCAGAGTGTTGATGTAGCCGAACATGTTCGCCAGCGGAACGTTCGCATCGATTGCGATGGCGTTGCCTCGCGGCTCTTGGCCCGACACCTGGCCCCGACGCGATGTCAGGTCGCCGATGATACCGCCGGTGTATTCTTCCGGGGTGATCACTTCGACCTTCATGATCGGTTCCAGCAGCTTCGCGCCTGCTTTGCGCATGCCTTCACGCATACACATCCGCGATGCGATTTCGAACGCCAGAACGCTCGAGTCAACGTCGTGGAACTTACCGTCCAGCAGGGCAACCTTGAAGTCGATCACAGGGAAGCCAGCCAGCGGGCCGCTGTCCATGACCGAATTGATGCCTTTTTCAACACCCGGGATGTATTCCTTCGGAACGGCACCACCAACGATGCGGCTTTCGAACGAATAGCCTTCGCCTGCTTCGGTCGGCTGGATCTCTAGCTTGACTTCCGCGAACTGACCCGAACCACCCGACTGTTTCTTGTGGGTGTAAGTGTGTTCGACCGGCATCGAGATGGTTTCACGGTATGCCACCTGCGGCGCACCGATGTTCGCCTCGACTTTGAACTCGCGCTTCAGACGGTCCACCAGGATGTCCAGGTGAAGTTCGCCCATGCCCTTCATGATGGTCTGACCCGATTCCAGGTCAGTTTCCACGCGGAAGGACGGGTCTTCGGCGGCCAGACGGGCCAGACCCTGGGACATCTTCTCTTGGTCGCCCTTGGTTTTGGGCTCAACCGCGATCTCAATAACCGGATCGGGGAAGGTCATGGTTTCCAGAACCACCGGATCCTTCGCATCACACAGAGTGTCACCGGTGGTGGTGTCTTTCAGACCCGCCAGCGCGATGATGTCGCCTGCAAATGCTTCTTCGATCTCTTCCCGGTTGTTCGAGTGCATCATCATCATACGACCGATGCGCTCTTTCTTACCTTTGGTCGAGTTCAGGATCGAGTCACCCTTGTTCATGGTGCCCGAGTAGATCCGGGTGAAGGTCAGCGAGCCAACGAAGGGGTCGTTCATGATTTTGAACGCCAGACCCGAGAAGGCCATGTCGTCGTCTGCACGACGGGCGATGTCACGAACTTCTTCCTCGTCGCCGGGTTTGAAGCCCATGTAATCAACAACGTCCAGCGGGCTGGGCAGATAGTCGATCACAGCGTTGAGCAGCGGCTGAACGCCTTTGTTCTTGAACGCCGAACCACCCAGAACCGGAACGAACGCGATGTCTAGGGTACCTTTGCGCAGCAGGGCGCGCAGGGTCGGAACGTCGGGCTCATTGCCTTCCAGGTATTCCATCATGGCGTCGTCGTCCATTTCGACGGCCGCTTCGATCATCTTGCCGCGCCATTCGTCAGCCATGTCTTTCAGGCTGTCGCGGATCGGAGCTTTGATCCAGCTTGCGCCCAGATCTTCGCCCTGCCACAGCCACTCTTCCATGGTGACCAGGTCGACCAGGCCTTCCAGCTCGGTCTCGGCGCCGATCGGAATACCAACCGGAACAGCGCGTGCGCCGGTGCGGTCTTCGATCATGCGAACGCAGTTGAAGAAGTCTGCGCCGATCTTGTCCATCTTGTTGACGAAAACCATGCGCGGAACTTTGTAGCGGTCAGCCTGACGCCACACGGTTTCGGTTTGGGGCTCAACACCGGCGTTTGCGTCCAGAACGCAGACGGCACCGTCGAGAACCGCCAGCGAACGCTCAACTTCGATGGTGAAGTCAACGTGGCCGGGGGTGTCGATGATGTTCAGGCGGTGCTTCGGGGTTTCGGCAGTCTGACCGTCCTCGGTGCGCTCCCAGAAGGTAGTGGTCGCAGCCGAAGTAATCGTGATGCCGCGTTCCTGCTCCTGCTCCATCCAGTCCATGGTGGCTGCACCATCGTGCACCTCACCGATGTTGTGGGATTTGCCAGTGTAATACAGGATACGCTCCGAGCAGGTGGTCTTACCTGCGTCGATGTGCGCCATGATACCGAAGTTACGGTACAGTTCGAGCGGATATTCGCGTGCCATTTGGATAAGCCTCTAGAATTACCAGCGGTAATGGCTGAAGGCTTTGTTCGCCTCGGCCATCTTGTGGGTGTCTTCGCGCTTCTTCACGGCGGTACCGCGGGACTGTACAGCGTCCAGCAGCTCGCCGGCGAGGCGTTCTTCCATGGTGTTTTCGTTGCGGCCACGCGCAGCAGTGATCAGCCAGCGGATGGCCAGTGCTTCGCGGCGCTCGGGGCGCACTTCGACCGGAACCTGATAGGTTGCACCACCAACCCGGCGCGAGCGAACCTCGACCGACGGTTTGATGTTGTCGAGCGCTTCGTGGAACACTTCGACAGGAGCGCGTTTGATCTTGTTCTCAACGCGGTCAAACGCGTTGTAGACGATGCGCTCTGCGACCGACTTTTTGCCGTCGATCATCAGGTTGTTCATGAATTTGGTCAGAACCTTGTCGCCAAATTTGGCGTCAGGCAGGACTTCGCGTTTTTCGGCGGCGTGACGACGTGACATATCAGCCTCTCCTTCTTACTTGGGACGCTTCGCGCCGTATTTCGAACGACGTTGCTTACGATCTTTGACGCCCTGAGTATCCAGAACACCGCGCAGGATGTGGTAACGCACACCGGGAAGGTCTTTTACACGGCCGCCACGGATGAGAACAACCGAGTGTTCCTGCAGGTTGTGGCTTTCACCGGGGATGTACGAGATGACCTCGAACCCGTTGGTCAGGCGCACCTTGGCAACCTTACGCATAGCCGAGTTCGGCTTTTTAGGCGTGGTGGTGTAAACACGTGTGCAGACGCCGCGTTTCTGCGGGCACTGCTCCAGGTGCATGGACTTCGAGCGTTTTACTTTGGGCTGCCGCGGCTTGCGGATCAGCTGTTGAATAGTTGGCATTCCGGTTTCTTCCCCGTTTTGCAACACACATGACATGCACGCGTATTGCGTGCGGTTAAACTTGCTGCACTTATGCGTCCACAAGCGCAAAACCCGCGAGCGTTCCCATTCCGAGGTGAACGTCGCGGTTGGTTATCAGAGGGCGCGAACTGCAAAATTGTCCGGGCCTTGACCAGTTCATTACTGAAATCGGTTATGGGGCGGCCCCCGGTACCGAGATGACGCGCGTAATAGGGGGAGTCGGCCCGAGTGTCAACAGTACACCAAATCAAGGGATCAACCGGCCGGTCCGTGAGGATTTATCAGGTCCCGTCGGGGATTTCCAGCGCGACCGCCCGTTGCGGGTTTCCCGGCGCGCAGGCATAGTCCATGCAACGGTCTGCACCACGGATGATTCATGCAAGTCATAGGCCTTTGCCGCTTTTCCTACCCCGCTCATGGCGGTTTTCAGGTCGAACACGACACGATCGAGGAACGCAGGCAGTACCTCTATAACCCGGCGCGGCTAGAAGAACGGTTCCGCCTGTTCGAAACCACCACCCTGCCCTGTTTCAAGGAACAGACCGATGAGGACTTTCAGTTCCTGATCGTAATCGGGGAATGCCTGCCGAAACCCGCCTTTGACCGGCTGCATGATCTGACCGCAGGCATGAAACAGGTTCGGATCATAGCCCGCGAGCCCGTCCGCCACCGCAAAGTGATGAAAGAGATCCTGAACGCCGCGCGCGACAATCCCGGTGCGCCGTGCGTGCAATTCCGCCATGACGATGATGATGCCGTCTCGGTGGATTTCGTTGAACGTCTGCGCGACGCGACGGTCGAGGGCGAAGGCCTGATGGCGAACAACAAAACCGTCGCAATCGACTATAATCAGGGGTTCCTTGCCCGTTTCGGCGCAAACGGTATTCGGGCTGCACAGGTGTTTCGGCCCCTGTTAGGCGTCGGATTCGCCATGCATGTGCGCGGTGATTGCGAGCAGACGATCATGAACTTCGCCCATCACCGTATCGGGAACTTCATGCCGGTGATTAGTTACCCGGATGCGCCGATGTGGGTGCGCACCTTGAATCAATTCAACGATTCACCCCATGCCCGCAACAGTACCACTGATCTGTCGCCGCTGACGCCCGAGCAGGAGGGCGAATTCATCGCCCGCTTTGCCATTGAACAGGATGCAGTGCGGCGGGCTCACTCGGCAGCGTGAGAGTGCCGTTCGCGGAACAACGTGAACATCCCGGCCCCAACGACCATGGCTGCTCCGATCAAAGTGACCGAGTCCGGCCAGTCTCCAAACACCAGCCATCCCAGGGCCAGCGCCCAGATCAGACTGGAATAGCGGAACGGCGCGACAAAGCCGACGTCTCCGACACGCATCACCATGACGCTGCACAAGTAACCGGTCAGCACAAACACCGCAGCACAGGCAACCATCAGCCCCGCGCCTGTTGGCATCGGCTGCCAACCTGACGCGAGCGAGGCACACCCGGCTGCGACGGTGATGGTAAACGAGGTCGCCAAGGTGACAGCCAGCGAAGGCACGTGAATCGACATCCGCCGCGTGATCAGATCGCGGATGGTGACCGACACAACCGCGATCAACGCGTACATGGCATAAATGCTGAACCCCTCGGGACCCGGCCTGACGATCATCAGCATACCAAGGAACCCCAGCGCAATGGCCAGAACCCGCCGCCAACCAATCTGTTCGCCGAAGAACACCACTGCACCAAGGGTCACGGTCAGCGGCAAGGCCTGCAACACGGCCGTTACATTGGCCAACGGCATATGCAGTAACGCGGTCAGGAAGAAGAACGTAGCCGAGAGTTCCGCCACACACCGCGCCACCACCAGCCACTTGTCATGGCGCGGAAAATTCAGGTGCAGCGCCCCAAGATTGCGCGCCAGCAGATACACCAGAACCGTCGCCAGAACTCCGCGCATAGCGACCATCTGAAACAACGGCATCTCTACCCCGGCGGCCTTGATCAGCGCATCATTGATTGTAAATGCCGCCATACTGCCAACCATCAGCAGAGCGCCTTTTACGTTTGGAGTCATAGTGGCGGCTTCCAGGACTAGCGACAGTTCAACCCATAGACAGAGCGCACAGCGGATTTGTCAACTGCCCCTTCCGTAAGATTCTGTCAGCCGGAAAATACAATCAGCGTATGGCCTAAACCTGACCACATAGTGCGTAAAAAAGCTAAGCTGCCCTGGCATCATAGAAGGTTGTCTGTGCGGACAAAGTGAGATTCTGTCACAACCACGCCAAGTGTCGCTTCAAGGTTCGTTCATAGACTTTCCGAACAACGATTTGACGCTTTGCAAGTCAGCCTCAGTTAATCCATCTTGTCACGTATGAACCTAGAATCCACCGTAGCCCATTTGAACGAACTAAAACCACGCCGTCGGGGTGTTCAACGTTCATACTCCACGTTTATGGATCGAACCGAGAACGAGTTCGGCAGTGCAATGGCAGAGAACGTTGAGCGAGCCGTCTCTGTTATTTTCACCTGTATTATCAAAAGAATTGCGGGTCGGCTGCATCGAGAAGATGTAGTTGCAATCTTTCAGGAAAATGGATGGCGTATTTCCGACAACCCAATTCTGACCGAGAGGCTTCTATCTTGCCATGACTTGGCAAGTGTTGAGGAGCGAGGAAAGCTCTCGGGCCACTCTCAATTTGCGGGCGCCTCCACACTTGAAAGTCTGAACACAAAATACTTTGGCCAGTTTGGTGACCGAACAAAAGTTCTTTCAAATGACAACCTACCCGGTTCAATTCTGTCCATCTCCAATCTTGGAGATGAACCCAACCCAAACTATGCATTTGGGCTAAAGGCAGTATTGCCGTATCAAGCCGACTATTTACTATGGTGGGCAACCAAGCATTCAAACGTGTGGAAACACTTCTCCGAACCAACCGACCTTGACGAGAAAAGTTGGGCAGTACTCGAGCCATCGTTTGACGTCGATAGGACGAGAACGTTCGCCAAGTGTGTATTGGGAAAATCAGATTTTCGCCTAGGCCCACAAAGGAGCGAGGAGCGGTTTTACCTCGCAGCTTTCGGAGCCGCTGAACCGGGACGAAAATGTGAGCCTGTCCAAGGCTCATACCTCGCGTACCATGTAATGTAAGTTAAGTGTTTGCTAGAACATCAATCCTCCAACGGTAAAGCAATCCTTCGTGGTGCTTGCAGCATCGGTCACAAAGGGCTCAATGCCGCCATTGGAATTGGATAGAGCCCCCGCAACAAATCACCTTCTGGCACTCTTTCACATAAGAAAAGGCCCCGCGTTTCCGCAGGGCCTTTCCTGAATTTATGCTAGTGCGCCTACTCGCGGCTTTCCGGTGTTTCCACCAGAACGTCCAGCTCATCACCGACCATGTCGTCGTCCATCATCGGCGCGGCCAGGGCAGCGGCCGCTTCGGCCTCTTCCCGGCGAGCTTCGATCACGACGTTGTCGCGCGACTGGGCAACCTGACGCACCGCCTGAGTAGCTCCACCGGTACCGGCGGGGATCAGACGACCAACGATGACGTTCTCTTTCAGGCCAACCAGCTTGTCCTTCTTGCCCTGAACCGAAGCTTCGGTCAGCACGCGAGTGGTTTCCTGGAACGACGCCGCCGAGATGAACGAACGCGTTTGCAGCGAGGCCTTGGTGATCCCCAAGAGGATCGGCTCGCCCTGTGCCGGACGACCACCGCGGGCGATGGTCTTCTCATTGGCCGCGTCGAACTCTTGCTTGTCGACGTGTTCGCCTTTCAGCAGGGTGGTGTCGCCTGAATCCAGGATCTCCCACTTCTGCAGCATCTGGCGCACGATGACCTCGATGTGCTTGTCGTTGATCTTCACGCCCTGCAGACGATAGACGTCCTGCACCTCGTCGATCATGTAATCCGCCAGCGCTTCGACACCCATAATGGACAGGATGTCATGCGGAGCCGGGTTACCGTCCATCAGGTATTCACCCTTCTGGATGAAGTCCCCTTCGGCGACCGGGATGTGCTTACCCTTGGGTACCATGTACTCGATGGTCTCCATGGACTCGTCAGCCGGTTCGATGCTGATGCGGCGCTTGTTCTTGTAGTCGCGGCCAAAGCGCACGTAACCATCGGCTTCTGCGATGATCGCGTGATCTTTCGGACGGCGGGCTTCGAACAGTTCGGCCACACGCGGCAGACCACCGGTGATGTCCTTGGTTTTGGCGCCTTCACGCGGGATACGCGCAACAACGTCACCAGCTTCAACCTGCTGACCGTCTTCGACAGACAGGATCGCATCCACCGACATCGGATAGTGAACCGGGTTGCCCGCATCGTTGCGGACCGGCTCGCCATCTTCGCCGACCAGAATGATCTCGGGCTTGAGGTCGCTGCCTTTGGGGGCGGCGCGCCAGTCGATCACGATCTTCTGGGTCATGCCGGTTGCTTCGTCGGTCTCATCGCGGACAGCAAGGCCCGAAACAAGGTCAACGTATTTCGCAGTACCGGCCTTCTCGGCGATGATCGGCAGGGTGTAGGGATCCCACTCGAACAGCTTGTCGCCACGGGCTACTTTGGTGCCATCCTTGACAAACAGCTTGGAGCCGTAGCCCAGCTTGTGGCTGGCACGCTCTTCGCCATGTTCGTCCTTGATCACCAGCTTCATGTTCCGGCCCATGACCAGGCTTTCGCCTCCAGCATTGACCAGGATCTGCGGGTTCTCGAAGGATACGACACCTTCCTGGCTGGCTTCCTGGAACGACTGCTGACCACCTTGCGCAACACCACCGATGTGGAATGTACGCATGGTCAGCTGTGTACCGGGTTCACCGATCGACTGAGCGGCGATGATGCCGACAGCTTCACCTGTGTTCACCATGGTTCCGCGTGCAAGGTCACGACCGTAGCAGGTTGCACAGACACCTTCCTCGGACTCACAAGTCAGAGGCGAGCGGATGCGCATCGATTGAACACCAGCTTCGTCGATGGTGTCGGCCATACGTTCGTCGATCAGCTGACCTGCGGCCACGATCACCTCATCGGTGCCCGGACGCAGAACATCGTCAGCTGCCACACGGCCCAGCACACGTTCAGCCAACGAGGCGACAACCTCACCGTCATTCACGGCTGCTTCGGCAGTGATCGCACGCTCGGTGCCACAGTCGATCTCACGGACGATACAGTCTTGCGCCACGTCCACCAGACGACGGGTCAGGTAACCCGAGTTCGCCGTCTTCAGAGCGGTATCCGACAGACCCTTACGGGCACCGTGGGTAGAGTTGAAATACTCGAGAACGGTCAGACCTTCTTTAAAGTTCGAGATGATCGGCGTCTCGATGATGTCACCGTTCGGCTTGGCCATCAGGCCACGCATACCGCCCAGCTGTTTCATCTGAGTAACCGAGCCACGCGCACCGGAGTGAGCCATCATGTAGACCGAGTTCGGTTCCTGCTCGGAGCCGTCCTCTGCCCGATCCGACGACGAGATCGTGCTCATCATCGCCTCGGTGACGCGGTCGTTACACTTCGACCAGGCATCGACAACTTTGTTGTACTTTTCGCCCTGAGTGATCAGGCCGTCCATGTACTGCTGTTCAAAGTCTTTCACCTGACCGCGGGTGTCATCGACGATGCCCCACTTGTCGTTGGGGATGACCATGTCGTCCTTACCGAACGAGATGCCCGCCTTGAACGCTTCTTTGAAGCCCATCGACATGATCTGGTCACAGAAGATAACTGACTCTTTCTGACCGCAATAGCGGTAGACGGTGTCGATCACCTGCTGCACTTCTTTCTTCCGCAGCAGGCGGTTGACCAGCTCGAACGGCGCCTTGTTGTTCATCGGCAGCAACGCACCCAGGCGCAGACGGCCCGGAGTGGTTTCATAACGCTTCTGAACTTCGTTGCCTTCATCGTCGATCTGCGTGATCCGCGCGGTGATTTTCGAGTGCAGGTGCACTTCGCCGGAATCCAGCGCGTGCTGAACTTCGTCGATCGAACCGAACACTTTGCCTTCGCCCGGCATGCCTTCGCGTTCCAAGGTCACATAGTACAGACCCAGGATCATATCCTGCGACGGAACGATGATCGGTGCGCCGTTTGCAGGCGACAGAACGTTGTTCGTCGACATCATCAGAACACGCGCTTCCAGCTGGGCCTCAAGGCTCAGCGGGACGTGAACGGCCATCTGGTCGCCGTCGAAGTCGGCGTTAAAGGCCGAACAGACCAGAGGGTGCAGCTGAATGGCTTTGCCTTCGATCAGAACCGGCTCGAACGCCTGAATGCCAAGACGGTGCAGCGTCGGCGCACGGTTCAGCATGACAGGGTGTTCGCGGATCACCTCGTCGAGGATATCCCACACTTCGGGACGTTCTTTCTCGACCAGTTTCTTCGCCTGTTTCACGGTCGAAGACAGACCCTTGGCTTCAAGGCGCGAGTAAATGAACGGCTTGAACAGTTCCAGCGCCATCTTCTTGGGCAGACCACACTGGTGCAGCTTCAGCTCCGGACCGGTCACGATGACCGAACGACCCGAGAAGTCGACGCGCTTACCCAGAAGGTTCTGACGGAAGCGACCCTGCTTGCCTTTCAGCATGTCCGACAGCGATTTCAGCGGACGCTTGTTGGCGCCGGTGATCACGCGGCCACGACGGCCGTTGTCGAACAGAGCGTCAACGGATTCCTGCAGCATCCGCTTTTCGTTACGGACGATGATGTCAGGCGCGCGCAGCTCAATCAGGCGCTTCAAACGGTTGTTCCGGTTGATAACGCGGCGATACAAATCGTTCAGATCCGAGGTCGCGAAACGGCCACCATCCAGTGGAACCAGCGGGCGCAGTTCCGGCGGAATGACCGGGATCACGGTCATCACCATCCATTCAGGCCGGTTGCCCGACTCGAGGAAGGATTCAACAACCTTCAGACGCTTGATGATCTTCTTGGGCTTCAGTTCGCCGGTGGCTTCGGCCAGATCAGCGCGTAGCTGCTCGGCTTCGGCTTCCAGATCGATCTGGGCCAGCATCTCACGAATGGCTTCAGCACCGATATTCGCGGTGAACGCGTCCATGCCATAGGCATCCTGCGCGTCCATATACTCTTCTTCGGTCAGCATCTGGCCATAGGTCAGGTCGGTCAGACCGGGCTCGATAACGACATAGTTTTCAAAGTACAGAACGCGTTCCAGATCGCGCAACGTCATGTCCAGCATCAGACCGATGCGGGACGGCAGCGATTTCAGGAACCAGATATGTGCGACGGGCGCGGCCAGTTCGATGTGGCCCATACGCTCACGGCGGACTTTCTGCAGGGTGACTTCCACACCGCATTTCTCGCAGACAACGCCGCGATACTTCATCCGCTTATATTTGCCGCACAGACATTCGTAATCTTTGATCGGGCCAAAGATACGCGCGCAGAACAGACCGTCACGTTCAGGCTTGAACGTCCGGTAGTTGATGGTTTCGGGTTTCTTGATCTCACCATAGGACCAAGACAGGATCCGCTCGGGCGACGCCAACGAGACCTTGATCTCGTCAAAAACCTTCGGGGGCGTCAGCGGGTTGAACGGGTTGTTGGTGATTTCCTGGTTCATTTAAAGTCCCTTTCTTAGGGGATTTAGAAGAAGATGATTTGGACCGACGCTAGGAAGGCGAACCCTCCAAAAAGAAAAAGTATCGGTCTTAGAATCTTGAACAGGGTTGAGGTGCTGTGCGGGGCATATTGAATTGACGCAATTATAAGGCAGCCACTCAGGTAAGCTCCTAGGACACCAGTCCATACTGGAAGCTCCCCAACCCAGTTCATTGATTACTCATCAACCTCCGCATCCAGGAGTTCCATATTCAGGCCGAGGCCACGGACTTCTTTAACCAGAACATTGAACGATTCCGGTACGCCCGCTTCAAAGTTATCCTCGCCCTTGACGATCGACTCATAGACCTTGGTCCGGCCGGCGACGTCATCCGATTTCACCGTCAGCATCTCCTGCAGGGTGTAGGCGGCGCCGTAAGCTTCCAGAGCCCAGACTTCCATCTCACCAAAGCGCTGACCACCGAACTGCGCCTTACCGCCCAGCGGCTGCTGGGTCACCAGGCTGTACGGCCCGGTCGAACGCGCGTGGATCTTGTCGTCCACCAGGTGGTGCAGTTTCAGCAGGTACTTGATGCCCACGGTCACCGGACGCGCAAATTGCTCACCGGTACGGCCGTCGAACAGGATCGACTGACCGCTTTCCGAGAAGCCCGCACGCACCAGCGCGTCGTTGACGTCAGCCTCTTTGGCACCGTCAAAGACCGGGGTTGCGATCGGAACACCGCGGGTCACGTTGCCCGCAGCCTCGATCAGGCCATCCTCGTCCAGACCGGTGATGCCTTCTTCGTAGACATTCTCGCCGTAGGCCAGCTTCATCGCTTCGCGCACCGGGGTCAGATCGCCGGACCGGCGGTATTCACCCAGAGCATCGTCGATGTTCAGACCCAGACCGCGTGCGGCCCAACCCATGTGGGTTTCAAGGATCTGACCGACGTTCATACGCGAAGGCACGCCCAGCGGGTTCAGACAGAAGTCAACCGGAGTACCATCGGCCAGGAACGGCATGTCTTCCATCGGAACAACCTTGGAGATCACACCTTTGTTCCCGTGACGACCGGCCATCTTATCGCCCGGCTGCAGCTTGCGCTTCACGGCGATGAAGACTTTGACCATCTTCATCACACCCGGCGGCAGGTCGTCGCCACGACGGACCTTCTCGACCTTGTCTTCAAAACGGGCGTCCAGAGCACGCTTTTGCACTTCGTACTGCTCGTTCAGAGCCTCAACGATCTGTGCGTCCTGCTCGCCTTCCAGCGCCAGCTGCCACCACTGACCACGGGTCAGGGTTTCCAGCAGTTCCTCGGTGATCACCGACCCTGCCTTGACGCCTTTCGGGCCTTTGACTGCGGTTTTACCCAGGATCAGGCCTTGCAGACGCGCATAGATGTTGCGGTCCAGGATCGCCAGCTCGTCGTCCCGGTCACGGGCCAGACGTTCGACTTCCTCACGCTCGATCTGCAGCGCACGCTCGTCTTTCTCGACGCCGTGACGGTTGAAGACGCGGACCTCAACCACCGTACCGTAATCGCCCGGCTTCACGCGCAGCGAGGTGTCGCGCACGTCAGATGCTTTTTCACCAAAGATGGCGCGCAGCAGCTTTTCTTCCGGGGTCATTGGGCTTTCGCCCTTCGGAGTGATCTTGCCGACCAGAATATCGCCTGGCTCAACATCCGCGCCGATGTAAACGATGCCCGCCTCGTCGAGGTTGCGCAGCGCTTCTTCACCGACGTTCGGGATGTCGCGGGTGATCTCTTCCGGGCCCAGCTTGGTGTCACGGGCGGCGACTTCGAATTCCTCGATATGGACCGAGGTAAAGACGTCGTCACGCGCGATACGTTCCGAGATCAGGATCGAGTCTTCGTAGTTGTAACCGTTCCATGGCATGAACGCGACGACCACGTTCTTACCAAGCGCCAGTTCGCCCATATCGGTGGACGGACCGTCGGCAATGACTTCGCCCTTCTGGACGGTGTCACCCACCTTGATCAGCGGACGCTGGTTGATGCAGGTGTTCTGGTTAGACCGCTGGAATTTGCGCAGACGATAGATGTCAACGCCAGCGTCACCCAGTTCCAGATCTTCGGTAGCGCGGATAACGATACGCTGGGCATCGACCTGGTCGATGATACCGGCGCGTTTCGCCTGAATCGCAGCACCCGAGTCGATCGCAACCTTTTCCTCGATACCGGTACCGACCAGCGGCGCTTCGGCGCGCAGCAGCGGAACCGCCTGACGTTGCATGTTCGAGCCCATCAGAGCGCGGTTGGCGTCGTCATTTTCAAGAAACGGGATCAGCGATGCAGCGACCGAGACCAGCTGTTTCGGCGACACGTCGATCAGGTCAACATTCTCGCGCGGGGCGAGGGTGTAGTCACCGGCCTGACGGGTCGAAACCAGATCGTTGATGAACTTGCCATCCGCATCCAGTGTCGCGTTCGCCTGCGCCACGGTGTGACGCATTTCCTCGGTCGCGGACATGTAGTGAACCTCGTCGGTCACCTCGGCGTCTTTGACGACGCGGTAGGGTGTTTCGATGAAGCCATACTTGTTCACGCGGGCAAAGGTGGCCAGCGAGTTGATCAGACCGATGTTCGGACCTTCGGGCGTTTCAATCGGACACATCCGGCCATAGTGGGTCGGGTGTACGTCGCGCACCTCAAAGCCCGCACGCTCACGCGTCAGACCACCCGGGCCAAGCGCCGAGAGGCGGCGTTTGTGGGTGACTTCAGACAGCGGGTTGGTCTGGTCCATGAACTGCGACAGCTGCGACGAGCCGAAGAACTCACGAACAGCAGCAGCAGCCGGTTTCGCGTTGATCAGGTCTTGCGGCATGACGGTGTCGATTTCGACCGACGACATACGCTCTTTGATCGCGCGCTCCATGCGCAGCAGGCCAACGCGGTACTGGTTTTCCATCAGTTCGCCGACCGAACGCACACGACGGTTGCCGAGGTGGTCGATATCGTCCACGTCGCCTTTGCCGTCACGCAGTTCAACCAGCGCCTTGATGCAGGCCACGATGTCTTCGCGGCGCAGGGTACGCAGGGTGTCCGGCGCATCCAAAGCCAGACGCATGTTCATTTTCACGCGGCCAACGGCGGACAGGTCATAACGCTCGCTGTCGAAGAACAGGGTGTCGAACAGGGCCGACGCAGCCTCGACGGTGGGCGGCTCACCCGGGCGCATGACGCGGTAGATGTCCATCAGCGCGGTTTCGCGACCCATGTTCTTATCTGCGGCCATGGTGTTGCGCATGTAGGGGCCGACATTGACGTTGTCGATGTCCAGAACCGGGATGTCGGTGATACCGGCATCGATCAGTTCTTTGACAGTGCCGCCGATCAGGTCGCCGTCCTTGTCGTATTCCAGGGTCAGCTCATCACCCGCTTCGACATAGATAGCGCCGTTTTCTTCGTTGATGATGTCCTTGGCGACATATTTGCCGACAATGTGATCGAACGGAACCAGCAGGTCGGTGACCACGCCTTCTTCGATCAGTTTCTTGACCGCGCGCGGGGTGACTTTCTTGCCCGCTTCGGCAATCACTTCACCGGATTTCGCGTCGATCAGGTCATAGGTCGGACGGGTACCGCGCACACGCTCGGGGAAGAACGGTGTGACCCAGCCCTTCTTCTTGTCCAGCTTGTAGGACACGGTGTTGTAGTACGCGTCCATAATCGCTTCCTGATCCAGACCCAGCGCGTACAGCAGGGTGGTCACAGGCAGCTTACGGCGACGGTCGATACGGGCGAACACGATGTCCTTGGCGTCGAACTCAAAGTCCAGCCAGCTGCCGCGATACGGGATGATGCGGCAGGCAAACAGCAGTTTGCCCGAGGAATGGGTTTTACCCTTGTCGTGGTCAAAGAACACACCGGGCGAACGGTGCATCTGGGACACGATCACACGCTCGGTGCCGTTCACGATGAACGTACCGTTCGGCGTCATCAGGGGCATGTCGCCCATGAACACGTCCTGTTCTTTGATGTCTTTAACCGATTTCGCGCCAGTGTCCTCATCGACATCAAATACGATCAAACGCAAAGTAACCTTCAGCGGCGCGCTGTAGGTCATGTCGCGCTGCATGCACTCTTCGACGTCGTATTTGGGTTTTTCCAAATCGTATTTCACGAACTCCAGAACGGAGGTTTCGTTGAAATCCTTGATCGGGAAAACCGACTGGAACACACCTTTGATGCCTTCGCCGTCAGTGGGCTGTTCTGCATCGCCGGAGCGCAGGAAAAGATCATAAGAAGATTTCTGGACCTCAATGAGGTTCGGCATCTCCAGCACTTCGCGGATTTTGCCGTAATATTTACGAAGACGTTTCTGGCCAAGGAACGTTTGAGCCATGTCAGATGTCACCTTTCGATGTTCTCAGCGGGCAAAGACACCGTCGGGCCCCGGCATCTTGCACATTCGAGACGACACGTCCGGATCAATTCATGGCCACCGTCCCGAAGGCAGCCTCCCGATCCGAGAACCGCGTCTAAGAAAACGCCCCAACCCATGAGGCCCTTTCTAAGACAGGTTCGGCTGGACCCGGATTTCTCCGGACCCAGCCAAATGTTTCGGCGCATCAGCGATGCACCAGAGACTAAGCTTAGGCCAGCTCGACTTCGGCGCCAGCTGCTTCCAGCTTGGCTTTGACGTCTTCTGCTTCTGCTTTGTCCACGCCTTCTTTGATCTTGCCGCCGGCTTCGACCAGTTCCTTGGCTTCTTTCAGGCCCAGGCCGGTGATGCCGCGAACTTCTTTGATGACGTTGATTTTCGATGCGCCGGCGTTCTTCAGAACGACGTCGAATTCGGTTTTTTCTTCCTCAGCTGCACCGCCGGCGTCGCCACCAGCAGCCATGACAACTGCGCCGCCTGCTGCGGGCTCGATGCCGTATTCGTCTTTGAGGATGGTTTTCAGTTCTTGTGCTTCCAGCAGGGTCAGACCCACGATGCTTTCTGCGAGTGCTTTCAGATCAGCCATTTTATCAGCTCTTTCCGTTTACAGTGTGTGTTCCAACGTCAGGGTGTTCACCCTACGCAGATCATTCAGTGCCAACCGCTTACGCAGCTTCCGCCTTCTCTTCGATGGTGGAAAGGATGCTTGCGATGTTGCTTGCAGGTGCGCCAATTGCACCGGCGATGTTCGAAGCAGGCGCGCCAAGCATACCAGCGATCGTAGCAATAAGCTCTTCACGCGACGGCATTTTCGACACGGCTGTAACACCAGCCCGGTCCAGAGCGTTCTCGCCCATTGCACCGCCAAGGATTTCGAACTTTTGGTTCTCTTTGGCGAAGTCCTCGGCCACTTTGGCTGCTGCCACAGGGTCCTCGGAATAGGTCAGAACGGTCATCCCTGTCAGCAGGTCGGCCATGCTTTCACACGGCTTACCCTCAAGGGCGATTTTGGCGAGCCTGTTTTTGGCAACACGCACGGAGCCACCCGCGTCACGAGCACGTGCGCGAAGGTCCTGCATCTCGGCAACTGTCAGACCGGCGTAGTGGGCAACCACTACGACGCCAGAGCTTTCGAAGATTTGGCCGAGTTCCTCGACCACTTTCTCTTTCTGGGCTCTATCCACAGTTCTCTCCAAGTTTGGGATGTCAGACATCCCGGCTCATATTTGCCGTGGCTTGCGCCCCGGCGTTCAGGTCCGTTGTTACGGGATTGGCCAAAACTCGCCCGAGGATCGTGACCCTCAGAATTCTTTGGTCTTACCCGTCTCAGGCAGGGAATTAAGGGGCCATATGGACCCACCCACCGTCTTGGACGAAACGAAATAAAGCGCACGACGAATCGCACGCTTTACTCCGCAGCTCTCTTTAGGGCAGATGACCGGGGTTTCCAAGAGGTAAATTAAACAAGCTTGCTTGCCGATTCCCCGTCAATTCGTTCAATTCTCCCGGGTGATCGACACCACGGATTGACCGGCCTGGCCGTTATAGTATCCATAAACGAAAAAACCTTGATCACCCTTTTTGTACTTCAGGCCCTTTTTTGAACCGCCTGCTGGGCTGTAGTCGTTCGCCAGAAGCGAATTTCCCACAAACGCGAAGGTCTCACGGTAGCCAGAAAAATTCCCGATTATGAACGTGCAGGCGTCATCATCGGCGCTGAAAAGTGTATTCGCGAAATTCAGTCGATCCATGGCGAAGTCGCCGCGCTCTTCTGCCTTTTCCGCACAGTATTCCATTCCGGACTGTTATATGCACAGCCAGACCGGAAAATCGTTCCACCAATCACAGCGGCCATCACTGTGTTTAGTGTCATTTGATATCTCATAGCTCTTTTTGGGAACCAGTAGAGCCCGGCCCATGGAAAGGGGAGACACCCAGGGATTGTTTTTCCCGTTTTGCCTCTTTCATGGCGGCTGTTACACATTCAACTGTGTTTGTATATTTCCCAGCTTGCGGCTTACACCTAGCTACGGTGCAAGAACGGCCCTGCTAAAACCCCTCTTCTCGTTGACAGAGTGCGTGAACTCCGGTCCTGTGATCGCAGCCAACTAAACTACCCGAGGCATGGTGCGTTCCCTTCGATGTTGCCAATAACCGATGAAGAAAGAGCACGCGCGGCCTCTTGCGTGCATGAGTTTTCCACACAACACACCGCTGACGAAGTATTGCATTTCGACTGCGTGTACCGATCACATGACTTTGCCGACACGCGTATGGTTCTCAGGATCAAAGGCAAGCAACAGGATTACGCACTGAAAATAGACACGCTGTCTCCGGCCTCTGGCCGATTACAGCGAGAATTTGAGTTGCTGACCGAACTGTCGCAGCAGTTTTTGCAATTCGAGACCTCGCGCGCTGTGCACCCTTATTACCTGTCGCCCGGGGGCATGTTCTTCGTCTCCGAATTCGTAGATCGTCCCACCGCAGCGGACGTGATCCACAACAGTAAAGACGACGATCAGGTCGCCCGGATCTACCGCCGCGCCGGGGCGTGGCTGCACGACCTGCATAGCTGCCGGCCGTCCACCGAGTATGCGTTTCGGCCGCGCTGGATGATCGACGCCATCTACGAGCTGCAGCAATCCGTGCCGCCGCACATCCGGGCAACAGGCGGGCATATGGCGGAAATTCTGGAAAAGTCTGCGCTGAATCTGAAAGGCATCCCCGATACGCGGGTGTTTTCGCATGGCGACTTTCACGGCCAGAACCTGATTGTCGGCAAAGGTGAGATGATCGGACTGGACTTCACCGAGATGCGCGAGAAGCTCGCCGTTTATGACATTGTCGATTTTCTCAAGTCAGATGTTTTCCGCGACGCCGAGCCGCCCGACGTAGACCGCAGCGGCATCCTGAAACTGAACAAGGACATGTTCTTTCGCCGCTATCGGCACCCGATCCATATGGGAATACTGGATTTCTGCATCCGCGGGCGTCTGCTGAAAGACTGGCTTGCGTCGTGGCACGTCGATCATCGCTGCAGCCCCTACGAGGAAGACAGGCGACAGCGGCTGGGGGATCGGCTGCAGATCGCCTTTCAAAACCGTTGAAAGGCCTTAACTCGCAAGCATTTCACAAAAGAAAATCCCGGGCAGTTCGCACCACCCGGGATCAAATCTTTGCAACTGAAGCTAAGGCTTATTCGCCCGCAGCAGCAGCCACGTCCAGAGTCACGCCCGGGCCCATGGTCGAGCTCAGTGCGATTTTCTTCATGTAGGTGCCTTTGGCGCCCGACGGTTTGGCCTTGGCCACAGCCGAGACGAAAGCACGGACATTTTCGGCCAGCTTGGCTTCGTCGAACGACGCTTTACCAACGCCAGCGTGCACAACGCCGCCTTTTTCCGCCTTGAACTGAACTTCACCGCCCTTGGCTGCTTCCACGGCTGCTTTCACGTCCATGGTCACGGTGCCAACTTTGGGATTCGGCATCAGGTTGCGGGGGCCCAGAACTTTACCCAGACGACCGACGATCGGCATCATGTCAGGGGTAGCAATGCAGCGATCGAATTCGATGGTGCCGCCCTGAATGGTTTCCATCAGGTCTTCTGCGCCAACGATATCTGCGCCTGCTTCTTTTGCTTCGTCAGCCTTGGGGCCACGAGCGAATACAGCAACGCGCATCGCTTTACCGGTGCCGTTCGGCAGACCGACAACGCCACGAACCATCTGGTCTGCGTGACGGGTGTCAACGCCCAGGTTCATCGCGATTTCGATAGTCTCGTCGAACTTCGAGGTTGCGTTGGCTTTGACCAGGGCAACTGCTTCTTCGACCGACAGGTTTTCCTTGCCAGCGACAGCTTCGCGCGCAGCGCGGGTACGTTTACCGAGTTTTGCCATCTTACTTCACCTCGATGCCCATGGAGCGGGCCGAGCCCAGGATGATCTGCATTGCGCCTTCGACGTCGTTGGCGTTCAGATCTTTCATTTTGGCTTCGGCGATTTCACGAACCTGCTTTGAGGTCACGGTGGCCACGGTCTCACGACCGGGGTTCTCCGCGCCACGGGGGCGGTTACGCTTGCCGACCGGCTTCAGACCAGCTGCTTTTTTCAGGTAGTAAGACGCGGGCGGCGTCTTGATGTCCATGGTGAAGGACTTGTCCTGATAGTAGGTGATCACGGTCGGGCACGGAGCGCCGGGCTCCATGTCTGCGGTCTTGGCGTTGAACGCCTTGCAGAATTCCATGATGTTGATGCCGCGCTGACCCAGCGCCGGACCAACTGGCGGCGACGGGTTCGCCTGACCTGCAGGAACCTGCAGTTTCATTGTACCAGCAAGCTTCTTGGCCATTTGGTTTTCCTTTCAACGTAGGTGAAACGCGTTCCACCCGGTTTATGTTGCGTGGTCCGATCCGGGATCGCGATCCCAGCAACCTCCCACGAGAGAATCTCGCCCGAAGACGATAGAGGCGGCATTTACAGGGGAACGATGGGGTTGGCAAGTGGATGTCACCGTATTCCCAATTGACCCTTTTCGTCTTGGCCCGACCCAAGTGTCAGTTAGAAACAGCCAAACAGAATAATTTATTTGAATACATAAGTTGCACCAGAGAACAAGGTGGGTATCTTGGAACTGCTTGATTGCAAAAGAGGTGATCGGGGATGGCATCATCTCGGCTGAACAAGGGGCTACTGATCTGCGTTTTCCTGGCGATGCTGCCGGGATGCGGCAGCAAGGCTCAGGATCAGGACGCTGCGTCCGAGACAACCGGCCAATCCAACGGGTTCAACAGTCCCGCGTCAACCGCCACGACGGGAATTGATCCTGCCACCTATGCCGGTCGGTTTCAGATAAAACTGACCAAGGAAGTTCCCCTACGCGACATTCCCGTTCCCTTCACGGTTTACAGTGGCCTTGAAGAAGCCAGCCCCACACGGTTGCGAATAAGGGCGTTCACGGACCTGCGTGGATTGCAGGAAAAGGCGCCGCAGATTCTGACTGGCCCT
This sequence comes from Ruegeria sp. ABF4_144, assembly GCF_056160045.1. Classification (NCBI taxonomy): domain Bacteria; kingdom Pseudomonadati; phylum Pseudomonadota; class Alphaproteobacteria; order Rhodobacterales; family Roseobacteraceae; genus Ruegeria; species Ruegeria sp. ABF4_144. The sequence continues at coordinate 2,908,443 of NZ_JBSWWK010000001.1, forward strand.
CTGGAAGAAAGCTGCAAACGTCAGATCTATCTTGAGGTCCGCGATGTCACCGCCATAGGGGATACTGTAAAGGTCGAGGGTTCGGCCCGCGCTCAATTTACCAGGTGCAACCGGCGTGAAGAAGCTGGCATTCGTTATTTTGGGGCTACAGTCGATGCCGTTGCTGTCGCCAAGGCGGAAGTCAAAGGCCAGTGCCTGACATTCAGTATCGAAAATGTTGACCTCAACCCTCGTGGCTTTATCGGCGCCGTCAGCAATCTTTTTGGTTTAACCAACCGCATCAACGAAGCCGTGCTTGAAAAGGGTGGAGAGTTTTTGGCCGCCAACCCGGTCTGCCCGCCACTGCCCGAAGAATTCACCGTTCTCGACCCGATCTACGAATCCGGCGGCACACGCGAAATTGCTCCGGGCGGGATGGGAGCCGCAGTTGTCGGATCGGCTGATGTCAGCGCCGAGACAATCGTCAAAGTTCTTGCGGGCCTAAAGGAGCTTGGTGTTTTGGAGTTTGCTGAATGAGACATTGGTTCATGATCCTGGTCTTGGCAGCAGCGGTTCCTGGCGTTCGCGCTCCTAGCGCTCAAGAGGTGAACTTTCTGATCGACGCCACCTTGCCGGTGCGCGAAACAAAGCTCCCCTACACGTTGGACCTGAAAATCACTGCCGCTGCCCCGACACGGATCGGGGTGAACGCCCTTCTCGACCTCCGAGAGATACAAGAAACTGTGCCAGAGCGGTTGGCTGACAACGCGATCATCGACAATTGCGGCCTGCAGGCCCGGCTGGATGACCTAAGCCTCAATGCCCAAGACGACGCGATTGACTTGAATGGGGATGTAACCATCACAATCTTCGAATGCAGCCGAACCAGCGAGCGCGACTTTCAGCGGGGCGAACAAAAAAGAGCCATCCTGGCGAATATGTCCACTGCGGCGACCGTCGAGCTGCGCGACAATTGTGCTTATTTCAAACTCATTGATCTTACACTTACGGCCCCTGAAGAACAGCGCGAGCAACTTCTGAAGGACGACACTCTGGACTCTGTTAAGGAATTGATGCTGGCCGCTGTGGACCTTGTTTTGAACGAAACCCCGTTGTGTCCGGAATTGCCAGCAGAGCTCGCTTCACTCGATCCGGTTTACGACAATGGCGGCCCGAAAGAGATCGGAGAAGGTGGGCTGGGTGTCTTTCTTGACGGATCGGTGGATTTCAGCCCGTCGACAATCCTCGACATTCTGACAGCCCTTCAACAAAATGAACTGATCCCCGGACCGCCATAGCTACACAGTTCCTTCCCTGCCACCGAAGTAACCTGCCCTTTGCCTTCGGCCGCTAGAACTGGTTTGTAACAAAAAAACGCCGCGTTGCCCAAGGCATCGCGGCGCTTCGAATCTCGCTGCAGGTTCAATCAGCTCTGCTTGGTCACCTGGGTAAAGTCCAGCTCGACCGGGGTTTCGCGACCGAAGATCGAAACCGAAACCTTCAGCTTCTGATTCTCGTCGTCCACGCCTTCGACCATACCGTCGAAATCCTCGAACGGGCCGTCGTTGACCTTGACCTTCTCGCCGACCTCAAAGCTGATCATCAGTTTGGGCGCTTCTTCGCCTTCCTGAACGCGGTTGAGGATCTGGTTCACCTCGGCGTCACGCATCGGCATCGGGCGGCCTTGCGGGCCTAGAAAACCGGTGACGCGGTTGATCGAGTTCACAAGGTGGTAGCCCTGATCCGACATCTCCATATGCACCAGCACATAGCCGGGCATGAAGCGGCGTTCGGTCGTGACCTTCTTGCCCCGGCGCACTTCGATCACCTCTTCGGTGGGCACCAGAACCTCGTCGATATCGTCCTCAAGGCCCTGCTCGGCCACGGACGTGCGGATCTGCTCTGCGATCTTCTTTTCGAAATTCGAAAGAACGCTGACCGAGTACCACCGTTTCGCCATGAACCTGTCGTCCTTGTTTGTCTTCGGTGCGCACGGGTTGCCGCAGCACCGTCATTGAAATTCTATCGCATCACCCGGAATAAAAAGCGGCGCGCAGCCCGAATCGCCGCACGCCCATTCCGAATAGTACCGCGTCACCTACTCTGACATCGCGCGGTGTGCAAGGGGGCAGTGGCGTTTCCGCCTGCCCAAACCGGTTTAGCTGAACGCGCCCAGAATCGCCTGCAGTCCGCCGCGAATGGCCAGATCCACCAGCGCAAAGAACACGGCCGTCAGCGCCGCCATGATGAACACCATGACCGTGGTCAGCAGAACTTCACGCCGGGTCGGCCAAACGACCTTTGAGACTTCGGCGCGGACTTGCTGAATGAACTGGATCGGATTCATAGTTGCCATTTGGCTTGGTTCTCTCTGCTAGCGGATGGGCCGGACATAACCGGGCATTGCGGCAATTTCAAGGGCCGTCAGGGCCTGGGCTTGTCGTCCCATTCGTCGTTCAGGATACGGCGCGCATCACCTTCGGGATCATCATACTGGTTTGATCGAACCGTATAGATAAACGCCACAAGGCCAACCCCACCCAAAAGCAGGGAAATCGGTATCAGATAGGCCAGTACTTCCAAATCAGTTACCTCAGGCGCAAGGCGTTAAGGGACACGGTGATGGACGAGGTCGACATCGCCAGTGCCGCGATCAACGGTGTGGCCAAGCCAATTACGGCCAGCGGTACCGCGATGATATTATACACGGTGGCGATGCGGAAGTTCTCACGAATCCGCTTGGTCGCCTTCACAGCCGTATCGCAGGCATCCGCGATCGGGGCAAGATCATAGCCCAGTAGCACGATATCCGACGCCACCCGCGCCGCATCCAGTGCCGAGGCCGGAGAGATCGACACATGTGCTGCTGCCAGTGCCGCCGTATCATTCAAACCATCACCGACCATCAGAACGCGACGGCCCTGATCACTTAGCTCCTGCACGCGGGCTGCCTTATCCTGTGGCAACGCTTGCGCGACCCAGTTTTCGATCCCCAGCTTTGCAGCCAGCGCCTGCACCGCGCCCTGCGTGTCACCGGAAATAAGGATGACGTCCTTGCCCGCATCGCGAAGAGCCTGAACCGCCTCGGCCGCGCCGGAGCGCAGGCTGTCCGTGAACAGGAAAGAAACAGGGGGTTGTCCACCAACCGACAGCCAGGCTGCGGTTTGGTTGCCCTCTTCTGCGCCGGTCCATGCCGCACGACCCAGGCGCACCCGCTGGCCGCGCCAATTGCCCTCGGTGCCATAGCCCGGAACTTCGGTAACATCCTTGAGGCTGGCCGGTTTGATCCCGGTATTCCGTGCAGCCTTGGTCAGTGCCGCCGACAACGGATGCGAAGACGCCTCGGCTAATGCCAGAGCAATCTCAAGGTCCGCGCGGGAATGATCGCCCAGATTGGTCAGTTCGGGCGTGCCCGAGGTCAGCGTACCGGTTTTGTCGAAGACGACCGTATCCACTTCGGCCAGACGTTCCAGCGCGGTGGCGTGCTTGATCAGCATCCCCTTGCGGAACAGCCGCCCCGAGGCTGCCGTGGTCACCGCAGGTACGGCCAGACCCAACGCACAAGGGCATGTGATGATCAAAACGGCAGCGGCGATGTTCAGCGCGGTGCGGATATCGCCGGAATAGATATACCAACCCAGAAAGCTGATGGCCGACAGGATGTGCACACCGGGCGCATAAAGCTTAGCCGCCTTGTCAGCCAGCGAGGTATAACGCGACCGCCCCGATTCAGCGATGGCGACCAGATCAGCCATGCGGTGCAGCGAAGTATCCTCGCCCACCGCTGTTGCCCGGATGGTCAGGGGGCCTGTCAGGTTGACCTCACCGGCACTGACAGTCAGGCCAGCCTCGGCAAAGACCGGCAGGGTTTCCCCGGTCAGCAAAGAGCGATCCAGTTCCGACTGGCCGGATACGATTTCACCATCCACCGGCATACGGCCACCGGGCCGGACAAGGACCAGGTCACCGACGGCCAGCGCGGCCACGGCGACCTCTTCTTCGGCCCCATCGACCAGCCTAATAGCGCGAGGCACTTCAAGCGCCGTCAATTCTTCGGCCGCGGATCGGGCGGCGGCGCGGGTGCGGTAATCCAGATAGCGGCCCGCCAGCAGGAAGAAGGTCAGCGTCAGCGCCGCGTCGAAATAGGCGTGTTCACCACTGAGCGCGGTTTCCCACAGCGACGTCACCAGCGCCAGCACAATGGCCAGCACAATCGGCACGTCCATGTTCAGGCGGCGCACGCGCAGGGCGCTCCAGGCGTTGGTAAAAAAAGGCTGCGCGGAAAAGGCAATCGCGGGCAGCGCAATCGCTGCCGAGATCCAGTGGAACATGTCGCGCGTGGCATCCGAGGCCCCCGACCAGACCGACACCGACAACAGCATCACGTTCATCGAGGCAAACCCGGCCACCGCTAGGCGCATCAACAGATCGCGGCCCGCCTTGTCCGCCTGCGTGGCCGACAGGGCGCCGGGGTCCAGCTCATGCGCCTCGAAACCCGCATTCTCTAGCACCGGGATTAGATCGGCGGCGCGTAGATCGGGAGCCGCTTTGACCATCGCGCGTTTCAGGGTCAGGTTCACTCGCGCATCTTCCACGCCGGGATGGGCGTTCAGCTCACGTTCGACCGTGGCGATACAAGCCGAGCAATGGATACCCGGCAGGGACAACGCAATCTGCACATCCTGCGGAATGGGGCGCGCCGGTTCTGCAGGGCTGGCAATGCATCCCGGGCAGGCCGCCGTACCGGATGTAAGCTGCGCCGTCATCCAATCACCCCTTCACATACAGCGGCACGCGCTGCGCAAACTTCGCGCCGTCATGATCCTTGGCGACCAGACGAATGTTCCAGTTACCCTCGCCCAAAGCCGCCGGGGTTGCATAAGCCTGACCGTCAAAGGTGAAATCGGGCGAGAAGTCCTCTTTCACATGGGTCGCACGGCCAACGACCGCCTGCAACTCTGCCACTTCGACCGGAGCACCGGTCTTGTCGGTGATGTGCAGGATCAGCAGACCGCCCGAAACCTCGGCACGGATGTGCCAGCCCAGCGCCTGCTGTTCCTGCAGACGCTCGTTGAACTCCTGACTAGCGACATACGAGTTCTTCACTTCAAGCCCCGGAAAGGTCTTCACCGCGCTATAGGCCAACACAAGATTGACAGCGATGATCACACCAAAGGCGGCGACGAACACCGCCAAAGCGTGTTTTCCGGTAAACTGACGCTCAGCCATCTTAGTTTCCTCGTCCATTGAACGTAGTGTCCTTATAGGCACGTTCACCACTTTCAACATCCTCGACCCAAATGCGCACCGGAGTAGTGTCCGCAGCCGAAGGTCCGGTTCCCTTTGCGGAAATGATGTAAACTCGCGTCAATTGTGCCGTATCTGCCGTGACATTAACAGTATTGCCCTCGACACCTTCAATTTGCAGCTGCAGCGCCGGATCACCAGTCAGCGACAGCTCGAACGGTCGATCCTCACCATGTTTGTTGCGCAGACGCACATCATAGGTGTTGCGGATGGTGCCATCGGACAGGGTTACGAAGGTCGGGTTGCGCACTGGTGCCACGGTCAGATCGATGTCGGAACGGATGAACAGCGCAAACAGCAAGCCAAAGCCAACCAGAGACCACAGGGCGGTATACATGATCGTCCGCGGCCGCAGGATATGTTTCCAGACATTCTTGGGCGGTTGGCCCGCACGTTCGCGGGTCTCGTCACTCAGCGCCATGTAGTCGATCAGACCGCGTGGCTTGCCGATCTTGGCCATCATGTCATCACAGGCATCGATACACAGGGCGCAGGTGATACATTCCAGCTGCTGTCCGTCGCGAATATCAATCCCTACAGGGCAAACATTCACACAGGCCATGCAATCGATGCAGTCGCCCAACTCGGAATCCGCTGTCCGCTTACCCTTGCCGCGCGGTTCACCGCGCCATTCGCGGTAGCCAACGACCAGAGTATCCTCGTCCATCATCGCGGCCTGAATACGGGGCCATGGGCAGGCATAGATACAAATCTGCTCGCGAGCGAACCCGCCGAACAGAAAAGTCGTGCCGGTCAGAATCAAAATGGTCGTGTAGGCAACCGGATGGGCGTTGCCGGTGACCAAATCGCGGGCCAGTGTCGGCGCGTCCGCAAAATAGAATACCCAGGCACCGCCAGTAGCCACGCCGATCAACAGCCAAACGGTCCACTTCGTCAAACGCAAGCGGGCCTTGCGGAGATCCAATTTTTCCTGCCGGTGCAAACGCAGACGGGCGTTTCTGTCCCCTTCGATCCAGCGTTCAACCAGAATGTAAAGGTCGGTCCACACGGTCTGCGGGCAAGCATAGCCGCACCAAACGCGCCCAAGAGCCGAGGTGAAAAGAAACAGCCCGAGACCTGCCATAATCAGCAGGCCCGCAACGAAATAAAATTCGTGCGGCCAGATCTCGATCCAGAAGAAGTAAAAGCGACGATTCGCCAAATCCAGCAGTACCGCCTGATCCGGCAAGCTGGGGCCGCGGTCCCACCTGATCCAAGGTGTCAGATAGTAAATCCCCAATGTGACCGCGAGGATGATCCATTTCAGGTTTCTAAAAGGACCGGACACGCGCCGGGGAAAGATGGGCTCCCTAGCAGCATAAAGGCTGGGGGCTGGGTCGGATTCGCTCACGAGCTGGCTCCAGATGTGGCTGTTTTTTAGGCGTCTTGTCCCAGATCACAACGGGCCCCACTTTGACATGGGTCAAAAGCGCATCGCACAGACACCTTTTGTCACATGCGACCAGATTGCCGCCTGAGCCACGTCACAAAAACCTTGACTCCGGGGCGCAGCGGGGCGTCGCTGGTAACTATATGATAGCCCTGTTGGCCGGGTTCGCAAAATAGCTCGACAAGGCGGCCCGCTTTTATGTCCGGCTCGACAAAATGCCGCGCGGTGACAGTAACCCCTTGCCCGGCCCGCAGACCTTCGAGCACGAGGTTTCCCGGTAGCACAATACGCCCTGCGCGGAGGTCGTGTTCGACCCCCCGCTGGGCAAGCCACGAGGTCGCCTCGGTGGTGCCAAGCTCTTCAAGCCAGGGCAGTTGGCTTAGCTCCTCCGGGGTCATTGACGCCCTGCCCTGCAGCAAAGAGGGCGCAGCGACGATCACGATGGGGCTTTGCAGTAAAAGCTCCGACGTCAGGCCGGGCCAGTTCCCATCCCCATAACGGATCGCGACATCTACCCCGCCCGGCCGAAGGCTTACAAGTTCGGGCGACGGGTCCAGCACCAGAGGAACATCGGGATGTTCGAGCTGAAAGGCAGGCAGACGCGGCATCAGCCAAGAAGCCGCAAAAGACGCGGTCAGCGAAATGTGAACCGGTCGATCCTCGGTCAGGTGCAATAGATCAGCCACCGCATCGCCGATGGCGCCAAATCCCAGATGCAGGGCGCGGGCCAGCCTCTCGCCCTCGGGGGTCAGGGTCATGGATTTTCCGCTTCGATCCAATAGTGCTGCACCCAGATGTTTCTCTAACGCGCGCAATTGCTGGCTGATGGCAGCGTGGCTGACATTCAACAAAGTCCCTGCCTGCACCACGTTCCCCGTTTCCGAAAAGGCATGAAAAGCCTTCAGCGACGCTAACGGCGGCATCTTCAACCAATCCATATGTAAATCCTGCTTACACGTTCAATTTTCAATTGAGTCGCATTTCCGCGCCTGCAGATCAATCCTGAACCCAATTTGGAGTCAAACGAAGGAGAGGTCAGATGCTGTCCGTTTTCGCCAAGACCTTCATGGTCGCCACACAAATCGAGGCACTCAACGAACCGAAAAAGCGGTTGAAAGATGATCCATGGTGGAAGGTAAGCTTGCGCGTCACAACTGCACGCCCAAAGTGACAAGTCCTCTGGACCCAGTCGGGGCGGAACACTAGTTTGGAGTTGTAGCACCGGCTGTTCAGGAAACGCGCGAACAGATGGAACAGCCGGTGCCTCAACCTTCGGGCGGCGAACCGTCCGAAGGTATTCCTTAGACCTTACTGACCACCACCAAGCTGGTGAACATAGGCGGTGACGGCGCGGATTTGCGCATCGGTCAGACGGTTTTCCCAAGCGGGCATCACACCAAAGCGGCTATAGGTGACCGTCTCGGTCAGAGCCTCTTGGCTACCGCCATAAAGCCAGATCGCGTCGGTCAGGTTCGGCGCGCCCTGGAAGACATCGCCTTTACCGTCTTCGCCGTGACAGGCCGCACAGTTGTCTTCGAAAACAACTTTGCCCGCCTGCGCCGCCGCATCGTCGGTCTGCGCATTGGTCAGCGACATGACGTACTGAACCACCTGAGTGATCTCTTCCCCTTCGAGAATTTCTCCAAAGGCCGGCATTTCGGAATAGCGTGCATCGTCGCTTTCCTCGTTCCGAATACCGTGGGCTATGGTGTGCTCGATATCTTCGAGCGAACCGCCCCACAGCCAAGCGTCATCCAGCAGGTTCGGAAAGCCGGTTGCTCCCTGTGCACCCGAGCCGTGGCATTGCGCACACCAGGTGCGGAACACAGCGCCGCCCGCGTTCACCGCGTATTGCTGTAGCTCGGCATCGGCCGAGATCTGTTCCAGCGGTGTTTCAACCAGCTTGGCGTTCCAGGGTGCGTTCGCTTCTTCGAAGCTCACCATTTCCTGCTGCACATCCTCACGCGTGGACCAGCCCAGAACACCGGCTGTCGCAGAATGAACCAATGGCCAAGCCGGATACATGATCGTGTAGATCACGCCCCAGAAAATAGTGGCGTAGAAGGTCCACAGCCACCAACGCGGCATCGGGTTGTCGAATTCTTCGATGCCGTCCCAGGTATGTCCGGTTGTGTTTGGATCGCCCGGCAGTTTTTCAGATGGTTTACTCATTGCCGCGCCTCCTTAGATTCAGATTCGGCGGGTTTGTCTTGGTGCCGGAACGGGATATTGGCGGTGTCCTTGTATTCTTTGCTGGCACCGGGTCGGAACACCCAGATGATGATGCCAACAAAGAAGATGAACAGCACAAGCAGCATCCAGCTATCCGCGAACTGCCTTAAAAGAGTATATTCTTCCATCACACCCTCCTTAGCGGCTCGCGTCCGGGGTGAAGGTCGAGAAGTCGACCAGCGTTCCCAGCATCTGCAAATAAGCAACCAGCGCGTCTGCTTCGGTCAGTTCGGGCTGACCGTCGAAGTTGCGCACGCTGACTTTGTCGCCATAGCGTTCCAGCAGCCCGTCATAGTCGCTGTCCGGATCGGCCTGCGCACGGAAGTCCGCCTGCGCGTTGGCCAGCATCTCTTCGGTATAGGGCGTACCCACAACAGCGTTTGCTGCCATGATGTCGCCGATATACTTGCCATCCAGCTTGCGGTGCTCGAGGAAGCCGTATTTCGGCATCACCGATTCCGGAACAACCGACTGCGGATCACGCAGGTGGTCCACATGCCACTGGTCCGAGTAACGGCCACCCACACGCGCCAGATCAGGTCCGGTCCGCTTGGAGCCCCACTGGAACGGGTGGTCATACATCGACTCAGCCGCCAGCGAGTAGTGGCCATAACGTTCAACCTCATCCCGCATCGGGCGGATCATCTGGCTGTGGCAGACATAGCAGCCTTCGCGGATGTAGATCTCACGCCCCGCCATTTCGAGAGGGGTGTACGGGCGCATGCCCTCCACCTTCTCGATTGTGTTCTCAAGGTAGAACAGCGGGGTGATCTGAACCAGGCCACCGATGGTCACGACCAGAAAGCTGAAGATCAGCAGGAGGGTCGCGTTGGTCTCGAGGATCTTATGTTTGTCGAGAATTGCCATAGCTACCGGCCCTCCTTATTCAGCCGGGACCGCGACGGTCAGGCTGGCCTCTTTGGCCGGCGCTTTCCGCACAGTCATCCACAGATTGTAGCACATGATCACAGCACCAGCGACGAACAGGACGCCACCCAGAGCACGCACCACATACATCGGGAACTTGGCCGCCACGGTATCGGCGAACGAGTTCACCAGGAAGCCGTTGGCATCCACTTCGCGCCACATCAGGCCTTCCATGATACCGGTGACCCACATCGACGCGGCGTAGAGCACGATACCGATGGTGGCGAGCCAGAAGTGCCAGCTGACCATCTGCAGCGAGTACAGACGCTCACGCTTCCAAAGGACAGGCACCAGGAAGTACAGCGCACCAAAGGTGATCATGCCGTTCCAGCCCAGCGCGCCCGAGTGCACGTGACCGATGGTCCAGTCGGTGTAATGGCTCAAGGAGTTCACAGCACGGATCGACATCATCGGGCCTTCAAAGGTGGACATGCCGTAGAAGCCGACCGAAATCACCATCATCCGGATAACCGGGTCAGTGCGCAGCTTGTCCCATGCGCCCGACAGGGTCATCAGACCGTTGATCATACCACCCCACGAAGGCATCCAGAGCACGACCGAGAACACCATGCCCAGCGTCGAGGCCCAGTCTGGCAGAGCGGTATAGTGCAGGTGGTGCGGACCAGCCCAGATGTACAGGAAGATAAGCGCCCAGAAGTGGATGATCGACAGCTTGTACGAGAACACAGGACGCTCGGCCTGTTTCGGGATAAAGTAGTACATCATGCCCAGGAAGCCTGCGGTCAGGAAGAAGCCCACAGCGTTGTGGCCGTACCACCACTGGATCATGGCATCCTGAACGCCCGACCAGACGATGACCGACTTCGAACCCCAGATGCTGACCGGGATGGTCATGTTGTTGACCAAGTGCAGCATCGCAACGGTAACGATGAAGGCCAGATAGAACCAGTTCGCCACGTAGATGTGGGGTTCTTTCCGCTTGACCACGGTGCCCAGGAACACGGCCAGATAGGCTACCCAGACAATGGTCAGCCACAGGTCTACATACCATTCGGGTTCGGCGTACTCTTTGGATTGGGTCCCGCCCAGCACGTAACCGGTTGCGGCCAGCACGATGAACAACTGGTAGCCCCAGAATACGAACCACGCCAGGTTGCCACCCCATAGGCGCGCGGCGCTGGTCCGCTGTACGACATAGAACGAGGTCGCGATCAGCGCGTTGCCGCCAAACGCAAAAATCACCGCCGAGGTGTGCAGCGGACGCAAGCGGCCAAAGTTCAGGTAACCCTGCGCCCATTCGAAGTTCAGCGCCGGAAAGGCCAGCTGGAACGCAATGAAGGTCCCCGCCAGGAACCCGACCACGCCCCAAAAGGCGGTTGCGATCACGCCGTAGCGGATGACCCCATCCATGTATTCGCCCGAGCGATCCACGAGAATATCTGGCTCATCGGTGTTTCTAAGCGTCCAGATGAACAAACCAACGGCGATCACCATCACCAGAATTGCGTGCACCTGATACGCCAAATCGCGTGCATAATTGGTTCCGATCGCCGCGAATATCGCGATCAGACCAAGCACGATCAGCTTGATGTAATTTGACATATTGCGTCCCTTTGCCATGCCCCACGCGATTCTTTATATGCCGCGAGGCTTATTTGACTGGCTGCTGTTTTGTCGGACAGAGACCAGAACTGCTTTGATCTGTGTCAAGACAATAGCCCGATTTCTGTGACAATCGTAATCTTGCTGCTGGGTCATCAGGACGCAGCAGGACGCTCCGCAGGCACGAGGTCAAAATGGCGTATAAATCTCTTCTCACCGTCATGACGGACACAAGCCAGAGCGATCCGGCTCTGGCGCAGATGGCTGCACTGGCTTCGGCACAGGACGCGCATGTCGAGGCGCTCTGCCTGGGCGTCGACCGCAGCCAGACAGGTTACTACTACGCGGGCGCCAACGCCTTGATTCTTCAAGAAACATTGAACCGCGCCAATGCCGAAGCCGAGGAAATCCTGACCTACGCCAAGTCCTATCTGGGCAAAACCGACACCCGTTGGTCCGCCGAAAGCGGCGTAGCGCAGATTTCTGATATCGGGCGCCACGTCGCCCACCGCGCACGGTTTTCCGACCTCGTCATCTTACCGCAACCCTATGGCGAAGATCGCGGCGCCGAGGCCGAACCCATCGTCGAAGCTGCAATGTTTGAAGGTCACGCTCCGATTCTGATCACGCCAAATGAAGCCACACCGTTCGCCCAACCCGGCACGATCCTGATCGGCTGGAACGAAAGCGTTGAGGCCATGCGCGCCATTCGTCGCGCTCTGCCCTTCCTGATCGAAGCCGAGCTTGTGCGCATCGTCGTCATCGACCCGCCGCGCCACGGGCCTGATCGCTCGGACCCCGGCGGACTACTTTCACAAATGCTGGCGCGTCACGGCGTGAAATGCGAGATCGACGTGCTCAGCAAAACCATGACCCGCGTGTCCGACATTCTGAACCGGCACGCTGCGGACACCCAAGCGGACATGATCGTGATGGGCGCCTATGGCCATTCGCGGTTCCGCGAAGCCATTCTGGGGGGTGCGACCCGGAACATGCTGGAACAAGCCTCGGTGCCGGTGTTCCTGGCCCACTGAGGTGATCAAGAATGCAAAAGCCGCCTTTAGGGGCGGCTTTACTATCTTTTAATCAGGCCGATCAGGAACAGAAGGATCACCGCGCCAATCGTGGCAAAGAAGATAGAAGAGAACACGCCCCCGCCCACAGCAAATCCCAGCGCCGGAAAGATCAACCCGGCCAGAAACGCACCGACAATGCCGACGATGATATTGCCAATCAGGCCAAATCCGCGGCCTTCCATGATCTTGCCCGACAGCCATCCGGCAACCGCGCCGATGAACAGCATCGCCAGAATGCTACTGAATTCCATGGTTTACTCCTGAGGCTTGCTTCGCTCAGAGCCAGTTAAGCACGGCGCGCGGCCTCAGTCACGCTGCAAGCGTGTCAGACCAGAAACCCGCCATCCGAGTCGTCCCCTGCCTCTTCCATCAGGCGCCCCATGTCCGGGATCGTGACGTGGCGTTTGCCTTCCAGCAGAATGACCTGGTCCTTTTTCAGGGCCGAGATCTGACGACTGACTGTTTCCAACGTCAGGCCAAGGTAATCCGCCATCGCCTCACGGGTCAGGGGCAGATCAAACACAATCGGGCCGGAGTTACCCTTCTGGTGGATCGAGGCGTCGCGACGGGCGATGATTGACAGCAGGCTGGCGATCTTCTCGCGCGCGGTCTTGCGCCCCAGAACCAGCATCCACTCGCGTGCCGCGTCCAGTTCATCCAGCGTCATCTGCAACAGCCGATGTGCGATGTGCGGCGTTGAGCTCATCAGTTCTTCGAAGGGTTTTTTGCGAAAGCAGCACATGACCAGATCCGTTGTTGCCAGCACATCATATGGGGCAGAATCACGTCCCGGCCGACCAACGAAATCGCTGGGTAGCAACAGGCCGACCATCTGCGTGCGCCCGTCCTCCATCGTCTGCGTCAACGATGCGATACCGGACACGACTGAGCCGACAAAGTTCATCTGATCCCCGGACCAGATGATCGTCTGGCCCGCTTCGAAACTGCGGTAATATTTAATGCCTTCAAGCTCTTCCAGCTCGTTCGCATCGCATTGCGCGCACACTGCGCGATGCCGGATAGGGCAATCCTCACAGTTCGTATGGTCGATCTTGAATATCGGTGTCATGCGCGTTTCCACTTGATCTCGGTCAAAGCATATGGCCGGGCCGTCCCTTAAACGTATCGCCATGATAGTGAAACCACAATTGGCAAAGCTTGGACTTTTTGACGCGAAAGTGCCGCGTTATACAAGCTATCCGACCGCTCCCCACTTCAGCAATGATGTGGGGTCAAGTCTTTATAGCGACTGGATTTCCGGCCTTGAACCCGGCAGTTCTGTATCGCTTTATATCCACGTTCCCTTCTGCCGCAGGCTGTGTTGGTTCTGCGCCTGCCGGACGCAGGGCACGCAGACGGACAACCCGGTGATCGCCTACGTGGATGTGCTGAAGGCCGAGCTGGACCTGCTGGCCGAGCGCCTGCCCGAAGGCATCACCTTGTCGCGCCTGCATTGGGGCGGCGGCACACCGACCCTGCTGAACGCCGAATTGATGCGTGATCTGGCGGCGCGGATTCTGGACGTGGTGCCGCTGGGGCCAAATGCCGAGTTCTCGGTTGAGATCGACCCGAACGAGATCGACGAAGCTCGTCTGGACGCACTTGCCGAAGCCGGCATGAACCGCGCCTCGATCGGGGTGCAGGATTTCGACGACGAGATCCAAAAGACTATCGGGCGCATCCAAAGCTATGACACCACCCGCGAAGCCGTGGACATGATCCGCGCGCGGGGGATCACCAGCCTGAACGCTGATATCCTGTATGGCCTGCCGCACCAGACCAAAACCCGGATGACGGAAAGTGTGCAGAAACTGCTGTCGCTCAGCCCGGATCGAGTGGCGCTGTATGGCTATGCGCATGTACCGTGGATGGCCAAGCGGCAACAGCTGATTCCGTCGGATGCCTTGCCCACGCCTGAACAGCGGCTGGACCTGTTCGACACCGCTCGCCGTCTGTTCATGTGGGACAATTACGCAGAGATCGGCATCGACCACTTTGCTACGCAGGATGATGGCTTGACCCATGCGTTGAAGGCTGGCCGGCTCAAGCGGAATTTCCAAGGCTATACTGACGATCAGGCCGATGTTCTGATTGGCGTCGGTGCCAGTTCGATCTCGCGCTTCCCTCAGGGCTATGCGCAGAACGCGCCCGCGACGTCCGCTCATACCAAAGCGATCCGCGAGGGCCGCTTCTCGACTTCGCGCGGGCACCTGTTCAAAGGGCAGGACGTCTTACGTTCGCGACTGATCGAGGCGCTGATGTGCGATTTCCAGATCGACAGCGCTGAAATTCTGCGTGACCACGACATCACAGCCACCGAGCTGCAAAGCATGTATCAGGACGCCAACAGCGCCTTTGACGGTTTGCTGCGCATCACCGAGGACGGGTTGTACGTACCGCACGAAGCGCGCCCGCTGACCCGCATGATAGCCCGCAGCTTTGACGCTTATGATCTAAGTAAAGCCGGCCACAGCTCAGCAATCTGAACCGCCAAGAGGTCAGGGCTTGACGCGACGGGTCGGTTTTTCACACACTTGCAGGGCGGGCGAACGTCTCGCCCGCAACTGAGGCAGGCCGAGTAACAGACAATTGCGCCGACGCATTCGCGTGAGGCTACCCTTTTCGTGCAGTCGATCTGCAATTTGAAAGAGGGACAGCACCTATGCGCGTTTTCACCGTCCTCGGCCCCAGCCAATCGGGCAAAACCACTCTGGTCGAGGCCATAAGCCGCCTCGACGACCGGCCCACAACATTCGACGTTTCCGGAACCGTGCATTTGCACGGTTTTTCTTACTTGAACGAGCCCTGGTGCGCGATCGACGTGGATGGCGGTGGCGACAACCTCGCCTATGTCGGTCCGGCTATGGCAATCTCGGACGCCGCCGTGGTGGTTGTCCCACCTGACCCGAACGCAGCCGTCCTGTGCGCGCCCTACCTGCGGCTGGTCGAAGAGGCTGGCATTCCCTGCTTTCTGTTCATTAACCGCATGGACAATCCGAACGGCCGCATCCGCGACATTATCGCGGCACTTCAGACCTATTGCACCCACCATATCGCCCTACGTCAGGTACCGATCCGTGATGGCGAAACGATCATCGGCGCGGTCGATCTGATCTCGGAACGGGCATGGAAGTATCAAGAGGGGCAACCCTCGGCCCTGATCGAACTGCCGCAATCGGTCGAGGATCGCGAACAGGAAGCCCGCACCGAATTGCTGGAAACCCTTTCGGATTTCGATGATCACCTGCTGGAACAACTGATCGAGGACAAGCAGCCCCCCAGCGACGAGGTTTATGATCTGGCGGCGCAAGTGCTGCAGAACCACCAGTTGATCCCGGCCTGCCTGGGGGCCGCCAGCCACGGCAACGGCCTGACACGCTTGATGAAGGCACTGCGGCATGAGGCTCCAGAATTCGACATTGCGGCCGACCGTGACGAGGCCGCCGAGAATGCCCGCGCCATTGCCGGGTTCGCGGATGTGAAAAAGCATATCGGCAAGATCGTCGTTCTGCGCGGCTTGGGCGATGGCGTCAAAGCGCATGAAAATCTGGGCGGTGAGACAGTCGGCAACCTGACTACGCTGGACGCCAAGACTCAAATCGCCGAATTGCCAGCCGGGCAGATCGGACTGGCGGTGAAATCCGACCACCTGAACCCCGGCAACCTCTATGACAGTACCGAGGCGACACCGCTGCCGGAATGGGCGTCCTCCCATCCTGTGGCCTTCCGCCAAATCGTCTCCCCCGCGCATGAGCGCGACGACGTGCGCCTGTCGAATGCGCTGTCTCGCCTGGTTGAAATCGACCCCGGCCTGCATCTGGAGCAAGACGAACTGAGCGGTCATGCCATTCTGGGCTCGCAGGGGCCGCAGCACATGCGGCGCGTCACCGCCAAGCTGGATGAGGATTTCGGAATCGAGATCGCGACCGAGCAGGTCGAAACAGCCTATCGTGAAACCATTCGCGCACCCGTCGAACATCGCCACCGTCACCGGAAGCAATCCGGTGGCGCGGGGCAGTTTGCAGATGTGGTGATATCTGTCGCGCCGATGCCACGCGGGGCGGGTTTCCAGTTCGAAGAGATCGTCAAGGGCGGCGCGGTGCCCAAGAATTATATCCCCTCGGTCGAACACGGGGCCAAGGACGCACTTGCACAAGGCCCCGAGGGTTTCCCGGTGGTTGATGTGAAAGTAACGCTGAGCGACGGCAAACACCACAACGTGGACAGCTCGGACTATGCCTTCCGCACCGCCGGAAAGAACGCCGTGCGCGAGGCCCTGCCGCAAGCCAAACCGGTGGTCCTGCAACCGATCCTAACCGCCGAGATCCACTTGCCCTCGGACTTCGTGGGCGATCTGGTTCCGACCATCAGTTCTCTGCAGGGTCAGGTACTAGGGTTTGAAGGCAACCCCAACGCGTCGGGCTGGGAAATTTTCAACGCCCAGCTGCCTGCCGTGGCAGAGGATGAGTTGCACCGCACCCTCGCCAGCGCCACGCGCGGCACCGGTTGGGTCAAGCTGAGCTTTGATCACTACGAAGAGCTACGCGGGCCGGTACCGAAATCCGTTTCCCGCGAAACGGCAAACGCACACTGACATTTTCAGAATTCCTCTGATCGGCCTCGCCGGTCAGAGGGCATCCGGGACAACGTCCCACTTTTTAGAAAGAGTTAGAGAGGAGTCTTTGTTATGGGATATTCAAAAGCCATCCTGAGCACGGCCGCCGCAGTATCCTTAGTACTGCTTGCCAGTGAAGGCCTTGCCAAAGGTAAACCCAAGGGCGCATCGGCGACTGATCCCCAGCAAATTGCACAGTTGTTTTCAGGGAAAACGTCAAACTGGAGCCGCGGCAGCAAATTTTATTGGGCTCCCAACGGCGTCATGCATGGCGTTGGCAAAAGTGGCGACTCCATCGGTATCGGCAAATGGTACGTCACCAACAAAGGAAAACTGTGCAACGAGACGACGTGGTATTGGCCTGAGAACGGTCAAACAAAGTCAGAGTTGTACAACGAGTGCTGGGAGTTCGTAACAGCACCGGACGGAACTATTTGGGAACGTTACCTTCCGGAGAAATCAGATTGGTACCAGCATAAGTACGAAAAACAGGTCAAAGGCGACACCCAGAAAAGCAAATTCAACAAGATCAAAAAAGATCTGGGGCTGTGATCTCTGGCCGGGCGGGTAACTACCCGCCCTACCCTGCCGCTGCAATCAGTTCGCGCGTGTAGTCGGTTTGGGCGTTTTCGAACAAGTCCTCGGCCGTGCCCATTTCAACAACATCGCCGTTTCGCATGACGATCACCTTGTGGGACATGGCGCGCACGACCTTTAGATCGTGACTGATGAACAGGTAGGCCAACCCGTATTTCCGCTGCAGATCGCGCAGCAGATCAACGATCTGCACTTGCACCGTCATGTCCAGCGCGCTGGTCGGTTCATCCAAAACCAGCAATTTGGGCCGCAGCACCATGGCGCGTGCAATCGCGATGCGCTGGCGCTGACCGCCTGAAAACTCGTGCGGGTAGCGGTCCATCGCCTCAGGGTCTAGGCCCACCTCGGTCATCACCTCGGCTACCAATTCACGTGGGGCACGGTGGGGGTCAACCTTATGGATCGCCAACCCCTCGGCAATGATCTGCTGGCAGGTCATCCGCGGGCTGAGGCTGCCGAACGGGTCCTGAAAAACGATCTGCATGTCCTTGCGCAGCCGCCGCAGCTGACGCGTGGACCAGCGGCGCACGTCCTGATCGCGGAAGGTAATCCCGCCCTCAGACGCAATCAGTCGCATGATCGCCAAAGCCAGCGTCGTCTTGCCTGAGCCACTTTCGCCAACGATGCCCAACGTCTCGCCCGCACGAACGTTCAGCGTGGCGTCGTTCACGGCCTTCACATAGCCCACTGTCCGTTTCAGAAATCCACGCTGGATCGGGAACCACACCTTCAGGTGCTCCGTCCGGGCGACCTCTTCGGCGTCTGGCGCGACCGGATCAGGATGGCCCGAGGGCTCGGCCCCCAGAAGTTTGCGCGTATAGGGGTGCTGAGGATTGTTGAAAATCTCGGCTGTTTCGCCGGTTTCGACGATCTCACCATCTTTCATCACACAGACCCTGTCAGCGATACGTCGCACGATGCCAAGGTCATGGGTGATGAACAGCATCCCCATATTCTCAGCTTTCTGCAGTTCGGCCAGCAGTTCCAAAATCTGCGCCTGAATAGTTACATCCAGCGCGGTTGTCGGCTCGTCCGCGATCAGAATGTCCGGCTTATTGGCCAGCGCCATCGCGATCATCACCCGCTGCCGCTGCCCGCCGGACAGTTGGTGCGGATAGCTGTCCAACCGGTCGCGCGGATCACGGATGCCGACCTTGGTCAGCAACTCGACAATCCGCTCGCGCGCCGCGTCGCCGGTCAATCCCTGGTGCAGGGCAAGTGACTCGGCCATCTGCTTCTGGATCGTGTGCAAAGGGTTGAGCGAGGTCATCGGCTCCTGAAAGATGAAACTGATATCGTTGCCACGCACATCCATCAGCTTGTCTTGCGAGGCGCCAATCATCTCGTCGCCATCGTACTTCACCGATCCCTCAACAATGGCGCTGTCGCCGAGCAATGACACGGTGGACAAAGCTGTGACGGACTTACCCGAGCCGGATTCGCCCACCAAGGCCACGGTTTCCCCCCGATCAACGGTAAAGGACACGCCCTTGACCGCCGCACTCACCTGCCCATCCTGCCGGAACGAGACCTTGAGGTTGTTCACATCCAAAAGGCTCATGAGAAGGTCTTTCTCGGATCAAACGCATCGCGGACGCCTTCGAAGATGAAGACCAGCAGCGACAGCATGATGGCAAAGGTGAAGAATGCGGTGAAGGCCAGCCAGGGTGCCTGCAGGTTCTGTTTTGCCTGCAAGGTCATCTCTCCAAGCGACGGGGCCGAGGATGGCAGACCGAAGCCGAGGAAGTCCAATGAGGCCAGGCCACCGATGGTCCCCGTTACGATGAACGGCATGAAGGTCAGCGTCGCGACCATCGCATTCGGCAGCATGTGGCGGAACATGATGGTCATGTTGCCGACGCCCAGCGCCCGCGCGGCACGTACATATTCAAGGTTCCGCGCCCGCAGAAACTCGGCCCGCACAACGCCCACCAGACCGGTCCAGCCAAACAGGATCATCAAGGCCACCAGCAGCCAGAAACTTCGCCCCAGAATGGCGAACATGATGATGATCACATAAAGCGACGGCGTGGCCGACCAGATTTCGATGATGCGCTGGAACACGAGATCCAGCCAGCCGCCAAAGAAGCCCTGAATGGCCCCCGCGAAGACGCCGATTACACTGGCCACCCCCGTGACGACGAGGGTGAACATTATAGACAGACGGAAACCGTAGATCACCCGCGCCAGAACGTCGCGTTTGGTGTCATCTGTGCCAAGCAGGTTCTGCCCGTTGGGCGGCAGAGGTGCAGCCCCCGGCCGATCCACACTGGTGTTGAAGGAATACGGGATCAGCGGCCAGATCGACCAGCCACGTTCAAACCCTTCGGCCTGATAGGTCCCGGCCTTGATCTCATCAATGATGCCTTCGGGATCGTCGAAACATTGTTCAAGCCCTCCGCTGTCGATCAGGCACTGAACCTCGGGGTCGCGATATATCGCTTCGGTCTGAAAGTCGCCGCCGAACTCGGTTTCCGGATAGAAGTTGAAGATCGGTGTATAGAACTCACCCCGGTATTTCACCAGGATAGGTTTGTCGTTGGCGATGAACTCGGCAAACAGTGATAGGCCGAACAGCACCGAAAAAATGATCAGTGACCAGAACGCCCGGCCATTACGGCGGAAATTGCGCCAGCGGCGCTGGTTGAGTGGGGACAGTGCCATTTACCCCTCCCGCTTTTCGAAATCGATGCGCGGGTCGACCAGCACATACATCAGGTCGCTGATGATGCCGACGACTAGGCTCATCAGGCCAAAGATAAACAGCGTTCCGAAAATCACCGGGTAATCGCGCGCCACGGCGGCCTCGAATCCCAGTCGACCCAGACCGTCCAGCGAGAAGATGGTTTCGATGATGATCGATCCGCTGAAAAACACTCCGATAAACACAGCTGGGAAGCCCGCAATGACGATTAGCATAGCGTTGCGGAAGACGTGCCCATACAACACCTTCTGCTCGCTCAAACCCTTGGCACGGGCGGTCATCACGTACTGCTTTTTGATCTCATCCAGAAACGAGTTCTTGGTCAGCAGCGTCAGCGTCGCAAAGGCGGAAATCGTCAGGGCGATGACCGGCAGGGTGATGTGCCAGAAATAGTCGGCGATCTTGCCAAGCAGGCTGAGGCTCTCCCAATTGTCCGAGGTCAGCCCGCGCAGCGGGAAGATCTGCCAATAGGAGCCACCGGCGAACAGCACCAACAGAAGAATTGCAAACAGGAAGCCCGGAATGGCATAGGCCACGATGATGGTGCCGCTGGTCCAGGTGTCGAAACGCGATCCGTCCTTGACCGCCTTGCGGATACCCAGCGGGATCGACACCAGATAAGCAATCAGCGTCGACCACAAACCCAGCGAGATCGACACCGGCATCTTTTCCAGCACCAGATCGATCACGCTGATCGAGCGGAAATAACTCTCACCGAAATCCAGCGTCAGGTAGTTGCCCATCATCGTGAGAAACCGCTCGACCGGAGGTTTGTCGAAGCCAAACTCTTTTTCGAGCTCTTCGATAAACTCCTTCGGCAAACCGCGGGCGCCGATATACTCGCTGTCGGACCCAAAGGTTTCCTCGGCCGGGGCGCCTTCGCCACCGGCAAAGCCTGCGAACACGTCCCCTTCGCCCTGCATCTGAGCCAGTATCTGCTCGATCGGCCCCCCCGGCACAAATTGCACCAGGGTGAAGTTCACGATCATGATTCCAAGTAGCGTCGGTATGACCAGCAATAGCCGGCGAAGAATATACGCGCCCAATTCGGTTACCTCACCGCGCCTGCAGCCTTCAGTTTCTGGTACTTCTCTTCATTAAACCACCAGAAGTCAAACTGCCCGACGGCCAAGGGCGGCAACTCTTCGGGATGTTCAAACATGTCGTAATACGCGACCCAGGTTTCCGCCACATAACCGGTCGGGACCTGAATGCGGAGGTAACGCAGCACCCGATCCAACGATTTGAGCGCGGCGATCTCCTCTTCGCGCGACTTCGTTGCAAGGGCCCCATCAATGATCGCGTCCACAAGCGGCTCTTGCAGAGATTGTGGATTGTACGACGACACCACCGCGGTTTCAGACCCAAAGAACTGTTTGAGCCCGGTGCCCGCCTCCAGGAAGGTCTGATTGCGGAAAAAGATCATATCGAAATCTTTGTCGTAGTAGCGCTGAATCCACTGCGCGCTGTCGGTTTTTTCGACTGTCACCGCAACGCCAAAGCTTTCCAGGCTTGCAGCATAGGTCGTCACGATAGCCTCAGCAGTATCCGAGGAGGACGCGTTCAGCATTATGGTGACCTCAAGCGGCTGTCCTTCGGCATTCTGAAGCTTGCCGTTGCTGGATACCGTCCACCCCGCCTCTTCAAACAGTTTGAGCGCTGTGCGCTTGTTGCGGCGATCAACCGTGCGACTGGCGTTCGATGTATGGGCCCGCACAGCTTCTTGCGTGTAAATCTCTTCTGGCACCAGGTCACCCAGAGACCGCAAGAACGCCGTTTCCTGCTCATCCGGCAATCCATCTGCGGCGACCTCAGAGTTTTCAGCAAAGGAATGGCGCTGTTCCGTCAGCCCAAATTGCAGAGACTCAGATGTCCATTCGAAATTGAACGCCAGCCCAAGCGCTTCGCGGACCTTGATGTTGTCAAAAGGTGCGCGCTGCATGTTGAAGATGAAACCTGATGGCGATGGCGGCAGCATCACCGGAATGCTCTCACGTTTTACATATCCGTTCTGAACCGCCGGGAAATCATATCCGGTCGCCCATTTCTTGGTGCTTCCTTCGGTACGGAAGTTGTAGATCCCCGCCTTGAACGCTTCGAACTCTGCCGCGTCATCCGCGAAGTATTCGACCCGAACGGTTTCAAAGTTGTGCCGGCCAACGTTGATCGGCAGGTGCCAACCCCAATAGTCAGGGTTGCGGCGATAGACGATAAAGCGGTTGATCTCATAGTCATCAAGGACATAGGGACCACTGCCCATAGGCGTGACTAGGCTTTGCTTATCCAGCCTCTCACCCGTTTTTTCGTACCATTCTTTCGAGAAAACAGGTGTACCGCCAACCTGCGAAATTAGGGATCGGCGCGAGATTCCGTCAACAAAATTATACTTGATCGTATAGTCGTCGATAATCTCGTACCCCTTGATGCGCTGCTTGACGCCGCGCGCATAGCTACGGATACCCTGTTCCAGGAAAAGGTCATGCGTAAACGCAGCGTCATGCGCGGTCAGCGGCGTTCCGTCGGCAAACCGTGCCTCGGGACGCATGTAGAAAACACACCACTCTTTGGTGCTGGGGTATTCGACCGCTTCAGCCAGCAAACCATAGGCTTCGGTAATGGAATCTGCCGGAGACGCGGAACCGAAGGGGCTGTCACCAAACATGGACTCTGCTATCAATCCCGAATAGCGACCAGCCTTACCCTGCCAGTTGAACCGGTTCATTCCGTCAAAGGTTCCGCGTGAAGCAACCGATATCTCACCACCCACCGGGGCATTCGGGTTCACATAGTCGAAATGCTTGAAGTCCGGCGGGTACTTTAGATCGCCAAAGAAGGAGTACCCATGCGCACGGATGATCTCAGGTTCTGCCGCGCCTGCTGCGAACCCGGGCACCGGAGCAAGCGTTGACGTCAGAAGGCCGCCGCCCAGCATTTGCAACGTGGTTCTGCGGTTAATTTGGAACCCAGAGCCCGAAACACTTTTTTTCGCCATGGCTGCCTCTCCTGATTATCCGGTCTGTCTATATCTCGCGCGCGCCAGCTAAATGACCAGCACTGTCAGGTTCAAGTTTAGATTGCGTGAACGCTTTGTGAAGATGTCGTTAGGCAAAAATAAAGCCGCTGCGCGGGGCAGCGGCTTTGAAACTCAGTGCGGTTGATCACAGGATCAGTTGCCGATGGTCTGCAGATAAGCAATCAGATCGGCGCGGTCCTGCGGCTTTTTCAGGCCCGCAAAGCTCATGGATGTGCCCGAGATATAGGCGCTGGGACGTGTCAGGAACGCGTCCAGAGCTTCGGGTGTCCAGTTGCCGCCATGCGCCTGCATCGACGCCGAATAGCCTGTGAAACCTTTGGCCGAAGCAACGGGACGATCCACAATTGCGTACAGGTAAGGGCCAGTGCCGTTGGCGCCGTCTTCCAGCTTGTGGCAGGCGGTGCACTTACGGAAAACCTTGGCACCTTTGTCCGGGTCGGCGGCGGCCAGCATATCTTCGAATACCACCTCTTCACCGTCTGCGCTTTCACCCGCGCTTTCGGTTTCGATGATGTAAGAAGCCGTCTCACCGTGCCCATCGGCATGATAAAGCACCTCGGCACCCCATTTGGCCAGAAGCAGCACCAGAAAGGTGCCAAACAGGCCTGCAGCGGCCTTGGTAACTGTCATCGTGTCGAACATTGATCGCTTGTCCATTTCAGCTGTCTGCGCAGGTGTCTAAGGCTTCCCATGTCGAGAGGCAAGGTATAGACACCGCGACTAAACGCCCAATTCAAGAACTTGTTGCACGGAATCGACCATATGACAAAACGTATCGCATTTCAGGGAGAACCCGGCGCCTATAGCCACGAGGCCTGCCGCAATGCGCGCCCCGATATGGAGGCCCTGCCCTGCCGTACGTTCGAAGATGTGATCGAATCGGTTCGGTCCGGCGAAGCGGATCTGGCGATGCTGCCGGTCGAGAACACGACCTACGGCCGGGTAGCGGATATTCACCGTCTTTTGCCGCACAGCGGACTGCATATCATTGATGAAGCCTTCGTGCGCGTGCACATCAACCTGCTGGCCGTGCCCGGGGCAACTTTGGCCGATGTTACCGAGGCTCATTCCCATCTGGTTCTGCTGCCGCAATGCGCCGGCTTCCTGAAGGAACACAACATCCGAGGCCGCGTCAGCCCCGACAACGCCCGCGCCGCGCGTGAGGTCTCGGAACAAGGCGACCTGCATTCCGCCGCGCTGGCCAGTGAGTTGGCCGGGGAAATCTATGGCCTGAACGTACTGGCCCGCCATATCGAAGATCAGGACAACAACACCACGCGCTTTCTTGTCATGTCCCGCCAGTCGGACCTGTCCCGGCGCGGACCGCATGGCATGATCACCAGCTTCGTATTTCAGGTGCGCAACATCCCGGCGGCGCTTTACAAGGCGCTGGGGGGCTTTGCCACCAACGGCATCAACATGACCAAGCTGGAAAGTTATATGGTCGATGGCTCATTCACTGCGACCCAGTTTTATGCCGATATCGTCGGCCACCCGGATGACCGAAACGTCCAACTGGCCATGGACGAGCTGGAACACTTCACCACCAATGTCGAGATTTTGGGCGTCTATCCGGCAGCACATCCGCGCGGCTAGGTTATCGCACCGAATACTTTTTGGAAACGGCACCGGCCAGCT
Organism: Ruegeria sp. ABF4_144; assembly: GCF_056160045.1. Lineage (NCBI taxonomy): Bacteria > Pseudomonadati > Pseudomonadota > Alphaproteobacteria > Rhodobacterales > Roseobacteraceae > Ruegeria > Ruegeria sp. ABF4_144. The sequence continues at coordinate 2,933,505 of NZ_JBSWWK010000001.1, forward strand.
GCCTGTAGTCGACAAAGCCCATCGCGTGATAGTAGGCCAGCCCTTCGGCGTTGTCGGCTGCAATCGTCGCATCGATCGCCGGAACCCCTGACGCGCGCGCAGCGACCAGTGATTGAGCAAACAAGCCCCGACCAACGCCAAGACGGGCTGCTGTGGGCCGGATATGTGTGCCTATGACAGCCCAACCCACGGTCACTTCGTAGGGATTGTTTTCCTGTGCTTTTATGAGCGATTGAAACCCCAACAGCCTGTTGTTTGCATCCACGGCGACAGTGCATCGGATCTTGTCGGGATGGGCCACGTATTGCGCTCTGGCAAATCCGACGTCGCTTGGCCTGGTTCTTTTGCCGGCTGCCGCTATGTCCTGCAAGACGTCGGAAATACCCTCAGCGTCTTCTGCTATGACCGTGCGAAAAACAACATTGCTCATTCGTAGTCCCCACCAATCAGTCCGGACGGCCTATGTGCCATGCAGGTGACGCTCTTCGATTTCGCGGGCGAACTCATTCAGCCGCAACTGAAACTGCCGTCGGAACCGCGCCTGACCCAAACGCAACGATTGCAGCAACAGCCGCGCAGGCAAAGATCTGGCAGCAAGAGACATGTCAATGCTCAGACGGGTGCGGCGCTGGGACAGAGCAAGGAATTCAATGATTGTCACCCCGTTCATACCCTTGCTGATGGCATCGAAGCGCAAAAGAGAGGGCGGATCGCATTCCGCCATTTCAATCGAGATTTGGCGAGGCTTGCCGCGCAGCTTGAACTCAGTTTCCCACTGCGTACCCGGCACCACGCCCATATGGCCCGACAGGCGTCGCACTTCGATCCCGCGGCGCATCGCCAGACGCTCGAACCGCTCAAAATCAGCGACCATCTCAAACACCGCGTTGATGGGGGCTTCGATATCTTCGCGCGCTGTAAACTGCATGACGGGTCGTGGTTCTCTTTAGCTTGTGGCCTAGTATCTGTCAGTCGAGCGTATCCGCAAGCCAGTTTTGCAGCAGGAAATGCGCGATAGCCCCCTTGCGGGCTGGCAACAGCTTTGGATGCTCTCCGGCAAAGGCCTGCATCATCTCGGGCTTGCTGACCCACATCGCATCCTCGATTTCCACCGGGTCGATGGTGATCTCGCGCGACAGCGCTTCACCCGCACAGCCAAACATCAATGAGGCCGGAAACGGCCAGGGTTGGCTCGACAGGTAACTTACCGCGCCGACCGGCACACCTGCCTCCTCCATCACCTCGCGTCGAACAGCGGCCTCAAGCGTTTCACCGGGCTCAACAAAACCGGCCAGCAGGGAATACATCCCCTCGGGCCATCCCGGAGATCGCCCGATCAGTACTGAATCTCCGTTTGTAATCAACATGATCACAACCGGGTCAGTACGCGGGAAGTGCTGCCCGCCGCAGGATGGACAACTGCGCTGCCATCCGGCTTGTGATATCTCGCTGGCAGCACCGCAACGGGCGCAGAACCGGTGGGTTTCGTGCCATCCGATCACTGCCTTAGCCGCCGCGGACAGCTCTGCATCGCGCGCCGAGAGGCGGGTCATGACCCGGCGCAACTCAGCAAAGACATGGCCTTGGGGCAGTTCGGGATGTTGCTGCTCGGTCCGATCAACAAACGCCCCCAACTGGGACATGTCCTGGCCTTCGGGGGACCAGTTCGAGATATCGAGCGCGAAAACCGGCGATCCATCCGAAAGGCCCAGAAAAATGGATTCCTCAACAATACCACCCGGACCGTTTGCCACCAGATCATGCGCCATGGGGATCAGACCCAGCCGATCCAGGCCCTCTCCCTGAACCAGCGGCTTGCCTCGCCACATCAGCAGGCATGACGCCTGCGGATGGGCCCTCATCTGCGCAAGCTGATCCGCATCCCCCCGGATATGTGCAGCACGATCCAGGCCGGAGCCGCCAAACGTCACTAGTTCCGCGTGTTTCATGAGTGTTCCTTTGGGTCGTCGACACAGGGCTGCCACGGCTGCGGCAGCGTTGCAATGGCAATTCCAGAAACCCGGAAACCCGCGGCCGTCAAATGATCGCAGGCACGCCTTATATGTTGCATCTATTATACTTCTTGGGGAAAATGCTTAACATATAACTGCTAAAAGTAGAGATTTGTCACGCCCTGTTCCTCAGTCTCACCCTGTCTTGAAGATACGGATTTTGGCAACCTCCGATCTGCATATGAACCTGAGCGGATTCGACTATTACTCGGACGCCCCGGAACCCTCGATCGGGCTTACGCGTACCGCCAGCCTGATCCGGACCGCGCGGTACGAAGCGATGACAGCGGGCGCGCTGGTTCTGCTTTTCGACAACGGAGATTCTCTGCAGGGCACTCCGATCGGGGATTGGGCAGCGGAACAGACCAATGCGCCGCATATTCTGATGCAGGCCTTTGGGGAGCTTGGCTATGACGCCATCGGTTTGGGCAACCACGATTTCGGCTTTGGGCTGGAAGTTCTGGACCGTATTCTGGCCGATGCCCCCTGCCCGGTGTTGTGCAGCAATGCGCACAGGCAAAAGACCAACCCTTTTTGGAAAAGCCATGAAATTCTGACCCGCAGGGCGCTGTATCAGGGCCAGCAGGCCACGCTGAAAATCGGTGTATTTTCGGTCCTACCCCCACAGACCGCAAAGTGGGAGTCGCACAGGCTGCAAGGCAAAATCGTCATGGACGACATGCTAACCTGCGCCCGCAACAAGGTGCGTGACCTGCAAGCAGAGGGGTGTGATCTGATCCTGACGCTGGCGCATACAGGGTTGGGATCACCCAATGCAGAACCCGACATGGAAAATGCGATCATCCCAATGGCTGCCATCGACGGCATTGACGCCGTGATCGCGGGGCATTCCCACTTGACGCTTCCCGGCCCTGCTCATGAGGGGTTGGACCATGTCGACGCCATCCGGGGGCGGGTCCACGGAAAACCGGTGGTCATGCCGGGCCCGGCCGGGTCAAATCTGGGGGTGATCGACCTCATTCTAAACAGGGCATATGACGGAACTTGGGCCATTCAGGATCACAGCGCCGAATTGCGCTCGGTCTGCCCAGTCGGCACTGACGGCTTGGTCCAGCCGGTTGCAGAAGATCCTGAATTGCTGCGCGTGTTCACCAAAGGCCATTCGGAAACACGCCGTCACGCTGCACAGCCCATGGGGCGAACAGACCGGCATCTGCACAGCTATTTCAGCTTTTGCGCCCCGGACAGGGGGCTTGCATTGGTTGCCGCAGCACAGGCAGCGGCCCTGCGTCCACATCTGCAAGGAACGCCCTTAGCAGAGCTGCCTCTTCTATCCGCGGTGGCTCCTTCAAAGTTCGGAGGGCGCGCCGGGCCGCGCTTTTACACGGATGTGCCACCGGGGCAGGTATTCCTGCGTCACATCAACGATCTGTACGTATTTCCCAACGAATTGCAGGCTGTGGTCGTGAATGGCGCGCAGATCAGCGATTGGCTGGAAATGTCGGTATGCGTTTTCAATCAGATTAAGCCAGACTTTGAAACCGATCTGGTCGACCCCAGCCGTGCCGGTCATAACTTCGACGTTCTCCAGGGGCTAAGTTATCAGATCGACCTCTCGCAGCCTTCGCGCTTTGACGATTTAGGGCGCCTGACCAATCTTGCGCATCGCCGCATTCACGATATCCGATTCGAGGGGCGCCCCGTGGCCGCTGACCAGCGCTTTGTCGTTGCGCTGAACAATTACCGTGCCAACGGAGGGGGACATTTCCCCTTTGTCGACCACGCCGAGCCGGTCGCGCTGCCTGCTCAGCCCGTCCAGCAGATTTTGCAGAATTACCTGTCGGGTGCCCTGCCCCGGGATTCGATGGCAAACGCCCCCCGCGCCTTTCGCTTTAAGCCGTTGCCGGGGGCGACAGCTCTGCTCAGGACCGGTCCGAAGGCCCGCGATCACATTGCCGAGCTTGAGGAATACGCCCCACAGCTGGTCAGAGAGGACGATGACGGCTTTTTGCTGATCCGTTTGACGCTCTGACGGGTTGTCTTTTCCGCGCCTGTTGCCTATATCGACCGATGAGAGGTTGGCGCGGGCGAGCGCCTCGCCAACCTGGTCAGGTCCGGAAGGAAGCAGCCACAACGAGCCCCGCTTGGGTCGATGTCCAACCTCTCACTTCTTCCCTTCAGTGCATGTAAATCGCCGGAACAGGCGATGTCATGCGATCAACCGTGGCCAGAGGGCGGCATTGCGGCGGGCGAAGGCACCGATATGCCCCACGTCCGGCAGGCAGAACTCATCTGGAGACAACAGGTGACGGCGCGCATGCGGCCCATACAGGTCTGCCAACCGCCAGACTGCTGCGGGCGGTACAAGATCGTCGTCTTCGAAAGTGAACAGGTCGACGGGTGTCTCTGACTGCGCCCAGCGGGCCTCGGGCAGAGTTACCCCAATCTCGGGCAAGTAGTTTTGCGGAGCGGTACACCACCGCCGCCACTGCCAATAGACGCTTGCAGGCAAGTCAGCTCCGAATCCCAGCGCCTTTCCCGGAAGGTACCCAAGTGCTTTCACCGCCACGGGCGCGTGACCGTACCAGAACAGCAAAGCCAACGCTCGGTAAGGCCAAGGGTGGTCTGACACCGTTACTGGACCAGCGCAGACGCAAATCATGCGGTCGATCTGATCGATATCCGGTTGAATCGGCCCCAACATCCCGCCGACAGAATGACCGATGCTCCATTGCTGCGCGTCAGGGAACCTGCGGCGCATCTCCGCCCGGGCCGCAGGCATGTCGATCAAGGCCCAATCGGCCATTTTAATCTGCGATGCTTTCAACGGCCCGCTTAAAGAATGGCCAAAATCACTGTAGTCATAGGTCAGACAGGCCATTCCCTGCACCTCGGCCAGCCAACGTGCAAAATGCCGATAGTAGTCCCTGGGCACGCCGGTTGCGCCGTGAATGACCACGGCAACCCTGGGTGCCGAAGCGGGCAGGTACAGGCGCGCAGACAGACTGCCCGCGCCAGAGGGAAACTGGAAGTCCTCGGTTGATACAGCTTGTGCAGCGTCCAGCATAGTACGGCCTCCAGATTTTGAACCGATTGGTTCACTTTCTCCAGTCCGCCTTGTTTCCACCCACAAGTCAACAGCGCCCTTGCATGACCACACGTCCGCTTGTCCGCGCAATTTGCCCGCTTGACTCAGGTCGCCCACACCCGCTAGCGATGACGCGATGGTTCTCGACCCAGATCTTGGGGCGGGATGAAAAGGGAACACGGTGCGGTTCTGCCCGGCAATGCCGGAACGAACCAAGGCCGAGACTGCCCCCGCAACTGTAAGCGGTGAGCAATGCCGGGATACCACTGGCCGAAAGGCTGGGAAGGTCGGCAACGCGTAGACCCGCAAGTCAGGAGACCTGCCATCGAACCAAAACCGAAACTCGGGCGGGGTGTCCGGGGCAGGTCGTCGGCACGCTGTCACACCTGTTCTACGCCCCCGTTCTGCGCGCGGAGGGCGCATCATGATCTGGAAGACCAAAACACACGAATTCTCGGCCACTGTTTGCCAGCGCACCGGAAAAACCTGCCCGGCATTGGCACAAGTCGCGCGCGTCATCACCCAGGCGATTGAGACCGCTGCACCTGCCACAACACCAAATTTCCAGGTCGAAGGCAGCAGCGAGCTGACCCATTGCCCGGAAGGCTGTACCGCCCGCTTTCGCGCGCGTCAGGATCAGATTCGAGTCTTTTGCGGCGCGGAGCCCGATGTCTCTACCGATTCACTTGATAGCTATGCAGACATGATGTTCACGGATGTGTTCAGCTCTTTGCCCGCCGATGTCCTGGCCCACCCACCCTACGCGATGCTTGAGGTTTCGACGCTGGCTCAAAGCCCGGTTGCACTACCAGAACAGCACGCGGCGCTCTGAGTTAATTGTTCCGTCGGGCGCTGGCCGCCTGCGCTGCCCAGTCCAACTGACCGTCGGTTTCAACGGCGCAGGGCCGTACGGCACGCAGACGTCTCAGCGCCACCTCGGGGCGTTCACCGTGTTCTACCATAAGGCGCAAGGCAACCATCCCGGACCGGCCACAACCGCCCCGGCAATGCACCAGCACGCGGCCAGCACGGGCCAGAACCTGTGCCGCAGCCGCGCTAACGTCGGACCACGCGGCCTGAACCTCAGGCGGCGGCGCGCCAAAATCCGTGACCGGCAGATGGGCCCACGCGATTGCAGCGGCGCACAGGTCATCGCCGAATCCGGAGGCACCCTCCTGTAGCATCTCGCCCTCTGTGGTCATGGAAATCACCAGGTCGGGCTGCCAGTCGCGGATAACGTGAAAGTCCTGAGCGTAATTTCCCGCGCGCCCCGGCAATGGCGACAGGGCGACCGTACCGTTCCCTACCTGCACCGGATGAATTGCAAACAGTCTCACCAGATGGCCCTCCTTGATACGTGCTTAAGGTACATAAACTGCGACGCAAACAGAAATTCGCCAAGCGGGATGTGGACGCGGGCGGCGGGGGTCTCTACGCTGCATCGGAACCCGAATCCGACAGAGCAGACATGAACGACACGCCCAGCCCCGCCTATCAGGTTCTTGCCCGCAAATACCGCCCCGAAACCTTTGCCGACCTAGTGGGTCAGGACGCGATGGTGCGCACGCTGAAAAACGCGTTCGAAGCCGACCGGATCGCGCAGGCCTTTATCATGACCGGCATTCGCGGCACCGGCAAAACCACCACGGCGCGGATTATCGCCAAGGGCATGAACTGCATCGGCCCCGATGGCGAAGGCAAGCCTACCACAGAACCCTGCGGTCAGTGCGAGCATTGCGTGGCCATCATGGAAGGCCGCCATGTCGACGTGATGGAGATGGACGCCGCCAGCCGCACCGGCGTGAACGACATTCGCGAGATCATCGACAGCGTCCGCTATCGTGCTGCCAGTGCGCGCTACAAGATATACATCATCGACGAGGTCCACATGCTGTCGACCAGCGCCTTCAACGCGCTGCTGAAGACGCTTGAGGAACCGCCCGAGCATGTGAAGTTCATCTTCGCCACAACCGAGATTCGCAAAGTCCCTGTGACGGTTCTATCGCGCTGTCAGCGGTTCGACCTGCGCCGGATCGAACCCGAGGACATGATCGGCCTGCTCAGCAAGATCGCAGCGGCCGAGAATGCCCAGATCGCCGATGACGCGCTGGCCTTGATCACCCGCGCCGCCGAAGGCTCAGCGCGGGATGCGACCTCTCTGCTGGATCAGGCGATCTCGCACGGGGCCGGGGAAACCAGCGCCGATCAGGTGCGTGCGATGCTGGGCCTGGCCGATCGCGGGCGGGTGCTGGACCTGATGGACATGATCCTGCGCGGGGACGCGGCAGGCGCGCTAACTGAACTGAGCGCACAATATGCCGAGGGCGCCGACCCACTGGCCGTTCTGCGCGATCTGGCCGAGATCACTCACTGGGTCTCGGTCGTGAAAATCACCCCGAATGCGGCCGAAGACCCGACGGTTTCGCCGGATGAGCGCGCCCGTGGGCAACAGATGTCCGAAGCCCTGCCGATGCGGGTTCTGACTCGGATGTGGCAGATGCTGCTGAAAGCGCTGGAAGAAGTCTCGGCCGCGCCAAATGCGATGATGGCCGCCGAAATGGCCGTGATCCGCCTGACCCATGTGGCCGACCTGCCCAGCCCGGAGGAACTGATCAAGCGGCTACAGGATGCACCTCCACCCCCGCCGAACGGCGGCCCCGGAGGCGGCATGGCCGTACCGTCCCATGCGCCTGCACAGCCAGCTCCTGCTTCGTATACCACAACAGCGCGCGGCCCTGCTGGCGCACCCACCGCCGCGCTGGCCCAAGACACCCAAGCAGCCCTTGCGCGCTATCCTAGCTTTGACCATGTCGTGGAACTGATCCGCACAAACCGCGACGTGAAACTGTTGGTCGAAGTTGAAAATGGCGTCCGCCTCGTATCCTACCAACCCGGCCGGATCGAGTTCACACCGACGGATAACGCCCCCACCGATCTGGCCGCCCGGATCGGTTCGGCACTACAGCGGTGGACCGGAAACCGCTGGGCGGTGTCCATCGTCGCCGATGGGGAAGCGGCAACCATCGCCGAGGTCCGTGACGCAGCTGATCTGGCATTGAAGGCGCAGGCCGAGCAGCACCCTTTGGTGCAGGCCGTCCTGATGCAGTTTCCCAAAGCGCGCATTAAACGGATTGAGACACCGGAAGAACGCGCTGCCAAGGTCGAAACCGAAGCCCTGCCCGAGGTGGAAGACGAATGGGATCCCTTCGAGGAGGATTGATCCTCTCTTTTGCAGCTTCAAGTGCGATGGCCGAAGTATGCGATAAAGAAAGACCGCTATGGGACCCGACGTCAGGACCTGCGTCCATGCTTGACGAGTTCGTAGCACTGGCCCTCAACCCGTTGATCGTAGTTCTTGTAAGTCTCAGCCTGATCGCGATCACAGGAAATCGACGTGTTATCAAATGGGTGATCGCCGCGCTGTGGTTCCTTGCTGCCATTGTGGTTAGCGGGGATTATTATGGCCCCGTATTGGACGATGTCAGATGGGAAGCAATGCGCGAAGGTTGCATTGGATCTCCCCTCTTGTTCCTTGGGCTGGCAATTGCGATATGTGCCACACTCATTCACGGCGCTCTGCGCCCCCGCAATTAGGAGAAAGAACAATGCTCAAAGGACTCGGCGGTCTGGGCGATATGGCCAAGATGATGAAATCAGCGCAGGATTTGCAGGCCAAAATGACGGATATGCAGGAAGAGCTAAACAACCTGATGGTTGTCGGCGAATCCGGCGCAGGTCTGGTCAAAGCGACCGCCACTGCCAAGGGTGAGCTCAAAGGTCTGGACATCGACCCGTCGATCTTCAATGGCGACGACAAGGAAGTGGTCGAAGACCTGATCCTGGCCGCCATCAAAGACGCGCAGACCAAAGCAGCCGAGCGTTCTCAGGCCGAGATGGCAAAACTGACCGAAAGCATGGGTCTGCCCGCAGACATCAAACTGCCGTTCTGATAGACACTCCTGACGGAAAACCGGCCGGGCACCCCTGCCCGGCCCTTTTGCAGGAACATTCGCGGTGAGCTCGAACAGCGATATCGACAACCTGATTGACCTGATGGCCAAGCTGCCGGGCCTCGGGCCCCGCTCGGCCCGTCGCGCCGTACTGCACCTGGTCCGCAAACGCGCCCTATTGCTGACACCGCTATCTGACGCGATGCAGCAGGTTGCCGTCACCGCCCGAGAATGCCTGAACTGCGGCAACGTGGGCACCACCGATATCTGTGACATCTGCAACAGCGAGGACCGCGCAACCGGAGAGTTGTGCGTGGTCGAAGACGTCGCCGACCTCTGGGCGATGGAGCGCGCAGGCGTGTTCAAAGGCCGCTATCACGTGCTGGGCGGTACGTTGTCGGCGCTGGACGGCGTCGGCCCGGACGAGTTGCGCATTCCCCGACTGAAAGATCGGGTCATGGCCGAAGGGATTACCGAGATCATCCTCGCGCTGAATGCCACAGTCGACGGCCAGACCACGGCGCACTACATCGCCGATCAGTTGGAAGGGCAGGTTCGCCTGACTTCACTGGCGCAAGGCGTGCCTATTGGCGGCGAACTGGATTATCTGGATGACGGGACGATTACGGCGGCGCTAAGAGCCCGAAAAGAGCTCTGAGTACCGCGATACGACGTCAACCAGAACACGCTGTTGCCTGTTCCAGTTTCACACCGGAACCTGCCCAGTTTGTCAGGTGTAAGCACCAGACGAATAGGTCAATTCATAAGAGTGGCTGTAAATCTCGAAGACAATGCCAAAGGGGTCTTCAACGTAGACCATACGGTATGGTTTCTCTCCGGGGTAATAGTATCGGATCGGCATCCGCTGTTTGCCACCTGCGGCCACGATTTTTTCTACAAGGCCTTCGACATCCGGGTCCTGAACGCAAAAATGGAACGTACCATTCTGGCGAAAATCGATATTGTTTTCAGGTACGTAATTCCCGTGAAACTCGAAAAGCTCGAACCCGATCCGATCAGCGGTAGCGAGATGCGCAATACGTAGTTTTTTCCATTCCGGGCCAAACACATCAGTGCACATGACACCGATATCCGTGTCATCCTCTACTACGTCCGTCGGTGGCATGATTACGTAAAAACCAAGGACTTCTGAGTAGAACTTTACGGCCTCGTCAACGTTTGGGACGGACAATCCGATATGAGAGAATGTTCTTGGATGTTGCGGCATGGCGCGCTCCTTAACTTTATGGAGCGAAAACTATTCTGCCGCAGCCGAGTTTCAAGCGCTCGCCCGGCGAGACATAGCCGGGTTCCGCAATACACATAGGTCTTTGTTCGCGGCCACATCAATCAAGAACGGCCTTTGCCTCATGCACGCAGCGTGTACTATGTCTGTGACCTTATCCATTTGATATTGGGAACAGTTATGAAACGCCTTTTCGCCCTAACGCTGGCCGCCTTTACAGCAACCGCCGCTTTTTCGCAGGAACTCATCGACAAGGGCTTTGTTGAGGGCTGGAACATCATGATGGATCCCGCGCTGGGCAACGGCTGTCTGATCCAGACCATCTATCAGGACCTCTCGGTCGTGCGTATCGGCTATGATGCGTTGGACAATCGCGGATACTTCGCCGTCTACAACAAAGCCTGGGGCGATATCGAACAAGGTAAAAGCTATCCGATCCGGTTCGAGCTGGACGGCAAGAGCTTTGACGCCACCGCCATTGGGTTCAATCAGCGCGATGTGCCGGGGGCGACCGTGTTTTTCACCGACCGGGGTTTCGTCCAAGCGATTGCGCAGAACAAAACGATGACCGTCTACAACCCGGCGGGCGAAGTGGTGATGGCGATTGATCTCAAAGGCACTGCCAAAGCGTTGGAATATGCCCGCGAATGCCAGAACCGAGAGCTTTAACGAATCGGATCGAACAGCGCGTCCTTGGCTGTGCAGTCGCGGATCACATCCCGCCCGCAAGGCACCGGTTCAAGGTCACGCGACAGGCACAGGCGTACCTCTTCGATGTAGCCCTGTTTGCAGGTGATGGTGATCATGTCGCGTTCCAGCGCAGGGTTGGCCTTTAGGAATGCGTCTTCCACCACCGAAGCGGGCAGTTTGACCGACGCGTCCAGCTTACGGAACACCTGCGGACGCTCGACCTGCGCATAAGCCTGCCGCGACAACGCATAGTAGTCCGATGCGGAAAGGCCGGAACAGGTGCCGTGCTTCTTCCACTGATGCCACGCAAGGCCAGATGATCCTTGGATATCGGCCATGTCGCGGGTCATGGCACGAGACGGTGGTGCCTCGGGTGTGCGGCAGTAGGCAGGCCAGCCCTGATGATATTGCGGCCAAAGCCCGTGCAAAATCCAGCCGTGGTCATGACGCGCATCGCATTGGTCCGAACCACGTGCATCCCCTTCGCGGGCGCACCAGTTGGGCGACCAGCTGAGCGACAGAACGTAGTAGTCGAACTCCCCCGCCTTTTCGCCATCGGCCAGCGCCGCGATCACGCTCAACACCCACAAAACCAGCCCCAAAACCGCCCAGCGCATTCGCCTCTTCCCTTCTTGCCTTGGCGCGACTATATACGGGCCAAGTTCCCCGACAACGGAAACCTGCCCCAAGACCACGGGGCCGCCGAATTCCGGCGACGGGACAGATGTATTTATAGGAGACGGGCTGATGGCAAAACCGCTTATGGCCAAGGCAACAGCCGTATGGCTGGTGGACAACACCACGATCAGCTTCAAGCAGATCGCGGATTTCGTGGGCATGCACGAACTGGAAGTGCAGGGCATCGCAGACGGTGACGTGGCCGCGGGCGTCAAAGGGTTCGACCCCATCGCCAACAACCAGCTGACCCAGGAAGAGATCGACTCGGCGCAGAACAACCCGCTGCACAAGCTGAAGCTGAAGTTCAACGCCGCTGCTGCCGGTGAGGAAAAGCGCCGTGGCCCGCGTTACACGCCGCTGTCCAAACGTCAGGACCGTCCGAACTCGATCCTGTGGTTGGTCAAGTTCCACCCCGAACTCAGCGATGGTCAGATTGCCAAGCTGGTCGGCACAACCAAGCCCACCATCCAGTCGATCCGCGAGCGAACCCACTGGAACATCGCCAATATGCAGCCGATCGACCCGGTCGCACTGGGCCTTTGTAAACAGTCCGAATTGGACGCAATCGTTCAGAAAGCCGCTGCCAAAAAAGCTGCCGAAGGTGGCGTCATGAGCGATGACGAACGCCGTAAACTGGTTTCGACTGAGCAGTCGCTGGAAATGGACGCTGCGCCGAAGATCCCGACCGCGATCGAAGGCCTTGAGACCTTCTCGCTGTCCGATGAGCCCGAAGCCGAAAAAGACGACGAACCGATCATTGACGCAGACAGCTTCTTCAACCTGCCCAAGGGTGGGGCCGACGAAGAAGACGAAGACGATCTGCGCCCCTAATGCTCAGATAGCCCCGGTCTGAACGGACCGGGGCTTTTTTCTCGGAAAACCTATGCTGACCTTCCTGTCCAAGATCTTTGGCCCACATCGCGCCGTTTCGATCTATGCTTTTCTGAAAACCTGGGGCCTGCTGGTGGTGGCAGTTATTGGCACCATCTCCATCGCTACCGCGCTGCTTGTTCTTAATGACGATGGCGCGCACGAACATGACTCGTTCATAACCGTTGCGGTCCTGTCGGCTACCCCGGTGAACGGCGACCTCAAAAACGGTGTCATCGCCTCGGTGCGCTTGCCGGACGGGTCGGCCACATCGATCAATGAACCCAAAGAACATGTTGCCCGCACCGTCGGCACCACTGCCTGTGTCGAAAAACGCGTCTACGTAGACAGCGGTGAGGCACGGTATCGCTTCAAACTGCCGAGCCTGTGCGAGGCCAACCAATAAGCAAAACCGCCCGGTGGTTTCACCGGGCGGTTTTTCCTTTAGATCATCTGAAACAGGATTCCCGCGATGATCGCACCTGTGATCCCCAGCCCCAGATAGGTGGCAAAGACACGAGGTTTGACCAGCGACCAAACCGCCGCCATTGCCGGGATTGAGCTGACCGCGCCTGCGACCATGAAGGACATCGCCGCACCCGCGCTCATCCCCTGTTCCGTCAGCCCTGCCAGCAGCGGCGGCGCGACGTACGAGTTCAGATAGGCTGGCATCCCGACCAGCGCGGCAATCACGATGGGCACGACACCTTCACCACCGACCACGCGGGCGATCAGGTCCGCCGGCACATAGCTGACCAACAGCGCTTCGAGCACATAGGCCAGTGCCAACCACTTCAGAAGGAACAGCCCGTTGTGCACGAATTCAGTGCGGAATCGCTGGCGGCGTTCGGGTTCCTGCCAGAAGCGCCAGACCGGTTTGTCGTCCTGTTTCGGACCGCACCCGCAGCACCCGGCCGGTTTGTATTCGCGCAACGGTTGCGCAAATGCCCCCGAGCGCATCAGGCCACGCACGACGAAGCCTCCGAACAGACCCAGCGCGACGGCTGCGACGGCTTTGCCGATGGCAAACGGCCAGCCCAGCGCGCCTGCTGTGATCAGCAAGGTCGGCGGGTCGATCAGCGGAGAGCTCAGCCAAAACGCCATCACTGCAGACAGCGGTGCACCCAGTGCCAACAGACCGGCAATGAACGGAATGACCTCACAGGAACAGAACGGAGCCAACCCGCCGAAAAGCGCCGCAAGGAAGATCATTCGCGTTTCGCGCCCTTCAAAGGCGCGGGCAACCATAACTTCGGCCCCGGTCGCCTTGAGGTAAGACAGCAGCAGAACGGCAAACAGGATGTACTGACCGGTATGCGCCAGCGCCTTGCCGGCAAAGGTCACGACCTCAGTCCAGTTGCCGGGGTCCAGAACGGCGACAGCCACCAGGATCGCCACGATCAACGCCCAGGGGGTCTTGATCAAATCAAGGGCGGTTTTGGCCGAAACCTTTGGGTTTTGTGTCAACTCAACCATCGTTCGCGGCCTTTCCCACTTCGTCTGCGCAGCATTCGGCAAGGATGAACTGCGCCAGATTTCTCAATTCGTCATAGCAGGCACGATTGATCGTGTTGCGCCCAACTTTCTCTTGCTCGACGACGCCGCCCGCAGCCAAAAATCGAAGGTGATGCGCCAGAGTTGACGGGGCGATCCCCGTCCTCTCTTGTATCTCGCCAACCGTCAGGCCAGCTTGCCCAGCCCGGACCAGAGTCTTCAGAACCTTCAGCCGGGCCTCGGATCCCATAGCCGAAAATCCTGCTGCAGCGGTTTCCCACATCTCGCTTACTCCATTAAACTAGATTTCTGGTTATTTAGTTTAATCAAGCCGCAGGGTCAACCACTTGCATCACGAATTCTCGAGAATTGCTTAAGTCCAGATTGCCCAACCCATAAGGCCAACCTATAAGGCCCTATGGCAATATCGGTCGACACTTTCTTTCTTGAGCTGAACGGGCAAGGCACGCTGCAGGCGCAAATCCAGCAGATGATCGCCGAAGGCATTCTTTCCGGCAGATTCCATGTCGGGGAAAAGCTGCCCTCGTCCCGCAAATTGGCGGCCCATCTGGGCGTTAGCCGGATCACGGTGACGCTGGCCTATACCGAACTGTTGGCCAATGACTACCTCACCGCCAAAGGCCGGTCGGGGTATTATGTTTCGCAAAACGCGCCCGTGCCGCCGAAATATACCCCCGTCCAGCGCGGCACCGAAACCGTGGACTGGGACGCGGCGCTGGCCCGGCGGTTTTCGGGGAGGGATGTGCTGTCGAAACCAGCCGACTGGCGCGACTATCGCTATCCGTTCATCTATGGGCAGGCCGACCGAACCCTGTTCGACCACGCCAACTGGCGCCTGTGCGCCGTGCGGGCGCTGGGTCACAAGGACTTCGATTCCCTGACCGCAGACTACGTCGATCAGGATGATCCGCTGCTGGTCGAGTTCATCGCCCGCCACACCCTACCCCGCCGCGGTATTGCCGCCCGCCCCGAAGAGATTCTGATCACCATGGGCGCGCAGAACGCGCTGTGGCTGGCCTCGCGCATCTTGCTGACCCACAACCGGACGGCAGTGATCGAAGACCCGAGCTATTACGCCCTGCGCAGCCTGTTGGAGGTTTGGGATTGTAACGTCACCCCATTGCCGGTTGATCGCGACGGGTTGCCGCCGGACGCGCTGCCTGACGACACTGACGTCATCTTCACCACGCCCAGTCACCAAAGCCCCACAACCTCGACCATGCCGGTCAGCCGTCGAAACAAACTGCTGGAGCGCGCACGAGACCTGGACGCGATGGTGGTCGAAGACGACTATGAGTTCGAGCTGGCCTTTCTTGGTGCACCCTCTCCGGCGCTGAAGTCGATGGATCGGGATGGCCGGGTAATCTATGTGGGCAGCTTCTCGAAATCCCTTTTCCCGGGATTGCGGCTTGGCTACATGGTCGGGTCGGAGCCGTTTATTCGCGAGGCCCGCGCACTGCGGTCTTTGGTGCTGCGCCATCCACCGGGTCATATCCAGCGCACGGCGGCCTATTTCCTGTCACTGGGCCATTACGATGCGCAGATCAGGCGCATGTCCAAGGTTCTGGCGCGACGGCGCGAAACACTGGACACTGCCGTCGAAGAATACGGGCTGACCGTGGCCGGGCGCGGCATTCTGGGCGGGTCCTCTTTGTGGATGTCCGCGCCGGAACATGTCGACACGACCCGGCTGGCTCGCACGTTGCAGGACCAGAGCGTCCATATCGAGCCCGGCGCGCCATTCTTTTCGGGGCCAGACCGCCCGCAGAATTTCTATCGCCTCGGCTATTCCTCTATCCGGCAAGACCGCATCGCACCGGGTGTGAAACTGATCGCCGACGCGATTCGTGCCATCTGACGCGACTCTGGACCTATTCCGCCGCAAATTCTGGCCCTAACGTCGCCCGGCCCCTTGCGCCTAAACCGTATCCAAAGGCTGAGCCAATGGCCCGGCTCCACCCACCTATGCGCGGAGAACACTCAGATGAAAATGACCACCGAAGAGGCCTTTGTTAAGGTGCTGCAAATGCACGGGATCGAACATGCCTTTGGCATCATCGGTTCGGCCATGATGCCAATCTCGGATATTTTCGGGAAAGCTGGCATTACGTTCTGGGATTGCGCGCATGAAGGCTCGGGCGGGATGATGGCTGACGGCTACACCCGCGCCACCGGCAAAATGTCGATGATGATCGCGCAGAACGGTCCCGGCATCACCAACTTTGTCACCGCAGTCAAAACCGCCTACTGGAACCACACCCCGCTGCTGCTGGTTACGCCGCAGGCCGCCAACAAGACCATGGGTCAGGGCGGCTTCCAGGAAATGGAGCAGATGCGCATGTTCGCCGACTGCGTCTGCTATCAGGAAGAAGTGCGCGACCCGTCGCGGATGGCCGAAGTTCTGAGCCGTGTTATCACCAAGGCCAAACGTGCATCGGCCCCAGCACAGATCAACGTACCGCGTGATTTCTTCACTCAGGTCGTCGATATCGAGCTACCCGCCGTTGTCGAATTCGAACTGCCGTCGGGCGGTGCATCGGCCGTGACCGAAGCCGCGGCGCTGCTGTCGGACGCCAAGAACCCGGTTATCCTGAATGGTGCAGGCACGGTTCTGTCCGCGGGCGGCATCGAAGCGTCGAAAGCGCTGGCCGAGCGTCTGGACGCCCCGGTTTGCGTTGGCTACCAGCACAACGACGCATTCCCCGGCTCGCACCCGCTGTTTGCCGGTCCTCTGGGCTATAACGGCTCGAAAGCCGCGATGGAGCTGATCAAGGAAGCCGACGTGGTTCTGTGCCTTGGCACCCGTCTGAACCCGTTCTCGACCCTGCCCGGTTACGGACTGGAATACTGGCCGGCTGATGCGAAGATCATTCAGGTCGACATCAACCCGGATCGCATTGGCCTGACCAAGAAGGTCTCGGTCGGCATCGTCGGCGACGCCGCCACCGTTGCAACCAACATCCTGGCACAGCTGGCAGACACCGCTGGTGACGAGGGTCGCGACGCGCGCAAAGTGAAAATTGCGGAGAAAAAATCGCGTTGGGCACAGGAACTGACCTCGATGGACCACGAGCAGGACGATCCGGGCACCACCTGGAACGAGCGCGCCCGTGCCGCCAAGCCAGACTGGATGAGCCCGCGCATGGCCTGGCGTGCGATCCAATCCGCGCTGCCGAAAGAGGCGATCATCTCGTCCGACATCGGCAACAACTGCGCCATCGGCAACGCCTATCCGTCGTTTGAAGCGGGCCGCAAATACCTGGCCCCGGGCCTGTTCGGCCCCTGTGGCTATGGTCTGCCGTCGGTGATCGGCGCCAAGATCGGCTGCCCGGACACACCGGTTGTTGGTTTCTCGGGCGACGGTGCCTTTGGCATCGCGGTCACCGAGCTGACCGCTATCGGCCGCGAGGAATGGCCCGCCGTGACCCAGATCGTCTTCCGCAACTACCAGTGGGGTGCGGAAAAGCGGAACTCGACCCTGTGGTTCGACGACAACTTCGTCGGCACCGAGCTGGACACCAAAGTGTCCTATGCCGGTATCGCGCAGGCCTGTGGTCTGAAAGGCGTCGTTGCCCGTACTCAGGACGAGCTGACCGCAGCCCTGAATCAGGCCATCGAGGACCAGAAGAACGGCATCACCACCCTGATCGAAGCCATGATCAACCAGGAACTGGGTGAGCCCTTCCGCCGTGATGCGATGAAGAAGCCTGTCGAAGTTGCTGGCATCAGCTCGGACGACATGGCCCCTCAGGCCGGAGTTTAATCCGCGTGAAGCCGCTGCGCGCCATTCTCGGGACGGCAAGCGCCTCTGACAAGATCATCGCCCTGGCCGAGGGCGATGATCCCCGTGTTGTTCAAGGCGCGGTTATGGCCGTGAAAGAAAACGTCGCACGGATCATCCTGATAGGCGACAAGGCTGAGGTTTCGGCCTTGTTGCAGGCCCATGAGGGTTATGACCCTGAATGGATTGAAGTCCACGATCCGGCTGAGTCCGAATTAACGCCCGACCTGACGCAGGCGCTGTACGAGCGGCGTAAGCATCGGGGTATGACGCTGGAAGAGGCGCAGCAACAGATTACGAACCGGCTTACCTATGCCGCCCTGCTGGTGCAGCAGGGCATCGCCGACGGTACTGTCGGCGGCGCGGTCGAAACCACATCCGATACCGTGCGCGCCGCGCTCCAGATCATCGGTACGGCACCGGATGCCGCGATGGTCTCAAGCTTTTTCCTGATGCTGTTCTGCAAGGACCATCACGAGGTCAAGGGAGCACACATCTTTGCCGACTGCGGTCTGGTCGTTGATCCGGACGCAAATGAAATGGCCGAGATCGCCCGTGCCTCGGCCGCGTCCTACGAGACCCTGACAGGTGACACCCCACGCGTTGCGATGTTGTCCTTTTCCACCTCGGGCAGTGCCGAACATGCCAAGGTCTCCAAGGTTGTCGAGGCCACGCATATCGCGCGCGAAAAAGACCCGTCGCTTCTGATCGACGGAGAGTTGCAGTTCGATGCAGCCTTCGTGCCCGAGGTTGCGGCCAAGAAGGCCACGGACTCGCCGCTGAAAGGTGAGGCCAATGTCTTTGTCTTTCCCAGCCTGAATGCAGGAAACCTTGGGTACAAGATCGCTCAACGCATCGGCGGGGTTGAGGCGATCGGGCCGGTGCTGCAGGGACTGGCCAAGCCCGCCAACGACCTGTCGCGCGGCTGCTCCGCAGAAGACATTCTACACATGATCGCCGTGACAGCCGTTCAGGCGCAACACACCCAATCCACACCGGAGACGCGTTGACCCGGCCACCGAAGAACGCTGGCGGCCTGTCCGCCAATACCGCAATTTTTTCCAGAAGGCATGTCGGGTAGATGCTGGCAAAGACCGAACTTACGTCTCTTATTGGCGCAAACGCCTCACAGACGATCCGCACCCTGTTTCCCGGCGTGCTGGTGGCGATAACCGTTGCCGTGACTGCCAAATTCCTGTCCGAGCATTATGCCACGCCAGCAATGCTGATGGCACTGTTGCTGGGCATCGCGCTTAGCTTTCTGGGGGAAGAGGGCAAAACCGTCCCCGGCATCGGCTTTGCTGCGAAATCGCTGCTGCGACTGGGCGTAGCGCTGTTGGGTGTGCGCGTATCTATGACGCTGATGATGGGGTTGGGCTGGGATCTAATAGCATTGGTTGTTGGCGGGGTGCTGGCCACGATTGCCTTTGGCCTGCTGATCGCGCGGTTCTTTGGCCATAAATGGCGTTTTGCCTTTCTGACCGCAGGATCGGTCGCGATCTGCGGCGCCTCTGCCGCGATGGCGATCAGCGCCATCCTACCCAAGGATGAGCGATCTGAGGAACGGCTGATCTTCACCGTTCTGGGCGTCACCGTGCTGTCGACCATCGCGATGATCGCCTATCCCATCCTGGTGCGCACGCTGGGCATGAGCGACGTGGCTGGCGGCGTGTTCCTTGGCGGTACGATCCACGACGTGGCCCAAGTGGTCGGCGCGGGGTTCTCGATCTCGGAACAGACCGGTGACACCGCGACACTGGTAAAACTGTTCCGCGTGGCGATGTTGGCGCCGGTGGTTCTGGTCGCCTCATTGATCATCCGTGGCGTTACCGACATGGACGAGGCAGGCAAACGCCCCCCGATCCTGCCGAGCTTTGTCGTGGGTTTTCTGGTTCTGGCTGCGGCCAGCTCATTCGGCCTGATCCCGCCATTTATCTCCGAACTGCTCAGTCAAGTTTCGCGCTGGTTGCTGCTGATCGCCATCGCTGCGGTCGGTATGAAAACCAACCTCAAACAGATCCTGTCGGTCGGCGGCGCGGCCATCGCCCTGATCGTCGTAGAAACTCTTTTCATTGCAGGAGTTATCCTTGCCGGAATAACATTCCTGACCTGATACGCTGCCCCGACAGAAGGACGCCAGATGACCATCCAGCAACCGAAGATCGATACCAGCCCCAAAGTCTCGGACGAGGTCCGGCGCACCACCTGTTACATGTGCGCCTGTCGCTGTGGCATCAATGTACACATGAAGGACGGCAAAGTTGCCTATATCGAGGGCAACCGAGATCACCCGGTCAACAAGGGCGTTCTGTGCGCCAAAGGATCGGCGGGGATCATGCAGGTCAACGCGCCATCCCGTCTGCGCAAGCCCTTGCGGCGGGTCGGTCCGCGCGGCTCGGGTGAGTTTCGTGAAATCGAATGGGATGAGGCGATCAGCACCGCCGTCGGCTGGCTGAACGAACTGCACGAAACCGCGCCGCAGAAACTGGCCTTCTTCACTGGCCGTGATCAAAGCCAAAGCTTCACTTCTTTCTGGGCACAGAATTTCGGCACACCTAACTATGCGGCTCATGGCGGGTTCTGCTCGGTCAATATGGCAGCGGGCGGCATCTACACCATGGGCGGCGCATTCTGGGAGTTCGGCCAGCCCGATTGGGACCACACCAAGCTGTTCATGCTGTTCGGCGTAGCCGAGGACCACGACAGCAATCCGATCAAGATGGGCATCGGCAAGATCAAAGCGCGCGGTGCGCGGGTGATCGGAGTGAACCCGATCCGCTCGGGCTATAATGCTGTCGCTGATGACTGGGTCGGCATCACACCGGGCACCGACGGGTTGTTTATCCTGTCGCTGATCCATGTGCTGATGAAGGCAGGTAAGATCGATCTGGACTACCTCAGCCGCTACACCAATGCGCCGGTTCTGGTGAACGCTACCGAGGGGCCTGAAAAGGGCCTGTTCCTGCGCGACGCAGACGGCAAACCGCTGGTGATCGATCGTGTCACCGGCGAACCCACCGCCTTCGACAAACCCGGCGTGCGCCCGGACCTGTCGGCCACCTATGAAAAAGACGGCGTCACCCATCGCCCAGTCTTCCACCTGATGGCCGAGAAATACCTGTCCGACGACCACGCCCCCGAAGCCGTCGCCGAGCGGTGCGGTATCCCCGCCAAACGCATCCGCGCCATTGCCGCCGAGATTGCCCGCGTCGCCTTTGACGAAGCGATCGAGCTGGACCACGAATGGACCGACTTTCGGGGTGAGACGCATTCGAAAATGATCGGCCGCCCGGTCAGCTTCCACGCCATGCGCGGCATCTCGGCCCATGCAAACGGGTTCCAGACCTGCCGCGCCCTGCACGTGCTGCAAATCCTGCTAGGCACGGTCGAGGTGCCTGGTGGCTTCCGCTTCAAGCCACCCTACCCCAAGCCGGTCGAGGCGCATCCCACGCCCCATGGCGATCGCCGCCCGGGCCGCCCGCTGGAAGGCCCGCATCTCGGCTTCCCCCGCGGCCCCGAGGACCTGCTGATCGACGATTGCGGCACACCGCAGCGGATCGACAAGGCGTTCACTTGGGAAAACCCGATGTCGGCCCATGGCCTGATGCATATGGTGATCTCAAACGCTGCGGCAGGCGATCCCTACAAGATCGACACGCTGTTCATGTATATGGCGAACATGTCGTGGAACTCCTCCATGAACACCAAAGGTGTGATGGAGATGCTGACGGCCAAAACCGAAGACGGCAAATATGTCATCCCAAAAATCATCTATTCGGATGCATATTCCTCGGAAATGGTGGCCTATGCGGATCTGATCCTGCCCGACACCACCTATCTGGAACGGCACGACTGTATATCGCTGCTAGATCGCCCGATCTGCGAGGCTGACGCGGCTGCCGACGCGATCCGCTGGCCGGTTGTGGAACCCGACCGCGACGTGCGCGGCTTTCAGTCGGTTTTGATCGAACTCGCCAACCGCATGAGCCTGCCGGGCTTCACCAACGAAGACGGCACGCCCAAGTGGAAGGATTACGCCGACTATATCGTCAACCACCAGCGTAAGCCGGGCATCGGTCCGCTCGCCGGGTTTCGGGGCGAAGACGGTGACAAGGAAGGCCGCGGAGAGGTCAACCCGGAACAACTGAACCGCTATATCGAAAATGGTGGCTTTTTCGTCGCGCATATTCCCAAAGGCGCGGATTACTACAAACCGTGGAATACAGCCTATCAGGATTGGGCGGTAGGCATGGGCATCTATGACAGCCCGCAACCCTACCTGTTCCAGCTCTATTCTGAACCTATGCGCAAGTTCCAACTGGCCGCCGAAGGGCATGGCGACAAACAGCCCCCAGACCACCTGCGTCAGCGCATCAAAGAGAAGATGGATCCGCTGCCGATCTGGTATGAAACCGACCAGCAGGGCAACGAAGGCTTCACCGTCAACGCCCTGACCCAGCGTCCGATGGCAATGTATCACAGTTGGGGCACCCAGAATGCGTGGCTGCGCCAGTTGCACGGACGCAACCCGCTTTACGTTCCGACCAAACTGATGCGCGAGCATAGGCTGCAGGACGGAGACTGGGCTAAGGTCAGTTCTCCGCATGGCGAAATCACTGTACCCGTGATGGAGATGGCGGCACTGAACGACAATACCGTCTGGACATGGAACGCCATCGGCAAACGCAAAGGCGCCTGGGCGCTGCAAGAGGATGCACCAGAAGCGACCAAAGGCTTCCTGCTGAACCACCTGATCCACGAGCTGCTGCCACCCAAAGGCGACGGGATGCGGTGGGCGAACTCCGACCCGGTCACTGGCCAAGCTGCATGGTTCGATCTGAAAGTGAAAATCGAAAAGTCGGCAGCCCCGGGCGACGCAGAAAGCCAGCCCGAATTTGACGCGATCCAGTCACCCGTTGGAACCGGCCCGAAAGATCTTGCGTGGAAGGTAGGCAAATGACCCAACTCCCCCAATCCACCGAACGTAAGATGGGTCTGGTTATCGACCTTGATACCTGTGTCGGCTGCCACGCCTGCGTGATTTCCTGCAAGGGCTGGAATACCGAAAACTATGGCGCGCCGCTGTCGGATCAGGACGCCTATGGCGGCAACCCGTCGGGCACCTTCCTGAACCGCGTGCATTCCTACGAGGTGCAACCGGAGCAGGGTACGGCGCAATTGATCCACTTCCCCAAATCCTGCCTGCATTGCGAGGACGCGCCCTGTGTCACCGTCTGCCCCACCGGGGCCAGTTACAAGCGGGTCGAAGATGGCATCGTGCTGGTCAATGAAAGCGACTGCATCGGTTGCGGCTTGTGCGCATGGTCCTGCCCATATGGCGCGCGGGAATTGGATGCGGCGGAAGGCGTGATGAAGAAATGCACCCTCTGCGTTGACCGCATTTATAACGAGAACTTGCCTGAGGTGGACCGCGTGCCCTCCTGCGTGCGCACCTGCCCGGCGGGCGCGCGGCATTTTGGTGATCTGGGCGACCCCAACAGCGATGTCAGCAAACTGGTTGCCGAGCGCGAAGGGATGGACCTGATGCCTGAGATGGGCACCAAGCCCGTCAACAAATACCTGCCGCCGCGGCCCAAGGATCAGATCGAGGACCAGATCGACATCTTGGCCCCGCTGCTGGCCCCCGTCGCCGAAGAACCCAAGGGTTTCCTTGGGTGGCTAGACAAAACTCTGGAGAAGCTCTGATGCACCCAGCCCCTTCTGTCATCATCTTCACAACCAGCTCCGGGTTGGGCTTCGGGTTGCTGTTTTTCCTTGGCCTTGGACAGCCTGCGGTGACCGGTTTCGTGGCATTTGTGTTCTACCTCATTGCATATGCGCTGGCGGTGGGCGGCTTGCTGGCTTCGACATTCCACTTGGGTCATCCAGAACGCGCTTGGAAGGCTTTCAGCCAATGGCGCTCCAGCTGGCTGAGCCGGGAAGGCGTTTGTGCCGTTGCAGCGCTGCTTATCATGGGGCTGTATGCCCTTGGCGCCGTGTTTGCGGGCAGCCATTGGGCGATCATAGGCTGGATCGGAGCGCTGCTCTGCCTCGCCACCGTGTTCACCACCTCGATGATCTACACCCAGCTCAAGACCATCCCGCGTTGGAACATGAACCTGACCCCGGCAATGTTCCTGTCTTTCAGTCTGGCAGGAGGCGCGCTGTTAGCTGGTGCCGAGGCCCTGGCCCCATGGCTGTTGGCCATCGCAGGGGCTGTACAGTTGGCCTATTGGGCCAAAGGCGACGCTGCATTTGCCGGTTCCGGCACCTCCTTGGGCACTGCCACTGGTTTGGGTGGCCGAGGTACCGTCCGCGCTTTTGAGCCGCCACACACCGGCACGAACTATCTGCTGCGTGAATTCGTTCACGTGGTGGGTCGCAAACATGCGCAGAAACTACGGGTGATTTCCTTCGGGCTCGCGTTTGTGCTGCCCTTGCTGTTGATCCTTATCCCGGTCTCGGGCGTTGCGATCAAACATATCTTTGCGCTGTTGGCAGTGCTGTCACATCTGACCGGCGTTGTAGTGTCTCGCTGGCTGTTCTTTGCGCAGGCCGAACATGTGGTAGGGCTGTATTACGGCAAGCGTTAAATCTCACACTCAAACGAAAACGGGCGGCCATCTGAGATCAGAGGCCGCCCATTCATTTTGATTGTCTATAAAGTCAGATCAGATCAGCATGGGCCATCGCCGCGTCTATGGCGGCCTTGGTGCTGTCGTCCAATGGCGTCAGCGGCGAGCGTACCTCTTCACTGCACAGGCCCAGCTTGCTGAGCGCGTATTTCGCACCAACCAGACCCGGCTCGATAAAGATCGCTTCGTGCAGGGGCATCAGACGGTCCTGATAAGCCAGCGCCTTGGCATAGTCGCCGGCCAGCGTTGCCTGCTGGAATTCAGCACACAGTTTCGGCGCCACGTTTGCAGTGACCGAGATGCAGCCGACACCGCCATGTGCGTTGAAGCCCAGCGCGGTAGCGTCCTCACCGGACAGCTGACAGAAGTCCGGCCCGCAGGAAGCGCGCTGCTGGCTGACGCGGGCCAAATCACCGGTCGCGTCCTTCACGCCCACAATGCGCGGCAGCTCGGCCAGCTCTCCCATCGTTGCGGGCGTCATGTCGATGATCGACCGGCCGGGAATGTTGTAGATGACGATCGGAATATCTGCGCAGTCATGCAGCGCGCGGAAATGCGCGATCAAACCCTTTTGGGTGGGCTTGTTGTAATAGGGCGTCACAACCAGTGCCGCGTCCGCGCCAATTCGTTCTGCGAATCGCACGAAGCGGATCGCTTCGACCGTATTGTTCGAGCCCGCACCTGCAATCACCGGCACACGACCGGCAGCGGCCTTGACGACCTCTTCCACCACGGTTTCATGCTCTTCATGGCTGAGCGTCGGGCTTTCACCGGTGGTACCAACAGGGACCAACCCGGTCGAACCTTCCTGAATTTGCCATTCCACCAAGTGTTTGAGTGTCTTCAGGTCCAACTCGCCGTTTGTGAACGGGGTGACGAGGGCTGGCATTGAGCCTTTGAACATGACACGCTCCTTGGTGTGCGGTTAGCATTTTTTACGCCTCGGGCCATCACAATCGTCGCGATGTGAGTTGATCCCGGCGGCGCAAGGTTTATCCTGAGTGGCTGTATCCTTGGTTGGTTGGGAAATGCAAGGCATGACACGCGTTCTGGCGCTTTTGATAGCAGTGATTCTGGGCTCAATCGGGCAGGCACAGGCCGACGACGTAGGCGATCTGCGCGCCGGGATGAATGAAATGCGCAAGGGTGACTGGAATGCAGCCTTGCGTGTGTCTGGCAACCGAGGGTCTGTCAGCCGCGATATCATCGTCTGGCACTGGCTGCGGCAGGGCTTTGGCAGCTCGGGCGACGTGCTGGTGTTTCTTGACCGCCGTCCAGACTGGCCCGGGCAGGCCTGGCTACGGCGCAAAAGCGAACCCGCTTTCACCGGTGCAGACCCCGACCGCGTATTGAAATTCTATGCCGATATTCCACCCCAGACCGCTGAGGGTGCGTTGAACTACGCTGTGGCGCTTAAGGCTAAGGGTCGTACAGGGGATGCCGAGGCCGATATCGTGACCGCATGGCGTACCATGCCGATGGGGGCTGGTCTGCAGAAGGATTACCTTGAGAACTTTGGCAAACTGCTGAAACCCCATCACACCGCCCGACTGGACCGGATGCTGTGGGACGGGCACCTTGTCAGCGCTGGACAGATGCTGCCACTGGTCAGCACTGATCAGCGCAAGCTGGCCGAGGCGCGGATTGCTTTGCAAAAACGCCAACCCGGTGTGGACGGCAAAGTCGCCGCTGTTCCGGAGTCGCTGGCCGGGGCTCCGGGTTTGGCTTTTGACCGCTTTGTCTGGCGCGACAAGAAGGAGCTGGACGACAGCGCGATTGACCTGATGCTGGCGCGCTCTACCGGGCCGGATGCGCTGGGTGAACCGGACAAATGGGCCGAGGGCCGCCGCCGACTGGCACGGCTTGAAATGCGCAATGGCGATGTCAGCCGCGCCTACAATATCGCCGCCAACCACCACATGACGCCCGAGATGGGCTATGGCTATGCGGATTTGGAGTGGCTGGCCGGGTTCCTAGCACTGCGCAAGCTGAATGATCCCGCTACGGCAGTACGGCATTTCCAGAATTTCTCGGGCGCGGTGGAATCGCCGATTTCGAAAGGACGCGGCGGCTATTGGCTGGGCCGGGCCTATGCGGCGCAAGGGGATGCGGACAAAGCCTATGACGCCTATTCGATAGGTGCCGATTATCAGACCTCGTTCTATGGTCTATTGGCGGCCGAGCGGATCGGGCGGCCCTTCGACAGTGAGCTGGCCAATCCACGCCGAGCTCCGCATTGGAAGCAAGCCGATTTCGCCAATTCCAGCGTATTGGAAGCCGGGCTGCTGTTGCTGCGCGCCGGGGAAAACAACCTGTCGGAACGGTTTCTGACCCATCTGGTCGAAGATCTGGACGCCACACAAGCTACTCAGCTGGGCGATCTTGTGATCGAACTGAAAGAGCCACATCTGGCCGTGATGATCGCCAAGCGTGCGGCCAAAACCGGAGTTGTCCTGCCCGCCGCCTATTACCCGGTGCATCCGGTTGCCGATATGGGCCTGCCCATGGCCAAAGAAATGACGTTAGCCATTGCTCGCCGCGAAAGCGAATTTGACCCGGTAGTGGTCAGCGGCGCGGGCGCACGGGGGTTGATGCAGGTGATGCCCGCCACGGCCAAACTTGTAGCCAAGGAACTGGGCATCCTGAGTGGTCACAAGACGTTAAAGCTGACCTCGGACTGGCAGTACAACGCCAAGCTGGGGGCAAATTACCTGTCCGGGCTGGCGGCGGATTTCAACGGCAATGTGGTGATGATGGCCGCGGGCTATAACGCCGGGCCGCGGCGACCGATCTCGTGGATGGATCGATATGGCGATCCCCGCGCGGGTGAGATTGACGTGGTCGACTGGATCGAGACCATCCCTTTCAGCGAGACCCGCAACTATGTGATGCGGGTGGCCGAAAGTCTGCCGGTCTATCGTGCCCGTCTGGGTCAGCCCCCGCTGCCGGTTCCGTTCTCGCAGGAGCTGGTGGGCTCAACCCTGGCGTCGTTCGCGCCATAGGGTGAATAGGCCCGCAGCCACAACCAATGCGGCCCCTAGGATAACCGCGGGCCGCAAAGCCTCACCAAAGACCGATATGCCAATGATGGCCGTCCAGACCAAGTGGAAATAGGCAAAGGGCTGAACGGCGCTGGCCTCGGCCATTTCATAGCATTTGATTAGCAGCCAGTGCCCCAGAACGCCGCTGACGCACAGCAGCGCCATCCACGCCCAGTCGCTTTGCTCCATTGGTTCCCAGAACCACATCCCTACCAAGGTCATCGCCACGGCCCCGGCCACCCCGGTCCAAAAGAAACTGGTGGCGGCGCTGTCCTTGCGGGCGGCATAACGGGTCAGCAAGCCATAGAGTGCGAACAAAAAAGCCGAAATCAGCGGGATAATGGCCCATGGGTTAAACACCCCCGCGCCGGGTTGCAGGATGATCAGAACGCCGATGCAGCCTACGCCGATCGCCGCCCAGCGCCGCCAGCCGACCTGCTCGCCGAGAACCGGCCCGCTGAGTGCAGCGACCAGCAATGGATAACAAATGAACACGGCCATACTGTCGATCAGCCCCAGCACTGTAAAAGCATAGACGGCGACGCAAATCTCGGTTGCCAGCAAAACGCCGCGAAACACCTGTAGGCCAAGTTGGCTTGTCTGAGTCGCCGCCTTTAATCCTCCGGGAGACCGCGCCGCCAGCGCGATGACAAAGGCGGCGAAAAACCAATAGCGGATCATAACAACCATATAGGTGTTATAGGTTCCTGCCAGATGGCGTGAGATTCCGTCCTGCAGCGCAAACACAACCGTTGCCGCGACCATCAGCGCGATACCGGCGCGGGTGTTGTTCTGTTGGGTCATTCGCGGATCGCCCGGGTCATATGGCGCTTGCGGCCATATCCGGGGGCACGGGTGACGGTGAAACCTGCCTCTTGCAGCCCACGTCGCACAAACCCGGCAGCGGTATAGGTCGCTGCTGTGCCGCCAGCCGCCGTGTGATCGGCCACCTGCTGCATCAAGTCCGCGCCCCAAAGTTCTGGGTTCTTGGCCGGAGAGAACCCGTCCAGAAACCAGGCGTCGGCCTTTCCTTGCCATGCAGGCAATGTTTGGCGCGCATCGCCTTCGATCACCTCAAGATGCAGAGTACCCAGATCACAACGTCCGCCCTGCCACTGGGCCAGAAAACGATCTGCCCACGGGGCGACTTCAGGGAAGGCCGTCAGGGCGCGCTTCATATCCTCGGGCGCCATTGGAAAGGCTTCGAAACTGGTAAAGCTAAGAGGCGAGGTCTGACCCGCCTTTTCCCACTCGGACCAGACGGTCAGCATGTTCAGACCGGTGCCGAACCCCAGTTCGGCAATGCGGAACCCCTGCGCGAAGCGTGCGGGCAGGTCATTGCCCGCCAGAAACACGTGGCGCGTTTCCTCAAGCCCGTTTTGCAGCGAGAAATAGGGATCGTCGAAACGGTCCGAGACCGGGATCTGATCCTCGGTCCATGTCAGTTCAGCACGCTGGTCTGCCATCGGGGAATCCTGTAGCTAAGCGGCGCGACACTGAACAAGGAAAAGGGGAATGGCAATGGTCGATGTAACGGTGCGCGGTGCGGGCATCTTTGGCCTCTCCATCGCGTGGACCTGCGCTCGGCGTGGTGCCAAGGTGCAGGTTGTCGACCCCTTTGGTGCCGGCTCGGGCTCCAGCAACGGGCTGGTCGGTGCATTGGCCCCGCACGTTCCCGAGAACTGGAACGCCAAGAAGGCCTTTCAGTTCGACAGTCTGATCATGGCCGAGCCGTTCTGGAAACAGGTTGAGGCGACTGGCGGCGTTTCCCCCGGATATGCACGCCTGGGCCGATTGCAACCCATCGCTGACGCCCGCACGCTGGAACTTGCTCATACCCGCGCAATTACAGCCGCTGAGCTATGGCGGGGTCGCGCCGAATGGCGAGTGGTCGATGCCGAAGCACTGGGCGGTTGGTGTCCGCCCAGCCCGACCGGTTTTGTGATCCACGACACGCTGAGCGCGCGGATGCACCCCCGCCGTGCCTGTGCCGCGCTGGTGGCCGCTCTGGCCGTGATGGGCGTGGACGTGGTGACAGAGGCACCGGACAAAGGGCAAGTGGTTCATGCCACCGGTCTGACCGGATTGCAGGAGCTGAGCCAAACCTTTGGCAAAACCGTTGGCAATGGCGTCAAGGGACAAGCAGCGCTGCTGCGTTTTGATGCGGGTGAAGTCCCGCAGCTGTTTGCCGATGCGATCCATATCGTGCCCCATGCCGATGGCACGCTGGCGATCGGTTCGACCTCGGAACGCGACTATGACGATCCATCCAGCACGGATACCGCGCTGGACGACGTGCTGGACCGCGCCACACGGGCGGTGCCTTTGCTGCACGGTGCCGAGGTGATCGAACGATGGGCCGGAGTGCGCCCACGCAGCAAAAGCCGCGCCCCGATGCTGGGCGTGCATCCGTTGCATCAGGGGCAGTTCATCGCCAATGGCGGCTTCAAGATCGGCTTTGGCATGGCCCCCAGAGTGGCCGAGGTCATGGCCGATCTAATGCTGGACGGGCGCGATACAATCCCCGAGGACTTCCGGCCCGAAGCGTCACTCTGACAACGGCACGGCCTCGGCCAACATGCATTGCTGTCCATCTGGGCCACGAACCCATAGGGTTTGCCCCTTCCGGCACAGGGTCGCTGTTTCGAAATGCATCAGCGGTGCGGTCGCCCGGAACGAGAATTGTGCCAAAGGCCCCATCATCTCTTCCGCAAACAGCATCAGATGCTGCGCCAATAGTGGGCCGTGCACGACGAGCCCGGCATAGCCTTCGACTTCGCGTGCATAGTCCAGATCATAGTGGATACGGTGCCCGTTGAAGGTCAGCGCCGAGTATCGGAAGAGCAATGTTGTATCGAAGGCGACCTCACGGCTATCAGCCTCATCCGTGCGGGCCCTTGGTGGAACGGGTTTGACCTCATCCGGTGAAGGGTCCCGACGGTAAACCAGATCCTGCCATTCGGTCAGACAGAGAGTATCGCCCTGCCAAATCTCATGGCGCAAGGTGACGAACCCCAAAGGCCCAGTGCGTCCGGTTTTCGAAGCAGCGTTTTCGCAGACCGAGCGCCGCTTGGCCACAGCTCCTGCGATCAGTGGAGTGTGAAAATGAAGGCGTCCACCGGCCCACATGCGACGGGGCAGTCCCATATCCGGGATCAGGCTACCTCCGACCTTCGGATGACCGTCGCGACCCAACAGGTCCGGAGGCTGCGGTGACCAGAAATAAAGCTGTTGAAAGAACGGCGGCAACACTGCCCCTGCCGTTATCGTCGCCTCCAGCCCCAACGCCACTTGCAAAGCAGCGGCGCGGGCCGGGTCTATCACATCGGATTGGATTTCATCTGCCATGACAGCAGATTAGGTGGCCCGGGCCGGGCCAACAAGCGTTAGAAACCCGCCTCGGTCCGTAGTTTCTCCATCAGCGCACGCAAGCTGCTTTCATAGCGGTCGCTGGACAGTTTCCCCTGTTCGTCGAACTCGTTCGAGCTGTTAGCCAAATGAATTTCCGGCCCCTGCAAAATACGCGGCTGGAATGGAACCATATAGCTGCGCAATACCATCTGCGCGCGTTCCCCACCGGCACGACCAGCGGCGGCCGACATAACGGCGACCGGTTTGTCAGCCCAAGGGCGACCCTCAGTCCGGCTGACCCAGTCCAGCGCGTTTTTCAGAACGCCCGACGGCCCCTTGTTGTATTCCGGCGTGGAGATAATCACCGCATGGGACTGAGCGATCTGATCTGCCAGCGTTTGGACCGCTTGCGGAATGCCCTCGCCATCTTCCAGATCACCATCGTAAAGCGGCAGGTTCAGGTCAGCCTCGATATGGGTGCCGGGATTGAACAGCCGCGCTGCCTCGCGCAGCAATTTGCGGTTGGTGGCGCTTTGGCGCAATGAGCCAGAGAGGCTCAGCAGGATCGGTTCGGACATCGGGACACTCCGTCATGGTGTTTCCCAATAGCTAGCCCAAAGCCCGCGCGCGCCAAAGCCCAGTTGACGCGCAGTCAATGTGCGAAAAAGGGCACCCGCGGGTGCCCTATCGCTTTAGACGCTACCGTTCGGGATGATCTCGATATCGACACGACGGTTGCGAGCCTTACCCTCGGGCGTCAGGTTCGACGCGGCGGGGCGGTTCTCACCAAGACCAATCGTGCTGATGCGAGCACTGCTGACGCCGTTGGCCTGCAGGATTGCCGCCACAGATTGGGCGCGGCGCTCTGACAGCGCCTGATTATAGGACGCCTCGCCATCGCTGTCGGTATGGCCAACAACCTGGACGCTTGAGTTGGGGTATCTCGTCAGGTTCTGACCCACCCGGACCAGATCGGCCCGCAGTGCCGGGCGCACAGTCGCGCTGTCGGTGTCAAACGAGATATCATTCGGCACGGTGACAATCAGCCGGTCGCCCGCGTGTGTCACGGTGATGCCCTGATTGGCCAGTTGCTGGCGCAGCTCGGCCGCCTGACGGTCCAGCTGGTTGCCGATCAGACCGCCACCGGCGGCCCCCACCGCGGCCCCAGCCAGTGCGCCCAGACCCGGGTTCGAGTTATTGGCAATCGCACCAACACCGGCCCCGACCAAACCACCCAAGATTGCGCCCTGTTTGGTGTTCTGGTTAGGGTCGGCTGGCAGGTTCAACGTGCCGGGATCCGTACAAGCTCCCAGAACCAAGGCCGAGCTTAGCCCGGCGGCTAAGACAAATTTGGAAATCGTCATGATATCACCTTCTGCTCCGGCACCCGTTTTCCGGGCGCGTATTGTTTGGCGCAGTTTATCACGCTGCTTGCAGGTGTTCTCAAGCAACAATCCAGTGAAATCGGCGAATACCCGCCGCTTAGGATACCCGTGCCGATCTATCCCAGCGGTTCTGCTCCTGCCAAATCGCGCGCAAAGGCTCCCCCTGCCCGCAAAAATGATCCTCGGTCGTTTCGCAGGCCCAGATACGGTCGGTACGGAAATGGCGGAACCCGTTGCGCATCTCGCACCACGCAGCCAGCAGCGTGCATTCGATGTGATAGATGAGTGCGACGGGCCGGACGATCCGTTCTGTCCGCTCGCCTTCTCCATTCTGATAGGTGATGCGGAGTTTTCGTTCGTCCCGAATGGCTTCGCGATAATTCACCACCGGCACGCAACCTTTTTTGGGATCATCCATCGGGGCCCCCCAAGGGGCAACCTGCAACCAGTCAGCAGGCTCGCGCAACGCTTCGATCTTGCGACACACCCGGTCGGCAGCCTGTTGCAACGTGCTGTCCCCTGTACGGGCCAGCATGGACAAGCCAACCCACAGCGCCTCGACTTCTTCGGCGTCGAAATTTAGCGGCGGCAGGTCATAGCCACGCCGCATCAGATACCCGACCCCAGCCTCGCCCTCGATCGGGGTGCGTTGCGCCTGCAGGGCCGCGATATCGCGATAGACCGTGCGGGCAGAGACCTCGAGCTTTTCGGCCAGCATTTCAGCTGTCACCGGCGCCTCGGCAGCGCGCAGAATCTGGATGATTTCGAACAGGCGGGTCGATCGGCGCATGGGTTTCTCCGGTTCCTCTGCTGACACTCTAGCACACCCCCCTGACAAGGTGGTGTCAGGAGTGATGGGTGAGACTTGAGCTCAGACGAAAAGGAGATCACCGATGCCTCACCTCGACAATCACGTGATGATGACTTTGAAACTGGGCCCTTGGGCGCAGGACCATACCCTGCGCAGTTTTGAGATCGAACGCGAGATCATGGCCGCCCGTCATCCCTGCGCCCCGCGCAAACGCCGCAAACGGTTTTCGCTGGGCAACCTCAAGATGCTGTGGACCAGCACCGCCTGAAGGTCAAAAATCCGCCTTGGCGCGAAACTTCATCGAAACCCCACCTTCGGGGTTCTTCAGGCGCAATTCTTCGGAATGCAGCATCAGGCGCGGGAAATCCCGCGCCGCGCCCTCGGCATAGAACGGGTCGCCCAGTATCGGGTGACCCAATGCCAACATGTGAACCCGCAACTGATGCGACCGGCCCGTTTTTGGAAACAGCCGAACCCGTGTCGTCTCACCCTCGTGCTTTACAACATGCCAATCGGTGACGGCGGGCTTGCCGGTCTCATGGCACACCATCTGGCGCGGCCGGTTGGGCCAGTCCACGATCAGCGGCAAGTCAACGGTTCCGGTCTTTTCCTCGAACCGCCCCCAAACACGCGCAACATAGGTTTTTCGGGTCTGGCGGTTTTCGAACTGCATGCTCAGGTGGCGCTGTGCATGGGGTGATTGGGCAAAGACCATGACACCGGATGTATCCCGATCCAGCCGGTGCACCAGCAGCGCCTGCGGAAACGCCGCCTGCACCCGGGTCAGCAGGCAATCGGCCAGATGCTCCCCGCGTCCCGGCACCGACAATAGCCCCG
The DNA here is from genome assembly GCF_056160045.1 of Ruegeria sp. ABF4_144. Classification (NCBI taxonomy): domain Bacteria; kingdom Pseudomonadati; phylum Pseudomonadota; class Alphaproteobacteria; order Rhodobacterales; family Roseobacteraceae; genus Ruegeria; species Ruegeria sp. ABF4_144. The sequence goes on from NZ_JBSWWK010000001.1 coordinate 2,967,356, forward strand.
AGGGTTTGTTCACCACAATCAGCTGCGCGTCCTCATACAAGACGTCCAGGGGGGTCTTCGGGGGATCATAGGTCTCGCTCATGCGCGCCTGCCTATCGCAGCACGCGACCTCCCGCAACGTCGCGCTTGCCTGAACGGATCGGTTCAGCAACTCTGCCCCAAACCGGAGAGGAGAACCCATGCACCCCACGATCGAACTTATGCAAGAGGTGGTCGCCAAGGGCGATGAGAGCCTGATCCACGAATTGCTGGCCGAGGACGTGCGCTTTTCCCCGCCAACCTATTACAGCACCTGGACCGGTCGCGAACCCGTGGCGGCTGTGCTGGGCCATGTGGGGCAGGTGTTCTCAGACTTCCGCTATCGTCGTGTGATGGGTGCGGGCAAGGACTGGGCACTGGAGTTTCAGTGCAAGGTTGGTGATCTGGACGCCGTCGGGGTGGACCTGATCACGCTGAACGATGACGGCCTTATCCAGGAGTTCGAGGTCGTCATGCGCCCCTACAAAACCATCGGCGCCCTGCGTGAGGCGATGATGGCACGCGTCATGACCGACCCGCGATTCCTCGAATACAAAAACGCGCTCAGCTGACCATGCCAGTCGCGGTCGATCAGCTGTTGCGCGTGCCCTTGTTGCCGATTCTGGCGGCCCAGGGCCTGTCAGTGCGCCGCAACGCCCAGATGCTACCGGAACCCACTGGCCCCCGCGAAGGGCGCGCAGGACGTGGGCCGCGTCGGCGCCTACTGATCGCAGGCGACAGTTCGGCTGCAGGGGTCGGCGCTGGGACGCAAGCGCAAGCTCTTTCTGGGTATCTCGTGGCGCAGCTGGCCAAGCACTACTCGGTCGAATGGCAACTTGAGGCAACGACCGGACATACCACACAAGACACCATTGACCGACTGCGCAACCTGAACGGCCAGTTCGATATGGCCATCACTGCGCTCGGCGTGAATGACGTGACACGCGGCGTGACACGCCAGCGGTTCATCGACCGCCAAACCCAATTGCTGGAGCTGCTGACCGGCCCATTGGGTGTACGTCGGCTAGTAATCACGGCTGTGCCGCAGATGCACCTGTTCCCGGCCCTGCCACAACCCCTGGCCTGGGCATTGGGGCGTCAGGCTGCACGGTTAGACTGTGGCCTGCAACAAGTCGCGTCTCGCTTTCCACAGGCAAAGCACCTCCAACTTGACTTGCCCAATGACCCGGCCCTCGCCGCGCCGGACGGCTATCACCCCAGCCCAAAGACATACGCCATTTGGGCCGAGGAAGCCGCCCGCCTGTTGCGTCAGGCCTGAGACCGCATCTGCCGGATCATCGGTATCGAATAGACCACCAGTGCCGTCCAGATCAGCGGAAACGCGATCATACGGCCTCGGTCGATCTGTTCACCAAACAAGGTGATGGCCGTGATGAAAATCATGGTCGGCGCGATATATTGCAGAATTCCCATGGTCGACAGCCGCACTAGCTTTGCCCCGTTGGCGTAAACCAGCAGCGGCACGGCCGTGACAACACCCGCACAGGCCAGCAGCATGGTGTCCGAGGCTGCAACTCCGAAATGCCCGGTGCCCTGGACGCCCAGCCACGTGACATACATCAGCGCCGGGACCAGCAGAATCAGAACCTCAAGCAAGAACCCCTGATTTGGACCAATCGGCAACGACCGCTTGAAAAAAGCGTAGAACCCCCAGCTTACCATAAGGCCCAGAGCTGCCCACGGCAGGCTGCCCGCCTCGATTACCAGAACCAGCACGCCCAGCGCGGCAATTGCCACTGCCACCAGTTGGGTTTTCGTTAACGGCTCTCGCAGCAGAACGGCGCCCAAAGCGATACTGAACAGCGGGTTGATGTAATATCCCAAGGCCGCGTCCAATGCCCGGTCATTGGCAATCGCCCACACATAAATCGCCCAGTTCACCGAGATCAGCGCCGCAGTTATGCAAGCCATCCCCAGCATCTTCGGGTTCACCAGCGCGGCCTTCAGGTCTCGCGTCCGCCCCAAGGCCACCAGCAGCAGGCCCGCCACCGGAACGGACCAGATGATGCGATGCGACACGACCTCGATCGGCCCAACATGGGACATGGCCTTCATGTACAGCGGAAGAAAGCCCCACAGGACATAGGCCGTCACGGCCAATGCCAGCCCCTTGGGCGTGTCTTCTCGGTTCGGTGGTACAGGAGCGTCTGCCACGGCGGGTCTCCGACTGATATCAAGCCTCTCTACGGCAAATCAGACCGGGTTGGGAACTGCGAAAACTGTGAAGCAGGTCATCAGGAATTCTGATACGTCGCGGTCGTCAATTGTGACCCCACGAAAAGAGTCGGGGCGCCGCAGCGCCCCGATAACTTGATTATACTTTGACGCGTTCCGATTTCGGGTCGTACATCGGCTTCAGCGATGCCTCGGCCTTGACCTTCACACCGCAGACGTCAATCTCATAGGTCGAGGCCAGCACATCCGCTGCCTTTTCTCCCACGCACGGCACGTAGCCCAGACCGATGGCACCGCCAATCGTGTGGCCGTAGTTCCCCGAGCTCAGATAGCCCACATATTCACCGTCCCGGATGATCGGCTCATTGTGGAACAATAGCGGCTCGGCATCTGTCAGCTTGAATTGCACCAGACGGTTCTTGGGCCCACTTTCCTTGCGCGCAATCACTGCCTCGCGACCGATGAAGTCGCTGCCCTTGTCGACCTTGACCGCAAAACCCAGCCCGGCATCGACCACGTGGTCTTCACAGGTGATGTCATGGCCAAAGTGGCGGAAGCCTTTTTCGATCCGGCAGCTGTCCATCATGTGCATCCCGCACAGCTTCAGGCCCATGTCCTGACCCGCTTCGTGCAGCGTTTCGAACGCGTGACCAGCCATGTCGGATGAGACATAAATCTCCCACCCCAATTCACCCACATAGGTCACACGGTGGGCTCGGGCGAGGCCCATTCCTAGTTCGATCTCCTGCGCGGTGCCGAACGGGTTGGTTGCGTTTGTAAAGTCGTTGGGCGAGACCTTCTCAAGCAGCGCGCGGGCGTTTGGCCCCATGATGGCCAGAACCCCTTCACCGGCGGTTACGTCGGTGATGACCACGTTGAAGTTGCCCGCGTGGCGCATCATCCAGGTTTGGTCGGCCAGACGCGTTGCCGCCGGTGTGACCACCAGATAGGCGGTTTCAGTCAGGCGGGTGACGGTGACGTCCGCCTCGATCCCGCCGGTGCGGTTCAGGAACTGGGTGTAGACGATCTTGCCATTGGGCACCGAATAGTCGCCGCCGCCAATAAAGTTCATGAACTTCTCGGCATCCGGTCCCTCGACACGGATCTTGCCGAAGGACGACATGTCATACATGCCGACGTTCTCGCGGATCGCGCGGTGCTCGGCCGCCGAGTTTTCAAACCAGTTCTGGCGCTTCCAACTGTATTGGTATTCGCGCTCCTGCCCTTCATTGGCAAACCAGTTCGCGCGTTCCCACCCTGCCAGTTCGCCCATCACGGCACCCTGTTCCAACAGGTGGTGATGGAACGGGGTCCGGCGCACGCCGCGGGCGGTCGCCTTCTGGCGGTAAGGGTAGTGGTCAGCATAGAGCAGACCCAGCGTTTCCTTGGACCGTTCGAACAAATACTCTTTGTTACCCTGGAACGGCTGCATCCGGCTGATGTCCACGTCACCCAGATCAAACGGTTTCTCACCGCTGTCCATCCACTCGGCCAGCGCCATGCCAGCACCGCCGGCGGACTGGATACCGATTGAGTTGAATCCGGCCGCGACCCAGACATTGTCCATCTCAGGCGCTAGTCCCAGATGATAGGCGTCATCGGGGGTAAAGGACTCGGGGCCGTTGAAGAAGGTGTGGATGCCCGCCTCGGCCAGCATAGGCATCCGATTACAGGCCGCTTCGAGGATCGGCTCAAAATGGTCGAAATCCTCGGGCAGCTGGTCGAATTCAAAGCTCTCGGGGATGCCATTCATACCCCAAGGTTTAGCGTTTGGTTCAAACGCACCCAGCAGGATTTTGCCCGCATCTTCCTTGTAGTAGGCGCATTCATCCGGAACACGCAGCACCGGCAATTGGGTCAACCCGTCGATGCCCTCGGTTACGATGTAAAAATGCTCGCACGCATGCAGAGGCACATTCACGCCCGCCATGCGGCCGACTTCATGCCCCCACATCCCGGCACAGTTCACAACCATGTCGCATTCGATATGGCCCGAAGAACTGCCGTCATCGGCAACCCAGTCCACACCGGTCACCTTGCGCCCTTGCTTGACGATATCGGTGACCTTCACACGTTCCTTGACGATGCCGCCGCGCTGGCGTGCACCTTTGGCGAGCGCCAGCGCTATGTTCGCAGGATCGCCCTGACCGTCCAACGGCAGGTATACCGCGCCCTTGACGTCTTGGATGTTCAAATGCGGATACAGCTCGGCCACGCGCTCGTTCGAGATCTCTTCAACCTCAACCCCAAAAGCGCGGGCCATGGCAGCCTGACGATAGATCTCTTCCTTGCGCTCTTCAGTCAAGGCAACGGTGATCGAGCCGCAGCGCTTGAAGCCGGTGGCGACACCAGTTTCCTCTTCCAGCGAGCCGTACAGCTCCTGACTGTACTTCGCCAGCTTGGTCATGTTCGCCGTTGCACGCAGCTGCGCGATCAGACCTGCCGCGTGCCAGGTGGTGCCGCTGGTCAGCTGTTTGCGCTCAAGCAGGACAACGTCGTTCCAGCCCTTTTTGGTCAGATGATACGCGACCGAGCATCCGATGACGCCGCCGCCGATGATGACCACTCGGGCCTTGCTGGGAAGATCAACCATCCTGAAATCTCCGCTGTGTCAGGTTTTGGGGAAAATGCCACGGAAGATCGACAATAAATGCATCAAAAGCGTCACAGAATCGGTGATTTTCACCTATGTATCGCCGCCCGTTTTTCCCGCCTGACGACAAAAGGGGTGACGCCGAAAAAACTCTTGTAAACAGAAGAAAAACCGTTCGGAAACCCGCAGGCCAAGCCGATTTCACGAACGCTCATGGTAGTGTTGAGCAGCAGGTTATTGGCTTTGGCCAGCCGCATTTCGCGGTAAAACCCATTTGGTGTGGTTCCGAAGAAGGTTTTGAACTTCCGCTCAAGTGACCGGTTCGACAGGTTCAGCGAATCAACGATTTCATGGATCGGCAGCGGATCTTCAATATTTGCCTGCATCAGCTTGATGCACTGGTCCAGCTTGGCATCGCCTGTTGCGGTCTGCTTGGCCCCCGAAAACGGCTGCATCGAGGCAAAGTCGCGGATGTTCTCGTGCAGCATGATGTCCGCCACCGTCATCTTGGCCGGCCCTGAGATATGGCGGCCAATGACGGCCAGTGCCACATCCGTCGTCGCCTCCATCCCCGCGCAGGTCACCACCGCGCCCTGCTCGGTTGCGATCGACAACTTGGCTTCGAACCGCGCCCCGCGTTCACGCAGGAACGAGGCATTTTCCCAGTGCGTTGCCATGTCGTCGGTGCCTTGCTCGTCGATATATCGGCTGGCGGCTTCGGCCAGCAGAAACACCTTGGCCCCGCGGAAGGTGTAGTCTGTCACGACACGCCCCAAAGACAGGTCCGGATGATCCGGGTCGGAATTGCCGATCACGAACAGGTAATCCGCCTTGGGCTGCGTCGGCACCGGTTCGGTCTGCACCACCGCGTCGCTGCTGCTGGCAATCGGTCCGCCCTTCAGCGAGCGGTAGGTATAGGTGAACGGAGGGCTCGGGCAGACACGATTGGCCAGGCGCAGCACCTCGACCAATGAGGCCAGTTCCAACAACACGTATCCCGGCGCAACCAGGATATCGAAATGGAACTGAGACGAGGTGTCCGCAGGTTTCCCCATTCTCTGCGCCTCAGACGATCTGATGACCGGCCGCGCGGAGCCGGTCGGCCAGGGTTTCGATGTGGTCCGGACCAACCTCGCAGCAGCCGCCAACAATGGTCGCGCCCTGCGCAACCCATGCCATCGCGTGATCGGCATAGGCCTCAGGGCCCAGATCCTGGCGCTGTTCCAACGCGTCTACAGTCGGCGCGTCTTCCAGAAACTTCTGGGTAATGCCAGTGAAGCCATTTGCATACGCCCCATATGGGCGATCAAATTTGGCAATGATATCAAGCGCGGCAGGGATAGCCTCGGGGCGCGAGCAGTTGATCAGCACGGCCTCGGGCGCGAAACGATCCACCACAGGAGCGATATCGGACAGAGGCTCACCGGACCGTAGGCGCGTACCATCGTCATCCATCACCGTCAGCGCCAGCCAGACAGGCTTGCCACCTTCCTCCGCACCGCGCAAGGCACCTTCGGCCTCCTGAATCGAGGACACGGTTTCGATTAGGAAAAAGTCCACATGATCCGCCATCATCCTTGCCAATTCAGCGAACTTCTCAGCCGCGTCATCCACATCGGGTTTCAGGTCAGGCCGGTACGAGGCCAACAGCGGACCCAACGCCCCGGCGATACGCCCACCTATTGAGCTGCGCGCCTGTTCGGCCTGCGTGACCGCTGCGTTGATCAGATCGGCAAGTTTCGCTTCTATCCCTTCGCGCACCAGTCGCGACCGATGCACGGCATACGTATTCGTAGTGGCCACCGTTGCGCCACGGCGGAAGTACTCGGCATGAACGTCCCCGACCAGTTCGGGGCGGTCGATCATCACCCGGGTCGACCACAACGGCGTCGGCCGGTCACCGCTGCGCTTGACCAGTTCCTGCCCGATCGAACCATCCAGAAGAGTGATATTCGCCATTTCCCCAGCCCTTTCACGGAATAAGAACAAGTTTGCCCGGATGCGCCTTGGATTGAAAATCCGCCTGCGCCTGCGCAATGTCCTTTAACGGGTAAGTCTTTGAGATCAAAGGTCTGATCCGACCAGTGTTTATCATCTCCACCAACCGTCCAAACACGTCAAAGGCCTGATGGGTACAGCCGTGAATGGTAACATCGCGCAGATAGATGTCGCGCAGGTCAGCCTCAACAATCGGTCCGGCGATTGCGCCCGACACAGCGTAGTGACCGCCCGGTTTCAGGGCCAGGATCAGCCCGGGCCAAGCGGGGCCACCTACGACGTCGATCACCACATCGAACATATCCGCAGGCAGTGAGGCATCTCGCGCAAAGGTTTCGACCGCGCCCTGATTTTTGACCACATCTGCTTTGGCCGCGCTGGTGACGCCCCATACAGTGGCCCCCCGCAGCGTCGCCAGTTGCACGGCGGCGAGACCAACTCCGCCTGACGCCCCGGTAATCAGAACCTTTTGCCCCGATTTTACACCTGCACGGGTCAGCAGGTTCTCAGCTGTGCCAAAGGCACAGGGGATTGCAGCGATTTCGACGTCTGACAGGGGCGAGGCGGTCACGTCATACAAGTCATCCGCCTCAACCAGACAATATTGCGCAAACGCCCCGTCCATTTCAGAACCCAGAGCAATAAACCCGGTCGGATGGCCCGGACGTGGGCGCGGCAGGTTGATCGGACAGGTCACGCGCTGGCCGGGTTGGAAACCCGCCTCCGGCCCGGCCACTTCGACAACTCCACACAGATCACCGCCCTGAATACGCGGGAAGTGCAGCGCCCCGCCCCAACCTCCGGCCTCGACATCCTGGTCGACAGCATCGGTCGCGGCCGTCACGTCAGAGGAGTACCAGCCGATACGTGTGTTGATATCGGTGTTGTTCACCCCGGCGGCCAGAACTCGGACCAGCACCTGCCCCGGCCCGGGTTGGGGCACAGGTAAATCGTCCCGCCATTCCAGCGCTTCTGGCCCACCGTGTTGGGTCAGGTAAACGCCGGACATTGTTTGGGGGAGTTTCATCCGGTCGGCTTTCAGGTTTGATCATCCGGATGCGCCGGAACCGGCCCCATCGGGATGATATCGTAACGGGCGTTCAACGCAGCCATTTTAGCCTCATCAGAGAAATCGGCGTCGTTCATTGTCGCAAGCTCGGCCAGAAAACCATCAAACCCCGAGGGCTGAAAGATCATCAGCATCCGCGCGGGCGCGCCATCGGCCACGCGGCACGCGTGCGGCACCCCAGGTGGGACATGCATCGTGGTGCCCGCCGTGCACCGATGCCAGTCGCCGTCGACGTAGAAATCCACCTCACCTTCCAAAAAGTAGAAGGTTTCGGCATGGCTGTCATGACGATGAAGGCCAAGCGCGAAGCTGGCCTTCAGATTGTCTTCCATGAGCGTATACGCACCATCGGTGTCCTGACCGGACACCTTGACGAAGGTATGGTCGTTTTCCCAGTCATAGTTGGGGCCCTCACCGGGCCCCAATTTGGAGTATCGCTTGCTCATGGCACCTCAGTCCGGGGTTACGCGCGCAGCCGCTCGTTCGCCGGATCCCAGAGCGGTTGGTCCTCTTGTACCACAGCGCGGTACTTCTGACCGTAGATTTCCACCTCAAGCTCTGTGCCCGGGTTGGCGGCTTCGGTCTTTACCATGCCCAGCGCGATGGATTTGCCAACACGGTAACCCCAGGCGCCCGAGGTGGTCTCACCCACGATCTCACCATTCTGTGAGATGCAGGACATGTAGGGCGCGTCGCAATCACCGGCTTCAACGGTCAGCGTGACAAAGGATTTCTTCACCCCTTGCTGCTTTTCGTTCTGGATCGCGGCCTTGCCGGGGAAGTCCTGCGGCTTGTCCAGCTTGACGAAACGTCCCAGACCACCTTCCAGCAGCGAGTAGTCGCTGGACAGATCGCCCTTCCAGGTACGGTAGCCCTTTTCGATCCGCAGCGCGTTCAGCGCGTACATACCAAACGGAGTTGCACCGGCACCAAGGATAGCCTCGTAGATCGCGGGCATGTCTTCGTTCAGAGCGTGCACTTCCCAGCCCAGTTCTCCAGCAAAGGAAACGCGGATCAGGAAGGCCGGTTTGCCTGCGACGGTCGCTGCCTGGTGGGTCAACCATCCGGTGGACAGGTCCGCGTCGCTCAGACCCGACAGGATCTCGCGCGATTTCGGGCCGGTCACGATCAGCGTGTCGCGGGTGGTGGTGACATCCTCAACCGAAACCCTGGCGGGCATCGCGTTCGTCAGGATATCGCGGTCATGCCACTGAGCGGTCGCTGCGGTGATCATCATGAACTCATCGTCGCCCAGACGGACACAGGACATCTCGGTCAGGATGCGGCCCCGGTCATCCGAGATATAGACGAGGTTGATGCGGCCAACTTTGGGTAGGCCGCCGGTGATCAGACCGCGCAGAGCTTCGGCCGCGCCTTCACCCTTGACCATGAAACGCGAGAAGCCTGGCAGGTCGAGCACACCGCAATTGTCGCGGACGGCTTCGCACTCTTCCTTGATGCGCTGTTCCCACGGGCCGAACCGGCCCCAGGTGTGGGTAGCTTCCTCAGAGGTATCGTCGCCCGGCTTCGCAAACCAGTTGGCACGTTCCCAACCGTTGTAAGCACCCATGACACCGCCCAGTTCCTTGACCTTGGCATGCACCGGAGACAGCTTCTTGTCCCGCGCTGCAGGCCATTCATGGTGCGGGAAGTGCATGGCGTATTCGTTGCCGTAAACTTCCATACCTTTCTGGTTGCAGTAGTCCTGATCGGTATAGTCGGTGTAGCGGCGCGGATCGACCGCCCACATGTCCCACTCGGTGTGGCCATCGACGATCCATTCCGCCAGCACTTTGCCTGCACCACCGCCCTGCGCGATGCCGAATGTGAAGCTGTGTGCTTCAAACGCGTTTGTCACGCCCGGCATCGGGCCGATCATCGGCAGACCATCGGGTGCATAGGGGATCGGGCCGTTGATGACGCGACCAACTCCCGACGTTGCCATCAGTGGCACCCGTTCCATCGCGTCGGTGACGATGTCTTCGATGCGGTCCAGATCGTCATTCCATAGCTGGAAGCTGAAGTCCTCGGGCATCGGATCGTCTTCGGTCATCCACTCGCCCTTACAGTTGGGCTCGTAGGGGCCAAGGTTGAAGCCGTTCTTTTCCTGACGCAGGTAGTACGAGATATCCACGTCGCGTAGCAGTGGCAGCTTGCCACCGTTCTCTTTCGACCATGCTTCGACCTCAGGTACTTCGTCGGTCAGCAGGTACTGGTGGCTCATGACCATCGCAGGCACAGTGCGGCCGCCATAGGGCTTAAACATCTCACCCACGCGCTGCGCGTAGTAACCGGCGGCGTTCACCACATAGTCACAGGCGATGTCACCCTTTTCAGTGTGAACGGTCCAGGTGCCATCGTCGTGTTGGGTCACGTTGGTCGCCGGGCAGAAACGGATGATCTTCTGGCCCAGATCGCGCGCGCCTTTGGCAAAGGCCTGCGTCAGCTGCGCCGGGTCGATGTCGCCATCGGTTGGATCGTACAGAACGCCTTCCAGATCGTGGGTTTCGAGGAATGGGTACCGCTCTTTCGTCTGTTCCGGGGTCCACATCTCCATCGGGATGCCTTGGTACAGACCCATCGACATGGCGCGCTCGAATTCCTGCATCCGCTCTTTGCTGTGCGCCAGACGGATCGAGCCCGATACATGGTAGTTCATCGGATAGTCGACTTCTTCGGCCAGACGCGCATACAGCTCGGTCGAATAGCGCTGCATGTTCATGATCGCCCACGAGGTCGAAAAGGTCGGCACGTTGCCCGCCGCATGCCAGGTCGAACCAGCGGTCAGTTCGTTCTTTTCCAGCAGAACGCAATCGGTCCAGCCCTTCTTGGCCAGATGATACAGGGACGAGCAGCCAACGACGCCGCCGCCGATGATGACCACACGGGCCTTGGTTGGAAAATCACTCATGTGTTTGGATCCTCTTTTACTGTGCCTCTTGAGGCAGATCGTCTGTGATGTCGTAGTAGTCGCCCTTGTCGGCCACAAAGATGTGCCGGGCGAGGTGCAGTCCGGTGGGTTCGCTCAAAGCGCCCATGGAAATCGAAATTGTGTCTTCGTCATTGTGCTGCCAGAACAGGAACGACCCGCAGGCGCTGCAAAAACCGCGCCGGGCAATATCCGAGGCCCGGAACCAGCGCAGCGTGTCGCTGGAGGTAAAACTCAGGTTGTCCTGATGGGTCGAGGTCGAGGTCCAGACATGACCCGACTGCTTGCGGCATTGGCCGCAATGGCAGGCCGAGGGCGGCGACAGATCACCGTCAATGGCAAACGAAACAGCGCCGCAAAGGCAGGAACCGGTATGCATGGGATTACCTCCTTGCTGCGGGCGCATGGGCAGATGTCGGCGCTGCGCCACAAGTGTTGAAGACCGCATCCGACATGTCAGTACACTGGCGGTGCGATGACCCAGATGGCCACTGCAGGCTCATCATAGGGGTTGGCCCATTGGTAAGGCTCGTTCTTGATGCGGAAACTGTCCCCCGGACCGACCGAAAACGCCCGTTCCCCAATCACCAAGTCCAAACGTCCTGACGCCATATAGCCGACCTCTTGCGTAGGGCGGTTGGCTGGCGTCTGCATTTTTGAGAATGGCTCGAACGTTGAGTGCACCACTTCGAATTCGTCGGTCAAATCCGGTGACAGCAGTTCTTCGATCAGCCCTTCCTCGCCCGAACCCATCGGGCGGCGTGACCCGGCGCGCACGACATAACCCTGCTCGTCTGCCGGCACAGAGGAATGCGCAAAAAGCATCGACATCGGCACACCCAGACATTCAGCAATCTGCCGAAGATCCGAGATCGATGGGTCCGACATGTCCCGCTCGACCTGGCTGAGCCACCCGACCGAGCGATTCAGACGTTCGGCAATTTCAGTCAACGTCAGCCCGCGTGCCTTGCGCAAAGCGCGGATATCCGCACCGAGCGTCGCGCTGTGTGGGGCCTGAGTGTTCACGTGCCGCTCCGATTCTGGTGAAATTTCTCTCTTGTTTTTCACGATGGCGCAGATTCGTGAAATTTCCAATAGTTTTTTCATTTGCGCGGAAAAGCAGGCCTGTTTATGCCAAGGCTATGTGGATTGCAGTGATTTATCTTTGGGTGATTAACGCCCTGACGCTATTGGCATTTGCATGGGACAAGGCCCGCGCACGGCGGCGCAGAAGCAGAATTCCAGAACGGCGGCTACTATGGCTGGCCGCGCTTGGCGGCAGCCCTGGTGCAGTGTTGGGGCGCTGGATGTTCCGCCATAAAACCCGCATGCGTGGGTTTTCCATGTGGCTGTTTGCGATCCTCGGGGTGCAGGCTACGATATTCTACATGATCGCAACCCAAGCCGACTTCAGTTGGTTGCAACCTAAACCGACTAACGCGCGCGCGTGAAAGGACGGAAGCTCACAATCTCCCCCAATCCGTCAGCTTTCCCTGAAACCTGCCTCCTGCAGGGTAATTGGTCGCTTACCCAACCCCAGTAAGGTTCGATTAATTTTCCGAATGTTCTCCTGAGCAACCCTTTTACGCGGCACCGTCGGGTTTTGGTGAGGAACCGAATGATCCGGAATTTGTTTGTTGGTCAGCTTCGCGATCGCGTCCGACATGTCAGGCGTACCAATCTCGACATCGATGAGTTGGTCCAGCGCACCAGCTTCGCCAAAATGCGCGCGAACTTCTTCCAGGTGGCTGTTGTACCGGGTTAGATAGTGTTCTTCGAACCCGTGTGGGAACTCGGTCCCATATGTAACCTGGCGAATCCATTGGGTACGGGCGCTGAGAGAGTAACGTTTAATCGACGCAAGCCAGGCCTCCGGGGAACTGCGCCGCGTGAGAACAAAGACGGCGTCATCCCCGAACTCTTGTAAAATCTCGCGGTACAGAAACGGCCAAGGCCAATCATCGAAGGCGTCATGCTCGTCGATTGCAAGGCGAATATTCGGACCGATCCCACCCTGATCCAGGTATTCGTTCAACAGTTTTCTAGAATACCCATGGGTCTTGTAGCCAATGCTGCTCATCAGGCTGTTAAAAGACGTGGTTCCGGTTTTTGTGAGCCCGATACAGAAGAACTTCATCGTGCTTAACCCTTGCGTTTCAACGCAGATGCCCCCTGCATTTGCAGGTCTCCGTTCCCACGCTCCAGAACAATCGTGTCAAGCATGGGCAAAAACCCGTGAGAGAATTGCACTCAGCATCTCCTCATCCTCGTTCCGGAATGCGTCAGGCTGGTCGCTATCGATGTCGAACACGGCAATGATTTCGCCCGCCGCATCCCGCACTGGCAACACCAATTCCGATCGGGTGGACGAGGCACAGGCGATGTGGCCCGGAAACGCATCCACGTCGGGCACCAATTGCACCTCCCCGGTTCGCGCCGCCGCGCCGCAGACGCCACGACCAAAAGGGATAACCAGACAGCCATGCCCGCCCTGATAGGGGCCGATTTTCAGAACGCCCGGTTCGGTCACCCGGTAGAACCCGGTCCAGTCGAAGCGGTCGTCGGCATGATGCACCTCGCAGGCAATCGTGGCCATCAGGGCAACCTGATCCGTTTCGCCTTCGGTCAAGGCGGCAATGGTCTTGGCGAGCGTGTCATAATCAACGGTCATTGTCAGTCTTTCCCCGGCTGGGCGGGGGCGCTGCCCCCCTTGTGAGCGTTTGGCTCAACTCACCCCCCGGAGTATGTGGAAAAAGATAAAGCGTCAAACGCGTTCAATGGCAATAGCCGTGCCTTCCCCGCCACCAATGCAGATGGCAGCCACACCGCGTTTAAGGTTTCGCTTTTCCAACGCGTTCAGCAGCGTAACCATGATCCGCGCACCGGACGCGCCGATCGGGTGGCCCAAAGCACAGGCACCGCCGTTCACGTTCACCTTGTCCCGCGGCAGGCCCATTTCGTGCATGAAAGCCATGGGGACGACGGCAAAGGCCTCGTTCACTTCCCACAAATCCACTTCGTCTTTGGACCAACCGATGGCCGAAAGCAGCTTTTGCGCCGCAGGGACAGGCGCGGTTGTAAACAGGCCGGGTGCTTGCGCGTGGCTGGCGTGTCCAACGATCCGGGCGCGTACGGTCAACCCCTGCGCCTCGGCGGCATCGGTCGAAGCCAGCACCAAAGAGGCAGCTCCGTCAGAGATCGATGAGGAGTTGGCCGCCGTCACCGTACCATCCTTACGGAAGGCAGGTTTCAGCGTCGGGATTTTGTCCGGCCGCGCGGATTGCGGTTGTTCGTCTTCGGCAAAGATGACCTCGCCCTTGCGGGTGCGGGTTGTGACCGGCGTAATCTCACCCTCGAAGGCCCCGTTTTCCTGTGCGGACAGAGCGTTGGACAGCGATTGCAACGCGTATTCGTCTTGTGCCTCGCGGGTAAATTGATAGGCTTCGGCGCAGTCCTCGGCGAAAGTGCCCATCAGGCGACCCTTGTCATAGGCATCCTCGAGCCCGTCCAGAAACATGTGATCGACCACCTTACCATGCCCGATCCGCGCACCACCGCGCATCTTTGGCAGCAGATAGGGGGCGTTGGTCATGCTTTCCATCCCGCCTGCAATCATCGTATCCGCATAACCCAAGGCGATCTGGTCAAAAGCCATCATCGCTGCTTTCATCCCTGACCCGCACATCTTGTTCAAGGTCGTGGCGGGAACTTCTTCACCCAGACCCGCCGCAAAACCGGCCTGCCGCGCAGGAGCCTGACCCTGACCGGCGGGAAGAACGCAGCCCATCAGCACCTCATCCACAGTATCAGCCCCCGCGCCCTGCAACGCGGCCCGGATGGCAGTTCCGCCCAGCTCGGCGGCGGCCACACCGTCGAACATCCCTTGAAACCCTCCCATGGGTGTGCGCGCGGCCCCGGCGATAACAACCTGTTTCATCGGCATGATCCTCCTCTTTCCCGTTGGATGGATACCGAATAGTAAGATTTGCCGTCTAGCGTATTTCTACCAGCGATATTCAGATTAAAGGACCGTCGCGCATGGCCCTGACCAGCACAACGACCGACGCAACCCAGATTATCAAAGTCCATTCCGACCGAATTGATGCCGCCATGGCCATTCAGTTCAAAGAGGACATGCGCAACGAGGCCGAAGGCGGCGCCATAAGAGTGGTGCTGGACCTGAGCAGTGTGGAGTTCATAGATTCAAGTGGGCTGGGCGCCATCGTCGCCTCGATGAAACAGCTAGGCAACGACCGCAGGCTGGATCTGGCCGGGCTGCATCCCTTTGTCGAAAAGGTGTTTCGACTGACCCGCATGGATACGGTGTTCAAACTGTACCCGACGCTGGATGACGCCCTGTCGACGGCCACCAGCTGACCCACGTGACTATCTGAATAGGCCCAATGCCCATGTGTGACGGCAAATGTTTGGATCTGAGCTTTGCAGCGACCGAATCTGAGGCCAGCGCCGGAATTGCGCAACTCAGCAGATGTCTGGCGACACAGGGGCTGCCGCAGCACAAGGCGGGGGATGTGAAAATCGCTTTGGCAGAGGCGATCAACAATGTGGTGGAGCACGCCTATGCTGATGTCACGCCCGCGAAGGTTCAGGTGCGCTGCCGTCTGCATCGGAACTGGCTGGACATTCTGATCTCGGACACCGGCAACCCCTTGCCCGGTTTTCGGGTGCCGGATGGGGTTCCGGCGCCGTTGGGATCAGCCATTGAAGACCTGCCCGAAGGTGGTTTCGGCTGGTTCTTGATCCACGAATTGACCAGTGACATTCGGTACGAACGCTCGGATGGCTGCAACCGATTGTCGCTACGCTTTGACTTCCCCGATCCTGCCTGACGGCAAGAAAACGTCACAATAAGGCCCAGATCGAACCATTGTGGCGCCGCAAACAACGGACAAAAAGAAACTTGTAGCTCAGATAGCTTCCCTCGGCGCCAAGTGTCACAGCCCCCACCCAGTGAACGGCGCCGAGGAACTTCTCCCTCATGTGACTGGACAACGACCGACCGCACGATACCTTCGTCGCGTTCAAATCAGGGAAAAGCATCATGCGGGATTTTCACACTCCGGGCCGATCCGAAGTTCTGGCGACCGAAGGGATGTGCGCAACGTCGCACCCACTGGCCGCAAAGGTAGCCGTGGATATTCTTGCACGTGGCGGCAACGCTATGGATGCGGCCATTGCCGGTGCAGTTCTGTTGGGCATTTGCGAACCACAGATGACCGGCTTGGGCGGCGATTGCTTTGTCCTGTTCAACCGTGCCGGAGAGGACGAGGTCCGTGCCCTGAACGGCTCGGGCCGCGCGCCTGCCGCAGCTGATGCGGAGCGACTGCGGGCACAAGGACTAACGGCGGTGCCTCTGAACACGGCGGATGCGGTGACCATTCCCGGCGCGGTCGATGCGTTCTGTCACCTGGCAGAAACCGAGGGCAAGCTGGGTTTGGACGCCATTCTGCGACCCGCCATTCACTATGCCGAAACCGGTGTGCCGGTTGCACCGAGAGTCGCAATGGATTGGCAGGCCAGTGCAACAACCCTGCAGGGCGCGGCGCGGGCGCATTATCTGATCGATGACAAGGCCCCGGAAGCCGGGCAGATATTTCGATCCCCCGGTCAGGCCGAGGTTCTGCGCCAGATTGCCCAAAACGGGCGGGATGCTTTTTATTCCGGCGACATCGCCGAGGATATGATCGCGGCACTTACGCAACGGGGAGGCACCCACACGGCCGAGGATTTTCAGGCCACTGGCTGTACCAAAACTCTTCCGGTTAGCGGCCCCTATAACGGGCTGGATTTGGTCGAGCATCCGCCCAACGGTCAAGGCGCCACCGCGATATTGCTGCTGAACATCCTGAAGAATTTCGGCCTTGCCAGCATGGACCCGTTCGGGGCCGAACGCCTGCATATCGAGGCCGAGGCCTCAAAACTGGCCTATGACGCCCGCAACCGGTTCATCGCCGATCCCGATCACACATCTCATGCGGATCGGTTTCTGGATCAGGATGTGGCCAACAAGCTGGCCGCGCTGATCGACCCGAAACGCGCGATGCCTGCTGCAGCGCCGCTGACCGAGTCCATTCACAAAGACACCGTCTATATCACCGTGGTAGATCGGGACAGGATGGCGGTGTCGCTAATCTACTCTATCTTTCACAGTTTCGGGTCCGGGATCGCGTCCGAAAAATACGGAATTCTCCTGCAGAACCGGGGCGCTGGCTTCACCCTGCAGGCGGGTCACCCCAACGAGCTGGGCGGCGGCAAACGCCCGATGCACACGATCATTCCCGGTCTACTGAAGCAAAATGGTCGAGTTCTGATGCCGTTCGGAGTGATGGGCGGCGCCTATCAGCCCACCGGTCACGCTCGGTTCGTGTCTAACTTAACCGACCACGGGCTGGGTATGCAGGCTAGCATCGATGCACCACGCGCTTTTGCAGACAATGGCGTATTGAAGCTGGAACGCGGAATTTCGCCCGAAGCGGCTCAACAATTGTGTGAATTTGGGCACACTGTCGAGGTCCCGGAAACTCCACTGGGTGGAGCACAAGCCATCCGAATCTGTGAAAATGGCGTGCTGCAGGGCGCAAGTGACCCTCGCAAAGACGGTTGCGCGCTTGGGTATTGACCGGCGAATGCGCGGCCAGTCGACCTCAGTTCAGGTTGAAATGCAACGGGTAGGATCCATTTTCGAACGGACCGAACATATCGGGGATATCGGGGTGCTCAACCGGCTCGCCCGACTGGTCCGCAACCAGATTTTGTTCTGAAACATAAGCAACATAGAAGGATTGGTCGTTCTCCGCCAACAGGTGGTAAAACGGCTGATCCTTGATCGGGCGGCTGTCTTCGGGGATGGCCTGATACCATTCTTCGGTGTTCGAAAACTCTGCATCCACGTCAAAAATCACCCCTCGGAAGGGATGTTTTTTGTGTCGGACCACCTGACCCAGGCGGTACTTGGCATGTGTCTTCAGCATTGTTTCTGCCCCCAATAGCCTTACTACCTGTTTCCGGGCCGAAAAGCCAATCATTGATCTGAATTCAAAGGAAACAGTCTGTGAACCTCTTGCTGACAGTATTCGAAATCGTGGCGCCGGTCTTTCTTTTGGCAGGCATTGGATTTGCCTGGGTCAAGCTGGGATTCGAGTACCGACTGGAGTTCGTGACCCGTCTTGGCGTGACCCTTGCGGTGCCCAGTCTGATCTTTGTGGCCCTGATGCAAACCCAGATCCCGCCCGGAGAACTGACACGCTTTACACTGGCCGCCATTGCAGGACATGTCGGGCTGGCAATCGTGTTTGAGGTATTCGTACGTCTACGCGAATTGGACCGCAGAACCTACCTGTCTCCGCTGATTTTCGGGAATACGGGAAATTTGGGCCTGCCGCTGTGCGTCTTTGCCTTTGGGCAGGCCGGGCTGGGCTATGCGGTCATATTTCTGGCCGTCACTGCGTTGCTGTCTTTCACATACGGCATCTATTTGGTGGCAGGGAAAGGCGGTTTCGGCAAAGCGGCACGCGAGCCAATGGTCTGGGCAACGCTGTTAGGAGCCTTGTTTCTTTGGCGCGGTTGGCAAACTCCGGTTTTTTTGACCAACACGCTGGACCTGTTGGGTCAGATGGCAATTCCAATGATGTTGATCACGGTCGGGGTCGCAATCGCCCGCCTGACGACGCAGAAAATTGGGCAGGCTGTCTGGTTGTCAATGATCAAACTGGTCGTGTGTTTTGCCCTTGGATGGGCTTTGGCGGCACTCTTCGGTCTCGATTCCATCGCGTTTGGCGTGATGGTCCTGCAGATGTGCACCCCAGTCGCAGTGACGTCTTACCTGTTGGCGGAACGGTTTGACGCGGATGCAGATGCGGTAGCGGGCATGGTCATGATCTCGACGATCCTGTCTGTCGGCGCTTTGCCTCTCATTCTGGCTATTGTTCTGTAACGATTGTGATTTCCTAAAAGCTCAATCTGCGCTAGAATAAAAGAAAAAGGCACGAGGCACATGAGCAGAATTCTTTTCGTACTCTTCGGGGTGCTGCTTTTGGCATCCTGTGGGGGTGGTTCCAAACAGCCGCCCAGCAAGTTGAATGACGCGTGCAGCATTGCGCGCGAACGGCCCGAATTCATGAAGGCCTTCAAAAGCACCGAGCGTAAATGGGGTGTCCCCGTTCACGTACAGATGGCGACGATCTATCAGGAAAGCCGCTATAAACATGACGCGCGCACGCCGCATCAATACGTGCTGGGCGTGATACCGATGGGCCGTCAAAGTAGCGCCTATGGCTTCAGCCAGGCGCTGGATGGCACTTGGGAAGAATACCAAAAGGAAACCGGCAAGCGCCGCGCCAAGCGGGATCGCATCCGCGATGCGTCGGACTTCATCGGTTGGTACATGAACAAAAGCTACGAGCGGAACGGCATTCATCCCAGCGACACGCGTAACCAGTACCTCGCCTATCACGAGGGCCACACCGGTTACGCACGCGGCAGCCACTACAGTAAAACATGGCTGCTGAACGTCGCCAATGACGTGGACGCGCGCGCCAAGCTGTATCAGGCGCAACTGTCCGGGTGCCGCTACTAACGGGCTTGCGGGTCAGCGATTGCCTGACCCGCTTCTTTTCGAATTCGAGAACAGATCGCGGTTCAGGCTTTTACCTGTGTCCAGTTGCCCCAGCAGCACGGTTGTCTGGATACCCGCGTTGTCATGAATGACCCATTTACGCAGCTCGATCGGGTTATCGGTGAACATCAGTTCGATCCGTCCTGATTCAGGATTCTTAGGGTCTTGAGCGGTCACGACCGTGGCCGTACCGTCAAAGTCATGATCCACGACCATATTCGCCTGCCCCAGGTTCACGTTCCGCGCCAGAACCAATGACAAAGGCGTCCGGTTCAGCGGGTATTGCTCGGCCGGTTGGTTCGACTTGGGGTCAAAAATCTGCACCGTACCCGTGTTGACCAAGACCACGCCGCTGTTGGGCGGATCATATTCGAACCGCATCTTGCCAGGCCGTTGTAACCACAGCTTGCCGGTGCTCAGCGAGCCATCATCATTGACCTGAGTGAATGTAGTCTGAACGGTTTTCAGACCGTTCAGATAGTTGGAAATCTGCGACAGCGGAAGCTTATCCGCCGCCCATGCGGCGGGTGCGGCCAGTGTCAAAGCAAGGGCAAAAGCAATCTGTTTCATGAGACCCAGATAAGCGCTTTGCCCTTGTTATTAAATATCCTACTGCTCCGGGACGAGGATTTCCCGCTTACCGACGTGATTTGCCGCCGAAACAACGCCTTCGTCTTCCATTTGCTCAACCAACCGCGCGGCTTTGTTGTAGCCAATGGCAAGTTTTCGCTGGATGTAAGAGGTCGAGCATTTGCGATCCTTGATCACAATCGCCACCGCCTGATCGTACAGAGCATCCTCACCGTTGGTGTTGCCACCGGTGTTCAGGCCCAGAACGGCGTCGATATTGTCGGCTTTCTCTTCGGCGGGGCCATCAACCACGCCGCTCATGTAATCCGGGGGACCGAACTGTTTCAGGTGGTTCACGATTTCCTCGACCTCTTCATCCGAGACAAAGGGCCCGTGGCAACGGGTGATTTTGGCACCACCGGCCATATAGAGCATGTCACCCTGCCCCAGCAGTTGCTCGGCACCCATCTCGCCAAGAATGGTACGGCTGTCGACTTTCGAAGTCACCTGGAACGAAATCCGCGTCGGGAAGTTCGCCTTGATCGTGCCGGTGATCACATCGACCGACGGACGCTGCGTCGCCATAATCAGGTGAATGCCCGAGGCTCGCGCCATCTGGGCAAGGCGCTGGATGCAGGCTTCGATCTCTTTGCCCGCAACCATCATCAGGTCGGCCATCTCGTCGACGATAACGACGATATAGGGCATCGCTTCGGGTGCAAATTCCTCGGTCTCGAACACCGGTTCTCCGGTTTCATCGTCGAACCCGGTCTGGACCGTGCGGCTGAACATCTCGCCCTTGGCCAACGCGTCCTTTACGCGGCCGTTGTAGCCGGCGATGTTGCGGACGCCCATTTTGGACATCTTCCGGTAACGATCTTCCATCTCGCCCACGACCCATTTCAGGGCTACAACCGCCTTTTTCGGGTCGGTCACAACGGGTGACAGCAGGTGCGGAATGCCGTCATAAACCGACAGTTCCAGCATCTTGGGGTCGATCATGATCAACCGACATTCATCCGGTGTCAGCTTATACAGCAGCGACAGAATCATCGTATTGATCGCCACCGACTTACCGGAACCCGTGGTCCCCGCGATCAGCAGGTGAGGCATTTTCGCCAGGTTCGCCACCACAGACTCACCGCCGATATCCTTGCCCAGCGCCAACGGCAGCGCGTGGTTGCCATCGCCAAAATCTCGGCTGGCGAGGATCTCACGCAACACCACCATCTCACGGTTTTCGTTCGGCAGTTCGATACCGATCACCGAGCGGCCCGGCAGGGTCGAAACCCGCGCCGACAGGGCGGACATTGAGCGTGCGATATCGTCCGCCAGACCGATCACACGGCTGGCTTTCAAGCCCGGAGCGGGTTCCAGTTCATACATAGTGACAACAGGACCGGGGCGCACACTTACGATCTCGCCCTTCACACCGTAATCATCCAGCACGTTTTCTAGCATCCGTGCGTTTTCCTCCAGCGCCTCATCACTGAGGTGGTGGCGTTGAATGCTGGCCGGGTTCGATAGCAGGCCCAGCGGCGGCAGTTCGAAATCCGCGTGCCGATCTTCGAATGACAGAGCAGGCTGCGCCTCGGCCTGAGCGCGACGCGACGGCGGTGGGGTGCGGCGTACAGGCTGGGCCACCACCGGCTTGCGCGGCTCGGCCACCGGGATTTTCATTGCCGGGCGTGGTTGCGGTTCGGGTTCGGGCAGAGGCGCATCTTCGAACCCCGCTTCGTCTTCGAAATCCGGCTCAGGCGCGAAGTCCTCATGCAGCGGTTCCTGCTGCCATTCGGGCGCGGGCTCTGCGGTCAGCATCGGCTCAGGCGGCAGGCCGGCCGAGGTCATGGGCGGCTCGGGCGGCAGTTCGTCCCCACCTCGGGGGTTCAGGATCAGGGGGTCCGGTCCGCGGCCCCGCCCCTTGGTCAGCGGCAGGTTCGGGTCATGCTCGGGTGCCATCTCACCCGCGGCGACCTTGCGATTGCGCACAGCGGCGGAAATCTTGGATCGGATGCGATCCTCGCCCGGCATCTCATCAAAGCCCGCAATGGGTTCGGGATCAACCAGTTCGGGTTCAGGCATCGGTTCCGGGCGGCGGATCAGGCTTGGCATCCGTGCCAGCAGACCGGTTTTTGCGGGCTCGGGTTCGTCAAATGCCGGTTCTTCGAAGATCGGGTCCTCAAAGGCAATCTCATCATCAAAAACGGCATCGGCGCGGGCGGTTTTGCGTTCATCCCATTGCGCGCGACGGTCGCGCGCGGCCTGCGCGGTGGCGGCAGCGCCACGACCCAGCATGTTCATTAGCATGTCGTAGGCCATCACCAAACCTAGCAGGAAGGCGCGAAACCCCCTGCGCACATCGGCCTTAGTGAAGCCAAGAACAAAGACACCCAGCACCAGCATCCCGGCAGCCATTGCCAGCGACATCAGCTTGACCATGAAATGCGAAGAGATCGGCAGCAGCGTTAGGAGCGCACCCATCACGGTGTCACCAAACAGACCACCAAGACCAAAGCTATGGGTCGCGCGCCAAGCCTCACCGGGCACCAGTGTCGCGGCATATACCGAAACAACAGCAATCCAGATCGGCGCAAAGATCAGCCGCGCGATGGCACGGTCTTCACCGAAGTGCCCGGCAAAACGTACACCCCAGCCGATCAGCACCAGCGCGATACTCCAGCTGCCCCAACCCACGATCATGAACAAGGGTGCCGCGATCGAGGCACCAATCCGCCCCATCCAGTTCTGCACCGGCGCATCGGTCGACACCATCCAGTTCGGGTCATCGGGTGTGTAGGACCAGATCATTGCTGCAGCAGCCAGCCCCAGCAGGATCAGGGCGATCCCAATCAGTTCCTTACTGCGCCGCTCAATTGCAGCCTGAGTCGTGCTGTCCAACAATGGATCACGGTTGCGCGCGTTCAATGATGCCATTTTGCCCTCGTACCTCACGAATAGATGCAGTCGCGGAGCTTGATCAGCCCTTGCTGCAACTCTGTTTTTGGGGCCACCAGAGCGACCCGGATAAATTGCTCGCCCGGGTTTTGCCCCGGATCACCTTGAGAAAGATATGCGCCCGGCAACACCCGGACACCGGTCTGTTTCCAGACCTTCAATGCAGTTTCTTCACCGTTTTCGACCGGCAACCACAAGAAAAACCCGGCATCGGGCGGCATATAGCCCTGAAGGCCCGCAAACACCTCATCGGCAATCGCGTATTTTTCCTGATAGAGCGCACGGTTCTGAGCCACATGTTCTTCGTCGGCCCAAACCCGGGCCGCAGCAGCCTGCAACGGCAACGGCAACGGTGCGCCTGCATAGTTGCGCAATTGCTTGACGCGTTTGATGGTTTCCGGCCCACCCGCAATCAGGCCTGACCGCAGGCCGGCCAAGTTTGATCGTTTCGACAGCGAGTTGAACAGCGTCACCCGTTCAGGGTCTGCACCCAGTTCCTGCGCCACGGTCAGCGCCCCGGTAGGGGCCTCATCACGGTAGATCTCGGAATAACATTCGTCGGCGAAAATACGGAAATCGTACTTCTCGGCTAGTTGGATCAGCTCGACCCAATAGTCGTGTGAAGCAACCGCCCCCTGCGGGTTTGCGGGCGAACAGATATAGGCTGCGACGGTGCGGTTCAGAACGTCTTCGGGCAGGCCTGCATAGTCTGGCAGATGGCCGGTTGCGGCTGTGGCGGGCACGAATACCGGTTCAGCCCGGACCGAGATCGAGGCGACCATATAGACCTGATAGAACGGGTTCGGGCACAGGATGACCGGTTTTTGGCCGTTTTTTTCCTCGGGGCACAGCGCCATGGCGGCGTTATACAGCCCTTCGCGCGTGCCGTTCAGGGCCATCACGTTGGTGTCGAGGTCGATCTGCACACCATAGCGGCGCGCAATCCAGTCGGTGATCGCCCCCCGCAGCTCGGGCGAGCCCTCATTCGGCGGATAGCCCTGAAACCCGGCGGCGTTTTCGGTGATCACATCTGTCACCCAAGCCGGGAAGTCATGCATCGGCGCGCCGATGGTCATGTGAATCACATCGCCGCCCGGTTGGTGGTGGTCCAACAGGGTGCGCAAACGCGGGAATGCGTATTCCGGTAGGTTCGAAAACCGCTCGGGGAAATTCATAACTGTTGCCTCAATGCCGGGATCATTTTCGCCCCGTTTTTTTGGCAGATTACAGGTCACACCCCGCTTCGTCCAGACAAAGAGGTGCCGAATCAGGGGATTGTGGCATTCAGGCCAAAGCAGCCTCGGCGGCTGATCCGAGCCGCAACAGAGCTTCTTCCGACCCCGGATAGCCCATCATCATCAGCCCGCAGCCGGGTGTTGACGTAGGCAAGGTCAGTGCCGCCAACCCCATCAGATTGCCAATCCGCGTGTTGCGCAGCGCCAGCAGGTTTTCGGTGACGTAGTAGTCATGATCGTTCATCAACCTGTCCAGATTCGGCGGCAGGATTGGGGCCGTCGGAGCCAGAACCGCATCGAATCCGGCAGTGGCTGCGTCCCACGCGGCACGGCTGGCCTTCAGCTTGGACCAGGCTGCAATATAGTCAGGGCCAGAGACGTTTTTGCCCGCACGGAAGCGTTCCAGAATTTCGGGGTACATGGCGTCCGGGTTGGCCTCGATCACGTCGCGCCAAAGCCCGTAGGCTTCGGTTGTATAGAGGATACCGGACAGGCCCATCGCCTCGTTCAACTCGGGCACTTCAAGAGGCACGATTTCAGCGCCCGCATCCCGCAAGCGGTCCAAAGCATCCTCGTATGCCTTTCGCGGGGCATCCCGCAGATCGTCCTGAGCCACGTTCTGCAGGTCGGCAAAGCAACGACCTTTCAGGCTGGCGCCGCGCAGATCGGCTGGAGCATTCCCTTCCATCATCGCCAGCAATTGCACCGCGTCTTCGACAGACCGCGCCAGCGGGCCAGCGGTATCGAAACGCAAACACAAGGGCACCACCCCTTCCAGACTGACGCGCCCGGCGGTGGTTTTTAGCCCGACCAGATTGTTCCACGCTGCCGGGATGCGCACCGACCCGCCCGTGTCCGAGCCTATGCCACCGGCCGCCAACCCCCAGGCCACCGATGCCGCAGCCCCTGAGGACGAGCCACCAGAAACGGCCTCTTCATCGTTTACACAAGGCGGGGTTCCGGTGACCGGGTTCAAGCCCAGCCCGGAAAAGGCAAGCTCGCTCATGTGGGTTTTGCCCAGACAGACGGCCCCCATTGCGGTTGCATTGCGCAGGACAACCGCGTCAGCCTCGGGGACCCGGCCTTTCAACAGGGCCGATCCGGCCTCGGTCGCGGTTCCGGCGGTGTCGAACAGGTCTTTCCAGCTGATCGGCACGCCGTCCAACAACGACAGGCGCAGACCCAGCTTAGCGCGTTCTTGCGCCGCCTTGGCTTCTGCGCGGGCGCGGTCGTGGGTCACGCGAGCATAGATCCGGTCGAGATGGGAGTGCTCATCGATGGCGGACAGATAGGTCTCGGTCAGTTCAACGGGGTCGATCCGCCCCATGCCGATGCCCCGACCCAGATCACACGCCGTCATGGTCAGCCAGTCCTGCATCCCCGCCCCCTTTGAAAAATCGCGTTCATCGGACGGTAGCGACAGGACCGCACATGGACAATCCCGAAAGGGCGCGCATATTGCGGGGCATGGAACAGAAGACCGATATCCTGATTGTTGGCGGCGGCCTGAATGGCCCGGCCCTGGCCCTGGCACTGGCGCAGACGGGGCATTCCGTTGTGGTAATTGACGCGTTGGCCGAAACAGTGCGCAAGAACGCAGCCTTTGACGGGCGCGCCTATGCGCTGGCATTGGCGTCGCAACGCCTGCTGGATGCAATCGGGGTATGGGATCGGGTCGCCGAACACGCCCAGCCAATGTTGGAGATCAAGGTCACCGACGGGCATGCAGGTGCCGGACCGTCGCCGTTTTTCATGCATTTCGATCATGCCGAGATCGAAGAAGGCCCGATGGGCTATATGGTTGAGGATCGCCACCTGCGCCGCGCCTTTCTGGACGCAATGGCCGAGGAACAGAACATCACCCGGATCAATGGCCGGACCGTCGTCGCGCAAGAGGCTGACGCAACTGGTGTGACCCTGACACTGGACGATGGCAGCACCGTCAGCGGTGGACTGTTGGTGGGTTGTGATGGCCGCCGCAGCGGCACAGCATCGCGCGCTGACATTAAACGCAGCGGTTGGGATTACGGCCAAACCGCTCTGGTTTGTGCCATCGAACACGACCTGCCCCATCACGGCGTCGCACATCAGTTTTTCATGCCACCCGGCCCGCTGGCGATCCTGCCGCTGACCGGCAATCGCAGCTCGATTGTCTGGAGCGAACGGTCTGAGGCAGCACAGCGCATCAACGCCCTGCCCGAGGCCGAGTATCTGCAGGTTCTGCGCCCTCGGTTCGGGGATTTTCTGGGCGATATCCGCCTGCAGGGCGACCGGTTCACCTATCCGCTGAACCTGACCATCGCAAATTCCTTTATCGGCGACCGCATGGCGCTGGTCGGAGACGCCGCCCACGGCATGCACCCCATCGCTGGGCAAGGTCTGAACGCGGGTCTGCGCGATGTCGGCGCTTTGGCTGAGGTGCTGACGCTGGCCGGGCGCCGGGGCGAAGACATCGGCTCGGTTCTGGTACTAGAGCGCTATCAGGAATGGCGCCGCTTTGACACAGCAGCGCTGGCGATGGCAACGGACGTGTTCAACAAGCTGTTTTCCAACGACAATCCACTACTGCGCATGGGGCGCGATATCGGGATGGGGATCGTCGGCTCTCTGCCCGGTCTGCGCCGCGGTTTCGTGCGCGAGGCCGCCGGGTTGACCGGAGACCTGCCGAAACTGCTACAGGGCCGCCCGATTTAGTCGAGCTGGCGCGCCTCGTCGACCAACATCACCGGGATTCCATTGCGGATCGGAAAGGCCAGACCGGCCGCTTTGGACACCAGTTCTTGCTTTTCGGCGTCATAGTGCAGCGTGGTGTGCGTCTGCGGACAGATCAGCGCCTCAAGCATGTGGCGGTCAAAGGGGTGTTCGGGCTCGGTCATTGCAGTTTTTCCTCGTTCGTTCCGCCGCGCATGGCGAATTCTATCAACGTCACCAAGGTCTCGCGCCGGGTGCGCAGGCAAGGCGCTTCAAGCAGCGCCTGCTTTTCTTCGGGGTCGAAGTCCAGCAGCATCGACAGTGAGTTAACCAACAACTCATCATCGGCGTCTTTCAGCGACTCCCAATCCGTCGACAACTGACGCGAGGCGAAAAAGCGTTCCAGCAGATATAAAAACTGCGAGCGGTCGAAGCCGTCATCCCGCTCGGTCTTGCCCAGATCACGGTCAAACCCACCCCAGGACACGGCACAGCGGCGGTAGGGCGTGAAGGCGTCCAGCTCAGAGGAGATGCGGAACCGGGAAATACCGGTCAGCGTGATCAGGTAGCGGCCATCTTCGGTTTCGGAAAACTGCGTCACCCGCCCGGCGCAGCCGATCTGGTGCAGCTTGTTTTCATCGCTCTGACTTGGGTTCGGCTGCACCATACCGATCAGGCGCTCCTGCGTTTTCAGGGCATCGTCCAGCATTTGCAGATAGCGCGGCTCGAAAATATGCAGCGGCAGGCGCGAACGGGGCAGCAACAGCGCCCCGGGCAATGGAAAAACGGATACCGTTTCCGGCAGATCAGCGGGATGCATCATGTATCCGAGTGTAGCTCTGATCCGGAATTAGGCAAATATCATCGAGCTGAGTTTGCGCCGCCCGTTCAGAACAATCGGATCATTGGGCTTGAGCGCGTCGAAGATGGTGAACAGCTGAGCCTTGGCGGCACCATCATTCCATTCGCGGTCGCGGCGGAACAGGTCCAGCAGCTGTGCGACGGCTTCTTCCACATCGCCATTGGCGTGCAATGCCTGCGCCAGATCGAAACGCGCCTGATGGTTGTCAGGCTCGGCCTCAACCGCTGCGGTCAGTTCGGCTACGGGGCCGGCATCAGCGGCCTGTTTGGCCAGCTCCAGCTGTGCATGGGCGGCTTCCAACTCGGGCGATGAGGAAATCTCGGCCGGAGCACCATTCAGGATTGCCTCGGCCTGTTCCAGATCACCTGCCGCAATATGAGCACGCACCAGCCCGCCATAAGCGCCCGCATGGTTGGGATCTTCGCCCAGAATGGCGGCAAAGGTTTGGGCCGCGTCCGTAGCCGCGCCTTCGGCCAGCATTTCTTCGGCGGCGGCAACAGCTTCATCCAGTTGGCCACCGGGGCTTTCGCCACCTGCGGCCTCGATCACACGGTCGACAAATGCCTTGATCTCGGAGCCCGGCAGTGCGCCCTGAAACCCATCCACAGGCTGGCCTTTGAAAAATGCGTAGACGGTGGGGATCGATTGAATGCGTAGTTGACCGGCGATCATCTGCGCCTCGTCCACGTTGATCTTTACCATCTTCACCGCGCCCTTGGCGGCGGTCACAGCCTCTTCCAGCAATGGACCCAGCGTCTTGCACGGGCCGCACCAAGGTGCCCAGAAATCCACTATGACCGGGATCTCTTGCGAGGTTTCGACCACGTCGGCCATGAACGTGGCTTCGGTTCCGTCCTTGATCAGATCGGCATCTGGGCTGGCTGCGGCGTTCAGAAGGTCCATGGCATTCACTCTCCGGTTCGAACTTGCGCCCTATATGCAACCGCTTGTTGCAGAAACCAAGGGCAGAGTTGCGGCTTTACAGATCGAAACTGGCAAAAACGGGCGCGTGGTCGCTGGGTTTCTCCCACCCGCGCGCGTCACGCAAGATGCGGCTGGAATGGCCCGCGTTGGAAATATCGGGCGTGGCCCAGACGTGATCCAGCCGCCGTCCCTTATCCGCCGCATCCCAGTCGCGGGCCCGATAAGACCACCAGCTATAAAGCTGACCTTCGGGGATGTCCTGGCGCGTGACATCAACCCAGCCGCCCGCATCCTGCGTTTCGGCCAGTTGTTCCACCTCGATCGGCGTGTGCGAGACGACCTTGAGCAGTTGTTTATGCGACCACACGTCATCCTCACGCGGGGCAATGTTCAGGTCACCGACCAAAATGGACTTCTCGGGCTTTTCCGCGTGGAACCAATCGCGCATATCGGTGAGGTAATCGAGCTTTTGCCCGAACTTCTCGTTCTTTTCGCGGTCCGGGATATCCCCGCCCGCGGGGACGTAGAAGTTGTGGATGGTGACGCCGTTTTCCAACCGTCCTGCAATATGCCGGGCATGACCAAGACCGGCGAAGTCCTTGTCGCCCACCTCTTGCATCGGCAAGCGCGACAGGATGGCGACGCCGTTATACCCCTTCTGCCCGCGCGCAACCATGTGGGTATAGCCCAGCTCGGCAAACCCTTCGGTCGGGATCTTTTCGACCGGCGATTTACACTCTTGCAGACACAGAACATCCGGAGCCTCTTCCTGCAGCAGTTTCAGCACGATGGGCTCGCGCAGGCGGACCGAGTTGATGTTCCAGGTGGCAAGGGTGAAAGGCATGGGGGATTCCTCTGTCGCGGGTTGGGCGGAGGTTAGCGCGCTGCGGAAAAAGACGCCATGCCAAAAGAATGCAGCATTCTGCGCCCGGATTGCGAGTGTTTGAACCGAAGGCCAAGCGTCAATTGACTTATCGCGTTACCAGGATTAAGCCGCCGCCCATGATCAACCAGCGTATTCCAAACTGCCAAGTTTATTCCTATCGCCAAACATAAGGCGGTGGACTTCGTTGTTGATCCAAACCGCCGCGCCTTGGCGGTTTGAGTTATCAATCATTCAGGTTGCGGCACTAAAAAGGACTTTGAAATGACTCCTATGCAGCTTTGCACCGAATACCTGAACACCCTGAACGAAGGGGATTTGGATAAGGTTCGCGCCCTTTTTGTTAACGGCGCCACAGTTGTTTCACCGCTTTACGGTGTGCAGACAGCTCATGATTTCTATGCCGATCTTTTCCGAGATACGACAAATTCGGAAACCACACTGTTAAACGTATTTGACACGTCAGAAACGTCCCAGTCGATCGCCTTGCACTTTCGTTACCAATGGACATTGGCGGATGGGAAACAAGTGTCGTTCGAATGTGTAGATGTGTTCGAAATGAACGACGCGGGAAACAAGTTTGAAAAACTGACTATCATTTATGACACCGCGCCATTGCGGAATGACTTCGACAACCTCAAAACTGAGGCAACGCCATAAGGACGGGTAAGCTGTCCTTAAAACCAGCCGCGTTGAGCCAGCTTCACCAACACAAAAAAAGCCGGGCCATAAGGCCCGGCAGTCCAACAGGGAGGTGCATGTCTTAACCCGGACATGCGCGGGTTGGGAGAAATCTAATTACACATCCAGAGTATCACTTTGATCCACGTCAATCCACAACGAGTTAAGAGACCAGTCGATATCCGCCCGATTCTGTGACCAAAAGGCGGGCGTTCGACGGATCGGGCTCGATCTTCTGGCGCAGGCGATAGATGTGGGTTTCAAGCGTGTGGGTGGTGACCCCGGCGTTATAGCCCCAGACCTCGTGCAGCAGCACGTCGCGGGCAACCACGCCATCGGTCGAGCGGTACAGGAACTTGAGAATGTTGGTTTCTTTCTCGGTCAGCCGAATCTTGCGATCATCTTCGGTGATCAGCATCTTCATCGCAGGCTTGAAGGTGTAGGGCCCCAGAACGAACACCGCGTCCTCGGACTGTTCGTGCTGGCGAAGCTGAGCACGAATGCGAGCCAGCAGAACCGGAAACTTGAACGGCTTAGAGACGTAGTCGTTGGCACCCGCATCCAGACCCAGAATGGTATCCGCGTCGCTGTCATGGCCGGTCAGCATCAGAATCGGGCTTTTGACGCCCTGCTTGCGCATAAGGCGGCACAGCTCTCGCCCATCAGTATCCGGCAGGCCGACGTCCAGAATGACCAGGTCGTAAATCGCTTCACGCGCGCGTTCCATCGCGGATGCCCCGTCATGGGCTTCGAACACGTCGAAGTCCTCGGTCATCACAAGTTGCTCACTGAGCGCCTCGCGCAGGTCTTCGTCGTCATCCACCAGCAGGATTTTCTTGAGCTGAGCCATGTGCGGTCCTCCTAAGCCTTTTCCACCACTTGCGTGCAGAAGATGCAATCAACAAGGTTTACTGCAATGGTTTCACGCCCTCGTGTCTGACGCGGAGGAAATGTTTCACATTTCCGTCTTATCAGGCTACAGGAAGGCCGGAAGGTTACAGGGTAACACAGATGAGTCTTGTCCCGGATATTTCAGAATTGCTGGCGCGGGCGCGCGCGGACCTGCGCATGGGGGTTCCGGTTGCCCTGACCGATGACAGCGGCCTAAGCGTGCTGGCCGTTGCGACCGAGACGCTGAGCGCCCAGCGGCTTGCGGATCTGCGCGGTCTTGGAGGTGAGCCGGTTGTTGCCGTCACTATGCGCCGGGCCGAGACGCTGAAAGCGCGGGCTTACGACGGTGATCTGGCCCGGGTGATCATTCCGGCAGATGCAGATATTGCCTGGGTTCAGGCCGTGGCCGATCCATCGGACGATCTGAATGCACCGATGAAAGGACCCCTGATGACCGAGCGTCAGGGCCACGCCAATCTGCACCGTATCGCGATTGCCCTGGCCAAATCAGCACGTCTGCTGCCTGCAGCAGTTGTTGTTTCTGTCGAGAACGGGCGCAGCTTTGCTGCGGCACATGGCCTGACATGCATCGACCACACTCGCGCCGCGCCGCATCTGGCGGATCGCAGTGAACTGCACGAAGTAGTTGCGGCTCGCCTGCCGATGGAAGTGTCCGAAGCCGGGCGGCTGCACGTCTTCCGCCCCGAGGATGGTGGCGAAGAGCATTACGCCGTCGAAATCGGCCGCCCGGATCGCGACAAGCCGGTCCTGGCGCGACTGCATTCGGCCTGTTTTACCGGTGACCTGATGGGCAGTCTTAAATGCGATTGTGGTCCCCAATTGCGAGGGGCGCTTGCGCAGATGGGCTCGGAAGGGTCCGGGGTTCTGCTGTACCTCAACCAAGAAGGGCGCGGGATTGGCCTGGCCAACAAAATGCGCGCCTATTTCCTGCAGGATCAGGGATTCGATACGGTCGAGGCCAATCACCGTTTGGGTTTCGAGGATGATGAAAGGGATTTCCGGCTGGGCTCAGATATCCTGAAATCGCTGGGGTTCAACTCGGTCCGGTTGCTGACCAACAACCCCGCCAAAATCGCCATGATGGAAAAGACCGGGATTGCCGTGACCGAACGTGTGCCCCTGAAGGTCGGTGAAACCGCCCATAATCGAGGGTATCTGGCAACCAAAGCGGCCAAGTCCGGGCACCTGCTGTGACGCCTGCAGATCTGGTGCTGACCCCGCGGGGTGTAAGGTTTGCAGGGCGAGTCTTTCCCTGCTCGGTTGGCAAAGGCGGCCTAAGCAACACCAAGCGTGAAGGCGACGGCGCCACGCCCACTGGCACGCATCACATCGTCGGAATGCTGTACCGCCCAGATCGGATTTCAAAACCGGCTGAATGGGCGATTCCCATCGGTCCGCGCGACTTATGGTCGGATGACGTGAGGGACAGCAACTATAACCACCTGGTCACCGCGCCCTATGCCTTTAGCCATGAAAAGCTGCGCCGTGCCGATCCCCTTTATGATCTGGTGCTTATCACTGACTGGAACTGGCCCAACGCCGTGCCCGGCCATGGATCGGCAATCTTCATCCACCAGTGGCGGCGCCTCGGCTATCCGACCGAAGGCTGCGTCGCCTTCCAACGCGACAACCTGCACTGGATTGCGGGCAGGGTGTCGCTGGGCACGCGGCTGATTATTCCTGAGGCCTGACCCGTTCGCCAAAAATGGCAGAGCCGACGCGCACATGGGTTGCGCCAAGCGTTATGGCCTTTTCGAAATCCCCACTCATACCCATCGACAGGCCCTGAAGGCCATTGCGCTCGGCAATCTTGGCCAGCAGGGCAAAATGCAGCGCTGGCTCTTCGTCGACCGGCGGGATGCACATCAGCCCCTGAACAGGCAGGTCCAGGCCCCGGCATTCTTTAACGAAGGCATCAGCATCGGCAGGCAGAATACCCGCCTTTTGTTCCTCTTCCCCGGTATTGACCTGAATGAAAAGGTCCGGGCACGAACCGACCTCTTGCGCCAGCCGGGCCAACGTCTTGGCCAGCTTAGGCCGGTCGACCGAGTGGATGGTACTGAACAGGTCCATCGCCTGCCGGGCTTTATTGGTTTGTAGCGGGCCGATCAGATGCAGATCGACATCCGGGAATTGCGCGGTAAAGCCCGGCCACTTGCCTGCTGCCTCTTGCACCCGGTTTTCACCGAAACACCGATGCCCCTGATCCAGAACAGCCTGCACCCGTTCGTTCGGCTGCACCTTGGACACCGCGATCAATTTGACTGATCCCGGGGCCCGCCCCGCGGCGGATTCGGCTTTGGCGATACGTGCAGTGATATCTTGCAGCGACATTGGATTCCTCAATCTGCTTTGAGCGCAGAAAAACACCATGTCGGCACAAAAGAAAAGGGCAGGTCCGAAGACCTGCCCTTAAACCTTGCGGTTTCAGATCAACTTAGAAGTTGAACTGTGCACCGAAGTCGGCAACGATCGACGAGTCCGAGCAGGAGTCGCAGTCGTTTACACCGATACCACCGCGCAGCGAAGCACCGCCGCCCAGGTCGTAGATCGCACCCAGAGCAACCTGCTGCAGGTCAGCTTCTGCGTTACCGTCGCCGTAAGCGAACAGCAGGGTGGTTGCGGCGCCCAGGTTGTAGGAAGCCGACAGACCCCATGCGGTGCCGTCAGTTGCGTCGATTTCGGTGGCGTCGTCTGCAACGAACAGCGTACCGCCGAAGTCACCCCATTCACCACCCAGGGTCAGAACGGTCAGGCTCGGGTCGCTGCCGGCGCCGCCGTCAGTTTGACCATAGGCCACAGCTGCGGTGATGTTGTTGAAGGTGTAGGTCGCGCTCACGTCCCAACGGTCGGCGTCGGTTGCAACACCGTTCAGAGCAACAGTGGCTTGGTCATACGACGCACCGAATGCGAAGTCGCCAACTGCGTACTGGAAGAACACAGCGTTTGCGCCCGAACCGGTCGAGGAGTACGCCAGGAAGTTGTAGTTAACACCCGAGTACTGACCTGCGAACAGTTCCAGACCGATTTCGTTGCCGTAGTAGTTTGCCAGGTTGTCGAACGAACCTGCTACGTTGCCGGCGTCAACACGCAGACCACCGTAGATGACCGAGAAGCGTGCGCCGTTCAGGCCAGCCGAGTTGGCTTCGCCGTTGGCGGAGTTTTCGTCAGCTTGCAGACGAACACGGCCTTCAAAGCGAACGCCACCGTCGGTTTCGGTGAAACCGTCGATGTTCAGACGGAAGCGCGAAACCAGGATCGCGTCGTCGGTGTCGACAACTGCGGTGCCTGCAGTGGTTTGGCCAGTTGTCTGAACGATAGCACCGTTAACGATTTGGGTGGTGGTCACGTTGGTGTTTACGTTCGGCACAGCACCGGTACGATCTTCAACGTAGCCGATACCAAAACGGCCGTAACCGCTCAGATTTACACCGGACTCAGCCGCGGCCATACCGGCGGTTGCGATCAGAGCGGTCGATGCGAAGAGAACTTTTTTCATCTTGTTTCCCTCGGTTTCAAAAGTTTTTCTACTCGACACATGCCTCAGCACATGTCTCAGCACGGGAACCGTTTCGCTCTTTTTGCCCCTGACACGCAAGCTTGGCATAAATGAATTGACCGCATTGGCAGAAAATTGGTGCAAGGATGCCACAGTCCGTTTTGTGCACCTGACCGACGCTGAACCCACGTAAATGCGACAATAATAGGGTTGTTGCTGAACGGGTCCTTGTCTAGGAGTAACATCTGACAATGTAGACCTTAGTGAACAGGACCAGTCGACGATGCGCCTGCAGACGATTTTCGGTTTGATCATAGTGACTGCTGCCGTGTCGGCTTGCGGAGAGAATCGGGGGGCATCGCCCAATCCGAATGTTGTCGCGACTGGCGGCAACTCTGACGAACAAGAATTCAACGATCCTGAACGTTCGACCATTTGGGATTTGTTCGACAATGGAAATGCCGAGCAGGTTACAAATGTAAATCGGTACTTGTGGGCCGCGTCGTTGGACGTTTTGAATTTCCTGCCCATCCAAGAGGTCGATCCGTTTACCGGTGTGATCGTAACGGGTTACGGCACACCTCCGGGTGGTGGGCGTCAATATCGTGCGACCGTGCATATTAGTGATCCGGCGCTGGCGGCACGCTCTTTGTCGGTGTCGCTGCAGACCAGCGGCGGCGCTCCGGTCAGCGCGGCCACGGCCCGCGCGGTCGAAGATGCCATCCTGTCCCGTGCCCGTCAGTTGCGCATTGCGGACAACAAGCTCTAGCCACCCGCAGAAAATCGCAATATTACCACGCCGGGTTCACGCCCGGCGTTTTCATTCACGAAGGACCGCACGATGTCTCGCTACTCGGCCAACGAAATCGAAGCAAAATGGCAAGAGGCCTGGGACAAGGCCGGAATCTTCACCGCCGACCGAACGGCGGACAAGCCGAAATACTATGTGCTTGAGATGTTCCCTTACCCGTCTGGCCGAATCCATATGGGGCATGTGCGCAACTATACGATGGGTGACGTGATCGCACGGCACAAGCTGGCGACCGGGCACAACGTGCTTCACCCGATGGGCTGGGATGCGTTCGGGATGCCGGCCGAAAACGCGGCGATGGCCATTGGTGGCCACCCCAAGGACTGGACATATGGCAACATTGCCGACATGCGCGGTCAGATGAAGCCGCTGGGCCTGTCGATCGACTGGTCCCGCGAATTTGCCACCTGTGACCCGGAATATTACGGCCAGCAGCAGGCGCTGTTCCTGGATATGCTCGAGGCCGGTCTGGTTTACCGCAAGAACGCCGTGGTGAACTGGGACCCGGTCGATATGACCGTTCTGGCCAACGAACAGGTCGAAAACGGCCGCGGGTGGCGTTCGGGTGCGTTGGTGGAACGCCGCGAGCTGACGCAGTGGTTCTTCAAAATCTCGGACTATTCCGAGGAACTGCTGGACGCGCTGGACACGCTGGAGAACTGGCCTGCCAAGGTGCGGCTGATGCAGGAAAACTGGATCGGCAAGTCGCGCGGTCTGCAATTCGGCTTTGAACGCACAGATGGTGGCGAGCCGATCACCGTCTATACGACTCGCCCCGACACGCTGTTGGGCGCGTCCTTCGTTGGGATTTCTCCGGATCACCCAATTGCCAAACAGCTTGAAGCTGAAAACACTGAAGTAGCTGATTTTGTGGCAGAATGCCGCAAGGGCGGTACCACCGAAGAGGCCATCGAAACAGCTGAAAAGCTGGGGTATGACACCGGCATTAAGGTCAAACACCCGCTGGACCCGAATTGGGAGCTTCCGGTCTGGATCGCCAACTTTATCTTGATGGATTACGGCACCGGCGCGATTTTCGCCTGCCCGGCACATGACCAGCGTGACCTCGATTTCTGCCGCAAATATGACCTGCCCGTGGTGGACACCTTCTTTGCGCTGGACGATGACACTCCGGTCGACAAGATCGCCTTTGTGCCGCCAAAATCCGAAAAAGTTCGCTGGGTGAACCATTTCGCCGGTCTGACTGAGGCGACAGGCGACGAGGCGATCAATGCCACAGTCGATTTCGCCGAAAAAGCTGGTTGGGGCGAAGGTGTCACCAAGTACCGCCTGCGTGACTGGGGGCTCAGCCGTCAGCGCTATTGGGGTTGCCCGATTCCCGTTGTCCACTGCGAGAAATGCGGCACGGTACCTGAGAAGAAAGAGAACCTGCCGATCGAACTGCCCTACGACGATGGCAACGGCAAACCCATCGACTTCTCGATCCCCGGCAACCCGCTGGATCGCCACCCAAATTGGCGTGACACCCCCTGCCCGTCCTGTGGCGCACCGGCCAAACGTGAAACCGACACGATGGACACGTTCGTCGATTCGTCCTGGTACTACGCCCGGTTCACCGCCCCGCGCGCTGAAACGCCGACCGATCTAGCCGAGGCCGAATACTGGATGAATGTCGACCAGTATATTGGCGGCATTGAGCATGCGATTCTACACCTGCTCTATTCCCGATTCTTCGCGCGAGCGATGCAGATCACCGGCCACCTGCCAAAGAAAGCCATCGAGCCATTCGACGCGCTGTTCACGCAGGGCATGGTGACACACGAAATCTATCAGACCCGCGACGCCAATGGCCGCCCGGTCTATCACCTGCCCGAGGACGTGACCGACGGCAAACTGGCCGACGGCACCGAGGTTGAGATCATCCCCTCGGCCAAAATGTCGAAATCCAAGAAGAACGTGGTGGATCCGGTCAGCATCATCTCGGCCTTTGGCGCGGACACCGCGCGCTGGTTCGTACTGTCCGACTCGCCGCCCGAGCGCGATGTAGAGTGGACCGCCTCGGGCGCCGAAGCCGCATTTAAGCATCTTAGCCGCGTTCACCGGATTGCGTCAGAAATCGCCGAGTCGGACGTTCCGGCCAATGCCGAAGACGAAACCCTGCTGCGTGAAATGCACAAGGCGATCCATGATGTGTCGGGTGGA
Organism: Ruegeria sp. ABF4_144; assembly: GCF_056160045.1. Classification (NCBI taxonomy): domain Bacteria; kingdom Pseudomonadati; phylum Pseudomonadota; class Alphaproteobacteria; order Rhodobacterales; family Roseobacteraceae; genus Ruegeria; species Ruegeria sp. ABF4_144. The sequence goes on from NZ_JBSWWK010000001.1 coordinate 3,004,980, forward strand.
GTCGAATCCTTTGGCTTCAACGCCTCCATCGCCAAGCTATATGCCTTCACCAACACCCTGGCGAAATCCAAGGCGGGTACCGCAGCAAAACGCGAAGCCGCCAAGACGCTGGCACAGTTGATGTCGCCGATGACCCCGCACCTGTCCGAAGAGCTCTGGCAGCTGCTGGGTGGCGAAGGACTGGTGGCCACTGCCCCATGGCCGGTCGCGGATGAGGCGATGCTGGTCGATGACACCGTCACCCTGCCGATCCAGATCAACGGCAAACGCCGCGCGGAAATCAGCGTGACCAAGGATATGGCCAAGGACGAGGTTGAAAAAATCGCGCTCAGCACCGAAGCTGTGCAAAAGGCGCTGGATGGAAATGCGCCGAAGAAGGTGATTGTTGTCCCGGGTCGGATCGTAAATGTCGTTGTTTAATCGCAGAACCCTGTTGTTGATGCCGCTTGCGCTGGCCGCCTGCGGCTTTGAACCGGTTTACGCGCCCGGCGGTTCGGGCGCGGCCCTGAATGGTCAGGTCGTCGTATCCGCGCCGAATTCAGTCGACAGCTATTTGCTGGTCCAGAATCTGGAGCAGCGGCTTGGTCGCAGCGCCAGTTCCGGCAATGCATATAACCTCGATGTCGGTGTCTCGACCGTTGTCACCGCAGCCGCGATAACCCAAGCAAACGAAACCAACCGCCTGAACATTCAAGGCACGGCGAGTTACACGCTGAGAGCCAATGACACGGGGCAAATTCTGGCCTCGGGCAGTGTGAACAATTTCGTCGGCTACTCGGCGGCCGGATCGACCGTGTCCACCCTGGCGGACGAACGTGACGCCAAAGAACGACTAATGGTGATTCTGTCTGATCAGATTCTAGCTGAACTCTACGCTGCGCCAGGCCTTGGCACATGAAGCTCAGCCCGCGCGAGGCTGAGGGGTACTTTGCCCGACCAGATGCCGATAAGGCCGGGCTGCTGATCTATGGCGCGGATGCAATGCGCGTGGCGCTGAAACGTCAGCAGGTTTTGGCTGCGTTGCTGGGCCCCAACGCCGAAGAGGAAATGCGCCTGACCCGTATGCCGGGCGCGGATCTGCGCGGTGACCCCGCCCTGTTGCTGGATGCGGTCAAGGCGGTGGGGTTCTTTCCCGGCCCGCGGGCGGTATTTGTCGAAGACACCACCGATGTAGCAGCCCCCGCAATTCTTACCGCGTTCGAGGACTGGGCCCCGGGCGATGCTCAGATCATCGTCACTGCCGGCCAGTTGAAAGCCAGTTCGAAAATCCGCAAGGCGTTCGAGGCGCATCCGGCGGCTTATGCGGTCGGTATCTACGACGATCCGCCTTCGCGTGGTGAGATCGAACGGATTCTGAACGAGGCCGGTTTGCAGAACATCCCCCGCGATTCTATGTCGGCTCTTGCAGAGCTGGCCACCGGGATCAGCCCGGGCGATTTCACGCAAACGATTGAGAAACTGTCCCTTTACAAGCGCGGTGACAGTTCCGAATTAACCATTGAAGATATCGAAGCCTGTGCCCCCCGATCAACCGAGGCAGCGTTGGACGATGTTCTGAACGTGGTGGCCGAGGGCCGCGCGGGCGAGATCGGGCCGCTGATCCGGAGACTGCAATCGCAAGGCACTAACGCAGTCAGCTTGTGCATCGGCGCGACCCGACATTTTCGAACTCTATACGCCTGCGCGTCTGACCCGGGAGGAGCGTCGCAAGGCATCGGCAAGCTGCGCCCACCGGTTTATGGCAAACGCCGCGACCGCATTCTGCGGCAGGCGCAGGGTTGGGGCGCGCCGAAACTGCAAACCGCGCTGACCGTTCTTACCGATACCGACCTGTCGCTGCGGTCGGCAGGGCAAACGGCCCCGGCTATGGCGTTGGTTGAGCGCGCCATGATCCGTCTGGCGATGCTGGCGCGGTCACGCTGAACGGTTCACCCACTCTGCCGCAGACCGCCCTGCCCATTTCCCCGACGCCATACAGGCGGTCAGCAGATAGCCCCCGGTTGGGGCCTCCCAGTCCAGCATCTCTCCGGCGCAGAATACGCCGGGCATTGCGGTCAGCATCAGCCTTTCATCCAACGCTGCTTGCGTGACGCCACCAGCGGTCGAGATCGCCTCATCCATCGGGCGCAGATCCACGCCGAAGATTGGAAGCTGTTTGAGTGCCCACACCTCCTGAGATGTTGGCGACGGGTATTGCTTGGCCATCTCATGAAACAGCGCGATTTTCTGAGGCGAAAGTTTCAACACCTTCTTCATCCACTGCGAGAAGGTGGTTTTTGGATTTTTGGCCTCTAGCCTTTTCTGCAATAGCACTGCATCCAGATCGGGCAAAAGGTCAACGTAAAGGTCCGCACCAGCGCGCAGTGCCGGGGTCAGGGAATAGAGGCCTCCGCCCTCCAACCCGGTCTCGGAAATCGTGGCTTCACCACGACTGTCCAACTCTCCGGCCATCCAGCGAACCGACTTCAATTCCGCCCCGAAATGGGGCTGCATGTGGGGGCTCCAATCGACGGACAGGGCCGAGTTCGAAGGGGCAAACGGAGCAAGGTCTACACCTTTCTCTTGCAAGGATTGCGCCCACTGCCCATCCGACCCAAGCTGCGCCCAACTGGCCCCGCCCAGTGCAAGCACGGTGACATCCGGCGTGATACTTTGCCGACCATCCGCAGTTTCGAACAAAAGTGCATCGCCGTCCCAACCGTGCCAACGCCAGCGGGTCTTGATCTGCACACCTGCGCTTTCCAGCCGCCTCAGCCACGCGCGCAACAAGGGCGAGGCTTTCATCTCCATGGGAAACACCCGCCCTGTCGAACCGGTAAACACCTCCTGCCCCAGTTCCCGCGCCCAATCCTGCACGGCGGCGGCGTCAAACCCGGCAATCATCGGGCGCAGCCAGTCTGACGCGCCACCATAGGCTTGCATCAAAGTCTCGAACGGTTCGTCCTTAGTCAGGTTCAGGCCCGACTTTCCGGCCATCAGGAATTTGCGCGCGACGGAAGGCTTGGCCTCGGCCATCAGCACATCATGGCCCGCAGCAGCCAATTCTTCCGCAGCCATCAGGCCTGCGGGTCCGGCTCCAATTACCACTGCCTGCGCCATTCCCGTCCTCTTGCCTTCCGCGCCATCTGGCGCAAGTTAGTTCCTGCCATGCCGAACAGTGATCCAATCTGCCCGTTATGTGACCGCCCTATCCCCGATGGGGGCGGTAGCCTGCACCATCTGATCCCAAAACTCAAAGGGGGCAAGGGCGGACCCACGGTTTTACTGCACATCATCTGCCACAAAGAGGTGCACGCCACTCTGTCTGAGACAGACCTGGCACGCGAGTTCAACACGGTTGAAGCCCTTCGCGCCCATCCGCGGCTTGAGAAGTTTTTGAACTGGGTTCGCAAACGCCCGCCCGGTTTTCGGTCGAAAGTGCCTGGCAAACGGCGCGGGCGGTGATCAGCCGGGCCGCACCGGGTCGCCAAAGGCATCGCGCAGGGATACCGTCAGCCCCTGAACCTCCAGCCCGCGATAATCCGGGGCCGGAGCAAATTGCGCGCCCGCAAGATGCTGAAACTCCAGCGTGGTAAAGGGGCGTTTCCACAGCCATTCCCGGTTTTCGACCGCCCATAGGTCCGCATTCGGCGGCTCCTCATCGGTGAAAGCATAGAAGTGCAGGTCGAACCCATATTGGGCCACATCCTGCACCGACAAGAGATGCATGCCTTGCGCGCGGCAGAACGCATCCTCGGCGGCGATGTCCCCGGTGCGTAATGTGATCTGGCCGATACAGGCATAGGCAAAAGGGGCGGCCGGATCGGCGGCATTTTCAGGCCGGTTGCCCTGAAAATCATGTTGCAGCAGCTCGATCACAAACCCTTCGGGGTCTTTCAGGTGACACATGTAGCCTATGTCGAGGAACTGTTTCGGGTCCGAGACCTCAACCCCGTTCTGGCGCAGATGTGCGGCAGCGAGATCGACATCCGGCACGGTAATCCCGATCTTCCAATACCTTTGCCCCCCGTCGTGTGTATAGCCGCCTCCGCCCGACATCAGCAGCAAGTCCGCGTCCTGCCCGCCATAGCCAACGCGGCGATTCGACCCCTGCGCCCGCCCGGTCATGCCCAAAACGTCTACGTAAAACGCGGTCAGCCGGTCCGGGTCGGCGACACGTAGCAGCACAGCAGACAATCTCATCGACACATCCTTGCAATACCGGCGGCAATCTGGGGGTCGGCGGCCAGACTGTCCGCCACCAGTGCGTGCGCCGTTGTCATCAACTGATCAGGCTCAACCACGCGATCAACCAGACCGAAGGAATAAGCCTCCTCAGCAGTGATCTTTTGCCCCCCCATCAAGATCAACTTGGTTCGAGACGGGCCGATCAACGCAGCCATGCGCACCGGGTCCGACGGTTGGGGCAGAAAGCCCAATTTCATCACCGGATAAAAGAACTTGGCCTGCGGGACTGCAATCCGAATATCACAAGCCAACACCATCCCGTTGGCCCCGCCTGCAAGCGTTCCGTTCAAAGCGGCAACCGTCAGGCACGGCAGGGCCGCGATGGCGCCCGACAGCCTTTCCCATACATCCGACGTCGCCAGGCCAGCGCGCACCTCGTCCAGGTCGGCCCCTGCGCTGAACACCTTGCCCGCGCCAGTCAGGATCAATGCACGCGCTTCGGTCGCGGCCTCAGCAATCTCAGCCAACTCAGACAACATCGCCTCGGTTACGGCGTTGGCCTTTTGCGGGTTGTTGAGCGTAACGGTCCACAACCCGTCTTCTTTAGTCAGTTCGATCACGTCAGCCCAACCCTTTGCCGGATATCTTCACGGCGCAGCGAGATTTCCGAGCCCAGAAACTCATCCGCATCCGGGCTGCACATCCACAGCAGCGCCCGCGCGGGCCAATCGGCAGGAATGTGGTCGCTCCAATCCAGCTGGCTGACGGCGTTGATACCGCTGGCCTTGATCACCCGCTGCATGTCGGTGGCCACGGTGCCCGGCGACAGGCCCATGGCGCGGATGCCGTGGATCGACTCTTCAAGATGCAGGCATTCGGTCAGCATCTTGGCCCCGGCCTTTGAGGCACAATAGTGGCTCCACGCTTCGATCGGATTGGACGCCGCCCCAGAGGACACGGTGATCACCGTCCCCCCGCCCGCAGCCCGCATGACAGGCAGGGCCGCACGCATTCCGTGGAACACGCCTTTGAGGTTGATGTCGATGGCTGCGCTCCACGCCGCGACATCGGCGTTGGATAGATGGAAGATCGGATCGATGACGCCGGCGTTTCCGATCAGGACGTCCAGCCCACCGAACTGGTCGACACAATCGGCAACCGCCTGTTCGACCTGCGCGAAATCGCTGACATCACACTGCAAGGCGATCGCGTTTTCACCGAGCGCGTCAGCCAGCGCCCCGATCTGATCACGATTGCGTGCGACCAAAACGACATTCGCACCGGCTGCGGCAAATACGCGCCCTGCCTCGGCCCCGATGCCACGGCTGGCCCCTGTTATCAGTACGGTTTTCCCCTGCATGTGACCTCTGTAGCTCCGTAGTTTTGAGATTGTGTGAATCTCTACCGCGCCAACGGGGAACGGGTCCAGTCCTTGCCCCTTGACGCCCGCCGCTGCAAACACGACGATGCCCGCAAAATTGATCAAGAAGGGTTCTCACATGTCCGTTTTCGTTCGCCGCAGCTGTGGCGCAGTTTTGGCGTATGCCGTTGTCACCCAAGGTGCACTTGCCGATGTTACCGCGCAGCAGATTTGGGACGACTGGCAAGCCTACCTGACACAGATGGGTTACACGGTTGCAGCCGAACAATCCGCGTCGGGCAACGTGACCACCATCTCGGACATGGTCGTGACCTTGGCTGTGCCGGACAGCGACGATGCGTTCCAGATGACTGTGCCGCAAATGACCCTGACCGAAAACGGCGACGGTACGGTCAGCATCGACCTTCCCGAAAGCTTTCCCATGACCGTATCGGGCGAGGATGAAGGGGACTCGTTCTCGGTCGATATCGAATACTACCACACCGGGCTTAAGATGCTTGTCTCAGGTGATCCGGATGACATGACCTACGACTATTCCGCGCCAACTCTGGGCGTGAAGCTGGGCGGGCTGTCGGTTGACGGAGAACCCACACCCGAAGACCTTTTGGATCTGGACTTCGAACTTAGCAACCTTGCCGGCAGTTCACGGATGAAAATCGGTGAAAACCGGGACGTCGATCAGAAATTCACCGCTGACGGCCTGACCTATGATCTGGTCTTCAACGATCCCGAAGGATCGGATGACGGCAAGATCGATGGTGCGATGAAAGATCTGGCCTTTGAAGGTACCAGCGTGATCCCTTCGGATTTCGACGCCGACGACCCCGCAAGCTTTTTCCAGGGTGACACATCCTTCTCGGGTCTGTTCACCTATGGCTCGGGCAACACGGCCATTGAAGGCACCAGCGAAGGTCAGGCGTTCTCTATGGGCAGTGAGTCCCAGGGCGGCCGCTTCGGCGCCAGCTTGGATGAACAGCGCCTTGCGTACGACATCGAGCAGAACAGCGCAAAACTGGCGGTAACTACGGCTGACCTGCCGTTCCCGATTGAAATCGCCATGACCAAATCCGGCCTCAGCTTCGAGTTCCCGCTAAAGCAATCCGAAGAAGAGCAGCCCTTTGGGTTTGCCATGAACCTGACGGATTTCACCATGTCGGACGTGCTTTGGAGCATTTTCGACCCCACCGGTGCGCTGCCGCGCGATCCGGCGACCATCGCGCTAGACGCCACCGGCACGGCCAAGGTCCTGACCAACTTCTTCGATCCTGCATCGATCGAAGAGATGGAGGAATCCGGTGCCGCGCCGGGTGAGTTGAACTCGCTGAAAATCAACGAGTTGCTGGTGTCGCTGGTCGGTGCGAAGCTGACGGGTGACGCAGACTTCACCTTTGACAATTCGAACACCGAAGAGTTCGACGGAATGCCCGCACCGTCGGGCGTGGCAAACCTGCAGCTGGTAGGAGCCAATGTGCTGATCGACAAACTGATCGGCATGGGCCTGCTTCAGGAGAGTGATGCAATGGGTGCCCGGATGATGATGGGCCTGATGGCAGTGCCCGGGGATGAGCCCGACACGCTAAACTCGAAAATCGAATTCACTGAAGACGGTCAGATTCTGGCCAATGGTCAACGCATCAAGTGATGCGCACCGGGCGAAGTTCTGCCTCTACAGAGCTTCGCTCATTTTCTGCTTCGGATGTTTCAGGCCGTCAGGTCAAGCTCTTGGATCAGTGCCCGTGCGATACGGCGACCGACCACTCGGCCGTTAAACAAAGCAGGCACCGGATGATCTTTGGCAATTGGTGCCATATGGAACCTGTGTATCCCATCATAGAATTTGAAGTTGGTCTCACAGAGAAAAAACCGCCCTGTCCGTGCACATGGCAAGATGTCATGAGCAAATAGCCCTACACCAATCGCCTTTCTTACATGGCGAGCGATGTTGTTGATCTGATCCATGTTAGGATCGATCAGTTTGCGATGAAAATGCCGGATCATTTCCGCATCAACAGGGGTATCCCGGTTGTGGACGCTTAGCCCTTTTCCAGCCCGCACCCAGGAAAACAGGACACGTTCACCGATGGCCTGGGCCCGAATGCAGACATTCCACGTTTCCCCACCATATTCGTATCTGCAATCAACGTATTCGGTATTGTATCTGCTCGGGTTAAGGTTCTCGGCGCGATCAACCAACTGGACCGCCACATTTGCGTTGGTAATCTGGTTGGAGAACACAGTGTCAAATTCATCACCCGCCTGAATTAGTCTCGGCATAGGCACATTTGCAGCCGTAAGGACTTTGTTCTGCCTTACTTTATGGCCGACAACGCGACCCTGTTCGACCGAATGCAGGATCTTGTAACCCAACGCGACAAGCTCGGCCTCGCGGGCGCGCAACCAATCAACCTTTTCGAACTTCACAACGAATAACTCATTGTAATGAAGCAGAACATAGCTTTTCGGATCAGTCGTCGGGCCGCGTCCGACCAGTTCGCGGAACGTCAAAACCTCAGCCGGAACCTGCAGCTTGGTCAGGACCCGAGTGAAGTGAGTGATGACGTTGCTTGACCCTTTACCCTTGGCGACGACATGAGGCTCGTCAAAATCAACAACGAAAAACTGAGCCAAACGAAGCTCTCCTTTTTGCCTGCATTTACCTTTGCAACAGTATCAACCTGTTGTGATCGCCGCTCTGAAAATCGGTAACGCGCCTCAACTAATGGAAGTTTAAACGCAAATGTAAACCCTTTGTGCCTTTACCGGGAAGTGGGCCAAAGTTACGCGGGCCAAGTTGAATTCTCTCAACCCTGAGGTCTTGCGGGTTGGGCGGTCCAAGGCTAGGTCCATTGGATAAAGACCCGGAGGCCGCATGACCCAAACACCTGAAGAGATCAGCCAAGCCCTGTTGGACGCAGCCCGCGCAGCCGGGGCCGACGCCGCGGATGCAATTGTGATCGACGGCTCTTCGGTCTCAGTCGAGGTGCGGAGCGGCGCGCTGGAACATGCCGAACGATCGGAAGGCACCGATCTGGGCCTACGGGTGTTTCTTGGACAGCGGCAAGCGATCGTGTCCAGTTCGGACAGCCGGCCTGAGACTCTGACTGCGATGGCCGAACGCGCCGTGGCCATGGCACGCGAAGCGCCCGAGGATCCGTTCACTGGTTTGGCCGATGCGGAACAACTGGCCAAAGAGTGGAACCTTCCCGCGCTTGAGCTATTCGACCCTTCCCCGGAACCGGCGGCCGAGGACTTGATGCGCGACGCATTAGAGGCCGAAGCTGCAGCGCTGACAGTTCAGGGTGTTTCTCAGGTCTCTGACGCAGCGGCGGGGTACGGCACCCATCGCGTGCATCTGAAGGCGACCAACGGGTTTTCCGGCGGCTATGCCCGCAGCAGCCGCTCGACATCCTGCGTGGCGATCTCGGGCGAAGGCACCGGGATGGAGCGCGACTATGACGGCGATAGCCGCACCTTTCAAAGCGATCTGCGCGATGCCGAAGACATCGGCCGCAGCGCAGGCGAACGCGCTGTCGCTTTGGTGGGCGCGCAAAAGCCTGCAACCGGCACGTTTCCGGTGCTGTTTGACGAACGCATTTCATCCTCGCTTATCGGTCACCTGCTGGCGGCCAGCAACGGCGCCGCCATCGCACGGGGAGCCTCATGGTTGAAGGATGGCCTGGGAGAACAGGTGCTGCCCGAGCACTTGTCGCTGATCGAAGACCCGCACCGCCCGCGCATCGCAGGCTCGCGCCCGTTCGATGCCGAGGGGCTGGCGACCCAGCAGCGTGCGATTGTTGAAAACGGCATTTTGACCGGCTGGACCCTGGACCTGTCCAGTGCGCGCAAGCTGGACATGACATCAACTGGCAACGCGGCGCGCGGCGTGTCGGGGCCACCCTCGCCCAGCAACTGGAACCTGAGCCTGACGCAAGGCGCCCAAAGCCGCGAGGAATTGCTGCGGGACATGGGTACCGGGCTACTGGTGACCTCGATGATCGGCTCCACCATCAACCCAAATACGGGCGACTACTCGCGCGGTGCCTCGGGTTTCTGGGTGGAAAACGGAGAAATCACCCATCCGGTCAATGAATGCACCATCGCGGGCAATCTGCGCGACATGCTGAAACGGATCATCCCGGCAAACGATGCGCGGCCCTACCTGTCCCGGGTGGTGCCCTCGGTGCTGATCGAAGGAATGACGCTTGCCGGCAACTGACCTGCCCCTTCTGATCGACGCCGCACTTGAGGCCGGAAAGATCGCCACCCGATACTCGGGCACCACGGCGCAGCGCTGGGACAAACCCGACGGCGCTGGTCCGGTGACCGAGGCCGATCTGGCCGTAAACGCCATGCTGGAACAGCGCTTGCCCTCGGCCCGGCCCGACTATGGCTGGCTGAGCGAAGAGACCGAGGATTCCTCCGCCCGGTTGACGCGCGACCGCGTTTTCATCATCGACCCGATCGACGGCACCCGCAGTTTTGCCGAAGGGTCTCGCACCTGGGCGCATTCGCTGGCCATAGCAGACGGAGGCGAAGTCACTGCCGCGGTGATTTACCTGCCGCGGCGCGACCTGCTTTATGCGGCTGCCAAAGGCGAAGGCGCGACGCTGAACGGTGCAGCAATTCGGGTGTCACAGGTGTCGGATATGGAATCGGCCGAGATTCTGGCCGCAAAGCCCAATCTGAACCCGCACCATTGGCTGCGCGGTCGGGTACCCGAGTTCAAACGGGCCTATCGCCCTTCGCTGGCCTATCGCATGGCCACCGTCGGTCAGGGACGGTTTGATGGTATGCTGACACTCAGACCCAGCTGGGAATGGGATATCGCCGCTGGAGCCCTCATCATCCGCGAGGCGGGCGGCACTTGTTCCGATCGGCTGGGTCAGCCATTGCGGTTTAACAACGCACATCCACGCCTGAACGGCGTGATCGCGGCGGGTCCGGTTCTGCACGATGCCTTGTTTGGGCACCTTGATCCGAACGGCGACGGGATTCGCTCATGAGCAAACCGCGCTCTCTTAGCCTGGCCGCGTACCGTGTCCTGTCCTGGGGTGTGCCTAACACGGGCAACCGGCCCGACATGCCGCGCCCCGAGGGCGAACTGATCTGGGTCCATATCAGCACCCAGCACCGCCAGCGCGCGGTTACCGATTTCTGCCGCAGGCTACAGCTGGCCCGCCCGACCCTGAACGTGCTTCTGACGGCCCCGCCCGAGGCCGATCTTCGGCGCTGGGACCTTTGTGATTATCCGCTGGTGAGCCTTCCTATGGAACAGACCGGCGCCGCGCGCGCATTTCTGGATCATTGGAAGCCCGATATCGGCCTCTGGGTTGGGGGCAGCCTGATGCCCAACGTGATCACCCGCGCCGAGGAACGCGGCATCCCCCTAATCCTGATCGAGGCGCAGATCGACATCAAGATCGCACGCGGGGCCCGATGGCTGCCTGATATCACCCGATATACGCTGGACTGTTTCCAATCGATCCTGACCAAGACATCCGAGACGGCTCGCACGATCCGTCGCCTTGGCATTTCTTCGGACAAAGTCGGTGAGTCGCCGCCGCTGCATGTCAGCCCGAACCCAAGGCCCTGGCCCGAGGACGAGCTGATCGAAACGAACCATGCCCTGGCCGGGCGGCTGGTCTGGCTTGCCGCAAACGTTCTGGACAAGGAATTCATCTCGGTGCTCAGCGCCCATCGTCAGGCGATGCGGATCCTGCCGCGGCTGACACTGGTGCTGCACGTGGCGGACACTGCCGAGGCTGAACCGCTGCATCAGCGTCTGGAATCCATGGACCTGCGATGTGCCAATTGGGACACCGACGGTCAGATCGAAGACACCACGCAGGTCATACTGTCAGCTGAACCCGAAGATCTGGGCCTGTGGCACCGGATTTCGCCGGTCACGTTCATGGGCAGTTCACTGGAACGCGGCGCGGGCGGGCACGACCCGCTGGTTGCCGCTGCCCTCGGCTCGTCCATCATCCACGGGCCGTTTGTGCATCGCCATCAGCAGATATACGATCAGTTGGATCGCGCCGACGCCGCGCGCAAAGTCAAAACCGTGACCGAACTTGGCGACGCTGTGGTTGAGATGCTGTCGCCGGATCGCGCAGCAGACATGGCGCTGGCGGGATGGCAGATCGTATCTGAGGGTGCGCCTCAGACAGATCAGCTGATCGACTTGGTGCAAGACTGTTTGGATCAGCGGGGGGCAGATGATGCGCGCACCTGATTTCTGGAACACCGCCCCTGACCGACTGGACCTGCGCGCCAGACTACTGGCCCCGCTGGGCCGCATCTATGCGGCCGCCACGGTGCGCCGGGTAACCTCGGGCACCGGAATCAAACCGGGTGTTCCAGTGATCTGCATTGGCAACCTTAACGCAGGCGGCACCGGCAAGACCCCTACTGTGATCTGGATGATCGAACAGTTGCGGGACGCCTGGCACACACCCCATGTGGTGACACGCGGCCATGGCGGCTCGTTGGAAGGCCCTGTACGCGTTGACCCTGCCAAACACACCGCCGCACAGGTTGGGGACGAGCCCCTTTTGCTGGCCGCCTTCGCTGAAGTCTGGGTGGCCAAGGACCGCGCCGCCGGGGCACAAGCCGCCTCCGAGGCCGGGGCTACGGTGATCGTGCTGGATGACGGATTCCAGAACCCTTCGGTCACCAAGGATTTCTCGGTCATCGTGGTGGACGCCACACGCGGCTTTGGTAATGGCCTATGCCTGCCAGCCGGCCCCCTGCGTGAACCCGTTGATATCGGGCTGCAACGGGCCGATCTGGTTCTGTCATTGGGAGATGCTGCGTCTCAGGCGCAATTCCGCGAACACTGGGGTACGTCCCTGACAGTGCCTCATGTCATGGGAGAGGTCGAACCGTTGCAGACCGGTATGGACTGGGCCGACACGCCCGTTCTTGCCTTTGCGGGCATCGGGCATCCGGAAAAGTTCTTTCGCACCCTGCGCCAGCAAGGCGCAAAGCTGCTGCGAGCCGAGGCGCTGGACGATCATCAACCGCTGACCCCGGCCCTGATGACGCGACTGGAAAACGAAGCCCGGCAATTGGGTGCACAGATGGTGACAACGGAAAAAGACGCCGTGCGCCTGCCTGCCGCGTTCCGCAGCAAGGTCCTGACGTTGCCTGTTCGTTTGAAAGTGGAAGAGGCCGACAAGGTCAGGCAGATGTTGCTGCACGTCGCTCCATCGCCCTGATAAGGCGACCGGCCCACCTGAGCCGGTCGTAAAAGACAGTTAGCTGCCCAGTTCGTCTTCGATCAGTTTCTTGAAATCGGCATAGGACTGGTTGTCGACTTTCTTGCCATTCACCACGAAGGACGGCGTCGCTTGAACACCGTCACGTTCGGCGTTTTCCTGATACCAGGCCACCAGCGTTTGTGCGCGGGTGCCGTCCTGCAGGCAGGCTTCAAGTTGGTCATTGTCGATACCCGCCAGGCGTCCGATTTTGCGCAGTTCGTCCACGATCTCGGCCGGGCCACCGGCTTTGACCCACTCGGACTGACCTTCAAAGATCAAATCGGTAATACCAAAGAACTTCTCGGGGCCACCGCAGCGTGCCACCATCGATGCCCACAGGCCGTAGCGATCAAAATACACCTCGCGGTAGATAAACTTGACCTTGCCGGTGTCGATGAAGTCCTTCTTTAGCTGCTTGTAAGCGCCCTGATGGAAGGTCGCGCAGTGCGGGCAGGTGTAGGATGCATACTCGATGATCTCGACCGGCGCATCCTCAGCGCCCTGCACCATCTCAACAATGGTCGAGGTGTCCAGATCAGCCTCTTGCGCCTCAGCACTGCCGATCAGCGGATAAGACGGAGAGGAATTTGACAGCGACAGCCAATAGCCGCCTGCGGCGATGGCCACCGCCGCGCAGATTCCAGTTGCGATACGGCTCATTTCTCAGCCCTTTCTCAGCGTTTTTGCTTGGATAAAACGTTACGGCCCAGACGTTCAAGGGCCGCGCGCAAATCACCATCGTGAACGTCGCGTGCGGTCCGGCCTGCCTCGGCCTCAATCTCTGGGTCAATCTTTGGTTTTTTCGGTTTCGGTTTGTGATCGAAACTGGCCTGCCCCTCGGCAAATCCGGTCGGAGCGGTCTGGGTGATACGTACACGGCTGATGGCGTTATAGCCGTAAACCGCATTCACCTTTCCGCGCAGCTGTTCCTTCTGCATCTCAAGCATTGGGGCCTGCGGGCCGGTGGTCAGAACGGTCAGCGTTGCGCCGATCCCTTCCCGACCATAGCCCACTTTTACCGGGCGCGCGATCGATGCCAGATCCTGGCCCACGATTTCAGCCCAGTGGGTCAGCAGCCGCGATACGGCAAAGCCCCGGCTTTCACCGGCGCGCCGAATCTGTCCGTTCAGCAATGTCGCGGTGCGTTTGAACCCGCGGGTCGAAGAACGTCTGCGCTGCATCTGGTTTCCAACTCCTGCGCCGCTATTGTAAAGGGCATGACACCGGGCGCCAGCGAAACCCGACAGGGAGATAGATAAAACTTGCGTGACTCTATTCAACAGGACCTGAGCGGCGCTCTGCTGGGCTGGTACGACCGCCACGCCCGTGAAATGCCCTGGCGTGTAGGGCCTGCGGACCGGGCCGCAGGGGTGATACCCGACCCCTATCGCGTCTGGCTGTCCGAAGTGATGCTGCAACAGACAACCGTGGCTGCCGTGCGCGATTACTTCATGCGGTTCACGACCCGCTGGCCGACGGTTCGGGCTCTGGCCGACGCCCCAGACGATCAGGTCATGGGTGAATGGGCCGGACTGGGCTACTACGCCCGCGCCCGCAACCTGCTGAAATGCGCGCGGGTGGTGGCTGATGAGCATGACGGTATCTTCCCCGACAGCTATGACGCCCTGCTGAAACTGCCCGGTATCGGCCCTTATACCGCCGCTGCAATCTCGGCCATTGCCTTTGACCGGCCCGAGACGGTTCTGGACGGCAATGTCGAAAGGGTCATGGCGCGGCTCTACGATATTCATGACCCCCTGCCCGGTTCGAAACCTATGCTCAAAGACAAAGCCGCCGCGCTGACGCCAGACACACGGCCCGGAGATTATGCGCAGGCGGTGATGGATCTGGGCGCCACGATCTGCACACCAAAATCTCCGGCCTGTGGCATCTGCCCCGTCCGCGATCCATGTCAGGCCCGCACGGTCGGAACGCAGCCCGAACTGCCGCGCAAGACACCAAAAAAGCCGAAACCCACGCGATACGGCCATGTCTACATCTCCCAGAGTGATGCTGGCGCCCTGCTTCTGGAGCGCCGCCCCGACAAGGGGCTACTGGGCGGAATGCTGGGTTGGCCGGGCTCGGATTGGTCCGAAGCGCCAGATGAATCGCCGCCGTTCGAGGCAGATTGGCAGGTGCTGGCCGGAGAGGTGCGACACACATTCACACATTTCCACCTGATACTGCGCATCTGGACGGCTCCGCTGCCTGACGGAACCGCACCCGAAGGCCTTATCATGCTGGAAAAACATGCCTTTCGCCCCAGCGACCTGCCAACCGTGATGCGCAAGGCGCACGACCTTTGGCGTAACCGATAATCCGTTGTGCACCCCGTCGGACTGTGACTAGTCTATGCGCAATCGTTCGGAGGCCCCATGATCGCATCTGACACCCTGTCCCGCTGGCAGTCTGCCCTGCCCTTCTGGATCTCGTTCTTGCTGGTTCCGGTGATCTGGACGACTGCGATGGCGGGTGGCTGGTGGGTGCTGCTTGTTCCGGTATCGACATGGTGGGCCTTCGCCGTTCTGGATCGGTTAACCGGCCTGGAGCTGAGCAACGCCGATCCCGACACGCCGGACTCGGTGCTGCGTTGGTATATCCTGCTGACCAAAGCTTGGGTTCCCGTACAGTTCCTGACTCTCTACGGATTGATTTGGTACGCCACCCATACCGACCACTTGTCCGCGTTTGCCAAGGTCGGGTTGTTCTTCGGCATGGGTGTTATCTCTGGCACTATCGGTATCAACTACAGCCACGAGCTGATGCACCAAAAGGGCCGGTTCGAGCGTTGGCTGGGCGATATCCTTCTGGCGATGGTGCTGTATTCGCACTTCCGCTCAGAACACCTGCTGGTCCATCACCGCTATGTTGGCACTCCGCGCGATCCGGTTACGGCGCGCTACAACGAAGGCTTTCACCGTTTCTACCCGCGTGTCCTCACACAATGCCTCGTCTCTGCCTTCCGGGCCGAACGCGAAAAACTGGCCCGCAAGGATCGCCGCTGGACCGACCTATCCAACCCGTTCTGGCGCTATTGGGCCCTGCAAGGTGGGATGCTGGCACTTGCCTTTGCGATCGGAGGCCTGTCCGGCCTTGCCCTATTCTTGATCCAGGCTGGCGTTGCGATCTGGCAGCTGGAACTGGTCAATTACGTGGAACATTACGGCCTGACCCGCAAACATCTGGGTCAGGGCAAATACGAACATGTTTTGCCGCGTCATTCATGGAACGCCTCGCAGAAAGCGTCGAACTGGCTGCTGATCAACCTGCAGCGCCACTCGGACCACCACTACAAACCGTACAGGCGCTTCCCGCTGTTGCAAAACCACGCGAAAGCCGACGCTCCGCAGCTGCCCTACGGATATCCAGTGATGACCATTGCTGCGATGATCCCGCCTCTTTGGCGGCGTGTCATGAACCCGCGTGTCCGGGCCTGGCGCAAGCAGTATTACCCTGAAATTACCGAGTGGCACCCGTATAACAAAGGATTAAATCCCAAACCAAACGCGTGACCGCGGCACGCGATGACCGCCCCAAGGGTTGGATGTGCATCTTTGATACTGCCCTAACGGGCGGCGGCATCTCCGTAAACCCATACATCCATCGGCGCGGCGACGCCCCGCACGATCTCGCCGCTGCGCTTTGTAAACGCCTCCATCTCGGGCTGGCTGGTCGGACCTTCGCTCAATGCCTGTGTCAGCAACGCATCGCTGACTACGATCCGGGCCTGAAGGTCCCGCGTCATCGCCTCCAGCTTTGCCGCGACATTCACTGCATCTCCGATCACTGCAAATTCCAAACGGTTGGCACCGATATCGCCCAAAACCACTGAGCCATAGTGGACACCAATCCCAACGTGAATCTCAACCTCACCCGCGCGCCGCCGCTCAAGGTTCCAACGATCCATCATTTCAACCATTGCTCGGGCGCAGGCCAGAGCGTTGGTCGCATCCAACTGTGTCGGTACCGGAGTCCCGAATGTGGCCATCAAACCGTCGCCCAGATACTTGTCCAGCGTTCCATGATGGCGGAACACTTCGGTTTCCATCCGGGCATGAAATCCCCGCAGAACCTCAATCACCTCGTAAGGATCACGACCCGCCGCGAATTTCGTAAACCCAACGATATCGATGAACAGAACAGCGATATTCTCTTTGCGTACCTGTTTCAGAGGTTCGTCATTCTGGCTGAGTTCATCAACCACATTGGGCGAGAAGTAACGGGACAGGTTCGCCCGTTCCCTCTCAAGCCCGGCATTGGTCAACAGAAGATGGTTAAGGCGCCGCATGGACACACCCAAGGTTACTGCAACCATGACGAAAACAACGACCTGCTGTATACGCAGGTTCGGCAGGAAACTATTCGGGTCCATCAACTCGGCCACATCCGGATAACCCGCCAGCGCCTGTGCAACCCGTTCGCTGATACCCGGGATCGGAGTTGCGACCCACCAGGCGATAATCCAACCTGCGGTCCAGACCATGGCCGTCCATGACCCAATCGCAATGACCGTACGCCACGAATAAGCCAGCGTGCCCGCCGCCAGAATGATGAAGAAATACTGAAAGTTGTCGAAGCGAAAATGCATCGCTAACGGTCGGACATCGTCGCTAAACGGGTTCGGTACGAGCATACCAAGGGTCATGATCAGCAGATCGGCAAAGATCAACAAAAGCTCAGTACGCGACTGCCCGACCCTGCCAGCCCGCCTGATCAGCCACCCGTTCGCGCAAATCAACAGCAGGATGAAAAGATACCACAACACCTCCCATTGAGGGTTAAAGTAGATCAGAAGAACCCCGGTCAATGCCATGGCGATCCACCGCGCGCGCACGGCCAATTCAAGCCCTTCCTGCTTGTGCCGCTCCAGCGCTGCTTCGGTGTATTTGTTGTCCATCTCCACAGGATCGGGCCGCGTCAGGGTGAACCGTTCCAAACGGGATGGGCTGGCGGTTGTTTCGCTCATGACGGGTACCTTTCGGGCGTTGCAGGGCGATACGCCTATGCAATCACCTATAGCGCAAAAACAAAAGACCCCGCCGATATCGGCGGGGCAAGGCGTAGTGCCTAGTGTCAGGCCACAGGCACCGGCGGTATTGGTGAAATCAGTTCATCTCGGCCCGGATCTGCTGGCGAAGAACGTCGATCGGCACCGTCTTGCCGTCGCGCTTGAAGCACCAGTAGGTCCAGCCATTGCAGGACGGCGCGTTTTCCAGATGCGCACCCACCTGATGGATCGAGCCTTTGACGTTTTGCCCAACCAGCGTGCCATCGGCGCGAACCTTGGCCTTGTGGCGCTGGTTCATCGAATACAGTTCCTCACCCGGGCGTAGCATGCCTCGTTCGACAAGCTGGCCGAAGGGAACACGCGGTTCGGCGCGTTTGCTGGCGCTGACCTCCAGCGCCTCACGGTCGAATTTGCGGACCTTGGCGATGCGCTTCTCAGCCACTTTGCGATAGCTTTCCTCGCGCTCGATGCCGATGAATTCGCGACCCAGCATCTTGGCTACAGCGCCTGTGGTCCCGGTGCCAAAGAACGGATCGAGGATCACATCTCCCGGATTGGTCGAGCCGATCAGGACACGGTGCAACAGCGATTCCGGTTTCTGCGTCGGATGCGCCTTGTCGCCGTTTTCGTCCTTTAGACGCTCATGCCCGGTGCAGATCGGCAGCACCCAGTCACTGCGCATCTGCACGCCTTCATTTAGCGCTTTCAGAGCTTCGTAGTTGAACGTGTATTTCGCACCTTCGCGTTTCGACGCCCAAATCATAGTTTCATGCGCATTGGTGAACCGCTTGCCGCGGAAATTCGGCATCGGGTTCGATTTGCGCCATACGACGTCGTTCAAAATCCAATATCCCGCGTCCTGCAGGGCCGAGCCCACACGGAAGATGTTGTGATACGAGCCAATCACCCAAATCGCCCCGTTCGGCTTGAGCAGACGATGCGCCGCCTTCAGCCAGTCACGGGTGAACTGGTCATAGGCGCCAAAGCTGGAAAACTGGTCCCAGTGATCGTCGACCGCGTCTACCTGGCTGTTATCAGGGCGGTGCAACTGGCCTTTCAGCTGCAGATTATAGGGCGGATCCGCAAAGATCAGGTCCACCGACGCCTCAGGCAGACTGTTCATCACATCGATGCAGTCCCCGGATAGAATCGTGTTTAAAGGGAGCGCTTTTGCGCCCTTTTTGGTGGTTGTTGTCATTTTACTGCCTCAAGTATCCACGGCGCTTTTGCGCTCATTTGGTTGAGACAAGGATGAGTCAAAGACGATTCGCCGTCAATTTCTTTTTTGAATCAGCGACTTACAATTTACTCTTGATACAAGATATTGTGTACCGGTTTGAACGAACGTCTATGGTGTGGGGTCACACCCAGATTTCGCAGCGCTTCTCTGTGTTGTTTCGACGGATAACCGGCGTTTGTCTCCCAGCCATAGCCGGGATGCTGTTGCGCCAAATCCACCATCAGTTTATCGCGCCAGTTTTTGGCGATGATCGAGGCCGCTGCAATCGACACAGAATGCGCGTCACCTTTGATCACGGCTTGCGACGGGATCGTCAGACCGCGCGGGATCATGTTGCCATCGATCAGAAGATAGTCAGGCGGAGGGTCCAGCGCAGCCACCGCGCGCTCCATTGCCAAATGCGAAGCACGCAGAATGTTGTGTTCATCGATCTCCGCTACCGTGGCCTCGGCTAATGCAAATTCGGCCCGGTCACGTATGGCCGTTTCAAGAGCGTCACGCCGTTTTGCGGACAGTTTCTTGGAATCATTCAACCCCTCGGGAATATCCTCAGGGTTCAGGATGACCGCGGCAGCGACCACAGGCCCTGCCAGCGGCCCGCGCCCAACCTCATCCACGCCGGCAATCCGCAGATACCCCTGCGCCACGGCTGCTTTCTCAATTTCATAATCCGGTGTCGTCATACCCCCGGAAAACCGCGTTTCACCGTCCACCGCAACAAAAAAAGAGAGGGCAGCTTGCGCCACCCTCTCCCTGCACGGCGCTTCTGTGGCGCCGCTCCTGCTCGAAAACCGTTACTTGTAACTCACCCGGTATCCGTTCTGGCGCAAACAGCCAGGGTGGTATGCCCGCTTGACCTTGTTGCCATTCCAGAACCTGACCTTGCACTGGTCTGGCAGGCTATTGCTGTATTTGTAATGCTTGCTCAGGCAGTTCGTGCCCAACAGCGGCTGATTGGGCGAGAAGCCGTGGAAAGTGCGCAAGCATCGTTGCGGCAGGTTATAACGCGCGACCCGCTTCGGCAGCGGGCGTATGTCACGCGGCCTGCGTTGCGGTTTTGTGTACACGTGATCTTGCGGCGCCTTATATACGTGATTGTAGTTGTTCGTAACGGTGTTCTTCTTGTTTTTGTCATTCAAGTGCTTCACCGCGACGCCAAGCAGCGCGATGGCTGCCAATCCACCAAGGATATCTTCGACATCGGCTGCCCGCGCCTGCGACGCCGAAACTCCGGTGATGGCAACCGCAGAGGCCACGATCAGGGCGATGAATTTCTTATGCATGGTGCTTGTCCTTCAGAAGTCTCAGGAGGCCCGGTGGCGGGCCGTGTGCTCGATGCCCCGACATTGGGTGCGCCTTGCCCAGACAAGCAATAACGGCACGCTGTTATCCAATATCAGCCCGGCCTAACCCCTTGGGTTATTGAATATCGCGCGAACCCGTGCGCAGGATGCGGCCTATGAAACAGATCCTCTCTTCTCTGGCCGTGTTGGCCCTGATATCGCTTGGCTCTGCTGCTGCGGCGGCCGATTGCTACGCGGATTACAAGGCCAAACAGGACAATCCGCTGCGCCTGCACTATGGCGTCATGCAGGTTTCGGCCTGCGACAAGGGGCAGGCAAAACGCGAAGTCGCCCAGCGCCTCAAGGGCTCGGGCTGGACCCTGCTGAACGTCATGTCCGTGTTCGGGCCGGAAGGGTTGGATAAAAGGAAGGCCAATGCCGGACAATTCTATCTCCGTTACTGAGGCTCGCCGATCCGGCGTCAGACTAGTCGGTGCGGGCATCGTGGCGATCGTTTTGATTCTGGTGACGGCGGCAATCTTCCTGTTCTGGACCCTGCCCGACGCCAATGCCTTCAACGCCAGGGTCGAGCGGCTGTTCATCGAAAGCGATCTGACTTCGCAGACCGAAATCCGGCTGTTGGAGATTCTGGCTCAATCCGGCACCGCTTTTGCCGACACGCTGTCCAGCTATCGTATGGTGATCTTTGTGCTGCTGGTCTTTGCCAGCGCCATGCTAGTGACTGCGCTGGTGTTTCTGGTGATGTTGGTCCTGCTGAACCGGCGGATGGCGCAGATCGAACGCACCGGTATTCAGGTGACCTCACTGCTGATCAGCCGCGAGGAAAACACCGTCTACCTAAACAACATGGATTTCAAACTAACCCCGGCGGCGATGGAAACCCTGTCAGTCCTGGCCGAATCCCGTCTGGATGACGAGGTTCTGTCAGGCGTTCAGATCGAAGCGATGATTTCCGGCAAGGACGCCGCCGATTGTGATGAGGCTGCGGGCGCCACCCGGATCAAAAGGCTGCGCGATGCCCTAGGCAACCAGATGGTGAGCGAGCTTCTGGTCAAGAACATCGCCAAAAAGGGTTACATGCTGTCGATCGAAAAAGACGTGATTCAGATGGTCTGACCCTGCCGCGTCGCACAGGACACGTGCGATAAAATGCCGGTGACACCCCTTGGAATGCGGCGGTGAAAGGCCCATCCTATTAAGACTCGCGTCAGGGAGTCTGATGATGAATGTGCACACCACCCCAAAGACCAAAGGTTACGGCATCTCGGTCGAGGAACTGACTGGGCGTGTTGCAATCTACCGCGACAATACCCTTTTGGCCGAAAGCACCAACGCCAAAGTCATGTATGAAACGCGGCTGCCGGCCACGATCTATATCCCGCGGGATGACGTCCGTATCGATCTTGGCGACGAAACCGAGTTGCAGACCTTTTGCCCCTTCAAAGGCACCGCGACATATCACGATGTCATTCTGGATGGTCAACGTCTGGCAAACTCTGTCTGGGCCTACGAAGATGCGCTGCCTGAAAGCACGGCCATTCAGGGCCATATCGGATTCATGCCCAACGCCTATACGCGGATAGATCTGGGCGAAAACGCTCTGCGCGATCCCGAGGATGGAAATATCAGCGGCCCGCTGATCGACTGGCTGATGCGTGGCGCGTCCGAAAACCAAACCCCCGAGGCCTTCACCAAAGCGCTGGCCGAAAAGATGCTGGAGCACGGCATCGCCATTCAGCGGCTCAGCATTCTGGCCTGGTCGTTGCATCCGCTGATCGCGGGCAAACACTATATCTGGGAAAAGGGCGAGGCCGAGATTTCAACCAATGTGCCAACCTATGAGATTCACGACCACCCGGCCTATATCAACAGTCCACTGCGTCATGTATCGAACGGGCTGGGCGGGGTGCGTCAGCGGCTGAACGACGAAAACCCGCAGAACAGCTTTCCGATCATGGAGGATTTGCGCGCCAAAGGTGCGACCGACTACGTCGCCATGCCGCTGCCGTTCTCGGACGGGCGGACCAATGTTTTAACTCTGACCTGTGACCACCCGGACGGGTTCACCACCGAAAACCTTGGGTTGGTGTTCGAATGTTCCTCGGTCATAGCCCGGTTCTACGAGGTCTTCATGCAGCGCGAAAACGCGCAGGTTCTGCTGGAGACCTATGTTGGCAAACGCTCTGGCGCGCGGGTTCTGGGGGGTGAAATCCGTCGCGGTGACGGCGATGAGATCGACGCCGCAATCATGTTCTGCGACTTGCGAAACTCCACCAGTCTGGAAGAAGAGCTGGGGCGAACCGCCTACATCAACCTGTTGAACGAGTTCTTTGAGACCGTATCCGGCATTGTGCATGACAATGGCGGCGAGGTTCTCAAGTTCATCGGCGACGCTGTGCTGGCAGTATTCCCGGCTGGAGACGACTCGGAATCGGCACGCTGGAATGCCCAGCGGTCAGCCATCGAAATCGTCGAAAAACTGGGCGAATTGCGCCAATCCGGATCAGACATTCATTGCGACTGTTCGATCGGTGTTGCCTATGGTCGGGTCACCTATGGCAATGTCGGATCACGCGAACGGCTGGATTTCACCGTCATCGGACAGGCCGCGAATGTTGCGGCGCGACTGGGAGAGTATGGCAAAAAGGTCGGCCACCGTATCGTTGTATCGGCCGACATTCAACCTGCCTGTGCCAATGCGATGCCGCTGGGCGATGTCAAACTACACAATGTGTCCCAGCCGGTCATATCTTACGCCCTGCGAACCTCGGCAGATGCGGTTTTGAACGGCTGACACCAGCCCGAGTTCAGATCACGCACCCAACAGGATCAGCGCGGTCTGAGCCGGTGAAATCGTGCTCTGCAACTGGGCAATCTGGCTGCGCGCCAGATACCGGTCCGTCAGTTGCGCCACCGCTGCTTCATCGGTGAACTGTGCCAGATCATCGGACCCAGTCAGGCCTGACAATCGATCTTTGAACACGTTAAGCTGTCGGTCGATATCCAGTTGAGCAAAGCTGGACGGCAATCCCAGCGCGGTTTCCATCATACTTCGCAGCGGCGGCAGGCTCATCAGATCGAACCATTTTGTATCTGCGCTGCCACTTTGCCCGGCCAGATCGGCTAGGGCGTGCTGTGCATAAAGCGCAATGCGCATGGTATCGTCGGAATTGCCAACCGCAATCTCGAACCGGGACACGTCATTGTCGCGCGCAATATCCTCCATGAAAGTCGCCAGCCCGGTTCTGCGTATTTCCCCCGGACCCAGACCGAACGCTTCGGAAAACTCGCGATATCTGCCGTCAGATAAACGGTTTGACAGAGCGTCATCGGCGCTGGTGCCATCGGACAGCACCTTCTGGATGAAGTAGCGATTGTTTATATCGTCTTCCAAACCGAAAGCGCCCAATGCGACCTGCAGCAAGCGGCGGTCGGACACCAGATCCTCGGCCGTTTGCACCTTTCCGATGTTGTCTAGAAAGTACTGCCGCTCCCTCTCATTGACAGATGACGACGAAAAGCTGTCGAGCTGTGCGTCATAAGTGCGCTGTAGAAATCGCCAGCCCACCAAGCCCCCCGTAGGGATGACAGGCTGGAACGTCATTGCTGATATGCCATCAACCGTTCTTCGCGCGGCAATAACGCTCGCAAAGATTTCAGACACTTGTAATACTGCTCGGACAACAAGGCCTCGGTTGCCTCGGACAGCACCCTCCGGCTGTCTGCGTCAGTGAAGACCTGGCTCAGTTCTTCTACTCGGCGCAGCAGTTGCTGGCGGGCCTGTTCAGGCTCCATATCGCCGGACAACACAAGTTGGGCGGCATAGCAGACCCGACGTACCGGAGTGTTCACCTCTTCAGGGTGGATGGCGTCCCGCAAGCGTAGGACGTTGGCATCCGGCGTCATGATCGAAAAGCGGCTGCGGCGATCTCCGTTTTCAACAACCACGCCGTTAATCAACACCCTCTCTTTTGGGGCCAGTTTCAGAACCAACCCGCCCATCAGGTGGCCCCCCTTTGCCGCAGGCCACGCAGCACGGCCATGTTGATTTCAAGCAGGGGTTCCACAGTCGCCTTATTGCCCAGGACCTGGCTGCTGTGCTGTTCGGTGAATTCGGCTAGGTAGAAAATGCGCGCCCGCAACTCGGTGGGCAAGGCGTTGTCCGAATCCGTGACACCGCTGGCCAGAACGGTCCAAAGGCGACGATTTTCGTGCAGCGCCTGAACGAAACCGCCAAAGTCTGACTTTTGTCGGGCGGCCGCAGCCTTGAGCCGGTGCGTGATCTTTGAAATCGCCTCGTACTCGGTATCACGCGGCGTGCGCGTGGGGGCGGCGGTCTGTGCATAGGCGCGCTGTGCAAGAGTGTGCGGTGTCACTTGAAATCCTTCCAATAGTCCGTCTTTTGGCGATCACGGCTGGGGCGGGTTTCCACGCCCCAGCCAGGTTCCTTAGGTTAACGGAACAGAGACAAGATCGACTGCGGTGCCTGGTTGGCAATCGACAGCGACTGGGTGGCCAGCTGCTGCTGCACTTGCAGGGCTTGCAGACGGGCCGAGGTCTCTTCCATGTCGGCGTCAACCAGCGAACCGATGCCGGACTTGAACGAGTCAGCCAGATTCGAGATGAACTCCTTCTGCGTCTCGATCCGGCCCTGCGACGAACCGAACGCAGCCGAGGCGTCAATCGAGGTGTCGATCAGGGTTTCAATCGTTGCCATAGCAGCAGTTGCGCCAGCGCCGGTTGAAACGTCGATGCCGGTCAACGCACCCAGACCGCCCGAGCCTGCGTTCACGTACTGAGCCGAGAACGAGATGTCGTTGCCAGTTGCGTTGGCGACCGACAGCGTGCCTTGCGTGCCCGAGTCGTAGTCAACGGTCAAACCGGTGATGCCCAATTCGTCGATCTTCGCCTTCAGGCCCACAGCGACAAGGTCACCTGTGGTTGTCGCAGCGGCGTCGGCAGCCGAAACGGTATAGGACACAGTCTGATCGTTAATCGCGACAACGACCTTGTCACCCGCGGCAAAAGCACCGCTGGATTCGTCTGTCACCAGCGCGGTTGCCGAGGTTGCGCCGTTGTCAATGGTCGCACCTACCCGGTCATTGCCGGTCGAGGCGCCTGTCGACCCATCAAACACCTGTGCCGCAGTATAGCCGCCCGTAGACAGGTTCTGACCCGCCACAGAGATCGACGACGCGGTCACCGCACCTGTGTTGTCACGATCCAGCGAGGCCAGAATCGACGCAGAACCCGAGGACCCATCTACCAGATTCAAACCATTGAACTGTGCTGCGCTGACAACCGAGTTGATCTGATCTTTAAGAGCGGTCACGTCGTCGTTGATCTTGCCACGATCGACGTTGTCTTCTTGCGCGGCGACGATCTTGCCTTTCATCTGGGTCAGCAGATCGGTCACCGTTTCGGCGGCATTTCGGGCCACTGCTACGGTCGATTCACCCAGTGCCAGGCTGTCCTTAATCGCGTTGAAGCCATTGACGTCAGACTCCATAACTTTGGAGATCGCCCAGACGGCCGAGTTGTCTTTGGCAGTTGCAACGTCCTTACCGGTCGAGATCGCGTTCTGGGTCTGTGCCAGGTTCTTGTTGACCGATTTCAGAGTTTGCAGCGCAACCATTGCGCCATTGTTGGTCAGAATGCTGGACATAGCTTTCTTCCTTTTCCGTTCGGGCCCTTTGCGCCCATGCTTACCCCGCACCATCTGCGGGCTTTGACGTCTTTCTGATCAATGCGATCCGCCGTCGGGCTGTTCGCGCCACCTGCTGTTTCCAAGTGCCCGACCACCTTTGCCGCTGATCCCCTAACGGAGTGCTAAGGCGTCCAAACCAGAAAAATCGGATTTGAATCAAACCCGCCGCTATGCCCTTTTTTCCAGCTTTGCGTTGTGACGCACGGTGTATCCGTTGCGTTGACCATCGGCTCCATAGGTACTGAACTCCTGTCGCACACGGCGCAATTCGGCCATGCGGCTGGCCACGGCGCGAATCCCCTCGGCCGCGCTGTTCAGTAAGGCCTGATTGCGTTCGACCTTTTCTTGCAGGCGAATCAACTCAGCACTGTCAAAAACCTGCAGTTCATTGATTGCTCCGATCAGCTTTTCCTTTTCCGGTGCCATGTGATTCAACCGGTCCAGGTCACCGTCAACAAGCGCAGTACGCTCAAGCTCCAGCACTTCTTCCAGGGACTTGATCAGGTCGGTGTCAGCTTTGGTCGGCATTGGTTTTCTCCATCATGGACTGGAACAAAATTTCGGACAGGCCGACGCCACCGGATTCGGCCAGCGCGCGCGCCTGATGCTGCACAAGGAAGGAGGAAAACTGACCCTCCCCGGCGCCGCCGCCAAAAGACTGGCGCGCCTTGCCCAACCCCGAGGCCTTGAGCATTTCAGCCAGAAACGCGGCCTCCAACTCTACAGCGGCGGCCTGTACTTTCTGAGGAGTTGTCAGTGGTTGCGCGGCGGGAGGGGTCGCAGAAACCTTCATTGTTTTTCTCCGAAATTTGCATCGAACTTTCTTGATCAAAGGCGAAAGCGGTTAAAATAAACGTAACTTCCTGCGGGCAGATTTCCGGGTACACAAAAGGAGCCGGAGCGAAATGCCCAACCCTCTTTCAGCGGTGATGCCCTCACCAACCGCCACCGCAAAACCCGATGCGACCCCACACGAGGCCGGCGTGCGCAAAGGCGGTACGTCCTTTCAAACAGTCATGGATCAGGACACCGGTCCGCAATCTGGTGACGCTGAAACGGCTGACCTAGTGGTTCAAGACCCGGATGCAGCGTCAGAGCTTGAGGTCATCACGGAAGAAGTTGAATCGGCAGATATCCCAGTTGCACCGGATGACCAGCCACCTGAGGAAATTCGTCCTGTTGCTGCGGAAGCTGTTCCCAAAGCGGTTCTGGCTTCGGCCCCAAAAGAGCTGTTGGCAATCCCTTCAATGGCCAAGGCAGAGGTCGAGCCGAACGGGGACAGTCAGTCGGATCTTGCGGGGGGTGAAACTCAGCATGCAGTCGAAAGCAAAGCACAGCGTTCGGTTCCCCCGGCTTTTCAGGCTTTGATTTCCGGGGGTGAACATCCGAGGCGACCGACTGGAATCATCCTTAAATCGCAAAGCCTGCCGGTGGGACCGATCATCGCGGACCAGCGACCGAAAGAAATACCCGTCCCGTCGGTCTTTTCCGATCCGGACCG
This sequence comes from Ruegeria sp. ABF4_144, assembly GCF_056160045.1. Taxonomy (NCBI): domain Bacteria; kingdom Pseudomonadati; phylum Pseudomonadota; class Alphaproteobacteria; order Rhodobacterales; family Roseobacteraceae; genus Ruegeria; species Ruegeria sp. ABF4_144. Next base: position 3,032,550 of record NZ_JBSWWK010000001.1, read on the forward strand.
GCATGTGCCGCAACACGCGCCAGTGGCTGAGCCGATGCCAAAAGCCTCGAAACTCCCTGATCGCGTGCCGTCTCTTGTCCAGATGCAACTTCTGGCGACCGAAAAAACCAGCCTTCAGGTCGAAACACAGCCGATCCCCGAGGTAGAAGACACACAGGCCGTCAGAGAAGCCCCAACCGTTTCAAGCCCGCGCGAATCGGGACCTGCTGTTCAGGCGATGACTGCTACCGCCCGCGCTGAAACAGCGCGTGCAATCGCATCCCAGATGGCAACCGCAATCAATGTACGACCGCATTCCGGCACCATCGAGGTTGCCCTGAATCCCGAAGAATTGGGGCGCGTTTCAATCGTTTTGAATGGCCGCGACGATGGCTTGCATCTGACCATCAACGCAGAGCGCCCCGAGACATTGGACATGATGCGCCGCCACCTCTCGGTTCTTGAGGCCGAGTTCAAGAACTTTGGCCTGGGCGATCTGTCCTTTGATCTGGGCACATCCGCCGATTCACCGCACGACGGGCCTGATGGGGAAGACAGCAATGAGTTCTCCGCCCCTCAACCTGAAAACGCCGCCGAGACTGGCCCGGCGCGCCCACACATTGCCCCTGACGGGCGAATCGACATGAGGCTTTGACCATGATCACCCCAACGCAATCGACAACTCAGGCCACCGCACCCGCGCAAGCGGCCTCCAAGTCGCAAGCTGCATCTGTGGCATCTGACTTCGACACTTTTCTGTTGCTGATGACTACCCAGGCAAAGAATCAGGACCCGTTGGAACCGATGGATTCAAGCGAATACGCCTCACAACTTGCGCAGTTTTCGATGGTCGAGCAGCAGGTGCAAACCAACGAGGCACTGTCGGAACTGGTGCTGTCACTGGGCGGCGTCAAGCTGGAAGAGCTAGCCAATTGGGTCGGCATGGATGTGAAAACCACTGCGGCTTTTCACTTTGACGGTGAGCCCGTGACCCTGTCCGCACAGGCCGCAACAGCGGCCGATGGCGCAGTCATGGTCGTCCGTGACAGCAACGGCAATGAGGTCGAGCGGATTTCCGTCCCGGTGACGCAAACCGACTTTGTCTGGGCTGGCACAGCGAGTGACGGCAGCCCATTACCAGCAGGCAGTTATTCGGCGACGCTGGAAAGCTATGACGGCGATGAATTGCTGTCGACCCAACCCGTCGCGTCCTACAATCAGGTGGTCGAGGCGCAGGTCGGAGAGGACTCGGTCTTGTTGACGCTGGAAAGCGGTCAGGTCGTTCCGGTGGGAATGGTAACAGGGGTTCGCGCCGGAGCTTGATCTGCAGGGCGCGACAGGCCAAACCTGTGCAACCTGCGACTCGCTTAATGTACCGGTGGCCCCTCTGTCTGACCCGATTACCCCTCCATTGGATCTTGTCGATGACCTGCGCGACCGGGGGCTGGTTGCGGGGGATACGCGCTTTCAAACCCTGTATGGCGGGCGCACCAATCAGGTCTGGAAGGTGTTGGAAGAAAACGGCGGTAAGGTTCTGAAACTTTATCGCGCCGGGTTGCGCAATCCGTTGTTCCGCAACGATGCTCAATTGGAAGCGCAGTGCCTGACCGCTTTGGAGCCCACGGGGTTTGTCCCCCGTCTTCGCGCAGCCGGCCAGCATGAACATGGCCGGTGGGTGTTTTATGACCATGCACCGGGCACGCCCTGGCGCGAGGGGGTGACTAATGTGGGGAAGCTGCTGCGCACACTTCACGCGCTCGACCTGCCAGTCCAGGCTCCGAGAGGATGCAACGGCAGCGCTGATCTGGCGCGGCACGGGCAACGCATTCTTGACGTCTGTGGCTCGCCAACGCGGCGTCGGCTGGAACAATTGAAGCCCGACGAGCAAGTGCCACCAACCACTAATACCTGCTTGATCCATGGCGATCCGGTTGCCGGGAACATTCTGGCCGCACCGTCCGGCCTGACCCTTATCGACTGGCAATGCCCGGCGCGGGGTGATCCGTGTGAGGACCTGGCGTTGTTTCTTTCGCCGGCAATGCAGCACCTTTACCGCGGCGCGGCTCTGTCTCCGGCTGAAGAGCGTCAGTTCCTGTCGGCTTATGATCACAGGGAAACGGTCGAGCGGTTCAAGTCGCTGCGTCGATGGTACGCGTGGCGGATGGCAGCCTATTGCCTGTGGCGTATCGAAAATGGTGCTGCCGACTACGCCGAAGGGTTGGAGCTGGAGCTGGAAGCGCTCTGACCGCTACCAATCCGCAAGCGCCATCGCCGCATAAGCAGGCGGCATCAATGCACGACGCCAACGTCCAAGCGGAAATCGTTCCGGGGCGCGTGCTATTGGGGCTGGTAGTTTCGCATCCTGCCCCAGAACCATCCGGGCCAGCGCACGCCCGCAATAAGTGCCCATTGCCACTCCATTTCCGTGGTATGCGAACCCGGCGAACATCCCCGGCTGACCTTCCACAGGACCAACATATGGCGTCAGACCCCGCGACAAGCAAACCATACCGGACCACATATGGGTCACCTCAGCGCCCGCCCATTCCGGAAACATCTGCCTGAAATCTTTGACAGCATTGCGCCGAATGGCAGCCTCGGCCCTTGGAGAAGACAGCAGCCCTCCACGCATTCCGAACAGAAACCGACGGTCAGGCATCAGGCGGAAATAGTGCAGCAGATGGCGGGTATCATAAGCCATCTGATCCGAGGTCCAGCCCTGCGCTTGCAACTCGGCCTCGGACAAGGGGCGGGTTACCAGAACCGTGGATTGAGCAGGCATGTAGCGACCCGCCATCCACGGCGGGATGTCCTCGCTGGAATAACCGTTGGTGCAGATCAAAACGGTTTTGGCCCTGATCCGACACACCCCAGTCTCTAGGTCGAAGCCGGCTTGAGTTCTGTGAATCGATTGAACCGCACTTTTCTGGAACAGATCGACCCCCCGCGACCTTGCCGCGCGCGCCAGTCCGAACAGGTACTTTCTGGGGTTCAGGGCAAAACCGACCGGGTGGGTATAGCCGCCAAGAAATCCGCCGCCCATGCCAAGCGCAGGCAGATCACTGGGTTCGTGAAGCGTGCCCTCATCCTCGGCGTGCTTGCGAAGCCGTTCCATCGCCCGCGGGGTGTGGGCCAGTTGGGTTTCGCCTCGCGAATGCACATCCGCATCAATGTCATGGGTGGCTAGCAGATCGGCAACAAGGTCAACCGCGCCCTCCTCAGCTTGCGCATAGCGGTGCGCATCGGCCTCACCGAACTGGCGAACCATCGCGCCATGGCTCAGCTTGGAGCCGCCCAGACAACAAAACCCGCCATTGCGCCCCGAGGCCCCCCAGCCGGGCGTTTGCGCCTCAAGCACGGCAATGGACGCGCCCGCCTTGGCAAGATGCAACGCGGCTGAAAGCCCAGTGAACCCGCCGCCAATGATGGCAACATCAACTTCACCGCCATCTTGCAGCACTGGCCAATCCGGGCTGTCAATCGTTTCATCCCACCAGCAGTTGGTCCGTGGACCGGGGCCATAGGTATAGTCAGGAAACAGCCGTTTCATTCGGTTCGCGCTGCCGCCATCTCATCCCGCTTTTGCCGCACCATTGCGCGCTTGGTCACCAGTGAGGCGGTGATCACGCCAAGGGTGACAACAGCGATCATGATCGTCGATAGCGCATTAATTTCCGGACTGACCCCCAGTCGTACGGCCGAGAAAATCCTCATCGGCAAAGTCGTCGCCGACGGCCCCGCGGTAAAGGATGCGATCACAAGATCATCCAGAGAGAGTGTGAAAGCCAGCAGCCATCCCGAAATTACGGCCGGGGCGATGATCGGCAGTGTTACCAGACGAAACGCTTGCGCCGGAGAACACCCCAGATCAAGCGCGGCCTCTTCCAGTGATTGATCGAAGGTCACAAGGCGAGAAGAGACGACCACGGAAACGAAACACATCGAAAACGTCGTGTGCGCAAGCACAATGGTCAGGATACCACGATCCAGCCCGATACCGATGAACAGCAGCAACAGAGACAGGCCGGTAATCACCTCGGGCATAACCAATGGTGCGTAGATCATGCCGGAAAACAACGTCCGGCCAAAGAAACGCCCCCCGCGCACCAACACATAGGCAGCGGCGGTACCCAGAATTGTTGCAATCGTCGACGAGAAAACCGCAACGCGCAACGTCACCCACGCGGCGTCTAAGACTTGCTCGTTTTGGAAAAGCTCACCATACCATTTGGTCGAAAACCCGGCCCAAACCGTCACCAATTTGCTTTCATTGAAGCTGAAGATGATCAGGATAACCATTGGAATATAAAGGAAGGCGAACCCCAGGGTCAGGGACACGGTATTGAACCAGCTTAGCCTGCTCATTGTTCTGCCTCCGCCTGTTTCTGCTGGTTGCGCTGGAACAGCACGATCGGGATCACGAGGATCAGCAACAGCACCACGGCCACGGCGCTGGCCACCGGCCAGTCGCGGTTCGAGAAGAACTCCTCCCACAGAACCTTACCAATCATCAGCGTGCCTGAACCGCCTAGAAGTGACGGGATCACGAACTCACCAATCACTGGGATCATGACTAGGAAACAGCCCGCGATGATACCGGGGCGCGACAGCGGGACTGTCACTAGCCAGAAGGCTTCAAGACGCGAGCAGCCAAGGTCTTCTGCCGCCTCGATCAGCGATCCGTCCATCCGTTCCAGCGACGAATAGATCGGCAGGATCATGAAGGGCAGATAGGTATAAACGATGCCGATATAGACCGCCGCGTTGGTGTTCAGAATGGTCAGCGGGGTCGAAATAATGCCCGTCCACAGCAGGAACTGGTTCAGATAACCTTCGTTCGACAGGATGCCCATCCACGCATAAACCCGGATCAGGAACGAGGTCCAAAACGGCAGGATCACCAGCATCATCAATGTCGGCCGCCATTCCGCAGGCGCGCGGGCCATACCGTAGGCGATAGGATAGCCCACCAGCAGCGTCAGAAAGGTGGAAACCACCGCGATCTTGACGCTGGAGAGGTAGGCTTTCCAATACAGGTCATCCTCGGTCAGCCAGACGAAGTTTTCGAAATCCAGCTGACTGAAGAAATCCCTGATCCCGGCCCAGCCCTGTGACAAGTCCAGTGTTGGCGTATACGGCGGGATAGCCAGTTCGCTATCCGACAGAGAGATTTTCAGGACGATGAAAAACGGCACCAGAAACAGCGCCAGCAGCCAGACGTATGGAACGGCAATCAGAAACGCGCGGCGCATCAGTTTGCCAGCAGGACCGCAGCCGTTGCTGTCCAAGACAGCCAGACCGGGTCTTCCCATGTGAACGACCGGCGCGAGATCCGGCGGGTATTGGCCGTCTGCGCCTTGATAATCGTACCGTTCGGCAACTCGACGTGATAGGTGGACAAGTTGCCCAGATAGGCGATGTCATGTACCTTGCCCTGCACCGCATTGATCGCATCCGCTGGGCGGTCGGCCGAGATCGTCACCTTCTCAGGCCGGATCGCAAGGTGGCAGGACTGACCATTCGAAACCCCGTTAGCCGAAGTCGCCGTTAGAGGTGCCTGACCCTCTGCCCAGTCGATCTGATAGGTATTTTCACCGTTGGCCGAGGCGCGGCCCTCAATGATGTTCACATCGCCAATGAAATCCGCGACATATACCGAGTTCGGGTTCTCATAGATGCGATCCGGCGTCGCGACCTGCATCAGCTTGCCCTGATCCATAACGGCCACTCGGCTGGCGACGGTCATCGCCTCTTCCTGATCGTGGGTGACGATCACAAAGGTGGTGCCGGTCTTTTCCTGGATATCCATCAGTTCGAACTGCGTGTCCTGCCGCAGTTTCTTGTCCAGCGCGCCCAGCGGTTCGTCCAGCAGCAGCAGCTTGGGCGCCTTGGCCAGAGACCGCGCCAGCGCCACTCGCTGACGTTGCCCGCCCGAGATCTGGTGCGGCTTGCGGCGGGCAAATTGCTCTAGCCGGGTTAGGCGCAGCATTTCCTCGACACGGTCCTGTAGATCATGCTTGGGCATGTTGTCCCGACGCAATCCAAAGGCGATGTTGTCCCAGATGCTAAGGTGCGGAAACAGCGCGTATGACTGGAACATCATATTCACCGCGCGTTTGTTCGGCGGGATCGGGTCGATGTCCTGACCGCCCAACATGATATGACCTTCGGTCGGTTTCTCGAACCCTGCCAGCATCCGCATCATTGTGGTTTTGCCGCAGCCTGACGGCCCCAGCAGCGCAAAGAACTCGCGCTCAAAAATGTCCAAAGACAGGTTGTCGATGGCCGTGAAGTCTCCAAACCGTTTGGTGACATTCCGGAACTGGATCAAAGGTTTCGCCTGCGGGTCTTCCCACGGCGCAAAAACGTCAGAGTTCAAAGCGGCCCCCGTTCGACAATCTGGAAAAAGGCGCAAGGCGGCCCGCGCCGCCCTGCGCAGTATCGGATCAGGTGCCCGATTTGATCTTGGTCCACATGCGCGTCACGATGCGCTGCGTTTTCTGCGGGTAAGGCCCTTTGATATAGGTATTCGCCATTGCCTCTTCCGACGGATAGACGGCCGGATCACCGATTACGTCTTCTTCAAGGAATTCTTGCGAGGCCTTGTTGCCGTTGGCGTAATACACATAGTTCGATGCGGCGGCCATGTTCTGGGCGTCCAGCATGAAGTTGATGAACTTATGCGCCCCGTCCGGGTTCGGCGCATCGACCGGAACCGCCAATTGGTCGAACCACATCTGTGAGCCTTCTTTGAACGCGTTATAGGCGATCTCAACGCCATTGTCGGCCTCGGCCGCGCGATCCCGCGCTTGCAGCACGTCGCCCGAGAATCCGACGGCCACGCAGATATCTCCATTGGCCAGCGCGTTGATGTATTCCGAGCTGTGGAACTTGTTCACGTAAGGACGGACCGCGGCAAAGACCTCTTCTGCCTTGGCGATATCGTCCTTGTCGTGCGAGTTCGGATCGAGGCCCGCATAGACCAGCGCCGCAGGCACCATCTCATCTGGGGCGTCAAGGAAATACACGCCACACTCAGCTAGTTTCTCCATGTTTTCCGGATTAAAGATCAGCTCCATCGAGTCCAGAGGCGCGTCCTCACCCAGCACTTCCTTGACCTTGCTGACATTCACGCCCAGCCCGGTGGTGCCCCACATGTAGTTGACCGAATGCTTGTTACCGGGGTCGAACTGCGAGACACGTTCAGCAATGACATCCCACGCATTGCCGATGTTTGACAGCTTGGCCGCATCCAGCTCCTGGAATGCGCCCGCCTGAATCTGGCGGCTCATGAAGCTGCCGGTCGGAACCACGACGTCATAACCCGATCCGCCCGCCAGCATCTTGGTTTCAAGAACCTCGTTGCTGTCGAATACGTCGTAGATAAGCGTCAGGCCGGTCTCTTCCTCGAACTTCTTCAGAAGGTCCTCGTCGATATAGTCGGACCAATTGTAGACACGCACTTCTTCGGCAAAGGCCGCCGAAGTCCCCAATGCGATGACCGCAGTCATCGTCAGCGTTTTGATTGACATTTTCTTCTCCCTGCAAGTGTACGGGTATTTTCCCGCTTTTTTGGATTTGATCAAGTTTTGCGTTTTCCCCCGATCCCGCGTATGGTTTCAAAAGGTCAGGCACCTGGCAAGCTAACAACATTGGAAACAGGGCAAACCAATTGGATTTGATCAAAAATAAAGCACCGAGAACGAAGGCAGAGGGTGAAAAACAGCCCGCGCATGAACAGGTATACCAAACCCTGAAAGCGCAGATCATGTTTGGCGAATTGGTGCCGGGACAGCCTGTCACGATACAGGGTTTGACCGAATCTCTAGGGGTAGGAATGACCCCGGTTCGCGAAGCGATCCGACGCCTGATTTCGGACGGGGCGCTGGTGTTTCAGGGCAACCGCAGGGTCAGCGTTCCGCTGCTGTCGGCCCGCGATGTTGAGCAGATGATATTTGCAAGATTATCAATAGAATCAGAGCTTTCAAGACGCGCAACCGCGAATATGAATCGTGCGGACATTGACAAGCTGGAGCGCATCGACCAGCAACTGGACCGCACCATTGCAGATGGCGACGTCAGCGGCTATCTGCGCCTGAACCACAGCTTTCACGAGGCGCTCTATTCCCATGCAAACGCACCGATTCTCAGCGATCTGACCGAGCGGCTCTGGCTTAGATTCGGTCCATCCCTGCGGGTGGTTTGTGGTCGTTTTGGCACACAGAGCCTGCCGGATTGGCACAAGGATATCCTTGCTGCGTTGCGCGCCCAAGATGCTGAAGGGGTTGCAAGAGCCACCGCGCGGGACATCGAGCAGGGGATGGAGCTGATGGCCGACGCCCTGTCCCACGCCTAGATTATTGCGATTCGATTGACAGAAAAAAATTTGATCATATTGTGAATGCCAACCGCTCTTTCAGGAGGTTTCCGGATGTCCACCATCACCAACCACATGCCCACCGCCGAATTGCAGGCGCTGGATGCCGCCCACCACATGCACCCGTTTTCGGCCAACGGATCGCTTGGGAAAGAAGGCGCCCGCGTCATCACCCGCGCCAAGGGTGTCTACCTGACCGACAGCGAAGGCGAAGAGATTTTGGATGCCATGGCCGGTCTGTGGTGCGTCAATATCGGCTATGGCCGCGATGAATTGGCCGATGCCGCCGCCCGCCAGATGCGCGAGCTGCCCTACTACAACACGTTCTTCAAAACGACTCACGTGCCAGCCATTGCGCTGGCCAAGAAACTGGCCGAGCTGGCGCCGGGCGATCTGAACCACGTCTTCTTCGCTGCAGGCGGGTCCGAGGCGAATGACACCAACATCCGACTGGTGCGCACCTACTGGGCCGAGAAAGGTCAGCCCGACAAGAACATCATCATCAGCCGCAAGAACGCCTATCACGGCTCGTCCGTGGGGTCCGCGTCTTTGGGCGGCATGGCAGGGATGCACGCGCAAGGTGGCATTCCGATCCCGAACATCCACCACATCAACCAACCGAACTGGTGGGCAGAAGGCGGCGACATGACGCCAGAAGACTTCGGCCTGGCCCGCGCGCGTGAGCTGGAACAGGCGATCTTGGAACTGGGCGAAGACCGCGTCGCAGCCTTCATCGCCGAACCTGTGCAAGGCGCGGGCGGTGTGATCGTGGCACCGGATACCTACTGGCCCGAGGTTCAGCGCATTTGCGACAAATACGACATCCTGCTGATCGCGGATGAGGTGATCTGCGGTTTTGGCCGCACCGGCAACTGGTTTGGTTCACAGACCGTCGGGATCAAACCGCATATCATGACCATCGCAAAAGGGCTCAGCTCGGGCTATGCACCTATCGGCGGGTCGATCGTGAATGACGAAATCGCTGAGGTCATCGGCGGCACCGAATTCAACCATGGCTACACCTACTCCGGCCACCCGGTAGCTGCAGCCGTAGCGCTGGAAAACCTGCGCATTCTTGAAGAAGAAAAGATCGTCGACCACGTCCGCGACGTCGCCGCGCCCTACCTGAAACAGAAATGGGAGGCATTGGCCGATCACCCACTGGTGGGCGAAGCCAAGATCGTCGGCATGATGGCCTCGATAGCGCTGACGCCGGACAAGGCCAGCCGTGCCAAGTTTGCCTCGGACCCCGGGACGGTCGGCTATATCTGCCGCGACCGGTGTTTTGCGAATAACCTGATCATGCGCCACGTGGGCGACCGGATGATCATCTCTCCACCGTTGGTCCTGACCCCTACGGATATCGACGAGATGTTCGTGCGCATCCACAAGTCGCTGGACGAGGCGCAAGCCGAGATCATCGCACAGGGGCTGATGAAAGCCGCGTCTTAAGAAAGCACCAAAAAAATAAGGGCGGCCTGACGCTGCCGCCCTTTTTGCCAGTGTCCTGCGGACACACCGTTCGGCGGACGCCGGTATTACGGCGTCTTGTAACTCCGACTCCAACTGTCTTCGTACTCTCCGAGTACTCTGGACAAGTCCAACAAGGACGCGAATAGCCTTGCGTAGACGTCCCTCGACATAAGGGGTTCGTTTTCATCCAGAACTTTTACCAGCCGCACAATGTCGGTCGCGAAGACATCGTAGACATCTTTGTCTGTGGATGTCGGATCCTGGGTCCAGATCATGCGATCATCGTAATATTGTGCTGGCTTCGGTTCGTCATCAATCATAGAGCGGCCTCATCAATTTGAAGCACACTTGGGACCGGTTAGAGCCTACACAACACCCATGGCACAAAGTCACAAGAGATTGGCCAAAACGACCAACCTTTTGCAGCTATGGCGCCGAAATACTGTCGCTGATCAGGGTTTTTACTGCAGGTCTAACGCAACCGCTCCAACAATCTGAGGCTCGCATATCCATCCGGCACCAGACCCTGTGCGATTTGAAAAGCCCGTACCGCATTGGTCGTGTTCGGCCCGGTGCGCCCATCAATACCCTGAGTGTCAAATCCGGCCTCGGTCAGGCGGGATTGCAATTCCTTTTTCTCCGTGAAACTCAAGACCCGGTCGTCGCGGGGCCAATCGCCATGAAACGGGGCGTGTCCGGCCAGACGGTCAGACAAGTGGCCGATGCCGATCACATAGGCATCCGCCCCGTTATATGCCTCAATCACGCGGAAATTGTCGAAGATCATCAGCGCCACGCCCTGCCCGCCCGCAGGTAGCAGGATGGCAGCTTGCCCATGGTCCGGGACCGGTTGGCCGTCACGTCCGACCACACCGCGTGCGGCCCAATCCGAAGGCAGCAGCGTGTAATCCCGCTTGGCGGTGGCAAAGTCGAACCCCTCGGGCAGGCGTACCTCGACCCCCCAGGGTTGCCCCTTGGTCCAACCGTGCCGCGCCAGATAAGCGGCGGCCGAAGCCAGCGCATCGGTCGGATCATCCGACCAGACATCCCGCCGCCCATCGCCATCGAAATCCACCGCGTGATCCAGATACGAGGTCGGCATGAACTGCGTATGACCCATCGCACCGGCCCAGCTGCCCAGCATGTGACCCGGGCTGACATCGCCCGCCTGAATGATCTGCAACGCAGCGATCAGCTGAGTCTCAAAGAACTGCGCCCGCCGCGCGTCAAAGGCCAGTGTCGCCAACGAGCGGATGGTGTGATCGCTGCCGCGGTACGTCCCGAATGAGGTCTCAAGCCCCCAGATTGCGGTCACGATCTCTTTCTCGACGCCATATTGCGCCTCGATCCGGGTCAGAGTTGCGTGATGGCGGTCCAACCCCGCGCGACCGTTCGAAACCCGCGTGTCCGAGACAGCGGAATCCAGATACTCCCAGATCGGTTTTGAGAACTCGGCCTGATTACGATCCCGTTCAATGATCTTCTTGTCATAGGCCAGCCCGGCCAAAGACCGATCCAGAGTGGCGGCCGAAATGCCCTGTTCAAGCGCCCGGTCCCGAAACGCCCCCAGCCACGCCTGAAACCGCGCGTTACCTTCGGTCGACACCCGATACTCCATTGCTGAGGGCCGCAGAACCGGTCGTAACGACACTGTCAGATCAGCCGAGGCCAATTGGATGGACGTCAACCCATCCGCTGTATTGAGGGATTCCGCCTGCACAATGGATGCCCATAATGCAGCGGCAATGACGCCACTTGTGCATTTACGCATTCCGAAATTCCTGATTACTGCTCAGGGTTAGAATAGCGCAAAACGTGAATTTCACAAAGGGCTCAGGTCGAAACTTCTGACGCAACCGGCCAAACCGGATAAGCTGCTGACATGACACCTTTTACCGATCCAAAAGTGGCGGATGCATATGATGCCCTGCCGAGAGAGGCCCGTACGGGCGCGCTAATCCTGCGCGAACTGGTCTTTGAGACCGCCGCGTCTTTGCCCACTGCACAGCCTCTGCAAGAGGCGCTGCGCTGGGGGCAGCCCGCTTATCTGGCACCTAAAGGGTCCACGATCCGGATCGGCACGCATAAATCGGCGCGTTTTGCGATGTTCGTGCACTGCCAAAGCCGGCTGATGGGCGATTTCACCTCGGCCTTTCCGGAAGAAGATCAGATCGATGGCAACCGGGCTGTCCTGTTTGACGATCCCGCACAAATCGATCCCACGCGCCACGGATGGCTGATTGCGCGGGCGCTGACCTATCACCTCTGACGGCGTTTTCGTTCGACCTTGCGTTTGATCTTGTCTTTCTTGCGTTTGGTGCTGACCGCCTTGCGCCGTGTTGGCCGCCCTTTCGGAGCACGCCCCCGGGGCAGAGCCTGATCGTCGATAGACAGCAATTCCAGTTCAAGTCCACCTGTCACGGGTGTGGCCTCGGTCAGACGCACCGTGACACGTTGGCCGATGGCGATGATCAGCCCGGTGTCTGATCCCATCAGGGTTCCGGCTTCGCGGTCAAAATGGAAAAACTCGCGCCCCAGCGACCGCACCGGCACCAGCCCATCCGCCCCGAAAACTCATTTCCCACCCGTTCGCTGAGATAGGCGGCCAGATACCGGTCGGTCGTATCACGTTCCGCCATCATCGAGCGACGTTCGGTATCCGAGATATGCGTCGCAGTTTCCTCCAAACGGGCAATTTCATCCTCGGTCAGACCGTCCTTGCCCCAGCCGTGTGCCGAGATCAGCGCACGGTGTACGATCAGGTCGGCATATCGTCTGATGGGCGAGGTGAAATGCGCATAGTTCCGCAGCGCCAGCCCGAAATGGCCGAAATTCTCGGGGTTGTAATAGGCCTGCGCCATCGAGCGTAGCGTCGTGAGATTGATCAACTCGGCATCCTCGGTCCCGGCGGCGGCATTCAGCAGCGCGTTCAGATGACGGGTTTGCAGCACCTGCCCTTTTGCAAGGTTCAACCCCGCCGCCTGCGCCGTTTCCCGCAGGCTTTCCAGTTTCTCGGGCGCGGGTTCTTCATGCACGCGGAACAACAATGGGCGTCGTTTGGCGATCAGCGTCTCGGCAGCGGCCACGTTGGCGAGGATCATGAATTCCTCGATCAGTTTGTGGGCGTCCAGCCGGTCGCGGAAGGCTACGCTTTCGACCTCACCTGAATCGCTGAGGACAATCTTGCGTTCTGGCAAGTCCAGTTCCAGCGGCTGCCGAACAGCCCGCGCCTTTTTCAGAGCGGCATAAGCGGCATAGAGCGGTTTTAACACAGGTTCCAACAGCGGCCCGGTGCGGTCATTGGGATTGCCGTCGATGGCCTCTTGCACTTCGGCGTAGTGCAGCGAGGCCGCAGAGCGCATTAGTCCGCGCACAAATCGGTGGCCAATCTTGTTGCCGTCAGCGTCGATCTGCATGCGAACTGCGATGCAGGCGCGCGGGACGCCTTCGTGCAGCGAACACAGGTCACCCGACAGACGATCGGGCAGCATAGGTACCACCCTGTCAGGGAAGTAGCTGGAATTGCCCCGCTTGCGCGCCTCACGATCCAGCGCGGTGCCGGGTTGCACATAAGCGGCGACGTCGGCAATCGCGACCCAAATCACATGGCCGCCGGGGTTTTTCGGATCGTCATCGGCATGGGCATAGCAGGCGTCGTCATGGTCGCGTGCATCCGAAGGGTCGATGGTCAGCAGCGGCATGTCACGTAGGTCCTCGCGGCCCTTTAGGCCGACGGGTTTGGCCTTGTCGGCCTCGGCGATGACCTTATCCGGGAAATCGTCCGGGATGCCGTGTTGGTGAATTGCGATCAGCGACACCGCCTTGGGTGCAGACGGGTCGCCCAGACGTTCCACGATGCGTGCGCGGGGCAGGCCCATACGGTTCTTTGGTCCGGCCTGTTCGGCCTCGACCAACTCACCATCCTTGGCCCCCAGAACAGCGCCATCATGGACCAACCATTCAGTCTGGCCGGTCTTGTCGATGGGCACGATCCGCCCGCCCTCGGCCCCTTTGCGAAAGATGCCGACAATCTTGCGCGGGTTGGTTCCGATGCGGCGGATCAGGCGGGCCTCATAATTGTGATCCTCTTCATGCACCACGGTTAGACGGGCCAGAATGCGATCGCCCTCGCCCAGCGCCGGATCACTGGCGCGCGTGATCAGCAGCACTATGGGCTCGACCCCTTCGCCGTGCCACTCCAGCGGACGTGCAAACAGATCACCGTCCGCGTTCGGCGCTTTCACCTGCAACACGCTGACCGGCGGCAGGCGATCCGGGTCGCGATAGCTGCGCTTGCGCTTTTCCAGATGCCCTTCGGCCTCAAGTTCCTTGAGGATACGCTTCAGGTCAATCCGGTCCGCGCCCTTGATGCCAAAGGCCTTGGCGATATCGCGTTTCGAAGTCAGGGTGGGGTTCGCCGAGATCCAGTCGAGGACCTCTTGCTTGGTGGGGATGCGAGTCATAATTCCGGCCTAGCATGACGGTGCGACGGCGTCATGACTAAAAAGGGTCAGGGTTTCAGATCGGCAACGGTGTCGACATCGCGCAACTGGTCCAACAAGGCCACGCGCGTGCCGGGAACAGAGGCCATCGTGTCAGCCAAAGCGTGCTCGGTCGACCAACGCACATCACGGAACAGACTCAGCGGCAGCGCACCGTATCTTTGCGCTCCGACCAGCCAGTAGCCTCCGTCTGGCGCGGGGCCGAAGACCATCTGGTCTCGGCCCAAAGCCTTGAACGCCTGAGCAATGTGCCCACGCGTGATGCCGGGAATATCCGCGCCGATCAGACAGACCGGCCCGTTCGGCATGCCGCGCAGCATTCGCCCCATCCGGTCGCCCAGATCCCCATGTCCCTGTGCCGCGCGTGGCAGATCTACAGGCCAGGTACGGCTGGTCAGCCCTTCACGATCAGGGGACACCGCCAACACGATCTGCCATCGTGGGTCGCGCAGTCGACGGATCAGCGACCGTGTCTGGTGCCGGAACCACCACGCCGCGCCAACCATGCCGATATCACGGCCCAGCCGTGTTTTCACCCGGCCCGGGCGCGGTTCTTTTACCATGATGACCAGAGTGCGCAGCATCACTCAGGCAAAATAGTCCCGCAGGATGCGCGTGTAGATCGCCTTGAGCTGTTCGATCTGAGCCACCTCAACGCATTCATCCACCTGATGCATGGTGCGACCGACCAAACCAAACTCGACCACCGGGCAATGGTTCTTTACGAACCGCGCATCAGAGGTACCGCCGGTCGTGGACATCTCGGGCCTGATACCGGTTTCCGCCTCAACCGCCTGCGCCACCAGTTCTGACAGCGGGCCAGGCGGGGTCAGGAAGCTCTCGCCCGAAATTTTAATGCGTACGCCAACCTCAACGCCATAGGCTTCGGCCACGTTTTGCGCCTCGGTCCGCAGCCATTCGCTGAGGCTTGCACCCGAGTGCAGATCGTTGAAGCGGATATTCACTGCCCCGCTGCATTGCGCCGGGATCACGTTGGTCGCTTCGTTGCCCGTGTCGATATTCACAACAGCCAACGTCGAAGCATCAAAGTGGTCCGAACCCCGATCCAGTTCATGACTGGCCAAGCGGTCCATAAGCCGCGCCATCGCGGGAAGCGGGTTTTTGGCCCGATGCGGATAGGCCGAATGGCCCTGCACGCCGGTCACGGTGAACCACGCGGTCATCGAGCCCCGGCGGCCGATCTTCATCATCTCGCCCATTGTGTTAGGGCAAGTCGGCTCACCCACCAGACAAACCGACATCTTCTCATCCGCTTCGGCCATGTAGTCCAGCAGCGCTGTGGTGCCGTCCAGCGCATCCGCCTCTTCATCGCCGGTAATGGTCAGGATCACAGCGCCATCAGGCGGCGTGTTACGCACGAAATCAACCGCAGCTGCCGCAAAGGCCGCCACGCCGGACTTCATGTCGGTCGTGCCGCGCCCGTACATCACGCCATCGCGGATTTCAGCACCAAAGGGCCGCATGGTCCAGGCGGCCTCATCCCCAATTGGAACCACATCGGTGTGCCCATTGAACCCAAAGCTGCGTGCGTGGCCCTTTTCGCCCCAGCGCGCGAAAAGGTTGCTGATGCCGCCGCGATCCACGCGGGTGCAATCGAAGCCCGCATCGGACAGGAGTTGTTCCAAAAGAACCAGGGCTCCACCTTCCTCGGGTGTGACCGATGGGCAACGGGTCAGGGCCGCTGTCAATTCTACCGGATCAGTCATAGTTGGCCCTCTTAGGTTCGTTTGCGCGCACAGATTCAACGAATTGCGCCATTTGCCAACCCCCGCCCGCGCAAATCAGGCGGCTTTTTTCCAAGCGTTTCGCTTTGACACCCCAACAAAACACAGGTCTTTACCCCGCGACCACCTTGCTGCACCGTTCAAAACTGCGTTAGAGCCCCGCGAAACAGGTGATGTAGAGATGATACGCGCGCTTTTCGCATTGGTCTGCCTGACCTTTGCCATCCTTGCACAGCAAAGCCGGGCACAGACGCTGGATGTCACCACGGTGACCCGCCCTCCGTTTTCCTATGTTGAAGACGGGGCCCAGACCGGGTTTTCCATGGACCTGCTCGAAGCGCTGGCCGAAAAGCTGAACTGGGAGTATTCGGTCGACCGGGTCGGGTCATTCAGCGAGATGCTGGGCGCGGTACAGGACGGGTCGGCCGATCTGGCCATCGCTAACATCTCGATCACCGCCGCACGTGAGACTCAGATGGATTTCAGCCAGCCGATTTTCGAGGCCGGGCTGCAGATCATGGTTCCGTCCGAGGCCGCACGCCAACCGTCGCTGCTACATGCGCTGCTGTCGCGTGAGCTATTCATCGCCATCGGTCTGGCCTTTGCCCTTTTGTTGGGCGGCGGCATGTTGATGTGGACGTTCGAACGCCGCTCGCAGCCCTATTTCGACCGCAAGCTGAACGAGGCATGGTTCCCGTCCTTCTGGTGGGCGCTGAACCTGGTGGTAAATGGCGGGTTCGAGGAACGAATGCCCCGCACCCCGTTTGGCCGCCTGCTGGGTGTGGTCCTGGTAGTCTCGTCCCTGTTCATCGTGTCGGTATTCACGGCGCGCATCACCTCGGTGATGACGGTGGATGCGATCAGCGGCAGCGTGAATTCTGTCAATGACCTGTATGGCAAGCAGGTGGGTACAATCACGGATTCCACCGCCGCAAACTTCCTGAACCGGCGCGAGATTGAGTTTGTCGGGTATTCCGGGCTTGATGAGATGCTAGCCGCCTTCGAAGCCAAGGATCTGGACGCCGCAGTTTTTGATGCGCCGATCCTGTCCTACTATGCCTCGCACGAAGGGCGCCGGATCGCCACAATGACCGGCGGCATCTTTCTGCGTGAAAGCTATGGGATCGCATTCCCCACCGGCTCACCGCTGGTCGAAGAGGTCAACCAAGCGCTGTTGTCGCTGCGCGAAGACGGCACCTATGACGAGGTTTACCGCAAGTGGTTCGGGGTGCGGAACTAAGGCGCTTTAGGTTTTCACAGAAAAAACCAATTGAACTCAGCCTTAGGCCTGTTCCTCATCGCCAAAGAACGGCGTCATCTGCGCGACAATCACTGCGTTTTCATCCAAAGCCCGCTGCATCAGCGCCCGCTCGTCGGGATCGATGTCATGGCCCTGCGCCTCGCGCTCGGCAAGGGTGCCATAGCCGGTGACATCCAGCGGAGCGGTATCAGCTTGTTTCAGAATGGCCACGGTCTCACGCACGGCCTCGGCCTCGTCCACACCGCTGGCGAAACACATCAGCGCCGCCCCGGTCGCGCCTTCAGGCAGGCCGTCGCCATCCTTGCGGCCGATCTGCACAAGCAGGGTATAGACCTGCTGACGAGAGGGTTTCTTTTGCTTTTCCATGGTGGGGGCCATAGCCGTGCGCCCGCCCACGGTCAAGCAGTCGGGAATTGCAGGACTGCAGCTTCGCCTTCATAGTGCCAGGACACAGACCGCAAAGGATGCCCCAATGCCCTATCCTGAATTCATCACCGACTTTCCCAGCCTTGACGTACCCTTCCCCGAGGACGTGGTGCAATCAGCGGTGATCCGGTCGGATGCGGGGTTGGTGGCCTTCTTCACCTTTCTCAAGGATTTCGAACTGCCCGCGCATTCACACAAGGCACAATGGGGCACGGTGATCGAAGGTGAGGTGGAACTGACCATCGGGGATGAAACCAAAACCTATCGTCCCGGCGACAGCTATTCGATCCCCTCCGGCGTTGAACATGGCGGCAAGATCAAGGCTGGATCGCGAGTGATCGACGTGTTTGAGGAACCCGACCGCTATCCGGTCAAAGGGTAAACAAGCTATCCGATCAAAGGGTAAACAAAAAGGCCGCAGCATTGCGCCGCGGCCTCTGGTTTGATCTGCAGTCCGATCAGTCGCGCAGCAGTTCGTTGATCCCGGTTTTCGAACGGGTCTTCTCGTCCACCCGCTTTACGATCACGGCGCAGTACAGGCTGACATTGTTTTTGGACGGCATCGAACCGGCAACAACAACCGAATAGGGCGGCACTTCGCCATACATGACCTCACCGGTCTCACGGTCGACGATCTTGGTCGACTTGCCGATGAACACGCCCATGCCCAGAACCGAGCCTTCGCGGACGATGCAACCTTCGACCACTTCGGAGCGTGCACCGATAAAGCAGTTGTCCTCGATGATGGTCGGACCAGCCTGCATCGGCTCCAGCACGCCGCCGATACCAACGCCGCCGGACAGGTGCACGTTCTTGCCGATCTGCGCGCACGAACCCACGGTGGCCCAGGTATCAACCATGGTGCCTTCGTCAACATAGGCACCCAGATTCACAAAAGACGGCATCAGCACCACGCCCGGCGCGATAAAGGCCGACTTGCGGACCACACAGTTCGGAACCGCGCGGAAGCCGGCGGCCTGCCACTGGTTTTCACCCCAACCGGCGAACTTGCTGTCCACCTTGTCCCACCAGCCACCAGCCTGAGGACCGCCGTTCTGGATTTCCATATCCTTGATACGGAATCCCAGCAGAACCGCTTTCTTGGCCCACTGGTTCACGTGCCAATCACCGCTTTCCAGCTTTTTGGCAACGCGCAGCGAGCCGCTGTCCAGCGCGTTTAGCGTATCTTCGATCGCTTCACGGGTCTCGCCGGTAGTGGCGGGGGTGATGGTGTCGCGCGCCTCCCAGGCGGCTTCGATGGCGGCTTCCAGTTGCGCGTTGGACATGTATGGGCTCCCTGCAGAATCTGTTCACGTTGGTGTTGCCTATACGCAAGCGAAGGACTGGCCGCAATGCGACGCTGAACGCGCGCTTTGCGGCTGTTTGCTGCGGTTTTAGGCGCCCAGCGGATCCGGAGAGATGTTGCCGCCGCAGATCAGCACCGCTACGCGCTCATCCGGTTCCGGCTGGTAAGCCCCTGATAGCAGCGCGGCCAACGCCGTCGCACCGGCCGGTTCCACAAGGATTCGATGTGATTGCCAAAGACGTTGCTGGGCTTCCGCGATGGCCTCATCCCTGACCAGAACGGAAGTCACACCCCGCGCCAGACCGAAGCAGATTGAGCCAATTCGCCGCGCGCCCAGCGCATTGGCGGCGATGCCCGAGACGGTGACATCCACCGGTTCACCCGCCTGCAAAGCCGCATTCAGCGCGCAGGAGGTTTCGGGTTCTACCGCCACAACCTTGCGCGCGCCTTGGAGCCAGGCCAACGCCCCGGCGATCAAGCCACCGCCGCCGACGGCGATCAATACGGTATCGGCCCGCAGGCCCTGCGCCTCCCACTCGGCAAAGCAGGTACCCTGCCCGGCGACAGTGCCGGGCGCGTCGTAGGCGTGGATTTGCATCGCGCCCGTCGCCTCTTCGTGTTGCTGCGCGCCGGTCAGCGCGTTGGCATATTCGCCCGGCACCACGCTCAGATTGGCACCGGTCTGTTCGATCAGAGCAATTTTGGACGGCCCCGCGATTTCCGGAACGAAGATTTTCGCCGGATAGCCCAAGGACCGCGCCGCATAAGCCGCAGCCGCACCATGATTACCGCCGGATGCAGCGACAACGCCCGCGTCAGGCACATCCAGGCTCAGCAGCGTGTTGAACGCCCCGCGCGCCTTGAAACTGCCCGTATGCTGCAGGTGCTCCAGCTTCATCTCGACCGGGTAACCCAGCCCCAAGGCCCGGCTCTCCATCACCGGCGTCACCTGCGCATATCCGGTGATCCGCTCGGCAGCTGCTGAAATTTCACTCTTCCATTTCATTGTTGTTCTTCCGTGACTGGCGCTCTGGCCGCGAACCCTATAGCTGTTTTACGAACACGCAAGCAGGGATAGATCACCCATGAGAGAAGACCGCCTGAGCCCCTTCCGCGACGCGCAAACCGACCGCTCGACCGCGAGCGAGGTGCCGGACACGCCGCAAACACGCTCACCCGCCTATCGCCTTGCCTTTGCCGATGACGATTTCCTGTGTCGGGATGAGCTGCGACCGGTGCGCCTGCAGCTGGAATTGCTGAAACCCGAGATGATCATGACCGAGCGCGAGATCACCTCGACCATCGTCATGTTCGGCGGCGCGCGCATTCCCGAGCCATCTCAGAAACACACGGCACGGACCCAGACCTTGGCCAACCTGTCGGAGTACTATGACGAGGCGCGCGAATTCGCCCGGTTGATGACCGAGAAATCGAACGAAACCGGCTGCCGCGAAAACGTCATCGTCACTGGCGGTGGCCCCGGAGTGATGGAGGCCGGCAACCGCGGCGCGCAGGATGCAGGCGGCTGCTCGATCGGCCTGAACATCGTGCTGCCGCATGAGCAGGCACCGAACGAGTTTGTGACCCCAGACCTCAGCTTCAACTTCCATTACTTCGCCATCCGCAAGATGCATTTCCTGATGCGCGCCCGTGCCATCACCATCTTCCCCGGCGGTTTCGGCACCATGGATGAGCTGTTCGAATCCCTGACCCTGATCCAAACCGGCCGGATGGAACGCGTGCCCTTTCTGCTGTTCGGTCGCGAATTCTGGGAAAAGGTCATCAATTGGGAGGCGCTGGCCGATGCGGGCACGATCTCGGACGAAGACCTCGACCTGTTCCGCTTTGTCGACACTGCGCAAGAGGCGGTCGAGATCATCAAAAATTGGGAACCTGCCCCGCCCCGCGACGAAATCCCGGGGCGCTGAGGGATGGCGCCGAAGACCGGAGAGATGCTGCATCTGCGCGGCAATGCGCTAAACGCGGGCGAGCCGGTGGCGCTGCCGCTTACCCAGAGCAGCATGTACCATCTGCCCGGTTCGCCGGATGGCCTGCCCACCTATGGACGTGTCGACAACCCCACATGGCAGCATCTGGAACACGTTCTTGCCCATCTGGAGGACGCGCCCTGCCTGACCTTCCCGTCGGGCATGGGGGCGATCTCGGCGACGTTGTTCGCGACCCTCAAAGCCGGATCGCGCCTTCTGATCCCGTCGGATGGGTATTACGTCACGCGCGTACTTGCCGACCGGTTTCTGTCCGGGCTGGGAGTTTCGGTCACCGAACGCCCGACGACCACCTTCGCCGAAGGCGGGTTTGACGGGTTTGATGTTGTTTTCTTGGAAAGTCCTTCGAATCCCGGGCTGGACATGATGGACCTGCAAGCCATCGCCTCAGCCGTGCGCGCGGCGGGTGGTATCACGATAGCAGACAATACGACCCTGACGCCGCTGGGCCAGCGCCCGCTGGATATGGGCATCGATGTTGTGGTGGCCTCAGACACCAAGGCCATGGGCGGGCATTCCGACCTGCTGATGGGTCACGTAGCCAGTCGCAACTCGCAGATCATGGAGCGGGTTGAAGAATGGCGGCGCGTGTCCGGCGCGATCCCCGGCCCACATGAGGCCTGGCTGCTGCATCGCGGGTTGGAAACGCTGGACGTGCGCTTTGACCGGATGTGTAGCTCGGCGCAGGTGCTCGCTGAACGGCTGGCGCAGCACCCGGCTGTGAAACACATCCGATATCCCGGCCTGCCCAATGACCCTGCGCATACATTGGCCAAAGCCCAAACCACGCGGTTCGGGTTTCTGCTCTCAATCACGCTGGAGAACGAAGAAAAGGCCGAGACCTTCATCAACACCTGCCCGATGCTGCGGCCCGCCACATCCTTCGGCGGTGTCCACAGTTCTGCCGAGCGCCGCGCGCGGTGGGGCGACGACGTCGACCCTGCGTTCATCCGCCTGTCGGTCGGATGTGAACCGGTGGAAGAACTGTGGCACACGATTGAGGCCAGCCTGAACGCGCTGTGATTACTTTTTGGGTTCGCGCAACTCGGTGAACACGTAGATCGGCAACACGATGCTGCCGATCAACGCACCCAGCCAGACAAGCAGCGTTGCGGCCAGTAGGTTGGAAATCCCGCCAATCGTCAGCCCATTGGTCACCAGATCGGTCACCAGCAAGCCCACGAAGGTCACGATCAGCGCAATCCCACCCTTCAAAGCAGGTGCTTTCTTTTCACCCAGCTTCAGGATCAGCGGCTCGGCGATCCACTGCACCAGCGTAAAGACGATCACAACCACGATGAATGAGATCGGCCGGATCGCAAACTCCGGCAGCAAAATCGCAGCAATCAACAACCCGATGGCATTCCCGGCCAGCAGGGCCAGGATGGACTTGAGTCTGCGCGTCATGTGCGTCTCCGTCAAAAAAAATCGAAACATGCATATGTTAACAGACCTGCGGGATTTTGCGAGCGGTTTCAAAAGCCTCTTCCTTTTGCCCCCTTGAAAACGCATGATAAAACCATCCTGTTCCGCCCGACCTGCGAGAGGTGAGATGAGCGACGATCCCTATTCCGCCCTTGGCGTCACCAAAGACGCCAGCGATGCCGAGATCAAAAAGGCCTATCGGCGCATCGCCAAGGAGTGTCACCCCGATTTGAAACCCGGTGACGCTGAGGCAGAAGCCAAGTTCAAGGCCGCCGCGGCCGCCTATGACCTTCTGAAAGACCCGGAAAAGCGGGGGCAATACGACCGGGGTGAGATCGACGCTTCGGGTCAGGAACGCCCTCAACAGCAATATTACCGAGAATACTCCGAGGCCGCAGGAAACCCTTATCGCGGACGGGCGGCGGACCCGGACGATATGTCGGACATCTTCGCCGAGTTCATGCGTGGTCGAGGTGGCTATGGCCAACGCACGCAAGAGTTCCATGCACCAGGACACAATCGCGCCTACAGCCTGCAGATCAGCTTTCTGGATGCGGTGTTCGGGGCCAGCCAGAAACTGACCCTGCCCAATGGCGACCGGATCGAGGTGAAAATCCCCGCAGGCATCACCGACGGCCAGACCATCCGCCTGCGCGGCAAAGGTGATCCGGGCTTTGGTGAGGGGCCGCCGGGCGACGCGCTGGTCACGGTCTCGGTTGCGAAACACCCGGTCTTTGACCGTCAGGGCGACGACATCCACATCACCCTGCCGATCACGATTGATGAGGCTGTTTTAGGCGGCAAGGTGCCCGCTCCCACCATCGACGGCGGCGTCAATGTCAGCGTCCCGGCAGGCACAAGCAGCGGCAAAACCCTGCGCCTGCGCGGCAAGGGGGTTAAAAAGCGCGGTTCGACCGAACGCGGCGATCAGTTGATCGAACTGACCGTCACGATGCCCGACCAGATCGACGACGAGTTGAAGCAGTTTATGGAGACATGGCGTGAAAATCATAGCTATGATCCGCGCAAAGGAATGTCGTCATGAGCCTGACCGAAGAGCAACTGATCGCAACCGTCACCCGCCTGACCTCGGCCCGGCTAACCGAATACCTGGCCGCCGAGATCGTGATCCCCGAACAAACGGATGAGGGGCTGGTCTACCACAGCCTCGACGTCGCCCGTCTGGAACTGGCTTGCGAGCTACACGATCAGTACGAGATGGAGCCGGATGCGCTGTCGATGATGATCTCTCTGATCGACCAGATGCACGGGTTGCGCGCCGAACTGCGTGAGGTTCTGAATGCGGTCGAGGCGCAACCCGACCCCGTCCGCAAACAACTGATCGAGGTCATCGGCACAGCGCGGTTCCGTCGCAGATAACGGGCTTTTGGACTCGGGGCGTTTGCCGTAAAAGGCCCCCTTGATCCAAAGCCCGGTATTTCCATGACCCAGTCCAGATCCGAATTGCTGATGCCTGCGGGCAGTCTGCGCAAGCTGAAACTCGCCATCCTGTATGGGGCGGACGCGGTGTATCTGGGTACGCCTGACATGTCGCTGCGCACGAAATCCGAGTTCTCGCTGGAAGAGGTGATCGAAGGGGTCGAGTTCTGCCACCAACATGGGCGGCGCGCCTATCTGACGTTGAACCTGTTCTCGCACAACAAGGACATTCCGAAGCTGGACGAATACATCGATACGGTCCGCAAGGTGAAGCCCGACGGGCTGATCATCGCCGACCCCGGAGTGTTTCAATATGTGCGCGAACGCGCACCGGAATTGCCGCTGCATATCTCGACCCAGGCCAATATCTGTTCCTGGCTTTCGGTGAAATTCTGGCAGGATCAGGGGGCCGAACTGGTGGTTTTGGCGCGTGAGGTCTCGTACCCTGAACTGGTGGAAATCCGTGAGAAATGCCCGGACATCAAGCTTGAGGCCTTTGTCCACGGTGCCATGTGCATGACCTATTCGGGCCGCTGCCTGCTGTCGAACTTCATGGCCGAGCGAGGGGCCAATCAGGGCAATTGCGCCAATTCCTGCCGCTGGAACTATGGACTTAAGCTGCGCCTCAAGGACGGCACGCATCAGGAACTCCGCATCACCGAGGAAAACGCCGACCTGTTCGAGTTCCTGTTGGAAGAAGGCTGCCGCCCCGGTGACCTGATGCCCATCGAAGAGGATGATCGGGGATCATACATCCTGAATTCCCGCGATCTGTGCATCATGTCGAAACTGGACGAATACCTGAAGATCGGGGTCGACAGTCTAAAAGTCGAAGGGCGCGGCAAGTCAGAATATTATGCTGCCATCGTCGCGCGCGCTTACCGCATGGCCATCGATGACTATCACGCGGACCCCGAGAACTGGGATCCAAAGCCGTATATGCGCGAACTCGAAACAGTCGGGAATCGCGGCTATACGCTGGCCTTCCACGAGGGTCGCCTGACCAACTATTCCCATGATTACGAGCACACGGCATCCATCGCCCAATGGGAATATGCCGGGATCGTCACCGAAGTGACCGAAGACGCGTTTCTGGTCGAGGTGAAGAACAAGCTGGAACCGGGCGACGTGCTGGATTTCGTCTCGCCCATCTCGCGTGAGACGGTTCTGCTGCGGGTCTATGATTTCGAACGCGCCCATGACGGCAAAAGGTTGGATGTGGTGCATGGCAGCACGAAAACCGTCATCCGCCTGCCCTTCACCCTGTTCGATCACGAAGACATCGACGACCTGCGCGCCCGCTTCCCGATCTATTCCGTGCTGCGCAAGGAACGCGCCCTGACCGACGAACACTGGAGCCGCATCCGCTTTGACAAACTGGTGCAAGGGCTTGAGACCTCGGGCCGTGACAACCCGAAAGCTTATGAGCGTCGTCGGGACGAGCTGGTCGAAAAGATCGGCGAGGATGGCAACGAACGCCGCTTCAAGACCAACCGGATCGGAACCGAGGGCTGCTGCGGCAAAGGCTGCAACGGTTGCTTGATCTTCTGGCAGGATGAGAAATACGCATTGGCCCGCGAGGTGCTGTCGAAACGCAAACAGGGCGAACAACTCAGCCGCCGCGAAGCCACAGCGCTGAAACTGCCCGACGAGGCCGTGTGAGGCTCAGTTCCCGGCGATGTAGTCTTCGGGAACAAAGAAGGTGTAATCCCGGTCCGCAACTGCCGCGTGGCAATCATGGCAATAGGCAACCGCTGAGGCGCGGAACCCCATCGTGTCACCGAACAAAGACCCGTCCGGCAGTACCATGATATAGCGCCAATCGGCCGTTTCAGGGCTGTCGCCCTTGGCCAGTTTCTCCATCACGAAAAGGGCGCCGGGATGGATGTTGCCCTCGTCCGTGACAGTCACGCTATCCTTGGCCAAGACCGAGCCCTTGGGCAGCTTTTCGCCCTCCTGCAGGGTTCCGTAATTATGTGCCATGCGATTGGCATAGCTGTTCACGAAACGCTGGCCATGAGTGGCCGAGATATAGGGCGCATCATTGAACAGTGGCCAGCTTTGGTAGTTCAGCAACTGATCCATCTGCGCGGCCTGGTACCCGCGCGCCATGCGCCGCTGCAGCGACTTGTAGATCTGCAGCGCCTCGTCCTTGGACAAATCCGCCGGGTTTTCGATGGCAATATGCGCATCTTCGCCGGGGGATTGGGCAGCGGACTGGGTGGCGGAAACGCCCGAAATCGCCAACGCTGAAAGGGAAATCAAAAAAACTCGTTTTAATCGTAACAACATAGGGATGGCCTACCTGGTTTAAAAGGTTCGCCTGAACGCCGCTGGTCATGCATCAAATAAGATAGCGGCCCTGAACAAACACGCCACGACAGGACGGCGGCTTTCACCGCTTTGTGCGCAAGAGTGAAATGCGCCCATCCCGCCTTAACGGCTCAAACATATCAAATATTGCATTCAAAGGACAGCGGGGCGAACATTAATTTATTGTCGCTCACTGGGATACAATCGAATGGATCAGCTTTGCAGCCCGGCTTCGGCCGCAATCTGCTTGCGTGACTTGCGCGCGCGCTCGGTGGCCGATTTCAGCTGACCACAAGCCGCCATGATATCTTCGCCGCGGGTTTTGCGGATCGGTGAAGCATAGCCAGCCTGATAGATGATGTTCGCAAAGGCCCGGATTCGGTTGTTCGAGCTGCGCTTGTACGGCGCGCCGGGCCATTCGTTGAATGGGATCAGGTTGATCTTGGCCGGGATGTTGTGGCGCTTGATGTGGTCGATCAGGCGATGTGCGTCCTCATCGCTGTCGTTCACGCCATCCAGCATCACATATTCGAACGTGATCCGTTCGGAATTCGAAGCTTTGGGGTAGCTGGCCAAAGCCTGTAGCAGCTCTTCGATGTTCCAACGTTTATTGATCGGCACCAGCACGTCGCGGGTTTCATCCGTGGTGGCGTGGAACGAGATCGCCAGCAGACAGCCAATTTCTTCGGCCGTACGCGCAATCTCAGGCACAACGCCCGAGGTCGACAGGGTGATGCGACGGCGCGACAGGGATATCCCCTCGGGGTCCATAGCGATCTTCATCGCATCACGAACGTTTTCGAAGTTATAGAGCGGCTCACCCATGCCCATCAGTACGATGTTGGACAGCAGCCGCGTTTCGTCCTTGGGCGCACCAGGCACCGGCCATTCCTCAAGATCATCACGCGCCATCATCACTTGGCCGACAATCTCGGCTGCCGTCAGGTTGCGCACCAGTTTCTGTGTACCCGTATGGCAGAAGGAACATGTCAGCGTGCAGCCAACCTGAGACGAGATACACAGCGTGCCGCGATCCTCTTCGGGGATGTAGACCACCTCGACCTCATGCCCGCCGGCGATGCGGCACAGGTATTTGCGGGTGCCATCCTCGGACACCTGACGTGTCACAACCTCGGGGATTTCGATCACGAAATTCTCGGCCAGTTGCCCCCGATAGGCTTTGGCCAGGTTGGTCATCTCGGCAAAGTCGCGCACGCCCCATTGATAAATCCACTGCCAGATCTGGCCGGTCCGCATCTTGGCCTGCTTTTCCGGCGTGCCGTGTTCGATCAGAACCTCGCGCAGCTGGTCGCGGGTCAGGCCGACAAGGTTAATCTTCCCCTCGGGCAGCTTGCGGGGGATGGTCATGACGTCTTGAGTGATCGGCGCTTTGGGCGACATGTGGCTATCTCAACGGATTCTGGCTTGGGATGCGCCTCTATATAGGAACATCCGCAAAGATCAAAAGGAATCGTATCGATCAATCGGCAAAGCGCAGCAATTCATCAACACGGGCACGCCCCAGATCAACCCGGCATGCGGTGATTGCGATTCCTGTTCCTGACCCACCGCCGTATGAGGCGCCGATGGCCTCGCATTGTGCATCCCTGTAGCTTTCCCAGGCCGTTTGCGCGGCCTCAAGCGCAGGCTGAGCCGCCACCCGCCCGGTAACCTCGTCCAGCTCGGCTGCGGCCTGCATGGCAAAGCCGTAGCTTTCCTGTAAGGCCATCGCGACGCGGTCCTCTGCCTCGCCAACGCAAGCGCCGATTTCAACCTGCGATCCCGCGTCCGAACACTCTAGTGTCGGGTCCGCCAAAGCAGTGGATGGCAACAACAATAATAGCAAAACGTAGCGCATTTTCTTTTCCCGACTGAGGCTTATGTTGCGCCACGATACCACGCAATTAGCCATGGCCCCAAATACAGTTAGGCCGCACCGACCAAGCCGATGCGGCCAAATCCATTCTGGCTGGGTCAGATCAAACCCCTCAGATCCCCGTAGGCAGGATATCACAATCCGCTGCATCCAGCGTTTTTACCGGGTCTTCCGGGCCGCATTGTTCACCAGAAACCGGATAGGTTTCGGTGTCCTTCTCACAAGCGCTCAAAAACATGGCAGCGGTCATCATGAGGGCGACAATGGTTTTGTTCAGCATGGGCAAGCTCCTTCCTTCTTTCTGAACCGATTAGTTCAGAAAAGCCGATGGCTCACTTTGATACGGATCAATTTTTCAGGCAGACGTAGCGTCAACGTGGTGCCCTAAAAAGAAAACCCCGCCTGACGACGGGGTTTTGTCGTTTCTGCCGATGGCGATCAGTTCGTGCAGCGCTTTTGCGCATCCTCAAGTGCTGCTGTGAACCCCAGCAACGAGAACGTGTCTTTGGTCTGCGTGCCGCGCTCGGATCGTGCGGTCAGCACCGCCTCGGTGCCTTTTTTCATGGCGGCGATCACTTTGGGTTCCTGACCTTGGGTTGCGGGCCAGGCCCATTCCCCGTCGGTGATGAACTCAAACTCCTGATCGTCGATCCGGACATTGACCGAAGACCCGGCCGCAAACGGGTAACCGCCGGTAAAGGACACCTGACCGGCGACGTCTTCACTGGGGCGGAAAACCACGAACAACAGGATGTCGCTGCGCCGCACCGAGACCACGCGCCCACCGCGTGTGTTCACGGTTTCGTCGGGCGTCGCAACGCTCCAGCATTCCGTGGGATCTTCTTCGACGAACACGCTCCAATCCGTCTTGGCAGCCACGCGGTTGGTGCTGGACGCCTGTTGAGCGATTGCAGTTGTGGCCATCCCTGCCACGCACAGGCCCGCGATCACGCGGACGAGTTTCGATCCCATCTGTCCAGCCTCCTAGCTCGACCTAAAACCTCATACCCATCGGAAACGCCTGCGCACCTTGCCGGTTCGTCTGTAAGTTGCGTATTCCGATGATTGTCGACATACACACACTAACGCAGGTTTCGCCACAGGCGAAAGGGCGATTGGCAGAATTTTGCGCATAAAATCGGAGGTCCGGATGACACAGCCTATAGCAATGACAGAACTGTGGCGCGGCCCGTTGCTGGAAAGCCTGCATCTGGGTCATGCGGTGATCTGCGATGACAGCGGCCAGATCGTGCAAAGCTGGGGTGACCCGGATGTGACAATCTACCCCCGATCTTCGGCCAAGATGATTCAGGGGCTGCCTCTGATCACCTCTGGCGCGGCCGCTAAATACGGGTTGAATAGCGAGCATCTGGCGCTGGCCTGCGCCTCACATAGCGGCGCGCATATCCATACCGACCGCGTGACCGCCTGGCTGGACCATCTGGGTCTGACCGAGCACGATTTGCGCTGTGGCCCGCAGGAACCGCAAGACATGGCCGCGCGCGACGGGCTGATTCTGGCCGATGATACGCCCTGCCAGATCCACAACAACTGCTCGGGCAAGCATTGTGGGTTCTTGACCGTAGCTCAGCATATGGGCGCGGGGCCGGAATATCTGGAAATCGACCATCCGGTGCAGCAAGCCTGCCTTTCTGCGCTTGAAGAAACCAGCGGTGAGACCAGCCCCGCCTATGGCATCGATGGCTGCTCGGCCCCAAATTTCGCCACGTCGCTTGTGGGGCTGGCGCGATCGATGGCCTGGTTCGCCTCGGCCGCGGACCGATCAGACCGGGCCAGCGATGCGGCGCAGCAGTTGACGGCTGCGATGATCAAGCATCCGGAACTGGTCGCGGGTGAAAACCGCGCCTGTACCGAGCTTATGCGCGCCATGGATGGCCGCGCAGCCATTAAAACCGGGGCCGAGGCTGTTTTCATCGCAATTATTCCGGAAAAACGCATGGGTGTGGCGCTGAAGATCACTGACGGCACCACGCGTGCCAGCGAATGCGCCATCGCAAACATTCTGGTCCATCTGGGCGTGCTGGAGGCCGAACACCCGGCCACCCGCAAATTCATGAACGCCATCCAATACAGTCGCCGCGGGATAGAATGCGGCGTGATCCGTCCTGCGCCGGGATTCCCCGGCTAAGGGTCACATTTCGATCGGATGCACCTCGGCCACTTCGACCGAACCAGAGCCGTTCACCACCATGGGGCAGCCCTTGGCCATCTCAGTCGCTGCGTCGATGCTGTCGGCTTTGATCACGGTAAAGCCAGAGGCCGGGTTTGCCCCGCCATTGTCGACAACGCCGCCGGAACTGACCGTATAAGACTGACCCACCGGGTTGCCGGGGATGTCCAGCGCCTCGCCCATGTTCTGAAACCAGGCGCCCCAAGCAGCCATGGTCGCTTCGATTTCGGCGGGATCGGTTGGGGTATGACCGCCGTGATACACAAATAGAAATTGGGGCATTTCTCTTCCTCCCTGATGAATTTTTTAAAATTGCGCCTCGAGCTTGCGCAACGACGATGTCCAACCTTGGTTGTGGTTGGCTGCAATCTCATCATCGCCCAGATCGCGGTGATCCAGGATCAGTCGCGCGCCCTCGCCCGCCGGTTCGACGGTCAGCGTCACATGGCTTTCGGCGCCGCGCTTGTCCTGATCGTCATGCCAACCCCATGTGAACCCCACCGAGTTGGGTGCATCGAAATGGGTGACTTGCCCCGAGACCTTGTATTGCTGACCCTCGGCATTCTGCATGACCGAATACCACGGCCCAAGACGCGAGAAATCCAGGTCATGCTCGGGCACATGCATCCCTTCCGGCCCCCACCACTGCAACAGCTTTGCGCCATCGCTGATCCAAGCGAACAGGTTTTCCGGAGTTGTGGGGAACTCACGTTCCAGTTTCAGGTCGGCCATGAGTTTTCCCTTTCGATCAAGTCGTTCAAACGGTCGAGGCTGCCTTCCCAGAATTGCCGTTTCGAGATGGTCCATTCGGCAATCGCCCGCAGCCCCTCGGGCTGGATGGAATACATCCGCTGGCTGCCCTGTACCCGCTGCTGCACCAAACCAGCCTCTCGCAACAGTTTCAGATGGCGCGAGATCGCAGCACCGGACATGCCGCGCCCTTCAATCAGGTCACCAACGGGCAGTTCGCCATCCTGCATCAACTGCTCGACGATCGAGAATCGGGTGGCATCGGACAGGGCTGAGAAGGCGGTCAGAAGTGTGTTCATGACCACTGTTTAACATTTTTGTTAAATAAAGGGAAGCCCCTGCTGTCAAACCATGGCAAAGGCCGCGCGGGAATAGCCCTGCAGATACAACAGCGCCGTCAGATCCCCGTAGTTGACTCGAATGTCACATTGCCGCGCAACCGAGGGCTTGGCGTGCAGCGCCACCCCTGTTCCGGCCCGGCCCAACATGCCCAAATCGTTGGCGCCATCGCCCACGGCCAGCACGTCAGCCTCGGACAAACCCAGCCGTTTGGTGATCTGCTCCAGCGCATCCACTTTGGCCTGCTTGCCCAGAATCGGGCGCTGCACATCGCCGGTCAGCTTGCCGTTCTCAGTCAGCAGCGTGTTGGCACGGTTTTCGTCAAAGCCCAACTGCTCGGCCACCTTCGCGGTAAAAGCTGTGAACCCGCCCGAGACCAGAGCCGCATAGCCGCCATTCATGCGCATGGTGGCAACCAGCTCCGCCCCGCCTGGCATCAGCGTTATGCGTTCCTCAAGCACCTTGTCGATCACCGATTCGTCCAACCCTTTCAGCAGGCCGACGCGTTCGATCAGGGCACCTTCGAAATCCAGCTCGCCATTCATTGCCCGCGCGGTGATCTCTTTGACCCGGTCGCCAACGCCGGCCTCATCGGCCAACTCGTCAATACATTCCTGCAGGATCATGGTGCTGTCCATATCCGCCAGCAGCATCAGTTTGCGACGCTTGCCCAGCGGCTGCACAATCAGATCGACCTCCAACAGCTGCAGCTCGGCCCAGACCTTCCATTGATTGTCGGATACAGCCGGGAACCTGAACTCGGCCGCCTCGTTCTCACTCAGCCAGACCGGTTCTTCCCCACCCCACGCATTGCAAAGCGCCTCGACCAGAGCCTCGTCCAGCTTTGGCGTGTTTGGGTTCGTCAACAGAGTGGCTACGTACATGGTCGGTCTCCTGCAGGCTCTTCTGCGCATATCGCAGGAGCAGCCAATTCACCAGAGACCTTTGTCGCGCCTACCCCAGGATACCGGGCAGGCGCAGTCCATGTTCGCGGGCGCAGTCCTTTGCGATGTCATACCCTGCATCCGCATGGCGCCACACGCCGGAGGCCGGATCGTTCCACAGGACCCGCTCCAGCCGCCGGGCGGCATCTTCGGTTCCGTCAGCGCAGATCACCACGCCCGCGTGCTGGCTGAACCCCATGCCGACCCCGCCGCCGTGATGCAGAGACACCCAGGTCGCGCCGCTCGCCGTGTTGATCAGCGCATTCAGCAATGGCCAGTCGGACACCGCGTCCGAGCCATCCAGCATCGCCTCGGTTTCACGGTTGGGGCTGGCGACCGAACCGCTGTCCAGATGGTCGCGGCCGATAACGACCGGCGCTTTCAACTCTCCATTGGCGACCATCTCATTGAAGGCCAACCCGGCGCGGTGGCGATCTCCTAAACCGATCCAGCAGATACGCGCGGGCAGGCCCTGAAACGCAATCCGCTCTCGCGCCATATCAAGCCAACGGTGTAGATGGTCGTTCTCCGGGAACAGTTCCTTCATCTTGGCGTCTGTTTTGTAGATGTCCTCGGGGTCGCCAGACAGGGCGCACCAGCGGAACGGGCCAATCCCTTTGCAGAACAGAGGACGGATATAGGCAGGCACGAAACCAGGGAAGGCAAAGGCGTTCTCAAGCCCCTCATCCTGTGCCACCTGCCGGATATTGTTGCCGTAGTCCAGCGTTGGAACGCCGGCATTCCAAAAATCAACCATCGCAGCGACATGCTGTTTCATCGAGGCACGTGCGGCCTTTTCCACTGCTTTAGGGTCTGTTTCGCGCTTCTCGCGCCACTGCGCCATGGTCCAACCCAGCGGCAGATAGCCGTTGATCGGGTCGTGTGCACTGGTCTGGTCCGTAACGATATCGGGACGCGTCCCTCCCTCGGCCATGCGGCGATAAATTTCGGGGAATATCTCGGCGGCATTGCCCAGCAGGCCCACCGATTTCGCCTCACCCGCTTTGGTCCAGCGGTCGATCATCGCCAGAGCCTCATCCAGCGTCTCAGCCTTTTCGTCGAGGTATTTTGTCCGCAGGCGGAAATCGATGCTGTCGGGGTTGCACTCGACGGCCAAACAGCACGCGCCAGCAAACACAGCGGCCAGCGGCTGCGCGCCGCCCATGCCGCCCAAACCCCCGGTCAGAATCCATTTGCCGGTCAGGTCACCGCCATAGTGCTGACGACCAGCCTCAGCGAAGGTCTCATAGGTGCCCTGAACGATGCCCTGCGTGCCGATATAAATCCATGAGCCAGCAGTCATCTGGCCGTACATCATCAGGCCCTTTTTATCGAGTTCATTGAAATGATCCCAGGTCGCCCAATGGGGCACAAGGTTCGAGTTCGCGATTAGCACGCGCGGCGCGTCCCTATGCGTGCGGATGATCGCAACGGGTTTGCCGGACTGGACGATCAAGGTCTCGTCCTCTTCCAAATCCTTCAAACCAGCAACAATAGTGTCGAAATCCTTCCAAGTACGCGCTGCACGTCCGATGCCACCATAGACCACCAACTCATGCGGGTTTTCGGCCACGTCGGGGTGCAGGTTGTTCATCAGCATCCTCAGCGGAGCCTCGGTCACCCAGCTTTTGGCATTCAGTTCGGGGCCGGTCGGCGGATAGATATCGCGAGTATTCTTGCGAGGGTCGGTCATGGCGTAAGCTCCAATGCAGTGTCTTGGATGGCGTCCAGAACATCGCGCAGCCAGCGGCGCAGATGGTCGGCCTTGGCGGCGTCATAGCGCCAAGGGGCAGCCTCTGAGGTCAAATAGGTGGATTGGGACAACTCCATCTGGATGGCGTGTATCCCGTCGGCCGGGCGGCCATAGTGGCGCGTGGTCCATCCCCCCCGAAACCGACCGTTCAGAACGGTGCTATAGGGCGAGGAACTCGCAAATTCGTCTGTAATAGACTCTATTTCCGATGCGCAGGTCGCGCCACCATCCGTTCCAATATTCATATCCGGCAACGTGCCATCGAAAAGATACGGAATGCGGCTGCGGATCGAATGGCAGTCGAACAGAACCGCCACCCCATGACAGTCGCGGACGCGCTGCAACTCTCCGGAAAGCGCCGCGTGATAGGGCGCGTGGTAGGCCTGCCGCCGCTGGTCGATTTCCTCCGCCGAAGGCTCCTGCCCGTCGCGCCAGATCGGCTGCCCGTCGAAATCGGTCAAAGGCACCAGCGTCGTTGTGTTCTGACCCGGATACAGCGACACCCCCTCGGGATCACGATTCGCATCAATCACATAACGGTGGACATGGGATTGAACCACGGTGGCATCGGGCAAGAGCCCTTCATAGAGCCTGTTTATGTGCCAATCCGTGTCCGCCAGCGCGCGCCCGGTGTCGTTCATACGCGCAGCGATGTCATCCGGCACTAGCGTCCCGCCATGAGGCTGACCCAAAACAATCGGACTGTCCCCACGTTGTAAGCTGAATACCTGCATCACGTCAGTTCCGGCATAGATGTGCCTACCGCGCGAAGGATTGCGCTGTCGGCTACCAGCAGTTTTGCGGCTTCTAATTCCGGCGCCAGGTAGCGATCCTCTGCCAGCGCGGGAATGTCCGCCCGTAAGCGGGCGATCACCTGCTGCAACGGGGTGCTGGTGCTAAGCGGAGCGCGAAACTCGACCCCTTGCGCCGCACAGAGCAGTTCGACCCCCAGAATATATGTCAAATTTTCAACCATCCGGGACAGACGCCGCGCGCCGTGGGCGGCCATCGAAACGTGATCCTCCTGATTGGCCGATGTCGGAGTGCTGTCGGTCACGCAGGGGTTGGCCAGATGCTTGTTCTCGCTCATCAGTGCAGCAGTAGTCACCTCGGCGATCATCAGGCCGGAATTCAGCCCGGGATCAGGCGTCAGGAAGGGCGGCAAGTCAAAGCTGAGCGCCGGGTCCACCATCAGCGCAACACGCCGCTGGGCGATGGCGCCGATTTCGGACAGTGCCAGCGCGATCATGTCGGCGGCAAAACCCACGGGTTCGGCATGGAAATTACCGCCCGAGACGATCCCATCTTCCAGAACCAATGGGTTGTCGGTGGCGGCGTTGGCTTCGATCTCAAGCGTTGCGGCTGCCTGACGCATCACATCCATGGCTGCCCCAGTGACCTGCGGCTGACAGCGGATGCAATACGGGTCCTGCACGCGGGTATCGCCTTCCCGATGACTTTCCCGGATTTCTGATCCTTCCAACACAACACGCATGGCACTTGCGGCTTCGGTCTGACCACGATGGCCGCGCAGAGTATGGATTTCTGACCTCAGAGGCGCGGTGGACCCCATGATCGCATCGGTCGACAGGGCCGAAATGACGAGCGCACTTTGTGCCGCGCGCCAGGCTTCGAACAGACCCGCCAATGCGAATGCGGTTGAAAACTGGGTGCCGTTGATGAAGGCCAATCCTTCCTTTGGACCAAGCTGAATTGGCTCTAAACCAGCGATTTTTAGTGCTTCGGTGCCCGGCAGGATATCGCCATTCACTTCGGCCTCGCCTTCTCCGATGATCACTGCGGTCATGTGCGCCAGCGGCGCCAGATCGCCTGACGCGCCGACAGAGCCCTGCGCTGGGATCACCGGTGTCACGCCACGGGCCAGCATCTGCTGCAGAAGTTCGACCAACTCCCACCGCACGCCCGAGGCACCGCGGCCGAACGACAACAGCTTGAGCGTCATCATCAACCGCGCCACGCGGCGGGGAACGGCAGGACCAACACCACAACAATGGCTGAGGATCAGGTTACGCTGCAGGGTCGAGGTGTCCTGCGGCGCGATCTTATGGCTGGCGAGCTTGCCAAAGCCTGTGTTGACGCCATAGACCGCAACCTCGCCCTGCGCTACCGCCTCAATACGCTGAGCCGCCGCCTCAACAGCGGGTTTGCACCCGTGATCCAACACGACTGCGGTTTGATCCCAATAGACCTGGGTCAACTGCGCCAGTGTCACCTGACCGGGTTGCAAAGACAGGACCGTCATACCCGCCCTCCGAAAATCCGTTTGTGCAATGGGTTGAAGCCAACGCGATAAGACAGCTCGGCCGGATGGGCGACGTTCCAGACTGCCAGATCTGCCCGCTGGCCCGGCGCGATCATGCCAGTATCGGTGATCCCCAAAGCGCGCGCTGCATTGCGGGTGACCCCGGCCAAAGCCTCCTCGGGGGTCAGGCGGAACAATGTGCAGCCCATATTCATCGTCAGCAACAGTGAGGTCAGCGGCGACGACCCGGGGTTGCAATCAGTCGCCAGAGCCATCGGAACCTGATGTTGACGCAGCAGATCGACCGGAGGCATCTGCGTTTCGCGCAGCGTGTAGAACGCGCCCGGCAGCAGCACCGCTGCGGTGTCCGCCTCGGCCATGGCTTTCACGCCCTCTGCGTCCAGATATTCGATATGATCGACAGACAACGCCCCGTACGCGGCCGCCAGCCGCGCCCCGCCCAGATTGGACAATTGTTCGGCGTGCAGTTTCACCGGCAGGCCGAGCTCTTGCGCCACGTCGAAAACCTGAGCGATCTGGGCGGGGGTGAAGGCGATGCCTTCGCAGAACCCGTCCACCGCATCCACCAGCCCCTCGGCATGGGCCGTGCGCAGGGTCGGGATGCAGACTTTGTGGATGTAATCATCGGCCCGGTCAGCATATTCGGGTGGCACCGCATGGGCGCCCAGAAAACTGGTTTTTACCCGCACCGGGCGAACCTCGCCGATCCGGCGGGCCACGCGCAGCATCTTCAGTTCGGTGTCCATGTCGAGCCCGTAGCCCGACTTGACCTCTATGGTGCACACACCCTCGGCGATCAGCGCATCCACTCGAGTCAAAGCGTCGGTCAGCAAGTCCTCTTCGGTTGCGGACCGTGTAGCGTTGACCGTGGACAAGATACCGCCTCCCGCGCGGGCGATTTCCTCGTATGAGGCGCCGTTCAAACGCATTTCGAACTCTGTTGCGCGGTTGCCGCCGAACACTACGTGGGTATGTGCATCAATCAGGGTCGGTGTAATCAGGCGTGCACCGAAATCTTTAACCAACCAATCGACATATTCGGCCGGTAACGCCGCGCGATCACCGGCCCAAACAATCTCTGTTCCGTCAACAGCTATGGCCGCATCCGGGTTGAGGCCATAGGGCGCGTCACCCGCCGACATTGTCGCCATCGCGGCGCTGGCAAAGACCATTTTTTGGGTCATGGCGATTCTTTTCGGCTCCCCTCTTGTTTGATTTTTTCGTATATGTGTAAAAGTATAAAGTCTACACAAAATGGAAGCGAGATGTTGATCCACGCAAAAACTGCCTTGTTAGGCTCTGTCTGGGCTCATGATGTGCGGATTGAGATTGATCAGGGAACCGTCCAACACATAGAAACGCAGGCCCCCGCATTGTCCGGAGACACGCGGGTTGATGCCTTGTTGCCCGCACTTGGAAACCTGCACAGTCACGCATTTCAACGAGCCATGGCGGGGATGACCGAGACCCGCGCTGCCGGGCGCGAAAGTTTCTGGACCTGGCGCAACCTGATGTACCGCTTTCTGGACCGCCTGACGCCGGATCAGATCGAATCCATCGCCGCGCTGGTGTTCATGGAGATGCAGGAGGCCGGATACGCCTCGGTTGGCGAATTCCACTATGTCCATCACCAACCCGGCGGCGCGCCTTATGATCAGCTCTCGGAACTCAGCCAACGTATCTTTGCCGCCGCGCAAGAAACGGGGATCGGCCTGACCCATCTGCCCGTGCTCTACACCTATGGCGGTGTCGCGCATGAGCCGCTCTCAGGCGGGCAGCTACGCTTTGGCAATGATGTAGATCGGTTCTTGGAACTGGTTGATGAATGCCGCTCTTCCTTGCCTCAAATAGACTCTAAATTGGGTATTGCGCCACACTCTCTACGCGCAACATCCCCCCAGAATCTGGCCGAGGTGCTGGGTGCCACACCCGATGGTCCCGTGCATATACACATCGCAGAACAAGTGCAGGAAGTCACCGATGTGCACGCCAAACTGGGTCAGCGTCCGGTGGCCTGGTTGCTGGACAATATACAGGTCGATGAGCAGTGGTGCCTGATCCATGCGACCCACATGACCGACGCTGAAACCTCTGCCTTAGCCCGGTCCGGCGCTGTTGCTGGCCTGTGTCCAATCACCGAGGCCAATCTAGGCGACGGTATCTTCAATGGTGCAGCCTACGTTGCCGAAGGTGGGCGGTTTGGAGTGGGTTCAGACTCTAATATACGAATTTCCTTGCCTGAAGAGCTGCGAACACTGGAGTATTCACAACGCTTGCGCGACCAGCAACGTGCCGTTTTGGTCCGTGAAGGCTCAGTTGGTCAGGCGCTTTATAAGAAGGCGGCGCTGGGTGGGGCGCAGGCACTCGGTCGCAACGCGGGTGAGATTACCGAAGGCAAACTGGCGGATCTGGTGGCTGTTGACCGGAACCACCCGACGCTGTGCGCCCTGAACTATGACCAACTGCTGGACGGGCTGTGTTTCGCGGCACCCGACGGGCTGGTTACCGATCTGTGGTCCGCCGGGCGGCATATGGTCCAACAGGGCCGCCACGTCGCGCGCGACCGGATCATCCCCGCCTATAGATCCGCGATTGCGGACTTGCTGGCCTCGGTCTAAAGCTGCGCCATGCCACAGCCCAGCGACACCACCAGTTACAAAGACATCAAACGGATCGTTCTGGCGCGCATCCGGTCGGGCGAGTTGCAGCCGGACTCGCTGCTGCCCAATGAACAGGAACTTGCGGTCGAGTTCTCCTGCACTCGCACCACAGTTAACCGTGCGCTGCGGGAATTGGCAGACGAGGGTTATCTGGAGCGTCGCCGCAAGGCTGGTACCCGCGTGTTGGCCGCCCCGCAACGGCAGGCTCGCTTCACCATCCCTATGGTCCGGGATGAGGTTGAGGCCCTGGGCGGCACCTATCGCTATGCGCTGGTTTACTGCGATTCAGAGACTGCTCCGGAATGGCTCAGCGCCCGTTTGGCCCTGACACCGGGGGAAACCGTGATGCATGTGCGCTGCATGCATTTCAACGGCAACACCCCTTTTCAGTATGAGGACCGCTGGATCGTCACCGCCTCGGTCCCGCAGGTGGCGCAAGCAGATTTCTCGCAGATCGGCCCGAATGAATGGCTGATCCAGACCGTACCCTTCACTAATGTCGAGCTGAGCTTTCTGGCCAGTCGTGCCGATGCCACCGTTGCCGGGTTTCTAGACGTGACCGAAGGTGAGCCGGTCTTCACCGGTGAGCGGATCACATGGCTGCAGGGGAAACCGGTGACCTTTGCCAAGATGTTTTTCGCTGCAGGCTATCGGATGACCACGGAATTCTGATGCCTGCCCCGTTTTCCGCTTTACGCCTTACCCAATCCGGGACAGATTCGGCCTCATATTGAGCAGGCGCAAAGGAATAACGGTATGGGTAACCCGCTTTATGACCGGCTGTTTGGCATTCACGCGGGCAAGAACACCCCGTTTCTGCATCTGCCCGATGGTCAGGCCCTGACACATGCCGCCTTCCTGGATATGGCCGCGCAGATCGCCAACGCGCTGAGCGGGTATGAGTTGGAACCCGGTGAACGGGTCGCCGTGCAGGTTGAGAAATCGCCCGAGGCATTGGCGCTCTATGCTGCCTGCGCGCAGACCGGACTGATCTTTTTGCCGCTGAACACCGGCTACACCACGGCTGAATTGCAGTACTTCATCGTAAACAGCGGCGCCAAACTGGTCGTCTGCGATGACACAAAGGCCGAGGGTCTCGCCCCCATCGCCGCCGCCCAAGACGCACGGTTAGAGACGCTGAACGCCGATGGCTCGGGCAGCCTGATGCGGCGATCCATGGGCATGTTGCCCGCGTTTGAGCCTGTTCGCCGGTCCGAGGACGATCTGGCGGCGTTCCTGTATACTTCGGGCAC
Source organism: Ruegeria sp. ABF4_144 (assembly GCF_056160045.1). NCBI lineage: Bacteria > Pseudomonadati > Pseudomonadota > Alphaproteobacteria > Rhodobacterales > Roseobacteraceae > Ruegeria > Ruegeria sp. ABF4_144. Next base: position 3,072,853 of record NZ_JBSWWK010000001.1, read on the forward strand.
CACCGGGAGATCTAAGGGCGCGATGTTGACGCAGGCCAACCTGCTGTCGAATGCCGAGACGCTGGTACGGGAATGGCGCTTCACGCCCGATGATGTGCTGCTGCACGCACTGCCGATCTTTCACACCCACGGGCTATTTGTGGCGACCAATGTGGTGCTGGCCTCGGGCGGGTCGATGATCTTTCTGCCGAAATTCGACCTTGAGGACATGCTGCGCCTGATGCGGCAGGCCACGTCGATGATGGGGGTGCCGACCTTCTACACCCGCTTGCTGGGCGATGATCGTTTTAACGGCGATCTGACGCGGCATATGCGGCTGTTTATCTCGGGCTCGGCGCCGTTGCTGGCCGAGACGCATGAGCGATTTGAAACCCGCACCGGCCACCGCATCCTTGAACGTTATGGCATGACCGAAACCAATATGAGCACCTCGAACCCCTATGAGGGTGAGCGGCGCGCCGGTACAGTTGGTTTCCCCTTGCCGGATGTGGACCTGAAAGTGACTGACCCGGAAACAGGGGAAACCCTGCCGCAGGGTGAGATCGGCATGATCGAGGTGCGTGGCCCCAACGTGTTCCAGGGTTATTGGCAGATGCCCAAGAAAACCGCTGCCGAATTGCGTGAAGACGGGTTCTTTATCACTGGCGATCTGGGCCGCGTGGACGAGGATGGCTTTGTCCATATTGTTGGTCGCGGCAAGGACCTGATCATCTCAGGCGGCTACAACATCTATCCCAAAGAGGTCGAACTGGTCTTGGATGAACAGCCCGGTGTGCTGGAAAGCGCAGTGATCGGCGTGCCACACCCGGATTTCGGCGAAACCCCGGTGGGTATTCTGGTGGCCGAACCGGGACAGACCCCGGACCCCGAGGCCATTCTGGCCAATGTTCAAGACGCTTTGGCGCGCTTCAAACATCCCCGCAAACTGATCGTTCTGAATGAATTACCGCGCAACACCATGGGCAAGGTGCAAAAAAACGTCCTACGCGAGGATTACAAGGACCTGTTCACCAAGGGTTAGGGGTTAGCGGCACCCGCCCTGCCTCGGTCAGCAGCCAGCAGTCGCGGCCTTCGAACACCGCCGTGGCCAGCGGACGGCCATACCCCGCGCCCGCGTCCAAATTGATCCGGATACCGCAGTGTTCGGCCCGATCCACCGGCGTATGCCCATGCACAACCAGCCATGGATGCGGACCGGGGTCACGCAGAAACTCGTGACGGATCCAGACCAGATCGTCCTCGGCTTGCTGTTCCAGCGGAATACCAGGGCGGATGCCCGCGTGGACGAACAGCAGCTCCCCTTCCAGATGATACAAAGGCAGCGCATTGATGAAGTCGATATGCGCAGGCGGCACTGCAGCGCAGGCGCGTTCGTTGACCTGAAAGATGCGGTCTTCGTCCACAACCTCGACCCCGTATGAGCCCAACGTTTCCCGCCCTCCCAAACGAGGGTGCAACCAGCTGAGCGTGATCGGCAGGCGATTGTCGGCGATCTCACAATCCTGCACGAACCTTGCCATCATTCGGTCGTGATTACCCTTGACCATCACCCAGTTCCGGCCCGCGCGTTGCCCTTCGATCAAAAGGTCCAGAACTCCACGACTGTTGGGGCCGCGGTCCACATAATCCCCCAGAAACACAATGCGCGCATCTGGCCCGCCATCTTGTTCAATCAGGCGCAGCGCGTGCTCCAGCATGCCAAGCTGACCATGAATATCGCCAACGGCGTAGATGGTGGAGGTCATGAAAAATCCCTGGGCAAAGTGAATACCCTGCTTGTGGCGCGTTTCAGGCCGCCAGAAAAGAAAATACCCGCGCCATGGGCGGCGCGGGTACGGATTGTCTCAGAAATTCAACACCAATCAGGCGACATCGAATTCCAGCGGTTTAATCTGGGTGAACAGGCCTGTCTCGGCCAGCTTGGCGCGGGCTTCGGCCGGAACCGGTTCGTCCACATAAAGCAACGCGATCGCTTCGCCACCAGCTTCGGACCGGCCCAGGGTAAAGTTCGCGATGTTGACGTCGTTCTCACCCATGGTCTGACCCAGCGCACCAATGATGCCAGGCACGTCTTCGTTGGTGGTGTAGAGCATATGCGCTCCAACCTCGGCATCGATATTGATGCCTTTGATCTGGATAAAGCGCGGCTTGCCGTCACTGAACACCGTGCCACCGATAGAACGTTCGCGCTTGGTGGTGACCACGGTGACCTTGATATAACCCTCAAACGCGCCGGATTTATCCTGATTGGTGGTCGAAATCTTGATACCACGTTCTTTGGCAATGACCGGAGCTGAGACCATGTTCACCTCGGGATTGAACTTTTTCATGATCCCGGCAACGACGGCGCAGTTCAGCGCGGCCAAGTTCATTTCAGCGGCAACACCGTCATAGAGGATATTGATCGCCTGAACCGGTTCATCGGTCATCTGGCCGATGAAGCTGCCCAGATGGCCCGCTAGCTTGATCCACGGGCCCATGACCTTGGCTTCTTCGGCCGTCACACTAGGCATGTTCAGCGCGTTTTCCACCGCGCCGGTCAGCAGGTAGTTCGATATCTGCTCGGCTACCTGCAGCGCCACGTTTTCCTGCGCCTCTGTGGTTGCCGCGCCAAGGTGGGGCGTACAGACCACGTTGGGCAGGTTGAACAGGGCGTTTTCCTTTGCTGGTTCTTCGCTGAACACGTCAAAGGCCGCTCCGGCAACGCGTCCAGATTGCAGCATCTCGGCCAGCGCTTCCTCATCGACCAGACCGCCACGGGCACAGTTGACGATGCGCACGCCCGGTTTGGTTTTCTCCAGGTTTTCGCGGCTCAGGATATTGCGGGTCTGATCGGTCAGCGGCACATGCAGGGTGATAAAATCGGCTCGTGACAGCAACTCGTCCAGGTCAACCTTTTCCACGCCCATCTTGGCGGCTTTCTCTTCGCCCAGATAGGGATCATAGGCGATGACCTTCATCTTCAGGCCCAGCGCACGCTCGCAGACGATGCCACCGATGTTTCCTGCACCGATCACGCCGAGAGTCTTGTTGGTCAGCTCGATCCCCATGAACTTGGACTTTTCCCACTTGCCGGCATGGGTCGAGGTGCTGGCCTCGGGGATTTGCCGCGCCACGGCGAACATCATCGCAATTGCGTGCTCGGCGGTTGTGATCATGTTGCCGAACGGCGTGTTCATCACGATCACGCCCTTCTTGGACGCCGCGTCTTTGTCGACGTTATCCGTGCCGATCCCTGCGCGGCCGATGACCTTCAGGTTGTCTGCTTTCTCCAGCAGCGTCGGCGTGACCTTGGTGGCAGAACGGATGGCAAGGCCATCATACTGACCGATCAGCTCGGCCAGCTTGTCTTTGTCCTTGCCCAGATCGGGCATGAAATCCACATCGATGCCGCGATCGCGGAAGATCTGCACGGCGGTTTCGCTGAGCTTGTCAGATACGAGTACTTTGGGGGCCATATTCTCTGGTCCTTGAATTGTATTGGGGATCCGGGCCTTGGGCGGCCCGGTGAATAGGTCAGGCGGCTTCGGTTTGCGCCGCGATCTCGGACTGGAAGGCCCATGCCAGCCAGGGCAGCATCGCTTCGATATCCGAGGTTTCAACCGTGCCGCCGCACCAGATGCGCAGGCCCGCAGGCGCGTCGCGATAGGCGCCGATATCCAGCGCGATGTTCTCGGCCTCCAGCCGCTTGGCCACGGCTTTCGCGAAGGTGGCGCCGTCCAGAATGCGCGGATCAGTGAACTTCAGGCAGACCGACGTATTCGATTGCGTCGCCGCATCCTCGGCCAGATTGGCGATCCAGTCGTTCTGATCACAGAACGCGTGTACTGCGCCCGCATTGGCATCCGCACGGGCGATCAGACCCTGCAGCCCACCGACCGAGCGCGCCCAATCCAGCGCAAACAGGTAATCTTCGACCGCCAGCATCGAGGGCGTATTGATGGTGGCACCGGTAAAGATGCCTTCGATCAGCTTGCCACCCTTGGTCAGGCGGAAAATCTTCGGCAGCGGCCATGCGGGGGTGTAGCTTTCCAGCCGCTCCACCGCACGCGGGGAAAGGATCAGCATCCCATGCGCGGCTTCTCCGCCCAGCACCTTTTGCCAGCTGAAGGTGGTCACATCCAGCTTGTCCCAGGGCAGGTCCATCGCGAACGCCGCAGAGGTCGCATCGCAGATCGTCAAACCCTGACGGTCATCGGCGATCCAGTCGCCATTGGGAACCCGCACACCCGAGGTGGTGCCGTTCCATGTAAACACAACGTCATTGGCGAAATCGACCGAGGCCAGATCGACGATTTGCCCGTAATCGGCAGTTTTGATCTCGGCATCTATCTTCAGCTGCTTGACCACATCGGTGACCCAGCCGGAACCAAAGCTCTCCCACGCCAGCATCTCGACCTTGCGTTCGCCCAACAGCGACCACAGCGCCATCTCAACCGCGCCGGTGTCCGAGGCGGGAACGATGCCGATCTTGTAGTCTGCCGGAATGCCCAGAACCTCTCGAGTGCCTTCGATGGCCGCCTTCAGCTTGTCTTTGCCAACAGCGGCACGGTGCGACCGGCCCAATGCAGCATCGGCCAGTTTGGACAGCTCAAATGTGGGGGGTTTGGCGCAGGGGCCCGAGGAAAAACGCGGATTAGCCGGCCGCGTTGCCGGTTGTTGAATACTCATCTGTATTACCCTTCCAGATACACGCCCCTCGTTGGGGAGGGGTGTCCCACCCCAACACCTAGAAAGCCCGCCGCGGTGCAGCAAGCAAAAAAGACGCTTTAGATCCAAAAAACGACGACTTCCTTCGTGCCACTTGCGGTCACAAGTTTCCGATAGGCGGCAAATTGAAGGCTTCTGGATGCGGAGCTCCGGGCATGTGACTATTTTTTAGGCACAGCCAACGGAACCTGATCAGAATCGCGCCCGATCTCTTGTGAACAGGAGGTTGCCCGGTGAAAAGAAGCCATGCCAGACACCCTGACCATTGTTGTCGTTGAAGAAGATCGCGAACGCGCGATTGCCATCGTCGATGCGCTCAAGGCGTCCGGTTCTTACGATGTGCATGTGATCGGTAATGTTTCGAGCCTCGCGCGAAAGATCGCGGCGCTGGTGCCGGATGTGGTGCTAATCGATATCGACAATCCCACCCGCGACATGCTTGAGGAACTGACGCTGGCCTCTGGCCCGTTAGAACGCCCGGTGGCGATGTTCGTGTCGGGCGCGGCGGGGGATCTGGCCTCAACCGCGATTGAGGCCGGGCTGTCAGCGTATGTGGTCGATGGAATGCAGCCCGATCGGCTGAAACCCGTGCTGGACGCTGCCATCGCGCGATTCCAGATCGTGCGCCAAATGCGCCGCGAACTGGCCGAGACCAAGCGCGCGCTGGAAGAACGCAAAGTGATTGACCGCGCCAAAGGACTGCTGATGAAGGCGCGCGGAGTGGAGGAAGAAGAGGCCTATGCTCTGTTGCGCAAGGCCGCGATGGATCAGGGCCGCCGCGTCGCCGACGTGGCCGAAGCGCTGGTGACGGCCTCGGGGTTGCTGTCATGAACGCGGTCACCCTGCCTGTTGCATATGTCCCTTTGGTAGACGCCGCCCCATTGATTGTGGCGCATGAGATGGGACTGGCCCGCGCCGAAGGGATCGAATTAGACCTGATCGCTGCGCCTTCATGGTCATCCGTGCGCGATATGCTGGCCTTTGGACGTGTGGATGCGGCGCATTTGTTGTCACCGGTGCCCGTCGCGATGGCGCTGGGACTGGGCGGGGTGACGCAGCCCTTGTCGGCAGTTTCGGTCCTATCGGTGAATGGAGACGTCATCGGCGTCAGCCGCGCCTTGGAAACCCGCCTACGCGAAACGGGCTATGAGTTCGACTTCCACGATCCGTTCAGGGCCGCCGCCGCGCTGACCTCGGTCGCGGATCGGCCCTTGGTCTTTGGCGTGCCGTTCCCGTTTTCTTTGCATGTGGAATTGTTGCATTGCTGGCTTGAGGCCACCGAGCTGTCAAAGGTCGGCGTCGAAGTGCGTACCATTCCTCCGCCACTGATGGCGCAAGCGCTTGCCGAAGGCGACGTGGATGCGTTCTGTGTGGGCGAGCCCTGGGGCTCAGTCGCGGTGGAATCGCAAGCCGGCGCATTGTTGCTGCCCGGTCAGGCGATCTGGGCTTTTGCACCGGAAAAGGTGCTGGCCGTGCGGACCGAGTGGGCAGAAACCGAACCACATCTGCTGGGCAAGCTTATGCGTGCGGTCTGGCGGGCCGGGCGCTGGCTGGGCCAGCCGGGCAGCCAAACCGCCGCCGCCGAGATTCTGGCACGCGATGCCTACCTGAACCTGCCGTCAGAGTTGATTGATCGAGCCTTGTCGGGACGGTTCATTATATCGGGGCAAGCAGAGCAGCGCGAAGTACCCGGGTTCCTGGAATTCCACGACGGGGCCGCGAATTTCCCGTGGCGCAGTCAGGCCAAGTGGATCGCCCAACGACTGGCCGTACGGTATGGTCTGGACCCGCATTTGGCGCGGGCGCAGGCGGGCAGCGTGTTCCGCAGTGACATCTACCGCGACCAGATGGCAGATATCGGGGCCGACCTGCCCGGCGCGTCAGAAAAGCTCGAAGGCGCGATTCGGGAAACCACCCCGGTTGCCTCGCACAACGGACAGCTGTCACTGAAACGGGACGCGTTTCTGGATGGGCGCATTTTTGACCCACAGGATATCTGACGCCCAAAAAATAGGCGGCACCCAGCTTCAAACAACGCAATCGCAGAAAATCGCGCCGCATCGCAGCAAAATCACTTGAGCCGAGGCCGGGTTTCTTCGAACCTGAACCCAACGGCACGCAATGGCGTGTGTCGATGAAATTCTTCCCAAAGTTTGGGATCGACTGAGCAAAGCCGCTCACACTCTGACCATCTCCTCCCGGTCAGAGCGTGTAGCGGCTTTTTCTTTTTCACCCCCGGAGACCCGGGAACATACACAAGGGACAGACCCACATGAACAGACTGATTGCAGGCCTTGTCGCCACCACCGCCCTGATCAGCCCGGCCCTGGCCGAGACGCTGGAACTGGAAAAAGACGAGCTGACCTTCGGCTTTATTAAACTGACCGACATGGCCCCTTTGGCCGTGGCCTACGAGAACGGCTACTTCTTGGACGAAGGCCTGTTCGTGACGCTCGAAGCGCAAGCCAACTGGAAGGTTCTGCTGGATGGCGTGATCGACGGCCAGCTAGACGGCGCGCATATGCTGGCCGGTCAGCCGCTGGCAGCGACTATCGGATATGGCACCGAGGCGCATATCGTCACCCCTTTCTCGATGGACCTGAACGGCAACGGCATCACCGTGTCAAATGAGGTTTGGGAAGAGATGAAGCCGAACATCCCGGTGATGGATGACGGTCGCCCGCAGCACCCGATCTCAGCCGAGGCGCTGGCCCCAGTGGTTGAAAAGTACAAATCCGAAGGCAAGCCTTTCAATATGGGCATGGTCTTCCCGGTGTCGACCCATAACTACGAACTGCGTTACTGGCTGGCCGCCGGTGGTCTGAACCCGGGTTACTACAGCCCCGAAGACGTGACCGGCCAGATCGGTGCGGATGTGTTCCTGTCGGTGACACCTCCGCCGCAGATGCCTGCGACTTTGGAAGCCGGCACCATCTATGGCTACTGCGTGGGTGAGCCGTGGAACCAGCAGGCTGTATTCAAGGGCATCGGCGTGCCGGTGATCACCGACTACGAACTGTGGAAGAACAACCCAGAAAAAGTCTTCGGCATCACCGCCGAGTTCGCTGAGGAATACCCGAACACAGCCCGCGCCGTGACCAAGGCTTTGATCCGTGCCGCGATCTGGCTGGACGAGAATGACAACGCCAACCGCCCCGCCGCGGTCGAGATGCTGAGCCAGCCCGAATATGTAGGCGCTGATTACGACGTGATTGCGAACTCGATGACCGGGACCTTCGAATACGAAAAGGGCGACAAGCGTGATGTGCCCGATTTCAACGTGTTCTTCCGCTATAACGCGACCTACCCGTTCTATTCAGACGCCATCTGGTACCTGACCCAGATGCGCCGCTGGGGCCAGATCGCCGAGCCGCAGACCGACGCGTGGTATGACGAGGTCGCCAAGTCGGTCTATCGCCCCGACATCTATCTGGACGCCGCTCGCATGCTGGTGGACGAAGGTCTGGCGAATGAAGCTGACTTCCCCTGGGACAGCGATGGCTACAAAGCCCCGACCCCGTCCGAGGATATCATCGACGGTATCCCTTATGACGCCCGTCAGCCCAACGCCTACCTGCAAAGCCTGCCGATTGGCTTGAAAGGCGAGCAGGTCGTCGTCGGCACCGAAGTTCAGGGTTAACTCCCCTGCCTCCCGACCTGGTGTGGTCGGGGGGCTTCCCTCTCACACAGAATTCTACCCCCGCCCGGACCTCAACCCGGGCCAGGAGACCGCAAGATGACAGCCATCGACCACGATACGCTATCCGCTGATGCTGAACGCGAGGCCCGCAAGGCCCGCCTGTTCACCCGGATCAACGCCGCCGACAAATGGTTTCAGGTTCTGGGCCTGTCCTGGATCACCCCGGTTCTGAAAGCCGCCGCAGGCGACAACCCCCGCGCCCAGATGGGCGAGATTTGGCGTTTGCTGGCCGTGCCGCTGCTGGCCATCTGCGCGTTCCTCCTGCTGTGGGGCACTCTGGCGCCCAAGGTGCAGACCTCGCTGGGCGCTGTTCCCGGGCCGGCTCAGGTCTGGTCCGAGGCGGTCAGCTTGCATAAGGACGCACAGGCCAAGGCCGCCAAAAAGGCCAAGTTCGAGGCGATGGTCGAAAAGCGGAACCAGAAATTCGTCGACGCCGGCCAACCTGAGAAGGTGAAGGAAGTCGCCTATACCGGCGCGCCGAGCTATTACAACCAGATCTGGACCTCGATCAAAACGGTCTTCTTCGGCTTTCTGATCGCCACCATCGTGGCCGTTCCGCTGGGGATCGCAGCGGGCCTGTCGCCCACCGCAAACGCCGCGTTGAACCCGCTGATACAGATTTTCAAACCCGTCTCGCCGCTGGCATGGTTGCCGATTGTGACCATGATCGTTTCGGCCGTGTACGTCACCAATGATGGCTGGTTTGCGAAATCCTTCCTGATCTCGGCCATCACCGTGACCCTGTGTTCGCTGTGGCCCACACTGATCAACACCTCGCTGGGTGTTGCGTCGATCGACAAGGACTTGGTCAACGTGTCGAAAGTTCTGAAAATGAACACCTACACCAAGATCACCAAGCTGGTGCTGCCCTCGGCCCTGCCGCTGATCTTCACCGGTCTGCGCCTGTCGCTTGGCGTCGGCTGGATGGTTCTGATCGCGGCTGAGATGCTGGCGCAGAACCCCGGTTTGGGCAAGTTCGTCTGGGACGAGTTCCAGAACGGCTCCTCCAGCTCGCTCGCCAAGATCATGGTGGCTGTGTTCACCATCGGCATCATCGGCTTCCTGCTGGATCGCGTGATGTACGCGCTGCAGTCCCTGTTCACCTTCTCGAACAACCGGTGATCGACATGACTGTGATGGAATTCAAAAACGTCAGCAAATCTTTCGGCACCGACACCGCTGCGACGGCTGTGCTGAAGGACATCAACCTCGCGGTTCAGGAAGGCGAGTTCGTGGTGCTGCTGGGTTTTTCCGGCACTGGCAAGACCACGCTGATCAACCTGATGGCGGGGATCGAGTTTCCCACCAAGGGCAGCGTGACCTTCCGCGACAAAGCCATCACCGGCCCCGCGCCAGAGCGGGGGGTGATCTTTCAGAACTATTCGCTGATGCCGTGGCTGACGGTGACGGGCAATGTGCGGCTGGCCGTGGATGCGGTCTTTCCCAAGATGCCCAAGGCCGAGAAAGAGGAGAAAGTCGCCCACTATATCCGCATGGTTGGCCTCAGCCACGCCGCCGCCCGCCGCCCCGCCGAACTGTCGGGCGGGATGCGTCAGCGGGTGAACGTGGCGCGCGCTCTGGCGATGGACCCCGAGGTTCTGCTGCTGGACGAACCTCTGTCGGCGCTGGACGCGCTGACCCGTGGCAATCTGGCGGAAGAGATCGAAAAAATCTGGGAAGAGAACCGCAAGACCTGCGTTCTGATCACCAATGACGTGGACGAGGCGATCCTGCTGGCAGACCGCATCATTCCGCTGAACCCCGATGGAACGCTGGGGACTGAGTTCAAGGTCTCGATCCCCCGCCCGCGCGACCGCTCAGCCATGAACCATGATGAGACGTTCAAGGCGCTGCGCGGCGAGGTCACCAAATACCTGATGGATGTGGGGATTGAGGCCAAAGTCGAAGGCACCAAGACCCTGCCCGACGTCACCCCGATCCACGGTGTGCCTGCAGCGGTGAAAGAGGCGCAGACGGGCCTGATCGACGAACGCTATCTGGACTTCAGCCAGTTGCACAAGATCTATCCCACGCCCAAAGGTCCACTGACCGTGGTCGAGGATTTCAACCTCAAGCTCAATCGCGGTGAGTTCATCTCGCTGATCGGCCACTCGGGCTGCGGCAAGTCCACCGTGCTGACCATGGCCGCCGGTCTGAACGAAATCTCGAAAGGCGCGATCAAGCTGGATGGCCGCCATGTTGAAGGGGCCGACCCCGAGCGCGCTGTGGTGTTCCAGTCGCCCTCGCTGTTCCCGTGGCTGACCGCGAAGGAAAACGTCTCGGTTGGCGTCGACCGCGTCTACCCGCGCGCCAGCCAGGCCGAGCGAGAGGATGTGGTGGAATACTACCTGGAACGCGTTGGTCTGGCCGACGCGATGGATAAATCCGCCGCCGAGCTTTCGAACGGTATGCGCCAGCGCGTCGGCATCGCCCGCGCCTTTGCTCTCAGTCCGAAACTGCTGTTGCTGGATGAACCCTTCGGGATGCTCGACAGCCTGACCCGATGGGAGCTGCAGGAGGTGCTGATGGAGGTTTGGTCGCGCACCAAAGTGACCACCATCTGCGTCACCCATGACGTCGATGAAGCGATCCTGCTGGCCGACCGCGTGGTGATGATGACCAACGGACCGCAGGCCACCATCGGCAAGATCACCAATGTCGACCTGCCGCGCCCGCGCACCCGCAAGGCGCTGCTGGCCCATCCTGACTACTACGAATACCGGCAAGAGGTGTTGGATTTCCTTGAGGAATACGAGCACGGCGCAAAGCCCAAGCCGAAAACCCCTTCCCCCAAAGCCATTGCCGCGGAGTGAATGACATGAAACAGAAATTGGTAGTCATCGGTGCCGGTATGGCCTCGGGCCGGGTGCTGGAGCACCTGACCGACACCGCCCCCGATGCGTTCGACATCACCTTGTTCAATGCCGAGCCGCGCGGGAATTACAACCGCATCATGCTGAGCCCGGTTCTGGCTGGTGATCAGACCTATGAAGAGATCATCACACATGACAACGCCTGGTATGCCGAACGTGGGATCACATGTCGGTTTGGTGAAAAAGTGGTCAAAATCGACCGCGAGCTGAAAGTGGTCGAAGGTGAGAACGGCCATGTGCCTTATGACAAGCTGATCTTCGGCACCGGCTCGAACCCGTTCATGATCCCGATGCCGGGGCATGATCAGGAAGGTGTGATCGCCTATCGCGATCTGGAGGACACCGAACAGATGATGGGCATGGGCGCGGGCAACAAGGTCGTCGTGATCGGCGGTGGTTTGCTGGGGCTTGAGGCCGCCGCAGGCATGGCCGCACGCGGGGCCGACGTGACCGTGGTGCATATCATGGGCCACCTGATGGAGCGTCAGCTGGACCCTGCTGCGGGTTACCTGCTGAAGAAATCGCTGGAAGAAAAAGGCATCACCGTTCTGCTGAACGCCAAATCGACCGAGATCGCGGGTGAGAACGGCAAGGCCCGTGCGTTGCTGCTGGAGGACGGCACCGAATTGCTCTGCGACCTGTTGGTGATGGCTGTGGGCATCCGCCCCAACACCGCCCTTGCGCAGGACACGGGTCTTGCCGTGGGCCGCGGTATCCATGTGGACGATCAGATGATCACTTCCGATGCCGATATCTTTGCCGTGGGCGAATGCGTCGAACATCAGGGCGAAATCTTTGGCCTTGTCGCGCCGCTCTACGATCAGGCGAAAGTCTTGGCACAGACTCTGCTGGGCGAAGAGGCCGCGTTCAAACAGCGCTCGCTGTCCACCAAGCTGAAGGTCACCGGCTGCGACCTGTTCAGCGCGGGCGACTTTGCCGAGGGCGAGACCCGCGAAGATATCGTCTTTCGCGACCCTGCCCGTGGTGTTTACAAGCGGCTGGTTCTGGAAGGTGAAAAGCTGGTCGGTGCGGTCATGTATGGCGATACCGGTGACAGCAACTGGTTCTTTGGCCTGATCCGCGATGGCGAGGACGTGTCCGAGATGCGCGAGACGCTGATCTTTGGCCCTGCCTATCAGGGGGGCGGCTCTGCGGACCCTCTCTCAGCCGTTGCAGCATTGCCGCCTGAGGCGGAAATCTGTGGCTGCAACGGCGTTTGCAAATCCGACATCACCACCGCTATCGAAGGCGGCGCAACTGATCTGGGCGCCATCCGCGCAACCACCAAGGCGAGCGCCTCGTGTGGGACATGCACCGGGCTAGTGGAACAACTTCTGCAGGTCACGCTGGGCGATGATTTCCAGATGCCCACCGCGCAACCCATCTGCGGTTGCTGCGACCTGACCCATGAAGACGTCCGCCGCCTGATCAAATCGCAAGAGCTGAAAAGTCAGGAGGCCGTCTGGCAGGAACTGGGTTGGAAAACACGAAACGGCTGCCATGTCTGCCGCCCGGCGGTGAACTACTACCTGTTGGCCGACTGGCCGGTGGAATACCAGGACGACCCGCAAAGCCGTTTCGTCAACGAACGCAAACACGCCAACATCCAGAAGGACGGCACGTTCAGTGTTGTGCCCCGCATATGGGGCGGCATCACCAACCCGGCAGAACTGCGTGCCATCGCCGATGCCGCCGAGAAATACGATGTGCCCACCGTCAAGGTTACCGGTGGTCAGCGGATCGACCTGCTGGGCGTGAAAGGCGCGGACCTGCCTTACATCTGGTCCGACCTGAACAAGGCCGGGCTGGTATCGGGTCACGCCTATTCCAAGGGTCTGCGCACGGTGAAAACCTGTGTCGGCACCGATCACTGCCGGTTCGGCACGCAGGACAGCACGGGATTGGGCGTGAAGCTTGAGAAAATCCTGTGGGGGTCGTGGACGCCGCATAAGCTGAAGTTGGCGGTCTCTGGCTGCCCGCGCAACTGTGCCGAGGCGACCTGCAAAGATATCGGCGTTGTCTGCGTCGATAGCGGTTACCAGATCAGCATCGGCGGCGCAGCCGGTATGGACGTCAAGGAAACCGAACTGCTGGTGCAGGTGCCCACCGAGGATGAGGCCATTGAGGTCGTCATGGCCGTTACCCAAGCCTATCGCGAGGGCGGCAAGTATCTGGACCGTCTGTATAAGTGGATGGCGAAGGTAGGCCTCGACTGGATCAAAGAAACCGTTGTGGATGACCTCGACAACCGCCGCGCACTGGTCGAACGGTTCGAGCTCAGCCAATCCATCTATCGCAAAGACCCATGGGCCGAGCAGGCCAAAGAGGCCCCGCGCTTTGCACCGCTGGCCGATCTGACACTGGAGGCCGCAGAATGAGCTGGATCGACATCGGACATATCGACGACATCCCCCTGCGCGGCGCGCGGGTCGTGAAAACCCCAGTCGGCTGCATCGCCCTGTTTCGCACGGCAGAGAATGAGGTCTTTGCCGCCTCGGACCGCTGCCCGCACAAGGGCGGGCCATTGTCGGAAGGCATCGTGCACGGCCAATCCGTCACTTGCCCGCTGCACAATTGGGTATTCGACCTGAACTCGGGTCAAGCCCAAGGCGCGGACGAAGGGCAGATTGCCACCTACCCGGTGCAACTTGACGGCGACCGCATCCTGCTCGACAGCACCTCGTTGGGCCAAAGGAGCGCCGCGTGAAGGATCTGACCGCCTGCGCCAAGCGCTCGACCTGCCCCTATTGCGGTGTCGGCTGTGGTGTTCTGCTGCAACTGGACGGTGCCGGCGGTCTGACAGTCACCGGCGATCCGGACCACCCAGCCAACCACGGAAGGCTTTGTTCCAAGGGCTCAGCCTTGGCCGAGACCATTGGCCTCTCGCACCGCTTGCTGGCCCCGCGCGTCGCGGGCGTCGAGACCGGCTGGGATGATGCGCTACAACTGGTCGCCGACCGATTCCGCGAAACCATCGCCGAACACGGGCCGGATTCGGTGGCCTTCTACGTCTCGGGCCAGTTGCTGACCGAGGATTACTACGTCGCCAACAAGCTGATGAAAGGCTTCATCGGCTCGGCCAATATCGACACGAATTCGCGGCTTTGCATGGCCTCGACCGTGGCAGGGCATAAACGCGCCTTCGGCACCGACACCGTCCCCGGCACCTATGAGGATATCGATGAGGCGGATCTGGTGGTTTTGGTCGGCTCCAATCTGGCCTGGTGTCACCCGGTTCTGTATCAGCGCCTGATGGCGGCCCGGCAGGCCCGCGGCACAAAAATTGTGGTGATCGACCCACGCCGCACGGCCTCCTGCGACAGCGCCGACCTGCACTTGCCCTTGGCGGCAGGCAGCGATGTGGCGCTGTTCAACCACCTGCTGACGCAGATCGACGCGCGTGGGCTGGTCGATACAGATTTCCTGACTCACACCACCGGTATTCTCGAGGCACTGGACAGCGCCTTGGCCGGCGATGTCTCGGTCACCGGGTTGGACCCGGAGGAAATCGCGACATTCTGCGACATGTGGACCGGCACCCAGAAAGTGGTGACCATCTTTAGTCAAGGCGTGAACCAATCGACCTCGGGCAGTGACAAGGTCAATGCGATCCTCAACTGCCATCTGGCCACCGGACGGATCGGCAAACCGGGCTGCGGGCCACTGTCGGTCACCGGCCAGCCCAACGCCATGGGCGGGCGCGAGGTTGGCGGGCTGGCCAATATGCTGGCTTGCCATCTGGATATCGAAAACGCAGACCACCGTGCAGCCGTGCGCGAATTCTGGTCGGCCCCAACAATGCCCGAAGCCCCCGGCCTGAAAGCGGTTGATATGTTCCGCGCTATCGGCGACGGGCGGATCAAGGCACTATGGGTGATCCACACCAACCCCGCCGTATCGATGCCCGAAGCCGACGCGGTGCGCGACGCCATCGCCGCCTGCCCCTTCACAGTGGTCTCGGACATCACCGACCGTACCGACACGGCACGGCTGGCCGATGTGCTGCTTCCTGCCTCGGCTTGGGCCGAAAAAGACGGCACCGTCACCAATTCCGACCGCACGATCAGCCGCCAGCGCGCGGTTCTGCCCGCCCCCGGACAGGCCCGCGCCGATTGGGACATCCTGTGCGAAGTTGGACGGCGAATGGGCTGGACCTCGGCCTTTGACTATCAAAGCCCTGGCGAGATTTTCCGCGAGCATGCGGCGCTGTCCGGCGTGGCGGCACGGTTTGGCAAGGATTTCGATATCTCGGGCTTGGCCGAGCTTGACACATTCGGATATGAGGCCCTGGAGCCGACACGCTGGCCGGTGAAAACCACGCGGCAGGGCGGACGGTACTTTGCGGATGGGCAGTTCTTTCACGTCGATGGCAAAGCCAAGCTGTTACCGGTCAAATGGCGCGCACCTGCTGCTAAAACCGGCCCGCGTTATCCATTCTGGCTGAACACGGGACGTCTGCGTGATCAGTGGCACACGATGACCCGCACCGGGCTGTCGCCCCGCCTGTCGGCACACCTGCCCGAACCGTTTCTGGACATCCACCCGGACGACGCCCGGAACCACAAGATTTCCGCTGCCGATCTGGTCGAGGTGAGCAGCCCGCACGGCAAGGCCATTCTGCGCGCGCGGATCAACTTGGATGTAACTCAGGGTCAGGTATTCGCCCCGATCCACTGGACCGGAGAAACCGCTCCTTCTGCCCGCATCGACGCGGTGGTGGCGGCCGCAACCGACCCGGTTTCAGGCCAGCCTGAAAGCAAGGCGTCGGTTGTGAATGTCACCCGGTTCAACGCCAAATGGTACGGCTTTGCGGTCTCTGACCGTGAGATGGACCCAAGCTGCGACTACTGGGCGCAAAGCCCAACGAAATCCGGTTACCGCGCCGAGTTGGCCGGACTGGACCAGATCGAAGACTGGCATGCTGCAGCCCGCGACCTGTTTGGATTGCCCGACGCAGAAATCACTGCGGTCGAGGACCCGGCCAAGGGTGTGGCCCGTCTGGCCTGCCACAAAAACGGACGGCTGGTTGCCGCGCTCTTTGTCTCGCCCCAACCAGTCGCAGTGATGCGCGACTATCTGGCGACGCTGCCGCAGGTGCCCAATCTAGGCCTGCTGTCAGGCCGCGCACCGGCCGACATGCCAGACCCGGGACCAATTCTGTGTTCCTGCTTTGATGTTGGCGTGAATACAATCCTGACAGCGATCGAAACCCAGGGTCTGATCTCGGTCGCAGCCATTGGTGAGGCACTGCAGGCTGGAACCAATTGCGGATCTTGCCGCCCGGAACTGGCCACGCTTCTGGCCTCGGCCCAACAAAAAGAAGCGGCCGAATAGAAAAACCCCCGCCAAGGCGGGGGTTTCATCTGTTTTCGCAACGCTTACTCAGCTGCGTCTTGGTATGCGTCCATTGGTGGGCATGTGCAGACGAGGTTTCGGTCACCGTATGCGTTGTCGACGCGGTTGACGGGGGACCAGTATTTATCGACGCCCATGGAGCCCGGCGGGAAGCAGGCCTGTTCGCGGGTGTAGGGGCGGTCCCAGTCGCCGACCAGATCGCGCACCGTGTGGGGCGCGTTTTTCAGCGGGTTGTTTTCCGCGTCGATCTTGCCGTCGATGATGTCCTGCGCTTCCGAGCGGATCGACAGCATGGCGTCGCAGAAGCGGTCGAGCTCGGCCATGGGCTCCGATTCCGTGGGTTCGACCATCAGGGTCCCGGCCACCGGCCAGGACATGGTGGGCGCGTGGAAGCCTGAATCGACCAGACGCTTGGCGATGTCGTCGACGGTAACATGAGCGGCCTCATCCAACGGACGGGTGTCGAGGATGCATTCATGCGCCACACGACCGGACTCGGAGGTGTAGAGGATCGGGTAGGCCTCGGCCAACCGCGCGGCGATGTAGTTGGCGTTCAGGATCGCCACTTTCGTCGCCTGCGTCAGACCCGCGCCGCCCATCAGCAGCACATAGGCCCAGCTGACCGGCAGGATCGAGGGCGACCCAAACGGCGCCGCCGAGACCGGGCCCACGGCTGTGCCGTATTCCGGGTGACCGGGCAGGTGTTCCTCAAGATGCGCTTTGACGCCGATCGGGCCCATGCCGGGGCCGCCACCGCCATGCGGGATGCAGAAGGTCTTGTGCAGATTCAGGTGGCTGACGTCGCCGCCAATGTCACCCGGACGCGACAGACCGACCATGGCGTTCATGTTGGCGCCGTCGATATAGACCTGACCGCCGTGGTCATGGGTGATCTGGCAGACCTCCTGCACGGTGGTCTCGAACACGCCATGGGTGGAGGGGTAGGTGATCATGCAGCCGGCCAGATGATCGCTGTGCTTCTCGGCCTTGGCGCGGAAGTCATTCAGATCGATATTGCCGTTCTCATCCGACTGCACCGGTACAACCTGCCAGCCCACCATCTGCGCCGAGGCCGGGTTAGTCCCGTGTGCCGAGGTCGGGATCAGACAGACATTGCGGTGCCCTTCGCCGCGGGCGAAGTGATAGTTGCGGATGGTCAGCAGGCCCGCATATTCGCCCTGCGCACCCGAGTTGGGCTGCTGGCTGATCGCGTCATAACCGGTGATCTGGCACAGCTTGTCGTTCAGATCGGCAATCATCTCGTGATAGCCCTGCGCCTGATCTTCGGGGCAGAACGGGTGCAGATTGCTGAACTCGGGCCAGGTGACCGGGATCATCTCGATCGTGGCGTTCAGCTTCATGGTGCAGGACCCCAGCGGGATCATTGCCCGGTCCAGCGCCAGGTCACGGTCGGCCAGACGACGCATATAGCGGGTGATCTCGGCCTCGGCCCGGTTCTGATGGAAGATCGGATGAGTCAGATAGGGCGTCTCGCGCAGCGCGTAATCCGGCAGGCGGTACTGCTTGTTCGAGCTGTCATCGGTGCGGTCGATGCCGAAGGCACCCCAGACAGCTTCGATGGTCTCGGGACGGGTCTGTTCATCCAGGCTGATGCCCACTTTCGTGTCGCCGATCTTGCGCAGGTTGACGCCACGCGCCACGGCGGCCTCCATGACCGTTTTCTGCAGATGACCAACCTCGACCGTGATGGTGTCGAAGAACACCTCAGGTTCGACGGTAAAGCCCGCCTCTTCCAAACCGGCGGCCAGACGCGAGGTCTTGCGGTGCACCGATTGCGCGATGGCCTTGATGCCGTCGGGGCCGTGGTACACGGCATACATCGAGGCAATCACCGCCAGCAGCGCCTGCGCGGTGCAGACGTTCGAGTTGGCTTTCTCGCGCCGGATATGCTGCTCGCGGGTCTGCAGCGACAGGCGGTAGGCCTTGTTGCCGCGGCTGTCGATGCTGACACCGATGATCCGGCCCGGCATCGAGCGCTTCAGCTTGTCGGTGGTCGCCATGTAAGCGGCGTGCGGGCCGCCATAGCCCATCGGAACGCCAAAGCGCTGAGTCGAGCCGATGGCAATATCCGCGCCCATCTCGCCGGGCGACTTCAGCAGGGCCAGTGACAGGATGTCGGCAGCGACGATGGCAATCGCCTTGTGCTCATGCAGCGCCGCGATCTCGGCGGTGTAGTCGCGCACATGGCCATGGGTGCCGGGGTACTGGAAGATCGCGCCAAAGACGGCACCAGCGTCCAGGCTGTCGGGATCGCCCACCTGCACATCGATGCCCAGAGGCTCAGCCCGGGTTTTGATCACCGCGATGGTCTGCGGGTGGCAGTTCTTGTCGACAAAGAAGGCCGCGTTGTTGGCCTTGGACCGGCCGCCGCGCTTGGCCATCGCCATGGCTTCGGCCGCCGCAGTGGCTTCGTCCAGAAGCGAGGCGTTGGCCACGTCCAGCCCGGTCAGGTCGCTGACCATGGTCTGGAAGTTCAACAGCGCCTCAAGACGGCCCTGGCTGATCTCGGGCTGGTACGGCGTATAGGCGGTGTACCAGGCTGGGTTTTCCAGAATGTTGCGCAGGATTGGCGCCGGGGTCGTGGTACCGTAATAGCCCTGACCGATCAGCGAGGTCAGAACCTTGTTCTTGCTGGCCACCTCGCGCATATGGAACAGCGCATCCCGCTCGGTCATCGCCGGGCCCCAGTCCAGCGGCTCCTTCTGGCGGATCGCGGGGGGAACGGTGGCGTCGATCAGTTCGTCCAGCGTCTTGAAGCCGATCACCTTGAGCATGTCGCGCATCTCGGTCGGGCTGGGCCCGATATGGCGGCGATTGGCAAAGTCATAGGCTTCGTAGTCGGTCAGTTTGAAGGCCATTGCAGCGCTCCTATGAATAAGTCAGGTCGGGCGGAGGCCGCGAGGACCTCCGGTAGAAAGCGGGCCGGGTCGGCCCGAACGGGTGGGGTCCCGGATCAGGACCCCGGCAGAGGCTCAGCCGATAAAGGCCTTGTAGCCCGCTTCGTCCATCAGATCTTCCAGCTGCGACGCGTCCGCGATCTTGATCTTGTAGATCCACGCGTTGCCCTCGGGGTCTTCGTTCAGCGCGCCGGGGTTGTCGGCCAGCGTCTCGTTGACCTCGGTGATCTCTCCATCGACCGGCGCATAAAGCTCGGACGCGGCCTTGACGGATTCGATCACGCCGATCTCACCGTCCTTGGCAAATTCCTCGCCCACGTCCTGCTGTTCGACAAAGACCACTTCGCCCAGCTGCTCGGCCGCATGCGCCGTGATGCCCAGCGTGGCGGTGTCGCCCTCAACGGTCAGCCATTCATGCTCTTCGGAATAATAGGTTGCCATGGTGTCTCTCTCCTGACTTCAACGCTTGTAATTCTGTTTGACGAAGGGCAGCGCCACGATCTGCGCCGGTTGCGCCTTGCCCCGGATGATCAGGTTCACCGTCTCGCCCGGTTCGGCATGGCCTGCAGCCACATAGCCCATCGCCACCGGCCCGCCGACCGTGGGGCCAAAACTGCCCGAGGTGATCTGGCCAATCGTATTGCCTTCAAGGCACTGCACCTCGACGCCCTGACGCGCGGGGGCGCGGCCTTCGGGCTTGATGCCCACCAGCTTGCGCGCGGGGCCGTCGGCCAGTTCGCGCTGGATACGCTCGGCGCCCGGAAAGCCGCCCTCTTCCTTGCGGCGCTTCTGGATCGCCCAGCCCAATGAGGCCTCAATCGGCGAGGTGCTCTGATCGATGTCATTGCCATAAAGGCACAGCCCGGCCTCCAGCCGCAGGCTGTCGCGCGCGCCCAGACCCGCCGGTTCGCAATCCTCATGCGCCAGAAACGCGCGGGTGATCTCAATCGCCTTGTCCTCGGGGATCGAGATCTCGTAGCCGTCCTCACCGGTATAGCCCAGCCGCGAGATGCGGCACTCGGTGCCCATGATCTCGGCCACGGTGGTTTCCATGAACTTCAGCTCGCGCGCCGCGGGGCACAGTTCGCCCACCACATCCTCGGCCTTGGGACCCTGCACAGCGACCAGCGCGCGGTCGAAGATCTCGGTCACTTCGACGCCGTCCAGATGGGCCTGCATATGCGGAATGTCCTGATGCCGCAGCGCCGCGTTCACCACGACGAAATAATGATCCCCCGCGTTCGACACGATCAGATCATCCATGATCCCGCCTTCCGGATTGGTGAAGAACCCGTACCGCGCCTTGCCCTCTTTCAAGGTCGCATAGGCCTGCGGGCAGAGCACCTCAAGCTTCTCGCCCACATTCTCGCCCCGCAGGATCACCTGACCCATATGGCTCACATCAAACACCGCCGCCTTCTCACGACACTGCTTATGCTCCCCCATGATCCCCAAAGGATACTGAACAGGCATCTCCCAACCCGCAAAATCAACCATCTTACCGCCCAACTCAACGTGCAAGGAGTGGAGAGGCGTGCGCTTAATATCGGTCATGGGTCCAACCTTTCTTAGGTCATAGTCTCTGAATGCCGCATAAATCCGTCTTGCGCCAAAGCTTTTTTGCCCAGCTTCCCACGACTTTCTCACAAGTCAACAGGTAGGGAACTTTGATCTGTGTCAGGGTCGACCACCTTGAAGCCGGGTAAAGGGTATACGCCTGTATGCTGCATTCGTGTTTCTGATAGGAAACTTTTTTCCCTTACGCAACATCAAAATCGGAAAATGCAGACCGCCCCGCAGACCGCCTCCCTAAGCCGCTGAGATTTTTGCCGGACCTCCGTGCAACGCCTCTGGCACCTGCCAGCATCCTGCCCTAAGACTCCGCCTGAGAGGGACCGCCATGTCACATATAACACTGGTTCGCCACGGCCAGGCCAACACCGATGCGCGTGATGAAGAGAGCTATGACAAGCTCAGCGAGCTGGGCCACCAGCAGGCGCGCTGGCTGGGGGCGCATCTGCAATTTACCCGAACCAGCTATACCCGCGTCTATTGCGGCACCCTGACCCGCCATGTCGAAACCGCAGCCAGCATGGGGCTGGCCGAGCCGACCCGCGACCCCCGGCTGAACGAGATCGAATACTTTACCATCGCCAAGCTGTTCGAAGAACAGCACGGCGTTGTCGTCCCGACCGACCGCGAAGGCTTTGTAGAACACCTGCCCCGTACCTTTGCTGCCTGGGCCAATGGCGAGATCAAGGATACGCCCGAGACATTTGAGGAATTCGAGACCCGCGTTTCCGGCGCGCTGCGCGATATCGGAACCGAGGGCGGGCCCGCGATCGTCGTAACGTCGGGCGGGCTGATTTCGATGGTGGTGCGGCAAGCGATGGGGCTGGATATCCCTTCGATGGCGCGGGTGGCCCTTGCCATCATGAACACGTCGATGCATCGTCTGCACCCGATCGGCCCGCAGCTGAGCCCGGTCCTGTTCAACGCCATTCCGCATCTGGAAGCGCCCGATCGGCAATACGCGCAGACCCACCTGTAACCTCGGAGGCTCCTGATGCAGCTTTACTATGCCCCCCGTACGATCTCGGTCGCTGTTGCCATCGCGCTGGAAGAAGCGGGGTTGGAGTATGAAGCCGTCAAGCTGGACTTCGCCGGGGGTGAGCAAACAAAACCGGCTTATAAGCAGATCAACCCCAAGGGTCGCGTTCCGGCGCTGGTGGTGGATGGCGGTATCCTAACGGAAACCGGCGCGCTGCTGGAGTATATCGCGGCCAAAGCCCCCGAGGCAGGCCTCGTACCAGTTGATCCGGTCATGGCCGCGCGCATGCGTGAGGTGATGTTCTACCTTGCTTCGACCATGCACGTGAACCACGCCCACAAGATGCGCGGACACCGCTGGGCCGACAAGAAAGCCAGCTGGAAAGACATGAAAGACAAGGTCGCGCAGACAATGACCGCGTCTTGCGAGTACATTTCGTCGAACGGCCTGCGCGGGCCGTTTGTGCTGGGCGAGGCTTTCTCGCTTGCCGATGCGTACCTCTATGTGGTCTGCAGCTGGCTGGAAGGTGACGGCGTTGACGTTTCGGCCTTTCCCAAGATCGTCGCATTCCGTGAGGCGATGGAAGCGCGGCCTTCAGTTCAGGCGGTGCGCGCCGCCGGAATGCTCTGACAAAAGGAAATACAATGACACATCTCTGGGTCCGGGCAGAACAGCGCCCGAACGAGGAACGGGTAGGGCTGACTCCCGAAGGCGCTGCCGCCCTGATCGCCGCAGGCATCCGCGTGACGGTCGAGGAAAGCCATGTCCGTGCCATTCCGATTGATGGCTACAAGGATGCCGGTTGCGAGATCGTAGCAGAAAACTCCTGGCCCCAGGCCCCGCATGATGCAATCATCTTCGGCCTCAAGGAATTGCCCGAGGATGGCACGCCCCTGCCCCACCGCCACATCATGTTCGGCCATGCCTACAAGGGCCAGCATTCCGGCCGCGCGCTGTTGGAGCGGTTCAAGGCCGGCGGCGGCACCCTGTACGATCTGGAATATCTGGTCGACGAAAACGACCGCCGTGTTGCCGCCTTTGGCTATTGGGCGGGTTATGCCGGCGCTGCCGTGACGCTCAAGACATGGGCGGCGCAGCAACGGGATCAGGAATGCCCGCCAGTGGGCGTCTATCCCAGCAAGGACGCGCTGAATGCTGAACTGCTGGCCGAGTTGGACGCCACCGGCGCCGACCGACCGCGTGCCATCGTCATTGGCGCCTTAGGCCGCGTTGGCACCGGTGCTGCGGACCTCTGCGAAGCGATGGGCGTCAGCGTCACCAAATGGGACATGGCCGAAACCGCAAGCGGCGGGCCGTTTCCGGAAATCCTGGAACATGACCTGTTTCTGAACTGTATCTTTGCCCGCCCCGGCACCCCGGTCTTTGTCCCGCAAGCGGCACTGACCGCAACGCGAAACCTGACCGCCATCGGCGACGTAGCCTGCGACCCGGACAGCGATTACAACCCGGTCCCCGTCTATGACCGCGCCACCACTTGGGAGGCTCCCGCCCTGCGCGTGGCCACTGATCCGGTGATGGACGTGATGGCGATCGACAACCTGCCGTCAATGCTGCCGGTCGAAAGCTCGGAAGACTATGCCACACAATTGTTGCCCTCGCTGCTGACCCTGACCGATCTGGACAGCGGCATCTGGGCGCGCGCTCGGGATGAGTTCCAAAAACATGTCTAGGCGAGGCCTCTGATGGAACACCTGATCGGAACGGCTGCAGCGGTGCTCGGAACAATCTGCTGGCTGCCCCAAACCCTGAAAACCTGGCGCACGCGCGAGACTAAAGACCTTTCCCTGCCCGCAAACCTGCTGATCCTGACAACACTGACCTTGTGGCTGATCTACGGGCTGATGATCGCGGCCTGGCCACTGATTTTTGGCAATGTGGTATCGATCCTTCTTGTCGGTGCGATTGTGACCGCGAAACTGAAATTTGGTTGAAAACCAAAAGGAGCGTACGAATGACGATTCACTGGTGTGGCACCGGCCTGTCGGCCATTCCTGGCCTGCGCCGCCTGATCGAAGGCGGCCACAAGGTCACCGTCTGGAACCGGACCATCGAAAAGGCCAAGGCCGAGATCGGCGACCTGACCGACGACATCCGCGCCTTTGATATCGACGCCTTGGGCGCGGTGCTGGAAAAGGGCGACGTGATCGTCTCGATGTTACCGGGCGATTGGCACGTGCCGCTGGCGGAACTTGCAATCTCGAAAGAGGCGAACTTCGTGTCGTCGTCCTACATCGCGCCCGAGATGCGCGCGCTGGACGAAAAGGCGCGCGAGGCCGGAGTCGCGCTGGTCAACGAGGTCGGGCTGGATCCGGGGATCGACCACTTGATGGCGCATGCGCTGGTCGCGGACTACCGCGCCTCAGACGCGTTCGATGCAGAAAACCACCTTAGCTTCATCTCGTATTGCGGCGGCATCCCCAAGAATCCCAACCCGTTCCGCTACAAGTTCAGCTGGTCGCCTTTGGGCGTTCTCAAGGCGCTGCGTTCTCCTTCGAAGTCAATCCGCGACTACGCGCCGCTGGACGTCGCGCGCCCATGGGACGCGATCACCAGCTATATCGCACCTCTGCCGACACCGGAGAGCTTCGAGGTCTATCCGAACCGAGACTCGATCCCTTTCATGGCCGAGTACCAGTTCGAAAAGCACTGGCCGGTCAAGGAATTCGTCCGCGGCACCCTGCGCCTGAACGGCTGGGCCGATGCATGGTCGGACGTGTTCACCGAGATCGAGACCCTATCGGGGCCCGAAGGGGACGCCCGCCTTAAAGAGATGTCGGATCAGTTCTGGGCCGAGAACGCCTATGACGAGGGCGAGCCGGACCGCGTGGTTCTGTGTGTGGGTCTGAAGGCGGAAAAAGACGGCATCCCGGTCTGGAACAAGACTTACGTGATGGATGCCTGGGGCGACGCCCGTGGCACTGCGATGGCACGTCTGGTGTCTGTGCCGGTCTCACTGGCGGTCGAGGCCGTCCTGAACCGCGCCATCCCCGCCGGCGTTCACGCCGCCCCCAGCGATCCGAAACTGGTACAGGACTGGATGGCTGAGATCGACAAGTTGGCCCAGCACCTGCAAGTGGTTGATCACACGCTCTAATGCAATAGCGCCGACCGGTGTAAGCCGGTCGGCGCTCAGTTCACATAGACATAAGCCAAGTCCAGAAGGTTCATTCTAAGCGCCTTGCTGAACAGCGTTTCGGCGTCTCGCATCGCATTCACTGCGCCCCCTTCAACATGATCGGGAAAAACAAACTCTCCATCCGAGATACACTCGAACATTCTGTGATTCACGATCATAATCCGAGACAACTCGGCCGAAGGGGCAGGTACAAAGTCGAGAACGAACCATAAATAGATGGCCTGAACTTCGACTGTTGCAGCTTGCCTATCCTTTGCAATGAGGTCGCGCCAAGTTGGATAGCCACTGGCATCTAGCACGCGCTTGATGACCTTAGGGTGCGTTTGTTCAAAGTCTTCGATAACTTCGTCGCATACCGGTTGTAGGTAAGATGCACGCTTGTCAGGCAACAGCGGCGGGCAGTTCCCAGCAAGTAGCCTGCAGTGCAAGAAAAACATGAACTGAAGCTCTCGATCACGCGGATTCCCAGCCAACTCATCCCTGGCCTCTAGCGTATTCTTGAGAAAGGCCGTCTGGCTTTTGGGGAATCGTGACGGGTTCCAGGTGATTTTCTGAAGATGGTCTTCCGGCAACCAAACCGCAGAGTCACCTCTGTTCCATACCGAAAATACCATGTCATCAATGGCCGCATAATCTTCTAATTCGAGCAGAAGTTTGTACTTGTTTTCCAACGAATAGGTATTCTCGGAGTCGAGTGCCAAAGACGTGTTCAGCGCCTGCAAGGAAGACTGCGATTCACCAGTTTCGTAGAAGATCTTTGCTTTCCATTGCCACGGAACCGGGCTGTCCGGATCAGCCTTAGCAGCTAGGTCCGCCTCACGGTGCGCTGCGTGCCAATCCTGCTGCTGCATGTGCACCCGCATCTTGTGCCGGTGGAACAATGATCGGGTCGAAGGTGCGTAAGCTGCCCACTTCAAAAACGTATCGCACGCGGCAAGTTTCGCTTGCGGGTCCAGAACTTTGTAGGTGCAGCTCGCATTCAGCCTTTGATGCTCGCGCCCAAGAACCCAAACCCCTGCAGTCGCGATCAGCACAATCCCAGTTAATATCCAAGCAAGTTTCGATTTGCGTTTAGGTGGCTTGGCAGGAAAATCGGAATTCATTTAATCAACCTAAAGTGTATTCCGTCAGACCTAGCCACATGACTTGCACCATGTCCAGAGCAACACAGAAACCAAAAAGCCATCCCGGTTTCGCGGGATGGCTTTCCAGTTTTCTCAGTCGCACTTTACGTCGGCATCAAGCCTAGATGTATTGCGCGATTACCGCTTCGACGTCGCTGCGATTGATGCCCAGCTCGGCCAAATCCTGATCAGACAGTCGGTTCAAATCCTGCGCGGCGCGAACGATATCCGATTTGATCGCCTGCAGCCGCATGGCCCGGTCGAACAACAACACGGAACTGGCCCTTACCGGCGGTTCGTAGGTGAGTTTTGAATCCAGCATCCTCTCCTCCATCTTTCACGCTAGGCACGGCGCCTGGATCACTGCACGGGGCGGCGAAAGGGCTTCTTGTGGTAGACACTTTCATAGGCGCGCCGGTTGATGTCGCAGCGCGGAATGCCAATGTCTTCCAGCTGTCGGTCGGTCAGGTTTTCCAGCGACCGGACGGTTTTGGCATAAATCCCACGGCGGAAGTTTTCGACCCGTGCTTCGGCGTAATTCGAGAACATACCGAAGAAGAGCCCCTTCTGCGGAGTTACAGTTTGTGCGTATCCCATGACTTTCTCCTTTCAGTCTGAATTGCATTCGTCGTTGCTGAAACAGATAAAAGAAGCCCGCGTTAACGCAGCCAGAGGGATAGATTAAAAAGGGTTAATGTATTGGGTCAGGGATCGTTGTTGGGTGCGTCCAGATACACATACGCCAGATCAAGCAGATTTTGGCGCAGTGGCGGAGTAAACAAATGCGCATAGACCATCGTCGCATCATCACCCTCGGGGCCGACATATCGGAGCGGATAGATATATTTTTCGGGGAAAACGCAATCGAACACTTTGCTCGCTAAAATGAAGCCCTCGGAAGCTTCAATAGGATCGCTTTGCGTCAACACTGCGATCTGACCCGCGTAGAGAGCCTGAATGTCGTATTTGCTCCACCTTGTTTCTTGAGCATAAAGCTCACTTACAGTCTGCAAGCCAGTCTCTCGCAGTTTGTCGCCGTAATAGTCAAAGTGCTCACCCAATCGCTTGATCGCTTCAGAGCATGTGAGTTCAGGATAGGTTTCCCGCCGTTCGGGAAAAAGTGGCGGGCAGTGAGGCCCAAGACCAAGACATGCCCCGTAGTAATAGCCAATGAGGCCGTTATCCTGCGGATCGCGATTGATCCCTTCGACCGTCATTTCGAGCAGTTGATAATAAAGCTTATCCTCAATTAGGTGACTTCCCCACGTCTTTTTAATCCATCTGCGATCGGGGTAAGTCTTTGCTAGTTTCGCGAAATAGGCGTGCAGTTGGTCGTCCGCACCCATCGCGCGAAGCAATTTCCCTTTCATTTCTAGCGAGTAATCACTAGCAGGTGCGCGTGCCAACGCCGCCTCAATAGCCACAAGTGCGTCGGCGTAGCCCTTGGTGCGCATCAACACTAGTGCTTTCCACTGCAGCGGCACTTCGCTTTCGGGATCCGCTGCAATCGCCAGATCGGCTTCACGCTTTGCGGCCTCCCAATCCTCCAACTCCATGTAAAGCCGCATCTTGTTGCGATAGGCCATAGACCGCTCAGCCGGGTCAAAGACGGCCCAGTCCAACAGCAGATCGCAGGCGTCGAGGGTGGTCTGTACGTCACCTTTATCCGAGCTACAGATTTCAACCAGCGCGTCATGTTTCTTGCGAAAAATCGGCAGCGCCACGATGCACAACACGACCAGAACAATGGCCACGCGGACAAATGTAAGTTTGCGTTTCGGGGGATCAGCAGAAATATCAGAAGTCATTCAATCAACCAAAAGTATATTCGGTTGGACTGAATCAAACCTGTGCAAATTTGTAAACGGCCTTAAAAACAATGCCCGCAATCATCGCGGGCACTGTGTCTACATCAAATCGTTTTCCACATCCTCGGCCGAAATACCCAGCGCATCCAGACCGTTTTCCAGATGGTCCGACAGGTGCGGCGTGCCGATCAGATAGTCGGCACAAGGGGTCGAGGCCTCGGACTTGGCGGTTGCAATTGCTTCGGCCAGATCCTCGGCGAAAAAGCTCTCGCGCCCTATCCACATAACGGCGACCAGTTCGGCCTGCTCGTCCTCACCCATACGGTCAATGAAGGCGCGCAGTTCACCCTCGGCGCGGTCCAGTTCACGCCCCATCATGGCGACCTGAGCGATTTTTCTTGCCGAGATTTCCAACATGTCCCAACTCCTCGTGTTCGCGGTTTCTAGTCTACCACAACCACTCGGCGGGATCTGAGTCTTTGATCTTACGCAAACAATGCGGCCTTATGGCTCGCGGATGCGGGAAACCGGTTGGTCGGGTACAGGCGCAGTGCGAAACGGGCGGAACCGGGCTTTTTTGACCCACAGTTTCAGCGCCTGCCACAGGATCAGGGCAAACGCGCGACGGGCACCGAACGGGCGGCGCAGCAGCGACCACAGGATCGTACCATCGGAAAGCGGTGCGCGCGGCCCGGTCAGCGTCGCGATCAGCCCGCCGCCCTCGCGGCCGTAGTCGATCCAGACGCCGACCCGGTCGGGTCGATAGTCAAAGCGGAAGGTATAAATCCCTTCGATCTTTTGAAACGGCGAGACATGCATCAGCTTGTCCGCCACAATCCGGTCCGAAGGTTGGATCGGCGCGAAATTTGGATTGTAACACAAATAGCTGTGGCGCGTGCCAAATGTGTTGGTGACCTCGGCCACCACTGCAAAAAGCTGTTGTTCAGCGTCGAAACAGAACCAGAAGCTGACCGGGTTGAATACATGACCGAATACGCGCGGCTGGGTCAGCAAAGCGATCCGCGCCGGTTGGGTAACACCCATCTGGTCGAACTGCTCACGCAGCCAAGCAGCGCCACGGCCTTGCCCCGGCTCTCCGCCATGGTCGCGGTCTCGCCAATTGGTCACGTTGGCCCGGTTCAGGGAAAACAGCAGCGGGGTTTCCGGTTCGCCTTCTGGATCCAGCAGAATATAGTCGACGGAATAGCGAAAGGCGTTCTGAATATCCCCCTTTCGCCCGTGAAAGGTGTGGCCCGCGATATGGTCGATCCTGTTCACGCCGCATTCCTTGCTTTGCCTGTAAACCGTTCAAACGGCATTCTTTTCCTTGTCCGCTTGTACCAGAGTATACGAAAGTTAGCCCAATACGGATTAAAAGCCGCAAACAAAGTGATCCGCCTTGGGCTGACGCACGTATTATTGTTATGTTTACCGAGATCGATACCGTGACCTTGGATGAACCGGCGGCTGAAAGGCCCGCACTCAAACCTTGGCGCGAAAAGAAACGCATCAGGGGCAAGCCGGTGAACAAAGCGGATGGCAGTTGCAATACCAGAACTGAGTGGGTGAGCCACGTCAGACGCATTCGGGACGCGCAGGATCAGGCGGCCTTTGCCGAGCTGTTCCAGCACTTCGCGCCGCGGATTAAGGCATTCCTGATCAAGTCAGGGTCAGACCCTGCGCTGGCTGAGGAATGCGCGCAAGAGGTCATGGCGACCTTGTGGCACAAGGCGCATCTGTTCGACCCCACGCGTGCGACTGTCGCAACTTGGGTGTTTACGATTGCAAGGAACAAGCGCATCGACGTTCTGCGCAAACAACGCCGGCCCGAGCCCGAAGATCTGGGATGGGGCCCAGAGGCAGAACCGGAACAGGACGACGTGATCGTGCTGCAACAAGAAACCGCGCAGCTTCGTGATGCCATGGCGGCATTGCCCGAGGCGCAAAGAGAACTGATCGAAAAGGCCTATTTTGGCGATCTGAGCCACCGAGAGATTGCCTCTGCAACCGGATTACCGCTGGGCACGATCAAATCACGTATACGGCTGGCGCTGGACCGCTTGCGCCACGCGATGAACTGAGATGATGACAATGAGCAACGATATCAAACATCACCTGACAGACGACCTGCTGATGGCCTATGCCGCTGGCACTTTGCCCGAGGCATTCGACCTAATGGTGGCCACGCATCTTTCTCTCTGCGACCAC
Source organism: Ruegeria sp. ABF4_144 (assembly GCF_056160045.1). Lineage (NCBI taxonomy): Bacteria > Pseudomonadati > Pseudomonadota > Alphaproteobacteria > Rhodobacterales > Roseobacteraceae > Ruegeria > Ruegeria sp. ABF4_144. Next base: position 3,103,257 of record NZ_JBSWWK010000001.1, read on the forward strand.
TGCCGTGCCCGCGCAGAGAGTTTCGAAGCGGTCGGCGGTTGCGTTTTGCAGGATCAGGACGCGACGGCGAATATGAGCGATGGATCTCTGGCCGCAACCATGGCGTTGATTGCACAAGGCGCGCCGATCGCTAAACCGGCCCGTCCGACCTGTTCGGTTCTGCCCGCTCCTCTGCAGGATTACGTGGGCGGAGATGTGAACGACATCAAATGGCGATCTATCGGCATGGGTGTGAAACAGGCGATCTTGCCAACCACACGCGAGGCAACCGCGCGCCTGCTGTTTATTCCCGCAGGTGCGGCCGTGCCAGATCACAGCCACAACGGTGTCGAGCTGACAATGGTTCTGCAGGGTGCGTTCTCGGACGAGGTAGATCGTTTCGGTCGCGGCGATGTTGAGATCGCCGATGAAGATCTGCACCACACACCGACCGCCGACATCTCGGAAGATTGTATCTGTTTGGCCGTCACCGACGCACCGCTGAAATTCAACAAACTGATGCCGCGCCTGTTTCAACCCTTCCTGCGTATCTGAGAAATTCGATCGCACCGTGTTACATTGGGCCTGCAATTGGTTTGGGAGGTGATCATGAAAACGCGTTTGGTCCTGAGTATCGTCTTTGCCGGTCTTGCCTGCGCCGCCTGGGCGCAACGCGCCGCCGAGGTTAAATTCGAGCCCGGCAATTTCGGCACGATGGTCAGCGGAACCATCACTGGTGACGAGTATTTTGACTACAGCCTTGGTGCGAATGCCGGTCAGGAAATGTTTGCCGAACTAAAGGTCAGCGACACCAACGGCAACGGTGTGATTTACTTCAACATCCTGCCGCCGGGCAGCGACGGCAATGCAATATACAATGGCTCAATCAACGGCAACACCGCCCGGATCGACCTGCCGGAAGATGGAGATTACACGATCCGCGTCTATCTGATGGGCAATGATCGGGACACCGGCAAGACAGTCGGCTATAATCTGGATTTGTCAATCCAGTAGGTCTCAGGCCTCAGATTTGCCCAGCGGCACGACGTTTGGATGCTCGTCCGGGGCCAGTTCCTCGAAATCGAAATTGTCCAGCCGCTGTGCCCGACGCCCGGCCTTTTCGGCACTGATCTTGATTTCCGAGATATCCTTGGCCGCCTGCCCGAAATGCCGGTCCAGGTTCGAGACACGGTCGCCCAGACGCTCCACATCCTTGTGCAGCAGGCCCAATTCCTTACGGATCGCGCCTGCCTGTTCGCGCATCCGCGCGTCTTTCAGGATCGCGCGCATCGTATTCAGCGTTGCCATGCAGGTTGTCGGGGACACGATCCAGACGCGTTTGCTGAAACTTTCCTGCACCAGTTCAGGGAACTTGGCGTGCAGCTCGGCATAAACGGCCTCGGACGGCAGGAACATCAGCGCGCCATCGGCTGTTTCGCCGTCCAGAATGTACTTCTCGGCAATATCGTTGATGTGCTTGCGCACCGTACTGCGGAACATCTGCACCGCCGCTTTCAGCTCGGCGTCATTGGTCGATCCGATCAGCGCCTCATACGCCTCCAAAGGGAACTTGCTGTCGATCACAATCGGCCCCGGTGGGTTCGGCAGGTGGATCAGGCAATCTGCGCGACGTCCGTTCGACAGCGTCGCCTGCAATTGGAAACTGTCCGAGGGCAGTGCTTTGGAGACGATATCGTTCAGCTGAATCTCACCAAACGCGCCGCGGGTCTGCTTGTTCGACAGGATATCCTGCAGCGACAGCACGTCTCCTGACAGCTTGGTGATATTGTCCTGTGCCTTGTCGATGGCAGCCAATCGTTCCTGCAACTGGGTCAGTGAAGTCGCGGTCTGTTTCGAAGAACCGTGCAGCGATTCCTTCATCCGCTCTTGCATCTCGGCCAGTGCTCGGGCGGACTTCATCGCGTTATCTGCCAACCGGTCATTCATTTGCTGCTGCACCGAAGACAGGCGGGATTCGACCGTCTGAATCACCTGCACCTGCGCATTGGCCTGCGTGTCCGAGACATGCTGCAATCCGCCGCGCAGCTGCTCTTGCCCCTGCCCCAGCTGTTGCACGTGTTGACCCAGATGCGCCATCTGCCGCGCCAGTGGTTCCGCCAACTGCGCCGAGCGTTGCGCTGCCCGCATGGACAAAAACAGTAGCAGCAGGATCAGCGCCAACACACCGCCCGCAATCAGGATCACGGGGTCGTTCAATGCAATTTGGGTGCCAGCAATCTCGATCATGTTGCCTCGAATGTTCTTGTTTTATTCTTCATAGCCCGGCAAGGCCAAAGTATCAACTGCGGCCGAACAGACGCTCGATGTCGCTCAGCTTCAGCTCCACGTAAGTCGGCCGCCCGTGATTGCACTGGCCGGAATGGGGCGTTGCCTCCATCTCGCGCAGCAGGGCGTTCATTTCTTCGGCCCGCATCCGGCGACCCGACCGGACCGAGCCATGACAGGCCACCCGGCTGAGGATCGCCTCGATCCGCGCCTGCACTGTCTGGCTTTCACCCTGATCGGCCAGTTCGTCGAGGATATCGAGGATCATCGCGCGGGCATCGACCTCACCCAGAATGGCTGGGGTTTCGCGTACGGCGATGGCGCCACCGCCGAACGGCTCCAACGTCAGGCCAAGGCGTGACAGGTCATCGGCCACAGCCATCAGCCGCGCGCAATCGCCTTCGGATAGCTCAACAATCTCGGGGATCAGCAGCGCCTGTGCAGCAACGCCGTTCTCGGCCATCTGAGTTTTGAGCTTTTCATAGACCAACCGTTCATGCGCCGCGTGCTGGTCGACAATCACCATGCCATCGGCGGTCTGGGCGATGATGTAATTCTCGTGCACCTGTCCACGCGCGGCACCCAGCGGCAAGTCCTGCGGTGTGGGTTCTTCGACTGCGACCGGAACCACCGGAGCGGAGTCGACAACGCTGCCGCTATATTCCCGGGACAGCTCGGCGAAACCCGGCGCCTGCGCCTGATAGGCCACCTGACGCGCCACAGGTGAAGGCCGGTCCATCTGATACACCCGCGCCGGAGCAGGCTGCGCCGGTTCGGGCCGCATCGCACCCAGCGTGGCATTGGCCACAGTGGTCGAGGCCCGGTGCCCCGCCTCGGCCAACGCGTGCCGCAAGGCCGAGACGATCAGCCCGCGCGCCACACCGGGATCGCGGAAACGCACCTCGGATTTGGCGGGATGGACGTTCACATCCACCAGCGTCGGGTCACAATCGATGAACAGAGCTGCCGCCGGATGGCGGTCGCGGCTGAGGAAGTCAAAATAGGCCGCCCGCAATGCACCGGTCAGCATCTTGTCCCGCACGGGGCGGCCATTGACGAAGAGATACTGCGCCACGGCGGCACCTCGGGAATAGGTTGGCAACGCCGCGTAGCCATACAGCCGGATACCTTCGCGCGTGGCGTCGATCTGCAGGGCGTTCTCAGCAAACTCGCGCCCGATCACGCGGGCCAGACGTGCATGCAGCGCGTCGAACAGATCGCCATTTTCTCGGTCAGCGCGGAAGGTCACGCGCCCCTCGCCCCCGCCCGAAACATCACGCAAAGAGAAGGTGATCGCTGGCTCAGCCATCGCCAGACGCTTAACTGTGTCACCTATCGCCTGCGCCTCGGCCCGGTCGGTGCGCATGAATTTCAGCCGTGCAGGCGTAGCAAAGAACAGGTCGCGCAGCTCCACCACGGTACCGGCGCGCAGGGCGGCGGGCTTCACCGCTTCCATCTTGCCGCCTGCCACGTGGACTTGCGCCGCATCCCCGCCCGGCACCCGGCTGGTGATGGTCAGTCGACCTACCGCGCCCAATGACGGCAGCGCTTCGCCCCGAAACCCGAATGTGTGGATGTTCAACAGATCCGAGCCGTCAATTTTGGAAGTCGCGTGGCGCGACAGAGCCAGCGGCAGGTCCTGCGCCGATATTCCGCACCCGTCGTCGGTGACGCGAATCAGCGTCTTGCCGCCATCGGCGATATCGATGGCGATCCTTGATGCCCCGGCATCGATGGCGTTTTCCACCAGTTCCTTGACCGCCGAGGCTGGACGCTCCACCACCTCACCCGCGGCGATACGGTTGATCGCAGCGTCATCCAGCTGCCGGATAACGGGTGGGTTTTCGCTGATATTGGGGTGTGTCTGCGCCATACCACCAGACCTAGCACAGGCGCGTACGATTCTGCCACCGGTTTGGACGCTTCAATTTTAAGGAGGGGCGTTCGAACAATCGCGCCATACCGATGTTTAAAAACGGTATATAGGGTCGCGATTGTCCGAACGATCCGAAGTGAGTGGTGGTCATACAGAAAATTTCTGGAAGCGGTTTAACACGATCAACGCATTCAACGTCATTAACTCCGCATACGCTTGCAGACTGAGCAGATTCCAGCCGACCCGTCGCAGAAAGCGGTGGCGGGAACACGCCGTGTCAAGAGACCTGGGGCGCTCCGGCGCGGGTTCGGCACGGTCCCCACAACGCTGCTGCGGCCAGGATCAGACCCGACATGGTGGCGATCATGCCCGCCGCGCTGACCGCGTCCGCTCCGCCCAGCCACAGGGGCCCGTACCCCGCCAGCACATAGCCCGAAATAGCCGAGATGCTGGCGAAGACTACGCTCCACGCAATCTGGGTTTCTAGCCGGTTGGTCATCAAACGCGCGGCGGCAGGGGGGCAGATGAACATGGCGATCACGATGATCGACCCCACCGCGTCAAAGGCCGCCACCGCGGAAATCGCTGCAACGATCACCAACGCCATGCCAAGCGCACCAGTACGAATGCCGATTGTGCGGGCAAAGCCTTCGTCAAAGGTAGAGATTTTCAGCGGTCGCCAGAACAGCCAGATGAACAGAACAACGCCCACCAGCGTCAGTGCGATGCGCGGCAGTTCCGGCGGCAACCCGGCCAAGGCTGTCAGGTCCAACAGGGATGACCACCCTATCGCATCCAACCAGATCAGGCTTTCCAGATTGCCGTAAAGCGCATGTTCCACGTCCAGATGCACGGTCGAGGTATCGGTCTGCTCCAACAGCAGCACACCGCCTGCAAACATGGTGGTAAACACCACTCCCATCGCCGCACCCGGTTCGATCTGGCCCAACCGCCGGATCGCCTCGATCATCACCACGGCGACAATCGAAGCCCCCGCCGCACCCAGCATCATCGGCCAGGTCGAGATCGCTCCGGTCAGGATAAAGGCCACCACGATGCCGGGCAGCACCACATGGCTGATTGCATCGCCGATCAGAGCTTGTTTACGCAGCACCAGAAAATTGCCCGGCAACGCGCAGGCAATCGCCGCAAAGGTGCCGATCAACAAAGGTGTTAACGACAGGGGGACAAATTCTTCACCACTCATGAAGGTACCCCTTGCGGGCCGCCAATCTGGCGGTCGATTTCGGCAATCTGGTCGCGGGTTAGCACCGTTTCGATATCGCGCAACCCGTCATAAAGCGCGGCTGTCGCCTCATGTGCCTGGTCGGCACGGACGACTTCCCAGCGCTTTTCGTCGCGCAGGGCTTTGGCGGCACGGGCTTTGCCGGCCTCGGTGGCGACGCCGTCGGCACGGGCCAATCCGGCGCGCTTCAACAAGCGCAGGGTCAGCGGTTCATAGATCTTCTGATCCTGCGCCAGCGCCAGCAGACCTTGACGGATGTGGACACGGCGTTGGAACCGCAGATGTTTAAGTACCGCCGCCAGCACACCGCGCACTGGGGCCAACAGCAGCGAGAGAGCGAAGAAACCAAAACTGACCAGCACGATGATCGGGCCCGTCGGCAGGTTTGGGGCCGAGGCTGACAGCGCCGCGCCCAGATATCCGGCCAGACCACCCGCCAAACCGGCCAGCAACACCACCCGATCCGACCGCTCGGTCCAGAACCGCGCCGTGACGGCGGGGATGATCAGCAAAGCCACAATCAGAATCAGCCCAACGATCTTGAGGCCAACCACGGTGACGGCCATCACCAGACCCATCATCGCCAGGTCGATGCGATGCACAGGCAGCCCTCGGGCCGCGGCATATTCCGGGTCAAAGGCCACCATGGTCATCGGGCGGCGGATAATCATTACCATCAGCAGTGTCGCTGCCCCACCGATCGCGATGATCAGTGCATCGGCCCAGAGCATCCCGGCGGTTGAGCCCAGCAGGAACCCTTCCAAACCCGCCTGACGACCGACGCCCATTGTCTGGATCACAGTCAACAAAACGATGCCAAAGCCGAAGAAAACGGACAATACCGCCCCAATTGCAGCGTCCTCAGCCAGCCGCGTACGGCGAGTTAGCCAGTTCATGCATAATAGGCCAATCCAAGCCGAGATCGCCGACCCGGCCAACAAGCCAATCAGATTGCGCCCATCGCTGCCAAAGGCAACCAAAACCATGAACGCAAGGCACACGCCCGGCAGCGTCGCATGGCTGATCGCATCGCTGACAAGAGCGCGCTTACGCAGAAACAGGAAGGTGCCCGTGACCCCGGCCGAAACACCAAGCAGAGTCGCGCCGATGGCAACCAGCGTGGCGTTATAGCCAAGCTGCAGGGTCAGAGCGTCCCAAAGCATGGATTACCCCAGCGCGCGAGAGATCTGGTCGATCTGGGCGGTGGCCAAGCGGCCTCCGTACGCCGATTGCAGGGTCTCGGCGGTGAAGGCCTCACTCACCGGACCCTCGGCCACTTTGCGGGTGTTGATCAGGAAAACGTGGTCAAAATAGTCGGTGACAGTTGCCAGATCGTGATGCACGACAACAACGGTCTTGCCCGCCTCTTTCAACGATTTCAGCACCGCGATGATGGCCTTTTCCGTGGCCGCATCGACCCCGGCAAAGGGTTCGTCCAGCAGGTACAGATCCGCCTCTTGCGCCAAAGCGCGGGCCAGGAACACCCGCTGCTGCTGGCCGCCGGAAAGCTGGCCAATCTGTCGATCCGCGAAATCGCGCATCCCAACGCGGTTTAAACAATCCATCGCGCGGGCCATATGGCGACCGCGGATACGGCCCAGCAAGCCCAGTTCTCGCGACAGGCCCATCAGCACCACGTCGATGACACGGGTTGGGAAATCCCAATCCACACTGGCACGCTGCGGCACATAAGCGATGCGGGCGCGCTGCTGCTCCAGCGGCTTGCCGTAAACAGTCACCTGCCCGGACAGCGGAGATACGATCCCCAATGCGGCCTTGAGCAGGGTCGATTTCCCCGCACCGTTCGGCCCGATGATCGCAGTCATCGCGCCGGGTTGTACGGTCATGTCTACTGAAAACACTGCTGGCTTCTGGCCGTAGGAAACAGTCAGGCCGCGAATAGCCAGAGGGCTGTCTTCCAGGCTGTTCTCAGTAACCGTCACACCCTGATTTGTGGCCAGCTCCAGCATAACTCAAAACCCCGCCGACAGTTTGCCGTTCATGCCGCGATCCGGCACATCCGCGCCCAGCGCGCCTGCGATGACGGTGATGTTGTGATCCAACATGCCGATATACGTACCCTCATAGGTGCCCGGTTCGCCCATTGCGTCGGAATATAGCTCGCCGCCGACACCCACATCATGACCTTTGGCCGCAGCGCCTTCGATCAGCGCGCGCATCGACCGGTCAGACACCGAGCTTTCCACGAACACCGCTTGCAATTGTTTGTCGACCAGTGTGTCCACCAGTTCTCCGATCCGGTTCAGGCCGGCTTCGGACTGGGTCGAGATGCCCTGAATGCCCATCACCTCATAGCCGTATTCGGCCCCGAAATAGCCAAAGGCGTCATGCGCCGTGACCAACACGCGGTTGTTTTCGGGCACAGATGCAAGAGCCTGACCGGCATAAGCCTCCAACTGATCGATCTCGGCCAGATGCGCCTGCGCGTTTGCAGCAAAGATGTCGGCCGCGTCAGGGCGTGCCTCGGTCAGTGCATCCTGCACTTCGACCACAACATCGCGCCACAGAGCAGGGCTCATCCACACATGCGGGTCATACTTGTCAGCATAATCGTCATGGGCGCGCAGTTTCGACGTGTCGATCCCTTCGGCTACGGCTACAACTGGCCGTTTGCGGCCCAGATCGTGGAAGAAATCCTCCATCTGTGCCTCAAGATACAGGCCGTGCCACAGGATCAGGTCTGCGCGGGTCATGGCAACGATATCGCTGCGGGTCTGGCGATAGGCGTGCGGATCGACGCCGGGCCCCATCAAGCCCTTCACTTCAACCTGATCACCGCCAACCTGTCGCGCGGCATCTGCGATCATGCCGGTGGTGGCAACCACCTTCAGCGGCGCTTCGGCCCAGGCCGTCAAGGGCAATGCAGCGGCGAAAGCTAAAGCTGCAAGAAAGCTACGACGAATCATTTCAGACCCCGAGTTGCTAAACAGTTAAGAATGAATATGCGAACCATTCGCAACTAAGTCAACGCTATTGCGAATTATTCGCAAAAAAATCGCTTATTTTGTCCATTTGGTCAAAAAATTTACACCTCCATCCTCGCTACGCCTTCCATTTATGCGCCGCCCATGCGATTTTGGCACAAACCTCCCAAAGGATGTGACTATGGAAACGCAGAGCTCAGACAGCCCCGTGCGCACCGCGCATCTGCCGCAAGTGACCGAGCCCAGAAACCCCGGTATGGACCTTGATCTGGATTGGGTGCGGGCCGTACAGGCCAACACTTCGGCCATTGAACGCCGCGCAGCGACCCTGCCGGGTCGGCGGTCGGTAAAAAAGGACTATCAGGCCGCGTGGCTGCTGAAAGCTGTCACGATGATCGACCTGACCACCTTGTCAGGCGATGACACGGTGGGCCGTGTGCGGCGTCTTTGCGCGAAGGCGCGCCAACCGGTTGCGTCGTCGGTGTTGCAAGCTATGGATATGCCGCCAATCACCACTGGCGCGGTTTGTGTCTATCACGACATGATCGAAACGGCGGTTGCGGCGCTGAAAGGCACGGGCATCCCGGTGGCTGCAGTCTCGACCGGCTTCCCAGCGGGCTTGTCCCCCTTCCATCTGCGCGTAGCCGAGATCGAGGAAAGCGTGAAAGCCGGGGCCGAAGAAATCGACATCGTAATCTCGCGCCGTCATGTGCTGTCGGGCGACTGGCAAGCGCTGTATGACGAAATGAAAGCCTTCCGCGTGGCCTGCGGTGATGCGCATGTCAAAGCCATTCTGGCAACCGGAGAGTTGGGCAGCCTGCGCAATGTCGCGCGAGCTTCGCTGGTCTGCATGATGGCGGGGGCAGATTTCATCAAGACCTCAACCGGAAAGGAAAGCGTCAACGCCACCCTGCCCGTCTCACTGGTGATGATCCGCGCGATCCGCGACTACTATGATCGCACCGGATACCGTGTCGGGTATAAACCTGCGGGTGGCATCTCGAAAGCCAAAGATGCGCTGGTTTACCTGTCGCTGATCAAGGACGAATTGGGCGACCGCTGGCTGGAGCCGGACCTGTTCCGCTTTGGCGCCTCGTCGCTGCTGGGTGATATCGAGCGGCAGCTGGAACACTATGTGACGGGCGCGTACTCCGCCGGCCACCGTCACTCCATGGGCTGAGGACAAGAACAATGACAGTCAAAGAGATTTTCGAAACCATGGACTACGGCCCCGCCCCCGAAAGCGCGGCCGAGGCGCTGGCCTGGCTGGTCGATCAAGGCGACAAGTTCGGCCACTATATCGATGGGGCTTTCACCAAACCTGGCAAAGGGTTCGACAGCCGCAACCCGGCGACCGGAGAGGTTCTGGCCAAGCTGACGCAAGCCAAACAAGCTGACGTGGATGCCGCCGTATCCGCCGCCCGCAAGGCGCAGCCTAAGTGGGAGAAGTTGGGCGGCGCAGGCCGTGCGCGGCACCTCTATGCCATCGCGCGGCTGTTGCAGAAGCATTCACGTCTGTTTGCGGTGCTGGAAAGCCTGGACAACGGCAAGCCGATCCGTGAATCGCGCGACATCGATATCCCGCTGGCGCAGCGCCATTTCTACTACCACGCCGGAATGGCGCAGTTGATGGAAAGCGAGCTACCGGATGCGCAGGCTGTAGGCGTGTGCGGGCAAATCATCCCGTGGAACTTCCCGCTGCTGATGCTGGCGTGGAAGATCGCGCCTGCGTTGGCGATGGGCAACACGGTGGTTCTGAAACCGGCCGAGTACACCTCGCTGACCGCGCTGCTGTTTGCTGATATCTGCGCGCAGGCCGGGCTGCCGAAAGGCGTGGTCAACATCGTCACTGGCGATGGTGCCGTGGGTGAGATGATCGTGAACGCCGACGTGGACAAGATCGCCTTTACCGGATCCACCATTGTTGGTCGTCGTATCCGTGAGGCGACCGCAGGTTCGGGCAAGGAACTGACGTTAGAGCTGGGTGGAAAATCCGCCTATATCGTGTTCGACGATGCCGATATCGACAGCGCCATTGAAGGTCTGGTCGATGCGATCTGGTTCAATCAGGGTCAGGTTTGCTGCGCAGGCTCGCGTCTGCTGGTGCAAGAAGGCATCGCCGACCGTTTCCATGACAAGCTACGCGCACGGATGGACAAGCTGCGTGTTGGCAACCCGCTGGACAAGTGCATCGACGTGGGCGCAGTTGTGGACCCGGTCCAACTGCAGACCATCAAGGGTTTGGTCGAAAGCAACACCGCCGGCCACGTGCATCAGGCCGCGTGCGAGCTGCCTGAAAACGGTTGCTACTACCCTCCGACGCTGATCTCGGGGCTCGAAACGTCCGATCCGCTGATGCAGGAAGAAATCTTTGGCCCTGTTCTGGTGTCCTCGACCTTCCGCACGCCTTCTGAGGCGGTCGAGCTGGCCAACAACACCCGATACGGCCTGGCCGCAACGGTCTGGACCGAGAACGTCAATCTCGCGCTGGATATTGCGCCCAAGCTGGTTGCCGGTGTGGTCTGGGTCAACGCCACCAACCTGTTCGACGCCGCCGCCGGTTTCGGTGGCGTACGTGAAAGCGGTTATGGCCGAGAAGGCGGCTGGGAAGGTCTGGCGGCCTACACCAAGCCCAAAGGCAAAGCCAAGCCGCTGACAAAGGTCGAGGCGACCACGGGCGAAGGCGCTCCGGTCGATCCCATCGACCGCACCGCCAAGATGTATGTGGGCGGCAAACAGGCGCGGCCCGATGGGGGCTATTCGAAACCTGTCTGGGGCAAGCCGGGGCTGCTGGGCCATGTCGGCCTTGCCAACCGCAAGGACGTGCGCAACGCGGTTGAGGCTGCGGCGGGTGCTAAAGGCTGGTCCAAGACCACTGGCCATCTGCGGGCTCAGATCCTGTATTACATCGGTGAGAACCTCTCGGCCCGCGCCGATGAATTCGCTGCGCGTATCGACGCGATGACCGGCAAGAAAGACGGCGCGAAAGAGGTTGAAGCCTCGATCCAGCGGCTATTCACCGCCGCCGCCTGGGCCGATAAATATGACGGTCAGGTTCATGGCGTTCCGATCCGGGGTGTTGCTATTGCGATGAAAGAGCCCGTTGGTGTGATCGGCGCGCTTTGCGCCGATGAGGCACCGCTTCTGGGTCTGGTTTCGACCATGGCCCCGGCGATTGCGATGGGCAACCGAGTGGTGCTGGCGGCATCCGAGCCCTATCCGCTGGCGGCAACCGATTTCTACCAGATCCTCGAAACCTCGGACGTGCCAGCAGGCGTGGTGAACATCCTGACCGGCAGCCACGCGGAACTGGCGAAACCGCTGGCCTCGCATCTGAACGTGGACGCGGTCTGGTCGTTCTCATCGACGGATCTGTCGAAAGAGATCGAGGTCGTCTCGGCTGGGAACCTGAAACGGACCTGGGTCAATAACGCGACGGCACTTGATTGGGGCGTGGACCATTCCCGCCGCTTCCTGCAGGCTGCAACCGAAATCAAGAACGTCTGGGTGCCCTACGGCGAGTAGGGCTCCCGCATCACGGGAGACCTACATGGATTTTGCAAACAAAACCGTCATCGTCATCGGCGGCACCAGCGGTATCAACCGGGGCATAGCCGAGGCCTTTGCGGCCTCGGGTGCCAAACTGGCCGTGGCCAGCCGATCGCAGGACAAGGTGGATGACACCGTCGCAGCATTGAAAGCTGCGGGCGCAGCTGACGCCATTGGTGCAGCGTTTGACGTGCGTGATCCCGAGGCTGTGGCTGCGGGCCTGAAGCAGTTTCACGACGCGTTCGGCGAATTCGATGTGCTGGTTTCAGGCGCGGCGGGCAACTTCCCGGCTCTGACGTCAGAGATGTCGGTCAATGCGTTCAAAACCGTGATCGATATTGACCTGATGGGTACGGTCCACGTGATGAAAGGGGCGTATCCTTATCTCAAACGCCCCGGCGCCAGCATCATCAACATCTCGGCGCCGCAGTCCTATCTGCCTTACGAAGGTCAGGCGCATGTCTGCGCCGCCAAAGCGGGCGTTGATCAGATCACCCGCACCCTGTCGATGGAATGGGGCGTTGAAGGCATCCGGGTGAACTCGGTGGTTCCGGGCTTCATCGAAGGCACCGAGGGCGCGAAACGTCTGGCCCCCACCGAAAACGCCCATGAAGAACTGCGCCGCGATGTGCCTTTGGGTCGTTGGGGTCAGCCACAGGACGTGGCCAATGCCTGCCTGTTCCTCAGCTCTGATCTGGCCAGCTATATCAGCGGCACGGTGATGGCCGTAGATGGCGCTCTGTATCAGCGCGGATCGGGTAAATTCGGTCAGATGATGGGGCAGATGCTGCGAAGCGCAGCGGGGAAAAAGGGCTGAGGCGCGCTCAGCCCCCTTTTCATCAGTTCGTGGTTTCCAAACCTTCGGGTTTACCGACAACGGTGAAATGCAGGCCTTCAGGGTCAAGCAACTCACGGGCCACGCGGTTGACCTCATCCAATGTCACCGCGTTCACCTGATCGTTGCGGGTGGCGATGTAGTCGATGGGCAGGTCCTGCATCTGCATCCCAACCATGATCCCGGCGATCCGGCCATTGCCATCGAACCGTAACGGATAGGCACCGGTCAGATAGGTCTTGGCGTCATCCAGTTCCTTCTGGGTCACGCCCTGTGACGCGGCGCGGGCCCATTCGGCACGGATCACCTCGACCGCTTCTGCGATACGATCATTGCCCGAGGACACGGAGCCCAGATAGACCGAGGCCAGATCCTTGGGCACCAGATAGGTCGCCACACCATAGGTCAGGCCGCGTTTTTCGCGCACTTCCTGCATCAGGCGGCTTTCAAACCCGCCACCCCCCAGAATGTGGTTCAGGATATAGGCGGCAAAGAAGTCCTCATCATCCCGGTCAATGCCCGCATGGCCAAACAGGGCCACAGATTGCGGAGTATTGAAGTCGATCACACTGACCCCACCGGGGATGGTTACATCGGCACGGTCCGGTATGGGCTTGCCGGTTTCAGGCAAGTCCGCCAGCAGCTTATCCAGTAATGCGCCCAGCTCTTCGGGAGTGATGTCACCCACGGCGCCAACGTACAACCGGTCCTTGGCCAGGACATTCTCATAGGCAGTCACTACATCATCGCGGGTCAGCGCGCTGACGCTTTCGATCGTGCCCTTACCCTCGGTGCCATAGGGGTGATCACCATAGGCCATCTGCGCGAAGCTGCGGCTGGCGATTTCGTTGGGATCGGTCTGATCCGAGCGCAGCCCGGATAGAACCTGCGCCTTCACCCGTTCCACCGCGTCCTCGTCAAAGCGCGGCTCGTGAATGGTGGTGCGTAGCAGGTCGATCACCTCATCGCGGTTTTCGGTCAGGAACTGCGCCGAAATCGATACCGTGTCGTCAGATGCGTTATAGCTGAACGATGCCGCCAGCGATTCCAGCTCGCGCGCATAGGTGCGAGCATCCATGTCGCCTGCGCCTTCCTCGATCAGACCGCTCATCAGATAGGTAGCCCCACGCTTGCCGGGCTCGTCCAGCGAAGTGCCGCCGCGGAACCGCAGCTCCAACGCGGTGAAGGGGATCGAGTGATCCTCGACCAGCCATGCGGTGATCCCACCAGGGGATGTCACCTCTTCGATCTCGATATCAGCCCAGGCGGGCAACGCGATGACGACGGCGATCAGGGTTGCAAATATACGTTTCATTGCGTCACCTCATCGTCGCGCATCAGCCAGCCGGTCACGGATGCCTCACGTTGCAGTACCTCACGGGCGGCGGCAATGATCTCATCCCCGGTTACGGCCTGTAGGATATCGGGCCAGGCCTGCACGTCTTCGACCGTCAGACCACTGGTCAGGGCGCGGCCATAGCGATTGCCGATCCCGTCCACATTGTCGCGCGCATAGGTTTGCGAGGCCCGCAATTGCATTTTGATCCGGTCGAGGTCGTCTTCGTTCACCCCTTCGGCGATGAAATCGGCAACTGCCTGATCCATTGCATCCTCGGCCTCTTGTAGCGACACGCCCTGCGCCGGGACAACCAGCAAGTCGAAGGTCGTGTCATCCAGCGAAACACCGCGATAGAAGGCACCGGCATAGACAACCAGTTGCTGTTCGAACTGCAGCTTTTCGTTCAGATAGGACGTGGTGCTGCCACCCAGCAACTCGGCCAGCAGGAAAAGAGCGGCGGCTTTTTCCTGTTCGCCCGGATCACGTTCGGGCGCCAGATAGCTGCGCTGCACATAGGGCTGGGACACCCGTGCATCCTTGAAGGTCAGGCGACGTTCGGCGGTTTGTGGCGGCTCTTGCGAACGCACCCGCTCGGGCAGGTCCGGGTTGGCTGGGATGACACCGTAGTACTGATCGGCCAACGCTTTGACCGCATCGGGCTCCACATCGCCGGTCACCACCAGAATGGCGTTATTGGGCGAATAGTGCGTCTGGTAGAAGGACAGCGCGTCGTCCATGTCCAGCGTCTCCATCTCATGCCGCCAGCCGATGATCGGCACGCCATAGCGATGGTTGAGGTACTGCGACGCGTTCATCTGCTCGCCAAACAGGGCGCGGGGGCTGTTGTCGGTACGCTGGTTGCGTTCTTCAAGGATCACGTCGCGTTCTGTTCGAATATCCTCTTCCGACAGACGGATATTGCGCATCCGGTCCGCCTCCATCCGCATCATCAGCTCCAGCCGATCGGCGGCGACGCGTTGGTAATAGGCGGTGTAGTCATAGGACGTGAACGCATTGTCATTGCCGCCATTGGCTGCAACCGTTGCCGAAAATTCTCCCGGGGCCAGCGTGTCGGTACCTTTAAACAGCAGATGTTCCAGGAAATGCGCCACACCGGACGAGCCGACCGGCTCATCCGCGGATCCGGCGCGGTACCAGACCATGTGCTGCACGACAGGCGCGCGGTGATCTTCGACCACAACGACATCCATGCCGTTATCCAGCGTAAAGGTTGTGACCGCCTCGTGCCCTTCTTTGGCAATCAAAGGCGTGGCGGCGACAAGGGCGGCAGACAAGGCCAGAGCCCGAACCATGGGGCGTCCTCCGTTTCGTTTATGGTGTTCAAACTACGGTGGCGCGGCGCAGGTTCAAGGCCGATGACGGAAAGTTAAGGTTTATTCATCCGCCGGAGGCGCAGAGGGTGTCTCGATCCCCGCACGGCGCGCCGCCTGATTTTGGGCGTCGGCATCAAGCGCCTGACGTTGGTACACCTGAGAATAGCGATCCACCTTGAATAGGCGCAGGCGGGTCAGGCGACCCTGCTTTTTGCGGAATTCGGCATCTTCGGTGTCGACAACCTGCCGCGTGTTGGACGGCACGCCATAACGGCTAGAGGCCGTTACCAGTGCTGCATCGCTGGATGGGATGGCGGCATTGGCGTTCAGTGCGGCCTCGCTTCCGCCCAAGGCCACAACCGCGTCCCCTTTCGGGTTCGGGTCGGTCAGGTTTGTCCCGCCCGGTGTCGGTGCCGGCAGGAACTTGTAGTCTTTGGGCTGAGTCAGTGGCTCAACCGGCATGACTGAAAACTCATCCGGTCCCTGTCCCGGAGCCTCAAGGTGGCGCAAACCGATATTCGAGCACCCGGCAACCGCAAGGATCAGTGTCACAGCAAATATGGAACGCGGCAACCGCATCAGAGTCTCCAGCCAGTTTCAGGCGCTTTTATCGCATATCACCGGGCGCGTCACGAGGGCTTTTTGCCTTCGAACAACACAAGTCCGATCACACCGGCAAAGATAAACACATCGGCCAGATTGAACACGAACGGATTGTTGATGCCACAGCAGGACATGTTCAGGAAATCCAGAACATAGCCATAGATCACCCGGTCCAACACATTTGCCAGCGCGCCGCCAATCAGCAGACCGCCGCAGAACAGCATCAGTTTCGACGGGGTCGTGCGTACCAGCCAAATCAGCACGCCGATCGATATGGCCAGCGAGATACCGATCAGAACCCAGCGGGCAGAGTCGCTATCCCCCTGGAACAGGCCAAAGTTGATGCCCCGATTCTCGCCGTATTTGAACACCAGCAAAGGTGGCAGGACGTCGATATTGCCCTCGGCCACGCGCATCACGTGAACGACCAGATACTTGCTGATCTGGTCGATCAGAAACGCGGCCAGCGCGGCCCAGAGCAGAAGGCGATAGCGCATCAGTGACGGAAATGACGCATGCCGGTGAACACCATGGCCAAACCGGCCTCATCCGCTGCAGCAATCACTTCGTCATCACGCATCGAGCCGCCAGGCTGGATCACGCAAGTAGCGCCCGCTTCGGCGGCCTCCATCAGACCGTCGGGGAAGGGGAAAAACGCGTCAGACGCCACAGCCGAGCCGATGGTCAGCGGTTGCGGCAACCCCAGCACATCGGCCATGCGCTCGGCTTTCTTGGCCGCGATCAGGGCCGAGTCAACGCGGCTCATCTGGCCAGCACCCACACCTACGGTAGCGCCATCCTTGACGTAAACGATGGCGTTGGATTTGACGTGTTTCGCCACTTTCCACGCGAAAAGCAGGTCGCGCATCTGTTCCTCGGTCGGGGCCTTCTTGGTGACCACTTTCAAGTCATCCATGCCGACAAAGCCATTGTCCTTGTCCTGCACCAGCAAGCCACCGGCAACCTGACGCACGGTTTTGCCGCCTGCGGTCACATCCGGCAGACCATCGGTTGTCAGCAGACGCAGGTTTTTCTTGGCGGCAAAGATCGCCTTGGCCTCATCCGATGCGCCAGGCGCGATCACAACCTCGGTGAAAATACCGGTGATTTCCTGCGCGGTTTCGGCATCCAGCGGCTGGTTCAGCGCGACGATGCCACCAAAGGCCGAGGTGCGGTCGCAATCGAATGCCGCTTTGTAGGCCTCCAACAGGGTCGCGCCTTTGGCCACACCGCAGGGGTTGGCGTGTTTGATGATGGCACAGGCAGCGCCTTGTGCCGGGTCAAACTCGGCCACCAGTTCAAACGCCGCGTCGGTGTCGTTGATATTGTTGTAGCTCAGTTCTTTGCCCTGATGCTGTACAGCGGTCGCCACGCCGGGACGGTTGGTGCCGTCAGTGTAGAAGGCCGCCGACTGGTGGCTGTTCTCGCCATAGCGCAGGGTCTGTTTCAGCTCACCGGCAAAGGCACGGCGTTTGGGGGCCTCAAGCTCCAGCGCGTCTGCCAGCCAGTTGGACACGGCGGTGTCATAGGCGGCTGTACGGGCATAGGCCTTTTGCGCCAGCTTGCGGCGGAATTTCGGGCAGGTTGCACCGTTGTGCTGGTCCATGTCCCCAAGCAGTTTTTCATAATCCTCGACGTCCACGACCACGTTCACGAAAGCATGGTTCTTCGCCGCCGCACGGATCATCGCTGGGCCGCCGATGTCGATGTTTTCGACGCATTCATCGTAGTCGGCGCCTTTGGCCACGGTGGCCTCGAACGGGTAGAGATTCACAACCAGCAAATCGATCGCGCCGATGCCGTGTTCGGTCATCGCGGCCACATGGGTGTCATTGTCGCGCAGCGCCAACAAGCCGCCATGCACCATAGGGTGCAGGGTTTTCACCCGGCCGTCCATCATTTCGGGGAAGCCGGTCACTTCGCTGACATCCTTCACCGAAAGCCCGACGTCGCGCAGCGCCTTTGCGGTGCCCCCGGTCGACAGCAACTCGACCCCGCGCTCGGACAGCGCCTGTCCCAGTTCGATCAGTCCGGTCTTATCGGATACGGAAAGCAACGCGCGGCGCACGGGGTGAAGGTCGGTCATGGGTCCAAAGGTCCTTTTGGCGTCAGTCAAACTCGGGCTCGTCCCGGTGCAGGTCGCGCACGGCATAGGCTGTATCCTGTGCCTTGCTCAACGTCCACTGGATGCGCGTCGCATACTCCATTGCGCGCCCGGATAGAACGATCTGTTTTGTCGCGCGGGGCTTTAATCGGCCTTTTTCAAGGTAAACGCTTGGTTCGACGGCTAATTTTGCAACACCGTCATGGCGGAAAACCCAGATCTCACCGCTTTTGAGCGCCATCGACACCGCCGCGCCACCCAGATCAATGGCTGCATCCACGTCCGGATGCAGGTGAAACCGGACGTCATAGCGAATACCCTTGAGGCCCGAGGCATCCATCGCCTTGTCGAACTGCCGCTTGGCCTTGTCGGTGGCAGTTAGCAAAATATCCTCGCCCGTCAGCTGGCGGCCGTCAAAACGCAGCTCGAACGTACGGGCATGGGTCAGGCCAAAGGTTTTGGTATAGCCGTCATGTCCGACCATAAAGCGTGCGCCCTCGAACGCCTCTTCGGTGTCGACAGGCACATCTTGCGGTGCATCGACCAGCGCCTCACTCTCGCTGCCAGTCCCCGCCGGGGTCAGACGGGCGCTGGAATATCCATCCAGGCACAGGGTCGAGTGCGACGGCGTCGCACGGCCTGCCCTCCGCCATTCCGACCCGAAACTTTCGCCCGAGCCGCAATTCACGATCAACGGCCGCCGCCCCGAGGTCAGCTCGAACGCTAGGGTCGAGGCATGGGCGTTCAGCGACGCGGCCCCTTTTGGCGGTGTGCTGGCATCCACGATCACACTGGTCCGCGCGGCATAAAGCCGAGCAAACCCCATCGCCAAACCCGTCGCGTGCTGCGGACGAACCCCGCTTTGAGCCAGCGCCTGATCCAGCCGCCCTTCAACCCCGCGGCCGCCACCGTGAAACCGGGCCAGCGCACCATCGGCGTGGCGCAGGCTGCGCAGCGTCGGCGCCATCCGCTTGATCGCATCAGCCTGCGCAGCCGGTGTGCCTCGCCCCAGATCGCTCAGCGCGGCCGAGTTCCAGGACAGCAGGGTAAACACATCCAGCAACTCTTCTGGATTGCGGGTGAGAATGCCACCTTGCGCGTCGATCTGTTTTTCACATTCCTTGGCCAACGCGCGCAGGGCCGGATCAGCCATGCGCTCGGCCCCTTCCAAAGCCAACCCGGCCTGAACCAACCCCGCCAGTGCCTCGAACCGAGGCAGACCCGGTGTGGCGGCCTGCCAGCGCTTGGATAGAAACCAGGTCTGTTGCGCCAGCGACTGGAAAAACGCCCGGCTTTGTTTTTCATCCGCGCCACGCAGCAGGAAAATCGCGTGATTAATCCAGCGCATCACCCGCCGACCAGTCAGATCAGGCGCCCATCCTGGCCCCTGCCCACGCCCGTGTGCGTCGATCCAGCCCCAGACCCAGCGTTGCGCTTTTTCACGGGCGCGCATGTCGCCGACCGCTGCCAGATCATCCAGCCAGGCAAAGCCGTGGCGTTCGTTGTCAAACCCTGCGCTCGGAGCCGCTACATCCCACAGGTTGGTATCCTGTGCCTCGACCAGATACCCCGCAAACAGCAGATTACCCGCCACCAACTGCCGCCCCCGCGCAAACGACCCGACAGTGCGGGGCTCGGGTTCACCGACAAAGCCTTTAACCGCCTTACGCCGTTGACTGAGCCGCGCATAGAGACGGTTCTGAAACCGTGTCCACCGATTGGTCATGGTATCTGATTTTGACATGACGCTCGTTACTCTGCCCCTTGCGCTCTGCTGGCGCTTGAGACCCAACGATAGACCGCCCAGATCGTCAAGTCACCGAAAAGCGTCGCATCAGGCGGATTTGTTCAGGCAGGCCACGTAGAACCCGTCCATCCCGCCACGATCCGCCCAATAATCGGGCCGCAGGCGTAGGCCGCCCTCCTCGGTGATCCAGCCGGGTTCAACCCCGGTAATGTTCAGCGCATCGCGGTCCACGGCCATGTCCGGGTACTGCTCCAACCCCTCCTCGATCTGAACCTCGCCCTCATCGGGCAGCAGGGAGCAGGTGCAATAGACCAGCCGCCCACCCGGTTTCAGCAAGGTCCAGGCATGGGCCAGCATCTGCGCCTGCAACTCGATCAGCCCACCGAATTCCGATCCATCCTTTGCAAAGGGCAAATCCGGGTGGCGGCGAATGGTGCCGGTGGCGGAACAGGGTGCGTCCAACAGGATGGCGTCGTACTGGCCCTGATGCTCCAAGGCATCGCCCGCGACGACATTGGCGCTCAGGCCTGTGCGATTGAGGTTGTCGCGCACCCGCTCCAACCGCGAGTCCGCGATATCCAGAGCGGTGACCTTAGCTCCAGCAGCGGCCAGTTGCAGCGTCTTGCCCCCCGGCGCAGCGCAGAGATCCAGCACAGTTTCTCCGGGGTTCGGCGCCAATACCTGCACTGGCAGCGCCGCCGCCGCGTCCTGCACCCACCAATCGCCTGTATTGAAGCCCGGCAAAGCCGAGACCTGACCCGCATCCTGCAAACGCAGCGACCCGGTCGGCAGGGTATCACCAGGGCCGGTCGCTCCCGGCTTTACTGTGATATCCAGTGGGGCACCTGCGAAATGGGCCTGTTCCATGCCCGCAACGGCCTCAGTGCCCCAAGCCATGATCAACGGCTCGCGCAGCCATTCCGGCAAACGCGGCACCCGCATCTTGGGCCAAGCATCGGGCCCTTCTGCGGCCACTTTGCGCAGCACAGCGTTTACCAGACCCTTTAGGCGACCATGCTTGCGCGAGCGGCCGACGATTTCGACCATGGAATTGACCACACCATGCGCGGCCTCACCGTGGCAAAGCTCAACCGCGCCAAGGCGCAGGGCGTTGTGCACGGTCAAAGCAGGTGTTCGGTTCAGGTGGTTGCCCAGCAGACGGTCGGCGCGCTCAAGCCCGCGCAGGGTTTCCAGCGTCAGCCGCTGAGCCCGCGCACGATCCTCGGGGTCCAGCCGATCCAGCGCGCCTGCGGCCAGACATTCAGACAGCAACCGGCCTTCTCCCAAAATCTGATCCAGCAGATAGATCGCGCTGCGTCGCGCTGCTGTTGCGTTGTCGGACATGGAACCGCCTTTGATGTGACCCTCGCCCGCATTGCCAAACGCGGACGGGGGCGTATATCAAGACCCTGCACGGAAAGGAACCCGATGTCATGAGCGATGACCGCAAAGACCTGCCCCCAGCAGCCCAGCGTGCTTTGGCCGAGGCTGAAGAGCGCCGCAAAAAGGCAGAGGCTGAGGCAAAAGAAATGCCCAAGGAACTGGGCGGCCGCGATGGTCCTGACCCGGCCCGTTACGGCGATTGGGAGAAGAAGGGCATCGCGATCGATTTCTGATCGTTCAGCCCCGCAGCGCCTTCAGAAAATCGTCGATCAATGCGCGCTGTTTCTTTGACCGAACCCGATCCTCGGGCCATGTTAGCCAGTACCCTTCGCGCGTTTGCAGTTCCGGCAGGTCAAGCCTGCACAATTGCCCGCTGCGCACATGCCCTGACGCAAGGGGCACCGAGCCCAAAACCACTCCCATCCCCTGCCGGGCCGCCGCAATCGCGTGGCCCATTGAATCAAAGCTGACCCGAGCAGGAGGCAACTCGCTGACCCCCGCCGCCGTGGCCCAATCGCGCCAACCCGGGCGTTCGCCGCGCTGATCGACCAGAGGTGCCCCCCACGCAATGCCGGGCGCGGCCATCGGCACCAGAACCTCCTGTGCGATCAAGGCGGCCTCTCGCCCCGGCCACGCGCCCCGGCCATAGCGTATTTGCAACCATGTCTTTTCCTCATCCAGCGAAGACCGGCGTGCGACGGAATCGGTCAGAACCTGCACCTTGGGCCGGGCCTTGAGGAACGATGTCAGGCATGGCAGAACCAAAGCGTAGATATGGGACGACAGGCCCGCGACGCGCAGCTCTCGCGGGGATTTACCGAACAGGTCCTCGGTGTTGCGCTCCAACGCCTGTAAACTGTCCTGAACCAGCGGCAGGTAGCTCTCACCTTCGACCGTCAGAGACACACCCCGTGCCTCGCGTACGAACAGCGTGCGGCCCAGCCAGGTTTCCAGATTTGCGATCCGCTGGCTGACTGCGGCCTGTGTCAAACCGAACTCCTTGGCGGCGGCCGAAAATCCACCCAACCGCCCGGCTGCTTCGAACACGCGCAACCAGTCCAGTGGCGGTAATCCGATCTTTTTTTTAGCCATAAGATTTTCCAAGCCTCAGCAGCAATAAGGATTAATTGTCGTAATGCCACGGGGCGCGTATTTCCTCAAGCAAAGCCGCGCTGAACAGGAGAGCCCCATGCTGCGCACCGCCACCCATGACGCCTCGGTCGTGACCGTTGAATTTGACACCGGCACCCGGGCCCGCTTCCACGCCATCTGGCTGCGCGACAACGCGCTGGACCCTGAGACCCGCGCGACGGGCAACGGCCAACGCCTGATCACCGTCGGTGACATTCCCGCCGCTACTTCGATCAGCTCTGCCGAGGTTCTGAACGGCGATCTGAGCGTTACCTTCCAACCAGAAGACAAGACCGTGACATTTCCAGCCGCTTGGCTGGCCGATCACACCTATGACCGTGACCCGGCGCAAGCAACCGGCCGCACCGCCCCCGGTATCACGACGTGGGAACGGGGCATCGATGCGCCCAGCGCGGATTGGGATGCGGTTCATGCCAACCCTGCCGCCAAGCGAGACTGGCTGGCTGCGGTGGCCGAGTTTGGCTTTGCAAAGCTGACAAATGGTCCGACCGAACCGGAATCGCTGCTGAAAGTAGCGGACCTGTTCGGCTATGTGCGCGAGACTAACTATGGCCCCTATTTCGAGGTCCGGACCGAGGTGAACCCGACCAACCTCGCCTATACCGGGCTTGGCCTGCAGGCCCATACGGACAACCCCTATCGCGATCCGGTGCCAACGCTGCAAATACTCTATTGCCTAGAAAACAGCGCCGAAGGCGGGGACTCAATCGTGGTCGACGGTTTCCGCGCGGCCGAGAAACTGCGCAACCAGAACCCCGTGGGCTTTGCCCTTTTGGCAGGCTACCCGGCGCGGTTCGAATACAAAGGCTCGGACGGGGTCTGCCTGCGGTCACGTCGCCCAATGATCGAACTGTCACCGGACGGAGAGCTGCTCGGCATCCGCTTCAACAACCGTTCGACCGCGCCGCTGATCGATATCCCGTTTGACAAGATGGAGGCCTACTACACCGCCTACCGTCAGTTAGGCGAGATCATCGACGACCCGGCGATGGGCGTATCGTTCAAGCTGGAACCGGGTGAAAGCTTCATCGTCGACAACACCCGCGTCCTGCACGCGCGGCTAGGTTATTCCGGCGCTGGATCGCGCTGGCTGCAGGGCTGCTACGCCGACAAGGATGGGCTGCTGTCGACACTGGCGGCCATGGACATGACGCAACCGGAGGCGGCAGAATGAAACCGGATTTTTCGACCCTGAACCAAAACAATATCGTCGCGTTCATCGGTGACATTTTCACCCGCCGCGGCAGCGAAGAATATCTGGGCGAGCCTGTCACCATGGCCGAGCACATGCTGCAAGGCGCCACCATCGCCGAACAGAACGGCATGCCCGAAGAGATCATCGTTGGCGCGTTGCTGCATGATATCGGTCATTTCACCTCGGAATTTGGCAGCTATCACCCGGACGATACCGAAGACCGCCATCACGAAGACGCTGGTGCTGCGGTTCTGGAACAGTTCTTCCCCTCGGTCATCACCGATTGCTGTCGTTACCACGTGGCGGCCAAACGGTATCTTTGTGCCACCAAGCCCGAGTATTTCAACCGCCTGTCCGACGCCTCGGTCCACACTTTGGAACTGCAGGGCGGCCCGATGAGTACCGAGGAAGTGGTTGAATTCGAATCCAACCCGAACCTGAAAGAGATCATTCAGGTCCGCTATCTGGACGAGGCGGGTAAGCGCGCTGATATGGAAACGCCGGACTATGCCCATTTCGCACCGATGGTGCAGCGTATGGTCGACAAACACATGGGGGCGTCATGAACGCGCCGGAATATATCTTTGAAGCCAGCACCAAACCCTCGCTGCCGTGGCACGAGGTCCCGCTGATCCGCGCCACCGACGAGTCGGTCAAGGGCTATGGTTGTTTGGTCGATGATCCCGCAACCTTCGAGATCGAGATCACCCGCTGGCCGCAGCAAGGCTGGCGGCCAATCGACGAGGGCACCGGCGACGAAGGCGGCTGGGTCGAGGGCACGTTTCATGGCGAATGGAAGGGTGATGTGCTCTATGGCCGGAACGAAGCGGTGAACGGCCACTATGTCCTCGGCTGGTCGACCGATCCACAACAGGCAAAGGCGGAACGCCAGACCGCACCCCGCGATCAAGTGTTGCTGTGGCACATGAACTATCACCCCGACGGTGGACAAATGTTCTGGCCGCTGGACAACAAGCCGTTCATCATCCCCGCCGCTCTGCCTGGAGACAACCTTACACCGGAAAAGGTGGTGGCGTTTTGGTGCGACGGCTCGCGCGGGCTCTATATCCATCCCGGCATCTGGCATGAGGGGATTTTCCCGGTTGAGGATAACCAACGCTTCCTCGACCGGCAGGGCGCAGTTCACGCCCGTGTCAGCGCCGATATCGGCAAAGAATTCGGCGTCTACCTCGCATGCCCGCTGCGCGCGGACAAGATCAGGAACCTCTGACATCGCCTTCAAAAACCCTTAACCCTTGCCGCCGACATCTGTGATACGGTCGATCCAAGTCCGATGGACATGGGAGGCATCAGATGGGACTGAACAGACGTAAGGTTGTCCAGTTGGGAACCGCGGCAACGGTCGGAACACTGCTGCCGCGCGTCTCGCTTGCGGCAGCAGATCAGAATGAGGCATTCGAACAAGGTTTTAGCGATACGCTCACGCGCCTGAGAACGTTATTCGCCGAGCTTGGGCTCACCGAATCCGACCCGCTTTCGATTGTATCCGGGGTCACGGATTATAACGGCGGGCTTCGGCACGATTTCGATCAGTCCGTTCTGCCTGCCAATGCCTTTGTCATCCAGCCTCTGGCGCGGGTGGCGGATGTGGACGAACAACACCGCCCGGATGTGTTACCTCTGTTCCACGAGGTCGGCTGTCACCCCACGGATGCTGATGGTCAGGCCACGACCCGTCTGATGATGCGCCTTCTGACAAAGGGGTTCGGTCTCGACCCATCCCGCATTGCCTTTGTCAGCGTGCCGCAATCCGATGCCCTGCGCCCGGTGCTGGACGCGATGGGCTTGCCTTTTGCTGAAAAAGTCCTGTTACGAGACGAAGCCGAGGCTTTGGCCGCCCGCGATGCTTCAGGCTTTTTCTTCCCCGATCCGTTTGGCGATGACTACATCGTGACCATGGGTGTCTATTACCGCGTGGGGGAAACGGATGAAACCGCCCCCGGCTCCTATCCTCCGTCAGCTGACTGGACCGAAATCGGTGAGATTGTCATCGGCGGAGAGGCCGCGCCGCTGGGAATTTCCATCGGGGCCGAGCGCCTGACCTATGCGGTGACTGGCCAGTTCCCGACCTGGGATCAGCGACTGGGTGCCTTGTTTGCACGAATCGAACAGGACGGCGCAAAGCCGCCCGGTTTGACTGCGTTCAAGTGACGGGGCTTACAACCCCAACACATCCACCATGTCATATTGACCCGGCGCTTTACCCTGCCCCCACAGCGCTGCCTTCAGCGCACCGCGGGCAAAGATGGCGCGGTCGGTGGCCAGATGGCGCAGGACGATGCGTTCTCCGGGGGCGGCGAACAGGACGTCATGTTCGCCGACGATGTCTCCGCCACGAATGGCGTGGAAGCCGATATTGCCGCGTTGGCGCGCGCCGGTGATGCCGTCGCGGCCCCGGTCGGACACGTCTGCCAGATTGACCCCCCGCCCCTCGGCGGCGGCTTCACCCAGCATCAGCGCAGTGCCAGAGGGCGCATCAACCTTGTGGTGGTGATGGCCTTCGATCACTTCGATATCAAAATCCTCGTCCAGCGCGGCGGCGACTTTTTTGGTCAGTTGCACCAGCAGGTTGACGCCAAGGCTCATGTTGCCGGCCCGCACGATCACCGCGTGACGCGCAGCCGGTTCCAGCGCGGCAATCTGTTCATCCGTCATGCCGGTGGTGCCGATCACATGCACGCAACGCGCTTGCGCGGCCAGCGCGGCAAATTCCAGCGTTGCCTCGGGCGCGGTGAAGTCGATCACGGCCTGCGCCTGCGCAAAAGCCTCCAGCGGGTCATCAGTCACAGTGACGCCCAGCGCTGTGCCACCCATCGCCGTGCCCACATCCTGACCGATCCAGTCATGGCCAGTACGCTCGACCACGCCCACCAGACGCGCCTGATCGCTGTCAGTCACGGTCTTGATCAGCATCTGCCCCATTCGGCCCGAAGCCCCTGTGATGACGATCCCCGGAATATGGGTCATTGCGCTGGTCCTTTCGCGTTTGTCGGCTCAAAGCCTCCTACCCCGTTCGCGCCCGCTTGGCAAAGCCCTGCTTTGCGCTTAGATCGGGGTGTATGGCAAAGAACAAATTCCACGATGGCCCCGGCCCGTCCCAACGGCAGCTACGCGTCGGCGAACTGATCCGCCGCACCCTGTCCGAGGTTCTGGCGCGCGGAGATGTCCACGACCCCGACCTGAACCGTATGTCAATCACTGTAGGCGAAGTGCGCGCCTCGCCCGATCTGAAAATCGCCACCGCCTATGTTCTGCCCCTTGGCGGCAAAGGGCAGGAAGACGTGATCGAATTGCTGGCCCGCAACAAGGGTGAGCTGCGGCGCGTGATCGGCAAGAAGCTGAACCTGAAATTCTCGCCCGATCTGCGGTTCCGTCTGGATGACACGTTTGACCGTCTGGACGACACCCGCCGCATGTTCGAACAGGACGCGGTGCGCCGCGATCTGGACGAGTGATCCGAGCGCTGGCCACATTGGGCGCGCTCCTTTGGGCCGCACAAGCTGGAGCGGTGAGCTGTGAAAAACTCACCCATGAAGACATGCGGTACACTATCTGCGAAGTGGATGCCGCCAACGAGGACCTCCGCTTGTTCCTCAATGATGAAAACGGCGACTTGCTGGGGCATTTCTCCTCGGTGAACGAGGCATTGGGCCCCGGCGGTAAGCAACTTGCTTTCGCAATGAATGCTGGGATGTACCACGACGACCGCTCGCCCGTCGGCCACTATGTCGAAGAGGGGCAAGAACAGATGCGGGTGATCCCAAACGCTGGCCCCGGCAATTTCGGCCTGCTGCCCAATGGTGTGTTCTGTATCCGTGACGGCCGCGCCGATGTGTTCGAGACGTTGGACTATGTAGATCAGGCTCCTGAATGCCGGTTCGCCACGCAGTCCGGCCCGATGCTTGTGATCGACGGAGAATTGCACCCGCGTTTCCTACGCGATTCCACCTCGCGCTATGTGCGCAACGGGGTTGGCACCAGTGCAGATGGTACGCGTGCAGTGTTTGCGATCTCGGACGATTATGTCACCTTCCACGAATTCGGCAGCCTGTTCCGGGATGTTCTCGAAACCCCGAACGCGCTGTTTCTGGATGGCAATATTTCCCGGATGTACGAGCGGGCAAGCAACCGTTCCGATATCGGGTTCTCGCTGGGACCGATCGTGGGTGTGGTCGAAGACGTTCCCACAAATTGACAGCGGCAGAGTGATCCGCTAACTCGCGCGCCTCAGCAAAGAGCAAGGTAAGACATGGGACGCAAACGCAAGGGTCGCGACATTTCCGGTTGGCTGGTTGTGGACAAGCCCGCGGGCATGACCTCGACTGCCGTGGTCAACAAGGTACGTTGGGCTATGGACGCAAAAAAAGCGGGTCATGCGGGCACGCTGGACCCCGAGGCAACCGGTGTTCTGGCTGTAGCTCTGGGTGAGGCGACCAAAACCGTTCCCTATATCACCGACGCATTGAAGGCCTATACTTTCACCGTGCGTCTGGGTCAGGCCACCAACACCGATGATGCCGAGGGCGAGGTGATCGCCGAAAGCGATGCGCGCCCCTCGGACGACGATATCAAGCAGGCGTTGGCCCCGTTTCTGGGTGACATTATGCAAGTGCCACCCAAATTCTCGGCGGTGAAGATCGATGGCCAACGTGCGTACAAATTGGCCCGCGATGGCGAGGTTGTGGAACTGTCCGCCCGGCCCTTGTGGGTTGAAGAACTGATTCTGGTCGACCGCCCTGACGAAGACCACGTCGTGCTGGAGATGACCTGCGGCAAGGGCGGTTATGTCCGTTCGATCGCACGCGATCTGGGCGCGGCACTAGGATGCCACGGCCACGTTCGGGAACTGCGCCGTATCTGGTCCGGCCCGTTCGAGGTCGAAGATGGCCTGTCCATCGAACAGATCGACGAGATGGCCAAGACCACCGCGCTGGACGAGTACCTGCATCCGCTAGAGGTCGGCCTCGCCGACTTGCCCGAGCTGAGATGCACCCCCGAAGGTGCAACCCGCCTGCGCAATGGTAACCCGGGCATGGTTCTGGCCTCGAACGTGGAATACGGCGACGAGGCCTGGGCTTCGCTGGATGGCAAAGCCGTGGCGGTTGGGATCTACAAATCCGGCGAATTGCACCCAAGCCGGGTGTTCGTTGACTGAACTCCGTGGTAGGCGAGTGGCATGATCACCCGTTCGCATACTAAGGGCGACGCGCCCTCGACCGCCATCTACTCTGATTGTGAGAAGTATCGTTACAGCCTGACCCGCGTCTGGGATCCCGCTGGGCGCAAGGCGCTGTTTGTTATGCTGAACCCCTCGACCGCGACCGAGGTACAGAACGATCCGACAGTCGAACGCTGCGAACGCCGCGCGCGGGCGCTGGGGTTTGGGGCGTTTCAGGTGACCAACATCTTTGCCTGGCGCGACACCGACCCGCGCAAGATGCGCGCAGCCGTCGATCCGGTGGGCCCCGAGAATGACGCGGCGATTCTGGATGGTGTTCGATGGGCCGATCAGGTCATTGCCGCCTGGGGCACCCATGGCGCGCATCTTGACCGCGGCCCGGCAGTCGAAACCCTGCTGCGCGGTACCGGCCAGTCGCTGTTCCATCTGGGTCTGACCAAGGCCGGGCATCCGAAACACCCGCTCTATATCGCTTACACCCAGCAACCCGAAGCGTGGTGACAAAGGGTTAACCACAAGATCAGTTCGGCTTTGACCAAGTGACTGATCGCATGAGACATTTACCCTCGGACCAGTGCGTTCACGGAGGGTACTCATGTTTTTGGTCGGATTGCTTGGACTGGCCGCCGTAGGCGGTGCCGCCTACGCTATGAGCGACGTTTTCGTACCCGAGGATGAGCCTGAGGATGACGAAATAACCGAAGATCAGATCGACGAGGTGCCCGAGGGCAATTTCCTTGAGATCGATGACAGCGCCGAAGCCTCTTCGACCACTGATGACACCGGTGAGGCGGACGAAACCGCCAAGACCGAAGACCCCGCCCCGTCGACCGGCACAGTTATCTCGGAATATCAGGGCGATCTGATCATTGCCGGGACCGAAGGCGCAGATGTCCTGACCGGGCAGGACGGCGTCGATCAGATCAACGGCTTCGGCGCGGATGACCTGATCTACGGCGGCGGCGGCAATGACGTGTTGCACGGGGGTGAAGGTGCGGACACCGTCTGGGGCGGGGACGACGACGACATCCTGCACGGTGAGGGCGGCGATGACCTGCTGAGCGGGGATGAGGGCGACGATGAAATCTACGGCCATTTCGGTGCGGATCAACTGGATGGCGGTGAGGGCGACGACACGCTGGACGGCGGTCAGGACGACGACGCGCTGGACGGGGGCGAAGGGGACGATGCGCTGCATGGTGGCTATGGCGACGACACACTACGCGGCGGCGCGGGTGAGGATGTTCTGTTCGGCGGAGACGGTGATGACGTCCTGACCGGTGACGATGGCGAAGGTGAGCAGGCCCCCGACTTTCTGAACGGCGGTGCCGGAGAGGATACGATTCTCGCCGACAGCGGCGATATCGTCACCGGCGGTGAGGGCGACGATGCGATCACCCTCGACCCAGAACCCGAGGATGAGGCCGTGACGGTGATGGATTTCCAGCCTGGGCAGGACAAGCTGTTCGTGTCATGGGACGGCGACGAAGATCCCGACATCCAGATTGAACAGGATGCCGAGAACGAAAACCTGACCCATGTGCTGATCGACGGGCAGGACG
This sequence comes from Ruegeria sp. ABF4_144, assembly GCF_056160045.1. Lineage (NCBI taxonomy): Bacteria > Pseudomonadati > Pseudomonadota > Alphaproteobacteria > Rhodobacterales > Roseobacteraceae > Ruegeria > Ruegeria sp. ABF4_144. The sequence continues at coordinate 3,133,592 of NZ_JBSWWK010000001.1, forward strand.
TGGCGCAATTGCTGGGGGCCGAGGGCTTGACCTCGGATGACATTCAACTGATCTCAGAGGCCGAGCTGGCGCAGCTGACCGCGATGGGCTGACTGATCAGAATCCCTTTGCCATTTGCCGGAAATGCGCCTATACGCGCGCATCCGCATTGGAATCGGTGCGGTTCTCTCCATGGGCCTGTGCTGGACGACATCCCGGCCTGCGCCATCAACTCTAACCTTTAAAGGAGACCCCGATGTCGATTACTGCCGCTGAAAAAGCACGCGTCATGAAAGAATTCGGCACCAAAGAGGGCGACACCGGTTCGCCTGAAGTACAGGTTGCCATCCTGACCTCGCGCATCACCACCCTGACCGAGCACTTCAAGACCCACAAAAAAGACAACCACGGTCGTCGCGGTCTGCTGAAAATGGTTGCTCAGCGCCGTAAGCTGCTGGACTACCTGAAGGGCAAAGAAGAAGCGCGCTATCAGGACCTGATCAAAAAGCTGGGCATCCGCCGCTAAGCGCTTTTTTGTACAAGATCTGAAGCCGGTTCACCGGTTTTGCGCCCGCCAATTTGGCGGGCGTTTTCTTTGACGTATGTGGGCTGGTTTGAACGGTGCCTTCGGGGGCCCAACGCAGTCATTCCTCGCTTGCAGTTATAAAGACGTGCCGTTGATCAGATTTTAACAGCAGCCAAGTAGGACGCTAATGCGCAAACCCTGCAAATACAGCGTCTATGACCTGCTGGTGTTCTTCCGGATCATCCCCGTCGGATATTGCCAGCGCAGCGCGGTCAAAAAGCGCTGAAAGCTGAACTGTCAGTACATCAAGCGGCAGATCCTTGATCTGCTTACTGCGCATCGCTTCGGCAAGCCCTAGGCGCAGGGCGTCCGCGGATGTTTCGCGGTCAATGCTCTCAAGTTCTGGGTGCCCAAGCACCGCTGGCCCATCCAAGAGCATGATCCGAACACGCCCTTTATCCTGCATCGCACCAAGGTACGCCCTGCCGCCCTGCTGCAAAGCTTCAACCGCTGTTCCCGCAACCTTTGCCGCAGCAGCGGTGATATCCTCGGCAACACGCGTGTATTCTTCAGCGACAACAGCCCGAAACAAAGCCACTTTGTCGTCAAAGTGATGGTAGAGAGCACCACGCGTCACACCTGCTGCCTTGACGATTTCGGGCGTTGAAGTTTCGGCATATCCCTTTTCCGCAAACAACTGTCGTGCCGCGTTTATCAGCGCAGTTCTGGTTTCTTCCGTACGCGACTTGTTGGTTCGGGTTTGATTTTTCTGTTGCATACATGCAGCCTGTATGTTTATAGATATCCACATACAGACTGTATGTATTTTTGAGGGAGATACAACATGAAATGCACTCAGTACTATCCCGTTATCCAGACTAACGATGTAGAAGCAACGAAGACCTTCTATGTGAACAACTTCCGTTTCGAAGTCAGTTTTGAGGCCGATTGGTATTGTCATTTGCAATCAAGCGAGGATCCGAAGGTCAACATCGCAATCCTAGAGGGCGATCATGAAACCATCCCAACCGAAGGGCGTGGAACCGTCAGAGGCCTGATCCTGAATTTTGAGGTTGAAGACGTTGACGCGGAGTTTCAGCGCCTGAAAGAGGCTGGCCTGCCGATCCTCAAAACGCTGACTGACGAAGCTTTTGGTCAACGCCATTTCATCACCTGCGATCCGAACGGTGTGCTGATTGATGTGATTAAGCCCATCCCACCCGCCGGCGCGTTCGCAAGCCAGTACGCATCGGACGCGCTGCCCACCTGAGATCGCCTCAGGAACTTGTACCTGCTTAAAAAGAAAACGCCCACCAAAAGGCGGGCGTTTCGTTTTCCTGGCGTACAAACCTCACATCTTGGCCCGCTCCGATTTCAGCGCCAGCCACAGGCAGTAGCACATCATCAGAACCACCAGCGTGAACGGTATACCGGTCGAGACCGCCGCGCCTTGAAGGGCCGACAGGCCGCCGCCCAGCAACAGCGCGATGGCCACAAGACCTTCGAGCGTGCACCAGAACACGCGCTGGATCACTGGCGCGTCCATCTTGCCGCCAGCCGTGATCGTGTCGATCACCAACGAACCCGAATCGGACGAGGTGACAAAGAACACCACGATCAGGATCAGCGCGATAGGCGCGATGATGCCGTAAAGAGGCAGTTCCTTCAGGAACCCGAACAGTGCGCCCTCGGGGGCATAGCTGTCGATCACCGTGGCCCGGACACCTTCGGCTCCGCCCGCGTTCAGCATGTCAATGGCTGCACCACCAAAGGTCGACATCCAAAGGGCACAAACGGCCGTCGGTGCCAGCAGGGCGCAGAGGATGAACTCGCGCACTGTGCGACCCTTCGAAATGCGGGCGATGAACATTCCGACGAAGGGTGACCATGCAATCCACCAGGCCCAGTAAAATGTCGTCCAACCGTGGAAGTAACTTGTGTCTTCACGTCCGAACGGGTTGGACAAGGCCGGCAGGTGCGTCACGTAATCCACCATGACGTTGAAATACCGCGCGATGGCGGTTCCTACACCGGTGACGACGATTACGAAGATGAACAGGCCCACGGCCATGATCATGTTGATCTCGCTCAACCGTTTGACGCCTGCATCCATGCCCATCAGGACTGAACCCAGCGCAATCAGCGTGATGCCGATAATCAGAAGGACAACAACGGTCGGGCTGGGTTCGATGCCGAACACCTCGTTCAGGCCAGCCGCAACCTGTTGCGCGCCAAGACCAAGCGAGGTGGTCAGACCAAACAGCGTTGCAAACACCGCCAGCGTATCGATCATATGGCCCCACCAACCCCAAACGCGTTCACCCAGAATTGGATAGAATGCAGACCGTAAGGTAAGTGGCAAATCGAGATTATAGGCAAAGATCGCAAGGCTCAGACCGACAGCGGCGTAAACCGCCCAACCTTCCAGACCCCAATGGTGAATGGTGCCAACAACCCCGGCGTATTCATTGCCCGGAACCGCAATATCAATGCCCAGAGGGACAGCATTCCCTTCCTCGGCAAAGTTGTAATAGACGGGCTCCATCACGCCAAAGAACAACAGACCAATTCCAATCCCGGCCGCGAACATCATCGCAATCCAGCCAGCATAGGAATAGTCGGGTTTGGCGTCTTTGCCCCCAATCCGGACCTTGCCGACAGGTAGGACAATCAGCACCAGACAGAACAGAGTGATCGCGTCAACGGACAGGACCAGAAACCAATCGAACGTGCTGGTTAACCAGGGCCGGAGCCAGCCAAAAAACGATGCCGCAGCTTCCTGATTGGCCAATGCGATCAGAACGAAGGCAAAGATCAGGACGCTGGATATCAGAAAGACCGGATTGTGAATGTCCAGACCGAACGGGCGGACGTTATCCTGCCCCAGTTCGTACTCTGTTTCGAAGTCATAGATCCGCGGATCGGGATCCAGCATTTTCTTTGTTTGAGCCATACGATGCCCCTCTGTTCGCTAGATGCAAACGCCAAGGTATTCGTGCGGCCGACGGGTATGAGTGTTCTATCCCCTGGCGCGTTTCCGTCCTTTCGACCGCAGGTTCAGTGGTAACATCCTACACGGCAATCACTTTTCCACAAAACGCATTCACGTACGGGAATATATTTGCTTTTTTCCTACCCCTTGCAAGCAACTCTCCTTCAGGTAGTTTTCGCTTTGATACTTTGGTAATTTTGACAGGCACTTCTCCCATGATGCTGATCCTCAACTCGCTGACGCTGTCGATCCGCGTAACGCTGCGCATGATCGTTCCGTTCTTTGTGATCAGCCTTGCCTCGGTTGTTGTCTGGACGGTTCTTGGCGTTTTGACCCTCGGCATGGCCGGCTACGTCAGTGAACCGGTCACGACCGCCTTTATCACCTTGTTTGGGATACGCGCGGCCTTGGCCTCAAAGGGGGACAAGCGGCACACAGATTACCGGGCCATGATCCTGTATTCGGTGATCTACGGGTTGTTCTTTGCCGCGGTTTTGGCTGCGCTGAAGCTTATTATCAACCTATCCGCGGTTGCTTTTGCCATGTGGCAAGTGGGAGAGCCTTTTTCGTGGTCCGCTATGCAAAATGCAGCGGAATCCACACAGATTGCATTTGCTTTGATCGCTTTGGGCAGCAACGCAATCGTGATGTATGTCGCGCTGGCAGTTTTCTACGCCCTCATGGCTGTGCCCATGGCCAGCGCTGCACATTCCGCAGGGCACCGCGCCCCAAGCCACGGGTTCTTCAATGGGTTCGGGCGCAGTTTTGTCCCGCTGTTCTGTGTCTTTTTCGTCTCGATCTTCCTGCAGTTTTATTTCGGCTTTTTCACCGCCTTGTACGCCCTAATGCCGATCCTTTTGTCGGTGGTCTCGATCGTCAACGCACAGAGTTTGCCAAACTTCGACCTCGAGGTCATTCTGAGAGCCGCCGCCGCCGGTGGAGCACTGCTGTGGCTGAATTCGTGGCTCTGGTCGATCTCGGCACTGGCGTTGCTGAAATCAGAAGATACTGACGCGGAATACTCGCCCCCGCCATCAGTAACTGAACCCGCGCAAGACATCCGGTCGCTGCGCAAATCGCGTGAACGGTCTCTGTAAAGCGCTCAGGTCATTCCAAAGCTTTCCGGTATTGTCGCCCATGCGGTTTCCCTTTCCTTTGGGTCCATTCTCATGTATGCGCGCGGTATCTGAGACGTTGTGCCCTGACCCCGGCACTCAGACGAAAGTTAAAATTGGGTCGGCGGCAATGGGGCCGCCATGCAAAACGGGAGACCCGCAGGGGCGGGAGTGCTCCCATCTAGGATACGCATATGTTTGATGTAACAAAGAAATCTATGCAGTGGGGCGAAGAGACGCTTACACTGGAAACCGGCAAGGTTGCCCGTCAGGCGGACGGCAGTGTGATTGCCACGCTGGGCGAAACCAGCGTCATGGCAAACGTGACCTTTGCGCGGGCTCAAAAACCGGGTCAGGACTTTTTCCCGCTGACCGTCCACTATCAGGAAAAATACTATGCCGCCGGTAAAGTTCCGGGTGGCTTCTTCAAGCGCGAGGCGCGCCCGACCGAGAAAGAGACGCTGACCGCGCGTCTGATCGACCGTCCGATCCGCCCGCTGTTCGTTGACGGCTTCAAAAACGAAGTTCTGGTGATGTGTACCGTGCTGAGCCACGATCTGGTCAACGATCCCGACATCGTCGCGATGATCGCCGCATCTGCCGCCCTGACCATCTCGGGCGCGCCGTTCCGTGGCCCGATCGCCGGTGCCCGCGTTGGGTTTGAGGATGGCGAGTACGTTCTGAACCCGACCGTCGACGACATGCAGGACCTGCGCCTAAACCCCGAACAGCGTCTGGATCTGGTTGTTGCCGGCACCAAAGACGCCGTGATGATGGTTGAATCCGAAGCATATGAGCTGTCCGAGGCAGAAATGCTGGGCGCGGTTAACTTTGCGCATGAGCAGATTCAGCCGGTCATCGATCTGATCATCTCGCTGGCTGAAGAAGCCGCGAAAGAGCCGTTTGACTTCCAAGCGCCGGATTACTCCGAACTGTCCGCCGCCGTTAAGGCTGCCGGTGAAGAGCAGATGCGCGCCGCGTTCGCAATCACCGACAAGCAAGAGCGCACCGCCGCTGTTGCCGCTGCCCGTGAAGCGATCAAGGAAGCACTGACCGAAGAGCAGCTGGAAGACGGCAACCTCGGTTCCGCGATGAAAAAGCTGGAAGCCGGCATTCTGCGCGGCGACGTCGTCAAGGGCGGCAAGCGGATCGACGGTCGTTCGACCACCGATATCCGTTCGATCGTTGCAGAAACCTCGATGCTGCCGCGTACACATGGTTCCGCCCTGTTCACCCGTGGTGAAACGCAGGCGCTGGCTGTGACCACACTGGGCACCGGTGATGATGAGCAGTTCATCGACGCGCTGCATGGCAACTTCAAATCGAACTTCCTGCTGCACTACAACTTCCCTCCGTATTCGGTTGGTGAAGTTGGCCGAGTAGGTGGCCCCGGCCGTCGTGAGATCGGCCACGGCAAGCTGGCATGGCGCGCCCTGCAGGCGGTACTGCCTGCGGCAACCGACTTCCCCTACACGATCCGCATCGTGTCGGAGATTACCGAATCCAACGGCTCGTCTTCGATGGCGTCTGTCTGCGGCGGTTCGCTGTCGATGATGGATGCGGGCGTTCCGCTGAAAGCGCCGGTTGCCGGTGTGGCCATGGGTCTGATCCTGGAAGATGACGGCAACTATGCCATCCTGTCGGACATTCTGGGTGACGAAGATCACCTGGGCGACATGGACTTCAAAGTGGCGGGTACCGAAAACGGCATCACCTCGCTGCAGATGGATATCAAGGTTGCGGGCATCACGCCTGAAATCATGGAGAAAGCCCTGGCGCAAGCCAAGGACGGCCGGATGCACATCCTGGGTGAGATGGGCAAAGCCCTGTCCGAAACCAACGAATTCTCGGTCCACGCCCCGCGCATCGAAACCATGAACATCCCCACCGACAAGATCCGTGAAGTGATCGGCTCGGGCGGTAAGGTCATCCGCGAGATCGTGGAAACCTCGGGTGCCAAGGTCGACATCAACGACGACGGCGTCATCAAGATCGCCTCGCCGGATGGTGAATCGATCAAGAAGGCCTATGACATGATCTATTCGATCGTGGCCGAACCGGAAGAGGGTCAGATCTACACCGGTAAAGTGGTCAAGATCGTCGACTTCGGTGCCTTTGTGAACTTCTTTGGCAAGCGCGACGGTCTGGTCCACGTGTCCCAGATCGAGAACCGCCGCCTGAACCATCCGTCGGATGTTCTGAAAGAAGGTCAGGAAGTAAAGGTTAAGCTGCTTGGCTTTGACGATCGCGGCAAGGTCCGCCTGTCGATGAAAGTCGTCGATCAGGAAACCGGCGAAGAGATCGTTCCCGAGAAGAAAGAAAAGAAAGAGGAAAGCGCAGAGTAATCTGCCCCCTTTCAAGTAACGAAGGCCCCGGTGGAAACGCCGGGGCTTTTTCTTTGGGCCTATTTTGGTTGGTCACTGTACTGTTTGATTGCCCTGCAAAACAGACTGATACGCACCCTGCAAGCAAACGGACATTAGCGAAGTGTTGCAAAAACAAGGTATGTATGACCCACTCATCTGAATTATCCTTTTGAGAGAACCTTTCATTTGAAGAAACTAGTCACCCTAGCTTGGTTTTCTCTCCTCTTTGCGTGCGCCTCTGACTCGAACCCGACGCCGTCGGATGCCAATGCCTATGTTCTGCCGGGTCCCAGTCCAATTGTCGGTCAAAGTCAGTTTGTTCAGTTGTTCAAAGACTTGTGCCTGACCAGCCCGAACCGTCTTGCAGATTTTGAATCGGCGGCACGTCAATTCGGCTTAAAGCACAGGCTGAAAGCAGATCGATTGAGACTTGTCTACGAAGTCAACGAATGGAGCTCAGCAAAAGACTCCAAGGAATCCGCCTTGGAAATCTCCGTTGGATGGTCTGAAACCCTGTATCTGATAGAAGGGGAAACTTCGGGGCTCCCCAGCAGAGGGCGTAGCTGCTCCGTCACAGCATACTTGCCTGAATTGTCAGATGGCGACCGCAAACAGCTGGTACGTATAACCGATGAAGAATTGCGACCAATAGCCAAGGCTCTGAATTTCAACGCCTACAAGGAAAACTATTCCGTCACCCCAGATGACATTGGTTTGACGTTGACCCTTTCAGAAAAGACAAGAGTCGTCGCCAGTCAGGACCCAATAGATGGATGCCCTTTAGACAGCACTTGTTGGAGCACCACACCATATCGCCTGAAGGTGGGCGCGACTATCGAGCGTATACCATAGCAAAGCCAAACCCCCCGTTCCCGCCCCGGATTTTGTTCGGTTCCGGCACGCGGAAAACCCGCGCACGATTATTCACTCACACAGCCCAAAAAACCTGTGAAACGAAGTGATGGCCCGTCGCCTTTCTTTCCCACCAGCATCGCCCACATGTGCGCCATACCAAACTCGGAACAAAGGACATGGTTATGGTTACGCGTCTCATTTTGGCCTTGGCGGCCCTGACGATCAACGCCTCGGGGCTGGCCGCGCAAAGCTTGTCAGAGGGCCTGTATATTCAGGGTTTCGCAGGTTACAGCCAGCTGCAGGACAGCGACTTCAGCGGCACGGTCAACGGGTCGTCGCAATCGGTGGACACGGATTTCGACGCTGGCTACGGGCTGGGTGTTGCGATTGGCACCGAAATCCCACGGTGGTCCAATGACACAATCGGCACACGGGTTGAGCTGGAACTGTCTTACCGCGACGGCGACGTGGACGGAGTGAACTTTTCAGGCAATGGGCCGGGTGCCGAAGGCAACATCTCAGGCGATGTGACGCAAACTTCTTTGTTTGCCAATGTTCTGTTGGATTTCAAACAGGCAGGCGCTTTCACCCCCTATGTCGGTTTGGGTCTGGGTGCCACCTACTCCAACGTGGATTTCGTCTATGGTCCGGGTGTAGCACTGGATGACAGTGATACGACCTTCGCAGCACAAGTCATTGCCGGTGTCGCCTATGAACTCAACACAACCACGGCCCTGACGCTGGACACCCGCTATTCCCGCGCGTTCGACGTGTCATCCGAACGGCTGGCTCCCAATGGTGCCTCCACCGGCACCGTCGAAGACGATATCGACGCGTTCAGCGTCAATGTCGGCCTGCGCTACAGCTTCTGAGCGCTTTAGGGGCAGAGTTTCTCTCCGGTTTCTCTTCCCCCCCATGGTCCCGTGTTCTATGCACGGGATCATGCGATCCTTTGTCATCCATATGTCCTCCAGCACGGCCCGACGTCCCAATGCCGACCAGCTGTGCGCGGACTTGCCCAATGCCGAACTGTTCGAAGCCGTGAACGGCCGTGATCCCGACCAGATCGCAGGCGTTGAACTGTATCCCGGCAATCTGCACCGCCCACATTATCCGTTTGCCCTGCGCCCGGCCGAGATTGGTGTTTTCGAAAGCCACCGCCGCATCTGGCGCAAGCTGGTCGAAGAACAGATCGACCTGGCCATCATCACCGAGGATGACCTGCGCGTCGACCCGGACCGCATGGCCGCAGTGCTGGACATGCTGGCTCCGCTTGCCACCCCCGATCATTACATCCGCATCCCGGTGAAACAGCGCGAAGTACCGGCCCAGACGCTTGCGGAACAGGATGAGCTGCGGCTGATCCTGCCCAAGGTGATCGGCCTGCAATGCGTGTGTCAGGTGGTGGGACGTCGCGCCGCCGAGCGCCTGCTGGCTGCCACCGACAAGATCGACCGCCCGGTGGATACATTCCTGCAAATGCACTGGCTGACTGGTCAGCCCATCCACGCCCTGCAAGGCAGCGGCAATCAGGAGGTCGCAGGTGAAATCGGCGGCTCGACCATTCAGACCAAACCGCCGTTGTCAGAAAAACTGACCCGCGAGTTCAAACGCGCGACTTACCGAGCAAAGCTCCTCCTGCACCCGCAACGCCCGCCAGCTTCATCTGGCTGAAAAAATTCTCAGGCGGAATCGCGCCCATGGCGCGATGGGGGGCAGACAGCCCCCCGACCCGGCCCAGTCTTACGACGGCGCTTTGGTCTTGCGCAGATAGGGGAAGATCGTCTCGAACTCGCCGAATTTCTCTTTCGCTTCGTCATTCGAAACCGCAGGCGGAATGATCACATCCTCACCCGGCACCCAGTTGGCTGGTGTCGCAACGCCCTTGGCCGACATCTGCAACCCATCCAGTGCGCGCAGGATCTCGGCAAAATTCCGGCCTACAGTCATCGGATAGGTCATCGACAGTTTCAATTGCTTGTCGGGGCCAATGATAAAGACCGACCGAACCGTGGCACTGTCCGCAGGTGTACGGCCATCGGGTAGATAAGCCTCGGCCGGCAGCATATCGAACGCCTTGGACACAGCCAAACCGTCATCGGCAATGATCGGGAATCCAGGGATGGCCTTGCCGTATTCTTCGATGTCTTTCTTCCACTTCTTGTGGTCTTCAACACCGTCGACCGATACGCCGATCACCTTGGTTCCCCGCGCCGCCCATTCGTCGTTCAGTTGCGCCACGGCCGAGAATTCGGTGGTGCAGACCGGAGTGAAATCCTTGGGGTGCGAGAACAGGATAGCCCAGCTGTCTCCGATCCAGTCGTGGAACTGAATCGTGCCCTGATCCGTTTCTGCGGTGAAATTCGGAACCGTGTCGTTAATGCGTAAACCCATGGTAAATCTCCTCTCCTGTGAAAAACCCGAGTCGGTTGTCGTCAACCTAAACACTTTGCGCGATTGTTAAACAGTCCAGGGGCATGAATTGTTTTGATCAAATTGCCGCTTGCCGCGCCCCGGCACCGGTGCCAGAGTGACCCCGAAAACCCAACCTCGGACAGCGGGCATAAGAGGATACGCCATGATCGAAAAACGCGATTTCTACATCAACGGTCAGTGGGTCGCCCCGTCAATGGCCAATGACTTTCACGTGATTAACCCCTCGACCGAAGAACCCTGCGCGGTGATCTCGTTGGGCGCGCAAGTGGATACGGATGCAGCCGTCGCCGCCGCCAAAGCCGCCCTGCCCGGCTGGATGGCCACTCCGGTCGAGGACCGGATCGCGTTGGTTGAGAAACTGGTCGAAATCTACATGACCCGTTCCGAGGATCTGGCGCAGGCGATGTCGCTTGAGATGGGCGCGCCGCTGGATCTGTCGCGCACCGCGCAGTCCGGTGCCGGGATGTACCACCTGAAGAACTTTATCCGCGCCGCCAAAGCGTTTCAGTTCGATCGCCCTCTGGGTGATCACGCGCCCAATGATCGGATTATCTATGAGGCCGTCGGCGTCGCTGCCCTGATCACGCCGTGGAACTGGCCGATGAATCAGATCACGCTCAAGGTTGGCGCGGCTGCGATTGCAGGCTGCACGATGGTGCTGAAGCCCTCGGAACAAAGCCCGCTGAACGCCATGATCTTTGCCGAAATGATGGATGAGGCCGGTTTCCCGCCCGGCGTGTTTAATCTGGTGAATGGCGATGGCGTAGGGGTCGGCTCGCAGCTGTCGGCGCACAGGGACGTGGATATGGTCAGCTTCACCGGCTCGACCCGCGCGGGTACGGCAATTTCCAAGGCTGCGGCGGATACGCTGAAAAAGGTTCACCTGGAACTGGGCGGCAAAGGTGCCAACGTGATCTTTGCCGATGCCGATGAAAAGGCGGTCAAACGCGGCGTGCTGCACATGATGCAGAACACCGGCCAAAGCTGTAACGCCCCAAGCCGTATGCTGGTGCAGCGACCCGTCTACGATCAGGCGGTTGAAACGGCCGCCGAGGTGGCAAACATAGTCAAGGTCGGCCCCGCATTGGAAGAAGGCCGCCATATCGGACCGGTGGTGAATGAACTCCAGTGGACCAAGATTCAGGACCTGATCCAGAAGGGAATCGACGAAGGCGCCCGTCTGGTCGCAGGCGGCACCGGTCGGCCCGAAGGCCTGAACAAGGGCTATTACGTCCGCCCCACTGTCTTTGCCGACGCCAACAACCAGATGACAATCGCGCGTGAGGAGATCTTTGGCCCGGTCCTGACCATGATCCCCTTCGACACCGAAGAAGAGGCTGTCGAGATCGCCAATGACACACCCTATGGCCTGACGAACTATGTCCAGACGCAGGACGGCGCCCGTGCCAACCGTATGGCTCGCGTGTTGCGATCCGGCATGGTCGAGATGAACGGCCAGTCGCGCAGCGCGGGATCTCCGTTCGGAGGAATGAAGCAATCCGGCAACGGGCGCGAAGGCGGCATTTGGGGGATTGAGGACTTTCTGGAAGTCAAAGCCGTCGGTGGCTGGGCCGCAGAATAGACCTGCCCCCTGAAAACGAAAGATCGGGCGAGGCATAGCGCCTCGCCCTTTTCTTATTCGGGACGCACAATCAGCTGTGGTTGACCGTCCGACGTCTGTCGCGGCGACCGGCCATCCCAACCGATTTCCCCGGTCACGCGCTGCCGGAAGGATGAAAAACTGTCGAATCGAACAACATCCACCGGCTCGTCAAATTGCAGCGTCAGGCGACGGCGCGCGCCATCGCCCAGAACGGCCATCCCACAAATAGCGGCCTTAAACGGCTGACCCAAGTAGCGACCGGCAACGCGGTCACCTACTTGCAGATGCATCCGGTTTCCGGCCAGCGCGTGAAGGGTGTTCCAATCGCGCGCACCATATTGATGCGCGATCAGCTCCAACGCTTTGCTGTGGGATATCTGGACACCATCGCCAAGCAGGTTTTGCCGCAGGCGTTTGGCCTGCGCTTTAAGCTCCTCAACCGGAGCAATATACTTGTTTTCTTTTGTCATCTGCCTCGTTTCCTTGAACGGGCGCAAGATAAGGACGGGGTTCGCATTGCCATCCGCGCGCCGTGAAAGGGCAACAGATGAGTTTCAACAGGGTTTCACCAAAGCCATAGGCCGCGAACGGCAGGAGACCCAAACCTGCCGTGACATGTGGCATCGGCAACGCGCTCTGTCAATCAGGCATCCGCCTGCGCGGCCTCAAAGGCCAGCATCGCGCGTTTGACCGGCAGGCCCCAGTGATAGCCACCCAAGCCACCGGATTTCCGCAGCGCGCGGTGACATGGGATCAGCCAACTGACAGGGTTGCGTCCAACTGCTGTTCCAACAGCGCGCACCGCTTGTGGTGAGCCGACCCGTTCCGCGATCTCGGAATAGGTGGTCACCTGACCGGATGGGATATGCATCAGCGCCTCCCACACTTTGATCTGCAGCGGAGAGCCGATCAGATAGAGCGGCGTCGGTTCCAGCCGGTCGCTGACGGACCCAAAGGCGCTCAGCACCCAGGGACGCAGGCGCATCGGGTCCTCTACGAATTCCGCTTGCGGCCAGCGCGATAGCATGTCCTCCATCGCCTCTTCCTCGCCGGTTTCGGCGCCGAAGGCCATGCCGCAAATCCCTTTGTCGGTGCCCATAACCAGCGCCGGGCCAAAGGGGCTTTCGAACCACCCCCAAAAGATCGTCAGACCCGCGCCTTTGCGGGCGTATTCACCAGGGCTCATGGATTCCCATTTCAGAAACAGATCGTGCAGGCGGCCACTGCCGGACAAACCAACATTGTGCGCCGTCTCAAGCGTGGTGAACCGTTCTCGCAGCAGCGCCTTGGCGTGGCCCAGCGTCAGATATTGCTGATAGCGCTTGGGCGACACGCCGGTCCAACGTGAGAACAGGCGCTGGAAATGAGCCGGGCTCATATCCATCTGGCGGGCCAGTTCCTCAAGGCTCAGGCTCTCGCCGCCCTGATCGATCAGTTCGATCGCGCGTCGCATGACGTTGTAGTGATAACCGCTTTCGGGGGTCTGGACGTTCATGTCTTTCACCTCTTTGTCTGAGGTTAAACATAGCGTGCCGGCCACGCCCCCGCGACCCGGAACATGCGCATTGGCTTTGGGCTTGTGTCACGGCCCCTCGGGCGGCATTAAGGCCCGGATGGCAAAACAACTTGGATATCACAAGATCCGCGAGATCTTTACGCGCTTTCACGAGGCTGATCCCGAACCCAAGGGTGAGCTGGACCATGTTAACGTCTACACTCTGGTTGTGGCCGTGGCGCTTTCCGCGCAGGCCACCGATGCGGGCGTCAACAAAGCCACCAAAGAGCTGTTCAAGATTGCCGACACGCCACAAAAAATGCTGGATCTGGGCGAAGAGGGCCTGACCCAGCACATCAAAACCATCGGGCTGTTTCGCCAAAAGGCCAAGAACGTCATCAAGCTCAGCCGCATTCTGGTTGACGAGTATGACGGCGAAGTCCCCAATTCCCGCGCCGCACTGCAATCGCTGCCCGGGGTGGGCCGCAAGACGGCCAATGTGGTTCTGAACATGTGGTGGCGCTATCCGGCGCAGGCCGTGGATACCCATATCTTTCGCGTCGGCAACCGCTCGGGCATCTGCCCCGGCAAAAATGTGGACGCGGTTGAACGCGCCATCGAGGACAATATTCCAACCGATTTCCAGCTCCATGCGCATCATTGGCTGATCCTGCATGGCCGCTATCACTGCAAGGCACGCAAACCGTTGTGCCCAACCTGTATCATCCGCGATCTCTGCGAATTTGAGGACAAGAATCTATGAAAACCTACCAATTGACTGGTATCGGAAATGCCGTTGTGGACGTGATTTCCCAGGCCGATGACAGTTTCCTGGAACTGATGGGCATCGAAAAAGGCATCATGCAGCTGATCGAGCAGGAACGCGGCGAAGTTCTGTATGCCTCGATGGAAGGCCGGGTACAGACGCCGGGTGGATCAGTGGCCAACACCATTGCCGGCGCCGGCGCGCTGGGTCTGGATTCAGCTTTCATCGGACGCGTGCATGACGACGCTCTGGGTCGGTTCTACGCGGATGCGATGAACGAGGATGGCGTGGATTTCGTGAACCCGCCGGTGCCGGGTGGTGAGCTGCCAACCTCGCGCTCAATGATCTTTGTATCGCCCGATGGTGAACGGTCGATGAACACTTATCTGGGGATTTCGTCGGAACTGTCTTCGGCCGATGTGTCGTCGGATGTGGCAGGCAACAGCCAGATCATGTTCCTCGAGGGCTATCTGTTCGACAAGGAAAAGGGCAAGGCCGCGTTTCTCGAAGCCGCGCGCAACTGCCACAAGGGTGGCGGCAAGGCGGGGATCGCCATTTCCGACCCGTTCTGCGTCGAACGCCACCGGGTCGATTTCCTGCTGCTGATCGAGAACGAGCTGGATTTCGTCATCGGCAACGAGGCCGAGATCAAATCGCTGTTCGAAACCGACGATCTGGAAGAAGCGCTGGCCAAAACCGCCGCGATCTGCCCGCTGATTGTCTGCACACGCTCGGGCGACGGTGTAACTGTCATGTATGACGGTCAGCGCGTCGACGTGCCGGTGGAAAAAGTGGTTCCGGTAGACGCAACCGGCGCGGGTGATCAATTTGCAGCAGGCTTCCTGTTCGGCATGGCCACGGGCCGCGATTACGAGACCTGTGCGAAGATTGGCAATGTCTGTGCCCGCGAAGTAATCAGCCATATCGGCCCACGCCCCGAGGCAAATATGCAGGACCTGCTGCGCGCCGAAGGGTTGCTGTAACCCTCTAAAACGCCGCAGCTGCGCCGTTTAGAGCCCAGTTGTATTTATAAGCTTTGACGCGCGCGGTGCTTTGTAACCGCGCGCGCAATTCGGGGTCAGCCACTGTCTGGAGATAGTCCAGAACCGCCTGCTCGTTCGCGCCAAAATCTTCACGGAACCAGATATATATCTTGGACAGGATCAGCCTGCCGCGGTCGTCGAACCGAACCCCGCGTGGGTCGTTGATATAGGCGTGTTCGGCGGCGGCAAAGTCACGCTCCAACGTCTGGGCCTGCCAGGCACGGTTCATCAGGTTGGGACAGCCTACAGCTGCGCAGTTCAACGCATAGTGGATGCGAGGCTCATTGAAATTGGGCCGGATGATACGATGCTCGATATCATTCAGGGTCAGCGTTTGCCCTGCAACCTGCACCAGTGGGCGGTTCCAAGGACCTATGGACAACGGACCGTCTTTGATGTCGCGGATAGATGCAACGGGATAATTCTCAAGGATCACATCTACCGTCACCGCGTTGTAGAGATTGATCCAATAGGCCAGTTGTTGGTCGCGGGTCAGCCGCATTGGGTCAACGGCTTGTAACTCATTCAGATATCCATCCAACCGGGCGCGATCCGCAGGGCTTACTTGCCCATAGGCCACCCGGTTCACGCCCTGATCATCCGGCGCGACATAGCGGGACAGAAATGCACTCCAGTCCCTATGATCGACCTGTTGCCCCGGCGCAGAGGCAAACCGGGTCAGCGTTTGCCCCGGCAACGCCTCGGGTGCGGGCAACGCCAAACGCTCAACACTGGCGCAGGCCGCCAGAAGGGGCAGCAGCATCACGATCACTAGCTTTTTCATGAGGCATCCTTTTGGATCTGGCGCATCGCCCGCATCTGGCCTTTTAGCCGTTTGAGCGGCGCCAATGCGGGGTCATTCAGATCGGGCAAATCCGAAGAGGCAGACAAACGGGGCACTGCTGCATTCCACCATTTCGGTCCGGCTGGCCCCTCGATCCTGTCCGGGCTGGTCAAATGCTGATCGCGCTGCGCGTTGTGCACGCACATCGACAAGGGGCCGTTCGCCGTGGCCACCATGAACACGCAGGACGCGCAGCGGTCGTCCTCCAACACATCCGCCGCCATGAAGTTATGGATGAACACCGCCTGTCGCCGTACTGGACCGCGCAACAATCCCGGCCCCAGACGCACAATGCTAACGGCCAGATGCACCAGCGCACGCAGCGCCAACACAGGATGGCGCCGAAACACGCGCGATAGGTTGGGACGGATACGGATATGGGCGTCCTGCCCGTCATCCACGCGGTCCAGCGCGGCAATTACCCGATGCACAAGACGCTGGTTCGACAACAGCGAAACTGCGCGCCCTCCGGCGCTGACAACGCTGGCATAGCGGTTGCAATTGGAATGCCCGACAGCCGCTGACCCGAAATGCAGCGGCGTCTCATATCCGGTCTCAATCGCACGCGCTACACTGTCTTGCGTGATAGCATCAGGCCGCGCACGCAGGACGCCGCGCCCGGTATCGGCCTGCATCTGGAACGAGGCAAAGGCGACCTCGGGGCAATCCCTTAGGAAACGCGCCAGCGCCGGAAGATCGTCGAAATTGCCGCCAAAGACGGTCGTATTGAAAAGAATGCGTAGCCCCAGCCCCTGCGCCCGGCGGATATAGGTTCGGCGCACCGTGTTCAGCTCGACCTCACTGCCAAAGCCTTTGCGGTCCTGCGTCATGTCCACATGAAAGGCCACATCGTCCAGACCAGCCGCCGCCAACCGAGTCAGCTTTGCCCGGCTGGCACGGATACCGTTGGTCATCAGACAAGACCGCATGCCTAAGCGGCGGATCTCGCGGCACAGCGCCTCAAGGTCCTCAACGTTGCGCAGGGTCGGATCACCCCCGGTCAGTTGCACCGAAACCCCGGTGCCGTAATGGCTGCGGATCGTCGCCAGCCGCGCAAACAGGACCGAGAGCGGCGGATCATAGGTCATCTCAGCCCGGTCTGAGAGGTAACAGAGCGAACAGTCCAGATTGCAGCGCTGCGTGACCTCAAGCGCGACGCAGGCGATGGGATAGAACCGCCCCGCCGTTTGGCCCGCACCGTATTCACCGCAGCTTTGCAAACCGCCGCGCAGGGGCGCGCGACGATCTGTTCCGGTGAACCTGCGCCCTGCGGGCACTATGGCTGAATAGTCCTTCATACCGCCAAGCTAGAGAGGCCCGGGGCTTGCGGCCACGCCCGCTCACGCCAACGTGCGGGTCGGTGATTGACTTAACCGCAGCAACCGCCGGATTGTTTCACTTGCGGCGTGGCGGGCGCTTCGTTCTCGTTCGCCCCACGACCCAGCCATGTCCGGTCCGCCAGATAGAAATCGGCAAAGCGGGCGTGGAAATCGTCGGAGACGGATTTCTGCGGGATACCTGTGGCCAGCAAGGCCTGCTGCCACGCCTTCACCCTGGGATACGCTGCCAGCATGTCGTGCCCGCTGTGATCGGCCACAATCGCAGCCCGGTGCAACAGAGGAAGCCATGCCATGTCGACATTGCCCATCACCTGCCCTGCAAAGAACGGGCCATCGCCCAGTTGCTGTTCCGCCTTGGTGAATGAGGCGTTCAGTCTGCTCATACGCTCGGCAAACACTGCACTGTTGGCGCTTTGCATGGCGCTGCACTGAACCAGATAGTGCTTGCTGGCCTGATAACTCCAGGCGCGGTTCAGGGCGCGTTGTTCGGGCGTCAGATCGGGTTGCAGCGGGGCGGCGACCTCATCGAGGTACTCGGCAATTGCGTCCGACTCGAACAGAGGCGTGCCACCTTCGGTCACCAGCACCGGCACCTGGCCGGTGGGTGAAAGCTCTAGAAACCAGTCCGGCTTGTCGCTGAGGCTGATAAAGTCGATCTGATACGGAACCCGCTTGGCCTCGAGCAGCGCGGTGACACGTTGAACGAACGGGCAGATTTTAAAGCTAATGATACGGATCATCGATCTTTCCTTTTGCTTGCTTCACCTGTCAGACGAAGCCCGCGCCAAAAAGACGACGTTCAGATCAGCATTTTTTGCATGCAGCGGCTTTTTCCTGCACGTCCGTGATATTGCCTCGCACGTCCATCGTGATGTTACAGCAGTCTTCAAACGCCTTGCGCAACTCGGCCCGGCCCTTCTGAACCCGCGATTTGAGCGTTGAATAGGACAGGCCCTGCGCCTGTGCATAGTCACGCTGGGACATGCCGTTGATGTCGATTTCCATCAGCATGTCCGCAGTTTCTTCAGGCAGGCCGCGAATGAAGGGCTCGACACAGCCCTCAAGATCCTGACGGGTTTCTGGATCATCGCGGTGGTACCACAGATCGTCCGGATGCGCCTGCGCACGACCGGACTTTCGGTAATGGTCGATTATGGTGCGGTCTGCGGTTTTGAACAGCCATGGCTGCAACTTGGCCGGATCACTCAGACCGGGCAGGCCGGTGAAGACCTTGACCGAAATCTCCTGCAACAGGTCGTCTACATCCGCCGGGTTCGACACGCGTGTATGCAAGAAAGCCTTTAGCCGGGCGCGGTATTGGGGCCAGATGTCCTCGATACGCATACTGATTTATGACAGATGGGCGGCAAAGGCGTCCACTACCTGCTCATATACCTCGCGCTTGAATGGCACGATTTCTTCGATCAGGCGCGAAGGCTCCTGCCATTTCCAGCGGGTGAACTCCGGGTGGGCGGTTTCGATATTGATCTGATCGTCGCTGCCAGTGAAGCGCAACAGGAACCATTTCTGCTCTTGCCCGCGATAGCGACCTTTCCAGATCTTCGGGACAATGTCATGGGGCAGATCATAGGGCAGCCAGCCGTCGGTTTCGGCCACGACCTCAACCAGATCGGCCATCACGCCAGTTTCTTCCCATAGCTCACGAAGGGCGGCATCGCGGGGGTCTTCGCCCTTGTCCACACCGCCCTGAGGCATCTGCCACGCGTCCTTGTGGCGGTCATTGCGCTGGCCGACGAAAATCTTGCCCTCGGCGTTCATCAGCATCAGCCCGACACAGGGACGATAGGGCAGTTTGACGATTTCTTCAGGGGTCATGCGCGGCCTCGTACATTGCTCTGGCAACTCTGTATCAAGCGGTTCCGGAACAGCAAAGGGTGTGACGTTAGGTTCTGCGTGACAAAGGTGACGTGAACGTCAATCTATCAACGAAGAATCGGGAGGGAGAGTTCGCCATGACTGCGTACCCAAACATGCTGGCCCCGCTGGATCTGGGCTTTACCACGTTAAAAAACCGCGTGCTGATGGGCTCGATGCATACGGGTCTGGAAGAGACCGGCGACTGGAACCGGGTGGCCGAATTCTATGCCGACCGGGCCCGTGGCGGCGTTGGGCTGATGGTGACGGGCGGGATTGGTCCGAATTTCGAAGGCTCGGTTCTGCCCGGCGCCTCGATGATGACCAACGATACAGAGGTCGCGAACCACTCGATCGTCACCCAGCGGGTGCATGAGGCAGGCGGCAAGATCGCGATGCAGATCCTACACGCGGGCCGCTACGCCTATGGTCCGAAATGCGTGGCACCCAGCCCGGTGAAATCCCCGATCTCGCCCTTCCCTCCGAATGAGCTGGATGAGGAAGGCATCGAGAAACAGATCAGCGACATCGTCAACGCTGCCGTTCTGGCGCAGAAAGCGGGTTATGACGGAGTCGAGATCATGGGCTCTGAAGGGTATTTCCTGAACCAGTTCCTTGTGACCCACACCAACAAACGTGAGGATCGCTGGGGCGGTTCCTATGAAAACCGGATGCGTCTGCCTATCGAGGTGGTCCGCCGCACGCGCGAGGCCGTGGGCACCGATTTCATCATCATCTACCGCCTGTCGATGATCGATCTGATTCCCAACGGCTCGACCCATGAAGAGGTTGTGGAACTGGCCCAACGCGTCGAAAAGGCCGGGGCCACGATCATCAACACCGGCATCGGCTGGCATGAAGCCCGGATTCCGACCATCGCCACCAGCGTGCCGCGCGCGGCCTTTGCCTGGGTCACCAAAAAACTGATGGGCAAGGTTGGCATCCCTGTGATCACCTCGAACCGGATCAACACACCTGAAGTCGCCGAGGAGGTTCTGTCCACCGGCTGCGCCGACATGGTGTCATTGGCCCGCCCGATGCTGGCGGATGCGGATTTCGTGAACAAAGCGATTGCGGGTCAATCCGCGCAAATCGCGCCTTGTATTGCCTGCAATCAGGCCTGCCTGGATCACACCTTCAGCGGCAAGCTGACCTCGTGTCTGGTCAACCCGCGCGCCTGCCATGAGACCGAGTTGGAAATTGGCAAAGCTGTGGCGCCAAAGACCGTCGCCATTGTCGGTGCCGGTCCGGCTGGCCTGTCCACCGCGATGACCGCCGCCCAGCGCGGCCACGACGTGACCTTGTTCGACCGCGCCAGTGAGATTGGCGGCCAGCTAAACATGGCGAAACAGGTGCCCGGAAAGGAAGAGTTCTGGGGCTTGGTCGATTGGTACCGAACCATGATGTCCGATCTGGGCGTTAAGGTGGAACTGAACCGCGAGGTCAGCGCCGACGATCTAACCGGCTTTGACGAGGTGGTCATCGCCACCGGCGTCACCCCGCGCGATCCGGAAATTCCCGGACAGGACCGCGACAACGTCATCAACTATATCGACGTGCTGCGCGACAAGGCTGAAGTCGGCAAGTCCGTCGCCGTTATCGGCGCGGGCGGCATTGGGTTCGACGTATCCGAATACCTGCTGGAGAACGGCCACAGCATCACCACCGACTTGCCTGCGTGGATGAAGGAATGGGGCGTGACCGATCCGGAACAACACCGCTCGGGCCTGGCACCGGAAGGCCCGCAACCTGAAGCCCCAGCGCGCGACATCACTCTGCTGCAACGCAAGAAGCAGGCACATGGCAAGGGGCTGGGCAAGACGACCGGCTGGATTCACCGTGCAACGCTGAAGATGAAGGACGTCAATTTCGTGGGCGGTGTGAACTACGAGCACATCGACGATGACGGCCTACATATCAGCTTTGGCGAGGAACGCGCCGATCCAACCCTGATCGCGGCGGATACAATCGTGCTGTGTTCAGGCCAGGTGTCCGAACGCAGCCTAGCGGATGCGCTGATCGACCGCGGAGTTACTCCGCACGTAATCGGTGGCGCGGATGTGGCGGCGGAACTGGACGCGAAACGGGCGATCAATCAGGGCACAAGGCTGGCAGCTGCTCTCTGATCACTCGGAAAGCGCAAGCTTGACGCCCAGCGCCCCGAACGCTGTTGCGAAGCACCGTTTTATCCAGGCCATCACCGATGGCCTGCGAATGACATAGTCCCGTGCAAGGGCTGCACAGGCGCCATACCCGACAAAAACCACAAAGGTCATCGCCATAAAGGCGGCGGCCAGCTTGACCAGTTCCAAACCGGCATTCGCCGTGCCTGCCGGCAGAAACTGAGGCAGGAAGGCCAGGAAAAACAAGGATAGCTTGGGGTTCAGCACATTGATCAACGTCCCGGTCATCGCGATCTTGAGATGACCTGCCGAGGATTTCTCGGCGTTGACCTCCATTGCGCCACCGTCTTTGACGATCCCCCAAGCCATGTAGAACAGGTACAGGACACCCATATACTTGATGATCTGAAATGCCAACGCGCTGGTATGTAACAGGGCGGCAAGACCGATGATGCTGGCCAAAGCGGCCGGGACGATCCCCAATGTGCATCCCGCCGCCGCAGCAAGGCTGGCGCGAAACCCGCGTCCAAGGCCGATTGCCAGTGTGTATATCACCCCGGTTCCGGGCAGTAACACCACAATCAGGGATGTCAGAAAGAACTCCAGCGACATATATCGGCCTCCTGTTTTGGCCGACAGAGTTTCCGACGTTCAGATGGTTGTAAACCGGTTTCCTGGATGACGTCGGTGACTATTCCACCGTAATCGTAATCACCTCGGACACAATCGGAGTGGAATGCGGCACGTGGCCCGCGTCACCCAGCACCAGTTGAAGCGTATGCTCACCCGGGGGCAGGTCCAGCGTCACCTCGGTCTGGCCGCCGCCGAAATGCAGGTGGTTGTCGTCTGCGGGCAGACCATAGGCCAGTTCATCCGCGCCGTCTTCGCCCTCACCCAGCGGCGGGCGATCGATCAGCAAGTGGTGATGGCCGGTGTTTTCCTTCTCGGTTCCGGCAGGGGCCACACCCATGCCGCTGAGGCCAAAGACCACGGTTACAGGGGATTGCACGGTGTCCCCATCGGCCAGATTCACGAAATAAACCTTCGCGTCGGGGTTTGATGGGGTTTCTCCTCCGGCCAGCGCAAGGGTTGCGGACAGGCACAGGGCAGCAAGGGCAAGCAAGGCTTTCATGATCTCCTCCGTGGTCACAAATTTGCCATTGTCACCTTAACACATTTGCCGACAAACACTAAAAATCCTTGCCGTGCAGGCTTTGTGTCAACGCCAGAACTATTGTTTCCGCGTTTCCCATCTGCAAACGATCCGATTCAAATCCCTGATATTATCCCATGTCTGCCCTGTTTCCGCCCAGATTGAAGGCGAAAGTCTGTCAAAGACTAAGCACCCGGGGAACGAGAATGGATCGACTTACCGAAATGGAAGCCTTTGCCAATGTGGTGGACCAGGGTGGATTCACCGATGCGGCCAAGAAAATGGGCATCTCCAAATCGGCCGTGTCAAAGCATGTGTCCAGCCTTGAGGCCCGTCTGGGTGCACGGCTGTTGAACCGCACGACGCGCCGCGTTTCCCCGACCGAAATCGGGCTGGCCTATTACGACCGCGCCCGCCGGGTGTTGAATGACGCAGGCGAAGCGGATGCGCTGGTGACCTCGATGCAATCCGCCCCCTCGGGTCTGCTGCGGATCAGCGTGGCCACGGATTTCGGCGTCAATCATCTGTCGCCGGTTCTTTCGGATTTCCTTGCCGCCTATCCGGACATCACCGTGAACATGGTGCTGAACAACCGCTATGTCGAGTTGATCTCGGAAGGTTTTGATGTCGCTGTGCGCATTGGTGAGCTGGAGGACAGCACCCTGCGCGCCCGTAAGCTGACCGAAACCGTGAAACGGATGGTTGCGGCGCCCAGCTATATTGAGAAATTCGGGCGTCCGCAGAAGATCGACGACTTGAACGAACACAAGCTGCTGCACTATTCCAGCCAATCCTCGGGGAATGTCTGGAAACTGACCGCGCCTTCGGGCGAAAAGCGACAGGTCCGCACCGCTGGCTGGCTAAGCGTGAATGACGGTCAGTCACTGTTGAATGCAGCCATCTCCGGACTGGGGATCGCCTATCTGCCCAGCTATCTCTACGCGGAAGCGCTGAAATCCGGCGCTGTTCTGGATGCGATGCCGTCGCTGCCCGACGAGGTGCAGGGCATCTATGCCGTCTACCCGCCCGGTCGCTTTACCCAACCTAAGGTGCGGGCATTCATTGATTTTCTTGTCGAGTCCTTCAACGAGAAGGGCCCGATGGACTGGTAATATCTCCCCCGGTGAACCTCAACGGCCCGCGTATCTGTGCGGGTCTTTTTTTTGCTCAGAACCGTTCGACCCAGGGGCGCAGGGTCAGTTCATCGCTCCAGGCGGATCGATCCTGATGGATCAGATGCATGTATTCCCGCGCGATAGCGTCCGGGTCCAGCATAGCATCAGGCGTGTCAGCAGTCGCAGCCCGTTCTGGGTTGCGAATAGCTCCGTCGATATTGATCCAGGCCACATGGATGCCTCGGGGGTGCAGCTCGCGTGCCATGGATTGCGCCAGCCCGCGTTGCGCGAACTTGCCCATGGCAAAAGGTGCCGACAGCGGGAAGCCTTTGACCCCGGCCGAAGCACCGGTGAACAGAATCGTGCCACGCCTGTTGTCGCGCATCGGCTGATCCAACATGCGGCGGGCGGCGGCCTGTCCCAGCAAGAAAGCGCCATGTGCCGTTACCTCAACTGCCTTGCGGACGGTTTCCGGGTCAAGCTCGGCGATCGGGCCGCGTTGCCGGGCCGAGGGGTTATAGCACGCAACCCGCAGCTCACCCGGCAAGCTGGCCACCAGCGCCGCCACGCCCTTGGCATCCGTGCCATCCAGTTGATGCAGCTTCGCTCCGGTCTCGGCAGCCAGAGGTCCCAGATCTGAAACGTCGCGGGCGGCCAGGTTCACCGCATATCCGCCCTGCGACAAGGCCCGCGCGAACGACGCTGAAAGACCGGCCCCTGCGCCAATAATCAATGCCTGCGGCGTTGGTGTCTGGTCAGTCATGGGGGGCTCCTTTCGTATTTCGATCGGTTTGCCAGTCTGACCTATGCCACCAGGGTCAATTGACCAGCAAAACCGCCTCGACCCGGCGGTTCACGTCGCGACCTTCCGGCGTGGCGTTTGAGGTCAGCGGGGCCAGATAGCCAATGCCGCGGGCCTCGACCCGGTCGGCGGCAACGCCATGGGCTTCAATCAGACGGGCGCGGACTGCCTGTGCCCGGCCGGTACTGACCGAGATATTGGCATCCAGTGCGCCGGTGTCGTCCGTGTGCCCAACCAGCGCCAGCCGGGTATCGGGGTTGTCGGCCAAAAAGGCTGCGATCAGGTCCAGTGAGGCAAATGGACCGTCGCCCAGCGTGATCTCTCCGGTGCGGAAATGCAAATCGTCCAGAATCACATGCCCATTTTGCTCCAACGCGGCCAACAGCCCACCGGACGCCTCGGCAGTTTCCTCGATAACCAGTGGCGGTGGGGCTTCTGCGTCAACCGGGGTGACCCGGATCAGCTGAATATACCCGCTGGGCGGGTTGCGGCTGACCAGCAGGCTTAGCACATCGTCGCCGCGGGTGGCGGACAGAAAACGGTAATCCTGAATCGCCACATACATATCGGGCGTCGGAACAACCTCGGTTCCAAATCGGAAATCAAACCCACCACAGGCACGGGCCTCGCATTCGAACAGCACGTCATAGCCTTGTGCCACGATCTGATCGCGCAGAGGCGCCAGCAGTTGCAGCGTTGTACTGGACCCTGATTGCACGCGCCATGTGATCCGTTCAACTCGCCCCTCGACCTGCCGCGCGGGTAGGGTATCGTCGGCATACGGGCCGGTGGGCAGGTCATAGCTGTCCAGCGGGCTGATCCGGTCGCTGATCTGGCGCGCGCCCGAAGGCAGTGTCAGGTCCTGCGCAGCACCCGGCCCGGCCAACAGCAGCAGAATCAATGAGGCAAAGCGGATCATCGGGCCTGCGCGTGATAGTCGTCGTTCGGAACCATCGCCGTGGCACTGGCGACCCGGTTCGACATGTTGAAAAATCCGGTCACATTGGCGATGTCCCAGATATCGCGATCGGTGAACCCTGCATCCCGCAGGCGCTGACGGTCAGGTTCCTCAATCTCGGTGCTGGCGGTGGTCATCTTGGCGGCAAAGTCCAGCATCGCCCGCTGTCGTGTGTCCAGGGGCGCAACGCGGTAATTCATCACCAGCATCTCGCCCAGCTGCGGGTCACCCGACAATTGTCGCACCGCCGCGCCATGGGCCACGAGGCAGTAAAAGCACTTATTGATCGCCGATACGACCACGGCGATCATCTCACGTTCCAGCTTGCTGAGGCCACTATCGCCCAGCATCAGGTCGTTATACGTTGCGGTGAAGGCGTTCAGCTTATCAATATCAAAGGCATAGGCCCGCAGTACATTCGGCACAAAGCCCAGCTTTTCAACGCAGATATCAAAGTACTTCTGAGTCTCGGGCGGCAGCGGGTCCACCATTGGCAGGTCCAGCGCGGTGGGGGCAGTTTGGTCGGTCACGTCGGGCTTTCTCCTTGAACAAGCTGACGGTAGTGGTATTCGCCGGCAATCTCCATCCCGAGCGCGTGATAAAGCCCGTTGGCCCCGGCGTTTGCCTTGGTGCAGATCACGCTGAACGTGTCTGCCCCGTTGTCCCGCGCCCATAAGGCAGCGGCGCGCATAGCCCAGCCGCCCAAGCCCTGACGTCGATGATCGGGCAGGATTTCCAGCGCATGCACCATCGCAACGCCGTCGTGAATCGCAACGAAACCGGTCCCGGCAGGTTGATCGCTGTGGCGCAGCAGCAGGCCAGTCTTAGGACCCTGCTCGCGCTCCATCACCGCGACCCGCTCGGGGCCGATACCCCCTTTCGCCCAAATCTCACGCATGATTGCCAGCGGTTCAGGTGTGAGGAACACTGTTACGCGCGGGATTGGTGTACCAGTCAAGTGATCGGTAGGGCAGGCATAGATGTTGACCGGATCCAGAATCTGATAGCCGCGCTTGGCCAGTTGCCCATCCAACGCCTCATCCCCTGGACGCAGGCAGAAGATGCGCTTTTGACCCATCGCCTGCATCGCGGCCTCGGCGGCGTCGATCTCAGCCTCGCTTGCCGGGCCCAGCGCATTGGCAGCAGACACGCGAGACCCGCCACCCTGCCCCTGACGCAATTGAAACGGCCCCAGCCGCTCATACCCGGCAGCGGGCCATGTGCCGTCAACGATACCGGCCCAGTTGACGCTCACAGATCAAGCTCTTTCGCAAGCCGGGTGGTGGCGGCATCTATACGAGCGCCATCAGTGCCGCGTACGACGACATTGGCGCCGAAAACGCCGTTGATCTGGAACGGATAGCACCCGATCGTCAGATCCGCGAAATCATCAGCCAGTGCCGAGAGCATGGCAGCGATGTCGCCTTCGCCCCGGTCCACACGCAAGGTTTGCGACAGCAGTGGGCTACCGCCAGTCAAGCCGGGCAGCACACTTGCCACCATGGCCTGAAACACCGATGGCACTCCGGCCATCACATGCACGTTTTCAATGATGAACCCCGGCGCAGTCGAGACCGGGTTATCGATCAACGCAGCCCCGTCTGGAATACGTGCCATGCGCAGCCGAGCCTCGTTCAGCTCCAGCCCAGACTTGTCGTAATGTGCCTGCAGCAGGGCGCGAGCATCGTCGCGAATGTCGATCTGCGCCCCAAAAGCGCGCGCGATACAATCGGCAGTGATGTCGTCATGGGTCGGGCCGATTCCACCGCTGGTGAACACGTGGTCATGGCCCTCGGACAGGGCCTTGACCGCCGCCTCGATCGCCGGGGCATCATCGCTGACGATCCGAACCTCTTTCAGATCAATACCAAGTTTGGTCAGTTCCCCGGCTAGGTAATGCATATTCGCGTCGCGGGTCCGGCCCGAGAGGATCTCATCCCCGATCACCAGCATTGCAGCGGTTGGATTTGCCATGGCGCGTGCCCCCTCTTGATCGATCGTTAGGGCAGGTATAGGCCCTGAGACATGCGATTTGAAACCCCCCTTGTCCCCGCCCGCCTGATCCGCCGCTACAAACGCTTTCTGGCCGATTGCACGCTGGAGGACGGGCGCGAGGTGACCGCCCATTGCGCCAATCCGGGTTCAATGATGGGTCTGGCCGGACCGGGTGAGAAAATCTGGCTGGAGCCCAATGACGACCCCAAGAAAAAGCTGAAATACGGTTGGCGGCTGGTCGATCACGAAAACGGCCATTTCACCGGTGTCGATACCTCGGTTCCCAACAAAGCCCTGCGCGCGGCGCTTGAGGCGCGTGAAATCCCCGAACTGGCGGCCTATGAAACCATCCGCCCCGAGGTGAAATACGGCGAAAACAGCCGCATCGACTTTCTGCTGACTCAGCCCGGCCTGCCGGATGCCTATGTCGAGGTCAAAAGCGTCACCCTGTCCCGCCAACCCGGTCTGGCCGAGTTCCCCGACAGCGTAACCGCGCGAGGCACCAAACACCTGGCTGAGCTGGCGGCGATGGTGGCACAGGGGCACCGGGCAATCATGCTGTACCTAGTCCAGCGCACCGATTGCGACCGTCTGGCGCTGGCCGCTGATATCGACCCGACCTATGCAGCGGCGTTCGAAGCCGCGCAGGCGCAGGGGGTCGAGCGGTTAGTCTATGGGACGCAAATTACGCCCGAGGGGGTTTGGATCGGAAAACCCATGGGGTAGTTTACAACTAAGGTATTGATAAAATTCTACGCAATTACCGGATTTTAGGACGCAGTGACACATAAGAAAGTTTGGGAATCTCTCCTTATATTCGACACCCGCAATGTCCAACCCGTCGAGGTCCATCTAGATGCTCCACGACCGTCAGGGTATGTGGCGTTTCAGGACAGATACGAAGATGCGCAGGACATAGATGTGTCCGAGTATCCGGACTACGTGTATTTCGAATTTCGCGATCTCCCCAAGAAAACGAAGGAAAATCTGCCGGATATTTTTACGGGCCATTTGGGTTTGGTTTTTGTGTCGGAGTCGATGCGTGATCTGCTGATGGAGTTTGAGCTCGGCCGAACCCGGTTTCATGAGGTGGAGTTGCGCGAATATGACCAAGAAACGCCTTATCCAGGGCGGCGATGGTTTTTCATGCATATTTTGGAGAATCGAAGAACATTGGTTCCGGAACAGTCTACTGGTCTAAATCCTGTAGGATCCGAGGGACTGGTGTGGAGTTCATTTTCCGAGGGATCCAGCAAACTCGCCGTGGATCCGTCATCAGCTAATGATCTAGACTTCTGGATGGATCGCAGCATTCGAAGCCGTGTATTTTTCTCAGATCGTCTGAAAGTAGCGATCAAGGAATCGGGGCTCAGCGCCCGCTGGCTTGGCTTTCGCCGCTGTAAGACTGTTGAAGCAAACAGCTCTTGAACCACGGGTGCTCAGTACCATTTGAGAGGTCAGAAACAGCCCCTCTGGAACTTTCTGCACAAGCAGCGTAAAAGAAATGCTGCGCGAAACATTTGGAGCCTCGCATCCATGAAAGAACATCGTGGCCGTCTGACCAAGGACGGTATCCGCATTTATGAACAGGGTGACTTTGCCGGCATGCACGCGGCAGGGGCCTTGGCCGCGCGGATTCTGGATGACATTGCCGAACACGTCTTTCCCGGCCAAACCACCGGCGCGATTGACGGGTTGATCACTCAGATGGTTGAGGACGCAGGCGCTACCTCGGCGACCATCGGGTACAAGGGCTATCAGCACGCCAGCTGCATCAGCGTGAATCACGTGGTCTGCCACGGCATTCCCGGCGACAAGCGGCTGAAGGAAGGCGATATCCTGAACATTGACGTCACGGTCATCGTCGACGGCTGGTTCGGCGATACCTCACGCATGTATGTGGCGGGCAAACTGCCCCGCAAGGCCGAGCGCCTGATCCAGGTGACCCATGACGCCCTGTTCAAGGGTATCGAGATGGTCAAGCCAGGCAACACCTTCGGTGATATCGGCCACGCTATTCAAGCCTATGTCGAAGCGCACCGGATGAGCGTCGTACGCGATTTCTGCGGCCACGGTCTGGGTCGGGTGTTCCATGCCCCGCCGAACGTGCTGCACTATGGCCGTCCAGGGACTGGCGCGGTTCTGGAAGAGGGCATGTTCTTCACCATCGAGCCGATGGTGAACCTCGGCCGCCCTGAGACCAAAACGCTGGCCGATGACTGGACCGCTGTGACCCGCGACAAGTCGCTGTCTGCGCAGTTCGAGCACTCGGTAGGTGTTACGGCGGATGGGGTCGAAATCTTCACCCTGTCACCGGGCGACAAGTTTCATCCGACCTATTCCTCCTGATCAGCGGCCTGATCGCGCATCAGTTTCAGCAACAGGGTTTCCTGCCCCCATGGCGTGACCGCGTCATGGATGAACACCGGCGCGCGCATGGGTTTCTGCTCGGGGCCAGTGGTTGCGTCGGTTTCCTGCGGTACAGTCCATAACGGGAGTTTCAGGGCACGGTCCATGCGCTGATACTAGCACGTCCCGGTCAAATCCCCAAAAGCGCTGGAACCTCGGCCATGTCTGCAAACACTTCGGCGCCAAGTTTGGCCAGTTTTTCCCCGCCTCCATGCGGCGCATAGGCCAGACAGCGCATATTGGCGCGGATTGCGGCGGTGACACCGCTGGCACTGTCTTCGATGACCACCGGCCGCGAAGCGCCGAATTGTTTCGCCGCTGTCAGGAACATTGTCGGGTCGGGTTTGCCCACGCCTAAGGTGTAGGCCGAGAACATCACGTCCTTGAACCGATCCCAAAGGCCGTTCTGCCCCAGCGTGACCTGCATTTTGTCCGGCCCGCCATTGGAGGCAACGCAGAAAGGCACGCCGCGTTCGTCCAGAAGCGTCAACAACTCCAACACGCCGGGAACCAGAGGCACCCCCTGCCGAAGATGGGCATCGGTTTCAGCATCGAATTCCGCAATCCAGTTCTCGGGCAGATCAGCCCCCAAACTGCGGGCGATCTCCTGAACTTCCGGCATGGTCTTGCCGGTAAAGATCCTGTGGCATTCATCCGCCGTCAAAGACAAACCGTGTCGGGCTAGGTTTGCGACCATCACCAGATTGGACAGCGGCTCACTGTCGACCAGAACGCCGTCGCAATCGAAGATGACCAGATCATGCATTCGGATCCGCGCTCCACATCAGGGTGATATGCGTGTCACCATATTTGCGGCTGTCCTGCAGAGTGAACCCCTCGGGCGGTTGCATCGGGGCGTTTTCCTCCCATACGATCAGGGCATCGTCGGCGATCCAGCCTTGCGACAGGGCGGCGATGCCTTTCTGGCCCATGGACTTGCCATAGGGTGGGTCCATAAAGATCAGATCATAAGGCGCGCCAGGATTTTCGCCCAGCCGCGTGGCGTCACGGCGGATCAGATCGGTGCGGTCAGTACTGCGGGTCAGATCGATGTTTTTACGGATCAGACCCTGTGCCACGCGGCCGTCATCGACAAAGGTCACATGCGCCGCCCCACGCGACAACGCCTCAATCCCCAATGCGCCGGTGCCCGCGAACAGGTCCAGCACACGCAGACCGTCAAAGTCGATCTGGTGGCTGAGCACATTGAACAGGCTTTCGCGCACGCGGTCGGTGGTGGGGCGCAGATGTGCGCCCGCATCCCCTTTGCCGACCGAGGCCAACGCGCGGCCCCGGAACTCTCCGGCGATGATCCTCACGCCTTGAGCAGCGGTTTAAGGTCCGCATCAGGGTTGGCCACGATGGCAGGATCGGCGGTCTTGCCCGATTCAATCAGGCGTTTTCCGACCATATAGGCGCGCGGATCGTTCATCGCGTCCACCGCAATCAGCTGATCGCCCTTGTAGTACCAGAAGGACACCGTTTGTCCTTCGCCCTTGCGGGTCACCACGCGGTCATAGCCAGTGTTCAGGCCCGCGATCTGCAGCTTGACGTCATACTGATCCGACCAGAACCACGGCGTTGCTACGTAGTCTTTGGCTGCGCCCAACATGTTTTGGGCAACGATCTCGGCCTGATCGATCGCGTTCGGGACACTTTCCAGACGGATACGTCCCTCACCATGCGGAAAGGATGCACAATCGCCCGCGGCCCAGATCGACGGATCTGAGGTGCGGCCATGAGCATCGGTCTTGATGCCGTTGTCCAGTTCCAGCCCCGCCATCTCAGCCAGTTGTGTCGAAGGGGCGATGCCCACGCCGACGACTACGAAATCAACCTCCAGCTCGGTACCATCGGTCAGGACAGCTCCGACGACCTTACCGTTTTCACCGATCAGACGATCCAGCCCGACGCCCTCGCGGATATCGGCGCCGTACTCGGTATGCAGCGCTCGGAAGTAGTCACTGGTCTCGGGGGCGGCGACCCGCTGCAGAATCCGGTCCGCCATCTCGACCAAGGTCACCTTGACCCCGCGCTTGGCGCAGACTGCGGCGGCCTCAAGCCCGATGTAACCGCCGCCGACGATCAGCGCGCGCGCGCCGTCTGCCACGCGGGGCTCCATCTCATCGATATGGGCCAGATCGCGCACCACGTGTACGCCTTCCAGATCCCCGCCAATTGCTGCGGGCAGGTAGCGTGGATCGGATCCTGTGGTCAGCGCCAGTTCGTCATACGCGATGACCTCATCCCCGACGGTCACGGTCTTGGCCTGCGGGTCAATCGCAGTCACACGCTGCCCCAGACGCAAGGTGATGTTGTTCTCGGAATAGAAACTCTCGGGCCGCAAGAATAGGCGCTCCAGCTCCATCTCACCCAGCAGATAGGCCTTGGACAGCGGCGGGCGCTGATAAGGCAGATGCGGCTCGGCCCCGATCAGGGTAATATCCCCGTCAAACCCGTCTTTGCGCAGTCTGGCAACAAGCGAAGACCCCGCCTGCCCCGCACCGATCACGACAATATGGCTCATGTTCCTCCCACCGTGTCGAATTCCCGTGGTCTCATCCACGTGACCACCTATATTGCGGCTGAGCCCGACTCTGCAAATCCAAACGACAGGAGCTTAAAATGATTTCAACAGGTGACATGCTGCCCGACGCCACGCTGACCCAACTGGGTGCAGACGGCCCCGAAGAGGTGCGGATTTCAGACAAGACCAAAGGGCGCAAAGTGGTGATTTTTGCGGTGCCCGGCGCGTTTACGCCGACCTGCCATTCGGCCCATGTGCCCAGCTTCATGCGCACCAAGGATCAGTTCGATGCCAAAGGCGTGGACGAGATCATCTGCGTCTCGGTTAACGACCCCTTCGTCATGAAAGCCTGGGGTGAGGCCACCGGCGCCACCGATGCTGGACTGACCATGCTGGGCGATGCCGCGTCCGAGTTCACCAAGGCCATCGGCATGGATTTCGACGCCCCGCCAGCCGGCCTGATCGCGCGATCCAAGCGCTATGCCATGCTGGTAGAGGACGGAAAAGTTGTGGCGTTGAATCTGGAAGAAAACCCCGGTGCCTGCGAAATATCCGCAGGTGAGGGCCTGCTGGATGTGATCTGATACCACAAGGCCCCGGGTAACCTTGGGGCCGCTAGTGCCATTTAACTTGATGCGACGCCCCGATCTGCCAATATTTGACCAATACAATCAGGGAGTTTGCTGAATGAAACTGAAGATTATTACGCTATTGATTGGGTCTGCGGGGGCATTGGCCGCCTGCGGCCCGGCGCCGACGCCGCAACAACAGGCGGCACGGCAGCATGAGATCGCCTGTCTGAGCGGGTCACTGGGTGGCGCACTGATCGGCGGCGCAATCGGAAACCAGTTCGGTGGCGGGTCAGGCAAGTCTATCCTGACAGCGGCAGGTGCAGCCACCGGTGCCGTTCAAGGCAACAGATACGCATGTTGAGGAGAGCCGGAATGACACGTGGACTTATTATCGCTGCGGCCGTTTTGCTGGCCGGTGCCGCCTCGGCCGAAAACGTTGCCGAGCTGCACGAAAACGAGCTGAGAGCCATCGATAAGAATAACGACGGTTTCCTGTCCCGGGAAGAATACGACGCCTTTGCCGACTACGCCTTCCAGTCGATGGATGTGAACAAAGACAATTCGGTGGGACTGCAAGAAGCAAAACCGCATCTGGACGACGACCAGTTTCAGCAGGTTGACCGCGACAATGACGGCTTTATGTCAAGGTCGGAATACGACTACCAGATGAACGACGATTTCCTGTCGGCCGACAAAGACCAGAACGGCCTATTGGATTAAACCGGACGGCCTCGCGATTTGCGGGGCCATCCACTCAGGGAGCGTGCCATGCAAAAATGGGTAATTCTCGGAGTTTTGGGCCTGTTGGCGGCCTGCGACGCGCCGCAAGCGCCAGTAGTGACCGGACCGGACGGGCAGACGCGTATCCAGATCAACACCGCTGGGCTGACCTGCTATAACAATCGCTGTCTGGATATTAACCCGGCCGCACGCAGCGTACGCCAGATCGGCAACCGGACTACACGTATTCCTGAGGGCATTGATGTCAGTAGTGGCACCGTTACACCCGCGGAGTTTCAGCAGATGGGTACTGCCGCATCGCTGGCTGGCGGCGTCGGTTCAGGCAGTCGCTAACACAGACTGTCCATCTTGCGGGCCAGCTTGGCATCCAGCGCTGACAGGCCACCCACGTCATGGGTAGCCAAAGTAACCTCGACTGTACGGTAGACATTGGACCATTCGGGGTGGTGGTTCCATTTCTCGGCAAATATCGCCACCTGCGTCATCCAGCCGAAGGCGTGGACGAAATCCTCGAAGATAAAGGTCTTGGTGATCGCATCCCGGCCTTCGACCATGGTCCAACCATTTTCGAACAGCGGGTCCAGCAGCGGCCCGCGGGTCTCGATCGACAGTAGTTCGGTCATTGCTGTTCCTCCGGGTTCAACTTCCTGAACGGGCCATATTCCGTCAGGATCTCGATCTCTTCTCCCACTGCGGCGGCCTCGGCGTCTAGATATTTTCGGATCGCATCGGAAAAACCGGGGTCACCGACCCAATGCAAGCTATGCGTGCGCGTGGGCAAATAGCCTCGTGCCAACTTGTGTTCACCCTGCGCCCCGGCTTCAACCCGAGCCAGGTCATGGGCAATGGCAAAATCAATCGCCCTATAGTAGCACAATTCGAAATGCAGGCAGGGGTGATGTTCGACGCAGCCCCAATAGCGGCCAAACAGGGTTTCGCGCCCGATGAAGTTCAGCGCCCCGGCAATCGGATATCCGTCGCGTTCCGCCAGCACCAAGGCCATGTCATCCGCCATGGTTTCCTGTGCGATATCAAAGAACTGACGGGTCAGGTAGGGCGTGCCCCACTTGCGCGATCCGGTGTCTTGATAGAACGTCCAGAAGGCATCCCAATGCTCGGGGCGCAGTTCATCGCCAGTCAGCGTGCGAATCTCGCCACCAAACCCGCAGGCCTGCGCCCGTTCCTTGCGGATATTCTTGCGTTTGCGCGAGGACAGCGCGGTCAGAAACCCGTCGAAATCCGCGTATTCATCATTGAGCCAGTGAAACTGCTGCGAGGTGCGCAACATCAGGCCCATCTGTTCACCGGCGATGGCCTCGCCCTCGGTGCAAAACGTGGCGTGCAGCGAGGATACCCGGTTGTCGGCGGCCAGTTGCACTGCGCCTTGTACCAATGCCGACATTCCCACCGCCTCATAGCCCGGACGCACCAGAAAGCGCCGCCCGGTGGCGGGGGTAAAGGGCACGGCAATCTGCAGTTTCGGGTAATACCGCCCGCCTGCGTTTTCATAGGCATGGGCCCAGTTATGGTCGAAGATGTATTCGCCCTGACTGTGCGACTTCGCATACATCGGGGCCGCACCGATCAGCATCCCGTCCAGATAGGTTGTCAGGTATTGCGGCTGCCAACCGGTACCACGCCCGACCGAGCCGCTGTTTTCCAGCGCCAGCAGGAACCGATGGGTGGTAAACGGGTCCATAGGCCGTCCGCCCTCGGCGGCCTCAGGGCAGGCGCAACTGTCCCAGTCTTCAGCAGAAATCTGCGACAGCGATCCCAGAACCTGAACTTCGATTTGCGCCTGATCCATATGCCCTCCGCGTCTGGTCTTTATCTGTGACGGTTGGGGGTGGGTTCAACCCGACTGCTGTGCCAGATACCCTTCGAAGGTAACATTGTCGGCAATCTTACGCGCTTCTGCCTCTTGTTCAGGCGACCGCACCGTCCAGCACAGAATCGGAACACCCTGCGCCTTTAACTCGGCCACACGGGGGCGAGGAAGGTCGGCAACCTCGTGGCTGATAAAACTGGCGCCGACCCGGTTGAAATCAGGGATGTCGCGCAAGTGATCGCAGACGGTCTGCGACAACAGTTCCTCTTTGGGCTGATACGAGCACGTCACCAAGCCGCGCGGCAGATGCGGCGCAAGGCGCGCCAGCTCGGCCACTGAATTGGGGTTGAAGGACATCAGAGCCACAGGCCCGTCATAGCCTTGCAGCGCCCGCACCGCGTCCGCCTCTAGCGGTCCGACATCGGTGCCCATCGCGCCGTCCTGATCCTTGAACTCGATCAGCAGCGGCACCGTGCCGCCCACCATCTCCAACACCTCATCCAGCGTTGGGATACCGTCATCTGCGTGTAGCAATTGGGTGGCTTGCGCCTGCGCTGCCGAGACCTGCTGAATCGGCCCCGCCTGCCCGGTCAGACGCGTCATGTCATAGTCATGAAATACCATCGCCCGGTTGTCCGATGTCCGTTGCAGATCGATCTCGATCCCGTATCCGGCTTCGACAGCGGCGTGAATGGCCGCCCGGCTGTTTTCCGGGCGGTTGTCCGATTTGTCATGCAGTGCCCGATGCGCGATCGGGGTTTGCAAGAATACGGAAGGCAGGGACGGTGTCATTGGACCTCGAAGATGCCTTCGATTTCGACGGCGACGCCCAGCGGCAACGCGGCGGCGCTGACGGCGGAACGGGAATGACGACCGGCATCACCCAGCGCTTCGACCAGGAAATCGGACGCGCCGTTAATGACCTGCGGCTGTGCGGTGAAATCGGCGGTCGAGTTTACGAAACCGGTCAGCTTGATGACGCGCACCAGCTTGTCGATATCGCCACCGCAGGCCGCCTTGACCTGTGCCAGCAGGTTGATGGCGCAGACCTTGGCTGCAGCCGCACCGGCGTCGACATCCATGTCATCGCCCAGCTTGCCGGTGATCAGTTCATCATCCTTGGAAATCTGACCCGACACATAAACGATGTTGCCGACCCGTACGAAAGGCACGTAATTCGCTGCCGGTGCGGGCGCGTCCGGTAGGTTGATGCCGAGGCTTTCCAGTTTCGCTGCAATGCTCATGAGGGTTTCTCCAAATCTTGAGTCGCGGCGAAGCTAACCGGGAAGGTCAGGTTCGGAAAGCCTGAAAACGGGGATGGACCTGCCCGAAAGGTGGGCGTAACTCTTCTTATTCCGAACAGTTGAAGCAGTGCCGCTTTACCTTGGCCCACCGGGCAGGTTAAACGCTATTTGTTTCCTGCTTGTTTTGGAACGTATATGTGACGTCAGATTAGGCCGCGCTATGTGGCCATAGGCAGTATTGATTGATAGTTCGGGTCAACGACCCCGAACGGTTTGGAGTGGCAAAGACAGTGTTGAGCAGACCCCGCCTGAAGCACCTGATCGTGCTGTCCCTGATGACAGTCCTGAGCGCCTGCGCCACGCGACCTCCGGAAGGGGCCCCACCAAATGAGGTGTTCGATCCCTATGAAAGAACCAACCGGGGCATTCACAAGTTCAACCTGGGCGTAGACCGGTTTCTGTTCCGCCCGGCCTCGAAAGGGTACGTCAAGATCGTGCCCGACCCGATGGTGACCAGCTTTAATCACTTCGCCGAAAACCTGACGATGCCCGGACAGGCACTGGATTACTTGTTGCAGGGCAACGTCAAGCAATCCGGCAACGCTCTGCTGCGCTTTGTGGTCAATTCCACGGTGGGCGGATTGGGCCTGTCTGACCCAGCCGCCGAGTTGAACCTGCCGCCGGTGGATACCGATTTCGGCGAGACCCTGCACGTTTGGGGCGTTGGCGAGGGTGCTTATGTCGAATTGCCTTTCTACGGCCCCTCGACCCAGCGGGATTCGATTGGCGTGGTCGTCAACCTGTTCTCGAACCCGATCAACTTTAGCCCGGTGCGCCCGGTCGACAATATCGGCGTCTATGCCGAGGTTGTGCGCCGGATGGGTGACCGGGGCCGGTTCTCGGATACGGTGGATTCGATTCTATACGAAAGCGCCGACAGTTATGCGCAGGCACAGACAATCTACATCCAAAATCGCCGCTTCGAACTGGCACGTGATGATGAGGAAGCCTATCTGGGTCTGTATGATGACCCCTATGCAGAAACCGGGACCGACCCTGTCAGGGACCCCTACCTAGACCCCTACGAGGACCCCTATGCCGAATAACCATCTGAACAGACGCGGTTTTATTGCCACCGGCCTGGCCGGCGTGATGCTGAC
Organism: Ruegeria sp. ABF4_144; assembly: GCF_056160045.1. NCBI lineage: Bacteria > Pseudomonadati > Pseudomonadota > Alphaproteobacteria > Rhodobacterales > Roseobacteraceae > Ruegeria > Ruegeria sp. ABF4_144. Next base: position 3,171,454 of record NZ_JBSWWK010000001.1, read on the forward strand.
CGCCCTTCCCGCCTTTGCCCAGACCGAAGCCAGCGCCAAAGCTCTGGTTGTCAGTGTCGTGGATGACATCAACCGCGTGATCGCCTCGGGCAAATCCGAAAAAGCGATGATCCGCGATTTCGAAAAGATCTTTGTGCAATACGCCGATGTGCCGATTATGGCGCGTTATGTGTTGGGGGCCGACGGTCGTTCAGCCAGCCCGTCGCAACTGAAACAGTTCACCAGAGCGTTCCAGGGCTATATCTCGAATAAATACGGACGTCGTTTCCGCGAATTCATCGGCGGTCAGGTGACCGTGCGCAATGCCCGCAAGATCAAGGCAGGCTACGAGGTGCGCACCTCGGTCAAGCTGCAGGGCTCGTCACCGTTCGAGGTAACCTTCTTGGTGTCGGACAAATCAGGACGTGACAAGTTCTTCAACATGTTCATCGAAGGCGTGAATATGCTGCTGACCGAGCGGACCGAGATCGGCGCGATGCTGGATGCGCGCGGTGGTGATCTGAACCGTCTGATCAAGGACATGAACCGCAACAAAGTCAGCTGATCCGGTTTACAGTTTGAACAAGCGCCGCGCGATTAAGTTCGCGCGGCGCTTTTTTGTTTAGTTTAAACGCTCGCCGGTTTCCTCGGCAAAGTAGGACACTTTGCTCATGTCAAAGGCAAGGTTCAGCATCTTGCCTGCCTGTGCGCTGGTTTCCGCGTGCAGACGTGCGGTGACCTGTTTGCCGCCCAGTTCCGAGACCACATAGGTATCAGCGCCTGCGGGTTCGACCATATCGACAAGGCATTCAGCCTCTTGCACGCCGGCCCCGGCGCGGAAGCCAGCCTCGGCGATATCTTCAGGGCGCAGACCGAGGATCACGTCCTTAGGCAGTGACAGATCGCGGGTATCCTTCAACACCAGAGTCTCACCCGTTTCGCGTGCGATGGCGATCTCGGTGCCAGACCCATTCTTGGTCGCCTGCGCCGGGATAAGGTTCATTGCCGGTGAGCCCATGAAATCGGCCACAAACAGGTTGGCCGGGCTGTTGTAGATCTCGGCCGGGGTGCCGATCTGCTGCACGATACCGCCTTTCAGCACGACAATCTTGGTTGCCAGCGTCATCGCCTCAATCTGGTCGTGGGTCACATAGACGATGGACGCATCCAACGTCTGGTGCAGCTTCTTGATCTCAGTCCGCATCTCGACCCGCAGCTTAGCGTCGAGGTTCGACAGTGGTTCGTCAAACAGGAACAGCTTGGGATCACGCACCAGCGCCCGACCCATCGCGACACGCTGACGCTGACCACCCGACAATTGGCTGGGGCGACGGTTCAGAAGCGGTTCGATCTGCAGCAGTTGGGCGACCTCTTTCAGCTTGGCGTCCTGCGTCGCCTGATCGACCCCGCGCACCTTCATGCCGAAGGTAATGTTCTTGGCCACGGTCATGGTCGGGTACAGCGCATATGACTGGAACACCATCGCGATGTCGCGGTCCTTGGGGCTGACATGAGTCATGTCGTTGCCGCCAATGGACAGGGTGCCGCCGGTGATTTCCTCAAGCCCTGCAATACAGTTCAGCAGGGTGGACTTGCCGCAGCCCGAGGGGCCGACCAGAACCAGGAAATCGCCCGGTTCGATTGAGATGTTGATGTCCTTGAGAATTTCGACAGGGCCGTAATTCTTGTAGAGTTTGTTGATATCAAGGATGGGTGCCATTGGTCTTATCCCTTCACTGAGCCAGCGGTCAGGCCGCGGATGAAATACTTACCGGCAACGACATAGACGAGCAGCGTCGGTAGCCCTGCGATGATCGCAGCGGCCATGTCGACGTTGTATTCTTTGACGCCGGTGGTGGAGTTTACGATGTTGTTGAGCGCCACGGTCACGGGCTGCGTGCCCGCCTGGCTAAACGACACGCCGAACAGGAAGTCGTTCCAGATCTGCGTGAACTGCCAGATAACGGTCACAACGATGATCGGCAGCGACAGCGGCAGGAAGATCGACCAGAAGATACGCATGAAACCAGCGCCATCAACCCGCGCGGCTTTGGTCAGCTCGGCCGGAATGGTGATATAGTAGTTGCGGAAAAACAGCGTGGTGAAGCCCAGCCCATAGATCACGTGGACGAAGATTAGGCCCGGAATGGTCCCGGCAATCCCCATGATGCCCAGCAGGCGCGCCATCGGCAGCAAAACAACCTGGAACGGGATGAAGCAGCCAAACAGCATCAGTGAGAAGATGATGTTCGCGCCTTTGAACCGCCATTGCGCGACCACATAGCCGTTCAGCGCGCCCAGCAGGGTCGAGATGGCCACCGCAGGCACCGCGATCAGGACCGAGTTCCAGAAATAGGGCTGCAGGCCCTCGCACTGGATACCGGTACAAGCACCGGACCATGCGGTTTTCCAAGCCTCGAAGCTCACCTCGCGCGGCAGCGATATCAGAGACCCGGTGCGGATTTCCTCAAGGCTTTTCAGCGATGTGGTCACCATCACGAACAGCGGCATCAGGTAATACAGCGCGAACAGGCCCAGCAGGACGTAAAGCAACCAACGTAGGGCAATCTTGCCAGTGGCGCTTTGAGTACGGGTTTCCGTATGGGGCATCGAAATATCAGTCATTTTTCGCCCTCAACTCTGAGTAAAGGTAAGGAACCACGATGGCAAAGACGACCAGCATCATGATCATCGCGGAGGAAGCCGCCTGACCGATATCGCCGCGCGAAAAGGCCATTGCGTACATGTAGGTTGCCGGCAGGTCGGTCGCGTAGCCCGGACCGCCACCCGTCAGGGCGATGACAAGGTCAAAGCTTTTGATCGCAAGGTGGGCCAGCACGATGAAGGCCGAAAGGAAGATCGGGGCCATCGAGGGGATGATGATCGCCGTGTAGATGCGCCATGTCGGGATACCATCGACCTGCGCGGCCTTGATGATCTCACCATCCACCGACCGCAGACCGGCCAGGAACAGCGCCATGACGAAGCCCGAGCTCTGCCAGATCGCGGCCATCACGATGGTGTAGATGGCGTAATCCGGGTTCACCAGCCAGTCGAATTCGAAGTTCGTGAAACCCCAACCCTGCACCATGGATTCGATACCCAGACCCGGGTTCAATATCCACTTCCACGCGGTACCGGTCACAATCATCGACAGCGCCATCGGGTACAGGTAGATCGTCCGAATGGCCCCTTCGACGCGGATTTTCTGATCCAGCAGGATCGCCAGCAGCAGACCCAGAACCATCGCGATCACGATGAACAGGGTACCGAACAGGTAAAGGTTGTTGATTGCCGTGTCCCAGCGGGGCGAGTCGAACAGGCGTTCATACTGGATGAATCCCTTGATCTCGTATTTCGGCAACAGTTTCGATCGGGTCAGTGACACCCAGGCCGTCCATCCGATAAAGCCGTAAACAAAGATCAATACGGCAATGAACGACGGTGCCAGCACCACCTTGGGAAGGTGGTTTTCCAGCCATTCGGACATTTTTTCCTCCGGGAGAAAAGATGCTCTGCCCCGTCAGTATAGGGGGCAGAGCAGATTCGGATCAGTAGCTGTTTGCCACCGCGTCCGCCAATTGCTGAACCGCGTCAGCCGAGGACATATCCGAGTTGAAGTGAGCGGTCACAACGTCGGTGATTGCACCGGACTGCGATCCGCGCAGCGCCATACCGTGCGCATAGGACGGCAGCAGCGAGCCGCTGGCCGAGGTCGAGCCCATATCTTCGGCCGACAGATTGGCGCAGATATCAAAGTCATCCAGTGCCACGTCGGTGCGTGCTGGGATCGAGCCTTTGTTCAGGTTGAACACTTTCTGGAAGTTCGGCGCGACGATCAGCTTGGCCAGCAGGTCCTGACCGGCTTTCTTGTCGTCACCGTCCACGTTGAACATGGCAAAACTGTCGACGTTGTACAGATAGCCGTCACCGGGGGTCGAGGCGCACAGGAAGTCTTCGCCGGGTTTCTTGCCAGCAGCCAGGAATTCACCCTTGGCCCAGTCGCCCATGATCTGGAAGGCAGCCTCGCCGTTCATGACCATCGCAGTGGCAAGGTTCCAGTCGCGGCCCGAGAAGTTCTCGTCGACATAACCGCGCATTGTGCGCATCTGATCGAACGCCTGAACCATCGTGTCCGAGGTCAGCGCTTCGGGGTCCAGATCAACCAGAGCCTTCTGATAGAACTCGGGGCCGCCGATGCCCAGAACAACGGCTTCGAACACGGTGGCGTCCTGCCACGCCTGACCACCATGGGCCAGCGGGATCACACCAGCATCCATCAGCTTGGTCGCGGCGGCGTTGAATTCATCCCATGTGGTCGGCATCTCGATGCCATTGGCCGCCAGCACATCCGCGTTGGCCCAGATCCAGTCAACGCGGTGGACGTTCACCGGTGCGGCGCACCATGTGCCTTCGCACATCATATGACCGGCGATCGAAGCGGGCAGTACATCGGCCCACCCTTCAGCCTCAGCTACGCTCGAGATATCGGCCAGAACACCCTCTTCATACCATTCCTGAATGGCAGGGCCTTTCAGCTGAACGGCGGTCGGCGCATTGCCAGCCAGAACACGAGCACGCAGAGCGGTCATTGCGGCATCACCGCCACCACCGGCAACCGGCATATCGGTCCAGGTGCCGCCGTTCGAGGCAAACTCTTCCTGAAGAACGGCCACCGATTTGGCCTCGCCACCCGACGTCCACCAATGCAGAACTTCGGCCTGTGGTTCGGCCACAACCGACGTTCCGGCCACCATGGCCAGAGTCGATGCAGTGGCAAATACAAAACGCTTCATTACGTGTCTCCTCCCTGAGAACTTTGTGACTGCAAACGCAGCGATGCCCGACATACTGCGCCCATATCCCTGTCTGGCAACGCTGAATCCGGTGCGAAATCCTGTCACCGCCCAAATATTCACCGCTTTTGTTACAGCGTGTTACGTTGACATTGAATCTGTTTCCGTTCGTTACAATGCACGATACCGGAGGAGCAGAAATTGGGAGGACAAGCCGCGTGAGCATTCCGCGACTACTGGTGGTGGACGACGACCCCGAGATGCGGTCGATGATGACCCAGTTCCTGCAGCAGAACAGTTTCATCGCCCTGCCTGCCAGCTCGGAAAACGAAATCCGCTCGCATTTGACGGCTGGCCGGATCGACCTGATCCTGCTGGATGTGATGCTGGGGGATGAGAACGGGGTCGAGATCTGCGCCCGCCTGCGGACCGAGCAGGATGTGCCGATCATTCTGGTCTCGGCCCTGTCTGCCGATCATCAGCGCATGGCAGGGTATGAGGTCGGGGCTGACGATTATATCGCCAAACCGTTCAACCCGCAGCTACTGCTGGCCCGCGTCCGCGCGGTGATGCAGCGTGCCCGCCGCACGCCGTCGCTGGCCTATCGCCGCCGCACGCGGACCTTTCGCTTCAATGACTGGACCTATGACGGCAAACGGGATGAGGTCCACTCGCCTGAGGGCTATCTGGTTTCGCTCTCACAGCGGGAAACCGCGCTGCTCAAGGTATTGCTGGCCAACCCGCATATCCCACTAACCCGGGATGAGATCGCCGCCGCGCTGGATGTCACCGGCAGCGCCGACAAGCCCGAAGCGCAAGGCCGCGCCATAGACATGCTGGTTGGACGGTTGCGATCCAAGATCGAGACGAACCCGAAAGACCCGCAGATGCTGCGCACTGAGCGCGGCGTCGGGTACGTCTTTGCCGCCGAGGTGTTCGTGGACGAGGGCGCATGACGCCGCGCGCGCCGCGCCTACGCAGCCTGGGCTGGATCTGGACCGGAGCAGCCTTTGCCACCGGCTTGCTGTCTGCCGGGCTATGGTTTTCATCAGCCCGCGCCTGGGACGATTTTCTCACTCGCGCCTATGTCGCTGGCTTTTCCGTCTATGAAGAACTGCGGGTCGGGATTACCCCGCCGCCGGGTGTTACCGTGACAGCTTTGTCCGCCGAGGCTGCTCAACTGGCCGATGCAGGCCGGTTCGAACAATTGCCGGGCCTGTCGGACCGCAGCTTTGTCACCAACCTATCGATCCTAACCGACAATACCGCCCCTCTGGCCGGGCGAGAGTTGACGCTTGCGGTGATGTCCGACCGGCTGGTCTATCCGGTGTCCGATATCCTGTCGCGCATTGATCAGACCGGTGCCGAGAAGCTGGGCAACCTGACCCGCCTGCTGGCCACTTACTGCAGCGAACCGATTCTAATCGCCCGGTTCGGGCGCAATGACTGGCGGCAGGTGGATGGCACCGATGTCTGGGGCTGCAAGGCCGCCCCTGCCGATCTGCGACTGCCCGCCATTCTCGCTGCGATCGTGACGCTGGCGGTCATCCTGACCTCGGTGGGCAATGTCTCGGACACCTTCACCCGGTTTGCTGGTGCGCTGCGCGACCGCAAGCGCCGGGGTGGACCGAACAGCTATGACACCGACGGGCCTGCAGAACTGCGCGAGATCGTCTCGGCCGTCAACGACCATCTGGATGCCGAGCGGGACCAGCTTGAAAAACGCGCTACCGTTCTGTCCGGGGTCAGTCACGATCTGGGCACGCCTGCCACCCGGGTTCGCCTTCGGGCGGCGCTTATTCCTGATGACGAGTTGCGCGAAAAGCTCGAGGCGGATGTGGATCAGATGACCGGCATGATCGAAAGCGTGCTGACTTACACCCGGTCCGAGTTGAGCGTCGAGGAACCCCGTCAGATTTCACTGACCGCGCTGGTCGAGTCTCTGGTCGCCGACTACCAAGACATGGACCTGCCGGTGACACTGAAGAAAATCGCCCCGGTCGCAGTCGAAGGCGCGCCCTCGGTCTTCATGTCAAGACGTGGGCATGGGTCGCTTCCGGAAACGCGGCGGATGCTGGTGATGGCCCGGCCGATCTCGTTGAAACGCGCACTGACTAACCTAATCGACAACGCCTTGAAATACGGCCGTCATGCCGAGGTGCAGCTTGAAACCGATGCCCGTACGGCCACCATCACTGTTGAGGACAAAGGGGCCGATCTGTCCGTTTCAGATATTGAGGCGCTGATGGCCCCGTTCCGCCGCGGCTCGAATATCGGGTCCTCAGACGGGTTCGGTCTTGGGCTGACCATCGTAGCCACGATTGCCGAACAGCACGGCGGTTCCCTCAGCTTCGAGGCAGGGGATCAGGGGTTGCGGGCTCGGCTGCAGATCACCCGACAGTGACCGCTCTAGGTCATGTAACTGCGCACCAATGCCCCAGCGATCAATGACCAGCCATCCGCGATAACAAAGAACGCCAGCTTGAAAGGCAGCGACACAGTTGCAGGCGGCACCATCATCATCCCCATCGACATCAACACCGCCGCCACTACCAGATCGATGATCAGAAACGGCAGGAAGATCAGAAATCCGATCTGAAACGCGCGAGCGATCTCGGACAGCATGAAGGACGGCATCAGGATCGACAGCGGTGCCTGAGGCGACAACGCAATCGCATCTCCGCCGGGGCGCAGGGCGGCCATGGAATGAAAGGTGTCGGGGTTCAGCCGCGCAGCCATGAAGGCGCGGAACGGCTTGATGGCGATCTCAAGCGCTGGCTCAACCTCCATCGTTTCTTCGACCATGGGTCGGATACCGGTAGCCCAGGCCTCGGTAAAGACCGGCTCCATGATGAAATAGGTCAGGAACATCGCCAGGCTGACAATCAGCATGTTGGGCGGTGATTGCTGCAAGCCAATGCCCTGCCGCAGGATGGCCAGAACGGTAATCAGAAACGGAAAACAGGTGACCATGATCGCAAGCCCTGGCGCGAGGCTGAGCACCGTGATCAACAGGATTAGCTGGATGGTCCGCGCCGAGATCGAGCCACCCTCGCCCAGGGAAAGCGACAACTCTTGCGCTGCAGCTAGAGATGGGGACAGGGTCGCAAGCGCGACAAACAGCCAAAGCAGAACCCGCATCAACCGATCCCGTTCTGCAAATCCGCGATCTCGGTCAGGCGCACGGCAAGCTGACCCGCCTGATCGCCCTCCATCTCTTCCAGCAGGCCTCGAGCGACCAGTTGATCACCGACATAAAGGTCGACCGGATCCTCGATCCGTTTGTCCAGCGTCAGTACGGCGTTTTCACCCATGTTCAGAAGATCACGGATAAGGGGCCGCGCGCGACCGACGGACACCGTGACCTCAATCGGAACGGCCTCGAACGGGTTGGCTCTTTCAGGTTTCGGGGTCTGGGGGTCACTCATGGTTCACTGCCTCTTTTGCCTCAAATACATATGCGTCAAATGCCCCGGCGACCGAGGCGAGCAGGCCAGTGCAATCCACCTCGCGCTGAGAGGTTCCAACCTGCAGCCGAGCCTGTCCGGACTCCAGCGACGGGTCCTCGATCACGCGGGCGGGTGAAGACAGATCCTGCGGCAACAAGGCCTCGACCTCGCCCCCCCGACCCGTGGGCACGAAGATCTGCATCGGCTGGCTGACCTGTCCGCGTGCCATATCAGCCAGTTGTTCCACCAGCCGTACGGCATAGCCGCGATCCAGCGTCTCAGGCAGGACTACCTGCACCAGACTTTGAAACATCGGTTCCAGCGACAGGGCCATCCGGGTGACGGCCTCGTGATAGGTGAAGGACATATCCTCAAGCGATTTGGCCAGTTCCGCCGAGACCCGGCTTCGGCTCTGTTCTTGCGCCTGAACCGCGTCTTCCCAACCGGCGCTATAGCCTTGCTCAAACGCAGCCAGACGTTGTTCTTCCAGCGCGTCCTCGTCCAGCAAGTGCAGCTTGCCGCCGCCGGCCTGCAGGGTGAAATCCTCAAGAAGATGGGCAATCGACATCAGACACGCTCCTCCCCTTCTTCGAGCCAGCTGCGCAGGATTTCGACCGTCTCTTCTTGCTTGTCGCCGATCATCGCCCGCAGCCGATCTACCGGATCAGCACTCTGCTGCGCGGCCAGCGCCGGAACATCGCCAGCAGGTGCCTGACCTGGAAGCGAAGTGAATTGTCCGGTCTCGTCGGTTGCGATTTCACCGGTCAGATAGGCCTCAGGCTCCGGAGCAGCCCCGGCAGGCAGCAACGCGGGCGTCATCGCCGGTTTCGTCAGGATCGGGCGGATCACGAACAGGCCGAGTACCAGCGAAACAATCGCCAGAACCGCCATCTGGATCAGCGACATCGCGTCGAAATGCACCTTTTGCCAGATCGAGGCCGAGGCCATCGTGCCCTGCGGTTCAACCACCGGCAGGTCCAGCGATTTCAGGGTAATGACATCCCCGCGCGCTTCATCAAACCCAACGGCTGAGGCCACCAGCTCTTTCAGAGCATCCATCTCGGCCTCTGGCATCGGCTCAAAACTTTCCACCCCGGTCGCGTCGACTGTGCGCGTTCCGTTGACCAGAACCGCAACCGTCAGGCGTTTGATCGCGCCGGGCGCGTTGTGAACCTCAAGCTCGGTCTCAGAGACCTCATAGTTCACCCGCTCGCGCGTCTGCGTTGCGTTGGAGTTCGATTCGTCGCCACCAGCACCGTCCCCATCGGGCAGGTTCGAGGCCACGGTGACATCGGCAGACTGGTTGCGGGCGCTGTCCGAGCGTTCTTCGATATCGGTGCTGATGGCGACGCGCCCATTGGGATCAAAACGGCGTTCGCGGATGGATTCGGTCTTGGTCACCGTATCGACACTGACCTCGACCACTGCGTTCCCGGTGCCGACGCGCGCCTCAACCAGTCGCATCACCCGTTCACGCAACTGGCGCGCCTTGTCATCGGCCGTATCCGCGGCAACGGCCGTTTCCTGCGCGCCGATCACAGCCCCGTTCGAATCGACGACGGTGACATTCTCGGGCGCCAGACCACTGACGGCCGAAGCCACCAGAAACCGGATCGCCTTGGCCTGATCCGATGTGACCTGCGCCCCCGACGGCACCAGATAGACCGAGGCCGTCGGTGCCACGCTGCGCTGGAACGGATTGGTCGACCCGTTGGCGATATGCACACGGGCCTGGCTGACATGAGGGCTGCCAACGATGGTGCGGGCCAGTTCACCCTCTTTTGCGCGCCAATAGGCGGCATCGAACATCTGCGACGTAGTGCCAAAGCCGCTGAGCGAATCCAACAGCTCATAGCCCTGATTGCCGTTCGCGGGCAGGCCTTCGCTGGCCAAGGTCATGCGCAGCTCATCCCGCTGCGATCCGGGCACATAGATCGAGCCGCCGCGAATCTCGTAAGTGACCCCGCGCTGTTCCAGCGAGCGGACGATATCCCCCGCAGCGCCGCTTTCCAGCCCCGCATAAAGCAAGGTCATCGACGGCGCCGTCACCAGACGTGACATCGCAAGGACCCCAAGAAACACCAGCACGACCGCACCGGCAACGATGATTTGTTTACGCCTGTCCAAACTTGCCCAGACAGTTCCGATCTGCTGCACGCTCACCTCCGACTCGCCGACATTCTGCCCGGCACGTTCCCTGTTTGGACCATTGCCCTTAACAATCGGTTAGTCCCTGCCGGGTTATGACGATTGCAGAACGGACAAGTGAGGACGTCATGACTGACGCGACTGCGGAACAGGCAGAAGCCCCGGAAAAGTCGGGGAAAAAAGGGCTGATTATCGGGGCGATTCTGGCCGTGGCCGGGGCGGCAGGCGGGTATTTCCTGACCACGTCCGGAATGCTGCCCTTCGGCGGCAAGTCCGCTGTAGTAAACGCCAAGGACATGGACAAGGGCAAGCCGGTCAAGGCGTTGCCGCAAGTCGGTTTCGTCGATCTGCCGCCAGTGATCGTATCAGTGAACGCTGGCGATTCGCGGCATCTGAAATTTCACGCTCAGCTTGAGGTGAATGCCGAATACACCGCCGATGTCGAGAAGATGAAACCGCGAATCATGGACATCCTGAACGGTTATCTGCGCGCGGTCGAAGTGTCGGATCTTGAAGATTCGCTGGCCCTGATGCGTATCCGCGGCCACCTGCTACGGCGCATTGAAATTGTCGTCGGCGAGGGGCGCGTACGCGATGTCCTCGTGATGGAATTCGTATTGAACTAGGAGGCGAAGTTGGAGCTGATTGCAGATATTTTGCTGGTCGCCGGCGCGCTGGGTGCGGGTCTTTATTGTTTCGTGCTGTCCCGGCGGCTCAAGCGGTTCACCGATCTGGAAAAAGGCGTTGGCGGTGCGGTTGCCGTGCTATCAACTCAGGCCGATGAGCTGAAAGAGTCACTGGGCGCGGCGCGAGAGGCTTCGGACCAGTCCGGTGAGGTTCTAAAAGAACTGACGCAACGCGCCGAATCGGTCGCCCAGCGCCTGGAACTGATGTTGGCATCAATGCATGACATCGTTCCGCCCGAGGACAAACCGGCAGAGCCCGAACCTGTCAACCGCCCAAAAGGAACAAGCGCAAAGCCTCAGGTGGAAGCGGATTCGGAAGCAGCCGAAACAGGATCAGAACAGACTACTAAGTCGAGCGAAAGGTCAGCGGAGTCAGAAGACAAAGTTGAAGTGGCCGAGAAACCGGAACAGTCGGAAGACTCCACAGAGGTAACGGAAAAGCCTGCAGAGGCGGACAGCGCAACACCTACCGCGGGTCCAGACAAGCGACCCGACGGCCTGATGTTCTTCCGACACACCCGGTCCCGGGGTGAGGCTGCGACATGACCTCCAAGCCAACCGCAAAACGCCCAAAGGGCGGCGTGCTGGCGGTCATCTCGTTGCTGATGATCGGATCCGCCGCGATTCGCATCGGGCTGGAGGCCGGCCCCGCGCTGGCAAAAGGCGCCGAGCCGTCATTGCCCGAAACAGAACAGGCGCGGGCCGACTTACCCGGGGCGCAGGTTTTGCTGACCGAGTTACTGCGCCGGGAAGAGACGCTAAAACAGCGCGAGGCGGCTGTTCTGGACAAGGAAAGGGCATTGGCTATTGCCGACCAGGCAATCGAGACCCGCCTGGTTGCGCTGCAAGAGGCCGAAGAGGCCCTGCGCGAGACGCTAGCTATGGCCGAAAAGGCCGCCGAGACCGACCTGACGCGCCTGACGGATGTTTACCAAAGCATGAAACCCAAAGACGCCGCCGCGTTGTTTGAGACGATGGACCCCAGCTTTGCCGCTGGTTTCCTGTCGCGGATGCCGCCAGACGCGGCCGCAGGTGTTCTGGCCGGGCTCAGGCCCGAGGCCGCCTATACGATCAGCGTCATAATGGCTGGCCGCAACGCCGCGGCGCCGCAGGAATAACATTTCAACCCCGCACAGGATTTTGCTGGAGACCACCCATGATCGGAATAATCGGAATTGTCGTCATTTTCGCCATGGTATTCGGCGGCTATCTTGCTGCGGGCGGCAAGATGGCCATCATTATGAAATCACTGCCATTTGAGATGATGATGATCGGCGGTGCCGCGGTAGGCGCCTTTCTGATCAGCAACGACATGAGCGCCGTCAAACACACGGCCAAGGACATGGCCAAAGTGTTCAAAGGTCCCAAATGGAAGCCCGAGGATTACCGCGACCTGCTGTGCCTTTTGTTTTCACTGATCCGTATCGCCAAGGCCAGCCCTGTCGAGGTAGAACAACATATCGAAGACCCGGAAAGCTCGCCTCTGTTCTCGGCCTACCCCAAAATTCAGGCCGACAAAGAAGCGGTTGATCTGATCTGTGACACGATGCGGTCTGCCTCAATGAACTACGACGATCCGCATCAGGTGGAAGAGGTCCTGGAAAAGCGGATGGAGGCGAATTTCCATCACGCCATGCATTCCAGCCATGCCCTGCAGACGGTTGCGGATGGCCTGCCCGCCTTGGGCATCGTGGCCGCGGTTCTGGGGGTGATCAAGACGATGGGCTCGATCGATCAACCGCCCGAGGTACTAGGCAAACTGATCGGCGGCGCGCTTGTGGGGACCTTTCTGGGCGTGTTTTTGGCCTATGGTCTGGTCGGCCCCTTCGCGGGCAAGCTGAAAGCCGTTGTCGAAGAAGACAACCATTTCTACCAGCTGATCAAAGAGGTTCTGGTCGCCAACCTGCACAACCACAACGCGGCTATGTGCATTGAGGTTGGGCGCCAGAATACACCGACCCACAACCGCCCGGATTTCACCGAACTGGAAGAGGCGTTGAAAGAACTCAAGCAGGCGGCGGCATGACCCGGTTTGCACTGATTGCTTCTGCTTTGATCGCCGCTGCCACGGGTGCCGCTGCGCGGGATGTAACTGTGCGCTCGGGCGAGCATGATGGATATACAAGGCTGGTTGTTCAGGTCCCTCCAGACACAGGCTGGGTTTTGAAACAGACGAAGAACGGCGCGCGCCTGAACGTCGCGCTGGAGGATGTGGCGTTTCGAACAGGTGCAGTGTTTCAGCGCCTGACCCAGAACCGCCTGGCTGCCCTGTCTCAGACCAAACCCGGTGCCCCGCTTGAGATGGAGTTTGGTTGCAACTGCGTCGCCTCAGCCTTTCTGTTCAGGAACACAATGATCGTGGTGGACATCGCGCCCGGTACATTTCTGCCGCCGCTTACCAGCGACATTCCGGCCCCGGTCCTGCCCAAAGCGCCAAAGGGCGATATGACGCCGGGTCCGGATCAGAGCCTTGCCACACTGGAGCTACCTCTGCTGAACCTGAACGCAAGTGGATTTGAACACCAGCTTGCAACGCGTCTTTTGCAGGGCGCTGACCGCGGGATCGTCGATCTGAAAACTGCGCCTGTGGGACCACGGGCCTCAATCAGCAATCAAAGTCTGCTAATACCATCTGAGGTGGAACTAAACGTCCAGGTAACCACGATTCTCGAGGACCTGAACGGGCTGTTGGGTCCGGATGTGCCGCAGCTGGAACGGCGCCCCCCCTGCGTGTCCAGCGCCGAGCTTGCGTTGGACGACTGGTCTGATGAACGTCCGTTTGCTGAACAGACCGCAGCGCTTCGGACGGGTCTGTTTCAGGAATTCGACACCATCGACAAGACCCGTGCGCTGCAACTGGCCAAGCACTACGCCTATTCGGGGTTTGGGGCCGAAGCGATCAGGGCGCTGGAATTGCTGGGTGAGCGTTCCTTGGAGACCGAACGTATCGCCGCTATTGCACGCGTCTTAGATGATGGGCAACTCAACGGGTCGAACCCGTTTACAGGGCTTCAGCGTTGTAAAAGCGACGCAGCCATGTGGGCTGCATTGACGGAGGGCAGCTTGCGTCAAGACGCCAATCTGATTGCGATCGAGCAGACCTTTACACGCCTTCCGAACCACCTGCGCCGCCACGTTGGGCCGATGTTGTCGGACATTCTGGTAGAGGGGCAGGAACTCGAGGCCGCGCGGCGCGTCTTGCGTTCGGTGGATCGCGTCGAAACGCAGGTTAGCGCCGACACGACACAGGCCAAAGCAAAGGTCGCAACGGCCGAACACGATGCGCCCCGCGCCGAAACCCTGCTGACTGAAGTGCTTGAGGCCCCGGACGCCACGCTTGAAGCGCCGCTGGCACTGGCTCGGCTGATTGACAAACGCTGGCTGGAACGCGGCGCGGTTTCACCGCAAGAGCTGGATCTAGCGGAATCCTACACTGTTGAGCTTCGCCGGTCGGAAATCGGAGCGATGATGCAACAAACGCACGCCGTAGCCCTGAGCCTTGGGCAGGAATTCGACGCGGCGCTGGACGTGGTGGCAGAGCTGCCAGAGCGCAACGGGTCCACTGAAACGCTCAACCGTGTGGTGTTCGTTCTGACCGAACGGGCCGACGATGCTACCTTTTTGCGCCGTATCCTGAGCCTGTCGAACGCTCAGTCACAAGCACTGACAACCGATGCGGCAATCGTCGTTGCAGACCGGCTGGCTAGGCTAGGATTCGCCAAACAGGCACAGGCTCTGGCAAAACGCCCTCAGGACAGGCTCAAGCGAGGGGAACGGGCGCGGTTGCGGGCAAAAGCGGCATTGCAGGCCCACCGTCCGCATCAGGCGATGCTGGAACTTGCAGATGATCCCACCGATGAGGCCGATTCCCTGCGGGCCGCGGCCCTGCAAGCCACAGGTGACTTTGCGGCAGCGGGTGAGCTGATGCGCGCATCGGGTCACGCGGATGAAGCGAACCGGCTGTTCTGGCTAGCCGATCTGACGGAAAAGGCAGAACTGGGCAGCGGTACGAAATTCAGCGATGTCGCGAAGACAAGCCGGGGCCTGTCGGCCGAGCCCGTGCGTGTGCCAGACAAACCACTGGCCGACGCTGAAGCCTTGCTTCAGGACAGCGCAGAAACCCGGCAGAGGATTGCTATCCTTTTCGCAACGTTGAAAACGGAATAGGAGGCTCTGACACAGGCTAAGTGTAGTGCGGAATTACCTGTGACTCGGAACGATGGCCGGGTCTGCGGACCTCAAGGCCCGAAAACAAATGGTGACAAGTCCGAGTATTGGGAGGTCGGTTCCACCCAGCCCAGAACGACATCGCGGATCGCCTTAGCACGCGACGGGCCGATAACGGGGGCCGCGAATTCCATGTATTTGGCGATCACCTCATCGCGGCTGATCGGGGCCTCAGGGCCGCCGCGTGCGTGAACGTCTCCGGATTTCAAGGCCCGCCCGTCAGTGGTTGTTATGATGACATCGGCCCAGCGACCCTTGGGGAATCGGGCAGAGTGCTGGTCAGATTCGGCCACACGGATACGCATCATCAATTCCGCCACAGTCGGATCAGACAAACCGCTGCCGGAAATATGCTCCACCCCGATCCGACCATAGATGGCCTGCACCGCCACGGCAAAAGGCAGAGAATACTGGGCCTGAGACGTGGTGTCCGGCATTCCAGCGTAAAGGCAGGCCGCCTGATGGAAACTGTTGATCTGGATGGATTGAATTTGCTCGTAGGACAGGGTGTTGTCCAGCATCACCGCTCGGACAGCATCAATCGCCGCATGTGCCCAACGGCAGATGGGATAGGGCTTTACGTATTGATGCTCGACCTGCCAGAACTGCCCCAGATCAGTCCAATGGACGGCTGCCTGCTCGGCTTCGATTGTGATGGCCGGTGCTCCGGTAAAGCCACGCTCGGCCAGAATGGCAGCGGAAATGCCAACCAGCGCACCCCAACCGGAGCCGTCATGCAACATCGTCGGATTGGCGATCTCGCGCATCATCTGGCTACGGGGACCGTGGTATTCGGCGATTCCCATTGCCTGACGCATCTGTTCGGGCGTGTGCCCCCGCAATCGCGCCGCCATCGCCACCACGCCCAGTGCGTTCCAGGCGCCCGAGGTGTGATAGTCGCTGACCGAGGCATGCAACGACAATCCGGCTCGGCCGGCAATTTCATAGCCGGCGATCACGGCAGCCAATGCTTCAGGCCCTGTCAGATCGGGGCGGGTTTCCATAAGGGCGATCAGTGCTGGCAGAACCACAACCCCGATATGTCCTTTGGTCGGGTTATACCCGTCATGCCCGTCCAGATTGTCGGTCTGGGTCGCGGCGGCATAGGCCGCGCCAGCCACGCTGACCGGGCGACCATCGAACATCATCCGTGCGCTGTGGGCCGGATCGGAACTGGCATAGAGCATCGCCGCCGTGTCGCGCGCGATCACCCCGGCCTCCATCGGGCCCGAGGCGATCAGGATGCCCATAGTGTCCAACATCATCAGCGCCGCTGCCTCTTTGGCGCTGTCCGGCATCTGATCGGCCGGACAAGTCAGGGTAAAATCGGCAACGCGTGCGAAGGTATCGGTCATGAAGCAGACTCCATCACCGGTTGGACGTCGCGCAACCGGTAACCTTTGGGGTCAAAAGGCGGTTCCGAAAGAATTCTGGCCCTGTGCGGCTTGCCAAGAAGGAAGATTTCTACCGTATCGCCCGGTCCCGCCACCCTAAGATCGGCGTATCCGATAGCCAGAGACTTGCTGACCGAGTACCCGTACGCGCCCGAGGTCACGCGACCCACGGGCCTGCCATCGGGGGTAAAGATCGGCTCACCGCCTGAGGCATCGGCCAGATCGGCGTCGACCTCGAAGATCGAAAGAACCTCGCGTGCCGGGTTGTCCTTGATGGCAAGGTAGGCATCTTTGTGCAGGAAGTCCTTGTCCAGCTTGATGAGGCCCGCCAGCCCAACCTCTTGCGGCCAGTATTCCTGCGAATACTCGCGGCTCCAGGACCCATAGCCCTTTTCAATACGCAGAGACCCCAGAGCTCGGCCTCCGACAGGGCCACCATTCAAGTCCTTCGCGACCTCCAAAAGTGCAGAGTAGAGCCTGATTTGGTCGTCTTCAGCACAGTGCAGTTCCCACCCCAAATCACCGGTAAAGCTGACGCGGATGGCCAGACAGGTAACCCCGGCAACTTCGATTGTACGCGACCGCATGAAGCGGAAACCCTCGTTACTCAGGTCCGCATTGGTCAGCCGCTGTAACAGATCGCGCGATTTCGGCCCGGCCACGTTGAAGCCTGCAATGCGGTTAGTGGCGACCTCAAAGGTGGTACCCTCGGGCAGATCGACCATGTTGAAGAACCGCTGATGATACCGCTCGGCCATACCGGAACCGATCATCATGTATTCATCGTCTGCAACTTTAGTGATGGTGAAGTCCCCTGCAACGCCACCACGGACCGAGATCAGCGGAGTCAGGCAGGACCGCCCAACCTCGGTCGGTACCCGGTTGGCGACCAGACGCTCGAGCCAATCGTAAGCCTCCGGCCCCTTGATCACGTAGTTGGCGAAGTTCGAGATATCGATGACGCCCAAATGATCGCGCAGCATCTGCACTTCGCGGCCCACCGGCTCCCACCAGTTCTGGCGGGTGAAGCCGTTGGTATCGGTCACTCCGGGTTGATCAGCGAACCATAACGGGTGTTCCCAGCCGCAGTTCAAGCCAAAGACGCAGCCCATATCTTTTTGCATCTGATAGGCCGGGCGCAGGCGGGCGGGGCGGCCAGCGCTACGTTCTTCGTTGGGGAAGTGGATGGCAAAGCGGTGGGTATAGACATCCTCGACCCGCGCTTTTGTAAATTTCTTGTCGGCCCAGTCGCCGAACCGCGCCAGATCCCAGGCGAACATGTCGTATTGCGGCTCGCCCTCGATCATCCACTGCGCCGACAACAGGCCAAGACCACCGGATTGCGAGAAACCGGGGATAATCCCGGTGCAGCAGAAGTAGTTCTGTAGTTCCGGCACCGGCCCCCACAGCGCGTTGGAATCCGGAGACCAGATCATCGGCCCGTTGATCACCCGCTTGACCCCCGCAGTGGCTGCGACCGGCACACGTTCGGTAGCGCGGATCACATTCTCCATGATGCGGTCCAGATCGTCGGGAAACAGATCATGCGCGAAATCCAGCGGCGTTCCGTTTTCGGCCCAAAACCGCATGTCTTTCTCATACGCACCGATCAGCAGGCCATTGCCTTCCTGTCGGAAGTAGTACTCACCATCCCGGTCGGCGATTGATGGCAGGCGCCGACCAAGGGCGGCCACCTCGTCAATCGCGTCGGTGACGAAATACTGGTGTTCGGTTGGTTGCAGTGGCAGTTCGATGCCAGCCATAGCCGCCACCTCACGCCCCCAAAGGCCAGCTGCATTCACCACCCACTGCGTGCGAATATCGCCTTTTTCGGTGCGCACGATCCATGACCCATCGGGTTGCTGTTCTGTGCCTATTACGGGGCAAAACCGCTCAATCGTGGCACCCATCGCCCGCGCACCGGCGGCATAAGCGTGGGTCACGCCCGAGGGGTCAACGTTGCCACCTTCGGGTTCGAACATGATACAGCGGATATCGTCGAACTGCGCCAGCGGGTGCAGTTCCATCGCTTGTTCACGGCTGATCTCATAGAAATTCAGGCCATAGAACTTCGCCTTGGCCTCTTGCAGGCGCAGCTGGTGTTCGCGGTCCTCGGTCTGCGCCAGATACAGCGAGCCGGGTTGGAACACGCCGCAACCCTGCCCGGTCTGTTCCTCCAGCTCTTTATACAGGTTCATCGTGTAATGCTGGATACGGGTGATGTTGTTGTTGTCGTGCAACCCGTGAATCCCGGCCGCCGCGTGCCAGGTCGAACCCGAGGTCAGCTCATCACGTTCCAGCAGGACCACATCGGTCCAGCCGAGCTTGGCCAGATGGTAGAGGATCGAACAACCAACAAGGCCGCCTCCGATTACAACGGCCTGAGCGTGGATTTTCATGGGCGGACCTCCTGCTTGCGAACTCGGCGCTTGCAGGAAAGTCAGCCACAGGTCAGGGGCGGCTTATGCTCTGTTCCCGACGCCAAATGTCGGGAACAGAGTTTGGATCGCCGGTTTTGATTAGTATGGCGCCTCGACATCGTT
Organism: Ruegeria sp. ABF4_144; assembly: GCF_056160045.1. Classification (NCBI taxonomy): domain Bacteria; kingdom Pseudomonadati; phylum Pseudomonadota; class Alphaproteobacteria; order Rhodobacterales; family Roseobacteraceae; genus Ruegeria; species Ruegeria sp. ABF4_144. The sequence goes on from NZ_JBSWWK010000001.1 coordinate 3,190,676, forward strand.
CATCGAGACGTAAACCGTCTTCATCTCACTGAAGTGGTTGATCGCCAGTTTCGAGTTTTCACGGCCAACGCCCGACATCTTTGACCCACCGAACGGCGCCTCAACCGGAGCGAGGTTATAGGTGTTGATGTAGCAGGTGCCTGCTTCGAACCCGGCCACGACACGATGAGCGCGCATGACGTCTTTTGTGAACACCCCAGCAGCCAAACCAAATTCGGTGTCATTGGCGCGGGCCATGACCTCTTCTTCAGTGTCGAAATCCAGTACCGACATGACGGGTCCAAAGATCTCTTCGCGCGCGATGGTCATTTCGTCGGTGACGTCGGCGAAAACGGTAGGCTGCATGTAGAAACCATCGCCTTCGATCCGCTCGCCACCATAAACCAGGCGCGCACCCTCGGCTTTACCCTTTTCGATATAGCCCAGCGCGATGTTCATCTGGTTTTCGCTGACCATGGGGCCAAAGTTGACCTCTTCATCCAGCGGGTTGCCGATTTTCGCGGTTGCCAGACGTTCTGACAGACGGGCGAGGAAGGCTTCTTTGATGCCTTTCTGCACGAACACGCGGGTGCCGTTCGAACATACCTGGCCCGAGGAGTAGAAATTGCCCAGAATCGCGCCTGACACGGCGTTTTCGATATCGGCGTCGTCGAACACGATCATCGGGGACTTACCGCCCAATTCCATGGTCACGTGCTTCATGTCCGCAGCAGCGGCTGCATAGACCTTGCGGCCCGTCGGCACCGACCCGGTCAGTGAGACCTTAGCCACGCGTGGGTCGGTCACCAGTGAGGCACCGACATCGCCATAGCCCTGCACGACGTTGTAAACACCTTTGGGCGCACCGGCCTCAATCAGAATTTCGGCCACTTTCAGCGCGGACAAGGGCGTGGTCTCAGAGGGTTTGAAAACCATCGTGTTGCCGCAGGCTAGAGCGGGTGCGCCTTTCCAGCAAGCAATCTGGGTCGGATAGTTCCAGGCGCCAATGCCAACGCAGACACCCAGTGCCTCGCGGATCGTATAGACGAAGTCACCACCGCCCAGCGGGATGTGCTCACCGGTCAGCGAGGCCGCCAAACCGCCGAAATACTCCAGCGCGTCCGCGCCGCTGGTCGCATCGGCCACCAGCGTTTCCTGCAGGGGTTTACCAGTGTCGTGGGTTTCCAAGACCGACAGGTCATAGTTGCGTTCGCGCATGATGTCAGCGGCGCAGCGCAGAACGCGACCACGCTCGGTTCCCGACATGGCCGCCCACTCGGCCTGAGCCAATTTTGCACTGTTTAGAGCCTTATTTACAACCTCGGGCGTTGCGGAATGCAGCCGTGCGATGACCTCGCCGGTGGCCGGGTAGATGACGTCGATCGGGGCGCCGTTGGTGTCTTCGACATATTCGCCATTAATGAAATGGCTGGCCTTGGGCTGAAACTTCATGCCGCGTCCTTTTCTGTACGGATGTCCCTTTGGTGCAAGGGAAATGGGTGCGTTGCAAAGGGATTTAGCTTTTATTGATTTACCAGTCAATAAAAGCAATTTCAGGCGGCTTGTTGCCGAGTCAAAACAGCCAAACCTTGAAATGAAAGGTTAATGTTCTATTTATGTTCTACATAGTCAGAGGATCACCCGATGACCCGGAACATGCGAAATTCCGCCCTAAGCGGCCCATCAAACGACTATCACTTGCTGCCCGTCACAGACCGGCAGATGCGCTATGCCCGCGCCATTGCCGAACAGTCGGCGCTGGACATTCCTGTCGAAGCGCAACGCGACCGGCGGTCGATGTCGGATTGGATTTCTGCCCATAAGCCACACGACCCGTCACCATTTGCAAACTATCCGACCGGCAAACAGGTCGCCTTTGCGGAGCGCATCTCGCGCAGCAAGCGCCGGCCGATCCCGTCCGAGTGCTTTCGCGACAAACAGATGATGTCGCGCTGGATCGATCAGAACAAATAGGCAAGGCGCAGGTTCAATGAGGTTGGTGGTTACGGGAAAAGATGCTGACCGCCGCCGCAACGAACATTCCCAACAGCACATAGCCCATTACGGCCTCGGCCGCCGCAAGCGCGCGACACAACCCGACAGGGGCCATGTCGCCATACCCAACCGTGGTGAAGGTGACGTAAGAGAAATACAGCACGTCCGCCGGCCCTCTGGCACCGATTACACACAGGTCGTAATAACCAAAAGCCCCATAGGCTGCTGCGAACAGGAATGGCACCACCTGTATGAAGGACACGCCCATCAGGAACACCAGGCGACGTGGAGACTTTACCTGCGTCATGTAATACCAGGACTGCGAAACGATCCAGATCACCAAACCGACCGACGTGATCGTTCCGATCGTATCCCCGGCTGCCGCCTCGCTGAGACGGGACAACCCATACCAGGCCATGAAACTGGCCAAGATCAGCCCCAGGGCTGCGACCAGAGTCGATTTCCACTCCGCCAGGGTTGTTGGTTCACGATGCATGACACCTCCGATACCGTGTGCGCGGAAGGATGATCCGCTTTCCGGCGCATGGCTGCAATAGGTTTATCAGTGCGTTAGTCGGTGCCCAGATGCTCCTGCCCGCGTTGCCGCGCCAGCAGAATTTGCTTTTGCCTTTCGCGGAACCGCGTCTTGTCGGCCTCGGAGGTTTCGTTGATGCACTGATGGCAGGAGACGCCGTGTTCATATTCGGGGCGCTTCATGTCCTCGGGCAGGATCGGGCGGCGGCAGCCATGGCACAGGTTGTGTGGCCCCTCGACCAGCCCATGACCCACAGACACGCGGTTATCGAACACGAAACACTCACCTTGCCAGGTACTGTCCTCGGCAGGCATCTCCTCGAGATAGCGGAGGATGCCGCCCTTCAGGTGATAGACATCCTCGACCCCTTGCCCCAGCAGGAAATTGGTCGATTTCTCACAGCGGATACCACCGGTGCAGAACATGGCGACGCGCTTGTTGTGGAAGCGGTCCTTGTTCTCATCCCACCACCCGGGGAAATCGCGAAAACTGGCTGTTTCAGGGTCTATTGCGCCTTCAAACGTGCCTATCGCCACCTCGTAGTCGTTGCGGGTGTCGATCACCACCACATCGTCCGAACGGATCAGATCGTTCCAATCCTCGGGCTCGACGTAATTGCCAACGCGGGCGCGTGGATCGATATCCGGCTGGCCCATGGTCACGATCTCTTTCTTCAGTCGCACCTTCATCTTGCCAAAGGGCGGGTGGTCGGCAGTGGCCTCTTTCCAGTCTAGGTCAGCACAGCCCGGTAACGCACGAATATGCGCCAGCACCGCATCAATCCCGGCGCGCGGACCTGCGATGGTGCCGTTGATCCCCTCTTGCGCCAGCAGCAGAGTGCCTTTGACCGATTGCGCACGGCACTGCTCCAGCAAAGGCTCGCGCAGCGCAGCGGGATCGGCAAAACGGGTAAAGTGATACAGGGCAGCTATCGTATACATGCGCGCGGTCTAAACCTGCTGTCTAAGAGTCGCAAGGGATTGGATTGACGGCCCCTGCACAGCCCCGTACCGATAAAACAACCAAGGAGACCGCGATGACCCATGCCCTGCTTGTAATCGACGTCCAGAACGATTTCTGTCCCGGTGGCACGTTGGCCGTACCCGGCGGGGATGAGATCGTCGCCCCGATCAATGCGATGATGGGAGATTTCGAGGCCGTGATTCTGACCCAGGACTGGCACCCGGCAGGCCATTCTTCCTTCGCCAGCTCACACCCGGGCAAAAACCCCTATGAAATGACCGAGATGCCTTATGGCCCGCAGGTGCTGTGGCCGGATCATTGCGTACAGGGCACACAGGGCGCTGCGTTTCATAGCGATCTGCGCACCGACGGCGATCTGATCATTCGCAAGGGGTTTCGCAGCGCCATCGACAGCTATTCGGCCTTTTTCGAGAACGACCAAACCACGCCGACGGGTCTTGAGGGCTATTTGAAAACACGCGGCATCGGCACACTAACCCTTGTTGGTCTGGCGACGGATTTCTGCGTTCATTTCTCGGCGGTGGATGCCGCGCGGCTTGGGTTTGATGTGACCGTCCGGACAGAGGCCTGCCGAGCCATCGACCTGGATGGGTCGCTGGCTGCGGCGGAAACCGCAATGCGCAACGCCGGTGTAACGCTGACTTAGGGTGCTGCGCCCTCTGACGCCAAATACCTGAGCACCACGATCACAACCACGGCCAGCCCAAGCGCAAACCCAATCCGCCCCTGAACCGAACGTCTTTTGGGTTTGGGTGCTTCGGGTTGTTGCTGGATCGGCGACCTGTCCTGAACTTTTGCTTGGATCTCGTTCCGTGGGCGCGCTGTTTTCACATCGTTCAGGAATTGTAGGAAGTCGAACGCACCGCAATATTCGCCCTTAACACCCACCGCCCTGATATTGGCGAACAGCGCCCGCAGGATACGTTCCCGCTCGGCCGCGTCCTGCGCGCGGAAATACCCGTGTGCAAGATTGCTTTTGGCCGTGTCCAGACCAAACCCGGCTTCTTCGAATATCAGACGAATTTTGGGAGAGGCCTCGCGCAGAGCCTCGGTGACATTGGCATCGCGAAACAAAGCACGCACCGTCCTACTCTCGGGCGTTGCGGACCCTGACTTCGTTTCGTCAGCATCAATCGTTACAATATCAAAGTCGTACTCAAAACCCATACACCGACTTAACCTTGTACTTCCTTCCCCTTCTTCTCACTAAACAATGAAAAGATCACACAATATGCTCAATTTGTGTTCTGACCTTGTCATTGTCTACAATCCGGCGACTCTTGCCAATCCCCACACCTATTGATCTAACAACGGAAATCGCAGGAGTTCCCCCATGGTCGATATTGCGACACGCGTGTACAATCATAAATGGAAGATTGACCCGATTGTCCGGTCTTTAATCGACACTGACTTCTACAAACTGCTGATGTGCCAGTCAGTGTTTCGAAATAAGCCCCAAACGGATGTGGTGTTTTCGCTAATCAACCGGTCGAATCACATTCCGTTGGCAAAGCTGATCGATGAAGGTGAATTGCGTGAACAGCTGGATCACATCCGGTCGCTCAGCCTTAGCCGGGGTGAAAGCACATGGCTGCGGGGCAACACGTTTTATGGCAAACGGCAAATGTTCCGCTCGGATTTCATGGAATGGTTCGAGAACATGCGCTTGCCGCCTTACCACCTTGAGCGCAAGGGCGATCAGTACGAACTGACATTCGAGGGCAAGTGGCACGAGGTCATGTTGTGGGAAATCCCAGCCTTGGCAGTACTGATGGAGCTGCGATCCCGCGCGGTACTCAACGACATGCGCCGATTCGAGCTTCAGGTTCTTTATGCCCGCGCCATGACCCGTGTTTGGGAAAAGATCGAACAGTTGCGCGGCATCGATGGGTTGGGCATCGCTGATTTCGGCACCCGTCGGCGGCATTCCTTCCTGTGGCAGGACTGGTGTGTGCAGGCGATGATCGAAGGGCTGGGTCCGGCGTTTTCAGGCACCTCAAACTGTCTGATCGCCATGCGGCGCGAGGTTGAAGCGATCGGTACCAACGCCCACGAACTGCCCATGGTCTATTCTGCGCTGGCTGAAACCGATGACGCACTGGCGCAGGCCCCTTACGACGTTCTCAGCGATTGGCATGACGAGCATGAGGGCAACCTGCGCATCATCCTGCCCGACACCTATGGCACGCAGGGTTTTCTGGACCGAGCCCCGGATTGGTTGGCGGGCTGGACCGGTATCCGTGTCGACAGCGGGGATCCGGCGGCGGGTGCAGAACGTGCCATCAACTGGTGGAAATCGCGCGGCGAAGACCCAATGCAAAAACGGGTGATCTTTTCCGATGGGCTGGACGTGGACAAAATCCGCGAGCTGCATGAGCGTTTCGCTCACCGCACCAAGGTTTCCTTCGGTTGGGGCACCTTGTTGACCAATGACTTCCGCGGATTGGTGCCGGATGACGCGCTGGCGCCGTTCTCACTGGTCTGCAAGGCGGTGTCGGCCAATGGCCGCCCGACGGTTAAACTGTCGGACAACCCGGAAAAGGCAATGGGGCCGCAAGGCGAGATCGAACGCTACAAGCGCGTGTTCGGTGTTGGTGCGCAGGAATCGATTGAGGTGATTGTTTAGACCCTAACCATGATGTGCTGCCACGGTTTTCAGCTGTGAGAAGCCGTAAAGGGCCTCGAACCCCTTTTCACGGCCATGCCCGGATTTACCGACCCCACCGAAAGGCAGCTCTACTCCGCCTCCCGCGCCGTAATTGTTGATGAACACCTGACCCGAGCGCAGCTGTTTTGCCAGCCGCATCTGCCGCGCGCCATCGCGGGTCCAGATACTGGCGACCAATCCGTAATCGGTGCTGTTGGCGATCTGGACGGCCTCTTCCTCGGTATCGAAGGGGATCAAAACCTGAACTGGGCCGAAAATCTCGTCTCGTGCCAGCGCGTGATCCGGGGGGACATCGGCAAACAAAGTGGGCCGGACATAGGCGCCCTGTTCTGGGGCATGATCAACGATCCGCCCCTGCCCCGCAGTGCTCAGATCGGTCCCCTTGGCGAGAAACCCGGTCACGATTTCCTTCTGCCGGGCCGAGATCAGGGGACCAACCCGCAGGTCCTCTGCTGCCGGACCAACGGTCAGATCGGCGTAAGCCGTCGCCATGCGAGATTTGACCTGCTCATACACTCCACGCTGCACCAGAATGCGGGACGAGGCGGAACAGGTTTGCCCTGCGTTCTGAATGCCCGCGTTCACCAGAAACGGCAGCGCGGCGTCCAGATCGGCATCGTCGAACACCAGTTGCGGGGATTTTCCACCCAGTTCCAGCGTCACTGGCACCACATTGCGGCCCGCCGCCTGCTGTACCAGCGCACCGGTGGCGACCGAGCCGGTGAACGAGATATGGTCGACGCCCGGATGCCCTGACAGCGCCGCCCCGGCCTCGGCCCCAAGTCCAGGCACGACGTTCAGCGCACCCGCAGGTAAGCCGGCCTCCTGCGCCAGATGAGCGAAGGCCAGCGCGGTCAGACAGGCCTCTTCCGCGGGTTTCAGCACGCAGGCATTGCCCATCGCAAGCGCCGCCCCGACTGAGCGGCCGATGATCTGCATCGGGTAATTCCACGGCACGATATGGCCCGTCACCCCATGTGGCTCGCGCAGCGTATAGACGGTGTAGCCGTCCAGATAGGGGATGGTCTCGCCCATCACCTTGTCGGCGGCCCCACCGTAGAACTCGCAATACCGCGCCAAAGCCACTGCATCTGCCCGCGCCTGGGTCAGCGGCTTGCCCACATCCATTGCTTCGATCTGCGCCAGATCATCCACCCTTTCCAGAACCAATCGGCCCAGCCGAGCCAGAATACGTCCCCGCTCCAGAGCTGTTTTTCGCCCCCAGTCGCCGTCCAACGCGGCCTGAGCGGCCTGTACGGCGGCATCGATATCTGCTGCATCTCCGCGTGCAATCCGGCAAATCTCGGACCCGTCTGACGGGTTGATCAGTGGAATATCCGCCTGAGAGGTGGGGCTGACCCATTTGCCACCGATCAGACACAGGCTGGAATTGAACCAGAGGGGGTTGGACATTTGGGTCTCCTTTCAGGCTCTAATAAGGGAGTTTATGCAACGTGTTTGCCGATATCCGGCAAGACTGGTGCGGCTTCGATCAGGGTATGGGTGTAAGAGTGCTGTGGATTGGCAAAGACCTGTTCGGTTTCTCCCTGTTCAACGATCCGGCCCGCCTGCATCACCATCACACGGTCGGTGATTGTGCGCACCACGCTCAGGTCATGACTGATGAATAGATAGGTCAGGTCATAGGTTTCACAAAGCTCGGCCAACAGGTCCAATATCTGCGCCCGGACCGAGACGTCCAGCGCCGAGACGGCCTCATCGAAGAGGATCAGTTCCGGGCGGATGATCAGCGCACGCGCAATCGCGATGCGCTGCCGTTGTCCGCCAGAGAATTCATGGATGTATTTTCCTGCGTCATCGGGGCTCAGGCCCACGGCTGTCAGCATTTCGGCAATCCGGTCCTGACGCTCGGTCCCGGTGGGCGGCGCTTCCAATAGGTGAAAGGGTTCGGTGATCAGACGGGCCACGCGGTGGCGCGGGTTGAAGCTGCCATAGGGGTCCTGAAACACCACCTGCATCTTGCGGCGTACCATCGGGTTAGGCTTGTGGCCCGAGAAAACCGGTTGACCGTCAAGGCGGATTTCACCGCTCTGAACTTCTTCTAGCCCTAATATTGCCCGTGTTAGGGTCGATTTTCCGCATCCGGACTCACCTACCAACCCCAGACGTTCCCCCTTGTTAAGGGTAAAGCTGACCCCGTCCACAGCACGATGATGCCCCGGTGTGCCGAACAGCCCCTTGCGGGGCAGACGGTAGTCGCGTGTGACTTGTGTCACCTCAAGCAGGGGCCGAGGATCAGTGACCTTGGGCAGCGAAACCTGATGGCCCGAGGCTTCGAACAGCATCTGTGTATAGGGGTGCTGCATGTTCTGCAGCAGGTGGGCGGTTGCGCCGCTTTCGACCACCTCTCCGCGCCGCATCACCACGATCTGGTCGGCCATGCCCGCCACCACAGCCAGATCATGTGTGATCATCAGCAACCCCATGCCGTATTCGCGCACCAACCCTTTGAGCAGGTCGAGGATCTGCGCCTGCGTGGTCACGTCCAGTGCAGTTGTCGGCTCATCTGCGATCAGCAGCTTGGGGCGCAGGGCGATGGCCATGGCGATCACCACACGCTGGCGCTGACCTCCGGACAGCTCATGCGGGTAGCGCGAAAGGGGAAAGCGGTCTGGCGGCAGGCCAACGCGGGTCAGAACCTCTTGCGCACGCTCAAGGGCTTGCGGGCGTGACATAGCCTTGTGGATCAGGATCGTCTCCATCACCTGATCGCCAATGGTTTTGACCGGGTTTAGGGCGGTCATCGGTTCCTGAAAAACCATGCCGATGGCGGCACCGCGTAGGGCACACATCTCAGCTTCGGGGCGGTTCAACAGTTCCAGGCCTTCCAGTTGGACCGTACCCTGCGCCTGCGCGCCGTTCGGCAGCAACTGAATCACGGCCAGCGCGGTCATCGACTTGCCCGAGCCGCTCTCTCCGGTCACAGCCACGATCTGACCGGGATCGATGGACAGACTGATCTGTTTCAGGATGTCAGTGCCATGAATTGACAGCGATAGATTTTCGATCTGCAGCAAACTCATGCCCGTGCCACCCGTATCCGTGGGTCCAGCCAGTCCCGCAACCCGTCGCCCAGAAGGTTCAACCCCAGCACAGTTACAATGATCGCCAGCCCCGGAATCAGAGCCAAATGCGGGGCAAAACTGACCATTGTCTGCGCATCGGCCAGCATCCGACCCCAGCTGGGCGTGGGCGGTTGCGCGCCAAGACCGACATAGGACAACCCTGCCTCGGCCAGTATCCCCAGCGAAAACTGAATGGTCCCCTGCACGATCAGCAGATTCGCCACATTGGGCAGGATATGCTCGGCCGATATCCGCGCTGCCCCTTTGCCCGAGACGCGGGCGGCAAGGATGAACTCTCGTTCCCACAGCGACAGCGCCGCGCCGCGGGTGATGCGGGCAAAGACAGGGATGTTGAAGATGCCGATGGCGATGATGGCATTGATGGCGCCGGCCCCGAACACGGCGGTGATCAGGATGGCGATGACCAGCGAGGGGAAGGCAAAAACCAGATCATTGCCGCGCATGATGACCTCATCCAGCCACGATCCCTTGCGCGCCGCTGCGGCCAGGCCCAAAGGCACGCCCAGCGCCACGCCTATGCCAACGGCAACCAAAGCCACCGCAATCGACGTTCGCGCACCCACCATGATCATCGAGAACATGTCGCGGCCGAAATGATCCGTGCCAAACCAATGTTGCGCGTTGGGTGGCTGCAATTTGTTCGGGATATCCAGCGACGCATAGTCGTAGGGCGTCCAGACAAAGGACACCAGGGCCGCCAGCAGAACCAGCGAGGATAGCACCGCGCCAAGGATCAGATTGCGGTTCATGTCCTGCTCCTCAGGCGGGGGTCAACGGCAGCATAGGCCAGATCGACTAGGAAATTCACCGTGATGACGGCGAAGACCAACAGCATGACGACAGATTCAACCACGATCAGGTCACGGGCGGAAATGGCCTGAAACACCAACCGTCCGAGGCCCGGCAGGTAGAACACCTGTTCGATGATGATCGAGCCCGCCAGCAGAAAGGAAAACTGCAGCCCGATGATGGTCAGCACCGGAATCAGAGCGTTACGCACCCCGTGCCGCCAAAGCGCCTGACGACGCGACAGACCCTTGGCGCGGGCGGTGCGCATGAAATCCTCACCCAGAATATCCAGCAGTGAGGACCGCATAACCCGTGCCAGAATCGCCGCCTGCGGCAGGGCCAGCGCAATGGCGGGCAAGGTCAGGGAATGCAGACCGGTCCAGATGCCCTGATCCCAGCCGACAAACCCGCCCGCATTAAACCAGCGCAGATTGATGGCAAAAATCAGCACCAGCATCATCGCAAACCAGAAATTCGGCACCGCGATGCCCAGCTGCGTCGCCCCCATCACCGTCAGATCCCCCGGCTTGCCGCGACGTGCGGCGGCGTAAATTCCGGCGGGAAAGGCGATCAAGGTGGACAATGTCAGCGCATACAAAGCCAACGGCAGGGACACCCACAGCCGGTCCGCGATCATCTGCGAAACCGGCGTGCGATAGGTGTAGGAGGTGCCAAAATCCCCCACCAGCATGCCACCGACCCAGTTGAAATACCGCTGCACCTTCGAGACATCCAACCCAAGCTCGGCCCGCAACGCGGCCAGGGTGTCTTCTTGCGCGTTCACGCCTAGCATGAACGAGGCCGGATCACCCGGCGCAACCTCGATCACGGCGAAGATGACCACCGAGGCGACGGCCAGGCTGATCAGCAGTGATATCAGACGTTTGAGGGCATAGCGCAGCATCCAGGCCACGTTAGGCACACTATCCGCGCGGGTCCAGCGCCTAGGGCACCAGAAGATAGATGAAAATCGCGTAGGCGACGATGGCGGCGTAGCCAAGCGGGTAAATCCACTTGATCGCGTAATTGTCCAGCTTTCTGGCCCCGTCCTCTCGCCCGGACACTTTCAGTTTGCGCAAGGCGACGTTGAACACGATCAATGCCCCGGTCATCAAGAACATGCATTGCAGAATAAAGTCCAGAAAGGTCAGATAACCCAGCTTGGGCAGATCGGCAGAGATTGCCCAATTGAAGGCCACGAAGACCAGTAGATTGCCCCCCGCGATCTCAATCCGGCGGCGGTATTCGTCAAGGAAGAACAGCGCCCAGCCAACAGTGATCAGAACCAGCATCGGCAAGAACACCCGGATCACATAATAGGTCAGGTGCCGCTTGCCCTCGAAGGCCAGCGCGACCTGATCACTGTCCCGACCGGACAGGCCGATCACCGTCGAGCGCTCGACCCGGGGGTTGTCCAGAATCCACTCTTCCTCGCCCAGCAGATCGCCAAGGCCCGAGTATTCCTCGAGCGGGTAATAGGACACATATTCGGACGGAAAGACCGAGACGACCTCGAAAAAGAAGTCCTGCGTGTCGAACGGATATTTACGGAAATCGAAATGCGGGGCCTGCAAAGTCAGCGAGGATTTCTCGACATAGACCACATGGCCGTCATGGCGCAGCGAGGCGGCGGATTCGTGAATCCATTTGTTGGTCTGCTGATTGTGAATGACGAACGCGGGCACAACCGCACCCAGTGCCCGCGCATGATCGGCCAGATCCGGAGGGTTAAAGACTTGAATCTCGCGCCCGACCTCATCGCGATCAAAGGCCAGCGCCGGGTCGGTCCATTCGACCCGCAGAACAACAACCGCGCCATAGTTTTCGGCCTTTTGATCGACGCTGGTGACCTGATCGATGCGGATGCCGATCCCTACCTGAAGCGGGTTTTCAGGAGTCCCGACCAGCGGCCCCAACCCACCTTCCAGCCCGTTTTGCGCTTGCGCTTTCCCACCAGCGGCAAAGAAGCAGGCAACAAAAAGACAAAGGATGCGGATCAGGTTCATAGTCAGGCTTACTCGGAAACAGAAAACCGGGGCCGGTTACAGCCCCGGAAAAGGTTACTCGGACCAGCTGATCTGGGTCAGATCAATCGCGGCGGTCGGTGCGTTTTCCCACAGACCCTGCACACCTGCCTTCGCAACCCCCAGCTTTGCCAGTTGGAACAGGTAGCCGTTGACATAATCAGTTGCGATCAGCCGCTGCATGTCACCCAGCAGTTTTTTGCGCTCTTCCGGGTCGGTGGTGGCGTTCAACGTCTCCATCAATGTTTGGGCGTCCAGACTGTCATACTGGAAATAGTAGTCCGGGCGCGCATAGATGCCGATATCCATCGGTTCGGTGTGGCTGATCACGGTCAGGCCGTAATCCTTGCCCTTGAAAACCGATTCCAGCCATTGCGCCCATTCCACGTTGATGATCTCGGCGGTGATGCCGACCTCGGCCAGTTGCGCAGCGATGATCTCGCCCCCGCGGCGGGCATAAGACGGCGGCGGCAGATGCAGCGTGGTCTCGAACCCATCTTCATACCCGGCATCGGCCAGCAGCTTGGCCGCCTTCTCCGGATCATAGGCCGAAGTACCGGTCAGATCGACATAGGCCGGGTTGTGTGGTGCGAAATGGGTGCCGATGGGCGTGCCATAACCAAACATCGCCCCGTCGATAATCGCCTGCCGGTCGATGGCATGAGCCAGCGCCTCCCGCACCCGAACATCATCAAACGGAGGCTTCTTATTGTTGGTGGACAGGATCGTTTCCCCCTCGGTCGAGCCCACCAGAACTTGAAAGCGCGGATCGGCCTCGAACTGCGGCAGGTTTTCCGGCGCGGGGAAGTTGTCGAACACATCCACGTCCTCAGCCATCATGGCAGCAAACGCAGCGGTTGGGTCCGAGATGAATTTGAACGTGGCAGTCTCTAACGCGGGCTGTTCGCCCCAATAGTTGGGGTTCCGGATCAGCGTGATGCTGTCGCCCTGCACCCAGTTGCCAAAGGTATAGGCCCCAGTGCCCACGGGATTGGTAGTGATATTCTCAATGCTGTCGGGCGACACGATCACCGCATCCCCCCAGGCCATGTTGAACAGGAAATTGCCGTTCGGCTCGGACAGGGTCACCTTGACGGTCAGAGGGTCGATCACCTCAACGCTTTCGATACCGGCAAACAGCGCCTTTTGCGCGTTTGCACTGTCTTCGGCGCTAGCGCGGTCAAGGCTGAACTTGACGTCTTCCGCATCCATCGCGGTGCCGTCATGGAAGGTCACACCATCGCGCAACTTGAACGTATAGACGGTACCATCTTCTGAAATCTCCCAGCTTTCGGCCAGCCCGGGCACGACCGAGCCATCCCCCATGAACCGAGTCAGTCCTTCGAAAATGTTGGTGTAGACCACCGAGTCAATCGCTTGCGCTGCCGCGCTTGTCGGGTCCAGATGCGGCGGTTCCAGCTGCATCGCGATGGTGATATCGGATTTGGCCAACGCCCCGGTGGCAAAGACACTGACCCCAAGCGCCAGCGCCGAAGCAAAGGATTTCAACATTTGATTTGTCATAAAAATCTCCCACCGGTTTTATGGCTGAACCCGCTGTTTTGCGGGCTATTCTGGGGTTAATGTCCCTTTAAACCTCGGGTCAATCAAGGAAATGTTCGCGCAACCGGGGTTTCTATAACCTTGCTCAATCTGCTATGCCGCGCTGCAACATGAACCCCGGAGGAGCGATCATGAGCGCGACCGCCCACAAAAAAGCCCCCAATGCCGAGGACATCCGCGCCCGCAAAGGTGGCACACCGCTGGTCTCTTTGACCGCCTATACGACCCCGATGGCGCGGCTGATGGATGGCCATTGCGACTTTGTTCTGGTGGGCGACAGCGTGGGCATGGTGCTGCACGGGCTGGAATCGACGCTGGCCGTCACGATGGAGATGATGATCCTGCACGGGCAGGCCGTTTCGCGCGGGCTGAACAAGGCGATGATGGTTATCGACATGCCGTTTGGCAGTTACGAACACTCACCCGCAGAAGCGTTCCGCAACGCCGCCCGTCTGATGGCCGAGACCAGCGCGGGTGCGGTCAAGCTGGAGGGCGGGGTCGAGATGGTCGAGACCATCCGTTTTCTGGTCAAGCGCGGCATCCCGGTGATGGCACATATTGGCCTGACGCCGCAGTCGATCAACACGCTAGGTGGCTACAAGGTTCAAGGCCGGGAAGAACAGGCCGAGGCGGTGCTGGCCGACGCCCGTGCCGTGGCCGAGGCTGGCGCGTTCTCCGTGGTGCTTGAGAAGGTGCCGCAGGGCCTTGCCGACAAGATTACGGGCGAAGTCGCGATTCCCACGATCGGCATCGGAGCTTCTGCTGACTGCGACGGACAGATTCTGGTGGTCGACGACATGGTCGGCTTCTTCACCGCATTCAAACCGAAATTCGTCAAACGTTACGCTGAACTGGGCCCGCAGGCCGAAGCCGCAATCGCCGAGTACGCCGCCGACGTGCGCGCCCGGGCTTTTCCAGCCGACGAACATGTGTTTGCGGATCAAGCTCCGTCCAAAGGACCCAAGATATGACTGCCCCGATCCTGCGCCGCCTGGCAGACCTGCGTGCGCTGACGACGGAATGGCGCCGCAACGGTGAAACCATTGGCGTTGTCCCAACCATGGGCGCGCTGCATCAGGGACATCTGTCGCTGGTCGAGGCCGCAAAGGCTGGAACCGACCGGGTGATCGCGACGATCTTTGTGAACCCCAAACAGTTCAACAACCCCGAGGATCTGGCCAAATACCCGCGCACCGAACATGAGGATGCGCAGAAACTGTCCCCTTACGGCGTCGATGCGATCTACGTGCCCGAGCCCGAGGAAATCTATCCGCAGGGTTTCGCCACCAACGTCTCAGTCGCGGGCCTCACCGATGTGATGGAGGGCGAGTTCCGCCCGGGCCATTTCGACGGCGTTGCCACCGTGGTCGCCAAGCTGTTCCTGCAGACTCAGGCAGATCGAGCCTATTTCGGAGAAAAAGACTACCAACAACTGATGGTGGTCCGTCGCATGGCGCGCGATCTGGATATTCCTATCGAGGTGATCAGCTGCCCCACAGTGCGCGAACCCTCGGGGTTGGCGATGTCGTCGCGCAACCTGCGCCTCTCGCCAGAGGGGCTGGCGATTGCTGCCAACAAACACCGGATCATGCAAGGGCTGGCACAGTCTCTGAAGTCCGGGGCCGCGTTTGACGCGCTGGCCGCCAGGGCGGAAACCGATCTGCTGGCCGCAGGGTTCGCTCAGGTCGAGTATATCCACCTGCGATGCGCCGAAACGTTAGAGCCGTTGACCCACGCCGACCGCCCCGCACGGCTGTTCGCGGCGGCTTGGGCGGATGGGGTTCGGCTGATCGACAATATTCCGGTCTGAAGCTCTGGTACGATTGTCATTGTTTGCGCTAAAGTCCCGCAAAACCAAACGGGAGGGGCGCGGGGAATGACCTATATTCTCGCCATTGATCAGGGCACCACATCATCGCGGGCCATTTTGTTCGACGCAGATATGCAGCGCGCAGGCACGGCGCAGCATGAGTTTACCCAGCATTTCCCGCAGGAAGGCTGGGTTGAACACGATGCCGAGGAAATCTGGGAAAGTGTCCTGCGGGTCTGCCGTGAAGTGATGGAGAGCACCGGCGCCACCCCTGATCAGATCGCCGGCATAGGCATCACCAACCAACGCGAAACCACCGTTGTCTGGGACCGCGCCACCGGCAAACCGATCTACAATGCCATCGTCTGGCAGGACCGCCGGACCGCCGAGATGTGCGCCCGCTACAAACAGGCCGGGTGCGAAGATGACGTCACCGCCCAGACCGGCCTGTTGCTGGATCCTTACTTCTCGGGCACCAAAGTGAAATGGCTGTTGGACAACGTGCCTGGCGCCCGCGACCGCGCCGAGGCCGGAGAGCTGATGTTTGGCACAATCGACTGTTTCTTGATCTGGCGCTTGACCGAAGGGCGCAGCCACGCCACCGACGCCACCAACGCCGCCCGTACCCTTTTGTTCGATATCCACAAGGGCAAATGGAGCCCCGAGATCTGCGACTTGCTGGACGTGCCGATAAACATGCTGCCCGAGGTGCACGATTGCGCCTCGGATTTCGGTGAAACGACCCTAATAGGGGGAAATATCCCAATTCTGGGTGTGGCCGGAGATCAGCAGGCCGCCACCATTGGACAAGCTTGTTTCCAGCCCGGCATGATGAAATCCACCTATGGCACCGGCTGTTTTGCCCTGCTGAACACCGGGGATGAGCCGGTTGAATCGAAAAACCGCCTGCTGACGACAATTGCCTATCAGTTGGACGGCAAGCGGACCTATGCGCTGGAAGGCTCGATCTTTGTCGCCGGGGCCGCGGTGCAATGGCTGCGTGATGCGTTGCAGATCATCGAAACCGCCCCCGAGAGCGGAGAGCTGGCGCAACAGGCTGACCCGAACCAGCATGTGGTTCTGGTGCCCGCCTTCACCGGCCTCGGCGCGCCTTATTGGAAGCCCGACTGCCGCGGGGCGGTATTTGGCCTGACCCGCAATTCAGGCCGTGCCGAATTTGCGCGCGCTACACTGGAAAGCATCGCCTACCAGACCCGCGATCTGTGGCACGCCATGCAGGGCGACTGGGGGGCCGAGACCGACGTGACCCTGCGCGTGGACGGAGGGGCCAGCGCCTCGGACTGGGCGATGCAGGGGCTGTCGGACTATCTGGGGGCCGAAGTTGATCGCCCTGTCATGCAGGAAACCACAGCGTTGGGCGCGGCCTGGCTGGCCGGGATGCGGGCAGGTGTTTACCCGGACCAACAGGGATTTGCGGAAACCTGGGCGCTGGATCGCCGATTCAAACCAGAACTGTCCGCCGAAGAACGCGATGCCGCCTATGACCGTTGGAAACGCGCCGTTTCGGCGGCGATGGCGTTCTGAAACCGGTGAAGGATCAGCTATGATCCTTCATCAACCGCTGCTTCTGACGTGACCAATCCCGCTTGGCCTGCGTTTCACGCTTGTCGTGCAGCTTTTTACCTTTGGCGATGCCGATCTTCAGCTTGGCCCGGCCCTTGTGGTTAAAATACAGAACCAGCGGCACCAGCGTCATGCCCTTGCGCTGGGTCGCGTTCCACAGGTTGGCCAGTTCTTTGCGCGACACCAACAGCTTGCGGCGGCGGCGTTCCTCGTGCTTGAACACCTTCGCCTGCTCATACGGCGCGATATAGCTGTTGATCAGCCACAGCTCACCATCATCGACCGAGGCATAGCTTTCGGCGATATTCGATCCGCCCGCGCGCAGGGATTTGACCTCGGACCCCTCCAGCACGATGCCGCACTCGATATCGTCCTCGATCGCGTAATCGAAGCGCGCACGCCGGTTTTCGGCGATGACTTTGTAATTCGGGTCTGAGTTCTGCTTTTGCTTGGCCATGACGCGTTGATTTAGGCGGCTTGGGCGGCCCTTGCAAGCCGTAGCCGTCAGGTCTTGGCCGAGATGATCAGATCGGGCCCAAAAATCGTGTCAGCGTGGTTATGCAGATAAATCTTCAGCCACGGCGTAAACCGCGTCGGATGGCGCTGCACTTCGGCCAGCAGATCATGGTAGTCGATCCAGCGGATATCCATCACTTCGTCCGGATTAGGCTCAATCTTCAGCGGGCCACGCACATGGGCTAAGAAGACATCGACCACCTCATGCTCGACCATGTTGTTGCCGACATCGGCGTGATATTCCAGCCGGTGGCGGTATTCGGGATAGAGACCGGTGATCCCTAGCTCTTCACGCAGACGGCGCACGGCGCATTCCGAGGGCGTCTCGCCCCAATCGGGATGGGTGCAACAGGTGTTCGCCCACAGGCCCGGCGTATGGTACTTTCCCATCGCCCTGCGTTGCAGCAGAATCTCGGTGCCACGGACGACGAAGACGGACACAGCTTTGTGTCTGAGGCCCTTTTCATGCGCCTCAAGTTTGTCCACGGGGGTCAATTCGCCATCAACCCAGGCCGGGATCATAATTCCCATCTGTCGTCTCCTGCTGCCGATCTGCTTGAAGGGCCAAAGATTTGAAAGTGACTTAGGCCGGATCGGCTTGGCTTTGCGCAATCATGCAACCAAGGCATGATGAACTGCGCAAACCCAAGTTGGCGCTGATCTATTCAGTTATCAAGCGCACGAAAGGCCGCAGGGGCTGCGGCCTTTTGTAACTGCAGATGCTGTCAAGTACGGACGTTATTCGCCTGAAACGCTCACGATATAAGCATAGACGTCTTCGCCGCCCTTCTTCAGTTTGAAGGTCATCTTGGACTTTGCGGCGGTGTCATCGAGATAGGTTTTCAGGAACGCTTTGGGATCCACCGCGTATTCGACAAAGGTGGTTTCGTCCCAGACCAGCCCGTTTTCACCAGCAGCGACGATGCTGTCACCGTATTTAAAGCCTTCAACAGTGCCTGCAGTACGGCCTGCAATGCCGTAAAGGTTCGGACCGGTTTTGCCGCCTTTGACGATCACTTCACCATCAGGATCCGCAATCATGTGACAGGACTTGCATTTGTTGAAGGTTTTCTTCCCGGCCTCTGCGTCGCCTTCGGCGTAAACGGGTGCGGCCAGAAGGCCGATAATTGCGGTAGCAAGGATGCGATTCATAGCTTTAGCTCCGATACAAATTGGCTGCACCGAATGGACCGCCGGCGCAGTAGAGAGTCAACGCGCAGATTGCCGCGCGAGGGCACTGTGCCACTGCGGCATAATGCTCGTCCTTAACTTAAGTCATGTGGTGCCGACCAGCAGGGCAAAAGATCGTCCTTGGCGGGGGTCGCCAGATAGATCGCGCGAGCAATCGCCCGCGCAAGGCAGACCGAAGCCGCGTGACCGATCAGCCCCAAGTCAGTCTCAGCGGTGACCGGGCGCACGCCGGTGCTGACCCCGAACACCAGATCTCCATCGCCCGGCGTGTGGGCGGGCAGGATCGCACGGGCAATGCCATCATGCGCCGCCACCGCTAGCCGCTGGCATTGCGGTTTCGACAGCACCGCGTCGGTGGCCACGACAGCAATGGTGGTATTGCCCTTGTCCGAAGCGGCCGGTCGCATTGCCTGGGCCTTGAGGCTGGGTTGAGGTTGCCCCAGATCGGCACTGGAATCAGACCCTAATCCGCCGAATTCCGCACCAATTTCGAATGGTGCGGCCCAGAAATGGCGGTCGCCCGGCGTAGTGACGCTGCCCAACGGATTGGCTGCAACAAGCGCGCCGACAGCAACGCCGTTTTCCAACACAACAGAGGCCGACCCCAGTCCACCCTTGTGCCGGGCGGCCAATGCACCGGTGCCCGCACCCGCAGTGCCCAGCGCGAAGTCCTCAGCAGCATTGGCAAACGCGGCCCGACCCAAGGCGCGGTACGGGTTTTCGTCCCAGCCTTTGTCTCCACCATTCAACAGGTCGAACAGGATCGCGCCCGGAACAATTGGCACAACGGTGTCGCCCACCGGATACCCCCGGCCCTGCGCGCGCAACGCATCCGACACGCCGGAACAGGCGTCCAACCCAAAGGCCGATCCGCCAGACAAAGCGATCGCATCCACGTGCGAGACGGATTTGTCCGGCGCCAGCAGATCGGTTTCCCGCGTCCCCGGTGCGCCGCCCATGACGTGGACCGATGCGGCGAAAGCCTGATCTGCCGTCAGAACGGTTGTGCCCGATTTCAGCACATCATCCTGTGCGTTTCCGACCAGCAGGCCGGGGACGTCTGTGATCAGGTTTCTGGGTCCCGGCGTCATAAGCACACCTTAAATACAGCGGCCACCATCGACCTCCAATGCTGCGCCGGTGATCATACTGGCTTCGTCCGAGCACAGGAAACAGGCGGCGTTGGCCATGTCTTCGGGGGTCGAAAACCGGCCCAGCGGGATAGTCGAAAGGAACTTGGCGCGCATCTCGGGCGTGTCTTCACCCATGAAAGATGTCAGCAGCGGCGTTTCACCGGCCACCGGGCAAATCGCGTTCACCCGTACGCCGGACGGAGCAAGCTCCACGGCCATTGTCTTAGTTGCGGTGATCATCCAACCTTTGGAGGCGTTGTACCAGTTCAGGTTCGGTCGCGGCGAAAGGCCGGCTGTTGAGGCCACGTTCAGGATAGCACCCTCTCTGCGCGCCTTCATCGCTGGCACCAGCGCCCGCGCGGTCAGGTAGACGGATTTCATGTTCACGTTGAAGACGCGGTCGAAATCACCCTCGGTGACCTCTTCCAGCGGCATCGGCATATGGGTGATGCCAGCATTGTTCACCAGAATATCCAGATGCCCGAACCGATCCCGTACGGTATCGGCCATGGCCTGAACCGAGTTCGCGTCGGCCACATCCACCAGTTGCGCCATCGCATTGGGTCCGAGTTGATTGGCCTGAACCTCGGCCGCGTCACCGTTGACATCGGCAATCATGACCCGCGCGCCTTCGGACAGGAATTTCTGCGCGATCCCGGCACCAAAGCCCGATGCGCCACCGGTCACAACCGCGGTTTTTCCCTCTAACCTCATGGTTTTGCTCTCCCTTACCGGGTCAGACTAGCAACGTGCCGCGAAACTACCAGATCAATCTTCCGCGACCTTACCCCGCAGCGCCTTTACGTCTCCGCGCGCCTTTTTTGCGGCCAGACGGCGCTTGACCGAGCCGTATGTGGGCTTCGTCGCAATCCGCCGCTTGGGCTTGACCAGCGCGCGGGTAATCAGTTCGGCCAGTCGCGCGCGGGCAATCTCGCGGTTGCGGGCCTGGCTGCGAGTTTCCTCGCACTGAATGATGATTGCGCCATCCTTGGTCCAGCGCCGCCCGGCCAGCCTTTTCAGCCTGTTTTTTACCGGATCGGGCAAGGAAGGCGAGCGCGCCGCTTCGAACCGCAGCTCAACAGCGGTCGACACCTTGTTCACATTCTGCCCACCGGGACCGGACGAGCGGACAAAGCTCTCGGTCATTTCCCAGTCTTGCAGGGCGATATCGTCGGTGATGCGCAACATGGTGTGGACCTTATCCGGCGCGGGCAAAAACAAAAAGGGCCGCCCCGGTGGGACGGCCCTTCGAAAGTATAAGGAGGTCGGGTCGGTTAGATCAATCGACCAGCCGGAGCGAGTGCTCCGCCAAGGGCTGCCCTAGCAGGCGATCCCCCCGGTTGTTCCGACACCTCTCTCCAATCTCTTTCTCGACACTGGATCACCTCCTTTTCTATCTGTTGCGGTTAACTTTGAGCCTGACACAAGATGCGCCATTCTCAAAGCACTTTTTTACGCAGGCTGCGCGGTCAGTCGCGCAACGATCACCTTGAACGGGATCAGTGCGATCAGCGCCAGCGACAGTTTCACCAGCCAATCCGCAAAGGCCAACGTCACCCACAGCGGCGCCATCGGGCCGGATAGCATGAAGGGTACCGGCTCCCACGCCCAGTTGATTGCAGCGTCTGCATTGGCACCAAAGAAGGTGACCGAGGCCGAAAACGCGATGGTGAAGAACAGCGCGGTGTCCAGCGCCGATCCAATCAGGGTCGAGACCAACGGTGCGCGCCACCAACGGCCACCCCGCATAGCGTTGAACACGGTGACGTCGGTTAGTTGCGCAATCAGGAACGCAGTACCCGAGGCCACAGCGATCCGCAGCGGCACGGCGGCATAGGTGAACCCATCACCCTGCAGTATGATTTGGCTGCCGATCAACGAGCAGATGATACCGGTAATAAACCCGGCAAACACAACCTTGCGGGCGGTGGCCACGCCATAGACGCGGTTCATGATGTCGGTGACCAGAAAGGCCAGCGGATAGGTAAAGGCACCCCAAGTCAGCAGCCCATCAAAGATCAGGAACTGGACCAGGATGTTCGAGGCCACAACGATGGCGGCCATGGCAAGAATGCCGGGGATGTAAGCGCGTTGCATGTTTTGATGCCCGTTTTGACAAGGTAGCGGCGACTTGGCCAAGGGACCGTCCCAAGGCAAGCCGTGCGTTTAGACCTTTGAACACCACGAGTCAATCCGGCAGTAGATATTCCACCAGCTCGGTGCGTTGCAGGGCCAGAAAGTTGTCGTCCGATATCATTGTGGCGCGCAGACGCCCCTGATCGTCGCGCCACACCGACAACCCTTCGAGATTGTCGTGCGCGCCGGTGCCGCTGGTGAACAGGGTTTCTTCGGCCTCAGGCACGTCCCCCGTGATCCGCCAACGGCGCAAGCGAGTGCGAAAGCCGGTTAGGGACAGGCTGCGCTCCAGCACGTAGAACCGACCATCAGGCCCGAAATCGGCGGAAACGGGCAGGAACTTACCCTGCGGCGGCAGTACGAAAGGCGTCGACCAGGCTTGCCCGTCCCAACGATAGACGGGGATGCTCCCATCCTGGGTGCGGCTTTTCTCGGGCAGGGTATAAAGCTGGCCCTGGTTGTCGATGGCCAGCGCCTCGAATCCGCCGTTCCGGCTCAGGCGCTCAAACGCCTTTGGGCGCGGCAGCACCCGGGCATTGGTGCCGGGGGCCGTATAGTGGGCCACGCGGTGCACCGCCTCGAACGAGATGTAAAAACTGCCGTCCGGCGCAACCGCGAGACCTTCGGAATCCCCGACACTACCGCTTAGGTGGCGCCCCTTGCTGGACAGAACCGGCCAGTTCCCGATGACCCGCACCCCGGTGATCTCATCCCCGTCCCGCTTGATCGCCGCGCGGATAAGAACCGCCCGGTCGCTGAGCACGATCATCTGGCGCCCATTGTCCAGAATATGCAGCGCGGAAAATCCGCCGAACCAGTCGGCCTTGTGCCGCCAGGCAAAGCTGTTCAGCTGGGAGGCCGTCTTGACCTCGGCCGCCCAGACAGACCCAGCAAGCAGAACAGCAATCAGTTGGATTGCAAGACGGCTGCGCATTGCTGAGGCAAATCGGTCAGAACATATTCCCGGCGTTTCTTGGGCGGCGGGGCGTTCGGATCAGGTGGCGGCGGGTTGAGGATATTACGTACCCATTGTTGCGCCTCGGCGCAGCCATCCCCTTTGGGCGGCGGATCCTGATTGACGCAGCCGCGTGAGCCCTTGGGGCATTTCAGGCGCACATGGAAGTGATAGTGATGCCCCCACCACGGCCTGATCTTGCGCAAATAGGCGCGGTTGCCTTTCTCATCCTTGCACATCTGGGCCTTGGCGCCGGGGAAGACGAAAATCCGGGCCACGCGCTTGTCCTTGGCGGCTTCTCGCAGCACGGCGTGATGCTGTTTCGTCCAGTTGCCGTTCACATAGGCCCCGTTGGCGCGGCGCAGAGAAATCGACGAGATATTCTCGCGCGCTTTCCGCGACAGCCGCATGTTGTCGCCGGGCAGCATCCAGATATCAATGTCCAGACCCAGTTGGTGCGAACGATGGCCCGAGGTCATCGGCCCGCCACGCGGCTGGCTGATATCCCCGACATAGAGACCATTCCACCCCGGCTGCTTGGCCGCAAACCGGCTGAGGTCCTGCACATAGTCGATCGCTTGCGGATGCCCCCAGTTACGGTTGCGCGACAGACGCATGGCCTGCCATGTCGGCCCCGTCTCGGGCAGTTGCACCGATCCGGCGGCGCAGCCGCGCGAATAACTGCCGAACGCGGCCGGTTTTTGCTGTGAACTTTGCTTTTGCGCCCCGAACAATTGCTTGGCCAAGGGTTGCGCCCCGGCCGTTCCTGCCAGTGTTATCGCGGTGATTATTGCCAAAAAACGTAGTAAAATCATCTGCTCTGATCCCCTTCCGGTTTCACCCAGCGCATTAGGAACAGTCCCAGAATAAACAACAGAATGATTGGTGACACCCCTAACCGCGCACTACCGGTGGCGGTTGTTGCAATCCCGATGAGCAAGGGCGCAGCAAAGGCGGTGGCGCGGCCAGACAGGCCATACAGACCAAAGCTCTCGACCGGAGCAGCGGGATCAGTATGGCGCACCATCAGCGAGCGGCTGGCCGATTGCAGAATGCCGCCCATACCGCCGATCAGAATGCCGCAGCCAAAGAACACCATGTCCGGAAGGCCCGACCCTTCTGGAAGCGAGATGCCGTAAATCTGCGTCCGGTCCATCGACACCACGGTGACGCAGACAAAGATCAGGACCCAGATCGCCACCAGAATGACCGGTTTAGGGCCGTATTTTTTATCCATCTTGCCACCGATCCAGGCAAAGATCGCCGAGGCCAGAACGCTGACAATCCCGAATACGCCGATCTTGATCAGCCCCCATTCCAGCACCAGCCGCGCGTAGACGCCGCCAAAGCTGTACAGCCCGTTTAGCGCGTCGCGATAGAACATGGACGATCCCAGATAGGTCGCCAGACTGACCCGGTGGCGCAGATCAGATACCGCCTTTGCCAGAACACCAAGCGCTTCAGACAGACTGCCGTGTTTGCCGCTCTCGGGGTCGTCACGGACCCAAAGGAAATACGGCACCATGAACAGAACGAACCATCCGGCAGTGAACGGGCCCACAAACCGCGTGCCCTGCTGTGTGGCAGCATCCAAGCCAAAAATCGGGTCGATACCAATCAGCGTTTTACCGTTGGGCTGTTCGACAAACATCGTCAGCATAATCGCCAGCGAGATCAGCCCGCCGAAATAGCCAAACGCAAAGCCCGAGCCCGAAATCTCACCGACCTCGTTGTCATCGCCCAGATCGGGCAGTTGCGAGTTGATGAAGATCAGCGCGTATTCCGCACCCACAAAGCCCAACCCAAAGGCCGACAGCATCAACCACATGTTCGATCCATCGGGCATCGTGAACCACAGCGCCGCTGAACCGACCACATACATGACCGAAAAGGCAAAAATCCAAGGGATGCGCCGCCCAGTCACATCCGCCATCGCGCCCAGCAATGGCGCACCAAAGGCGATGATCAGCCCGGTGATGGTCAGGCAATTGGCCCAGACCGTCTGCGCCCGCGCTGCTGCGGCCTCGGCGTCCAGCCCCGTGCCCGAAAAATACCCCGCTGCCACGCCCGCGAAATAGGGGCCAAAAACAAAAGTGACCAACAGCGAATGGTAAGGCTGACTGGCCCAGTCGAAAAACCACCAGCCCCAAATGCGCTTGCGCTTGGAAATCTCTGCCATGACCGCCCCAGATTATCGTTGCGTTCATAAGACGGGCCTTTGGGCCAATTCGCAAGCGTTCTGTTGGCGCGGGCTTGCTCTTTGAGGCAGGGGCGCTTAGGTCTCGTCAGACGAATACTCCGGAGGCCCTATGCTGTCGCTGATCCAAATTCTGCTGCTGATCCTGGACATTGTCTGGTTCATCATCCTGGCCCATGTGATCATGAGCTGGTTGATTAACTTTCAGGTTCTCAACCTACATCAACAGCTGGTCGCGCAAATCTGGTACGGCCTGAACCGTATACTCGAGCCGATCTACGGCCCGATACGTAGGTTTTTGCCTGCGATGGGCGGGCTGGACCTGACGCCTCTGGTCGTTCTGGTCGGCGTCTATGCGCTGCGGATCATCCTGATCAACAATATGGTCTATTTCGTCTGACCTCTTGTTCACCGAATCTTAGTGTGTGATTGTCCTGTCTTAAGAGCAGATAAACCTTAAAACAGGGCAACCCCGCACATGTTCGACGCCGCGCCTTTGCTGCGAGATGTCTTTGGATTCGATGACTTCCGCCCCGGTCAGGAAGAGATCGTCGATGCTGTGACCGCAGGCGAAAACGTGCTGGCGATCATGCCGACGGGCGGTGGTAAATCCCTTTGCTTTCAGCTACCTGCCCTGCTGCGTGACGGGGTGACGGTGGTGATTTCCCCGCTGATCGCCCTGATGCGCGATCAGGTGCGCGGGCTGCAAGAGGCCGGTGTCGAAGCAGGTGCTCTGACCTCGGGCAATACCCCCGAAGAAACCGACGCCGTGTGGGAGGCGTTGGAGGCCGGACGGCTGAAACTGCTCTACATGGCCCCCGAACGGCTGGCCGCCGGGTCGGCGTTGGGCATGCTGCGCCGGATCAATGTCAGCCTGATCGCCGTAGACGAGGCCCACTGCGTCAGCCAATGGGGCCATGATTTCCGCCCTGATTACCTGCGGATCGGAGAGTTGCGGCGTGCACTCAACGTGCCCTTGGCGGCCTTCACCGCCACGGCGGACGCGGAAACGCAGGATGAGATCGTCGAGAAACTGTTCGACGGCACCGCCCCCCGCAAGTTTCTGCGAGGCTTCGACCGACCAAACATCCATCTGGCCTTTGCCGCCAAGGACGGGCCGCGCAAGCAGATCCTCGACTTTGCCGCCGCCCGTAAAACCCAATCCGGTATCGTCTATTGCGGCACCCGCAACAAGACCGAGGTGCTGGCCCAAGCCCTGCGCGCCGAAGGCCACACCGCCTGCCACTATCACGGCGGCATGGACCCCGAGGATCGCCGCATCGTCGAAACCCGCTTTGCCCAAGAAGATGGTCTGATCGTCGTCGCCACCGTGGCTTTTGGCATGGGCATCGACAAACCCGATATTCGCTGGGTCGCCCATGCGGACCTGCCCAAATCCATCGAGGCCTATTATCAGGAAATCGGCCGCGCCGGCCGCGATGGCGGGCCGGCTGAAACGTTGACCTTGTTCGGACCTGATGACATCCGCCTGCGCCGGTCGCAGATCGACGAGGGGTTGGCCCCGCCCGAACGGCGCATGGCCGATCACGCCCGTCTGAACGCTCTGCTTGGACTGGCCGAGGCGCTGGTCTGTCGCCGTCAGACCTTGTTGGGCTATTTCGGCGAACAGGCAGAGCCCTGTGGCAAATGCGATCTGTGCGATACCCCGCCCGAGGTGTTCGACGGCACCACTCCGGTTCGCATGGCTCTTTCGGCAATCCTGCGCACCGAGGAATGGTTCGGCGCGGGCCATCTGATCGATATTCTTCTGGGCAATGAGACAGACAAAATCCGCGCCCGACGTCATGACAGCCTGTCCACCTGGGGCATCGGCAAGGATTGGTCGCGCCCGCAGTGGCAGGCAATCTTCCGGCAGATGATGGGCCACGATCTGGTCCGCCCCGACCCCGAACGCCACGGTGCCCTGCGCATGACCGAAGCCGCCAAACCAATCCTGAAAGGTGAAGCGCAAATCAACCTGCGCAAGGATACGATCCGCAAGGCCACCCGCCGCCCCGCCGTCAAAATGATGGTGTCTGAGGAAGACGCACCGCTGCTGAGCGCTCTCAAGGCAAAACGCCGCGCTTTGGCGGAGTCCGCGCGGGTGCCGGCCTATGTCATCTTCCCCGATCGCACCCTGATCGAAATGGCCGAAAACCGCCCCGTTACTCTAGACGATATGGCCCGCATCGGCGGCGTCGGGGCTAAAAAGCTGGAACGCTATGGCGATACCTTCCTTGAAGTGATCGCTGGTGCCGTCGAAACCGTCCACCCCGCCCGCCGCAAACTGGCCGGGCGTGATCAGGGCGAGATTTATGACCGGCTGCTTGAGGTTCAATCGCAATTGTCGCGCGGTCCTGACGGGATCGACAAGCCTCTGACCTGCTCGGCCTCGCAACTGGCCAAAGTGGCGCAATTGCGGCCTGACGATCCGCGTGGCTTGGAACAGGTTCTGGGCGATCGCCGTCACGAAAGGTTTGGCGCCGCGTTTCTGGACGTGTTGCAACAGGCGGGCTAAATACTCCGGAACAGGCAAGGAACGAGGGCGGATATGCTGGTAGTGATTTCCCCGGCCAAGCGGCTGGACTGGGCAGAGCGGGACATTGAGGTCACGCAGCCCGACTTTCAGGACGACGCGATCCGGCTGTCGAAAACCGCTCGCAACCTGACACTGGGCGATCTGAAAAAGCTGATGGACCTGAGCGATGATCTGGCGCGTCTGAACCGCGACCGGTACCGCGCCTTTTCCGATGCTCCGGGTGCCGGCGTAACCCGCCCCGCCGCGTTGGCTTTTGCGGGCGACACCTATCAGGGGCTGGAAGCGGACTCCTTGGACGCTGAGGAAATGGCCTGGGCGCAGGATCATCTTCGTATTCTGTCCGGCCTTTACGGAGTACTGCGCCCCTTGGACGCCATTCAACCCTACCGGCTTGAGATGGGCAGCAAACTGAAAACCCGACGCGGCAAGAACCTTTATGAATACTGGCGCGATCAACTGAGTAAGGCCTTGAACACGCAGGGCGATCAGATCGATTCGGACGTTCTGGTAAACTGCGCCAGTCAGGAATATTTCGGCGCGGTCGACCCCAAGGCGCTGAAACTGCGGGTGATCACGCCGGTCTTCATGGAGGACAAAGCAGGCAGCCCCAAGATTGTCAGCTTCTTTGCCAAGAAAGCCCGTGGTGCAATGGCGCGGTACGTCATCCAGCACCGTCTGACCGACCCAAAAGGCCTTCTGGATTTCGACACCGGCGGCTATGAATACCGCCCCGACCTGTCAGAGGACAACAAGCCCGTCTTTGTGCGCCCCTATCAGGCCTGATCCAGCATCGACGGGTCATAGGCAACCAGTTCAACCGTATTGCCCTCGGGGTCTTCGGTGAAAATACCGCGCCATCCGATCCAGCCGAACTGTTCAACACGGTAGGGCTGGCCGATGTCGTCGTACCAGCGCATCACGGCATCCTGCTCGTCAAACGGTAGGGACAGCGCGATATGGTGCAGTGACGACCCGGCTCCGGTCGCAGGCCTATTGGCACCGGTTGGGTGCAGCCCGGGGCGCGGGGCGGCCCTGTGATGGAACAGGGCCAGCACCTGCGTGTGGCCACCAAACCCTTCGGCAATGCGAAAAAAGGTGATGGTGCTGTTGTGATCTCCGGTCAGGCGCTCCAGCCCGATCACGTTCTCATAGAATTCGACCATCGCGCCCATATCGGCGCAACGAATGGCAATCTCGCCCAGTCCACGGGGCTGAAATCCTCGATCTGACATGCGGGTACGCTAGCTGGCTGTCGTGTCTTCGGCAATGACGGGCAACGCCTCCTCGGGCTGGTGATCCAATATCATCTGGTGGATTTTCCGTTTCTGCAGCGGCTTGGTCAGATAATGATCCAGCCCCGCTGACAGTATGCCTTGATCATCCCCGGCCATCGCATGCGCGGTCAGGGCAACGATCGGGACATGCCGCCCCGTTTCAATCTCGCGCCGCCGGATTTCCGCCGTGGCTTGCTTACCATCCATTTTGGGCATCGAGATATCCATGAAGATCAGGTCCGGGTCGAAGTCCTGATGCTTGTCCACCGCCTCGACCCCGTTGCCTGCGAATTGCAGGTCGATGTTCAGATCCTTGACCATCTTCTGCAGGATCAACTGATTGGTTCGGTTGTCCTCAGCCGCCAGCACACGCATCTGCCGTTGGCGTTCGTCGGACTGCGCGGGCGGGGTTTCTGGCTCTTTAGGCTCCGCCGCAGAGGTCTGTCCCAGCGTAGTTAGGCGCGAATACAGTTCAGCCCGGGGGATGGGTTTCTGTAATACCCCGTCGATCAAATGGTGCGCCGGGTTTGCGTGGATGACACCGGGATTGGTCGACATCACTACCACCGGCAAATCACCCCACCCCCTGTCCTTGAGAGTGGTCGCCAGCTCCAGCCCGTCCATGTCCGGCAGGTCGTGATCGCACAGCAGCAGATCGACACTGTCATCTACGGCGGCCAGCGCCTCACCCCCTGATGCGCAGACGGTGACCCGAGACCCCAGCCGCCCCAACTGTTTCGATAGAATGGCGCGGTTCACGGCCAGGTCCTCGACCAAGATCACATGGCGCAGGCGATCCGCTAAGTCGGGTGGCAAGAGTTGCGGACCTTCGACGGTGGGCAGCGAGACCCGGAACCCGAAACACGATCCCTGCCCCGGTTCGCTTTCCACCCAGACCGTTCCGCCCATCAACGTCACCAAACGTTTGGTGATGGCCAGCCCCAGCCCGGTGCCTTCGAATTCGCGGTTCTTTTCGTCCTCGACCTGATTAAACTCGCCAAAGATATGCCCAATCTTGTCGGCATCGATCCCGATGCCGGTATCCTCGATCGCGACGTGGACATCACACGTTTTAGTCTCTGAATTCGGCACCCCGGTCACACGGATCAGCACATGCCCGTCCGAGGTGAACTTGACGGCATTGCCCACCAGATTGGTCAGCACCTGCCGCACGCGACCGGGATCGCCCACAAACAGGGTCGGCAAGAACAGGTCATAGTCGACCAACAGCGACAGTCCCTTGTCGCGCACGCTGGGCTGCAACAGCATCGCGACCTCAAGGATACAGCGTTCGAAATCGAAATGTTCGGGGTGCAGGATCAGCTTGTCGGCCTCGATCTTGGAATAATCCAACACGTCATTGATAATCACCAGCAACGCCTCGCCGGAATTGCGGATGGTGTTGAGATACAGGCGCTGTTCCTCGTCCAGCGGGGTTTCCGACATCAGCTCGGTCATCCCGACGATGCCGTTCATCGGCGTCCTGATCTCATGGCTCATATTGGCCAGAAAGGCGGATTTGGCCCGGTTCGCGGCCTCGGCCCGTTCGCGGGCGGCGTTTAACTCGGCCTCATGCCGGACCGAGGCGGTGATGTTCAGGCCCAGGCTGACCACATCGCCGCCATTGCCGCGCTGGTCGATCATCTTGAAATATTCACCATTCCACAGCTTGATCACCACCGGCTCAGGATGCGGTTGCGCCCAGCGCTGCAGCATTCTGGCCTGCCAATCCGCCGCCCCTTCCGCTGCTGTATCGATCAGCCCCTCGTCGGTCAGGATCTCGAGGATACGCGCATATGTGATGCCGGGCTCTACCTCATCCAATCCGTCAAACAGGCTGAAGTAGGTCGCATTAGCCCCGAGCAACCGGTCTTGGTGGTCAAAGAACGCAAAGCCGTCCTGAATAGTCTGCATCGAGTGCCAAAGCCGGCGCTCGGCCACTTCGATCTTGGCATTGGCCTCGGTCAGGTCGGATTTGACCTTTTCATTCTCATCCCGGACGGTTTCGACCTCGGCCTGGGTTTCACCGATGCGTTTGGTCAGGGCCATCGCGTGCAGCCCCAGCTTGCGATTGGCGGCCGAAAGCTCGGCCTGTTTCATCGCCAGCAGACGCTCGGCCGCCAGCCGCGCCCGCCGTTCCTGTGCCAGTTTGTTCGCAAGACTCATCTGTGGTGATCCCTGACCAATGCGCGACCAGCATCCGGGCAGAGCGTGAAAAAGTGTTTAAGCCGTTGCTGAGCTCGCGCGCGCCATGTCAGAGTTTCTAAAACCGGAGGTCCGCAATGCGCATTTCTCTCGCTACAACGGCACTTTGTTTCCTTGCCTCTATCGCATCGGCGACAGATTGCGCCACGGATGCGCAGATTGATCGGTTCGCGCAAGACTACCTGAACGGGTCGCCCACAGCTGCTCTGGTACCAGACGGAAGTATGGAGGACGCGCTGTGTACGCAGGCCAAACTTGTTGCTGTGTTAGAGCCGCATTTGGGTCCTGTCATCGGCTATAAGGCGGGCCTGACCAGCACACCCGCACAAGAGCGGTTCGGTGCATCCGAGCCGGTGCAGGGCGTCCTTTTCCGCGACATGATGCTGGAGGACGGAGCCGGTGTTCCTTCCGAATGGGGCGCGCGCCCGGTTTTTGAGGCCGACCTCGTGCTGGTCGTCGGCGATACAGAGATCAATGCTGCGAGCACCCCTGAGGAGGTGTTGGAAAACATATCGGCCATCCGCCCCTTTATCGAACTTCCCGATCTGACGCTGGCAGAGGGCGAACCGATTACCCCGGTAACCCTAACCGCAATCGGAGTAGCACCAAGACTGGGCGTCTTAGGGTCCGAACTCCCGGTCTCCGACCCCGCTGCTATGACGCAAGCGTTGGCGGAGATGACCGTCACACTCAGCGCTGCAGACGGAGAGGTTCTGGCACAAGCCCCCGGCGTGGCGGTTCTGGGGCACCCGGCAAATGCGGCCCTGTGGTTGATGTCCAAAGGGATCATGTTCCAGCCCGGCGACCTGATCTCGGTCGGGTCTTTCGGGCCGCTTCTGCCGCCAGCCAAGGGCAAGGGCGGGGCAACGGCCACCTACACCGGTTTGCCCGGTGACCCGACAGTCAGCGTGGTGTTCGAATAATCAGCGCCGCCCCTCGCGAAGCCAGCCAGCCAGCAGGAACCCTCCGGCCAGAACCAGAACCAACCACGGCGGCAGCAACCCGGCCTGTGTGACGTCACGCGTTTCGTAAGCGTTGCGCGGTGTCAGGCCGATCCATCCCCGCCCCGAGGCCGGACGACCGGCGCGGACATTGCGGATCGACGGCAGGCCGTCTTCCAACCGCATGGTGCCGCCGCGCAGCTCATCCAGCACAGGTTGCAGGACCTCACCGGTGGCAATGGTGCGTTCAAATTCCTTTGGCGCAGCGGGGCCAAGCCCAATCACCGCCATCTGTTCACCTTCCTGCAGTCGATACAGACCGATTTCGGGACCGTAATACAGCGCCTCGAACCGGCCCGGAGACACTTCGTCCAGCGTGATCTCAACCGTTTCGCCGTTGGGAAGGGTGATGGTCACAGGCCCGACTTCGTCTTCCAGCGTCTGGCGAATAATGCGCATGACCTGCCCGTTGGCCTCGGCCCATAGAGCTTCTTCCTCCAGCTCGGGCTCCTTCATCATCCAGTGGGCCAAACGCCGCAACAATTCCAACTGAGGACCGCCACCTTCGAACCCCCGGCTCCACAGCCAGGCGTGGTCCGAGGCCAAAAGTGCCACGCGCCCTTCGCCCACACGGTCCAGCACCAGCAATGGCCGGTCATCCACACCGGTCATCAGCAACTCACCTGTGCGGTGGTTCACATCGATCTGGCGCAGCCACGCGCCCCAATCTTCGGAGTCGCCCAGATTGGTCGTCACCGGATGGCGATGGCCCAGATCGGTGACCATGGGCACAAAGCGCTCCTCGATCACCCTTGCAGTGGGCTGCGCTGGCAAGATCGGCGCCAGCGGTGAGCGGAAAATGCTGTCAGCACTGGCAAAATCCGGCCCGGCGGCAATCAGCACCGCGCCGCCCTCGTTGATGTAGTTGGTGACGTTGTCCAGATAGATCGCGGGCAGAATGCCGCGACGCTTGTAGCGGTCAAAGATGATCAGATCAAAGTCGTTGATCTTTTCCAGAAACAGCTCGCGCGTTGGGAAGGCGATCAGAGACAGTTCATCCACCGGCACGCCGTCCTGTTTCTCGGGTGGGCGCAGGATGGTGAAATGCACCAGATCGACCGAGCTATCGGATTTCAGCAGATTGCGCCAGGTCCGTCCGCCGGGATGCGGCTCGCCCGAGACCAGCAGCACCCGCAACCGGTCGCGCACGCCGTTCATCTGGATCAGCGCGGTATTATTGCGGTCCGTCAGCTCGCCCTCGGCTTGCGGCACGGTGAACTGGATCACGTTGCGACCGCCATGAGGCAGCGTGATTGGCAGCTCAACATCTATGCCGATGGGAATGCTCAATTGCTCGGGCTCGGCCCCGTCTACCGACAGCTCAAGCGGAGCGGTCACAGCCCCGGCGGGCGCTGCGCCGCTGTCTTCGACGCGTAGGGTCAGGGTTACAGGCTCACCAATGATTGCAAAGGCCGGAGCGTTGCGGACGATCAGGCGGCGATCCCAGTCGCTGTCGCGCCCGGTCTGCAACAGGTGCATCGGGGCAGGCAGGTCAGGCGCCTTATCGACATCGTGCACGATGCCGTCTGACACCACCAAAACACCCGCGATCCGGGCGCGGGGTTCCTCGGCCAGGGCCTCGTTCAGCGCAGCCATCACTTGCGTGCCTTCGTCGCCGTTACCGTCACCAACCCTGATCCGGCGCAGTTCGGTATTGTCACGGGATTCGATCTCAGCGGCCAGTTCTTCAGCCGCCTGTGCGGTCTGCTCAGCCCGGTCCGAGAGGGTCTGGCTGG
Organism: Ruegeria sp. ABF4_144; assembly: GCF_056160045.1. Lineage (NCBI taxonomy): Bacteria > Pseudomonadati > Pseudomonadota > Alphaproteobacteria > Rhodobacterales > Roseobacteraceae > Ruegeria > Ruegeria sp. ABF4_144. The sequence continues at coordinate 3,224,597 of NZ_JBSWWK010000001.1, forward strand.
CGCTTTCATCCTCGATCATCAACACGATGTCGGTCAGCGGTGCGCGGTCTTCGACCTGATAAACCGGCCCCGCCAGCGCGGCGATCACCACCAAAGCCGCCAGTCCGCGCAAGGCCCAGCCGGACAGACCGCGCCACAGGGCCAGAATGACACCCGCCAGCGCAATCGCGGCAACGGTGACCAGAACTGGCCAAGGAATCAGTGGATCGAATATGACGGTTCCGGTCATTGTCCCAACCTGTCCAAAAGCGCAGGCACGTGGACCTGATCGGATTTATAATTCCCGGTCAGCACATGCATCACCAGATTGACGCCAAAGCGATTGGCCAGCTCGCGCTGACGCTCACCGGCATAACCACGCCCCACCGGCAACAGCGCCTGCCCATTGCGGTCCACCGCCCAGGCCGAAGCCCAGTCGTTGCCCCCAATCACCACCGGGGTCACGTTGTCATTGAGGTTGCGGAAAGGCATTCCTTCGATCTGCTCCGCATCCATCGGCGCCGCTTCAACCCAGACCTCAGTGCCCGTATAGCGACCCGGGAAATCCTGCAGCAGATAGAACGCACGGGTCAGCACATGGTCGCGCGGAACAGGCTCTAACGAGGGGATATTCAACGGTCTGGCCAGTTGCTGCAACTTGCGCCCATTGGGGCTGGCGGCACCATAGCGCGCCACATCCGCATCCCGCGTATCGAACAGGATCATCCCGCCCGAGCGCAGGTAGGCGTTGAGCTTGGCATAAGCCTCGACCGAGGGCTGCGGCTGATCCGGCGTTATCGGCCAGTAGAGCAGCGGGAAAAAGGCCAGCTCATCGCGTTCCAGATCCACGCCGATGGGCTCCGCCGGTTCAACCGAAGTGCGGTAGAACAGCGTCTGCGCTAGCCCGCGCATCCCCGCGCCTGCCACATCATCGACCTGCGCATTGCCAGTCAGCACATGCGCCAGCACCAGTTCCTGCGTGGCATTCAGGGCGAAATCAGTCTCTTCGGGTGTCTGCGCCTGCGCCTCGGGCACCAGCAGCACCGCACCCAGTGCAACTGCCGCTGCTTTGGCCAGACCAAGGCGGCCAGACAAGGCCAGCGAGGCAATCACATCTACCGTCAGTAGCAACAACGCAAGGCTGAGCAGGATGCCACCAATGGGCGTCTCGTTGTTCACCTCCTGCCCTTTGATCGGCACATCCGAAGGCCAGGCAACCGGGCTTAGCACCGCATCCTCGGACAGAACATTCAGCGCCAGCTTTTGCTTGCCACTTTCATACAGGCCCGGCTGCAAATCGGGTCCGATCGTTCCAGACACAAGTTCGGTCCCGCCCACACCCGCCAAATTGCCCGCGTCCGCCAAGGTGCCAAATCCGTCCATGACCTGAATTGGCTCCCATGTAGTGCCCTGCAGCTGAGCCTCCTGCCGGGACTTCGCCGCCGAAGCCACGGCAAGGCGATCCAGCATTTCGACAAACAGACCAGACAGGGGCAGGCTGGACCACTCCGCATCTGCTGTCACATGGAACAGCACCACCTGCCCCAGCCCCAGCGCCTTGCGTGTGACCAGAGGCGTACCGTCCGACAGCGATGCAATCACCCGATCGGCTAGATTAGGGTCTGGTTGTGCCATCACCTGTGTCGTGACGGTGACATCTTCAGGCACCTGCAATCCGTAGAAGGGCGAGTTTTCAGGGAATGCGGCCAGCCCCTTGGCCTCGCCCCAGCTCATCGCGCCGCCGACTGATCGGCCACCACTGCGCAAACGCACCGGCAGCAATGTGTCCTCGGCGTCGCGGCCCAAATCACTGCCGGCCATGCGCGGACCGGCAAAGCGCAGCAACAGCCCGCCCTGCTCGACCCATTCGACCAGCGCGGCCTTTTCACCATCGGACGGTTTCGCCACATCAGCCAAAACGATCACATCCGGGTTGGCGGGCAGAACCTCAAGCAATCCACCTTCGACGAAATCCGCCGTGGGTTTCAAAACCTGCGTCAGGTAGTGCAGCGGCGAGAGCAACTCCAGCCCCTCGCGGTTCAAGGTTCCGGCAATCAGAGCGACCTCGCGCCGACGCAGGCTGTCATCAGTCAGCGTCAGAGCCCCGGCCGAGCGTTGGCCTTGGATTTCGAACCGAGTGATACGGGCGCGCAGTTCGGACGGCAGGGCCAATTCTACCTGCGCCAGAGTTTCACCGCTGGGGAATTCCATCTCAGCCGATTGCAGAACACGCATAGCACCCGCTGGATCGCGGCCCTGTGCCAGCACAGTAATGCGGTCGGCAGGCCCCGGCGACGCGCGTTGCGCGGTCAACTGTATCACACCGTCCTGATAGGCTGCGGGCAGGATTGCAACTACAGGTGCTGCAGATTGATACACCGTCACAGCACCACGCGCCTGAAATGCCGCCAGAACACGGTCATGGCCTTCAAAAGCCAGGCTGTCGCTGAACCAATGGGTATCGAAGCCTCCATCCAGTTGATCCAGCGCAGCCAGCGCCTGATCGATCTGTGTTTCGGTGGGCTGCCACGGGGTCGGCGTCAGGCCCGGTAGGCGTCCGCGCCATGCCTCGGCCGCCTGAAAAACCGGCGTTTCGGGTTCGGTCAGGCGCAGAATGGCCACGGTACGCCCTGCCCGGCCGGCCTCGGACAGTTGCACGTCGATCTGATCCAGCGTCGAAGACCACCGCGTTGCCCCCGCCCAACTGGCATCCAACACCAACAACAGCGGCCCCGTCCCGGTTTCATCCCGCGAGGGGTTCAAGACCGGACCAGCCAACCCGATGATGATCGCCGCCGCCGCCAGCATCCGCAGCAGCATCAGCCACCACGGGGTGCGGTCAGAAACGCTCTCGTCATCCTTCAGCCCCAGCAGCAACGTCACCGCCGGGAACAACCGCCGGATCGGTGCGGGCGGCACCGCGCGCAGGATCAGCCACAGGATCGGCAGGGTCAGCAGACCCAGCAGCACCCATGGGGCGGAAAAGCCGATGCCCGCCAGAACTGTCATCGCGTTCCCCCGTCCAGTGCCCGATAGAGCCACAACAGAGCCGCTTGCGCGCTGTCACCGGTGTGGTGCAGACCCAACTGCCAGCCCGTCGCACGACACAGCTGCGTCAGCGCGTCCTTCCGTTTGGCGAGGCGTTCCAGATAGCGGTCGCGCAGGTCTCCGGCCTTAAGGGTTTCGTGCCGGACCGAGCCACCAACGCTTTCAAAGATGGTGCGGCCACGATAAGGGAAGGTCTCTTCGCCCGGATCCAGAACCTGCAGCAAAACGCCCCGTACGCCGCGGTCGGCAGCTTTGGTCAGCGCCAGTTCGACCTCATCCAGAGGGCCAAGGAAATCGGAAATGAACACGGCACGGGCATGCGGGATCATGGCGCGGTGTTCGGGCGGGGTGTAGTCGGTGTCGGAATCTTCGGACCACGCCTCTGCCAGACGGATGACCTGCGCATTGCCGCGCCGGGGCGGCAGGGTCGTACCTGTCAAGCCAACCCGTTCTCCGCCGCGCACCAGCAGGATCGCCGTAGACAGGCCCAAAAGGCGTGCACGGTCGGCTTTGGCAGGCAGAGACTTGTCGGACGCAAACCGCATTGAGGCGCCCTGATCCACCCACAGCATCACCGATTGCGCGATCTGCCATTCCCGTTCGCGCACAAATTGCTGATCCCCACGCGCCGAACGCCTGTGGTCGATCATCCGGCGGCTGTCGCCGATCTGTGCCGGGCGGTATTGCCAGAAATCATCGCCGAGGCCCGAACGTCTGCGCCCGTGATCGCCCAACAGTACGGTTCCGGCCAGATGTTCGGCCCGTGCCAACAGTGGCGGCAGCCGGGACGCCTCGGCCTCGGATCTTTCGCGAAGGGTCAGCGCGGCATTCACGCCGCGGCCTCGGTACGGATCAGACCGGCAGCGGTGGATTCGATCAGCTCGGACAAGCTGTCGCCACGCGCACGTGCGGCAAAGTTCAGCGCCATCCGGTGGCTGAGCACCGGGCGCGCCATGTCCAGCACGTCTTCGGCATTTGGCGCCAACCGCCCTTGCAGCATAGCCCGGGCCCGCACCGTCATCATCAGCGCCTGCGCCGCACGGGGACCGGGGCCCCAGGCGACGGTTTCGGCCACACGTTCAGACACGCCCGCCTCATCGGGACGGAAGGCACGGACCAGATCTAGGATCAATTCTACAACCGACTCGCCCACCGGCATTCGGCGCAACAGCAGTTGCGCAGCCAGCAGTTCCTCTTTTGTGAAAATCTCATGCGCGTCGTCTTCTTCGACACCCGTGGTCGCCAACAGAATATCGCGCTCAGTCTGGCGATCCGGATAGTCCACGTCGATCTGCACCAGAAAGCGGTCCAGTTGCGCCTCGGGCAGCGGATAGGTGCCTTCCTGTTCAATAGGGTTCTGCGTGGCCAACACATGGAACGGCTCACCCAGAGAACGATCTTCACCGGCCACGGTCACGGTGCGTTCTTGCATCGCCTGCAACAGCGCCGACTGCGTCCGTGGGCTGGCACGGTTGATCTCATCCGCCATAAGCAACTGACAAAAGATCGGCCCGGAAATGAACCGGAAATGGCGACTGCCGTCATCGGCGGTGTCCAGAACCTCGGACCCGAGAATATCGGCAGGCATCAGGTCGGGCGTGAACTGGATACGGTTGCCATGCAGGCCCATCACCGTCGAAAGCGTCTCGACCAGTCGCGTCTTGCCCAGACCCGGCAGACCGATCAACAATGCGTGACCACCACACAACAGAGCGGTCAGGGTCAGATCCACAACCCTTTCCTGCCCGATAAAGCGGCGGGTGATCGAGGATTTGGCCTCTTGCAGCTTGTTTTCCAGCGCTTCGATCTCGGACACGAGGTCGACAGGTTCGGTCATGACTTTCCCTTCCGTGGACTATTATGATTGAAGTGTATCGCGCTGAGAGGAAATGGCAAAAGCAATGAGCGGACAAAAACCTGTGACACCTTCGCCTGATGGCCTGGCTGCATCAGTCAAAGCGACCAAAACTAAGGGATTGCCCCCCGTTCACCTGTGGAATCCTCCGTTTTGCGGCGATCTGGACATCCGGATCGCAAAAGATGGCACTTGGAGTTATTTAGGCTCGCCCATCAACAGGTTCGAGCTTGTGAAGCTATTTTCCTCAATTCTTAAGAAAGAAGATGGGAAATACTATCTGGTGACACCTGTCGAAAAGGTGGGAATCACCGTCGAGGACGCCCCCTTTGTCGCCGTCGATTTCGACATCGAGGGTGCAGATAAGGCGCAAAACCTGACCTTCTCCACCCATGTCGGCGACACGGCGATGGCTGGGTCAGACCACCCGATCCGCATTGTCATTGATCCCGAAACAGATGAGCCGTCACCCTACATATTGGTTCGCGCAAACCTTGAAGCACGGATAGATCGCAAGAGTTTCTATCGCCTTGTGGACATAGCCGAACACAATGACGATTGGTTCGGCGTTTGGTCCGGCGGGCAGTTTTTTCCGCTGATCAAGTCCAACGACCTGCCCGATTAAGCGGGGTTCGCAACCTTCCGGTCCTGCGCCAGCACAACCGCCATAGCCACGATGCCCGCGCCCAGCGCGCGGGTCCAGTTCCACTCTTCCCCCAGCACCAGCATGATCAGCATCACGTAAAACGGCGCGATATTGATGTGGAACGAAGCCAGCGCCACACCCAGCCGTCCGACGGATGAGATGAACAGAACCTGGCTCACGCCCATCGCCACCAGCGCGTAAATTCCCAGCATACCGATCTGCTGAACGTCGATCGGCGCGGTCGGCATGACCTCCATCCCGATTTGCCCGGCGACAAAGAACAGAAGCAGTGCCGAAACCAGCCCACCGACAAAGGTAATGGTGCTGCGTCCGGTTTGGCTGAGTTCGGGGAAATCCCGCGCAGTCGCCATACAGGCCCAGCAGAACAAGCCGGTGGATACGATGGCGCAGGCCGCGCCTACACCCAATTGGGCCGGAGCTACGGCGCTGGTGGCGATCAGGCCACCGACGATCGAAACGATCACGCCAAGGGCAAAGTTCCACCGCAACCGCCGCGTTCCCGTCGCCAGCTCAATCAGGGTTGCGAACAAAGGCGCACAGGACGCGATGATGGCCACAGTCACCGGATCGGTTAGCTTTTGGGCCAGAATGATCAGAAACATGCCAGCGCCCAGGGTTCCGCCAACAAATAGCGCACGCCCCCAGCGGGCGCGCAACACTCGGTTTGACCCGTCGATCAGGAACCAGATCGGCATCATAACCGCCACCGCCAGCGCCAGTCGTGCAGCAAACAACGCGACCGGAGGCCAGCTCTGCAACAGCACCTCAGCTGCCGGAAATCCCGCAGCCCATGTCAGCATCGACGCAACCGCCAAGCCGTTGCCGGACAAGGCGGAATTGCCTCCACCAGACACAGATAGAGTGTTCCCGCGCACGGGATCAGGGCTCATTGCCATGGGGTTCATACCTTCTGTTGGCACGGCGTCGTTGAAATGATTCGCCGCGTTAATGGGAACGTCTCTGATTTGCGCAGGGCGTTCTGGCCGATTTTCGACAATCTGTCGTTTTTGATCCTCTTTCTCTGAAACCGCCTCACCGCTAATCTCCGCGCAGAAACTGACCGAGACCGCCCATGCCCAAATTTGCTGCCAATTTATCCTTGCTCTTTGCCGAGCTTCCCTATCTCGAACGGTTTCAGGCCGCGGCCGAGGCCGGTTTCAAAGCGGTCGAGATTCTGTTTCCTTACGAGTTGGCCGCAAAGGAGACCCGCCGCGCCCTGCTGGCCAACGGGCTGGAACTGGTGCTGATCAACGCCCCGCCGCCCAATTACACCGGGGGCGAGCCCGGATATGCCGCAGTTCCGGGCGGTGAGACGCGGTTTCAGTCCGATATCCGCCGCGTGCTGCGCTATGCCGATATCCTGAGGCCGGGGTTGATCCACATCATGTCAGGCTATGCCTCTGGGCCGGACGCGCTGCAGAGCTTCGTGCGCAACCTGCAATGGGCCGCCGATTTTGCACCGCAGCAGCAGTTCACAATCGAGCCGCTCAACCCGGTGTCGCAACCCGGCTATTTCCTGAATGACTACGATCTGGCCGAGCAAGTGCTGGACCAGGTGGACCGCCCCAATATCGGGCTGCAATTTGACAGTTTCCACGCCCATATGATCAACGGCGATGCACAGACGGTTTGGGATCGGTTTCACCCTCGGGTCGTTCATGCTCAGATCGGTGCTGCTCCGGATCGCTCCGAACCGGGGCGCGGGCCAACGGACTTCGGCCATCTGTTCATGGCAATGGACACCGCCGGCTACGCTGGTTGGGTCAGCGCCGAATACACGCCTTCGACGCCCCGAACCCCAGACAGCCTTGACTGGTTGCGGGTCTAGCTCTGGCTTTTTGGCGGGAAATGCAGCACATCAGGGCTTCTCGACCCTCAGGATGCTTACAATGATCTCTGCCCGTTATGCCCGTGCCTTGTTCAGCCTGATCATGTCAGGCCTGATGTCCTGCATCGTAACCGGCATCGCCACGGTAAAAGCCATCGGGTTTGGTCCCAGCACTCTGGCCGACTGGATGGCGTCCTGGGCCTTTTGCTGGCCGATTGCCTTCACGGTCATCCTGCTGCTTGGCCCATCCGTGCAACGGTTCGTCAACCGTCTGGTCAGTCCACAGGACTGACCCGCTGCGAAGAGGGCCCGCCGGGCCTGATGAGTAGCGCGCCTTAATGCGCCTCGGCCCAGTTGGCCCCCTGCCCAGCATCCACGCTCAGCTTTACGTCCAGCTTCACCGCCGGATCGGACGCGCCTTCCATGACGTCGCGCGCCACACCGATCACCTGATCCACCGCGTCTTCGGCCACTTCGAACAGCAATTCATCATGCACTTGCAGCAGCATCTTGGCGGGTAGCCCGTTGATCGCATCCGGCATCCGCACCATAGCGCGCCGGATCACATCCGCAGCCGTGCCCTGAATCGGCGCGTTGATCGCCGCCCGACGCGAGAAGCCCGCGTGCGGCCCCTTGGCGTTGATCTCAGGCGTGTGGATTTTGCGCCCAAATAGGGTCTGCACATAACCATGCTCTTTGGCAAAGGCGACGGTGTCATCCATGTATTTCCGAATACCTGGAAAGCGTTCGAAATAGCGGTCGATGAAGCCCTGCGCCTCAGCCCGCGGGATGCGCAGGTTTCGCGCCAAACCAAAGCCCGAGATGCCATAGATCACACCAAAGTTGATCGCCTTGGCCTGACGGCGAATATCCGGCGTCATCTCGTCCAGCGGCACATCGAACATCTCGGACGCGGTCATGGCGTGAATGTCCAACCCATCCGCAAAGGCCTGTTTCAAGGCCGGAATGTCGGCGATGTGCGCCAATATCCGCAGCTCGATCTGGCTGTAGTCGAGGCTCACCATCACATTGCCCGGCTCGGCAATGAAGGCCTCGCGAATACGGCGGCCTTCCTCGGTGCGCACCGGGATGTTCTGAAGGTTCGGATCGGTCGAGGCCAGACGGCCCGTGTTGGCTCCGGTGATAGAATAGGATGTATGCACTCGGCCCGTATCCGGGTTGATATGGGTCTGCAGCGCGTCGGTATAAGTCGATTTCAACTTGGACAGCTGCCGCCAATCCAGCACCCGGCGGGGCAGTTCATGCTCGGTCGCGAGGTCCTCAAGAATATCGGCCCCGGTCGAGTATTTCCCAGTCTTACCCTTCTTGCCGCCTTCCAGACCCATCTTGTCGAACAGGATTTCTCCCAACTGCGCCGGGGAACCCACATTGAAGTTCTCACCGGCCAGCTCGTGGATTTCAGCCTCTAACCCGGCCATTTTCTGCGCAAACGCGTTCGACATGCGGCTCAGCACATCGCGGTCAACCTTGATGCCATGCATCTCCATCTCGGCCAGCACTGGCACCAAAGGACGTTCAAGCGTTTCATAAACCGTGGTTACCTGCACCTGATGCAGTTGCGGCTTGAACAGCTTCCACAGACGCAGGGTGATATCCGCGTCTTCGGCCGCATAGGCGGTGGCCTCATCAATCGGTACCTTGTCAAAGGTGATCGCCGATTTGCCCGAGCCCAACAGCGGTTTGATCGGAATCGGCGTGTGGCTCAGATACCGTTCGGACAGAGTATCCATGCCATGACCATGCTCACCGCCATGCATCGCATATGACATCAGCATCGTGTCGTCGATCGGGGCCACATCCACGCCATAGCGCTTAAAGATCTTGGCGTCGTATTTCATGTTCTGCCCGATCTTCAGGATCGACGGATCCTCAAGCATCGGTTTCAGCAGGGTCAGAGCCTCATCCAGCGGCATCTGCCCCTCGGCCAGAGCATCCGAACCGAACAGATCATCTGCGGCCCCATCCCGGTGGGTCAGGGGGATGTAGCAGGCTTCTCCGGCCTCAACACACAGCGAAATACCCACCAAATCGGCGATCATCTCGTTCAGGCCAGTCGTTTCGGTATCTACGGCCACCCAGCCACGTTCAAACGCCTGATCGATCCATTTCTGCAATGCCCCGGCATCACGGACGCATTCGTATTTCGATGCATCAAACGGCAGCGCCTCGACCTCTTCCGCCTCAGCAACAGGGGCTGGCGCATCGGCAATGACCGGAGCCTCGGCCCCAAGTTTATCGGCGATGCGCTTGGTGAGGGTGCGGAACTCCATATCCGCCAAAAACCCCAACAGGATCTCGGCATCGGGGTCCTTCACCTCAAGGTCATCCAGAGTGAAATCCAGCGGCGTTTGTTCGTCCAACTGCACCAGCTTTTTCGACAGTTCGATCTGATCGCGCTTTTCGATCAGCGTCTGACGGCGCTTGGGCTGTTTGATCTCTTCAGCGCGGTCCAACAGCGTTTCCAGATCACCATATTCGTTGATCAACAAAGCCGCCGTCTTGACCCCGATCCCAGGGGCCCCTGGCACGTTGTCCACCGAGTCCCCGGCCAGAGCCTGCACATCGACCACGCGCTCGGGGCCAACGCCGAACTTCTCGAACACCCCATCGCGGTCAATGCGCTTGTTTTTCATCGCGTCCAGCATTTCCACGCCGCCGCCGACCAGCTGCATCAGATCCTTATCAGAGCTGACGATGGTCACACGCCCGCCAGCCTCGCGCGCCTGCACAGCGAGGGTGGCGATGATGTCGTCGGCTTCGTAGCCTTCAAGCTCTTTGCATGCGATGTTGAAAGCGCGCGTCGCCTCGCGGGTCAGAGGCATCTGCGGGCGCAGATCCTCGGGCATGGCCTCACGATTGGCTTTGTACAGATCATACAGATCGTTGCGAAAGGTGTGCGAGCCCTTGTCGAAGATCACAGCCACGTGGGTCGGCGCATCCGGCCCGGCGTTTCCTTCGACATATTTCTGCAGCATGTTGCAGAACCCCGACACGGCCCCGATCGGCAAGCCATCGGATTTGCGCGTCAATGGCGGGAGCGCATGATAGGCCCTGAAAATAAAGGCCGATCCATCGATCAGATGCAGGTGACACCCTTTTCCGAAATTACTCATGCGCGCTCTCCCTGTCGGTCAGGGATGGTTCTGCCACAGGGGCAGGCGGGTGACCAGTCAGGAACGCGCCTTGCCCTCAATCAGGCTGACTGTTTTTGCATTCCGTCAGGCGATGCTGAACGCGCGTCGCGTTTTGTCCCAATGCAACCCGGTCCGTTCCGCGATCCGCTGCATCTGTTTGTTCAGCGAGCGGTCGTTCAAACGGCGGCTCAGTGACCGCAGCGGGATGAGGTTGCGCTCGCCGTAGCCGTCGATGAGGAAAAACATCCGGGTCTCGTTGCGAACGCCGTAAACGATATTCTGCTCGTGAATGTCGCGGCCCACGACCTGAAACTGGAACAGCTTTTGCACAAAACTGTTGAGGTCGGCCACAATTTCTTCGTTCAGCAGATGGCGTTTACTCATCCATAACAGATGATGTGCAAGTTCGCCGTCTTCGGATTGAATCCGTTCAACAACAACCCCCGGGCCGACATCCGTTTGCACCACACCGAAAGATCGCGCCAAGGGCAGCTGTGCAATATCACCACCGATCTTCAGCGCCGCCTTCATCTCGCACTCAAGCTCTTTCAGCGCGTTGCGAAAGGCCGAATCCGGCAGAAGGCGCCGCACCAAACGTTTCGAGAAGGATCGATTCCGACGCGTCCGCGGGCGTGTCACCTTGACCAGGAGTTCTGGCTGGTTCGGGCACGCATACACATTCCTGTGGCCACCTTTTGCCACAAGATCACCGTCTGTCAGATGCAAAAGCTGCAATGGAAAGAGCATTGTTAATCCGTTCCAAAATCACGCAAACGCAACGCCAGTGTCTTGCTCTCAAATCCAGCGGGCGACGATGTTGTAACAGATTTGTGTCAGTATTGTTAATCCCTGTCGGACAACACGTATTTGCAATCACAATAGGGGCATTCGACCCAGCCGATATCCTCGGGGATTTGTAGCCAGACGCGCGGATGGCCCAATGCGCCTTCGCCACCGTCACAGGCAACTCGGGCGGTTTCCACAATCTTGGTTTCCGGCGCTTCGATGTTCACGGCTGGCGATCCTTCTTCGGTTGTCGGCCTCGCGGGCATGTACTAGGTGCGTTTATGAGCGATGAGCAAACCGGGGGCAAGAGCCACATGAGCGATGCGGCAATCAGGATCGAAGGACTGCGCAAGACCTATCGGGGCGGCAAGGGCCAACCTGAAAAGCACGCGCTGAAAGGCATTGACCTGACCGTTCCGCGTGGGTCTGTCTTTGGGCTGCTGGGACCGAATGGGGCCGGGAAATCCACCTTAATCAACATTCTGGCCGGGCTGGTGGTGAAATCAGCGGGCAAGGTGTCGATCTGGGGATTCGATCAGGACCAGAACCCACGCTCGTCCCGCGCTGCCATCGGCGTGATGCCGCAAGAGCTGAACCTGGACCCGTTCTTTACCCCGCGCGGCGCGTTGGAGGTTCAGGCTGGCCTATACGGCGTGCCCAAGGCGCAGCGTCGCAGTGACGAGATTCTGGAATTGGTCGGCCTCAGCGACAAGGCCGAGGCCTATGCCCGCACCCTGTCTGGCGGCATGCGGCGGCGTTTGCTGCTGGCCAAGGCGCTGGTGCATCACCCCAAGATTCTGGTTTTGGACGAACCCACGGCGGGCGTGGATATCGAGCTGCGCCAGATGCTCTGGACCAATGTGCGCAAGCTGAACGAACAGGGCATGACCATTATCCTGACCACCCATTATCTGGAAGAAGCGCAGGAGATGTGCGACGAGATCGCCATCATCAACCACGGCGAGAAGATCGCACAGGATAGCACCGCCAATCTTCTGAGCCGCATGGACAGTCGGACGATGGTGATTGTCCCGGACAGCCCGATCACCGATCTGCCTGTAACCGAAGGGGTCGAGGCCGCTTTGCGTGACGATGGCAGCCTGGTGCTGCAGTATCGCAGCGCCCAGACCAGCGCCGAGCAGGTTTTGGAATCCGTCCGCGCCGCCAATATCCGCATTCGTGATGTCCGCACGGAAGAAGCCGATCTCGAGGATGTATTCCTCGCCCTGACCTCCAGCCGCGCGGATGAACCCGCCGAGGATCAGGATCAACCGCGTCGGGGGATGCACCGGGTCAAGCTCTAAGCCCGGTCGATCCGGGCGTGATAGCAGTTGTTCAACGCCGAACGGATGTGGATGTAAGCCACGTCGTCCCGGGCAAAAATATCCTCGGCAGCCTCATGCAACCTGTGCTGCGGCGTGATGATTCCGGTGCCATAAACAATCCGGTCATCCGGGCCGTATCCCTTGATCAGATAGTTGGGTGATGCGGTCAGCGCCTCGGGCAGCTCAGCAGGCCCTTCATAGCGCTGACAAGGCTCTACACAAAGGTAAATTGGCCCAGTTTCCGCAAATGGTTGCGCCGCGGGAAAGGGCCTGTGCGCCAGAACCAGCATCTCTTTTCCTTTGGGAATGTAGGTCAGGCAATGGCGGCACGGGTTGCCCTGACCGTTGGAAATCGCGCGTTCCGGCGGGTTACCGTACCCATCCAATGCACCGTTGCGATAAGCCTGAACCTGTTCGGTGGGAAGGGCTGATATTTTTTGCATCATGTCTCTCCTTTTTCCGTGACCCTGCCCATCGCTTTGACCTCAAGCGACCCGTTTCCTGCGCAAAGGACTCGAAAAAGAACAAAACGTGAATATAATATGGAATCGCCATGTATGCCGAGCTGTCGATCACGTCGAACTTCACCTTTCTCACCGGGGCCTCGCACCCCGAGGAGTATATGGAGCGTGCCGTCACCCTGGGTCTGCCCGCCATCGCGATTGCCGATGACAACTCGGTTGCCGGGATCGTCCGCGCCCATACGCAAGGGCGCGAGATTGCGCGCAAGGTCCGTGAACGGCTGGAGTGGGAGGCGCAGAATACATCCATCGGCCCGCCCTGCCCCGATCACATCCCCAAACCGCCCTCGTATCCGATCCACGCAGTACCCCGACTGATCCCCGCCGCGCGGCTGATCTTCACTGATGCACCCACCGTCACCGCCCTGCCCTTGAATCGGCAGGGCTGGGGCAACCTATGCCGCATTCTGTCCAAAGGCCGCCTGCGGGCCAAGAAAGGTGACTGCATCTTACACCTGTCCGACCTGCTCGAATTCTCCGACGGGCTCCACCTGCTGCTCTGGCCACAAGAGACGCGCTCTCCGGGCGGCGCGGAGTCTGAGCTGTCTCGAAGAAGCGCCAGTGGCGCTTCTCAGGCGAAAGACGGGCAGAGCCCTTGGCGGACACAGGCGCAACAGTTGACGCGCCGCTTTGTTGGACGGATGCATCTGTTGATGCACCCCCGATATGACGGCGCGGACAGCCCATACTTCTCTTTGTTAGAGACTGAATCACAGCAACTCGGCATCCTCACACTCGCTAGTGCCACACCGATGATGCATCACGGTGCCCGCCGCAAACTGGCCGATGTGGTGACCGCAATCCGCCTGCGCCGTAAAGTGGATGATCTGGGCCGTGAGGCATTGGCCAATGGCGAACAACGCCTGCGGTCCGAGACCGAAATGCTGCGGATATTCAAAGGCCATGAGGGCGCCATTGCCCGTGCCCATGAACTCAGCGAACAGCTCACCTTCTCGCTGGACCAGCTGCGCTATGAGTATCCCAGCGAAGGCAGCGAGCAGGAAACCCCGACCCAGCGCCTGCACCGACTGGCGCATGAGGGGCTGAAATGGCGCTATCCGGCGGGCGCGTCAGAGAAGGCCAAGAAGATGCTGGCCCATGAGCTCACCCTGATCGGCAAGCTGAAGTATGAACCCTATTTCCTGACCGTGCGCGATATCGTCACCTTCGCCCGGTCCCGCGATATCTTGTGTCAGGGGCGCGGCTCGGCGGCCAATTCGGTGGTCTGCTTCTGCCTTGGCATCACCGAGGTCAGCCCCGAGATGGGCACGATGGTGTTCGAACGCTTCGTGTCCGAGGCACGCGATGAACCGCCCGATATCGACGTGGATTTCGAACACGAACGCCGCGAGGAGGTGATCCAGCACATCTATGACCGCTATGGTCGCCACCGCGCAGGGCTGTGTGCCACCGTCATCCACTATCGCGGCAAGCGCGCCATTCGTGAGGTTGGCCGCGCCATGGGCCTGACCGAAGACACAATCTCGGCGCTATCGTCACAGCTGTGGGGGTTCTTTTCCGCCAAAGGTCTCGAAGCCGAACGGATGCGCGAGATTGGCCTCGACCCCGGGGATCGGCGCCTAAAACAGACTCTAATGCTGGTTTATGAGATCGACGGCTTCCCCCGCCACCTCTCGCAACATGTGGGCGGCTTCATCATCACCGAGGGGCGTTTGGACGAACTGGTTCCCATCGAAAACGCTACGATGGAGGATCGCACGGTCATCTGCTGGGACAAGGACGACATCGACAGTCTGGGCATCCTCAAAGTCGATGTGCTCAGCCTCGGGATGCTGACCTGCATCCGCAAGGCGTTCGATCTGATCACCCAGCATCACCAGACCAGCTATACGCTGGCCACTCTGCCGCCCGAGGACCCCACGGTCTATGACATGCTGTGTAAGGCCGACAGCATCGGCGTGTTTCAGGTGGAGTCACGCGCCCAGATGAACTTCCTGCCCCGGATGCGGCCGCGCAATTTCTATGATCTGGTGATCGAGGTCGCCATCATCCGACCCGGCCCCATTCAGGGCGATATGGTCCATCCCTATATCCGGCGGCGGAACGGAGAGGAGGAGGTCAGTTTCCCCTCGGACGAATTGGGCGAGGTGCTGGGCAAAACGCTGGGCGTACCGCTGTTTCAGGAACAGGCGATGCAGATCGCCATTGTCGGCGCGGGTTTCACCCCGGAACAGGCCGACCGGCTGCGCCGTTCACTGGCGACGTTCAAAAAACACGGCAATGTCAGCGAATTCCGCGCCCTGTTCCTGCGCGGGATGGAGCGTAACGGCTATGAACGGGATTTCGCGGAACGCTGTTTCTCGCAAATCGAAGGGTTCGGCTCATACGGTTTCCCCGAAAGCCACGCGGCCAGCTTTGCGCTGCTGGTCTATGCCTCGGCCTGGATTAAATGCCACCATCCCGGCATCTTCGCCTGCGCGCTACTAAACTCGCAACCGATGGGGTTCTACGCTCCGGCGCAAATCGTGCGCGATGCGCGCGAGCATGGGGTGCAGGTCCGCCCGGTCTGCATCAATGCCAGTTTCTGGGACAATGTGATGGAACCTGACGGCCATGGCGGGCTGGCCCTGCGGCTGGGCTTCCGCCAGATCAAGGGCCTCAGCGAGGAAGACGCCAGTTGGCTGACTGCCGCGCGCGGCAATGGCTACCATCAGGTCGATGATGTCTGGCGCCGCGCCGGGCTTGGCCCCTCGGTGATCGAACGGCTGGCCGAAGCCGATGCCTTCGCCGCCTGCGACCTGACCCGGCGCGAGGCTTTGTGGCAGGCCAAGGCGATTGCCACCGCCAAGCCACTGCCCCTGTTCTCGCAGGATTTGGAGGGCGAGGCGCTGGGGGAACCCGAAGCCTATCTGCCCCAGATGACCTTGGGCGAGCAGGTGGTCGAGGATTATGTGGCCACCCGCCTTAGCCTGAAGGCGCATCCGGTGGCCTTGATACGGCACCTGCTGACGCCGGAGCCGCGCGACAAAACCACGCCTGTTGCCTGACGGCAGAACCGGTTACCCACCCTGTACAGAGTCGAAATCGGACCAAAAATGACCAGACCCACATTGCCGCCGCGCTTTCCTGCAACGCCCGATCAGATCAACACGCAGGTCCGCGCTTTTTATGCCCGCGTGCGCGAAGACAGCGTCTTGGGTCCGGTCTTTGCCAGCCACGTCACCGACTGGCCCGCGCATGAAGAAAAGATCGCCGCTTTCTGGCGCAACGCCATCCTGTTTGAGCGCAGCTATGACGGCAATCCGCAGCGGACACATATCGAGCGGCCGGATGTGAAACCCGAGATGTTCGCCCATTGGCTGGACCTGTTTGAAGAGGTCGCCAACCAAACGCTGCCGCCGGAAGCGGCTGTCCCGTGGGTCGCGCTGGCCCGGCGGATCGGCGTAGGCATGAAGGCCGGCGTGCAGTCCGCCCGCCAACCCAAGGACGCGCCACCGATTCTGCGTTGATCCCGCGTCATATCGGTCATGCGATGTTAGCGGTAAAATAGGGGCTATGCGGACCGCCAAAATCGGTTTACTCAAAGGCAAGCCAGCCGGAGTACTGCCCGAGCTGTGACGGCGCGATGCCACCACACCGATACATCACCCGAGGCCGATCCATGAGCACTCAGAATACCACCCTTAGGGGCCTTGGCTACGCGTTTGCGGGCTTTGCCGTCTTTGCCAGCCATGACGCGCTGATCAAAGTGCTGGGCGGCACCTATTCGGTGATGCAGATCATCTTTTTCGCCACGCTGTTTTCCTTTGTACCGATGGCAGTGACGATCCTGACTGACCGGACCACCGGGAATTTCCTGCCGCATCACCCGTGGCTCGTCCTGTTCCGCTCTGCTTTGCTGGTCACCTCGATGGTTTGCGCCTTCTACGCCTTTTCGGTGTTGCCGCTGGCCGAAGTCTATTCGCTGCTGTTTGCCTTTCCCTTGTTCGTGACAGTTCTGTCGATCCCCTTATTGGGGGAAATCGTGCGCGCCCAACGCTGGGCCGCCGTTGTCGTTGGCCTGATCGGCGTGCTGATCGTCCTGCGCCCCGGTGCAACGGACATCACCCTTGGCCACCTGACCGCCTTGACTGCAGCGTTTTGCAGCGCGTTAGGCTCTGTTTTGGTACGAAAGATCGGAAATCAGGAACGCTCGGCCGTGCTGATCCTCTATCCGATGCTGCTGGCCATTGTGGTGATGAGCCTTGCGCAGCCTGCCGTCTATCTGCCACCCTCGCTGTTGCATCTGGCAATGATGGCGCTGGTCGGTGTGTTCTCGGTCATCGCACAGCACCTGATCATCCTCGCTTACCGCGCAGCCCCCGCAGGGGTCGTGGCCCCAAGTCAGTACAGCCAGATCATCTGGGCCACGCTGTTCGGCATGATCTTTTTTGGTGAGCGTCCGGACGGCTGGGTCGCCGTCGGAGCCAGCGTCATCATCGCATCGGGTGTGTTCGTTGTCTGGCGCGAGAGCCGGGCCAACACATCGTCAGCGAATACGCCGGTTCTGCGCGTGCGGTCACCACGGTCGGATACGGGGGCGTCGCGTCCGGGAGAGTAAAGTCCCGTCTTCAAGCATCCTTGCATCTAATCTTGAGATCACCGTTTGCGCCGCTTTTTTCAAAGCGGTCAATGCTGTGCACCAGATCACTCAACCTTTTGTGGCCATACGTGCGAGAGTCAAAGTCCGGGTACATCTTGCCGAGCTGACTTCCTACAAATGCAAGACTTGCCCAACCGTCCGGCTCATTCGTGTTGAGCACGACATTTCTGATCAGTTGGTATGCGTGGTTCAATTCATGCTTCGATTTTACACCCTCGACTTTTGGGGTCCGCGAAACGCCAGCTTGCGGCTTTTCGATGTTTTCAATGTAGATGAACCTGTTGCATGCAGCCACAAAGGCCTTGGGCGCTTTGCGCTCTCCGATGCCAAACACATCCAGCCCCTGTTCGCGAATGCGGCTGGCGAGACGCGTGAAGTCGCTGTCCGAAGAAACTAGAACAAAACCACTGAACCGCTCGGAATGCAGGATATCCATCGCATCAATAACTAACGCAATATCGGCGGAGTTCTTTCCAGTAGTGTTGGCAAACTGCTGGTGGGGAACAATGGCGTATTCCGCCAAAGACTGAGCACTCCATCCTTGCGGCGGTCCGTTGGAAAAATCCCCGTAGATCCGCCTTAATCCGGCTTCGCCTAGTGTGGCGATTTCTTCAAAAATCTCGGCTGCGTGTTTTGCGGACACATTGTCCGCGTCAATCAGAACCGCAAGGCGGTCTGCAGTCTTCGTCGTCACGAAAATCCCTCAACTTCAATTAGCCTTAAAGCCGAATGTAAGAACGAAAAAGGGCGAGCAAAAACCCGCCCTTAGAGATAGTTTTTTAGCTGAATCAATAAACGACGACCGAACGGATGCTTTCACCTTTGTGCATCAGGTCAAAGCCGTGGTTGATGTCGTCCAGACCCATGGTGTGGGTGATCATCGGGTCGATCTCAATTTTCCCTTCCATGTACCAATCGACGATTTTCGGCACGTCGGTCCGGCCACGCGCGCCGCCGAACGCGGTACCGCGCCACGAGCGGCCGGTGACCAGCTGGAACGGACGGGTCGAAATTTCGGCGCCCGCAGGGGCCACGCCGATGATGATCGACTCACCCCAGCCTTTATGCGCTGCTTCCAGTGCGGTGCGCATCACGCCGACATTGCCGGTGGCGTCAAAGGTGTAGTCCGCACCGCCCTTGGTCAGGTTGACCAGATAGGGGACCAGATCGCCTTCCACCTCGGTCGGGTTCACGAAATCGGTCATGCCGAACTTGGTGGCCATCTCAACCTTGGACGGATTCAGATCGACACCAACGATCTGATCGGCACCCGCCAGACGCAGGCCCTGGATTACGTTCAGGCCGATACCGCCCAGACCGAACACGATGGCGCGACTGCCGATTTCCACCTTTGCGGTGTTCATCACCGCGCCGATGCCGGTGGTTACGCCACAACCGATGTAGCAGATCTTATCGAACGGCGCGTCCTCACGTACCTTGGCCAGCGCGATTTCCGGCAGAACCGTGTGGTTCGAGAAGGTTGAGCAACCCATGTAATGCAGAATCGGATCGCCATCCAAAGTCGAAAAGCGCGAAGTGCCGTCGGGCATCAGCCCCTTGCCCTGCGTCTCACGAATCGCCTGACACAGATTGGTTTTCGGGTTCAGGCAGTATTCGCATTCACGGCATTCGGGGGTGTAGAGCGGGATCACGTGGTCGCCCGGTTTCAGGCTGGTCACGCCCGGGCCGACCTCGACCACAACGCCTGCGCCTTCGTGGCCCAGAATCGCCGGGAACAGGCCCTCGGGGTCGGCACCCGACAGGGTGAATTCATCGGTGTGGCAAATGCCGGTCGCCTTGATTTCCACCAAAACCTCGCCAGCCCTGGGACCCTCGAGGTTCACATCCATCACTTCCAAAGGTTTGCCGGCCTGAACGGCGACGGCGGCACGGGTACGCATATCGTTATCTCCCAGTCATCTTTGATCCGACCCTGCGGCAATTGCAGGGCGTTTTCAACTGCACTCTGGTTACAGAACGGCTAAGGATTTGATATTGCAGAAACGACATTGCCGGAAAGAGGAGCGCCAATGCACCGTTTTATCCCGATCCTGATCCTGCTGGCCGCCTGCGCCGAAACCCCGTCCACACCGGAAGACGCCCGTCTTGCGCCCGAAGCGGCACCCGTTGATCTGGCCTTTTGTGAGGGCGATGCTTTTGCCGACTCCATTGGTCAGCCGGTTTCGGCTATCCAAGGCCAACTGCCCGAACGATCGCGGGTGCTTGGGCCCGATGATCTGGCGACGCAGGATTACCGCATTGACCGGTTGAACGTGTTCGTCAACGGCGCTGGGATCATTCAACGCCTGACCTGCGGGTAAGCGTAGACTCGGGCATCGATTCTACGATAAGAACAAAATGGGAACATTTTGATGTCTGCCGATGCCCAAACGCCGAATACTCTCGCTCTGGTTCCCCCGCTTGGGGGCTGAACGGCTGGTCCGCGCTGCGCGGGGCCTGCAGGATGGGCCTTTGGCTGTGGTGACCGAACAGTCGAACATGCAGGTGATCACTTCGTTGAACGCCGATGCCCACGCTGCCGGTCTGCGCGTCGGCCAGCCGGTGCGGGACGCCCATGCCATGTGTGCGGCACTGGTAACGCGCCCCCGCAACGCCCCGGCCGAGGCCGCGTTTCTGAACGCTTTGCGCCGCTGGGCGGGCAAGTTCAGCCCATGGGTGGCCGAAGAGGCTCCGGACGGGCTGATCGTCGACCTGTCGGGCTGTGCTCATCTGTTTGGCGGGGAAGAGGCGCTGCTGAGCGTGCTTGAAACCGACTGCGCCGATATGGGGCTGAGCGTACAGATGGGCATCGCCGACACGCTGGGAACGGCCTGGGCCTTGGCGCGTTATGCCGGGCAAGAGGCCACGTCGGATCGAAACGGCGACGCCATCAGCCAGGAGGCCCGCGCCACCCGCGCCCGCGCCACCAAACGACGTCACTGGACCAAGGGCGGGGCCGCGCCGCAGGTGATGGCCTTGGGCAGCGGTGCGCGGATTGCATCGCCCGGGCAGTCTTATGGCGCGCTTAGCCCCCTGCCCATCGCGGCCCTGCGGCTTGAGGATCAGGTAGTCGCACAACTGAACCGTCTGGGCCTGCGCCGGATCGGGGATCTGCTGGGACAGCCGCGTGCGTCGTTGGCGCGGCGGTTCGGGCGCGGGCTGGTGCTGCGGCTGGATCAAGCGATGGGCAGCGCGCCCGAGCCTGTCTCGCCCGCCCGCCCGCCACATCACTTTGCGGTCCGGATGACCCTGCCCAATCCGATCGGCTTGACCGAGGACGTGATGGCCGCCATCGACCGGGTGCTGCCCACGCTCTGCGCCAAGTTGGAAGAAAAAGGGCGCGGTGTCCGTACCCTGCGGCTTGAGGCCCACCGCGCCGATCAGGCGGCCGAGATCATCGAGGTCGGACTGGCCCGTCCCACCTATGACCGATACCGCATTCGCCCTTTGTTAGAGATGAAAGTCGACAAGATCGACGCGGGCTATGGCATCGATATGCTGCGGCTTGAGGCGATCCAGTCCGAGCCCATCCACGCCCGCACCATGGCAGGCCATGCCGAGGCCCGGCAGGTCGCCCGCAACCGCCTTGAGGGCAACACCGCCGTTGAAGACCTGATCGGCAAGCTGGGCGCGCGGGTGGGGCTGGAGGCGATCACAAGGCGACATCCCGCAGCCTCGCACATCCCCGAAAAAACCGCGCAGACGCTGGCGGCGGCCTGGTCGGAACCGGCGCGGAACTGGCCTGCCCCCCCGCGCCCGCGCCCCTTGCAGATGTGGCAGCCCGAGCCGGTGATGGCCCCCGAAACCCCGGACGTGCCCAGCGCCTTTCGCTGGCGTGGCCGCGATTGGCAGCTGGCGCAGGCCACCGGCCCGGAACGGATCGCGCCGGAATGGTGGCTGGACGACCCCAACTGGCGCAGCGGCGTGCGCGATTACTGGGTGGTGGTGACCGAACAAGGGGAACGGCTTTGGCTGTTCTACGGGCACGGAGGCACCCTGTCGGCGGGCTGGTTCTGTCAGGGGCAGTTTGGATGAATTGGCTAGATTAGGGTCTATTTACCGCGATAGATCAGCCAATCTGGCAGGTAATCCAACAACCGGATCACCCATGAAAACGGTGCCGGAAAATCGGTGCGAAAGCGGCGGCGCGACATCGCTTTGACTACCCGGTCCGCCGCATCCTCGGGCGTCATCAGCATCGGCATCTTGAAGTTGTTCTTCTCGGTCAGGCGGGTCTTAATGAAACCCGGATTGACAATCCGCACCGTCACCCCGGTTCCCGCCAGATCAAACCTCATGGTTTCTGCCAGCGACACCAATGCCGCCTTGCTGGCCGCATACCCCACCGCAGCTGGCAAGCCGCGATAGCCGGACAGAGACCCGATCAGCGTGATATCCCCCCGGCCCTCACGCACGAACTTGGGCACTGTCTCGCCCAGAATTCGCAGTGCGCCGGTGTAGTTCACATCAGTCATCGCCAAGACGGCCTCGGTATCCCAATCACCCGAACGCATCGGCTCATAGGCTCCGGCGTTGTAGACCAGACCATCGACCTCTCCGGCCTCGACCGCGGCACGGCGCACGGCGTCCAGATCGGTTACGTCACAGGGCACGGCCTGCGCATTGGGCAAAGCGGCGCAAATTTCGGACAGACGGTCGGCATTGCGGGCAGACAAGACCAGATGCGCACCCTGACGGCTCAGCGCTTCGGCCAGCGCCCGGCCCAGCCCTTCGCTGGCGCCGACAATCCAATAGGTTTTTCCGTCAAAACTGCTCATACGCCCATTCCAGTTGCGTCTCATTTGTTACGGGCGGGACAAGGGGCTGGATCACTTCACCAGACTTCAAGACTTAGTGCGTTACAGAAAAACTTCTAATCCGATTGATCCACCCCCGCATATGCTACGTATCCTATTGTAAAATGTCGCACAAAGAGGATGGCATGTTCGACGAAACCCGAGGCGTACGCAAGAAAATCGCAGTAGTAGGTGCAGGTATCTCAGGTCTGTCGGCTGCTTACTATCTTTCAGAATCCAACGACGTGACAGTGTTCGAGGCCGAACCCCGGCTGGGCGGACACGCCCGTACTGTAATGGCCGGCAAGAACGGAGATCAGCCCGTCGACACCGGGTTCATCGTGTTCAACTACGCCACCTACCCCTATCTGACTCGGCTGTTCGATGAGCTGAATGTTCCAGTCATCAAGTCCGAGATGAGCTTTGGTGCCACCATCGATGATGGCCGCATTGAATACGGGCTGAATAGTCTGCGCACGCTTACGGCGCAGAAGCGCAACCTCGCCCGCCCCGCTTATTACAAGATGATCGCCGACATCCTGCGGTTCAGCAAAGAGGCCCCCGAGGCCGCACAGGATGACGACACCACGATCGGAGAGTTGGTCGACCAACTGCGCCTTGGCCATTGGTTCCGACACAATTACTTAATGCCGATGTGCGGCGCGATCTGGTCCACCCCGGTCGAGTTCGTGGATCAGTTCCCTGCGCGTTCGTTGGTGCAGTTCTTCAAAAATCACGCTCTGCTGGCCAGTGGCCGCGTTAAACAACATCAGTGGTACACGGTCAAAGGCGGGAGCATTGAGTACGTTCGCCGCATCGACGCCGCCTTGCGCGCGCGTGGCAGCGAAATCCGGCTGGCCTCGCCCGTAGATCGCATCCAGCGCGATGAAACCGGCGTGACGGTACATAGCCAGGGACAGGCCGACCTGTTTGATGAAATCATCCTGGCCACTCATTCCGACCAGTCTTTGGCCATACTCGGTGAGGCCGCTACTGAGGCGGAAAAGGCCGCGTTAGGGTCTATTCGCTATCAACCCAACACTGCCATCCTACATTGCGATCCACGCCAGATGCCGCGCCGCCGGGCCTGCTGGTCCAGCTGGACCTATCGTTCGCAAGCTGGAAGTGTCGGCGTAACCTACTGGATGAACCGTTTGCAGAACATTCCGGACAGCGACCCGCTGTTCGTGACGCTGAATGCGTCGTCAGAAATTCCCGCGGATAAAATCTATGATCAGGTCGAATTTGCCCATCCGGTGTTCGACAAGGCAGCCCTGAAAGCACAAGGGCAAATCCGCGAGATGCAGGGACAGAACCGAACCTGGTTTGCCGGTGCATATAACCGGCATGGCTTTCACGAAGACGGGATTGCCAGCGCGATGCATGTTGTCGAGCGCATGAACGGCACCCCGCAGACACTCGGAGCTGACAATGGCATTCTTTCAAAAGATCCGGCCATCCCTGCCTCGGCCGACATCTAACCCTCTTCGCGCGGCGTT
Organism: Ruegeria sp. ABF4_144; assembly: GCF_056160045.1. Lineage (NCBI taxonomy): Bacteria > Pseudomonadati > Pseudomonadota > Alphaproteobacteria > Rhodobacterales > Roseobacteraceae > Ruegeria > Ruegeria sp. ABF4_144. Next base: position 3,248,659 of record NZ_JBSWWK010000001.1, read on the forward strand.
TCTGTCGCTTGTTCTGCTGGCCCCGGGCGGGCTGGCGGCGTCTTCCGGCCTGAACGCGCTGGACGATGCGCAGCTGCGCGGCACCGCGACGTTCAGGTATTTGGGATTCCCGCTGTATGATGCACAGCTGTTTACACCGGGTGGTGCGCCCTTCACTTGGAATCAGGATTTCGGGCTGCAGCTAAAATATCGCCGCAACGTTACACAAAAGGCGCTGATCAACTCGACCCTGGACGAGATGGCGCGTATTGGTCGCGCGGCCCCTGTACGCGATCAGCTTCAGAACTGTTTCAAAGCGGTCAACAAAGGCGATCAGTATCTGGCAGTGTCTGAAGGTCCGAACAAGGTCTCCTTCTGGCTGAACGGGCGCAAAACCTGCACGATGTCTTATCCTGGCATCAAACGCAGCTTCATGTCCGTTTTCCTGGGCGAAAATACCCGTTCCGCCGCCTTCACACAGAAATTGCGCGGGCAGTGATGCTGTATCCTAGGGTCAGTCTCTATGCGCTGATGCTGGCTGCGGCGGGTATCCCGCTGTATATCCATCTGCCGCGCTTTGCCGCGGTGAATCTTGGCATCGGCCTAGGAGTGATAGGCACCGTTCTGCTGGTGATCCGCATCGTCGATCTGGTGCAGGATCCTCTGATCGGCTGGGCTATCGACCGCTGGCCTGGGGCGCAACTTTTGTTCGCCTCAACCGCCGCGATCGGGCTGGCCATCGGATTTCCTTTGTTGTTCGGGTTGCCCGATGGCGCAAGTATCATGGCATTAGTGTCTGTTTTGGTACTTTTGTTCTCGGCCTATAGTCTTGGAACAATCCTGCTCTATGGGCGCAGTGCAACGCTTGCCAAACACGCTGACGCGAAAGAGCTAATGACACTGGCCGCCTGGCGCGAAGGCGGGCAACTGACCGGCGTTATCCTTGCCGCCAGCGCTCCTGCCCTTTTCGTGGCCTTTGGTGCCAGCGCACAAGGCTATCCGGCTTTTGGGTTGTTTCTGGGCCTGCTCGCCGTCCTGACCCTGATCCTGACGGCTCCGATCTGGCGGCGTACCCCGATCACCGGACAGGGGCTGTCTTTTGCCGGGCTGGGTCAGGCAGGCGCGTTGCGTCTTCTGTTTCTTGCGCTGGTCAACAGCCTGCCTGTGGCGATCACCTCGACCCTGTTTCTATTTTTTGTCGAAGACCGTCTGCAATTACCCGGAAAAGCCGGGCCTTTGCTGATCCTGTTCTTTCTCAGCGCCGGGGCCAGCGTGCCGCTCTGGGCCAAACTCAGCAACCGGATTGGCCCGAAACAGACTCTGATGATCGCCATGCCACTGTCGATTGCAGGCTTTATCGGCGCCGCCACCCTTTCGGCCGGAAACCTGACCGGATTTGCGGTGATCTGCCTGACATCCGGCGCGGCGCTGGGGGCGGATATGGTGGTGCTGCCTGCCATGTTCTCGGTCGTGCTGACACGCGCAGGGCTGAATGCCTCAGCCGCGTTTGGCATCTGGTCTTTCGCTGGCAAGCTGGGCCTTGCGCTTGCCGCCTTTTTCACACTGCCGCTGCTGGAACGCAGCGGATTCACTCCGGGGCAAGCAAACTCGGCCGAGGCGTTGCGTACACTCAACCTCGCTTATGCCGTGCTGCCCTGCATCCTCAAACTCGGCGCGTTCGGGCTGGTCCTGACGCTGCCAACGGAGGTCTCAGCCAAATGACGTTTGTAGCTATCCTTCTTACCGCCATCCTTGTCCTGATCGTCGCGAAACGCCGTTTCCTGAGCTTCCGCTCGCAAGCGCCGGCCGATTACACCGGAACCGGACCAGCTTTCAAAATGAAGGAACACCTGAACGGAGAAATCCTGTCCGAAGGCTTGATCTATGGCCCCAACGGCAAGATGTCGAACAGCTTTGTTGCCCGCATGGTGGGGGAATGGGATGGTAATACCGGCACACTGGCCGAGTATTTCACTTATTCCAACGGCAAGCAGATGACCCGCAAGTGGTACCTTACGCTGGGCACCGGCAACACTTTCACCGCCACGGCGGACGATATTGTGGGCGAGGGTCAAGGCATCATTTCCGGCTCGACTGTGAAACTGACCTACCGGATCATCCTGCCGGAGGACGCGGGCGGGCACACATTGGATGTTACTGACTGGATGTACCTGACCGAAAACGGCGTGATCATGAACCGCTCCGAGATGCGCAAATTCGGCCTCAAAGTCGCCGAGCTGGTCGCAACCATGCGCCCCTCCCCTGACGCGAAGCCCGCCCATGTCAGCGGCTCGAACGGCTACGACGCCACGGCTGAGACGAGGACATTGCAATGATCACCCGCCGGGTTCTGATCGCGGCCTTCGCCATTCTGGGGCTGGCCGCTCTGGCGGCCTGCTCGGCCAAACCGCGCGTGCCCAAAACCTTCCTCTCGGACCGACAACTGAACCTTGAGGATTTCTTTGAGGGCAAAACCGTCGCCTATGGTCAATTTCAGGATGTACTGGGCAATGTGCCCCGCCGCTTTACGGTCGAGATCGACGGCACATGGGATGGTGAAACCCTGACGCTCGTCGAGGATTTCGTCTATGACGACGGCGCCACCGAACAGCGCATCTGGACCCTGACCAAAACCGGCGAGGATACCTGGACCGGCACCGCTCCGGGTGTTTTGGGTACCGCCAGCGGGATCGAGCGCGGGGACACGTTCAACTGGAAATACAAAATCGATCTACCCGTGAAAGACGGCACCATGCGGGTGAATTTCGATGACTGGATGTGGCTGCTAACCGATGACCGGCTGCTGAACCGCGCCTATGTCTCGCGCTATGGCGTGCGGCTGGGTGAAGTCATCCTGTATTTCGAAAAGCTGTAACCCGCCGACGGTTCAGTTGCTGGAATATACGAAAGTCAGCGACCGGCTGACACCACCCGGTGGTTTCGGGAAGGGTGAGGCTGCTTGGACCTGCGCCTTGGCCGCCCGTTCAAGATCAGGTGAGCCATTGGTATCCACGACATCGACAAAGGCCAGAGTTCCGTCTGGGTTGATCCTGAAGAATACCCGCGCAAAGCCCCGCGCCGCTGTGTAGACGATCGGCGCACGGTTCAGGTGCACCAAAACTTTTCCCGCATAGTTGGTACGATCCGAGTTGCCGGGGTTCCGCCCGCCCGAACGCGAGCCGCTGCTTCCCGAGGTGAACAAATCCCTACCCTGGCGCTGATAGGTGGTCAGGGGCGACTCGACCTCTTGTGTCGGATATTGCAAATCGCTGAAATCCCGCGCGGTGCGCAACGTGGTCGGAGGTTCAGGCAGCGCATTCCGGTCTGGCAAACGTGGCCGGACCGAAGAGGTCGGCGCTTGCTGCTGTTCCTCGCTGCTTTCCTCAGCGTCGGGAACTGGCTCAGACGGTGTAGCTGGGATATCGGCCTCAACATTGTCACTTTCAGCAGGAACGACTGGCGTAGCCGATGGCACTGCGCTCTCCGCTGGGTCCGGCAGGGCAGCAATCTGCTCGGCTTCGGTGGGTTCGGGTGCGGCCGGGGTTTCCTCTGCCGGTTCCGTTGCCTCGGGGCTGCCTTCGGGTGCTTCGGCAACCTCAGCCGCCTCGGCCGACGGAGTTTCTTCGACCTCATCGCTGGCGGTATTGTCGCCGTCGGCAGGGTCCTGAGTTTCAGGAGCCTCGGCCTCGACCGGCTCGGGCGCGACCGGTTGCAGGACTTCGGAGGTGCCGGTGTCGGGCGCATAGGTCTGCTTGGGGTCGTCCGAGGCCACATGTACCTCGGTGGTCGGGAGTTCGGCCGGTTCCGGCGCGGGTTCCGGGGGCTCTTCTTCCACGGGTTCCGGTGCCTCGGGCGGTTCGGGTTCCACCGGCTCGGCAATCGTGTCCACCAGGTCTTCGAAGCTGTTGCTCAGTTCAACCGAGTCCCCTCGGCCTGCGTCTTGCGGCTGCTGCGTCAGTCTGGGTGCGGTCAGGCTCAGCCCCGTTAGGTGCAGCACCAGCGACAGCAGCGCGGCAAGGGCCGCGATGACGAGCGACCCCCGGATCATTCCAGCGCCTTCTCGGTCACGACAAAAACGGATTGCGCACCGAGGCGGCGCAGCTCTCCGGTCACTTCGATCAACCGCGCGCCCGAGGCTTCGCGATCCGGCACGATCCGCACCGGTCCGGGGTCGCGTCCCGCCATGTAGGACTCCGGTTCCATCGGCGCACCACGAAAGCTGAGAGTGCCATCTCGGTGCAGGACCAACGCATCCGGCGGCTCGCGCCCGTCCAGTTCGGACGTGTCGACCAGATTCAGATCAGGGTCCAGCGGCGTGGCCACAGTACCCGCGATCAGAAAGAAGATCAGCATCAGGAACACGACATTGATCAGCGCAATCGTCGAGTCGCGTTTGCGGCGGGGGCGGCCTCGGCGGATCATTCCAGCACCAGCACGTTTAGGCCCTCACGCCCGCGCAACAGGACAAGCAAGTCCACCAGACGCTGCGCCGTCGTGTCGGGATCAAGGCTGACCAGCACCTGCCCGGTGTTCACTTGCGCCGTCAACTCATCCAGCGTGACAGGTGTACCGTTCAACACCAGCCCGTCTTCGCTCAACTGAACAAAGGCACGGTCTTGCGGCGCGTCCGTTGAGGCCCCTCCGGTTGTGGCGTTGCTTAGCTCGATCTCGCCGTATTTTGAAAAGGTCGAGGTCAGCATGAAGAACAGCAACAGCAGAAAGATCACGTCGATGAGCGGTGTCATCGCCATGGGCCGTCTTACAAAGGGTGCGGTGTTACGCATGTCCAGGCGTGGCCGCCATGGGTTGCGCGTCCTCCGCCAACGGAACAGCCTGCCCCGGCACCAGCACCGTGCGCAGGGCCTTGTCGGCAAATACCCGTTCACGTGCGGTGCGGCTTTCGAACCAGGACAACACCATCGAGGTCGGCATCGCCACCGCCAGACCCACGGCCGTGGTCACCAGCGCCACCCAGATGCCACCGGCCAGCAGCGACGGGTCAACCGAAGAACCCGCCGATTGCAGGCTGCGGAACGCCTCGATCATGCCCAGTACCGTGCCAAACAGACCCAGTAGGGGCGCGAGCTGCGCCACCGTGTCCAGCAGGCGGAAACCGCGCTCCAGACCGGCTAGCGCCAGCCCGGCCTCAGCGTCCAGTCGCTGATCCAGACCCGGTGCGTCCGGCGCGTCCATCGCAACCCCAACCAGTGGCGCAAGGTAGCTGTGGCTTTTGGCCAGTCGCGCGCGGGCGGTCTGCTCGTCACCGGCATCCCAGGCGTCCAGCGCTTGCGACAACACGCGATGCCGTCCCACGCCCGAAGCGGCGAATTGCCAGAGCTTGTAAAGCGTCACCGCCAGCGTCACCACGGACATGGCGATCAGGATGGCAACCACCGGCCCGCCGAGGGCCAGGATTTCACGCAGGGCGTCAAGAAAACTCATCCCAAAAGCTCCACTTCTGTTCGGCTGTTCAAGGTCGGTGTCTGGTCACAAAGATCGCTGTCAAAGCCCCCGACGATACAACTGCTAACGCCATTGATCAGAACACGCCCGATGTTTTCGCAGGTGGTGCCCCGGATATCAAACTGACGTACCCGCGGGCGTTCAGCCGGCAGGTCGCGAAATCCGAAAAGGGTGATCCGTTCGAAAACACCCGCAGCATCGAAAATCACCACCTGATAGCTGGCGCTGTCGATCGATGTTGTACTTTGATTTTCGACCAGAAAGGTCAGGCGGCAGGCGCCTTCGACCTCTTCGACCGCGTTCAACTCAACCATCAAGCCTGGAGCGCCCTGTGAGGTTTCGGCGAAAGCCGCAAAAGGCAGCACACAAAGGGTGGCGGCAAGGGCCGGACGGCGAAACTTCATGGATGCGCTCCCGATTGTTCAACGCAGGCAAGGCTTTGGCGGCGTTCCACCCGTCATATCCAAGACTGCAGGGGCGTGAAAGAGTTACCGACACCTTTGTGATAAAGGGCGATTTACGGCCTGTTCAACCCTGCCGTTTCGTGAACCCCATCGCTGGAGCGCGTTATTGCGAGGGTTCGGAACCGTTCTGATTGACCATCGCGCAGGCCACCAGCCATTCCAAAGCGTTGGACTTGATCCCGTGTTCGGCGCAGATCGCGATGCTTTGGCTTTCGAATATCTGCGCATAAACGGGCCAATCGTCCTGCTCGGCCGGGAAAATCGCATCGGCGGTCTTGCGCTGTTCCCACTGATGCAACTTGCCGCCCGCCACACCAAAGCTGATCTGCCCCGGGATCGGAGGATCGGTGACCATATCCAGCATCAGCGGGTCCGAGAAATCCCGGTGTCCCAAACCCTGCACAAAACTGGTGTTGGACGGGTTGCAACCCAGCCCGAACCACATCCCCTCGGTCACGGCATCCGCCATCTGGGGGGGCAATGCGCCGTTCACGGCCTGATAAAGTGCAAATTCTTCTGCCCGCCAGTTCGATCCGGGCCCAAACCGCAACCAACCGCGCCCCCAGGGATAGGTGTCGGTGCTGTGCAGGCCATAGTCAGACCCCATCCGATCGGTGCGCTTGGCGCGGTAACCGATCCAGCCTTCGATGGCCGCGACAATCTCGGGATCCGCCAGCCTGCCCTCGCGCGCGGCCAGCACATATTCAACATAGGCGTGGGGGTAGTACCCCTTTTTGATCCCCTGCGCCGGGGTGTCTGACCGGGCCACAAAGGGGTTGTGGCCTTCGAACACATCGCGGGCCTCCGTATCTCCGCTGGCGCGATACACGGCTGCAGCTGCCGCAACGCGCGCCTGGGCCGTGACCTTTTCCGCCTTTGCGTCGCGGCCACCAGGCTTTTCGGACAGAAAATCCTGTTCGGCCCAGCGCCACGCCCGAACCGCCTCATCCATCAGCGCGTCGCCCAGAATGGGATCACCGCAGGTGTGTTTGATGACATGCCCAAGCTTTGCGGCGCTGAGGGCAAAGTTATAGGCAGCCCAGTCTTCGGGGCCATAGGCATAGGCGATCTGAACCGGGTTCCATGACACCGACCCAATTATCCCCGGGTTCGAATACTCCACTCCTCCGATCACCGCGCCATCGGCGCCCTGTGTCCTGCGCCACAGCGAAATGCCCCATAGCGCTTCGTGAATCAGATCCGGCAACACTGTCATGCCATCGCCCCGGTCTGCTGCGTCCTTGCGGGCCAGCACATCGGGATGCGCAAAGGGTTTGCCGCTTTCGGGCAGGTTCAGATTCAAGCTGCGGGTATGGTCGAGCACTTCGACGATATTGGCGATGTGAAAGACCGCATCCATGTGCTGAATACGCCGGTCCCAATCGCCGGCATCATGCCACCCGCCCCAGGCATCGGGATTGGCCTGCGCCCGGGCCGAGACCGGAATGCCGTCCAAACCGGTCACCCCGACAGGCTGTTCCGACAACAGCTCGGCTGCGCCGGCCTTGCTGTAGCCTTCCCCAGTTTCACCCAGCCGTATGTCAGTCTGCCAGACGGTCAGACCATCCTCTGGGTGGCCATTGCGCGGGCGGGGACGGCCTTCGCCAAAAGGTTCGGCGATTTCGCACCCCGATCTTTGCCGGAAATACCAGCGTGCCGCCAGGCGCAGGGCCTCAGCATAGGGGGCGGGCGTTATGCGGAACGGAAAGGACTGGCCGAATCCGTCAACGTGCAAAACGTACTCTCCATCCGCATCGATATCCGAGAAATCGGCCACGTATATGTCGCAGCCGTTGAAATTCTGACCCTTGCGGTGCGGTTCAGAGGCCGGTTTGACCAACGTCAGCGTACCGCTTTGCACCTTGGTACCATCTGCGGTCGAAGTGACTGCCCATTTGGTATCCGGTGACAGCAAGGCGTCGGTGTTTCCAGGCCGACCATCGGCGTCATGCCCCCACCATGCCCCGACATAGGCCTTTTTGGGGCCACTCAACGGATATCCTGCGTGGCACACATGCAGCGCTTCGCTGAAAAGCTTGGGCGACTTACGCTGCCTGGCCGCCGGTATGGATGGCCCTTCCAGCAGCACCTGCGCCCCTTCCGGGATCGCGCGATCCAGCACCAGGGTCAGATTGTGCCGCTTGCTACTCTGCCAGTCACGCTTGGCCACAGCCCGGGTCCGGATAGGAATGGATTTGCGGTAGACCGACACGACGCCGGCGGGGCCTCCGTCAATGCTGACACGCCATTCGTCGGGCCGATCCACCGGGATGCCCCTTTGAAAAAGCCCATTGCTGGTCTGAAAGCCTGACAACTGACTGCCGGGCACAATCGTGGACATGGGGGTAAAGCGCTGCGGTTGCGTTGGGTTGGCATCGCCCGAGAAATACCCTTCGACCCCATTGAGCCGCCCCAACGCACCAAAACTGTTGAACGGATCGGGCGACCAACTGCGATCGTCTTTCTGGGAAACCGGCACAGTCTTAGAGATATCGAACAGCGTATCAACGACGGTAAGCTGAACGATGTTATCCCCGGCAAAACCAACCGCACCGTCGGGGTCAGCCGCGGCAAAGGCCACCGGGCCCAGAAACGGAACAGACCCTATCAAAGCGGTGCCCTGAAGCAGCACTGCACGTCGGGAAATTGCCATCTGTCAGTGCCTCCCCTCGGTTTTTTGCGGTCCGACGGTACCTTGTTTCGCGGATCGGTCCAAACTGTGCAGGAATCGCCAGATCAGCTTGGGTCGAAACAGGCTGTCGGGATACAGCACCGCACCGCACAACCCTTCGAACAACGCGGTGGATTTGCGACCGTACTGATATTGGTTGCGTACCCCGGACCAGAAGATGTCGATCTGACGGGCCCGCAGCAGGTGACGCAGCCGGGGCCCGTATTTCTCGCGCATGGACGGATTTGCCGCGACTTTTTGCAGGCTAGGCACCCGGCGCGCGAAGACCGAGCCGCGCGCCTGATGGTTGGCACCGCTGGCCACCTGACGGTAACGCAACAGCGGCGGCCCCGCGACCACCGCAAACGACCCCAGCAGTGCGACTCGGCACCAGAATTCCCAATCTTCGCCCTTGATCAGGTTTTCGTCATACCCTCCCGCCTGCCGGGCAATATTGGTTCTCAACGCAAGTGCCCCGCCATTAACCACAAAATTCTTGCACAACAGCGCGTCCAGTTGGTCGTGTGCGGGCACCAGCCGTCGATTGTCCGCGCCCCGCATCGGAGTGCCATCGATATCCATACGCTGCACGCCGGCCACCGCCCCCACCGTAAAACTGCCGGTCAGCGTGTCATAGTAGCTCTGCAATGCCTCGGGATGCAGCAGATCGTCGGCATCCAGAAACAGCACAAATGGCGTTTTGACCTGATTCAGACCCAGATTCCGGGCTGCGCTGACGCCTTTGGCCGGGCCCTGTATTGCATGAAACCGGGAATCACGCTGCGCGTAGCTGCCAAAGATGTCGCGCGTGCCATCGGTTGAACCATCGTCGATGCAGTTCACCTCGAACGCCGTAAAACTTTGGGCGAGTACACTGTCGAGTGTTTCCGTCACGAACCGATCCGCATTGCGGGCGGGGATGATGATCGAAAACACCGGCTGATCCATCTCAGCGCCCTCCGACCCGATCAACCTTGACCGCTGCGCTGCTGTATTCGGCGAACTCAAACCGCATCAAACCGGCCATCATGCCGGCGCCGCGATACACCTCAAGCAGACCGCGGACCCATCTGGCGCGCGAGCCGAATCCAAGGCACAGGCACATTACAAGGCCCCAGCCGATTGCGCCCATACTTTTGACCGCCCGCACCTTAACGCCCTTGCGCCGTATCAGGGCTATGCGGCTGAGCGTATTGCCCTTGCGGAACCAGCGCCGCCGCAACCAGCGGAGCGAGACACGGTTTTCAGGCACGTCATCCCAGACCAGTGCCTCGGCCGCTGCACGGATCGTGCCGCCGCCTGCGCGCAAGCGGGTAAAGAACTCTTCATCCTCGCCGCCAGTGATGTTGAACCGCGGATCGAACCTGAGCCAGCGATCCCGAATAACGGATGCCTGCACCATGGAATTGTTGGTGGCTGCCGACACCAGCACATCCCCTTGTTCATACGGCCCCATGCGAAACAGGTTCAGCGCTTCGACCCAGGTGGGCGGTGTCTGCCGATAGCGCGGCTCGACGGGGCCCTGCGCGGCGACGGTGTCGGGAAGCGCCATGGTTGTCAGCATCTCGGCCAGCCAAAAATCGGAAACCACCTCATCATCGTCGAGAAAGGCGAGAAAGTCAGCGTCGACAGGCGCTTCAGACAGGGATCGGTTGCGAGCCGCAGCGATGCCGCGTTCAGATTCGGTTACATAGATCACTGGCCAGCGGGACAGGGTTTGAATGTCGCCCAAAGCGGCTGCAGCAGAGGCATCAGGCGCATTATCGACGATCACCAGCGTCACGCGAACCTGATCCGGCCCCAGCGTCTGGGTATTGAGGCTCTCGATCAAAGACCGCAGCCCGTCTGGGCGCAGATACGTGGCAACGCAGATGGCGATATGTGGCCCGGAGGTCATGGCGCGATCACCGCTCATACCCGGCCAGTTCCAACGCACGCCCGGCCAGCTTGTCGAACCGCGTCTTTTGCGCATCCGACCACGCGGCCCAGCGCTTGACCGGATTGAAATCGGATGGCTTGGCCTGCGGCTGCCAGCGTGCCTCGTTCGCAGCCGAGGATCGCGACGACCCGCGCACCGGCATTTGGTCAACCTGATGCCAGGGGTAGCTCTCCGGTGGCAGCTCGGTATGGGCCAGCATTTCGGCCACGAAATGCTGCGGGTTCGCGACGATATCTTCGTAGCGGGCCACCATCGTATTGTCGTTTTCGTTTTCCCCGCCCTCGGCAAAGCTGGTAATCGCTTCGGTTCCAAGGCGCCATTCATCAGCCAGTTGTCGAAAAGTCTTTCGGGTCAGCGAATACCGCGAAAACGTGTTGAGCGTGGAATCCACCACGTCGCGCCCGTCACGCAGACACAGGATCAGCTTGGCGTCCGGAAAGATGTACTGCGCCAGAGTCAGGTTATGCACATGCGGGCATTTCAGCAGGATGCGCTTACCCGGAGACTGTTCCTGCAAAGTCCGGAACCACGCCCCGGCCAGCATCGCCAGCAAGTCGTATTCTTCCAAAACTTCGGCGTTGCGCGGGAAATACCTGAGGAAATCGCGGCCGAACGCGGCCGCATCCTCTGCTGCATGCAACAAGGGAAACTCGTACAAACGCCCTACATCCGCTTCGACATCCGGGTGCATGGCCGCTAGATCCCGGACGAAATTGGTGCCCGAACGCGGCATCACCCCAAACACTAAGATGGGCACGTTAATCTCACCGCTGGCGCTGCGTGCCAGGGCCGCCATACGCGCGCCCTGATCCGGGGAAACCGGCGGCAGAAAGTCGTCTATGGTCAGAAACCGCGCCCCGATCAGGCGTCGCGCGATCAGGCCCATTTGGTTGACGCGCATCTCTCCGAGGGTTTGGGCTGCCTGGTTCAATCGCATCGCTTACACGCCGTCCCTGCGCTCGCGCCAGGCTTGCCACGGCAGATCCACGCGACCGGTAACCTTGGCCACAAACTCCATATCCGGCGTGAACAAGTCGGTCAGTTTCTTGCGCGTCTCGCCAGTGGGGGGCGCGACCTTGGATTTCAGATGCTCCCTGTTCATCGACAAGGCCTGTTTCAGCCCCGGCAGGCCTTTGACCGTCCGCACCGCCTCGCGCATCCCCAAGGACCGCATCATGTCGCCCCCCCGGCGCAGCGTGCGCTGCACAGTCGGATTGCGATAGGTAACGGTTTCATGGTGACGCTCGGACAGCGAGGCCGGATTGTGATCGGGAGTGATCGCAAGATGCCGGCATATTTGGTCATAGGTGCCCTTGGGATCGTCCGAGATATCCTCGGAAAACAGCAACAGCAACGCGTTGCGGTCAAAACAGTCCAGCCAGCGTTCAAGGTTCATCTTGTACTGGCTCTGCCGCGCGTAGGCCGGGTTCTGCGCAAGCGCGTCCTCGAACGAGATCGAGGATGCGATATGCCCCTTGCGGATTTCGTGCAGGTGGTTGGAATAGGCGCGCTCGACCGGGTCTCGCAGGATGCAGATCAGCTTGAGATCCTTGTTGTAGTCCCGCGCGCGCTGCGGGGCGTCCTGACTGAAGAAATAGGTGGGGGAACATTCGCCCTTGATGGTTCCGTCGGGGCCTTCGGCGAAACAGCTTTCGTACCAGATGTAACCCCGATCGTAATTCGCCGTGAAAAAGTTCAGTTCCTTCGTGTCACCCGTGGTCACGGCAGAATGACCCGAAAGCACATGGTGCAACCACGTTGTCGCCGCTTTCTGCGCACCGATTCCGATGAATTCGACTTTGCTCACACCAATTCACCTTTCAAAACGCACCGCCCAGAAAAAGACGGCAGTTCAACTCAAATCATCCCTGACGTTCCGCCCTTACCTGCGGCCAAAGCGGTTGGGTACGTCCTTGCGCAAAACGATGCTCACCGCGTGCGGCAGGGTCCGCACATATCGCCTCAGGAGATGCCGCGGCCCGGTTGCGACGCGGTGCAGCCATTCCAGCCCCACCGACTGCATCCAGTCGGGCGCGCGCGGGTAATCACCGACAATATAGTGAAAACACCCGCCACAGGTCACGATCCACGCACAGTGTTCCAGCTTCGGCGCAACCCGTTCCGAGAAATACTGTTCCTTTGGCTTGCCCAGCCCGACCCAAAGAATATCGGCCCCGCTGGCATTGATGTCAGCCACGACCTCATCCTCTTGCGAAGCGTCGAAATACCCGTGCCGCCGCCCCGCCAGTTGCAGACTGGGATACATCTCAGTCAATTTCTCGGCGCAGTCGCGATTGATCTCTTCGATACCGCCTAGCAAATAGAAACTCAGCCCGTTTGCCGCCGCGGCCCTGGCGGCTGAGTGGATGAAATCGGTGGTTGCGGTTCGCTCGGGGATACCCAGACGCCCATAGGAGAGCCGCGATGCCCACACGACGATCTGACCATCGGCATGGGTGATATCAGCGGAATCCATGGTTCGGGCGAATTTCTCGTCGCTGGCATAAAGCGAGATTGCCTGTGCATTCGAAGAGAAGACGGTCGTGGCGCGATTCAGCTTGCCGCTCCGCCGCCGCTGTACGTCTTCCAGCATCACTTCCGTCAATTCGTGGGCGCCTGCGATGGCAACTGGCATACCTCCAACAAAAGCATGCGGCAGACGCTTATCCAGGATTTTATTCATGTAAAAGCCAACTGGTCACAAAAAAACAAATACGAAAGCAGGTTAACAGGCCCAACGATTCTTGCTAGGAAATTCAGCTCTTTTCGGCGGGATTGTTCCGAATTTCGCGAGTATTTTCACGATTTCAACCAAACTTGCTTACTTTTCACCGTCAATTGTGGTTTGCTTATCCCATTGTTGAGTATTTCTGGCCCGCAGCTGACGGCCGCTGACGCGTGTATTGTTGAGCATTGGCTACCGGGCTTACGTGAACCATATCTGTGCCACACGTTGTTATGAGTGATGACTGATCAGTACCGCCGAGGACTAGAAGTAGAGTTATCGGGCCTGGGACATGCTTCTGCAGGCGACCCCGAACTCAGAATGCTGTCCAACGTTGCCTGGGCCATCCGACGTTCGTTTCTGTGGATTCTGGGCATAGCCGTTGGCGGGGCGTTTCTGGCTTATTTGTTCACCTACACTGCCGATACGAAATACACCTCAAGCGCCAAGGTCATGATTGAGACCCGAGTGCAAACTGAAACGCAGTTCACGCCGCAGGTGTCCGGCCTGCCCCTTTCGCTGACGTCGCTGGAAAGTGAATTGCAGCTGTTGCGATCAACCGACCTGATCGAAAGCGTGGTGGGTCGGTTGGACCTGCAGAACGACCCCGAGTTTTCTGGCGGAGGATCCGGTCTGTCATTGAACCCCATAGTGTGGGCGCGCGGGTTGAAAAACGCTCTGGTCGGTGCGTTTTCACGCGAGGACGATGCGGACGGGGCTGATGGTGCGCGGTCTGAGGAGGTGTTGCGACACGAGGCGGCGATTGAAAACCTGTTGAAGTCCCGGCGGATTGAACAGGTGGGCGACACTTCGGCCGTTTACGAAATCCGCGTCACCTCTGAATCCAAACGCAAGGCCGCCCAGATCGCCAACAGCCTGGCCTCGGAATACCTGTCGGTGCTGACCAGAATGAAACGTGACGCGCTGGGGCAGTCGCAGGACTGGCTGGCCATCCGCATCGGCCAATTGCGTGAGGATCTGAACAAGCTCAGCTCGAACCTTGAGACGCATTCGATCGAAACCCCGTATTCCCCCGATGAATACGCAACCATCAAGGCGCAGCGGATCAAGGCGGAGCGGCGGTCTGCATTGGTCAGCGAAAACCTGATCGAACTGGAAGAACAAACGACAGCGATCAGACTTCTGCGCGAACAGGGCAAAGTGCAGGAAGCGGCGGATTACGCGGCACAGGTCGGGTTGCTGTCACGCAGCGGGAACGCCGACATTACCGATCAGGCCGCAATAACCGCATTGGATGCCATCCAGACCGCCGCAGACCGGAAAATGGATCAGTTGAATGCCCAGCTGACCACGCTGAAACAAAGCATCGAGACGTTCAAGGAACAGCAGGCCCGTCAGGTTCAGCATGACTCTGTCACCAAGCGGATCGAGAATGAGATTCTGGTCACCGAAGCCATCTATCGGGATTTCGTGTCACAGCTGGGCCGCCGGGCCGAGCAAGGCGACTACCTGGACGCCGGTGCACATATCATCGAAAGGGCCCGCCCTGCGGTGGACCCATCCGAGCCCAAGCGGTCGCGAACGGCCATGGTCGTCATGATTGGGATCATTTTCGGTGGCCTGATCTGGACCATTCTGCACGAGCTGTTTCAAAGGCGTCTCCGGACAACGCAGGAATTCGAAAGCGCAACAGGGTCAAAACTGTCTGCGATTCTTCCGGAAATCAGGGATGAGCCGCCCTTCGAGACCTTCTTTGCCCATGCAGGGAAACTGGCCCCCGAGATGCGGCATTTCGGACGAAAACTGCTGGCCAGCAGCGATATCGGTCTGCGCGTCTCACCCAGCCAGAGCGATCCCGCCGCCGCGCAAAATGACCAGCTATTCTCGAACTATCCGGACAAGACGGCCAGCCAACCCGAACCTCTGGCCCATTGTATGATCTTTTCCGGTGCCTCGACATTGCCGGACGAGGGCAAATCCTCAGCGCTTCTGTTGCTGGGGGCTGTCTGCGCAAAAGCGGGATACCGCACGCTGATCATTGACTGCGATACTGTTGCCTCGGCCTATCGTGTCTATTCCCGAATGACACCCGAAGCCCTGCAGCACTCTGCAACCGACCCCGAGTTTTTATTGAACTACGTGGTCGGAAGCCCGCAAGAGGGTCTGGATATTCTGCCGCTGATCCGAGGTCAGGGCGAAGATGCGCAGACAGATGCCGGGGACTTCCTGTATTCACCCGCTTTTCTTGATCTGCTGCGGTCGTTGTCGAACATGTATGATGTGATCCTGCTGGATACCCCGCCTTTGCTGTCGGCGGTTGAATCCTCGTACCTGTCGCAGATATCGCATCGGGTCCTGCTGTTTACCCGCTGGAACAGCACGCGCAAAAACGCGGTGTTTCAGTCCATACGCGAGCTGGAAAACGCGGGCCTGCGCCCCTCGGCTCTGGTGGCAACGCGGGTTGATCTGAATAAGGCCAAGCTCTATGGCGACCCGAATTTCGGATGAGACGTTGTTTGAACCCCCTCGGCCCTGCCCTTTTGCGCACAGACAAAGGGTTTCGGATCAGGTCCCGCTATTGCCAAGGATTGACAGGTAACCTGCACGACCAGACCCGAAAATCGCTGAGCCTTGCCGGGGCGCTTAATGCGCCTTCCAACCCACACAGATCGAGCGGGTGACCGTTATGCGGGTATCGGCAAGTGAAGCAGATTTCAGCACCTACGATGTGATCGTTGCCGGATCAGGACTGGCTGCTTATGCGATGGTGCAACGCCTTGGCGTTCACGGCAAACGCGCGATCATGCTTGAAACCGGGGAAGCCGAATACAACGATGACATTCAATCCAATTTTGCTCAGATTTTTGGCCGCGGACATCTGGACGGGTCGCATTGGCCCCTGCATTGGGTGCGCGCCATGGGCGGAACATCTGCTGTCTGGGCCGGGTATTGCAGCCCGCTGATCAGTCGCAACTTTCGTCAATGGCCAATCACGCGCAGCGATCTGGACCCGTATTACATATTGGCCGCAGGATACCTGGGCAGGCCAGAACCCTTCCTGACCTACGCGGCGGCGTTCGAGCCGGGCTTCGTCTATCGGCCCATTTCCACCGAGGACCCGCTGCGCTTGATCCGCGAGCCCCAGCTTTATGACCAACTGTCGACAACCGATCTGGCGCTTGGCACAACGCTCAGCCACCTGCATCCAAGACAAGACCGCCGGGGGGTTGAGGCCATCACGATCTACACGCTGGATGGCGGCAGCAGGCGCATTGACCTGCGGGATGGTCAGGCAGTCGTGCTGGCTGCCGGGGCAATGGGCAACGCGCAGATCTTGCTTAGCTCGCAATCCGAAAACGGGCCTGCGGTCGGCAACGAAAACGATCAGGTTGGCCGCTATCTGATGGAGCATCCGCACTTCCCCGATTGTGCAAAGCTGATCGGCAACGGGGGCTTCCGCTTTCCCACCGTTCCCGATGGGTTCGGCGAGCTGACAGCCCTGCTGGAACCGGACCAGGATCTATACCAGCAGATCGGCGGGCTTGAGGTGTCGGTCGCTCTGTACCCGGGAAGGTTTATTTCAGAAGACCCGGTCGAAACGATGTTCGCCAGCAAATGGGGCGACAGCGCCAAGGCCTATGGCATCATCGTCCGGGCCGAAATGGACTCCGAGCCCGAAAACAGGGTCACGGTTAGAGAGGGCACCGATCCTGCCGGTTTGCGAAAGCTGCGCACCGATTTTCACATCGGTGCCCGCAGTTTCCGGGCAGTTGATATCTTTCTTGAGACGCTGGGCGAGCGGCTGATCGCTTCGGATACCGGGCGCTTGCGCGTATCAAACGAAGAGATCATGTTCGGCGTCACCGGGGGCGGTCACACTCTGGGCACGACGCGGATGGGGGCCAGCCCGAAGACCAGCGTCGTCGATGCCGATTGCCGCGTGCACGGGTATCAAAACCTGTTTGTCGCGGGCTCATCGGTGTTTGCATCTGGTGGTCACGCCAATCCTACGCTCACCATCATGGCGCTTGCGGCGCGACTGGGTGACAAACTGGGGGTGATAAATGAAGTTTGACGTAACCCGCAGAAACCTCATGTTCGGCGCCGGCGGTTTCGCCGCCGGAGGCGCCATCACCGGCGTCGTCGGCTTTAAGTTTCGCGACCAGATCCGGCGGATTCTTGGGGTGTCGCGCCCCAATATCGATCAGTTGGGGCTGGCAACCGGGACAGATGACGAATGGCTTCTGACGCCCGAAGACCGGGAAGAACTAAGCCGCCATCTGGCCGCAAACACGGTTGCGGAATAAGCCCCGCCATTGCGCACGAACCTTCATTTCGAGGCATCACCTGCATCCAGAATGCGGCGTGAAAACAGGAAGTTGATGATCATCCCGGCCAGCGTCGAAGGCACCAACGCTATCACCGGATAGGCACCGGCAACCTCATTCAACCTGATCACGGCGACAAAAACGGCGTAGTTCACCGCCAGTCCAAAGCTCATCGCCAGCACATAGCTGATGAATTCTTTCACGGTGGGTGAGGTCTGAGTGGCAAATGTATAGGTTCTGTTCAGATACCATGTCGTGCTCACAGCCCCGAGAAAGGACAATATGCGCGCGACCTCGGGCGCCCAGTTCAGCCCCTCGATCGCTATTATCAGCAGCACCGCGTCGACCACAAAAGCAATGGCACCCACAATGGCGAATTTCAGGAACTGAGAAGAGGGCATCTTTAGAACATCACCGCTGAAATCAACTTTCCCAAAGTGCCCTTGGCGCTATGCCTGAACGGCGCGACCGCTGGGCTAGCGCATTGCACGGCTTATCAATTTTCCTTTTGGCACATGCGTATTTCTGGTAGTTTTGAACCTATTCTGTGAATCCAAGTTATTTTAGATTTTGGAGGAAAGAAACTGTGTTGAAGGAAAACGAAGCTTCGGGATTGCAGGGCAATGCCCCGCGAGACCAAGCTTCTGGTACCGAGTGTCGGGTTGCAGTTGTTTTACCCTGTTACAACGAAGAAGCTGCAATTGGTTTGACAATTTCTGAATTCAGGGCGGCCCTGCCGGATGCTGCCATCTATGTCTTTGACAACAACTCCACCGATGCCACGATTGACGTTGCCCGGGATGCTGGTGCAATCGTCCGGACCGAGACCAATCAGGGCAAGGGCAACGTGGTGCGGCGGATGTTTGCGGATGTCGAGGCGGATATCTACGTGATGGCAGACGGGGATGCCACCTATGACGCCAGCACCGTCGCCGAGATGATCGACCAGCTGCGCCGCAACAATCTGGATATGCTGAACGGTGCGCGCCAACATTCGGACGAGGCCGCCTATCGCCCCGGCCATAAGTTCGGAAACCGGCTATTGACCTCGATGGTACGGGTGTTCTTTGGCAAAAACCTTGACGACATGCTGTCGGGCTATCGCATCTTCAGCCGCCGTTTCGTCAAGAGCTTTCCTAGCATGTCCAGCGGATTTGAGATCGAAACCGAGTTGACCGTCCACGCGCTGCAATTGCGGCTGCCGATTGACGAGGTTCCGGTCAATTACCGCGCCAGACCGGAAAACTCGGTGTCGAAACTGTCGACATATGGGGACGGTCTGAGGATTCTGAGGATGATCAGCTTTCTGGTGAAAGAAGAAAACCCGATGCTGTTCTTCCTGTCGCTGGCCGGGGTGATTTTCGTGCCATCCTTTCTGGTGTTCCTGTCGGTACTGCTGGAATTCATCGAAACCAGCCAGGTGGCGCGTTTCCCGTCGCTGTTTGCATCATTGACCGGGTTTGTTCTGGCCATTGTCTGCGTCGCCTGTGCCCTGATCCTGGATACCGTGTCACGCGGGCGGCGCGAAGCACGACGTCTTAGCTATCTGCAATACACTGCCCCTGCGCCCTAAGGGCCGACTTCTTCGACGTTTGGAAAACAAGCAGGGTTGCCAGAAACGGCAGCAACCAGATGACCCGCCCCTGATAGCGATGATGGGGGTCCGACAACACACCGCAGATTACCGCGTTCATCAGCAAGGTCGCAAGGATCAACACACCCAAGGCCAACGCCGCATTCGAAACCGGCCGCGCGCCGTAGACATAGGTCACCGTCAGCAGGCTGAAGGCCGCCGCGGCGTAGACAAAGGTGGACGCAAAGCCAAAGGGATACCGACCTTCAACGGCCAGTGAGGCACCAAATCTGCCCAGATCAGAACCGCCCATGTAGTGCGGAGCGCTTTCGGCAAAGACCCTTTTGGCGGTATCGAATTCGTACAGCCCGAACATCACCAACTGTCTTGCCGTATTTCGCAGTGATGCTTTCAGCTGCATTATCGGATTGGCTTTTGCGGCGGTCAGAAACGCCGAGAAATCCTCGTCGCTCAACCTTTGCTTGGTATCGTCATCAGCGGATTGGTAATAGCCGTTCTGGCCCCACAGGAAGAATTGCGAGCCCTGATTGTCCAACGGCCCGGCCTCACAGATGGCAAAGTCGTGGCCATAGCAGTCGTTTTCGATCATCTCAGCCACCGGGCCATCCTCGATCCCGCGCGCGGTCAGGAAGGGCAGGCTTTGAGGCAAACTGCCAAACACCGCATGCGATACAAAGGCAAAGGCAAAAACCGCCGAAACGCCGGTTACGAAGGCCAGACAAGACAGAAGCCAGCCAGAGATCAGGGGCCGGACCCGAGGCCACAGCCAAAGGAGTACCAGCAGCGCCAGCAGACCGAAGGTCAGCAATATGTGGCTGCTGTGGATGGCGACCGACGCAGCCAGAATGACCCAGCAGAATACCTGCTGGACAGCGGTCAGGCCGCGCCTGCCAAAGCACAGCAGAAACAGACACAGCGGCACCATGGCTGCAAACACATCCGGCATGGCATAGGCCGAGAAATACGGCAGCGGCGTCACCACGGCGCAAATCGCGCCGGTCAGCAGATACGGTTTCGTGACGTTGCCCGGGCAGATATGGCGCACCACCAGCCAGACCACATAGGCAACGACCAGCGATTGAAACAGCGCCAGCAGAAAGGCCTCGGATTGCAGAAACACAAACACCAACACCCCGTAATAGGGCGACCGAGACATCGGAATGGCGCGCTTGTCTTTTGCGGTCTGATCCGCTGAGGCTGTACTTGCATCAGCGGTCGCGGCGGCGTCCTGAACAGGGGCTTCGGTCGCGCCCAGCTTGCCAGCCACAACCTGCACAACCGCCTTACCAGCATTGTTGTACCCGCGAGAATCGAAAAAGATGAACGGATACCCGTTTATCGCCGCAGGCACCGTCTGCAGAACCGCAAAGCAGAGCACCAGCAGAAAGGCCTTTATGGTGCCGAGATGCGCGCCATCTGAGGGGAGCGCCGCTTTTGCTTTGAGATATGTCATATCAATTGCTTTGTGCCTAAAGTCCTATCCGGGGCCGCTGTTTAGTCTGCGCGCGGAGTTTCCGACCTATCTCGGGGTGCCTTACGCAAGTTAGGGTCTATCGGTCCTGCTGTTTTGGGGATCACTCCGTCAGCTGGGTTTGCTGCGTCACTTGCTGAACCGAGATTTCGATACTGTCGCCCGGCAGCAACTGGGTCATTTTGTCAGCCCGCAATTCCTGCAGCTGGCCTTCGACCACACGGAAAATCGTCACCGAATAATCGATGTCGCTGATCAGGCTTTCGGTGCCGATCTCGCTGGAGGCTCCAGCAAGATATTTCGCGATCGTATCCATCTGCAGGCTGGCATCCCGAAGCGCCAGATGCGCATCCCGGCGCTGTTGCAACAGCCGCAGGGACCGTTCCTGTTCATAATATTCGCGATCCCTTCTCAGGCGTGTCAGAACCAGATTGGTGGCGGCCAAATCTTCTTCGACCTCCAGCAAACGAGTCGCCGACAAAACAGTTGTCCGGCGCGTGTCAGCCAACCGGTTTCCCGCCGTGAGGCCACGTTCGATCATGTCGATGACGCGCTTTTCTTCCTCTTCATCAGACAGCAGTGCTTTTGCCAGTTCGGTCTTCTGCTCTTGCAAAATTGCGATCCGTTGCTGAGCCTGATCTTCGGCATCCTCGAAATATTCCCGCTCACCCGCTTCGTTCTCCTGATTGACCGTTCTGATCCTGAGCTGTTCGGCGATCAGTTCCTCGAGAACCGTGTCCGACACTGAAACCTGATCCAGCGTCGGTGCCGCCATGTCCAGATTCTGTCGCAGCTCGGAGGTGGTCCTCCAGACCTGCGCCATCGCCTGCGCATGTTGCAACGCGGCCTGACCATAAGTGGTTTGCCACCGCATCAGCTGAATGGGATCAACGGTAACGTCATCGGCCAGCAACATGCTTCTGACCCCACCGGCCAGGGCCACGGCCTCGCGTGCAGTGATGGCCGGCCGGAAATCAATCTGCCCGGTCCGCGCCACATCACCGCCGATGATAATGGGCCGGTATCCGTTGCGGGCGACTTCAATTTCGTCACCGTCCAGCTGGATGATGTAGATCTCACCATTCTGGTTGTATTGCTTGACGATCTTTCCGGCCGCATCCAAACGCACAAGGTTTTCAAGCTCATCCGCCAGCAGGCCCTTGGCCTCAAAATGGCCAAGCCACTTGAGATTAACGTTGCCATGGGCATCGATGATGGCGTCGAAGGAAAGCCCTTCAAGACCGGTCAGAGACACGCGTATCTGATCCCCCGGTTCTAGCTTGTAATCCGCGCTTGCCGGGCCGGAAATCAGGCCCAGTGCCAGGGCTACTGCACAGATGTTTCGAAACACGTCAAAGCACCTGAACCCGCCAGGTGCCAAAATAAAGGCTGATTTGGTCAAAAACGTCATAGTCGTAGCATCACTCCAGTTTCGGGCGTTGCGGCGAAGGGGTCAGCGGCCGGTGCCGCGGCAGACAGCGCCAATTGTCTGAAACAGAATCTTGAAATCCAGCCACAGGCTGACTCTGCGCGCATAGTCACTGTCGAAAGCGGCCCGGTACGAGAAGTCGACATCATTGCGCTCAGACACCTGCCACAACCCGGTGATCCCAGGTTTCATCAGGTTGTAGTCCAGACCGGGATACAACGCCCGTTGCTGAGGCAGCATGGGGCGCGGGCCGACCAGACTCATGTCGCCGACAAGAACATTCCAAAGCTGCGGCAGCTCATCCAGCGAGGATGCGCGGATAA
This sequence comes from Ruegeria sp. ABF4_144, assembly GCF_056160045.1. Taxonomy (NCBI): domain Bacteria; kingdom Pseudomonadati; phylum Pseudomonadota; class Alphaproteobacteria; order Rhodobacterales; family Roseobacteraceae; genus Ruegeria; species Ruegeria sp. ABF4_144. Next base: position 3,271,006 of record NZ_JBSWWK010000001.1, read on the forward strand.
ACTGCCCAATTCTGGTGACACGCGGATCGTTTTCAAGCTTTTGCCGCGCTTGCCATTCCGCTGCAGCCGCCGGGCAGTCGCGCAAATGATCTTTGAAAAGCTGATCCGCGTCGATCATCATCGACCGGAATTTCAGAAAATCAAACTCGCTCCCGCCGATGCCAACCCGTTTCTGGGTGTAAATCGCCGGTCCGCCATCCAGCTTAACGCAGAAAGCGACCAGAAGCATGAGAGGCAGCACAAATGGTGCGCCAATCAGTACCAGAAAAATGTCCAGAAGACGTTTGACCTTTACCGCATAAAAACCTTCAAGGTTCGCACGGTCATCCGATTTAGAAATAAAATGCTGATTTGAATTATAAATATCGGTCTCTTCTAAAGGAAAAGAACCTCGGTTGTGGTTCATAATGACCCCCAAAAAACTTACTCACTGATTACTCAAAACACACCCATAGCTCAGGTTTTGTTCAACGTGCCCACCAGCATGACCGCCTAAAATCGAGGCGAAGCGGTGGAATTCAAACTTCTTTTGCTCAACAGATCAAAGGCGCAACGTCACTGTTTCCGTTGCCCCTCACAATTATATTCCCGACTCCTCAATAGCAGTAATCGCCGGGCTCTTGCCGGGAATATACTCGCATTTATTAAGAAAACTGACAACTTGTTTATTAAGACACCAGGCCTGTGCGATGCCGCCATTGCTCCTGATGCGCAGGCATCATGTAGTATTTTCGTGACTTATCATTGCCATCAAAAAGCGTGTTCAAGCTGGACGTGCGGGCCGAGAAAGACCCGTTTCGGCCAAAAACAAGGGATCACTGGCCTGTTTTCAGCGGGAGTTTATCGATGGGTTTCAAGCGTAGCTTGCTTTTGAATACAAAATGCAGGCCAGCAATCACAGCGGGCGCACAGACGCCAGCAACAAAGCCACCGGCCACCGCCATACCAGTGCCCGCACCCGAAACCAACAACGCCACGATGAAAATCGCGGCAATAACAGGGCCTGACAGTAGATATACAATTATCATTTCAGACTAAGCTCGTTCCGTTTTGTCTTTTTCCATTTGTGATGCACCTGCCCGATCATCGCGCAGCATTATGTCGGTTTTGGGGCAGCACCCTCTTAGCGTGTACTCGTCAAGGTCAATGACCCGAAAAAGAAACTCATCAAGAAGACCCGAAACAGCTTATCATCAAACTATTTCAACGACGAGATATGTGTGTTCTTTTCGTAAAAATCCAAACCCAATAGGCAAATTATCACCTCTTCGTGCGAGGAATTTTGCCCAAGAAACATTAATGCAATGTAAATAAACACATAATTCGGGCGCAGATCGCTGTACTAAACAGCCCGCAGGCGTGCTTTTTCCCACACAGTCACCGCCGCAACCTGCCGGACGCAAACCAGAATCCCAAACATGACAATCAGCCCGGCCCCAAGAATTGCAAATTGCAGCGTCAGATTCGTTGCCATTTCAGCGGCAAGCGCAAATGGCGCATAGGTAATTGCCCCCAAACCGGCCTTTGACACCTCAGACATTGGCACCCTCAGAGGATCGACCTTTCGCCCGATGTAGAAATAGGCCGTAAAGCTCACAACGCCGCTTAGCAGAAACGCGACAGGCGCACCGGGCGCGCCGAACCGGTAGATGATGACCAGCGACAACAGGGCGTGCACCAGAAGCGACCCGACACTGATGCCCAGCTGCAACGCGGTCATTTTCGACCGCATGAACGCATAGCTGAAATAGGCCCCCTGCAGCCCGACGATAAAGGCTGCAGGGGCCAGCAACCTCAGGTACAGGTCGGTTTTCCGGGCAAAGCCAGGTTCGAACAGCAAGTTCGTGAACACATCTGCGGCGCAGACAAGCGCGACAACGACGGGAATTGAGATCAGCATCAGGAACGAAAAGTAACGATCCAACACTGCGTCTGAGGAGCTGGTTCCGCTGGTTTCATGCGCCTCGAACACAGTAGGAGCGACCACGCGCGACAGTGTTGTCATCGGCAGTTTCAACGCCTTGGACGCCAGCGTCTGCGCCGCAGCGAAATACCCGGCGGCATCCATCCCGGCAAAATAGGCCAGAAGGGACTGTGACGACATCGCAAAGAACGAAGCGCTGGAGGACACCGCGGCCAGCGGAAACCCAAAGCGGAAATAGGCCTTAAGGGCATCTCTAGGCGGCACGATGATCCCCGAGCGACGCACCGCAAAGATCAGCGCGTACGCCCCGGTCAAAGCCGCCCCCATCGACATGCCGATCACCGCGCTTGCAAAACCACCGCCGCGCAAAACAAAGCTTACCGCCAGAGAAACGCCCAGCGCCTGACGCAGCAGAGTAACGGCTGCGAATTTCGGCCCCTCGTTATATTGGCGCAGGCAGACCGTGCCCAGTTCGTGCATCGCGTGGCTGGTGCAGAAGACAACAGCCAGGAAAAAGCCACTGACCCAGGCCGCAGGCAGGATCAGCTGCACCACGGCGGCCAGACACAGCAGAAGCACCACCAGCAGCGCCGAAGCGCCCAGAACTGTTGCGATCGTTTTTCCTTCGAATTCGCGGGCATGGTGAAACCGCCCGACACAGATGGCCAGCCAGTGAAAGGTAAAGGAGAACAGAAGCGTTCCGGCCAACATTGTCAGGTTGTAGCGCCCGAAATCCGCAGGCCCCAGAACGCGCGTCATCACGATCAGAATCGCGATCGCAATCAACGCCGACAGCATCCTTGGAACGAAAAACCATGTCATCGCGGACTGAATCCTTTGGCCGGAAAATCGAAACCTACACCTATCAACGGCCCGGATCAGGCCCCTGAACACTCATCAAACCTATCAACTTCCATCACGCCGGAACCAATATACCGGCTGTGCCCTCAACCCTCAAAATACAGGTTTTGCAACTCTTTGGGTATCAGTACATCCTGCTCATACCCGTACCGCATCACGCGCTTTTGCGATAGGGCTTTGTCCAATTCGGTCCAAACGGGCCTGTCCCAGACGAGTGGCAAGCCCCCGTTTCCAGCCCCGCTTCCGCGCCACGATAGACAATACGTGGGCATATTTCGTATGCTCATGATGGCCGCATTTTTCTACAAGGCCGCCGAATTGATTGTTCAAATCGGGATTTGATGAGTTGACCAGATTGATTGTGCTATGACCGCTTTGAACCAGAACGGCCCCTATCCGCCAGTGTCGGGTCTGCCCTTCCGTCACGTCGTTCTGCTGTTATGTCTGGTCCTTGTGGTTTTAGTCGGCACTGATTTCTTTGCCATCGTGTTGTGGCAAAACAAGCTGGCCAACAAGCTGGAAATCATGATGCTGTTGCCGGTTCTGGCGATTTCGGCGTTGTATTACCGGCATCTCATTCGCGGTACTTTTGCGGCGCCGGAAATTGCCGTTCTGGTGATCTGGGCCCTGTTTTCCACAACTCAAAGCTCGATGCCCATGTATTCGTTCGAGCGCTGCGTGCCACTGGTCGTAACAACTGCTTTTGCCCTGGTTCTGGGCAGTCTGATGTCGCTGCGGGGGCTGATGTTGTTCATAGCGGCGTTCTATGCGCTGGTGATGGGCCTGACCCTTGCCACTATCGCCACTCTTCCGCAGGCACGCGGCATCCCACCCTGGGGCGATACGTGGAACGGCATCTTCCTGCACAAAAACGCGCTGGGGGCGGCCTGTGTGATCACTTTGCTCACCTCGTTCCATGCCATCTTTCAAACTTCGGGCAAGCTGAGGCAGCTATTTCAGGTCACCTTTGTCATTGGGCTGTTGCTGTTGGTAGCCTCGGAATCCAGAACCTCGCAGGTGATCGCGCTGGTATCGATGAGCGCGCTGATCGTCAGCCGATTTTTCCCCCGGTTCGAGGTGATCTGGGCGATTTGCTTCATTCTGTTTTCGGTCCTGCTGGTCAGCTTAGTGGCCTTTCTGTTGGCGTCACCGCTTGCCGATCCCCTGTTTGCCCTAATCGGCAGAAAGCCCACTTTGTCGGAAAGGATTCCCATCTGGGAACTGACTTGGCCCTATGCCATGGATCGCTTTTGGCTGGGATGGGGATACGGCACGTTCTGGTATCCGGACTCGCGCCAAGTGACGCTGTTTTCCAGTAAGGGTTTTCTGGGGTTCACGCCGTTTTATTCGCATAACGGCCTGATTGAGACGTGGCTGAACACCGGCTTTATCGGCGTCGCGCTTCTGATCATCGCCATCCTGCGTTTCTTTTTCTCGGCCTTTTTCTGTATGCGTTTCATCCGCAACCGCGACGGGATCGTCTGCGCGCTGGCATTGATGATCGCCTTTCTGTTTGCCAACATCACCGAAAGCACATTGCTGGGCCGATTAGAGGCCAGTTGGATGTTCTTTGTCGCCTATATCACCAAGATGAATCTGGTCGCACGGGCGGTCAGGGACAGCGTCAATAACCGGTCCGCGACCGCTGGCACCAGTGGGGATAAATCGGGCAATCTGGATCCGCTCGATCGGCCTGCAAACAGCTAATACAGGCATTTCCGGCGTTTTCCGCCCGTTGTGTAACCGCGATGATTGACAGCGCCTGTCCTGGTGGTGTCGAATCTAGCCATTCTTACTTTTATTTTTTTCAGTAACCAGTTCTCTTAGGAGGCACCATTGAAAACAGCCATATTTGCAGGTGGTAAAGGCTCTCGCCTGATCGAAGAGACCCGCGTCCGGCCCAAGCCGCTGGTCGAGATCGCAAACCGGCCGATTCTTTGGCACATCATGCAGCATTACTCGACCTACGGGCATCATGAATTCGTACTGGCGCTTGGTTACATGGGCGACCTGATCAAGCGCTACATCTCGAACCTGTGCCAGTATCAGGGCAATCTGCGCATTGATTTCAGCAAGCGCGAACTGTTCGGCGAACCAGACTATACCAATGGGGATCTGGAACCGCAGACACCCCCCTGGACCGTTGATCTGATCGACACTGGCATAGACACCATGACCGGCGGGCGTCTGGCACGGCTGCAACCCTATCTCGGCCACGAGACCTTCATGCTGACGTATGGCGACGGGGTTTCGAACGTTGATCTGGACGCACTGATCGCCTTCCACAAATCCCATGGCAGGCTGGCGACGATCACCATGGTCCGTCCGCTGACCACCTTTGGCCACCTGCAGGTGCGCGAAGATGGGCTGGTCGAGGGCTTTGTGGAGAAACCGGAAACCGCGGCCGACTGGATCAATGGTGGTTTCTTCGTGCTGGAATCCGGTGTGTTCGACGCCATCGCCAGCGTCAATGGCGACGAAATCATGTGGGAAGAAGGCCCCCTGCCCAAACTAATGGAGATGGGCGAACTGATGGCCTATCGCCATCCCGGCTTCTGGTATTGCATGGATCATTTGGCGGACAAACGCCGACTTGAGGAGATGTGGAAAAATGGCAACCGTCCGTGGGCAACTTGGGAGCATTCAGAGCGTCCTGTTAACGGGTCATCTCGGCTACGTGGGGACGGTCACCGCCCCGGTATTGGCCGAGGCGGGAATCCAGGTGACTGGGTGCGATATAAATCTCTTTGACCGCGCCGATTTCGCGCCCGGCGGCGGCGTTCCCGACATACCCAACTTGGGCAAGGACATCCGCGACCTGACCACCGATGATCTCGCAGGCTTCGATGCGGTGGTGCATCTGGCAGCCCTGTCCAATGACCCTTTGGGTCAACTGCGTCCGGGTCTGACCCAGCAAATCAACCACGAAGGCACCATCCATCTGGCCAAACAGGCCAAAGCGGCGGGGGTCAGCCGCTTCGTCTTTGCCTCGTCCTGTTCAAACTATGGCCGCGCAGGTGAGGACTTTGTTGACGAAAATGGCCAGTTGAACCCTCAGACCGATTATGGCGTCTCGAAGGTGTTGGCCGAGCGTGACCTGAAACCGCTGGCGGATGACAGTTTCACGCCCACCTTCCTGCGTTTTGCCACCGCTTACGGGGCCAGCCCGCGGATGCGGTTCGATATCGTGCTGAACAACCTAATCGCACATGCCTATACCTCGGGACGCATTCTGATGATGTCGGACGGCACCCCATGGCGCCCGATCATCCATGTCGAGGATATGGCCCGCGCCTTTGTCGCCACGCTTGAGGCTGACCCCAAGGTGATCTCGGGCGAGGCGTTCAACGTCTGCCGTACCGAAAACAACTATCAGATCAGGGATCTGGCCGAAATCGTTGCCGACACCGTGCCCGGTGCGCAGATCGACTATGCCGCCGATGCAGGGCCGGATAACCGATCCTACCGGGTGAGTTCAGCGAAGATCGAAAAACATATCCCTGGGTTTGAACCGAAATGGGACGCGGTGCGCGGCGCGCGGCAGCTTTATGACGCGGTCAAAGCCTGCGACCTCAAGGTCGAGGATTTCGAAGGCCGCAAATACAAGCGTCTTGCACAATTGGAGGCTCTGCTACAGGAAAATCAGCTGGATCAGGATTTCCGCCGGACCGAACCGATCACCTGACCAGGCGCTTAGACGAGCGTCCCGATCTTTTCCATTACCGTCCGGGCGCCGCGCTCACCGGATTTGAACGCCTCGTCGGTCCACTGATAGCCCCATTCGCCAAAGCGGCCGACATAGTGGATGTCGATGTAATCCAACCACTCATGCACAATGGGCAGCGCCTCTTCCCGGTCGAGGTCGAAGATGATGTTGGCATGGGTGATCAGCCGCGCATCCGTGTGCAGGATTTTCTCATCGTTCTCGATCAGGCCAATTTTCACCAGATCGTCGATTACCGGCTGGATCAGATCTTCGGGCAACACATCCAGCGGGCGGTATTTGTGCGAATAATAGCACTCCGCTTGAATCGACCCGCAGCCCGGCGGGCAGGTCTTGGTCGACATTTTGTGCGGAAAGCTGAGGCGGGTAAAGACGATGTCCTCATCATAGATATAGGTCCAGGTCGCCGGGGTGAAATCGTCTCGTGCAAGCCCAAGATTCACCGTGACGCAGGTGGTACAGGCCAGCTTGGCCGCCGCGTCGCGCACGTGATCCGGCGCGCCTTTGACCATCGGGATCAGATCGGGCAACGGGATCGAGGAAATCAGGTGCTCATACTGCTCAGTCACGCCGTTTTCGAAGGTCACAATTCGGGTCTCGGGGTCGATGGCGACTACCTTGTGATCCAGATGCAGATCGGTCTTTTCCAGAAACGGTTTGAGGTATGAGATGAACCCGCCCTCGGTCGGATACCGAAAATCGGTGATGTAATGCACATCCGGCGTCTCGGCAAAGATCGCGCCGCGGATCACCTCATCCATCGAGGGGCGATAGAGCCGCGGCCCCATCCAGACCGTGCTCATCTGGGCGGCATCCACCGTATGGTACTTCTTGCCATAGACAGCAGGAAAATGGGTCGCAAAGGTCTCGCCAAAGACTGAAATCAGCCAATCCAGATAATTCGCGGGCTTCTCGACCACCTCCTGTTTTGAGGCTTCGATGAAATCCAGAATGCACTGCGTTTTCAGCTCATCCGGTAGATTGTGCAGATTGGCCTGCGCCGGGTGTTTAACCCATGCACCGTGATAGTAGTTGTTCACATAAGCCTGCAGCTTTTCGTATTCACCGCCTACGTTTTCAGCAAACAGGTCCTGAATGCGTGGGTCTTTTGAGAACGAGATATGCGGCCCGTCATCAAAGATGAACCCGCTGTCATGGGCAAACGTGGCCGTATGACCGCCGGGAAACGGGTTCTTATCATACATCCGGCTCGTCACGCCGGCGCCGTGCAAAAGATGAGCAGCGCCCAGCCCGGACATGCCGGAGCCAAGGATAACAATGTTCTGGTCGGTCATAACTTACGTTCTCTCGCAATTTCGCGGCGCCACCAGGCGATGGTATCCGCGACTCCGGTTTTCAAATTAAATCTCGGGGTCCAACCCAGTTGGTCCTGCAGCCGGGTAATGTCGGCCTCGACCAAGGGCGGATCGCCCGCGCGGGCCTCGCGCGCGCCCAGACGGATCAGGTTTTCCGATTTGGTCTGACGTCCGATCTCGTGGATCAGTTCTGCCAGAGGGATCGCGGTGCCACTGCCGATATTGACCGGTCCTTTAAGGTCGCTGAGCAGCAGGGCAACCATCGCCGTGGCCACATCATCGACATGCAGAAAATCGCGTTTTTGCTGGCCATGCGTGCATAGCGCCTCATGCCTTTGCAAAAGCGATCGGATCACATCCGCCGCCAGCCGCTGCTGGTTTTCGCCCGGACCATACAGGAAAAAAGGCCGCGCCCAGGCCCCGGCCAGGCCCAGCGCGTCACACATCGGCCCAAAGGCTGTGAATAGCGCTGCCTTGGCTGCACCGTATTCAGTGGCGGGGGTCAGCGGTGTGCTGCCCTCGCGCAGCTTTTCTGGCCTAGACCAGTCATACTCCATGCACGACCCGCAAAACGTCACCCGTTTGCCGCCCGCATCTGCAAAGGAAAACAACAGGTCGATCGAGTGCTGCACCCAGCGAAAGTTCTCCAGCGACTGTTGGTTCCCCGGCCCCATATACCACGCCAGAGACAATAGATGGCTGGGGCGATGCAGATGGATGATCGCCCCCACGTCCGAGGCATTGGTCATATCGACCCGAACCCAATGCACATCGCCATAGATTTTCGGAGGCGGGGCACTTCGGTAGGTCGCAATCACCCGATGCCCTTGACGGGCAAGCTCCCGAACGGCGGCCCGCCCGATGAACCCTCCGGCCCCCGTCACCATCACTGTAGTTTTTTCAGTCTTCGAACTCGTCATGGGAAAGTCGTCTTTCCTTGGATTCTCGGCGGGCTTAGCGCTGGATCAGCGGCCACCCCGCATCTTTATCAGAAACAATCGTTACAGGTTGCGGCCACTCTATATTCAGCGCCGGATCATCGTATCTTAACCCATGTTCGACGCCGGGGGTGTAGAACTCGCTGGCGGAATAATAAGCCTGCGCCCCTTCGGTCAGCGCCAGATAGCCATGGGCAAACATTTCGGGCACATAAACCGCGCGGCGGTTCTCGGCCGAAAGCTCAACCCCGAAATGCTGCAGATAAGTGGCGCTGTCCGAGCGCATATCCACAATTACATCGTAGATGGCACCGGAGATACAGCGCATGAACTTGGCCTCACGTGCAGGGGCCTGTTGGTAATGCAGCCCGCGCATCGTTCCTTTTCTTTCGTTGAATGAAAGGTTTATCTGCGCAATGGCCGGTTTCAGGCCATGTTTTTCAAACTCATTTGCGCAAAAGGCACGGGCGAAAAAACCGCGATCGTCCGAAATCTCGTGCAGATCGACAACATAGGCACCCGACAAATGCGTTTCTGTGAAAATCATCTAAAAAAACCGCCCTTTGGACCGCAACTATTTAAACACGCCTCCCCTCATTCACAAAACATGGCCTGACGCAGCCGGTCAAATTCCGCTGCATCGTTTTCGGCACCTGAAGGCTATGTCGAAAGCTAACCAGACAAGTGTCTGCGATTCCATGATTCTTGGCCCAATAGGCCGAAATGCCAGTATTCAGAGTAGCTCGCGCGGGTGTGGAGGCGAATAAACTGTTTAAAAATTGACACTCTGCGTGTGTAATGCGGACTTATTTAGAGCTGATAAGGGATGAGCATTTTGAGTCCTGCAGACAGAAACATCCTGATTTTTTCGCAGCGAAATCTCAACGACAATGTTTCGCGCTGCTCGGGGTTCGAATTCGAGGACGTCATTGACGAGATCGAAGACTGTCAGATCGTAGCACCGCGCCTTTCCAACAGCAGAAAATTACCGCTCAACCCCAAACGGTGGCTGTCACGCCGCAGCAATCTGTTCCAATACTGGCCGTCCGGAGTGCAGAAATCCCCGCTGCCCCGCACCTATGACCTGTTCTTCTGCAACGCGCAGAAACCGCTGGAACTGCTGACACTGGATGCCGTTCCGAACTGGCGTGACCGCTGTGGTCTGGCGGTCTGCGTTCTGGAAGAGGTCTGGTCCATTGGGATCGAACAGTACCTGCCGCTGATCCGGTCACTGTCCAAGTTTGATCTGATCACCAGTGCCTTTGCTGAGTCCTGCGAGGCGCTGCAGCGGATCACCGGCAAACCCGTCATTCACCTGCCGGGCGCAGCCGACATGGTTCGCTTTGCCCCGCAGTCGCTGACCACGGACCGCCCGATCGACATCTATTGCATGGGGCGCCGACGCCCTGAACTGCATGATCGGTTGCTGATCACTCTGGCAGAGCGGCAGGGGTTTTACCTGTACGACTCGGCCACGAAACCCCCTATCACTGCACAACACAAGGTGCACCGGGACTTGCTGGCCAACCTGATCCAGCATTCCAAACTCTTCATGGTGGATATCGCCAAAATCGGCCATGACGATCAGATAAAGGGCAACATTGCCTGGGGGCCGCGCCATGTCGAGGGCATTGCAGGCGGTGCCGTTCAGGTGGGCTATGCGCCCGAGACCGAAGATTACCTGCGGTACTTCGACTGGCCCGAATCCGTGATCCGGCTGCCGCAGGACCCGGACAAGGCCATAGACAGGATTGTCTCGATCCTTGACGACCCGGCCGAACAGGAAAGGATGCGGCGCATCAACTTGGCAAATGCGCTGCACAAACACGATTGGCTGAACCGCTGGTCGGACATTTTGCAACACCTGAGCTTGCCGGAGACTGAAGCAATGGTATCGCGTAGGCAAACACTGTCTCGCATAGCGGAAGAACTGGCTGGTCAGCACCCGTCGTATTTGGGTTCGACGGAACCCGCCTAAACGCTCTACCGACGGATGCCGCCGGTCATCCGGCACTCGCAACCGAGTCGCTGGGCAACAGTCCGAGATGCGAGAGCTGGTTGCTGCAGCTGTTTTCGACCGGATGAAAAATCCCGAAATGCTCAAGTTCTTCCCCCGTTTCGACCGAGAGCACAACATTGGTCGAGGTTGCGAATTTGACCACGATGGAGCGGTCCAGCCTGGCCTTTTTGTCCTCTAGGTAAGACAGGTTCCCGGCTTTGAGGTTAAAGATCGCATTCACCATATGACCAGTTAGGCCTTTCTCGATCAGGAAGGCCTCATAATCCTCGCAAAACGCCTGCGCCGCCGGATGCGCGGCGATGTCGTAACCATAAACCCGCGCGATGACCTGCCTTGCGTGGGCAGCGATCCCGCCGGACTGCAGGGCAAATCCCACCCCGCCCGCAACAGCGGCAAGACAAACACCCCCAAGCAATGCGCTTCGTCTGGATATCATCATCGGACCACCTCTGCCGCGCGCAGCGACATCGCAGAAAGGGTCAGGGTCGGGTTGGCGGGTGAGCAGGTCGGGAAAGCCCCAGCACCCAACGCAAAGACATTCGGAACCTCATGCAGGCGCAAATATTCATCCACCACCCCCTCAGCAGGGTTGGAGCTGATCCGGTGCGTGCCCTGAATATGGGCCTGACTTGGAAGGAAATCACCGGCAGCCACGCCGTCCAGCTCATCTGGTATGATCCCCGGCAATCTGTCTAACGCACGCTGCAAGCCCCGATAGGCATAGGGGTGATGCCCGGTCCATTCGATCACCGGGGCATCGTCTTCCAACAGCACCCGGTTTTCGGCCATGGGCAGATCCTCGGCCACAAGGGTCAGGACAAGTCGATTGGTCCACTTGCCCTGCTCTTCGCGGATATTGGGGGGTGAATTCGAGCTTTCGATCAGCACGGCGGCGGCTTCGGACCGGTCGATATCGTGATAGAAATGATAGCCATGACTGGTGTCCGACGTGCCACCGAAATAGTTCTTTAACGTGGCCGTATCAACGACGACGGAGAGCGAGGGTTCTTCGTGCAGATACCGCCCCAGAGCCGCTGAGGTCACACCCGATCGCAAAAGGATCGTCGCATTGAAAAGCGCATTGGCACCCAGCGCAAACATGCTGCCCCTGACCGTGATCTCCTGCCCGTCCGACCCGCGCAACACCCCCTGCGTGGCACGTCCGCCTTCAACGACAACCTCACGAAAATCGGTGTCCAGCACATAGCTGGCCTTTGGATGCGCAAGCTGTTCAAGGCCGTTCAGGATGGTGAATTTCGCATCGATCGGGCAGATGCTGCAGACACCGTTCACGCAGCAGGTCGACCGCGCCCCCCCGTTTGCACGCGCGCTTGGCAACGGAACCCAGGACTTGCTGTGATTCTGAAGCGCAACATCTGCGCGGGACTTGGCATGTTCGGGGAACGGAAACGGCGTGTTGCGGGGCAGGATATGATCCGACCCACCGCCTGCGATCTCCATCAGCAGTTCAGCCTGTTCGTAGTAGGGGGCCAGATCATCATACCCGAATGGCCAGTCCATCCCGACACCGAACCGGGACTTCAGCCGGAAGTCATCCGGGTGAAATCGCGGAGTATCGCCCCACCAGAAGTTCGAATTTCCACCAAAAACGATGAAGCTGAGCCAGTCTTTCTTGAAACCGGATGAGTTGCGCTGGGCAATATCCACTCCGGCACGCCAGCCATCACTAAGCTGCGCCGCATGCGGTCGAAATCCGCCTTTTTCGACGATGAGAATGTCCAGATCCTGCGGCAGGGCATGGGCGAAAAACATCGATGCAAAGCTGCTGCCAACAAGCACCACGTCCCATTCGCGGGACGCACCTTCTGCTAGGTCAATGCGTTTCATCTAATCACCCAGTGCCTCTGAAGAGGCTCAAACAGATGTCACTCATACACTTAAATAATGAGATTCAGGGTACCCTGAGTCAGCGCTTTGTCAAATCACCAAAGATGGTTTTTTCCATTCAGAAAAGGATCTGCGGGGCAATTCGGGGTTTCACGATCCGGCAATCATGTCATTCAGACGTCTTCGCCCCACCGGTTTTGCGCTGGCCCGCCGCACGGAGGCGGTCAGCAATGCTCTGCGTCCACTCCAGCCGGTCCCCCTGTGTTTCAAGGGTTTCGACACTGTCAGCCTCCAGCCGGAACGTCGCGCGCATGGGCATGAACCCGTCCACCACCATCATGTCCTGCTCTGACGGATCGATGGTCAGCTTTCCGGTCAGCCGGACGGGCTCGTGGACATAGCGGGGTGTCCAGTTACCATTCAACTGCACCCGGATCATCTGATTGGGCGGCGGCGGCGGCAGATGGCTGCACATCCCGCGCTGAGGCACCAGATAAGCGATCGCGTGCCCTTCAGCATCGGGCGGCCCCGGAATGGCAAACCCCGCCAGCGTCACGGTCTGACCGTCGAATTCTGGATTGCCGGCAGCACCAGCGTGATCCCGGCTTTGGGCCACGGTGTGCCGCTGATCCAGCAGCCAATCGACATCGATGCCGTCTGCGGCCAACGCCTCTTCGGTTTCGACTAACAGTTCCTGCCACTTTCGCCGCTCATCAGGGCTGCCTGCGTCCTGATGCAGCCTTCCGCGCAGGCGCACGACAAAAAGCAAATCATCGAACTGTTCAGGGCTGAGATCGCGATACGGATCGTCAAAGTTCTGAGCAGACGGGTCCTGTAAATCAGACCAGTCCAACGCAGAGCCTGGCGCGGCCAGCGCGAAAGAACCGCACAAGACCAGCGTCAAAATCGTCGCAAGATGAACCCAATATCGCATGAACAGACTCTATCGCCCTGCCGAGATCATTCCAGTGGGTTTTTTGCAAACACTGTCGTCCCTTGTTGCTTGGGTTCCGGCCGGCAACAAACGAACTCAACAAAACTTTCATATTGACGCACTGGATGATCTCGGGCAGTCAATCTGGTGATGGTTCCCCCAATTGGGGATGAAAAGGGAATACGGTGAGGTCCGCCAAACGGCGCCAACTCCGTGACTGCCCCCGCAACTGTAAGCGGTGAGCGACGCCATATACCCACTGGCCCCAAAGGCCGGGAAGGATGGCCAAGCACAGACCCGCAAGTCAGGAGACCTGCCATCAAACGATCAACCAACCCGGGGCGGGGTGTCCCGGAAGGAGGAAAAGTGACGACTGCGTTACGTTATTACATTGCAACCACCTCGCCCCGGCAATAGACGGAGCGAGCAATGGCAAACAATCCCAATCATTTCCTGCTGATTTGCGAAACCTGCAAAGGCACAGATGCCGCGAATGCGATCCGAAAAGCGCTGACGAACCGGCTTCCATCCGGTTTTGCCTTGCGCATGGTTTCCTGCATGGCGGGCTGCGGCCGACCAACAACCGTTGGATTCCAAGCTGCCGGCAAGGCGCAATACCTGTTTGGTGACATCAGCTCGTCGCAAGATGTTGACGCTCTGGCCCAATTTGCCAGGCAATTCCACGACAGCAGCGACGGCTGGACCAACGCCACTGACCGTCCGCGCGCCTTGTTCGAAAAAACCCTGGCCCGTTTACCCAGACTAACCGTGGAGGAGCACCCATGACGGACTCTGCGTTTCTGGTCGCGCGTGATCTGGAATACTACGCGCTGAATGGCGATGTCCTGCTGCAGGGCGCTTCGTTTGAACTGGACAAGGGCGCGATATTGGCCATCGCCGGGCCGAACGGAGCCGGGAAAACAACGCTTTTGAACCTGCTGTGCGGCGCGGCCGAGCTGGTTCTTGGCGACGTACTGGTTGACCGGCGCAGCGTAAAACAGATGTCGGCATCAGAGCGCGCCCGCATGATTGCCGTCGTCAGCCAACAGGAAAATCCGGATGGCCGTTTGACGTTGCGCGACTATGTTGCGTTGGGTCAGATTCCGATCCGGTCCGACAGATCCGCCGAAGCCCACGCGGTTGAGCTTGACCGGATACTGGACCTGACCGGGCTGATCGCACTGGCGGATAAACGAATGGCTCTGCTGTCCGGCGGCGAACGTCAGCGGGCCCATATCGCCCGGGCGCTGGCGCAGAACCCATCGCTGTTGTTTCTAGACGAACCCACCAACCATCTGGACCCGGACGCCAAGGGGCGGATGCTGTCGCTTGTGGCCGAGCTTGGCATCACGGTGGTGATGATCGTGCACGATCTGGTCATGATCCCCGAATTCGCCACTCATGTGGCGTTGATGAAGTCCACACGTCTGACCAGCTTTGGCCCTGTGGCCGAGGTTCTGACGCCCGCGCATGTGCGTGACACGTTCGGCGTCGACTACCTGTGTTTCCAGCACGAAGGCCGAGTGATCCCGGCGCTGGATATCCGAAGAACACCCGTTTCAAACTAAAGCAAGGACACTCCCCCAATGAAACATATCTGGTCTGCGGCCGTGATTACTGCAATGGCAGGCGGCGCATCTGCAGGTGGCATAACCGTTGATAACTGCGGCGAGCCGCTGGTTTTCGAGACTCAGCCCGAACGGCTGGTCGTACACGACATGAACATGACCGACATGGCCTTTGCCCTGGGTCTGCAGGATAAGATCGTGGGTCTGACCGGCATCACCGGCTGGTACAAGACCAGCCCTGAATTTGACACTCTGCGCGGCGACATCCCCGAGCTTGCGCCGAAATACCCGACCGTTGAAAATCTGGTCGCAGTTGAGCCCGACCTGTTCTTTGCGGGTTGGTATTACGGCATGAAGCCCGGCGGCGACGTGACCCCCGACACGCTTGAACCCTTTGGCATTAAGACCATGATCCTGACGGAAAGCTGCGTGCATCTGGACAAGGATCGCCCCGAGGCCAGCATGGACCTGCTGTTCAACGACGTTCTGCGTCTGGGCAAAGTCATGCATGTCGAGGACAAGGCCGAAGGACTGGTCGGTGGATGGAAAGAAGAGCTGGCAGCGATCGAAGCGCAGACTGCCGATCTGGCCAAACCCCGTGTCTTCCTGCTGGACGGCCCGGCGGATGCGCCCTTCACCGCTGGTAAGTTCGCCATCCCCGATGCGATGATCGCAGCCGCCGGTGGCGAGAACGTCACCCACGACATGGACACCAGCTGGGGCCGCACCTCGTGGGAGGCCGTTGCCGCCGCAAACCCGGAATTCCTTGTGCTGCTGGATTACCAAACCGGCAATGGCGCTGCGGATACGTTCAAGTTCCTGCAAGAGCACCCGGTGATGTCGCAAACCGACGCGGTCAAGAACGAGCGCTGGATTGGCCTGCGGTACGAGGAACTGACCCCAGGACCGGCAAACATCGAAGCGATCTCGAAAATGGCTCAGGCCATGCATCCGGGCCTCAACTGATATGGGCCGATTGGGCCTTGTGCTAACACTGGGGGCGGTCGTTCTGGCCGCCCTTTTGCTGATTTCGACCGTTTACGGCACCACTTCTATTCCCGCGCGGGATGCTTTTGACGCAGTGTTGCTGGGCACTGGCCTGACCGACGGCGACATGTCCGCGCTGCATCGGATCGTGTTCGACCTGCGCTTGCCGCGTGCTCTTTTCGCGGCTGTCATTGGCGCCGGGCTGGGCATCGTCGGTGTCGTTCTGCAAACCACGACACGCAACGACCTGGCTGATCCGTTTCTGTTCGGCCTGTCCTCGGGCGCGGCGGCCGGGGCGGTGTTCGTCATCACCGTAACCGGAGACATTCTGGGCTTCTGGACCCTGCCGCTGGCGGCATTTTGCGGTGGCCTCGTGGCATCAGGCATCGTGCTGGCACTGGTGCACGGCTTACGCACAAGCGCGCCGGAAAAACTGATCCTGGCCGGACTGGCGGTGTCCTTCCTGTTCTCGGCCATCACCAATTACCTGATTTTCGCGGGCGACAGCCGCGCTGCGCATTCGGTCATCTTCTGGATGCTAGGCGGGCTGGGCCTGGCCCGGTGGGAGACCTTCCCGCTGGTCTGCGCCGGGTTGCTGCTGATCCTGTCCTATTCGCTCTATCGCAGCCGCTGGCTGGATGCCCTGCTGACCGGAGACCTGACCGCAGCAACGCTGGGTGTTCCAGTGCAGGGGCTGCGGTTTAGCATGTTCTTTGCCGCCGCCCTTGCCACCGCCGTTTTCGTCTCGGTCGCCGGTGTGATCGGCTTTGTCGGCCTGATGGTGCCGCATATCGCCCGTGGTATCGCCGGACCGCTGCACAACCGTCTTCTGCCCACAGCCGCGATTGTGGGGGCTGCGTTGCTGACGGGTTCGGATATCCTCAGCAGGCTGCTTCTGGCACCGCAGGAATTGCCGGTTGGGATCGTAACGACCTCAATCGGATCGGTGTTCGTGTTTCTGCTGCTGTTCAGGACCGCAAAGGCGCGACACTAGGGCGGAACCTCAACCCTGCCTCGACCCACTGGCTGGCCACCGGGGCAGATACTCCCAACAAATCGATCGCGCGAGCGGCAATCTGGGTGACGATATCCGACACACCTTGCGGTTTCAGATAGAAGGCTGGCACCGGTGGCAGAACAATCGCGCCCATCTCGGTCACGGTTGTCATGTTCCGAAGATGCACCAGTGTCAGCGGCGCCTCGCGGGTCAGCAGGATCAAACGCCTGCGTTCCTTGAGCTGAACGCTGGCGGCGCGGGTCAGCAGGTTGTCATCCAGACCATGTGCGATGGCCGCCAGCGACCGCATCGAACATGGCGCAACGATCATCCCGGAGACAGGGACCGACCCCGACGCAATGCTTGCACCAATGTTGTCGATAGTATGATGACGGGTTGCCAAGCCCTTGAGGGTATCAAACGCATCGCTGCCGCATTCTTCAAAGAGGGTGCGCTGTGCTGCATCGCTGGTGACAAGGTCGATCTCAACACCCAGATCCGACAACTGCCGCGCCACTGACAACCCGAGCGCTGCGCCCGAGGCTCCGGCCACGCCCAAAATCACACGGTGCTGGCTCATGACGGACCTCTTGCCATCAGGCGCGAGACAAGATCCGCGGCAAACTCCGCGTCCTTGTCCGCTGTTTTCATCACGGTTCCCCATTCCCGGGTGGTTTCGCTTTCGATCTTGGTTGTGGCGTCGATGCCCATTTTGCCGGATAACCCCGGTTGCGGAGACGCAAAGTCAAGATAGTCCATCGGCGTATTCTCGAGCGTCATCACATCACGCACCGGGTCCATACGCGTGGCAAGCGCCCAGGCGATGTCATCCCAGTTTTTGGGGTCAATATCGTCATCCACCACCACGATCATCTTGGTGTAACTGAATTGCGGCAGCATCCCCCACAGCGCCATCATCACCCGACGCGCCTGACCGGGATAGCGTTTGTCGATGCTGACAACGGCAATGCGGTACGAACAGGCGGCGGGCGGCAGCCACAGATCACGAACTTCGGGAATCTGGGCGCGAATGGTGGGCAGCGCGAGACGGTTGAAAACCTCGCCTATGATCGCGGGCTCATCCGGCGGGCGACCGGTATAGGTGGACAGGTACAGCGGGTCCTGCCGATGGGTCACGGCCGTGACCTGCATGACCGGGAAAGGCTCGGCCCGGTTATAGTATCCGGTGTGATCGCCGAACGGCCCCTCGGGTGCGGTTTCGGTGGGGGAAACCCAGCCTTCAAGGATGATCTCGGCCTCGGCCGGAACCATCAGGGGCACCGATTTGGCGGCCACCATGCGCGGGCGGACCCCGTTGAGCGCCCCCGCAAAGGTCATTTCCGACACGGTCTCGGGAAGGGGCAACGCGGCAGACAACAATGTGGCCGGGTCCGCCCCCAGAACAATGGCGACCGGAGTCTTTTCCCCGCGCTTTGCCCAGCTCCGGTGATGGGCCGCGCCACCGCGATGGGGCAGCCAGCGCATGATCAGCTTGTCCCGGTCCAAGACCTGCGCGCGGTAGATACCCGCATTGTAGGAATTGACATTGCCCGCCTCGGACCCGTGCGGCCGGGTGATGACCACCGGCCAGGTCACAAGCGGCGCCGCATCGCCCGGCCAATGGGTCTGCACCGGGATGGAGGCCAGATCGATATCCGCCCCTTCCCGAACCACCTGCTGACTAGGGGCAGACTTGGCGATTTTGGGCCGCGTTGCCAGTGCAGCTTTCAACATCGGCCAGCGCGACAGGGCATCCCGCAACCCGTCCGGCGGTGTCGGAGTTTTGAGCGCGGCAAGAAACGCGCCCATCTCGTCCAGTTCCTCTGGTTTGATCCCAAGCCCGGCGCACACGCGTTCAGTTGTCCCGAACAGGTTGGCGACAACCGGCATTTTCGATGGGATACCCCCGTCCAACACCGGGCTATCGAACCGCAACACCGGGCCAGCCCGTTCCAGCACGTTGCGGTGAACCGCTGTCATCTGATGAAGGACCGAGACGGGCTCGGGCACCGTCAGAAGCTGATTGGTGTCCCCACACCAGTCCAGGAAACCGCGCAGGCTGGGGAATGAGGGCAATGATCGCACGACAGATCCTGTTCAAGAACGTCCGGCCTGCCTATCAGCGAAATTCCACAGCGAAATTGACAATGGTCAACTTGGGGCAGGGCACAAACAATTATGAGGGCTCGGCAAGAGACGTGTCGACCGTGCCAAAGGAGCCCTGCTTGTCCCAATCGCCCGCTCAGATTCCGCGCTTTCCGCAGTTGGCCACATATCCGTTGCGCGTTTTACCCTTTGCCCCCTTGTCGGCCATCCTGTCCGCGTTTTCCCGCAAGATTGCTCAAAAACACCCGGGCATGTTCCGCAGGCTGGGTGAGCACGATCATACCCGGTTCATCCTTGATCCAACCGACCTGCCGTTTGTGATCTGTCTTGATCCGAACGGCGGCAGCCCGCGCGTGACGGTCACACGCGGCCCGGCCGAAGGTGCTGCACGGATCGCCGGGCCGCTGGCCGCCCTGCTGGGCCTTGTTCACGGTGCCTATGACGGGGACGCGCTGTTCTTTTCCCGCGACCTGGTGATCGAAGGCGATACGGCTGCCGCACTGGCCCTGCGCAACGCCATCGATGATGCCGAGCTGGATTTTGCGCAAGAACTCTCGGACCTGTCCGGCCCCTTGGCGCAGTCGATGCAGAGGCTCCTGGCAATGATCGAGCGAAGAACCGGCGTTAACCTGAGCAGACCTGAAGAGGCAGAACTATGGTAATGGAAATTGTCTGCCCCGCCGGCACCCCCGCCGCGTTGCGTGCGGCTGTCAAAGCGGGTGCGCACACGGTTTACTGCGGCTTTGCCGATGAAACCAACGCCCGAAACTTTCCCGGCCTGAACTTCGATCGTTCTGAGATGCGCGAGGGCGTGGCCTTTGCCCACCAGCATGGCGCCAAGGTTCTGGTCGCCATCAACACCTTTCCCCGCGCCGGACACGAAGCAATCTGGCACCGTGCGGTGGCGGATGCTGAAACGTGCGGCGCCGATGCGGTGATCCTGGCCGATGCAGGCCTTCTGGCCCACACCGCTCGCCACCATCCCGGCCTGCGTCGCCATCTCTCGGTACAAGCCGCCGCCGCCAATGCGGATGTCGTCAACTATTATGCCGAAACCTTTGGCGTGAAACGTGTGGTGCTGCCGCGCGTGCTTTCGGTACCCGAGATTGCCGCGATCAACGCCGAAACCGAGGTTGAAACCGAGGTCTTCGTCTTTGGCGGTCTGTGTGTGATGGCCGAGGGCCGCTGTTCACTGTCGTCCTACGCCACTGGCAAATCGCCAAACATGAACGGCGTCTGCTCACCGGCAAGCCATGTGGAATATCGTGAAGAAAACGGGGTGTTGGATGCGCGCTTGGGCGGCTACATCATTCACCGCGTCAACAAAGGCGAAGCCGCGCCCTATCCGACCCTGTGCAAAGGCTGCTTCAGCGCGGGTGAGAAAACTGGTCACCTGTTCGAAGACCCGGTCAGCCTGAACGCCGAGAAGCTGATCCCGCAGCTGGAAAACGCAGGCGTCACCGCGCTCAAGATCGAGGGCCGCCAGCGGTCGCGATCCTACGTGGCGCAGGTGGTGCGCAACTTTCGCGCCGCCGTGGATGCGTTGGATGCGGGTCGCCCGTTGCCCGAGGGCATGTTGGCCCGCCTGTCCGAGGGTCAGGCCATGACCACCGGCGCCTACAAGAAAACCTGGAGATAGACCATGGATCTTACCGCTGGGCCGACCCAGTTCTTCTGGTCCAAAGACCGTTGGCTGGAGTTTCACACCTCTCTGGCCGACACCCCCGTTGCCCGCGTCGTCCTGGGCGAGTTGGTCTGTTCCAAACGCTTGCCATTTTATCAGGAGCACATCGCCGAGGCGATCGACACACTGCAAAATGCAGGCAAAGAGGTCGCCCTGACCAGCCTTGCGCTGGTCACACTGAAACGCGAACGCAAGCTGACCGCCGATCTTGTCGAAATGTGCCTGCCGGTCGAGGTCAACGACCTGTCTGCCCTGCCCCATCTTCCCAAAGGCACGCCGTTCTGGGTCGGCCCGCTGGTCAATGTCTACAACGAAGGCACACTGACATGGCTTGCCTCGCTTGGGGCCACGCGGGTATGCCTGCCGCCCGAACTGCCATTGGAAAGCGTTCAGGTGCTAGCGAAAACCGCCTCGGATCTCGGTGTCACTGTTGAGGTTTGGGGACATGGCCGCCTGCCCCTGGCGATCTCAGGTCGTTGCTATCATGCGCGCCTGCACGGCCGCACCAAAGACAACTGCCAATTTGCCTGCGAAGACGATCCGGATGGGCTGGAGGTTAAAACGCTGGAAGGTCAGCCGTTCATGACCATGAATGGCGTGCAGACCCTTTCAGACACCCACGCAGCTGCGGTTTTTCAGACCAACACGCTGGCGCACGCAGGCGTCAACGCCCTGCGCCTTTCACCGCAATCACAGGGCTTCCCAGCCATCTGCAAAGCCTATTACGCCCTCCTGCAAGGAGATGCTACGGCACAAACAACGGCGGCAGAGCTTCAATCCCTCACGCCGGAAGCCCGCTTTTCCGATGGGTTCCTGCAAGGCGTATGTGGCGCGGACTGGTCTGCCGGTCAGTCCGTCCGGGCCTAGTGTCAGCGAGCTCGTTCTGGATCGCGCCCTATCGCCCCATGTTCAGCGGGGCAGCCCTTTGGGCGCTTATCTCAATCGGGTGGTGGCCTTTGGGCGTGCGTCAGGGTCTGCCCGGACCGGCATTCGAGCCAATCGTATTGTGGCACGCGCATGAACTGCTGTTCGGTTTTGCAGCGTTGGCCGTCGGTGGTTACCTGCTGACCGCCCTGCCAAACTGGGTGGGCAAGCCCCCCGAACAGGGCGTGGTTTTGAAGGTTTTGATGGGTTTCTGGGTGTTGGGCCGCGTTGCAACGGCCTTGGCTGACCAATTCCCCCTCGGCCTGATCCTGATCTGCAACGGTCTTTATTTCATGACGTTGTTTAGCCTGTTGATATGGCGCATCACAGCCGCAGGCACCTACGTCAAGGTGCCGTTAGCGTTCGCGATGCTGGCTTTGGGCCTGATCGACGCCGCTTACATGACCCTCGCGAAATCCGGTGATGTTGCGGCCAGCCTGGCCCTTTTGCGCGCGGTGCTGATCGGCTTTGCCATCCTGATCACCACCATCGGCGTGCGCGCTGTTCCGGCCTTTACCGCCTCGTGGCGACAACATCAAAGCTTGCCTGCGCTCGCCTTGCCCTACAACGAAGGGCTGCGCCTGCTGACCCTCGCGGTGTTGGCCGGTGGCGTGATTGCTCTGGTTCTGGACAGTCTGGGAATTGCAAATGCCATGCTGATCCTCGCCGCTGTCCCGTTGCTTGCTGCGATGTCGCGTTGGCGCAGCTTCGACACATGGCCGAACCCGCTGCTCTTCGGAATGCACGCGGCGTTCCTCTGCCTTCCTCTAGGGTTGCTGCTTATTGGCTCTGTTTGGTTTTTTCCCGCTGCCTATCCTATGGGCGACGCCTTGCACGCCCTCACGATTGGAGCGATCTCTGGCATGATCATGGCCTTCAGTGGGCGCGCCAGTTCGCATACGCCAGAGGGGTCGCTCCGTGCGCCGCGCAGCCTGAGTTGTGCCATGGCGTTGCTGTGGTGCGCCCTCACAACTCGCCTTTCCGCGCCCTTTATGGACGATGGCGCGCTTTTGGAGGACACAGCCGCCCTGTTCTGGTGTGTCGGCTGGACGCTCTATCTGATCGCCTTGTGCCCTGTACTCTTTGGCCCAGCAGTCAGGCCCGTGCTAAGCGGCAGAACTCCAAAATCCCAGGACAAGTCAGCAAGTGGTGCAAGAAGATCAAGACAAGCTACGCAATAGGCGTAAGAAAACCGCGCCTGTCGGTTACTACCCTTAATAAGCGGGGAATCAGGCAGGTCTCGGACCTGCGCGTCATCTATTAGGTGAACGGCCAGAACCATTTCTCTCCATTTTGTCAGATTTCATGGCGCTGACAAAAATTTAGAAAAACACATATTTACGTTGAACTTCGTCGCACCATCGTTTGATGAAAAACTTCAGAATTCACCACCATTTGCTTCCGTATATGGCGAAGGAAGCTGGCAAATCTTGGATGACGGCACGGTTTAGGCGGTTTCGTCGAGGCCCACGCAAACCTGTAATGCGCAGGACTTCAACTTTTCCAATATGGAAGTTTGGGAGCTCAACAACACCGACGTAGACAGCCTGACGCCCGCCCAGCAAGAAGTCCTGCCCCGCCGCTATCAGGAGTTAGGATATTGAGTAAGGACCCGATTGCAGCACTCAAGCTGCGTCAGTTGAAAGCATCGACACCGGGGAAGATTGTGATGAGGTCAGCCATAGGCGGCGCTGTGTACGGTGGCCTTGCTGGCTTCGGTCACACCGATAGCGATATCTCTGAGCGGGCTGCAGGTCTCGCTGAGGGTATGGACGTGGGCGCGCTGATACGCGGGGCAGCATCCGGAATTCTGGCCGGTGGGCCAGCCGCAAGGGACTTCATTGCGTGGCCTGTTGGTAACCCAGCTTCTTAGGCGCAGGCACGGATTGCACAAGCCCTTTCAGCGAATACAACGGCCAAGCTGGATGACCTCGGCTCGGAGGGGATGATAATCGACGCCTCGAGCGAACGTGGCGCACTCTGAGGCGCACAACCCCCAATGGAGTGCGTACCCTAGGTTTGACCGAGGGGTACTCGATGCCCGTAGCCTCATGCGGATCGGCTGAATTCCAAATCGCGGTTCACGAGGACCCGTTAATACAGAGGATTAAAAGCGGGGCCAGAACTGCAGTCGGAATGACAGTTAAGTGCAGAACGAGCGACGGAAACATTTTCAGTTTACTTTTGCTCGCTCTTGTGGGTAGGAACCGCCCGGACACCGCTAAGCTTCCCCACATTTCTTCTTTAGTTAGGCCTAGGTATGAGATTTTCGCACGGCTCCTCTCAACAATTGGACGAAATTACCGGCTTGCGAGCTATCGCAGTACTGAGCGTCGTACTTTTCCATTTCAACGCTGACCTGTTGCCTGGTGGCTACCTTGGCGTAGACGTGTTTTTTGTAATTTCCGGGTTCGTTATCACTCGCTCTCTGGTTCGAACTAAAGAGTCTGGATTTGGCCGCTATATTTTGCAGTTTTACAGCCGACGGTTGAAGAGGCTGATACCAGCGCTTGCCATCGTGGTGATTGTCGGAGCATTGCTGACAGCATTCTTTCACCCTGACCCCGAGGAGTCGATCTATACTGGGATGGCCGCCATGTTCGGCCTGTCCAATATACTTCTCGCTATAAACGCACAGGACTACTTTAGTATTGCAAGCGAGTTCAATACATTCACTCACACGTGGTCACTTGGGGTTGAAGAACAGTACTATTTCATTTTCCCGGTTGTTCTTTATTTCTTTCTTGGCGCAATAAACCGTGGTCAGAAGTATGTTGCCATTGGTTTCCTAGCACTTTTGGGAATTCTCTCCCTTCTCGTTTTTGACTATCTAATTGTCAGAAATCCAACCTTTGGCTTCTACTTAATGCCCGCTAGGTTCTGGGAGCTTGCGGCAGGCTGCATTCTGTGCCTTGCGGAGGTAAACCTGAAGAAGCGGAGTGGGACAGCCGTCGCCTTGATCGGGCTGGCGCTACTTTGTTTCAGCTTTTCGCTGCCAGAAGAAGCCGCCCGGGTTGCTACACCGCTGGCTGTGCTGGGAACCTGCGGATTGATTATGGGCACAAACCAGAGTGGTTTCCTGCGCGTAGCGCTGACAAACAAAGCCTTCTTGTGGATTGGGCTTGCATCGTATTCAATTTACCTTTGGCACTGGCCTATTCTCGTTATTAGCCGTTGGACCATCGGAATTTCGCTGGCGACATTTATTCCTCAAATCGTCACGATTTTTGGATTGGCGGCTATTTCTTACCACTACGTTGAACGTCCTTTGAGATACGCACGTTGGTCGGTTTACCCTGGCAGAACCGTCCAACTGGGTTTCGGAATGGCATCAGCAGCAGCCGCACTTGTTTACCTTATGTGGAATCCATTTGGCGGGATGCTTGCCCTTGGAAGTCCCAAGAGCGAGAACCAATTGTATCAGAGCCAATTGATCGCTCGCCAGGATGAAACGATTGTCGCCGCACGTGAGCTTGCCAAGTCGTGTAACATTACGCCTCATCATCTGGCTGGACATCAGTACGCACCCAAGCCGGTTTTGGACGAAGAGTTCCTTGACCGTTGTCTTGTTTCGTCGGCTCAGAGATCGCGCATGATTCTGATAGGTGACAGTTTTGCAGGCAGTTCCATAGAACACGTCGCTGCTATAGCGGACGAAATGAACCGAGAGTTTGGTGTTCTTTACGGCTTTAGCTGCCCGTTCCCTCTGCCATTTTCCGACGTGCAGGGGAAAATTCGCGGGACCTGTACAGAGGCGGACGATACTTGGCTCTCACAGGAAGTCGTTGAGAGAGTTGGAGCGAACGATATTGTAGTTCTGCGTCTCTTCTTTACGAATCCGGCTTATCTTGGCAGTTACTCAACGGATTTCCCGCCAACCGACGCCTACGACGTTGCGTTGAACAACTTTTCAAAGAAGATTAGCGATAAAGGTGGGCGCCTTGTGGTTATTGGTGGCAATCCGAAGCTTTCCGTCTTTGATATCCCGTCGCTCACACACCAATGGTATAATACCTTCGGCATTGCGGAGAGCTTCGCCAGCGATACCACCAAGGAATCTGAGTTCTTCCACGAACTGGACAATCACCTACTCGACCGTTTCGACGGTGATCCCCTTGTGAACTACTTGTCGATTGCCAAATGGTTCTGTGATTCCGACCGTAACTGCCTGCTACGTCAAGGACCGGCGGTTTATTATTGGAACGACGGAGTGCATCTAACGCCAATTGCGTATGATCGATTTTTTGAGGCATTGCGTGAACATCTGTTTGAAATTGGGGATATGAATAGCTGATCAAAAACTGAAAGTTTTTGAAATTCGATTCGATATGGGCTTAGTCGAACAATTCCGGATGTAGAGTGGAGTTCACCTTCCACCGGTCAGATTTGCCCTACGGCCTCGGTGAGTGGAACGCCAAGGGCTGTTACCGGTTGAACACTGCTGTGCCTATTGGATTTCCGCGACTTGCTGGTCGAAGTCTCTCGCCATGCTGGCCAAAAATGCGCCATGTCCTTACCAAGGCAAGCGCTCCAAACCCTGCACCTATATTCGACCTTAAAAGGAAGAATGATCGCCTCAAACCACTTCTCCTCAAAGCCTAATGGCGGAGTGAAGGCTAGAAGGTTCAGAGCCACGCAACGGCTAAACTCGATGCGCCTGAGTTTGAACCTGATCTCGCAAGTCTTCCGGGTCTGCAAAACACTTTTGGACCCCAACTGCCGTTGGCAGTCTGAGTGACCTCCTCGGAAAAAACAGGCGTGCGTGCACAACTTGATCAGTAAAATATGACCAGTTGGAATATTGGTGACCACCCTCGCATGTTCAAAGACTGAAGCCGTAAACTTATCAAGATCGTCAGGATGATAGCCGGCAACATAGTCGGAAAGTCGAACCCTGGCTTTAAAATTTTAGCGCCAGCCAGACGTTGCAACATGGTGAGATGAACACCAATTCTTCTGGCCGCAGGTTTTGGACGAAGACACTGCGCAAACTCGTTCAATATTGGACCGTACTATTGCGCTGAAAACTTGATGCGTTCGTGGCAACCATCGTTGCCCAAACCCAAAACCAAGCTTGTCATACGCGGACAATTCAAATGGTGCTGCTTGGTCGCAGAGGTGACATTGTGAATTCACTGCTTACGACGGGTTCTGCCGAAAAGTACATCTCCCGGACCAAACGGGTAATTCTTGAATGCAAACTCAGTAACAATATCCAAAAGTTCGGCATACTTGTCACTGCTGTGATCGACACGTTGTAGCCACCTCGCAAATGCTCCGAAATCCGTACGAAACCCTTGTTTGGCAATTGCATTAACGGCCCCCAAGTCAAGTTGCGAACCCATTTTTGGGAACTGTTTTTAGATATCCATGATGCATGGGCATCCGGTGCCTTATCTTCGGAGTTACAGGCTAAGTTAAAGCCGGCAAAGTCCCCCAGACCTGGGAATGGTGTCAGGCACTATCAGAGGATGTAGATGCGGCCTTTGTTGAAAGCGGTTTGGATCAAAGTCGCATCAATCGTTTTGGTCGAGACTGTAACCACTGGTAATTTCCTACTACTCTCGGCGCACACCTAACTTCTGGTACCCACCTGCGTCTACTTGTGTCCAACTGGGAAACATAGCTGTTGACCAACCTAAATCACCGAAGCACCTTCTGAACTGTGTACCTCATCCAGGGGCAAAAACGGTCGAGTGTGGACGGGTCATCTATGAGCAGAGAGAGTAAATTTCTAAGTCTGGTTCTCCGGCACAAACCAGAAGAGATTGATCTTCAACTTGATAAGCATGGGTGGGCTCGCGTTGATGACTTGCTGCGCAAACTGAAAAAAGCCAATCGAAAACTAAGCCGTGACGAACTCATTCGGCTGGTCGAAAGCAACGACAAAAAACGCTTCACTATCTCTGAGGATGGCCTGAGAATCAGAGCAGCTCAGGGTCACTCATTTGATGTAGATCTAGGCCTAGTGGCGCAACGTCCACCTAACGAACTCTACCACGGCACCGCCAGTGCAAATTTGGATTCGATTTTCTCAGACGGATTAAACCCCGGGCGTCGCCATCAAGTTCACCTCTCATTGGATCCTGCCACAGCTGAACGCGTCGGCCAACGACACGGCAAGCCTGTTGTTCTACGTGTCGAAGCACAACGAATGTTCGAAGACGGGTTTCAGTTTTTTTGCGCAGACAACGGTGTTTGGCTCACTGACAATGTGCCTGCGGCCTACTTGGGATTCGGGAAAACTGCATAGAAAAAAGCGTAGCAAGCAAGTGCGCAGCCTTGAACGCCATCTACCGGCGGAACCACACTGAAAGTGCTCAATTCTGCGGCAGGTCGATAGTCCGCGATGCGCAGAACCTACTGCTCTATGCGCAAAAGCGACAAACATCGTTCATCTTTCAAGGGTTGGAGTGGTGAGCCGTGCAGGATTCGAACCTGCGACCCACTGATTAAAAGTTAGTTCAAATGGCTTTTCTACGGTTTTCCACGCAGCGCTACAATGGTGTATAACTATTTGAAATACAAGTGTTTTTATTGAGATTCCTTCGCGCTCTCCTCATACTGTTTGTCACAAAGTACTACGCCCGGTGGTTGCTAGGTGGTTGCTGTGGCTATTTTGAGGAACCAAAGCTGATGAAATTGACTAAACGACAAATCGACAACGCCACATGCCGCAAAGATAAGACACTTTATCTTTGGGACGGCACGCTATCCGGCTTTGGCGTGAGACTTTTGCCGACCGGCTCAAAGCGGTACGTCGTAAAATACCGCTCTTACGGTGGTGGGCGCAGTGCCAAACAACGCTGGGTGACGATTGGCATTCATGGCCAAATCCCGTTTGACCAAGCAAAAGAGCACGCGCGACAAATTTTGGCGGCTGTGAAACGTGGAGCAGATCCGCAGGGGGAAAGACTAGCCATACGCGGCGCACCAAAGCTCTTTGATGCATGGGAGAAATTCGAACGCGAGGAACTGGCCAACAAGAAGCCCGCGACCATCCGAGACTATACCTCATGCTGGGAGCGGCACATTGGCCCAAAGTTGGGTAGCACCAAAGCAGTAGATGTGTCGCGTTCAGACGTTAGCCGCTTACATCAGTCGCTGAGTGACACGCCATACTTAGCAAATCGGATGCTGGCCTTGTTGTCTTCATTGATGAACAGATGCGAAGCATGGGAGTGGCGAGAGCAAGGAACCAATCCATGCCGCTATGTAAAGAAGTTTGAAGAGCAATCTCGGGAACGGTTCTTGTCTGGCCCCGAACTGGACCGGCTCGGTAAAGCAATGCGCGATCTGGTAGATGAAGGTGCAATATGGCCGGATGTAGCCAATCTAATCAGGCTCCTATTGCTGACAGGTGCCCGAAGGAACGAAATCGCCAAGTGTGAGTGGGACTGGGTCGACTGGGAAAAGAAGCGAATCTCTCTGCCCGATAGCAAAACCGGGGCGAAACCACTGTTCTTGGGTGATAGCGCACTTCAGGTCTTACAATCACAGAAGGTCACTACCCGCGACCCTGATTCAGTTTACGTTTTTCCCGGCAAAAAACAGGATGCACCGCTGGTCAACTTGTCAAAACCTTGGAAAGTGATCTGCGAAGCGGCTGAACTGAAAGAAATCAGGATACATGATCTGCGCCACACCGCAGCAAGTATAGCAGTCGGCCAAGGTGTTGGTCTCACGGTCATCGGTCGCTTGCTTGGCCATACGCAAACCCAAACGACGGCGCGTTACGCGCACGTTGACAGCGACCCTGCATTGGCTGCGGCCAATGCTATTGGCATGGTCGTAAGTGAGTCCATTGGATAGGCCCAAAACTCACAGACTATCGACATAGTTACCGATGGTCGCAGCCCCAAACGGACATGCACTGCCCGTGGGCTGGCGAAAAACGAATTTTACTGTAGACAGAGCAACCTAGCGGATCATTTTAGGTAACAGAACTTAACCAAGTAAGAATTTTGTGGAGTCAGTATTGTAGACATCTGACCTCCACCCGGGATAAGAACACATAGAGAACACAGGAAGTTTCGCTTGTTATTGACTGTACTCACGATGACGCAGGGCGCAAACAAGAAAACGAGAACGCAGGCGATTTTCCTCGATATATTGTTATCAATAGTCTATTGGTAGCTATATACGACAGTCGCATGGCGACTTACAGGCAGAGGGGCAGAGCAGTTTGGAAAACAAAAAAACAATAGTAAGCCTGTTCTCGGGCATTGGTGGCTTTGAACTGGGAGCGAAAGCCAACGGCATTGATACAAGTCTGGCATGCGAGATTGAAGCAAATGCACAAACGGTCCTACGCGAGAAGTTTCCTGGCACAGAATTGCATCAGGATGTATCCGAGCTCCAAAGCCTACCAAAAGCGTTTGCCGTTACAGCTGGTTTTCCTTGTCAAAACTTAAGCTTGGTAGGCGACAATAGCGGTATAGATGGCAGAGACACGAAGATTGTTTTTGATCTTTTTAAGTTGCTTGAGAAGTCACGAAGCCATGAATGGTTAATACTTGAGAACGTTCCCTTTATGCTTTGGCAGAGAAAAGGCGAAGCAATTCGGTTCGTTACTGAGACGCTGAGAAAAATCGGGTACCGATGGGCCTACAGGGTTGTAGATGCAAGAGCTTCAGGCGTTCCGCAACGTCGCCGTAGAGTGATTATCGTTGCGTCAAGAACACACGATCCTCGTGGAGTTCTATTTTCAGACAATGTGCCGTCGCCAAAGTGGATTTTGGATGACGGTGAGTCCTCCTGTGGGTTTTCTTGGACCGAAGGCCGTTATGGGCTCGGCTGGGCACCCAATTGCGTACCTACGATTAAGGGTGGATCAAGAGTCGGCGTTCCATCCCCACCAGCGATTTGGTTTAGAAAAAATGGCTTGATTGGAACACCAGACATTACCGACGCTGAACGTTTACAAGGGTTTCCAGCCAACTGGACTGAGTCGGCAACTGGATCAAGAGGACAATTGGGAGCTCGGTGGAAACTAGTCGGAAATGCAGTTCCAGTTGGACTGGCTGATTGGGTTTTCAGGAGGCTGAATGCGCCTGGTTCTAACAAGATCGAATTTGACACAAGTCATTGGACAGCCAGAGTTTGGCCTAACGCGGCTTACGATGTAGGAGATGGCGTTATGAGGGTGGAAATTGGAGAGTTTCCCGAAACACTTCCAAGCGTCGGCTTAGACAAGTTCCTAGAATCTCCGGTAAAGCCCTTGTCGGAGAGGGCATCACGCGGTTTCTTGAAACGTGCGCGAGAAGGGAAACTGAAGTTTGTGGATGGGTTTCTAGAGGCCATTGAAAACCACGCAAACGGCATGGCAATCAAAGAAATCAAAAAATCAGAAGCGGCTTAACCTACTATGGAGATGTTGAGGAAAGATACTTTTGCGAAGGTATTCGATCGAAAAGTGTGGGAAGACTTTGCGCCCGAAGCAAACGGTATAACTCGCACTGTTGTTTGCCAAACGCATGGGCAAGGTGATGGACAGTTTCTGAACGTCACCAAGCCTTTTGCTGCACATAAAGAAAACCGCTTATCAGATAACTTCTATCAAGCGTGGCTAAAGCGAACCCAAAGCTCACGTAACCGATCTGCTGAAAGAACTTTTTCGATTGTTGATCTGTTTTCAGGTTGCGGCGGAATGAGTCTTGGCTTTGCTGAAGCGGCGTCAGCATTAGGTGGAAGTACTAAACACATTTTCGCAGCAGAGCACGATCCAGAAATCGCCGACGTGTACCGGAGAAATTTGAACCCGTGTCAGTTGCATGTTGGTGATATCTCAGAAATTTTCGACGGTGTATTTGGACAAAGACCGACCACAGCGGAAAACGAAATTATTGAAAAAATCGGCAACGTCGACCTACTCTGCGGTGGGCCGCCCTGCCAAGGGCACTCGGACCTCAATAATTACACTCGAAGAAACGATCCCAGAAACTCGCTCTATTTCACTATGGCGCGCGCGGCTGAGATCCTCCAACCTTCCGCCGTAATCATTGAAAACGTTCCCGGTGTTAAGAGGGACCGAACGGGTAACTTTGGTCGGACGATACTCGCATTAGAAGAATTGGGGTACTTCGTTGAAGTAGTGACGCTTAATGCGGTGGACTACGGCGTTCCTCAGAGTCGAAAGCGAACGTTTGTTTTCGCAGCGCAGCGTCACGCAACAGTTACGCAATGGAGAGAAAGCCTTGATGGGCTTTCCGACTCTCAGTACCGGACGCCACTTTGGTCAATGATCGATCTGGTAGATATTGAACCAAGCACTCAATTTGACGAACCCTCCAACCTTTCCGACGAAAGTAGAGCGCGGGTCGACTGGCTGTTCGACAACTCCATGTATGAGTTAGACGACAGCATGCGACCAGATTGCCATAGACTCAAGTCACACACTTATAACTCGGTTTATGGAAGGATGCGGGAACACACTCCAGCGCCGACGATGACCACAGGTTTTCTAGTTATGGGGCAAGGCAGATTTGTTCATCCGACTCGAAGGCGAACGATTACCCCACACGAAGGGGCCCGGATTCAAACCTTCCCAGACTTTTTTGACTTCGGGAAGCAAAAGAGGGGGAAGTACGCGCGGATGATTGGAAATGCCGTTCCGCCACTACTGGCTTACTACGTCGGTCTTGCTTCTCTGCAGGCAGTTTTGGACTAGACTTAGAAGGTCGACCTCGACCTCCTGCCAATTCTTGGATAGGTCGAGCGTCCGAAAAATATAGTTGAGATTGTCGGAACTAAATTCAACATTCAAATCCAAATCAGCCAATGGGTACAAGACCATTCCCATAGTGGACCGGCCAGGTTGATGGCGGTCCGTGTGTGTTGCGTACGCCTGAATTTGATAGAAGTGATCAGAACGTATTGTGGTATTTCCAAACTTCTTCTGGATTGAGTTAGGCGTATACTTGGTATCGATTACAAGGTTTGTCGTTTCAGTTTGAACGGTGACATCAGTAGTCATGGATGGGACTACTGCGCTATGACCTTCCTTCATAGCAAGCATGTAAGGGGACAGCCTTCTACCCCCTACTTTTGCCTTGCTTTTTAGCTTGTATCGCAAGAACTCACGAACAAAGGCTTCGAACAGTCTTCGCATCGCAACTTCATCGCGAATGTAGTCAGCAAACCATGTCCTACCTGTGCCGTCCTCTACCATTTCACGCGTGAGCAGTAGCTCACATATCGCCAAAGGAAACCTGTACC
Organism: Ruegeria sp. ABF4_144; assembly: GCF_056160045.1. Classification (NCBI taxonomy): domain Bacteria; kingdom Pseudomonadati; phylum Pseudomonadota; class Alphaproteobacteria; order Rhodobacterales; family Roseobacteraceae; genus Ruegeria; species Ruegeria sp. ABF4_144. The sequence continues at coordinate 3,304,054 of NZ_JBSWWK010000001.1, forward strand.
GCTTCATTGACCTGTCAACCAAAGCTTGACGAAAATACGATTTTGACGGCGCAATATCGGAGACACTTACGAATTCCGATTGAAGTTTTTTTGCATCGGACCTCAATTGCTTAGTTACGCTAGGAGAGGATGAAATCTGACATAACGTTGCCTTGATTAGTTGGTTCTCCAACGTGTCAACAACAACAACTGGGTGTCTGCAAATTACTGACCCCGCCTTCCAATCCGGTGACAGAAGCGTTTTCCTTAGTTCAATTTTACCACGAACAGTTCTCAGCCTCTCTGACTTGAATGAGTGGCGGCGAGCGAGATTGTGTACAACTGCTTCCCTAACAACTTCGCACAACAAGCCAGAAAGAAAATCAACTGGTTTGTCGTAGTCGGCAGAACCGAACAGTTTGAGCTGGTCTGGCCGATAATGAGACCAAGCATAAACAAGCATCAAAAAGAAGTTTGAAACAGATATCCTAGGGGGCATTTTTCAGAATACGCTATACCGCACCATCGCTACGATTTTCCGCTTCGGGTAGCTTCAAAGAAAGCTGCGCGATGCGGTCGTCTGCAAGTTCCACTTCATCGGCCCAGTATTCTCGCAAGAGTGGGGCGATTTCATGCTGGATGATATTCAAGTACCAATCTTGAACACTCGCGCCCTTCGGTATCTTTCCACAAAAGTAGCTATGCCCAATTTGGTAACCGGGTCCCAAATTTCGGTTGTCCTCTCTAATCACGCTGTTTAACGCGTTCATCCTTCTAGATATTTCTTGCGCTGACATTTTGTCCACTCCGTTAGCTTCAACGAAGTCGTGAAACTCGGTTTCACCGTAGGCAGGGTTTAAGTCTACAAACGAGAATCGTCTTCTGAGCGCATAGTCAACCACAGCCAGCGAGCGGTCGGCTGTATTCATCGTCGAAACAAGAAAGATGTTCTTTGGGACATAAAAAGAAACGCTATCGTCGCCGGAACGGTTATATGCAAGGGCAACTGAAAACTTGTCGTCTCGTTTGGTAGCCTCGATGAGTGATAGTACTTCACCAAAGACTAGAGAGATGTTGGCTCTGTTGATCTCGTCAATAAACACCACATAGGGGTTAGCCAGATCCTTCCTCGCACGTTCGCAGAACTGTAGGAATGTACCATCAGCCAACTCAAGGTTGCCATCACCTGTCGGTCGCCATCCACGAATGAAATCTTCGTACGAGTAAGATTGATGAAATTGAAGAGAGAGTACTCTACCTGCGTCGCGGGCAACTTCCAAAGAAATACTTTTTGCCACAACTGTTTTGCCCGTCCCTGGTGGCCCTTGAATGGCAATGCACTTCTTTCTCATGAGTTCGGAAACGAGTTGTGACCTAGCACCTTCGGTCAGGAATACATCCGATGCAATAGGGTCATCTAAGTCACTGAGATTCTTTGTAAGGTTTCTACGATCTCGGACCCGGATTTCGTGAGCTTCAGAGAAATTGAAATCCAGGAAAGCACTAATCTTCCGGGCCCGCTCAATATTCTCAGCGTCGTAATAGATCCCAATCACATGCCAGTTAGGCCTTGCCCCAACAAATACGGATATGCCCGCGAGGATATGTACCTTCTCGGCCATATAGTTCAGAATCTTTTCATAGCTGTCTTCCTCTCCTGAGCAGCGGCCCACGAAAATCCAGTCCAGCATTTCCACGTCAGATTGAACACGTGCAAATGTGGACTCTGATATCGATCTGCGGGTTTGCTTATCGTCATTGAGAGATCGAATATCCACATGTGCCCGAGGCGTATCGGCTACGTCAGCAAGTGGTTCTAGGAAACCATCTTTTTGAGCGTTAGTAAGTTGGTCTCTTCCTTGACCCCTGTAGGCTTCGCCAAGGTGGGAAAACAGTTCTTCTAACGAGATGCCCCGCGCTTGACCGCCGGATGTATCCGACTTCTGCACATTCGAGTCAGTTTCGTTCTCGCCCATCAATACCGCCCTGAGATCTCTTCTTTCGGCGGCTACCTTAGATTCAACTTTGGAATGAGCACAGGTCAAAAATTGTGCCCGCGCAAATTTGATTTTGCGTCGTTGCAGAGTGATGGCTTCAACTGTCGGCCGACGGCGATAAACCAACATTATCAAGTGCCGCTTACTCTGCCCAATTATTGGTTTAATGCTGGCGTCGCTAGAGCGTGGCACTGACGCACGAACTACGCGCCAATGCTACAACATGCATAAATTTGCTGAACGGCCACGCTCTGCGCGTTAGAGCGCCGCTCAGCACATGCTCCTCGTTATCTATGGGTTAGCGCTTTCGTCGCCGTGTATTTTTTCACGATGCTTGGAGGGGTGACGCTGACTATCAAAACAACAATTCTTGAAACTCAAGCCACGCCTCTCCGCCCCTATATGTTTTTGAGTATTCGACCCGGCTGTTGGTGCTATTCGACCAAGTCGCACGGCCGATGCAGTTAACTTCCTTTGGCGACTGAGACTCGGTCGATATGTTCACGAGGGCCTGCATCGTGACACCACTATTCTGAATAGCATGCTCTTTGGAAAGCGCCATGACTTCATCGTGGATACTCTCGCAATCCAGATCGCCGACTTCAAAATCCATTTGCCGCAAAAGGTCAGTCACCATTTCAACAGGGTTTGGCGGCTCACCTTGGGACAACCAGTTCAACCCATAAGTCAAGACAAAGCTCACGACCACAAAACCTGCCACTATCCTCACAAGTTCATGGGCAGCGCTTTTCTTTGGCACGTTGTCTTCAACAGTGTGTTGCGGCGCGCCGCAGCTAGGACAGGCGGCGGCGTGGTCGGAGATTTTCGCTTTGCATTCGTAGCAGGTTGTTAAAGCCATCGTTCACTACTCGTTTTTGTATGTCTGAATTGTCTGTTGGTTTGAGCCAGAGGTTTTTGCGATTGCACCGTGACGATCATAGGTCGCATTTCGGCAGGATGGAGAGTTTGAGGTTGGCTCGTCCGTCTCATTGATCGTTGGCTATTTGGCGGGCAAAATCATCGCCATGCCGATCAGTGGACCTAGTATGAACTGGATAGAACAGATTATGCGGAACCAGCCGCTAATCTTATGGCCATTGGTCTTCAACTGTATTCCACTGCGGAGCATCGATTGGCCCAAATAGAAACAGACCATCATGGCGACCGCGCCGATTAAGAACTTCATTTTGTATCCTGTTTTAGGGGGTAGAAATTTCGGATCAGACAATGACCGGCAAGTTTTGGGGTCTATTGAAGAACCAACGCTGCACACACCTGTGAAAAATCAGGGTAGATAGGATCGGTCGCGCGTTTTTGCCCGGTCTGCAAACCGAATTCGATCATCTCATCCATGCATGGAGCGATGTGTTCCGCGATCACCTGCAACTGCCCTGCCTGGATCAGGCTCTGTACTTGAGCATCGGAAGGGATCAAGGCCGTGTAGTAGTTTGCGGCAGACGCGACTTTGATCTGGTAAGTCGCATGTCGCCAATCGGCAATTTGTGCGTCAAACGATAGGTAGTTCGCCAACCAACTGGGCAAGCCAATACTCTCCTCAGGCTCATCAGCTTCACCAAAAATGAGACCTTGTGTAGAACCAGCTATGATGAAGTCGAGGAAAAGTTGTGCGTCGGCTTCCGTTTCTACCGAAACCCTCGTTCCAACTTCGTTCAACATAAATAGCGCAGCCAATAGAGCCCGCTCCGTTCCAGCACCCCAGAGGCCGTCAATCTGCTGTGAGTACAAGTTCTGTTGTTTAAGCTCAAATTGCGCCGTTTTGCGCGAGGCATGGTCGAGCTCACGGAATGCAGTTTCTAGGTTGTGGCGTTCGGTCGCTGTCTGTGCAAAAGCAACGCTGCCGAAAGCAAACAGCAGGAATGCAATTATATTTCTCAACAAGTTAGATCGCCTTATTCCAAAATGGGATTATTCTAACTTGGGATTATCAGGTCGCCAACGACTGATCAATACGGCACCTGACATTGAAATCCCTCAGAACCAGAGAGCATCAAATTTTGATAGCTGGCCTCAAAGAAGCCAGACTCCAAGCAGGCTTGACGCAAGCTGCGCTCGCAGAACGTTTGGGCACGGTTCAGTCGTTCGTCGCTAAGTCCGAAACTGGTGAAAGACGGATGGATGTAGTTGAGTTTGCGAGGTGGGCGGATGCAACGACTGGCGCTGAGGCTTTCTGCGAAATACTGACAAAGATGGTTGAGCATGAGCAGTAGAAAATGTCAGGAGGACTTCAGACTACCTAATCTAAATCGCAAAGATTAACTCAAGAGCAGCAGAGCTAACTAGTCAAAATGCTAACAGAACTTCCTGATTGTGTAAGTGTCAAAGAACTGAATTTTGTTCCGTTCAGTGACGGTGTTCAAACTGGTTGGCGTACCTACACCGACCATGGAAGAGACTACATGATTGTAGAGCAGCAAAAAGACGCAAAGTTTCCGTTTAAATTGGTTATGTGGCTGGGGTCCGCTGTACAATACATCGTGCAAACTAGCACCTACATTGAAGCAACAGAACATGCACAAAAGGATTTTAGAAATCATATACTACGTGCTTTGATCAAAATCTAAACCGTTTCTTAATCTTTCACCTCAATTGATCATGCAAAGGTGAGTCCGCTTTTCAACCGCCTGACGAGGTCAACTGAAACCAGACATTGGCTACGTGACCTGCAGACGGAGTGATGCGGGCAAAGCCTTTGCTCCCCTTCTTTTCGATGATGAGCGGCTTCACCGCGTTGACGAATGATCTTTGCTCTGAAACAATCAACTTTAGATTGATTTTGAGTATTCAGACAGTTGCCAAAGACAAAAAGTTATTCCCTGTATCTTGTGAAACCCGACATTGAGAATTTTGAAGATGTCTTCACCGATACCGCAAAAGAAAAGATTCAAGCTGGTGACGCCGTCTTGAGCGATTCCGATGATCTCGGAGACGAGGCGACTGTCTATATATTCCCGAGCCCACCCAAGCCGCCTAGTTGGCTGGCTGATATCAACACAGTTTTCGCAGGAACGCCTGCATTGACGAATAGATCGTCTTGCGCAGTTGTGATTTTCAAACACGTCGACCGGATCTTCGCCACAGCCTTTGCGCATGGCTGGCAGTATCTGGACGACACTAAGATTGAGTCAGACTTCGGCTTAAAGGTCGCCATCAATTCTCTTGATGACTCGAAAGTCAAACGGATCGACAGCAGTCATCTCGGCGAAGCAATAAAGGGCGTTTCACAGTCTGCGTTTCAACGTGATCTGCAAGCATTCGGTGTAGACGAAGCCCTTGATCTTGTGCGCCGAATCTCTGGGCGCGTCGAAGACGACGATTTTGCAAATAGCATCTCAGGCGCCACTGGTTTGAAAATAACGCGAGAGATGGAACTTTCTGACCTTCCAGAAACAGCTGAAGAAGCGCTAATGCGCTCGCAATCGGCAGAATACAAGAACACTGGCTTTTACATTATCGACAAGGTGCGCCCGATCTTGGACAGGCTCGTCCTTGCTACGCTTGACCAACGAGCGGTCGATGTCATCAAGGACGGCGAGGACAACTTCGAGCTTTCAATGCCGGGTTGGTCGGAAGATGACGTGGTTTACTACGGGCTGTACGGGCCTGGCCTGAAGGGTCGCTTTCCCGATCTGTTAATGTCCAATTATAGGAAGGCAATGGGCGCAAAGCTTGGCGATCTTGACGTGAATGCCATTCAGAAACACGGCATAATCGCTGAATTCAACAACGACGCCAGCGTCAAAAAACGATGGAGTGTCAAGAAAGCTCTAGTTGGCTCAGTGATAGAAGCCGGCGGACTATACGCAATCAGCGAAGGCGAATGGTATCGCTTGGATGAACAATTCAAGACCGATGTTGATGCTGGCTTCGAAACGCTCAAAGAGGACTGGCCCAATCCACCGTTGATGATCATAAAAAAGGTCTCCGACGATGGGAAGAAGACCGGTTATGAAAGTGAGCTTTCTTACAATGAGCGCTGCGCCAACGAATATGGGCAAGTTCTTCTGGATCAGCGGATTCTGACCGTTCCAGCAATACCTTACGGTAAATTCGAAGCCTGCGATCTACTGGATATTGAGGGTAAACGTCTGATCCATGTGAAGAAAAGCTCTCGACAATCAAGTGTGCTGAGCCACTTCTTCAAGCAAGGCAGCAATTCGGCCCGAATATTAAAGACCATACCAGAGGCCCGCGAGGCGCTTGTCGGCAATGTCAGAGACTTAACAGACGCGGCAACGGCCAACGATCTGGAGTCTGCTATTGGCGACACCATGAGCGGTTGGAAGATTGAATTCCACATCATTGACGCCCCACGCAATGATGGGAAGTTCATGATCCCATTTTTTAGCCGCATTACACTTCGTGATGAAAGCCGCAACTTGAAGGGCATGGCCTTCGAAGTAGCGTTGCGCTTCATTCCGACACCAACTGATTAAGGGTACCAAAGCATGGACGCCAAGGCGCACGATCTGAATTTTGTTCTCGGGCAGCGACAGCAATGGGTCGTGCCTGTCTACCAGCGTCATTACGAATGGGAAACGGACGCGGACAAGCAGATTCCTAAATTGTGGGAGGACCTATGTGACAAGGCCGTCGAACGACTAGAGGAAGACCGCACGCCACTTCCCCATTACTTCGGGGCGATCATCTATTCCGAACCGTCGCAACAGGCTTTTGGCGCTGTCCCCCTTCGCTTCCTTGTCGATGGGCAACAGCGGATAACCACCTTCCAAATCGTCCTTGTCGCGATCCGTGAAATAGCGCGAAAGCTTGAGATAAAGCACCTCGTCGAAGTGGCCAGCACCTACCTTTTTAACGACGAAAACAAGGGCATGAAGGACGCTGAAAAGGAGCGGTTTAAGCTCTGGCCCTCATCGTACGACCGTAACTTGTTTCAGAAGATCGCGACGGAAGAATACGCTGAAGTGGTCTCGTCGTTCACCCCACGATACTTCTATGGTACCGGGCGGATCAAGAAAAGTGGAACCCCGAAGTTACTTCTCGCCTACCATCACCTTTACAAGGACATAGCCGATTTCGTAGACGGCCGGGTAGAGATGGGCGAAGAACCTGAAGCCGTGCTTGGGGCGCTGCTTGAAGGCTTCCTTGCGGGATTTCAGATCGTCGTCATCCAATTGGACGAAAACGATGATGCGCAGGAAATATTCGCGTCACTTAATGGGCTTGGGAAACCGCTCGCACCCTTTGACCTCATACGTAACAGCGTCTTCCATCGCGCGCGGAAGCTCGGAGAAAACGACGAAAAACTGTTCGATGGGCGTTGGAAACTTTTCGAAGAACCCTTTTGGACCGAAGAAGTCCGTCAGGGCCGACTGAAGCGCGCCCGAGCGGACCACCTTGTCGCGCACACAGTTGTAGCCGAGACGGCGAGAGACGCCAACATCGGCAAAATCTCAACCGAATATCAGCACTACGCGCGCGACCGTGCTTTTCCGACAGTGGCTGAAGAGCTGGACGTTCTGATCGGTCACGCCAAAAACTACCGGCTGCTTGAGGAAGCCAAGGAGGGTACAGTTGTTGGTCGAATCGCCAACGTCTTGAAGATATGGGATTTGTCTACATTCCATCCCTTTGTTCTTTGGGTGCTAAGCTATGTGCCTGACGCAGACGAACAAGGCCGTATACTCAAGCTTCTTGAAAGCTATCTCGTGCGCCGCGAACTATGCGGCCTTACGACGAAGAACTACAACAAGGTAACTACGAGCTTTATCCGCGCCGCCAAGTCGACGCCAGATACGTTTGATGCATTCAGCAAGTATATGACGTCGATGACGGGCGACATCTCTAAAATGCCGACAAACGCCGAAGTGAAGGAAGCGGTGTTGCGCCGCAGAGCTTACGTGACGATCCCGACCCCCCGGCTGCGATTTATCCTTCAGAACGTAGAGTACGATCTTCGTGACAAGTTCGACGAAGTTACTGTCGCAACCTCTAATCTGACCATCGAACATGTGATGCCGCGCAAGTGGGCCGAACACTGGCCACTAAGCGATGGTAGGAGCGCTTCGCACGAATCAAGTTTTGAAGCGATGATAGCGGGAGTTCCAATGGATGACGCCATGAAGGCTTTGGTCGAAGCCCGCGCGCAGTCGGTGGATACGTTGGGCAATCTTACCCTTATCACTGGCGCTCTGAACCCCAGCTTGGGCAACGCCGGTTGGGAAAAGAAGCGTGAAAAACTGTCTGGTTCCCTGCTTGCGCTGAACCGCATGGTTGCGAAGTTCGATAGCTGGACCGAAAAGAGCATCGAATCGCGGGCAGGCGAGATTGGCGATGTGATCGTCGCCAAATGGAGCGACCTACGAACCCAAGAGGACACCGTGTACCATATTGCCCCGTCGTAATCTGTTCTGGGTCCCATCCAATGTGCGACCTCCAAGGCGACAGCATGTATAGCACATGAGCTTACTTGTTAAAGTCAGGTCCGGCCTGCCCGCCCTAGGGCGCCGAACTGTTTGGGCAAAGTCAGTAAAAAGCCGATAGTAAGACTTTGCAAAGTCCGTTTCCTGCGCTTCGGAGTCACTCGGCTAGGTGCAACACTCGTGGTTGTGAGCTCTCAGCCAGCCTTAGATTCATAGCGTGAGTATGTCCGGTTTGTGTTTACCAGGTTGCTCATTGGAAACGATTGTAGGCGGGGTAGTACCCCCGCCCAGCACTTTATTTTCTCGACTTCTTGCGCCTTGAAGTCTTGCGCCAGTTAACGACAAACGGCCTATAGTTCTTAAGCCTTTTGTCATCTGCCAAGAACTTCTCAAACAAAGAGTACACTCGATGCTCAAGCTTGATCTCAGTGCTGCGTTTCCGTCTTCTTTTTTGCCACGCCTCAAGTTTGGCGACGACACGCTTCCTGACCGCTACTCCATCGTTTACGCCAAAAACTGTCTGCACAATCGGTAGTTTTGCACCGATTTCAAACAAACGCAGATGATGGTGCAGTTTCAAACCCCGTGAATTGTACAAGCATCGCTTACCCTTACCGAACTTACGAGGATCAACCGCTTTTCCTTTGCAATGCGGTTTGAGTAGATATCGTATAGCTCCACTTACATGACCTTCGATTTTGTCGATTTTCTTAGAGTGAATTGGCAGTTTGGTGATCTTACTTTTAAAACCCTTAGCGCGCTTCTTGAGGACCTTAAGCTCTTTGGCATCGCGCCCCCAGCATATCAGGTGGGCGTGCAGGGATATTGACTTACCTTTGCTCTCGAACGGGTAGTTCACAAAAGGGTGAACTTCGATCACTCCGACAGCATCGAAGGATGTATACGTGCGAATGGCAGACTGAACCTTTTCCTTGAACGCGCTCACCTCAAACGTGCCACCTCGTTCGTTGACGTGGTGTTTGTCATCTACGATGGTTACCATGAACATTTTCGAGTTGCGGTCGTATATCAACTTCGGAAGCAGTTCCTGAAACTCATCTATCAAAAGTCTGCCGAGTCTGTACCGTGCATAAACATCACACGCGGGCATATGGTCGGCAAACAACTTCTTGCAGCCAGCCAGAGCCAAGAAGTCTTCTTTGTTGGTGTTTTTAAACACGCGGTTCTCAAAGCACCGGTAGATGTTTTTTTTCTGCTTCTTGCAATCTTCGAGATGACGCTTTTTGCTGTGGTCAGCATCATCATCATACTTTGGGAATTTCAGGACAGTCTCAGGATGAAAAGTGTCTGTATCCCGTATAGAAGTGCCCTGTTTAGATAGTTTATCCCACTGTTTAGACTGTTTTTCAGTGTTCTTCATTCCCTTACAGCATGACGGCTTTTTTCCTTCTTCTTGTGCCCCTTCTTGGCTTTCGGTTTTAGTTCCGAATTAGCCTTTGAGTTTTGGTTCTTGGATTTCATTGGTAGTAGCTTTCAGTGTCCGTCAGGCACGACTGAGACTTCGGTCACACTGGCGACCGTTGCGTCATTGTCTGAGACTGACTTGGGTTATCTGGTGCAAGCGGACCGGAAGCGCGTTGTTCCTTAGTGCTTCCGGTCAGCCTGCTACCAATTACCTACAACATCGCAGTTGTTGGGGTGTTCAATCGGTGCTGGTCTGGCTGTACTCGCGAACTCGGGTACCAAAGCTGGATTTCCAATCTCTGGATGTCTTGAGACATTGATCAGCTTTAGCAACATCTTCCCCAGTGAACTTTCGGCTCGATTGTGAGATGTAGTTTTCCAGCTCAGCAACTGGATAGCGGATTGCTTGGCCAAACTTCATCCAAGTCGGACCTGTTCCGTTCGATCGACACTTCCTGAGCCATTGCACTGACATATTGAGGTAAGATGCGGCTTGCTTTTCCGACAAGAACGCCGGAGCCAGTGATCCCTTGGGTTTGACCTGGCAAACCTCTCCTAATCCCATACCTTGGGTCATTTTAATCTCCTTGTTTGGTTAGAGGCTGCAACGCCGAAACCGACGGTGGCGTTCAACCTTCCCTATAAGGATGCCAGATTGGTGTAGAATGTAATCAGCTGAGATTTCAACAAAAAGTCATTATATTACAAAGTCTTATAAAGTTTATTCAGGTAGAATCAAAATTTGATGTGCTGATTTTAAATTACGCACTATAGATAGCGAAACGAAACCCCGTTCTGAGGTTAGAATGAGTGAAGTCTTTAGGAATGGCGGCTGGATACACTTTGCTGAAGATGGGGAGTACCTAGCGCACGCAGAGAATATCGCTGAGTTTGCTGCCAGCATTGAAAGCATCGTCGAAGACATTCGGCAGATTGTAGAGGCGGCAGAAAAACTGGCTTTCGTGGGCCAGCCGCCGATCGACCGCCCTAAGAACGTCCTGAAGCGACTAGTCTTCCAGCTGGCCGACTATTGTTTTCTAAAGGGGTGGGAAAACACTCTTCAAGACGAAATGGAAAGATTGGTGCGCGCCAATGGAGGACACCTCCTACCGTCGGAAGAGCGGGAAGAAGTTGAGTCTCTGATTTTTTTATGTTTCCGCGGCGTAGATTTCAGCGGAGCGTGGGTCAGATCGGGTGAGAGGACACGATTGTCCCGTCAATTGTCCCACGCTTTGCGGGAAGGCGTCCCGCACGGATACTTGATCGGATACATTCATCAAGAGGGCAAGTATATAACGGGCTTTAAGGAAACAACTTCCAAGCAAAGCTCCAAGGAAGGCGCTGCTGTCGATGACTCTGACGACGACGATTGGGACGTCTCTTCTGATGAAACTCACGACTTGGAGGTTCAACCCGACAGTGAGCTAGGGGAAGACGATTCCAATGATGAAGATGACTGGGAAGATTGAAATAACCAGCTTCTCGAATTGAGAAGCTGGCTCGCAAAGTCAGTATTCTGTGGAAAGCAAAACTGCCATATGTCTCGTTGTCTGCAGTGGGTCCGTAGAATCCGGGGATTCATCATCAAGCTCTTTATTGTAGTAGTTGATTTCCCAATCAACGGTTCGATTGTTGACTTTGATTGACCCCACATCATGTTCGCCGCCAGCTTCCACACTTTTGTCGCCCGCATCCCCGGCGAGTTGTTTCATGATGGCGTCAACGGTTGCTCTTCCAAGAAGATGAATCCCCATTGAGATCATGACAATGCCGCCTTCCCCTGTCTTTCGGAAATGATCGTTCAAAACTTGGTTCTTTTGAGTGGGAGACATTTCGTCAGTCAATTTGACATGCGAAGAGATTTTGCTGTCCGTCATGGAAAGCTCCTGTGCTTTGAGATTTTTGATTGTTGTGAGGACGTACAGGCAGGCATAGCTTCGCTTTTTGGGCGTAGCCGTTCTTGTTTTCTGTGCTCTTTTGGAAGTTGCACGCGACAGTCAATTGCCGCTCTGTACGTAGTCAGTGTATCAAAAACTCTTCCAAATGTCAAAAAGCTTCAAATTAACAATGCCTTACGGTCTCACCAAAAGAGAAAATCCACGCGCTCAACGAAACGGTTTTCTACACGTTTCTACGTCAATCCATGCCGCGTGGTTGCTAGGTGGTTGCTGTAGGCGTGAGAAATTCTCGCCTATTCTTGCTAACCCTTTGAAAAAAGTGGTGAGCCGTGCAGGATTCGAACCTGCGACCCACTGATTAAAAGTCAGTTGCTCTACCAACTGAGCTAACGGCCCACTCTTTTGTCTGGATCTTTGTCGATCCGTGGCGCTCTCTAAGCATTTACCCGACTGGGTTCAAGCCCTTATTTTGCGCCTCGTTTCGCCTTCACTTAACTTGTTTCCAGCGTCCCGATAGGCGGCCTAATTAGGCAGGTGGCGCGGGGGGGTCAACCCCTTTTTTCAGGAATCTTCACCGCAGGGTGGATTCCTTTCCTGACCATCGTTATATGCCCGCCATGCAACGGACACACGACACCGGTTTGCCCTTCATGAAGATGCACGGGCTAGGCAATGACTTTGTCATTGTGGACGCGCGCGCGCAGCCCATTGAGGTTTCGTCCACTCTGGCCAAGGGAATCGGGCACCGTCAATTCGGTGTGGGCTTTGACCAGTTGGCCGTGATCGAGAACGGCGATTCGGACGCGCATTTAGTGTTCTACAATGCAGACGGGTCGACCTCGGCCGCTTGCGGAAATGCCACGCGCTGTATTGCCCGATTCTTGATGGAAGAGACTGGTAAGACAGACCTGACCCTGACCACGGAACGCGGCACCTTGTACGCGCGCGATGCGGGCGATGGCATGACGTCGGTGAACATGGGGCTGCCGCAGCTGGACTGGCAAGACATTCCCCTGGCGGAAGAGGTCGACACGCTCGAGCTACCGATCGAAGGCGGCCCGACCGCCACCGGCATGGGCAATCCGCACTGCACGTTCTTTGTCGAGGATGCCGAAGCGATTCCGCTGAGCGAATTCGGATCGCGGTATGAATACCACCCGCTCTACCCCGAGCGCACCAATGTTCAAGTGGCGCAGGTGATCGGCCCGGATCACATCCGCATGCGCGTTTGGGAACGTGGCGTGGGCATCACGCTGGCCTCGGGCTCATCCTCCTGCGCTACTGCCGTGGCTGCAGCCCGTCGCGGCCTGACCGGGCGCAAGGTTCAGATTGATCTGGACGGTGGCACTATCTGGATTGACTGGCGCGAGGATGGCGTTTGGATGACCGGACCCACCTGCCATGTGTTCTCGGGCAAGTTGACGCCTGATTTCCTGAGTTCGCTGGGATGAGCGCGCCCAAATTCACCACGTTGGGCTGCCGCCTGAACGCCTATGAGACCGAGGCGATGAAAGAGCTTTCGCAACAGGCGGGGCTGACAGACGCGGTTGTGGTGAACACATGCGCGGTCACGGCCGAGGCCGTACGCAAGGCCCGGCAAGAGATTCGCAAGCTGCGCCGTGAAAACCCCAATGCACGGCTGATCGTGACCGGCTGTGCTGCTCAGACCGAACCCGAGACCTTTTCGCGGATGGATGAGGTCGATGCCGTCATCGGCAACACCGAGAAGATGCAGCCCGACACCTGGAAGGGCATGGCGGCGGACTTCATCGGTCAGACCGAAGCGGTTCAGGTCGACGACATCATGTCGGTCACCGAGACCGCCGGCCACCTAATCGACGGTTTCGGCACCCGCTCGCGCGCCTATGTGCAGGTCCAGAACGGCTGTGATCATCGCTGCACCTTCTGCATCATCCCCTATGGCCGCGGCAACTCGCGCAGCGTCCCTGCGGGCGTTGTGGTGGATCAGATCAAGCGGCTGGTAGACCGGGGCTATAACGAGGTTGTTCTGACCGGCGTAGACCTGACCTCATGGGGCGCTGACCTGCCCGCGCAGCCCAAGCTGGGCGATCTGGTGATGCGTATCCTCAAACTGGTTCCCGACCTGCCGCGTCTGCGGATCAGCTCGATTGACTCGATCGAAGTGGATGAGAACCTGATGCAAGCCATCGCGACCGAGCCGCGCCTGATGCCTCATCTGCACCTGTCGCTGCAGCACGGGGATGACCTGATCCTGAAGCGGATGAAACGCCGCCATCTGCGCGATGACGCCATCCGGTTCACCGAAGAGGCGCGTAAGCTGCGCCCCGAGATGACCTTTGGCGCTGACATCATTGCGGGCTTCCCAACCGAGTCCGAGGCGCATTTTGAAAATTCGGTCAAACTGGTCACCGATTGCGATCTGACCTGGCTGCACGTCTTCCCCTATTCCAAACGCGAAGGCACCCCGGCGGCCCGTATACCGCAGCAGATTAACGGAAATATAATCAAGGATCGCGCCGCCCGCTTACGTGCGGCGGGTGAGGCTCAAGTCGCGAAACACCTGACCGACCAGATCGGCAAAACCCATCACATTCTGATGGAAAACCCGCATATGGGCCGCACCGAGCAATTCACTGAGGTTTCATTCGAAGCGCCTCAAACCGAAGGGCAGATTGTGACCGCCAGAATTTCCGGTCAAACAGACACCCAACTGACTGTCTAAGACCGGCTTGCTCAACTGATCACTGCTGATACAGCGGCGGTATCGTAGTATTCGTCGTACTCACAGACCAGCCCGTCGCGAAACCGGCAGATGATCACAATCGGCGTTTCCACTGTTTTGCCGGAATCCTTGTGCGTCCAGGCGCACACCCCGAGGCCGACGACACGATCATCTTGGGCGATGGTGTCTTTCAGGGTCCAGTGTTCCATTGTGAACGCACGGGTCAGGTCTTCCAGATATTCCTGCATCTCTTCCCTGCCGTTGCGCTCGCAACTGAAATCCAGCCCGTATTTCCCTCGACCCAGCGAGCGCATGCACAGATCCTCGGTCGTGTACTTTTCCCACATCTCGACATCCGAGGCCTTGCAAGCGTTCCACTCTTCAAAAGCCTTCCACATCTTTTTGACGTTGCCTTGCGTGTCCATAACCCGCCCTCCCAAATGAATTGCGCTGAAAATGCAGTGCCCCAGAAACGATGGGGACGGATCGAGTATAGCATCCCGAGGCCCTCAGACAAAAAAGGCCCGGTGCTGAACACCGGGCCTTTCTAATCCTAAGGTAATAAGAACAATCAGTCGTTCTTTTTGCCCTTCACAGCGGCCCACAGGCGCTTGTTGACCAGATACAGCAGTACCGACAACAGCGACAGGAAGATCACGCCGACAAAGCCTGAGTATTTGCGCTCCATCATCTTCGGCTCGGCCGTCCACATCAGGAAGGCAGCGATATCTTCGGACATGGCTTCAACCGTGGCCGGGTGACCATCGGTGAACTCAACCTGATCCTCAGCCAGCGGCGGTGCCATCGAAATCCAACCACCCGGGAAGGCGGTGTTTTCGTACAGGACCGTACCGGCCTCTTCCTTTTCGTGGCCGGTATAGCCGTCCAGCAGCGAGGCGATGTATTCCGCACCACCCATACCTTTGAACAACTGGTTGATACCCAGACCGTAGGGGCCGTGGAAACCGGCGCGCGCTTTGGCCATCAGACTCAGATCCGGTGCGCCAACACCGTCGTTAACCGGGAAGTGATCGGTTGGGATCGCTGGGCGAAAATCATCCAGCTCGGGATCGAACACTTCGAAGTTGTCCGCCGAATAGGCGATGACTTCTTCTTCCGAATAACCCAGGTCTTCCAGCGTCCGCAGGGGCACGTATCTCAGACCGTGGCAGGCCGCGCAGACCTCGGTATAGATCTGAAGACCGCGCTGCAGCTGGTTCTTGTCCCACGTGCCGAAAGGGCCTTCGAAGGAAAAGCTGAAGTCCTCGATGTGTTGCTCACCGCCACCTGCCGCAAAGGTCGAGGCGGGTGCAAGGGCCAAAGCAAATGCGGCACCGATTGCAAGTTTCTTGAACATGATTCCGGTCCCTCTTCTTACTCGGCCGGCGTGGCGTCGGCGTCAGCCTTGCCATAATGCGCGTTGAAGTCTTCTTCGATGGTCTCGGGCTGTGCCAGAGGCTTCTCGATCACACCGAGGATCGGCAGGATCACGAAGAAATAAGCGAACCAGTAGGCGGACGCGATCAGTGAGAAGGTCGCATAGGGCTCTTCCGCGGGCATCGCACCCAGCCACATCAGGGCAAAGAAGTCGATGACCAGCAGGTAGAACCACCATTTGAACATCGGACGGTACTTACCCGAACGCACGGTCGAAGTGTCCAGCCACGGCGCCAGAGCCATAGCCAGGATCGCACCGAACATCGCAATCACACCAAAGAACTTGGCGTCGATGATACCGCCGGTGATGAAGCTGGCGAACTGAACAACCCAAACCTCACCGGTGAAGGCACGCAGGATCGCGTAGAACGGCAGGAAGTACCATTCGGGCACGATGTGTGCAGGCGTCACCAGCGGGTTGGCTTCGATGTAGTTGTCCGGGTGGCCAAGATAGTTCGGCATAAAGCCGACAACCGCCCAGAACACGACCAGGATAACGGCCAGTGCGAACAGGTCCTTGATCACAAAGTAGGGCCAGAACGGCAGCGTATCTTTTTCGGCCTCGGCTTTCGAACCGCGGCGAACCTCAACACCCGTGGGGTTGTTGTTGCCGGTGGTGTGGAAGGCCCAGATGTGCACGATCACTAGCGCCGCAATTACGAACGGCAGCAGATAGTGCAGCGAGAAGAAGCGGTTCAGCGTAGCATTGTCCACTGCGGGTCCGCCCAGAAGCCAGGTCTGGATCGCGTCGCCCACGAAGGGAATCGCGCCAAACAGGCCGGTGATCACGGTCGCACCCCAGAAGGACATCTGACCCCAGGGAAGAACGTAGCCCATGAAGGCGGTGCCCATCATCATCAGGTAGATCAGCATCCCGATGATCCACGTGATCTCACGCGGGGCTTTGTATGATCCGTAGAACAGGCCACGGAAGATGTGGATATAAACCGCAACAAAGAACAACGACGCGCCGTTCATGTGCAGGTAACGCAGCATGTAGCCGCCATTCACGTTGCGCATGATGTGTTCGATGCTGGCAAAGGCCAGATCAACATGCGGGGTGTAGTGCATCACCAGAACGATACCAGTGACGATTTGCAGCGCCAGACAGAAAGTCAGGACGATGCCCCAGATCCACATCCAGTTCAGGTTCTTGGGGGTGGGGATCATGAGCGTATCGTACAGCAAGCCGACGATGGGCAGGCGGCTGTTCAGCCACTTCTCGCCGTTTGTCTTCGGCTCGTAATGATCGTGGGGAATTCCGGACATGAGTTAGGTCTCCCTTAGCCGAGCTTGATGGTGCTGTTGTCCACCCACTCAGCGGGCGGGACGGGCAGGTTTTCTGGCGCGGGGCCTTTGCGGATACGACCGGCAAGGTCATAGTGCGAACCGTGGCAGGGGCAGAACCAGCCGCCAAAGTCACCGGCATCCCCCAGAGGCACACAACCCAGGTGAGTACAGACGCCCATCTGAACGATCCAGGCGCCGGGTGCTTCGCCTTCGGGCGACGGCATCACGCGGTTGGCGTCGGTCGCAGGCGCGTCAGCAGCCAGATTGAAGTTGCGCGCCAGCGGATCCGGCAGCGCAGCTACGCCTTCGGCGTCCTGCTCCTGGGCTTCGGTGATCTCGGCACCGGTGCGGTGACGGATGAACACAGGTTTACCCAGCCATTTCACGGTCAGCTGTGTACCCGGCTCAACGCCGCTCACGTCCACGCGGATCGAGGACAGCGCCTGCACATCCGCCGAGGGGTTCATTTGGTTGACAAGGGGCCATACGGCTGCACCCGTCGCAACGACACCTGCGCCGCCAGCGACGTAGTAGAGGAAATCTCTGCGGGTGCCTTCGTTGTCTTCTGCGTGGGACACGAGGTTCTCTCCGATTTCTAGCGCCCGCGCACGGGCATATAGCTCGCGCACCGCACGAATGCGGTGTCTCAACGCGGGTATCTAGCCGGGAGAAATCGGTTCGTCCAGCGGTCATAGGCGCGCACTACGCCGCATCTGGGCATTCATGTCACAACGAAGGGGTGATTTTTCAAGTTTTGGACAGGCTTAAGCCGGGAAATCCGCCAATCAGCAGATTTCACCCCCATGTGATTCGGGTCAGGAGCGCGTGAGCCGTCGGGAGCAGTCTTCCCCCCATCGCGGACTGCCTGATTTGCAAAATTCTGACCCATTTTCGCCATGCTATTTCCCACTTTCGTGAAATCCGTGACCGGGAAAAAACTGAGTTAAAAATAGATATTTTACAGGAGCTTACTTAGGTCTGATTTCGATTGCACTTTTAACGGGAATTTACGAAGGGCCGAATTAATCCCAACCTCAGCAGGACGTTTTCCATGCCAAAGCTCATTCCAACTGCGTTGCTCCTTACGATTGCCCTTACGTCACATGCCGCCGCTGCCGGTGACCCGGCCAAAGGCGAAAAACTCTATAACCGCTGCTCTTCCTGCCATGCGATCATCAAAGACGGTGAGGTTCTGGTCAAAGGCGGCATCACCGGACCGAATCTCTATGGGGTGGTCGGCCGCGTCGCTGGCGCCGAGAACGATTATCGTTACGGCAGCGAGCGGCTTCCCGTAGGCATGTTCACCGATGACATGATCCGCGCCGGCGAAGAGGGTCTGGTCTGGACCCAGGAAAACATCGCCGCTTATTCGCAGGATCCGATCGGGTTCATTCAGGAATACTTGGATGACGAGACCGCGCGCCCGAACATGAGCGTGAAACTGAAAAAAGGTGCCGACGACATCGCGGCCTATCTCGCCACGTTCAGCACCCCCTGACTGTTATTCGGCGCTGGCCGTGCCTGCCACGGCCAGCGCTCATGAAACCGGGCTCAGCCTTCGGGGCGGGTCGCCACCATACTGGGCCGTTCGCTGAACGCTGAAAACCAGTCACCCAACGCATCGTTACCCTTGCGCCAGTTCCGCGCAACATGGCGCAGGTCCAGATAGCCCAGCGCACAGGCCACGGCCACCTGCCCCATATCCAGCGGACCCGACAGGTGCGCCATCCAGCGCTGGTTCAACGCGGCACAGGCCCGTTCGATCTTGTCCCATTGCGCATCCAGCCATGTGTCCCATTGTTTGTCCTCGGGACGCAGGCGCGCCTCGTATGCCATACCTACCGCCGAATCCAAAATGCCGTCGGCCAGCGCCTCCAACGTCAGCACATCCCAGCGTCCGGCCCCGTCGGGATACATCCCTGCCTTGGCGCGCGCATCTAGAAACGCGCAGATCACGCGGCTATCGAACAGGGTCGGACCATCGGGTCGCTCCAGCGCCGGAATGCGTCTTAGAGGCACTTTGCCCTGCAACTCGTCTGCAGGGGCCAGCGGAGTGGTGGCGATGTTCAGCACCTCGACATCCTCAAGCTGGCCGGTTTCGTGCAGCAAAACCATTACCTTGCGGACATAGGGCGATGTTGGACTGTGATAGAGTTTCATTCGCGCTCTCCTTGGTTGCTGCGACCTTACAGGACGATCATGGAAACAAAAGCCGTCAATTGGGTGGGGCGCAAAGCCTCTTGCAGAAGTGAACGCAGCTTGGCACATTCCGCCTCGTTCTCAGGGCGGGGTGAAATTCCCCACCGGCGGTATGCGGGCATGACCCGTAAGCCCGCGAGCGGCCCCGCAGTGTCCACGATCCGAAAAGTGGGAACCGGTTTTCGGACAAATTGTGGAACCACTAAAGGGTGTCAGCAGATCTGGTGAGAGGCCAGAGTCGACGGTTAAAGTCCGGATGGAAGAGAACGTGCTAGCCGCGCCGGTGATACGGCGCGTCTGCTCGTGATCGCCTTGGGTGACGTGTCTGTTTTGCTAAGGAGATCATGATGACACACACCCGCTATGCTTTCGTCAAAGCCAACTGGCATTCCGATATCGTGGATCGCGCACTTGACGGTTTTCTGGAGCTTATTCCCGCTGAGCAAGTCGATGTCTTCGACGTCCCCGGCGCGTTCGAGATGCCTCTGCTGGCCCGCGATCTGGCCCAAACCGGCCAATACGCGGCCGTCGCCTGTGCCGCCTTTGTTGTGGATGGCGGCATCTATCGGCACGATTTTGTGGCCCAAGCCGTGGTCGATGGCCTGATGCGGGCTGGTATGGACACCGGCGTTCCGGTTCTGTCGGTCTCGCTGACCCCGCACCAGTATCAGGAAACCGACCACCATAACGCCATCTACCGCGCGCATTTCGTGGAAAAAGGGCGCGAGGCCGCTCAGGCAGCGCTGAAAATCACCGAAACCCGCGCCATGCTGGCCCGTGCGGCATGACAACATGAGGTTGGGGCGCCCTGCCCCAACCGCAAATCCGCTTGAGGCCAAGGGCCTTGCCCGCTAATCACAACCCTCAAAGGAGCACGCCCCATGTCGATGAACAGCTTTGGACACCTCTTCCGCGTCACCACCTGGGGTGAAAGCCACGGCCCGGCTTTGGGTGCGACCGTTGACGGCTGCCCTCCGGGCGTGGCGATTGACGAGGGCATGATCCAGCACTGGCTGGACAAGCGCAAACCGGGGCAGAACAAGTTCACCACTCAGCGCCGTGAACCCGATCAGGTGAAAATCCTGTCCGGCGTGTTTGAAGGCCAGACAACCGGCACGCCCGTCCAGCTGATGATCGAAAACACCGATCAACGATCCAAAGACTACGGTGATATCATCGACAAGTTCCGTCCAGGGCACGCCGATATTACCTATTGGCAGAAATACGGCATCCGCGACTACCGCGGCGGCGGGCGCAGTTCGGCCCGTGAAACCGCATCGCGCGTGGCCGCAGGCGGCTTGGCCCGTGAGGCGATCAAACAGATCGCATCGAATGTGCAGATCACCGGGTATATGACCCAGATCGGCCCTCACAAGATCGACCGCGCCAATTTCGACTGGTCGCAAATCGAGCAGAACCCGTTCTGGACACCGGACGCGCAGGCAGCTGTCGATTGGGCCACATATTTGGACAACCTGCGCAAATCCGGCAACTCGGTCGGTGCCGTGGTCGAGGTCGTGGCACGCGGTGTCCCCGCCGGGCTTGGCGCACCCGTTTATGCAAAGTTAGACACTGATCTGGCCGCTGCGATGATGTCGATCAACGCTGTCAAAGGCGTGGAAATCGGCGAGGGCATGGCCGCCGCTGAGCTGACCGGCGAGGCCAATGCAGATGAGATCTTCATGGGCCAGAACGGCCCGCAATACAGCTCGAACCACGCGGGTGGTATTCTGGGCGGTATCTCGACCGGACAGGATGTTGTGGTGCGCTTTGCCGTCAAACCGACCTCGTCGATCCTGACCACGCGCAAAACAATTACCAAGTCGGGCGAAGAAACCGAGATAATCACCAAAGGCCGCCACGACCCCTGCGTCGGCATTCGCGCTGTTCCGGTGGGCGAGGCAATGATGGCCTGTGTCATCCTGGACCACCTGCTGCTACATCGCGGTCAGATCGGAGAGAACCGTGGACGGATCGGCTGATCTGCGCACGCGCCTGCGCGCCGTCGTCGCGCAGCGAATGGAAACCGATCCGGCACATGACTTGGCCCATCTGGACCGGGTCTGGGTGAATGCTCAGAACATCGCGGATGAGGCGACGGACCGTTCCGTGCTGCTGGCGGCCTGTTACCTGCATGACCTAATCAACCTGCCGAAAGACGATCCCGAACGCCATCTTGCCTCGCGCAAGTCAGCGCAGGATTCAGAGCCTATTCTGCGTGAATTTGGTTACAACCCGACCCAGATCAGCGCAATTCAGCATGCTATCGAAGCGCATAGTTTTTCTGCAAATATCACGCCCGAAACACCCGAGGCCTGCATTCTGCGTGACGCGGATCGGCTGGATGCACTAGGGGCCATTGGTGTCGCGCGAAACTTCTCCGTCTCGGGCGCCTTGGGGCGGACTCTGTATGATGCGGCCGATCCTTTTGCGGCAAACCGCCCGCTGGACGATCTTGCCTTTTCCATCGACCATTGGAAGGTCAAGCTGTTGGCGCTGCCGGATGACATGCTGACCGAAGGCGGTGCGGATTTGGCGCGGCGACGTACGCAACGGATGATCCGGTTTCTGGAAGAATTCGCCGACGAGATCGGTCATCCCCTGCCCACCGACTGGTCAAATTCCCGAAGCGGACATTGATCTTTGACAGCCGAAGGCGCAGGGTCGCGCCGATGGCAAAACCCTTAACATCGCATCGACCTGTGTTGGCCGTGTCGCTGAAACTCAGCGCTTTGGTCCTGTTCACCGCCATGCAGGCGCTGGTCAAAGCGTTGTCGGTCGATTTCCCACCCGGAGAGATGGTGTTCTTCCGATCGCTCTTTGCGGTTCCGGTGATCATCGGCTGGCTGGTCTATCGGGGTGAGCTGGCGCAGGGGCTGGTTGTCAAAAAGCCTATGGGTCATTTCTGGCGCGGCGTTCTGGGCACCAGCGCAATGGGCCTGACCTTCACCGGTCTCAGCTTGCTCCCCCTGCCCGAGGTCACTGCGATTGGCTATGCCACTCCGATCTTTACCCTGATTCTGGCGGCGGTCATGCTGGGCGAACGTATCCGCATGATCCGTATCGGCGCAGTTGCCATCGGCCTGCTCGGGGTTCTGATCATGATCTGGCCACGGTTAGGCGGCAACAACATGGACACCGCCGCCACTATCGGCGCGCTCTGCGTGCTGGCAGCGACCATGGCGCGTGCTTTCGTGCAGATCCACATCCGGCAACTGGTGCAGGTCGATCACCCCGCTGCGGTAGTGTTCTATTTCTCGCTGACCGCCACGTTGCTGTCATCCCTGACCGCCTTCTGGGGTTGGACCATGCCGACGTGGGAACAGGCTCTAATACTAGCCTTTATGGGGCTAATCGGTGGCGTTGCGCAGATTTTGGTGACTTCCTCCTACCGTTTCGGGCAGGCCTCGATGTTGGCGCCATATGATTACACCACCATGCTGTTTGCCATTGTCATCGGCTATGTCTGGTTCGACGAGTTGCCGACGCTTGTCATGCTGGGCGGCGCGGCACTGGTGATCGCGGGCAACGTGCTGGTCATCCTGCGCGAACGGCAATTGGGCGTAGACCGGGGCAAGGACAAGTCGGCCCCCGACCCGAAGTCCTGATCTTTACCTTTGGCAAACTTCGCTTAGGTTGGGCGCAAATCAGGAAAGGTTCCGCCCATGAGCGACGCACAAGATCACAAGGAAAAGATGCAGAAGGTACAGGCCCAGCATCGCAAAAAGGTCTCTGAGGCCGTTGACCCGGAACGCGGGCTGGTTCTGATCAACACCGGCAAGGGCAAGGGCAAATCCTCAGCCGCGTTTGGTGTGGTGATCCGGGCGTTGGGTTGGGGCCAAAAGGTTGCCGTGGTGCAGTTCATCAAGGGCAAGTGGAAAACCGGTGAGCGCCGTTTTTTCGAAGAACGCGATCTGGTGACCTGGCACACGATGGGCGAAGGCTTTACCTGGGACACGCAGGACAAGGAACGTGACATCGCCGCCGCCAACGCCGCCTTTGACAAGGCGCGCGCCCTGATGGCCAGCGGTGAGTATGATCTGGTGGTTCTGGACGAGATCAACATCGCTCTGCGCTATGAGTACCTGACAGTTGATCAGGTGATCGACGGATTGAATGAACGGTCCGACAAAACCAGAGTGTTCCTGACAGGCCGCGATGCACCGCAAACGCTGCGCGACTATGCCGACCTGGTCACCGAAATGACCGAAGAAAAGCACCCGTTCCAAGCTGGCATCAAAGCCCAGCGTGGCGTCGATTTCTGAGGTTTAATGCCTATGCAGCCCCTTCCCCGGGGCTGTTATCCAGCCGGGTTCTCATTCAGAAACCGGACTGACCCACGGCGGCTTGCAGCGCTGGCCGGTAGTGTTTCTGGCAGGTTTCTGTCTGCTTTTGGCGGCTTGTCAACATAGGCGCAAAAATCATCGTCGCAGGAACACCCGCAGGCAGTAGCTGCCTCGTGCCTTGCCATGATTTCGTCCAGCGGATCACCCATGTCTTACTCCGATCATTCGTTTTCGAGGCGGCGGCAGGCTCTCACCTATTCATGCGCTAAGCCCGCAAACCGCCTCGAAACCTTTTGCCGATACCTGCGTATCTGGCGTTACGCGTTATCTGACTATTTTAGTCGGAAATTTCAAGGGTAAAAAAACGCTCCCCAATAGTGCTGTTGGGGCGGCCCACTAGATCCCCTGCGGCTGCGGGTCCAATGTGACCGACCACAACTCGGTATCCGCACGATCCATGAGCCGTACGGTCATTTGCTGCGTCGTTCCGTCGATATCGACCAGGCCAAAGAACTGAAGACCTGCGCTGGGCGGCAGATTTGCGCCCTGTTCTTCGGTCGGCGCTTTGACGAATTTCACCTCAGGTCCAAAGGTCCCGTCCAACGCGTTCGGTCCAAACGTTCCGGCGTGCAGCGGGCCGGATACGAACTCCCAGAACGGCTCAAAATCCTGAAATTTCGCTTTGTTAGGGTCATAGAAGTGCGCAGCGGTATAGTGTACGTCAGCCGTGAACCAGACCGTATTGGTGACGCCTTCGGTCTTAATGAAGCGCAGCAGGTCGGCGATCTCCAACTCGCGCCCTTTGGCCGGACCGCTGTCACCGTTCGCTATCGCCTCGGCCCCCTTCTGATCCTTCCAACGATCCCAGACGATCAAACCGATGGGCATGTCAGAGGCAATGACTTTCCATGTCGCCGGCGACGCAGCAAGCTCGCGCTTCAGCCAGGCCAGCTGCTCAGCCCCCAGAATGCGGGACTGATCGGTGATTTCATCCTCCAACGACGGTCCGTTCGGCCCGCGATAGCTGCGCAGATCCAGGAAGAACACGTCCAGCATCGGACCATACGCGATCTTGCGATACACGCGCCCAGGCTCGGCCGGCGTGATCCGCAGCGGGGTCATTTCGTGAAACGCACGGCCCGCACGTGATTGCAGCACATGCACAGATTTCTCGGAATAGCGGTCGTCCGAGATCAGATCTTTGGCATCCGACCAGTTGTTCACAACCTCATGGTCATCCCACTGAAAGAAGGTCGGGCAAACAGCGTTCATCGCGCGCACGTGATCGTCCATCATATTGTATTTCCACTGGGCGCGAAATTCGTCCAGCGTTTCGGCCACCTTGCGTTTCTCGTCGATCAGCGTGGTGTTTTTCCAGATCAGCTGACCGTCTTTTTCGACCTCATCCTGCATCGGACCATCGGCATAAACCGTGTCGCCCGAGTGGATAAAGAAATCCGGCCGGTGCTGCGCCATGGTCGCATAGGTCCGCATCCCTTCGTCATCAATACCCCAGCCCTGCCCCGCTGTATCACCCGACCATGCAAAGCGGATATTGCGGCGCTCGGACGGTGCAGTACGGAATTGGCCAATAATAGGCTCTGATACGACTTTTATGTCGCTCAGATCTGCGGCCACAAAGCGATAGAAGATATCTTGATCCGAGGGCAGCCCTTCGACCAGCCGCTTAACCGCGAAGTCGCTGTTCGGGATGGCGTCCATAGGGGTCAACTGGCGGGCGTCAGCAAAGCTTTCGGTGGTCGAGACCTCCATCATCACGCGCGCAGGACGATCCGTGCGGGTCCAGATCATGCCCGAACTCATGTCGACATCTCCCGACTGTACGCCGTGGGTAAAGACGGGGCGGGATGCAGCACGGCTGATCGCAGGCATGGACAGCGATGCGGCAAAGGCGGTGCTGCTTGCCAGAAAGGCGCGGCGGTTCGGGCGAAGGATTCGGGTCATGGTGGCTCTCCTGTCTGGTGACCCTTTTGGGCCACGCGATTGGTGAGCGGCAGTGAGCCGCTTGTTTGTAAAACAAGCGGCTCAGATTCTTGAAAGTATCACGATGATATTGTGACACTTGTGGATAACCTGCTCAGGCTGTTACACCCTCTTCCGGCGTGCTGAGCGAGATGACGGCGACCACCGCCGCGCCGTTCAGCCAGTAGTATATCGCATCCAGCCCCGTGAACCCAAACAGGCTGGGCGCGGCCAGAAACACAACGCCAACCAGCAGATCGACGGCCAGATGGAGCTTGTAAGGCAGCACCCGCCAGACGCCGAGGTGGTGATCGGTCAGCACGGTTAACACAAAGGCCGCAGCGCCGGTTGCTACAGACAGCCACAAGGCCATCGGGTTGGATTGCCCCAGCCCCAGAACGAAGGGCAGCCCCATCAGCGCAAAGGCGACCGGGTAATCCAGATAGGCGTGGATGGTGCGGGTAACGAAACGAGCAGACATTGAAATTTCCTTTCCTTGTTTGGCATGACCCCAAACTAGGAAAGAGCATTCGGACGCATAATTCCGGATCGTTCGTAAAACTATGCAGATCGTTCAGAACTGAGTTTTATCAGTGCATGGACCGATACGCCGCAGGGGACAGGCCAATCTGCTTTTTGAACACGCGCGAAAACGCAGCCTCGGAGGCGTAGCCGACCTCGGCCGCCGCATCCGCCACGTTCCAGCGGTTTTCGGTCAAGCCATGACAGGCGATCTGCATCCGCCAGTCCGTCAGGTATTGCATTGGCGTGGTGCCCATCTTCTCGGCAAAGAGCTGGGCGAAGGCGGTGCGTGACATAGCGGCCTCGCGCGCCAGCGATTCAACGCTCCACTCCTGCGCGGGGGCCTGATGGAACGCGGTCAGAGCGCGGGAAATGCGGGGATCGGCAAACCCGGCAAGGGCGGATTCGCTGGGGCTTTGATGTTCCAGATGGGCGCGGATGGCTTGTGCGAACAGCACCTCGGACAGTTTCAGGGCGATCAGGTCGCCGCCGATCCGGGCACCGCTGACTTCGGACCCGATCATGCGCAGCGTGGATTCGATCCAGGCCCCGGCCTCTTCGCCATAGTTTTCGATCAGGATGTAGGGCGGCAACCGGTCGATCAGCATGTGCCCGGTGCCCTGCCGCCCCGGCGGCCCGGTGAACGAGAAATGGCCGCAGATCAGCTGTGTATCGCGGCTTTTGTCCTCACCACCATAGATCAGCACGCCATCGCCCTGATACCCGGCATCGTCCAAAACCTGCTCCAACGGCAGCGCGTCCATCGGTTTGACCTCATTGCAAAGCAGCGCATGGGCAGAACCATGCGGGATCAGGATCAGGTCGCCCTGCTTTAATCGCAGCGTTTCGCCTGTGTTAGAGACGAAAATCTTCAACTCTCCACGCTGAACGAAATGAAACCGGGCCACATTTTCAAAGGCGGGGACCTGAACGCCAAACGGCGGTGTGAAAGAGGTGCGAAAATAGAATGTCCCGCGCAGGGACAGACGCGTGAGGATATCGCTGAGCAGGTCCAACATGGGGTTAACCTACACCCGGCTGCGCCTTCGTCCAGCCATCTGAACGATCTGCACAAAGTCTTGAACGGCGGGCAAAGAAAAACCCCCGCAAACAGCGGGGGTTCCAGAAAATGTCGGTCGGCCTGATCAGGAGCGGACCAGCGCCTCGTACTCGGAGGCGATCTCGCGGGTCAGGTCTCCGACCTCAAAGGTGTAGTCGCCGATCTGCCCGACCGGGGTGACCTCGGCAGCGGTGCCGGTCAGCCAGCACTGTTCGAAATCGGCCATTTCCTCGGGCTTGATGCGGCGTTCGTGGACGGTGATGCCCTTGTCTTTCAGCATCTGGATCACGGTCTGGCGGGTGATGCCGTTCAGGAAGCAATCGGCCAGAGGCGTATGCACCTCACCATCTTTGACGAAAAACACGTTCGCGCCGGTCGCCTCGGCCACGTAACCGCGCCAGTCCATGAACAGCGCGTCCGAGCAGCCCTTGGCCTCGGCCTTGTGCTTGGAGATGGTGCAGATCATGTAGAGACCCGCCGCCTTGGCATGCACCGGGATGGTTTCCGGGCTTGGGCGTTTCCATTCCGCGATGTCCAGCTTGGCGCCCTGCATCTTGGCATCACCGTAATAGGCCCCCCAGGGCCAGACAGCCACTGCCATCCGAACCGGGTTCTTGGCCGATGCGACACCCATGTCTTCGCCCGATCCGCGCCAGACCAACACGCGGACATAAGCGTCCTGCAGGCCGCTGGCTTTCAGCGCTTCTTCTTTGGCGGCCTCAATCTCGTCCACCGAATAGGGTATCGGCATGTCCAGCGCTTCGGCCGAAGCGATCAGACGCTCGGAATGCTCGCGGCTTTTGAAGATCTTGCCGTTATAGGCGCGTTCACCCTCGAACACGGATGAGGCGTAGTGCATCGCATGAGTCAGGATGTGCACATTGGCATCGCGCCATGGAACCAGTTTGCCATCCAAC
Source organism: Ruegeria sp. ABF4_144 (assembly GCF_056160045.1). Taxonomy (NCBI): domain Bacteria; kingdom Pseudomonadati; phylum Pseudomonadota; class Alphaproteobacteria; order Rhodobacterales; family Roseobacteraceae; genus Ruegeria; species Ruegeria sp. ABF4_144. The sequence goes on from NZ_JBSWWK010000001.1 coordinate 3,332,152, forward strand.
CAGATGGTGCCATCACGATCATCATACCCCGCCATGCGAAACCTCCAGCCTTGGGTTGAATTTTCCGATTGTTGCGCCAATTAAGTCCGATGCGGACATAAAGTTGCGCAGAAACTGCGATTCGATACCTGTCCACTCTTGGAATGTCAACAACGCTGACATAAACTCGGCACGAGTAACGAATGAGGCATACTATGTCGGATACGCGTCCCGCCCAAGTCTTTGGCGGTGAAAGCCTGTTGTTCTTGACCGACGAACAGCTTCGGCAGGGGATCGAGGCGATGTTTTTCGCTTATCGCGGCTTTACCGCAGACCCCGATCGCATTCTGGCGCAGATGGCCTATGGCCGGGCGCATCACCGGGCGATTCACTTCATCAACCGCGCGCCTGGCACAACGGTGAACAACCTGCTGGCCATTCTGGGGGTGACGAAACAATCGCTGAACCGGGTGCTGCGGACGTTGATCGAGGATGGCCTCGTCGAAAGTCGTGTTGGCACGGTAGACAAGCGCGAGCGGCATCTGTTCCTGACCGAAAAAGGCAAGGAGCTGGAGGCGAAATTGTCCGAGGCCCAGCGCGTTCGAATGCGTGCCGCCTATAAGGACGCAGGCCCCGAGGCGGTGTCAGGATTTCGTAAAGTGCTTGAAGCGATGATGGATGCTGATATGCGTCATGCTTACACGAAACTGCGGGATACCACCTCATGAGCGATATGGACGCCCATCTGCTGATCGTTGACGACGATGAGCGTATTCGTGATCTGCTCAAGAAGTTCCTGATGCGGAGCGGTTTTCTGGTTACCGCAGCCCGGGATGCGGCACACGCAAGGCGGGTGTTGTCGGGGCTGGACTTCGACATGATCGTGCTGGATGTGATGATGCCGGGCGAGGATGGCGTCAGCCTGACAAAGACGCTACGCGAGACCCATAGCACGCCGATCCTGCTGCTGACGGCGCGCGGTGAGACCGAGCACCGGATTGCCGGGCTTGAGGCGGGGGCGGATGATTATCTTGCCAAGCCGTTTGAACCGAAAGAGCTGCTGCTGCGGATAAATGCGATCCTGCGACGGATGCCGGAAACGCCAGCGCAGGATACTGCATCCAAAATTTTGAACCTCGGACCGATCCGTTATGACGTGGAACGCGGCGAGATGTGGCAAGGCGAAGAGCCTGTGCGTTTGACGGCAACCGAGAGCCAGCTAATGAAGATTTTCTCGGCCCAGCCGGGTGAGCCGATCAGCCGTGCGAAATTGGTCGAGGATCTGGGCCGCGACAAGGGTCAAGCACAGGAGCGTGCGGTGGATGTACAGATCACCCGCCTGCGCCGTAAGATCGAACAGGACCCTAAGCAGCCTCGGTACCTGCAGACGGTACGCGGCGCCGGATATATGCTGGCACCAGATTGAATTGGCCGCGGGGCAGCGGACTTTGGCCTCCAGCGAGGATACTTTTAGCCAGATGAACAGGGGATTCCGATGAAAACTGCCCTACTGACTCATGCGGATTGTTTGGGGCATGTTACGCCGGGCGGGCATCCGGAACGGGTGGCGCGGTTGGAACACATCCTGCACGCGCTGGAGTCGCTGGATTTGAACCGGGTGACGGCCCCCATGGCGGCAGATGATGATCTGTTGCGGGTGCATCCGGAAAGCTACGTCCGCGATATTCGCAGCGCGCGCCCGGAAGAGGGGTTTGCCCAGATTGACGGGGATACGTTCATGTCCCCGGGTTCGGTCGATGCGGCCTATCGTGCCGCCGGGGCCGTAGTGCGCGCAGTGGATATGGTATTGGGCGGCGAGGCTCCGAATGCGTTTTGTGCGATCCGGCCACCGGGGCATCATGCGGAAACAGACACAGCGATGGGCTTTTGCCTGTTTGGCAACGCCGCTCTAGCAGCGAAACATGCGTTGGATCATCACGGATTGAAACGTGTTGCCGTCGTTGACTTCGATGTCCATCACGGCAATGGCACACAGGATTTGTTGTGGGATGAGAAGCGCGCACTGGTGATCACCAGCCAACAGATGCCGTTATGGCCCGGATCTGGACGTCCGGATGAGACCGGAGCTTTTGAGACCGTCCTTAACATCCCTCTCGCCCCTGGAACTGGCGGGGCGGAAATGCGTGCGGCATATGAAACGCAAGCCTTCCCACGTTTGCGCGCCTTCAAACCGGAACTGATCATTATCTCAGCCGGTTTTGACGCCCATCAGGATGATCCACTGGCCAATCTGAACTGGTCCACCGGTGATTTCGCTTGGATCACGGCAGAGCTGTGCAAGATTGCCGACGAGATGTGTGAGGGACGTATCGTCTCGACTCTGGAAGGCGGGTATGATCTGAACGCACTGGCCGAGGCCACACGCGCCCATGTGGAAGAATTGATGAAGGCAGCCCGATGACCGATACCCCCGTTGATCAAATGACATTCGAACAGGCGATGAAAGAGCTTGAAGCCGTGGTTGGCCAGTTGGAACGTGGCGACGTGGCGCTGGACCAGTCGATCGCGCTTTACGAGCGAGGCGCTGCGCTGAAAAAACGCTGTGAGGATGAACTGAAGCGGGCCGAGGAAAAAGTGGCCGCTATCACTCTGGATGCCAATGGTCAGCCGACCGGGACGACGCCTGTCGAAGGTCAGTAAATGTTTCGCGAAAAGCTAGCGCAAGATGCGGCGCGGATTCAGAGCCATTTTGATCTGGTTCTGGGCGCGTTGGACGATCTGGATGTGACCCGGGCAATGGCCTATGCCACAGAAGGCGGCAAGCGGTTGCGCGGGTTTCTGGTGCTGGAAAGCGCACGGCTGCATGGCGTGGATGCAGACCGCGCAATCTGGCCTGCCGCAGGGATTGAGGCCCTGCATGCTTATTCTTTGGTGCATGACGACCTGCCCTGCATGGATGACGATGAAATGCGACGCGGGCGTCCGACTGTGCATGTGAAATGGGATGAAGGCACTGCCGTTCTGGCCGGAGATGCGTTGCAGACGCTGGCGTTCGAACTGTGCACCCGGCCCGAGGTGGGAGTTGCCGACGTCCGTGCAAATCTCGCCCTGACACTGGCCAAAGCCAGCGGAGCGCAAGGCATGGTGCTGGGTCAGGCGCTGGATATTGCGGCGGAGTCGGCGGCGACTCCGCTGTCGCTTGACGAAATCACGCGCCTGCAGGCGGGCAAAACCGGGGCGCTAATCGAATGGTCGGCCTGCGCGGGGGCTCGGTTGGCGCAAGCTGATCCGGAACCCTTGCGCCAATATGCCCAAGCCCTTGGGCTTGCTTTTCAGATCGCGGATGACATCCTTGATGTGGAAGGTGATGCCGAAAAGGCGGGAAAACGCCTGCAAAAGGACGCCGAAGCCGGCAAGGCGACGTTTGTATCCCTGCTGGGTCTAACTGCGGCCAAGGCCCGCGCTGCCGAGCTGATCGATGAGGCCTGCGCGGCGATGGATGGGTACGGATCCTCGGCTGAAACCTTGAAGGACGCCGCCCGCTTCGTTATTGCCCGGGACAGCTAAGCCAGGAACGCGCCAAATGTCTGACCGCCCGAATACGCCCCTGCTGGACCTTGTGAACCGCCCTACGGATCTCAAGCAGTTTTCGGACGCACAGTTGCATCAGGTGGCGCAAGAATTGCGGGCCGAGACGATCTCGGCTGTGTCCGTCACCGGCGGGCATCTGGGCGCAGGTCTTGGAGTGGTCGAGTTGACCACGGCGCTGCACGCTGTCTTTGACACGCCGCGCGACAAGATCATCTGGGACGTCGGCCACCAGTGCTATCCGCATAAAATCCTGACTGAACGACGCGACCGTATCCGCACCCTGCGTATGAAAGACGGCCTGAGTGGGTTCACCAAACGCAGCGAAAGCCCCTATGACCCGTTCGGCGCGGCGCACAGTTCAACCTCGATCAGTGCCGCGCTGGGTTTTGCCGTCGCCCGCGATCTGGGCGGTGTGACACCCGAAGGGTTGGGCGATGCGATTGCTGTGATCGGCGATGGCTCGATGTCCGCCGGTATGGCGTTCGAGGCGATGAACAATGCGGGTCATCTTGGCAAACGCCTGATTGTCATCCTCAACGACAATGAGATGAGCATTGCGCCGCCTGTGGGTGCGCTGTCCAACTATCTGTCGCGGATTTACACCGAGGCCCCGTTTCACGATCTAAAAGCCGCCGCCAAAGGTGCGGTCTCGCTTCTGCCCGAACCGTTCCGCGAAGGTGCGAAACGCGCCAAGGAGATGCTGAAAGGCATGGCTGTGGGCGGCACGTTGTTCGAAGAACTGGGTTTTTCCTATATCGGGCCCCTTGACGGGCACGACATGGATCAACTGCTGCCGGTTCTGCGGACGGTGAAGGCGCGGGCAACCGGTCCGATCCTGATCCATGTGCTGACCAAAAAGGGTAAAGGCTACGCTCCTGCCGAGCAGGCCCGCGACAAAGGTCATGCAACTGCCAAGTTCGACGTAGTGACCGGCAAGCAGCACAAAGCGCCTTCCAACGCGCCATCTTATACTTCGGTCTTTGGCAAGACACTGGTCGAAGAGGCCGGGCGCGATGACAAGATTGTCGCTGTCACCGCCGCGATGCCGGACGGCACAGGGCTAAGCCTATTTGCAGAGCGCTACCCTTCGCGCTGTTTCGACGTGGCAATTGCAGAGCAACACGGCGTGACCTTCGCCGCCGCATTGGCAGCCGGGGGGATGAAACCGTTCTGCGCGATGTATTCCACCTTCCTGCAACGTGGGTATGATCAGGTAGTGCATGACGTAGCCATCCAGCGCCTGCCAGTGCGGTTTGCTATCGACCGCGCAGGTCTGGTTGGGGCCGATGGTGCCACCCATGCGGGATCGTTCGACATCGCCTATCTCGCCAACCTGCCCGGCATGACCGTCATGGCCGCTGCGGACGAATCCGAACTGGTGCATATGGTCGCCACCGCTGCGGCTCATAACGACGGACCCATCGCGTTCCGCTATCCGCGCGGTGAGGGCGTTGGCGTCGATCTGCCCGAACGCGGCGAGGTACTGGAAATTGGCAAAGGTCGGATGATCCAGAAGGGCGCTCGCGTGGCGCTGTTGTCCTTCGGCACCCGTTTGGCTGAGGTTCAGAAAGCTGCCGAGGCGCTCTCGGCTCGGGGGATCACACCCACCATTGCCGATGCTCGTTTTGCCAAACCCTTGGATCGTGAGCTGGTTCTGGACCTCGCGGCAAACCATGAAGCGCTCATCACCATCGAAGAAGGCGCAATTGGCGGGTTCGGTAGCCACGTGGCGCAACTTTTGGCGGATGAGGGCGTGTTCGATCACGGTTTGAAATACCGCTCGATGGTGCTGCCGGACATCTTCATCGATCAGGCCAGCCCGGCAGATATGTACGCTGTTGCAGGGATGAACGCCGAACAGATCGAGGCCAAGGTGTTGTCGGTGCTGGGCGTGACGACGATCGGTGAAAAACGCGCCTAAGGCGGAGGGAAGCACCAAGCGCAGCCTTAGTGTTTGGCTGAAGGCCCGTTTTGCTTGGTATCTAAACACGCCCCTTCGCAGGCAGTGATGACGATTTCCCCTCGGCGGGCGCAGGGAAAGACGGCAGACGATCTGGGCAGCGTTCGGTAGGAACCACTTTGGAGGAAATGAGAATTTACTCTCTTCGGACAAAAAAGGACGCACTTAATAATAAGCGCGCCCAGTCCACAGGGAGGATAATGAAAACTGCGCTCTTAAAATACTATGAGCGCTAACTCAGTAACTGCACCCAGTATTGACCGGTTCGACAGGGCCGTCAGTAATGCGGATCACATTCGCAGAGACATTGTTTTAGGAAAGACGTTCAATTTGTCTTGGCCGCGCTTTGGACCGCAATCAAGCTGGCGCAGAACCATTCCGAAACCTTGCACCCGACATGGTCGATTGCGTCGGCCGCAGGAGTTTCTTACTTTGGCCGAATAAACAATGGGCTCAGAAAAAGTCCTGTTGCAACAATGGGCTTACGGAGCAATTCAGCACGTGTCACCGGATAGTAATTCAACAGGCCCCGAGCCCATCGGAGCCGAAGTGCAGGCCACGCATATTCCCTCAAGGCCACCCCCGAAAAAGAAGTTTCCCTTTAAGCTTCTTCTGATCTGCGGCGCCTTGGGTCTGCTGGCACTATTCGCCAAACCTTACTTGGTGAGCAATAGACCAGCTGGGAAGGCAGGTCCGGTATATACTAGTGGCGACCTGACCTGGCAGAGCTTGGATCCGACCTGGTCCATCATGTACGACGAGTATGCGCTCGACATGAAAGTAAACCCCATCCTTGTCGGCACGTCAGGCAAAAGCACTTTCACCATTACCGGTGAGTTGCTGCGATCCCTTTGTGGCTCGGTACTGACAAAGTTGCCGGCCCCACCCGAAGGGGCCACGCGCAACGATATTTACCGCCTTGGCTTTCGGTTCTTTGAAGTAGAAGACGGTACCCCTACTGACATCTTTCCGGTGAAGGTCCAAGACGGGACATGTCGCGCCTTCGATGAACAACTGGTTTTCGATTGGAGCTACCCTGGACCGCTGACGGGCTGGTCGCCTGTTCAGTATAATAAAACCGACAAGGGGCTTACGTTCACATTTGGCCGACGCGGGAATACCAAAGTCCCATTTGAACAGGTCGACCTCAAACTTGCGTGCGACGCACTTTTCCACGAGTCGTCCGACAAGGTGCAAGAGATGCTGAAGGAAACAGACACGATCAACATTCGCGTCGTCAAAGGGCTTGTCTCAGGCATCGCCTGGTTTGGACGCTACAAGATTCAGCAATTTAAGATCATCGACGATTCCTGCTTTGCTGATGGTGAGGTTCTTGATGGGTGACCGGTTATCATCAGTGGAAGCGAGTTTACGAAATTCCGCATCGAATATGCCCCGGGAGTTTCGCCCCCAGACCTGTGCAGTTAAGGAAATGCGCTTTTAGTAGGCGCCACGGACGTCAAAGAGGAACCCAATGCCCCTATCAGGACGCTAAGTGTTCGAAAGGTTCAGATAGCAGAAATCACTGCGTTCGCAGCTTCGATAAACCCGGCCGCCGCCACTGCGCTGGCCAGCAGAATGCAACAGATTTCAAACGCGTTTAGTTTCATTTTGACCCCCATCAAAATGGTTTCCTCCGAGTAGACCAAACTTCTGAAGTTGCAAAGTCGGTGCAATTTTACGCAGCGGAAACTTGCAACGCAGGCGGCGTTTATTTGCTCAGGCCAGGTTAGTTGAAACTGCCCGCAGCCTTCCTTCCGGCGTTTGGCGCTTGACCTGTTACCTTACTGCACCAAACCCCGATACTCAGAAGCCCATTTCTTTAAGGTGAAGACGACGTCAGGGATGAAGACGCGGCCATCCCATAGACATCGGTCACCAAAAGCCGAGAAGCTACTTGGGTATAACGGAGTTGGGACCTGTAAGTCTTGTGCTTTTCAGCATCGTTTCTTGGAAAGATGGTGCCTCAAGAGGGACTCGAACCCCCGACCTTGTCCTTACGAAGGACCTGCTCTACCAGCTGAGCTATTGAGGCAAGCGAAGGATCGTTTAAACGGTCGAGGGTGCTCGTGCAAGACTCGATCTATGGGATTTCTTCCTGCTGGTTATACCGTGCTTCAGTTTTCGCGCCTCACGCTTCCAGCACTTCGTTGCGCTAGTCACAAGCCCAGCAGGTTCGGATTGTGAAGATATTGTAACGGCGCATTTTCGGGATTGTCGTACAATCATTATTTCTATATTTCATGAAATATGACAGAACAGATTACCGACCAACTTGCCATCCTTGGCCACCCGCAGCGCATCTCGGTGTTTCGCATGTTGATGCGACGCTTTCCTGACACTGTGCCCGCCGGAGAGCTGGCGGCAGAGCTGGATATCAAGGCCAGCACATTGTCGAACTATCTGAATGCGCTGCAGCGTTCGGGGCTGGTGACGCAGGAACGGTCGGGAACATCTCTGCTCTATTCGGTCGATATGAAGAACGTGCAGCACATGCTGGATTTTCTGGTCCTCGATTGCTGCCGTGGCCGCCCTGATATCTGCATGCCTTTCAGCCAAGGAAATGACACCATGACGGACCGCAAGTTCAATGTACTGTTTCTGTGCGTGGGCAACTCCGCCCGCTCGATCTTTGCCGAGTCGCTGCTGCGCGAACTGGGTAACGACCGGTTCAACGTCTATTCAGCCGGAACACAGCCGACATCGGAGCTTAACCCTTTCGCCGTGCAGGTGTTGAAGGACAAAGGGCATGACACCTCGGTCTTGCGCTCCAAACATATGTCCGAGTTCGCCGCAGCTGGCGCGCCCGAAATGGATTTTGTCTTTACCGTCTGCAACCAGGCCGCCAACGAAGAATGTCCGGCCTGGGAAGGTCAGCCGATCAGCGGCCATTGGGGAATGATTGACCCGGTCAAGGCCACCGGCACCGATGCCGAGAAAAGCCTGGCCTTCCAGAATGCCTATGGCGCGCTGAAGCGGCGGATCGAGGCCTTTACCTCTCTGCCGGTCGAAAGCCTGGACCGGATCGCATTGCAAACTGCTGTCGATGACATCGGCAGAACGTCACTTGAGGACACGAAATGACGACTTACGCTGTAAACGGCCTGGGCCGCATAGGAAAGCTGGCCCTGAAGCCGTTGCTGGAAAAGGGCGCAAAGATCGCCTGGATCAATGACGGGGTGGGTGACCCCGAGATGCACGCGCATCTACTGGAGTTCGACACAGTGCACGGTCGTTGGGATGCGGAGTTTTCCCACGACGCGGAAAGCGTCACCATCAACGGCACGCGCCTGCCCTTTATCGGCACCAAAGATCTGGACGAGCTGCCTCTGGAAGACGTGGACGTGGTGATCGACTGCACCGGAGTGTTCAAGACCGAGGCCAAGCTGGCGCCCTATTTTGCAGCGGGTGTTAAAAAGGTTGTCGTCTCGGCCCCGGTTAAGGACGGCCCCACCGCCAATATCGTCATGGGCGTGAACGAAGAGACCTATGATCCCGCCTCGCATCACATCGTGACCGCGGCCTCCTGCACCACCAATTGTCTGGCCCCGGTGGTCAAAGTCATTCACGAAAACCTCTGCATCCGCCACGGCTCGATGACCACGATCCATGACGTGACCAATACGCAAACCATCGTGGACCGTCCCGCCAAGGACCTGCGCCGCGCGCGTTCGGCGTTGAACTCGCTGATCCCGACTACAACCGGTTCGGCCACCGCGATCACGCTAATCTATCCCGAGCTCAAGGGTCGGTTGAACGGCCATGCGGTGCGGGTGCCGCTGCTAAACGCCTCGCTGACTGACTGCGTGTTCGAGGTTGAACGTGAAACTACCGCTGAAGAGGTCAACGCTTTCTTCAAAGCCGCAGCTGAAGGAGAGTTGAAGGGCATTTTGGGTTATGAGACCCGGCCTCTTGTCTCGACTGACTACACCAATGACGAGCGGTCTTCGATCGTCGACGCGCCCTCGACCATGGTGGTGAACGGGACGCAGGTGAAGATCTACGCGTGGTATGACAACGAGATGGGCTATGCCCACCGTCTGGTCGACGTCGCACTAAAGGTTGGGGCATCGCTGTGACACCCCGGCCCGAAGGACTGTCGGCCTATATCGCGGTCACGGCGGCCTATTGGGCCTTTATGCTGACCGACGGGGCCCTGCGTATGTTGGTGCTGCTGCACTTTCATACGATGGGGTTCTCGCCGGTTCAGTTGGCGTATCTGTTTGTTCTTTATGAAGTCGCGGGTATGGGCACCAATCTTGCAGCGGGTTGGATCGCAGCGCGGTTCGGGCTGACCTCAACGCTGTATGCGGGGTTGGCGTTACAGGTTGGCGCGCTGCTTGTTCTCACACAATTAGATCCTAACTGGGCGATTCCAACCAAGGTTGCCTTTGTGATGATCGTTCAGGGGGCTAGCGGTGTGGCTAAGGATCTGGCCAAGATGTCTTCGAAATCCGCAGTTAAACTGCTGGCACCGACTGAGGGCGGCGGTCTGTTCCGCTGGGTTGCTGTTTTGACCGGCTCGAAAAACGCCGTCAAAGGCTTGGGCTTCCTGTTGGGGGCCGCTTTGCTGGCGACTCTGGGTTTTGTGTGGGCCACGCTGGCCATGGCGATTGTGCTGGCGATCATTCTGGTGGCCGTGATCCTGTTCATGCCGCCGGGCCTCCCCAAGGGGCGCAAGGGCGCAAAATTCTCTGAGGTGTTCTCGAAATCCTCCAACGTCAATTGGCTCTCGGCGGCACGGGTGTTTCTGTTCGGCGCGCGGGACGTATGGTTTGTGGTCGGCATCCCGATCTATTTCTACGCAGTCCTGTCCGACGGCACCGAGGACGGCAACCGCGCGGCATTCTTCATGATCGGCACCTTCATGGCAGTCTGGGTCATCCTCTACGGAGCCGTTCAGGCCAGCGCACCCAAGATCCTGCGCGCCTCAGACCGCACCGAGGGCGATCTGATCCACGCTGCCCGCAGCTGGGCCGCCGCCCTGTTCTGCGTTCCGGCAGCGCTGACGATTGCGGTGCTGGTCTCCCAAGGGCCGCAGACATGGCTGACGGTCACGCTAGTTCTGGGCCTGCTGGTGTTCGGAGCGATCTTTGCGGTCAACTCCTCGCTGCATTCCTATCTGATCCTAGCCTTCACCAAGTCCGAGCGTGTAACGATGGATGTAGGCTTCTACTACATGGCCAACGCAACGGGCCGCCTTGTGGGCACCGTGTTGTCCGGCCTGACCTATCAGGTCGGCGGACTGCCACTGGTTCTGGGCACCGCTGCTGTCATGGTCGCGCTGGCTGCGCTGACCTCTGGCAAGCTGACCGATCAAACGACTGAGGCATACTCATGAGTATATTCGAACGCTATCTGACCGTCTGGGTCGCCCTTGCAATGATTGCAGGGATTTTGATCGGCCTCGCCGCGCCGGGGCTCGTCGGGCTGATCGCCTCGGCCGAGGTCGCCAGCGTCAATCTGGTCGTGGCCCTGCTGATCTGGGCGATGGTCTATCCGATGATGGTGGGCGTCGATTTCGGCGCGGTCTCCGGTGTGGCGCGGCAACCCAAAGGGCTAATCGTGACGCTGGTGGTCAACTGGCTGATTAAGCCCTTCACCATGGCGCTGCTGGCGGTGCTGTTCTTCGACTATGTCTTCGCCCCATGGATACAGCCCGAGGATGCCGCGCAATACACCGCCGGTCTGATCCTGCTGGGCGCGGCCCCCTGCACCGCGATGGTGTTTGTCTGGTCGCAACTGACCAAAGGGGACGCGACCTATACGTTGGTGCAGGTCTCGGTGAACGATCTGATCATGGTCGTGGCTTTTGCGCCCATCGTGGCCTTTCTTCTGGGGGTCACCGACATCTCGGTCCCGTGGCAAACGCTGGTGCTGGCAACCGTACTTTATGTCGTGCTACCTCTAATCGCCGGGTTGATCACGCGACGGAAACTCCGCTCACAAGACGCCATCGACGCCTTTTCGGCCCGAGTGAAACCGTGGTCGGTGCTGGGTCTGATTGCCACGGTGGTCATCCTGTTCGGTCTGCAAGGGCAGACCATTTTGGCGAAACCGATGGTGATTGTCCTGATCGCCGTGCCGATCCTTATCCAAAGCTACGGCATCTTCGCCTTGGCCTACGGAGCAGCTTATGCGCTGAAAGTCCCCCACCGTATTGCCGCGCCCTGCGCCATGATCGGCACCTCGAACTTCTTCGAACTCGCCGTCGCCGTTGCCATCAGCCTGTTCGGCCTGAACTCGGGCGCGGCCTTGGCGACCGTGGTGGGCGTTCTAGTCGAAGTGCCGGTGATGCTGTCTCTGGTGGCCTTTGCCAACCGTACCCGCGACCGGTTCCCGGATCCTGCCGAAATCGGTGCGCCAAGCGCGGAGAACCTCCAGCCGTAGCACGTGGCCCACGCGTAATCAGTGAGTCCCGCGCGGCACAAAGAAGGGATCGATCAGAAGGGTTTCGCTGGGCCTGCCCGGCTCGGACAAACGGCGTTCCAGCAAGCGCACCACATGAGAGACCGCCTGATCGATGGGATTGTTCACCGTGCTCAGATTGAAATTAGGCCATCCAGCCATTTCGATATCGTCAAAGCCTACAATCGAAAGGGCGCCCGGCACATCGAACCCCAGTTCCCGCGCCGCGATCAGCGCGCCAATTGCGCTGGCGTCATTGGCACAGACCAAGGCATCCAGATAATGACCTTGCAGCAGCTTCATCGAGGCGTTGTATCCGGCTTCGACGGTAAACTCGCCCGCCTCTTCGGCAATCAGCGGCAGCCTGGCCTGATCCAGAGCCTCCATCAACCCTGCCCGGCGATCGTCGGATGAGGCAAAACATTTCGCGCCCGCAATAAACCCGAACCGCTTGCGCTCCCGGTCGATAAGGACTTGCGTTGCGATGCGCATCCCCTCGGCGTTGCGGCAGCACACGTTGTCCACTCCCGACGCCTCAACAATGCGGCCGCATGAGATCATGGGAACACCGAACTTACTGCACTGTTCAACCAGCGCGCCGGGCATACTGCCGCCACGCAGAATCAACGCGTCCAGCGGATATCGCATCACTTGATCAATGGCCGCTTGGTCGTTGTCATCGCTGCCATCGATCAGAATCGGCCACTTGTTCAGCGCGTTCAACTGACCCACCAGGCGGTTCACGAATTCGGAATCGTAGGTGCTGCGCATGTTGCCGACAAAAACCGCCACCAAATGCGACCGTCCCCCTTTGAGCCCTGCAGCCAGAGCGTTGGGTTGATAGCCCATGCGTGCAGCGATCTTTTGGATTTTTTTTCGTTTATCCGCATCCACATAAGCGCCCGGCGTAAAAGCGCGCGAGACAGCGGAACGCGACACTCCGGCCGCGTCAGCCACGGCTTGCGCCGTCACACGGCGCGGCCTTTCGGCGGTTTTTCTGCTGTCGTCCACCACGCCCAAGCTGTCCTCTGTTTCTGCGTAATTTGTCAATATTGCTAAAAAAGTTTCACCTGACTGTCACACGATCCGCGTATGTGACCACGTGTGCACATCCTGTGCATTGCGTCCGGGCTTTCCCCGATTGCATCAGACTTTTTCACGACGAGGGCCCACCCCTCAGCACGGCGTATCTGCCAATACTCGGGGCTGCTCCCGAACCGGAGGATCGAAATGACCAACTTCAAGTTCAGCGCAACGGCTGCCGCTGTCGCCTTTTCCGCGACCGCAGCTTTTGCCGAAACCGAAATCACCTGGTGGCACGCGATGGGCGGCCAGCTGGGTGAGACCGTCAACAAAATCGCCGAGGATTTCAACGCCTCGCAGGACGACTACAAGATCACTCCGGTCTTCAAGGGCAGTTACGAAGAGACGCTGACCGCAGGTATCGCCGCGTTCCGCGCAGGTGAGCAGCCAAATGTCATGCAGGTGTTTGATGCCGGTGCCGCTACCGTAATCGGTGCCAAAGGCGCGACCATCCCGGTTCAGGACCTGCTGGCCGATAATGGTGTTGAATTCGACATCAACGACTATATCGCCGGCGTGCGCTATTTCTATGCCGACAGCGACGGCAAGATGATCGGTATGCCGTTCAACTCGTCGACCCCGGTTCTGTACTACAACATTGACGCGCTGGAAGCCGCCGGCGTAACCCCGCCGAAAACCTGGGAAGAGTTCCAGTCGACCACCGCGCCGGCACTGAAAGGCGCAGGCTACATCGCACTCAGCCAGTCGCACCTGCCCTGGATCTTCACCGAAAACTTCATGTCGCGCCACGATCTGCCGTTTGCCACCAACAACAACGGCTACGACGGCACCGACACGCAAATCCTTGTCAACAACGATGCCATCAAGGCGCACTTCACTGCCGTGACCGAATGGAAAGAAGACGGCCTGTTCGAATGGTACGGCACCGGCTGGGGCGATAACGCCAAGCCGTTCGAAGAAGGCAAGGTAGCCATGTGGCTGGGATCGTCGGGTTCGTTCGGCGGTCTGCTGCAGAAAGACCTGCCGTTCGAGTTCAGCGCCGTGGAACTGCCCTATTGGGAAGCCGTGACCGCCGAACCGACCCAAACCTTCATCGGGGGTGCCGCCCTGTTTGCGATGTCCGGCAAGTCGGACGAGGAAAACAAGGCAACCGCCGAATTCTTCCGCTTCCTGACCTCGCCCGAAACGCAGTATTTCTGGCATCAAGAAACCGGCTATGTGCCGATCACCGAGGCCGCCTTTGAGCTTGCCAAGACCGATGGCCACTATGACCGTTTCCCGGCCGCAGAAGTTGGCGTGAACCAGCTGCAGGACAAAGCGGGCGAAAACACCAAGGGCTACCGCATGGGCTTCTACGTCCAGATCCGCGACATCATGAACCGCGAATATGGCCGTATCCTGACCGGTGAGACCGACGTCGAAACCGCCTTCAAAACCATCGAAGAGGAAGCCAACGCACTGCTGGCCCGCTTCGCTAAGACCCAGGGCTAAGCCCCGGGATCACCCCCAGGGATGGTCGCGTCACACTGGCGCGGCCATTCCCCTTTTTTTCGTAACGGACCACTCATGAAACGCGCGGGCTTTGACAATATCTGGCTACCTGTGGCGCTGCTGTTGCCGCAGTTGATGATCATCGGCATCTTCTTTTACTGGCCTGCGGGCTGGGCGCTGCAATCATCCTTCTTTCTGCAAGACCCGTTCGGGTTTGGATCGACCTTTGTTGGGGCAGAGAATTATACCTCTCTGATCGGGAACGATCAGTACATGCGCATCGCGTGGTTCACGATCGTCTTTTCGGTCTTAGTCACCTTTTTCTCGCTGGCCATCGCGCTGTTGCTGGCGGTCAAGGCCGACAAGGTGCTGCGCGGAGCCAAGAGCTATCGCACACTGCTAATGTGGGTCTATGCCATTGCACCACCAGTCGCAGGCTTTCTTGGCATCCTGTTCTTTGATCAGAGCACCGGCCCGATGACCAAGTTCTTTCAGATGTTCGGCTGGGATTTCAAACTGGGCGTCAACTACAACGCCACCGCAACCGCCCTGATTGTCGTGTCAGTCTGGAAGCAGATCCCGGTCAACTTCATCTTTTTCCTGTCGGGTCTGCAATCCATCCCGCGTTCTGTGCGCGAGGCGGCGATGATCGACAACCGCTCAGCCACCGGACGGTTCTGGCAGATCACTTTCCCGCTGCTGGCACCCACCGCGTTCTTCCTGCTGATCATCAACATCACCTACGCCCTGTTCGACACGTTCGGCATCATCGACGCGCTGATGAAGGGTGAGCCCGGCAACAACCCTATGACGCTGGTCTACAAGGTCTATCTGGACGGGTTCCGGGGCAATGATCTGGGCGGATCGTCAGCGCAATCCGTTGTTCTGATGGTGCTGGTCCTGATCCTGACCGTCTTTCAGTTCCGGCTGGTTGAACGCCGGATCCACTATACCTGAGGGGGCTTGTCATGGCTGATACAACGCTGGAAACACCCGCCGTCACCCGCCACCCTCGTCGCATTCGATGGGAGGCGGTCGGCGATCACTTTGTCCTGATCCTCGGCTCTCTGCTGATGATCCTGCCGCCGCTGATGGCGCTGACCACGGCCAGCCACGATGCGGTCACGATCCACCGCGAAGGCCTGCAGCTGACGCTGGGTGACGATCTGGGTAAAAACTTCCACGCCGCGATGTTCGAAAAAGGCGGCTTTACCCAGACGGTCGATGGCACGCTGATGCTGATGAACTCGCTCATTCTGGGCATCGGCTTTGCGGTCGGCAAGATCATCATCTCGATGATGGCGGCCTATGCGATTGTCTATTTCCGCCTGCGGTTTGCTACGCTGGCCTTCTGGATGATCTTTACCACCCTGCTGCTGCCGCTTGAGGTGCGCATCCTGCCTTCGTACGAGGCGATCCAGAAACTAGGCCTGACGAACACCTATACCGGCTTGATCGTGCCGCTGATCGCGTCGGCTACAGGTACGTTCTTTTTCCGACAGTTCTTCATGTCCGTCCCCGAGGAACTGGCCGAGGCCGCCCGCATCGACGGCGCAGGCCCGTGGAAGTTCTTTATCGATATCCTCGTGCCGCTCAGCCGGACGATGATTGCGGCGATTTTCATCATCATGTTTGTCTTTGGCTGGAACCAGTATCTGTGGCCGACCCTGATCACCACCGATGAAAGCTTTTTCACACTGGTACGGGGCATCAAGCAGATCGTGCTGACCTATACCGACGGGACCATTCCCGAGCACGGTCAGGCCCTGGCCTTGGCCATCGTCGCGATGATCCCGCCCGTGGCCATCGTGATCTTTTTCCAGAATTGGTTCGTCAAGGGCCTCACAGAATCCGACAAATAAGGAATACGCGCATGGCTCAGGTTTCTTTAGAGGACATCCGCAAGGTCTATCCAAACGGCTTTCAAGCGGTGGAAAGCACCAGCTTCACCATTCAGGATGGCGAGTTCGTTGTTTTGGTCGGCCCCTCGGGCTGCGGCAAGTCCACCCTGTTGCGGATGATCGCGGGGTTGGAGGACATCACCGAGGGCACGCTGAAAATCGGCGACCGGGTGGTCAACGATGTGGACCCGGCGGATCGGGACATCGCGATGGTGTTCCAGAACTATGCTTTGTACCCGCATATGACGGTCCGCAAGAATATCGGCTACGGGCTGAGAAACCGCGGCACGCCGGCGTCCGAGATCGCCGCCAAGGTGGAAGACGCGTCAAAGATGCTGAACTTGACCGAATATCTGGACCGCAAACCGGCGCAACTGTCCGGCGGCCAGCGTCAGCGCGTCGCCATGGGCCGCGCAGTGGTGCGCGACCCGGCGCTGTTCCTGTTCGATGAACCGCTGTCGAACCTTGACGCAAAGCTGCGCAACCAGATGCGGATCGAGATCAAGGCCCTGCAACGCCGCCTTGGCACGACCGCCGTCTACGTAACCCACGATCAGGTCGAAGCGATGACGATGGCGGATCGCATCATTGTCCTGAACGAAGGCCGGATCGAACAGATCGGCACCCCGCATGAGATCTATCACAACCCGGCCTCGACCTTTGTCGCCTCGTTCATGGGCGCACCGCCGATGAACCTGATCCAAGCCGAAGTGGCCGAACAGCAGGTTCGGATCAACGGCTATGGCGATCTGATGCCCGCCCCCGCCGCCTATGTCGGACCCGTCACGATGGGCATTCGCCCCGAAGACGTAGAGCTGAATGATCAAGGCCCGGTTACCTTCCGCGTTGATATTCTGGAAGAGCTGGGCGCCCATCGCCTACTGCACGGTGCGATTGCGGATCAGCCCTTTTCGGTGATGGTTGGCAAGGACCATGACGTCCAAACCGGCGAAACCCGCGTCACCCTAAAACCCGACGCCCTGCGGCTGTTCGATATGGAAACGGGAAAAACCCTGTGATTACAAAAGTTTTGGATGCTCTTCCCGCTGTGACTCCGGATCAGCTGAAGGAAATTCTGGCCGCACCGCGCACGTCCGAAGTGCATCGGAGCCTGTTGTCCGGCCTGCCCGCTATGAACGCCCTGCAAGTGGGGGGTGAGGCCTCAGTTGCCCAACTGCCCGGGCAATTCACCGTCGCGGCCTGGAATGTGGAACGCTGCCTGTTCCCCGAAGACACCGCCACCCATCTGAAACCCATCGCCCCGGATGTTGTTCTGCTGTCCGAGGTCGATCACGGCATGGCCCGCACTGCGCAGCGTCACACAACCGCTGAGATGGCGCGCGCGCTGGGCATGGTCTACGCCTTCGGGGTTGAGTTTCACGAGCTTGATCTGGGCGGCCCGACAGAACGCTCCTTTTGCAGTGATGAATTCAACGAATATGGCTGGCACGGCAACGCGATCCTGTCCTCGGTCCCGTTTGAACGCACCTCGTTGATCCGTCTGGACGACCACGGCCACTGGTTCGCGCCCGAGGCCGGGGCCGCCGACCCCGAGCAACCCCGCGTCGGCGGCCGGATGGCCATCGCCGCGGTGCTCCCTACCGCCAACGGCCCCATCTGCGTGGTTTCGACCCATCTGGAAAGCAACGCGGATGTTGCGCACCGGCACGCCCAGTTCAATCTACTGCTGCAGAAAATCGACGCTTTTGCCCCCGGTGTGCCGGTCCTCATCGGCGGAGACCTGAATACTGGAAACCACCTGCCGCCCGATTTCGACTGGCGACAGGAAACTCTGTTCGATCTGGCCGAGGATCAGGGCTATTCTTGGGCTTTCACCCCGCCCGGGCTGACGACTCGGCCAAGCCTGATCACCCCGCACCCGGGCCGAAAAATGAAGCTGGACTGGCTGGCAGGCCGCGGGTTCGCCCCTGTGGAACGCGGTATTTTGACCTCGATTGCCGAAACAGGAACGCCGCTGTCAGACCACGATTGCGTCTGGAGCACTGTTCAGTCTCAGACCAAAACAGCCTGAAACTGGCGACCCCGGCAGGATTCGAACCTGCAACCTGCCCCTTAGGAGGGGGCTGCTCTATCCAGTTGAGCCACGGGGCCGCGCAAGGCCCTCTGTAGCGCGGTTTTTTTCGGTTGTCATGAGTTTTGCACAACAGTTGTAAATCGCGTCCTGTTCACGCTACCATCGGGCAAAACAACAGCGCAGGTGCCCTCCGTGACCACAGAAACAAAACGCCCGCTTACCCTTCGTGATGTCTCGGAAGCGTCCGGAGTATCCGAGATGACGGTCAGCCGGGTGCTGAGAAACCGGGGCGATGTGTCCGACGCCACCCGCACCCGCGTTCTGGCCGCCGCGAAAGAGCTGGGATATGTGCCAAACAAGATCGCAGGTGCGCTGGCCTCAAGCCGGGTCAATCTGGTTGCGGTGATCATCCCATCGCTGTCGAACATGGTCTTCCCCGAGGTTCTGACCGGTATCAATCAGGTTCTGGAAGACACTGAACTACAGCCCGTGGTCGGCGTTACCGACTATCTGCCCGAGAAGGAAGAAAAGGTCCTGTACGAGATGCTCTCGTGGCGGCCCTCCGGCGTAATTATTGCGGGGCTTGAGCATACCGAAGCGGCCCGAGCTATGCTGGATTCGGCCGGAATTCCGGTGGTTGAGATCATGGATACCGATGGCAAACCTGTGGACGCGATGGTTGGGATCTCGCACCGCCGCGCCGGGCGTGAAATGGCCGAGGCGATCCTGAAGGCCGGTTATCAGCATATCGGTTTCATGGGCACCAAGATGCCACTAGACCACCGGGCGCGAAAGCGGTTCGAGGGCTTCACCGAAGTTCTGGGCAAAAACGGTGTCGAGATCGAGGATCGCGAGTTCTATTCCGGCGGGTCGGCTCTGGCCAAGGGCCGCGAGATGACCCAAGCCATGTTAGAACGCTCGCCCGAACTGGATTTCCTTTATTATTCCAACGACATGATTGGGGCTGGTGGTTTGCTGTATCTGCTGGAACAGGGCATCGACGTGCCGGGGCAGATCGGCCTGGCCGGGTTCAACAATGTCGAACTGTTGCAGGGTCTGCCGCGTAAGCTGGCCACGATGGATGCCTGCCGGTTGGAGATCGGGCGCAAGGCGGCCGAGATTATCGCCCGGCAACTGGCTGAACCGGAAGCCGAGATCGATACCCGAGTGACACTGACCCCCAAAATCAGCTTTGGCGACACGCTGAAACGGCGCTGATCCGGTGGCATTGCAGCGGCTGGACAACAAGGCGGCCCGTGCGCTGTTCATGGACCGTCATGCTCTGACCGAACAGCCTTCGGGTGCGTCCAAAGGGGCTGACCTGTTGGACCTGATCCACCGCCTGGGTTTCGTGCAGCTGGACAGTATCAACACGGTCGCCCGCGCCCATGACATGATCCTGTTTTCGCGCCGGCCGTCCTACCGCGCGAAGAACCTCAAGAACTTATATGAGCGCGACAAAGCGTTGTTCGAGCACTGGACCCATGACGCAGCCGTCATCCCTATGGAGTTCTATCCGCATTGGCACCTGCGGTTTCAACGCGACGAAGCACTTTTGAAATCCCGCTGGAAGAACTGGCGGCGCGACGGGTTCGAACAGCAATTCGCCACCGTCCTGAAACATATCCGCGACCACGGGCCAGTTTCGTCCTCAGATGTTGGCAAGGACGAAAAGAAGGGGTCGGGCGGTTGGTGGGACTGGCATCCCTCGAAAACCGCGCTGGAGTTTCTGTGGCGGTCAGGAGCGTTGACGGTGATTGGCCGAAGCGGATTTCAAAAACGCTATGACCTGACCGAAAGGGTGATCGAGACGCATCTTTGTCCGGGCAACATGGCCTGCGATGCTGAGGAAACCGTGGATTGGCTTTGCAATGCAGCATTGGACCGGCTGGGCTTTGCCACCTCCGGAGAGTTGGCGGCCTTCTGGGACACGGTCAGTGTGGCCGAGGCCAAGGGTTGGTGCGAAAAGGGTCTAACGCAAGGGTTTCTGGAGGAAATTGAAATCACTTGCGCCACTGGGCAGGTGCGGAAACTACTGGCACGACCCGGCGTTGCCGAAGCGGACTTGCCCGCACCTCCGGGCCGTATTCGGGTGCTGAGCCCCTTTGACCCCATGCTGCGCGATCGCAATCGGGCTGAGCGGCTGTTCGGCTTTCATTACCGGATCGAGGTCTTCGTCCCCGCTGCCAAACGGACCTATGGGTATTACGTTTTTCCGCTCTTGGAGGGCGACAGGATGATCGGGCGCATCGATATGAAGGCCCAGCGCGACCGGGGGGTCCTGCAAGTCAGCGCGCTGTGGCCAGAACGCAAGGTGCGGTGGTCAGAGGCCCGCACCCGTCGTCTGCAATCGGAACTGGACCGGGTCCGTCGTTTTGCTGGGCTGGACAGTGTGGAATTCGCGAAAGACTGGCTAAAAGACCCTAAATAGGCTCTATTTCGCTTCCGTCAGCGTCAATTGGATCGGCTGCAGCCCATCAATGCCACCTTCGATCACGTCCCCGGCCTGTACCGGGCCGACTCCGGCCGGTGTGCCAGTCAGGATCAGGTCTCCGGGCCGCAAATGGTAGTAGCCGGACAGATGGCTGATGATCTCGTCGATCTTCCAAATCAGCTCACTCAACGTTGCATCCTGTCGGACCTCGCCATTCACGCTTAGATGAATGCGGGTGTCATCCACCGGCGACCAGTCGGTTGCAGGGGTCAACGGCGCAAACACTGCTCCGGCCTCAAGGTCCTTACCCAGATCCCAGGGGCGTTGCTTGTTGCGCTCGCGGATTTGCAGGTCGCGCCGAGTCATATCCAGCGCGCAGCCATAGGCGTAAACCGCATCCCAGGCCTGCGCCCTGGTGGCACGGAACACAGGCTTGCCGATAGCCACGGCCAGTTCCATCTCATGATGGAAATTATCGGTGCCTGGTGGATAGGGTGCGGTCGCGCCGGTCAGAACAGCATTTTGCGCGGATTTGGTGAAGTAAAACGGTGCTTCGCGGTCGACTTCATGCCCCATCTCCGCCGCGTGCGCCGCATAGTTGCGGCCTACACAGAAAATCCGCCCCACCGGATACGCTGCCTGCTGACCCTGAACCGGAATGGTAATCGGCTCGGGTAGAGAAAACACTGTGCCTGGCATCGCGGCCCCCTTAAGTCTCAGACATCCCGCATCTTAATGGCGCAATCCGGCAGGACAAGACACCCGATTTGCACAGAGGTCGGTCCTGCAAAACACGCCGCAAAAGCATTAAATCTGGGCAAACCCCGTTCACAATCCGAGAGCCCTGTCTTGGATTCCACAGGAACAGTTCTAAGTTGAAAGATAGCAGAGCAACATACGCCGGTTAATCGGGGTACGGCGCGCTCTGGCCGCCGCTCACAGGTACGGCGGGTAAACATGCACCCGTCTGGACGTGAAGACATCCCATAATCCCGCGAACCGCGCGGTGTTATCGGGTGCGAATACTTCGGAGAACTACGGCCAATGACTTTACCCCCAAAGTCCTTGTGTCAGAGCGCCGGCATATTTCGGTCCGGCACGTTTTCTGAAGCGTAGGTCGGACCGTCGGGACCTGTCCGGCGTAACCGGCCTCGGGCCAGGCTCAAAATCCAGTACACGTCTGGCCGCCCCGCCGGAGGACAAGCCTGTCTCCGGCGGGGTTCGAATGTGGGGTGTCACGCTTCCAGATTGCGCAGTTCATTCAACAGGTCCAGCAGCGCCTCGTGCCGTTCCGGGCCCAGCTTGGTACGCAGATCCTCGGCCAAATGGACCGTCACCTGAATGTTGTCGTGAATAATCTGCTTTCCCTTGACTGAGATATCGACGATCTGTCGACGCTTATCGTCTGGATGAATCTCCCTGCGGATCAGCCCCTTGGCCTCGAGCTTTTGCAGAATACGGGTGAGGCTCGGCAACAGCAGGCATGCCCGGTCCGCAAGATGGGTCGGCTCTTGCGGGCCTTCCTCGTCTAGGACGCGCAGCACGCGCCATTGCTGTTCCGTTACACCGACATCCGCCAGCATCTTGCGAATGGGTCCCATGACCCGTTCTCTGGCCCGAAGAAGTGCAATGGGCAATGAACGTGACGTCAATGGTACTTCATTGGTCATAAGAAAGTGTCGCCGAATTCCGGCACCACTGCAACGGGCCAATCTATTCCTCGTTGTATTGTTACCTTTCGCCTTTATTAGGGTCTTTCAAGTTGACGCGCTTTGGGCCGATGCAATTCAAATTTAGTAAACATAGCAATTAATATTGACCTTTGGCGCTGAATAGCCATGACTGGCACAATGAAGAAACTCAACCCGGGGGAAATCCGGGTCTGACAGATATCCGAGGTTTGGCATGAAGTGGGACGAGTTCACCGACTGGGGTAAGAAGATATCCGAATGGGCTCAGGATTACCACCTAACCGTGGGTGACAAACCAGTGCGTGCCCGAACCGAGCCAGGCGAAATTCTGGACGCTCTGCCGGCCCACCCGCCGGAACAGGCACAGGCGATGGAGGATATCTTTCGCGATTTCGAAGATATCGTGATGCCTGGGATCACTCATTGGCAACACCCCCGGTTCTTCGCTTATTTCAACGCCAACACGTCCCCTCCATCGGTTCTGGCCGAGTTTCTGACCAGCGCCATCGCACCGCAATGTATGTTGTGGCAGACCTCGCCCGCCGCGACCGAGATGGAAACGCGGATGATGGACTGGCTGCGTCAGGCGCTAGACCTGCCTGAGGAGTTTGCGGGCGTTATTCAGGACTCTGCCTCGTCTGCAACATTGGCGGCAGTACTGACCATGCGGGAAAAAGCCTTGAACTGGCAGGGGAACCGGCAGGGGCTGTTCGGACAGAAGCCGCTGCGCGTTTATTGCTCGGCCGAGGTGCACACCTCGGTGGATCGCGCCATCTGGGTGGCGGGGATCGGGCAGGATAATCTGGTGCGCATCCCGATCAAGGGCGCCTGGCGTGGCATGGACCCCGAGGCGCTGGAAACGGCAATTCAGTCCGACTTAGACTCTGGCTTGCAGCCTGCAGGCGTCATTCTGTGTGTCGGCGGCACCGGCACCGGAGCAACAGATCCGGTAGATGAATGCCTGAAGATCGCGCAAAAATACGGGCTGTATTCCCATGTGGACGCGGCCTGGGCAGGGTCTGCGATGATCTGCCCGGACTACCGACACTACTGGCCGGGGATCGCACAGGCCGACAGTATCGTGTTCAACCCGCATAAATGGCTGGGGGTGCAGTTCGATTGCTGCGCGCATTTCCTGAAGAACCCCGACGATCTGGTGCAGACGCTGGCCATCAGCCCGGAATACCTAAAGACACACGGCAAAGACGGGATCATCAACTACTCAGAATGGTCGGTGCCTCTGGGTCGTCGGTTCCGGGCGCTAAAACTGTGGTTTGTGATCCGCGCCTATGGGCTTGAAGGACTTCGCAAAAGGCTGCGAAACCATGTGAACTGGTCCAATGACCTTCATGACCGGTTGGGGGCCGAACCGGATTTCCAGATTGTGACACCCCCGATGTGGTCGCTGTGGACATTCCGCTACACACCCGCCGGGCAAATGGATCTGGACGATCTGAACCTGCGATTGGTCAACGCGATCAACGATGATGGCCGCATCTATCTGACCCAGACCCGCGTTGATGGCGATCTGGTGATCCGTTTTCAGGCTGGTCAGTTCGAAACCACCGAGGATGACGTCCGCATGGCCTATGATGTCATCACCGAAATCGCACGCTCCCTAGCATAGAGGTTCCCAAATGGCTGCGCCCACGAATACGTTCAAACAGGCTCTAATCAATGGCGAACGCGTGATTGGCTGCTGGAACAGCTTCGCCGAGCCCATCGCAGCCGAGATTATGGGCACTGCTGGTTTCGACTGGTTGGTGGTCGATGGGGAACACGCACCGAATGACATCCGGTCATTGCGGGATCAACTGATGGCGCTGGCCGCCAGCCCTTCGCATCCGGTGGTGCGCGTGCCGGTGGGTGATACTGCGCTGATCAAGATGGTGCTGGATATCGGCGCACAAACCATTCTGGTGCCCATGGTCAATAGTGCTGAACAGGCCCGCGAGTTGGTGAAGGCCTGCCGTTATCCCCCCGAAGGCGTTCGCGGGGTCGGTGCCGGGGCAGCGCGGGCCACGGGATATGGCTCGGTTGCGGATTACATTCAGACCGCGGACGAACAGATTTGCTTGCTGGTGCAGGTGGAAAACCGCGCCGGAATGGCGGCATTGGACGATATTCTGCAGGTCGATGGCGTTGACGGTATCTTCATCGGCCCGGCAGACCTGTCTACAGATATGGGATTTAAGGGCGATAGCACCGCCCCCGAGGTGCGCGCCACAATCGCCGATGCCATCACACGGATCAAAGCGGCGGGCAAAGCGCCCGGCATTCTGGGAACGAATGATGAGGCCAATCAGGCATACCTGGACATGGGCGCGCAGTTTTTGGCCGTTGGGATCGACGTGATGCTGCTGACGCAAGCCGCACGGGCGCTGGCGGCAAAATGGAAGGCAAAATAGCGCCCTAGGCCTGCATCGCGGCCGCGGCCTGCGCATATCCGCCCGAGGCGCCGTCGACGAAGTGAACATGGTCGTCCCGCATGGCCGAAGGCACAAAGCAGGTCATCATCGCCTCGTCCTGCGCATGCAACCCATATCGGACCTTGCCCTGTTCGCGCGCCTGTTCCAGCATGATCTTGATTTGCTTCAGCGTGGCCGGGTCGCAATCCAGCGTCATCTTCAGCCCGTCATCGAATTTGCGGAAATCCGCGTTGCGGCTGACCATGTGTTTGTAGTGTCCGGGATCGAAATCGCCCATTCGCTTGCCGGTTTTGAACAACAGCGCGATCAGCAGGTTCTGCCCCAGCAACTTTATCCTTTGCCCAAGCAGGTTCCCCCCAGCGCGGGACACGCGGGCATCCAGTTCAACATCCGGCGGCGGCCAGCTGATCGGGGGACCGTTCTCCGGCACCGGGTGACCTGCGCGCTCTAACCGTTCCAAGGCCGTCAGAACCGACCGCGCCAGATCGGAAAAGTCGCTCTCGGTTGCTTTTTGCGTCGGCTGCACCACCAGAGACACGATCTGACCGTGGCGCGCCTTGCTGTTGGACCAGCGGCAGGACAGGCCAGTCAGATCGGGCAACGCACCCGGGTCAGCAGGCGGAACCTCGAACGCACCGGATTTCATCTGTGTTTCTGCCCAAACCAGACCGCCGCCAGAAAACATGGCATAGTCGACCCCGTCCGAAGGGGCATAGCGTGCCACCCGCAGATCCCTGCCGGCCGAACGGATTTCGGACACCGGCACCAGTGCCCCGCGCAGCGCAATCGAGAATTCTTCGTCCGCCCAGCGCCGCAGCTGGGCCAGCACCGTGCGGGCAGTGTCGACAGCACTTGCGGGGATCGCAAACCCGGCGCCATCGCCACCGAAGACGTAAGGAAACTCCTGCCCTTTTAACGCGTTGATCATGGCCGAGATTACCGCCGCACCCACCATATTGACGGTTTTATAGCGGCCCCGCGCGATCTCACCGGTGGAATCGACGATGTCGGCCACGCCCAGCACCCAGTCTCCCGGCACGGGTGTAAACCGCGCTGGCTGCGCCAGGCTGGTGAAGTCCCGCTGTCGGGGAAGGCTGTCATAAAAGGCGGCCTGTGCGTCTTTCATCGGCACCTCAGGGTGATGGGTTTTGGAACAGATAGCCCGATTGTGAACGCTGTCCGGTGAAAAGAGTATAGCACACGAGCTTGTGTGACGCATCGGGACGTGCCAAGCATTTCCGCGCAACTTGGGGAGGATGAGCCAGTTCATGAAGGCAGGTTTGGTGGTCTTGTGCCTGGGCTATGTGCTCAGCCAGTTCTTTCGCGCCTTTCTGGCGGTACTGAGCGTTGATCTGGGCCGTGATATCGGTGCCACGCCCGAGGATCTGGCCTTTGCATCCGGGCTTTGGTTTCTGGTCTTTGCGGCGATGCAGCTGCCCGTGGGTTGGGCACTTGATCAGATCGGGCCACGCCTGACGGCTGCGGTATTGCTATTGGTCGGCGGCGCAGGTGGTGCCGCGCTGTTTGCCGTCGCCAGCACGCCGTTTCACATTGCCATCGCCATGGGGCTGATCGGGGTCGGGTGCTCGCCCGTCCTGATGGCGTCCTACTACATTTTTGCCCGAGAGTATCCGCCCGCAAGGTTTGCGACTTTGGCCGCCGTGATGCTGGGCGTTGGATCGGTGGGCAATCTGGCGGCTTCTTACCCCACAGCGCTGGCGGTCGAGCTGATGGGATGGCGTGCGACGATGTGGGTGCTGGCGTTGTTTTCAGGTGCCATTGCGCTGGGCATCTGGATCACCGTGCACGATCCCAAACGGGTTGAAACCGAGCACCGGGGATCGGTGCTGGACCTTCTGAAAGAACCTGCTTTGTGGACGATCCTGCCGCTGATGCTGGTGGCTTATGCGCCCTCGGCCGCGACACGCGGGCTGTGGGCCGGGCCGTATCTGAGCGACATTTTCGCCCTCAGCACCACACAGATCGGCACGGCGACGCTGATCATGGGGGCGGCAATGATTGCCGGAACGTTCGCTTATGGTCCGCTTGACCGGATGTTGGGCACGCGGAAATGGGTGATCTTCGGTGGCAATGCGCTGGGCACGGCGGCACTGGTGCTGCTGTGCCTGTGGATCGACAACGCGGTTTGGCTGTCGGTGGTGCTGATGGCGGTGATCGGCTTCATGGGTGCCAGCTTTCCTGTCATCATGGCCCATGGCCGCGCCTTTGTGGCACCGCATCTGGTGGGGCGCGGCATGACCCTGCTGAACCTCTTTGGCATTGGTGGCGTTGGTATCGCGCAATTCGTCACGGGGCGCATCCATGCAGCCACGGTGGACATCAGCCCAACCGCACCCTACACAGCGATATTCGGCTTTTTTGCAGTCACGCTTGCCATCGGCTGCGTGATATATCTATTCAGCCGCGACAGCGTCGACTGACGCTGGAACCGTCAGGAGAGTCCATGTCCGACCCGCGCGTCATTGCCCCCAATCTCAAACGCCGGCTTTCGGGCGTGACCGCGACGATTGCCCGGCTGGTACCTCTGCAGGTGCAATGGATCGATATCGCCGCGACGGGACCGGGCCTGCCCGAAGATATTCCGCATATTCCCCTGGTCCGCCTACCCTTTTTGTCGCGCAAAACCCTGCGCGTCTGGCACGCCCGCCGAAATACCGAGATGCTGTTGGGCTTGTTCCTGCGCAACGTTCTGCGGCTGAGGTTGAAAATGCTGTTCACCAGCGCCTCGCAACGCGCCCATACGGGCTATACCAAATGGCTGATCGACAAGATGGATGCCGTGGTCGCCACCTCGCGCAAGACCGCGGGGTATCTGGAGCGGGACGCGCAGGTGATTATGCATGGCATCAACCTTCAGGATTTCGCTCCCCCCAAGGACAAGGCCGCTGTTCGGGCGCGACTGGGCCTGCCAGAAGGCCTGTTGCTGGGGTGTTATGGTCGCATCCGGCATCAGAAAGGCACCGACGCCTTCGTTGATGCGATGATCGATCTGTGCGGCCGCTTCGACGACGTTCACGGCATCGTCATGGGCCGCGCGACCGAGAAACACACCGGTTTTCTGGCCGAACTCAAGGACAAGGTCGCTAAGGCGGGCCTGTCCGACCGTATCCTGTTCATGCCCGAAGTGACCGTGGACCAGATCGCCGAATGGTATCAGGTACTGGATCTGTTCATCGCCCCGCAACGGTGGGAAGGGTTCGGGCTTACTCCGCTTGAGGCAATGGCCTGCGGCGTGCCGGTCGTCGCCACCGATGTGGGCGCGTTTTCCGAGATCGTCACCGACCCCTCGTTGGGCCGGGTAGTGGGGCCCGGTGAAATCCCCGCCTTGGCCAACGCCGCTGCCGAAATGCTGTCCGACCGCGATTCCCTGACGCGATCCGGCGTCGCCGCGCGCGCCCATGTCGAACAGAATTTCGACATCAATGGCGAGGCCAGGACCCTTGTGGCCCTATACGAGAGGCTTCTGAACGACGCCTGACACCACTAGCTGCGTAAAATTGGTGTCATTGCGGCAAATATACCCCGAAAACCCTTTTTTCTTCGCTGCAACGCGGCTATGAACGCGCGTCCTTAACTTTGGAGACATGAAATGGGCTATCGCGTCGTTGTCGCCGGCGCCACGGGTAACGTGGGCCGCGAAATGCTGAACATCCTGGCGGAACGCCAGTTCCCGGTCGATGAACTCGCCGTTCTGGCAAGCCGTCGTTCGCTGGGTACCGAAGTAAGCTTTGGCGACAAGACACTGACAACCCAGGACATCGATACCTTCGACTTCACCGGCTGGGACATGGCGCTGTTCGCCATCGGCTCGGACGCAACCAAGGTCTACGCCCCCAAGGCGGCCGCGGCTGGCTGTGTGGTAATCGATAACTCGTCGCTCTATCGCTACGACCCGGACATTCCGCTGATCGTGCCGGAATGTAACCCGCAAGCGATTCACGACTATAAGAACAAGAACATTATCGCCAACCCCAACTGCTCGACCGCGCAGATGGTTGTCGCGCTGAAGCCGCTGCATGACCGCGCCAAGATCAAGCGCGTTGTCGTGTCGACCTATCAGTCGGTTTCGGGTGCTGGCAAAGAGGGCATGGATGAGCTTTGGGATCAGACCAAAGCCATCTACAACCCCACCACCGAGGTTGAACCGAAGAAGTTCCAGAAACAGATCGCATTCAACGTTATTCCGCAGATCGACGTCTTCATGGAAGACGGCTCGACCAAGGAAGAGTGGAAGATGGTTGTGGAAACCAAAAAGATCGTCGATCCGTCGATCAAGGTCACCGCAACCTGCGTTCGCGTTCCGGTGTTCGTTGGCCACTCTGAGGCCGTGAACATCGAGTTCGAAGAATTCCTGGACGAAGACGAGGCCCGCGACATCCTGCGCGAGGCACCGGGCATCATGGTGATCGACAAGCGCGAAGCTGGTGGCTACGTCTCGCCGATCGAATGCGCCGGTGATTTCGCAACGTTCATCAGCCGCATCCGTCAGGACTCGACCGTTGAGAACGGCATCAACCTGTGGTGCGTCTCAGACAACCTGCGCAAGGGTGCCGCCCTGAACGCAGTTCAGATCGCCGAGCTGCTGGGCCGTGAGGTTCTGAAAAAGGGCTGAGACCTCAGAACTTAAGAACAGGAAACCCCGTCGAGCTCTCGGCGGGGTTTTTTGTTAGCAACTCAAAATCATTTTACTTTCGAAAGGATGGATCAGGGGTTCCGATGTAGCACTTCATGATCCAAGGGTAAGTCGTCGTGACATAGTACCCGTATTGGTCGTCAACGGTCATGCCGTTACACGCGTCCAAATCGCCATTGCCCGTGAATTCATAGTCATCGATATACGTGCCGTCAGGCATACCGCCCGGCCCTGCGGGCGGCCCAGGCCGTTCTTCAGTCTTCAGTTCATAGCCGGAGACCGCAGCCCGGATGTTGCCTTCTTCATCCTTGAATATCGTGCCGAAAATTGGAAACCCGTCCGCTGCGAACCCGATCACCGGAGACGGTTCATTAAACTGGCGGTCATTGAACAAAGCATTCGGGTTTGCGTGATAATGATATCGCCCGTCCGGTTGCGTATGAGCATTATGCAAATCCACGCCAAAATACTTGTCGTAAGAGGGTGGATCGATCAGCCATGGATCACGGGTGGTGCATCCGGCAAGAACGTTGCCATTCCTATCCGCCCGAGGGCCATCGGGACGGTAACATCCGGCGGACAGCAAATCCACAGGGGTACCGTTAAGCAATACGGCGTTATACGCCTGTTGCCCCAATTGTGTGGGCTGCGCCGCTTTCTCTGGGTTTCGTGCAACTCTGAATTCGCTTAGCAGCGGCTGGAAGTCATTGGCAAACCTGGCCGTTGCGCCATTGAAGTCGTGATTGGGCGTGCCATTTGAGGCGATCGTGCAAGTATCCTTGTCCGCATCGATCTTGACCAGAGCCTGATACGATTTGCCTTTTTGAATATCTTCCACATCGGCCACATAACTGCCGATGTAGTCGGCACAATCGCCCGATCTATTTGTCAGGATGGCGTTCTTAATATTCGTTCCTTCGCCTTGTTGCGCAAGCACGGGCGAAGCAAATATGATCATTGAAATACAAGCTTTTAATCTGTTCACGCTTTTGGTCTCCGTGTGGATTGCGAAACCGTGTCACTTACATCGGACGATAACAGATTTAAGCTGAACTCAAAGCACCTCGTAAAGTCGTCATAACTGAATGAGTTGCGCGGGGTCTGGCCCCGCGCCATTTACAGTGCCTGCCCGTCTGCGTCGAAGAACTGCAGTTTTTCCGGGGCGAAATGCAGCCCGATTTTGCTGCCCGCCTTAATCTCGGTATCGCCACCCAAGCGGACAGTGACTTTCTCCTCGGTGCCGCAATCGACGATGACGAACATATCGGCGCCGAGGTATTCGACCACCTCGACCATTCCGTCGCTGTGACCTGCGCCGGGCTCGACCACGCTGATATGTTCCGGGCGAATGCCCAGCATCGCGGCCGCGCCGGAACGGTCATACGGACCACTGCCTCCATTCTCCAGCCGGAACCGGTCTCCGGCGACAGTACAGGGCAGCACGTTCATTTTCGGGCTGCCGATGAACTGTGCTACGAACAGGTTGGCAGGGCGTTCGTACAGTTCTCGGGGCGTGCCAACTTGCGCAATTTTTCCAAACTCCAGCACCACGATGCGATCTGCCAGTGTCATCGCCTCGACCTGGTCGTGGGTCACATAGATCATGGTGCGGTTCAGGCTCTGGTGCAGCTTGGCGATCTCGTATCGCATCTCGACCCTCAGGGCGGCGTCGAGGTTGGACAGAGGTTCATCGAACAAAAACGCAGTGGGATCGCGCACAATCGAGCGCCCAATCGCCACACGCTGACGCTGACCGCCGGACAGATCCTTGGGGCGGCGTTCCAGATACGGTTCCAGCTTGAGCACCTCGGCGGCGGTGCCAACGCGTTCGGCGATCTCAGCCTTGGGCACACCCGCCACCTTCAGCGAGAACCCCATATTCTCGGCCACGGTCAAGTGGGGATACAGCGCATAGGACTGGAACACCATCGTCAGCCCGCGTTTCGAGGGCGGGTGGTCAGTGACGTCATTCCCGTTGATCAGAAGCGACCCGCGCGAGATATCCTCGAGCCCGCCGATCATCCGCAGCAGGGTGGATTTACCACAGCCCGAGGGGCCTACGAAGACGACAAACTCACCCTCTTCGATCTGCAGGTCGATGCCTTTGATCACCTGCACTTCGCCGAACCATTTCTCGACGGCTTTGAGCTCGATGCTACCCATCAGTTCCTCCCTGCCCAATGCAGCCAAACGGCGGCTGTCCATGTGAATGAATTGCCTCCGGCCGGGCTGCCGGTGATCGGGTCGTAATATTCTGCAAAGCCGTGGCCCGCGATCAGACGCGCGGTTTTCAGGCGCAGGGCTTCGGCCTCGACGCCGTGACCCATTTCCGCAAGACCAAAGCCTGCCAGCATGTTCATGAAGGCCCAGGTCGGCCCGCGCCAATAGCGGCGCTCATCAAACTTGGGCATATTCGGATCATAGCTGGGGATCGGATGGGGGACGGTGGTCAGAACAGTTTTCACACGGTCCAGCATTTGCGGGGACTGTATGCCGGCATACCAACAAAGATAGCTTGCGTTAGAGACACTTTCAGCCCATTCGCCCGTATGTGCATCGCGGGCGTCAAAGGCGCCCAGCGCCTCGTTCCACAGCGACTTTGCACCCGCCTCAAGCCGGGCCACATCGGCGCTGAGCCCTTCGGCTTCGATCCCCAGTTCCTCGCTGATGGCCAGCAGATCGCGGGCGGCGCGCAGGGTGGTGAAGGTCATGGTCGGGTCGGCCACGCGGAACGGGTTGAGCGCCAGCAATTTCTGCTGATCCCAACCGACCTCACGCCCGATCTGCACCAGTTTGATGTACCGGTCATAGTCGTATTTCGTAGGCCGGTCGGCGCTGTTCACATGACTGGTGTCGCGGCGCTGATATTCACCCACGTCCGAGGCATCGATCCCCGCCATCGCGCCATCCCAGTCCGGCGCATTGTCACGTCCGGCCTCCCAAGGATGGGTGGTGCAGACGGCGCCATGTTCATCCAGACGCCACGCCATGAACCAGCGGTGCCAGGCCAGCATGGCCGGGAACAGGGCGCGAAGGCGCGCCTCACCCGCCGCGCGGTCCTTGTCCCAGACCCGGCGTGCCATGGTGGCGGCAAGCGGCGGCTGGGTCACACCCGAAGAGGCAATCGGCCCGGTGCCGCCCCAGACATCCGGCCCGGGGAAGTAGCCCGGATCAGGCTTATGGAACAGGATGTGGGGCACCATGCCATCGTTCCACTGGCCCGAGAACAGCGTCTCAAGCTCAACCCAGGCGCGATCGATGTCGAATTCGGCAAAGCCCACCGCTGCAACCGCGCTGTCCCAGTTCCACTGATAGGGATAAAGACCGCTGGTCGGGATCGTATAGCCGCCCCGATCATTGGCAATCAGGATGTTGCGGGCCGATTCACTCGGCGTTGTATAGTAGTTCATGTCTGTCATCCTTTGACCGAGCCAGCCGTCAGGCCCTTGGTCATGAAACGTTCAAGCCCCAAGAACAGGGCCATGATCGGAACGGTGGCTATCACCGCCCCGGCCATCAAGTGTTGGCGGGGGATTTCCGAGGAGTTCAGCATCGTGACACCTCGGGTCAGGGTAAATTTCGACGGGTCGTCCAGCAGCATGAAAGCCAGCAGGAATTCATTCCAGGCGATCATGAAGACATATAGCGACACCGAGGCCAGCGCCGGCAGGCTAAGCGGCAGGGTGATTTTCCAGATCACTGCCAAACGCGACAGGCCATCCATCAGGCCGGCCTCTTCGACCTCGGTCGGCAGGCCGCGGAAATAGCCCTGCAGCATATAAAGCGCGACCGGGATCGTGGTGACCGGGTAGATCATCACGATACCAAGGATCGAGTTGCGCAGACCAGTCAGTGAGAATGCGATATAGATCGGCAATGCCAGCACGATCATCGGCACCATGTAGATCAGCAGGATCGAGCGTGAGAACGCCTTTTGCCCCTGAAACCGGAACCGCGCCACCGCATAGGCACCCGGCACGCTGAACAGCAGGGTGATGAACACGGTCAGGCAAGACACGTAAAAGGACGTCCACAGGTAGGTACCGAAATTGAAGTCGCGGAACAGTTCCGTGTAGCTGCGAAACAGTGCCCAGCCCTGGCCAAGGTCGACCGAGAAATCCAACGGGTTCTGTAACAGTGCCTGCTGCGATTTCAGGCTGGTCATCACCATCACATAGAAGGGGATAACCACGATGGCGGTGAAGAAGATGTAACCGAACCCGGTGCAGAACCGGATCACCGCGTCTTCGAACTCGTGACGGGTCAGCTCTGCAAAGGGCAGCTCGTTGAGGATCGCGGCCATTGAGATATGCATCACCACGGCCACCGCGACCACGGTAATCAAAACCGCTTGCAGCGTGGTGTCCGACCCAATCAGAACCGGGCCAAAACCCGTCAGGCAGGAAAGGCCCAGCAGGGCGGCCACGCCCAGACGGGCCGGAGCACGGCGCGCGGGAAAGCGGACATAGACCAGCCCGGCCACCGCGCCCCAAATCAGGCTCAGCAGAACCTGTGGGCGAAACGCCGCGCCCGTTGCGAAAGACATGGTGACCGCGATGGTGGTGGCGATCACCAACATCCACAGCGCGCCCAGAGCGGGGCCGGTAATAAACCCTTTGCGCATCACAGGCCCTCCTCTCGGCTGATGAAACGGAAGAAGACAAAGCTGAAGGCGATCAGACACATTAGGATCACCACGGCCACCGCCGCGCCCGCCCCGATGTTCGAGACCGCAAAGGCCTGCTCGTACACATTCACGGTCAGCGTGCGAGTGCCCGCATTGCCTCCGGTCAGCAGGAAGATGTCGTCGAACTTATTGAACGTCCAAATGAAGCGCAGCAGGAACAGCACCGACAGGATACCCAACAGCTGCGGGATGCTCAGCAACCAGAACTTTTGGAACGGTGAGGCTCCGTCCATATCCGCGGCCTCATACATGCTCGAGTCGATAGACTGCATGCGCGCAAGGATGAATAAGAAGGACAGCGGGAAATAGCGCCAAATTTCGAACACGGTGACCATGATCAGAGCCAAAGGGCGTTCGCCGAAGAAGTTAATCGGCTCACTGCTGAGGCCCATCTGCACCAACAGGGCATTGGCCGAGCCCGAGAACGGATCGAACAACGTGACCCAAGTAAACGCCACGGCGATCACCGGGGCAACATAGGGAAACAGGTAGAGGCCGCGGATAAACCCCTGCCCCTTGAAGCTCTTGTTCAGCAGCAGCGCGGCAAACAGGCCCATGACCAACGCGCCAATGGTGCCGAAGACGGTATAGAACAGGGTCACCCATAGAACGCCCCAGAATTCCGAGCCGTCAAAGACACGGGCAAAGTTTTCGAGGCTGAATTCCAGATTGGTCAACACGCTCGGCCCGCTGCCAGTGACGCGCGGTTCCGATCCTTCGACCACGTCCTCGAACGCGTCAGGGTCACCATCGATAGCCACAGGAATGCGGATACGTTCTCGCTGACCACCCTCCAACGTGCCGAAGTCGCAGAACAATTCCTGCCCACTCAGAACACAGGGAGCGGCAATCTCTCCGGCGGTCACACCGTCGGGCAGCACGTCACTCAGGGTCACGCCCTCAATGGCGATCTCCTGGCTGGAGTTACGCAGACGGTATTCGATCCGCAGATCGTCGCCTGAACCGCGCAGGCTTTCGCGGACAACCGGCGCAGGGGGGCGCAGATCCGAGAGGGTAAAGGGCTTGAAGCTGATCCAGATGATTGCCAGCAGGGGCAGGATCACCACAAGCGACACGCTGATCACGGTCGGAGCCAGCAGCGCCCAGGCCAAACGCGCCTCGCGTTTGGCAAGCGCCCCGGTTCCGGTCGGTGGGGTGGCCGAAGACATGGGATACCTCAAAGGGTTGTGCGCAGCGGCGCGGACGCCGCTGCTGATGCTGGTGGATTACTGAACCTTGGCCAGCTCTTCGTTCATGGCCGCGACGGCGGCGGCGGCGTCAATCTCGTCGTCGATATACTGACGCACGATCCGGTTGATGGCCTGAGAGTTGATCATCTTCGAGGCCAGCGACAGCTGCCCTTCGGCCACGCCCCAACGTTGGGCCACGTCCAGGCCGCCGACGATCTCGTCGATCATCGCCTGTTCATAGAGCTCACCCAGCGGAGCTTTGCGATCCACGCCTACAGGCAGCTCGGCCCAGGCTTCAGCAAAGGCGGTTGGGTTGTCGGCATTGCCGCGACGTACCGGGAACTTACCCTCGGGCGCGATAGCCAGCGTCTGGGTATATCCCTGATCCATGGCGTATTTCACGAACTCCATCGCCGCGTCGGTATCCGCATCGTTGGTGATGCCAAAGTAACGAACATCGCCCCATGCGGCACCATCGGGGTTCGACGGGCCGGACAGTTTGGTGACTATACCCGTTTTGCCCGCCAGATCGCGCGAGGTCGGGTCATCGGTGATGGTTGGTGGGGCGCTGTCGCGCAGACCAGCCAGCTCATCCAGAATGAAGGGCGACCAGATGATCATCGCTGCTTTGCCATCAAAATACAGCTCGCGCGATTGCTTCCAGTACAGCTCACCCGGAGGTGACGCCTTGGAGATCGCCTTGTAGAAATCCAGAACCTCGGTGGTCTTGGCTTCATCCAGCGGCTGGAACCCGTCAGGGCCGACCGGCGAGACACCATTGGCGAGGAAGACATGCTCCAACACCTGGCTCATGAAGTTCTCATCAACCTTGGTGGCCGACACAAAGCCGTACATCTCCGGCGGGTTGTGCAGGGCCTCAAGCGCGGCCTGAATGTCGGCAAAGCTGTTGGGCGCTTCCAGACCAGCCTCATCGAACAGGTCTTTGCGATAGACAACCATTTGGGTCCAGCCATCCACCGGTACGGAGGCGGTTTCACCGTTGAACGCCGCCATGGCCAGCGCGCCGGGGGCAAAGGTGTCGGCGCCCAGTTCCTCGATCACCTCGGTGGCAGCTTCGGTGTCCAGAATGCCGGCCTCGGCCCAAGGCAGCGCGTATTGCAGCGTGTGATAGACCACGTCCGGCAGGTCACCGGCAGCAAAGGCGGCTGTGGCGCGCGTGCCCAAATCGCTTTCGGTGACAGGGATCACCTCAACCGTGGTGCCGCTTTCGGCCTTGAACTGATCGGCCATCTCCTGCTGTTTGGCCAGACGCTCGGGCTGTTCTTCGGTGGTCCAGAACCGGATCGTGTCGGCCTGCACGGACAGTGCGGTCAGCGCCAGTGCCAGTGACGATCCAAGCATCAGCCTTGCGGCTTTGGGTGTCAGTTTCATGTGTGGTCTCCTCCCGGTTAGTCTTTGTTGAATTACGTGTGTTTCTTCGCCAGTTCCGCCGGTGTCAGATGCGGCGGCCCGTCCGACTCCCCTTCGATCAGAGTCGCTTCGGTCAGCTCGCGCAGGCTGGCGGGGTCCTCGCCCCTGATCTGGCGGATCAGCAAGGTTGCCAGCCGTTGCCCGGCCATGCGGGAATCGACTGCGAATGTGGTCAGCGCGGGGCGTGCGTAACGGCATTCCGGAATGCCATCATAACCGATGACCGACACGTCGCGACCAATCTCAAACCCCTGATCCTGCGCGGCCGCACAAAAGCCCAACGCAGCCAAATCGGTGGCAAAGACAATCGCGGTGGGCGGCTGGTCCAGCTGCATCAGCGCCATCGCCTGCGCGGCGCCGTCTTCGCGTGTCCGAGCGCCTTCGCGGATCAGGTTGGGATCAAGCGGCAAGCCCGCCTGATGCAGACCATCGGTGTACCCATCGCGGCGCAGGTGGCTGTAGTTGAATTTGGGATCGCTGCCGACAAACCCGATGCGCGTATGTCCGAACCCGGCCAGCCGCAGCACAGCCTTGCGCATGGCGGTTTCGCCCGCAATGTCGAACCACGAAGTTTCCTCCCACGTGTTCGGCTGCCCATATCCGGTCCGGCCATAAAGGATATGCGGCACTTCGAGATTGCGCAAAAGCCCGACGCGCGCATCCTTGACCATCGTTCGCGGCAGGATGAAGCCATCCGCCTTGCGTTCCTCGAACAGGCGGCTGAGCACTTTCAGCGTGTCGCGTTCCGAAGTCGCCGTGGAGATCGTCATCGTCCAATCAAGGCTACTGGCGGCCTCACAAGCCCCGGCCAGAAAGTCCTGCAGGAACGGGTTGTGCTGATCCGGCTCTTCGCTGTTCAGCACCATCGCAATGGCACGCACCTGTCCGGTTCGTATTGCCTGAGCGTGGCTCAACGGGCGGTAGCCCAGCTTGCGCGCGGCGGTTTCGACACGGGTCCGCGTAACCTCGGAAATATCAGAATAGCCGTTCAACGCACGCGACACCGTGCTTTTCGATAGGCCCAGATGCGCCGCCAACTCGTCTAGCTTCACCCGGCCAGAAACCGAGGTGCGATTCGCCGATGCGAGCGACTGATATGAGAGATTCGTAGTCATTTTTTCCATTTGTTTGCTCCGAAACCGGTTTCGGCAACGAAAAAGTTAAAAAAGATGCAAACTGGTCATTTTTTAGCGCCTTTGCTGATTTTCCGTTCTGATGGTGCGACTTACCCAGGGGGCAGAATCCGCTAACCCTGCGTTTCGACCAACACTTTCAGATTAGACAGGCCCCGTTCATAGTCGCCGCCCACCCATTCATCCATCATCAGCCCCATCCAACGCGCCATCGGATTCAGGCCCAGATCGGTGACGAATCCCCATGTTACTTTCGTCTGATCACCCTCGGGCACCAGATCAAACGACGCCAAGGCGGTGCCCATCGATCCGAAATCCAGCGCCGTTCTGACCGTCTGATCGGGGGTGCTTTCGACGATCTCCTGCGATCCGGTCCCGACTTGCGGATTTTCCGAGCTCCAGTTCAAGGTATTGCCCACCCCGGACTCAGGGCCGCTATAGGTTAGCTGCGTTTCTGGATCGCGTTCCAACCAAGGCGACCATTTCTCGGTCTCTTGCATCGAATTTACATAGGGAAAGATGGCAGCGGGCGGGGCGTCGATGGTGATACTGCGTGACACTTCGGCCCGTCCGGGCAACAGGTAGGAAACCCCGATCAGCAGTAAAATCAGCACAAGCAGTGCCACAAGAATGCGTTTAATGACTCGCATGATACGCCCCCGATGCAAACCCGGATAAGGCGACTATAGCAAAAAATCGCGCGGAATCAGAGACCTGATCCCGCGCCAATCAAAAAAGCAGAATTTTCCAATGGGTCAGACGACCACGAATTTCTTTTCCTGCGGGTCATAGCATTGCAGCCCGCCCTCACCGATATCGGTCCATAGCCCATGCAGGCTGAGCGACCCGTCTTGCACCGCCGAGGACACGAACGGGAAGGTCATCAGGTTCTCGAGCGAAGCGACAACGGCCTGCCGTTCGAACTGCCGCGCTTGATCGACGCTGTCTTCGATATCGGCAACCAGTTCGTATTTTGGCTTCAGAATATCCATCCAACGGCCGACAAAGCTGTCTTTGGCCTCCAGTTGCGGAGCCTGGCCCTTGCACATGTCGATACAGCCCTGAACCCCACCGCATTGCGAGTGGCCCAGCACGATCAGATGCGCCACTTTCAGCGCGGTGACGGCATATTCGATCGCCGCACTGGTGCCGTGGTGATCGCCGTCCGGCGCGTATGGGGGCACCAAATTGGCGATATTGCGGTGGATGAAGAAATCGCCCTGATCCGCCCCGAACATCGAGGTCACGTGCACGCGGCTGTCGCAACACGAAATGACCATCGCGCGCGGGCGCTGACCCTCGGTCGCCAGGCGGCGATACCAGACCTGATTTTCTGAATAGGTGGTGGCTTTCCAGCCATGGTACCGTTTGACCAGATAGCCCGGCAGAGGTTTCGCTAATTCCATTCTTCTGTCCATCTTCGTGTTCCTATGGGCTGCTCTACCCTGAATTCGCGGAAAATTCGAGCAATTATCCTGTGCGGATGCAAGGTTTTGCAAAGGAATTCACCATCAAAGTCAGCCTATGCCGTGGGGGCGTAAAGAATTGGGGTAAATGTGGTGGATAAGATACTCACGCTTGAACACAAGGAAACCGTCCGGCTGGACATGGATCAACTTAGTGGTCTGTATCGTCAGTTGGGCGACAAGAACACGCTGGATGTACTATGCCGCACCGTCGAGGAACTGGCCGTGCGCCTTTCAAACTGTGAACGGTTCTGGCGGCAGCGCGACTGGGCGGGCCTGCGCAAATGCGCGCGGTCACTGGTGGCAATTGCCGATCAGATCGGCATGGTCGCACTGGCCCGTGTTGCCGGCGATGTGGCGCAGACCGTGGATACGGGCGATGCGGTGGCGACCGGCGCCACCCTGTCACGGCTGATCCGGGTCGGAGAGAAATCGCTGACCGTGATCTGGGATCAGCAGGATCTTTCCGTCTGACGGGGCTTGCGGACGGGCCGTGGGCGGCTAGGCTGGGCGCAAATCGAACCAGCCGAGATATCCATGACCCTGTCCTTTGCATCACCCTCTGAGCCCTCGCTGCCGCTGCACGTCATAGCGCAACCCGATCTGGATGACTGGCTGACGGGTCAGCCTGATCACGTGTCGAACTGGGTGCAGGCCAGCGGCTTTACCGGCGCGCTTGGACAGGTCGCCCTGATCCCGGGTTCCGATGACACTCCGGACTTTGCTATTGCGGGGTATGGCACAGCCGCAGGCCGTGCACGCAAACGGTTTCCGCTGGCCGCCGCCGCCGAAGCCTTGCCCAAAGGCGCTTATCACATCGCATCGGGCGTGCCTGAAGATGTGCAGGGCACCGAGTGTCTGGGCTGGTTGCTGACCAGCTATGCGTTTGACCGCTATGCCGCGCAATCCGGGGCAAAGGCACGACTGGTTGCCCCGGCAGGGTTGGACGCCGTCCGGACCGAGGTTCTTGCACAGGCCGAGGCCCTGACCCGCGATCTGGTAAACACGCCCACCGCGGATATGGGACCAGAGCAATTGCAAGCGGCGACCGAGTCATTGGCGCAAGAATTCAGTGCTTCGTGCGACGTGATCAAGGGGCAGGCTCTGCTCGACCAGAACTTTCCCATGATCCACGCCGTTGGCCGCGCCGCCGCGCAGGAACCGCGCTTGATCGAGATGAACTGGGGCAGCTCCGGCCCCAAGCTGACTTTGGTTGGCAAAGGCGTGTGTTTCGATACCGGAGGACTGAACCTGAAGCCCGGAAGCTCGATGGCGCTGATGAAGAAAGACATGGGCGGGTCCGCCAACGTGCTGGGTCTGGCGCGCATGATCATGGCACTGAAACTGCCTATTCAACTGCGGGTGCTGATTCCGGCGGTTGAGAATTCAGTGGCCGGAAACGCCTTCCGACCTGGCGATATTCTGACCTCACGCAAGGGTCTGACGGTCGAGATCAACAACACTGATGCCGAAGGGCGGCTGGTGCTGGCCGATGCGTTGACGCTGGCGGATGAGGGCAATCCGGACATGGTGATCTCGATGGCCACGCTGACCGGCGCGGCGCGGGTAGCTGTCGGCGGTGATCTGGCACCGTTCTACACCGACGACGACGGCGCCGCCGATGCGCTGGCGCGGGCCGGTCAACAGGCCGCCGATCCGGTCTGGCGGATGCCCTTCCACGAACCCTACGAGGCGATGATTGAACCGGGTATCGCCGATCTGGACAACGCTCCTTCGGGCGGGTTTGCGGGATCAATCACCGCCGCGCTGTTCCTGCGCCGGTTTGTGGGCGACAGCCGTTACATGCATTTCGACATCTATTCCTGGCAAGCCAGCAAAGCACCAGGCCGCAGTAAAGGCGGCCTTGGCCAAGGCCCGCGCGCGCTGCTGACAGCCTTGCCCGAGATGCTGGGCCTATGACACGACAACGTATCATAAACCCCGTGGTCAACCTGTTGCGCCACCCCAACGGTCCGCGGGACCGGCAGCTTTTGTTCGGTGATACGGTCAACGTGACGGAAGTCCAAGACAGTTGGAGCCGGGTGACCGCGGATAAGGATGGTTACTCCGGCTGGGTCGACTCGGACCAGTTGGGGGCGCCGGTTGCCAGTACCCACTGGATCACCGCCCCTGCGACCCATGCCTATGCGGAACCGGATATGAAAAGCTCCGACCGGGTCTCGCTGAGTTTCGGTAGCAGGGTTCAGGTCCTGTCTGAGCAGAACAGGTTTCTGGAAACGGAACTGGGCTTCATCCCCGCCGTACACGCCAAGCTTAACGCCACCCATCTGACCGATCCGGTCGCCGTAGCAGAGCTGTTTCTGGGCACGCCCTATCTGTGGGGCGGGAACAGCCGGTTCGGACTGGATTGCTCGGGTCTGGTGCAGGCCGGGCTGTTGGCCTGCGGCATCCCCTGCCCTGGCGATAGCGGTGATCAGGAACGACAACTGGGTCAGGCCTTGCCCGCAGGCACGGAACCGAAACACGGGGATCTGCTATTCTGGAAGGGCCATGTCGCCTGGGTCTATGGTGAGAACATGCTGCTGCACGCCAACGCCTATCACATGGACGTAACCTTCGAGCCGATGGATCAGGCCATCACGCGCATATTGGAACAGGGCGACGGCCCCGTAACATCCCATAAAAGGCTTTAATCAAGGTCGACCGAGCGGATCAGTTTACGCTCCAGAACCCGCAGTACGGTGCGCAGGTCGTGGCCGCGTTTCAGGATGCGGCCATCCATGCCGATCACCGAATACATGCCCTGTTTTTGACGCAGGCGAGGATGCTTCTCGACCCGGTAGATCGGATGCTCGGCCGTGCGTCGGAATATTGAAAAAACTGCCATATCCTTAAGGTTCGAAATACCGTAATCGCGCATTTCCCCGGCGGCGACCATCCGGCCATAGACGGACAGGATATGGGACATCTCGCGCCGGTCGAACGCGACGGGCATCTGTGCCGAGTTAGCAGAAAACCGGCTGGGAGGCTGCATGTTCATACCCTAAGCCTTGCCGGAAAACGTGTTTAAATCAAGCCTAAGCACGAGAAGGTGTGGTTTTTTGGTCGATCGTGACCTAGCGCCGCCC
This sequence comes from Ruegeria sp. ABF4_144, assembly GCF_056160045.1. Taxonomy (NCBI): domain Bacteria; kingdom Pseudomonadati; phylum Pseudomonadota; class Alphaproteobacteria; order Rhodobacterales; family Roseobacteraceae; genus Ruegeria; species Ruegeria sp. ABF4_144. Next base: position 3,374,726 of record NZ_JBSWWK010000001.1, read on the forward strand.
GACCTGACGACAGATCAGAATCACCGGCAACAGCCCCACCGCAAGGATCACCAGCGAGGGCACGGCGGCCCCTTCGAGCCGCTCATCCGAGGCCAGCCGATAGGCCTGTACCGCCAGTGTATCAAAGTTGAACGGGCGCATGATCAGGGTTGCAGGAAGCTCTTTCATCACATCGACAAAAACGATCAGCAACGCTGTCAGCAGTGATGGTGTCAGGATCGGCAAATGCACGCGGCGCAGCGTGCCCAGCGGCGTCTGCCCCAAAGACCGCGCGGCGGCGTCCATATTGGCGTGAACCGTGCTCTGCCCGCCTTCGTAAGCGCTGAGCGCGGCAGCCAGAAACCGCACCATATAGGCCGCAATCAGCAGCCAAATCGATCCAGTCACCAAGAGCCCGGTTGAAATATCAAAAGTCTGCCGCATCCACGCATCCAGCGCGTTGTCAAAGCTGGCAAACGGCACCATCAGGCCCACCGCGATCACTCCGCCCGGCACTGCATAGCCTAGCCGCGCCAGATAACCCGCTGTGGCCGATGCCCGGCCCGGACGCAGGCGTTGAAAGAACCCCACACATATCGCCGCGCAAACGGTGACGACCGCCGCCGTGCCAGCCAGTGTCAGTGAATTTTGGATGAACCCGATATAGCGCCGCGACAGCAGGTTTTGTTCCGACTCCAATCCCATTTCGACCAGAATGAATACCGGCAGTAAAAAACCCAAAAATACCGGGAAAGCGCACAAGCAAAAAGCCAATGTGGATTTCCAGCCTTTCAGCTCAGCCACCTGCAGCGTCGCATGGCTTTTGCCGGCCTGATAGTACTTCGCCTTGCCTCGTTGGGTTCTTTCGATCACGGCAATGGCCAGCGCAAATCCCAGCAAACAAAGGGCAAGCTGTGCGGCGGCGGCGCGGTCTCCGATCGAAAACCAACTGGTATAGATACCGGTGGCAAAGGTCTGCACGCCGAAATAGGCCACCGTGCCGAAATCGGCGATGGTCTCCATAATGGCCAGCAGAACGCCGCCCGCAATGGCCGGGCGCGCCATCGGCAATGACACATGCCAGAAGGCCAGCCAAGGGCTTTTGCCCAGCGCGCGGGCAGCCAGAAACGCGGTGGCGCTTTGCTGTAGGAACGCCGCACGCGCCAGCAGATAGACGTAAGGATAAAGTACCAGGATCAGCATCACCGCCGCACCCTCGGTCGAGCGGATCTCGGGGAACCAATAATCGCGCGGACCCCAGCCGGTTACCTCGCGCAATGTGGTTTGAACGATGCCGGGATGATCCAGCACAAAGGTATAGGCATAGGCCAGAACATAGGCAGGAAAGGCCAGCGGCAGGACCAGAGCTATTTCCAGAAACCGAACGCCGGGAAAGCGGGTCATCGTCACCAGCCAGGCTGCTCCAACGCCGATTAGAAAGGTTCCGGTTCCCACCAGAGCCACCAATACAAGCGTCGTCAGCGCATATCGCGGCAGAACCGTATCCAGCAAGTGCGAGATCGTATCCGTCCCGCCTGTGACCGCCGCCAGAACAACAGCCACCATCGGCAACAGGCACGCGGCCGCCACCAGACAAGCCACCGAGCCCACCAGCCGGGTGCCAAACACGCCCCGATTGCGCGTTCCGTGTTCTGAAAATTCGATTTCGGCCATGCGGGCTCTTTGCTTGGTGCTAGATTGCCTTTTCGACTAAATTTGTCGGAATTTCCAGCACCAATAAACAAAGGCTGAGGCCTCAAGATGAACAAACTGCTGCTTGGTCATGCGCAGGAATTCCGGACTTGCTGTGAGCAAGTGGATCACGTCCAACTCAATCAATAGGTTTGGGGCTGGGAATTCGATGAAACTAAATGCGCTTCTCATTTCGTCAATTCTTGTGTTCCACGGCCTTTCAGTAAACGCAGACCCGCGTGTTGACGCGGAGTTTGCCGCGAAATGTCTGGTATCGGGCGAAACCGAATTGGAAAACTCGACGCTGAACTGGAAGAAAATCAGATTTCTGGAAGAGTTGGATTTCTGCCTGCTCTCCATAGCCGAAAGATTGTCAAACCCCGACAAACTGATGGCCTGGATGGCGGCAAACGGGTTTCAAATGTCAAAGCGAATTTTTCGGTCAAGAGCTGTCATGAGGTTACACGACTACGACGGAGAAGGGGTTATTATTGGTGGAGTGATCCCGAAGGACGAGCTTCAATGGAGTATGCACCCACTCAATTCGTTTTTAGCTTACAGCCTGTATTCCGGTGTCTTGCTGCAAGATGATGGTATTCCGGTGCGTGTGAACAGTGTCTTGAATAGCAAATGATAACCCGCGTCCGGTACATGTTTTTTTAATGTTGGCGAGCGGCGTAAACTACGCCGCCCTCGAATTTATCATTCATAAACCCGCTGATCCTCGATCACCAGACCGTCCTTGGGCAGCGAACCGGGGGCCACAACCTCGATCGCGCCCTTCAGTTTCAGCACCTCGATCACCGACTTGGCATAGGCGTTGCCGTCTCCACCTGGGCTTTCGATCTGAACGGTCATGGTGTCCATCTCACCCTGTCGGGCAGCGATGACACGGGCTTTGACAATCTCTTCATGTTTTTCGACCAGCGCGGCCACCTGCTCGGGGCGCACGAACATACCCTTAATCTTGGTGGTCTGATCGGCCCGGCCCATCCAGCCCTTGATCCACAAGTTGGTGCGGCCACAGGGGGATTGGCCCGGCATGATCGCCGACAGATCGCCGGTGGCAAACCGGATCAGCGGATAGTCTGGGTTCAACGAGGTCACCACGACCTCACCGACCTCACCCTCGGCCACGGGGGTTCCGGTGCCCGGAGTGACAATCTCCACGATGACATGTTCGTCGATGATCATTCCCTCCATCGCGGAGCTTTCGTAAGCGATATTGCCAAGATCGGCGGTGGCATAGCACTGCAGGCAGGAAATGCCGCGGTCGGCGTATTCCTGACGCAAGGACGGGAACAGCGCGCCGCCGCCGACAACGGCCGCGTTGAAGCCCAGCGCCACGCCCATCTCATCTGCCTTGTCAAGGATGACCTTCAGATAGTCCGGGGTTCCGGCATACGCGGTACAGCCCACGTCGCGCGCGGCGGTCACCTGCAACTCGGTCTGGCCAGTACCGGCAGGTAGCACGGCGGCCCCTACGGCCCTCGCGCCGCTTTCAAAGATCATGCCTGCGGGCGTTAGGTGGTAGCCAAAGCAGTTCTGCACGATATCGCCAGGGCCTACGCCCGCCGCATTCAGGAACCGCCCCATGCGCCACCAGTCGGGGTCAGTGCTGCCGGGTTCGTAAATCGGACCCGGTGACTGGAAAACATGGTGGAAATGCCGCGCCGGTTTGACCGTGAACCCACCGAACGGGGGCCGCGACGCCTGTGCCTGCGCCAGATCGGATTTGCGAAGAACCGGCAATTTCACCAGATCCTCAGCCGAGGCGACAGCGTCGGTGTTCACACCAGCCAGATGCGCTTCAAACCCCGGTGCAGACAGTGCTCGCTGAAGCTGGACACGCAATGCCCGTGCCTGATCGGAGGCACGCTGGTCGGCTGAGCGGGTTTCGAGCGCGTCGTAATACTTCGTCATGACCATATCCTCCATCCGCTTACAGCCACCTCTTGCGGCGGCGATATGAGCGCACGTCGCGGAAGCTTTTGCGCCCCTCGTCCGACATGCCCAGATAGAATTCCTTCACGTCCGGATTTTCACGCAGCTCGGCTGCCGGGCCATCCATCACCACCCGACCCGACTCCAGAATGTAACCGTAATGCGCAAATCGCAGCGCCACGTTTGTGTTCTGTTCGGCCAGAAGGAAGGACACGCCCTCTTTCTCGTTCAGATCCTTTACAATGCCGAAAATCTCTTCGACCAACTGTGGCGCCAGACCCATCGAGGGTTCGTCCAGCAGGATCGTCTCGGGCCGTGACATCAGTGCGCGCCCCATCGCAACCATCTGTTGCTCACCGCCCGAAGTATAGCCCGCCTGCGACCGGCGACGTTCCTTGAGGCGGGGGAAATATGTGTAGACCAGTTCAAGATCCTGTTGGATCGCGGCCTTGCCGTCTTTGCGGGTATAGGCGCCGGTCAGCAGGTTTTCTTCGACCGTCAGGTGTTCGAAACAGTGGCGGCCTTCCATCACCTGGATGACGCCTTTTTCCACCAGATCGGCCGGATCACTTTCATGCACGCTGGTCCCACGATACTTGATTGTACCCTTGGTGACCTCACCGCGTTCCGACTGCAGCAGGTTCGACACCGCCTTGAGCGTCGTCGTCTTGCCCGCGCCGTTTCCGCCGAGCAGAGCGGTAATGCCCCCTTTGGGCACGGTCAGGCTGACACCCTTCAGAACCAGGATGACGTGGTTGTAGATCACCTCGATATTGTTCACTTCAAGCAGGGTTTCTGCCTGAACTTCGGTGGTTTGAGCCGCATCCAGCATCTGCGCGTGTCCTTGTGCGAGTGTGGGGTTCGGGGCGGCAACTCACCGCCGCCCCGGTGTGTCAAAGCGCTTTAGTTGCAGCGCGATTCGATGTTGTTTTCCGAGGCATAAGCTGCGGAATCTTCGTCGATCAGCGCACCGATCACTTCACCGTCGGTAGGTTTGAACTCCGAGATCAGCGACCAGGTCTTGTTCGCCGCGTCCCACTGGGTCACGCCCACCAGAGCGTCACCGCCGTGGTTCTCGCACGAGACCGAGAAGGTCGGACCAAAGTTCGGCAGGCCCAGTTCCGCCATTTTCGCCTCAGTCATCTCAAGCGCTTCCATACCTTCGCGCATTTCTGCCGGGGTGATGTCGGCATTGCCCGAAATCTCTTGCGCTTTCTTGATCGCTTCGGCAGCCAGCACAGCGGCGTACAGACCACGGTTGTACAGAACCGAACCGACCTGATCACCTGCGCCTGCAGCCTTGCCCGCATCAATCACGTGCGTCTGCAAGTCATCAAAGACCGGGAAGTCCGTGCCCACATTGTGGAAGGTCAGCGCCTTATAGCCGTTTGCGGCCTCACCGGCGGGCACAACGTCGTTTTCCGAACCCGACCACCAGATGCCGATGAAGTTTTCCATCGGGAAACGGATGTTCGCAGCCTCTTGCACGGCCACCTGGTTCATCACGCCCCAGCCCCACATCAGGACATAGTCAGGACGATCGCGACGGATTTGCAGCCACTGCGACTTCTGTTCCTGACCCGGGTGATCGACCGGCAGGGCCACCAGTTCAAAGCCGTGTTTCTTGGACAGCTCTTCCAGCGTGCGGATCGGCTCCTTGCCATAAGCCGAGTTGTGATAGACCAGCGCGACTTTCTTGCCGCTCAGGTCGCCACCATTTTCCTCGAGCAAATAGTTGATCGCACCCGAGGCCCCGTCCCAGTAGTTGGCCGGATAGTTGAACACGTGACTGAACACGGAGCCGTTCTTGGCTGAAGTCCGGCCATAGCCCATCGTGTGCAGCGGGATGTTATCCGCAGTCACTTTCGGGATCAGCTGATAGGTGATGCCGGTTGACAGAGGTTGATAGACCAGCGCGCCTTCGCCCTTGGTGGACTCATAGCACTCAACGCCTTTTTCGGTATTGTAGCCAGTTTCACACTCGACCACGCGGATCGGAACGCCGCCGATACCGCCATCGCGTTCGTTCAGCATGGTGAAATAGTCGTTGTACCCGTCCGAGAACGGAATGCCGCCAGCTGCGTAAGGTCCGGTCCGATAGCTCAGATCGGGGATCACCAGATCCGCCAGAGCTGGCCCTGCGGCCATCAGGGCGCTAAGCGCCGCGGTTGCCAGTTTCAATTTCATCGGGTGTCTCCTCCCTTGGTTGGTCCGATGTTGGGGTCGGGCTTTTGTGCCCGTTATCTGATTGGGCCTGCCCCTTAGTGCGGGAACGGCCATAGTCTGAGTTTCTCTTTCGCCACACGCCAAAGCTGCGCCAGACCGTGCGGCTCAAGGATCAGAAACAGGATGATCAGCCCACCGACGATCACCAGCTGCAAATGCGCCACGATATCCGTGGGCCAGCCCAGCCAGTCGGCGCCCACCACCTTCAACACCACCGGCAGCAGCACCAGAAACGCCGCGCCCGCGAACGAGCCGAAGATCGAGCCCAAACCGCCGATAATGATCATGAACAGCACCAGGAACGATTTCTGGATGCCGAAAACCTCGCCAACCTCGACCGCGCCCAGATAGACCGCGAAGAACAGCGCCCCGGCGATGCCCACAAAGAACGAGCTGACAGCAAAGGCGGTCAGTTTCGCCTTCAGCGGGTTCACCCCGATGATCTCGGCCGCGATATCCATATCACGGATCGCCATCCAGGTGCGCCCGGTGGTTCCGCGTGTCAGGTTCCGCGCGATGAGCGCGCAGAAGGTCAGGAAGATCAGGCAGAACAGGTAGGTCGCCCATGCAGGGGCGTTCGGCCCGGTGATGATGATGCCGAACACATCACGCTCGGGCGCGTTAATCTGACCTGAGGCCGAGTAGTTGTAGAACCACGGCACACGGTTGAACAGCCACACAAGGAAGAACTGCGCCGCCAGCGTTGCCACCGCCAGATAGAACCCTTTGATCCGAAGGCTCGGCAGGCCGAATAGCACGCCGACAATGGCTGTGATTCCTCCGGCCAGCAGCACGTGGATGAACATGCTGACATCCGGGAAAGCGGTCATCAGCTTGTAGCAGGCATAGGCCCCCACAGCCATAAAGCCCCCCGTACCCAGCGAAACCTGCCCGCAATAGCCCACCAGAATGTTCAGCCCGATCGCAGCAATCGCGTAGATCAGGAACGGCAGCAACAGCGCGTTTGCCAGGTAGTCGTTGATCAGGAAGGGAATGATCCCGAACGCTACAGCCAGCACGACATAGTACCGATACCGGTCGAACTTAATCGGGAAGGTCTGGCTGTCATCAATGTACGAGGTTTTGAAATCCCCGGCCTCACGATAGAACATGTCTTACTTTCCCCATTGTTCCTGCGCCCGGTTGCGGGCTTCGGCATCCAGTTGGTTGGACCCTTTGGCGTATCCGCTCGCCTCAGAGGCGCGGACCAGTTTCAGATAGGCCAGCACGCCCATGATCAGCCCGGCAAAGGCCAGGATCGCGGCGATGGTCAGCTGACCATCCGTCAGATCGTCCGATGTGATGGCGATGTACCCAAAAGCCCAGAACCCGGCCCACGAGATTACGTTGATGATGGCGATGAGTTTGGTCATGCCCTATACCCTCTCGATAATCTTCTCACCGAACAGGCCCTGCGGCCGGAACACGAGGAAGATCAGCGCCAGCACATAGGCGAACCAGTTCTCGGTCGCGCCGCCAACTAGTGGACCGATGGCGAATTCGAACAGTTTCTCACCCACGCCGATGATCAGACCGCCCACGATGGCGCCGGGAATCGAGGTGAACCCACCCAGCATCAGCACCGGCAGCGCCTTCAGCGCGATCAGCGACAGCGAGAACTGAACGCCCGACTTGGTGCCCCACATGATGCCCGCGACCAGCGCTACGAAACCTGCCACCGACCAGACCATGATCCAGATGAAGTTCAGCGAGATGCCCACAGACAACGCCGCCTGATGATCATCGGCCACCGCGCGCATCGCCCGGCCTTGTTTGGTGTACTGGCTGAACGCGACAAGTGCCGCCACCAGCAGCGCCGCAATCACCGTCGCCACAATGTCCAGATTGTCGATGAAGAAGCCGTAGCCGAAGATGTTGAATGTCGTCTCATCGATCCACAGGTTGATGCCCTGCGGCAGACCCACATCCAGAGTCTTGATCTCAGACCCCCACATCAGGTCGGCCACACCTTCAAGGAAATAGGCCAGACCAATGGTGGCCATGAACAGGATGATCGGCTCCTGCCCGACCAGATGGCGCATGACGAACCGCTGCACCGCCCAGGCCAGTAACACCATGACGCCCATCGTCAGGATAATCGCCAGCAGCGCCGGCACATTCCAGCCAAACTTGTGCACATGCGTACCGAAAGTCGCGTTGATCAGATGTGCAAACGGCACCTGACCACTCATGATTCCAACCAGCGTCATCGCCGCAAACAGGGCCATAACCCCTTGGGCGTAATTGAAAATTCCGGATGCCTTGTAGATCAGCACAAAGCCCAGCGCGACCAGCGCATAAAGCACCCCGGCCATCAGACCATTGAGGATGACCTCCATCGCGAATACGAGTTGTTCAGACATCTGCGCCACTCCCCATGTCTGTCCGATGCTTAGTCATGGCTGACCCCCAGATAGGCGTCGATGACATCTTGATTGCTGCGCACCTCATCCGGGGTGCCGTCACCGATCTTCTTACCGTAATCCATCACGACCACCCGGTCGCTCAGGTCCATGACAACGCCCATATCGTGTTCGATCAGGGCGATCGTGGTGCCGAACTCATCATTCACGTCGAGGATAAAACGGCTCATGTCCTCTTTCTCTTCGACATTCATGCCAGCCATCGGCTCATCCAGCAGCAGAAGCTTGGGTTCAGCCGCCAAAGCACGTGCCAGTTCGACACGTTTTTTCAAACCGTAAGGCAAGCGCGATACCGGAGTCTTGCGGATGTGCTGGATTTCAAGGAAATCGATGATCTTTTCGACGGCCTCGCGGTTTTTCACCTCTTCCGCCTCGGCTTTGCCCTTCCACCAGGCTTGCTGGAACATGTTGGTCTTCATGTAGTTCAAGCGCCCAGTCATGACGTTGTCCAAAACACTCATGCCTTCGAACAGGGCGATGTTCTGAAACGTCCGCGCGATGCCCTGCCGCGCCACCTCATAGGGGCGCATTGGCGGGCGCTTTGACCCATGAAACCAAACCTCACCCTCTTGTGGGACATAAAACCCCGAAATCACGTTCAGCATCGAGGACTTACCCGCGCCGTTCGGCCCGATGATCGCCCGGATCTCACCCTCACGAATGTCGAACGAGATATCCTTGATCGCCACCACACCGCCAAAGCGCAGGGTGATGTTCTTCATCTCCATCACCACGCCGCCGATCTTGCGGCCGTCTTCGGTGACATATCCTTCGGAATTATCCAGCATCAGTCGCTCCCTGACTTACGCAAATACGGGATGGCGGGCGGGGCGATGACCGCAGGTCGAGCGGCACACGACCGGCCTTCATTCCGCGGCAACTTTATGCTGCGCGACCGGCACAACCGGCGCATCGACAATACTCAACGTCGCCGAGATCGCCCCCTTGCGCCCGTCCTCATACGTCACTTCGGTTGTGGTCGAGACGGTTTCGGACCCGTCATAAAGCGCATCGATAATGTCCTGGAATTTCTCCTCGACAAACCCACGCCGCACTTTCCGGGTCCGTGTCATTTCACCATCATCCGCATCCAGTTCCTTGTGCAGAACTACAAAGCGATGCACCTGACAGCCCGACAACATCTCGTCTGCGGCCACCGATTTGTTCACCTCTTCCACGTGGGACCTGATGGTATCCAGGACGCGCGGATGGCTCGCCAATTCCTGATACGAAGCATAAGCCACGTTATTGCGTTCCGCCCAGTTGCCCACCGCCGTCAGGTCGATATTGATGAAAGCCACGCAATGATCCCGGCCATTGCCGAACAGCACGACCTCAAGAATATCGGGATAAAACTTCAGCTTGTTCTCGACATATTTGGGCGCGAACATTGATCCGTCAGCCATCTTGCCCACATCTTTGGCACGGTCGATAATCCTCAGATGGCCCGTGTGCTCTTCGATGAACCCGGCATCCCCGGTGGCCACCCAACCTTCGGCATCCTTGGTCGAAGCCGTCGAGGCCGGGTTGTCGTAATACTCGACGAACACACCCGGCGAGCGGTAGTGAATCTCGCCATTGTCATCGATCTTCAATTCAACCGCCGGCGCCGGCACACCAACCGTGTCCGCCCGCACCTCACCATCCGGCTGGACGGTGATGAAGACGGTGGCCTCGGTCTGGCCGTAAAGCTGCTTCAGATTGATGCCTAACGAGCGGTAGAAATCGAAGATCTCCGGCCCGATGGCCTCACCCGCAGTGTATCCCACCCGAAAGCGGCCATAACCTAGCGTATCCTTCAACGGACCATAGACCAGCAGATTGCCCAGCGCATATTTGATCCGATCCGCAAAACCCACCGGCTTGCCGTCCAGCAACAGTCCGCCAACTTTCTTGGCGTGGGCCATGAAGTGATGGAACATGCGCTGCTTCAGCTTGCCCGCGTCTTCCATACGGATCATCACATTGGTCAGCTGAGTTTCAAACACGCGCGGCGGGGCAAAGAAATAAGTCGGCCCGATTTCGCGCAGGTCGGTCATCATCGTATCGGCGCTTTCGGGGCAGTTTACGCAGAAACCGCACCAATAAGCCTGACCGATCGAGAATATGAAATCGCCCACCCAGGCCATCGGCAGATAGGACAGGATGTCCTCATTCCGGGTCAGGTGATCGAACTCGGCCGAGTTCTTTGCGCTTTCGATCACGTTGCGGTTCGACAGCACCACCCCTTTGGGCTTACCCGTGGTGCCCGAGGTGTAAAGCATCACGCAGGTGTCGTCATAGGTGATCGCAGCGGTCCGCTTGTCCAGTTCCGCATCGAACCGCTGATGGCCCGCGTTGCCCTCGGCCATAATGTCCTCAAGCGCGTTCATCTGGGAATGGTCGTATTTCCGCATCCCGCGCTTGTCGGTATAGAGGATGTGTTTGACCTGATGCAGGTTTTCCTGAATCTCGATGACCTTGTCGACCTGCTCCTGATCGCCGCAGACGACGTATTTCGCGCCGCAATGTTCCAGCACATAGGCCATCTCTTCGGCCACGGAATCCTGATAGAGCGGCACCGGAACCGCACCCACCATCTGTGCGGCTACCATCGACCAGTAATGCGCCGGACGGTTGCGGCCAATCACGGCAATATGATCACCTTTTTCAACGCCAATTTCCAGAAATCCAAGCGCCATCGCGCGGACCTCGGCGGCTGTTTCCGCCCAAGTCCAGCATTGCCAGATGCCGAATTCCTTTTCCCGATAGGCCGGGGCATCCCCGAACTGTTTCGCATTGCGATCTAACAGCGCCGGAAGGGAGGCCATCCCGTCCGCGCCCGACTGCGTCTGAGCCAATCTCTCTCTCCTCCCCATCCGGCTCCTCCCCGAGCCGGAAATGGCAGGTTCGGACTACAAGCCCGAACGCCAACGCCCCGATTAAGGGACAGTGGCACGATCAGCGCCAAGTTTTGCCTGATGTTTTCTCAATTCTTACGAATTGTAACAGGGGCGGGCGTGATCATCTGATCCTGTTGCAAACCGCATATTCCGGTCGTGTTTTGTACGTTAACTGTTCGCTTTCAAACAGTCTTAGACCAGTGGCTATGTCAACAATAGCGGGCGAATGGAACTAGGAGCTTGATATGACAACGCGAGGCTATTGCCTGTGCAAAAATACAAAATGGGAGTTTGTAGGCGATGTGACATGGGCTTGCTACTGCCATTGCGATGATTGCCGTCGAAACTGTGCCGCACCCATAGTCGCATGGTTGGGTGTTCCACTTCGGAACTTCAAATGGACCGCCCAAGCACCCAAAACACTCGAAAGTTCAAAGGGTGTTTTTCGTCATTTCTGCCGAGATTGTGGTTCTCCAGTTGGCTTTGAAGCTGACCACTACCCCGGTGGGATGCACTTGTATGCAGCCTCAATGGAACACCCAGAGGACTTTGTTCCGACCTTCCACGTCAACTTCCAGAGCAAACTGTCGTGGCTTCGTATCGAAGACGATCTGAAGAAGTACGAAGGCACACTACTTCACGCCCCTGAGGATCTGATCGCCTATGACAATTAAGCTGATTTAGAGTCGACTTTGTGTTTAAAGCCAATCCCGCAATATCGGAATCAGCGGTACATCCGCGGCAGGCATCGGGTAATTGCGCAGATCATTCGCACGCACCCATTTCAAAGCCTGCCCTTCTTTCGACTGCGGGATGCCCTCCCATTTGCGGCAGGCAAACAGCGGCATCAGCAGGTGGAAATCCTCATAGCTGTGGCTGGCGAAAGTCAGCGGCGCGAGGCACGAGGCCCAGGTGTCGATGCCCAGCTCTTCGTGCAATTCGCGGATCAGGGCGGCCTCGGGGGTTTCGCCGGGTTCGATCTTGCCACCGGGGAATTCCCAAAGCCCGGCCATGGATTTACCCTCCGGGCGCTGCGCCAGCAGCACCCGGCCCTCGACGTCGATCAGGGCAACGGCAGAAACTAAGACTGTTTTCATGGTCACAATCCCGGAGGCAAAACCGGGCTCCACTTTTGCTGGAATTGTTCCGGTTTCACGAGCGATAATCCGCGTTGATCTCGATGTAGCCGTGGGTCAGGTCACAGGTCCAAACGGTGGATTTCCCCTCGCCCAGCCCAAGATCGACAGCAATCACCAGATCCTGACCTTTCATATAAGCGGCGGCGTCTTCTTCGCTGTAATCCGGACTGACCCAGCCTTTCTCGGCCACCAGAATGTCACCGAAGGAAATGCTCAGCAGGTCCCGATCCGCTGCCGCGCCGGACTTGCCGATGGCCATGACCACGCGGCCCCAGTTCGGGTCTTCGCCCGCGATTGCGGTTTTCACCAGCGGAGAATTCGCAATCGCCAGCCCATGCACCTTGGCGTCTGCGTCCGAGGCGGCGCCGGTTACGCGGATTTCCACGAATTTCGTCGCGCCTTCACCGTCGCGCACAACCTGCTGCGCAAGGTCCAGCATCACAGTTTCCAGCGCTTCGGCAAAAGCTGCGTTGCTGGTGGCGTCCACGCCCGAAGCACCAGTCGCGCACAACAGCAGGCTGTCCGAGGTCGAAGTATCGCTGTCCACTGTAATACAGTTGAACGTCCTGTCAGTCTGCGCGCCGAGCATGGCTTGCAAGGCGGATTGTTCGACCTGCGCGTCGGTGAAGATGTAAACCAGCATCGTCGCCATATCCGGCGCGATCATGCCCGAACCCTTGGCAATCCCCGAGATAGAGACTGTTTTGCCATCAATCTCAACCTGCGCGCTAGCACCCTTAGGGAATGTATCCGTGGTCATGATGGCGCGCGCGGCGTCCTCGATAGCATGACGGCTGAGGCCCGATTTCAGCGCCTCAAGCTGCGCCACGATGCGGTCATGCGGCAGCGGCTCGCCGATCACACCGGTAGACGAGGTAAAGATCCGCTCGACCGGAACACCGGTGGCTTTTGAGACAGCTTGCGTTACCTCGGCCACCGAGGTCTGACCGTAACGCCCGGTAAACGCGTTGGCGTTGCCCGAATTCACAAGGATCGCCGCCGGGCCATCACTGGCCCCGCCGATTTTCTCCTGACAGTCCAGCACCGGAGCCGCACGGGTGGCAGAGCGAGTGAACACCCCGGCCACAGACGTGCCCGGGTCAAGCACGGCCAGCATCACATCTGTACGGCCCTGATAGCGCACGCCTGCTTCGACGGTGGCGAAACGCACACCGTCAATTGCAGGCAATTCGGGAAAGGCCGCCGGAGCCAGCGGAGAGACCTTGGTAATCGTGGCCACAGGCGTTTACTCCTGAATCAGGTCGGTCTGACGCAGAACCTCGGGGCCAACACCTTCCAATGCGGGGCGCTCAATCTCGGCCTCTTGGGTCAGTCCGTCGATACGGGCCTGAATGACCTCTTGCTGCAGGGTCTGGGTCAGCTCGGCGCGCACCTGATCAATGTTCGGCGCTTCGGATTTACGTTTGTCGTTCAGGGTGACCACGTGCCAGCCGAACTGGGTTTTCACCGGATCAGATACCTGACCCTTTTCCAGACTGATCACCGCCGCCTCAAAGGCTGGAACCATCTGACCCGAACCGAACCAGCCCAGCTCACCGCCGTTGGGACCGGACGGGCCGGTTGATTTTTCCTTGGCCAGCTCGGCGAAATCGGCGCCGTCGTCCAGCTGCGCCTTGATCTCATTGGCCTCTTCTTCGGTTTCCACAAGGATGTGGCTGGCGTTGAACTCGTCCGCACCCTGGAAATCGGCGTATTTCGCGTCATAGGCCGCCTGGATCGCCTCATCCGTCAGTTCTTCTTCGATCAGCGCATTCACCGTCTGCACCGCCAGCAACGAGCGTGTCTCGTTTTCCAGAGCCAGCGTGTTCAGCTTGGACAAGGTGTCCTGCTGCTGGCCCAGCAAGGCCTGCTGAATCAGCTGGTCAACGATCAACTCGTACAGAACGTCGTCTTCGATCTGCTGGTACTGCTCGGGCAAGGCAGCCCCGGTGGCGATGACGTGACCCAATGTGATCTCATCCCCGTTCACACGCGCGATGACGGTGCTGGCATCGGGTTTGGTTTCGGCGGCCAATGGCATGGCCATCACCGCAGCAAGCGCCAGTGATGGCAGAAAAGTGAGGCCTTTGGGCATGGAATCATCCTATTTCTTTGCCGCGACAGGGCGCAGCGTTGACACTCTGGAACCTGCCGCTTACATCGCTTTGAAGCCTTGGACAGGGCCGCCTTTCACCCCCCGTATCTATGGGTTGCGCGCAAGGTGGGCAAGCCTGTCGCAACCAAGACAAGAACAGATCCGCTGGAGTGAACATGCTGGGACTCGGAACGCTCGCCAAAAAGGTGTTCGGAACACCGAACGACCGCAAGATCAAGGCGACCCGCCCGCTGATCGAAAAGATCAACGCGCTGGAGCCCGAGTTCGAGAAACTGTCCGATGACGGGCTGATCGAGAAGACAGCAGAACTGCGCAAGCGGGCGCTGGATGGTGAAAGCCTGGACGATCTGCTGCCCGAAGCCTTTGCTAATGTCCGCGAAGGTGCCAAGCGTGCACTGGGTCTGCGCGCTTTTGACGTGCAGCTGATGGGCGGCACCTTCCTGCATCAGGGCAATATCTCGGAAATGAAAACGGGTGAGGGTAAGACGCTGGTCGCGACCTTCCCTGCCTATCTGAACGCGCTGACTGGCAAAGGCGTTCATGTGGTTACGGTCAACGAATACCTGGCCAAGCGAGACTCGGAATGGATGGGTAAGGTCTTTGCCGCCGTCGGCATGACCACCGGCGTGATCTGGTCGGGTCAGCCCGATGCGGACAAAAAGGCCGCCTATGGCTGCGACGTCACCTATGCCACCAACAATGAGCTTGGGTTCGACTATCTGCGCGACAATATGAAGGCCGATCTGGACCAGATTTACCAGAAATACCACAATTTCGCGATCGTGGACGAGGTCGACTCGATCCTGATCGACGAGGCGCGGACGCCGCTGATCATCTCGGGGCCGTCGCAGGACCGATCGGACCTTTATACTGCCATCGACGCGCTGATCCCGTCGCTGAGCGACGATCACTTCTCGCTGGATGAGAAGTCCCGCAACGTGACCTTTACCGATGAAGGCAACGAGTTTCTGGAGCAGCAACTAATTGCTGCCGGTCTGATCCCCGAAGGTCATTCGCTTTATGATCCCGAAAGCACCACGGTCGTGCACCACGTGAACCAAGGCCTGCGCGCGCACAAGCTGTTTACGCGCGACAAGGACTACATCGTGCGGGACGGCAATGTCGTTCTGATCGATGAATTCACCGGCCGTATGATGCCGGGCCGCCGCCTGTCCGAAGGTCTGCACCAGGCCATCGAAGCCAAGGAAGGCGTCCAGATCCAGCCCGAAAATGTGACGCTGGCCAGCGTGACCTTCCAAAACTATTTCCGTCTCTACGACAAGCTGAGCGGCATGACCGGTACCGCCCTGACCGAGGCCGAGGAATTTGCGGAAATCTACGGTCTTGGTGTGGTCGAGGTTCCGACCAACAAGCCAATCGCTCGTCTGGACGAAGACGATCAGGTCTATCGCACCGGGGCCGAGAAATATGGTGCGATGATCGAACAGACGAAGCAAGCGCAGGAAAAGGGCCAACCGGTCCTGCTGGGCACCACGTCGATCGAGAAATCCGAACTACTGAGCCAGCTGCTGCAGAAGGAAGGCATCGAACACAACGTTCTGAACGCCCGCCAGCACGAGCAAGAAGCGCAGATCGTCGCCGATGCCGGCCGTCTGGGCGCAGTGACCATCGCCACCAACATGGCCGGCCGCGGCACTGACATTCAGCTGGGCGGCAATGTGGAAATGAAGGTTCTGAAGGCTTTGGCCGATAACCCCGAAGCCGATCCGTCGGAACTGCGCGCTGCCGAAGAGGCCCGCCACGCGGAAGAAAAAGAAAAGGTTCTGGCCGCTGGTGGTCTTTATGTGATGGCGTCCGAGCGCCACGAAAGCCGCCGCATCGACAACCAACTGCGCGGCCGCTCGGGCCGTCAGGGCGACCCGGGCCGTACCGTATTCTACCTGAGCCTCGAAGACGATCTGATGCGCATCTTCGGCTCGGAACGGCTGGACAAGGTTCTGACCACGCTGGGCATGAAAGAGGGCGAGGCCATCGTTCACCCCTGGGTCAACAAGTCTTTGGAACGCGCGCAATCCAAGGTCGAAGGCCGCAACTTTGACATGCGCAAGAACGTTCTGAAATTCGACGACGTAATGAACGACCAGCGGAAAGTTGTCTTCAGCCAGCGTCGCGAAATCATGTCCTCAGATGATCTGTCCGAGATCGTTTCGGATATGCGCGAACAGGTGATCGACGATCTGATCGACGAATACATGCCGCCGAAGACCTATGCCGATCAGTGGGACACCGAGGGCCTGCACGAGGCAATCAAGGACAAGCTGACCATCGACGCGCCTGTTCAGGATTGGGCCGCCGAAGAAGGCGTGGATGATGAGCAGGTGCGCGAACGCCTAATCAACTCCGCCGACGAGATGATGGCCCAGAAGGCTGCTGCCTTTGGCCCCGAAAACATGCGCAACATCGAAAAACAGGTGCTGTTGAACACCATCGACAGCAAATGGCGCGAGCATCTTCTGACGCTGGAACACCTGCGCTCGGTTGTGGGCTTCCGGGGTTATGCGCAGCGCGACCCGCTGAACGAATACAAGAACGAAAGCTTCCAGCTGTTCGAAGGGATGCTGGACAGCCTGCGCGAAACCGTAACGCAGCAATTGTCGCGCGTGCGCCCACTGACCGAAGAAGAACAGCGCGAAATGCTTGCTCAGATGCAGGCGCAACAGGCACAGGCGCAACAGGCGGTCGATCAGGCCGCCGACCAGGCAGAAGCCGTGGCCGAGGCCGAAGCCTCGGGCGATGCGCTTCCCGGTTTTGACGAGAATGATCCCAGCACCTGGGGCAACCCGTCGCGCAATGACCGCTGCCCCTGCGGGTCTGGCAAAAAGTTCAAACATTGCCACGGGCGTCTGACTTAGATTCAACTGGCGCTTGACCTAAAGTCAGCGCAATTGAGACACATTGAGTCCCCCTCACGGCCACATATTGGCCGTGTTTCTTAATCAATATGCGACTCGCTCCTTCAACTGGGGAGGGTGTCTTGTTTGTAATAAAGAACTACGTGACCACCGGCGGCACAGTCGTTTGCGCGCTGGCGATTGGTTACCTGATGCAGAACGGAATTCCTGTTGGACCGAACGGGTCGCAGGACCTCGAAGCTGTGGCCACCGCGCAGAACGCGGGTGTGTCCGGGCTGCAGGACATCGTTCTGACATCCTCGTCTCCCGCCCCCAAAACAGGCCAGATCGCATCATCAACACAACGATCGCTAAAGCCCAGCCGGTCAACCCCCTCTGACCGCGCCGAATGTGGCCTCAGCGCTCGGGCCAGCGCCGTCCCTGGCGCCGCTGCCCGCCTGATCGTCAAAGCCCCCTGCCACGGCAATGAACGGATCGAAGTGCATCACAGCGGCCTGACGGTAACGCAGGAGACAGACGCAAACGGCACATTGGACCTGACCATACCGGCCCTGTCGGAATACGCGATCTTTCTGATCTCGCTTGAGGATCGGAAGGGGACCGTAGCCACCACTCACATCCCCGACATCGGCCAGTACTCCCGCGTTGCCCTCCAATGGCAGGGTGAGACGGATCTGCAGATACATGCGCTGGAATTTGGAGCCAGCTATGGCGATGCAGGTCATGTCTCGGCCGGGTCTGATACGCTGGGTACGGGCAACGTCGTGCATCTGGCCCAGCCTGCATTCCGCGATGCGCGCAATGTCGAGGTCTATTCCTTTCCTGCGGCGCAATCCCATCAATCGGGGTCGATCGAATTGACGGTCGAGGCCGAAGTGACAGCAGCCAATTGCGGGCAGGATTTAAGCGTACAATCGCTGGAATTGCGTGAAGATCAGCGCCTGCGATCACGCGACCTGACGCTCAGCTTTCCGGATTGTTCCAGAACCGGCGAGTTTCTGGTGTTGAATAATCTGTTCCAAAACCTGACAATCGCGGCAAACTAAACCCGCAGGCAGGCTTGAACTTCCAATGACATTTCTTCGTGTGGCGGCAGCCGCACTGTTTTCGGCAACACTTACTTCGACTGTTCAGGCGCAGGACATCACGCTTACGTCTCATGACGGCAAGGTCGAGGTGGCCGGCACCCTTCTGGGATTCGATGGCGAGTTCTACCGCGTCGACACGCAATTCGGCGAACTGACAGTTGATGGGTCCGGTGTGACTTGCGACGGGCCCGCCTGCCCCAACCTGACAGATTTTGTCGCCGAGCTGAGGTTCTCCGGGTCGTCTGTCATGGCCGAAAAGGTGTTGCCCGCCCTGCTGATGGGCTTTGCCGAACAGGAAGGCATGTCTTTATCCTCCCTCACCAATCAGAGCAGTGAAAGGGTTTTTGAGCTGTACCAACCCGGGCGCGTAGCCCCGCTTGGGCGGTTCTTTTTCAACACTGGCAACACAGGTCGCGGTTTTAACGACCTGATCGAGGGCCAAACCGATATTGTGATGGCCTTGCGCGAAATTCGCCCGCAAGAGACCAAAGATGCCGAGGCCGCCGGTCTGGGCGACCTGACCCATGCGCGCCGATCGCGGGTAGTGGCGCTGGATGCACTGGTCCCCATTGTGGCACCGGACAACCCGTTGCCGTTTATTTCCTTGTCCGATCTGACGCTGGTGTTGGCCGGCGAGATCGACAACTGGTCCGCTTTGGGCGGGCCGGACGCGCCGATTGCGCTGCACCTGCCTGATGCCGGATCGGGGCTGGCCCAAGCTGTCGAGGATCGATTGCTGACCCCCACCAATGCCGGTCTGGCAGAGGCCGTGCTTCGACATACACGCGGCAGCGATCTGGTGCGGGCCGTGGCCGGTGATCCCTTTGCCATAGGAATCGCCAGCCAGGCCGAGGCCGATACAGCCCGGACCCTTCCCTTGGCGGGGGGATGCGGTCATGCGCTGATGGCCACGCGTCAAACGATCAAAACCGAGGACTACCCGCTAACCTCGCCCATGTTCCTATACATGCCGCAACAACGCTTGCCACGCGTCGCCCGTCAGTTTCTGGCCTATACCCAAAGCTCTGACGCCCAGATGGCAATCCGCGAGGCTGGTTTTGTCGATCAGGCGCCCGAAAAGATGCCAATAGACCTGCAGGGAAACCGATTCGCGAATGCCGTGGCCTCAGGCGGTACCGAGGTCGGGCTGGAAGAACTGCAGCGCATGGTCACCACGTTGCGGCCATTGTCGCGCCTGTCACTATCCTTCCGGTTCGAGGCTGGATCTTCGCGGCCCGACGCACAATCACGGTCAAACATTCAGCACCTGGCCCAACAGCTTGAGGCGGGAACGATGGATGTTCGCAAGCTGGTTTTTATCGGTTTCAGCGACGGAGACGGTGATGCGGCCGCCAACGCACGGATTGCACTGTTGCGGGCAAAAACAGTTCGCAATGCAGTTCTGGCGGCGGTAGAAACAGCAATCCCCGACAGTATCGAACTTGAGGTTGATGGGTTCGGCGAGGCTATGCCGATGGCTTGCGATGACACCGACTGGGGCCGTAAGGTCAATCGCCGGGTTGAGGTCTGGGTCAGGTAACCCTTTAAAGATACCCTTCCGATCGAAAGCTCAACTCATTCGATTTACCGATGATAAGGTGGTCATGCAGGGTCAGGCCCAGCGCCAGACAGGCGTCCTGAATCCGATTAGTCATGTCGATATCCGACTGTGACGGGGTCGGATCACCCGACGGATGGTTATGCACAAGAATAAGCGCCGAGGCGTTCAGCTCAAGCGCCCGTTTCGCCACCTCGCGCGGGTAGACCGGCACGTGATCCACGGTGCCCTTGGCCTGTTCCTCATCCGCGATCAACACGTTCTTACGGTCCAGATAGAACACCCGAAACTGCTCGGTCTCACGGTGCGCCATGGTGGTGTGGCAATAATCTAGTAATGCATCCCAGCCTGAGATCACATGCCGCTGCATCACCCGCGCGCGGGCCATGCGGTGGGCACAGGCCTCGAGGATTTTCAGATCGGTGATCACGGTGTCTCCGACGCCCTTTATCTGACGCAGCCTTTCCTCGGGCGCGGTCAACACGCGGTTGAAATCACCGAAGGTATCCATCAATACCCGCGCCAGCGGCTTCACGTCCTGCCGGGGGATGGATCGGAACAGGATCAGCTCCAACAGCTCATAGTCCGGCATTGCGGCCGAGCCACCGGACATGAACCTTTCGCGCAACCGTTTGCGGTGATCCTTGATGTAAGACGGCAATCGCCCCGACGGCAGCGGCTGTACCGGGGCTTCGTCAGTTTCAAACAGCATCGGGGCTTCGGCAAACGCGTTCTGGGTCATGTCCTCAGACTGACGCAGAATCGGTTTCCGAAAGGTTAACGCATGTCAGCCGCCAGACGCGCCGTAACGAGTAAAGCGATCGCTGTGATCGGGTCCCTCAAGTCTTGTGTTCCAGCTCCACTCAGGATGCTGAAGCCGCGACGAGGACAATTTCACCCGACCAATCCGGTTGCAAATCTTCCGCAGCCCGCCATGCGCGCAGGCCGGACGCACAACACAATGCCAACCTTTTCCCTCTATTAGGCTCTGTTTTAAGCGACTCCACTGTAACGCGCCGAGCGTTTGGATGGATAAGATCAGGTGCTTCACAAGTCCCGCGCAATTCGATGATCAAGTCATCCTCGGTCAGTTGATTGGCCGAAACGAACGGAAACTGCTGTTCAGGTTCTGGAGCCCCGACAAAACGGAACGTCGTGCTGCGGAACGTACGCGCTTCGACCTGCACCATCTGCCCCAGCGGCGAGGGTTGAAGGCCGAGGATCAGGTTCAGCGCCATCTGTGCTTGCAACGCGCCGATCATCCCAACAACGGGACCAAGTACCCCAGCCGTTGCGCAGCTTGCACCACTATCAGGCGCATCCGGAAACACCGCCCGCAGCGAAGGCGCACCACCGCAAAAACCGCCGACATAGCCCGACAGCCCAAGCACGGATGCGTAAATCAGCGGCTTACCCAGCGAGAGGCAGGTGTCAGACAGGATATAGCTGGCTGCATAACTATCGGCGCAGTCCAATACCACGTCTGCCTGGTCCACGAAGCCACTCACATTTTGGCTTGTTAGAGCCTGTTTTTCGGCGAAAACTGCAACCTCGACATTCAAGTTTCGACACCGCGCCGCTGCAACCTCTGCCTTTGAGCGCCCACAATCCGCCTCAGTGAATAGCGTCTGCCGGTGCAGGTTCGAAAGGTCGACCTGATCCCGGTCCAGGATGGTCAGCTGCCCTACCCCGGCCCCAGCCAACAGCGGCAGCATCGGAGCAGCCAGCCCCCCTGCGCCCACAACCAGAACCCGCGCGGTGGACAGGCGGGCCTGCCCCTCTGCCCCGACCTCTGGCAGGATCATCTGGCGGGCATAGCGGTTCATCGCGTGGCCTCAATCCATTGGCGCACCCGGGCCTCCGGGTCAGCGTTCAATGTGATATCAGTGACAACCGAGACGATATCGGCCCCCGCCTGCAACACCCCTGGCGCACGTTCAACGCTCATGCCACCAATTCCGACCAGAGGGATATCACCCACCCGTGCTTTCCATTCGGTGACACGGGGCAGGCCCTGCTGTTCCCACTTCATCTTCTTCAGGATCGTCGGATAAACGGGCCCCAGCGCCACGTAATCCGGTTCCATCGCCAACACCCGCTCCAGCTCATCATCGTCATGAGTAGAGACGCCAAGTTTCAGCCCCGCCTTGCGGATGGCTTGCAGGTCCGCCTCATCCAGATCCTCCTGCCCGAGGTGGATCCAGTCGCACCCTGCGTCAATCGCCTGTTGCCAGTGGTCGTTGACGACCAGAACCGTGCCATGTTGACGGCAAAGTTCGCGCGACAGGGCAATCTGTTCACGCACCACCGCATCGGGCCGGTCCTTTATCCGCAACTGCACCAGTTTCACACCCAAAGGCAGCGTCCGCCGTAGCCAGTCCGAATGATCAAAGATTGGGTAGAACCGGTCAAGCCTCATGACAGGAATGCCTTTCCGATCACCGGGGTCGAGGGCTCTGCCATATCACGCGCCTCAATCGGGTCGGCCTGATGCGCCAATTGCCCGGCTTCGATCGCCAGCTTCATGGCCTTAGCCATTGCCGCCGGGTCCCCAGCCCGCGCCACGGCAGTGTTCAGCAAAACCGCATCATATCCCAACTCCATCGCCTGCGCGGCGTGGCTGGGCAACCCGATCCCGGCGTCAATCACCAGCGGCACATCCGAAAATTCCGCCCGCATCGCGCGAAGGGCGTATGCGTTGTTCAGTCCGCGCCCAGAGCCAATCGGCGCGCCCCAGGGCATCAACACCTCACAACCAGCGGCCAGCAAACGTTCCCCTACGATCAGATCATCAGTGGTGTAGGGGAAAACCTGAAATCCGTCCTCTGTCAGGATGCGCGCGGCCTCAACCAATTGGAACACGTCGGGCTGCAGGCTGTCTGTGTGGCCGATCAGTTCCAGCTTGATCCAGGGTGTATCAAACACCTCGCGCGCCATATGGGCGGTGGTTACGGCCTCTTTGACCGTATGGCACCCCGCGGTGTTCGGCAGGACCAACACACCCAATTCGCGGATCATCTGCCAAAAGGTCTGGCCCGCCCCGGATTCACGTCGCAGCGAGACCGTGGCCACCCCTGCGCCACTGTTCCGAAACGCCTGTTCCAGGATCGCAGGGCTGGGGTATTGCGCCGTGCCCAGCATCAGGGGGTTATGCAGTTGGGTGCCGTAGAAGCTTTTCATCCTCAACCTCCTTGCATCGGCGCGACGACTTCGACCCGGTCGCCATCCGCCAGCCTGTGAGCAAGGCGCAGATCCGAGGGGACGAAGTCCTCGTTCACGGCTGTCGCCACGCGCCCTGAGAATCCGCATTCTGCAAGCAGGTCCGATAGGGTTTCAGCCCGCACCTCATGTGGTTCGCCATTAAGCACGATCTTCATCGACCATCTCCGAATGCTTGTTGTCCAGCGCCAGATCCGCCACGCCCTGCGCCAGTGCCGGGGCCAGCAGATAGCCGTGGCGGTAGAGGCCATTGGCATAGATTGTGCGCCCCAATCGCCGAATACGCGGCAAGTTGTCGGGAAAGGCCGGGCGCAGATCGACCCCAATTTCCAGCACTTCGGCCTCACCAAAGGCGGGGTTTAGCGCGTAGGCGGCGCTGAGCAGTTCCAGCATCGAACGCGCGGTGATGCGGCTGCTGTCCTCACTTTCGATCATCGTAGCACCCAGCATGTAGATCCCATCACCGCGCGGCACGATGTAAAGCGGCATCCTTGGATGCAGCAGCCGCACGGGCCGGGTCAGGGTCACGTCTGGGCAGCGGATCACCAACATCTCGCCCTTCACGCCGCGCAGATCGTGCAGCACCTCGCGGGCGTGCAACCCGCGACAGTCAATCGCGTTTTCAAGCCGCGATGGAGCGAGCTTACGGTGAAACTCAACGCCTTGGTCCAACAATTGTGTATAGAGATCTCGCAAGGCCTGACGTGGGTTCAGATGGGCTTCGTTTCGGAAATGGAGACCCTTGGTAAACCTGTGCAAATCAGGCTCTAAATTGGCGATTTCGGACTGACCGACTTCGCTGCAACCTTCGGTTCGCCGCGCAAACCGACGCAGATCGGGCAGGTCACGCGGGTTGGCCACGACGAGTGTGCCCCGCCTTTCCACCGACGTACGCGCCGCCCACCAGTCCAACGCAATCTGCCCCAACCGCAATACTGGCTCTTCGGCATTTTCATACTCACACCAAGGGGCCAGCATACCGCCCGCCCACCAGGAACACCCATGGGGCCCCGGTGGGCCAGCGGGGTCGAACACCTGAACCTTGGCACCGCGCGAAACAAGTTCGCTGGCCACCGCCAGACCGGCAACGCCGCACCCTATGACCGACCAGACCGTCACGCGGACCAGACCCGGTGGAAATGATGTACCGGGCCATGCCCCTGCCCGATCATCAGACCGTCCGCTCGGGCGATGGCCCCCTGCAAATAGTCATGTGCCTGCGCGACAGCGTCGATCAGGCCAAGCCCCTGCGCCAACCCCGCCGCAATCGAAGACGACAAGGTGCACCCTGTGCCATGTGTGTTCCGCGTCTCTTGCCGAGGAGCCATGTACTCAGCGATTTGCCCCGATACATTGACCAACAAGTCATGGCAGATATCGCCGCGCCCATGTCCCCCTTTCATCAGCACAGCCTGCGCACCGAACCCGCAGAGGGCTAGCCCCTGCTCGATCATTTGATCCGGTGTGTTGGCTTCGGAACAGCCGAGCAAACAAGCTGACTCAGGCAGATTGGGCGTCAGCACGGTGGCGCGCGGCAGAAGGACATCGCGCAAAGTCTGCACCGCTTCCTGCGCCAGTAGCGTATCGCCGGATTTGGCAATCATAACCGGGTCCAGCACCACGGGGCCACCAAACCCGTCAATGGCCTCTGCGACTGTCTGAATAATGCTTGGCGTCGCAAGCATCCCAATCTTGATTGCGCCGACATCCAGATCAGTCAGAACTGCGTCGATCTGGGCGGAAACCACATCCAGCGGAATCCCATGTACTGCCGTCACAGCTCGGGTATTCTGAGCCGTGACCGCCGTGATGACGCTGGCGCCGTATACGCCCAATGCAGACATTGCTTTGAGGTCTGCCTGAATTCCGGCCCCACCGCCACTGTCCGAGCCCGCAATTGTCAGGGCAATATGCGCCATATCGTTGCTCCATCATCAATGGGCAACGCAGCATGGAAAACGTCTGTGCATGTTAGACCGTTCCCTACGCCGGTATTGCCCGGATCAGGTTCGATGGGTTAGCGCATTCACGCCTCTCAGCCCCTTGATTGGGGCACCCCAACGGTTGCGCGGACAATCTCAGGGCTCGTCCGAGGAATCAAGGGCCAATTTTGGCGCAGTCTTCAGTCAATCTGGACTTATGAAACATAAAAGCCGGCCCCATTGGACCGGCTCTTTGATTTGCTAAACGGATGAAAACTCAGCCTTTCATCCCATCCCAGAAGGACTTGACGGATGAGAAAAAGCTTTTTGATTCCGGATGGTTATCTTCACCCAGATCATCAAATTCTTTCAGCAGTTCTTTCTGACGACTGGTCAGGTTGACCGGCGTTTCCACGGCCAGTTCGATGAACATGTCGCCAACACCGCCGCCGCGCAGCGCAGGCATACCTTTGCCACGCAGGCGCATTTGACGGCCCGACTGGCTACCGGCAGGAATCTGCACGCGGCCGCGACCACCATCGATGGTCGGCACTTCGATCGACCCGCCTAGTGCGGCCTTGGCCATGCTGACAGGTACGCGGCAATAGAGGTTCACGCTGTCGCGTTCGAACAGCTTGTGATCGGAAACTTCGACAAAGATATACAGATCGCCCGGAGGGCCACCACGCATCCCGGCCTCACCCTCGCCCGCCAGACGGATGCGGGTGCCGGTTTCGACACCGGCAGGGATATTCACAGACAACGCGCGTTCTTTCTCCACGCGGCCTGCGCCGTTGCAGGACTTACAGGGGTTCTTGATAATCTGACCCAGACCCGAACACGTCGGGCAGGTCCGTTCAACGGTGAAGAAACCCTGCTGCGCGCGGACCTTGCCCATGCCCGAGCAGGTCGGACAGGTGGTCGGTTCCACACCGCCCTCAGCTCCCGAACCATCACAGGCCGAACAAGCCACGGCCGCCGGTACGCTGATGGTTTTCTGCAGGCCCGAGAACGCCTCTTCCAGCGTTACGCGCAGGTTATAGCGCAGGTCCGACCCGCGCGCGGCACGACGACCGCCACCAGCACCACCGCGCTGACCACCCATGAAATCGCCAAATAGATCGTCGAACACATCCGAGAACGCGCTGGAGAAATCGCCCTGACCAAAGCCTCCGCCCGGACGGCCACCGCCACCCATGCCGTTTTCAAAGGCGGCATGACCAAATCGGTCATAGGCAGCCTTTTTATCGGCATCACGCAGCACGTCATAGGCTTCGTTCGCTTCCTTGAACTGCGCCTCGGCATCCGGGTTGTCCTTGTTGCGGTCGGGATGCAATTCCTTGGCCTTCGTGCGAAAGCCTTTTTTGATTTCATCCGCCGATGCGCCCTTGGACACGCCGAGCACATCGTAGTAGTCGCGTTTTGACATCAGTGTTTCCTTCTGCCTCAACGTAATCGGGCCGGCCCGGCAACCGGACCGGCCCAAATTGGCCCGGTTTCCCGTTAGTTACGCTTGTCGTCGTCCAGATCTTCGAACTCGGCATCGACGATGTCGTCATCACCGGCCGGAGCAGCATCAGCCGCTGCGGGCTCATCCTCGGCCTCATCGGCTTGCGCCTTATAGATGGCCTCACCCAGCTTCATCGCGGCTTCGGTGACGTTCTGGATACCCGACTTGATCTTGTCGGCATTCTCGGTTTCCAGCTCGTCCTTCAGCGCGGCAATCGCCAGCTCGATAGCTTCGATAGTGGTCGGGTCAACCTTGTCGGCATGCTCTTCCATCGACTTTTCGGTCGAGTGGATGAGGCTCTCCGCCTGGTTCTTGGCGTCGACCAGCTCGCGGCGTTCCTTGTCGGCTTCCGCGTTCTCTTCGGCGTCCTTGACCATCTTTTCGATATCGTCATCCGACAGACCGCCCGAGGCTTGGATGGTGATCTTCTGCTCTTTGCCGGTGCCTTTGTCCTTGGCCGAAACCGAGACAATGCCGTTGGCGTCGATGTCAAAAGTCACCTCGATCTGAGGCATACCGCGCGGTGCCGGCGGGATATCTTCGAGGTTGAACTGACCCAGGATCTTGTTGTCCGCAGCCATTTCACGCTCACCCTGGAACACGCGGATGGTTACGGCGTTCTGGTTGTCTTCAGCGGTCGAGAAGACCTGAGACTTTTTGGTCGGAATCGTGGTGTTGCGGTCGATCAGGCGGGTGAAGACGCCACCCAACGTTTCGATGCCCAGCGACAGCGGAGTCACGTCCAGCAGAACCACGTCTTTGACGTCGCCCTGCAGAACACCGGCTTGAATGGCGGCGCCCATGGCAACAACTTCGTCCGGGTTCACACCTTTGTGCGGCTCTTTACCGAAGAACTTGGTGACCTCTTCGATCACTTTCGGCATCCGGGTCATACCACCGACCAGAACAACCTCGTCCACGTCGCTGGCCGACAGACCGGCATCTTTCAGAGCAGCGGCGCAAGGCTTCATCGACTTCTTGATCAGGTCCGAAACCAGCGATTCCAGCTTGGCACGGGTCAGTTTCATAACCATGTGCAGCGGCTGACCGTTCGAACCCATCGAGATGAATGGCTGGTTGATTTCGGTCTGCGAAGTCGAGGACAGTTCGATCTTGGCTTTTTCAGCAGCTTCTTTCAGACGCTGCAGGGCCATCTTGTCGGCAGACAGATCGACACCGTGTTCCTTTTTGAACTCATCCGCCAGGTAGTTGACGATGCGCATGTCAAAGTCTTCACCACCAAGGAAGGTGTCGCCGTTGGTCGACTTAACTTCGAACAGGCCGTCGTCGATTTCCAGAATGGTCACGTCGAAAGTACCGCCACCAAGGTCATAGACCGCGATGGTTTGGGTTTCTTCCTTGTCCAGACCATAGGCCAGAGCAGCTGCTGTCGGTTCGTTGATGATCCGCAGCACTTCCAGACCGGCGATTTTACCGGCGTCTTTGGTGGCCTGACGCTGAGCATCGTTGAAGTATGCAGGAACGGTGATAACCGCCTGCGTGACTTCCTCGCCCAGATAGCTCTCGGCTGTTTCCTTCATCTTGCCCAGAGTGAAGGCCGAGATCTGGCTTGGAGAATATTTCTCACCGCGGGCTTCAACCCACGCGTCGCCATTGCCGCCATCAACGATAGCGTACGGCACCATTTTCTTATCTTTTTCGACTTCTGCATCATCCACACGACGACCGATCAGACGCTTGACGCCAAAGATCGTGTTGTCGGGGTTGGTGACCGCCTGACGTTTTGCAGGCTGACCGACCAGTCGCTCATCTTCGGTGAATGCGACGATCGAGGGCGTGGTCCGCGCCCCTTCGGCGTTTTCGATGACCTTCGGCTGCGAGCCGTCCATGATAGCCACACACGAGTTGGTGGTCCCGAGGTCAATCCCGATTACTTTTCCCATATGTTCAATCCCTTTCTCTTCAAGGCGATGTCCGAGGTCCGGACCCGTTATGGCACCCGGCCCCGATCTGATATGCGCGAACGGCCCTACACCATCGCGCGTCTCGGCGTATATAAGGGCGGGATGAATGGCCTGCAAGCGTTGTAAAACGCAGGTTTTCGGGAATCTGGCGCCTTTTTTGGCAAGGTTTTGGCAAGGATTGGGGAATCTTTGATGGCGCGGCTGCTTTTGCGCGGATTTGATATTAGAAAAGCTCATCTGGATGCGGCTGTACAGGCGCAGCTGATCGAACTCCTGCGCCCGATTCTGAAATCCGCACCGCTTTTCCGACCGGTAACACCATCGGGCAAGGAAATGTCGGTGCGCATGACCTCGGCCGGGTCTTTAGGCTGGGTCACCGACAAGGCCGGGTACAGATATCAGCCGCAGCATCCCAAAGGCGCTGATTGGCCGACGATCCCCGATCCCATCCTTGAAATCTGGCGCGATCTGGCAAGTCCCGATCGTGATCCCGATTGCTGTCTGATCAACTATTATGGCGAAGGTGCCCGGATGGGGCTGCATCAGGACAAGGACGAGGCCGATTTTTCGTGGCCCGTGCTGTCGATCTCGCTGGGCGATGACGCCCTGTTTCGCATTGGCAACCAGACCCGCGGTGGCAAGACCGAGTCGATTTGGCTGAACTCGGGCGATGTGGTGATTATGGGCGGCCCTGCCCGGCTAACCTATCACGGCATCGACCGCATTCGGTTCGGATCTTCGAAACTGCTGCCTAAAGGGGGGCGGATCAACCTGACCTTGCGCGTGGCGGGCTAGCGGCGTGCACCCCAGCTTTGCGAGACATGCTGGCGCGAGAAGAAAATCCCCAGCAGCCCGATCAGCAGCAAGATCACCCCAACCCATAGCGCATATTCCCAACTGGTATTGCGCGGAAAGTAGTTGCGGAAGACAAACCCTCGGCATTGGTCGATGATATGGAACAGCGGATTCCAAGCAAACATGGCCAACGTGGCACCGCCCAGGGCGTTCGCCAAAAACATTTTTCCGGAAAAGATCATGTTCAGGCGCCGGTAGATGTTGCTCAGGATAACGGCGACGGTCGGAAGCCAGGGTTTCAGAGCCATGAAAACCACGCCCACGGCACAGCCTGTGAACCAAGACAGTATCAGCATAGCAAATGCACCGCCGGGCTCCTGAATTTCAATCGGGGACACCGCGACACTATACAGGAACAGGATGATAATGATGGTCACCACCTGTGTGTAAAGCGCTCCGAAAGCGGTCGCCAGCAGCATCACCATCATGTTCATTGGCGAATGCAGCATCATCGGGTTGTTGCCGGTGCTGACTCCCGCCACCGCGCTGACGGATTTGACATGCGTTAGGAACAGGAACACGCCAGACAGCAGGTACAGAATGAATTCGCCTCGGATTCTAGCGATACGCGGACCCATGAAGGACATGATTGTGTAAAACACCGCCACCAGGATCAAGACCTGAAAAATATTGATCAGAATGGCGAGTACCGCGTTGCTGTGCTGCGATCGAACGCTGCGCACAACGGCATGGAAAATAAGCTCGGCGGTTGTGAACGCGCCACCCAGTAGTGTCTGGTTTCGCTTGAAATAGTACACCCGAACCGTCTTTCCCGTTTTTTCACCTGCAATCTGCCACGAATTTCTTGCCGATCCGTAACCGGCACATCATAAGGCCGTCAGGATATTCGATCAACAAATCACAGGAACGGAGCATTTTTGTGACCTACGACGCCCTTATTCCCGTCATTCGACGTTTGGCCCTGGAAGCGGGCGACAAGATCATGGAGATCTACGAAGCCGATGATTTCGACGTCAAAGTCAAATCCGACGCCAGCCCCGTGACCGAAGCGGATGAGGCTGCCGATGCGTTGATCTCGGCCGGTCTGCGCGAGGCCTTCCCTGACGTTCTGTTGGTGACCGAGGAACAGGCCGCCTCGCATTCGGAAAAGGGCGACACCTTTCTGATCGTCGACCCGCTGGACGGCACCAAGGAATTCATCAACCGTCGCGGCGATTTCACGGTGAACATCGCGCTGGTGGAAAACGGCGTTCCGACCCGAGGCGTTGTGTACGCGCCAGCCAAAGGGCGTATGTTCTATACACAAGCCGACGGTCAGTCGGTTGAGGAAATCGGCGCGTTGGACAAGGCACAAGCGGGGGAATCAACGCCAATTTCAGTCTCTAAACCGGACAATTCCGCACTGTTGATCGTGGCGTCCAAATCCCACCGGGACCAGGCGACCGAGGATTACATTAACAAATATCAAGTGCAGGACAGCAAAAGCGCGGGCTCATCGCTGAAATTCTGTCTGGTCGCCACCGGCGAGGCCGATCTGTACCCGCGCGTTGGTCGCACCATGGAATGGGACACCGCCGCAGGCCACGCCGTTCTGGCAGGTGCAGGCGGCAAGGTGGTCCGGTTCGACAACCACGAACCGCTGACCTATGGCAAGGACGGCTATGCAAACCCATTCTTCATCGCCTACGCTCCGGGTGTTGACCTGAAGGAGGCATAATGTCCGTTCTGATCGCCATTCCCGCCCGTTACGCCTCGACCCGTTATCCGGGCAAACCGCTGGTGCCGCTGACCGGTGCCACTGGCAACGCCATGACGCTGATCGAGCGGTCCTGGCGCGCGGCCTGTTCGGTCTCGGGCGTCGATAAGGTGGTTGTCGCCACCGACGACGACCGCATCCGCGAAGTAGCCGAAGGCTTCGGCGCCGAGGTTGTGATGACGTCGGAGACCTGCGGCAATGGCACCGAACGCTGCGCCGAGGCGCATGAGGTGCTTGGCGCAGGATATGACATCGTGGTCAACCTGCAGGGTGACGCGCCGCTGACCCCGCATTGGTTTGTCGAAGATCTAGTCGCTGGTCTGCGCGCCGCGCCCGAGGCTGGCGTGGCCACGCCGGTCTTGCGCTGCGATGGTGACGCGCTCAATAGCCTGCTGAACGATCGCAAGAACGGACGCGTCGGTGGCACCACGGCCGTGTTCGCAGCTGACAACAGCGCCATGTACTTCTCGAAAGAGGTCGTGCCCTACACCGCCGATACCTATGGTGGCGAAGACGCCACCCCGGTTTTCCACCATGTCGGCGTTTACGCCTATCGCCCTGACGCGCTGGCCGCCTATCCCACCTGGCCAGTTGGTCCGCTGGAGAAACTGGAAGGGCTGGAACAGCTGCGCTTCATGGAAAACGGCCGCAAGGTTCTGTGCGTCGAGGTCGAAGCCAAAGGCCGCCAGTTCTGGGAGCTGAACAACCCACAGGACGTTCCCAAGCTTGAGGAAATGATGGCCGCCATGGGGTTGGAGTGAGGTCTTTCCGTAACCGACACACACACCTGACGGCAGTTCCGTGCACACCTTTTTTTATCTGGAAGAATAAATGACCAACATTCTTGTAACCGGCGGCGCCGGGTATATCGGATCGCACGCCTGCAAGGCGTTGGCGCAAGCTGGCTACACGCCGGTGACCTATGACAACCTGATCACCGGTTGGCAGGACGCGGTGAAGTTCGGCCCGTTTGAACAGGGCGATCTGCTGGATCGCGCCCGGTTGGACGAGGTCTTTGCCAAATACAAACCCGCCGCCGTGATGCATTTCGCTGCCCTCAGCCAGGTGGGTGAGGCGATGTCCGAACCCGGTAAATACTGGACCAACAACGTCACCGGCTCACTGTCCTTGATTGAAGCCGCCGTCGCCGCAGGCTGTCCGAACTTCGTGTTCTCATCGACCTGCGCCACCTATGGCGAGCATGACAACGTGGTGCTGGACGAAGATACGCCGCAGGAACCGCTGAACGCCTACGGTGCCTCGAAACGCGCAATCGAGGATATCCTGCGCGATTTCCAGGCCGCGCATGGGCTGAACCACGTGATCTTCCGTTATTTCAATGTCGCCGGGGCCGATCCGGAAGGTGAGGTGGGTGAATTCCACCGGCCCGAGACCCATTTGGTGCCGCTGATGCTGGACGCCATCGACGGCAAGCGCGATGGCCTGACCGTGTTCGGCACCGATTACGACACGCCCGACGGGACCTGCATCCGCGACTATGTGCATGTCTGCGATCTGGTTGATGCCCATGTGCTGGGCCTGAACTGGTTGGAGCAGGGCAAGGGCAGCCGGGTGTTTAACCTTGGCACCGGCTCGGGTTTTTCAGTGATGGATGTGATCAGCCATTCCAAAGCCGTCACCAACCGCGAGGTGCCCTATTCCATCGGCCCCCGCCGCGCCGGGGATTGCACCAAACTGGTCTCGGGCTCTGTCCGCGCCGGGGATGAGCTGGGCTGGACCCCAAAAAGATCAACGTTAGAGACGATGATCGGCGATGCCTGGCGCTGGCACCAGAACGGCAATTACGAGAAGTGAGCCGCAAGTGACCCCTCACGCAACCGATATGCTTCCCCCCATCGGATGGGTGCAGAAATACCGGTTGCGGCTGAAACGTCGGCGGTTGCTGTGGCGGTCCTTTAGCAGCCGCCATCAACTGACCTACCTGAACGATCAAACCGGGCAAATCAGGCCCGGCGCGGTTCTGGCCTTCACCACGCTGCGCAATGAGATCACCCGCCTGCCCTGGTTCTTCCGCCACTACCGGGCGCTGGGAGTAGACCACTTCCTGATCGTGGATAACGACAGCGATGACGGCTCGGTCGAATTTCTACGCGATCAGCCGGATGTGTCGCTGTGGCAGACCGATGCCAGCTATCGCGCCGCGCGATACGGACTGGATTGGCTGACATGGCTGCAAATGCGCTATGGGCACGGCCACTGGACGTTGATGGTCGACGCGGATGAGCTGCTGATCTACCCCGAGCACGACAGCAAACCTCTGCAGGACCTGACCGCAGTTCTGGACCAGCAAGGTCGCACAGGTTTTGGCGCGCTGATGCTGGATCTTTATCCCAAAGGCCCGCTGGGCACGCAAAGCTATGACCCCGATACCAACCCGTCCGAGGTTCTGCGCTGGTTCGATCCCAGCCCCTATCGGGCACAGCGACAAAGCCCTCTGGGTAATCTGTGGGTTCAGGGTGGTGCGCGCGAACGCATGTTCTTTGCAGACCGGCCGCGCCATTCTCCGACGTTGAACAAGATCCCTCTGGTCCGGTGGTCGCGGCGTTATGCCTTTGTGAACTCATGCCATTCCGCCCTGCCCCGGCACTTGAACGCAGTTTATGACGGACCCGCTGGCGATATCCCCGCGGGCGTGTTGCTGCACACGAAATTCCTGCCCGAGGTGGTCGACAAGTCGAAAACCGAGAAAACGCGACGCCAGCATTTCCACGATCCCGACCAGTTTGCTTCTTACTATGACTCAGTCGCAAACGGTCCCGATTTATGGACGCCTCAGTCGGTCCGTTACGAGGGCTGGGAACAGTTGCAGCGCATAGGCCTTATGGGGAAAGTTTGCTGAAAAGCTGCACATGTGACTAACGACTTTTAAATCCGTTGCCTTGAAAGTTGTAACAGTGGCATAAAACGTCAATTGCCCGGCACCACTCTGGACCATCCAGCCCCCGGGCAAGCTTGCGTAACAAAAAAGGGCAGAGCGTACGCGTGAGCCTGTTGGATTCATACCGGATGAGATTGCGGCGCAAGCGTCGTCTTGCGCGTTGCGTGCTGAAACGGCGACAACTCAAACCGGTGTCCGACAGAACCGCCAATATCCGACGCAACGACGTGTTATTGATGAGCGTGCTGCGGAACGAGAAAATCCGCCTGCCCTATTTTATGGAATATTACCGCAAGCTGGGCATCACCCACTTTCTGTTTGTCGACAATGACAGCGATGACGGCTCGCGCGAGTATCTGGCCGGCCAGCCCGACGCCTCGGTCTGGCACGCGCGGGCCAGCTATAAACGGGCCTCGTTCGGGCTGGATTGGTCGAATTACTTGCTGCGCAAATACGCGCATGGGCATTGGGTTCTGACCGTCGATCCAGATGAATTCTTCATCTATCCGTTTTGCGACACCCGCCCGATCCGTGCCCTTACCGATTGGCTGGACGGCTGCGCGGTGCGCAGCTTCGGCACCATGCTGATCGACATGTACCCGCAGGGGCCGGTAGACGCTGAACCCTATCACGAGGGGCAGGACCCGTTTCAGATCGCCCGCTGGTTCGATTCCGGCAATTACATGATCACTAAGAACCCGGATTATGGAAACCTGTGGATACAAGGCGGCCCGCGCGCGCGGGTGTTTTTCCGCGACACCCCCTCTAAGGCGCCGGCGCTGAACAAAATCCCACTGGTCAAATGGGACCGCCGCTATGTCTATGCCAGTTCAACCCATTCTCTGCTGCCGCGCGGATTGAACCAGGTCTATGACGAATGGGGCGGCGAAAAGACCAGCGGCGCGTTGCTGCACGCCAAGCTGATTAGCACTCTGGGTGATAAAGCCGCCGAAGAGATGCTGCGCCGCCAGCACTTCCGCCGCTCGGGTGAATACCGCGCCTATGCCGAGAGGCTGGAGGAAAAGCCGGTATTCTGGTGCGAGCAGTCCGAGAAGCTCATCAATTGGCGACAACTAGAAATTCTGGGCCTGATGTCCAAGGGAAACTGGGCATGAGCCGCCTTGGCGTCATCATGCTGGTACACACGGCGCTGCACCGGGCCGAGCAGGTGGCGCGCCACTGGACAGCCGCGGGGTGCCCTGTGGTGATCCATGTGGACCGCAAAGTGCCTGCCCGGGTCTTTGCCGAATTCACCGCTGCATGTGCCGATGACCCACTGATCCGGTTTTCAGAACGCCATGTCTGTGAATGGGGCGGCTGGGGTATCGTTGCGGCCTCGCAATCCGCGGCCGAGCTGATGCTGGAAGCGTTTCCAGATGTGCATCATGTCTATCTGTCCTCGGGGGCGTGCCTGCCATTGCGACCGGTGGAAGAGCTGACCGACTATCTCGCGGACCGGCCTCGCGTCGATTTCATCGAAAGCGCCACCACCGCCGATGTCAGTTGGACGATCGGCGGGCTGGATCAGGAACGCTTCACCCTGCGGTTCCCGTTTTCCTGGCGCAAGAACCGAAAGCTGTTCGATGCCTATGTGAAACTGCAGCGCGCCATTGGCATTCGCCGCAAGATCCCCGATGGGTTGGTGCCGCATATGGGTAGCCAGTGGTGGTGCCTGACCCGGCAAACCCTGTCGGCCATTCTGCAGGACCCCAGGCGGCAGACTTATGATCGCTATTTCCGGAGGGTCTGGATACCGGATGAAAGCTATTTCCAGACGCTGTCGCGGCTGTATTCAACCCATATCGAAAGCCGATCCCTGACCCTTTCCAAATTCGACTACCAGGGACGACCGCATATTTTCTATGATGACCATCTGCAGTTGCTGCGCCGGTCCGACTGTTTCGTGGCGCGGAAAATCTGGCCGCATGCGGATCGGTTGTACCAGTCCTTCCTGACCGATCAGAGCAGCGCCATGCGCCCGGCTGAACCCAACCCGGGTAAAATCGACCGCGTGTTCTCCAAGGCGGTCGAGCGTCGGACCCGCGGGCGAGACGGTCTGTATATGCAAAGCCGCTTTCCCCGCCACGGCAGCGAGAATGGGCTGACCTCATTCCCCTATTCAGTGTTCCAGGGCTTTGCCGAGCTGTTCGAGGGGTTCGAGCCCTGGCTGGCGGAGACCACCGGCGCGCGCGTCCATGGACATTTGTTCGGCCCCGAGCGTGCCGAGTTTGCTGGCGGCGAAACGATCACCAATGGCGCGCTCAGCGATTGTGCAGTGCTTCGGGATTACAATCCGACCGCCTTTGTCTCGAACCTGATCTGGAACACACGGGGTGAGCGGCAGTGCTTTCAGTTCGGGCCTGGGGACACCCAGCAGATCAACTGGTTCCTTGCCCGGGACAGAAACGCGCAGATATCGGTCATCACCGGGGCCTGGGCGATCCCTCTGTTCAGGTCGAACAGGAACTTTGCCGATATCCGCAACGAGGCCGCCCGCCTGCAACAGATTGAAACCAAACAACTTGAGGTTCTGAACTCAGTCTGGACCAAGGCGCGAGTGCGCACGTGGTCATTGGCCGAGTTTGTAGAATCTCCGATGGAACCTTTGCAAACGGTGATCGATGAAATCGGCACCCCACGCGCCAGCCACCTGACTGAAGCCCCACTGATGGTGGATATTTCAGGGTTCGGAAAATTCCTGCAAAATCTCAAGAACCAGGGCATGCACCCCTATTTGATGGGCGATTTCCCCACCGATGACGTGTTTGGCGCGCGCGCCCGACCGTTCAAGAAACCTTATCTGGTGCAATAACCTGCGATGACAACCCAATTTGACTATTTCATCGTTCTTGCCGCGATGCGCACCGGGTCCAACCTGCTAGAGTTCAACCTGAACGCGCTGGACGGCGTCACCTGCCATGGTGAAGCGTTCAACCCGCATTTCATAGGCCGTCTCAAATCCGAAAACCTGCTGGGCGTAACGCTCGAGGAACGGGACGACGATCCAATGAAACTGGTGCGAGCAATCAAATCCGCGCCGGGTGAGCTCAATGGATTTCGGTTCTTTGAGGGGCACGATCCCCGAGTGTTAGAGCCCGCCTTGTCCGACCCCCGCTGTGCCAAAATCATCCTGACGCGCAACCCACTGGACAGCTATGTTTCGCTGAAAATTGCACGCGAGACCCAGCAGTGGCAGCTGAAAAACATCAAACGTCGCCGCGAGGCGCAGGTTGAGTTTGAGGCGCAGGAATTCGAAAAATACCTGAGCCAGCAGCAGGAGTTTCAACTTCTGGTGCTTAACGCGCTTCAAACCAGTGGGCAGACCGCGTTCTATATCGCCTATGACGACCTGACCAACCTAAACGTCCTGAACGGGTTGGCTGCGTGGATGGGAGTTTCGTCCCGATTGTCCGCCATTGACGATACGATCAAGCCGCAAAACCCCGAACCTGCCCTTTCCAAGGTGACAAACCCGGATGAGACGGAACAGGCACTGTCCGGGATCGACAGTTTCAACCTGCACCGCACCCCGAATTTCGAACCCCGACGTGGACCTGCTGTTGTCACCTACATAGCCGCGCCTGAAACGCCGCTAATGTACCTGCCGATCCGCGGCGGGATCGAGGGGCCCGTGACACAGTGGTTGGCCGATTTGGATGCGACCGATACCGGCAAGCTGGTTACAAACCAGAACCGAAAGCAGATGCGGCGCTGGCTTCAGGCCCATACCGGGCATCGTAAATTTACCGTACTGCGGCACCCTCTGGCACGGGCGCATTCGGCCTTTTGTTCCTATATCCTCAGCACTGAACCCGGTGCATATGTGAAAATCCGCAACATGCTGCGCAACCGGTTCAAGGTTCCGATCCCCGGTCAGCTGCGCAAAGACAACTATCCGCGCGACCAGCACCATGAGGCGTTTTCGGCTTTCCTTACCTTTCTGCGGCAAAACCTGGCCGGGCAGACCCCGGTGCGGGTGGACGGCGTGTGGTGCAGCCAGTCTCAGGTGCTTGAGGGGATGAGCTCTTTTGCGTTTCCCGACTTGATCCTGCGTGAGGATGAGATCGCCACTGCCCTGCCAGATCTGGCACGTCGGATAGGACATGACAGCCCGCCGACACCCAGCCTTACAACACCGGATGTTCCGTTCACACTGGCC
Organism: Ruegeria sp. ABF4_144; assembly: GCF_056160045.1. Classification (NCBI taxonomy): domain Bacteria; kingdom Pseudomonadati; phylum Pseudomonadota; class Alphaproteobacteria; order Rhodobacterales; family Roseobacteraceae; genus Ruegeria; species Ruegeria sp. ABF4_144. Next base: position 3,412,852 of record NZ_JBSWWK010000001.1, read on the forward strand.
GAAATTTACGACGATACACTTGAAGCGCTGGCGGCGGATGCCTACCAGCGCGATTATATGCAATTTGGATTCGGGGACTGGAAACCGCCTACGGGCGCAGCGTGATCAACGTGCCCTTGTTCACCATCGCATAGATCTCTTCGATCTCTTCATTCTTGACGGCGATGCAGCCCGCAGTCCAATCCGGCGTCTTTTTGGCGCGTTTCAATTCCGAGCGCTTCTTCGGCTGACCATGAATGAAAATATCGCCACCCGGATCAACACCGGCGGCTTTGGCCTGCGCGATGTCATTCGTGTTAGGATAGGAAATCCCCAGCGACAGGTGATAGCGGCTGTTGGGGTTGCGCCGGTCGATCAGATAGCTGCCCTCGGGCGTGCGGCCATCGCCGCGTTTGGTCTTGGTGCCCTGCGGCGCAAAGCCCAGATCAACCTTGTATTCCTTGAGAATGGTTTGATTGTGCAGAAGATACATCTTCCGCGCGCCCTTGTTGATGACCAAAGAGGTCACCTCGGGGCCATCATAGGTTAGAAATCGTGGGCTGGCTGAGGCACAGGCCGAAAGGCCCAGCGTTGCCATAGCGCCCAATCCAAATGCTCGACGATCCATGTTTCACTGCCTGCTCTTTTTTTTCAGCATTATGCCAGAATCTGAAAAAACTGAAATCACTTTTTGCTGTTTAACTGCTCGGTCAGACGACGTTCGATGCTTTCCAGCCGCTCTAGCACTTCGTCACGATAGGCGTCAGTTTTCACCTCATCCTCGGCGTGGTGGGCATCCTGCATCGAGTTCACGATCAGACCCACCAACAAGTTCACCACCGCGAATGTGGTAACCATGATAAAGGGCACAAAGAAAACCCAGGCGTAAGGGTAGACCTCCATCACCGGGCGCACGATACCCATCGACCAGCTTTCCAGTGTCATGATCTGGAACAATGTATAAGCTGACAGACCTAGATCACCGAACCATTCCGGGAACGAGCCCGAGAACAGCTTGGTCGAAATCACCGCGCCAATGTAGAACAGGATTGCCATCAGCAGGAATACGCTGGCCATACCCGGCAGGGCCGAGATGAAGCCTTCGACCACGCGGCGCAGGCGTGGTGCCACCGATATGACGCGCAGAACCCGCAGGATTCGCAGCGCCCGCAGTACCGACAGGCCACCGGCGCTGGGAATCAGGGCGATACCAACGACGATGAAGTCGAAGATATTCCAGCCGTTCGTAAAGAACCGCCGTCCAGTCGCCAGCAGTTTCATCGCGATCTCAGCCACGAAGATGGTCAGGCAGATACTGTCTAGCGTCACGATCAGGGGGCCGGCAGCCTCCATCAGAGTGGGTGATGTTTCCATGCCCAGCAGGATGGCGTTGAAAATGATGACCCCGGTGATGAACCGGCCAAAACTGGGATTTTCAATGATGCCCAAAAGGCGCTGATTGAACCCCATTGTGACTTTCTCCTGTGTGCTCATGATGCGGGCCCCAAGACAAAACGCGCGGCCAGTTCTGTGTGCGATGACCATCGAAATTGGTCCACCACCTGTACCCATTCAAGAGTGTAGCCTGCGTTAACCAGCGTTTTTGCGTCCCGCGCGAAGGTGACCGGGTTGCACGAGACATAAGCGATCACCGGGCGCCGCGCCTGCGCCAGTTCGGCCACCTGCGCCTCGGCCCCGGCGCGAGGCGGGTCTATCACCACGGCATCGAAGCTCTTCAACTCATCCGGCATCAGCGGACGGCGGAACAGATCGCGCGCCTCGGTCGTGACGCGTTTCAACCCTTGGGCCCGGCGCCAGCCCTGATCCAGCGCGTCGGTCATCGCGGCCTCACCTTCAACCGCATGAACTTCGGCGTTTTCGGCAAGAGGCAATGAGAAAGTGCCGCAGCCCGCAAACAGGTCTACAATGCGCTTTGCGCCTTGCGTGGTCTGCAAAACTGCCCGTAACAGAGCCTGTTCTCCGTCTTTCGTCGCTTGCAGAAACGCGCCGGGCGGTGGCACAACCCCCGCCAAGCCGAAGCGCTGCACCGGAGGCTGGCGCATGGCGATCACCTCACCATCCCAGCTGAGCCGAGCCAGCCCGTGTTTCTCGGTCGCCTGCGCCAGCGCCAGTTCCAGTGGCCCGTCTAGTGGTTTTCCACCTTTGACCGCCACGTCCAGTCCACCTTCTGACAGCGTCAGCGTCACCGCCAGCACGCCCTTGCGGCTGCCACCCAGAACCGCCAGCGCTTCGGCCACGGGAATGGCCGCGACCAAGCCCGGGTCCAGCAGATGACAATCCGGTATTTCGGTGATCGTGTCCGAGGCACGGCCGTGAAACCCGGCCAACGTGCCCTTTTTCGTCCGCCGCACAGCGATTGTCGCCCGGCGGCGCGAGCGTTCAGGCGAGGTGTGAATTGGCCGCATCGGGGCATCGAGCCCCTGCGCGGCCAGCGCGTTGCGCACCACCGTGACCTTCCAATCGGCCACGAAGTCATCTGCAGCATGCTGCAACTGACACCCGCCGCAGGCCTTGTAGTGGCGGCACGGCGCCTTGACCCGCTGATCCGAAGGTGTTTCAACCCGTATATCCTGCAGAAACTGGCCCAGCAGAGTACCGCTGACCACCTCACCCGGCAGGGTGCGTGGTGCGTAAACGGGGCCTTCGGCGATGCCATCGCCTTGATGGCCCAGGCGGGTTATGGTGAACTGCTGCGTCATAGGGCGCCTGATACCGGGGCTTTGCGCGCAACAAAACCCCTCAGAGCGTTATTCCGCCGCTTCGGCCTGAATGAACCCGCCGGATTGACGATGCCAAAACCGAGCGTAGAGCCCACCCTGCTCTAACAGCGCAGCATGGGTGCCGGTTTCAACGATGCGCCCCTCATCCAACACGATGATCCGGTCCATCTCGCTAAGCGTGGACAGGCGGTGTGCGATCGCCAGCACGGTTTTGCCCTGCATCACCCGATGCAAAGCTGTCTGAATCGAAGCTTCTACTTCGGAGTCCAGCGCTGAAGTTGCCTCATCCAGAACCAAAATCGGCGCATCTTTCAGGATAGCACGTGCAAGAGCAATTCGCTGCCGCTGTCCGCCGCTCAGTTTCACGCCACGTTCGCCTAGATGCGCGTCATAGCCCGTGCGACCATGGGCGTCCTGCAAGCTGAGGATAAAATCATGCGCCTCGGCCTTTTTGGCGGCGGCAATCATCTCGTCCTCGGACGCATCAGGGCGGCCGTACAGGATATTCTCACGCGCTGAGCGGTTGAACATCGCGGTCTCCTGCGTAACCATGCCAATCTGCCCGCGCAAACTGTCCTGCGTCACCCGGCCGACATCCTGCCCATCGATGCGAATTTCGCCTTTTTCCCCGTCATAGAGCCTGAGAAGCAACGACACCAAGGTCGATTTTCCCGCCCCCGAGGCCCCGACAATGCCCAGTTTTTCACCCGGATGCACGGTCATGGTCACGTCGGACACACCGCCCACATCGCGGCCATAAGCAAAGCTGACATGGTCGAAATCAATCTGGCCTGTCGTCACTTTCAGCGCGGTGGCGTCCCCTGCATCCTCAACCCGGTCGCGCTTGGCCAGCGTCTTCATACCGTTTTCGATTTCACCCACATTGGCGTAAAGCCCCATCAGCGTGAAACTGACCCAGCCGGTCATCTGCGATACCCGGATCGAGATCGCACCCGCCGCCACGATATCCCCCGCCGTTGCGACCCCGTTGCGCCACAGCATCAACGTCGCGCCGATCAACAGAACCGGCAGAATCCCGGCCAGTACCATCAGGATAAAGCGGAAGCTTGCAGAGAGCTTACCGAAAGCCAGCATCTTTTCCCGCAGATCAACCATCGAGTTCCGCGCGGCTTGATCCTCGAACGCGGAATGGGCGAAGAGTTTGACGGTTTTGATGTTGGTGATCGTATCGACCACTTGCCCCGACACCATCGCTCGCGCACCTGCCCGCGCCGAAGACCGAACACGGATGCGTGGCAGATACCAGCGGATCAGCAGGAAATAGACCACCAGCCAACTGGCAAAAGGCAGGATCACCAGTGGATGAATAGACCCTAACAAAAGCAAAGAACCCGCAAGCGACGCGAGGGCAAAGACAATCGCGCTGATCGTTTCGGACACAACCGAGGCCATCGCGTTCGAAGTCTGCATCTGTTTTTGCGCGATCCGACCCGCAAAATCATCATCGAAATAGGTGACCGACTGGCCCAGCGTCCAGCGGTTCAGCTTGGCCAGAACCAACGGCGGAATGTTGGGCATGACCACGTAGTTGTTAGAAAATGCTGAAAACCCGAAAAAAATCGGGCGCAACAGCATGAAGAAGGCCGCGACGCCGAGGATCGTCCACAAGCTATTGCCGGTCAGGATGCCTTCCGGCCCGCTCTCGGTTGCCAGATCGATCACCAGACCCAGCATCCAGGCAGTACCAGCCTCCATCGCGCCCGCAGTGGCTGAGAAAAAAGCCGCGACAAAGATCATCGGCCACGCGCCCGACAGGCACCAGCGAATAAACGCCCCCAAGGTTTGCGGCGGGGGCGTTTCAGTGTTTTTGAAAGGATCGATCAGGTCGGCAACCTTCATTCCGCGGCCTCCGGGTTCAGGAAGCCCCCAGATTGCCGCGTCCAGAACTGGGCGTAAAGCCCGCCATGGGCCAACAACTCGGAATGCCCGCCCTGCTCCACGATACGACCGCCATCCATGACCAGAATGCGGTCCATCTGAGCGATGGTGCTCAGCCGGTGGGCAATGGCGATTACGGTTTTACCTTGCATCATACCGTAGAGGGTCTCCTGGATCGAAGCTTCGACTTCGGAATCTAGGGCAGATGTCGCCTCATCCAACAGCAGGATCGGCGCATCCTTCAGGATCACCCGCGCCAGCGTCACTCGCTGCCGTTGGCCGCCGGACAGTTTCACGCCCCGTTCGCCCACATGAGCGTCATAGCCGGTGCGCCCCTGCGGGTCCTGTAGATCCAAAATGAACTCATGCGCCTCGGCCTGTTTAGCGGCGGCGATCATCTGCTCCTCGGTTGCCTCGGGGCGACCATAGAGGATGTTGTCGCGTACCGAACGGTGCAGCAAGGCACTGTCCTGCTGCACCATACCAATTTTGCTGCGCAGACTGTCCTGCGTGACGTTTGCAATGTTCTGGTCGTCGATCAGGATCGCACCCTGTTCCACGTCGTAAAACCGCAAAAGTAGCTTAACTAGGGTCGATTTTCCCGCACCAGACCGCCCGATCAGACCGATTTTCTCGCCCGGATGAATGGTAAGGTTGATGTGATCCAAGCCACCGGTCTTGCGCCCGTAATGGTGCGACAGATCGCAGATGTCGATCTGGCCTTTGGTCAGGTTCAACGGCTTGGCTGCGGGCTGATCCAACAGGTCGATAGGCTGGGCAATCGTCTCCATCCCCTCGGCCACAACTCCAAGCTGGCGGAAAAAGCTGGTCAGCGCCCACATGATCCACCCGGTCATCGCGTTCAGCCGCAGCGTGAGCGCGGTCGCCGCCGCGACCACACCGACTGTGGCACTGCCTTGCATCCACAGGGCAATGGCCCAGCCGACAACGCCGACAATCAGCAAACCGTTCAGCGTGACCAGAACCGCATCCATGATGGTAAAGATGCGCATCTCAACCTGGAAAGTTCGGCGGGTTTCCTCGATGGCTTCGCGGGCATAGTCCAGCTCTTGCTCATTATGCGCGAACATTTTGACTGAATGGATGTTGGTGTAGCTGTCTACAACCCGACCCGTGACGGCGGAGCGCGCGTCCGAAGCCGCCTGCGATGCCGGGCCGACCCGGGCCACCGTCCAGCGTACCAACAAACCGTAAAGCACCAACCAGATTAGCAGCGGCAACAACAGACGCGGGTCAGCGGCCATCAACAGGATCGCCGCTCCGATCAGGTATGCGATCGAAAAGGAAATAGCGTCAAACACCTGAAAAACCGCTTCACCCGCGGCGGGCGGCGTTTGCATGATCCGGTTGGCAATGCGACCGGCAAAGTCATTCTCAAACCACCCCACCGACTGTCGCAGCACATGCTTATGCGCCCGCCAGCGGATCAGAGTGCCAAAGTTCGGCAAGATCGTGTTGTTCAGCAGCAGCACATCGACCACATGCAGCATCGGGCGCAGCAGCAGCACGAACACCGCCATCAGGATCAATTCGGTGCCATGGGCTTTCCAGACCTCGGCGGGCGAGCCGGACAACAGATCAACAACGCGACCCATGTAGTAGATCAGGCCGACTTCAACCGCAGCTACGATGACCGAGATCAGCGCGGCCCAGAAGAACACCCGCATGAACGGCTGGGAATAGTCCAGCATGAAGGGCCACAGCCGTGTGGGCGGCGTGTCGGTTTCTTCATAGGCAACAAAAGGGTCAACGAGGTTTTCGAAATAGCGAAACATGGAGGGTGCTCCGATTGAGCAGGAAATTTTCAGGACGTGCGAAAAAAGATGGCGCCAGAACACCACCCTTACGGGTCAAAGTGCTCCGGCTTTAGCCGAACCAGATCCCGTAGTACATTCGCATGCCTCCCTCCAAATCAGGTAACACGCGAAAGTAACCACAATATTTTTTGTTTGTCATCCCTTTTTGAGACTTCGTCTTAGCCGCCCAGCAGATCTTTGCGATCCAGCGAAAAGCCCGAGGCGATCCAACGTGCCTCAAGCTCGGCCAGCTTCTTGCCCAGCGCAGGGCCCGTGAAATCAGGGATCAGGTCGGTGGCCTGCACCGGAAAATCCGCAGCGGCACCTTTGCGCAAGTCCTGCCGCATGTCTTCGGACCAGGGCTGTTCCAAAAACGCGCAGCGCAGCAGGGTTTCGTGCATCCCGCCCTCTTCGCCATAGCGGAAACCCAATTCGGCAATGCTGGCGGTGCCGGATGCCTCGTCCCGCATCCGGGTCAGCCGTTGCAGCTGCGCCTTGCTCAGACGCAGGGTTTTGGCAATCTCGGGCATGGCAATGGCGGCCAGACGGCGGATCGGCTCGGGCGCGGCCCCGGCCTGTTCTTCCAAAGCGACCAAAGGGGCCAGCGCGCGGTCATCAGCCCCCGGAACCAACTGCGTCAGAACACCGGCCTGACGCATTGCCGCGACCGAGGGTGCAGGATCGGGTGCGCCCAGGAGTTTCAACAACTCGGCCCCGACCCGTTCCCGGGACAAACCGGTCAGCCCGTCCAGATTGGCCGCAATCGCCGCCAGCGCGTCGGGATCAAACCCGGCATCCGCATCGCCATACCAGGCGTGGAAGCGGAAATAGCGCAGCGAGCGTAGGTAATCCTCGCGAATGCGGTTTTCGGCGGTGCCGATGAACCGCACCCGCCGCGCCTGCAGGTCGGGCAGACCGTTCAAGGGGTCCAGAACAATGCCATCGGGCCGCGCATAGATCGCATTCATCGTGAAATCGCGGCGGGCTGCGTCCTCTTCCACCTTGTCGGAAAAGGCCACCACAGCCCGGCGACCATCTGTTTTCACATCGCGGCGAAAGGTGGTGATCTCATGCGGAGCACCGCCGCTGACAACGGTGATGGTGCCATGCTCAATCCCGGTGGGAATGGCCTTGAGGCCCGCTGCCCCTGCCAGCTCTATCACCTGTTCGGGGTGGGCGTCGGTGGCGATATCGATATCCGAGACCGGCGCGCCCAGCAGCGCGTTTCGTACACAGCCGCCCACAAACAGCGCCTGCGCCCCAGCCCCGGTCAGGGCCGCGCAGACCTTTTGTGTAGCCGGATCAGAAACCCAGCCTTCCGAAATTTGCGTCATTCACTCACCCGCGCTGCCAATCCCCGCAACATCCGGGCCGTCGCGCCCCAGATATAATAAGGACCGAACGGCACAGTATAATAATACCTTTTGTGACCCCGCCAGCGGCGCGATTCAACGATATAATTCTCAGGGTTGAGCACATGTTCAAGCGGAACCGAGAACACCTCGTCGACTTCACCCGGTTCCGGAGTCAGTTGAAATGGCGCGCGCAAGATCGCCACAACCGGTGTCACGGTGAACGAGGTAACGGTTTCGTGGGTTGGCAGATGCCCCAAAATCTCGGGCAGAGCGGGCGGCAGGCCTATCTCCTCCTGTGCTTCACGCAGGGCGGTGGCTGTGACATCCGCGTCGCCCTCATCCTGCTTGCCACCGGGAAAGGCGATCTGGCCGGGATGGTGTTTCAGCGCCGAAGAGCGTTTGGTTAGGATCAGCCGCGGTGTGCCGGTCGCAATCGAGACCGGCACCAGAACGCCCGCCGGGCGCAGTTTGCGACCCTCGGGTAGAACGGTTTCGGGGTTCAGGTCGAAATCGCTCGAACAGGGACCGGGGCGGCTGAGCGCCGCCCGCAGTTGTTCGGCCGGATCAGGCGTCATCCGCATCAAAGCCGACCGAGCCCGGTTCCAGCACGTAATGGGCACCGCAGAACTGGCAATCGGCGGTTACTTTGCCCTCGGGCGTGGTCATCTTTTCGATGTCCTTGGCCGAGTAGATCGACAGGCTTTGGCGCACACGCTCTTCAGAACACGTACAACCGAATTGCACCGGCTGTGCATCATAGACGCGCGGCTGTTCCTCGTGAAACAGCCGGACCAGCAGGTCGGTAGGTGCAATCGAAGGTCCGATCAGCTCCAGATCTTCTACCGTATCCAGCAGAATGTTGACGCGGCCCCAGTTTTCACCCTCTTCGCCATCCACCAGATCTTCGGCTGTCAGGATCTGGCCTTCACCCTCGCTGCTCGCAACAAAGGGTGAGGCTTTGGGCATATGCTGCAACATGACCCCACCGGCGCGCCAGTGTTCGCCAACGCCCGGCTCGGTCGATTTGCCAAAGCTCAGCGAGAACCGGGTCGGCAACTGCTCGGACTGCGCGAAATACGCCTCAGCACACGCGCTGATCGAACCACCGGCCAGCGGCGTGATCCCCTGATACGGCTGCGAGCCCTTACCCTGATCGATCATGATGGCGAAATAGCCTTCGCCCACCTGATCAAACGGTGCGCCATCGGTCAGGCGGTCGCGGTCGAAACTGGCATAAGCGCGGATGCGAGCCGGTTCGCCCTCTTGCTTGGGCGCATAGTAGTCGGTGGCGATCATACGCACCGGGCCTTTGGACTGAACCTGCAGCGACAGCTTCCAGCGCAGCGAAATCGTCTGGCCGATCAGCGCGGTCAGCAGGGCCATCTCGGCCACCAGGGCCTCGACCTTTTCCGGATAGTCATGCTGCTTCAGGATGCCGTCGAGCACGCCATCCAAACGGGCCACGCGGCCGCGCATATCTGATACATCAAGTTGAAAGGGCAGGACGGTATCGTCCCACGCGATTTTCGTTCCAAGAGACATGGGGTTTCCTTACACGCCACAGGTTGGCATACCGCCAGCATATAGGTCGAACAATTCGGGTTGTAAGGGGCCATACATGATCAGGCGGTTCGGTGAAACCCCGCAAGCGGGGCAGAAATACATCAGACGTGTGGGTGTTTATGCATTATTGCCACGTGGCCGGCACCTTTTACTGACCTGTCAGATGGAGCCCGGACCCGATCTGCAACTGCCCGGAGGTGGGATCGATCCGGGCGAATCACCCATCACTGCGCTGCACCGCGAGGTATTCGAGGAAACCGGCTGGCTTGTGGCTGCGCCGCGCCGCGTCGGAGCCTTCCGGCGGTTCACCTTCATGCCGGAATACGATCTGTGGGCCGAAAAGGTTTGCCTGATCTACCGAGCCCGCCCCGTACGTCGCATCGGTCCGCCGACTGAGCCGTTTCACGAGGCGTTGTGGATGGATACCGCGGATGCCGCGCAAATGCTGGGCAATGGCGGTGATCGCCACTTTGCTACACAGCATCTGAACGGGCTTTAGGTTCCGTTATATTCAAAGAAAACGGCTGAAACGTCGTCATCCATGCCGCTACCGGCGGCCATGGCCTGCGTCAGGCGCCAGAACATATCGTCCAGAAACTCGGTCCCGCTACGGCCCGGAGCGCAATCCAGGGCCATCTGGCGCAAGCCTTCTTCCTCCAGCAATCCACCGCTTTCAAGGCTACACTCTGTAAACCCGTCCGAGTACAGCAACAGCTTGTCGCCGGGGTGCAGATAGGTTTCGGTCTGCTGGAACGAAACATCCGACAGCAATCCGATAGGCAACCCGCCTTCACCCAGAAACTCGGTACTGCCATCATAGCGCAGCACCAACGGATGCGGGTGCCCGGCCTGAACCATTTTGAGATGCCCGTTGCGCAGGTCGATGATCGCGTAGACCATGGTGAAATACTCCTCGACACCCGCATCCGCCATCAGACGGGAATTGAGCATCTCCGCCACCTGTTCGGGCGGCAGCAGCGCATAGAACTTATCGAACCGCTTTTCCATCGCCACGTTCTGCTCGAAGTGCTTGCTGGAAAGATAGCCGCCCAACCGCGCCGTCATCATCGCCGAGGTGATGCCATGACCCGACACGTCGATACTATAGAATCCCAGCCGATTGACCCCAGGCGAAAACATCCCCACCAAATCCCCGCCAATATGGCCACAGGGTTTCAGCAACATGCTGACCCGCGAGTTGCCGAATTCACGCGTTAGTTCTGGTACCAAAGAGTCCTGAATTTTGCGGGCCTGTATCAGATCCTTGTCAATGGCGTCATGGGCTACGCGCAGCTCTTCCAGCGCGGTTTCAATCATCCGGTTCTTCTCGGACAGCTCGCGCTGCATATCCAGAATACGCGCCCCAGCCGAAATGCGCGCGCGCAGTTCGTCTGCCTCAAGCGGTTTGATCAGAAAGTCGTCGGCCCCGGCATCCAGCCCCTTCGCCACCTCTTGCTTTTCGCTTTTTGAGGTCAGCAGGATGAAATAGCTGTATTGCTCGCAATCCAGCGCCCGAAAGGCACGGCAGAATTCCAGCCCACTCATCCCCGGCATGACCCAGTCGCTGACCACCAGATCCGGCGGGTTGGTCTGGCACATCTCGATCGCGGCGTCACCGCTATCAGCCTCAAGCACCTCAAATCCCCATTTTTTCAGCGAAGCAACCAGAATCCGTCGTTGAAGGCGGCTGTCATCAACGACAAGCACCTTTTGGATCGCGCCAAAATCCAGCTCTGTCCTGGCCTCTGCCTGACTGCCTTCTGTCACCTGTACCCTCTGAACTGCGACCATACCTGAACGCGCCGACCCTAGCGCGCGGCGGTTTAACATCCCGTGAAGGCGTTCTGATTGCGTTGCTTAACGGCCTCTTTACCGGCCTTGGGATACGCAGGTCACGTCGCGATATGTGTGGAGGCACCGAACATGATCGACTGGTCCAGGGTCAGACAGCTGCGGGATGAGGTGGGCGCTGATGAGTTTGACGAAGTGGTGCAGATCTTTTTGGACGAGGTACAGGAAACCATCGAACGGGTGCATCGGGACGCAAACCGGGTCGAGTTCGAGCAGAACATGCATTTCCTCAAGGGCAGCGCGCTGAGCCTTGGGTTCAACCGGTTCTCAAGCCTCTGTCAGGATGCCGAACGAAACGCCGCCGCTGGAAAAGCGGCCGAGGTTGATCTGCCCGCGATCCTTAAAACCTATGAAGAATCCCGCACCGTGTTTCTGACTGACAAGGCCGCGAACCTGACCTAGATCACGAACTGCGCCAGTGTCTCGTCTTCGGTAATGTCGGTGTAGGTGAAGCCGGCCTCATCCAGATGCGCGAACAAGCGAGCGAAGTTCTCAGGCTTGCGGGTTTCGATACCGATCAGGACCGAGCCGAAATTGCGCGCCGATTTCTTCATGTATTCGAACCGGGCAATGTCATCCTCGGGGCCGAGAATGCCCAGAAACTCTTTCAATGCACCGGGGCGCTGCGGCAGGCGCAGGATGAAGTATTTCTTGACGCCAGAGTAACGCTGCGCCCGCTCTTTAACCTCGGGCAAACGTTCGAAATCAAAGTTGCCGCCCGAGGTAACGCAAACCACGGTCTTACCACGGATAAAGCTCTGAATATCGCCCAGCGCCTCAATCGCAAGCGCACCTGCCGGTTCCAAAACGATGCCTTCGACGTTGAGCATCTCGATCATGGTGGTGCAGATGCGATCCTCGGACAGGACATGCACGTCAGACAGGTGGCGATCCTTTAGCAATTCAAACGGTTTCGCACCGATCTTTCCAACGGCCGCGCCATCAACGAAATTGTCTACATGCTCCAACGCCACCGGATGGCCCGCCGCCATAGCCGCATGCAGGCACGCCCCACCTTTGGGTTCGACAAACAGGCAATGGGTACGGTCCCCGAACCACGTCGCCACGCCCGAGGACATGCCGCCCCCACCCACCGGCAGGATCACATGATCGGGCAGACCACCCAGTTGTGCCTCAATCTCAACCGCCAATGAGGCCTGACCTTCGATCACATCCTCATCGTCGAAAGGTGACAGAAAATGCCCGCCCTGCTGCGCGCACCATGCCTGCGCGGCGGCCAGCGTGTCATCGAAATAGTCGCCGGTCAGGTGGATCTCGATATTGTCGCCGCCAAAGATGCGGGTCTTCTGGATTTTCTGCTGCGGCGTCGTTACCGGCATGAAGATGACACCCTTCACGCCCAGGTGCTTGCACATATACGCCACGCCTTGCGCGTGGTTGCCAGCGCTGGCGCAGACAAACAAGTCTTGCCCTTGCTGCTTACGCATAGCGTTGAACGCGCCGCGGATCTTGTAGGACCGCACCGGGCTCAGGTCCTCGCGCTTGAGCCAGATATCCGCGCCATAACGGTCGGACAGATGGGCATTCCGCTGCAGAGGTGTGGGCGGAAATACGGTGCGCATGGCCTGTTCGGCGGCGCGGGCGCGGGTCATGAAATCAGTCATAACCCGTTCACTGGCTTATCCTGACTAAAAGAGCAAGGAATACATATGTGTACGCGTTTCAGGTGAGCTCGCGCTTTTCGACACAAATCCCATAGAACGTGGTCAGAATGCTCAGGCCCATCATGGTGATGATCCACTGAACAACCGCATTCACCAGAAAACCCAAAGCAACGGACAACGCGCTGAACAAACCCCCAACGAAGCCAATAACAAAGGCAAAAGCGAAGAATGCCGTGAAGGTCACAAGGATCGCGCCCGAAACTGGTGCTGTCGCCTGCCACGAGTCGCCAATCGACAACGGATTGTTCACCGCACTTGCGGGAAGAACCAAACTGAGCCGCTGAGTGACCCAAAGAGCGAAAATGAACCCAACGACCATAACGGCTGCGCCTACCGGCCACCCCAGCGCATAGGCCAGACCACCCACCCCGCCAAACATGACCAGAACAATCAATCCAAGCACAAAGGCCCATCCAAAATACGCCAAAACACGAGAGCCATTGAATGCGGGTGCCATACCCTCAGGGTATTCCTCCAGAAGGCAATAGCGATGCCAGGACACAGCCACCCATAGTGCTGCAACATAGTTCAGAAGCGCCAGAAGAAGGACACCGCCCACGTTACCTGTCTGGCCGGTCACAAAGTCCGCACCCACCGCAAAAAACAAAACAACCCCAAGCAGCGAAACCGCAATAATCGGAGACGACACGCGTATGGCCGTAGCCAAATCATGAAACACCATGCGAAATGCATGTTTGAAAATCTTCCAACCCAACATCCGAAAACTGCCCTTTCAACCAATCCTTGTTCTCATTCCGTCCGTTTCACCGCAATTCCGGCGCCTCGTCAACGCAGATAACTTGCCCCCGCTTTCAAAACCCGCTAGGGGCCAATCGTTCTACGCATAAGGGGAAGTCAGATGTCCGCGCCCAAGAAAGTTGTCCTGGCCTATTCCGGTGGCCTTGATACCTCGATCATCCTGAAATGGTTGCAGACCGAGTATGGGTGTGAGGTCGTTACCTTCACCGCAGATCTGGGTCAGGGTGAGGAACTGGAACCCGCCCGCCAAAAGGCCGAAATGCTGGGTATTAAGCCCGAGAACATCTATATCGAGGACATCCGCGAAGAGTTCGTCCGCGATTTCGTCTTCCCCATGTTCCGCGCAAACGCACAATACGAAGGCCTGTACCTGCTGGGCACTTCGATCGCGCGTCCGCTGATCTCGAAACGTCTGGTTGAGATCGCGCAGGAGACCGGTGCCGACGCCGTGGCACATGGCGCAACCGGCAAGGGCAATGATCAGGTTCGCTTTGAACTCGCGGCCTACGCGTTGAACCCCGACATCAAGGTCATCGCCCCGTGGCGCGAGTGGGATTTGACCAGCCGGACGCGTCTGATCGAGTGGGCCGAAGCGCATCAGATTCCGATTGCCAAGGACAAGCGTGGTGAGGCGCCCTTCTCGGTCGATGCCAACCTGCTGCATACCTCGTCCGAAGGTAAGGTTCTGGAAGACCCCGCCGATATGGCGCCCGACTACGTTTACCAGCGCACCGTACACCCCGAGGACGCGCCGAACGAGCCCGAGTTCATCGAAATCGGCTTTGAAAAAGGCGATGCGGTCAGCATCAATGGCGAGGCGATGAGCCCGGCCACCATCCTGACCAAGCTGAACGAGTATGGCGGCAAGCACGGCATTGGTCGTCTGGACCTGGTCGAAGGTCGTTTCGTCGGTATGAAATCGCGCGGCATCTACGAAACACCGGGCGGCACCATCCTTCTGGAAGCACACCGTGGCATCGAATCCATCACGATGGACCGCGGCGCGATGCACCTGAAGGACCAGCTGATGCCGCAATATGCCGAGCTGATCTATAACGGTTTCTGGTACTCGCCCGAGCGTGAGATGCTACAGGCCGCGATCGACAAAAGCCAAGAGCACGTCACCGGCACCGTCCGCGTGAAGCTGTACAAAGGTCTGGCCTCGACCGTGGGCCGCTGGTCGGATCACTCGCTGTACTCTGAGGCGCACGTGACGTTCGAGGAAGATGCCGGCGCTTACGATCAGACAGACGCGGCAGGCTTTATCCAGTTGAACGCCCTGCGGCTGAAGCTGCTTGCCGCACGGGACAAACGCCTAAAGTAACAGCTCTGCTGCACAATAAAGTTGAATTGACCAAACGGGTCGCAACTCTGCCGCAGAATTGCCCAGTTGGTTGAACATACAGAACGGGTCGGCCCTTCAAAGGTCCGGCCCGTTTTTCGTTTAATCCGATTGAGGCATTCATGCTGGCAGACCACAGACAGGAGCCCCCGGCAGAGTTTGAGTTCCGGGGATCGGCAGCCGAGTATTTCGGGATCTGGATCGTCAATCTGCTGCTGTCACTTATGACCTTTGGCATCTACAGCGCTTGGGCCAAGGTGCGCACCAAGAAATACTTCTACCAGAATACCTTTGTCGCCGGACGCAGCTTTGACTACCACGCCACCGGACTGCAGATCCTGATTGGGCGGATCATCGTGATCGCCGGGATTGTCGCCTATACCGTTCTGGGTACGATACCACTGGTGAACCTGGCAATGCTGTTGGGGCTGATTTTTCTGATCCCTTACTTGCTGGTACGGGCGTTGCGCTTTCAGGCGCGCATGTCCAGCTGGTCGAACGTCCGGTTCGATTTTCAGGGCACATGGGGATCAGCAGCAGCCAACTATTTTCTGTATCCCATCGTCGCTGCACTGACCCTCTATACCACATGGCCGTTTGTCACCCGCTCGGTCCAGCGGTTTCACGTGAACGGTCATACGTTCGGGACAACCAAGATGTCCTTCGACAGCCCGATTGGGCCATTTTACAAGGCCGCGCTGGCAGCAATGGTTTGGGTAATCGGAACGATTGTTGTTGCAACCGTCATTGTCGGGGTAAATGCCAACATGTCTGACATTCTGAGTACTCTTAGTGAGGACCCCGAAGACATCGCAGCAATGATCGACGTCATGATGATTTTGCTGCTGTTCTTCGTCGCCGCCATCCCTGCTACAATCATTTATCACGCCATGGTGCGCAACACCGTCTACAACTATACCATTCTGGGCGACGGACACCGGTTCTATTCGGATGTGAGCGCCTTGCGCTTGTTGTGGATTTCCTTTTCGAATGCTGCAGTAGTGGGCATGACTTTAGGCCTGATGCTGCCCTGGGCGCATGTACGCCGGGTGCGCTATCTGGCCAATCACACCATCTTCATCCCAGCCGGACCGCTGGATGATTTCGTAGGCGACGTCAGTGCACAGGTCAGCGCCATTGGCGATGCCTACGGGGATATCGAGGGCTTTGACATCGGCATTGCGGTCTGACCTTTGACCGCGCTTCCCGAAGATATCGGCGCGCCGGTCCAAGGGCGCGCCTATCCGCCCCTCAGTTCACGCGAGGTTCCGGTACGGCTGTCGGTGGGCACCAACACGATCTGGCTGATCAACGATCAGGGCCAGATCCAGACCCGCTGCACGCCCGAGGAACTTTCGGTGGAATCCCGAGTCGGGGCGACCGAGCGGCGGGTGAAATTCCCCGATGGCACCCTGTTTCTGACCGATCAGCACGCGGCGCTGGAACACCTGTTAGCCGACACCAGCG
This sequence comes from Ruegeria sp. ABF4_144, assembly GCF_056160045.1. Taxonomy (NCBI): domain Bacteria; kingdom Pseudomonadati; phylum Pseudomonadota; class Alphaproteobacteria; order Rhodobacterales; family Roseobacteraceae; genus Ruegeria; species Ruegeria sp. ABF4_144. The sequence goes on from NZ_JBSWWK010000001.1 coordinate 3,429,310, forward strand.
GATCGCGCCTGCACCACGCCGAAAGGTTTCACCCCCGTCTGATCGTCGTCACGCTGGCCTGTCTGGTCGCGGTCTGGGGTGTGTGGAAATACGGATTAACCATGCTGGTGGCACTGGCGGTGTGGATGACGCCTCCGCCGCTGGTGGGCGCCATTGATGCCGGGGTGATGCAGGCACTGGATCAGTTTCTGACAGAACCCAGCGCCCTGAGCGACAGCGATAAGGCCGAAGTTCAAGACAGTTTCGACCGGGTCCTGGCGGCGCTGGGTTCCGCAGCCGAGGATCACGAATACACCCTCGAATTCCGAGACCTTCCAGGTATGGGCCCGAACGCCTTTGCCCTGCCGGGTGGCACGATTGTGGTCACCGATGAACTGGTGCGACGCGTCTCAACCGATGCGCTGGCTGGGGTGATCGGGCATGAGATCGGACATGTCGCCGAGCAGCACGGGCTGACGCAGATTTACCGCTCGCTGGGTGCTTTTGTGCTGATCGGGATGATGGCGGGCGATACCGGCCCTGTGCTGGAACAGGTTCTGCTGGAAGGCAACCTGATCCTGTCCCTATCCTATTCCCGCCAGCACGAGTTGGCCGCTGACCGGTTCGGTGTCGATTTGGCCAAAAAAGCCGGGTTCGACCCCAACGGCCTTTCGGATTTCTTCGAACTGCTGGAACAGGAGTTTGGCGAACAAGAGATGGATTGGCTCAGCACTCACCCGCGGTTTGAGGACCGTCAGGAAAACCTGAAATCCGTGACCCAAGGTCACTAGGCGCGGGCTATTGCCTGCGCCCGGTGCGGACCCTAACCCTTTGGGCTGAAACAGGAGAGATTTTATGACACTTGCCGCTATTGCTGATGGCATTCAGAAGAACCTTGTCGGGCGCAGCTTTGAAGGTTCGTTGAAATTCGACTGCGGCGATGACGGCGTCATCGTTTTGGCCGACAATCAGGCCTCCACACAGGATCGCGATACCGATTGCACCATCCGCATCTCGCAGGACAACCTGACCAAACTGCTGACCGGCAAGCTGAACCCGATGACCGGCGTGGCCTTGGGCAAGCTCAAGATCTCGGGCAATATGGGTGTAGCGATGAAGCTGGGGCAATTGCTGGGTTGAGGCGATAAACTCGTCTCACCACCGCGTGACAAACCATGTCAGCGGATTGCGCCGATACATAAGTCAGGGCAGCCTGTCCCCGAAAGGAGCCCTGCCATGACCCGCATCGCTTATCTCGACTTCGTTAAACCAACGCTGCTGTTCACGTTGATCGCGCTGGCCGCCCTGCTGCGCGCCGCGCCGGCACCCGCCGCCGAGACCGAAACCCTGACCGTTGCGGGGGGCTGTTTCTGGTGTGTTGAATCCGATTTCGAATCCGTTCCCGGAGTGATTGGCGCCGTGTCCGGCTTTACCGGCGGCAATACCGCCAATCCGACCTATGACCAGGTTACCAAAGGCGGCACCGGCCATTACGAGGCGGTCCAAATCACCTTTGACCCTGCCCGCGTTTCCCGTGAAACCTTGTTGAACATGTTCTTCCGGTCCGTAGATCCCACCGACGCAGGCGGACAATTCTGTGATCGGGGCGACAGCTATCGGACGGCAGTTTTCGTCTCTAACACAGGGGAAAAGGCGCTAGCGCAGCAGGCCAAGGCAGATGCACAGCGCGCGTTGGGGCAAACGGTTGTGACCCCGATCCTACAGCAGGGCGCGTTCTACCCGGCCGAGGCCTATCATCAGGATTACTACAAAGGTGAAAAGCTGGTGCTTACCCGCTTTGGCCCCAAGCGTCAGAAAAATGCGTATAAAGCCTATCGCAATGCTTGCGGCCGCGACGCCCGTGTCAAACAGCTTTGGGGCAGCGCGGCACCATTTGTCGGGTCTTAATCGAACCGCGCCTCATGCACCTCTTTGAGGTCGGGGATCACATCCGCCGTTCCGTGCCGCGTGACCATCAACGCCGCGGCACGATTTGCCTGAGCAATCGCCTGCGCCATCGGCATTCCACGATCCATCCCTGCCAGAACATAGCCGGTAAAGGTGTCGCCGGCACCTGTGGTGTCCACCGCCTGCACCTTATGCGCCGGAAAGTCCGAAGCCCCACCACGGTGGTAAAACCGCGCGCCTTTTGACCCCAGCGTGACGATAACGTGTTCGATTTTCAGGTCGGTCACCGACTGGCCCGTGGCGTCGCGCAATTGCTCGGCCTCGACCTCATTCAGGATCAGGAAATCCAGATAGGACAACACAGCCTGCACCGCCTCAGCCTGAAAAGGTGCTGCAGCGTAGCAGACCGTCAAGCCCAGCGCGCGAGCCATCTTTGCGGCCTCGACCTGTAGGGTGGTTTCGTTCTGCATCACCAACAGATCGCCCTGCGACGCAGAGGACAGCGCCTGCCCCAGCTGGTCCGATGTGATTGCATGGTTCGAACCCGGAAACAGGATAATGTTATTCTCGCCCTGCGCATCCACAGCGATGATGGCGTGGCCGGTGGGCACATCAACCTGAGCAATATGACGCGTGTCCACGCCATATTCCGTCAGCCGATCTCGCGCCCAGCCTCCATCTGGCCCCACCGCCCCGATATGCGCCACCTGCGCCCCGGCCCGCGCCGAGGCCACGGACATATTCGCGCCTTTGCCGCCCAGAAACCGATCCAGCCGATTGGCCGAAAGCGTCTCGCCCGGCCCGGGTAAATGCGGCACATCATAGATCATGTCCGCATTGATTGAGCCGAGATTCCAGATCGTCATGGTTTGCCCGAGATATCGCAAGAGGCCAGAATGGCCATGTTCAGGATGTCATTCGCCGTAGAAACGGTCGAACAGATTTGGATCGGCTTGTCGACACCCGACAGGATCGGGCCGATCACGGTGGCACCACCCATTTCCTGCATCAGCTTGGTCGAGATCGATGCTGAATGCCGAGCCGGAACAATCAGAATGTTCGCCGGGCCGGTCAGGCGTTGGAATGGATATCCCGCTTGCTGATCCACATTCAACGCCACGTCCACGGTCATTTCGCCTTCGTACTCGAAATCTACGCCACGCTGGTCCAGAACCGCAGGCGCACGGTGCATCTTTTCGGCCCGTTCCGAGACCGGATAGCCGAAAGTTGAGAAACTGACGAAGGCCACGCGCGGATCAAGCCCCATGTGACGGGCCACAGCGGCGGAACGTTCGGCGATATTGGCCAGGTCATTCTCATCCGGCCATTCGTGCACCAGCGTATCACCGATCAGAACGATCCGGCCCTTGTGCAGCAGAGCGGTCACACCAGCTGCGCCATGGGCCGCATCGGCGTCAAACACGTGGTTGATCCTATCCAGCACGTGCGCCGATTTACGAGTGGCCCCGGTGACCAGCCCGTCGCCATGCCCATGCGCCAACATCAGAGACGAGAACACATGCCGATCCCGGGCAGCAAGCCGGTGAATGTCTTTGCGGTCAAACCCCTTACGCTGTAGGCGCTTATAGAGAAAATCGTTATAGGTATCGAGATGCGTGGTATTGGCGGCATTCACCACCTCAAGCTCGCGCACAGCATCGCCCAGACCGGCCTCTTCCAGCTTTTGTTTCACATCGTCTTGGCGACCCACAACCAGTGCCTTACCAAAACCGGATCGTTGGTAGGTGACCGCTGCGCGTAGAACACGAGGATCGTCGCCCTCGGCAAAGATCATCCGACTTTGTGCCTGACGCGCACGGGCGTTCAGGCCGCGCAGGATGCTGGCGGTCGGGTCCATGCGGGATTTCAGGCTCAGCTCATAAGCGTCCATATCGATGATCGGACGTCGCGCTGCGCCAGTATCCATCCCAGCCTTGGCAACTGCCGGAGGGATACGGTGGATCAAGCGCGGGTCAAACGGTGTCGGGATGATGTAATCGCGACCAAAGGTCAGCGACTTACCATAGGCCATGGCGACCTCATCCGGCACATCCTCGCGCGCCAGTCGCGCCAGCGCATGGGCACAGGCGATCTTCATCTCGTCATTGATCGCCCGCGCGTGAATATCCAGAGCACCGCGGAACAGATACGGAAAGCCCAGTACATTGTTCACCTGGTTTGGATAGTCGCTGCGGCCTGTGGCAACGATGGCATCCACGCGGACCTCATGCGCCTCCTCCGGAGTGATCTCTGGGTCCGGGTTCGCCATCGCGAAAATCACCGGATTGTCGGCCATGCTGGCAACCATCTCCTGCGTCACCGCGCCTTTGACAGACACGCCAAGGAACACATCCGCGCCTTTCATGGCGTCTTCCAGTGTACGCAGGTCAGTGGTGATCGCATGGGCCGATTTCCACTGGTTCATACCCTCGGTCCGGCCCTGATAGATCACACCCTTGGTGTCACAGACGATACAGTTTTCGTGCCGCGCGCCCATCGATTTGAGCAGTTCGATACAAGCGATCCCGGCAGCACCCGCACCGTTCAGAACGATCTTCACATCCTCGATTTTCTTGCCCGAAATATGCAGCGCGTTCAGCAGACCCGCCGCGCAGATCACCGCCGTGCCATGCTGGTCGTCGTGGAAGACGGGGATGTCCATCTCTTCCTTCAGCCGCTGTTCGATGATGAAACACTCCGGCGCCTTGATGTCTTCAAGGTTGATGCCGCCAAAGGTCGGCCCCATCAACCGCACCGCACGGCAAAACTCATCCGGGTCCTCGGTGTCCAGTTCGATATCGATCGAGTTCACATCCGCGAACCGTTTGAACAGGACGGACTTCCCTTCCATCACCGGTTTTGATCCCAACGCGCCAAGATTGCCAAGGCCCAGAACCGCGGTCCCGTTTGAGATCACGGCCACCAGATTGCCCTTATTGGTATAATCATAGGCAGTTTCGGGTGCTTCAGCGATGGCTTCACATGGAACAGCGACGCCGGGGCTATAGGCCAGCGACAGATCGCGCTGCGTGGTCATGGGAACGGTGGCCTGCACCTCCCACTTGCCGGGGGTCGGGTCCAGGTGAAAGGCCAGCGCCTCTTCTTTGGTGATCTTCGTTTTGGGCATCTTAACGGTCGTTTCCATGACTTCGGGGCTGATGCGTCATAGCGCAGGCGGGGGCGCGCCTCAACGACAATACGTTTTCACCTTTCGTCGCGGGGGCCGGGTTTGTAAGGTCGCGCCCGGAATACGCCATAAGGGGGCCGCTTTTGTCCACAGTCACGCCGATGATGGCGCAATATCTTGAGATCAAAGAGGCCCACGCAGACGCCCTGCTGTTTTACCGCATGGGCGATTTCTACGAGATGTTTTTTCAGGACGCGGTGAACGCTGCCGAAGCGCTGGACATCGCTCTGACCAAGCGCGGCAAACACAACGGCGAGGATATCCCGATGTGCGGCGTGCCGGTGCATTCGGCCGAGGGCTATTTGCTGACACTGATCCGAAAAGGGTTTCGCGTTGCTGTCTGCGAACAGATGGAAAGCCCGGCTGAAGCAAAGAAAAGAGGCTCTAAATCAGTCGTTCGGCGAGATGTTGTGCGTCTGGTAACGCCCGGTACGCTGACCGAAGACGCCCTGTTGGAGGCGCGCCGCCACAATTTTTTGGCCTCTTACGCGGAAGTCCGGGATGAGGCCGCGCTAGCCTGGGCTGATATCTCAACCGGCGCGTTTCACGTGATGCCCTTGACCTCGGTCCGCCTCAGCCCCGAACTGGCGCGACTGGCCCCATCCGAGTTGATCGTCGCCGACGGGGTGCAAGACAAACTGGGCGAGCCGGTACGAGATCTGGGGATTTCGTTGACGCCAATTGGGCGTGCCAGTTTTGACAGTACCGCCGCCGAAAAACGCATCTGCGGGTTATTTCACGTGGGTGCGCTGGACGCGTTTGGGTCATTTGGGCGCGCCGAGGTTTCGGCGATGGGCGCGCTGATCGACTATCTGGAGATCACTCAGAAAGGCAAACTGCCCCTTCTTCAAACACCTTTGAAAGAGTCCGAGGATCGCGTAGTGCAGATCGACGCCGCCACGCGCCGCAATCTGGAACTGACCCGGTCCTTGTCCGGGGGTCGCGCCGGATCGCTGCTGTCCGTGGTCGACCGGACCGTGACACCGGGCGGTGCGCGGTTGTTGGAACAACGGCTGTCCAGCCCTTCGCGCAATCTGGACGTAATCCATGCCCGGTTGGACGCCGTTAGTTTCGCTGCCGAGGACAGCCTGACCGCCTCGGACCTGCGCGAGGCGCTGCGGAAAACGCCCGATCTGGACCGCGCCCTGTCGCGTTTATCGCTGGATCGCGGCGGTCCTCGCGATCTGGCCGCCATCCGCAACGGGTTAGCACAGGCCGCAGCGATTGCCGAAATTTGCGAAGGTCAGGACCTGCCGGTTTTGCTGGCGACCGCCCTGCAGAACCTCGTAGGTTTTGACGATCTGCTGAACCTGCTGGACGAGGCCCTTGTCGCCGAACCGCCCCTTTTGGCGCGCGACGGCGGCTTCATCGCTCCTGGTTTCGAGGCCGAATTGGACGAGGCCCGCACCTTGCGCGACGAAGGCCGCTCGGTCATCGCAGGGTTTCAGCGGAAATACGCAGAACACACCGGCATCACCTCGTTGAAGATCAAGCACAACAATGTGCTCGGCTATTTCATTGAAACCACAGCCACCCATGCCGAGAAAATGCTGAACCCGCCGTTCTCGGAAACTTATATCCACCGTCAAACAACTGCCAATCAGGTGCGGTTCACGACCGTAGAATTGTCCGAGATCGAAACCCGCATCCTGAACGCCGGAAATCTGGCCCTTGAGATCGAAAAGCGGCTCTATCAAAGGCTATCGAGCGATATTCTGGCCCTTGCCGCCCGCCTGAACCAAGCAGCCCGTGGGTTGGCTGAACTGGATCTGACCACCGCATTGGCCGATCTAGCACGCGGAGAAAACTGGTGCAGGCCGCAGGTCGATACTTCGCGCGCGTTTGATGTTCAGGGCGGCCGCCATCCTGTCGTGGAACACGCATTGCGCCAGCAAGGTGGGGATGCTTTCATTGCCAATGACTGTGACCTGAGCGCTGAGACGGGCGCGGCGATCTGGTTGCTGACCGGTCCCAACATGGCTGGTAAATCGACTTTCTTGCGTCAGAACGCACTGATCGCTCTACTGGCGCAGATGGGCAGTTATGTCCCGGCAGAACAGGCTCATATCGGTGTCGTCAGCCAGTTGTTCAGCCGCGTCGGAGCCTCGGACGATCTAGCGCGGGGCCGTTCGACCTTCATGGTCGAAATGGTGGAAACCGCCGCCATCCTCAATCAAGCCGATGATCGTGCGCTGGTCATTCTGGACGAAATCGGACGCGGCACGGCCACTTATGATGGTCTGTCGATTGCCTGGGCGACGCTGGAACACCTGCACGCGGCCAATCAATGCCGTGCCCTTTTCGCCACCCACTACCACGAATTGACCGCGTTGGCCGGTAATCTGGAAGGCGTCGATAACGCCACCGTCGCCGTCAAGGAATGGGAAGGTGAGGTCATTTTCCTGCACGAGGTCCACAAAGGCGCCGCCGACCGGTCTTATGGGGTACAGGTGGCCCAACTGGCCGGCCTGCCCGCTTCGGTCGTCGACCGCGCCCGCGTGGTGCTGGATCAGCTGGAGAAAACTGAACGTGAGGGCGGTAAACAGAAGGCCCTGATCGACGATCTGCCTCTGTTCTCTGCAGCGCCGCCGCCTCCGCCCCCGGCACCCAAAGCGTCACCAGTCACGGATATGTTGGATGATATCCTGCCGGATGAACTAACCCCGCGCGAGGCACTGGATTTGATCTACAAACTGAAAGAGGCGGCCAGAACCTGACCGCCTCTGCACTATTCAGTTGTAAACCTGATTAGCTTGCAGGTGTCGAAGACACACCAACCTGCGCCGGGCGCAGCAGGCGGTCGTGCAGCATGAAGCCTTCGGCTGAAACCTGAATGATGTCACCGGCACGAGTGCCCGGTACAGGTGCTTCGAACATCGCTTCGTGCACGTTCGGGTCAAACCGATCACCGACCTCAGGGGTGATCACCTCAATCCCGTGCTTCTGGAACACGTCCTTCAGCGCGCGCATGGTCAGTTCAACACCTTCCAGCAGACCGGCGGCAACTTCTTTCTGCTCATCGGTCGCCGCCTCAAGCGCGCGTTTCATGTTGTCATAGACCGGCAGCATGTCGCGAGCCAGTTTCGACCCACCATACTGTTCCGCATCCCGACGTGCCTTGTCGCCGCGTTTGCGCGCATTCTCAGCATCGGCCAGCGCACGCATGAACTTGTCTTTGTAATCGTCCCGCTCAGCGCGCAGCTCATCCAGTTCCAGCGCTTCGTCGCTGAATTCCGCAATTTCTTCCGCCAGCTCTTCCGCCTCGGCTGTTGCGATATCGTCCAGAAAATCTTCGTTCTTGGGCTCTGCCATCTCTTACCCTCTAGCTCCGGTCGGATATCAGCTTGCCGACCAGTTGCGCCGTATAATCCACGATCGGTACGATCCGTCCATAATTTAGACGCGTGGGCCCGATGACCCCGACCGCACCGATTATCTTTCGATCAGCGTTCATATATGGAGACACCACCAAAGAGGAACCCGAAAGTGAGAAAAGTTTGTTCTCAGAGCCGATAAAAATGCGCACACCCTCGCCTTCTTCGGTCAATTCAAGGAATTCGGCGATGTCACGTTTGCGTTCGAGATCATCAAACAAGCTTCGGATTCGGTCCAGTTCCTCTTCCTGACCGGGTTCATTCAGCAGATTCGCCCGCCCGCGCACGATCAGACGGGCCGAGTCGCCGCCATCCCCGTCCCAGGCAGCCATGCCGCTTTCGACCATTTCACGCGCCAACACGTCGATCTCTTGCTTGTGTGCGTCGATTTGCGTCTGCATCTGACGACGCACTTCACTCAGCGTACGTCCTTCAATCAAGGCATTCAGGAAATTCGCCGCTTCGCGCATCGAACTGGGCGTTTGGCCGGGTGGTGGCTTGAACAGACGGTTTTCGACATGCCCATCGGCAAACACCAGAACCACCAGCGCGCGATCATGCGCCAGTGAGACAAACTCGATATGCTTGATCTCGGATTCATGCTTGGGCGTCAGAACCAGCGAGGCGCCATGTGTCACGTGTGACAGGGCCGAGCCCACACGGTCCAGCATTCCACCCACATCGCCTGCATTAGAGCCTAATGTCTCATCCAGTTTCTGCCGATCATCCGCACCCAGATCGCCGACCTCAAGCAGCCCATCGACGAACATCCGCAACCCCTGCTGCGTCGGAATCCGCCCCGCACTGACATGTGGGCTATCGAGCAAACCCAGAAACTCCAGATCCTGCATCACATTGCGCACGGTCGCGGCGCTGACCTTTTCCGAAAGGGTGCGGGTCAGGGTGCGGCTGCCAACGGGTTCGCCGCTGTCCAGGTAACTCTCAACGATCAACCGGAACACCTCACGCGACCGGTCATTCATCTCGTTCAGAATTTTACTTGCTTCGCTCATCGGCGGTCCCCTGCTGGGTGTCATTAAATCGCAGGCAGATGAAAGGTCAATCGGGGTTGCATCGTAACGCTGCGGGGCGTTATCCCCAACCCAGCAAACAAAGGATTTTTCATGCGACCCTCAGGACGTGATCTAAACGAAATGCGCGCCGTTTCAATCGAAACAGGCTTTACCAAACATGCCGAAGGTTCCTGCCTGATCAAAATGGGCGACACCCAAGTGCTGTGCACCGCCACGATCGAGGATCGCGTGCCACCGTTCATCAAGGGCTCGGGCCTGGGTTGGGTCACCGCTGAATACGGTATGCTGCCCCGCGCCACCAACACCCGGATGCGCCGTGAGGCCGCCAGCGGTAAACAAGGCGGCCGTACCGTGGAAATTCAACGCCTGATCGGCCGCGCCCTTCGTGCCGGAGTTGATCGGGTTGCATTGGGTGAGCGTCAGATCACCGTCGACTGCGATGTGATCCAGGCCGATGGCGGCACCCGCTGTGCGTCGATCACCGGCGGTTGGGTTGCGCTGCGTCTGGCGGTGAACAAGCTGATGAAGGCTGGTGATGTGATCTCTGACCCCTTGGTAGACCCTGTTGCAGCGGTTTCCTGCGGTATTTACGCCGGTCAGCCGGTGCTGGACCTCGATTACCCAGAAGACAGCGAAGCGGGCGTGGATGGCAACTTTATCATGACTGGGTCTGGTAAACTGATCGAAGTGCAGATGAGCGCCGAAGGGTCCGTCTTCAGCCGTGCCCAGATGGATCAACTGATGGATCTGGCTGAAAAAGGTGTCGGCGAACTGGCCGCTGCCCAAAAGGCTGCCACTGCATGACCCGCAAGTTCGACAGCGACAGGCTGCTGGTGGCCACGCATAACAAAGGTAAGCTTGAGGAGATGGCGCATCTGCTCGAACCCTTTGGCGTGACGGTTGTTGGCGCGGCACAGATGAACCTGCCCGAGCCAGAAGAAACCGAGGACACCTTCGTCGGCAATGCCCGGATCAAAGCTCACTCCGCGGCCAAGGCGACCGGCCTGCCTGCCCTGTCGGACGATTCCGGAATCACCATCGATGCGCTGGACGGGGCGCCCGGAGTTTACACCGCCGATTGGGCCGAAACCGGTAATGGCCGTGATTTCTTGATGGCCATGACACGCGCGCATGATGAGCTGGAGGCGAAAAACGCTCCGCATCCCCGGACCGCACAGTTCCGCAGTACGCTGGTTCTGGCCTGGCCTGACGGGCATGACGAGGTGTTCGAAGGCATCGCTCCCGGCCATCTGGTCTGGCCCATTCGCGGCGAGGGTGGCTTTGGCTATGACCCGATGTTTGTCCCCGATGGCTACGACATTACCTTTGCCGAAATGGATCGCTGGGAAAAGAACAAGATCAGTCATCGCGGACGCGCGGTGGAGATGTTCGTGAAAGGCTGCTTTGGCGGATGATTGGCGCAACGGAGGCTTTGGCCTGTATGTGCATTGGCCTTTTTGCGAGGCCAAATGCCCCTATTGCGACTTCAATAGCCATGTTTCACGAAATATTGATCAAAAACAATGGCTTAACGCTTACATAAGTGAACTTCACCGTTCGGCCGCCGAAACACCCGACCGGGTGTTAAATACGATCTTTTTTGGCGGCGGCACCCCGTCCTTGATGGAGCCCGATACCGTCGCTGCGGTGATTGATGAGGCTCGCGCATTGTGGCGGCCTGCCAACGACATGGAAATCACGCTCGAGGCCAATCCCGGATCAGTCGAGGCCGGCCGCTTTGCAGCCTACCGCGATGCCGGCGTGAATCGCATTTCGATGGGGGTGCAGGCCCTCAACGATGAAGACTTGCGCCGTCTGGGCCGTATTCACACCGTGGCCGAGGCCCGCGCCGCCTTTGACATCGCCCGAAATTGTTTTGATCGCGTCAGCTTTGACATGATCTATGCCCGCCAACATCAAACATTGGATGACTGGCGCAAGGAACTGACCGAGGCGTTGTCGATGGCCGTCGACCATCTATCGTTGTACCAATTGACCATCGAGGACGGCACTGCCTTCGGCGACCGCTATGCCGTCGGCAAGCTGCGCGGCCTACCCGAGGATGACAGCGCCGCCGATATGTATCTGGCGACGCAAGAGATCTGCGAGGCACACGGCCTGCCGGCCTACGAGGTTTCAAACCACGCCCGCCCTGGCGCAGAATCACAGCACAACCTGATTTATTGGCGTTATGGCGATTATGTCGGTATCGGACCCGGCGCGCATGGGCGGATAACTCTGAACGGTCGAAAACTGGCGACAGAAACCTATCTGTCACCAAACGCCTGGCTGACCGCAGCAGATAACGGGTCCGGAGAGAAAGAACGTGACGCGCTTTCAACGCAAGATCAGGCGAATGAATACCTTATGATGGGTTTAAGGATAGCAGAAGGTCTAGATATTGATCGATTTAACGCCTTGTCCGTGCAAACTCTGTCGCAGGACAAGCTGGCTGATCTGGTCGAATTTGGCATGATCGAGCAGACAAACGGAAGACTGATCGCCACCAAAGATGGTCGAGCGGTTCTGAACGCCGTGATCCGGGAATTGTTGGGATAGATGATGCAGTATATCTGGGCCATTCTGGGGTTGATTTGCGTCGGGCTTGCGATGGTGGGCGTCGTCCTGCCTTTGCTGCCGACGGTTCCCTTTTTGCTATTGGCTGCTTTCTTCTTCGCCCGATCGTCCTCTCGCCTGCACAATTGGCTGATCACGCATCGCTCGTTCGGACCGCTGATCGTCGATTGGCAAAGCTCGGGCGCCATACGTCCGGGCGCAAAAAAGGCGGCTACCCTTTCGGTCGCCGCCGTGTTTGGAGTGTCAGTGCTGCTAGCCCTGCCCTCTCACGTTCTGATCATTCAGGCCGTGGTGCTGAGCTGTGTGATGGTCTTTATCTGGACCAGGCCTAACGGCTGAGCTTGGCGCACAGATCGTCCAACTGGTCCAGGTTTTCGTAGGTCAGAACCACCTGCCCGGTCTCGGTTCCGGCCTTGTGATTGATCAAAACCTTCATTGCCAGAATCGCGGAAAGATCTTTTTCAAGCGCCCGCGTATCGGCATCCTTGCCCGCATCCAGATTTCTGGAGCGCGGAGCAGCCTTGGCCGGATCCCCGCCCTGCTGTTTTTTCACCAACGCCTCGGTCGCGCGAACAGATAGACCATCCCGGACAACGATTTTTGCCAGTTCTGACGGGTTTTCCGCTGTAATCAGCGCTCGCGCGTGGCCAGCAGACAACTTTCCTTCGATTACCAACGTCTGTACATCCAGTGGCAGCGACAGCAACCGCAGCAGGTTGGCGATATGGCTGCGGCTTTTACCCAGAGCTTCGGCAAGTTTTTCCTGCGTATGCCCGAACCGATCCATCAATTGTTTATAACCAGCCGCCTCTTCAACGGCGTTTAGGTCTGCCCGCTGGATATTCTCGATAATCGCAACTTCCAACACTTCGGTATCGTCGAAGTTTCGCACGATCACCGGAATATCGTGCAACTGCGCCATTTGCGCGGCGCGCCAGCGGCGTTCACCGGCGACGATTTCATACTCGTTGCCGTTGATTTCCCGTACGATCAGCGGCTGAATGATGCCTTTTTCTTTGACCGAGGCCGCAAGCTCATCCAATTGATCCGGCGAAAACGTCCGCCGCGGCTGGTTGGGATTGGCGCGCAGCTTCTCGATCGGAACTTTCATGTCCGGCCGACGGGGTTCTGACGGGACCAGACCTTCGGCTTCCTGCGTGACATCTGCCATCAGGGCCGACAAACCACGGCCCAAACCTCGGGGTTTTGATTTCTTGACGGCCACTGAGCCCTCCTCACTGCCGCTCAGGCGGCGACATTCTTATTCTTATGAATGACTTCGCGCGCCAGATGCCGATACGCCATGGCCCCTAACGACCCCGAGTCATATTGCAGAACCGGCAAAGCATAAGACGGCGCTTCGCTGACCCGCACATTCCTGGGTATCTTGGTTTTAAATACCATCTCACCCAAATTGTCACGCGCGTCTTTTTCGACCTGACGGGACAAGTTGTTGCGGTTGTCATACATGGTCAACACAACACCTTCGATTCTGAGGTCCGGATTCGCGGTCTGGCGAACTTCTCGGATCGTCAGCATAAGTTGCGACAACCCCTCCAGCGCAAAGAACTCACTCTGCAACGGTACCAGGATGGAATGAGCCGCGACCATAGCGTTTACGGTCAGAAGATTCAGCGATGGCGGACAATCTATGAGCACGAAATCAAGCTCGAACTTATCAATTGGCGTCTGGCGTAGCGCATCATGCAGCAGATAACTGCGTTTTTCGTTAGAAATCAGTTCAATATCGGCCGAGCTCAGGTCAACGGTCGCCGGGATTACAAAAAGACCTTCGATTTCCGTTTCCTGCACCACAGCTTCCAGCGGGGCATCGTCAAGGATCAGATCATAGGTCGTCCAATCCCGGTCCTCGACCCCCAACCCAGTCGACGCATTCCCCTGCGGATCAAGGTCGACAACCAGAACCCTGCACCCCGCTTCGGCCAGTCCTGCAGCCAGATTGATCGCCGTTGTCGTCTTTCCCACCCCACCCTTTTGATTGGCAACCGCAATAATCCGGGGCCCTGAGGGACGAGACAAATCAACCACGCGATACTCCTTTGATCCTTAGGATAACAGCTTGGGGTTCAGTTAAACTTGTAATGGGCTCGCACTCGAAACTCCATTCCTCGTGTGCGGCTTCCAGCTCTTTTTTCCAGCTTGCACCTTTCGGCAACAAAGCAACACCGCTTTTTGCTAAATGTCTGTCACAAAATGACAATAACGCGTTCAGATCAGCAAGTGCGCGTGCAGAAAGGACGTCCGCCTGCAACGGCTCAACACTTTCGATTCGCTTTGAAATGACGGTGCAATTGGCGCCGCATTCCCGCGCTACGCTACGCAGAAAAGCTGACTTGCGCTGATCGCTTTCAACGAAAGTAAATTTGGAATCTGGCGCTTTTTCTATGGCCATTATTGCGCAGACCATTCCAGGGAAACCGCCTCCGCTGCCCAAATCCGCCCAGGTTTTAAACGCCCTCGCACAGCGGTAGACTTGGACTGAATCCTGGATATGCCGCGCCCAGATGTCTTTTAAACTGTTCCGGGATACCAAATTGATCTTGGGATTCCAGCGCTGCACCAGATCAACATAGGTTTCGAGCCGTTCAAATGTTTCACGTGAAACACTCAAATCATCAAAGATCTTGTGGCTCATGCCTTGCGTACCTTTTGCTCACGCCTCAATTTAGCCAACAGCAGTGTAAGCGCGGCTGGTGTCACCCCTTCGACCCGCCCCGCCTGCGCGATGTTCACCGGTCGGGCCTGAGAAAGCTTCTGTTTCATCTCGGACGACAAACCTTCCAGAGCGGAATAGTCAAAATCCCGCGGTATTTCATAGGATTCATCGCGTTTCATCGCCTCAACATCTTTCTGTTGGCGGGCAATGTAGTTGGCATAGAGCGCGTCACGCTCTACTTGAAGCCGGATAGCGGCTTCGACTCCATCCAATTCGGGGATAAGAGGAAGCAAATCATCAAAGGAAACATCAGGGAATGCCAATAGTGCCATACCATCCCGGCGATTTCCGTCCTGATTGACGTTGATTCCAACGGCACGTACCTCTTTTGGCGTGTATGTGCGATCCGTCAGCTTGGATTTGGCTGCACCAAGCTTTTCCATCTTGTCGTCGAACCGAACCCGGCGTTCCTGCCCAACGCAACCAAGATCAATACCCATTGGCGTCAACCGTTGATCTGCATTGTCGGCCCGCAAAGACAATCGAAACTCAGCCCGAGACGTGAACATACGATAGGGTTCCGCTACACCGCGTGTGGTCAGATCGTCGATCATCACTCCGATATAGCTGTCCGCACGGGTGAAATGTACGGGATCGCGACCCATAACGGCCAAAGCTGCATTCAACCCGGCAACCAAGCCCTGCGCGGCAGCTTCCTCATATCCTGTAGTGCCGTTAATCTGCCCCGCAAGATATAGACCGGGCGCATCCGGCAAAGACAAAGATGATGTCAGTACACGGGGATCGACATAGTCGTACTCGATCGCATAACCCGGTTGCAGAATTTCAGCATTTTCCAACCCCTTAATCGAACGCACATATTCCTGCTGCACGTCCTGCGGAAGAGATGTTGAAATCCCGTTTGGATAGATCGTGTGATCATCAACTCCTTCGGGTTCAAGGAAAATCTGATGCGAGTCCTTTTCCGCAAATCGAACGATTTTATCCTCAATCGAAGGGCAGTATCTGGGCCCCACCCCATCAATATGCCCACCATACATGGCGGATCGGGACAGGTTCTTTTCGATAATCTCATGGGTACGCGCGTTTGTATGCGTGATCCCGCAGGAAATCTGAGGCGCAACAACGGACGTTGAAAGAAACGAAAACAACGTTGGATCATCGTCTCCGTCCTGACGTTCAAGATCGGACCAGTTGATTGTCCGCCCATCCAGCCTTGGCGGTGTTCCGGTTTTTAATCGCCCCATCGGAAGATCAAGACTGTCCAACCGTTCTGCCAGCTTAACTGACGGCCGATCTCCCATCCGACCGCCTGGTCGGGAAACATCGCCAATATGAATAATTCCGCGCAGAAAGGTGCCCGAGGTCAGGATAACCGCTCCGGCACTGATCTCAGAATCATCCGCCAGCCTAATCCCAACCACCTTGGGACCATCTATCAGAAAGTCGACGACCTCTCCGACCACGACAGTCAAACGATCCTGGGCCTGCGTCTCTTTCTGCATAGCGGCGCGGTACAATGCGCGATCAGCCTGAGTTCTGGGACCTTGCACCGCGGGTCCCTTACGGCGATTGAGAAGACGAAACTGGATACCTGCCTGGTCCGCGACCCGACCCATAACGCCATCCAGCGCATCTATCTCGCGGACAAGGTGTCCTTTCCCTAACCCCCCAATAGCAGGGTTACAGGACATGACACCGATATCAGAAGCGGACAGGGTGACCAAAGCTGTTTCAACGCCCAAACGTGCCGCAGCATGAGCGGCCTCGGTTCCGGCGTGACCTGCTCCAATAACGACGACATCAAACTTTGAATGTTTCACGTGAAACACTCCTTACTTACCCAGGCAGAAACTGGAGAATATCTCATCCAGAAGGTCTTCGACCCCAATCCTGCCGACCAATGTTTCCAGGGCACGGATTGCCGTGCGCAGCTCTTCGGCAGCAATATCATACAAGTCTGGCCCCGATTCCAGAACCGCCATCGCTGCACCCAGTGCCGCCTGGGAGTCATTCAGCGCTACACGATGCCGTTCGCGGGTTGCAATACCATGACTGGTAGAACGCTCACTCAGGACATACGAAATATGGGATATCAACCGATCAATCCCCTGCCCTGTTTTTCCTGAAATCCCGCCTTCTGCATCCTCCCGCAGGTCAGATTTTGGTAACATCTGAATGTCTCCATCCAGCATCTGAACACCAAGCTCTGACGGGTCTTCGGTCAAAAATACTCTCAGATCAGCCTCATCCGCGCGTTTACGGGCAAGCTCGATTCCTAGGTTTTCCACGTGGTCTTCGGTTTCGCGCAGACCAGCCGTATCCAGCAGTGTCACCGGCAGCCCAGCCAAGTCCATCCGTACTTCGATCACATCGCGAGTTGTACCTGCGTATTCCGAGGTGATCGCTGCCTCGCGTCCTGCCAAAGCATTCAGCAAAGTCGACTTGCCCGCGTTCGGCAAACCGACAATCGCAACTTCAAAGCCGGTTCTTATGCGTTCGGCGATCTTCACACCGTCCGCTTCGCGTTGTAGATCCTGCATGACGCCAGTCACCAAGGTTCGAACTTCGGGCGTGACGTCTGTGGGTACCTCTTCATCGGCGAAATCAATAACCGCTTCCAACAGGGATGCCGCCCGGATCAAATCGCGGCGCCAGCGTTCAGCCAATCCGCCAAGTTCCCCGGCTAGGATGGTCTGTGCCTGTTTCCGCTGCGCTTCGGTTTCCGCATCGATTAGATCAGCCAGACCTTCAACCTGGGTCAGGTCCATCTTACCGTTTTCCAACGCGCGGCGGGTGAATTCTCCGGGTTCTGCAAGCCTTAGCCCGTCTGTATCGGACAGACAGCGCATCACTGCATTAACTGAAGCGGTGCTACCGTGAATCTGCAACTCGGCCACGTCTTCGCCGGTGAAGCTGGCGGGCGCTTGGAAGGTCAGAACCAGCCCATCATCCAAACGCGATCCGTCATCGGCATGCAAAGATCTAACCCGCAAACCGCGGGGCGGCAGCGGGCTACCGGTCAGGCTGGCCGCAGCGGAATGCGCCAAAGGGCCAGAGAGGCGGATCACCGCCACCCCTGCTTTGCCCTGTGCGCTGGCCAAGGCGAATATCGTATCCATTCGAAGGCCTCGCGTCAGTTAAGACCTGTGTCAGGTATTCATCGAATCGAAGAACTCGCCGTTTGTCTTAGTCTGCTTCAACTTCGACAACAGGAATTCGATCGCATCGGTCGTACCCATCGGGTTGAGGATGCGGCGCAGGACGAAGGTCTTGGCCAGATCACCCTTGTCGACCAGCAGATCCTCTTTCCGGGTACCGGACTTGAGGATGTCGATAGCCGGGAACACACGTTTGTCTGCGATCTTGCGATCCAGAACGATCTCCGAGTTGCCTGTACCTTTGAATTCTTCAAAGATAACCTCGTCCATCCGGCTGCCAGTGTCGATCAGCGCGGTGGCGATGATGGTCAGAGAGCCGCCCTCTTCGATGTTCCGCGCGGCACCAAAGAACCGTTTGGGTCTTTGCAGGGCATTTGCGTCCACACCACCGGTGAGAACTTTACCCGAGGATGGTACTACGGTGTTAAAAGCCCTACCAAGTCTTGTGATCGAGTCAAGAAGAATAACAACATCTCGTTTATGCTCTACCAAACGCTTGGCTTTTTCGATCACCATTTCCGACACAGCCACGTGGCGCGTTGCCGGTTCGTCGAAGGTCGAGGACACAACTTCACCCTTCACCGAGCGCTGCATATCGGTCACCTCTTCAGGGCGTTCGTCAATCAGCAGAACGATCAGATAGCACTCGGGGTGGTTCTGTTCGATCGAATGCGCGATGTTCTGCAGGATAACGGTTTTACCGGTCCGCGGCGGCGCCACGATCAGCGAACGTTGGCCTTTACCGATGGGTGCCACCAGATCGATCACACGGGCCGACTTATCCTTGATGGTCGGGTCTTCGATTTCCATCTTCAAACGCTCATCCGGGTAAAGAGGCGTCAGGTTGTCGAACAGGATTTTGTGCTTGGCCTTTTCAGGATTTTCAAAGTTGATCTTGGTGACATTGGTCAGCGCAAAATAGCGTTCATTGTCATCAGGGGCTTTGATCTCACCTTCGACCGTGTCACCCGTCCGCAATGAGTGCTGGCGGATCATGTCGGGCGAGACATAGATGTCATCGGGACCCGGCAGATAGTTCGCCTCGGGCGAGCGCAGAAAACCAAAGCCGTCCTGCAGTACTTCAAGCACACCATCACCGCCGACGGTCCAGCCTTCATCCGCGCGTTCGCGCAGGATCTGGAACATCATCTCGCCTTTGCGCATGGTCGAGGCGTTTTCAATCTCCAGCTCTTCGGCCATGGCCAGAAGGTCTTTGGGGCTTTTGGCCTTCAGGTCGGCCAGATTCAGGGATTCAGTGGACATGATACATACCTTCACCGCTGACTGCGCGGCACGAAGTGGAATTTCAGTACGGAAAATACGCCGCCCGGACGGGCGTGTTGACCCCTACATATGCGCGACAGTTTGCGGAGTCAAATAGCCGCTCACTGTGATAGCCCTCAGAACTTCAGAATGACCGCCAGAACGATGGCAACCATCAGAATGGTCGGAACCTCGTTCATCATGCGATACTGCCGCCCAGTGAGCTTATTTCGCCCCTCAGCGAAGTCCTTGCGTCGTGCCATCAGCCAATGATGGAACCAGGTCATCCCAATCACTGCAGCACCCTTCACCCAGGGCCAGGACCAGTCCCACCCCACGATCCCTGGCGTGAACACCATAATCAGCCCACACACCCACGCCACGATCATCGCTGGTCGCATAATCACGCGCAGCAGCTTGTCTTCCATTTCAAAGAAAATGGTTTCGGCCCCGTCGACGGCTTGTGCCTTTTCTACGTGATAGACGAACAGTCTGGGCAGATAGAACAGCCCCGCCATCCACGAGATCACGGCCATGATGTGTAAAGACTTCACCCACGGGTAAATCGTGAAAAGAAGATCAGTCATGCTGGCTCCGGGCGTTGCTCGGAACTCTCCCTAATAAAAAAATAAGAAAAGAAAAAGGAAGATGGTTTTGTAGGGTGAATAAAATCCGTGGATTACTTTTTTACACATGTGTTTTCCCCAGGTGGACAGTTTCTCGGCTCAGGGAAGTGATTCTGTGAATTTCAAAAATAAATATTATATTTCAAAATGTTAAAAGTATGTTTTTGAGTTTTGATTGGGGATAACTCGAAGGGTATCTGTGGAGTTTCCGCTTATCCCGCGTGATCGACTTATCCTTGTCCCGGATGGACAGAGTTTGAGCGACTCAGGGAAGTTTTGCCCGAAATTCCCGGGGTTGCGTGTCAATCGGAAAACCATACAAACCGTCCCAGAACGCTCAACGATTTGCACACGGGGTTGTCCACATGTCTGTCCCCATCATCCTGGCCTCAGGCTCATCCATTCGCGCGCAGCTGCTGGAAAACGCAGGCGTGCCATTTTCCGTTCAGATCGCGCGCGTGGACGAAGATGCCATGAAACGCGCGCTTTTGGCCGAAGGCGCCCCGCCCCGCGACATCGCCGACGCGCTGGCCGAGATGAAGGCGCGCAAGGTCAGCGACAAAACCCCCGGGTCGATGGTTCTGGGCTGTGATCAGGTGCTGGATTTCGACGGGCAATTGCTGTCCAAGCCCGAAACGCCCGAGGAAGCGCTGGCGCAGCTGAAGGCGATGCGGGGCAAGCGGCACATGTTATTGTCGGCGGCCGTGATTTATCAGGACGGTGAGCCGATCTGGCGTCATGTTGGTCAGGTGCGCCTGCGGATGCGGATGAGCTCCGACGCCTACCTGCGCGATTACATTGACCGCAACTGGGACAGCATTCGGTACGCAGTGGGTGCTTATAAGTTGGAAGAGGAAGGCGTCCGCCTCTTCGCCGCCATTGACGGGGACTATTTTAATGTCTTGGGTATGCCCCTGTTGGAACTGCTCAATTTTCTCGCCGTCAAAGGGGTGATCGATCAATGACGCATAACCGTATTCCATTGGCCGGGGTGATCGGGCACCCGATTGCGCATTCCAAGTCGCCGCAACTGCATGGCCACTGGCTGAAGAAATACGGGCTGGTTGGGCACTACGTCCCAATGGATGTGGCCCCCGAAGATCTGGAGACGGTGCTGCGGACTCTGCCCAAGGCCGGGTTTGTCGGGACCAATGTCACCGTTCCTCATAAAGAAGCCGTGTTGCGATTGGCCGATCATGTGACGGAACGTGCATCGCTGATAGGTGCAGTAAATACCCTTGTATTTCAGGAGGATGGTTCGATCCACGCCGATAATACAGACGGCTATGGATTTCTTGAAAACCTGCGCAGCGGTGCACCGGACTGGACGCCGTCGGACGGCCCGGCCGTTGTGTTTGGCGCGGGCGGTGCCGCGCGGGCGGTGTTGCAAAGCCTGCTGGACGCAGGTGTACCTCAGATATTACTGACAAACCGCACCCGCACCCGCGCGGATCAGTTGCAAGAGGAGTTTGGTGAGCGCATTAGTGTGGTCGATTGGTTACAAGCGGGCAATGTCATTGAAAACGCGGAACTGGTGGTCAACACGACCTCGTTGGGGATGTTGGGGCAGCCGGAATTGCGGGTACCGCTGGATGGGCTGCAGCCGGGCGCTGTTGTCACCGATTTGGTCTACGCGCCGCTGAAAACCCGCTTGTTGCAATCGGCGGAAGAGGCCGGCTGCACCACCGTAGATGGTCTGGGCATGTTGCTGCATCAGGCGGTCCCTGGGTTCGAAAGCTGGTTTGGCACCCGTCCCGAAGTAACCGACGATCTGCGCGCGGCGGTCTTGGGATGAGTTTCGCGCTTGGCCTCACGGGCTCGATCGGGATGGGCAAAAGCACCACGGCGCAGATGTTTGTGGATGAAGGCTGTGCCTTGTGGGATGCAGATGCGGCTGTACATAGACTCTATACAAGGGGTGGAGCGGCTGTTGAGCCGATGCAGGCAGTGTTCCCGGATGCGATTGTTAGTGGTGCCATCAGCCGCGATGCGCTGAAACAGATCATCTCAAATGACCCATCTGCACTAAAACAGATTGAGGCCATTGTGCACCCGCTGGTGGCAGAGGATCGTGCTGCGTTTCGGGAGCAGACCAAGGCGGATATTCTGGTGTTCGACATCCCTCTGTTGTTTGAAACCGGCGGTGATGCGGCGATGGATGCAGTTGCCTGTGTTTCGATCCCTGCCGAAGAACAAAAGCGCCGTGTGATGGAGCGTGGCACAATGACTGAAGCACAGTTTGAGCAGATACGTGCCAAGCAGATGCCGAATGATGAGAAATGCGCGCGGTCGGATTACGTGATCGTGACGGATACGCTGGACCATGCCCGCGCGCAGGTGCAGGATGTGGTCAGGCAGATACGGGCGGGACTGGCAGATGCGTGAGATTGTACTCGATACCGAAACCACTGGGTTTGACCCCGAAAGCGGCGACCGGATCGTAGAAATCGGTGCGGTCGAGCTGTGGAACCATGTGGCCACTGGTGAGACTTATCACGTCTATATTAATCCCGAACGCTCGATGCCCGAAGAGGCGTTTGGCGTGCATGGCATTGGCCCCGACTTGCTGGATAACCCACGCCCGCCGGAAAAGGGCGAGGTGACGCTGAAGGACAAGCCGGTCTTTGCCAAGGTGGGTCAGGGTTTTCTTGATTTCATCCAGGATTCCAAGCTGGTGATCCACAACGCGTCTTTCGACATGAAATTCCTGAATGCGGAACTCAGATGGTTGGGTCTGCCGCAGATCCCGATGGATCAGGCGCTGGATACGCTGGCGATTGCGCGTAAACGCTTTCCGGGTTCACCCGCCTCGCTGGATGCGCTGTGCCGGCGGTTCAATATCGACAATACCAACCGTGTGCTGCACGGGGCGTTGCTCGACTCGGAAATTCTGGCCGAAGTCTATCTGGAACTGATCGGTGGGCGGCAGCCGGATTTTGGTCTGTCGACATCCGCGTCTTCGGGCGCTGGCAGTCAGGATGATTGGCGGCCAACAGTGCGCCCGACACCGCTGGGGTCAAAGATCACCGACGAAGAACGTGCGGCGCATGAGGCATTTGTGGAGAAACTGGGCGAAAGCGCCCTGTGGACCCGCGCCTGAGATCGATCCCGGCGCGGGTCAGGCCTATCAGGCTTCGGTTTTCTGCGCTTCGGCCTGGCGACGCATCAATTCGTTGCGATACAGCGAAACGAAGTCGATGTTGTCCAGGTTCACCGGCGGATAGCCACCGTCGCGGGTGATGTCGCTGACGATGCGGCGCAGGAACGGGAACAGCATCCGCGGGCATTCGATCATTAGGAACGGGTGTAGCTGATCTTCGGCCACGCCTTCGATGTGGAACAGGCCGCAATAATCGATCTCGCACAGGAACAGCACGTCCTCCATGCCTTTGGCTTTCGACTTGAGGTTCAGCTTGATCGCAACTTCGTACTGATGTTCGACCGAACGCTTCTTCGCGTCCAGGTTCACCTGAACCGCGATCTCGGGCTGTACGTCACCAGACACGCCTTTTTGCGCCATCACGTTCTCAAAGGACATATCGCGAATGAATTGTCCCAGAACGCGCGTCTGAATTTGCGGTGCGGCCTGTGCCGCGGTGTTTTCTGCAGGGCTTTCGTCAGCCATGGATATACTCCGAAAATGAATTTCGCTTCTGCTTAACAAGTTGGGCGCAGCACCTCAATGCTGGTGCGGGCCTTCGACCCATTTGGATGGCTTTGACGGATCCTGACGAGGTCGGACCTCGGTAAATTCGCCGTCGATCACGTCATCGTCAAATTGTGTAGGGCCGGACCGGAACTGCGTGCCAGTGCCCATCTGAAACTGTGTGATCTGCACTTTTGATTTCAGATAGCGGAACACTGCCACCCGAATGCCCGGAACAAGCAGCGCAAAGCCGACCGCATCGGTGAAGAACCCGGGCGTCAAAAGCAGTACACCCGACAACAGGATCATAGCACCATGGGCCAGCGGTTCCGTTGGGTCATCCAGTTCGGCAAAGGATCGCTGCAGGTTGGCCAGTGCCATGCGACCTTGTGTCCTGACCAAAACAGTGCCCAGGACAGCCGTCAGAACCACAATGGCAAGCGTTGGCCATAGGCCGATCAGACCGCCAACCTGAATGAACAAGGCGATTTCGATGATCGGGACCAATAAAAATGCCAAGAACAGATACATTTGCGTTATCCTTTACCAGAGGTCGGGCAGTGGACTTGCCACGAACTGTCACCTACATAGTGGCATGAGGCCGTGTATACAAAGTCGCGGTCTGAAAAGAGGATGAAATGAACGAACCGATGATCCAGTTGCTGGTCCTGGCCGGAATTGCCGTTTTCCTGATCCTGCGTCTGAAAAGCGTGCTGGGCACGCGTGAAGGTTTTGAAAAACCTCCCGTTCAGCAGCAGCCTGATACACAGAACGCCCGTCGCGGGTTCGAAGTGATCGAAGGCGGCCCGGATCACGACATCACAGATCATGTTGCCGAAGACAGTGAGCAGGCACAAACCCTGGCCGCGATGAAGCGGGTTGAGCCCAGCTTCTCGGTCAGTGAATTCGTGCAGGGCGCGCGTGGCGCCTATGAGATGATCGTTATGGGGTTCGAAAAAGGAAACCTGGACGAGATCCAGCCTTTCCTTTCCGAAGAGGTGTTTGACACCTTCGTGTCCGTCGTCGCAGCCCGCGAAGATCAGGGGCTGACCATCGAGGCCGAATTCATCGGCGTTCGTGAAACGACGCTGGCGGATGCGAGGTTCGACAAGGATACCAATGAGGCCGAGATCACTATGAAATTCGTGGGTGAGCTGACCTCGGTCGTGCGGGATCGCGGCGGTGATATCATCGAAGGCAACCCGAACACCGTCAAACGCCAAAAGGACAGCTGGACCTTTGCCCGTGTCATGGGCTCGGACGATCCGAACTGGCTGCTTGTTGCCACGGACGCATGATTGCCGCACTCCGGTCGCTTTTATTGGTGGGCGCGATGACCACCGCAAGCGCCGCCGGAGCCGAGGCGACGCGCTCGATCCTGTCGTTTGAAGACCTCGAAGGCTGGGCCGCCGATGACCATGGCGCGGCCCTTTCGGTGTTTCTGAACACTTGCGGTGATCTGGACGATCCGGATTGGCGCGCGTTGTGTGGTGTAGCTCAAACCTATGAGGCGGACGCCGCGCGATCCTTCTTTGAGCTGTTCTTTCGCCCGGTTTTGGTCGAAGACGGCAAGGATGCGCTGTTCACCGGGTACTTTGAACCTGAATTGGACGGGTCGCGCACCCCGACCGACCGTTATAGGTACCCCATCTACAAAATGCCGCCCGAAGCGCGGGCCGAGGGACCGTGGCTTAGCCGTCGCGAAATCCTGACTGGTGAGGCCATGACCGACCGGGGGCTTGAGATTGCCTGGGTCGATGACCCCGTTGAATTGTTCTTTCTGCAAATCCAGGGCTCGGGCCGCATTCGCCTTGCCGATGGCGGGGCTTTGCGGGTGGGCTATGGCGGTGCGAACGGCCATCCCTATCGGTCCATTGGGGCTGAACTGATCCGGCAGGGTGCCTTGGGCGCGCATCAGGTCAGTGCCCAGATGATCAAAGCTTGGGTGCGCAAGAACCCCGAGGCCGGGGCAGAGTTGCTGTTTCACAACCCGTCTTACGTGTTTTTTCGCGAGGTCACCCGCGTTGCGCCAGAATTCGGACCGCTGGGTGCAATGAACCGGTCTGTCACCACCATGCGCAGTATCGCAGCTGACCCGGCCTATACGCCACTGGGCGCTCCGGTTTGGGTGGAAAAGGACGGGAAAAAACCGCTGCGCCGGCTGATGATCGCGCAGGATACGGGTGCGGCTATCAAGGGGGCGCAGCGGGCGGATATCTTCTTTGGTACCGGGGATGACGCCGGACAAGCTGCCGGACGTCTGAAAGATCCGGGTCGGATGATCCTGTTGCTGCCGATCCAGCGCGCCTATGCCTTGATCCCGGATGAGTTCTGATGTCTCGCCGCAAACTAACCGCTGACGAGATTGAGCTGTGGCGGAAAGTCACCAAACAGGCCGAACGCCTGCACCCCGAGTTGCCGCAATCGGTGCACCCGACATCTCTGCCGAAGCCCAAACCAACCAAAGCGCCAAAGATGCGGTTGGAGGGGTTCGAGGTTGGCCAAACTGCGCAGGTCAAGCCGGTGCGTCATGCGCTGAAACCCTCGGTCACCGACAGCCTGCGGGCCAGTCCGGTGCAGATGGACACTAAGGCGTTTGGGCGGATGAAACGTGGTAAGCTCAAGCCCGAAGGGAAGTTGGACTTACACGGGATGCGGGTCGACACCGCACATCCGGCGCTGATCCGGTTTGTTCTAACATCTCAAGCGCAGGGTAAGCGGCTGGTTCTGGTGGTAACTGGCAAAGGCAAGGACCGGGATGAGCCGGGCCCGATCCCGACCCCGCGCGGCGTGCTGCGGAACAACGTGCCGCACTGGCTGTCGATCCCGCCGCTGGCGCAAGCCGTGCTGCAAGTGACGCCCGCTCATATCAGCCATGGTGGCGATGGGGCCTATTACGTCTATCTGCGACGCACCCGCTAGAACTCGGTTCGGGCGCGGCGGATACCGCTCCAGACCAATACGCAGACCAACACAAAGAATACCGCGATCCACAGGAACTGAGTGCCCAGCGAAACGCCTCGGTCGATCAACACGCCGGTCAGCGCCGGACCGATGGCAGAGCCCAACACCATAACCGCTGTGGCCAGCGCCTTGATTGCGCCAATATGCCGGGTGCCGTAGAACTCGGCCCAGAAGGCGCTGGGCAAAGTGTTGTTGGCGCCGACGGTCAGGGCTAGAAAGATCAGGCCGGCCAATGCTCCGCCAATCGTGTCAGCAACCGAGAGGATGGCAAAGCCGACAGCCATGGGCAGTTGGTAATACGGCATGATCCGCGCTGTGCCCCATTTGTCCAGCGCCCATCCTGCCGCAAACATCGACAGGATCGAAATGCCGGTGAATACAGGGAACAATGCGACCAGTTGTATATGCGGCCAGTCCTTGACCTCTGCCAGATGGACCTGATGAAAGAAGAAGGCGGTGATGAAGGCCGAGGGCCCCAGGATTGCAGGGGTCATGAACCAAAACAGCGGATGGAGCAGCGCCGCGCGTCGGGTCCATTGACGGTCCTGCATTCCGGTTGCTGAGTGGTCGCCGGATAGGCTCTGCGGCGTGCGTTCCTGCCGCAGCAAGCGCGTCAGAACCGGGATGCTCAGGACCGTAACGCCCGCTGCCACTACCCACAGCAAGTGCCAATCCAGAAATGCCATCGCAGCCACAAAAATCAGCGGCAACAAGGATTCCCCGATCGCATAGCCTAGCGATGCTATGGACAGCGCTTTGCCCCTGGTCGCGGTGAACCACCGTGCCATGGCGACCTGCGCCAGATGAATGCTCATCCCCTGCCCGAACAGGCGCAGCAGAAAAATCACCAAGGGCAGCAGAAACAGCGCGCTGTTTGTTGCCATCGCCAAAGCGGCAAGCACCAGACCAGACAGAACCACTGGTCCTAAGATCCGCACGCGGAAGATGTCGGTCAGCCCCCCGGCCCAGATCATCACGATGGCCGCGGCTGTGGTACCAAGCGAATAGATCACACCCCATGACCCGTGACTCAGGCTGAATTCGGTGCGGATATGGCCCGAAAAGATCGAGATGAAGAACGTCTGTCCAAAGCTGGACAGAAAAGTCAGAAGGATGCCCGCGCTCAACCAGTTTGCATTTTCGATCAGATACCGACGCAGGCTGAACGTCGTCACGGAGTGGTCACCTCGGCCTCGCCGGTTTCGGTCAGTACGATCTCGGTTGCGCCATCCGGGTTACGTTGGCTGGGCGGCACCAGAACGTCGATCCCAGGCTGTTCGGGTCCGAACGTGTTGCTGACGCGGCGGACCGAACTGAGGATCGCCAGTAATGCCGGAGAGGTCGCGGCCACGAAATGCGAGGACTCAGCATCGCTATTGAACGCCGTGGTGTCGATGACATTGATTGGAAACTCAGCCAACGAGTCGATTGAGCTGATATTGCCCAGCCGTTCTCCCTTGGATGTTCCGCGCAGACGGGCTGAGATATTCAGGATTTTGTCTTTCTGCGAGACCATGACCACAAACGGATCGGGCGGCGTGTTGATCCGCTCCATCTGCGAGCGGAACAGGTCTACGTCCAGATCGGGCGAGATAAGAATGACGCCTTCGAGGTTTTTGTTGGCCCAGCCGGGTTCCTGCAATTCTGCCTGCCGCATCATCTCCATCGACAGGGCGCTGCCCATTGAATGCGCCACCAGAATGACCCGCTTGACACCCATGGATTTCAGCTCACGAATGGTTTGTTCTAACCCGTCGCGGGCGAACAACATACTGTCCAGATCGTAAGCATAACCATATCCTGTCGCGCGGCTGGGCCAGGAGTAAACGAGGATCTGTCCGGGAAGACCTATGTCATAAGACAACTGTGCTGCGCGGAAGATGGTTTCCGTCTGGGTCGAGTTGTAGCCGTGTACAAAGATCGTGACGTCATCCTGACCACGCAGGTGTTCGCGCAACCCCCGAGGCCCATCCAGTTCGGCAATGTCTGTTAGGACGAATTCTTTCTGCGGGTTCGGGTTGGCATAGGAAAACTTCAGCGTTCCCGGCGTGTGGTTTGGCGGGATCGAAACTCTGGTTTCCAGAAACTGTAAGGATTCCCCGCGACGGAAGCCGTAAGAACCGTCCGGCTCGCGGGCGCGCGTTGTGCTGGCAAACACGGTCTGAGGCGTGCCAATGGTCAGAGCCGAAGGCACAGTCTCTGTAATCGTCCGGTCGACGCAGGCGGTCAAAGACACGGAGGCAATCAGAACAATAAAAAAGCGCAGCACGGGAAGACCTCAGTACATTTTGCGCTAAGCTATCGATTTCTGGCCCCACGTCCAGCGACATGGGGCACAGGGAACGGCGAAAACCGGCTGGCCGTGTTACAAAACGTAACGGCTGAGATCGGTGGACTTGGTCAGTTCGCCCAGATTGTCGTCCACGAATTGTGCATTCACGGTAATCTCGGCCCCGGCCTGATCGGGGGCGGTAAAGGACAGCTCTTCAAAGACCCGCTCCATCACGGTGTAAAGCCGCCGTGCGCCGATGTTTTCAACGGTCTGGTTCACATCCGCAGCGATGCGCGCCAGTGCGGCGATACCGTCTTCGGTAAAACTGACGGTGACCTCTTCGGTGCCCATCAGAGCGGTGTACTGAAGGGTCAGCGCGTTGTCGGTTTCGGTCAGGATGCGTACGAAATCCTCTTCGGTCAGCGCGCGCAGTTCGACGCGGATCGGCAGACGGCCCTGCAATTCTGGCAGTAAGTCCGAGGGTTTGGCAATGTGGAACGCGCCCGAGGCTATGAACAGGATGTGGTCCGTTTTCACCGGCCCGTGTTTGGTGCTGACGGTAGTGCCCTCGATCAAGGGCAGCAGGTCGCGCTGCACCCCTTCGCGGCTGACATCGCCGCCACGTGCTTCGGCGCGGGCGCACACCTTGTCGATCTCGTCCAGAAACACGATGCCGTTCTGTTCAACAGATTCCAAAGCCACTCGATTGACGGTTTCGTCATCCAGCAGCTTGTCGGCCTCTTCGCCGATCAGTGCATCATAGCTTTCGGCGACGGTCATGCGTTTTTTGACGGTGCGCCCGCCAAAGGCTTTGCCGAAGATATCGCCCAGATTCATCATGCCCATCTGGCTGCCGGGCTGGCCGGGTACGTCAAACATCGGCATCGGGTTTGAGGTGTCGGACAGCTCCAGCTCAATCACCGTATCGTCCAGTTCACCGGCTTTCAGCTTTTTGCGGAACATCTCACGCGTGCCTTCGCGGGCGTCGGTGCCGGCGATGGCTTCGATCACGCGATCTTCGGCCGCCTGATGGGCTTTGGCCTTCACGTCCTCGCGCATGTATTCACGGGTCTGGATGATGGCGGCATCGGCCAGATCGCGCACGATCTGTTCCACATCACGTCCGACATAGCCAACTTCGGTGAACTTGGTGGCCTCGACCTTGATGAAGGGCGCGCGGGCCAGCTTGGCCAGACGGCGGCTGATCTCGGTTTTACCAACGCCGGTGGGACCGATCATCAGGATGTTCTTCGGGTATACCTCGTCGCGGATGTCATCGGCCAGTTGCTTGCGCCGCCAGCGGTTGCGCAGCGCGACGGCCACGGCACGTTTGGCATCTTTCTGGCCGATAATGAAACGGTCCAGTTCCGAGACAATCTCGCGCGGGGTCAGGTCGGTCAAAGCGCAATCCTTTCGGTCGGCATAGCAAAACTTGGGCTTAGGTAATCACCGCTGAGGCGAAAACAACCAACCCTTTTTCATTGGCAGCGTTGGTTAGCAATGGTCCACCCGGTTTGCAAATGCTTTCCATAGGTGAAACGCGCCCGCTCTGATACAATGTTTTCAAGGCGTTGAGGGTCAGGAGCGCGGACATGACGAAAATTGCCAAGATCACCTTGCTGTTTGTGGTGTTTGTCGACCTGATCGGACAGGGGCTTGTCTTCCCTATCATCAACTCACTGATCATGGAGACGAAATCCGGTTTCCTGCCCGACAGCACGCCGGATGGCCGCCGCCATTTCTACTATGGGCTGGTGATCGGGTGTTTCTTTCTGTCGTGGTTTCTGGGGGTGGTCTACGTCTCGAAAGTCTCAGATTCCATCGGACGCAAAAACGCTTTGCTGGTCTGTTTGGGTGGCGCGTTGGCGGGCTATGCTATCACTATCGCCTCGCTTTATATGGACAGCCTGCTGCTGTTGATCCTTGGACGGTCGATCACCGGTTTCACCGCTGGCAATCAACCCATCGCGCAGGCGGCGATGATCGACGGCAGCACCGATGCCGCCGACCGGGATCGCAATATGGGATATATCGTGACTGGCGTTAGTTTTGGCCTTGTGGGTGGTCCGATCATCGGCGCTGTTCTGTCGGATTCGGCGATTTTGGGCAGTTTCGCCACGCTGAAGACTCCGTTCTATGGCGCCTTCGTTCTGGTGCTGATCGCCATCTTCCTGGTGCTGTTCTTCTTCAAGGATACTCGGACCGAGCGCGCTGCCTTTGTGTTCCGCCCCCGCGATATCACCGACAGCCTAATTGCGGTGCGCGGGCATCCGATGGTTCTGAAAATCCTGCCGGTCTATGCGTTCTTCATGATCGCCAACGTCACCTTCTATGTCTTCGTCGACAATTTTCTGACCAGCCGCTTTGGCTATGGCGTCATTGGCGGCAGCATGGCGATGGTGGTGATCGGCTTTGCGCTGGCCTTTTCCAGTACCTTCCTTGTGAAGCCCGCGCAGGAGAGGTTCAGCAAGCACCAGATTGTCTACACCTCGCTGATCGTCATGGTGATCTGCGGCATTGCCTTTGCCTTCAGCCCCAGCGGTGTGCTGAGCTATGTGCCGGTCTTCTTCTTCTATTTCTTCTTCGGTGTCTCGTACCCAACCCTGCTGGGTCTGTTTTCATCCAGCGTCAGCGAGACGGATCAGGGTTGGGTCATGGGTGTGACCACGGCGGTCTTCTGCCTTGCAGGAGGGGTCATGTCCCTGATCGGCGGCGGGCTGATGAGCATCGACATCCGGGTGCCATACTACATCGTAATCATCGCCGCGATCTTTGGCCTGATCGGGATGCACCGCCGCTGGAAAGGGAAAGAGATTAAAGCGCTCTTAGCCTGAGATTGTCTCGACCGTCAGATTGCCGTTGGTATAAACGCAGATATCAGCGGCAATTGCCATTGCTTCGCGCGCGACCTGCTCGGCCTCTTTATCGCTGTCCATCATCGCACGGGCCGCGGCCAGGGCGAAGTTGCCACCCGATCCTATGGCCGCCACATTGTGTTCCGGCTCCAGCACATCCCCTGCCCCGGTGATCACAAGAAGGTCCTTGCCGTCAGTGACGATCAGCATCGCCTCGAGCTTTTGCAGGTATTTGTCGGTGCGCCAGTCCTTGGCCAATTCGACAGAGGCGCGGGCCAGCTGCCCCGGTGTGGCCTCAAGCTTGGCTTCCAGCCGTTCCAGCAGGGTGAACGCGTCGGCCGTCGATCCGGCGAAACCGGCAACAACCTCGAACCCGCCGGGCGACAGGCGGCGGACCTTGCGGGCGGTACCCTTGATCACGGTCTGGCCCAGGCTGACCTGTCCGTCGCCGGCAATCACCACTTGGCCGCCCTTTTTGACGCCAATGATTGTTGTGCCATGCCAACCGGGAAAATCGCTGTCTGCCATTAGGGCCTCCGTTCTTCGCTGGCATCCTATATGGGCCGGACCCGCCCGCAGCGCAACAGTTCACAAACTGCCTAAATGATATGCACAGAACGCAAATCGGGGTTACCAGACTAGCAATTGTGAGACTCGGAGCTTGGGCCTAAATGAAACTTACAACCGACGAAGGGTCGGCTGTTTCAGTTTTAAGGAATGCGCAAATGGCAACCACCGCAAATATCCATGCGCCGCTCGGAGCAGCTACCATCCTGCATGTAGTGGACGCGTTCACCGCAGCTTTTGAAAAAGCCGCCGAATGGAACGAAACCCGCAAAACTCGCGCGCTGCTGTCAGAGCTGAGCGATGCACAGCTGGACGATATCGGCCTGTGCCGCGCGGACATCGACAAAGTCTGATCCGCCGTCAGTACGACCGCAAAAGATGAGCCGCTCGCCAGAGCGGCTTTTTCTTTGTCAGGACAGTTTGTATTGGCCTGAAAGATTCGGCAGGAACGCCTCGATCGCGGCGGTTGCCACAACATGCCGGGTCTCGGCCTCGGCATCTTCAACGTCCAGCCCGCCCTTAACGGCCCTTACCTCGGCCCGACCCCGGGGCAGATCGGCCGCGACCAACTCACAATCCACCAGGTCCGGTTTCTGTACGCCAATCGTAACCATCACGCGCATCTCGGCGTGGTCAATGCCCAGCTTGGAAAACAGAGTGATCGACGAATGGTGCAGTGCATCCTGCACCGCCCGCCGCGCAGCCTTGGTGTAGTCCTGACCGTAAAGGTCGTTCCCAGTACCCATCTCAAGGATGAT
This sequence comes from Ruegeria sp. ABF4_144, assembly GCF_056160045.1. Classification (NCBI taxonomy): domain Bacteria; kingdom Pseudomonadati; phylum Pseudomonadota; class Alphaproteobacteria; order Rhodobacterales; family Roseobacteraceae; genus Ruegeria; species Ruegeria sp. ABF4_144. The sequence continues at coordinate 3,462,179 of NZ_JBSWWK010000001.1, forward strand.
ACGTTTTTCGGTCATGCCACAGGCTCCATGTCGAATGAGACGACGACGGCCGCGTTGGCAATGACCGTGCGCCCTTCGGTGTGGGGTTTTTCGATATCCAACCCGCCCTGCGTGACGGTGATATTGGGCTGGCCATAGGGAAAGATGGCTTCCAGCGCGTCCCGATCCACCTGATCAGGTTTCTGCACGGCAATCTGGGCATCGATGATCATTGCCTCTTTCGGGAAATCGAAAAGCTCGGCCATATTGACCGAGTTGTGCCACAGCGCGTCCTTGATCGCCCGCAAAGCCGCTTCGGTATAGTCTTCGCGGCGCAACGACGTTCCCATTCCGAATTCCACAAGCACCCTTGTCTTGGGCATGTCATCTCCTGTCGTTTGTTCCTAAGCCAACCTGCACGAGTTTCTGCAAATTGTAAGAACGAAAACGATGCATGATGTCCGGCAAGGCCTGATTATCGAGAACGTATTTGTGGACAGAGCGATGTAAAATCTCGGAAATTCCGGTTAAAGTCGAAGCTATTAGTCTGTTCGGTCGGGAAAGGAATTTCTGTGATGAGGTCGTTTCAGCTCATGTCGTTGGTAGTGTTTTTTGGTTGTGCCGTGACGCTGGCGTCAGCCGAAGAGATTGAAAGCAAACACAAGTTCATGGAACTAGTCGTTGGCAAAAAGCTTGTTCAGGGACAGGCTTGGGTGAAAATACTCAAAAACGGCGTGGTTGAGGGCAAAGGCCCCAAAGGTGGTAGCATCAGCGGCTCATGGGAATGGAAAGGCACGCATTATTGCCGGGATATTGTGATCGACGGCGTACCCCTGCCCCATGATTGTCAGGTTGTTTCCCTTGCGGATGACTCAGTCACGTTCACGCACAAGGATGGCAGTGGGATTTCGGTGCGCTGGACAATCGAGTGACAGGCTCAAAAAAAGAAAGGGTGCCCAATTCAAGGCACCCTTTGTAGCGATATTCTGAAGGCAATCAGATCGACTCGTCGATCCAGCTTTGCAGCGCCGCCTTGGGTGCCGCACCCGCACGGTTCGAAATAACCTGACCATCCTTGAAGATGAACAGCGCCGGAATGCCGCGTACGCCCATGGCGGCGGCCGAGTTCGGGTTGCTGTCCACGTCGACTTTGGCGATTTTGATCTTGCCACCATATTCAGCGGCCAGCTCTTCCAGAGCGGGACCAATCTGCTTACAGGGGCCACACCATTCTGCCCAGAAGTCGACAACAACGGGGATGTCGGAATTCTTGACTTCGGCGTCAAAGGTATCGTCGGTTACGGCTACGGTCGACATTTCATGTCTCCTGAATGGGGTAAACTCGGGATCAGAACGTAGGGTCGCCGCCGTCCAAGGTCAAGATATCTGGGTGCGGGCCAGAGCATCCGTCACAAGATCGTGTGGCAACCACATGAGGTCCGCCGTGCGGGTCCACAGGATCGCCGTGCGGATTTCGCGGCCTGGATAGATTTGCGCCAGTGCCTGCGCATAAGCCCCCATCTGCCGTAGCAGACCTTCGGGGCAGGTTGCAGGGCTGTCGGGAACAGTGGCATTTGATTTGAAATCAATCACCTGCACGTCCGCTTCCGTTACGATCAGCCGATCGATCACCCCGTGCATCCGCTGCCCGTTCAACGCGGCGGTGACGGGAACTTCGGCCAGCGCGTCGGCGGAGAAAACGGCCTGCAGATGGTCCGACGTCAGCACCGTCTGGGCTTCGGTCAGCAACTCCTGCCGGTCCGCATCCTGCATATCGGGCAGAACCCGGGCGCAAAGCTTGGGCCAGTTTTCATGCGCGACTGTGGGCAAATGTTCCAACAGCTGATGCAGGCGTGTTCCGCGCAGCTTTGCGGCCTCTTCATCCTGTCCAGAATCACCGGGCAAGGCCTTGGCCCCACCCAGATCTGAAGGGCTGACCGTTTCCGGTGCTGGTTCTGGCATAGCAGCGAGGGTCTGGAACTGATCCGGCAGCGGCGTTTGGGTGGTCTCGGGTTCCTCGTGTTCGACAATCGGCAGCGCATCCCAATCCGCGTGGGACAGGCGCAGCGTGTCCGACCCTGGCAGTTGCGTGGCCCCTGCCCGTGCCATCGCGGCTTCAACCATCTGATACCAACTGGCGCCATCCTTGCCGACATCCCCCGCAGCACCCACGATCAACCACTTTTCGGCCCGTGTTAGAGCCACATAAAGTAGGCGGAGACGTTCGTTTTCCTCTCGTACCCGCGCTTCGGCCCGGGCTTGTGCAATTAGGTTTGGCGAGGCATCTGCGGGCACTTTCCACAGTGGCGTGCCCTCACCCACCATGATCTCGGCGTCACGCGGGGCCTGTCTTTTGCCGGTATCGGGCAGGATCACAATCGGCGCCTCAAGCCCCTTAGAACCGTGCACCGTCATCACCCGGATCATGTTTCCAACGCCGCTCATCTGCCGTTTGATTTCCAGATCGTCGGTCTGCATCCAAATCAGAAACCCGGTCAGGCTGGGGATATCCGTCCGCTCATAAGCCAGCGCCTGCGACAGCAGCGCGTTGATTCCATCCTCAGCCTCGGCCCCCAAACGACCCAGCAGTTTACGTCGCCCGTCATGGCGGGTCAGGATGCGCTCAATCAGGTCATAGGGGCGCATAAAGTCGATCTGCCCGCGCAGGTCATTGAGGATATCCAGAGTTTCGGGGAATTCTTCGGCGCGCTGGCGTAGCGCAGCCCACAGAAACTGTTCTTGTCGCCGATGCGCCAGATCGAACAATTGCTGTTCGTTCCAGCCAAACAAAGGCGATTTCAGCACGATCGCCAACGACAGGCTGTCCTCGGGAGTAGCCAGAAAGCTCAGCAGCGCGGCCAGGTCTTTCACGGCCAGTTCGGCGCCCACTTTCAGACGGTCGGCCCCGGCGATGGGCAGGCGCAGGGCCTTACACGCTCGGATGATCTCGGCAAACAGATCAGATCGACGTTGCACGAGGATCAGGAAGTCCCCCGGTTGCACCTTGCGCCGTACGAACGAGCCGGGCGTTTTACTATCTTCGGGGATCGTTTCCCCGCAGTCGATCATGCCCTTGATCGACTGGGCCACCTTTTCTGCCAGTATGACCGTGTGATGTCGCGCGCCGGGGCGATCAACCGGATCGGTCCAGTCTCCCTCATCGTTGTCTTCGACTTTTTCGACCACCGGCCACAGATCGACCCGCCCCGGCAGATCTGCCTTAAACGCCCGGTGCAGGCTATCTTTGTGAAAACCGGCCTCGGTCCGGTTTTCGAACAGAATATCGACCAAAGACAGGATCGCGCTGGAAGAGCGAAACGAGTACTCCAGCGTCGAATCCCACAGTTTAGAGCCTGATTCTGACAGTCTACGCCCAAATTCCAGCTGCATCCGGTCAAAGGCCTGCGGGTCGGCCCCTTGGAAGGAATAGATCGACTGTTTTTTGTCGCCGACCACGAAAATCGTGCGTTCGACCCCGGATCGGGCTCCTTCTCCGCTGGTGAATTCCTGCGCCAGTTTCTCGACCACGTCCCACTGGTCGGGGCTGGTGTCCTGTGCCTCATCGACCAGAATGTGATCGATGCCGCCATCCAATCGGTACAGCACCCATTCCGCCACGGCCGGGTCGTTCAGCACCTGCCGCGCGCGCAGAATCAAGTCATCGAAATCCAGCCAACCGCGCAACTGCTTGCGGCGTTCGTACTCGGGCAGGAACGCTGTGGCAAAGCGATGCAGCACATGTGTTTTGCGCGCGGCGACCAGTGCCAATCGCTGTTCACGCGCAGCCTCGACACGCAGCATGAAGGATTCCAACTGCGGCATCTGCGCCGCCAACGTGCCTTCGCGCAGAGCTTTGGTCGGGAAGCTGTTGATCTTGGCGGTAAACGGCTCTTTCGCGGATTTGCCGGTCAGGAGCACGCTTTCCAACATCGGCAGGCTGCTGATCCGCGCGTCGACAAACGCCGCCAGTTTGGCGGCAGCCTTGGCATTGTTGCCGCCGCTTTCGGTCAAAGCAGGCAGGATTGAGCGGATCAGTTCCACCTCACCACCCATAAACACGCGGGCCTGCAGGGCGTTTTCATCAAACTCGTCAGGCAGGTCGAATTTCTGCAGCAGGTCGGGCCAGTCCAACGACTGGGCAAACAGGTTGCGTTTGTGGGTGATTGCAGCAGTCAGGTTTTCAAAGCCTGTATCGGTGACGAACCGGGCGACATCCTCAATCAGAGTGGCTTGCGGGCCTTCGGCGAAGTCTTCGACGATTTCTTCGCGCAATAGGGCGGCGGCGCGGTCTTCCATCTCGGAAAACTGTGGGCTGACCCCGGCCTCAAGTGGAAACCGCCGCAGGAGTGAGGCGCAAAACGAGTGGATCGTTTGGATTTTCAGCCCGCCCGGCGTCTCAATGGCGCGGGCAAACAGGGTACGCGCCTGCGCAAGCCTGTCAGGATCGATCGCCCCCGGCACGCCCAGATCGGTGAGCTGCGCCAGCAAGGGTGCATCCCCCAGCATTGCCCACTCGCCCAGTCGTTTGAACAACCGGTTCTGCATCTCGCTGGCGGCGGCCTTGGTGTAAGTCAGGCAGAGGATGTGCTGTGGCTGCACCCCATCCAGCAGCAATCGCGCCACCCGGTCGGTCAATACTCGCGTTTTACCCGACCCGGCATTGGCGGCCAGCCAGGTCGAGGCATCGGGCCGCGCCGCCTGCACTTGCCGCTCGGTAGCGTCGTTGCGGGCGTTCATTTCAGCACCTCCGGGTCGGAGTCATCTGTGCGATCCCATTCACCGAAACGGGCCAGATGATCATAATCACCAATGTCGGTGTCCTTGTGCAGCATCCGGCGCGAGGTGAAGCCTTGTTCAGGCTCTAAATAGGCGGAAATGAGCTCTTTCAGCTCAGCCAGAACCTTGTCAGGTGGTTCCTTGGCCAAGGGGGCTGCGACCTCCTTATAGGTGCCGCCCATGCCGATAAAGACAGCTTCAGCCACCGGAAGCGGGTCTATGCCTTCGATGGCGCCTTGTTCGGCCATGGCGGCTTCGATCAGCAGCTGTTTGTCAAATTTGGCCTGCTGGCTTTCGGTCGGAGGGGTGCCGGTTTTGTAATCCACAATCCGTAGCGCACCGCGACTGTTGTGGTCGATCCGGTCTGCCCGGCCGGCGATGGTAAAATCCAATGGCGATAACACCAGCTGCATCGCGGCTTCAAACGCCACCGGCCCACCATCGCCGCGACGGGTGGTTTCGGCGCTTAAGAAGTCATCGGCAATGCGTTCCAACCGTGCCAGCCACAATTTACGGGCAGTGGGCCAGGCGACATGCTGGTTCAGCAGGGTCTCGGCGCGTTTCAGGAAATTCTCTCGCGTCAACAAGGCACCGTCCAACACGCTGTCCTTGACGAAATGTTCCAGAATTTCATGGATAACGATCCCCCGCAGCAAGGCATCTGGGGCCTGAACCAAAGGGTCCAATGGCCGCAGTTTCAACACGTGTTTGGCATAGATCGCGTAAGGGTCACGGATCAGGCGTTTGATCTCGGTGACGCTCAGACGGCGCGGGCGAGCAGCGATCGGCGGTCGTGGAGATGGGCGCGGCGCTGGGTCGATTTTTGGCGCGTTTTCAAGCTGTTCAGACCAGCGCAAGTATGTCTGACCGCGGGCGCGCATCGCCGACAAGGCATCAGGACCACCCTGCCCCGGCAAGCCCTGCAGCAGGTTCGTCATGCGATTCAACCAGCGGGATGGCACGGTTTCAGCGTCGTCTGACCGGGTTGCGCGGGTCAGCCAGACCTCAGGCGCGCCGACGGCTTGTTGAAAGTCATGGGCCGACAGGCCAATCCGCCTTTCGGGCAGCAACAGCCCGGCCTTGTCGCGCATTTGGCGGTTTAACCAAGGATCCGGAGCGGCGGCTTCGGGCCAGCTGCCTTCGTTGAGGCCCCCAAGAATCAGCAGATCGGCGCCCTGCACGCGCGCCTCGAGTGTGCCCCAGATCATAATATGCGGATGCGGTGCGTCGCGGTCGCGGACCTCTTCCCCGGCCAGCAAGGCACCCATCAGATCGGCGAAATCATGGGCGGTCATCGGGCCGCCATGTTTGGCCTCGTCTTCCAACGCGCTCAGAACGTTCAAAGCCTTTTGGCCTGCGTTCTTCTCCCAGAGCGGTCCGGTTTCGCCCTCGCTGCCGGCCGAAATCGCCTCGGCCAACGTGCGAAGGCGGGTTACCCAACCCGACAAGGGCAGTTCACCTGTCACATGCTGATCGCAGAAATGCATGGTGAGCCAGCGCAACCAGCCCTCGGGCACTTCTTTGCGAACGGCGAAAGCGGTCAGGCTGGTGCTATCGGGAAACGGAGGGCCATATCGGCGCAAATCCAGTTCCAGATCGCGGCTGTGCAGCAGGTGCGCACCGCGATCGCCACCGCCATGGCAGAGCGGGTGTTTCAGCAGGGTCAGCAAGGCCTCACCCTCAAGTCGCCGCGCGAACAGCCCCGCCACATGGCGCAGGAACCGCCCCGGTGGTGACAGCTGCAATGGCAGGCCCGCACTGTCATCCGGCAGGATGTTCCAGCGGTCCAGCGCGGCGCTGACCTGACGGGTCAACATCCGGTCGGGGGTGATCAGTGCGGCGGACTGGCCGGTTTCGGCCGCCTCGCGCAGGCGCAACGCAATGGCCAGCGCTTCTGCCCTGGGGGATTGCGCCTCGACCAGTGTCAGGTCTGTGGTTGCGGTGTCCAAACCGGTCAGTTGCGGGCCCTCGGACATCCAAGCGTCGGTGATTGGAGCGGGTCGTAAAGCGAGTGAAATCAGCCTGTTACGGGAAGGCGAGGGAGCAGGATCAGCGGTCCAAGGTTCGATCTGCTCGGGTTGAAGCTCAAGTCGGGTCATTAGCTTACGAAACCGGTATTGCGGGTGATCTTCAGAGGTGAGCGCCTCGTCCAACCCCTGCCAGACGTGGTCTGGCTGGTCGAAATCATAACCGGGCAGGATTAGTGCGCCCTGCGGTAGACGGGCGACGGCCTCCATCAGCATCAGCGTGGTGCCGCGTGAACCTGTCGAGCCTGCAAGGATTACCGGGTGCTGCGGTGGCGCCACCTGCCAGCGGTCGATCAGGTTCTCTACCACGCGCCGCTGCCGTGCTTGCGCATCCAACGCGTCGGGACCCGCGTCGATAAAGTGGTCGGCAATCCCAATAAAAGCCTGCGCGCGAGCCCAGTGGCCGGACATATCGCTGACATCCAGCTGACGGATCGCATCGGGTGAGACGCCTTCGCCCTGCATCTCGTCAATCAATGCGGCCAGACTGTCGGACAGATCAAACAGCGATGAACGTGCCGCCAGATCAGGCTGTTGCTCCAACAGTTTGGCAATCAGTTGCGTCAACTCCAACCGGCGCCGCAGAGGCGGGATCGCAGGCGGGATTTGCGCCAGATCGACGCTTTCCCCAAGATCAGTGACCAGTGAAAGTCGTGGCAGCAGGCAGGCTGGGCCCTGATCGAACAGATCGCGCATGCGGCGGGCCATCCGGCGGGTGTTTACAACAAGCTGCACCCGGGCCAGGGCTTCAGGCGGGTGCTCGGCATTGCGCTGTCGCAACCCTTCTACCAGCGCTTTGGGAAAGTCCGATCCTGGCGGAACAGCAAAAACGCGGGGCATGGCGCTGGGCTTAAACATCTGCAATCAGCCCTTCGGCCAAGGCGATCCCTTCAGGACGACCCACATCGCACCAACGACCGGGATAGGAGGCCGCGAATAGTCGGCCTTGGCTGTGCATTTGATCCCAAAGCAGGTTCAGTGAGAAGGCTTTATCCGGAATGGCCATCAGCCCTTCGGTCTTCAGGATCTGCGCCCCACCATAAATCAGGCCGGGGCCGCGGGTGATCCGGCCTTCGGCATCAGCGGTGAAATCACCTGCGCCGGTGTGACCGATGGTCCGGCTGGTCGGAACGCACATCAGCAATGCATCCATCCGGTCCGGGTCCCAGGCATCGCGCAGCAAGGCCAAAGGGTTTGGGCCGGCCCAGATTGCGTCACTGTTCAGGGTGTAAACCGGGTCCGGTCCCAGTAGGGGCAGAGCAGCGCGCAAACCGCCGCCGGTTTCCAGAATTTCGGGCTCTTCGCGGGACAGCAGCACGCCTTTGGGGGCCAGATGTGCCTCAAGTTGATCGGGCAGATAATGCAGGTTTGCCACAATACTATCCGGACCCAGATCGTCCACCAGGTCCAGTGCATGGTCGATCAGGGGGCGGCCTGCGACCTCGATCAGCGGTTTCGGGCGGTCTTTTGTCAGCGCTCCCATGCGGGTTCCAAACCCGGCGGCGAACAGCATCACGGCATTGGGCTGTCGGGTCATGTCTGTCTGAGCCTGTCCAGATTTTCCGGGGTCGGGGCGGGCAGGGCCGCGCGCAGCAGGTCGGCCACCGTGGCCAATGCCGGGTGATCCAAATCGCGCATCAGATGCGCCCATGTGGCTGGGATCAGATCAACGTAATCAGGTTTGCCGTATTCTGTCGCCAGACGGGCAAACACGCCCAGAATACGCAGGTTTCTCTGCGCCCCCAAAACGGCATAGGCGGTGCGAAAGTCGTGATCGTTCACACCGGTCTCGGTGATATAGTGGGTGACCATCCGCATCTCGGTGCCCGGCGCAACGTCTCGGCGGACATCTTGCAGCATCGATACAAGGTCATAGGCCGGATGGCCCAGCATTGCAGTCTGGAAATCCAGTAGGCCCACCCGTTTCACGCCGTCACGATCCGGCAGCCAGATCATGTTCTCGGCGTGGTAGTCGCGCTGGATTACTACTTTGGTCCCCGAGGTCTCTTGATGCAAAATGTCCGAAAACCGGTGCTCGAATTGTTCCCGCGCATCCGTGTCGTGCTGACCCTGAACCGCCTGCGCGTATTTGGTGAAGGACAGCGCTGCCAGCTCGGTCATCAGCGACGGGCCATATGAAGGCAGAGACAGAGTGGGGGCCTTGTGAAGCGCGATCAGAACGTCGGTTGCGGCCTCGTATAGCCGCCGCTCCATCTTTGGGTTTTGTTTCAGGACGCGGGCAAACAGGTCGTCGCCCAGATCTTCCAGCAGCAGAAAACCGAACTCCGTATCCTCGGCGTAAATCTCTGGCGCGCTGAGGCCGACAGACCGCAGATGGTTTGCCATGCGCACAAAGTCCGCGACCGGTTCAGCCTTGCCCGGAGGAGAGTCCATCAGCACAGCGGTCCGTCCGGTATCGGGATCGGTAAGACGCTCGTATCGGCGGTTCGAGGCGTCCCCAGCCAGCGGTGCGCGCGTTGCATTGGCCCACGGTGTTTGTGCAACCAGTGCCTCGGCTAGAACAGCGCGGTTGGTCATTCGGCGCCCTCCAGTTTTAGGGGCCATTTCGGATCGGACCAGGACAGGGTCAGATGACGGTTTTCCATCGTCTCAGGGTCTGTTTTAAAGCTTAGTTTTAGGGCGGCTTCTGGCGTTAGCGGGCCCAGTTTGTCGGGCCATTCGATCAGGCAGATGGCTGTATCAAACGCCTCGGTCAGGCCCAGTTCCTCGATCTCTTCCACGGCGCTGAGCCGATAAAGATCGCAATGCCAGATCTCGCCCGCTTCGGTCTCATAAGCCTGCACCAGTGTATAGGTGGGCGAGGGCACATCCTCGGGGACGGTCATCAGCGATTGGATCAGACTGCGGGCGAAATGAGTCTTGCCGCTGCCGATCTCACCTTCAAGCAGAACCACGTCACCAGGGCGCAATTCCGCCCCCAGCCGGGCGGCGAATTGCGATGTTTCTTCTGGCGAAGTCAGGGTGATCGAACGAGGGTGCAACGTCATGGCGCCACAATGACCTCAGGCCCTGTCGGCTGCAACCCGGTTCAGGCGCTGATTTGGCGGATGGGTTGCGACGGCGCCAGCTCGTCCACCACGAACCGGACAATCGTTGCACCGTTCTGCATCGGGCTGACGACACAGGTCAGATCGGTGCCATTACGCATTCGAATGTCGCCGGACCATTCGGCGCGGTTGTCGCGCATCTCGACAAAATCGCGCACCTCACCCAGCAGCGGCGTGGCGGCGCATTGGTCCTGCCAACTGCGAGTCACGTCCAGCACCGAATCCGGCTCGAACCCGGTCTCGTCGGACTCGCCCCACAGTTTTTGATAGGCGCGGTTGGTGAAAGCCAGTGTACCGTCATCGCCGAATACCGCGATGGCATCGGCCAGCTTGTCCAGCACCGATTGCATCAGGTCCATTTCCGAGCGGAATCGGCGGGTCAAGGTAATCTCAGCTGTGATGTCTTCAAACAGGAACGCGACCGCTCCGTCGGGATGCGGGCGCCCGCTGACCGAATAGACCGACCCCGAGGGCAACGACCAGGTTTCCTGATAGTTTCCGTCTTCGGCGGCCTCGAGCAGGTCGTTCATCTGGCTCCGCCAGCTGCGGTAATTCTTGGGTTCCGGCATCATGTGCTGATCGCGCAAACGGTCGAAAAAGCTGGACAGGCTGGGACGGCAGCTGAGGAAATCCGGGGGGAGGGTGGTCAAGTCGATCAGAGCCGGGTTGAACAGCGCCAGTTGCCGGTTGCGGTCGAAGATCGCCAACCCGATGGACAGCTGGGCAAAGGTCTTTGTCATCGTCTGAACGAATTTTCGCTGGGCGGTTTCGGCGGCCACGATGGCATTGATGTCAACTGCATAGCACAGGTGACCTTCGGGGTGATCGACCAGCGTCAGGTCGAACCACAGCTTGTTCTCACTGCTCTCGGACGAGATTGAGACGCGGGTTTTTGCACCCAACCGAGCATCCCCGTCTGCCCCGGGAAACAGCGGAGCGGTCAGATCGGTATCCGGGCCACGAACCTTTCGGACCAAGGCAACATAGGTGGCATTGCACCAACGGACATGGCTTTGATGATCCAACAGCCAGACCGGGTAGGGTGCTTGTTCCATCGCCAGTCGGATGGGGTCCTGCGCGTCACGCTGAGTCGGGGTGGGACGTTCGGCGCTGTTACGCAGCTGAACACGAACGATGCCGTCAATCCATTCGCACAGGATGTCGCGTTCGACGGTACAGTCAATGGGGGGAATGACCATCGTGCCTTGATGTCGGATATCATCGGGTGTTTCGGGAAAACTGGGAAAATCGCGCTGCAGCAGACGGCGCAGGTCGGGCCAGTCGCGGACGGATTCAAAGCCTTCGAGTGCGATGTCGGAATGGCTGATCAGGCGGTTTCCATCGAACAGAAATACCGCATCATAGAGTGACGCGGGTGCAGACAAACCGAAATTGTCACCTCTCTGCCGTTGGCGGGGCAAAAGCCACTGCACGGCCAGGCTGGCCGACACCAGACTGATCGCGGCCAGAATGATCCAATCGACCATGCGCCCTCCAAAACTGATACCGGAAGGAATATGCGTGTTAATGGTTAACGGGGTCTTAACTCAGATCTGGATATGCTGGTTTTCACCTGAAAGGACAGGGGTATCGCCAGTTTGGGCATCCACCAGATTGCGTGGCCACGATACCCTCACGATCGCGCCACGGCGTTCGGGATTGTCACAGAGGGTCTGGTACGGGTCCGAGCCGTTGGCAAAGTCCAGTTCGGCACCGCTGCGTTCAAGCAGGGTTTTGGCTATGAACAGGCCCAGGCCCATACCTTCGTATTCCGGGCGGGTTCTTTGATCTTTTTCGGCCCGACGCCGACGCATGAACGGATCACCGATCCGACCGATCATTTGTGACGGATACCCGCGCCCGTCGTCCATGATGTTTACGGTGATCTGCTCTGCGGTCCACTCGGCCTCGACCCAGACGTTTGAGCGGGCGAAGTCCACTGCATTCTGGATCAGGTTGCGCAATCCGTGAATTATCTCGGGCTTGCGCAGGATCGAGGGTTGCTGCACATCACCATCCCCTGCTGGACCTTCGGCAAAGTGAACGAACTTGCCTCGATGGATGTGCGGTTCTGCGGCCTCATGTACTACGGCGGACAGAGGTGCCTGACGCAAATGCAGATCATCTTTTCCGGCCCGGCCCATGTCACGCAGAATATCGCGGCAGCGGTTGGCCTGTTCGCGGATCAGGGCAGCATCTTCTTTCAGATCTGGTCGGTCATCCAGTTCTTCGATCAGTTCGGAACTGGTCAGCTTGATGGTAGCCAGCGGCGTGCCTAACTCATGCGCCGCGGCTGCGACCACGCCGCCCAGATCGGTCAGTTTCTGTTCCCGCGCCAGTGCCATATGCGTGGCCGAGAGCGCCTCGGACATGGATTGCACTTCGGAGCTGACGCGGTGGGAGTAGGCCCCTATGAATACGATGGCGATCACGACCGCCGCCCAGTTGCCGAACAAAAGCAAATCGGGAATCTGCAGTATGAGGCCTTGCTCGGTACGCAAGGGCAGGTGGAACTCAGCCAACAAACTTGTCAGAGCAATCGCCACCGCCCCCACAATAACGGTCGAGCGGGTGCTCATAACATTGGCTGAGATTGTGACCGGCCCCAGAAGCAGCAGCGCAAAGGGATTGTTCAGGCCGCCGGTCAGGTACAACAGGATGGCCAATTGTAACAGGTCGAACAGCACCATCAGGAAGTTCTCAAACTCGGTCAGGCGCTTGTTTTTCGGAAACAGCAGTATGGCGGTCATGTTGCCCATGACCGAAACGCCGATGGCCAGATAACACAGCGCCAGTTCCAGCTGCACATGAAAATACTGCTGCGCAACCGTGATTGCCGTGAACTGACCGATGATGGCCACCCAGCGCAGCAGGATCAGTGTGCGCAGTCGAATCCAGCTACTGCGTTCCTGACTGCGCCATAGTGTGATGTTGGAATTTGCCATCGGTCGATTATGTCCTGTTGCATCGGCTGATCATCTTGATAGGTGTCCGGGCCGAAACGATCAACAACCCCTCATCTCAGGATTGATGTCATGATCCGTCTTTACGCCATCCTTGCAACCGTTGTTCTGGCCGTCGGTCTGGGCGCCATGTGGCTGCTGACACGTGGGGCTGGGTCTGATGACCAGTTCGCACAATGCCGTTCGGCCCAGATCGCAGGCGGCACCGCTGCAATCGGCGGCCCGTTTGAACTGGTCAACGGCAAGGGTGAGACGGTCACCGACACCGATGTGATAACTGAACCGACGCTGGTTTATTTTGGCTATACGTTCTGCCCCGATGTCTGCCCCTTTGACATGTCGCGCAATGCCGAGGCCGTGGATATTCTGGCCGAGCGCGGACAGTCTGTGACACCGTTGTTCATCTCGATCGACCCTGACCGAGACACGCCGCAAGTGGTGGATGACTTTGCCTTCAATCTGGGCGGAAAGACCATCGCGCTGACCGGTTCGCCCGAGCAGGTCAAGGCCGCCAGCCAAGCTTACAAAACCTACTACCGGGCGCATGACAAAAGCGACGAGTACTATCTGGTCGACCATTCCACCTTTACCTATCTGGTGACGCCAGAGCAGGGTTTTCTTGAATTCTTCAACCGCGATGACACTGCTGAACAGATGGCTGACAAGGTTGGGTGTTTTCTTGACAAGCTCTGATGCGTTTGACCTTTGGAATGGCGCTGCTATTACTCATGTTTAAGCCAACGGCGTGAAATAGCGGAAAGAACAGAATATGGCGGACAGCTCTGACCTCGATATCGGCCCCGATAAATCCCTGCTTCTGGTGGATGATGACGAGCCGTTTCTGAGACGTCTGGCCAAAGCCATGGAAAAGCGCGGGTTCGAGGTCGAAACCGCGGGTTCCGTCGCCGCCGGTCGCGCCATCTCCACCGCCCGTCCGCCCGCCTATGCCGTCGTTGATCTGCGGCTTGAGGATGGCAACGGTCTGGATGTGGTCGAGGTTCTGCGTGAAAAACGCCCCGACAGCCGGGTTGTGGTTCTGACCGGATATGGCGCGATTGCGACTGCTGTGGCCGCCGTCAAGATCGGCGCGACCGATTACTTGTCGAAACCCGCTGATGCCACCGACATCACCAGCGCACTGCTGGCCAAGGGCGACGAACTGCCCCCGCCACCGGAAAACCCCATGAGCGCGGATCGCGTGCGCTGGGAGCATATCCAGCGGGTCTATGAGCTGTGTGACCGGAACGTCTCTGAGACCGCCCGTCGCCTGAACATGCACCGCCGGACGTTGCAGCGGATTTTGGCGAAACGCAGCCCGCGGTAGCCCTCTTTCTGGCCGATTAAAGCGGATTTCAACGCACTCTAGCAGTGGAATAATAGTCTAGCGCACCGTTTTGATAGTACGTCAGGATTTCTGGTGCCAGTTCCCAAGGCTGTATACTGAAGCGAAATTCAGTTGTTTTCGTGTTAAATAACAAGAAATGATGATATGTGAATGCCGTCCAATCGCGGAGAGTGGAATGAACAATCTTTCGACGGCATTTCGGCGGGCCCTGTCAAACTACGCTAATTTCAACGGGCGAGCTTCGCGTCCGACATTTTGGTGGTGGGTATTGGCCGTAATTCTCGTTCTTGTGGTGACGCGGATAATTGACGGGGCCCTAATCGCGCCGATGCTTGGATTTGGTGCGTTCGAGCCGAGCGCCGGCCAACCGCTGTCAGTTCTGGTGTCGCTTGGGCTTTTGCTTCCCAATCTTGCGATCGGAGCCAGACGTTTACACGACATTGGACGAACCGGTTGGTGGCTGTTGATTGGCTTCATTCCAATAATCGGAACCTTAGTCCTACTATACTTCTACATTCAGCCAAGTCAGGCTGGTGCGAACGATTTTGGAGACCCGGACATCTTCCCCTGACCCGCTGGGTCAAAGACGTGGCTTAGGGCTACAGCTCCCGCAGCAATTCCCGATGACGTGCCGTATACGCCTTTCGGACCTCAACCGGCGGGCGCAAGGTAATCTCCAACCCTTCCATCACCGCTTTGTCCGGGCGGCCAAAGAATTTGGCCGCCTCGGCTTCAGAAAAGCCCGCGATCTGGGTGGCCTCCATCCAGGCGCTGATCTTGTCGGCCTTTTTGATCTGCCGTTTCACCGTTTTCGGCACCGCAGCGGGTAGGCCGAAGCGGATGTGGATCGCTGCTGCCAGGCGGTCATCCAACGCACCGTAATCGGGGCCGACGGCGGATTTGACCGGTGAGATCATATCTCCGATCACATATTCCGGCGCGTCGTGTAACAAGGCTGCGAGCCGCCATTTCACCGGTGCCTTCGGCGCAATCCGGCTAAAAAGTTCCTCGACCAGCAGGGAATGCTCGGCCACGGAATAGGCAAAGTCGCCCGCCGTTTGGCCGTTCCAGCGGGCTACAAAGGCCAGTCCGTGGGCGATATCTTCGATTTCGATGTCCACCGGGGTCGGGTCCAGCAGGTCCAGCCTGCGACCCGACAACATCCGCTGCCATGCTCTAGGTTGTGTTGCCATTCTGCCATACCATGTGAAGTTGGACACGTTAATTTCGTGCTTTTGTGTTATGATGTACCTGTCGAGATCACCAGCTGCCAACTTTTTCTTGACCAGTCGTGCTTTGAACCAGTGCGTGGTGATACCGACATTTGTGCTGAGGGGGGTGCATGCTCCTCCTGGTGTGCCCCTCTCGGAACGTAACTCGTATCGAAAGGAGCTAGCTATGTTTAAGCGACTGTTTGGAATTACCTTGGCCTTTGGAATGGCCGCCACTGCCCCACCCGCATTTGCCCAAAGTTGTGCACAGCGCGAGCATGTGATCGCCAAACTGCAAGACAGCTATTCGGAAGAGCTGGTCTTTGGCGGATTGCAGAAAACGCGTGGCGCGCAGGCGGTCATGGAGGTCTGGACCTCGAAGGAAACCGGAAGTTACACGGTTCTAGTGACCCAGGCGAACGGCATTAGTTGTATTGTCGCCGTTGGCACAGATTTTTTTGAAGCGATCCCGAAGATTAAGCTAAAGGGACAACCCAGCTGAATTAAACGGCGGAAAACCCCGTTTCCGGCCATTCGCGTTGCCACCTGCCCCAAGGAATGTTAGGGGCAGCCAGAACGTGATTTACCGGAATGGAGCACCTGATGGCCGGGGACTATATCGTCAAAGACATTTCATTGGCCGGGTTTGGCCGAAAAGAGCTGGATATCGCCGAAACCGAGATGCCGGGACTGATGTCCCTGCGCGCAGAATATGGTGAAAGCAAGCCGCTGAAAGGCGCGCGGATCGTTGGTTCGCTGCACATGACCATTCAAACCGGGGTTCTGATTGAAACGCTGGTTGCGCTGGGTGCGGATGTGCGCTGGGCGTCGTGCAACATCTTCTCGACCCAAGACCACGCTGCGGCCGCGATTGCCGAAGCCGGCATTCCCGTTTTCGCCATCAAGGGCCAGACGCTGGAAGAGCACTGGGATTACCTGGACAAGTCCTTCCTGTTCGATGAAGGCCCGAACATGATCCTGGACGATGGCGGCGACGCAACGCTCTACATCCTGCTGGGCGCACGCGCCGAAGCGGGCGAAGACATCATCCCTGTTCCGGGTTCGGAAGAGGAAGAGGTGATCAAGAAGCAGATCGCCAAGCGTATGGCGGCAAGCCCGGGCTGGTTCACCAAGATGCGTGATCAGATCAAAGGCGTCTCCGAGGAAACCACCACCGGTGTGAACCGCCTGTACCAGCTGGTGAAAGAAGGCCACCTGCCGTTCCCCGCGATCAACGTGAACGACAGCGTCACCAAGTCGAAATTCGACAACAAATACGGCTGTAAGGAATCGCTGG
The DNA here is from genome assembly GCF_056160045.1 of Ruegeria sp. ABF4_144. Taxonomy (NCBI): domain Bacteria; kingdom Pseudomonadati; phylum Pseudomonadota; class Alphaproteobacteria; order Rhodobacterales; family Roseobacteraceae; genus Ruegeria; species Ruegeria sp. ABF4_144. The sequence goes on from NZ_JBSWWK010000001.1 coordinate 3,478,845, forward strand.
TCGACGGTATCCGCCGCGCCACCGACACCATGCTGGCGGGTAAGGTTGCCGTGGTTTGCGGTTATGGCGACGTTGGCAAAGGCTCGGCCGCTTCGCTGGCAGGCGCAGGTGCCCGTGTGAAAGTGACCGAAGTTGACCCGATCTGCGCCCTGCAGGCTGCTATGGACGGCTTTGAAGTCACTCTGCTGGAAGACGAAGTTGCTTCCGCTGACGTGTTCATCACCACCACTGGCAACAAGGACGTGATCCGCATCGAGCATATGCGCGCGATGAAGGACATGGCTATCGTTGGAAACATCGGCCACTTCGACAACGAAATTCAGGTGGCCAGCCTGAAGAACCACAAATGGACCAACATCAAGGAACAGGTGGATATGATCGAGATGCCCTCGGGCAACCGCATCATCCTGCTGTCCGAAGGTCGTCTGCTGAACCTCGGTAACGCAACCGGTCACCCGTCCTTTGTGATGTCGGCCTCGTTCACCAACCAGGTTCTGGCGCAGATTGAGCTGTTCACCAAAGGCGACGAGTACAAGAACGACGTCTACATCCTGCCCAAGCATCTGGATGAGAAAGTGGCCCGCCTGCATCTGGACCGCATCGGCGTGAAACTGACCAAGATGGATGCCGAGCAGGCCGCTTACATCGGTGTGAAACCCGAAGGCCCCTACAAGCCCGAGCATTACCGCTACTGATCGCGGGTCGGGAATGACCAAACGCTCGAGACGCCGCTGGATTCTGTATCTGGCGGCGTTTTTCTTTTCTATCATCGTATTTCTATTTCTTGTTGGTTCTGGCGGGTGGTTGCTGCTGTCTCACCCGAAAACACCCCTGCCGGCACATTGGAATCCGTTGCGGGACTTATCAGTAACCGCCCCGGTGACACCGGTTACCCGATACCAGTTGAACCGGGCTTTGGCAGATGATGCGCAATGCCGTTCAGCGTTGTCCGAGGCTGGTGTTCAATTCGCACCGATGGAAGATCTTGTCGTGGATCAGAACTGTGGGATTTCGGGTCGGGGTGAGCTGTCACAACTAGGTCAGGCCCGCCTCGCACCGGTTGAAACACGCTGCGCCACTGCACTACGGCTGGCAATGTGGGAGCACCATGTGGTCAACCCCGCTGCTCGGAATATCTTAGCAACCAAGGTCCAGCGCATCCGTCATTTGGGCAGCTACAATTGCCGCCGTATGCGCACCGCTCAGGGTGAAAACAGCGGTTGGAGCAGTCACGCCACGGCGGATTCGATTGATATCATCGGGGTAGAGCTTGAGGATGGGCGAAAGCTCAGCTTGCTTCAGGACTGGACAGCGCCCGGGCCAGAAGCCGAATTCCTGCACCAAATCGGGCAGGGCGCCTGCGATTGGTTCCGGGTGGTTCTGAGCCCCGATTTCAACCGTCTTCATGCGGACCATTTCCATTTGCAAGGCCCCGGTTGGGGCTATTGCCGATAGAGCGCCCTCAATAGGGGGAGAAACTGCAGTTTTTTTTCCTTTTGGGATGACCACAGTCGCGGCTAGTCTTTCTGGGAACGGCGCAATGCGCCGTAACAACACAAGTTTAGGAGATTTGGACATGGGTAAACGCGACGAGCTGATCGCCAAATATGCTGAAGACCTGAAAGGCAAATGCGGGATGGACCCCGATATGGACCTGCTGACCAAGGTCACTATCGGTTGTGGTCCGGCGATCTATGACGCCGACGCGTCTACAGTGGCAGCCACGCAGGACGGTGAGCTTGAGACCGTAAAGAACAACTTCCTTATCAAAAAGCTGGGTCTGGCCGACGGTCCCGAGCTGATGGAAGCGATCAATTCGGTTCTGGAAACCTATGGCATGTCCGAGCGCAACAAGTACCGCGCGGTGGTCTATTACATGCTGACCAAGCATTTCGGCAAAGAAGCCGTCTACGCCTAGGCCACACGTTTTCCAATGAAACGCCCGCCACCCCATCGGCGGGCGTTTCGTATTTGAGCCTTATTTTAGGGACTTGGCATTTGAATTGACTTCCGAAACCCGGCTATAGTCCGAGAGTGACCAGGACGGTCAGAACCAGAGATTTCCATACGCGTGTGGTGAGTAGGGAGCACGCGGGGGTAGGGAAGGTTCTGCATCCGTCAGGACCTTCCCTTTTTTCACATTCTGCTTTGAGATCAACGGTATCGCCAGATAGACTCGACCGAAATTTAAAGTTGTTTGTGAGAGTGCCATGCCATTCAAGAACCGAAACAGCGAAGACAAGTCGGGTGTTTCAATCAAAGAGGCCGGCAGTTTCTTTGCTGGTGGGCACAGGGTGACACTCACTGGTCAGCCGATCCAGAAGATACAGGTAGCGCGGAACGCGCCTGCCCGAACGGTTGACATGAATGGCGATTACATCACCGGGCAGTGCTACGTTCAGTATCTGTTTCAATCCGCACCCGTATTCGATGCCCCGCTCATGTTCTGGCACGGGGGTGGAATGACGGGTGCCACATGGGAATCCACACCTGACGGTCGCACCGGATGGCACAACTTCTTTCTGAACGCGGGTTTCGATACATATCTCTGTGATGCGGTCGAGCGCGGCCGGGCAAGCTGGTCGCCATATCCTCAAGTCTACAAGGACGATCCCGTGTTTCGCACTCAGAACGATGTCTGGACCATGTTCAGGTTCGGGCCGGTGGGTGCGTATGAGTCTGAGGAAAGCGCAAGAAAGCCATTTGACGGCATCAGATTCCCGCTGAATGCGTTGGATAAGTTGGGTGCTCAACTGGTGCCACGTTGGACAACGCATGCGGAAATTACGCTTGATGCCTATTATCAGGCGCTTGCGCGGGTTGGTCCGGTCTGGCTGATCGCCCACAGTCAGGGTGGCAACTTTGCGTTGGAAGCGGCCGCAACGCATCCGGAGTTCTTTAAAGGCGTTGTTGTCATCGAACCGGCCTCGGCCCCCCCGGTCACAGGCAGGGCTGCGCAAGTACCGCATCTGTTTGTCTGGGGCGATTTCATCGATGAGTTTGCGATCTGGACCTTTTATCGTGCGAAGGCAGATCAGCATGTGGATCAGCTGCGATCAGAGGGCGGTTCGGTTCAAGTTATCGACCTTCCCAGCGAAGGGATAACCGGGAACTCGCATGTCATGATGATGGATGACAACTCGGACCAGATCGCCGCTCTGGTGCTGGATTGGATCAGGAAAACAGCGCAATCCGCGTAAGCGAATTGCTCAGTCTGCCTGCGTATCCCCAAGTGCGCAGATAACCAGCCATTCGGTGTCGCTAACCGGCTGCACCGACAGGCGAGAGTTTTTCACCAGCACCATATCGGCCAAACGCTCATCCGCCTTGATCTGGTCCAGCGTCACCGACGTTGTGAACGGCCGCACCGCCTTGATATCCACGCATTCCCAACGCTCATCATCAGTGGTGCTGTCGGGGTGGGCCTCGGCGCAGACCTCGACGATACCGACAATCGCCTTGTCTTTTTGCGAGTGATAGAAAAACCCGCGATCGCCAACGGCCATCTGACGCATGAAATTGCGCGCCTGATAATTGCGCACGCCGTCCCATTCTTCGCCTGAATCCCCTTTGGCAACCTGCTGGTCCCAGCTCCAGGTTGATGGCTCGGATTTGAACAGCCAAAACGCCATCAGCCAATCACCTTCTTCCACGGGATCAGGTCAACGGACTGGAACAGCCCTGCCTTAGCATAGGGATCGTTTTCGGCCCAGATTTCAGCAGCGGCCATATCCTCAACCTCAAGGATCACCAGCGAGCCGATCATCGCGTCACCGTTCAGCAACGGACCGGCCTGCGAAACGACGCCGGTTTCCTCGATATAGGCCAGATGGGCCGCGCGGTTGTCCAGCCGGGTTTGCAGGGCGCCGTCCTTGTCACGGGCGATGAGGGCGATCAGCATGTTATTCCTCCTTCAGGGGTCGGTTGAGCAGGGTTTCGATGGCTTGTGCGACGCTGTAGGCGCCATGGCTTAGGTCTGCCACTGTGGCGCTGATGGGCATGTCCAGGCCTTCGTTGGTGGCGATATCGGACATGGCGCGCGCGGTGGCGACACCTTCGACAGTGGTATGGCTGTCAAAGGCCTTGTTCAGACCCAAACTAAGGCCAAAACGGTAGTTTCGAGACAACTCGGACGAGCAGGTCAGCACGAGATCCCCCAACCCGGACAGTCCCATCAGCGTTTCGGGTTGCGCGCCGCGCATCAGGGCAAAGCGTTGCATCTCTGCAAACCCGCGGGTCATCAGGGCTGCGCGGGCACTGTCGCCGAGGCCTGCCCCGATAGCAGCCCCGCAGCCAATGGCCATGACGTTTTTCAACGCGCCACCCAGTTCCGCCCCAATCACGTCGGTGGTGCGATACAGGCGCAAGTTGGCGGTGGTTAGTTCATGTTGCAGATTCTGGCTCAGATCGTCATCGGCGCAGGCCAGCGTCAGTGCCGTCGGAAGACCGCGCGCAATGTCGTCGGCAAAGCTGGGGCCGGTGAGAAGGGCGGGGCGCGCGTCCGGGATGGTTTCGCGGATAACGGAAATGGGGCCGAGACCGGACGCAAGCTCAATCCCTTTGCAGCAGGCGACCAGTGTTTTCCCAGCCAGCACCGAGGCGTGTTCCGTCAAGGCCGCGCGTAGTTTTTGCATGGGTACGGCCAGCAACAGCACATCGGCCGAAATCGCATTCTGAATATCGGCCGTTACCAGAAGCGCATCCGGCAGCGTCACTTTCGGCAATCGCGCGGTATTCTCGCGGCTGCTCTGCATGTGCCGGGCCTGATCGGGATTCCGCGACCACAGCGTGACCGGTCCGTTCCCGGCCAGCGAAATCGCCAGCGCTGTGCCAAAGGCTCCTGATCCCAGCACCGAAACACTCATGCCTTTGCGCCTTTTTTGCCGCTGCCCAGCATGGCGGGGCTGGTCTGGTCCAAAGGCCAGCGGGGACGTGCGGTCAGGTCCAGACCATCGCGAGCGCCTGTGCGAAACCGCTCTAGCCCGGCATAGGCGATCATGGCGGCGTTGTCGGTGCACAGCGCCAGCGGTGGCGCTGTGAAACGCGCACCTTTTTCGGCGCAAACAGTCTCTAACACAGAGCGTATGGCCGAATTTGCGGCGACACCCCCGGCCACGGCAATCACTGCGTCAGAGGGGTTTTCCTCCAGATACAGATCCATTGCGCGGCGGGTTTTCTCGGCCAGAGTGTCGACGATGGCTTGCTGAAATCCGGCACACAGGTCAGCTCGGTCCTGACGGGTCAGGCCGCCTTTTTCGGCGACAATCTGATCCCGCATCCGCATTAGTGCGGTCTTGAGGCCCGAGAATGACAAATCACATCCGGGCCGGTCCAGCAAAGGCCGGGGAAAGCGGAAACGTTTAGGATCGCCCGAACGCGCCTCGGCTTCGACCGACGGGCCACCGGGTTGTGGTAGTCCCAATAGACGGGCGGTTTTGTCGAAGGCCTCGCCTGGCGCGTCGTCGATGGTGCCGCCCAAGCGGGTAAATTTTTCCGGACCGTGGGCGATCAGGTACTGGCAATGGCCACCCGACACCAAGAGCATCAGATAGGGAAACGCAATCCCGTCGGTCAGGCGCGGCGTCAGCGCGTGACCCGCCAGATGGTTCACCCCGATCAGCGGCAGCCCGGTCGCTGCGCTCAGCCCTTTGGCACACATGACGCCGGACATGACCCCTCCGATCAGACCCGGCCCAGCGGTCACCGCAATGGCATCCATATCCGCTAAAGTCAGGCCCGCGGCCTCCAGTGCTTGCACCACGCAGATATCAAGCTTTTCCGCATGGGCACGCGCAGCAATCTCGGGCACCACGCCGCCAAAGGCGCTGTGCAATTCGGTTTGGCCGTGCACAATGGACGACAGCACTTCGGCCCCGGATCCGTCGGTTTGGCGCACCACGGCGGCGGCTGTGTCGTCACAGCTGCTTTCCAGCCCGAGGACGGTAAGTGTTTGCACCATTGGCTTGATCCGTTACACCTTGATTGCCAAGCGGGGTATCACCCTGCGCGGATGCAAACAATCCCAAGGCGGAAGGCGCCGACTGTTGTATTTGCTGATGACCCGCCCGCGTGCTGCCTCTGAACGGTTTGTCGCGCAGCTGCCGACCCGCACCAGATCACGGGTCGAGGTCATCTATTCCCCAATTCTCGAGATCAAGCCGCTGCCGATCAGCGTCGATACCAACGGTGTGCGTGGGCTGATTTTCACTTCGGCCAACGGTGTGAATGCCGCGGTGTCGTTAGATTTGGCGCGGGACATGCCTGCTTTTTGCGTCGGTCCGTCTACAACCGGCACTGCAAAAGGCGCCGGGTGGGATGCGCAGATGGTTGGCGCGACTGCCGAGGAGTTGGTGGCCTATCTGTTGAAACACCGGCCCGACAGCCCGCTGCTGCACCTGCGCGGCGAACACAGTCGGGGCAATATCGCCACCCGCCTGACCGAGTCAGGCCTGACCGTGCGCGAACAGCCCGTCTATCAGCAACGCCTGTTACCGCTGACACCCGAGGCTGCCGCGGCCGCCGAGGGGGATGTTCCGGTCGTTGCGCCCTTGTTTTCGCCTAGAACGGCGCGACAATTTGCCGATATCTGGGTCGGTTCAGCGCCCCTTTGGCTGGCCGTAATCAGCGAAGCAACGGCGGAACCCCTTTATTCGTTGGACTATGCGCGCCTGAAGATCGCCAAAGAGCCAACACCGAAGAAAATGCAGAAAGCCGTTAAAAAGCTTGTGAAACTTGCGATGCGGGTTGAGGGCGGCGAGACCACCGATTAACCTAGAGTGGCCTGTTATTCATGTGAAATTGGATTCGATAAGGGGAATGTTGCGGTGGCTCGTAAGAAAAAAACCGATCAAAAGCCAGTGGAAGACCCCAAGTCGGACGAAGCGGTTGAAACCGTTTCCACGCAGGACGATGCACCTCTTGACGCGGCCGGGCCGGTAGACGAGGCCCTTTCCGAAGCCGAAGCCGAAGCCGAAGCCGAAGCCGAAGCCGAAGCCGAAGCCGAAGCCGAAGCCGAAGCCGAAGCCGAAGCCGAAGCCGAAGCCGAAGCCGAAGCCGAAGCCGAAGCCGAAGCCGAAGCCGAAGCCGAAGCCGAAGCCGAAGCCGAAGCCGAAGCCGAAGCCGAAGCCGAAGCCGAAGCCGAAGCCGAAGCCGAAGCCGAAGCCGAAGCCGAAGCCGAAGCCGAAGCCGAAGCCGAAGCCGAAGCCGAAGCCGAAGCCGAAGCCGAAGCCGAAGCCGAAGCCGAAGCCGAAGCCGAAGCCGAAGCCGCCATTGAGCCGGTAGTGGAAGAACCCGTTGCGGCGGTCGCGGAACAATCCAAAGACCCTGAACAGCAAAAAGGCAGCGGCTTTGTGCCGGCTCTGCTGGGCGGTGTACTTGCTGCCGGGATCGGGTTCGCCGCAGGCAGCGCGGGTTTCTTCGGGTCTGGTGAATCCGACGGCCTTGCCGCGCTTGAAGCCAAGCTCAACGATCAATCCAGCCAGATCGAGGCGCTGACGAAGTCCCTGGCCGAAAGTTCAGCCAGTTCGGATGTAGACAGTAAAATCGCTGCCCTGACCGATCAGATCACACCGATCAGCGCGGAACTGGATGCGGTGAAATCCGGGCTCGACGGGCTGGCGGGCAAAATCGACCCTCTGGCCAGTCGTCTGAGCGATCTGGAAAGCGGTGCGCTGACGCAAGGCGCCTCGCCCGAGACCTCGGCCGAATTTGAGGCCGAACTGAAGAAACTGCAGGATTCGCTTACTGCGCAGCGGGCCGAAGTGGAAAAAATGGTCTCGGACGCGCAGGCGCTTGAGGCGCAGGCAGCTGCCAAGGCGCAAGCGGCCAGCAATGCGGCGGTCCTGTCTCAGATACACAGCCAACTGGACGCGGGACAGCCTTATAACAGCCTGATGGACGAACTGGCGGCTGGCGGCGTGACCGTACCCGATGCTCTGTCAGCCCCGGCAAAAGAAGGTGTTGCGACCCTGGCCGCTCTGCGGAGCTCTTTTGCGCCTGCGGCCCGAAGCGCGCTGGCGGATGCGCGCGATGCCGACAAGACCACAGGTTTGGTCGCCTTTCTGCAACGCCAGACCGGCGCGCGATCGGTGACGCCGCAAGAGGGCGATAGCCCGGATGCGGTCCTGTCTCGGGCCGAAGCTGCATTGGCGGGTGGTGATGTTGCCGCCGCGCTGAACGAACTGAAATCCCTGCCCGAAGCGGCCCAAACAGCGATGGCCGATTGGGAGCAGGCGGCTCAGACTCGTGTGGCCGCCGTGGACGCCGCAAATGCGCTGCAATCCAGCGTAAACTCGAACTGAAGGACCTGCCATGCTGTGGTCATTGTTAAAGATCCTTGTTTTTGTAGCGATTATCGGCCTGATCGCCGTGGGTGCGATGTTCCTGATGGAAACCAGTGGCGGCGTGCAGATTACCGCGTGGGGTCAGGAATTTACCCTAGGCCCGCTACAATCGGTGATAGCGCTGGGCGTGCTGGTTGTCTTGATCTGGGTGTTCTTCAAGCTGTTGACCCTGTTGATCGCGACGCTGAAATTCCTAAACGGGGATGAAACCGCGCTGTCGCGCTATTTCGACCGCAACCGTGAAAAGCGGGGCTATCAGGCGCTTTCCGATGGTCTGATGGCGCTGGCCTCGGGCGAGGGTCGCGTGGCGATGAACAAGGCCTACAAGGCCGAAAAGCTGCTGAACAAGCCGGAATTGACCAACCTTCTGGTGGCGCAGGCGGCTGAGATGAATGGGGATACCAAAAAGGCGTCGGAGACCTACAAAAAACTGGTCACCAACAACGCCACCCGCTTTGTCGGTGTGCGCGGCATCATGAAACAGAAGCTGGCCGAGGGCGATGACGACACCGCCCGCAAGCTGGCTGAAAAAGCGCTGGCGATCAAACCGCGCCATGCCGAAACTCAGGATATTCTGTTGGGTCTTCAGACCAAATCGCAGGACTGGAGCGGCGCGCGTTCGACCCTGACCGCCAAGCTGAAGGCCGGTCATCTGCCGCGCGACGTGTTCAAACGCCGCGACGCGGTGCTGGCCTTGTCCGAGGCCAAGGATATTCTGGCCGAGGGCGCAACGGTCGAACAACAGGAACACGCGATCGAGGCCAACCGCCTGTCGCCTGATCTGGTGCCTGCCGCCGCGATGGCCGCGCGGGCCTACATCGAAAAGGGCAAACCGCGTGCTGCGACCAAGATTCTGAAAAAGGCGTGGGAGGTGCAGCCGCATCCTGATCTGGCCCATGCTTTTGCTGAAATCGCACCGGATGAAACCCCTGAGGCGCGGATCAAACGCTTTACCGCGCTGACCCGCATTCATCCGGAAAACCCGGAAACGCGTCTGATCCTGGCCGAGTTGAACATCGTGGCCGAGGATTTCCCCGAAGCCCGCCGGGCGTTGGGTGATGTTGTCGAAAAACAGGCCGACGCGCGCGCTTACACGCTGATGGCGGCGATTGAGCGGGGTGAGGGTGCCTCGGACGCGGTAGTGCAGGGCTGGCTGGCCAAGGCGCTAAACGCTCCGCGTGGGCCGCAATGGGTTTGCGACAATTGCCACGACATTCAGCCCGAATGGGCACCGGTCTGTCAGAACTGCGGCAGCTTTGACACGCTTAGCTGGCAAACCCCACAAACACCCGAAATCGCTACGGCCACCGGCGTTCACATGTTGCCGCTGATCATCGGCGCGCTTGAGGACAAGTCCGAACCAGCGCCAGAGCCAGAACCCGAACCTGAGCCGGAACCTGAAATCGAAGAGGTCGAAGAGACGGTCGAGCCCGAGGTTATCGAGATGGAGGCGGAACCGGTCCGCCCCGATATCGAACCAGCGGTCAATGCTGAAGGCGAACCGGTGGTCGAGAAACAGGCCTAGCGCGCGGTTTCCACGTCAAAGGCATCGTTCCACAGCTTGAACAGCTCTGCCCGGCGGTTTTGGTCGCGTGCGACCAGCAACGCCGGGGACAACGCGATAAAACGGCGGGCGCTGGGCGTCAGGCCGGTCTCAGATGCGTCCATCTGGGCTACAAGGCCTGAGGCTGCCAGCAGATTTTGCGCCTCGGGTGACAGCAGGAAATCCAGAAATTCGGTCGCTGCATCCTTGTTGCCTGCCTGTGCCGGGATCATGAAGGCGCGGGACAGGACCAGCGTGTAATCCTCGGGCAGGATCACGCCCACACCGGGCGCTTTGGCGTTGGCCACGTAAGACCCCAGAACATTGTAGGCGATCAGAAACCGCCCCTCGGCCACATCACGGATGATCTCAGACGAACAGCAGGTGGCTACGGCGTCAATGCGGGCAAAGCCTTCGATCAGAGAGCCAAAAGTCGTGGCCTCAAGGCTGTCACCATAGGCGAACAGGTATCCCAGGCCCGAGGCGGCGATGTCATAGGTCGCCACCCGACCCCGTAGCAGTTCGGGCTGCGTGCGCATTGCGTCTAGCAGAGCGAAGCGGTTTCGAGGCACTTGCTGATCGTCCAGCAGCGCCTTGTTATAGGCGATGACAGCGGGTTCGGTGGTGATTCCCCACAGCTCATCCCGCCAGCGCCGCGCATCCGGTAGGGCCTCAGTTCGGGGCGAGCGATAGCGGTGGGCACAGGCGGAATTAACCAGCCACACCATCTGCTGAATGGCCGAGGAAAACACCACATCAGCGGGGCTCTGCCCGCCCTTGCATACCGTTCGGCTGTGTTGAAACAGCGCGTTCGATCCCCATTGTTCGTAGGTGACTAACAGGTCGGGGTTCAGCTCGGCAAACCGGTCTAACACCGGGGCGATGATGGCGATGTCGGTGGTTGACCGGATCAGCATCGGGTCATTGCCGCTGCCGAAGCTGGCTGTGGCTTCCTGCGCGCGCGGGGTGCCGGGCAAGGCAAACAGAAGGCAGATCAAAAAGGCGCGGATCATTCCATCCCCCTCGTGGCCGGAAAGCTGAGTGCTGCGCGAAACCCGATATCGTCGCGGGCCATTTCAACCTTGCCATCAAAAGCCTCGGCAGTGGACTTCACGATCGACAGACCCAGCCCACTGCTGTCTTCGCCGGAGCCGGTGGTGCGGTTGAAACGGTCGCCGATGTGATCGGCGACAGGCGTGTCAGGCCCGGGGCCGTGATCGCGCACCCACAGAACGGCGCGGGTGCCCTCTTGCGTCGCTCCGATGCTGACCGGAGGGTCTCCATGCCGCAGCGCATTGCCCAGCAGGTTCTTGGCGGCCTCGCCAAGAGAAAAGGCGTCGGCGTTGATAAGTACCGGAGAGTCACCGATCTCCAGCCGCACTTCGACACCGGGTGCGACCAGTTCGTGGTCGCTCTGTTCCAGGACGTCCAGCGCCACCTCGCGCAGGTCGACGGGGCGGCGGGGGGCGCTGTCGATGCGGTGGATCACCATGGCGCGTGACAGCAATTGATCCAGCAAGGTACCGAGCGACCGCGTCCGCCGCAGCAACCTGTCCAAAGCCCGTGCGCGGGCCGGGGGCTCGGGGTCATCCTGCGCAATCTCGGCCTGTACCCGGATGGCGGCGACCGGGGTGCGCAGCTGGTGCGCGGTATCGGCGATCAGGTTGCGCATCGTGTCCACCTGCCGGTCGAGCCGCCCCATGAAACGGTTCATCGCATGTAGCATTACCTGCAGTTCACGCGGCAGCCCGTCGCTGGCCATCGGTGTCAGGTCATGTGGGTCACGCAGGGTCAGGTCATCGGACAGGGCCTCAAGCGGGCGCAGGGCAGAGCGTGTTACGAACCACGACATGACCAACAGCAAAATGCCTGCAACGGCCATGGGCAGCAAAGCGTCACGCATCAAACCGGCGGTCATGGACTGACGTGCGCGCAAGGTTTGGCCAACCAGCACTTCAACCTCGCCCGAGAATTCCCGTTCAGCAAACAGGCGGGCCACGCGGACAAATCGGGCGGGTTCTCCGTTCAGGTCAGCGGTGAAATAGAAGGGTGCAGCGCTGGGTTGCTGTGGCACTTCGATCACCGTGTCGCGGTCCAGCCCGGTGATGAACGGACCACCGGGCACCTGCACCGCATAGAAAATCCGGTCATCCGGGGCCTGCGCCAGCAGTTGAAAGGCCGAAACCGGCAGATCCACGAACGGCTCACCATCCTGAATGCGCACGGATTCGGCAATATCGCTGGCTGCGCCCAGCAGTAGACGATCATAGGCTTGCCGTGCCGCCAGCCGGCCATTGGCCCAAATCGACAGTGCCACCAGACAGCCGCCGAGGATCAGGATCAGCATCACCGCGCTCAGAACCCGCGCCGTTAGGCTGTAGGGCAAGTGCAGCCTAGCCATCCAGACCGATCCGATACCCGACCCCGCGTTGGGTGGTGATGCTGACGACACTTCCGGTGAACTTCTTACGCAGGCGCGCGATATAAAGCTCAATCGCGTTTTCACCCACATCAGCGTCTTCAAAACCGTAGAGCGAGTCATAGAGTCGTGTTTTGGACAGGTATTGCCCCTCGTGCCGGATCAGCGCGTCCAACACAGCGGCCTCGCGTGCGGTCAGGGTCAGGCGCTTGCCCTCCAGTGTAGCGCTGCGGTCTTTGGGGGCATAGATCAGCGGACCCAATGTGATCTGCTCGCTTTTGCGGTCAGCGTCCCGGCGGACAAGAGCGCGCAATCGGGCCTCCAATTCGCGCTGATCAAATGGCTTGCCCAGATAATCGTCGGCACCTTTGTCCAAGGCGGCCACCCGATCCTCGACCGAGGTCAGCGCAGTCAGCATTAGAACCGGTGTGCGATCCCCTGAGGCGCGGATCTTGCCAAGGAAGTTCAACCCGGACCCGTCGGGCAGGTTGATGTCCAACAGCATCGCGTCATAGCTTTGCACCGCGCGGAAATCACTGGCAGATTCCACCGTGGTGGCCAAGTCGCACACCACGCCGGACCGGGCCAGATGTGCCACGACGCCCTCGGCCAGATCCTCGGCATCTTCGATCATCAAAACGCGCATGACCCCTCCCAAAGTCGAACGCCGGAACTGTGACAGGTTCGTGACAGCATTATTCGGTAAACAGTTACGACCTGCAAGGACACGCGCCTGCGGGGATCGGTTTCGGTCGCGGAAGAGCGGCCCAAAAAGACCTTAGGAGGAGACACGAATGAAACTGTTTGGAACCAGTGGCGCGATTGCGGCTGCTGTTTTTGCCCTGTCCGGCGTGGCCGCCAGCGCACAGGAATGTATTGCCCCGGCCAACCCCGGCGGCGGCTGGGATTTCACTTGCCGTCAGGTGGGTAAGTCGCTGCAGGATCTTGGTCTGATCGACCAGACCATGCAGGTCGTGAACCTTGCCGGTGGTGGCGGTGGTGTGGCCTTTGCCGAAGTGGTGAACAAGCGTGGCGAGGATAACGAACTGATCGTTGCCGCCAGTGCCGCCACTGCGACTCGTCTGGCGCAGGGTGCCTATCCGGGCAACACAATGGATCAGGTTCGCTGGCTCGCGGCCATTGGGGCCGACTATGGCGTGATCGCCGTGGCGGCGGACAGCCCGGTCAACACGCTGCCCGAACTGCTGGACCAGATCAAAGCCGATCCGGCGTCGGTGTCGGTTGCTGGCGGGTCGGCCGTGGGTGGCTGGGACCATCTAAAGGTGCTGATCGCGGCCAATGCTTATGGCATCGACGACGTGCGCTCGGTCAAGTACATCGCCTTTGACGGTGGTGGTGAAGCGGTGACTCAGTTGCTGGCCGGATCGGTTCAGGCCTTCACCGGCGATATCTCCGAGGCCAAGGGTTTCGTGGATTCCGGCGACATCAAGGTGATCGCCGTTCTGGCCCCCGAACGCCTGCCCGGTGAATTCGCTGATTTCCCAACCGCCAAGGAGCAGGGCATTGACGCCATCGGTGCAAACTGGCGCGGCTTCTATGCCCCCGGTGGTATGACCGATGAGGCTTATGGTGATTGGGTCGGCAAGATCGGTGATCTTTATGCCTCAGACGAATGGAAGCAGGTGATGGCCGCCAACGGTCTGGCGCCGTTGGACCTGCAGGGTGCAGCCTTCCAGGACTTCGTCGCCGAATCCGTGGGTCAGATCCAGACGATCTCGAAAGAGATCGGGATCATCAAGTAACACCACTCACCGCGATCCGGGCACCATGCTGTGCCCGGATCCACTCATTTACCCGAACAATAGGAGACACCGATGAGTGACCGTATCTTCGGGGTCGTCGGACTGCTGCTCGCCATCGGATTTGCCTTTTCCGCTTTGGCGATCGAGGAGAGCTTTCTGTCCGATGCCGTCGGACCCAAAGCCTTCCCCCTTATCATCGCTGCCATTCTGGGCCTGTCGAGCATCGTCATTGCCCTGCGCCCGGATACCGAACCCGAATGGCCCGCGCTGGGCCGTCTGGTCGAGGTCGGCGCCGCCGTGGTGATGATGATCCTTTACGCCGAGCTTCTGCCGGAAATCGGCTTTGTCATCGCCACTGCCTTTGCCGCCGCCTACCTGGCCTGGCGCCTGGGGTCCGGGCCAATCGAATCCGTTCTGGTGGGCATCGGCACCTCGGTCGGTATCTACGTCATTTTCCATCTGGTTCTGGGCCTGTCGCTGGCCCGCGGCCCGCTGGGGTTCTGAGGAATAGAAAATGGAAACTCTTGCATCCCTCGGAGACGGTTTCGCCATCGCGCTGACATGGCAAAACCTGATGCTGGCCCTGCTGGGTTGTTTTTTGGGCACGATCATGGGCGCGCTGCCCGGTCTGGGCCCATCAAACGGTGTGGCCATCCTGATCCCGCTGGCGTTCACGCTGGGGCTGGGGGCGACGCCGTCGCTGATCCTGCTGACTAGTGTCTATTACGGGGCAATGTACGGGGGTCGGATATCTTCGATCCTGCTGAACATCCCCGGGGACGAGCCCGCCATGATGACGTGCTTAGACGGACACCCGATGGCCAAAAAGGGCTTTGCCGGTGAGGCGCTATCGCTTTCCGGCATCGCATCCTTCGTCGGTGCGTTTCTGGCGACGTGGGGCCTGATCTTCCTTGCACCGCAGCTGGTGAAGATCGCGTTGTTGTTCGGACCGGCCGAGTATTTCGCCCTGTTCGCGCTAGCCTTCATGACGCTGGGTGGCGTGTCCTCGACCAATCAGGCGAAATCGGCCTTTGCCGCTGCGCTGGGTCTTGGATTGGCGACGATTGGCGTGGATACCCAAACCGGCGTCCCGCGTTTCACTTTTGGCGAAGTGCATCTGTATGACGGGCTCGATTTCCTTGTCGCCATCGTGGGCCTGTTCGCCCTGTCCGAAGTGTTCATCTTCCTCGAACACCGCCATGGCGGGTCGGATGCCGAAGGCCGCAAGTTGAACATCGGCCGCCTCTATCCGCCGATGTCGATGGTCAAGAAATGCACGCCGACCATGCTGCGGACTTCATTCCTGGGCTTCATCGCGGGCGTTCTGCCGGGGGCTGGTGCGTCGTTGGGTTCGTTTATCTCGTACTCGATGGAGAAACGGCTGGTCGACAAGGAAAACACCTTCGGAACCGGTGATCCGCGTGGCGTGGCCGCGCCTGAGGCCGGGAACAACGCCGCCGCTGGCGGTGCGCTTGTGCCGATGCTGGCGCTGGGCGTGCCGGGATCGGGCACCACGGCCGTGCTGCTTGCGGTTCTGCTGGCGCTAAACATCACACCCGGTCCGCTGCTGTTCACACAGAACCCTGATGTGGTGTGGGGCCTGATCGCTGCGCTGTTCATCGCGAACTTTATGCTACTGGCGATGAACATCCCGATGGTTGGCCTGTTCACTCGTGTCCTCATGATCCCCTCGCGCATCCTGATGCCGATCGTAGCGATGGTTAGCTTTGTCGGCATCTACGGCATTTCGGGCTCTAGCTTTGACCTGCTGGTGATGATCGGGTTCGGCGTGATGGGCTGGGTCCTGCGCAAGCTGGACGTGCCACTGGTACCGATCATCCTTGGCACGCTCTTGGGCAACTCGATGGAGAACAACCTGCGCCGCGCGGTCACCATCGACAACGGCAACTGGTGGACCCTGATCGACAGCCCGCTGTCCATCGCGCTGTGGTCCATTGCCATTATCGGTTTTGTTCTGCCCCTGATCGTGGGTGCGCGGGTCAAGGCCAAGATGCACCAGCGCCGGGATGAGGAAGGCGCGATCAGCGATTGATACTACAGGTGCCGCCGGTCATGGATCGGCGGCGCCCAAACAGCCTCTGGTAAGATGCGGTGGAACCTGTAACTTTGCTGAACAAGGCAAGCCACTGATCGAAGGAAGCGCGCATGGACCTGAGTGATGAAATCCGCATTTCGGCACCGCGGGATGTCGTGTACCAAGCCCTAAACAACCCCGAGATCCTGCAGGAGTGCATTCCAGGCTGCGAAGAACTGACCCAGAACGCGCCTAATGAGCTTGCGGCCAAGGTTGTGCTGAAAATCGGCCCGGTCAAAGCCAAGTTCGCCGGAGAGGTCACGCTGGACACCTCCAACGCCCCTGATGGGTTTTCCTTGTCCGGCGAGGGCAAGGGCGGCGCTGCGGGTTTTGCCAAGGGCGGGGCCGACGTGACGCTGACCGAAGACGGGGACGAAACGGTGCTGTCTTATACCGCCAAGGTCGATGTCGGCGGCAAGATCGCCCAATTGGGCAGCCGCCTGATCTCGGGCACGGCCAAAAAACTGTCGGGCAAGTTCTTCACCCGATTTGGCGAGATCGTGTCCGAGCAAGCGGCGTCCTGACTGGAAGAACACCCTGCCAGCTACATCTGATAGAAATGCTGCGCGGTGCGCCCGAAGACCTGATCGTGGTCTGCTTCGGGCACCAGGGCTTTGTGTCTGGCAATCAGGTCCGGGTAATTGGATGACAGGCTGTCGACCGGAAAATTAGACCCAAACATGCAGCGTTCGGGCCCGAACTGGGTCAGACAGGTCTCAACGAGGGGCTTGACGCTGTCGGCGTTCCAATTGTGATCGAACATGCCAAGACCCGAGAGCTTGCAGGTCACCTGCGGCAGGGCTGAGAGGGACCGCAACGCTTTGGACCAACTTTCCAACCCCTTTTCGGATCGGTCATGCGGTGACCCGGCATGGCACAGCGCCACCTGCGTTGTCGGTGCCTGATCCAGCACGGCGGCGGTCCGCACCATCAATTCGGGCAATAGTTGCAGATCAAAGGACAGGCCGCGATCGCCCAGTTGTTTCAGCCCGGCCAGAAACTTGGGATTGTCCAGCAGGTCGTTGGTGCCCGAAAGCTGATCCTCGCCCGGCGCACGGCCGATGATCTGGCGCACGCCGCGCAGTGAGGGCAGGGTTTGCAACCGGTCCAGCTGTTCGGTCAAATCACCCGCAGTCAAATCACAAAATGCTACCTGCACCAGCGGCCAGCTCGGAAATTGATCAGTGACGGACTGTACCCATTGCGCCTCGGCCCAAGGATCGGCAGCGCCGACCTGAATATGGACCGAAGCCGAAAACCCTGCGGCTTCGGCATCAGCGCGGAATTCAGGCAGAAGATAGTTGCGCTGAATCGGAGTTGGATCACCAAAGAACCGAACTGCACCTTTTTCCATCAACCAAGGATAGTTCACGGCGTTCAGGTCCCAAAGGTGGTGATGCGCATCAATCCTCATGGTGTTTCAATCCCTGTTGTTCGGGCCAAAACATCGACTCCCTGCTGTTTCCAGAAATGCAGAAGGTCGATGAAAATCCAGTTCTCGGCCAGTTTATCCCCAGCGCGGCGGTAGATGTCGATCACCCGGAACTCACCGGGTTTTCCGGTGGCGGGCATACCCATGAACCCGCCCGTCGGCACCGCGGTGAAATTGGGCCAACCGAAGAACCCGCCGTAATGCCCCTCGGCCAGACGGCAGATATGTTTGGTCTTGGAGCGGTCAGAAAAACCGGCACGGAACGGGCCAGAATGCTGTTTCGCATAGCGCTCGATCGTGTAGGTGGCGCCGATCCCTTCGGGACCCCACCAGATCATGTCGTCATTCCATGTGCGGGCCAGCTCATCCTCAAGCGACAAGCCGCTGTTCCATTGGCCGAGGTCCGAGATCATGGCGTTGATTGCCGCCAGCGTCTTATGGCCTTCTTCCTCAGGCTGGTCTGCATACAGAAGACCGTCATGGGTCAGCGGCCCGGGTTGGATCAGATGTGCTGCGGTTTGCGGTGGAAACGGGTTGTGTCCAGCCTGAACCATCAGATGCGGAATGTCGAAATACATCGCCGTTTCGGCAATCTTGCCGTCTACGATCCGGTGAAACTCGCAATAGCGCAGAAAGGCCATCTTGCCGGTAGGACGTATCCCAAGCCATGGCGTATCGAACAGGCCCATAAGGTGACCCATCGAAACCACCCAGACATCCGCACCTGGTTCCAGAGAGTTGGTGCCAGCGAAGAAGACATCCTGACGGCGCTGCATCCGTTTCAAGCTGGATTTCAGCGGCTGCCAGAACGTGCGCGCCACCGCGTCCGCACCGGTGATTTCGTCGAAGGGGTGAAAGCCGCGCCACAGCAAATCCTGCGCGCAGAACTGCCCAAAAACGTCGGGCAGATTCGATTCGTCTACTGAGTCGAGGGCCTCGAAGAACGAGGAGACGAGTGTTTTTTCTTCCTGAAAGCTCACGATTGCACCGTTTTCCTGATGGCTTGCTTCGGATTTAAGCGATTGAGAATCGCTGGTTAGGGATTTTTTGCATACGTATGCAAAAAAGTCTTGCCAGAAATGATTCACGAAGAATACAGTTTTGCAAACGTATGCAAAGCGAATCCTTGCAGGGGGCACCATGGCGGAAATTCAACTGCGTAACGTCGGCAAACGCTGGGGCAACTTTGTCGGGGTCCACAATTTTGACCTGACCATCGCGGATCGCGAGTTCCTCGTTCTGTTGGGTCCATCGGGCTGCGGCAAGACCACAACGATGCGCATGATCGCGGGTCTGGAAGACGTCACCGAAGGCGAGCTGCTGATCGACGGCAAAGTGGTCAACGACCTGGAGCCCAAAGATCGCGACGTGGCAATGGTGTTCCAGAGCTACGCGCTTTACCCGAATATGAACGTCTATGAGAACATCCGCTTTCCTCTGAAAGTGCGCGGCATCGACCCGGCAACCCATGACGAAAAGGTGCGTCGCGCCAGTGCGATGGTTGAGCTGGACGAGTTCCTGCACCGCAAGCCCGCCGAACTGTCCGGTGGTCAGCGTCAGCGTGTTGCTTTGGCCCGTGCCATCGTCCGCGAACCCAACGTGTTCCTGATGGACGAACCGCTGTCGAACCTGGATGCCAAGCTGCGGGTTTCGACCCGTGCGCAGATTAAGAACCTCAGCCACGAACTGGCGGTCACCACCATCTACGTGACCCACGACCAGATCGAAGCGATGACATTGGCCGATCGCGTGGTGGTCATGAAAAAAGGTGTGGTGCAGCAGGTTGGCAGCCCGACCGAAATTTACGACCGCCCCGCGAATACATTCGTCGCTAGCTTCATCGGTTCGCCTGCGATGAACCTGATGGACGGTCAGGTGTCGGGCGGTGTGTTCCGTGCCGAGAATGCGGAAATTCCGGTCGATGCGCCGGATGGTCCGATGACATTGGGCTTCCGCGCCGAAGACGCCAGCATTGCCGAAGGCCAGGGCCAGATCACGGCCCCGATCTACACGCTCGAGTTACTGGGCGATGCGACCATGATCTCGGTCCGGGTTGATGGCGCTCTGGTGTCGGTCAAGGCCGACAAAGCCTTCCGTGCCGAGATTGGCGAGATGGTCTCGTTCTCGGTGCCAACAGATATCTGTCACCTCTTTGAAGCTGAAAGCGGTGCACGGATTGGGGAGTAATCCCACGAACAGCCCAAACGGGCACAACAGCGGTCCGGACGTCGACGACGGACCGATCCTGACAGGGAGAAACACATGAAACTCAAATCACTTTTCATGGCAGGCGCCATGTCCCTCGCAGCAACCGGCGCATGGGCCGAATGTGCGTATGAAAACGAAGTGCCACTGAAATCGCTTTCGGCTGGTTTTGAGGCTTGGAAAGCCGTCACCGATGCAATGGCCGAATGCGGCAACTTCAGCGCGTCGCTGGACCAGGAGTTCCGCGAAAAGCAGCCTGAAGCCTTTGCTGCGAACCCCTCGCTGTATCAAATCGGTGGCGTTGCCAACGAAACCATGATCCCGCTGCTGAACGCAGGCTCGCTGCGCCCACTAGATGATCTGGTCGAGAAATACGGTCAGGACCTGTTGCCGAACCAGCTGATCAAGGTGGACGGCAAAGTCATGGCGATTGCCATGATGGTGAACGCACAGCACCTGATGTATCGCGACGACGTTCTGGCCGATCTGGGTATCGAAGAGCCCAAAACCTATGACGACGTTTTGGCTGCCGCTGCCCAGATCAAAGAAGCTGGCGTAATGGAGTACCCGATCGGCGGTACCTTCAAGACCGGTTGGAACCTGGCTCAGGAATTCGTCAACATGTACATGGGCGAAGGCGGTGAGTTCTTTGGCGAAGGCAACATGCCTGCGATCAACAATGAACAGGGCGTCAAAGCGCTGGAAACCATGAAGGCGATGACCGAGTACATGGATCCGGAGTTCCTGGTCTCAGACTCGACCTACGTTCAGCAGCAGTTCCAGCAGGGCAAGATCGCTATGGCGAACCTGTGGGCCAGCCGCGCCGCTGCGATGAACGACGAAGCCGAAAGCCAGGTGGTTGGCAAAGTGACCATGGCGTCGGCGCCGATGGGGGCTGCCGCTCCGGCGACCACCATCTGGTGGGACGGTATCGTTCTGGCCGCAAACATGAGCGACGAAGAAGCGGATGCCGCGTTCCGTCTGGTTCTGGAAGGCATTGATGGTGACATGGTCAGCGCCAACAACGACACCGCCGTCTGGCTGAGCCCCGCCTACACGCCGGGTGAACTGGCAGCCGGTGCCGCTGCTTCGGCGGAAAATGGCGCCAAGGCGTACCCTGCTTCCGCCCCGATGGGCGTCCTGCACAGCGCGCTGGGCAACGGTCTGGCCGATTACCTGACCGGTGCCAAGGATGCGTCGACCACTCTGGCCGATATCGAAGCCGAGTACCTGACCGCCGCCAAAGAAGCCGGCCTGATCAACAACTGATCCTCCCGGGGGGAGGGCTCCGGCCCTCCCATCCTCTCCTGACCCCTTGAGAACCATGAGAAAGGCAGAGCCATGAACTTCCGGACATTTGCCGCCTTTGTTGGCCCCTCTGTCTTTATGATGCTTCTCTTTATCGCTTTCCCGCTGGTCAGCGTGTTCAAGCAGAGCTTTTATATCACCCAGCCGATCTATGAGACGGTCGAGGTTGAAACCTGCACCCCCGGTTTCCTGACCCAGACCTGTACGACCGAGCTGAAGTCGCAACCAAAGCTGGACGAACATGGTGATGTCATTACCAGGACCGAATATGTCGGGCTGCAAAGCTATCGCAACGTGCTGGAACCCGATCGGGCATGGCGGGCAATCAGCGAAGGCAGCCTGAGCGTTCTGTCCACCATCAACTTCTGGAAAGCGCTGCGGTTTACTCTGACCTTCACATTGATCACGCTGCCTTTGGTCATCGTCTGCGGGTTGGGGATTGCGGTTCTTATCAACAATGCAGCGCGTGCTATCCGCGGGCCGGTGATCTTTATCTCGCTGCTACCCTTCATCATCACGCCGGTGATTGGGGTGCTGTCGATCAACTGGCTGTTCCGGGGCGACGGTATCCTGACCGCAATGCTGGAATGGTGGCTGAACCGGGATATTGCCCTGTTTGCTCAGGCGTGGACGATTGAAATCCTGATGATGCTCTACCGCGTGTGGCACGTGGCACCTTTCGCCGCCATTATCTTCTACGCTGGTCTGCAGACCGTTAATCAGGACAGTCTGGAAAGCGCCGTGATCGATGGCGCCACGCGCTGGCAGCGTATGAAATACATCGTTATCCCGCATCTGATGCCGCTGATCATCTTTGTTGCGATGATCCACCTGATGGACGCCTATCGCGTGTTCGAAGAGATCGTCGGTTTCTCGAGCCAGGGTTATGTCATCTCGCTGCAGTGGCTGACCTATGACTTCCTGGTGCCGGATCAGGCCGGTAACCGGTCGATCAGCCGGGCCTCGGCCAGCGCCATGCTGACCATGATCGGCATCGTCATCCTGCTTATCCTTCCGCTGCGCCGGACATGGCGCGATCACAAAGGGGGTCACTGATATGTCCTCACGCGCGCTTCAACAACCGTTCGGCCTGCGGCTGACCTCGAACATCTTCCTGGTCTTCTGGTGCCTGGTCGCAGCCTTCCCGATCTTCTGGATCGCGGTGATGAGCTTCAAATCCCCCGTGGATGCCTTTGACAGCAACGCGCTGAACGTGATTTTCGGGCCCGAGACCCTGGCCAAGGGCAACGGCCTGTCGCTGCTGGATATCATTCTGGGTATCGCGGTCTTCTGGGGCACAATCATCATCTCGACCAAGACCCTGCCGTCGATGGTGAAATCCTATTCCAAGCCCGGTCAGGAATGGATCGGCTGGGTGATCGGTGTACTGGCGGTCGCCGTGGGCTTTCTGGTCGCGTTCTTCGTGATCCTGCCTGCGATCCTTGGCGTGCTGAACCCGCTCTTTGGTCCCTTGGGTCGGAACGTTCTGGGCCTGACCACCGAACACTACAAAACCGTCTGGATTGATCGTGGGTTCTCGGACAACTTCCGCAACTCGCTGATCGTGACCACCGGTGTTGTGACCGTCTCGCTGACGGTTGGAACGCTGGCGGGATATGGTCTGGCGCGTTCGGGGTCGACATTCGCGTTCTGGATCCTGATCGTGGCGCTGGTGTTCCGCGCCCTGCCGCACTCGGTTCTGGTGGCAGGCTACCTGCCGGTCTTCATCAACTCGGCCGAATGGCTCAGCCCGATCCTGGGTGAAAACGCTCCGACGCTCTACGGCAAGCCCTTTGCGGTGATTGCGGTTCTGGTTGCGATCAACCAGCCCTTCACCATCTGGATGCTGCGGTCGTTCTTCCAGAACATCCCGGCAGAACTGGATGAGGCCGCCCGCGTCGATGGCTGCAGCCACTTCCAGGCTTTCCGCCGTGTCATCATGCCAGTGATGTGGCCGGGTGTGATTACCACGGGTCTGTTCAGCTTTTTGCTGGCCTATAACGACTTCCTCGTGACCTCACTGCTGCTGGATGCGCAGAACCAGACCATGGTTCCGGCCATCGTCGGCATGTTCAACCGCGAAACCACCACGACCGATCAGGTTGTCGCCGTGGCCGCCGCCGTGTCGATCACCGCGCCGCTGATCTTCCTTGTGCTGATCTTCCAGCGCCAGATCGTCAGCGGTCTGACCGCAGGGGCGGTGAAAGGCTGATGAGCAGTCGGTCGCGCAGCAGCGCAGTCTCGCGCCATCCGGCGCTGAACAGAATGCCGAGGGACTTTTTGTGAAGCGGGACTTTTGTCCCTCATCACATACTTCTTGCGATCTGAAAGGATAGAAAATGAAAGGTTCCCGTCCCGAACAAGCGGTACTGACCCGCGACACGGACCTGAGCAAAACCGAAGACACCCGTCGTGTCATCGAAACTATGGTTGACGGTCTGAACGATCACCGCATCGACGATATTGGCGAGTTCTTCTCGGAAGGCTTCCGTTGGCTGGGCAATCAGGGCTGCGGCACCAAGACCGGCCTTAAAGAGTTTCAGGACAACTGGCAGCGCCCGTTCCAGGCGGCGTTCTCGGACAAGACCTGCATCGATGAAGCGCGCCTGTATATGGGTGAGTGGGCAGCGGCATTCGGCCGTCAGGAAGCCACCCATTCAGGCGAATTCCTAGGCATCGCGCCCACCGGCAAGCGGGTTGAAATCCGCTACATGGACTTCTGGAAAGTGGTCGATGGCAAGATTGTCGACAACTGGGTGAACGTTGATTTCGCTCATGTCGCCGCGCAACTGGGCGTCGATATCTTCAATGGCGAAGGCTGGGAAGCCTATGACCGTGGTGAAAAAACAGCTCCTCGTCCTGAATAAAAAGGGTTTAGACAATGGCAATTGAGTATCTCAAACGCGGTAAGTCTGACGCCGACCGGGCAGAGGATGACGCCAAGACCCGCGCCGTGGTGGAAGCCACGCTGAAAGACATCGAAACCCGCGGCGATGCCGCCGTGCGTGAGCTGAGCGAGAAGTTCGACAACTACTCACCCGCCTCCTTCCGGCTGTCGCAGCAAGAGATCGACGACCTGATTGGCCAGCTGACTGAGCGTGAGCTGGCGGACATCAAGTTCGCGCAGGAACAAGTGCGCAACTTCGCACAGGCACAGCGCGACTCGATGCTGGATATCGAGGTTGAAACCCTTCCGGGCGTGATCCTTGGTCACAAGAATATCCCCGTTCAGTCCGTGGGCTGCTACGTTCCCGGCGGTAAATTCCCGATGGTGGCCTCGGCGCATATGTCCGTGGCAACGGCGTCGGTCGCCGGTGTTCCGCGCATCATCGCCTGCACGCCTCCGTTCAACGGCAAGCCTAACCCAGCCGTGATCGCAGCCATGCATCTGGGCGGCGCGCATGAGATTTATGTCATGGGCGGCATTCAGGCCATTGGTGCCATGGCAATCGGGACCGAGACCATCGATCCGGTTCACATGCTGGTCGGCCCCGGCAATGCGTTCGTTGCCGAAGCCAAGCGTCAACTGTTCGGCCGCGTTGGTATCGATCTATTCGCCGGTCCGACCGAGACGATGGTCATCGCCGATGAAACCGCAGCGGATGCCGAGCTCTGCGCCACCGACCTACTGGGTCAAGCCGAGCATGGCTATAACAGCCCCTGCGTTCTTCTGACCAACTCGCGCAAACTGGCCGAGGAAACGCTGTCTGAGGTTGACCGTATTCTGGGCATTCTGCCGACGGCTGGTACTGCGAAAGTTTCGTGGGATGAATATGGCGAAGTCATCGTCTGTGACACCTACGATGAGATGCTGCAGGTCGCCGACGAAATCGCGTCCGAGCACGTTCAGGTCATGACCGACCGCGACGACTGGTTCCTTGAGAATATGACCTGCTATGGCGCGCTGTTCCTTGGTCCGCGCACCAACGTCTCGAACGGGGATAAGGTGATTGGCACCAATCACACGCTGCCCACCAAAAAGGCGGGTCGCTATACCGGCGGTCTGTGGGTTGGTAAGTACCTAAAGACGCACAGCTATCAGAAGGTTCTGACCGATGAGGCGGCGACGCTGATCGGTGAGTACGGCTCGCGCCTGTGCATGCTCGAAGGCTTTGTTGGCCATGCCGAGCAGTGCAATGTGCGCGTGCGACGCTATGGCGGGATCAACGTACCTTACGGTGAGCCCGCGCCCTATCGGGACGCCGCTGAATGAGTGACAAGCACACACATCACAAATCGTTGATAGCGCCGCTTCGGGCGGCGATGTACGACTTCAGTGAGGACGGTGTGCGCAGGGCGCTGGCTAATATCAGCGCCCCTGATGCTGTTTACAAGCTGTGCCATCCTTTTGGCGACAGCACTGGCAGCGACGCGTATTTCGATACCGCCTACAAAGACCTGCTGTCCGCTTGGCCTGATCTGGAACGGCGCGATTACATCGTTGTGGCTGGCCCGGATGAGCATGACGCTGATTGGGTCGGATGTGGCGGTTACTACACCGGCACCTTCACCGGACCGTGGCTGGATATTCCGCCGACCGGCCATCAGGTGACGATGCGGTTTCACGAATTCTACCGTTTCGAAGACGGTAAAGTGGTCGAGATGCAGGCCCTTTGGGACATCCCCGAAGTCATGATGCAGGCAAACGCCTGGCCGATGGCCCCCAGCCTTGGTCGCGAATGGCATGTGCCCGGGCCAGCCACGCAGGACGGTTTCGTGCCGGGCCCTTATGACGAGGCCAAAGGTAAGGCGACCTGCCAGCACATCATCGACATGCTGGACTACCTCAAGAAACACCCCTCGCAAGGCGGGCCGGAAGTGATGGAGCCAGAGCGGTTCTGGCATCCGCGCATGAACTGGTACGGCCCATCGGGTATCGGCACCGGGCGCGGGTTCTCGGGCTTTCGCAATTGGCATCAAATTCCGTTCCTCAACGGCATGCCGGATCGCGGGCAGTATGTCGGTGACATCACCTATCACTTTTTCGGAGACGGTGATTACGCCGCCGTGACGGGTTGGCCCAACATGATCCAGACCGTGACTCATGATGGCTGGATGGGGATCGCGCCTGCGGGCACACGGATCACCATGCGCAGCCTCGATTTCTGGCGGGTAGAGAACGGCAAAATCCGCGAAAACTGGGTTCTGGTCGACCTTCTGGACGCATATCGCCAGCTAGGCGTTGACGTTTTCGCCCGACTGCGGGAATTCAACAAGGCCCGCAATATTGGGCGTATCAATATCCCGGATGGAATGAGCTGATGACCGATCTGCCCCGCACCCCTTCGTTTTCTTTGGTAGGCAAGACCGCTCTGGTAACCGGTGCATCATCGGGCATTGGGCAGGGCTGTGCCGTCGCGCTGGCCGAAGCGGGTGCGCATGTGGTTTGCGCCGCGCGTGGTGCAGATCGTTTGAACGAGACCGTTGCCGCATTCCAAGAGCAGGGCTGGTCGGCTGAGGCGGCGGTGGTGGATCAGGGGGACCTGGATGCGCTGCAGGGGCTGTTCGACGGTCGTGTTTTTGATGTGGTGGTGAATTCTGCCGGAACGGCGCGTCATGGCCCGGCGATTGAAACCTCAGCCGAGGATTTTGACGCGGTGACCGACGTCAATCTGCGCTCGGCCTATTTCCTGTCGTCTTACACAGCCAAGGCGCTGTTGGCGGCGGACAAGCCGGGGTCGATCATCCACATCTCAAGCCAGATGGGTCATGTGGGTGGTGTCGACCGGGCGCTGTATTGTGCCACCAAGCACGGGCTAGAAGGCATGGTCAAAGCCATGGCGATCGAATGGGGCAAGCAGCGCATCCGTATCAACACGGTCTGCCCGACTTTCATCCGCACGCCGCTGACCCAATCCACCTTCGACAACCCCGAACGGGCCGCGTGGATCATGGAAAAGATCAAGCTGGACCGGATTGGTGAAGTCGAGGACATCATGGGCGCGGTGACCTATCTGGCCTCGGACGCTTCGGCGCTGGTTACGGGCACTTCGATGTTGATTGACGGAGGATGGACGGCAGACTGATGGCTGAGAAAGTCACATCGCTGCAAGTTGCGCAGTTGGCAGGTGTCAGCCAGTCGGCAGTCAGCCGGGTGTTCACGCCCGGCGCGTCGGTCAGCAAAAAGACCGAAGAAAAGGTGCGCAAGGCTGCTGCTGAACTAGGCTATCGCCCCAACGTTCTGGCCCGCGCGATGGTGTCAGGCAAAAGCCGTATGATCGGTTTGGTCGTCGGATACCTGGACAACTATTTCTATCCCGAAGCGCTTGAGAAATTGTCCAACGCTTTGCAGGAGAAGGGCTATCACGTCCTGATCTTCATGGCCTCTCGTACAGCTGGCAACATCGAAGATGTGATGGCAGAGATCCTCGACTATCAGGTGGACGGGGTCATTTTGGCCTCGGTCGCGATGTCGTCGGAAATTGCGATGCGCTGTCAGCAGGCCGGTGTTCCAGTCGTGCTGTTCAACCGCAGTCAGGATATCGACGGCATCACTTCGGTCACATCCGACAACCATGTCGGCGGTCGCAAGGTGGCCGAGTTCCTTCTGGCCGGAGGGCATGAACGTATCGGCTATATTGCCGGCTGGCAGGGCGCCTCGACTCAGCGCGACCGCGAGGCAGGGTTTCGCGCAGGGTTAAGCGACGGCGGCCAAAGCTTGTTTGCTCATGAGGTTGGAGACTTTCATACGGAAAAAGCCCGTGCGGCGGCGCGGCGCATGTTCGATGTTGTTCCTGAAAAGCGCCCGGATGCTGTGTTCGTTGCAAACGATCACATGGCGTTCGCGGTGATGGATGTGATGCGCTTTGAACTGGGCCTGCGCGTGCCCGAGGATGTTTCGGTCGTTGGCTATGACGATGTGCCGCCTGCCGCCTGGCCTGCCTATAACCTGACCACGATCCGGCAACGCGCCAATCTTATGGTGGCTGAAACCGTCACCGCATTGCTTGAAAATATCGATTCCCCGACAACGGCAAAACCGCGCAAAGTGTCCATCGACGGGCCTTTGATCGTGCGGACCTCGACCCGTTTGCCCAAAGGGTGGCCTCCACAAAGGATAGAGACATGAAAGGCTTCGATCCGAAGTTCCGGGATTTTCCCGACTACATCATCGGCATTACTAAAGAGATCTGGGAAGACCGGGGGATTTCCACCCTGCACGAATATTACGGGTCCGACATCGTTGTTCGAATGCCGGGCAGCGTGTCGACCGGTAATCAGGGCGTGATCGGCGCAACCATGGCGACGCTGGCCGAGTTTCCAGACCGCACCCTGCTGGGCGAAGATGTGATCTGGTCCGGCACCCCCGAAGACGGGATGCTGTCGAGTCACCGCATCATGTCTACTGCGACCCATCTTGGTGACGGCATGTTTGGTCAGGCAACAGGTGCCAAGTTGCGCTATCGCATTCTGGCCGACTGCCATGCCCGCAATAACACCATCGATGACGAGTGGCTGATCCGCGACAACGGCGCGGTGGTGCGTCAGATGGGGTGGGATCCGAAAGACTTCACCCGGGATCTGATCGAACGTGAAGGCGGGCCGGAAAATTGCGTCAAACCGCTGACCCCGGCCAATGACATGGAAGGTCCGTATTCCGGTCGTGGCAATGACAACGAATGGGGTCAGCGCCACGCCGATCTGCTGACCCGGATGATGAGCGCGGATATGGGCGCGATCGAGCGTGAATATGACCGCGCGGTTCAGACCGAATATCCCGGCGGCGCAAGCGATCACGGGCGTGGCCCGGTTGACAGTTTCTGGATGTCCTTGCGTGCAGCGATGCCCAGCGCGACCTTCACCATCCACCACCAGATCGGGCGTGACGATCCGAACATGCCGCCGCGCTCGGCCATTCGCTGGAGCCTGCACGGCAAGCATGACGGCTGGGGCGCCTTTGGCGTTCCGACCGGGGCCGAGCTCTATGTATTGGGCATCAGCCATGCCGAGTGGGGTGAACTGATTGGCGGAGACATCAGGCTGCGTCGTGAGTGGACGCTGTTCGATGAAACAGCGGTGTGGAAACAACTCATCCTGGCGACTGGGGACATTTGATGCCTCTGGTGCCTGCAATTCTTGATGCCAGCGAAGGAACCCGGCGGTATCATTGCCACCGGGCCTCATTGCGGGCCAAGCGGTTGAACAACCGACCTCCCGGGGCAGCGGGCTAACACCCTGTTGCAACATCAAACCCGTTAGGAGACTAGAATGAGCACCATCCAAGAACGCATCGTCCGCTATGGCGAGCTGCAACCCTGCAAAACCGCTTTTATCGACGCCCACACCCCGGGCAGCGACCAGAAAGAGAACTTTACCATCGTTGGTGGCGGCGTCTCGGAATCCCCCGATCAGCACGTCCACATCACCGACAAGATCGGCTTTAACATTGGCGCGGCAGGGCAACCCCCTAAATGCCGCAACTCACTGCACAGCCACACCACTGCTGAGGTTTTCTTTGTCGCCAAGGGCCGCTGGCGGTTCTTCTGGGGCCGTTATGGCACGGCGGGCGAGTTCATTGCCGAGGAAGGCGATATCTTTAACATCCCGACCGGCATCTTCCGCGGGTTCGAGAACGTTGGTCAGGACTACGGCATGATCATGTCGATCCTCGGCGGCGACGATGCAGGCGGCGGTGTGACATGGGCCCCGCAGGTGATCGAAGACGCGCAGGCGCATGGCCTGATGCTGGGCAACAACGGCGTTCTGTATGACTCGAAGAAGGGTCAGGAACTGCCACACAATGTGCAGCCTATGCCTCTGCTGACCGAAGAAGAGCTGAAAGCCTATCCCGAGGTTCCCGTTGATGCCGTGATCGGCAAGTACGTTGCGCGTTATTGGGACTTGATGGCGCTGGGAGCGGACAAACCTGCGACTGTGATCGGTGAAAACGGCCTCATCAAAGACAAGCCGGGCTTTGAGGTTGATTTCCTGACCCGTGGTTCGGCCCAGAATGATGCTGTCAAGGCTGAGAAGCCTGTGGTTCTGATGCCAGCCAGCGGTCACTGGCGGATCACCGTCGATGGCTATTCGACCACTTTGTCGAACGGTGACACTGCGGTTGTCATGCCGGGTGAAACTTACACTGTCGCTCCTTCCATGACCGGCCAGGCGGGTCTGTATCGTATCACGGCCACCGACGATCCTGCCGGTGCGACCTGGGTCGGATGACCGTCGATCCCGACGATACCCATGCCGTCTATGAACGGCAGGCCAGGGCCTATGACGAGCAACGCTCGAAGGCCCTGTTCGAAGCGCGCTGGTTGGCGCGCTTCACCGCAAGCCTGAAACCCGGTGATCATGTGCTGGATCTGGGCTGCGGGACGGGTGAGCCTATCGCCCGCTGGTTCAAGGCCGAAGGATTCGCCGTTACCGGCGTCGATTTTTCGGAAGCGATGCTTGAGATCGCCCGCAGCCGCTGGCCCGACGGCGATTGGTTACAGGCGGATATGCGTGGTTTTGAACTGGACCGCCGCTTTGATGGCATCATCGCCTGGAACAGCTTTTTTCACCTGACAGCTGACGAACAAAAAGACTGCATCGCCCGCATGGCGCGTCATTTGCGTCCGGGTGGGATGTTGATGCTGACCGTCGGCCCCAGCGCAGGCGAGGAACAGGGAACAGTCGGCGGAGAGTTGGTTTATCATGCCTCCCTCTCGCCCGCAGGATACGCCACCTGCCTAGAGGAAAACGGGATGATCCTGACCGGGTTTCTGGCCAAGGACCCGGACACCCAAAGCCACACCGTGCTGATGGCACGCAAGATTTAACGGAGGTTACATGACCGTAAAGACAACACATGTCGGGTCTCTGCCACGCTCGCAAGAGGTGGTGGATTTCATCTTTGCCCGCGAACGCGAAGAGCCTTTCGATCAGGCCGCCTTTGACGCAAGCATGGCCGCCGCTGTGGCCGAGACCGTGCGCAAACAGGTTGAGGCCGGGGTGGATATTGTCAGCGACGGCGAGACCTCGAAGATTTCCTACGCGACTTACGTCAAGGATCGCTATACCGGGTTTTCAGGTGACAGCCCGCGCAATGCTCCGGCTGATCTGAAGATGTTCCCCGGCTTTCTGCAACGTCTGGCTGACGATGGCGGAACGCCGCAATACGCCCGCCCGCAATGCACCGGAGAGGTGCGCTCCAAGGGACAGGGCGAGCTGGAGAAGGACATCGCCAACCTCAAGTCGGCGATGGCGCAGCACGGGGCCGAGCGCGGTTTCATGAACGCTGCATCTCCGGGTGTGATTTCGCTGTTTCTGCAGAACGATTTCTATCCCACGCGTGAGGCCTATCTGGCTGCGCTGGCCGATGCGATGAAGGACGAATACGAAACCATCGTGGCCGCCGGGCTGGATTTACAACTGGATTGCCCAGATCTGGCGTTGTCGCGTCATATGCTGTTCACCGATCTGTCCGACGCGGAATTCGTCAAGATCGCCGACATGCATGTTGAGGCCCTGAACCACGCGTTGCAGAACGTTCCTCAAGACCGCGTGCGCGTGCATATCTGCTGGGGCAACTACGAAGGCCCGCATTGCTGTGACATTGCGATGGACACGGTGTTTGCGACTCTGATGAACACAAAATCCCGCTATGTGCTGTTCGAAACCTCGAATCCGCGCCACGCGCATGAATGGATCGTGTTCCGTGACCGCAAGGCCGAGATTCCGGACGACAAGGTTCTTGTGCCCGGTGTCGTCGACACCACGACGAACTTTGTCGAACACCCCGAACTGGTTTCGCAGCGCATCACGCGTTTCACCGATATCGTCGGAGCGGACCGGGTGATCGCGGGCAGCGATTGTGGCTTTGGTACCTTTGCAGGTTTTGGCGCAGTCGACCCCGACATCGCTTATGCCAAGCTGTCCGCGCTGTCCGAAGGCGCGAAACTGGCGTCTGCATGACACCACTGGTTCTTTTGCCCGGTATGATGTGCGACGCGCGGCTGTATCAGCCTCAGATCGCCGCATTGTCCGGGTCCAGACCCTTGCTGACCTTCCCGCTGGCAGCGCAGGACAGCGTGCAGGCAATGGCCGCCGATATCTTGGTCAACGCGCCGCCTGTCTTTGCGCTGGCAGGCTTGTCGATGGGCGGCATCGTCGCGATGGAGGTCGTGCGGCAAGCCCCTGACCGCGTCGATCGGCTGGCCCTGCTGGACACCAACCCGCTGGCCGAAAAGCCCGAGGTCAAGGAGCGGCGCGGCCCGCAAATGGAGGCCGTCCGCGAAGGGAAGCTGCGGCAGGTGATGCGGGACGAGATGAAGCCCAACTATCTGGCTGATGGACCCAATCAGGGCGCTATTCTGGACTTGTGCATGGCAATGGCCGAGGCCTTGGGTCCCGGTGTGTTCCTGCGGCAGTCCCGCGCATTGATGGATCGCCCTGACCAAACCGAAACACTGAAAACCTATCCCGGCAAAGCGCTGGTTCTGTGCGGCCGTGACGACGGCTTATGCCCGGTCGAGCGGCACCAGCTCATGCACGATCTGCTGCCCGGCAGCAGCCTGCAAATCATCGAAGAGGCCGGACACTTGCCCACTCTTGAACAACCCAACGACACGACAGCGGCCTTGATCCGCTGGCTGGAGGCCACATGACACCGTCCCTTCTGACCCTGTTGCGCAAGGTCGATACCCCCACCGTCTGCAACGCCATCGAGGTTGCTCAAGGCAAGCGCGGGTTCAATGCGTTCACCCGCGGAACGATGCTGAGCTCGGCCCCGTCCGAACCCGCAATCGTGGGATACGCTCGCACCGCCAGAATCGCTGCAGTCGCGCCACCGTCCGAGGCGCCAGAGGTCATCCGGGAACGACGCATGGCCTATTACAAATACATGGCCGAAGGTCCCGCGCCCTCGGTCGCGGTAGTTGAGGACGTGGATTTTCCCAACTGCATCGGTGCCTATTGGGGTGAGATCAATACCACTGTCCACAAAGGCTTTGGCATGTCGGGCGCCCTGACCAACGGCGTCATGCGTGACCTCGGCGATCTGCCCGAAGGCTTTCCTGTGGTTGCCGGTTCTGTCGGGCCCAGCCATGGATTTGTCCATGTGCGTGAGATCGGCACGCCGGTGTCGGTCTTTGGCCTGACGGTCAATCCCGGTGATCTGATCCACGCCGACAGGCATGGCGCGCTGGTGGTACCGACAGATGTAGTTGATCAGCTTGAGGCAGCGATTCAGAAACTGCTGACGACGGAACGGATCGTCCTTGATGCCGCCACTCAGCCGGGCTTTGATTTTCCGGCCTTTCAATCGGCCTGGGAGAAATTCGAAAAATCGCGGGTTTGAAACGGTCCCCGATTACGAAATAGCACCGGAGAGAGGGAAGGTCAGGCGCAAGTTACTTGCGCCCGGCCGGAAGATCGTCGCGTTTTTCTTCCAGAACGGTTTGAAACAGTGCAGTCAGCTCGGATTTCTTTATCGGACGCGCTCTGCGACCCTGTGCCGAAGTGGTTTCTATGTCTTCTGAAACAGCGCCCTGCATAGATTTGGCCACTTTGAAGCGATTGAGAAATGATTTGATCGGCACTTTCGCTTTCCTCCAAAATTCTGGTCTTTAAAAAAAACAACTTTGCCGCTGCGGACCTGATCCGAACCCGCTGGCTTCGGGCTCAAGGATCGGTGATCCGTGAGTGGTGATCCGCAGCGACAGAGGGCATTTACGCATCGAGTTTTTTTGAGCAAGGGGGAAGAATCTGCCGATTTACGTCATTTTTGACTGTTCAATCAAAAAGTGGTTTTTCCCCTTACCTTTACGTAAAGATGTTGAAGGAGAGGTTACCTTTCGTGACGTCACGTCACTTTTTAAGCTACCGCAAAAACCGCCAGCAAGAGTCGCTCAGGCCGGATGAATTCACGGGATTCCCTGCCTGATTGGGCAGCATTGAAAATGGTGAACACAGAGTATGACCCCCAGCTGACGCAGGAGGTTTCCAGGATTGCGGGTTGGGCAGGCCTTCGGGGGCTTCACTACTTTTTGCGTGCCAATACCGTCATACCTTCGGTGGATAAATCGGGCGCGAACCGACCTATCGCATTTGTAATCAAGTGATCAATCTTGCGCAGCGCACGCAAGGGAAGCGGCATTGTTCGCACCGGCTTAAGATCCAGCATCTTGCCAAATCCGCTGGGAACAAGAAGAAGATCCGACGTGTCACTTTCGGACTGCGGGCTCAGGAAATCCAAGGTGTAGAAAGGACTGGCGATGAGATAGCCGAACGTCTCGACTGATTTTGACGTTTCGATCTTCTCAACCTCGAACCCTATCTTGCCGAGCATTGCGCTCATGGCCTGCTCGGTAAACAGGCTGATATGGCTGGGTCCGGTGAAGTGTGAAGAATAGGCCGGAAACTGTCGCGATACCAAATTGCGCACAGAATCGGTGGTAATAAGCATCCGTCCTCCGGGCTTAATATGTGGCTTGATGTCTTCGAGGACAGAAACGGGGTCTGCGAGGTGCTCGACCACTTCTATCAGAACAACCAGGTCATATTTTTCGAGTGGTAGCGATTGGGTATCCGTTATCAATTCAAGGTCATAACATTCCCGGGCGACGTCAGCGCTCCTGCGGTTCAGTTCAAACCCGTCGGTGTTTGAAAACCCTTGTTCATGCATGTACGCAACAAAACTGCCCGGGCCGCATCCGAAGTCAAGTATGTGGGCCTCGGGGTCTATTTCTACCCATTTTGCGAGATCTGCGTTGGCTTCGAAGCTGACACTGTAAAACTTGTCATTTCGAATTTTTGAACTCTCTAAAACCCTGTAATTATTGTAAAATGGGGAATTGTAGAAGGTATCAATATCGTCAAGAGATGGCACCGGATTGGCGAAAGTGAACCCGCATTCTGCACAACGGCTATAGTCCAGACTTCTGATATTGGCGAAAAATTTGATATCGTCGCAGCCGCATGCCAAGCAACTCGTCGCCTTAACCCAGTTTTCCGCATTAATGGCTTTGTTCATCTCTGAAAGAGTGGGCGTTTCCGCAAAATGCACTTTGCTCAAATCGCTAGTATTCTGAGCTCGATCCCTGTATTCCAAATTCCCCTTAAATCGTAACCGTAAGTCAAATCTTCACCTCTGATGACGCCAATAATTGCCGCGTGGCTTGTACTTTTAACGCGGTGAGCAACGATGAAATTCAGTTTGCGTGTCATCACGACGATAAGCGTAAGGATTTATTTGTAGCGGATGAACTAAATGCCTGAATAAAGGGCATTGGGGGCTCAAGTTGAAACCGCAACGGCGTCAATAATGTCCGAAGTGGTCGGTTTTGTGAGCTTTTCGACAAAAAGTTGTTGAGGGTCCTTACACTATGATTGGCCTGTCGTCTGAGCTTTGCGCCGCAGCCACGCCATAAACACTGCGCATTTCGAAGTCTACACTTGCTTCCTGGATTTCAGCTTAGATCACACGCAATCGCGCAGGATCTGTTGCGCACCCGGAAATTCGGCAACGGGTCAATGCACATCAAAGACGTTCAATGCTGATCCGTGCAACTTGGTTCGAGGCCGAAACCCCACCCATCCCAAAAAGATCAGTTCTACGGCACCCGCCCCTCGAAACAGTAGCCGCCGTTCCTAGTGTGCGTGATAGGAGTTGTGACGCTACACGCGATATTCTGAGACTGTCTAGCTCGGGTAGAAAGTCATAACACTATCAGAAGGTTATCGGGGATATGGTGCCCAGGAGAGGACTCGAACCTCCACGTCCATACGGACACTAGCACCTGAAGCTAGCGCGTCTACCAATTCCGCCACCTGGGCAGGTGTCGTGGAGGGGCGTTTAAGCCTACTGGCGGGGGGCGTCAACAGGATTCGGGAAGTTTTTTGAAAGTTTTTTGACCCATGCCTCAAACACTCCGGAAACGGTGGGTTTTTTCCCGGATGCGCGGCGTTATTGCGCCTTGTTTGCCGGGGCTTTGGGCGCTAGATCGGATCAAGACCCTTCAGCAGGAGCCCTCGCATGTCCAAACTGGTCACGATATATGGCGGATCGGGATTTGTCGGTCGTTACATCGCACGTCGCATGGCGAACGAAGGATGGCGCGTGCGGGTCGCGGTGCGTCGCCCGAACGAGGCGATGTTCGTCAAACCTTATGGTGTGGTTGGTCAGGTCGAACCCATTTTGTGCAATATCCGCGATGATGCCTCAGTGGCCGCGGTGATGCATGGTGCCGATGCGGTGGTGAACTGCGTCGGTGTGCTGAACGAGCTGGGCAAGAACGAATTCGATGCCGTGCAGGCAGAAGGGCCCGAGCGGATCGCGCGGATCGCCGCTGAACAGGGTGTCGCGCGGATGGTCCATATCTCGGCCATCGGAGCGGACGCCGAGTCCAACAGTGAATACTCCCGCACCAAAGCGCATGGCGAGGCCGGCGTGCTTTCACATATGCCGAACGCGGTAATCCTGCGGCCCTCGGTCATTTTCGGAACCGAGGACCAGTTCTTTAACCGTTTCGCAGGCATGACCCGCATGGGGCCGTTCCTGCCTCTGGTAGGCGCGGATACCAAGTTCCAGCCTGTCTATGTGGATGACGTGGCCAAGGCCGCCGTGCAGGGTGTGTTGGGTCAGGCTGAGGCTGGTATCTATGAGCTGGGTGGACCCGAGGTGAAATCCTTCCGCGCGCTGATGCAGCAGATGCTGGGCGTAATCCACCGCCGCCGTGTCATCATCAGTGTGCCGTTCTTCGCGGCCAAGGTCATGGCGGGCATACTGGATATTGCGAAATTCGTCAGCTTTCAGCTGTTCCCGAACCACATCCTGACCCGCGATCAACTAAAAAACCTGCGCCGCGACAATGTGGTGTCCGAGGGAGCCAAGGGTTTTGACGATTTGGGTATCGAACCGGCCACTCTGGAATCGGTGCTGCCGGATTACCTGTGGAAGTTCCGCCCGGCTGGTCAGTATGACGACATCCAGAACTCGGCTGACAACCTGCGGACCTGATCAGCTGTAAGCGATCACCAACAGGATTGCTCCCAGGATCACGCGATAGATGACATAGGGTGTGAAACTGACGCTGCGCAGCAGGCGCATCATCAGCGTCAGCGCAA
Organism: Ruegeria sp. ABF4_144; assembly: GCF_056160045.1. Taxonomy (NCBI): domain Bacteria; kingdom Pseudomonadati; phylum Pseudomonadota; class Alphaproteobacteria; order Rhodobacterales; family Roseobacteraceae; genus Ruegeria; species Ruegeria sp. ABF4_144. The sequence goes on from NZ_JBSWWK010000001.1 coordinate 3,516,005, forward strand.
GCAAGGCCGAGACAAAGGCAAAAAAAGCGGCGATCGCGCCGTCTTTGGCAAGTTGCGCATCCGCTTCTCGGATCACCTCTGCTGACAGCAACACGCCCGAAGCCAAGATCGTCGGGATCGACATCAGCATCGCAATCCGTGCGCCGTCTTCTCGGCTGTACCCCAGTTGCCGCGCGCCGGTGATGGTGATGCCTGATCGCGATGTACCGGGGATCAGTGCCAGAACCTGCCACAACCCCATGATCAAGGCGTCACGCAGTCCCCAGTCTTTGGCTTGCTTGGTTTGCGGACCCTTCTGATCCATCCAATACAGCACCAACCCGAAACCCAGCATGGTCCAGCCGATCACTGTCATCGAGCGTAAAGATTGGCTGAGCCCAGTTTTGAACAAGATGGTGCCAACGACGACGGTGGGAATCGTGGCGATGATCAAACCCATCGCCAGTCGGGCCTGCGGGGTGTCGGTTTTGCCGGTCAATGCGCGCGGCAGACCGGCCATGGCTTGTTTTACGTCCGACCAGAAATACAGGATCACGGCACCCAAAGTGCCTACATGCACGGCAACATCGATGGCCAGCCCCTGATCGTCCAAGCCGGTCAGGCTGGGCAACAAGATCAGATGGCCCGAAGAGGAGATTGGCAAAAACTCGGTGATACCCTGAATAATTGCCGCGAGAATCAGTTGAAAAAAACTCATATAACCTGCCGTGCCGCCGTCACGTGTTCTTTGCGCGCAATGGGTATAAGTGTGGTGTCGAAAAGGAAAGTGTGTAAATAGGTCCGATTCGGAGCTAAAAAACTGAATATTTTTCGCTGATTCCGAATTTGGGTTCGAGTTTTTTCATTTTAGGTCAGCATAATTGACTTTTCATCCCGGAATGTATCTCTTAAAGAAGTCGAACTCAGCCAATTCATGGAGTCAGACCCGTGGCCAAGCAACCGATGTTAAAATTTGTGCAGATTGATCGCGTCATGCCGCAAAAGCGTGCCGCCGACGTGCGCAAAGAAGACTTTGACGAAATCTACGCGGAATTCGCATCGGCCAAGGCAGAAGAGCAGGCCAGCCGTTGTAGCCAATGTGGTGTGCCTTACTGTCAGTCGCACTGCCCGCTGCACAATAATATCCCCGATTGGCTGCGCTTGACCGCAACAGGTCGTCTGGAAGAGGCTTATGCGACCAGCCAAGCTACCAATACTTTCCCCGAGATCTGTGGCCGCATCTGTCCGCAGGACCGTCTGTGTGAAGGCAATTGCGTGATCGAACAGTCGGGCCATGGCACCGTCACCATTGGTACTATCGAGAAATACATTACTGATACTGCTTGGGACAAAGGCTGGGTCAAACCGGTTGTTCCCGTTGCTGAGCGCAGCGAAAGCGTCGGCATCATCGGCGGCGGCCCCGGCGGTCTGGCCGCAGCGGATATGCTGCGCCGTGCGGGTGTCCAAGTCACCGTTTATGACCGCTATGACCGTGCCGGTGGTTTGCTGATGTACGGTATTCCGGGCTTTAAGCTGGAAAAGGATATCGTGCAGCGTCGCAATGATCTGTTGGCGGATGGCGGGGTCGAGTTTGTTTTGAACTGCGACGTGGATGCCGCCAAGTTTGCAGAGATCCGTGCCAAACATGATGCCGTGATCATCGCGACAGGTGTTTACAATTCGCGCGACCTGTCCATGCCGGGCAGCGGGCTGAACGGTATCGAAAAGGCGATCGACTTCCTGACCGCCTCGAACCGCAAAAGCTTTGGCGACGAGGTTGAAGATTTCGACAATGGCCGTTTGAACGCCGATGGTAAGAAAGTTGTCGTGATCGGCGGTGGTGACACTGCGATGGACTGCGTACGGACTTCGATCCGTCAGGGTGCGACCTCGGTCAAATGCCTGTATCGCCGTGACCGCGCCAACATGCCGGGCTCGCAGCGTGAAACCCAGAACGCTGAGGAAGAAGGCGTGGTGTTCGAATGGCTCAGCGCGCCCAAAGGCTTTACCGGCGACGAAAAGGTCTCGGGTGTGATGGTGCAGAAGATGCGTTTAGGTCAGCCCGACGCGTCCGGTCGCCAGGCCCCAGAAGTGATCGAAGGTGCGGATTACGTCGAAGAGGCCGATCTGGTGATCAAGGCACTGGGCTTTGAGCCCGAAGACCTGCCCACCCTGTTCGGCCAGCCTGACCTGCCCGTGACCCGTTGGGGCACCGTCAAGGCCGCGTTCCAGACCGGTGAGACCGAGATGGATGGCGTCTATGCCATCGGTGACATCGTGCGCGGTGCCTCGCTGGTGGTTTGGGCGATCCGCGACGGCCGCGATTGCGCCGATGCGATCATCGACCGGCTCAATGCCAAGGCTGCCGTCGCAGCCGAATAAATCACTGCCCAGCGACAGGAGGGTTTCATGCCCGAATTGCAAGGCCAATGTATGTGTGGCGCGGTCACTGTGACCGCAACCCCGGCGAAAGACTCGCTGGGTGCATGTCATTGCGATCAATGCCGTCGCTGGACCAGCTCGATGCTGGTGACATTTCAGGCCGAGCCCGGCTATGCCGCCTTGGGCCCGGTCAAAACCTTCACCTCGTCCGATTGGGCCGAGCGTGCCTTTTGCGCCGAGTGCGGCTCGGCGCTATGGTACCGGGTCACCGTGCCGGGCGAGATGCATGGACACACTCAAATAGCGGCGGGCCTGTTCGAAAACACAGGAAACCCGCTGCAACTGGAACTTTATATCGACAAAAAGCCCGACGGGTACGCGTTCGAAGGTGAGCGCCGGCAGATGACCAAAGCCGAGGTCGAAGCCATGTACGCCCTACCGGAAGAAGGAGACAGCCAATGACCAAATATGATGCCAATTGGGTGCGGGCCGAGGAAGCCAAGCGCAAATGGATGGCGGAAAACGGTCTCTATTCCGAGGAAGAAGAGCATTCTTCCTGCGGTGTGGGCCTTGTTGTATCCGTTGACGGCAAGCCGTCGCGCAAGGTTGTGGATGCCGGGATCGACGCTCTGAAAGCGATCTGGCACCGTGGCGCTGTGGATGCTGATGGAAAAACCGGCGACGGTGCGGGTATCCATGTGCAAATCCCGGTCCCCTTCTTCTACGATCAGATTCGCCGCACCGGCCACGAGCCTAATCTGGATGAGTTGATCGCGGTTGGTCAGGTCTTTTTGCCCCGTACCGACTTTGGTGCGCAGGAAAGCTGCCGCACCATTGTAGAAACCGAAGTTTTGCGTATGGGCTATTACATCTATGGTTGGCGCCATGTGCCGGTTGATGTGACCTGCCTGGGTGACAAAGCCAACGCGACCCGACCTGAAATCGAGCAGATTCTGATCTCGAACTCGAAAGGTGTGGACGAAGAGACGTTCGAGCGTGAACTGTACGTCATCCGCCGCCGCATCGAAAAAGCCGCTGCTGCTGCGGGTATCTCTGGCCTGTATCTGGCGTCGCTGTCCTGCCGCTCGATCATCTATAAGGGCATGATGCTGGCTGAGCAGGTTGCGGTGTTCTATCCCGACCTGATGGACGAACGCTTTGAATCCGCGTTCGCGATTTACCACCAGCGCTATTCCACCAACACGTTCCCGCAATGGTGGCTGGCGCAGCCGTTCCGCATGTTGGCTCATAACGGCGAGATCAACACGCTGAAAGGCAACATCAACTGGATGAAGAGCCATGAGATCCGCATGGCGTCGGGCACCTTTGGAGACTACGCCGAAGATATCAAGCCGATCATCGCGGGCGGATCGTCGGATTCTGCCGCGTTAGACTCGGTTTTTGAGGTTCTGGTGCGCGCGGGCCGTTCGGCACCCATGGCAAAAACCATGCTGGTTCCGGAAAGCTGGTCCAAGCAGGCGGTGGAACTGCCGCAGGCGTGGCGCGACATGTATTCCTACTGCAATTCGGTGATGGAGCCGTGGGACGGCCCCGCAGCGCTGGCCATGACCGACGGCCGCTGGGTCTGCGCCGGTCTGGACCGGAACGGCCTGCGCCCGATGCGTTATGTCGTGACCGGCGATGGTTTGGTCATCGCGGGGTCCGAGGCCGGTATGGTGCCGATTGATGAGGCGTCCGTAACCGAAAAGGGCGCGCTTGGCCCGGGTCAGATGCTGGCCGTGGATATGAAGCGCGGAAAGCTCTATCGCGATACCCAGATCAAGGACAAACTGGCACGCGCGCTGCCGTTCGGCGAGTGGGTCGGCAAGATCAACGATCTGGACAACACGCTGGGCGAATTGGTCGAGGCACCGATCTTCTCGGGTGAAGAACTGCGCAAGCGTCAGATCGCAGCGGGTTATTCGATCGAGGAACTGGAGCAAATCCTCGCCCCGATGGCCGAAGATGGCAAGGAATCGATTGCTTCAATGGGGGATGACACCCCTTCGGCGGTTCTGTCCAAGCAATACCGCCCGCTGAGTCATTTCTTCCGGCAAAACTTCAGCCAGGTGACCAACCCTCCGATCGACTCATTGCGTGAATATCGCGTGATGTCGCTGAAAACGCGGTTCGGCAACCTCAAGAACGTGCTGGATGAAGACAGCAGCCAGACCGAGATCATCGTGCTGGAAAGCCCTTTTGTCGGTAACACGCAGTGGGACAAACTCGTCGAGAACTTCAATTCTCCGCTGGCCGAGATCGACTGTAGCTTTGAGCCCGGCCGAGGCGCGTTAAGCACCGCTTTGGCCCGTGTTAGAGCCGAAGCTGAAGAAGCCGTGCGCTCTGGCGCGGGGCATCTGGTGCTGTCCGATATGAACTCGGGTCAGGGTCGTGTGGCGATGCCGATGATCCTGGCGACAAGTGCTGTTCACTCGCATCTGACACGTCAGGGGCTGCGGACCTTCTGCTCGCTGAACGTGCGGTCCGCGGAATGCGTCGACCCGCATTACTTTGCTGTGCTGATCGGCTGTGGCGCTACTGTTGTGAACGCCTATCTGGCCGAGGATTCGCTGGCCGACCGCATTGATCGCGGTCTGCTGGATGGCACGCTGACCGAAAACGTGGCCCGCTTCCGCGAAGCCATTGACCAAGGTCTGTTGAAGATCATGGCCAAGATGGGTATCTCGGTGATCTCGTCCTATCGCGGCGGTCTGAATTTTGAGGCCGTAGGCCTCAGCCGCGCCATGGTCGCGGAATACTTCCCGGGCATGACCAGCCGGATTTCCGGTATCGGTGTGACCGGCATTCAGACCAAGGCCGAGGAAATCCACGCCAAAGCCTGGACCAATGGTCTGGATGTGCTGCCCATCGGTGGTTTCTACAAAGCGCGGAAATCGGGTGAGACCCACGCGTGGGAAGCGACCTCGATGCACATGATGCAAATGGCCTGTAATCGCGCCTCGTACGAGCTGTGGAAGCAGTATTCGGCCAAGATGCAGTCGAACCCGCCGATCCACCTGCGCGACCTGATGGATTTCAAACCGTTGGGCAATCCGGTGCCGATCGAAGAGGTTGAATCGATCACCTCGATCCGCAAACGGTTCGTGACCCCTGGCATGTCACTGGGCGCGCTGAGCCCCGAGGCGCACAAGACGCTGAACGTGGCGATGAACCGGATCGGTGCGAAATCTGACTCTGGTGAAGGTGGTGAAGATCCGGCGCATTTCGTGCCAGAGCCCAACGGTGACAACCCGTCGGCCAAGATCAAACAGGTCGCTTCGGGCCGCTTCGGTGTGACCGCCGAATATCTGAACCAGTGTGAAGAGCTGGAGATTAAGGTCGCCCAGGGTGCAAAACCCGGTGAAGGCGGTCAGCTGCCGGGCATGAAGGTCACAGACCTGATTGCGCGTCTGCGTCACTCGACCAAAGGTGTGACGCTGATTTCGCCGCCGCCGCATCACGATATCTACTCGATCGAGGATCTGGCGCAGCTGATCTATGACCTGAAGCAGATCAATCCGCGCTGTAAGGTGACGGTCAAGCTGGTGGCGTCCTCGGGCGTTGGCACGATTGCTGCTGGTGTAGCCAAGGCGAAAGCGGATATTATCCTTATTTCGGGTCACAATGGCGGTACGGGCGCATCGCCAGCGACGTCCATCAAATACGCAGGCCTGCCGTGGGAGATGGGCCTGACCGAGGCGCATCAGGTTCTGGCAATGAACAACCTGCGTGATCGCGTGACTCTGAGGACCGACGGCGGCCTGCGCACCGGTCGTGACATTGTCATGGCAGCGATGATGGGGGCTGAGGAATATGGCATTGGCACCGCCGCGCTGATCGCGATGGGCTGTATCATGGTGCGTCAGTGCCAGTCGAACACCTGCCCCGTCGGCGTGTGTACGCAGGACGAAGACCTGCGCGCCAAATTCACCGGCAACGCGGATAAGGTCGTCAACCTGATCACCTTCTACGCGCAGGAAGTGCGCGAGCTGCTGGCCAGCCTCGGTGCACGGTCCATTGATGAGATTATCGGTCGGGCCGATCTTCTGGCGCAAGTCAGCCGTGGGTCCGCGCATCTGGACGATCTGGACCTGAACCCGCTGCTGATCACCGTCGATGGCGCGCATGACATCGTCTATAACCGTGACAAGGATCGCAATGTAGTGCCGGATACTCTGGACGCCGAGATTGTTCGCGATGCGGCGCGGTTCCTGAAGGATGGCGAAAAGATGCAGCTGTCTTACGCGGTGCAGAACACGCACCGGACCGTAGGCACGCGCGTCTCAAGCCATATCGTACAGAACTTCGGGATGCGGAATACGTTCCAGTCCGACCACCTGCATGTGAAACTGCAGGGCTCTGCTGGTCAGTCGCTAGGGGCTTTCGCCGCGCCGGGTTTGAAGCTGGAAGTGTCGGGCGATGCCAACGACTATGTCGGCAAGGGTCTGTCGGGTGGCATGATCGTCGTGCGCCCACCGCAGGTCAGCCCGCTTAAGGCGGACGAGAACACCATCATTGGCAACACCGTTTTGTACGGCGCCACCGACGGTTATCTGTTCGCTGCCGGCCGCGCTGGTGAGCGGTTCGCGGTCCGGAACTCGGGTGCCACGGTGGTGATCGAGGGCTGTGGCTCCAACGGTTGTGAATACATGACCGGCGGTGTTGCAGTAATCCTGGGTGATATCGGTGCCAACTTTGGTGCGGGCATGACAGGCGGTATGGCCTATCTGTACGACCCCGAAGGTAAAGCTGAAAAGCTGATGAACATGGAAACGCTGGTGACCTGCCCGGTGACTGTCGAGCATTGGGAAGAGCAACTGAAATCGCTGATCGAAACCCATCAGGCCGAAACCTTCAGCCGCAAGGCCGCAGACATTCTGCAGCACTGGGAAGTCGAAAAGGCTAACTTCCTGCAGGTCTGCCCGAAAGAGATGCTGAACAAGCTCAGCCATCCTCTGACGAACGAGGCACAGGCGGTTCCGGCAGAGTAAGCCGACCCTGAGGCGAAAATCAGAAAACCCGCGTGTCACCAAAAACACGCGGGTTTCTTTGTTTTTAGACATTTCGATTGCGTATATTGCTTTTTTTTGCAGTTCACGCCCAGCTATGGTCATAATTTCTTCTGGGTTTTCAGCCAGTCTGCATCCCGATGTGACCTGCAGAGAGGATTCGTTTTATGCCAGCGACCTACACAGATCAGTTCTATTCCTTTGACCCGGCAAACCCGCCGCCTGCTGGCACGGCAGTTACATTTAGCCGGTTCGACCTTGTGGATGAGGACGACAACAACGAAATCGAAGATTTCGGCGGTGATACTGTTAACGGGCAACTGGTAACTGATTCCTGGCCCGGCGACACCGTAACGATCAGCGTTCCCGGCCAGGGAAACATAGAATATGAAGGCATAACTTTTTACCTCGCGGATGGCACGCGTGTATTCACACCAACGGATGGAAAGGTTCTGCAGAACGGGACACTTGTCTCGACAACCTTTGTAAACACTCAAGGCCCGCTGAACGTTCCGGGTGAATTGGGGCCGCCTTGCTTTACCCCCGGCACAATGGTTGCAACGCTGGACGGCGAGCGCGCGGTAGATGACCTGCAGACTGGTGATTTGGTCCTAACGGTTGACCATGGTGCGCAGCCTTTGCTGTGGGTAGGTAAAACCCGAGTTGAGGCGCAGGGAAAACTGGCCCCGATCCGGTTCGACGCCGGTGTGCTTGGGCTGGATCGTCCTCTGACCGTTTCACCGCAGCACCGGATGCTGGTGGCCGATTGGCGCGCGCCTTATCTCTTTGGTCATTCTGAGGTTTTGATCGCCGCGCATTGTCTGGTTAACGGTGACACCGTGACTCGCGTTGAGACCGAAGAGGTCGAGTATATTCACCTTCTGTTTGCCCGGCATGAGATCGTCATTGCCAACGGTGCAAGAAGCGAAAGCTACTACCCCGGACATGCAGTTACCCAGGCAGATCGCGACACGCAGGCCGAAGTACTGCGCCTGTTCCCGGAACTGCGCACCCGAGATCCGGAGATGCCGGAAACCGCGCGTCCGGTCATCCGCCCGCGCGAGGCCCGCGCTCTGGCGATTTAAACCGTTCCAAACACATGCGCCGCGTCGTATAGCAACAACATGGCAAAAAAAGCAGCGCGCAAGTCGAGCAGTAAGAAAAGCAAGGCGTCAAAGGCAAAAAAACCAACCACATTGCGGATTCGCCGTTGGGTGACTCGCGCCGTGTTGGGTGTTGTTGTCTTTGTGGTCGGGTTAGTGGTGCTGTATTCGGTGGTGAATCCACCGGTGACCCATACGATCTGGTCTGAATGGCGCCGGCTGGGCAAGGTTGAGCGCGATTGGGTGCCGTTTGAAGAGATCTCTCCGGTCATGGCTCGCTCGGTCGTGGCGGCCGAAGATGCCAATTTCTGCCTGCATTGGGGGTTTGACGTCGAAGCGATCCGTGATGCACTGGAAAACGGCGGCACGCGCGGGGCGTCGACAATCACGCAGCAGGTGGTCAAGAACGTGTTCCTGTGGCAGGGCCGTAGCTGGGTGCGCAAGGCGTTGGAAACATCGATTACGCCGGTTGTCGAAGTTTTCTGGAGCAAGCAGCGCATTCTTGAGGTTTATCTGAATGTCGCCGAAACGGGGCAGGGTGTGTTTGGGGTTGAGGCTGCGGCCCAGCGAAATTTCAGTGTGCCCGCCTCCCGGCTGAGCCCGGTTCAGGCCGCGCGGATCGCCGCGATCCTGCCGTCACCGCGCAATCGGTCGGTTACCGACCCTTCTGTGCGCACCCGCAGGCGGGCTGCGTCGATCTTGGATGGGGCGGCCACCATCCGCGCAGATGGTCGCGCGGATTGTTTCGAGGATTGAAACTCATCGCCCCTCAAGGCTAAAGCTGAAAGGGTATTCACTGGTTCGATTAGGAAGCCCATGGCGCGTCTGTTTCACGTTCCCCTGTCCCCGTATTGCCGCAAGGTCCGCTTGTCTCTGGCCGAAAAGAAGATCGAGGTTGAACTGGTCGAGGAACGATACTGGGAGAAAGACCCGGATTTTCTGCGCCGCAACCCGGCTGGCAAGGTGCCGGTTCTGCGTCTGGACGGGCAGGTGATGTCGGAAAGTGCCGCCATTTGCGAATATATCGAAGAGACGCGCCCTGAACCCCCTTTGATGCCGAAAACGCCCGAGGCCCGCTACGAAGTGCGCCGCCTTGTGGGTTGGTTCGATGACAAGTTCCATCACGAGGTGACCTCGAAGCTGTTGTACGAGCGGGTGAACAAGAAGGTCACCGGTGAGGGCTATCCGGACAGCAAGAACGTCAAGGAAGGTGCCCGCGCGATCAAATACCATCTGGATTACATGGCTTGGCTGTTGGATCATCGGCGCTGGCTGGCGGGGGATCAGATGACTTTGGCGGATTTCGCAGCTGCGGCGCATCTGTCGGCGTTGGATTACATCTCGGACGTTGATTGGAATCGGTCGGCTGCGGTTAAGGATTGGTACGCCAAGATCAAGTCGCGGCCCGCGTTTCGGTCGATATTGGCGGATCAGGTGCCGGGGTTCCGGCCACCGGCTCATTACGCTGATCTGGATTTCTGATAGGGTGGTGAAGGGGGCTGTCTGCGCCCTCTTGGCCCTGTAGGCCAATTCACCCCCGAGGATATTATTGGCCAGATGAAAAGCGGATCGGGTTTAAAAGAAAAGCTGGTGGCGCAGGCGCTGAGCGAAGGTTTTGTGTCCTGTCGTGTGTGTCGGCCATGGGACGTGCCGGAGGTTCCGGCCCGATTGGAGGCGTTTCTGCAGGCTGGATATCACGGTCAGATGGGGTGGATGGCCGAGCGGACCCATTGGCGTGGCGATCCGGCGGCACTGTGGCCCGAGGCGCGATCCGTGATCATGCTGGCCGAGAGCTATGCGCCGGACCATGACCCGACCGAAGTGTTGGATTACCCGGACAAGGCGGCGATCTCGGTTTATGCGCAGAACAAGGACTACCATGATCTGGTCAAGAAACGGCTGAAGCGGTTGGCCCGATGGCTTATTGCCGAGGCCGGCGGCGAGGTGAAGGTATTTGTCGATACGGCTCCGGTGCCGGAAAAGGCTTTGGGCCATGCTGCCGGGCTGGGATGGCAGGGGAAACACACCAATCTGGTTAGCCGGGAATGGGGCAATTGGGCCTTTATAGGCTCTGTTTTCTCCACTTTGGACCTGGAATCAGATATGGCTGAGGTGGATCACTGCGGATCGTGCCGAGCCTGTTTGGATGCCTGCCCGACAGACGCCTTTCCAGCGCCGTATCAGTTGGATGCAACACGCTGCATTTCTTATCTGACCATCGAACACAAAGGCCCGGTGGACGAGGAATTGCGGGGCAAACTTGGTAACCGGATTTACGGGTGCGACGATTGTCTGGCAGCGTGCCCGTGGAACAAGTTTGCAGTTGCTGCCAGCGATAACCGTTATGCTGCTCGGGACGATCTGAAAGCGCCTGCATTGGCGGATCTCGCGGTGCTGGATGATACGGCGTTTCGCGCAAAGTTCTCAGGTTCGCCGATCAAACGCATCGGGCGAGATCGATTTGTGCGCAACGTGCTCTATGCCATCGGCAATTCGGGCAGGGCCGACTTGCGACCCGTTGCACAGGGTTTGACAGATGACCCGGACCCCACGGTGGCCGATGCCGCGCGCTGGGCGGTGCAACGATTGCCATAAGTGCCGCAAACAGGCTGGACGTGTCGGTCCAAACCGCTAAACCCATCCGCAGCGAACAGAAAGGAGATCCCGATGGCGTTGGCTTTGGGGGTAGATACGGGTGGAACCTATACCGATGCGGTCCTGATCCGGGATGAGCGCGAGGTGATCGCCTCGGCCAAGTCCCTGACCACGCGAGCCGATCTGGCGATTGGTGTGGGTAAGGCGATTCAGGCGGTTCTGGACACGGCGCAGGTGGCGCCGGAGCAGATATCGATGGCATCGCTGTCGACCACCTTGGCGACAAATGCACTGGTCGAAGGGCAGGGCGGACGCGTGGCGCTGATCTATATCGGGTTCAAGGACGGTGATCTGGACAAACATGGGCTGCGGGACGCGTTGAAAGGTGATCCAGCGCTAGTTGTCGGAGGTGGTCACACACACGCCGGGGGTGAAGCTGCCCCGTTGGATATGGCGGCACTTGAGGCGTTTTTAGACTCTCATAAAGGCATTTCAGGCTTTGCCATTGCTGCCCAGTTCGCCACACGGAACCCAGCTCATGAGCTGGAGGCGGCGCGGATCATTGCGGAAAAGACCGGTGCTCCGGTCACATGTTCGCATCATTTGTCGGCCAAGCTGAACGGGCCAAAACGGGCGGTTACAGCCGTGCTTAACGCGCGACTGATCGGGATGATTGACCGTTTGATCGGGCGGGCGCAGGACCGGCTGCTGGAACTGGGCATTACTGCGCCGATGATGGTGGTGCGTGGGGACGGTGCCCTGATGAGCGCAGAACAGGCGCGTGAGCGGCCGATTGAGACCATCCTCAGCGGCCCGGCAGCGTCGATTGTTGGGGCAAGCTGGTTGACGGGAACCGAGAACGCTCTGGTTTCGGATATCGGCGGGACCACCACCGATGTGGCGCTGATCCGTAACGGTAAGCCTGCGATTGACCCCGCGGGGGCTCAGGTCGGTGGCTTCCGCACTATGGTCGAGGCGGTCGCTATGCGTACCCATGGTCTGGGCGGCGACAGTCAGGTGCATGTGATGACCGAAGGGCTGGGCGGTGGTGTTTTCCTTGGACCGCGCCGGGTGCTGCCGGTTTCTCTGATCGCGTCTGAAGCACCCGAGGCCGTTCATGCCGTGTTGGATACGCAACTGCGGGCGACAACTGTGGGTGAGCATGACACCCGCTTTGCGCGCCGCGTTCCCGGCATTCATGCCGAGGGGTTGGGCGCGCGGGAAGAAGACCTGCTTGACCGGTTGGGTGACAAGGTCGTGCCGCTCAGCGAATTGCTGCGGACCCGCATGGAGAATGGGGCTTTGGCGCGGCTGGTGGATCGCGGGATCGTTCAGGTCTCGGGCGTGACACCATCGGATGCTAGCCATGTTCTGGGTCGGTTGGATGCCTGGGATGCAGACGCGGCACATAAAGCGCTGGAACTGATCGCGCGCAAACGGATTGGAACCGGGGACAGGTTGGCCCAGACGCCCGAAGAATTGGCGCAAATCATCGTCGATCAACTGACCAAACAGACCACATTGACTTTGTTAGAGACTGCTTTTGCAGAAGAAGCGGAGTCATTTGGTGTGCCTTCGGCCGAGTTGGCGCGCCATGTTCTGACGCAAAGGGGCCTATCAGGTCATCGCGGTTTGTTGGCCCTTGATACCGCATTGAATGTGGATGTGGTGGGTCTCGGGGCCTCGGCCCCAAGTTATTATCCGGCAGTTGGCGAGCGTTTGCGCTGTCGCATGATCCTGCCGGAACATGCGGGTGTGGCGAATGCCATCGGGGCCGTGGTGGGCCGTCTCACCTTGCGCAGAACGGGAACGGTCACGTCTCCGTCCGAGGGCCGTTTCCGGGTTCATCTTGAAGACGGCCCGCAGGACTTCAATGAATCCCAAGCAGCGTTGGACCTTCTGGAATCGGTGCTGCGGTCCGAGGCTGAGGGCGCCGTTCGCCAAGCCGGGGCCGAAGATATCCGGGTCGTGGTCGACCGGGATATCCGAACCGCCCGGATTGAGGCGCAGGACGTGTTTGTCGAGGCCATGATTACAGTCGAGGCAAGTGGTCGACCGCGGGTGGCGACGGGGTAGCCCCCGAAGGGGCCCTCCTCTATTCAGCCGCGTCGCGTTTGGGCAGTACCCAATCGGGGCGCGGGAAGTGGCAGGTGTAGCCGTTCGGGATACGCTCGAGGTAATCCTGATGTTCCGGTTCGGCTTCCCAGAAATCGCCAACAGGTTCCAGTTCGGTCACAACCTTGCCAGGCCAGATGCCGCTGGCGTTCACATCGGCAATTGTGTCCTCAGCCACCTGTTTCTGGGCGTCATCCACGTGATAGATGGCCGAGCGGTAGCTCATGCCTCGGTCGTTGCCCTGACGGTTCAGCGTTGTTGGATCGTGGATCTGAAAGAAGAATTCCAGCAAGTCGCGATAAGTGATTTTGGAGGGGTCGAAAAAGATCTCGATCCCTTCGGCATGGGTTCCGTGGTTGCGATAGGTGGCGTTGGGCACGTCACCGCCGGTATAGCCGACGCGGGTGCGCAACACGCCCGGCTGTTTGCGGATCAGGTCCTGCATTCCCCAGAAGCATCCCCCAGCAAGTACGGCACGTTCTTCGGTCATTGGATATCCTCCACATGGATCAGGTATTCGCCGTAACCTTCGGCCTCCATCTCGTCGCGATGGATGAACCGCAGCGCGGCAGAGTTAATGCAATAGCGCAGCCCGCCATGTTCACGCGGTCCATCTGGGAACACATGTCCCAAATGGCTGTCGCCATGCTTCGAGCGGACTTCGGTGCGGATCATACCATGGGTGGCGTCGTGAAACTCTTCCACATGCTCATGGATGATCGGTTTGGTGAAACTGGGCCATCCGCAGCCAGATTCGTATTTGTGGGTCGATGCGAACAGCGGCTCGCCCGAAACGATGTCCACGTAGATCCCCGGTTCTTTGTTGTTCAGCAACTTTCCAGTGCCCGGACGCTCGGTCCCGCTGCGCTGAGTGACGTGGAACTCTTCGGGAGACAGGGCGGCAATGGCCTCGGGGTCTTTGGTGTAACGGGTCATGGCTCCTCCGGTCGTTTTTCTTGTGGCATAATCTGGGGGCAGGGGCCGGGAAATCAAAGACCTATTTCATCAGCCTCGCGCGTTCGTGCGGGTGATCTGTAGCCGGGTTTGAAACGTAATGTAGAAAAAGGGAGGGCAAACCATGCTCAGAATGTTGGTTTTGACGGTTTTAATCCTGCTCGGCCGTGCGGTTCAGGCGGCACCGTTATCGGGTGAGTTCGCGTCGATCGACGGCGGTAATCTGTCAATCGAAGACTGGAGGGGGCAGCCGGTCCTGGTGGTGAACACCGCCTCGCACTGCGGCTTCACCGGGCAATATGCGGCTCTGCAAAAGGTGTATGAGGATTATTCGGCTCGCGGCCTCGTTGTTTTAGCAGTTCCTTCGGATTCCTTTAACCAAGAGCTGGGTTCGGCCGATGAGGTCAAGGAGTTCTGCGAGATGAACTACGGCCTGACCCTGCCGATGACGGATATCACCCCGGTTAAAGGTGCCGACGCACATCCGTTCTACAAGGCGGTGGCGGCGCAGACCGGGTTTGAGCCACGCTGGAATTTCAACAAAATCCTGCTGGATCCAAGCGGCGAGGTTGTTGCCACCTATGGCGCGAATACGAAGCCGGATGCCCCGAAACTGCTGCGTCAGGTTGAGGCTTTGCTGCCCTGAGAGGGCTGCCGCGCCAGTTGAACCGCTAGAATACCGAGTGTGGTGATCCCGACCCCAACAGCGTCCAACGGACCCAGCTTTTCGCCCAGAAGTATGGCTGCGATAGTGACGCCGAAGACCGGGTTGAGGAAATGGAAGGTCGCCGCGCGGGTGGCGCCGATCCGGTCCAGCAGCAACACCCAGATCAGCGTCGCCAGCAAACCCGGGAACAGGGTCGTGTATGTGAAGGCCAGCGCCAGCGGAACGGTCGGATGGATGTAAATCGTTTCGAATAGCGGTGCCGCGACGAAAAGAACGGCGGACCCCACCAGCATCTGAAGCCCGACAACCATCATAAAGTTGCCGCCCGAAGTGGCACCCCGAATGGTCAAAGTGGCAAAGGTCAGCGCCAATGCACCAAGGCAGCATAAGGCAACTCCGAACATATCTACGCCACCGCCGATCCGTGTGCTCATGATCAAAGCAACACCCGCGAATCCCGCAAACAGGCCAAGCACTGCAATTGGTCGTAGTTTTTCACCCAGAAACAGCCATCCGGCCAATGCCACGAGCAATGGCATGGTCGATGCGATGATGGCTGCGAGCGAGGCCTCAACCGTCTGCATCGCATAGAAGTTCAGACCCAAATACAGGGCATTTTGGCATATTCCGAATAGAATGGTTGCGCGCCACTGTGGTCGGGTCAGGTGCCAGCTTTGACCCATCGTGCGCGCGATGGCGACGCCAATTATCCCCGAAATCAGGAACCGCAACGCCAGTGAAAACAACGGAGACGCATCCGCAACGATGATCCGGGCCGAGGTAAAGGCCGACGACCAGATGAACGCAAATGTCAGCCCCATGGCAATGGCGCGAAGATCCATTCCGGTCCCCTCTCAGAACTTTCGCGCACTGTTTATCAATTTCGCAACCTGCGCAAGAAGAGGCGTTTTTGCGTCAAAAAAGGCACATCTGTTTTGCGGAATAAATCGCCTGACCGTTTTTATTGATTGACTGGCCAATAAAAGTTAACAGCGGCGGCATCCGAAATATCATGGGAGGCGTTTTGGTGCTTCTGGAATACATCCTATCGTTTGGCGTCCTGTTGGCTCTGGGCCTGGTCGCTTTCTTTGTGGTGAAGTGGTGGAATCTGCGCTGTGTCGGCGTAACCCCCGTCCATCTATTCACTTTCATTGCGATCCTGTTCACATCCGGTCTGGATGTGGGCCTGATCATGTTCCCGTTGACCGAGTTCGGTGGTTATGCCGAAGAACCCGCTTACGCCTTCGCCAATCCGCTGGCAATCGAGTTCGGCTTCTGGGGTTTCCTGATCTGGGCGTTCTATTTCCTGACGGCCTTCTATTTCTGCGTGATCGAACCCCGCGTGAAGTTCTTCGAGATCCCGCTGGTCAAGTTGATCAACAACGTGGTCATCATCGGCACCTGCGCCTTTACCGCCAGCTTGTTCCTGATCTACCTGCCGGGCTATCTGCCCGAAGTAGGCGATGGCGAGTCCGTGGTCGGCACCTTCTACATCATCGTGTTTGTTGTCATTTTGGCGGCGGCCTATTCGTCGACCGACCTGAAATACGTGCGTATCCTGTCGGTGGGCTCGACCTTCCTGTTCCTGGCGTTGATCTTGGGCATGTGGGCCGCAGCTGGCATGGGCGTCACCGGGTTCGTTGAAACGGGCAGCAATATCGGTGCCTACTTCGCCAACCTGCACAAGTTCGTCCTGCCGCTGACCGACTATCATGCCTTCTACCTGTTCTGGTGGTTCGCATGGTCGATCATGATCGGCCAGTTCACCTCGCGGTTTGTTGGTGGTCTGACCACATGGCAACTGCTGGCGGCGCTGCTGATCTTCCCGTCGATCCCGCTGGGTATCTGGTTCACCGTTCTCTACTACTACCACCTGAACGGTATCGAGACCGCAGGCCTCATCAACATCGCGATGGTGATCGTAGGCGTGACCTTCGTGATCAACTCGCTGGACTCGTTGATCCGCTTGTATACCGACAACCTGAACATGACGGTCGAGCGGTTCGGCAAGGCCCCGTACGTGGCAGGCAACGTTGCACTGCTGTTCGTCCTGACCCTGTTGTTCCAAAGCCAGTGGCTGCAGATCCAGTGGATCGGTGCAGTTGTGGTTGGTCTGTATCTGGCATGTGTGGTCTATATCCTGATCAGCAAGCGCAAAGAGGTGCTGAGCATCGACTCGATGCCTGAAGATCGCGATCTGGACTTCCACAAGGTTGAGACGGTTCACTGATCCGTTCTGACGTTGTCCAAATGAAACGGGCGCCCAAAGCGGCGCCCGTTTTTCCTCGGATACTCGGACAGTGTATGCAGTCTTGTAGAGCAAAGCTTTTGCTTTCCGCCGGCTTGTGAAAAATTGTGGGCATGCGTAGCTTAACTCCATGAAAAGAATAATTCTTTTACTTCTATTCTCATTGCTTACCTTGGCACTAGCCTATCAGTCCTACCGATTGGCGTCTCTTGAGAGCCTGAGCGCTCGACAAGCTTTCTACATTGATTTGATTGATGAAGCCGCGAATTCTGGCTGTTTGAAGAAACATGCTTTCGTGGAGGTTATAAAATCAAAAAAACTTGCATCACCGGGTTACTAAATCCAACAGTTCTTTAGTGCGTAGTGAAGAGCTTCCTGATGCAAGTGCTTTGATCGAAGTCCGATTGGGGCCAGATCCTTTCCTTGCGCCTCCAGTTTTCACGAGGTTCTACTTTGACGAAGCGGATTGCTGGTTGCCAAATTAACCTTTCGAACGGGGATTTGACCTGTCGCCTGAAAGAAACAACGCACAAGAGTTGTTGGAGACCTTTGACGCCCTACTTCTTTTGTAAGTGCGATAGGAAACCTCATGCTGGAAGAAAAACGCAAAGATCTGGATTCGGAGAAACAGAAGAAACTGCTGTTTCGGCTAGTGGATGAACTTAGCCATTCCTCGCCGGATCTGTATTACCGCCCTACAAGTGAAATCGCAGCGTATCTTGAGACATACATCCGCAAGGATGCCAAACTGTCCGCCGATGACCGGTCCCTGATGACACGGCTCAGCCGCCGTGATCTGGAGGTGCTGCTAAGCCTACATTGAGGCTAACGAAAAAGGGCCCCCGAATGGCGGCCCTTGATCATATCGCAGTGAAAGCTTGGATCAGCCGTTCACGCTGTCTTTCAGTGCCTTGGCAATGGTCATCTTGACCACTTTGTCGGCTTCTTTCTTGAACTGCTCGCCGGTGGCGGGGTTGCGCACCATGCGCTCAGGGCGCTCGCGGCAGTAGATTTTGCCAACGCCGGGCAGGGTTACCGCACCGCCAGCAGATACTTCGCGGGTGATCAGGCCGGTCATGGCCTCCAGCGCAGCATTCGCGGCTTTCTTGTCAGTCCCCATCTCCTCAGCGAGAGCAGCAACCAGCTGAGTCTTTGTCATAGGCTTTGCCATTTCTTGGTCTCCTTAACGTGCCCGATAAATAGGGCCTCACCGCGTAACTGTAACGGGATATTGTGGACGAACACAACGAATAGTAGCGCTGAAAACCATAAAAACATGGGGAAAACGTTGCTTTTTTGCTTCAGAGAAAGGCTGTTTCGTCAAACGAACGCAATTTCCGGCTGTGCAGACGCTCTAAAGGCATACCGCGTAGGTGCTCCATCGCGCGTATTCCGATCGCCAAATGGCGGCTGACCTGAGTGGTATAGAACGCCGACGCCATGCCCGGAAGCTTTAATTCGCCGTGCAGCGGCTTGTCCGAGACACATAGCAAAGTGCCGTATGGAACCCGGAACCTATAGCCGTTTGCGGCGATGGTGGCGCTTTCCATATCCAACGCAATTGCCCGGGATTGGCTGAGGCGTTGCACCGGGCCGGACTGATCGCGCAATTCCCAATTGCGGTTGTCGACCGAGGCGACAGTGCCCGTGCGCATGATCCGTTTCAGCTCATAGCCTTCCAGTTCCGTGACCTCAGCCACAGCCTGTTCCAAGGCCACCTGAATTTCCGCCAGTGGCGGGATTGGCACCCAGACGGGCAGGTCGTCGTCCAGCACCTTGTCCTCGCGCAGATAGGCATGGGCCAGTACGAAATCCCCCAGCGCCTGCGTGTTCCGCAGACCCGCACAATGCCCGACCATCAGCCAGGCATGAGGGCGCAGCACCGCGATGTGGTCAGTGGCGGTTTTCGCATTCGACGGCCCCACCCCGATATTGACCAGTGTGATCCCCGACCCGTCTGCACGTTTCAGGTGGTAGGTTGGCATCTGCGGCAGTTTCAGCGGTTGCTCCAGAACGCCATCCGCCGTTGTGATCTCGACATCTCCGGTCGAGACAAAACCAGTATAGCCGCTGTCTGGATCAGCCAGCTGTTCGCGCGCATAGCTCTCGAATTCCGAGACATAGAACTGGTAGTTGGTGAACAGCACATGGTTCTGGAAATGGCTGGGATCGGTCGCAGTGTAATGCGACAGCCGCGCCAGCGAGTAGTCCACGCGTTGCGCGGTGAACAGGGCCAGAGGACCAACCTCATCCTCGACATCATGCACGCCATTGACGATGTCGTCATTTGTGGTGGTCAGATCCGGAACGTCAAATACGTCGCGCAAAGTGAACCCGGCGGCCCCCTGATGCGGCACCACCAGATCAGGATTATTCGCCACCGCGAAATGCACCGGGATGGGTGTGTCAGAGGCGCCAATTGTCACCGGTTGATCGTGGTTTTTGATCAACAATGCGATCTGCTGCATCAGATAGGACCGGAACAGATCGGGGCGGGTCACGGTGGTCACATGGGTGCCGGGCTCGGAAACGTGACCAAAGCTTAGGCGGCTATCGACCTGCGCATAGGACGAGGTTTTGATGCGGATTTCGGGATAATAGGCTCTGTAGCGCTCGGACGGGGCATCGCCCTCCATCGCTTTGGCAAAGCTGTCGCACAGGAATTTGGTCGCCTCGTCGTACAGCAGTTCCAAACGGGCAACCGCCGCTTTGGGATCGGTGAATTTCTCGGGGGTCGGGACGTCAGGTGTTTTTATTATTGTCATGCAAGAGGTTCCAGAAGGTCGATCTTTTCAAAAGTGCGCACGTCCACTAGCCCTAGGTCGGAAATCCTCAGCTCGGGGATGACCACAAGGGCCAGCAGTGAGTGCTGCATATACGCGTTGTTCAACTGACAGCCACAGGCCTGCATCGCCGCCACCATCTGCTCGGCTCTTGCCGCTACGTCGGTAGCCGGGCTGTCGGACATCAGGCCGGCGATGGGCAGCTTGACCAGTGCCAGTTCTTCGCCATCACGGAAGATGGTGATGCCGCCGCCTACCTCGGCCAGACGGTTCGCGGCCAGCGCCATCTGGTCCCGGTCGGTGCCAACCACAATCATATGGTGGCTGTCATGTGCCACGGTCGAGGCCATCGCCATTTTGCCCTGATAGCCAAAGCCCGAGACAAAGGCATTCGTTACCCCACCAGTCGCGCGGTGGCGTTCAACCAGCGCGATCTGGCAGACGTCGCCTTCGCCTTCGACCAACCCGCCGATGATCGGCAACTCGGTCTTCAGAGCCTTAGTCGGGGCCTGATTTTCGACTACACCTATGACGTTGGCCTGAACCCTGTTGGCGCCGGCGGATGCTTTGATTTCGAAGTCCGCATGGGTCAGCGTATGACCCAGATGCACAGTGTTGCGGGCAGTGTCGGGCCAGTTCAGATGCGGACAGTCGACGGTGATCGCCCCATTCTCTGCCACTACCTGACCACGCGCGACGACCAGTTCGATGGGCAGTTCCGTCAGGTCCGAACTGAGGATGACGTCTGCTCGCCGTCCCGGCGTGATTGATCCGATCTCGCGCTCCAAACCAAAATGCGCTGCGGTGTTAATCGTGGCCATCTGCAGGGCGATCAGTGGATCACAGCCGCAGGCAATCGCGTGACGTACCACTCGGTTCATATGCCCGTCATTCACCAGCGTGCCGGAATGGCAGTCATCTGTGCACAGGATGAAATTGCGTGGGTCGAGCCCCTTTTCGGTGACGGCCGTGATCTGGCTTTCGACGTCGTACCAGGCCGACCCCAGCCGCATCATCGACCGCATCCCTTGGCGGACGCGCGCAATGGCGTCGGCCTCACAGGTTCCTTCGTGGTCATCTGCCGGGCCGCCCGCGACATAGGCCGCGAATTCAGGACCCAAGTCCGGCGAAGCATAGTGACCACCCACCGTCTTGCCCGCCCGCTGAGTCGCCGCGATCTCGGCCAGCATCTTTGGATCACCATGGATCACGCCGGGAAAGTTCATCATCTCACCCAGCCCGATGATCCCGGGCCAGTTCATGGCTTCGGATACGTCTTCGGGGTTGATCTCATAGCCCGTGGTCTCCAACCCCGGGGCTGAGGGCGCACAGGACGGCATCTGGGTGAAGATATTCACCGGCTGCATCAGCGCCTCGTCATGCATCATTCGCACACCATCCAGCCCCAGTACATTTGCGATCTCATGTGGGTCGGTGAACATCGAGGTGGTGCCATGCGGAATCACCGCACGAGCGAACTCGGCCGGGGTCAGCATGCCCGACTCGATATGCATATGGGCGTCGCACAGACCCGGCAGCATGTATCGGCCGCGTGCTTCAATGGTTTGTGTATCAGGTCCAACGCAGTGGGATGCGTCCGGTCCAACATAAGCCACGCGCCCTGCGGCAATGGCAATGTCATGATCAGGCAGGGTTTCGCGGCTGTGTACATTGACCCAGATCCCACCGCGAATGACCGTGTCGGCGGCCTCGCGTCCTGCGGCAACTGCAATCAATCTGGGGGCGACATCGGGCCAACTTGGGAAAGGCGTGTATTCCATGGCTCAACTTTCCCGAATGCACACAAAGGTGCAACCCCCGGTGCACAGCTATCATGAAACCGTCACGCAGCGCGTCAACGCTGCCCGGCCCAACCAGAGGAGGTGTCGCGCAGCGGCATTGACGATAGGCGGGAATACCCCGGTCACGCCAGCCGATCCGCCTCCATCTCTCGTCGCAACCAATCGGCAAAGGCCAGCGCCCCCGGCGTTTCCTCGGCCTGCGGGGATAATAGCAGATAATAGGCTTCGGGCATCACAGCGCGATGGGCGAAAGGTGCCACCAGCCGCCCCTGCCGAATCAAGTCGCACGCGATGGTGTCGTGGCTCAGGCATAGCCCCCCACCGGCCATCGCCACGGACAGGCTGACCAGGTAGGTGGTCGAATAGGTGATCGGAGGGTTTTCCCAATTAAGCGGCAGATCTTCGGCCCAACTCGCCCAGTTGGATAGCAGGTTGGAACAGTCAAACAGCGGCTGCTGTTGCAAGGTGCCCAGCGTCACCTCGTAACCGGGGGCGCAGACCGGGTAATAGTGATCGGTTCGCAGCAATTCGGTGCGCACCGTATCGGATGGCCGCAGCGAATATCGGATTTCCACCGCAGCGCCTTCGGCCATCTCGCGTGGTTCCCACAATTCGGTAAAGACGTTCAGCTGCACCTTGGGGTGTTCGGATTGAAACAGCGGCAGGCGCGGGGCCAGCCAGTTCACAGCAAAACTGATGTTGCTTTGTACCTGCACAGCGTTTTGCTGCGCTCCGGTGACGGCCTGTGTTCCACGCACCAGTGTGCGAAAGGCGTCGCGCACCACTGGCAGATAGGTGATGCCTGCCTCGGTCAATTCCAGCGCGCGCGGGCGGCGCACAAATAGGGGCTGGCCCAGATAGCCCTCCAGCGATTTGATCTGCTGACTGACCGCGCTTTGGGTCATGTTCAAATCCCGGGCCGCGCCGGTAAAGGACAGATGCCGGGCCGAGGCTTCGAAGGTGCGCAGCCAGCCCAGCGGAGGAAGCGAATTCTGCATGTGCATAACCCTGCCATTAGTTCAGCTAATGAGATAGGTCTGTTTTTTTCGTTGGTCAAACATTCGCGTCGCAGGCACGCTTTTCCCAAAGCCCCCGCTAGCCCAACAGGAGCTCGAAATGACCGTCACCAACCTGCGACCCAATATCGACCACTGGGCGGAACGCGTGGACCTTGCCGCCGCTTTCCGCTGGACCGAGCGGCTGAACATGCATGAAGGCGTAGCCAATCATTTCAGCCTTGCAGTGAATGAGGAGGGCACGCAGTTCCTGATGAACCCCAATCAGATGCATTTCGCGCGGATCAAAGCGTCGAATCTGCTGCTGCTGGATGCCAACGACCCGGACGTGATGTCCCAGCCCGGTGCACCCGATCCCACCGCATGGGGCCTTCACGGTTCGATCCACCGTCACTGCCCGCACGCGCGCTGCGTGATGCATGTGCATTCGATCTTTGCCACCGTACTCGCTTCGCTGGCGGACAGCACCCTGCCGCCGATCGACCAGAACACAGCCACCTTCTATGACCGTTACGTGGTCGATCAGGAGTTCGGTGGTCTTGCCTTTGAAAGCGAGGGTGAACGCTGCGCCGGGATGCTGTCGGACCCGAAGAAAAAGGTCATGATCATGGGCAATCATGGCGTTCTGGTGATCGGAAGCGATCCGGCGGACACTTTCAATCGCCTCTATTATTTCGAACGCGCGGCAGAGACCTATATCCGCGCGCTGCAAACCGGCCAGCCTTTGCGCGTTCTGTCGGACGAGATTGCCGAAAAGACCGCTCAGGAACTGGACGACTATCCTGGTCAGGGCGAAGCACATCTGCGTGAAATCAAAGCTCTGCTGGATACAGAGGGCTCGGACTACGCCACTTAACCCGACTACGCCACATAAAGGGTATTGCCATGACAGACGTCACCCAAGACCCCGAAGCCGCCCGTTGGCACTATCACCCCGAAGGACCGGTTGGGTTGAACCCGCTGTTCAACTGGCCTCCGCGCCCCGCTGCTGTACTGAAATGGTATAGTGGCGCGTGGTTGCAGATCACTTCGCTGACTCTGTGCATGGTGCTGGCCGTCACGGCTTATGCTTTCTTTTTTCCGGCGCTGGAAACGATGAAGAGTTTTGCACCGGGTTGGATGTTCCGCATCTGGCTGTTGAACATGGTGCCTCAGATCCTGATCGCCGGTGGCCTGCACTGGTGGCTTTACATGCGCAAAGGTCAGGGCATGTATAAGAAGTTCGACCGCCGCGACCTGACCCGCAGCAACGGCAATTTCACCTTCCGCAATCAGGTTTGGGACAATATCTGGTGGACGCTGGGCAGCGCGATGACCGTGGCGACCGTGTATCAGTGGGTGATCTACTGGGCGATGGCCAATGGTTATGTGCCAACGGTCACATGGGCCAGCGCACCGGTCTGGTGCGTGGTTTGGATGCTGTTCATCCCAATGTGGTCAGGGCTGCATTTCTATTGGGCGCACCGGCTGGAGCATCACCCCAAGCTTTATAAACACGTCCACGCGGTGCATCACCGCAACGTCAATATCGGGCCGTGGTCGGGGATATCGAACCACTGGTATGAAAACCTGCTGTATTTCACGACCTACTTCATCCACCTGATCGTACCGTCACATCCGCTGCATGTGCTGTTCCACACCTATTTTCAGCAGATCAGCCCGGTCCTGTCGCATTCCGGGTTCGAAAAGCTGAAAGCCGGGGACACCGATGCCGCACGTGCGGGGGATTTCTTTCACCAGCTTCATCACCGGTATTTCGAGTGCAACTACGGCACGTCCGAGATTCCCTTCGACAAGTGGTTCGGCACCTATCACGACGGCTCTGCCGAGGCGACGACGCGGACCCGGGCGTACAAGAAACAGATGTATACGTAACGGTCAGGTCCGTTCGAACAATGCAATCAGCGCCGTGTCGCCCTTGTTGGGACCCACGGCCAGGTCGCCGTATATCCGCACCTCGGGCAGGGAAAGGTTCTGTATCTGGCCCTGCGCCAATTTATGCAATGCCTCGGCAAAGCCCAGCTTTTCATAGTGTTGCGCGTTGATCGATAGGGCAAATTGCGCGCCGGGGCGGGCGATGCGCAACAGGGCGTACAGCGCCTCGGGTCCCAGATGGCCATGAGTGAACGTGCCCGAAGACACAATGCCGGAATAGCTGTCAGGCGGAACGGGGATGCCTTGGTTCAGGTCGGCCTCGATCGCGTCGCGGTAGATATCCTTGCGCATAGCCTGATCCAGCATCTCGGCGCTGATATCGGTGGCGTCGATCGGACCCACCCCCAGACCGGCCAGAACCGCACCGCACAGTCCGGTACCCGCGCCCACATCCAGAACCGGGCCTTGCCCTCCCGCGGCCACAAAGGCGCGGGCCGTGTGAATATGGAGCTGGTAATCCTCGCGCGCGGCGAAGGTTTCGTCATAATCCCCGGCCCACTCGGCATATAATTCTTTGTGATCCTCGGGCGAGTCCAAGGAATACGCGGAATGCAGATTTGGTGTTTTCTCAGCCATGCTTAAAAGAAAGGCGCATTGGGGGATTCGAATCAAGTATTCAGACGCATGTGCTTGCATCCGTCGGAATTGCGGATCATCAAAGGCGACATGACTGGAACTCTTTTTTCGTTCGGCCACGGATATTCGGCGCAAGCCTTGTCCCAGCGACTGAAACCCCAAGGGTGGCGCATCGTCGGCACAACCCGCGATCCCGCCCAATCCCCAACCATTCGCGCATCGGGCGCCGAGCCACTGATCTGGCCCGGGCAGACACCTGATCTGAACGGGGTGACGCATCTTTTAATCTCAACGTCCCCAAACAAGGACGGTGATCCGGTACTGGCTGCGTTGCAGGACGAGATTGCCGCACGCGCCGCACAATTCAAATGGGTTGGATACCTGTCGACGACCGCCGTCTATGGCGATCATCAGGGAGAATGGGTAGATGAAACCACCCCTGCAACGCCGACGGCTCAGAGGGGCAAGTGGCGGATGAAGGCTGAGCAGCAATGGCAGGACATCCCCGGATTGCCGGTGCATATCTTCCGGTTGGCCGGTATCTACGGTCCCGGTCGGGGGCCGTTTTCTAAGCTCAAGCGGGCGGGAATGCGACGCATCATCAAGCCCGGGCAGGTGTTCTCTCGCATTCACGTGGCCGACATCGCGCAGGTTCTGGCCGCGTCGATGGCCGCGCCCAACCCTGGTTCCATATACAATGTCTGCGATGATGAGCCGGTGCCGCCACAGGATGTCATTGCATACGCTGCCGAGCTACAGGGCCTGCCCCTGCCACCCGCCGTGCCCTTTGACGAGGCCGACCTGACTCCGATGGCCCGCAGCTTTTACAATGAGAACAAGCGCGTTCGGAATGACCGGATCAAGGATGAGCTGGGCGTGCGCCTTCTGTACCCAGATTATCGCACCGGGCTCGAGGCCCTGATGAAAGACGTCTGAAGATCATCCGGCGGCCTTGATCAGGTCGGCGGCTTTCTCGGCGATCATGATGGTCGGCGCGTTGGTGTTGCCCGAGATTAGCGTCGGCATGACCGATGCATCGACCACCCGCAACCCTTCGATCCCGTGCACGCGCAGGTCCGGGTCAACCACGGCCATCTCGTCCACACCCATTTTGCAAGTTCCGACCGGGTGATAGATCGTGTCGGCACGGGCCCTGATGTGCTGTTCCCAATCGGCGTCGGTGCGGGCGGTATCGGTTCCGAACATCTCTTTGTGCCGGTATTTGGCCAGGGCAGGCGCCTCGAGGATGTCCCGCATCATTCGCGCGCCCTTGATCATTGTGTCCAAATCGCGGTCATCGGACAGAAAGGCCGGGTCGATTGCAGGTGCGGCAAAGGGATCGGCGCTGTTCAATCCAACCGTTCCACGGCTTTCGGGTCGTAGTTTGCAGACATGGCAGGTGAAGCCGTGGCCGTAATGCAGTTTGCGGGCGTGGTCATCGACCAATGCGATGGTGAAATGCAGCTGAATATCAGGCCGGTCCAGATCGGCTGAGGTTTTCAGAAATCCGGCCCCCTCAGCAAAAGGCGTTGCTGCCATCGATACTCCAGTCTTGCGCCAGCGCAGAAGGTGCCGGGTCAGCTTTGACGACGCCACCGGGCTGATCCCGAAATTGTCGGTGTCTTTGGTTTTGTACGACAGGATGAAATCCAAATGGTCCTGCAGATTCTTACCCACACCGGGCAGGTTATGGCGCACGGCAATGCCATGTTCGGTCAGGTCCTTTGCGGCGCCGATCCCGGACAGTTGCAGCAGGTGCGGGGACTTCAGCGCACCGGCGCAGATCAGAACCTCGCGCCTCGCCGTGACCGTGATGTCGGTGCCTTTGGCTTTCTTCTTATAGATCACACCGGTCGCGCGCTTGCCGTCAAAGGTCAGCTCTTTGGCATGGGCATGGGTAATCACTGTCAGGTTAGGGCGGTCGATGACTGGAAAGACATAAGCCGCAGCAGCCGAGCATCGCTCGCCGTTTTTGGCGGGGTCATGAAACTGAGTGACCTGATACAGGCCCACCCCTTCATTGTCGCCCCGGTTGAAATCATCGGTACGGCGGTGCTGCATCTGCTCGGCGGCCTCGATGAACGCATGAGTGATCGGGCGCGGTTCTTTCTGATTTGACACCTGCAGCGGGCCGGTGGCGCCGTGCAGGTCATCGGCGCCGTCCTCATTATTCTCAGATCGTTTGAAATAGGGCAGCACACTGTCCCATCCCCAGCCGGTGCAGCCCAGCTCGGCCCAGCCGTCATAGTCCCGGCGATGGCCCCGGACATAAAGCATCGCATTGATCGCACTGGATCCGCCCAAGGCCTTGCCGCGCGGCTGATAGCCCCGCCGTCCGTTCAGGCCCGGCTGCGGCACCGTTTCAAAGGCCCAGTTGTTGATCTTGGGCCGTCCGGGCAGGGCGGCTACAACGGCCGAGGGCATCCTGACCAATATACTGTCGCCACGCCCTCCGGCCTCGAGCAGGCAAACGTGCTTGCTTGGGTCTTCGCTGAGGCGGCTGGCAAGCACCGAGCCCGCAGACCCGCCGCCGACAATGACATAGTCGAATTCCATTCCGATCCCCTCCTGCCCAACCGGGCAAAGTGGTGCCCGGGTCAGCCCTGTCCAAGACTGTGGTCGAGCGACGGGAAAAAACAATTACCGTATCCGGGATGTGACCCAAGGTTATTTTGGCTTGGCTTGTCCATTTCCAAAAATATCATAACCATTTCCTATTAAACTCATCACTAAAGAAAACTTTTTCGCATGGCTTTGGTTTGCTATTTCTGGAGGAGACAAGACAGAAGAGTCGCCGATACCTTGCACAGGACGCACCGCGCATCCTTAGCGAGGTAAAAGTGTCATCTACATGTGTGCTTGATCGACCGAGTTTTGACCGCGCGAACCTGCCGGAATTTAGCCAGGATTGGAGATCGATATGGATGGTAGTGATAACCCTAAAGCAGGTGGTTGCCCTGTAATGCATGGTGCCGGAACCCGGTCGAACCGCGACTGGTGGCCCAACCAACTCAAGCTTTCGATCCTGCATCAGCACGGTCCTGCTTCGAACCCGATGGACTCCGACTTCGATTATGCCGAAGAGTTCAAGAAGCTGGACATGAAAGCGCTGAAAGAAGACCTCTATGCGCTGATGACGGACTCGCAGGATTGGTGGCCTGCCGACTATGGCCACTACGGTGGGTTCTTCATCCGTATGGCTTGGCACAGTGCCGGCACCTACCGGACGGCAGACGGCCGTGGCGGTGCCTCGACCGGCAACCAGCGTTTCGCGCCGCTGAACAGCTGGCCTGATAACGGCAACCTGGATAAAGCGCGCCGCCTTTTGTGGCCGATCAAGCAGAAATACGGCAACCAGATTTCCTGGGCCGATCTGATGATCTTGGCCGGGAACTGCGCCATCGAGTCGATGGGCGGCAAAACCTTTGGTTTTGCCGGAGGCCGCGAAGACATCTGGGCACCTGAAGAAGACATCTATTGGGGTTCGGAAACCGAATGGCTGGCCCCGACCGACAACCCGCACAGCCGTTACTCGGGTGAGCGCGATCTGGAAAACCCGCTGGCCGCTGTGCAGATGGGCCTGATCTATGTGAACCCCGAAGGCCCGGATGGCGAGCCGAACGTTCTGGCCTCGGGCCGCGATATCCGCGACACCTTTGGCCGGATGGCGATGAATGACGAAGAAACGGTCGCTCTGGTCGCGGGTGGCCACACATTCGGTAAGGCACACGGTGCGGGTGACCCTGATTTGGTTGGCCCGGATCCCGAAGCCGCCCCGATTGAGGACATGGGCTTTGGCTGGATCAACAAATTCGGCTCGGGCAAAGGTGAC